>NZ_DASZXR010000013.1:0-142997 GCF_035546395.1 Puia sp. | reverse complement strand
CATCTCGAACACAAGGCGGCAGAGACGATCATGATCGACTTTGCCGGCAAGAAGCTGCGTTATACGGACCTTGCCAGTGGAGAGGTGGTGGAATGCCAGGTCTTTATCGCGGTGCTGCCACACAGCGGCCTGATCTTCTGCCTGGCGGTACACAGCCAGCGGACGGCCGATCTGGCCGAGTGTCTGAACGCTATGTTGCGTTACTATGGTGGAGTCACCCTGATCATTCTGTGTGACAACCTGAGAACAGCCGTGACCCGGCCGGATAAGTATGAGCCGTTGTTCACCGATATGTGCTACCAGCTCAGTGAACATTATGGGGCGACGTTCAGCGCCACGAGGCCAGCTAAACCTCGGGATAAGGCTATGGTGGAGCGTAGTGTCAACATTGTTTACAACCATATTTACGGGCCGTTGCGCAACCAGGTCTTCCACTCCCTCAAGGAGCTCAATGCCGGTATCGCCGTCTGCCTCGAAAAACTCAACAGCAGGCGCTACAAAGGTTCGTCCTATAGCCGGCGGCAGTTGTTCGACAACCAGGAACGGGCGCTGCTCCGCCCCCTTCCTTCTGCCCCTTTTACCCTTAAAAGATGCATCCAGGCTACGGTACAGCGTAATTACCATATCCAGCTCTCCGAGGATCATCGTTACTATAGTGTCCCGTATGGTTATGTCGGTAAGAAGGTCAAAGTCCTTTACGACAATAAAACCCTGGAAGTCTACTATGATCATACCCGCGTCGCCCTGCATCACCGCAGTTCCCTTACCAGCGCCTATATCACCCATCCCGATCACATGCCCTCCAATCACCGGTATGCGCTTCAGGCAGGTGGCTTTACACAGGAAGAGTTGCTGACCAGAGCGGGCCGGGTAGGCCCACAGACTGCCCTGGCCGTTGAACATATGTTATCAGGCAGCATTTACCCGGAGCAAAACTATAAGGCCTGTCATGGGCTGCTGATGCTGCAAAAGACCTACGGTCCTGCACGCCTGGAGAACGCTTGTGCCCGGGCCCTGACGGGCTCCCGTATCAATTACACCCTGATTAAAAATATCCTTCGCTCAGGACTGGACAAACAACTGCCGCTACCGGTCGCAACCCCTTTGCCCCAACACGACAATATCCGGGGAGCCGCAGCCTATCAATAAAGTATCTTTTTGTAAACCCATATATGCATATGAACACAACAGCTACGCTGCAACAGATGCAGCAACTAAAACTACATGGAATGGCCGCCAGCTACCAAACGCAACTGGAACTGCCGCTGGATCATCAACTGGATGCCCACGATCTGATCGCTCAGCTCCTGCAGGCGGAGATACTGGCTCGTAGTAATGAACGGACCACCTACTACATCAAACAGGCTAAGTTCCGGCTGACAGCTATGCCTGAGGATGTCGAGTGTTCCGTCGCCCGCAACCTGTCCAAATTACAACTGGCAGCGCTGCTGGATGGCAGCTATCTGAAAAAAGGAGAGACCCTGTTAGTGACGGGGCCGACCGGTTCCGGAAAGAGCCACCTGGCCTGTGCATTAGGTTACCAGGCCTGTATCCAGGGCTATAAAACCCTCTACCTAAACCTGCCCAGGCTGATGGAGCGCATTACCCTGGCCAAGCTCGACGGGTCGTATGTTAAACTGCTTAACCAGTTCGAGCGGATCCCGCTGATCATCCTCGATGACTTTGGCCTGGTCCAGCCCCTGGAACACACCGTCAAGCTGGCCCTGCTGCAGATCATGGAAGACCGGTATGCGAAAAAGTCCCTCATCATTACCTCCCAGTTACCGGTCTCCAAATGGCATGACTATATCAATGAACCCACCCTGGCCGATGCCATCATGGACAGATTGACAGCCCGATCTCACCGGGTAGAACTAAAAGGAGAATCCATGAGGAAGAAAAAACCATAAAACCATTTATCCGATTCTATATCTTTGATCACCACAAGCAGTAACTATCTACGCTCTTTGCATTACCGTTAGTGCCCCGGAACAGGGGGGAAAGGTTGCTCCGGAATGACGGGGTAACATTGGCCGGTATCTACATAAGGGCGTTACCGATCTGGATGGTGCTATACAAAGAATATATTCCTCAGATTCGCTGTTTGAGAATTGGTTTACAATCAAAGCATTTGAAGCCAAAATAGCGGAATTTGTATATTCTATTCACTCTGAAAACAGGCAAAGTGAACCTGAGGACTACTCAATTTTTCGAAATAAGATAACGGCCATACCTGAAATTAAAGTAAAAGTAGTGGCACCGATTCGAGGAGTAGCGCTTAGCCGACCCTCTGTCCAGTTGGGTCCGTTTATTATATATTCACCAAAAGAGATTCTGGGGAAGATATCATTAAATGAAAGCGATATTGATTTGTATAGGTTGAAATTTCTAAATGAATTGCCGTTAATCGAAATAGAAGTATCGGCAAAAGATGAAGATCGCTGCTATGAAAAAGCCAGTTTGGCTTTCGCGAAATTCGAAAGCGTATGCAATTACATTACTGGAAGTTTTTACAATGAAAGCAAGGTTAGAATTTTTAATCAAAATATGCCTAATGAAGCCGAATGCATTTTTATAGCTGACGGAGAAGTTACGAAATCAATAAAACAGGTCCATCATTATAATGACGTTTCTATCGACGAACCATTTTATCAAGACAGCAACCGAGGCTATGATAAAATTTGGTGGTGGATCACTAACGCGCAAAACGACTTGCAACAGAAAATATTGAATTCAGTCGAATGGTGCGGAAGAGCTTTGGTTGATCCAGACACTGTTAAAGCGCTTCTTCAATTCGTAATAGCAATCGAATCTCTTCTTCAGTTTAATGAAGGGTCTTTTATTACACCTTCTATAGTTAGTCATCTTTCGGACTCGGTGGCATTTTTACTTGGAAACGATAGAAAAAGTAGAATAGAGTGTGCTGGTTACATCAAAGACCTTTATGCAATTCGATCGAAGATTGCTCATACTGGAATAGCAGTGGTCCCTAGCCTCTCTTTACACACAGCACATGTTATGTGCAAAAGAGTTGTAACGAAGATAACTACGGAAGCGCCTTATAATTCTTTTTCAAATAAGAAGGAGCTTGGTAATTATCTATCAAATTTAAAATTTGGGTAGAACTATTTTTTACGATTATATGAGACCATCTACCCTCATCGACAAATACCCATCCGCCGAAATAATCAAGTGATCGAACAACTGCACATCGATTAGCCGGAAGGCCTTTTTGATCTTCATAGTGGTGAGCCTATCGTTGAGGCTTGCTTGCAGTATCCCGGATGGGTGATTGTGGGCCAGGATCGCATAAGAAGCTATGCAGTGGAGGGCGAGGCTGACAAGGAGCCGGATCTATTTCAGAAAGCGCTGCAAAAGGCCAGGATGCTATGTAGTATGAGCCGGAAAGGGAATTGCTGGGACAATGCTGTTGCGGAGAGCTTTTTCTCCTCGCTCAAGCGCGAGCTGATCTATCCCAATGGTATTTTTGCCAGTAAGGACGAAGCCCGAAGTAAAATTTTCAGCTACATCGAAACATGGTATAACAGGCAGCGGAAGCACTCGGCATTATAGTACTTATCACCGTCGGAATATGAATTCGAAAAGGAAAATCTATCTTTAACAACCGCAGCTTAACCAAGTGGCCCGAATTCCAGGACAAGTTCAGTTCACCCCCTCTTGTTTTACAAATATTTGATTATTATGTATATATTGAATAAAGTGCGACAAATATTCAAAAAAATGTGGCATTTTATTGGATAAAAATGCGACGAATTTGTGTAAATTAGTCGCATGATACACTCGGCGCATGATAAGATACAACGAAAAATCAACCGGAGTAAGCCCGGTAGCATTCTATTCCCATCTGATTTTAGAGGAATGGGGTCAGATATAGCTATAAAGAATGCTCTATCCCGACTGGCAAAAGCTGGAAAGATTGACCGACTGGCACATGGGCTGTACTACTTGCCAGAGCACGACCCCAAATTTGGAAAGCTCCTGCCTTCCTTGGAGAAGATAGCCCAAGCAGTTGCTCAACGCGATCATGTTAGGATCAAGCCTGCCGGAGCATTTGCGATCCATAAACTGGGTTTATCGACTCAGGTTCCCATGAAGCAGGTCTATATAACCAGCGGACAGCCGAAGCGCCTGAAAATGGGAACGGGCATTATCGTTTTTAAGTCAACGACGGCAAAAAAATTAGCTCTGAAAGGCCCGATCAGTAGCCTTGTCATTCAGGCACTAGAAGAAATTGATCCGAAAGATATTGAACTCGATCCCGGTCTTAGAGAGAAAATTACTAAATTGCTTGCTACTGAAAGTCCTTCATTACTGCAGCACGACCTAAAGCTGGCTCCAGCCCGAATTAGTGATTTCATTTTCAAATTGATTATTCAAAACAAACATTTCACTCAAACAGACTAAAATGATAGGCTGGCTGATCAACTTGACGGAAGGCGAAAGAAAGCGAGTGGTGGAGCAGGCTGCCATACGGTGCGGGGTACCACCACAGGCTATTGAAAAGGATTGGTGGGTGACTCTGGCTCTAAAGGCTATATTTCAAACGAGGTACGCTTCCCATCTCATATTTAAGGGAGGAACTTCATTAAGCAAATGCTGGAAACTAATCACCAGATTTTCTGAGGATATTGACCTGGGAATCGACCGGGCCGTTCTTGGGTATTCTGACTTCCTAAGCCGGACTCAAATCAAGGCGCTAAAAAAGAACGCTGCACAATTCACGTCAACCGTACTAAAAGACGATTTTATAAAGCAGTTGATCAATATCGGTGTTCCAGCAGACAAAATATCTGTTACCTCAGAAGAGATAAAGCCGAACCATCCTGATAAGGATCCTCAGACGCTGTTCCTTCATTACCCCACGCTCTTTGAATCACTTCCCTATTTGCCCAATGTCGTAAAAATTGAAGTCAGTGCCCTTTCGCTAAGGGAGCCTTTTGCAAATTGTGCAGTTGGCTCCCTCTTATATGAATATTTTCCAAACGTACTTTATGAAGAGGAGGCTTTTGCTGTGCCTGCGGTAGAACCACATAGAACTTTTTTGGAAAAAGCCTTTCTTCTTCACGAAGAACTCGCAAGACCTGACAGGCTAAAGGCCGATCGGAAATCGCGTCACTTCTACGATCTGGTAATGCTCATGGATACTGCTCATGGAAAGAAAGCGCTCGAAAATTTGGAATTATATGAGACCATCGTAGCGCATAGAAGTTTATTTTATAAACTGCCAGGGGTGAATTATGCCACGCACTCCCCCGATCGAATAAATTTTGTTCCAGGTGTTGATTTATTGTCGCGATTCGAAAATGACTACAAACTGATGCAGACACAGATGATATATGGAGAACCTCCCGAGTATGCAAAATTATTGGAGTCGTTGCGAACTCTTCGATGGAGATTCAGGGCGAAGAAGCCGATCCCACTGCCTTATAGTTACGCATTAGAAGATGTCATTAGGCATGGTAAAGAGATAGCCGAACAAAGTGGTATATTTAGAAATGTCCGAGAAATGTCTTTTGTTAGGGTGCCTGTTCATTACCAGCTCGACATATATAAGCCCAGCAATTCAGCAAATGTTGACCGGTCTTATATGGTCAGCTTTATCTTTTCTCGAGGGCAGCTGGTGGTTGATGATGTCCAGGCGCTGAGCGTTAAATAAGAGTTTACTTGAATTTATTTATATTTTTCGTGGTGCTGATTGGGTCACTGATTTCAAAATTAGTGACCATAGCGTGAACGTGTTGTCTCAAAGGCGGATCCTCTCTTCGCTGACCTCCAATGTCAGGCCGCGTTACGAACAACTGCTCAAACAATACCCTTCCCTTATCCAGCGCATACCCAAAAGCCTGATTGCCGCCTACCTGGGCGTTTCTCGCGAGACTTTAAGCCGGTTACGTCCTTAGGGTGGGCAAGCGAAAAACTGATCGGACATCATAGATCATAAGAGACACCGAGCCCGACGCATTTACTTTGTTCCGGAAACGGTCCACTTTTGTCCCGTCCGGGGCCACCTGGTACCGGTCCGTCGTTTTGTATTCTGCAAAATAGAATTGATACACCGCTTTTAGTTGCCAGCGTTCGGCAACTTTATACTTCATGAAAAATTCTGAATTCAGGCTGCCGTAGTCGTTGTCCCCGGTCAGCAAAAGGTTAAAATGGGCCGGTTTTACTGCCGGGTCCGGTGAGATTGCGCCGTTGCTCAATAAAAACGCATTGCTTGTGCTTCCCAGAGAGAAGCCGATAAGATCGATGTTCACGCCGCCATACCATTTTGACGAAAAGCGATAACCAAAATTGGCGGACAGGTTCAACGAAAAAACGGAAGGCTTTCGCACGGTAAGGGTGTCGATGTTTTTTTCGTCGTGTCCCGCGAAAACAATTATAAAAGGGATGGTCGTCGATCTGGCGAGCCTTGCGGGCGCGGTATAAAATGGCTTATCTGTGCCCGAATAAAATGTCGATCTCGCTCCCAGTCCGACCTCAAATTTTCTGCTCTTGCCTACTCGCCAATTATTTACATAAGAAAAAGAGATAGTGCCTTCCTTGTCTCCAAGGGCGCCGGAGACATCAAGGAACCGGTTTACTGCCGGAGGGGAGTTTTGTGCCTGCAAGTGAATTGTGTGAGACAGGACAAGCAGTAGCAGGAAAGATTTTTGCATGGGGAATTTGATTTTTTTAGTGTTGTGGCCGGCAGCAATTGGTGCTTTGGCGGCCGCGAGGTCGAAATAGCACGCTACCGTCTGCGGAAGAAACTGCCATTGGCGACGGATGAAGACCTGTCGGACTTTCTGATTGCGATAAGACCCGAACAGGGGAATCTCAACGTCCCCGAAGGCGATTGGATAGCGCACCCGATTCACTCATTCAAAGTCAACAGATGCTTTTTTATAATATCATAATGTTCCCAGGGAATAAAATGATTGGCTCCCGGGATAATAATCATTTTTGCATTGTTATTGGCTGTAAGTTTATGCATTCCATATTGAACATTTTTAACCGTTACCAGTGGATCCTTGTCTCCATGGATAAACATCACCGGCATTCGCATCGTATCATAATGCCGGTCCATCTTGTATAAGTCTTTCTTAAAATACCATATTTCCTTGTTGCAGGTACGGATGGCCCCGGGAAGAAGGTATTCAAACGGCCCGGAGGCAAAAAATCCACGCCATTTCTCCTTCGGCTCATCGTATGGCGAGATCGATCCGGAAAGTATGGTCAGTGAGCTGTACGCATTCGGATGCTCCTGCGCCAGCTTAACCACAATCGGACCGCCCAGGCTGTGCCCTATCAGGTGTAAAGGCTTCCCATTATCTTCCTGCTCAACAATATTATAGATCAGGGCGGACTGCTCATATAAGTGAAATGCATGCCCGAATGAACTGTAGCCGAAACCCGGACGGTCGATAGCGATCATTCGGAAATGCTGCAGCAGCGCCGTATCCGCCAGATAGCGCTTATAGGCGGTCCAACTTCCCGGAGAGCCGTGAATGAAGAATAGTGTTGGCAAGCTGTCGTTACCTGTCTTCGCATAGTGGAGTTTTATTCCACCGATCTCAATGGTTTTAAAGGTAAGCTTAACGCCTTTTTTGGCAAACTCAGCCATAGCGGCGCGATCAGGCTCCCTCATCTTAAAAATAAAAGATGAACAGATGAACCATACCGGAAGAAGCAGCCAAGGCAAAACCCGCCCTTTTATCCTTTTCTTTTTCATATCTGTGCCATACCGCCATCTACACAAATCCCGCTGCCCGTAATAAAGCCCGAATTAGCCGATGCGAGGAACGAGGTTTTGATAGCTGTTTTTGATATTCTGTAATGTATTAATGTCTAAGCTGATTTTCGACGAGCAGCAGATCCCCCGCGCCGGTGTAGCCTTCGATCTTTCTTGCTACGGAACCGTCGGGGTTAAAGAAAAGCAGGGTCGGCGTAGCCCGGATAGGGAATTGCTTGCCGAGCTGCTTGCCGTCCGGGCTGTCGATGTCGATGGCAACATTGACAACCTCTTTATTATAGCTGTCGCCGAGCGCTTTTTGATTGAGTACCTCATTTTCCATGCGTTTACAGGTCGGACACCAGGAAGCATGTGCAAATACGAACAGCGGTTTGTTTTCGTCTTTTGCCAGCTGTTTAGCCTGGACAAGAGAGATTACATTGAAGTTGATCCCATCATGGGAGGTCAGCATTGCCTTGTATTTGGTGTTGCAGGAGAGGAGTCCGAGAAACAAACCGGCAAATGCCAGCAAAAGAAAATAACGATGTGTGTTTTTTTTCATACTATGATAATTTAAAAAGCCACCCGAAAGCTTCCGAAAACCCCAAAACGCTCCGCGCCCTCAGCGGGCAATGGCTGGGGTAAGATCCGCCAGATACAATCCACCCGGAAGAACCGGAAAATATTATCCACCCCGGTCCCCAATTCCAGGTACGTCCTTCCATTCAACGACTGAAAATTGCTGCCTGGTTGGCTATTGTAAGCCGTGTTTTCCCTGGATAAGCTTCCCCACAGTGCCTTGGCTGTCCAAAATTGCCTCCATTTGAGCCGGCGGGTCAGGGGAATGAACCGAAACAGGCCGTTTCCCACATTATGCTCCAGGTTGGCGCCCCCGTATTTATCGTGGATATACTGCCATTTGTTAAATAAGCTAAACGCATATTGGTTGTAATAGTAAAGTTCGTTGCCGGGAGCCACATCCAAAAACGTAAAGGGCAGCGTACCATAGGTCTTTCCTGCAAAGACATTATAATATAATGTTCCGAAGGTCTGTATCGTGGTCAGATCGGATATGCTTCCCGATAGTTTGTTGTATTCATAG
Organism: Puia sp.; assembly: GCF_035546395.1. Classification (GTDB taxonomy): domain Bacteria; phylum Bacteroidota; class Bacteroidia; order Chitinophagales; family Chitinophagaceae; genus Puia. The sequence goes on along the minus strand of NZ_DASZXR010000013.1, from coordinate 134,163 downwards.
TTGCTGTTCAGTACACCCTTTATTCCCCTCGTGTACTTTATCGAAACGACCGGGTATTTCGCTCCCAGACTCCTCCGGTAAAAAGTATTCTGAAAGAACTTTTCTAAGTAGGCCCATCGAAACCGGATGGAGGTTTCGAACGTATGGAGGGGGTCGCCGCCAAATTTCCCGAAACTGGCCTTTGAAGGCAGGTGCAGTAAAGGGTCATATTGTTTGTCATCGCCGGTCAGCGTAACGGAAAATCCGTTGTGCCATTCCTTGAATAACTCCAGCTTCTTTTCCTCGAGGTTGATGAACTTTATCGGGATGCCCGATTTGCGCAGCGCAATAGCGAAAATATTATCGGAAGTGATCTCATCATAATACTGCTGACCATAATCCAGATCATTGCGGTACATGCCATACAAGGTGAATCGCGGATCTCTGTGCAGCACCCACAGTGCGTCGGCTTCTCCGCGCACCCGCCGGTCGCCAAAGCCGTAGGCAAGATAACCATGCAAAATTACCTTCTTTGAAAAATTGCGATTGGTGCCCAGATCGAATCGCAGCCGGAATCCCTGCAGTTGATTGGAGTAGATGGCATTATACCACGGACCAAATTCCCAGGGACCCGCGTCATAATAGCCCGTGCCGATGAAGTTCACCCATTCCGTATAGGTATGGAACAAAGGCATTTTCAGGAGGCTGTCCATCGTGGTATACACAGCCTGCTGATGAGGCGACAGCGGTTCATGCCTGGCGGACGCCCAGAAGGAATCCGCACGATCCCTGGCTCCGGCCCTTGTCACGATCTCCTCCCGGATCCTGTTGCTGTCCAGCGTCCGTGAAACGTTCGGATCATCGATCCGTATATTCCGGTAAGTGGCCGTTTTACGACCGATAAACCCCACCTTACTACCGCCCAACGGCGAAATGTTCACTACGAACTTATCCCTGGTCAAAAACCAGGTACTATCATTGATCAGGCTAAATTGCTGGATAAGACTGAGCTCGTTAATAAAATTAATATTTGCCTCCCTGTTGAGGCGAAGGTTCATCTTCTGTATCGCAAAGGTTGTGTCGTGAACCCAGCAATCACCCTCGAATGTACTTTCACCTTTCCGTTGTGGCGTAAAGACAAGGTGAAAAAAGCGCCGGGAATTTATCCATTGCGTATCGACCAGCTTATAGTGGTAATAATAGTCTCCCCGGTCACTGAGCGGGCTGATGAACCGCTTGGTAAAGAGTGGGATATAATTGCTGTAAAAATCCACATTCTGATCCATCCCGCCCAATAGCTGAGTTACACTGGGATTGTCGATCCCCAGTGTCTTACTGGCCTTGATCGCTTCCCGCTTGCGAACGGGGCGTTTTTGGTAGAAATAGTCCGAAAGGGTTTCCGTCAGATATACCGGCAAAAAAGGAACGCCCTGGAGTGTATCGACATTATCGAACACGAACGCAAAAGGCCGAAGCAGCCGTTTCGAACGCAGGCGGTCTTTGTTCACATCATTCAAGTCCAATTCCAGTCGATTATAGAGTTCGTATGCAAAATTATTCAGCCTGTACCGATCGTTAAAAGGCCGCCGTCTCACTATCTTCCGCCATAACAACAGTCCTTTGTCAACTGTTCGTTTAACCACCACGTCCGCTGCATATTGCGACCGCTGCAGTGTTACAATAATGCCAGGAGGGCTCTTGTCCGCAAAGCTGTGGGCCATTTCCCGCGATACCGGCAAGAGGAAAATTTTATATCCTACATAGCTGACAATTAACGTATCCACCGAACGATCACTTTCGGCTAACCGGAATCGGCCTGCTGAATCGCTTATCGTACCGGTACCGGCTACCGCCCAGCGGGCAGACGCAAAGGGTATCCGTTCGTCGCTATGCTCATCCTTAATGATGCCCTTTACTATTAACCGCTGAGCGTGGCCCGCCGACACGGTCAACAGCAGCACGACGGCCATCACTGTCCGCCATATCATATTTGATATTTTTACCAACCCGTCGGTTTTTCCGCCGGTAAATGCAGCGTGTTGCTTACAATGTTGGATATTACATTATCTGCGATGGCCATTGCGACGTCGAGCAGATGAGGCAAACCGTATCCGGCCTCGAAGAACTCGTCCAAAACCGTCTGATCTGCCCTGGTCCTGTTGATTAACGAACTATGAACCAAATGGGCCAATGCATTTAGCCTATGGTCAAAGCCTGCCGTACCTTCTTTCACTTCCATTATTTGCACGTCGTTAAAGCCATTCAATTTCTCGATCATCGTAGGTGTCTCGAGGCAGCAATTCGAGTCATGCATTGCCGAAACGATCAGGCCGACGATCTCGGACTGATCATACCTCGTCAATGACTTATCTTCCCTAATAATAAACCATCCCTTTTACCGACCCTTTAAGAAAGATCTTATATAGCTGCACCAGCGCGGTGATCAACAGCGCAATTCCGACGACCCAGTTCAATAGCACCTGACGACTGCCGAGCAACTGGATCAGGTAACCCCCGGCAGTACCATATAGGCAAAACGCCATCGCGGTACCCAACCCTATCGCTCCGATGAACGTAAGATAAGACCCCGACTCATCGATTAGTATCTTTTTGGTTCTTAGGACGGTCGTCCATCCCATCCAAAAGGGAAGATGCAATGGATTGGTAAGGCCTAAAATGGCGCCAGCCGCTACCGGATGCAGGAATGGCAATGGCAACGTAGCGCGGAAGGCCGCCATTTCCAAAGCGGCCAGCAGACTGCTGAACGCCAGGAAGAGTAATACCCCGGTACTGACCAGGTTGAATATTTTCAGGAATAGCCCCAGCCGTTCAAGACGACGGATCACGATCAAGGCCACCCAGACCAACAGCATTTCCACTGCTATCGCAGCCACTGAAAATCCGGCGGCCCCGGAACAATTTCCCAGGAAGGCGTAGTTTGCCACACTCAGGTTGAGCGTACCAAGCGGCAGTGTGCCCAGGAAACTGATCGACATCGCTGAGAGGAACAACCTGATTCGACTTTTCATAAATTTTTTATTGATTTCAGATATCGCCTGTGTTCCTTTAGCATTTTATATCCCTCGCGCATCGTCATGAATGGGATATGCCTGCTACTGGCGTTAGCCATGCTTATCCGGCAAAGCAATCGCCAGTGGCGAATGATTTCCCTCCAGGCGAAGAACAGGGAGTGGCGGGGATCATAGATATGCGTGGGTTCGCTACCGGCCCCATTGACTTCGATAATGGAGAAATTCTTTCCTTGCAGCAGATCTTCCCAGCTGGCAAACTTCAAGTCCATTCTCCCAAAATAAAAGTCGTGGATCTGTTTACAAATTGAGTCTACGACTGCCGTCAGCTCGTCGCTGATCCGGTCGCTCCAATCGACGAACTTCGACCCCCGGCTATGATTACCATAAGGCACCAGTACATGCTGTATTCCTTCCGGCAGCACCGTCTCCAGCGCATTACCATACTTTGCCTGCAATGCTGCGATTTGTAGCACAAATCTCGGTGTCTTTTGCAAAAGCTCAGTAACAGTGGATTGTCCGTCTCCGGTAACGGCCAGAAATTCCTTGCCTACAATCCCGGTGATCAATCCCTTCTCTTCTCCGGGCAAACGGACGTAAAATATCCCCGCTTCCATTGGAAATGAGACGTATTCCTGTACCAGGAAATTTACGCGGCTTTGGTGGCAATAGTCCTCCAGTTCCCGGGCTGTCTGCAGCAAGCTTACCTGCATTCCTCTTTCCCCAATGTCCGGTTTGGCGATGAGAGGGAATCGAAATTCCAGCCTGTTCAACTGGTCGTTCAAGATATTTCCATCGATTCCCGCCGGGCAAAAATGTGTCCTTGGGTAGTAAGAGGCTGGTATCTGCTTATAGATTTCGCTTTTCCTTTCATGGGTAAAACCTCCATATTCGATTTGGGGATTAGCGGCATTAAAGAAGAACAACGACCTTGCCCGGAGTCCTATCAATAGCCACACTGGATAGATCGGCCCATAGACAAGATGGGTCGGCCAGTATTCCCAGTGCGTCAGCCTGATGCGGAATGCCTTCCACCAGGAATTCCATCGCTCCGGCAACGACCGCCCTGCAGGTTGTTTAACGGCCTTTCCCGTCCTGGGATGACGACCGGCAAATCCTGTGGATGTAATGTAATTGTTCTGCAGGTCGTTATAGAGCATTTTAATATCTCCGTTTGCGCTTACGATCGATGTTATACTGACCGTAGACATTTTGTTATCCGGGCTTACGATCAAACCATTCCGCTGTTCTCCGATGCCTGCCGAGCGGTGAAATGCAAGGATATCTTCGGCGACAATACGCCTGTTCCCCTGGTACCATTCGTCAAACCAACGTTTTCGTTGTTTTCCCGCCTGCCCATCATAAAGGGTGGTGGATAACCAGATATGAGGCAGGGTAGTGTCCAACGCCCGGGAATGCTTTTCCAGTCCGTCCCATCGGCAATCCCAAAGGCGACCGCCTGACAAGAGTACCAGCGTAAAGGGCTCGATACCCTCCAGGTCCATCTCCCTGAACCGGGCGAGGGGCGCCGTTGCCCGTACGATATCCAGCAAGACAAGGCCCCGGCTGATCTTATATGGCGGGCGTGGCATATGCTTTAGAAAAGCTCCGTTAAGGAGAACAGCTGCCGTGCCTTCTTCCTTTAGTACGATCCAGCTTCCTCCCGCGTCAGCGTCCTTTGGATAGATTAATTCTTCCATCCCGCTGCTGTATATCCTGGGCGAAAGCGCACGCCCCCGGCAGCTGCTTTCATCCCGATTGGATGTAAGATAAAATCCGCCCGAAGCCGGCACAAACGTTACCGTACACATGCTTTCCGGTACTTTATGGTTGAAGATGCTACCCCAAAACCGGCAGGAAGCACCAGCTCCGATACGGCGCCCACCCCAATTCGCAACAGGGCCATGTGATGTACTGCGTGCTCGATATTGTACAGCAGCTCCCGGTGGAAATTGGTCTGCACCTTACACCTGACATTCCCGAATTCCGTCGACAGGACCAACGGCTTGTCCTCATTGTCGAGGAATGCAGCCACTCCGCTCAGAACACGTGCCGCATAGACGCGGCTGGTCTCGATCCTCCCATCCCTTTTCCGCTGGTCATAATCCACCAGGCCGATGTCGTAGCCGACAAACAGCTCCACGAAAAATTCAATGACATGCCGGGTATGCTGCCCAATTGTAGCATTTGACAATAGGTCTATTTTTCGCACGTATTCCTCATCGGATAATCCGTTAATCATTTCCTCCAATTGAGTCAGCAGCAATTTCAGGGGCTCGATAAGTGGGGTGCTCATTATCAGCGGGGTTTTTGCTTTTGGAATAAAAGGACTAACTGCCTCCTGTCCATCCAGGCCATAATTAAACAACTCATAAAGACCAATAGCGCATAGATAAACAGTTGACCCGAATCCTCCTTCACCACTATCCCCAATTTGGTCAGATGAAAAAAGATCGCTCCACTCATCAAGCCTGTCCCGAGTATTGCTCCAAATACAGTGGTGGCAGGGATCAGAATGAGCACCGATGCGATCAATTCACCTATCCCGGTCCCGATCCGGCCCCAGGGTTCGATTCCCAGCTTTGAGAAAATGTAAATGGACTCTTCCGCTCCGGAAAATTTATAGAATAGTGTTTGTAGCATGATGGCGGCCGCCAGTATGCGTAAAACCCATTGGATGATGCTTCTTTTTTGAAAAGCCATGATAGAAAAATTAAGGTTTGTCCTTTAATTCCGGCCAGTTTTTGTCGGCTTTCCCGATCAAAGCCTGCTTCAATTTCACGCATTACGGGACAAATTTCATCCAGTTTTTATCGGCATTTGCCTTTAGATGCATTTCGTCTTTATTCCAGGTCTTCAGGGTATTATTGAAGAATTTATTATAGAAGAGGTATAATTTACCATCTATTATCTTGAAAGTTTCGGGATCAATATCCACCTTTTCGCCATTTGCGCCCATGGCATAAGCGCACCACCCTCCATATTGGGGCTCATACTTTGCAGGGTTGGCCTTGAATGCATCCCGATCGGCGGTAGAAGCGAACCGGTAGGTGACCCCCTGGTCTTCCAGGGTGATGTCTTTCTTTCCATCTACTGCTTTACCCAAGGTAAAATAGGCTACCGGGTCATAACCGTCGATAGCCAGTCCGGACTTGTCGAGGTTAAACTGTTTCTTTCGGACTTCCGTTGATTGCGCCATCGCTCCATAGGTAAACGCGGCCGACAATAGGAGCGTTGTAACGAGTTGTTTCATATTCATTCGTGTAGTTTCAAAATTTTGGTAAAAATAATGCGACCAATGCCCTGCAACGATGACCAATGTTCCCGACTTTTTGTCTGTATTTCCCGGCGAACGGCCAAATTATTTGCCATTAAGCGCTTTACGTTGCGGGCGCTTGCCGACCGTAAAATTTCGGGAGATGATTAACTAGTTGTTGATTGCCCCCTGGTTGATCCATGCCCGTATTTTCGCGATCTCACAATCCGGTAGCCGACAACATCCGTCGCATACCGGACATTGGTGGTATCGCAACCCATCGCACGTTCACCTGCAGCCGACTATTGTTGGACGTTCACAACCGGGCAATTGACGTTCCCTGCGTTCGGTACAAGGACAGGGGCTGCGGAGGCTGTGGTAAAATCCATTACAGATCCAAAGCTCATATTGTCATATACCACCACTGCCCACAGTGGGGAATAGCCAGCGTTCGCCGGCAATGCGGAAACGACATTATGTGTTTGAGAGGATCCGGTCTCTGTCTTGAAGCCGGAAGCGGGGCCACCGTTAGGCTGATTGGGATTGATAGTAAACGACACGTAGATTGGTATCACCGGAACCTGACCGCTGGAATTTACCGTCAGTGCTTTTTCACCGAAAGAAAAATAATACACCGCCATGTCTTTATACCAGCCGGTAATTATCGATGCGTCGCTGCCCGCGGGATAGCGCTTAGTTGCCGTAGATCCCTTGGGTACCACGGGACAATTGACCAGTGTATTTGTCCTGGTGACCGTATATCCCTTTGAAACGATTTCCTGATAGCTGGTAACTGTATTGGCTACGTAATTGGACGGCACCGTCACATTGTAGATCTGCCAGAAATCGTTGTATCCCGGTTCACCGGGAATGACATCGATTATATTAAATTGTCCCGCGACCGGTGTTGTTTCCCCGCTTTTGATCAACACATAGATCGGTGCGGGCGCGGTCGGCTGTACGTCGAAATTATAATAGTCAACGACCTTCCCTGCCGGCGACAAACCCCTGGTAATGAAAGGAGCCTGATCGAAATTGACCGCTGCATTGGCTGCCGGAAGTCCGTTAGAAGACGTTCTCACCTGGAGATGACCGGCTGCGCTGCTGAACCGATCGATCGAAGCCTGGGGTGCGGTATTCGGGTCCCGGGGTGTGGAATTCGTGTTCGTATGGCTGTCTTTCTTGCAGGACGCCAGCAAAGCTACCAAGGTTATCGTACTCAGCGCCTTCAAATGGATTCTTTTCATTTTCATCATTTTTTGTAATGCAAAACTAGAATCCTATTATCCTGAGATCGTCACCAAAAGTTAACAAATGTATCACAGCTTGCCCCATATGCCGGAAATTCTGCAATTTTGATCTCCAGTGAATACATCCCCAATAGTGAAAAGGGTCCTTATCATCGAAGACGACAGTCAGATAATAGAATTACTGACCATTCATCTGACTGATCTGAATTGTCATGTCGTCAGTATATGCAATGGAAAAGAAGGTCTTGAGCTGGCGTTGAAAGAGCCCTTTGACCTGGTCATACTTGATCTTATGCTTCCCGGCATGAACGGAATAGATATCTGTCGCCGGTTGCGTCACTCCGGCATCTCATCACCGATCCTTATCCTGACAGCAAAGTCGGAGGAGATAGACAAGGTCGTTGGACTGGAGACGGGCGCCGATGATTACCTGACAAAACCTTTCAGTGTCCGGGAATTTATCGCGCGTGCAAAGGTCATTTTCCGGCGGAAGGATGAAAATAAAGATGTCCTGACCGGACCCACCAAAGGACAGATGCAATATGACGCGCTCTTTATCGATGTTGACATGCGAAAAGTGACGCTGAACAATGCGCGCGTAGATCTGTCGCCGAAAGAGTTCGAGCTGTTAATTTTACTGGCCGGCGCCCCCGGTAAAAGCTATAGTCGAAAACAGCTTTTAAACCTCATCTGGGGTTATGACTTCGACGGATATGAACACACCGTCAATTCGCACATCAACCGACTTCGAGGGAAGATCGAGTCGAACATTTCGTCCCCCCGCTATATCCTCACTACGTGGGGTGTCGGATACCGATTTAATGAAGAATTATAAAATTCTACGGCATGGCACTTCGCTCGATAAAGAACAATTTGCTTTTCTGGAAGATCACCGCGGTCTTTACCTCTCTACTCGCCATGCTGGGGATCACCTATTTTTTGATTGCCTCCTGGATGTCCAGCCGGAACTTCAACGCCATTAACCAACAACTCTATGGAGACGTCGCCTCCAATCTTACGAAGATGACCAGGCCGATACGCAACGGCCGACCCGACACTGCTGTCACCCATGATATTATCCATTCCATCATGGTGATCAATCCAAGTGTCGAGGTATACCTGCTGGACACTACCGGGAAGATAATCGACTTTGTAGTTCCGGACCGATCGGTCAAGACCTCCAGAGTCAACCTGAATCCCATATGGGAATATATGCGTGATGGGCCGGAACACTATGTAACCGGAGACAATCCGAAAATGCCAGATCAGAAAACCATCTTTTCGGCCGCCCCGATGTACGACCAGGGCCGGCTGCAAGGCTATGTCTATGCCGTCCTGGCAAGCGAAAAACAAGCCCAGATAGCTAACGCGTTGAACCGCCATTTTCTCCACGGCCTTGGCACCGTGCTGTTTATTGCCACCCTCCTGGTGGTATTCCTCGTCGGGAGCATCACGTTTTTCCTCATCACTGACAGCATTTGTAAAATATCGGCCGTAGTGAAGCGCTTCAAGGACGGAGACAATAAGGCAAGGATTCAAGGATATGCAAGGGGTAATCTTGGAGTCCTCACATCCACTTTCAACGAAATGGCCGACACGATCGTCAGCAACATGAATAAGCTGACTGAAATAGACCGGTTGAGACAGGAGCTTATCGCTAACGTATCCCACGACCTACGCAGCCCGCTTGCGATCACCCAGGGCTACGTCGAAACGCTCATTATAAAAAGAGATAGTCTCAACGAACAGGAGACCAAACGGTATCTGTCGATCGTCATGAGCAGTCTTAAGAGGCTTTCCCACCTGGTAGAGCAACTCTTCGAATACTCGAAACTGGAAGCCAACCAGATACGTCCAGTCAAGGAACCCTTCCTTCTTACGGAACTCGTGTCGGATATCCTTATGAAGTATGATATTCTGGCGAAAAAAAAGGGGATAGCTTTTTCGACGGACGTGCAGGAAAACTTACCGGCGGTTTTCGCCGACATCGCTCTCGTCGAAAGAGCTATACAAAATCTTATTGACAACGCACTCAAATTCACGCCGCAAGGGGGAACGATTACGATCAGTGTCCAGGATCGGGGCCAGGCCCTGGAAATAGCCATTGCTGACACCGGTATTGGAATTCCATTGGGCGATCAGTCCTACATCTTCGATCGCTATAAAAAATTCCCAAGCCATGAAATAAAAAACGCGGATGGCGCAGGACTGGGACTCTCCATCGTAAAGAAGATCATCGAGCTTCATCAGACCACGATCAATGTCAGGAGTACGCCTGGCGCCGGAACGACATTTTGGTTTAATTTACCTACGGCATTTCTTGTTGATTACTGATCCAACTATTTTTATAATCAGCATGCCAGGTTCGCTCAGTCTTGATTATGCCGATTCTTTGTTTTGCAGTCGGTCCATTACCGATTGTTTGTACAGTCGTCCGATGGGGATTTCGCATCGTCCTATTTGCACTACCAATGCATTATAACCGGAGATTTTGCTGAGGGAAACAATGTACGACCGGTGCACCCGGATAAACTTGTGATCGGACAGAATATTTTCAATTACACTGATGGCGCGTTTCACCAGAAAATGCCTGCCTCCTGTAAGAAAAATCTTTACATAGTCTTTCCAGCTTTCGATGTATTCAATTTCATTCACAAAAACCTTTTTCATATCCCGGTCCACTTTCAGGTAAATAAAAGCAGCCGGGTCCGGCGCTTCCTTTATTGTGGTTACAGAAACTTCGCGGCCCATCATCCTGTTCAATTTGGTGATGGCTTTAAAAAAGCGTTCGAAGGAGACAGGCTTTACCAAATAATCCACCGCATCCAGTTCAAAACCATCAATTGCATATTCTCTGTAAGCCGTAACAAAAATCACTTTGGGCGGATGGGAAAGGTTTTTTAGGAATTCGGTGCCGATGATGCGGGGCATTTTTATATCGAGGAAAATAACATCAACTGTCCTTTGCCGCAATACGCCCAATGCTTCTATTGCATTTCTGCACTGGCCCACAATTTCCATGTCATTAAGGGAAGAAATATATTTTGCCAGCACTTTCAAAGCCGGAGGCTCATCATCTATAAGCAGGCAACGAAGTTTCATGAGGTGATAGTTTGGGCAGTTACGGGAGGGAGATGCATTATTCTATACCCTGAAATGCTACCGCTCAATTTGAGCATTAATGAAACCGCAAAGAAATCACCCTCATCATTTATCCTCAGTTCATGTTTCCCGGGGTAAAGGAGTTCGAGACGTTTTTTCACATTGTCGACGCCAATGCCATTCCTGCTGTGTGCCGTATATTCGTTTTTGCTATTGGCGATCTTGAATTTCAATGTATTGTTCGCTACGGATATATCCACTGCCATCCAGGGTTTTTCAATTTGCTCCGATGCGCCATGCTTAAAGGCATTTTCCAGAAATGGAAGCATCAACAGGGGGGATATGAAGACGTCCCTGATGTCGCCTTCCACGGTCCACGATATCTCAATTGTATCGCCATAACGTTCCTTTTCCAGGTCAATATAATCTTTCATGATCTCCACTTCTTTCTCCAGCCTCACTTCTTCCGCCTTGCAATCGTAAAGCATGTAGCTGAGCAATGATGACAGTTGTAAGATAAGTTGCGGTGTTTTTGGTGATCTATCGAGGGAAAAGGAATATATATTATTAAGCGTATTGAATAAAAAATGCGGATGCACCTGCGCTTTCAGCAGTTGCAACTCGGCCGTTATCTTTTCCTGCTGCGCCCGCAGGAAATCTCTTTGCTTCAATAACCATTGCTTCCCAAGAGATAGAGAAGAGAAACAGGCTGCGGTAGTTATCACACAAAGGAAACACTGCCATTCATAACCGTCACCGCGAGGCATTTTCATCGAATCTAACAAGGGACCGGATGCATACTTAAGATAGTAGACGCTCAGGAACCATCCGACTCCAAGCCAGAAAATGACTGATCCCAGGAATGCCAGGTATTTGCCGTTCAACAGCAATTTTGGAATGGCAATATGCGCGACAGGATAGCTGAAGGTTATGAAGACCGGAATCCAAAGCGCGATGCGAATAAGGTTATCGGTGAATGTCGACCAAATCAACGACAAGAAGCAGGTCCAGCCCAAAAGCCACAACAACCAAAACGAGAAGTGCCGCAGCACTTTGTGTTTCGGGTAGAAAATAATCTCGTTTGTTTTGACCATGGTCAGGTTGAAAGCTTGCTTTCCCCAAGTTAAGCAATTAAACCAAATGATCGTTTTACCTGAACAAAAAATAGACGAACAACATTCAATTGCAGACAAACGACATGTTTTGCTTTTGGACACCACAAACCCGTTTCAGCGGGTTTGTTTCCGGTAAATAAGCCTTTTGATCGATTAGAATTTATTGTGGGCGACGCTGTTTCTATTTTGTCTTCCGTTAACTAACACCAAACACTAAACAATGAAACAGAAAAGCGTTTATGCAATGTTGCTGGCTGCCATTGCGTCATTATTGATTTTTTCGTGCCGGAAAGGATCAAACCAGGAGAACAACGGTCATCTGCAGCAAACCAAAGCTTATTCTTCGGATGTTGTAAAAAAATGGCTGGGTGTGCAATTACCATTGTTGTACTCGCCTGCTGTTTCTTATGGAGTTAATGCCGGCAGATACATGGCTTATTGTGGCGTTGCTGTATATGAGGCCGTGGCGCCGGGCATGCCCTCTTATCAAAGTCTCTACGGTCAACTAAATGAGATGCCCCAAATGCCTCAAACGGAACCGGGTAAATCCTATCACTGGCCAACCTGCGCCAATGCGGCTTTGGCTGAGATAACCAGGAAACTTTTCACTTTCAATCCTGCAACGAACGATGCGGTGCAAAAACTGGAGGATTCATTAAATGAAGCCTATGCAAAGGAGGTTGGCGATACGGCAATCCTTGAACGATCGAAGGCTTTCGGAAATGCCGTAGCGGATAAAGTCTTCGAGTGGTCGACCACGGATCATCCCTGGTCTGCCTGGGCGCCCCTGGTACTGACCGATCACAGTCCAGGCCGTTGGTGGCCGGAAAACAATAACCCTACCATCGCCAATGGTCTGGCTTACTGGGGTGATACCCGCACCATGGTTGCCGGCAGCATCGACGATGTGACTTCGACGCCGTATGCGTACAATGATGCGGATGTAACCTCTCCTTATTATAAGGATTTTAAGGAAGTGTACGATGTTTCCAAAAGCCTGACCTATGATCAAAAGCGCCTGGCCAAATACTATGATGACCCGGCCGTGAATGGTTATCCGTCCGGAGCGAGCTATATTCCTGTGCTCAAACAGATCCTGGATCAACAAAATCCGGCACTCGATATAGCTGCATTTGCTTATGCCAAAACCGGTATCAGCCTGTTTGACGCCACGATTGGCTCCATGAAAGCGAAGTTCCATTTCATGCAGGAAAGACCCTTTCAGTTCATTCGCAGGGTGATAGAGCCCTCCAGCGACCCGGCTACCTGGTGGAAGCCATTTATTGCCACGCCGCCACATCCTGATTTTCCGGCAAACCATGCGACTTTTAGTGGGGCATTTGCTCAGGCATTAACCACGGTTTTCGGCGATCATGTGGCTTTTGTAAATAGTACTTATAAAGGCCAGATGTTCGATTTGGGAAAAGGTCCGGAGGACATGGGCAGCTATTCGTACCATTCTTTTTTTGAATTTGCCAGCGCCATTGCGATCTCGAGGGTTTATGGCGGTATTCATACCCGTCATGCGGTGGAAGAAGGCGCAAAACAGGGAATGAAAATAGCGCAGAATGTCGATAGCAAGGTGAAATTCAGGAGGGAATAGCCGCATTCGTTCCGGGTGTTACGATTTGAATAGTTGTCGTTATTCAATAAATTTCGAATACGCCCTTGGACCGAAATATTCGTATCCCTTATTCTCTTCATCTGTTCGATACAGGACGGAGTGGATAAAGCCATTTAGTTCCACTTGTTGCGTGTGGAATATTTTCCGATCGGGATTGGGTTTAAAAAAGAAGGCGATTTGATCGTTTGTGCTTCGGTAAAAAATCAAAGAATCGTCTTTGGGGCGGGAAAACGAAAAATCGTTTCGCAGGTGTCGCAGCATCAAATGCGATCTGAACCATGTTCCTCCCGTGGCCGAGACAAAGGGTTTTCCGTTTAGCAGCGCGACACTGTCGTTGTAGGCAAATACGGTTAAAGTCGCTGTCTTAATGTGTTTCAGCCAGGTCCTTATTTTGTCATAGTAGCTGCTGTCGTAACCGTAATCGCTGTCGAGGAAAGTGATTCGCTGCACAGCGGAAGGGATCTTTTCAACGCCGGCGAGATAGCCAAAAACAAAACTTCCGCCACCGCTATGTCCGCTCAGCTGGATTGTTTTCCTTTTGGATGGAATAAGGTTGTACAAGGTATCCACAATATGCCGAATTTCTGCCTTAAAATCCGGATGTTTTTGTTTCCATGAAGGCCAACTTTTGTAATTATTTTCAAGATATGCCACCACGATATTTCGGTTCAGTTTCTCCCGGATAAAGGAAGTTTGTGCTTTTATGTGCTGAATATCATAGTGCCAGTCGTCGCCTGGCGCCAGCGCTTTTCCCATTGTTTGCGCGGTGGTATTGCCATTGGGAAGAGCAAATACAATCAGCGTTGTTCTTTTATATCGATAGGAAGGCACGTCCATCGTGATCTTTACATCGTTGTATATTCTGAAAGAATCGAGGTGAGGCTGTGCATGGCAAATTGTGGACCGGCCGAGGGAGATGAAAAGCAGGCAAAAGGCGAAGTACTTCATGTCATAAAGCTAAAGATTCCTGCGAATCTGCTTAGAAAAGTCGGATCCGGCGACAGACAATGCATTAATTTTGCTCTACAATAGTTCTAATCAGATATGACCTTTCTGCTGGATCGCTTTATCACTGCTCAGGCGACAAGCTATGTTCAGGCGCTTTCCGAGATCCGCGCGGGCCGAAAGCGCAGCCATTGGATGTGGTTTATCTTTCCGCAACTGAAGGGACTGGGTTCAAGTTCCAACGCTTTGTACTACGGCATTGAGGGGCTTGCGGAAGCGACTGCTTATCTGAAAGACAAGATCCTTGGCGCCAGGCTTATAGAAATCTCCCGGGCGTTGCTGACGCTACCGGGAAGCAATGCTACTACAGTGATGGGAAGCCCGGACGATATGAAGTTACGCTCTTCGATGACCTTGTTCTCGGAGGTGGAGGGGGCAGATGCCGTGTTTGAACAGGTGCTGGAGAAATATTTCCAGGGGCAGAAAGACGCCAGGACATTGGCGATGTTGGGGCAATTGGGTGGATGAGAGGAAGTGGAATTGTCAAAGGCTGCATAACATTCGGGTGATAAATTCCTCCTTTTAGTATATCTTTAAGCCGGTCGCCGGCGCCTCGATAGGGGCCGCGAAACCACCAGGTCTTGCCATGTATTACCTATTTTACGGATTCCTTTACGTCGTGTCACTTCTCCCCATGCGGGTTCTTTACTTGCTTTCGGACTTTATTTATGCGATTGTCTACTACGGCTTTGGCTATCGCCGGAAGGTGGTGATGGGCAACCTGCGGCAGGCTTTTCCGGAGAAAACGGAAGCTGAGCTGGTCGGGATCGCGAAAAAATTCTACCATAACTTTATTGACTCCTTTGTGGAGGTGGTGAAGCTGGTGTCAGCGGATGAGGCCTGGTTGCGGAGGCGATTCACGGTGGACGTGCGCGTGCTGGATGAGGTTTATGCAACGGGCAAACCCTGCCAGATGCACCTGGGACACACCTTCAATTGGGAGTGGGGGCAGATCGTGCTGACGGCACTGACGCGATTTAAGATCCTGGTGGTCTATATGCCCATCGGCGCCAAAGTGTTTGAAAGGCTGTTTTACCGGCTTCGGACCCGCACGGGGAATGTTTTTTTGCCCGCCCCACAAATGCGGGAAGCTATCGTACCGCACCTCTCCTCCCAATACCTGCTGGGACTGGTGGCGGACCAGTGTCCGGGCAATATGCAAACCTCTTATTGGATCGATTTCATGGGCCGGCCGACTCCCTTTGCGAGCGGGCCGGAAAAGGGCGCCCGGCAGGGCCACCTGCCGGTGATCTTTGCGTCGATCGATAAACCGCGGCGGGGCCACTATCACGCCACGATGAAACTGGCTTGTATGGATGCGGCTGAGCTTCCGGAGGGCGAGCTGACGCGGGAATATGTTCGATACCTGGAATCGGTGATCCGGAACCGGCCGGACATGTGGCTGTGGAGCCATCGGAGATGGAAACATGCGTGGAAGGAGGAATATCAACCGCGGAGGATCGATGAGGGTGGGTTGGGGTTGCTGCCGGCGTGACCGTGGATGGGGTGGAAGAAATCCCTGCATTTATTTCTTACGATAAATGCAGGGAAGCTGAGGGGGATTATCCTTTTATAAATGCTAAGAGATCGGCATTGATCGTCGCCGCTTCCGTGGTGGGCATTCCGTGGGGGAAGCCCGGATAGGCGATCAGTTTTCCCTTCTTGAGCAGCTTGATGGACTTCGCGGCTGAGTTTGCAAAGGGAACGATCTGGTCATCTTCGCCGTGCATAACAAGAACCGGGATATCGACGGTTTTCAGATCGTCGGTGAAGTCGGTCTCTGAAAAGGCCTTCACACAATCATAATGCGCTTTGATACCTCCCATCATGCCCTGGCGCCACCAGTTGTCGCGAATCCCCTCCACGATCTTCGCACCCGGGCGATTATATCCGTAAAAGGGCATCGTAAGGTCGTGGTAGAACTGCTGCCTGTTGAAGCCGGTATTTTGGCGAATGTCATCGAATACGGCAATGGGAACGCCATCGGGATTTGTTGCGCTTTGCACCATCACCGGGGGCACCGCGCTGATTAAAACGGCCTTGGCTACGCGCCCTTTTCCATATTTCGCTGCATAATGGATGACCTCACCGCCGCCAGTAGAGTGTCCAACGTGGATCGCATCCTTCAGATCAAGCGCCTTTACGAGCTCGGCTACATCTGCAGCGTAGGTGTCCATTTCGTTGCCTGTGGCGGTTTGGGAAGACCGCCCGTGGCCTCTGCGATCATGCGCGATCACCCGGAATCCGTGCTGCAAAAAGAACATCATTTGGGCATCCCAGTCATCAGAAGACAAGGGCCAGCCGTGATGAAATACGATGGGTTGCCCTGTGCCCCAGTCCTTGTAGAAGATCTCTGTACCGTCCTTTACTTTAATCGTAGCCATTTTCTTGAGTTTTTTTATTATCGTTAATCGTTTTGTAAAGGTCGGCGACTTCTGCGAATTGCCGTACCCGATGCGATGTCCCCTGCATAGCAATCGATGTCGATTTAACGGGTCGCCCGACATGGCCAACGGAGACCGGAGTCCGGAAGGCGCCTGGCGCCAGCGTGCTCAATCTGTGGCGGCGATGCCGAACCCCATAAAGAGTTTGGGAGGGAAGGGGCTGGGCTATAGTCCTGTCAGCGTCTTCATTCTCGACCAGTGATCTTTTGTAGCTTCCTCTGCTTCGGCCAGAAATTTTGCGGCCAATTCGGGATCCTTTGCCATGATCACCTTGAAGCGGTTCTCCCGGTACAGGAAGTCCGAAAGCGGAAGGGTAGGTTCTTTCGAGTCGATCACGAAGCGCTGGCCCTGGGGTTTCGAGGGATTATAGTGGAACAGGGGCCAATACCCGGTCCTGACGGCCAGGTCCTGGTGTTCCGTCCCTTCGCTCATTTCGATGCCATGGGCGATACAGTGCGCATAGGCGATGACCAGCGAGGGGCCGGGGAAATTCTCGGCTTCGATGATGGTCCGGAGCGTGTGGGAGTCGTTGGCGCCCATGGCGATCTGGGCCACGTAGGCCGTGCCATGGGCGATGGCTTGCAGGGCCAGGTCCTTCTTGCCGGTCGTCTTTCCGTTCACGGAGAATTTGGCGCTGGCGCCGATCGGGGTTGATTTGGACTTTTGACCGCCGGTGTTGGAATAGACCTCGGTATCCATGACGAATATGTTGACATTCTCGCCTGTCGAGAGCACATGGTCCAGTCCGCCGTAGCCGATGTCGTAAGCCCAGCCATCGCCGCCGATGATCCACATCGAGCGCTTCGCGAGGAAGTCGGCCAGGTAGGAGAGGTTTCTTGCCGCTGGGGTATCGATGGCGGCGAGACGGGCTTTGAGTTCGTGGATGTGTTGGCTGAGGAGTTTTATTTCGGATTCCGTTGTTTCCGGGGCGTGGACGAGGGATTCGACCAGGGTTTCTCCCAGCGTATCCTTCATTTGGTGCAGGGCGGATATTGCAGCCTCCCGCTTCTTCTCATTGGCGAGCTTTATGCCGAGTCCAAATTCCGCATTGTCCTCGAAGAGTGAGTTTGCCCAGGCCGGTCCGCGGCCTTCGTTGTTCTTCGACCAGGGGGTGGTCGGGAGGTTGCCGCCGAAGATGGAAGAACAGCCCGTGGCGTTGGCCACGATCATGCGTTCGCCATACAGTTGCGTCAGCAATTTCAAGTAGGGCGTTTCGCCACAGCCGGCGCAGGCTCCCGAGAATTCGAACAGGGGTTGAAAGAATTGAGATCCCTTGACGGTATTCCGGTTGACCCGTTCCCTGGCGATCTCGGGGAGGTGGAGGAAGAATTCCCAGTTTTGCCGTTCCGCTTGCTGGATGGCGGTCTTATCGACCATATTCACCGCCTTGTGGTCCGGATCGGTCTTGCTGACGATCGGGCAGTATTCCATGCAAAGCGTGCAACCGGTACAATCCTCGGTGGAGACCTGCAGGGTATATGCTTCTTTTTCCTTATCCCATTCTTTGCCGATGGGGTCCATGTGTTTGAAATCTGCGGGTGCGGCGGCCAATAGCCCTTTGTCATACACTTTTGCGCGGATCGCAGCATGGGGACAGATCAGGACGCATTTGTTGCATTGGGTGCATAGACTGGTATCCCAGACGGGGACGGTATCGGCGATATTTCGTTTCTCCCATTTTGTCGTACCGGACGGATAGGCGCCATCTGCCGGAAAGGCGCTGACGGGAAGCTCGTCGCCGTCGCCCGCAATGATCTTTCCGAGGACGTCTTTGACGAAATCGGGGGCCGCATCCGGGACGGTGTTGCTCAGGGGGGTGTCTCCGATGGCATACCCGTTGTAATCGACCTCGTACAAATTTTCCAGGGCTTTGTCTACGGCTTCGTAGTTCTTTTGCAGGATCTCTTCCCCTTTCTTGCCGTAGGTCTCGACAATCGCCGTTTTTATCTTGCCAATGGCTTCTTCGCGGGGAAGGATATTGCTGATCGCGAAGAAGCAGGTTTGCAGGATGGTGTTGACGCGACCGCCCATATCCGACCCTTTTGCGACTGCATGGGCATTGATGGCGTAGAATTTCAGTTTCTTGCGGACGATCTCCTGCTGGATGGGGCGGGGCAATTTGTTCCAAAGTTCGTCTTTTGGATAGGGGGCGTTGAGCAGGAAGACCGCGCCTTCCACCGCGTCCCTCAATATATCGTACTTGTTCAGATAATTGAAATGGTGGCAGGCAATGAAGTTGGCAGAATCGATCAGGTAGGTCGATTGGATGGGATGCTTGCCGAAGCGGAGGTGCGAAACGGTTAAGGAGCCGGATTTCTTCGAGTCGTATACAAAATATCCCTGGATATAATTATCCGTCTTTGTCCCGATAATCTTGATGGAGTTCTTGTTTGCGCTCACTGTCCCGTCCGAGCCAAGCCCGAAGAACTGGCCTCTGAACAGGTGTTGGTTATCCAGGGAGAAGTTGTGGTCGTAGGGGAGGCTCAATTGCGTAACGTCGTCATTGATCCCGACGGTGAAATGAGGCTTGGGGTCGGCGTTGTCCAGTTCCTTAAAGACCGCTATCACCATTGCCGGGGTGAACTCCTTTGAAGAAAGGCCATAGCGTCCGCCGATCACCAGCGGATAGGGCCGGAGCCTGGCGCTGCTGAACGCGTTTACGACGTCCATATACAACGGTTCGCCGATGCTGTTCGGTTCTTTGCAGCGGTCGAGCGCCGCCACCTTTCTCACCGTCTTTGGGATGTAAGCCAGGAAATCGGCAACGGAAAAGGGTCTGAACAAGCGTACGATCAACACGCCGACCCTTTCTCCCCGGCCGTTGAGAAAGTCGACAGTTTCTTTTACGGCGCCGGCTCCCGAGCCCATGATCACGATCAGCCGTTCGGCTTCTTCGTGGCCATAGTATTCAAACGGCAGATACTTCCTGCCGGTCAGTTCTTCAAACTGTTGAAATTTCTGTTTTACGATATCGACTACCCTGTCATGGTAGGAGTTACAGGCTTCCCTGTTTTGGAAGAAAACGTCCGGGTTCTGGGCCGTGCCGCGGATGTTGGGATTGTCGGGTGACAAGGCCCTGCTCCGGTGTGCATTCACTTCGTCCATATCGATCATGGCTTTTATGGTCGTGTCGGGGATCCTGTCGACCTCGGTCAACTCGTGGGAGGTGCGGAATCCGTCGAAAATATTGAGGAAGGGAATACGCGAGCTGAGGGTAGCGGACTGAGCGATAAGCGCCATGTCCATCGCTTCCTGCGAGGAATTGCCGAAAAGCATGCTGAAGCCGGTGGAACGGACTGCCATGACATCGCTGTGGTCGCCGAAGATGGATAGCGCGTGGGTGGCCAGCGATCGGGCGGCGATATGGAAAACGGTGGGGGTGAGTTCCCCGGCGATCTTGTACATGTTGGGGATCATCAGGAGTAATCCCTGCGATGCCGTGAAGGTGGTAGACAGGGTGCCGCCCTGCAGGGCTCCGTGTACCGCGCCGGCGGCGCCCGCTTCGCTTTGCATTTCAATGATCCTGGGTACCTGGCCGAAGATGTTCGTGAGTCCCTGGGCGCTCCATTCGTCCGCCCATTCGCCCATCGTGGACGATGGAGTGATGGGATAGATGGCGCAAACCTCGTTTGTTTTATAGGCGATATAGGCGGTGGCCTCGTTGCCATCCATTATGGCGAGACCTGGTTTTTTGGGTTTTGGCTGGTTGCTGCCGGCAGACCCCGGTTCGATGGCCATATGTATTGCTTTTCTGGCGATAAATATAAAGCCGGAGGTGGGGGTAGCCTATGACCGGGGTCAGGGGCCGGGATGATTAGTCACGGGGTGAGGGGAGGGGTGGGACGACGGTTCCCGGTGTTCTTTTCCAGCGCCAGCAATTTCGTATCTTTCCTCCATGGTTACCCTTTTTATTGCGATTTTTACCGTCTTCTTCCCACCAAAGCCGAAGCCCATCATCACCGGGGCCGATCAAACGAGCGCCTATCTTCCTTTATTAAAGGGCAAACGGGTGGGCATCCTGGGCAATCCCACGAGCATTGTCGGCAGCCGGGCGCTTGTCGATAGTCTTCATTCCCTGAAGATCGACATTCGGGAGATCTTTGGTCCCGAACACGGATTTCGCGGTAAAGCCAGCGCCGGCGCCAAGGTGTCGGACGAGGTCGATTCGGCCACGGGCATCCCCATCATCTCGCTTTATGGTTCCAAGCGGAAGCCGTCCAGGGAAGACATGGACGCGATCGATATTATGATCTTCGATCTGCAGGATGTAGGTTGTCGATTTTACACCAACATCAACGTCCTGCGCAATATCATGGAAGCCTGCGCCGAGTCGGGTAAGGAACTTCTTATCCTCGACCGGCCCGATCCGAATGGTTATGTGGATGGTCCGATACTGGATATGTCGCTTAAGTCCGGTATCGGTCAATTTCCAGTGCCGATCGTCCATGGGATGACGATCGGGGAATTCGCTCAAATGATCAACGGGGAGGGCTGGTTGGCGAATAAGGAACAATGTAAGCTGAAGATCATTCCTGTGAAGAATTACGATCACTCTTTGTATTACAAGCTGCCGGTCAGCCCTTCTCCTAATTTGAATACGCAGCAATCCGTGCTGCTTTATCCGTCGCTTTGCCTTTTCGAGGGGACTGTCATCAGCCAGGGGCGTGGGACCCATATGCCGTTCACTGTCCTTGGCAATCCTGAGTTGAAGAGTGCCTATTCTTTTTCTTTTACGCCGGTCAGTATTCCGGGGATGGCCGAGACGCCGCTTCACCAGGACCAGGTGTGTTATGGCCTTGACTTGCGCGTTATCGATGCCGACAGCCTGCGGAAGACCGGGAAGATCAATATCACGTGGATGATGCAATTCTACAAGGCTTATCCGCACAAGGAGAAATTCTTCGACTATCACCAGAGCAAGCAGATGGGGGATATCAATAAACTGGCGGGCACGACGGCCTTTAAGGAACAGATCGCCGCCGGGATGAGCGAGGCGGAGATCCGCCGGAGTTGGGAGCCCGGCCTCAGCAACTATAAACAGATGCGGAGGAAATATCTTTTATATCCCTGAGAATAATAGCGGGAAGAACTGGCCTTCCATGCGGTGGCCGGACTTTATGACGGGTACGCCTTTGAGGAGCTCGTCGTTTGATTTGGATTCGGTACCGTCGGCGAAGACGTTGGTCACGAAGGCGCGGCGGGATCGCGGCGAGGAATTGGCGTAGGACCCGTGAACCATCAGCGGGTGGTGGAATGCGGCGTGTCCTTTTTTCAACTCGATGGGGATGGGTTTGAATTCTTCCTTTTGCTCCTTTGTTAAATACTGCATCAATCCTTCCATATCGCCTGCCAATGCGGGTTTGTCGAGCAGGCCCCAGTTGTGGCTTTTGGGTACGTAGTATAAACAGCCATTTTCTTTTGTCGCGTCGTCCAGGCCGACCCAGCATGTGAGATGTTGGAGTGGTCCGGTGCGGGTCCAGTAGGAGTAGTCCTGGTGCCAGGCCACGACGCCGCCGTGTTTGGCGGGTTTGCAGAATAGCTGGTCGTGCCAAAAACGGACCGGTTTGTTTCCGAGGAGCTGGCTTGCGGCCATTACGAACGCCGGGTTCCATAAGACATCGTGAAATCCTTTGGTGATGCGCCAGGCGCCGAGGGCGTGGAACAGGACTTTGTCGGGGTCGGCGGACTCGTTGCTGTGGAATTCATGGAATAGGCTGTTGGCCGGGTGAGTGGGGTCCATGATCGCCTCCAACTCGTTCTTTAATTGGTCGATCTGTTTTTCGTTCAGCAGCTTTATATCGGCGAGATAACCGTATTCTTTGAAGAAGGCGACCTGGTCGTCGGTTAGTTTGTATTGCTTCCATTCGGCGGGGGTGGCAGGCCAGGTGAAGAGATCGGAGATCAGGTGGTGTATTTGGGAGAGGTCTTGCATATGGCTATTTTGGGCAATTTAGTATCTTTCCGGCCATGGAACAAACGGTTGAAATTCCGGTGGATGTACGGGGTGTGGAGCGGACCTTTACGGCTCGTGTGCAGGCTTGGCGGTACGGGCTCCGGTTTTTGGTGGATGTGGATAGCGTCGAGGTGACGCTGGAGCGGGATGATGCGGGGGAGTTTCGGGCTATTTTGCCGGAGGGGTTTAATGGGAAGGCGCCGGATCGGGAGATGATTGCGGCGATTGTTGAGGTGTTGGAGGGGTTGTAGGTGGGGCGGTCATCGAAGAAATGTATAAGCCTTGCCAAGAAACCTATAAATACGGGGAGTAGCTGCGTCGGAACTTTGTGGCTACAAAAGAGAAATTATGAAAAAGACCGTATTTATTACCGGGGCTTCTTCCGGGTTTGGCAAGGAGACTGTTCGTTTGTTTCATGAAAAAGGCTGGAATGTTGCCGCGACGATGCGTTCGCCGGAGAAAGAGGGCGAGCTGGCGGCGTTGGATGGGGTGCTGGTGACGCGATTGGATGTGACCGACGAGGGGAGCATTGCGGCTGCGGTGAAAGCGGCGGTGGGAGCTTTTGGCGGGATCGATGTGCTGGTAAATAATG
Organism: Puia sp.; assembly: GCF_035546395.1. Lineage (GTDB taxonomy): Bacteria > Bacteroidota > Bacteroidia > Chitinophagales > Chitinophagaceae > Puia. The sequence goes on along the minus strand of NZ_DASZXR010000013.1, from coordinate 110,814 downwards.
CCGGCTATGGGGCTCTTGGCGCGTTGGAGGCGGCTTCGGATGCGGAGATCCGGCGGCAGATGGAGGTTAACCTGTTCGGGTTGATCGCGGTGACTAAAGCGATGTTGCCCCATATGCGCGAGCGGAGAGCGGGTGTTATCATCAATGTTTCGTCTGTCGGGGGCAGGGTCACTTTCCCTTTTACTTCCCTGTATCATGCGACGAAGTTTGCCGTGGAGGGTTTAACGGAGTCCCTGCAGTATGAGTTGAATCCCCTGGGGATCCGGACGAAGATCATCGAGCCGGGTGGGTACCGGACGGAATTTGCGGGGCGATCGATGAGTGCTATCGGTGCGGGGGGGATCGATGCGTATCGGCAGCCGTGGGACAAAATGGTAGAAGTGCTGGCCGGTTGGCCGATGTCCGGGAATATCCGGGAGGTGGCCGATGCCATTTTCGAGGCGGCTACGGACGGCACGGAGAAGCTTCGTTACCCGGTTGGACAGGATGCGGAGCAGTTGCTGGCGGGGCGTGTCCAGATGGATGACGTCGCCTTCAAGAAGATGATGGTTGGACAGATTGGCATCTGAGGACAGGGGCGTAAATTTGCACTAACCATGAAAAAAGAGTCAATTATCGATCTGGAGTCGATCGGGGCGCTGCACGAATTTGTGCAGTGTCCCCCGCCGCGGCATCCGCTGGTGAGTGTGATCGATCACCGGGATTTTTATGGCAGGCGGCCGAAGGATCCGGCGGTACGGCTGCGGATGGGGTTTTATACGATCTCGTGCAAGAAATTCGAGGGGTTGATGTACTATGGCAAGGGTCATTACGACTTTAAAGACGGGTCTCTTGTGTTTACTGCGCCGGGGCAGGTGATCGGCGCGGGGCCGGATATCCGTGTGGAGGAGGGATGGGGGCTGTTTGTGCATCCCGATGTGTTACATGGGACGGCGCTTGGAAGGAAGATCCATGAGTATACTTTCTTCCATTATGAGGTGAATGAGGCGTTGCATATCTCGGAGGAGGAGAATTCGTTGATCCGGGATTGTCTCAGGAAGATCGAGCGGGAGTACCAGGGGTCGATCGATAAACATACGCAGGGGCTGATCGTGAGTAATATCGAGCTGTTGCTAAACTATTGTAACCGGTTTTATGACCGGCAGTTCTATACCCGGACCCGGGTGAATGCGGATGTGGTGCAGCGGTTCGAGGCGTTGCTGAAGGACTATTTTGGACAGCCCACTTTAATTGAGTCGGGGCTGCCGCCGGTGACCTATTTTTCGTCACGACTGAACCTGTCGCCGAGCTATCTTTCGGACCTTTTACAGAAGACCACGGGAAAGAGCACGCTGGAGCATATTCACCTGGAATTGGTGGATCGGGCGAAGTCGCTGCTATGGGGGACACCGCATTCGATCAGTGAGATTGCGTATGAATTGGGGTTTGAGCACCCGTCTCATTTTACGAAAATCTTCAAGGCGAAGACGGGGAAATCGCCTAGTGAATTTCGGAATCCGAACTGAGGGTTGGCCGTGCTTTGGGGCCGGCTACGCCCATTCCGTGGGGGCTTTGCCGAACTTTTTCTTGAAGGAATGGGAGAAATGGGAGAGGCTTTCGAAGCCGAGGTCCAAATAGATGGAGGAGGGCTTTTTGTTCTTCTTTTCTATCAGGTGGCGGGCTTCGGTAAGGCGTCGTTCCTGCAGCCATTGGCGGGGCGCCATGCCGAATGTCTTTTGGAAATCGCGTTTGAAGGCGGCGAGGCTGCGGCCGGTGAGTCGGGCAAATTTTTCGATGGGGACGTTGAAGTGGAAGTTGCTGAGCATGAATTTTTCCAGATCGATCTTATAGGGGTCCGAGAAGTCGAATAGAAATTCTTTCAGGGCCGGCATGGTGTGCAGCAGCAATTGAACTCCTTCTTTTACTTTTAGCAGGCCGAGCGCGGTCGTCAACTTTTTTTCCGGATGTTGAATATAGGGTAATACGGATTGGAAGTATCCACGCAGATAGTCGTTTGGCGGCAAAAGGATGTTGGACGGGCCGATATACCGGTGATCTATTTCGATATGCTCTTCCAGGGCGATCTGCCGGAGCAGATCTTCCTGGAGGCATATGACGATCGATTGATAATTTTCCCCGGGTAATGGGAGCTTCGTGAGCTGGGCCAGCTGATTTTTACGGATCAGCAGCATCGCGCCGGGTTGGGTGGCGACCTTTTCCGTCGAGGTTTCCAGGGTCAATTGTCCCGAGACCTGCAGGACCAGGGTGTTATGTCCATGGAAGCCTACCTTTTCCTTCCGCATTGCCGAAAGAAAAGCGTAGAAGATGACCCCGGGCATTATTTCGGCAGGATTTGTCACTGTATAAAGATATTGAAATTTCTACCGTTGCAGGTAGGTGCCGCCGGTGATCGCGCCGGGTGCGAAATGGGTATTCAGAATGTTTGTTTCTTCCGGGGTGAAGGTGATCGCCATGGCATCCCTATTCTCCGGCAGCCGGGAACGTTTGCTCATACTGACCAGCGGCATGAATTGTTCGCCCTGCCGGTTCACCCAGGCGATGGCCAGTTGGGCCGGTGTATATCCTTTTTCCTTTGCCATGGTCTTCAACACTTCGACTTTCGCGAGATTGTTCTTCAGGTGCTCGCCCTGGAATCGCGAAAAATGGTTGCGGTAGTCATTGGCTGCGAGGGGAGCCTGCAATTCACCGGTGAGTAACCCTTCGGCGGTGTTCGCAAAGGCGACCACCCCAATACCCAACTCCCTGGCGGTGGGAAGAAGGTCGTTTTCAATGCTGCGTTCGGCGAGGGAATAGCCTATTTCGAGGGCTGATACCGGATATATGCTGTTTGCCTTGCGCAATTGGTCTGCGGTGATCTCGGACACGCCGAGGTAACGCACCTTGCCTTCTTTGATGAGATCGGCGACGGTCCCTATTACATCCCCGATGGGGACTGAGTTGTCCAACCGGCAGGGTTGATAGAGATCGATGGTGTCAATGCCGAGGCGCACGAGGGAGTAGTTGATGAAGTTGCGGATGGATGTGGGACGGAGATCGAGACCGAGGAAGCGGCCATTGTCGACGAGGCCGCCGAACTTAACACTTATAAAGGCGTCGTTCCGCCTGCCTTTTATGGCTTTGCCTACCAACAGCTCGTTGTGGCCGCTGCCGTAGAAGTCGCCGGTGTTGAGGAAATTGATGCCGTTGTCGAGAGCCGCCTGGATGGTGGCGATGCTTTCCGCTTCATCTTTTGCTTTCGAGCCCCAGACGGGGGACATGCGCATACAGCCTAATCCGAGCTTCGATACGAGCGGGCCCTCTTTGCCGAGGGCGATCTTTGCTATTGTTGTCATTGTTTGTTTTTTTTAACGAGACAAAGATCGGACCCGGGGCAGGGTGCGCATTTCCCTTATGGCTCAATTTACTTGTCTGGATGGCTCAGCCAATGGGCGAGGAGTGGAAGAGCTTTTTGAGATGGTCGGAAAGGCGGAGGCTGAGTGCAACGATGGTCAGGGTGGGGTTGGGTGCGGCTGCGGTGACGAAGCAGCTGGCGCCGGCGATATAGAGGTTGGACACGCCATGGATTTTGCAATTGGCATCGACGACACCGGTCTGCGGATGGTTGCTCATGCGGGTCGTACCCATATGGTGCCAGCCGCCGCTGGTGAAGTCGGGCCAGGAGGGGTCGTTGGCATCCTGTAAATAGTCCATGAGTTTGATGCGGCCGGCGCCGTGTTGGCCGACCTGTTGGGCGACGAGCTGGTAGAAGGTGCGGATGCTTTGCTTTTCGAGGGGTGTCAGGGTCCAATTGAGCCGGGCGCGGAGCATGCCGAGCTGATCGCGTTCGGGCATGAGGGTGATACGTGAGTCGGGGTTGGGGGATTGTTCGATACGGGTCTTTAGTTCGAAGGCGTTGTAGCCGGATACTCCGGCGGCTTTCTTTTCGTGAGAATCCCACATGGACTTCATTTGATCTTCGTTCTTTTTCGGGTCGTCGGTGTTCCATATTTCGATCTGGGACTTTATCCCTTTGGCGAGTTCGGCGGGAAAAAAGGAACAGGTGCCGTTGAGGATGCGGTGCGCTTTCTGTGCGGCCGGTGTGATGGCCAGTTCGCAGCGCATTTTGGTTCCACCGCTCGAGAAGGTATAGAGCTTCATCGCATCGGGTTGCGGCAGGTGGATCCAGGCGGACTGGATCTCGAGATGTTCCATGAAGTGGCGGCCGACGAGGTCGTGATCATTGCCGAGGCCTTTTGGCGCCTGGGGACAGGCGGCGAGGAGGAGGCGGGCGTTCTGGATCGTGTTGCAGGCGAGAATATAGCGGCGGGCTTTTACTGTGTGAGTCTTACCGCTGAGATTGCGGGCGGTAAGCTTTTCGATGGCGCTGACGGATTCATTGGCGGTTATCTCCGTTAGGTTACTATAGGTGTAGAGGTGAATGTTGCGGGATTTTCGGACCGCATCCCCATATTTTGTATTGAACCGGGTCGGCGGGCTGAACTGCCAGACCTTATTCCAGACGATTTCGTTAGGGGGCAGCAGGGATTTTAGAGACGGATCGAGCTGCTGCCAGTATTGGACATCGTATTCGTAGGGGCCGAGGTCGAGTACTTTTTGCGCCCGGGCATAATAGGGATCGAGGTCCGATCGCCGGATCGGCCAGCCGCTTTTTGGGACCCAGTCTCTTTTTTCGAAGTCGATGGGATCGAAGATGGAGCAGAAGCCCGCCCAGTGGTTGCTGGTGCCGCCAAAATAATGCAGGCGGGTGGAGCGAAGGGGGTAGTAGCGCTGGCCGGTGGTTTGGCCGGTGTATAGATCCTGCATTTTGTCGTCGTAGTCGAAGCCGCCGCCTTCCAGCAGGATCACTTTATACGGCGTGCCTTCCCATTCCATGGCGATGCTGAGGCCGGCGGGACCACAGCCGACGATACAAATATCTCCTTCTATGTGGGTGTGATCGGGCAGGTGGCGTGCGTCGAGGTGCATGAGGCGATGTTTATGGCTTTTGCAGGGAATACAGGGCGCATTGGCGGGCTTCGGTGATGGACAGCACCCAGCCGTCGATGGTGACCGTTTTGCCGGCGGCGTAGTCCTGGCGTGCTTTGGCGTCGAGCTGGTTTGTGGGGTCGCTGCCCTGGGGAAGATCGGTGGTGAGGAGGCTGACCAGGCGATCTTCCTTTGTTTCGGCGGGCGTTGTTTTGCGGTAGTTGTTGCCGATATGGCGGAGGGTGGCGGGGTCGCAGATGGTGGAAAGGAAGAGGGGCCGGCTGAGCGCGGGGTTTGTGTGTGGCTTGCAGGCGGGCGCGATGGAGGCGCCCACTCCGCCAATTGTTAGTAAGATGAAATTCCTTCTTCTCATGGCATGCGCCGCCCCCGGCGGGATGGTTGTGTTAAGTTAATAAAAAATGCGGGTATAACCCTGTATCTTGCGTTTCGTTATGGAGAACCTTTCTGATCTGATCGACTATCATCTATGGGCGCACCGGCGACTGCTGGAGCTGCTGCCCGCGCTGACGGCGGAAGAATGGAATATCGACACCCGCGGCAGCTTCCCTACCTTAAAGGCGTTGTACCAGCACATCCTGGAGGGCGATTATCGCTGGCTGCAGCGGTGGAAGGGTGTGCCTATTGCCGAGGTCCCGGCGCATTACCGGATCGAGGGCTATGAGAGCCTGGACCGGCTTTTCCGGCCGCAGCTGGACGAGATGGTGGTGTCGGCGAAGCAGTGGCTGGCGTCGGGTCCGGACCGGCCGGTGTATTTTATCACGGGCAAGGGATTGCATGTGACGCAACCTTTCTGGCAGACCTTTTACCAGGTGGTCAACCATGGAACCTATCACCGGGGGCAGGTAGCGCATATGTTGCGCGCATTGGGCCGGCAGCCGGCCACGACGGATATCTTTTTATTCTTTCTTGAAAAGGATCAGCAACATGGGTAAGCACTTAGTCAGCAGTTTTTGTTTTTTGTTCTTTGTAGGGATCGCGTTTGGGCAGGAAGCGGCGAGCTTTCGGACGGCCTATGACGATAGTATTCAGGGCCGGCGTGCCGCGCATACGGTGATGCCGTTCAATCGATGGATCAAGTCGGCGGGAGAAGTGCTCCGGTTTGGCGATCCCTCGCAGGAGAACCATGCGCTGGATTTTGCGATCCTTCCCGACAGCCAGCATCTTGTGCTGGAGGAGCGGTATGGGGTCGATATCCTGGATACGCGGAGCCATAAATGGGTGGCTCACTGGAATTTTGTGAATGATCCGGCGGTGCGCGACCTGATGAGTACGTACTCGGGTATCAAGACCTTTGCTTTTGGGGGACATACGTATATCGTTTGGGGTGCGGGGAATTCGCGACGGTCGGCGGTTTTGGTGGCAGAATGGGATGGGACGGCGGTGCGGAATGTGACCCACCTGGTGGTGAATGCGGAATGGCCGGCGGCTACTGCGCTGCCCAATGACATTGCCGTGCAGGTGGAAGGTGGCGAGCCGTACCTGTATGTGGTCCTCAATGGAAATAATCGATTGATGAAGGTGCGTTTTGCGGATCGGTCGGTGGTATGGACTGTGCCTACCGGGGTGGCTCCTTATGGGTTGCGGATCGTGGATAACAAGGTGTATGTGACGAACTGGGCGGGTCCGCGGGTCACCGAGGCCAGCCCTGAAACGGCGGGGACGCCCTGGGGGAATGCTTATACGAGCCCGGTGACGGGGGCGACGGCTCGTGGGAGTTTGTCGATTATCGATGCCCGCACGGGTGGGGTTCTTGGCGAGGCGCCGCTTGGGTTGCATCCGAATGCCCTGGTGTGCAGCCCGGACAGTCTTTTTCTTTATATCTGCAACGGAAACAGCGATAATATCAGCGTGTTCGACGTGCGGCGTGGGGTCGTGACGGATTCGATTCCCGTCGGGCTTTTTGGGGGCAGTATCACATATTATGGGAGCAGTCCGAATGCGCTGCAACTGGATGCCTCGGGGACGACGCTGTATGTGGCGAACGGGTTTGACAATGCGCTTTGCGTGGTCCAATTGGGGGCGGATGTGGCGACTCGCGGTCGCGGTAAGACCCTGGTGCGGGGATATATTCCGACGGAGGCCTATCCGGGGGGTGTTGCTTTGTTTCGCGGGACGCTGTATGTCGCCAATATCGAGGCGGAGGGTTCGGGGGTGCTGGCGTTGGCGCCGACGTTGGTCGACGATTCTATGCGGATGGCCTATACTATTCACCAGGAGTTGGGTTCGATGAGCATCATCCCGGTACCTGATGACAAGAAGCTGAAGAATTTTACGGAGCGGGTGCGGGAGCAGAGCCTGCTGTTCCGCCTGGCGCTGACGAACCGGGCACCGCGTGCGGGGGTGGCGCCAAAGCCTGTTCCCGAGCGGATCGGGGAGCCTTCGGTTTTCAGGCATGTGGTCTATATCATCAAGGAGAATAAGACCTATGACCAGGTGTATGGAGATATGAAACCGGGACGGGGTGCTCCGGGACTTTGTATCTATGGCGACAGTGTGACGCCGAACCAGCATCGGCTGGCGTCGACGTTCTCGCTGCTGGACAATTACTATGCGGCGGGCAAGTGTTCTGCGGAGGGGCATCAGTGGGCGGATGCGGCGATGGTGTCGGATTATGTGGAGAAGAGCGTTCGTGCTTGGTTCCGGAGCTATCCGCACCGGCAGGATGATGCGCTTGTGTATAACCGGAACGGGTTTATCTGGAACAACGCGTTGGACCATGGGAAAAGCGTGCGGGTGTATGGGGAGGCGTGTACGACGCATTATGATGAGAAATTGAAATGGGAGGATATCTATCGGGGATATTTGGAGCATCGGGACCAGGGATTCTATAATACGACGACGATCGGGCGGCTTCGGCCGATCATTTCGCCCGACTACCCGGACTGTGATAATCTCGTGTTCACGGATCAACTGCGGGCGGATATTTTTATCAGGGACTGGAAGCGGGCCGAGCGGGCTGTTGGAGATTCTTTGCCGGATCTGATGGTCGTGTCCTTGCCGGACGATCATACGGCGGGGACTTCGCCGAACTTCCCGGCGCCGCAGGCGATGGTTGCGGACAATGATTTGGCGGTGGGCCGGATCATCGATGTGATTACGCATAGCCGGTACTGGGAGAATACGGTGGTCTTTGTGACGGAGGATGATAGTCAGTCGGGTTGGGATCATATCTCGCCCTATCGGACGACGGGGCTTGTGATCAGTCCTTATTCGGTGTTTGGCCGGGCCATTCATACGAACTATAACCAGACAGGGATGGTGCGGACGATCGAGCAGATCCTGGGGATCCCGCCGATGAATGTGATCGACGCGACGGCGTTGCCGATGTTCGATTGTTTTTCTGCTGAGCGGTCATCCGGGGTGGCTTTTTCTCATGTGGTGAACCAGGTGCCTTTGGACCGGATGAACAGGCCGGTGGCGGAGTTGAAGGGGAAGGCGGCGAGTTTTGCGCGGGCTTCGGCGAACCAGGCGTTCAAGGATGTGGATGGGGGGGATGATGCGTTGATGAATAGGATACTTTGGTTTGCGGCGAAGGGGGAGGAGCCGTATCCGGTGGCGACGAGGCCTTAGGGGGATTGCATCACCATTCGCGTACTCCTAGAATCCCTAGCCTGGGTGCGAGGTCTTTGCAGTCTTCAAGGTCCTGAGGATTTATACTCCAGGCGCCTGCAATTTCCATAGTGATCGACTCATCGGGATAATCGGCTTTTGCACTGTAATCCGGATCATCCTCGAATTCTTTTGAAAATGTATTGTAAAGATTATATCCTGCTTCAATGGGGGTAGGATCGCCTTCCACAATGGTATTGGCACTGTCGACAAATCCGTAGGCTCGCTCCAGCCGTCCATTTTTTGCTTTCATCCAGCAATCGTAACCGACTACACGGTATGTTCCAAAGTATTGGGCTTCGCCAAATTCGGTGCTCAGGTCGATCAGTATGTCTTTTAAGAGCTCAATCGTCCTGGAATCTTCGGCACAGGGCAGATTTCGGCTGACAATGAACGACCAGCCATCAACAGGCGGAGAGACAAAAAATAATCCCTCGTAACTATATTGGATGCCATACTCCCAATTGCAAGGGACTGTGGCAGTGAGTCGGAATAGGGAAGCGAGTTTATCCGTATCGATGGTGGGGATGGCGAGCCAATTACATTTGTAACCGAAACTATGGGGATGATCGATCGCAGAGCCTTTCGATGGGACTAAAGGCTTTGGTATCGGCGGCCTCCCGTTAGCTTTCTTTTTGAATAGCCTCGCAAGCAAGTTTTTCAGCATAATCAAATCTACGGAGTAAAAACGGCTTGGCCTGCGATAAAAGAGCCTAGGTATAAATACTTATAAACCCATACTTGCCATGCCGATCAAGTCCTTTATTCCCGTCATTTTAAGTCTGCTGCTGTTCACTGTGACGAGGTTGCTGATGGGGCATATTTATCATTGACCTGCATTTTCCGGGCGGCTTACATATCGAAATCGAAATAATAGGCCTTTTTTGCGGAGGTGTCAAACCACAAATACCGATACAGTTCGTGTTCACTTTTCTTTTTGTAGGGGACTAGTTTCAATATCTTCGCGCTGTCCCACCAGGGGAAGCGGTGCCATAGGCCGCTGCTGTAGTTGTCGGGTTGCATTTGCTTTTTCAATTTTAGGTGCTGAACTATCCTGTTGACGGTTGGGGTGTCACAGTTGAAGGCGAACTGAAAGTCGGCGTCGATGCCGATCTCATCATTGAAGCAGTATAGATTTTTGACGTCTTCCGGCGGATAGAAGCCAAAGAATTCCTCGAAGCGCCTTTTATTGAATTTCGTGTCGGGGTGATCGTCGTCGAAGTGCGGGAGAATCTTATCGCCGAGGTTGGATTTATTTTCGGCGAGGGTTTGTTTGGTCCATTTTGCCACTTCTTTGCCTTTGTTGGTGAGATGGTGGCAGGAGAGGGAGCCGATGAGGATCAAACTAAGGATGGCCGCTTGCGTTTTCAGGATTGTTACTTTAAATTGAAGATAATAAAAGCTGACGAATTCGCCGCAGGTGACGATCGATGTGGACGCCAAGACGACGAGGATGGCGCAGCGGAACCCGGAGCTGCTGATCGTGTTTATGGGGGGATGGAGCAGCTGGGGCAAAAGAGTGTGTGAGCATTGGGAGTTTTGGCGTATATTTAGATATGCCACCCCTCCCGACTGACGCCATACGGCCCGCGCCTGCGGGACATCGACCGTGGGTTAAAACGACCCATTGGGTGGGGACGATCAGCTTTCTGCTGCTGGTTTTTTCGGGGGTGGAGATCCTGATGGTGCATCCGAGACTTTATTGGGGCCAGGTGGGGAATGACCTAACGCCGGCTCTTTTCGAATTGCCGATCAGCCGCAATTATCATCATGGTGGATGGACGGCGAGCCAACCTTTCTTCGATCCGGCGCGTTCTCCCGTTAGCGCCGGAAGGACGTATGATATCTTTAACCAGAATGGCTGGGGCAGGAGCCTGCATTTTCTCAATGCCTGGGTCTTTGTGGTGACGGGTCTGATCTACCTGCTTACTGCGTTGTATACTCAACATGTGCGGCGAAATCTCCTGCCGGGCCGGCGTGAGATGAGCTTCAGGAGTGTTGCCCGGGATTTTGCGGATCATGTTCGCCGCCGGGTCGTTTTTGTGAAGGGACCTCAATATGGCGTGTTGCAGAAGCTGAGCTATTGCGTGGTGTTGTTCTTTCTTATCCCTGTCACGGTGCTGACCGGGCTGACGATGTCGCCGGCCGTAACGGCCTCGAACCCCTGGCTGCTGACCTTATTCTTCGGCGCTCAATCCGCCCGCACCCTTCATTTCTTTTGCGCCGTCCTGCTTATCCTGTTCTTTGTGGTCCATGTCATCATGATCGTCCGTTCGGGTTTCCGGAGGCACCTGCGGGCCATGACGATCGAATCGTAATAGTACTGTAAACCGCCAACCGCCATGAAAAAAAAGCAACTGATCACCCGGAGGACGGCGCTGATAACCGGCTTTACGGCCCTGGGCAGCTACCTGTTGTACCGGACGGTCAAATCGCCGGCCATGCCTACCTATGGCAGCATCCTTCGGGCGGGGGACAATTTTACCTATGAAGCGCAGCGGGCGCTGCTATCGAAACGGGCCCTGGCGAAGGAGTACTCGCGGGGCGATATCACCTCTTTCCCGGCGGTGGGTACGATCGATCCCGGGGATGAGAAGAGCCCGGTCTTCAGCAAGGACTACGCCCTGACGCGGCATCACGATTTTTCGGACTGGAAGCTGTCGGTGGAAGGGCGGGTGGCCCGCCCCGGTCAATATTCCATGGCGGACCTGCAGCGTCTGCCGGTGCGCACCCAGATCACGCGGCATAGCTGCGAGGAGGGCTGGAGTGCGATAGGGGAGTGGACTGGGGTCCCGCTGAGCCAGCTGCTGCAACATGCCGGCATCTACCCGACCGCGCGGTTTGTCAACTTTTACGCCTACGACGGGTACCAGGACAGTATCGATATGATCGATGCCTTTCATCCGCAGACCCTGCTTGCTTATGGAATGAACGGCAAGCCGTTGCCGGTGCAGCATGGGGCGCCCTTGCGGTTAAGGGTAGAGACGCAGATCGGGTACAAGAGCATGAAATACCTGAAGCGGGTGGTGGTGACGGACGAGTATGTCGATCCGGGGGACAGCGGTTGGGCGTGGTATACCGGGATTTAGACGCCTTGGTCCGGCCGGACTGGATTTCGGCAGGAGATTTGCGAATTGTGACAAACACCTTTTTATGCCCATTTTCATGGATCGCCACGACGTATCGGATGCGGTCACGGCGGAAACCATTGCCCATTTGCACCAGGAGGACCTTAAAGTACAGGCCCAGTTCGGGTGCAGGGGGCTGACCTATTGGTTCGACGACAAGCGGAAGACGGCTTTTTGTCTGATCGAGGCGCCGCATATAGAAGCCATTCGCGAGATGCACAGTTTTGCCCACGGGGATGTGCCGCACCGGGTGATCGAAGTGGATACCGACCTTGTCGAGTCGTTCCTGGGCCGGATCGAGGACCCTGTGAAGCCGCGGGGCGCCGAATTGAACGTCATCGATGACCCGGCCTTTCGGGCGATCATGGTGATGGATGTGAAACCTTTCTTTTTTCCGAACGGCGACATGGGTCCGCTCAGGGCTGGAACCCAGCTGCTTGCGCAGGGAGTTCCTGAAGTGTTGAAGGCTTTTGACGGCGCGATGGTGAAGCAATCTCCCGATCGGTATTTGATCTCATTCAAACAGGTATCCAATGCCGTTCATGCCGCGTTCGAGCTGCGGAAGTCTTTTCAGGTGAAGATCGGACTCAGCACGGGGATGCCGGTGACGGAAAAGAAGCTGATCTTCGAGGATGCGATCCGGCTGGCGGAGCGGATGGCGATGGCCTGCAGGGAGGACATCGTGGTGTCGGCCGAGGTCCGGGAGCTTTATGACGGCGAGAATCCCACTCCTTTGGCCACCCGGAAAGGCATTTGCTGTCTTACGCCAGCCGATGAGCAATTCCTGACCCGGCTGATGGATCATGCGGAAAAGTGCTGGAGTGATATCCACCTGAAAGTAGATGATCTCAACAAGGTGGTGGGCTACAGCAAGCCGCAGCTGTACCGGAAAATGATCGGGCTTACGGGCAAGTCGCCCGTGACCTTTATCAAGGACTACCGGCTTAACGAGGCCCTGTCCTTATTGAACAGACAGACGGGTAATGTCTCGCAGATAGCCTATGAGTCGGGTTTCAGCAGTCCTTCTTATTTTACCAAGTGCTTCCAGAAGCGCTATGGCCAGTCGCCCACCGACTACCTCGCGGCCAGGGCCGGATGATGAAAAATTACCAGCATTTGAACTAATCGTTACAATCGACGGGTTTATGGGTGATTAGTTTTGTGGCATATTAATCATCTTTAAATCTTTTCGAATGAAGTATTTTGTTGCCATTTTGTTGCATCTGGGAATTGGAGTCGCGAATCTTGCACACGCCCAGGGTCGTCAACTCTATATCGATGTCCATCATATCGGCGCCGGGAAGGTCGCTTATGATGGCGTTGCCCAGGCCCATCAAAAGGACCTCGCTGTGGAGGACAAATATGGCGTGAAGTTTATAAAATTCTGGGTGGACTCGGCAAAGGGAGACGTATACTGCCTGTCATCGGCTCCTGACAGTGAGTCTATTGTCAAGACCCATGCGGAAGCGCACGGACTGCTGCCCGCGAATGTTTATCCGGTGAGTGCGGGGGATGCTGCGAAGGCAAAGGGCGGCAAGCATCTTTACCTTGACATTCATGAATTCGGTCCGGGTAATGTGAAGGCCGCTGATGTGGCCGGGGCGCATAAGAAGGATCTGGCTGTTCAGAAGAAGTATGGCGTGAATTTGCTCAATTATTGGGTGGATGAGAAAGCGGGGGTTGTCATGTGTCTGGCGGAGGCGCCGAATGCCGATGCGTTGATCAAGACCCATCAGGAAGCGCATGGATTGTTGCCCAAGTCAGTGGAAGAAGTGAAGCAGGGGAATTAGTGTATGAAGCGGTTATTTGTTTTGGCAGGTTTGTTGACTTTGGCTGGAGGAGTTATTTCGGGTAGGAATTCCGTGCTGCCGGTTTCCAGTGTCCACGCCCGGGTGATCAGGGATTTTGTACTCAGGTATCGGGACGTCAGATGTGCGAGATGGGTGCCGAACAATGAAGGATCGACGATGTATTTTACCAGGAAGGGTATTCGAAGCCGGGCGGTTTATGACGCGAAAGGGAAATGGATAACTAGTTTTTGATACGAAGGTCCGGGTTAAAAAAAAGGTGCCCCCGAATGGGGGCACTTTGTTTCCATTGTGGATGGGAAGGTTAAGGAGGAATTGCTTCCTTCGGAAGTAATTCACTGACCTGCCGTTTGATCTTTCGTTTGACCTACCTTTTGATGATCCGGTCGTAGAAGCCGCCGAAATTGTTTTGGCGGACACCTTCTTCGCGGAAGAATTTGCCGGGAAAGCCGAGGTCGATGGCGCTGGCCGCGTCGAGTCTTTGGAGATCTTCGGGTGAGAGCACCAGATGGATGGCTTTTAGATTTTCTTCTAACTGTTCGAGTTTTGTGGCGCCTACGATGGGGATACATTCGAAGCCCTGTTGGCGGGTCCATTGGAGGGCGACATGACTGGGTTGGACCCCGAGCTTTTCGGCGATGGCCATTACTTCGCGGGTGATCCTTGTGCTGTTCTCGTCGCGGCGGTTGCTTTCGGGTTTGACCCGGCCCTGGCCGCCTTTCAGGTATTTCCCGGTGAGTGCGCCGCCTGCCAGCGGGGCCCAGGGGGTTACGGTCATGCCGTAATGTTTCGCCATGGGTGTCAGCTCGCGTTCGGGTGTCCGTTGGAGGAGGCTGTATTCGACCTGCAGGGCGACGAAGGGGCTCCAGCCCATGAGCTCGGCCAGTGTGTTTCCTTTGCTGACGATCCATGCGGGCGTGTCGCTGATGGCGGCGTAGTTGACCTTGCCCTGGCGGATGAGGTCGTCGAGGCCTCTTACTATTTCGTCGATCGGCGTGAGGTCGTCCCAAATGTGGAGATAGAGTACGTCGATGAAGTCCGTTTGGAGCCGGTTGAGGCTTTGTTCGACGCTGCGCATCATGTTCTTACGGTTATTACCGCTGGCGTTGGGATTGGTGGTGTTATCTTTTAGGGAGTATTTGGTGGCTATGACGAAGAAGTCGCGGTCGCGGGGGTTCATGAATTCGCCGATGATCTTTTCGCTGGTGCCGAGTTTGTAGATGTTGGCTGTGTCGAGGAAATTGCCGCCGGCGTTGGCGAAGGCTTCCATGATGGCGAAGCTGGTGGTTTTGTCGGCGCCCCAGCCGGCTTCGGTGCCGAAGCCCATGGTTCCGAGGCAGAGTTCAGATACTTTCAGGCCGCTGCGTCCGAGGAGTTTGTATTTCATGAACGCAAGTTATGGGCAAGTTGCGGGCAAAAAAAAAGGCCCAGATAGAAATCCAGCCCGTTTTTTAAATCCAACATTGTTTTGTTAGAAAGACCGTGCTGTATATGGCAATGGATGGGCCAGTTTTGTGGCGACTGCATATAAGATTGATTTGTATTACTTTGTGGGATTGCCGGCCTGTTGCCGGATTGGAATTTTTCCCAAAATTGGAATTTTTGGTCCCGGCGTTGGATTGTGATTAGCGGCGGCGGGATTCGGGGGGGATGGTTGAACTTTGGGTTAACCATGAAGATTACTACACTGCTTTTACTTTTACTGACTTTGATGGAGGGATCGGGTGTTTGTCAGGGCCCCGTTGGAGATACGGCGAGGCCGAAGAGCCGGACGCTGAAGGAGGTCACGGTGACCGGGCATGTGCTGCCGGTAGAACGAAAACGGGACAAGGTGATCGTGAATGTGGAGGCTTCGGTGACGAACACGGGTTCGACGGTGCTGGAGGTGCTGGAACGGTCGCCGGGAGTTACGGTGGACCGCAACGGCGGGATCAGCCTGAACGGGAAGGCGGGGGTGCTGGTGATGATCGATGATAAACCTACCTACCTGTCGGGAGACGACCTCAACAACCTGCTGAGCAGTATGAATTCTGCGCAGGTGGCGCGGATAGAGCTGATCGCGAATCCGACGGCGAAGTACGATGCGGCGGGGAGCGCGGGCATCATCAATATTAAAACGAAGAAGAGCAAGAGTAATGGCCTCAATGGGAGTGTTACAGGTTCGTTCGGCCAGGGTATCTATCCAAAGACCAACAACAGCCTTGTCCTGAATTACCGGCGGGGAAGGGTGAATGCTTTTTTGAATTACAGCTTCAATGACACAAAATACCTGACCAATCTTTATGCTTATCGACAGTACTTTGATGCGAATAGGGATGTTTCAGCTGTGTTGCAACAGCCTTCTTATTTTTCCGGGACGGTGATGAACAATACGGTGAAGGCGGGTGTCGACTATACCTTGTCGGCTTCGACGACGATTGGGATGGCGGTGACGGGTACGGATATCCATCGGATGGGTCATAATACGGCTACGGCTAACTGGCTGCGGGCGGATGGGCAGGTGGATTCGGCTATTTTGACCCAGAGCCGGCCGGAGAACCGGTTTAGGAATGGGGCGATCAATTGGAACGGCCGGCAGGTGTTGGCTAAGAATGCCGAGCTGACAGCCGATGTCGACTATTTGCATTACCGGATGCGGTTGGAGCAGGATTTCGATAACCGGCTGCTGGATTCCGGTGGTTATGAGCAGGTATACCGCAACGATATCCCCACCACCATCGATATCTTTTCGGCCAAGGCGGATGCGACGGTCGGGCTTGGATCGGACCTTACGCTGACCACGGGATTCAAAACTTCTTCGAGTCATACGGATAATGCGGCGACGTACCAGGACTGGCTGAACCAGCAATGGATCAAGGACGAGACCCTGAGCAACCATTTTGTTTACCGGGAGAATATCCAGGCGGTGTATGGGGCTCTTGAAGGGAAGGTCCGCCGCTGGAGCTACCAGGGCGGGGTGCGTTACGAGTATACCCGCTATACGGCACATCAGACGGGGAACAGTACGCAGCGGGATTCGCTGGTGTCGCGGAATTATGGGAGCTTTTTTCCGAGCGGCTATCTTTCCTACAAGCTGGATACGATGAACAGCCTGACCCTGACGGTGGGACGGAGGGTGGACCGGCCGGTGTTCCAGACGTTGAATCCCTTTCTTTTTGTGATCAATAAGTACACTTATGAGACGGGTAATCCGTACCTGCTGCCGCAGTATACCTGGAATTTCGAACTGAGCCATCAATATGGGAATTTGCTGACGACGGGGATCTCCCTTGCGCGCGTGTCGAACTATTTCTCGCAGATATTTCTTTCGGACACGTCGAAAACCATCCTTTATTATACGCAGGGGAATGTCGGGCGGGTGTATAACCTGGGGCTGTCGATGAGCCTGAATGTGTCGCCGGCGCGGTGGTGGTCGATGGCGTTGACGGCGGTGATGAATCACAAGCAGCTTCGGGGGTTCAATGGGAATGAGTATACGTCGACGATCACTCAACTGAGTGCGAATATCAATAACCAGCTGAGCATTGGCCGGGGTTATGCCGGTGAGGTGTCGGCTTTTTATACGACGCGGGCGCGGAACGATATCCAGGAGCTGTTGTATCCGACGGGGCAGGCGTCTGTCGGTGTGGCGAAGACGGTGTTGAAAAAGAAGGGGACGATCAAGGTGAGTTACCGGGACATCTTTTATACGAATGCGATGGAGGGGCTGACCTCTTTTCCGGATGCTTCGGAATATTTCAAGATCAAGCGGGACAGCAGGGTGCTGACGGTTGCTTTTACCTTCCGGTTTGGGAAGAGCCAAAAGGCGACCTCGCATGCTGATGGGGCGAGCGAGGAGAAGGAACGGGTGCAGAATGGGTAGCGGGTGCGTTGCCTGCGGCTAATATTTTGCCGGCTCGCCCGGTTTGGGGGTGGCTTCGCGGATGAAGCGGCGGAGGCTTTCGGTGGCTGCCTCGAGGTCCGGTTTGCGCAGGTAGAGCATATGGCCGCTGCGGTAGCCTTCCCAGTGGAGGCGGTTCTTTAGTTTCCCGCTGGGGTCGATCTGCCAGAGGCTGTATTTGGCGTTGAAATAATCGCAGGCGCCGTCATAGTAGCCCGATTGGATGAGGAGGTGCAGGTAGGGATTTTGGGCGATGGCCTGGCGGAGGTTTTCGCCGACGTGGTTGTCCTGATTGTTCCATGGGTGGACGGGGCCGAACATAAAGTACTTCAGATCGGTCTTGTAGTGCAGGTCGTCGCGGAGATAGATATTGATCGCGGGCGTGAAGGAGTGTTCCCAGGAGGTGAGTTCGGCGTTGTAGTCGGGGGATGCGCCGGCGTCCTCCCGGTCGATGCCTTTATAGCGGGAATCGAGGCGTCCGACGGTAAAGCCTTTATCGCGGAGGAGTTCTTTCCAGAAGAAATTTGTGGGGATCTCGAGGTTGGACTCGAGAACGGCCTTTTCGGAGAGGCCGGTATAGCGGGCCAGTTTGGCGGCCAGGGCTTGTCGTTTGGCGTCCTGCAGGAAGCCACCTTTTGCCAGGGCGGGCATGAGTTCGTTGAGGGTGAAGTCCTCGACCTCGGGGAGGTAGTCGGTGAGGTCCCTCTTTTGGAGCTCGGGGGCGAGGGCTTTGTGGTACCAGGCCGTGGCGGCGTAGTAGGGGACGAGAAGGGAGGTCTTTACGTAGTCGGCGCGATCGATCCCTATTTCCGTCGGTGACACGAGGACGACGCCGTTGAGGTACATCCATTGTGCGTTTTGGAGTTCGAGGGCCAGGCCGGAGACGCGGGTGGTGCCATAGCTTTCGCCGATGAGGAATTTGGGGGAGGCCCAGCGGTGATTACGGGAAACGAAGGTGGCCACCCATTCCGCGAGGTATTTGATGTCTTCGTTGACGCCGAAGAATTTATTGGCGGGGATGTCTTTGCTGACGGCGCGGGAGAAGCCGGTGTTGACCGGGTCTACATAAACGATATCGGCGACGTCGAGGATGGAGTAGGGATTTTCCTGAACGCCGTAGGGTTGGATCGGGTAGCCTTCGTCGTCGATCTTCAGGCGGCGGGGGCCGGTGTAGCCGATCTCCATCCAGACGGAGGGGGTGCCCGGGCCGCCGTTGAAGGAGATGACGAGGGGGCGGCTGTCGCGATCTTTTATGTCGGAGCGTTCGTAATAGGTGTAGAAGACGCCGGCGATGGGTTTGCCTTCTTCGTCCCAGACGGGGATGGTGCCGGCGGTGGCGTCGTAAGGGATCTTCTGGCCTTTTATGGTGACGTCGGCGTGGGTGGTGACGGAGGAGTCTATGTTGAGGATGCGGCTATGGGCGGGTGGGTGTTCGGTTGTGGCTTGTCTTTCGGGGGCGGCCGGCGCCGTGGGGGTTTGGGTATTTGTGCGGGGTTGGGCGACGGTTTGCAAGGTGCAGAACAGTAGGAAAGAAATGAAGATTTTCATGTAGTCACTCGGTTTGACCCCGAATATAGGAAGGTATTTTATTTTTTGACCTCAATTTTACTTATATTAGATAGTCTTTTACTGCGACTGCACGTCCTTATCTCCTTCTTTCTCTTACCTCCCTTATTGCCTTATCGCGTACATTTCCTTACCCCGGCGGAAGAAATAGCTTTTTTTAACCCTAAATATTGCTTGCAATGAAAAAATCCATTTGCTGGGCGGCTGCGTGCTGCCTGTTGGTCGCCTGCAACAATCCCGGTGCGGGTACTGCTTCCACTGATACTACGAAGGCTGCGACGCCGGCGGCGCCTGCTACGCCACCGCCGACCGAATTTGCCGATGCGCATTATTCGGACCTGCAAAAGAAGGCGATGGCGGCGCTTAGCTCGGGGGATGTCGCGGGTTTTGTGGATCAGTTTGCCGACAATGCCGTTTTTATCTGGTCGTCGGGTGATAGCCTGGCCGGAAAGGAGGCGATTGCCAAGTATTGGACGGACCGGCGGGGGAAGGCGATCGATTCGCTTGCGTTCGTCAATGATATCTGGCTTCCGGTGAAGGTCAACCAGCCGCAGAAGGGGCCGGATTGGCCCGGGGTCTGGGTATTGGGGTGGACCGAGGTGCATGTCAAATACAAGAATGGGGTGAAGCTGGGATTTTGGGTGCATTCGGATGCGCACTATAACGCGTCGGATAAGGTGGACCGGTATATTCAATATATTGACCGGGCGCCGATCAACAAGGCCTTCCCCGCTAAAAAATAGCTTTTTTCCAACTAAAATCTATGATCATGAAACTAAACTCCCCGATTGTCCTGGCGGTACTATTTGCTGCCTGTACCGGCGCTCCTTCCACGCCTGCTACCGAGGCGGCAAAGAGCGATTCTTCCGCTGCCGCCGTAAAACCGATCAAGTCTCCCTATGACATTATGTATTCCTCGAATTTTGCGATCGATGATCCCAAGAATTCCGAGACGCTACTGGCCCTGTGGAAGTTCTATGATGAGGGTGATCTGAGCAAGGGAAAAGACATGATCGCGGACTCGATCGAAATGTACCTGGGTGAGGGCTCGACGATTCATACGAGCAGGGACAGCGCGATGGCGATGGTGCAGGCCGTGCGGAGCTCCTACAAGAGCGCCGTGGACCGGGTCGATGCGGTGATGGCCCTGAAGAGTGTGGACAAGAACGAGCATTGGGCGTTGATCTGGGGGAAGGAGATAGATACCCATAAGGATGGGAAGGTAGATTCCATGGAGTTGCACGAGGTTTGGCGATTCAATTCTGCGGGTAAAGCGGATCTGATGATGCAGTATACGAGGCCGGCGGCGCCGCCGAAGAAGAAATGAAATTTTGGCTTAGGCCCCGCAGTCGCGGGGCCTTTTTCGTATATTCATCGTATGAGAAATATATTTTGGCTGCTGGGCCTTTGCACTCTGTCGTTTGGCGGGTGGGCCCAAAACAACTCCCTCAATACTTATTTGAAGCCGCTTCGCTGGAGGAATATAGGTCCCTTCCGGGGCGGCCGCAGCGTTACCTCCTGCGGGGTGGTGGGGCATCCCCAGATCTACTATATGGGGACGACCGGTGGGGGTGTCTGGAAGACGGAGAACGCCGGCGGGACCTGGCAGAATGTTTCGGATGGGTATTTTCAAACCGGGTCGGTGGGCGCCGTGGCGGTGGCGGAGAGCGATCCCAACGTCGTGTATGTGGGGATGGGAGAACATGCGGTGCGTGGGGTGATGAGTAGTTATGGCGATGGGGTGTACCGGTCTACGGATGCGGGCAAGACCTGGAAGAAGCTGGGGCTCGAAGGGACGATGCATGTCTCGGCTATCAGGGTGCATCCTGCCAATCCCGACGTTGTTTATGTGGCGGCGCAGGGTGCGGCGTATGGGGCGTCGGCCGATCGGGGGGTGTATGTGTCGATGGATGGAGGGCAGAGCTGGAAGAAGACGTTGTATGTCGATGAGAATACGGGTTGCGCCGATCTGAGTATGGATATGAATAATCCCCGGGTGTTGTATGCGGCGATGTGGGATTACCGGCGGCTGCCGTGGCAGATGCGGAGCGGCGGTCCGGGGAGCGGTTTGTATAAATCCGTCGATGGCGGCCAGACCTGGGTCAGGCTGGAGAAGGGTTTGCCGAAGGAGATGGGAAAGATGGGTATTTCGGTATCGGGCGCCAATTCCAGTAAGGTATATGCGCTGATCGAAAGCGATACCCAAAAAGAGGAAGGCGGACTGTTCGTTTCGGATGACGCGGGTAAGAGTTGGAGCCGGGTGAGTTCCGATCACCGGCTTGTGCAGCGGGCCTGGTATTATATCGAGGTCTTTGCGGATCCACAGAATGAGAATGTGGTGTATGTGTTGAATTCGCCGGGGCTGAAATCGATCGATGGCGGGAAGAGCTGGTCGGATATCGGCGGTACTCATGGCGACTATCACCAGCTGTGGATCAATCCGCGCAACGACCGGAATATGATCATTTCCAATGATGGCGGCGCGGCGGTGACTTTCGATGGCGGGGATAGTTGGAGTACGCAGAATAACCAGCCTACGGGGCAATTGTACCGGGTGAATGCGGATAATCTTTTCCCGTATAACCTGTATGCGGGTCAGCAGGACAACACGTCCGTCATGATCGCCAGCAGGAGTACTACGGGAGGGAGCATTGGGGAGAAGAACTGGTTTTATTCAGCTGGGGGAGAGAGTGCCTTTCTCGCTTTTGATCCGGATAGTCCGCGGTATGTGATGGGCGGGAGTTACCAGGGAACGATCGAGGTAGTGGACCGGTCGACGGGGGAGGGGAAATCGATCATGGTGGCGCCTATCCAATACCAGGCATTGTCGCCGAGGGATATGAAATACAGGTTCAATTGGAATGCGCCCATTATTTGTTCCCGTTGGGAGCCTCAAACCTTTTATCATGGGGGGAACCGGCTTTTCAAGACGGCCGATTTGGGTCGGACCTGGGAGGTCATCTCGCCGGATCTTACGCGGCATGATACGGCGCATATGGGGAAGAGCGGGGTACCTTATACGAATGAGGGGGCGGGTGGAGAGAATTATTGCACCCTGGCCTATGTGGTCGAGTCGCCGTTGGAGAGGGGGGTGATTTGGACGGGGAGTGATGACGGGGTGGTGAGCCTGACGAGGGATGGGGGAAAGACCTGGAGCAATGTGACGCCGGCGGGATTGGGAGAGTGTCTTGTCAATTGCATCGAGGTCTCACCTTTTGACAAGGCGACGGCTTATATCGCAACGACAAGATATAAGTGGAATGACCTGGCGCCGGCCATTTATAAGACGACGGACTATGGGAAGACCTGGACAAAGATCGTCAACGGGATTCCGAACGGGGCTTATACGCGTGTGGTTCGGGAGGACGATGTGCGGAAGGGGCTTTTGTATGCGGGAACGGAGACAGGGTTTTGTATCTCGTTCGATGGGGGTGCGAAGTGGTTGCCGTTGCCTTTGAATCTGCCGGTTACGCCGGTTACGGATCTGCTTGTGCATAGGGGCAACCTGATCGCATCGACGATGGGCCGGGGTTTTTGGATCCTGGATGACCTGAATGTATTGCGCGGCTATGATGGGTCGGGGTCGAAGAATGCGGTGGTGTTGTATCCGCCTGGAGACGCTTACCGGGTTTCGGGTGGAAGTGCGTTGGATAGGGTTGTGAAGGATTATGAAGAAGAGGAGGAGCAGCGGAGGCCTGCGGTGGCGGGGACCAATCCCTCCACGGGGGTGGTGATCTATTACCAGTTACCGGCCAGGGTGGATACATCGCGGGTGTTGTCGCTGGAGATATTGGATGGTGCGGGGCGGCTTGTCCGGCGATATTCGAGTAAGGAAGAATCCGGGTTTGTGCATTATCCGGGTGGTCCTGAGCAGGACCCTGTGTTGCCGTTTACGGCGGGGTTGAACCGGATGGTTTGGGATATGCGATATCCGACTTTGCCCGGGGTGCCGAGGGTGTTTATCGAGGGGGAGTTTTCGGGGCGGAGGGCGGCGCCGGGTGTTTATAGTGTGCGGTTGCGATATGACAGTGTGGAGCGGACGGTGAAGTTCACGGTGCTGGCCGATCCGAGGATCAAGGCTTCTGTGGCGGAGTATGCCGAGCAGCAGGAGTGGTTGGGTAAGGTGGAGGAGGGGATCCGCGAGATCCATGGGTCGGTGTTGCGGATCCGGAAGGTGCGGGAGCAGGTTAGCGAGGTCGTGGGGCTTGTGGGGACGCGGGCGGATTGGAAGGAGGTGGCGGATAGCGGGCGGAGGATTGCCGACAGGCTTTTGAAATGGGAGGAGGAGTTGGTGCAGAATAAGGCGCAGAGTAATGATGATGTGATCAATTTTATCAATGAGCTGAGTGCGGATTATATCTTTTTGAAGGGGGAGATGGATGTTAATATTCCGTATGTGACGGCGGGGGCGAAGGTGCGGTATGGGGAGTTGGAGGTGATGTGGAAGGGTTTGAGGGCGCGGATGGATGGGTTGTTGGAGAGGGATGTGGCGGGGTTCAATGCGTTGTGCAGGGGCAAGGGGGTGGAGCGGGTGGTTGTGCCGGAGCGTTAGGGGCTTTTGTGCGGCGGGCTTTTTTTGCTGGGCTGTTTTCGGATGGCGTGTTTTTCGGATGGCCTTAACCGCGGCGGATAATGAAGGATTCGAATGGGGTTTCGGGGAGGGTTTTTTTTTCGACGGCGGTGACGGTGGCGTGGCGTGGGCCGCGCCGGCACCAGTCGGCGAATTGTTCGAGGGCGGAGTTGGAGCCGGTGGCGGTGATCTCGACGTGGCCTTCGGGGGTGTTGCGGACCCAGCCTTTGATGGAGAGGCGGTCGGCCTGGTCTTTGGCGGAGGCGCGGTAGTTGACGCCCTGGACGTTTCCTTTGATGAGGAGGTGGATGGTTGGCATGTGTCCAAAGATAGGAAAGGGCACGGATTCAACCGGTTCATCGGCCGGGGTATGAGGTTTGGGTTGGGCTTATACGGCGGGGGAGAAAATAAAAGGTCGTCCCCGACCCGGAACGACCTATGGATGAAAACTAAGAGCACGATCAATAGGGTGCGATGAAGGTGTAAGTCTTGTTACCAATAGTCCATACGGCTTTGTAATAGTAGTAGCCGGTGCCGGGACAGGAGGTGGGGTTGCCGCTGGAGTCGAGACCATAGGTGATATCTAGGGTAACGGCTTTGCGGATGGTTTCGGTCTCACCGCTGGTCAGGCGCCAGTCGCAGTCCTGCTCGATGACGAGGGGTTGTACGATGAGGGTTTCGAAGGAATTGCCGAAGCGGGTGGTTCCCCAGACGGCGACGTTGTTGTTGGTGCCGTCGGAGTGTGTGCCGGTTGTGGTGATGACGACGCCATTGTTGTAGGTGAATACCCGTTGTTTGGCTACGCTCCAGGTGCGGGTTGCGCTGTCGGCGAATTGAACCGTGAGGTTGTCGGCGGTGACGGTATGGGTGATGGTGCCGAGACTGGCGAGATCACGAAGCAGGCCGCCGGTGACGTTTGTAAATTTGTAAGCGCCATTGATGATGATCGTCTTCTGGTCCCGGATGCGGGTGATCTTGAGGTTGTCGATGCTTACGGTGACCACGGCGCCTTTGTCTTTCCAATGGGTACCGATGGGGATCGAGATGGTGATGACACCCGTGCGGGTACGATGGCCTGCGCAGCCGAGGCCGTTGTAGGTGATGATCAGCTCGCGCTGGCCATTCGCCGTATCAGTGGTTACGGTGGCATCGCAGAGGTTGTAGAGGATCTGGAGGCCGCCTGCGCCATCGGTTTGGAGTCCATTGGCGGCGCTGGTCGTGCCTACGCCATTGAAGGCTGCGCTTGTGTTCAGGGAGTTGTTGATGTCGTTTTCGGCCGTGTTCAGTTCGGTGTTGACCTGGCTTTCGTCATCGGCCTGGGTCTCTACCTGTGTAGTACTGTTGTTGGGGGCGGTGCTGTTGGAGTTGTTGCCACCCGTTGCGGAATTGCTTTTGTTGCAAGCAATGATGAGGCCGGCGACGACAGTGAGTGTCGCCAGCGAGATGATGAATCTCGTTTTCATGTTTGTAAATTTTAACGTTGTAGTAGTAGAGGTAGATCGGGGTTTTTAATGCTGGTTTAATCCGGGGGTAGGGAAAATTTTCCATTCGTACTATTTTTCAAAATTTTATGTATAAGGGTTAAACTTTGGGTGATTTGGTTGGTCTGAATCAACTTTTAGGATATCTTGGGGTCTATGAAAGCCCTGCTTCCCCTGCTCCTGCTGCCTGTTTTTTGTTTTGCGAATGATGGCGCCTTTCGCGTCAACGGCAATCAATTGATCCCGATGTATGAGACGGATATTTCTGTGCGGAAGGAGATCTTGGCGATCAAGCGGATTGCCGACCGGCAAGCACAAATAACGGTTTATTACGAGTTTTTCAATCCAAAAGACGACAAGACGATCGAGGTTGGTTTTGAGGCCTATTCGCCCGCCGGAGATGTCGATGCAACTCCCAGGGCCGACGGACAGCCGTATATCGACCGGTTTACAGTGAACCTGAATGGCGCCAATGTGCCGTGGAAGGTGGCACTTGTACGGGACAAGAGTTATTACCGGGAGGGAAAGATCAAGGCAATAACCCTTGCACAGGCTACGAAGGAAGTCGAGGATGCCAGTTTTTTTTATGTGTATCATTTCAAGGCGCTGTTTCGTAAAGGTTTGAATATTTTGACGCATACTTATACTGTCGATCTATCCAGCTCGGTCGTCGAACATTATAGTCTATTGTATGTGCTTACTGCGGCGAAGAGGTGGGCGAACCGGCAGATCGATGACTTTACTTTGCAGATCGAGATGGGAGATATCCAGGAACTGGTGATACCGCGAAGTTTTTTTAGTCATGCTGCCGAGTGGACGATGACCGGATCCGGAAAAAGTTTTGACCGGCCGTATTCACGTGAAGAATATGACTCGGTGGATAAGGCGGATTTCTTTGTTCGTAGTGGCGGGCTGGTTTTCAAAAAAACGAATTTCCGGCCGGATGGTGAGCTTTCGATCGTGTGTCCGAGTCAGTATACCTATTATAGCAAGACATTGGGCAAGCATACGGGCGATGGGGAAGTCAAATTCGACTCCCGGGTGGATAGTCTCTCCTTTTCCGTCGAAGACGTATATGTTGGCCAGGCGTCGGATGAACTCTCAAAGAAAATCCTGCATAACCTGCCTTTTGCCCGGAGGGGATACATCTTCAAGTCGCGGGAGATCCAAGCCTACTATTCGCGCCAGCCCTGGTATATGCCTGATCCGGGCTATGTGCCGGATGAGAGCAAGTTAACTCAAGACGAGCGGACGCTTCTAAAGCGGTAGATACCCCCCAAACATGCTATTGAGGAGGCCTGTCCCGGGTGTAACTTTACCCGCAAAACTTCTTTATGAACAAGCCTATTTTCTTCAGCGGCTTGTGTATGCTGTTGATGGCGACAGCGTATGCGCAATCCAACGATTACCGAGTGGTCTTTGACCTGACGAGCAGGGATACGATCAACCAGCAGACGGTGGTCCGGGAGATCGGGCTTATCCGAAATGCCAATCCGGAGGCTCAATTGGAGGTGGTGATCTATGGGCAGGGGCTGGATCTGGCGGTGCGGGGCCGTTCGGCGCAGGAGAGTGCGGTGCAAAAACTGATCGCGGACGGGAAAGCGAAATTCAAAGTATGCGCGATGACGATGAAGCGGAACAATATCTCGACCGATCAATTGGTGCCGGGTGTGGAGGTGGTTCCGGATGGGATCTATGAGATATTGACGAAGCAGCGGGAGGGATGGGGGTATATCAAGGTGGCGCATTAACTATTTCAGTATGGGGACAATCGGGGATCGTCGGCGGCCATGGCGGGGAGCCATGGGGCGCCGAGTCGTGTTCTGTTCCACCAGCGGTGCTGGGGATTACCGGGTCGTGCGAAGGAGTAGCGGTAGAGGATCGCGCGGATGTAGAGGGGGGGCTTGGTGGGGAAGGGGTTGCCGGCGAAGAGGCTGAGGGCGCCGGGGTCGTTATGGAGGAGCTGCTTGATGAGCGTGAGCGTCCAGGGGTACTCGTCCGGGGTGGACATGGAGGCGAACCACATTTGCCAGTCGAGGCGGGGCTGGTAGGGGGCGACCTGGGGAGGGCGTTTGTCGAGGGCTACGGGCAGGGCTTTGTAGTCATATTCGATCCAATGGGCGCTGTCGGTGGGGATGCTGTCGGCGGTGCCTTCGAATACGATGTTGAGGCGTTGTTTACCGACGGAACCGAAGGCGCCGTAAGTGTTGACGAGGTTAAGGGGATCGAAGGAGGTATTCATGATCTGTTCGGGTGAGAGCATATTGAGGATGGGTTGGATGCTGAGGAGGCCGATGATGGCGGTGATCACCCAGGCGGTTACGGTCATGGGTCTCGAGGGTTCCGCGGTTGATTGGGCTGTTGTGGCTTTTTGGACGAGGCTTTTTGGGAGGATGTTTGCCCAGAAGCCGTCGTCGAAGCAGGCGAGGGCGGGGACGATGGTGAGCCAGTTGAGAAAGGAGAGATTGCCGCTGAGGATGAGGACGATTTGAAGGAGGATCATGATGACGCCGGCGATGTGGCGGGCGATGCGGGGCCCAAAGGCGAAGAACGGTGCGATGCCTTCGGCGAGCCAGTTGAAGTAGACGCCGCCTTTTAGTATCCCGTGGGGAAGGAAGTGAAACCAGCGGCTCAGAGGGCCGGGGATCGGTTGCGTCTCGAAGTGATAATAAAGGGCCGTGGCGTTTCGCCATACTACATCACCACGAAGTTTTATCAAACCGGCGCCGAGCATGATCCGGCAAATGAGCCATTGAAAGAGGACGATGATGGGCGTGGGTGGAGGTTGTTTTGGGAAGGGGCGGATGTTTAGCAGCGGGCAGAGGAAGATGGCGAGGAAGCCGGTTTCGAGAAGCTGGATCTCCCAGCCGTAGCCGTACCATTCCTGGCCGATGTTGACGAAGGACATGTATAGTGCCCAAAGGGTGGTCATGATGATCGCGTTGGCGTAGCCTGCGGTGACGAGAAGGGACAGCAGGAAGCCGAGCCAGGCGGCGGAGAGGAGGGTGGTGTCGGAATGACTGAACCAGAAGATCGAGGGAAGGCGAAGGAACCCGGTGGTGGAACCGATGGAATTGCTGATGCGGTGAATAAAGGTGTCGGCGGGGAGGAGGCCATGGGAGCCGATGAGGGGGAGGACCTGGTTGATGGCTGCGAGAAATGCGATGGCGTAGACGGCTCCGAGGAGGCGGAGTATGAGGAAACGGGTGAGCCAAAAGGTTGGGCGGGGGCTCATGCCGGCCGGGGTGTTTGTATTTTCCCTACCGGGAGCATGCGGATGCGTTGGCCGCAGGCTTTGTGGATCGCGTTGACGATGGCGGCGGCGGCGGGTCCCTGGGCGGCTTCACCGGCGCCGAAGGGTGGTTGGTCGGGACGGTCGATGACGGTGACGGCGACTTCGGGGGCCTGGTTGATGTGCATGACGGGATAGGTGGACCAGGCGCGGCTGGTGATCTTGTCTTTATTGAATAGGACCTGTTCGTAGAGGGTCCAGCTGGCGGATTGGATCATGCCGCCTTCGATCTGGTTCTTTATTCCGTCGAGGTTAATGACTTCGCCGGCGTCGATGACGGCCCACATTTTCTTTATTGTCGGAGCGCCGGTGGACTTGTTGATGGATGACTGGGCGGCGACGGCGCAGTAGGCGCCGGAATTTTTGTAACGGGAGAAGGCGATGCCGATGTCCTGTTGGTTGGGGGGAATTTGTTTTTGCAGTTGAAGGAGGACTTCCTTTGCGCGGGGATCGTCGAGGTTTTGGAGGCGGAATTCGATGGGGTCGATGTGGACTTGTCCGGCGAGCTCGTCCATGAAGGATTCGATGGCGTAGATGTTGGCATAGGCGCCGAGGCTACGCAGGGAGGAGGCGCGCAGGGGACCGGTGAAGAAGTGGGCTTCGACGAGGCGGTTGGGGATGGCGTAATAGGGTTCTGCGTTGCGGTAGGCGCCGCCGCTGTACCCCGATGGTTTTTGGGCGATGGGGTTTTCGATATAGTGTGCCGGCAGCAGATTGGCGGGGTTGCCGCCAGGGCGGGTGCCGTGGGTATCCGAGCGCAGGGCATAATTCCAATGGGTGATCTTGCCGGACGGAAGTACGATGGCTTCGAGGTCCATGAGCATAGCACTGCCATAGGGTTCCCAGCCGTGTTCGTCCTCCCTTGACCATTGGACCCTGATGTGCCTGCCGGGATTGGCGACGGCCAGCAGGGCGGCTTCGGCGGCTGCGTCGTCGGCGCCGTTGTGGCCATAGCAGCCGGAGCCGGGAGTGCCTTTTACGTGGATGTCATCGGGGGAAAGGTGTAATAATGCGGCGATGGTCTCGCGCAGTGGGTAGACGCCCTGGCTGTGGCTCCAGATGTCGAGTTTGCCATTTTCGTAATGTGCGACGGCACAGGAGGGGCCGATGGCGCCGTGCATGATATAGGGTTTGAAGTAGGTGGCTTTTAGGGTTGCGTTGTGTTTTAAAGGCGTGGTATCTCCTTTTTCGGTTACCCGTTCGGTTTGTACCGGGAGGGTTCGCAGGTAGGCGGGGAGATGGGCGGGTTGGATGTCGGGAAGGGGCTCGGGCGATGACCATTTGACGGCGTTCTGTACGACGTCGTGGGCTTTTATGACGGAGTACTCGGTGGGTGCGAGAACGGCGAGGAAGCTGCCGTTGACGGTGAGGGTGATGTCCGGAAGTTTGCTCTTTACTGACTGTTGATCGAAGGCATTTATTTGCGCGCCATAAACAGGTGGATGAATGACTCGGGCGTGGAGCATGTTTGGGAATTCGAGATCGTGGACGTAGACCGGCTGACCGGTGACGATGCGTTTTACGTCGTCGCGGGGAACAGCTTTGCCGATGTATTGATATTTTTCCTTCTGCTTTAGGGTAACGGGCATACGGACCTCGTCGGTGATCTGTCGGTTGTCGAGGATCTCCGCGAGGGTGGCGTTGCGGTGACCGGTCTTGTCCGTGATGACGCCTTTGGCGAATTCGAGACGGTCGGCGGGCGTGTTCCATTTTTGGGCGGCGAGCTGGATCAGTTTTTGGCGGGCGGCGGCTGCGGCGTAGCGGACGGCGATGGCGCTGGCTTCGATGGAGTTGCTGCCGGCGGTGTATCCTTCGTCGGGAGTGCGGCCTGTTTCTGCGAGGAGGACCTCTACCTGGCTCATGTCGAGATCGAGTTCTTCGGCGGCCATCTGGGCGACGGCGGTGCGGATGCCCTGGCCGAGCTCGATCTTGCCGGTGAGGACGCGGACGTGGCCGTCGGCGAGGATCTCGAGCCAGGCATTGATTCGGGGATTTTCCCGGAGGTCGCCAGGGAGCGTCTGGGTTGGCGAGGGCCAGATGGTGGCTTCGCCTGTCAGGCAGAATCCGATAGTGAGGGTGCCGACGGTGCGGATGAAATCTCTTCTGGTTTGTTGCATAGAATGGGTTTGAAAAGATTCGTCGCGGGGAAGGGGAGAATGTTACTCTAAGTTACGCTATTTCGATGAGCAACAGGAGTGCGGCGCGATAGGCGATCCAGGTGATGGTCAGGGTTCGGTTGAAGGACAGAAGTTTTGTGCGGCGGAGGTGTTCGAGGAGCATGAGCGCAACGACGAGGACGAAATATGCCGCGGGGATGAGGGGGCTAAGGTGGATCAGGGTTGTGGCGGCGAGCATGGGTAGGAGGAGGAGGGCGCCGGCGAGGGAGATGGTCATCATGTTGCCGAGATAGTCCCATTTTTTGGATGGGGCGATGGTGGTGACGATGGCGCCCTGGAAGAGGATTTGGCCGCCGCAAATGGCGTATTCGCGCCAGGGGTTGCCGGTTGGCACCCAGCCGGTGAGGAGTTTTGTATATGCGGTGAGGACGCCGCCGGCGATCATGGCGGAGAACAGGAGCCAGGCGAGGCGGTAGGGGAGTTTGAACGTGGGCTGGATTCCGGGGGTGGCGGTTTTGGGGGCCGGGATAATGACTTTGCGGTTATAGGAGATGAGTGCGTAGAGCTTGCGCATCGCCCAGTGGAAGGCTTTGTTGGCGAAGAGGGGTTTGAAGATCGGAAAGGAGCTGCCAATGATGGCGAAGAGGCTGTCGATGCCATAGCGGACTTCGCCGGTGGTTTTATCGATTAGGGCGATCTCGTCGACGGAGCGCTGGCGATGGACGAGTGGGCAGGCGAATTCGGGCATGTCCTGGTAGGGGGCGCGGCCGTTGGGGTCGAGCATGCCGGTGGTGGTGAAGGCGCGGGTGTAGAGGCTGCACATCGGGCATTCGGCGTCGTAGAGGATGAGGTGGTTTTTGAGCGTTTTCATGCTGTGTCGTTTTGTGGTACGAAGGTAGGGATTCGTTATTGAACTTTCAATATTTATTGAAAATTAAATAACATCGGAATGGACACGCATTGATAACCATTAGATTGCAGCCAGGTGAGGAGCTGGTCGAGGTGGTTATAGAGCTTGTCCTTGCGGCGGGGGTCGGTGCCGGCGTGGATGAGGATGATGGCGCCGTTGAGGCCGGCGGGGCGGGTGGTGCGGTATTGTTCGAGACTTTGGAGGATCTTGTCACCTGGGAGATAGCTGTTGCCCATTTCGGGGTAGGTATAATCGGCGTTTGTGCGGATGCCGGGGGTAAAGTTGATCAGTTGCCAGCCGGCGGCGCGGGTCCAGGCGGCGATGGTGTCGTTCCACCATTCGTAGGGGGGAATAAAATAATGGGGGCCGGTGGTGTCGATGCCGAGGGCCTTGATGGCGGCGAGGTTGTGTTGGAGATCGGTGTAGAAGCTGTCCGCGGTGATCAGGGTGCTGTCGCGACGGGTCCAGTCGGCGTATAGCAGGTGTTGGTTGGAGTGGGGGCCGAGATAGTGGTGTTGGCGGTGTAATTCTTTTATTGCGGGCTGGAAGGCGGGGTTGCTATAGAAGCGGCCGGTGAAGAAGAAGGAACCAGAAACCTTGTGTTTGTTCAGTGCCTTTGTGATTGTTGCCAGGCCGTCGCCGAATTCGTCGCCGGTGAAGACGAGGGCCACTGTTTTGCGGGTGGAGTCGCCCCGGAGGATGGCGCCGTGTGAAACAGTGAAATGTTCTGCCTGGTCTTGCTGGGCGGCGAGGAGATAGACGAGGGAGGCCGTTCCGTCCATGGTGGGTTCGTTGGTGCTGTAGTCGCCGTAGTCGTCGTGGTAGACGGCGAGATTGCTCTGGAATTCTTTATATGGATCATCGTGGGTGAGGCGGATACCGATGAGATGATCGTAGATGGATGTGTATACCGGTCCATCTACGAGGCCTCCATCTATGGGGTAGTTCTTCAGGTGAGTGAAGGCGGAGTGGGGGTCGGAGGGGTAATCGCCGTCCGCCGGAAGTCCATAGACCATGCTGGTGCCCCAGGGGTTGCAGCCGAAGATCCAATCTACGGCTGCCTGCTCGAGGGGCTGATATTTCTTATCGCCGGTTAGGCGGCGGTACCAGTAGCATTGGATGGCGAAGCTGACGGTGAGGTTGTTGCTGCACCAGATAAAGGGGATGTGGTGATAGAAGGCGTTTGTCTTTGCCTTTTGCCAGACGCGGTCGATGCCTTCGCGGTACCAGGCGATGAGGGAATCGCGGCGGGTTCCCGTGAGCTGCCTGGCGAGTTCATAGTGACCCAAATTGATAAAAGGATACCATTGATAGTGTTTGGCGGTGTCGTTGCCGAGCCAGGGGGTGATCTTTTCCTGTTGAGCGTATTGCCAGGCTTTGTCGGGCTGGGCCAGGGCGGCGGTTGCGAGCTCCATGTCGTCGGTCCAGTTGTCTTCCGCGTATATGTAGGGTGAGAGGACGGAGGCGGTTTGGCAGACGCCGGGTTTATCGAGGCCGAGCTGCAGGGCTGTGGTGGCGTGTTGGTTGAGGGACCTGGCGTAGGTGCTATCGATCGGGGCCAGCAAACGGCTGCCGAGGGCGAAGGCGGCGGCGAATTTGCCGGCCGTGGAGGCGACGCCGGTGGATTGATTCATGAATTTGCCCCTCACCTGGGGGAGGCCGGTGCAGAAATAGACCGGGCGTTCGAGGCCCCGGCCGTAGTAGTTGGTGTCTTCTTTTGGGATGCGCATGCCGCGATGGTCGCGGTCGTCCCCCAGCTGGTTGAAGATCCAGTCCGGGCGGGGGTGCATTTTCAGCAGCCAGTCCAGGCCCCATTTCGCTTCGTCGAGAACGTCGGGGATGCGGTTGGCGCCGTTGAGGCCGTTGGCTTGTTTGCTGTCCCCGAAGGCGCCGGGGAAGTCGCGCCAGGCGGCCAGGAGGTGATAGACGGCGTTGGCGGTAGTGGTGGAATATTGCAGATAGTCACTCGCATCATGCCAGCCACCCACCACATCAATATGCGTGCTATCGCGAACGGGGGCATAAAGGGTATAACCGTCATGGGTATGACAGGAATCCTTCAGGAAAGGGTTGAACCCGCTGCGTTGCTGGCGCAGGTAGCGGAGGCAGAAATCCGCGGCGCCATCATAGACTTCGCGGTGAATTTTGAAGCTGGGGGAAACAGTGGCGCCAACCTTTACATAATAATGCCCGGGCCTTTTGAAGACGGAGAAGTCCAGGCGGCGGGTGTCGGCGAAGGGGCCATAGCTGCCGAAGGATCTGCCGGTGGGAGCGCTAAATACGGTATGGTGAGTGGTTGCGTCGATGAGTTCGAACGTTGCTTCGTGGAGGGGGGCTTTGGCGGCGAGGACGGCTGTTTTCCCGCCGTCGGGGGCATAACCGAGTTGATTGATGCGGATCCAGGTTTGGCTATACGAGCAGGTAAGGGTCAGAGCAAGGAAGAATGTTAAGATGGGCTTAATCATGGGTCAGTTACGTGTTTTTTCCGATTTTTACGAAAAGCTAACATATGAAAAGAATGCCATTCCTTCTTTGTTTAATTGTTGTGGGTCTGACTGCTTTCGGCCAGAAGACGGGATATACGGTCGTGAACCGACGAATTACGGATGACGGAAAGGGGAATATTTACCTGAATGCTGCGGAGAGGGCGGGGATGGCCTGGATCAAGGGACTGGCCTTTACGGAGGGGACGATCGAATTCGATATCAAGGGAAAGAATGTGCAGCAACAGAGCTTTGTGGGGTTTGCTTTTCATGGGGTGAACGATAGCACTTACGAGGCGGTCTATTTCCGGCCTTTCAATTTCCGGTCGCCCGATGCAGTGAGAAAGGGGCATGCGGTGCAATATATTGCCAATCCGAATTTTGACTGGCCGGTGTTGCGGGAGAAATATCCCAACAAATACGAGCAGCCGGTGGATCCGGTGCCCGATCCCAACGATTGGTTCCATGCGAAGATCGCCGTGACCGCGGAGAAGATCGAGGTTTTTGTCAACGGCAATTCGAAGCCGAGCCTGGTGGTGAAGCCGCTGGTGCGTAGTGGCGGGAAATTGACCGGGTTCTGGGTTGGGAATGGGTCTGACGGGGACTGGAGGAATCTGCGGGTCAATGGCGTGGCGGTGATCAAATAATAGCGGGATCGTGAGCGGTCCAGAAGAGGAGGGGATGTTGGCGGGAATATTCTTTTATAGCGGCATAGGTTTGTGCCGCTTTTTATAGCCGGCCAGATTGGCAGCAAAGCTTCCTTTTTATGGGTGGGAAAAGGGTGGACATGGGATCATTATTTGACGTAACTTATAGAAATTTATTCAACTAATCTTTATGAGAAGCAAACCCCTGTTTATCCTGCTGTGTGTGCTGCTGGGCGCTCCGCTGCTGAGCCTGGCGATGGATACCAAAGACACGCGTATGCTTTCCCAGCCGGCGGTCAGTGCCGACCATATCGCCTTTATCTATGCCCAGGACCTTTGGGTGGCCAATGTGGACGGGTCGCAGCCGCGGCGGCTGACGGTGAGTGAGGGGATCGAATCGAGCCCCGTGTTCTCACCGGATGGAAAGTGGATCGCCTTCAGTGCGCAGTATGACGGAAATGTGGATGTGTTCGTGATCCCGGTGGAGGGTGGGGTTCCGAAGCGATTGACCTGGCATCCTTCCGCGGATATCGTGCGGGGATTTACGCGGGATGGTAAGGCGGTGCTTTTTGCTTCACAGCGGGCGGTGTTTACGGCGCGGTACCAGAAGCTATATACTGTTCCGGTCGCGGGCGGGCCGGAGACTGAGCTGCCTATTCCGAATGCCTTTTATGCAACCTATTCGCCTGACGGCAACCGGATGGCGTATACGCCGTTGGGGGATGCTTCGCGGGAATGGAAACATTACCGGGGTGGAATGAGCAGCCGGATCCTGCTATTCAATTTCAAGGATCATTCGGTGGAGGAGATTCCCAGGCCGAGCGGCGGGTGCAATGATCTTTCACCGGTGTGGATCGGGAATACCGTTTATTTCCGAAGTGACCGGGACGGAGAGTATAACGTCTATGCGTATGATCTCGGCGGCAGGCAGGTGCGGGCGTTGACGAAATTCGGCGATTTTCCCGTGCTGGAGCTTGGGGGCAGTGAGAGCCGGCTGGTGTTCGAGCAGGCGGGGTATTTGCATACGATCGATCTTGGCGGCGGCTCTGCTGCTGCGGAGAAAAGGCTGGTTATCGGCATCGCTGCAGACTTGTTGGAGTTACGGACCCGGTATGCCAGTGGGTTCCGGTATATCCGCAGCGGAGATATCTCGCCGTCGGGTGCGAGACTGGTTGTCGACTTTCGCGGGGATATCGTGACGCTGCCGGCTGAGAAGGGCGACTACCGCAACCTGACGCATTCGACGGGTTTTCATGAGACGGCGCCTGCGTGGTCACCGGATGGGAGATGGATCGCCTATTTTTCGGATGGTTCGGGTGAAAATGCGCTTTGTATCCAGGCGGCGGATGGGAAGGGGCAGGTGCGGACTTTGCCGCTGAAGGGTGCGGGTTTTTATGCGAATACGCGGTGGAGTCCTGATAGTAAAAAACTCTCGTTTACGGATAATTCGCGGAGTCTTTACATTCTCGATGTGGCGAGCGGGGAGGTGCGGAAAGTGGATAGCGATGAGCTGTATGGTCCGGGTGAATTCCGAGATCTGAGCGGGGACTGGTCGCCCGATTCGCGTTGGCTGGCGTATACGAAAATAACGGAGACGCAGTACCGGCGGATCTACCTGTATTCGATCGCGGAAGGGAAGTCCTATGCGGTAACCGATGGGTTGAGTGATGTGGATGAGCCGAAGTTTGATCCGAAGGGGAAATTCCTTTATTTCTTTGCTTCTACGGATGCGGGGCCGGTGATCAATTGGTTTGATCAATCGAACGAGGACATGAGAGCCACCAGTAATATTTATCTTGTGACTTTGCAGAAGGAGACCATTTCACCTTTTGCGAAGGAGAATGATGAGGAGAAGGCGGCCGATACGGCGGCGGCCAAGGCAGGGGCTGCGGCTGCTCCGGGTGGTAAGACGGAGGAGGTGCGGATCGATTGGGAGGGGATCCAAAACCGGATCATTGACCTGCCGATCAAGGCTGCCGATATGGAACAGCTAAGTGTGGGGAAGAATGATGTGCTTTATTATGTTGTGAAGAATCCTGATGGGGGTGGATCGTTGCACAAGTATGATCTGAAGAAGCGTAGCGACCAGGAGCTGTTGGATATCTCGGGTTATAAATTGTCTGCGAATGGGAAGAAGATGCTGATCGTTAAGGGCGAGACCCTTTGGGTCGTCGATGCGGGGGAGAAACCCGCGCCGGGGAAGAGTCCGGTTACCGTCGATATCCAGGTGGCGGTGGACCCTGTCAAAGAATGGGCGGAGATGTATGATGAGGCGTGGCGGATCAACCGCGATTATTTCTATGATCCGGGCATGCATGGGGTCGATTGGGCGGCGGTGAAGAAGAAGTATGCCGCGTTTTTGCCTGATCTGTCGTGCCGGGATGATCTGAATACGGTGATCATGTGGATGGGCAGTGAGTTGGGGATCGGGCATCACCGGATCACGAATGGGGGAGATCATCCCTTTGTGGCCCGGTCGATCAGCGGCGGACTGCTGGGCGCCGACTACGAGATTGCCGGCGGGCGCTGGCGGATCAAAAAAATCTACGGCGGGCTGAATTGGAATCCGAGTCTTCGGTCCCCGCTGACCGAACCGGGGGTGAATGCCCGGGTGGGGGATTATATCCTTGCGGTGAACGGGCAGGAGGTGAAGGCGGCGGATAATTTTTATTCCTTCTTCGAGAATACGGCGGGTAAGATCGTGGAGCTGACGATCGGGCCCAATGCTGAAGGGAGTGGGTCGAGGGTGGTGAGGGTGGTGCCGGTGGCCAATGAGTATGCGTTGCGGAACCGGGATTGGGTGGAAGGGAACCTGAAGAAGGTGGAGGCGGCGACGGATGGGAAGGTGGCGTATGTGTATGTGCCGAATACGGCCGGTGCGGGTCATGAGTATTTCAAGCGGTATTTTTTCCCGCAGGCGGGGAGGCAGGCGATAATCGTGGATGAGCGGTTCAATGGGGGTGGGGCCTTGGCGGATTATTATATCGGGTTGCTGACGAGGCCTTACCAGGCGCATTGGCATACGCGTTATGGGCGGGATTTCAAGTCTCCTTTTGCGACCATCGAAGGGCCGCGCGTGATGATCACGGATGAGACGGCGGGATCGGGCGGGGATATGCTGCCGTGGATGTTCCATAAGTTCGGGTTGGGGACTATTGTCGGCAAGCGTACCTGGGGTGGTCTTGTGGGTATTCTTGGGTTTCCGCCGTTCCTTGACGGTGGCGGGGTGACGGCGCCGAATGTGGGGATCTGGACGAAGGATGGGTTTGTGGTGGAGAATGTTGGTGTGGCGCCGGATATCGAGGTGGAGCAGACGCCGGCGGATGTGATTGCGGGGCGGGATCCGCAGTTGGAGAAGGCGATACAGGTGGCGATGCAGCAGCTGAAGGAGCATCCGGTGGTGACGCCGGTGCGACCGGCTTTTCCCGTCCTCAGCCGACCGTAGGCGGGCTGGGGCGGGGAACGGCCTGTTTTTTAATGACAGTAATCCGCTTTGTCCTGCGCTGCTTTTTTATAACCGGCCCCGATGGCCCTGTCAAAGTCCTTGCAGGCGGCTTCTTGCTTGCCAATATGTACTTCCGACAGGCCACGAACACGATAGGCGACGCCCAGGTATTGCGCATCGTTGAACCCGATGCATGTATCGAGGGTGCCGATCGCCGCCGTATAGTCCAGCATGGCGTATTGCGATGTCCCTTTGATCAAATAGGCTCCTGGATGCTTGGGGTCGAGGGAGATCACTTTGGCTTCATCGGCGATAGCTCCCTGATAGTCCTTTAGCAGCATCCTGATATTGCCTCTCCCCAGGTAGCCAGGAAAATAGTCCGGTTTTAGTTGGACCGCCTTGTCGAAGTCCTGAAACGCCCCCCGGTAATCTTTTTTGTCCTGGAATATCTGACCTCGCACGACATAAGCCTGGGCCAAAGCAGGATTGAGGACAATCGCCCTTGAAAAATCGGCTTCGGCGGTGGAGTCACCTATTTTGTATTTGGCGAGGCCTCTGTTAAAAATAGCCGCCTGATCATCCCGCTTCAATGCGACAGCTTTGTTGAATAACGCGATAGCATCGGCATATTGGCCGGCATTGTATTTTGCCAGACCTTGTTGGACGTATTCTTCTGCGGTTTGGGCGGATGCGGCGAAAACGAAAAAGAGAAAGGATGACAGCAGGAAGGGGCTTTTCAGGGAGGTCAAGTGTTAGAGGTTTTGTTTTTTCAGTTCTTCAACGGCGTGGTTGGCGGCGCGGGCCGTCAGGGCCATGAAGGTGAGGGATGGGTTTTGGTTGCCGGTGGAGGTCATGCAGGCGCCGTCGGTGACGAAGACGTTCTTGCAGTGGTGGAGTTGGTTCCATTCGTTCAGCAGGGAGGTCTTTGGGTCTTTGCCCATGCGGACGCCGCCCACTTCATGGATATCCAGGCCGGGGTTCTGGTGGTTGTTGAAGCCGTTGATGTTTTTGCAGCCTGCGGCTTCGAGCATTTCGGAGCCCTGGGTGACGAAATCGGCGGCCATTTTGTCGTCGTTGTCGTCGTAGGCGACGGAGGTGATTAGCTGGGGGACGCCCCATTCGTCTTTTTGGTCGGGGCTGAGCCGGACATGGTTCTCGAACTTCGGGATGGTCTCGCCCTGCATCCCCATATATACATACCAGGGGCCGGGTTCGGTGATGGAGTCTTTGAATTCGCGGCCGATTCCGGGTTTGTAATCGCCCTGCTGCCAGCCTGCGCGGCCGGCGCCGAAATAGCTCATATAGCCCCGCTGGAAGCCCAGGTTCTCGTGCTTGTGCAGGTTGCGGAAGGAAGGTATGAAGACTTCGGTGGGCCGGCGGCCGTAGTAATAGCTGTCAGGGAATCCCTCGAATTCGGCGCTTACATTTCCCCGGTAGTTGTGAAAGGCGATATAGTGTCCCAGGAGACCGTTGTCGTTGCCGAGGCCGTTGGGGAAGCGGGTTGATGTCGAATTGAGGAGGATGAGATTGGTGTTGAGGCAGGCGGCGTTGACGAAGATGATGCGTGCCTGGTATTCGGTGACGGCCTTTGTCCGGGCATCAATCACGCGGACGCCGGTGGCTTTTCCTTTCTTTTCGTCATAGAGGATCGAGTGGACGACGCTGAAGGGTTGCAGGGTGAGCTTGCCGGTGCGTTGCGCCCAGGGGATGGTGGTGGAATTGGAGTTGAAATACCCGCCGAAGGGGCAGCCGCGTTCGCAGAGGGAGCGGGCCTGGCATTGGCCGCGGCCTTGTTCGAGGTGAATGGGCTGGGGTTTTGTGAGGTGGGCGCAGCGGCCGATGATCACGGGGCGATCGGGGTATTTCTGCATGATCTTCCCGCTGATGTGTTTTTCGACGCAGTTCATTTCCCAGGGCGGAAGGAATTCCCCATCGGGGAGTTGTGGGAGGTTGTCCTTGTTGCCGCTGATGCCGGCGAATTTTTCGACGTGGCTGTACCAGGGTGCGAGATCGTGATAGCCGATGGGCCAGGGGACGGCGAATCCGTCGCGGGCGGGGCCTTCGAATTCGAAGGGGCTCCAGCGTTGGGTCTGGCGGGCCCAGAGGAGGGATTTGCCGCCGACCTGGTAGCCGCGGATCCAATCGAAGGGTTTTTCCTGTATATAGGGATGGGCCTTGTCTTTTACGAAGAAGTGCTGGGTGGCTTCGCCATAGGCGTAGCAGCGATTGACGACCGGGTTTTCGGCGTGGTCTTTTTCGGGCATGTCGCCGCGGTGCGGGAAGTCCCAGGGATTCTTTGTGGCGGTGGGGTAGTCTTTGAGGTGTTCGACGGGCCGGCCGCGTTCGAGGAGGAGGGTGGTGAGGCCGTGTTCGCAGAGTTCTTTTGCGGCCCAGCCTCCGCTGATGCCGGAGCCGATGACGATGGCGTCGTATTGATTCATGTCGCAGAGAGTTGTGGGTGGAAGTTAAGTAAAAATTGGGTAGATTGGGGGTGTCATTTGTTTCGATATGACCTTTTATCAACAGGAACTATTGCGGATGCAGCGGGACTGCCTGCCTTGTTTGTCGGTGATCGAGCGTTGCCGGGAGGCGAGGCG
Source organism: Puia sp. (assembly GCF_035546395.1). Lineage (GTDB taxonomy): Bacteria > Bacteroidota > Bacteroidia > Chitinophagales > Chitinophagaceae > Puia. The sequence continues at coordinate 70,295 of NZ_DASZXR010000013.1, read as the reverse complement.
GCTGATGGATGAGCGATGTTGTTATGGCGTGGAGCTGGATGCCATTGCGGGCGGGGTGTTTGTGTCGAAGTTCCATTTTATCCGGCAGTTCAGCCGGGTCTATGGGTTGACGCCGCACCGGTATCTGACGGAGCGGCGGATGGCTTTGGCCAAGGAGCTGCTTGCTTCGGGGATGGGGGTCGGCGCGGTGTGTTCGCGGGTTGGATTTTCGAGCGTGCCTTCTTTTACTTCGGTTTTCAAGCGATATATAGGTTGTACGCCCGGGGCGTACGGGCGGATGCGCAATTTTGGATAAGCGCTTGGGGATATATTTGCTTCAAAAGCATTTTCTATGAAAGTAAGATTGGCGAGCGTCATGGTGAAGGACCAGGAGAAGGCCCTTCAATTTTATACCCGTGTGCTGGGTTTTGTCAAGAAACGGGATATCCCGATGGGGGAGCACCGATGGTTGACGGTGGTTTCCCCGGAGGAGCCGGATGGGGCGGAGGTGGTGTTGGAGCCGATGGGATTTCCGCCGGCGGTGGTGTTCCAGGAGGCGTTGTATGCCGCGGGTATTCCGTGGACGGCTTATTTGACGGCCGATGTGGATGCGGAGTATGAGCGGCTTCGTGCGGCGGGGGTAGTTTTCAGTATGCCACCGACTGCCATGGGGCCGACGAAGCTAGCCGTGTTGGATGATACGTGTGGGAATAATATCCAGATCTTCCAGGTTATTTGATCTGCCAGGCAACCTGCGTGGAACGGCTTTTCCCGATCGTAGGGTCCAAGTCTGCGGCGAAACGGGTGATCGGCTCGTCGAAGAATGCCCAGTCGGCAGGTTGCATCCTATAGTTGCCGGCGTGTGGGGCGGATGGAGGGTTTTGTGCGGCGAGGAGGTGTTTGAGTTGCAGTTCCAGGAGACTGGCCGGGTCTTTGCCTGTGAGGCGGGTCAATTGGCGATAGATCTTTTCCCGCTGGCCGGGTTGGCCGCCGCAGATGGTGGCGAAGGATACCGTTGTAAGACGGGACTTGTACCTGCGGATAAAGGTTTGCATGGGACCGGCGATGCGGCCGGCCCAGATGGGTGCAACCAGGATGAACCGATCGTGGTCCTGGAAGGGGATGTCGGGTAGGGTGATCGGGGTATTGAGACCGAGTACGGTTGTGAGCAAAAGGGAGAAGGTGCTGCGTTGCTTTTTGTTGTCAACTATCACTTTGATGGGACAGTTGAGCCTTTGCTGCAGTTGCATGGCCAGGTTCTCGTTGTTGGAGGTCCGCGAGAAATAAATGATCAGGGGTTTCATCTTTTTGAGACGAAGGTGAGACTGGGTAGGGAATTGTTGTATGACGGCGGTCAATAGAGGGCAAGACGTTGGTCATGCCGGCTATTTGGCGGCCTGGCGGCGTTGCATCAGTTCGCGCCAGGTGGTGAGGATGATGTGCTGGTCCTGGAGCGCTTTTTTGAAGGCCGGGTCCATCATGGCGAGCATGTCGCCGCGGCGGAGGGGGCCACTGTCGCTGATGTGGGTGAAGTGTTCGCCGGCGTCGGAGCAGTGCATGATCATCATGGTGACGCCGGGCTCGAGGGTCTTGAGGGCGTCGATATACAGGGAGGTGCGCCAGCGGGCGAGTTTTTTGTCGTTATGGGCGACGCTGTCGGGCACTTTCCAATCATAGCTGAAATTGTGGAGGTCGTCGAGGACGGGCAGGCCGGCGGCCCAGAGGGTCTTCCCGAGGGTGCGGAAGTTGTCCAGGGCAGCATCGGGGAGACCGGTTTGTTTTTGGATGAGTTTGTCGTGGCCGCCGGGCAGCATGACGGGGATATGGTTGGTGATTCCGGCGCGCATATAGCGGATGAGGAAGGCGGTGGAGTTGTAAACGGTGCCCATGTGGGTATCGAGGTGGGTGGGTTCGAAGCCCATGGCGCGGGCGCGTTCCAATTGAGCGGCGATCTCGGTTTCGACCTCGTCGGCGTTGGAGTGCGACACGACGGCGGCGACGGTAGGCCAGAGGCAGCCACTGCTGTCGACGAGGCCGGGGACGGACTTGCGGCCAGCCAGCGGGCCCCAGCGGTATTCGGTCCATTCGGAGGTGAGGGTGAGGTGGAGGCCGGCGTCCGTATTGGGATGTTTGTGCAGCCAGCTGACGAAGCCCGGGACCCAGGGGCAGGGCATCATGACGCTGACGGAGGTGGCGACGCCTTTTGTGAGGGCGTTGATGGCGCCTTCGTTCGATTCGAGACTCATACCGGCGTCGTCGACGTGGAGGATGAGGATGCGGGCGTCTTTTGGCCAGCCGAGGCGTTGGGCGTAGGTGGAGTCGCTTTGGGCGGGTGGCTGGGGGGTGGATGCGTTTGGTTGAGCGGCAGACCTTACCCGGATGAGGGTGAGCAGGAGGATGGCGGTGGCGATGGTTTTGGGCGTCATGGGGGAGTCTGTTATTTGATATAGTTGTCGATGATCCTGACGATGGATTCAGCCTGTTTGCATGGTTTAAATATAGGAAGAATTCAAATGCCGGCTTGCCTGATCATTTGGTTTGTCGAGAGGGCGCCGGGAAGGTTTGTCAGGAAGCGGGGGTGTTGTGAGAAGAAAGATATTCCTACCTTCAGGGAGAAAATGGAAAATATGAGAATAGGTGTCGTACAAACGAGGCCGGTGAAGGGGGATATCGCGGCGAACCTGGCCGTTCATCAGCGGTGGGCGAGCATGGCGGTGGAGCGTGGAGTGGATCTGCTGGTGTTTCCCGAATTGTCGATCACGGGTTATGAACCGACGCTGGCGGAACAACTGGCGACGACTGCGGAGGATGAGCGGTTTGCCGGGCTTCAGCGGATGAGCGACCGGTATGGGATTTTTCTCGGTGTGGGGGTGCCGATGCGCGTCGAGAATGGGGTGCAGATCGGGATGGTCATTTTCCGGCCGGACGAGACCCGGCTGGTGTATGCGAAGCAATATCTGCATGCGGACGAGACCCCTTATTTTGTACCGGGGAAGGAGCAGTTGTTTCTTTCGCTGGACGATCATAAGATCGCGCCGGCCATTTGTTATGAACTGTCGGTTCCCGAGCATTCGGTGAATGCGTACAGCAACCGGGCGGATATCTACCTGGCGAGTGTGGCGAAGACGGCGGCGGGGATGGAAAAGGCCATCGAGACTTTGTCGGGGATTGCGTGTACGTATTCGATGACGGTTTTGCTGGCCAATTCGATCGGGATTTGTGGCGATGGGATGTGTGCGGGGGGATCGGCGGTGATCAGCGACAAGGGGGAGGTGATTGCCGAGCTTTTTGACGATGAGGAGGCGATGCTGATCTATGATACGGGGACGGGGGAGACGATGGTGCGGAGTGCGGATGCGGGGGAGCAGGCGGAGGCCTGATGGGGTGCGTGTTGATGGGTGGTGGATTGCGGCGGGGCATTGACCGAGGCCGGGTTTTTGGCACTTGAACCGGGTTTGAACGGGTTTGAACCGGGGATGGACGGGGTTTCCCCGGGGGTGGGTCTACCTTACTGGTTAAATACCAGTACTATGACCAAAATTTCTTCCTTTGCGCTATTTGCGCTCTTCGTCTGTTATTTTTTCCTGACTTGTTTTTCCGTTCGCGCCCAGAAAAGCATTTGGAATACTCCGGCGGCATACCTGGGGCAGAAGCCTCCGGGGGATAAGCCGGAGGCGTTCGCCCTGGACCTCGTCATGAAAAACGATACGTTTTCGATGGACCGGGTCGCCTTTTCGGATGACGGGACGGAATTCTATTACCCTTCCAACAATACCTGGTTCAGCAGCACTGCGGCGGCGGTGCGGTGTTTCAAATACCGAAACGGGAAATGGGAGGGGCCATTTACGGTGTTCCGCCAGTATTATGCGCCTACTTTTTCGATGGATGGAAAGACGCTGTACCTGCTGGGCGGGGCCGAGCGGCGGGCGGATACGGCCCATTCCTATGTTTTCCAGTCGCACCGGACGGCGGACGGTGGATGGACGAAGCCGAGTGTATATTTGAAGACGAGGTTTGGGAGCTATGATTTTATGCCGACCCTCAGCGGCACCTGTTACCTGGCCAGCAACGTGCATCCGGGCAAGCGGCGGGATTTTAGCGATTATGATGTGTCGACGATGCGGGTATCGGGGGGTGATACGGTGGTGAAGAGTCTTGGGGAGCCTTTGAATACGCCTGGGTTCGACGGGGATTTCTATGTGGCAAGGGATGAATCCTATATTATCATATCCAATAAGGAAACGAAGGACTTTGAATGTGAGCTGGCGATCAGTTTTCGGCGATCCGATGGGAGTTGGACGGCGCCGGCGAGCTTAGGGCCGGCCATCAACGACCGGGTGGCGCACCGGTGGGGGGAGTATGTGTCTCCGGATGGGAAGTATCTTTTTTATTCGACGGGGACGAGTCCGAAGGATTGTCATATTGTTTGGGTACGGTGGGATAGGTTGCTGGAAAAATTGCGGCGGGAGAATTTGCGGTAGCTGGGTGATGTGGAAGGTGGTGATCCGTTGGCGCCAATTTGGAGAGTGATGGTGAGATGATATTGGGGTTATGACTGTCCTGTGCTGTTCTGGGGTGCGTAGCAACGGCCTTTTACCGGTTCGACCTGGGGATCGGGATAATCTTTGGGGTGGTGCGTTTGTATCTTTCGTAGCGGTCGCCGAATTGGTTGGAAAGATCGCGTTCTTCGTGCCAGATGCCGATAAAAATATAGACGGTCATGGCGATAGAAAAGAGGAGATGGCCGACGGTCATCACCGGGCTGGCCCAGAAGGCGATGAGCAATCCGAGGTAGAGGGGATGGCGGACCAATTTATAAAAAAATGGGGTGCGAAAGCGGAGGTCGGTGGAGCGGTTATTGGTAAGATACTGATAGGCCTGCAGCAGTCCGAAGAGATGGAAGTGATTGATCAGGAATGTGCTCAGCAGGGCGATCCCCCATCCGAGGAAGGAGATGGCCGTCAGGGTTGCTCCGGCGGGGCCACTGAGGGACCAGATGGTATTGGGCAGCGGCTGCCAGAAGAGGAAGAGGATGATGAGCATCGTGCTGGCGAACAGGACATAGGTGCTGCGTTCGATGGGTTCGGGGACGAAGCGGGTCCATTTTTCTTTGAAGCCTTGTCGCGCCATGACGCTGTGCTGGAGGCCGAAGAGGGCTATGAGGAACAGGTTGATCAGGACGCTGAAGCTGGCGGGCATGGACTCTGCCGATGAGTGGTCGATGGTGTTTGGGACGACGAGATTGGCGACAAAGGCGATGAGATATAGGAAAGTGATGAAGAAGATGCCGTAGCAGATAAGGGAGTAGAGAAGATAGAGTGCTTTTTTCATGAGTGCGAATATAGTGGCGGGTGGGGTCGCGGCAAATTCGAAACTAATGAGCGGCGGGTTTGATCTAATTTGCGGATATTCGGGGTATGGAAATCTATAAGGACGGATATACTATTTCGACGGACCTTGCGAAGCAGGACCTGGTGGCGGTGCATCATTTTCTTTCGACGCAGGCTTATTGGTGTTTGAACATCCCCTTCGAGCGGGTGAGGAAGGCGGCGGAAAATTCGCTGAATTTCGGCTTGTTCGACGGCGAGGGGAAGCAGATCGGGTATGCGCGGATCATCTCGGACCGCAGTACGATCGCTTACCTGGGGGATGTGTATGTGTTGCCGGAGTGGCGGGGGCGGGGATTGTCGAAATGGTTGATCGGGACGATCATGCAGCATCCGGAGCTGCAGGGATTGCGGCGGTGGATCCTTCTGACGGGGGATGCGCACGGGTTGTACCGGCAGTTTGGGTGGAAGGATGTGGCGCATCCGGAGCGGTGGATGGAGGTGACCCCCGTTGGGCCGGCGTATCCGGGGCCTATCGGGGCGTGAGGTGTTGCGGATAGCTGGGCTCTGTTGCGGCGTGATGCCATGCTGGGGAGTCGGGTACTATCGCGGCGCGCGGGTTATTTCGGGCGACGGAGGGTTGGAGCGGTCTGGTGGGTTGGTTGGGACGGCCCGTTAGGATACTGCGGCGGGTTATAGCCGGGAGGCGACTGGTAGGGCTGACCGCCATTGGCGTAATTATTATTTACGATAACGGTTGTGTTGGTGTTGCGGCTGGCGATGGCCCAGACGAGGGAGACGACCCACCCAATAAAGGTCCAACCGAGGAAGAGGTTCAGCAGGAAGATGCCGCCGGCGTTGTTGCTCCTGCGGATGAAGGCGATGATGGTCGGCAGGAAATAAGGAATGAAGAGTATGGCTGCGATACCCCAAGTGAAAACGAAGGGGAAAAAGAAGAATAAGAAGATCGGTGCGTGCATACGACGTGGTGTTAGTTTGAGCAAAAGGCGTTCCCCTTAAATATACATTATTTGGGCCATTATTCCTTGAAGACTTTCAACAGTTGTGTTCTTCCATTGTCTTTTACGGAGATGAGATAGACACCGGTCGGGTACTGGCCGAGCGGGAGGGCTGCGCCCATCACAAAATTCTCCAATACCTGCAGCGGTTTCCCGTCGAGGGTCATTACCGTCACTGCGACGAAGGGGCTGACGATCCCGGTGAGGTAGTAGTCACCCCTGGTGGGATTGGGATAGCCCATGAGGCGGCCGGTGGCGGCGATGGAAAGTTGGACAACGGGCGACCAGGTGGAGTGGTTGTCCCGGTCGACGATGCGGAGGCGGTAATAGTTCGCGCCTGGGATGGGAGCGGGGTGAACGAAGGTGTATATTTTTTCCGTGTTGCTGAAGCCTGCGGCTGGGATGGTTCCAATGCTTTGCCAGGTTTCAGCGTCGGGGCTGTATTGAATATCGAAGAACCTCGTGTTGCTTTCAGTACCGGTGATGAATTGAAGCAGGGCGCCGCCTGACTGCGGCATGGCTGTGAAGCTGCGCAGGGTAATGGGCAGGACCAGGGTCGGGACCGCGCTGGAGACGCCGATGAGCATCTGGTCACCGGAGTGTGAACTGCCGGTGGCCCAGTTGGAGGCCCCGCCATCCCCTTTTATATAGACTTTGAAACTCAATGACGAGATGTTGGTGCCTATTACGAGAATGGAACCGGTGGCGGCCCCTGAGCCGGTAAGTGAACTGGGATGAGCGGCGGTGTTGACGATGTTATTGCCCGTGACGTTCATCTCCGCGTCGCCGGACAGCCTGGAGAGCGTGATAGCGGGAGTCTGGAGATCGAATTCAGAGGTGAATCCGAGGGAGCCGGCGGTGGCGCCGATGCCGACGAGGTGGATCACGGGATCGGTGACCGGCACGCCGAAGGTAATATTCATATCGCCCATATAGTATCTACCGCTGGTGGAGAGACCGGCGTTGTAGAGGGGCATGGAGGAGATCATGAATTCGATGGCGTAGTTATTGGGGCAGGAGATCCCTGTGCCGGCGGTGACGAGTTCCGTCGAGGTGAAGTCCGCGTCGACGGGCGAACCGAGCGAGCTCATCTGCGCATAAAAAGACGCATTGAGTGCTTTTGGGCCGCCGTTGTTAATGGCAGCGCCAAAGACCATGGGCAGCCTGGTGGACATCTGTGTGGTCGGCAGGGTATATTGCTGATTGGTGAATGAGAAAGTCGTTGTGATCGTCGGCGATGAGTAGGCGACGAACGTGTTACCGGTAGGGTTGTTTGTATTCTCCCTGAAGGTCACTACCTGGGGGGTGACGGTAGCGCCACCGCCAACGGGGCCGCCGCCGCTGGCGAATTCCAGTGAGGTCTGTGCTTTTCCTGCGACTGCGCTTACCATAGCTACAATGAGCAGGTAAAGCCCTTTAGCAGTATAAAGAGTTTTCACGGGTTTAGGATTTAGGGGTTCCTTGAACTTTATTGACCAATTTGGATGCCGGGTGGGGATCTGGTGGTAATGAGCTAGAAATGGATAAGTGTATTATTGTATGTTTCCCAGCGTGGGATGAATTTGTCCCAGGAATGGAAAGAGTTACGGTTCATGCGACGTTGGAGGCGGCGGTGTATCGGAAGAGATTCGAGAGGAACAGTTTTGTTTTGGCGGCTTCTTTGTTGAAGTTGACAATGATGAGTGTATGGGCGGTAATGAGCATGCCGAGCGGGAAGAGGGAAAAGAGCAGGGCATGGGCGAAGACGGCGCCGATGAAGACGGAGGCGATGACGAAGGTCCAGAAAGTCATGAAGAGGAGGGGCAGGATATGGGGGTGGATGCGGATGGCGATATTGGTTCCGGTGGGGGTATTGATGAAGTGGCCGTTGGTGATGGGCTGCCAGGAGTTGTGCCAGTGGAGGACGCGGCGGATGACGAAACCGTCCTGGTCGAGGCTGCCGATATAGGGGCGGGTGGCGTTACGGACTAAAAAGGGAAGGTTCTGGCGGGCTTCGAGGTTGCCTTCCAGGCGTTGGCGGACCTCCGCGGCGGGGAGGTCGGTCGATAAGGTGTACTTCTCAAAAAGAAAATATTTCATTTTAGAGGGGCGATAGATGCGCTCACGCCAGCTTTTAAACGGGGAATTAAGAATTCTAGTATAAAAATTTGGATGACTAAGATTTTAGTTATTCTTTTGTATGACTAAAAACTTAGTTGATGAAACCATTAACGAAGGCGGAGGAGCAGGTGATGCTTGTCCTTTGGCGGATCGGGAGGGGATTTTTAAAGGATATCGTGGAGGAGACTCCGGAGCCGAAGCCGCATCCGAATACGGTTGCCACGCTGTTGAAGATCCTTGTGGAAAAGGGGTATGTGGAGTACACGGTACAGGGGCGGAACAACTGTTACGAACCGACGCTCAGCAAGGCGGAGTATGGGCGGAAGAGCGCCCAGCAGCTGGTCAAGGGATATTTCGAGGGGAGTGCGGCCAAGCTGGTATCGCAGTTTGTGAGCGATAAGAAACTGAGCTTGCAGGAACTGGAGGAGTTGTTGCAACAGATCCGGAACGCTAAAAATCCGAAGCCATGATCGAGATGATCTTAAGGTCGGCCGCCATTTCAGGTGTGCTGTTTGTTTACTATTGGCTCTTCCTGCGGAACAGGGTATTCCACCGGTGGAATCGCGGGTTTTTGTTGGGGACGGTATTGCTGGCCCTGGTGATGCCGTTGGTGCCTTTGCCGGGTTTCTTTGCGTGGGCGGGTGAGGCGCCGGGTTGGCCGGGAGTGTTGCATGCGGTGGCGCCGGGGAACTGGGGGGACGATGCGGGGATGCGGGCCGGGTTTGTTGTGCCGGCAGCGGGAATTGATTGGAGCGCGTGTTTTGCCCGGGCCTATTGGGTGGTAGCGGGCTTGTTGGGATTCGTGTTCCTGCGGGAGCTTGGGTATGTCTTTCGACTCTATAAGCGGTATCCCTGCGAGCGGCGGGGGGATGTGCTTTTCCTGCTGACACAGGAGCCGGGGACGCCGTTCTCTTTTTTGAAGACGATATTCTGGCACGCGGATATCGATGTGGAGAGTGATACCGGGCGGCAGATGCTGCGGCATGAGCTGGTGCATGTACGGCAGCGGCATTCTCTTGACCTATTATTGTTGCGGCCGTTGATGATCGTGTTTTGGGTCAATCCCTTCCTTTATTTTATCTACCGGGAGCTGCGGACGCTGCATGAGTTCGAGGCGGACCGGTGTGTGGTGGATGGCGGCGATGGATTGGCGTATGCGGAGTTGTTGGTGCGGCAGACGCTGGAGAGCCGGCAGACAGGATTGTTTCATTCCTTTTTTTCATCATCGATAAAACGTCGTATATCCATGATCACTCAATTCTCTTTTAGTAAATCCGGCCGGCTGAGCCGGTGGATGGTTGCGCCGCTTGCGGTTTTGTTATTGTGTGCTTTCTCCGGCAGGGTCCACCGGGAGAGGGTGAAGCCGATCACGGTCGTCATCGATGCCGGCCATGGTGGCTGGGACGATGGCGCCGTTGCATCGAACGGATTGAAGGAGAAGAATATCAATTTGTCCATCGCCCGGAAGGTGAAGCAGCTGGCTTCTGAGTATGGCGTCGATGTCGTGCTGACGCGGGACAAGGATGAATTGTCCGGCGGGTCGAAGGATAAGCGGGCGTCCTTGCATTACCGGGCGGATCTTTCGGCGGCAAGGAAGGCGGACCTTTTTATTTCGTTGCATACCGATGCGGGGAGTGGGCCGGAGACGGATGGGTTTCATATCTATGTGTCGAAAGAGAATCGTTATTTCCAGCAGAGCGAGCGGCTGGGCAGCGCGTTGGTCGAAGCCTTGAAGCCGAGCTACAAGGTGGGGAATGAGCTGCGGGAGACGCAGGAGCATGTATGGGTTTTGCGGGCGGCTACGGTGCCCGCGGTGACGATACTTTGCGGGAATATCGACAATGAACGGGATCGCGCCTTTATCAGTGCTATTACCAATCAAGAAAAGATTGCCCGGGATATTCTTCAAGGGGTGATCAGTTACAGCGGACCGGCGGCTCACCAATAATCAACTGTTATGTTGCGGAATTACTTGCTAATCGCATGGAGGCACCTGCGAAAGGGGCCGCTTTTTTCGTCGGTCAATATTGCCGGGCTGGCGATGGGAATGGCGATCGCCTTGTTAATCGGGCTTTGGGTGTGGGAGCAGGTGAGCTTTGACCATTGGCATCCTAAGCATCGGCGATTGGGCGAGGTACTTTCGATCGGCCGGTTTAATGGGACGGTGGATGTCGGTCTTTACGCCAGCGTGCCGATGGCCGCGGCGCTTCGTGTGCAGTACCCGGATGATCTTGCGGAAGTGTCGTTGATGGCTGGGGTTGGCGAGACCTTCCGGGTGTCCGACAAGACGCTCGGTGGATGGGGCGCCTGGGTGCAGGCAGGGTTCCCCGGGATGTTCAGCCTGTCGATGATCAGGGGCAATGCGGGTGCGTTGAAGGACCCGGGCGCCATTCTGCTGAACGCCTCGATGGCCCGGGGATTGTTTGGATCGGCGGATGTGGTAGGCAGATCGCTGGTGATGGGGGATTCGACGGTGTTGCAGGTGGGCGGTGTGTATGAGGACCTGCCGGAGAACAGCTCGATGGCGATGTATAGCTTTTTGCTGAGTTGGACCAATGCCGGTTGTCCGGGCCGGGAGAGTGAGGATGATTGGACGAATCATCATTTCCAACTGTTTGTCGAATTGAAGGAAGGACGGGATCTTGAGGCGATGTCGGCGAGGATCAAAGACCTAAGTAAGGCGCATATGAAGGGCCTGGAGGAGCTTGCCCTGCATCCAATGGACAAATGGCATTTGTATGACCGGGCAGAGAATGGGAAGATGGTGGCGGGGCGTTTGCAGTCGGTGCGGATCTTTGGGTTTATCGGTGGCCTGGTCTTGTTGCTTGCCTGTATCAATTTTATGAACCTTTCGACGGCGCGCAGCGAGAAACGGGCATTGGAGACGGGGATCCGGAAGGTATTGGGATCGAGCCGTGGTCAGCTGATCGCGCAGTTCCTCGGCGAGTCGATGCTGACGGCCTTTCTCGCGTTACTATTGGCGATGGGTTTGATGGCGTTGAGCCTGCCCTGGTTCAACGCGATGGCGGGCCGGCCGGTAAGGGTGCCCTGGGGAAACGGATGGTGGTGGCTGATCGTGGTTGGGTTTACGGGTGTTACGGGCATCCTTGCCGGGAGTTATCCAGCATTTTACCTGTCTGCTTTTCAGCCTGGGAAGATGGTTTCGAAGCGGAGGGCCGGGCTGGCGAGGAAAGCATTGGTGGTGGTGCAATTTACGATCTCGATGAGCCTTACCATCGGGACGATCGTGGTGTTCCGGCAGCTGCAATTTGCAAAGGACCGGCCGGTGGGTTATAGCCGGGCGGGATTGATCACTTTGCCGGTGAACAGACCGGAGCTGATCGGTCATGCCGATGCGTTGCGGCAGGAGCTGCTATTGACGGGCGCTGTTGTTGACCTGGCCGTGTCTTCGAGTCCTACGACGAATGTGAATAATTCCATGTTCGGCTATGATTGGGAAGGGCGCGATCCGAGGACAGTGCCGGTGATAGGGACCTTGTTTGTGGGGTATGAGTTTGGCCGGACGGTCGGGTGGACGATGCTGGAAGGGAGGGATTTTATACCGGGGAATCCGGCGGACAGCGGGGCGTTTATTTTGAACGAGTCGGCAGTGCGGTTCACCGGGTTGAAGGACCCGGTTGGGAAGGTGATCCGCTGGCACGGGGTGGATCATCCCATTGTGGGTGTGGTGAAGGACCTTGTGATGGAGTCTCCGTATCAGCCGGTCAGCCCGGTGTTGTTTACCCTTGCTTCGAATGTTCGCCAGCGTTACCTGGTAGTACGGATCGCGGCAGCTTTGCCGGTGCAAGAGGCGTTGGCGAGAATCGGGAAGGTGGTTCATCGGTGGGACCCTGTCGATGACTTTTACTATTGGTGGGTTGATGAGGCATACGGCGCGAAGTTTTTGGCGGAGGAGCAGGTGGGAAGGCTCGCGGGAGTGTTTGGATCGCTGGCCGTGGTGATCTCCTGCCTTGGGCTTTTTGGGTTGGCGGCGTTTGTGGCGGAACAGCGGAGGAAGGAGATTGGGATCAGGAAGGTGTTAGGAGCGAGTGTGGTGCAGTTGTGGGGGCTGTTGTCACGGGAGTTTGTGGTGTTGGTTGGGATTGCGTTTTGTGTCGCGGCGCCGGTGGCGTGGGTAGTGTTGCACCGGTGGTTGCAGGCCTATACATACCGTGTGGGGTTGTCGGTGTGGGTGTTTGTGGGCGCGGGTTTCCTTGGAGTTTTTGTTGCGTTGCTGGCAGTGAGTGGGCAGGCGCTTCGCGCCGCCAGGATGAATCCCACGGCAGCTTTGCGAAGAGATTAAGCCGCTCCGCGGCTTTGGCTTGGGGGGATTAGGGGATATAGCTGAGAACGGAGATGGGTTGGGCGGGGAGGTTTTCGAGGGTTTCGCCGTCGCCCTGGCCGACGCGCTGGACGAAGAGGTTGAGGATGCTTTTGGCGGCCCAGAGTTGTGGATCGAAGGTGGGTTCCCAGTTGGCGTAGGTATTGGCGCCGAGATTTTTGACGGTCCAGGGACCGGCGGGGTTGGCGGCGGTGGCGAGGGTTATTTTGTTGCCCTGTTCTTCGTCGCGGTAGATGAGGGTTAAGCGGCCGGCTTTTTCGACGATCTGCGGGCGGGACATCGGGATGCGTTTGGTGCCGGCGCCACCGAGGAGGAAGGGGGTAGTGCGGTGGGATGCCTGGCTTGTTTGCCAACCTGCGCCCTTTTTGTAAACTACTTCATATTGAGGGACCGATGTGTTGTCGGGGCGCCAGTAGGTGGCGATATAGGGATTGCCATTTTCGTCGGCGCACATGGACGTCTGGTTGATCAGACCGCTGTGCTGAGGAATGCGGACGGCGTATTCGGCGGTGGCGGCGGTGATGGGTAAGACGTACGGCTTGCCGGTGGACGTTTCCCAGGTGTGGCCGCCGTCGCGGGAGCGGGCGTAGGCGATATCGTGGTTACTGGCGACGTCGGGGGATTCGCGCCAGGTCCATGAGATGTGCAGGGTGCCTTTTGTGTCGAAGGCTGCCTGCCAGTACGCATTGCGTTTTCCTTCGCCGTCGATGAGCTTGTCCTGCAGGCGGGTCCAGGTCTTTGTTGTTCGATCGTATCGGTTTAGGATCAGGTTGCCGTTGCCGGAGGACCCGTCGCGGTAGAGGAAGAGAAGGTCGCCGCCGGGAAGGCGGTAGAATTCGGGATAGGTGACGCGGGATTCGTTGGCATTTGTCATACTTGTTTCGGGGCCGAGGTCGAGGGAGCCGGGACGCGTGCTGCGGACATAACGGAGGCGGCTGTCGTGCTGATCGAAGCTGCAGTGGAGGAAGCCGTCGCCGTCGACGATGATGCTGATGGAGCGGTGGGCATCGCGGGTGTCGCCCGTGTATTGGGTTTGATGGAGGGTCCAGTTGGCGGTGTTTTGTTTGCGGCGGCCGATAACCAGGTGCGATGTGCTGTCGTAGAATGCGATGTATTGGAATTCTTTATTGGAGGTGAGGGAATTCTTGCGGAAGACGACGGTGTTGATGGAGTTCTTCGCCCAGCCGCGCGCAACGGGTATTTGTTGTTGAGCAAACGCATGGGTAGCGAACAGTATTATAGGCGGCAGCAGTTTACGAAGACGTTGTAGCTGTTGTTTTGACATATATTCCCGAATTTAAGTAGATTACGGGGGATTGCCGCTTTTGATGGGAGCGCTGCGGTGTTGGCGCAGAATCTGGCTGCTAAAAATAACGAGCTAAGCTATGAGAAAGACCTTTTTTTTGTTGGTTTGTTTTGTTGCGGCGGCCCTGGCGGGCCTTTCGCAACATCGGTTCGAGTTAGGGGATAGTACTTTTTTGCTGGATGGGAAGCCATTCCTGATGATCTCGGGCGAGATGCATTATACGCGGGTGCCGCGGGAAGCGTGGCGGCAGCGGATGCGGATGGCGCGGGCGATGGGGCTGAATACGGTGGGGACGTATGTGTTCTGGAATGTGCATGAGCCGGAGAAAGGGACCTTTGATTTTTCGGGCAATAACGATATCGCGGCCTTTGTGCGGACGGCGCAGGAGGAGGGGCTTTGGGTGGTGTTGCGGCCTTCGCCGTATGTGTGTGCCGAGTGGGAGTTTGGGGGGTATCCGTATTGGTTGGAGAAGGAGCCCGGGTTGGTGGTGAGGAGTAAGGAAGCCGGCTACCTGGCGGAGTACCGTCGCTATATCCGGGAGGTTGGGCGGCAGTTGGCGCCGTTGCAGGTGAATCATGGGGGCAATATATTGATGGTGCAGATAGAGAACGAGTATGGGAGCTATGGGAGTGATACCGAATACCTGGCGATCAACCGGCGGATGTTTGTCGAGGCAGGGTTTGACGGACTGCTTTACACGTGTGATCCGGCGGGGGATGTGGGGAAGGGGCATTTGCCGGGATTGTTGCCGGCGGTGAATGGGGTGGACGAGCCTGCGCGGGTGAAGGCGTTGGTGAGGGCGAATCATGGCGGTCGCGGACCCTATTATATTGCGGAGTGGTACCCGGCGTGGTTTGACTGGTGGGGGACGAAGCATCATACGGTGCCGGCGGAGCGATATACGGGGAGATTGGATTCGGTGTTGGGGGCGGGGATCTCGATCAACATGTACATGTTTCATGGAGGGACGACGAGGGGGTTTATGAATGGGGGGAATTATAATGACCGGAGTCCGTATGAGCCGCAGATCTCCAGCTATGATTATGATGCGCCTCTTGATGAAGCGGGGAATGCGACGGAAAAATTTTGGGCGTTTCGGAAGGTGATCGGGCGGCATTTGCCGGCAGGGACTGTGTTGCCGGAGGTGCCGGAGGCGAAGAAGGCGGTTGCGGTTGGGGCGGTGCGGTTGACGGAGGTGGGGTCTTTGTTTGGGATGTTGGCTTCACCGGTGAGCGGTACGCGGCCGCTGAGTTTTGAGGATTTGAACCAGGCGTATGGATATGTGATGTATCGGAGTGTGGTGTCCGGGGGCGGTTCGGGTGTGTTGCGGATTGACGGATTAAGGGATTTTGGGATCGTGTTTATCAATGGGCGCCGGGTGGGGGTGTTGGATCGGCGGCTTCGGCAGGATAGTTTGGTACTGGCCTTGCCGGCAGGCGAGGTGCGATTGGATATTTTGGTAGAGAATTTGGGGAGGATCAATTTTGGGCCCTACCTTTTGAAGAATACGAAGGGGATTGTGGGGAAGGTGGAGTGGAAGGGGAGCGAGATTTTGGGGTGGACAATGTTTCCTCTGCCTTTTTCCACTGTGGAGGGGTTGGCTTTGCGTGGTGGTGATGAGGGGCCGGTTGTGCGGAGGGGGTATTTTGAGATGGGGGAGCCGGCGGATACGTATTTTGATATGCGCAAATGGGGGAAGGGATGCGTGTGGGTGAATGGACATCATTTGGGGCGTTATTGGCGGGTGGGGCCGCAGCAGACAGTGTATGTGCCGGCGGAGTGGTTGAAGAAGGGGCGGAATGAAGTGGTGGTGTTGGAGTTGCTGAAACCGGAGCAGGAGGTGCTGGAGGGGATCGATCATGCGGTGTTGGATGAGTTGGAGTGACGGGCGGCTTTGCGGCGGGCTTGGGGTTGAAGGGGTAATTTGTTTTTATGAGAATAGCTTTTTTAGCGGTGGGGTTGGTTTGGGTGTTGTGTGTTTCTGGTCAGGGGGACAGGGCGTTGTGGGTATCGTACCTGGATGCCGTTTCGCGGCCGGTGATGTCGGCGTTGGCGGAGGACCGGCTGCATGCGTCGATGCCGGTGGTGTTGTCGGTTCGCATCGATAATGCCACGGAGCGCCGCCGGGTGACCTATCTCGAGGCTTTTGGCCGGACGCTTAGCGGGATAGGTCCGTGGCTGAATGGCGAAGGGGGGGCTGCGGAAGAGGTAGCGTTGCGGCGACAATATCGGGAGTGGACTTTGAAGGCGGTTGCCAATGCCGTGAATCCGCATGCAAGAGATTATATGGTTTGGAAAGGCGGGCAACCATTGGTGGATGCCGCCTTTTTTGCGTTGGGGTTGCTTCGATGCCCGTGGCTTTGGCAGCATCTCGATACGGCTGTGCGGCAGCAGGTGGTGATCGCCTTGCGCGAGACCCGGGCGACTATGGCGGGTTACAGCAATTGGTTGTTGTTCCCGGCGGTGATCGAGGCTTTTTTTTGCAAATATGGATATGACTATGATGCGATGCGGATCGAGTTTGCGGTGCGGGAGTTCTCGCAGCATTGGTACCTGGGTGATGGGACGTTTGCGGATGGACCGGCGATGCACCAGGACTATTATAATTCGTATGTGATCCAGCCTTTTTTACTGGCGGTGCTGGATGTGACGGGGGCGCGATATAGGGATTTTTCTCTTCGCATGGAGAAGATTGCGCAGCGATATGCGGAGTTGCAGGAGCGGTTGATCGGTGTGGATGGGAGTTATCCCGTGACGGGACGGAGCATCACTTATCGTTGTGGGGCTTTTCATGCGTTGGCGGATGTGGCGTTGCGGGGGCAGCTGCCGGCGACCCTGACACCGGGGCAGGTGCGGAGTGCGTTGACGGCGGTGATCAGGCGGACGCTTGGGTCGCCGGGGACGTTTGCGAAGGAGGGGTGGTTGAATATTGGACTGGCGGGGCACCAGGAGCGGTTGGCGGATGCGTATATCACCGGGGGGAGTGAGTATTTGTGTACGGAGGTGTTTTTACCGTTGGGGCTTTCTTCTTCGGATGCTTTTTGGGCGGCGCCTGCGGCGCCGTGGACGGCTGTAAAG
This sequence comes from Puia sp., assembly GCF_035546395.1. Classification (GTDB taxonomy): domain Bacteria; phylum Bacteroidota; class Bacteroidia; order Chitinophagales; family Chitinophagaceae; genus Puia. The sequence goes on along the minus strand of NZ_DASZXR010000013.1, from coordinate 53,144 downwards.
GTGTGGGGTGGGGAGGATAGTGTGGATGCGGATCATGCGTTGGACGAACGGCTTCCAACCGTTCCTTCGGCATGATTTATGCTAAAAATGGGGGATTGGCCGTTATTAATCCATGTATAATATGAAAAAGCTGATCTTACCTGTTGTATTCGTTTTACTTGCCGGCTTTCATTCGAAGCCGAAGAATCTACCGGAAAATGTTGTTGAGGTGCGGGGCGGCGCGTGGCCGATCAATCTCGAGCGGAATGCGGACGGGGTTGGGACCTACTCGCTGATCTATCGCAACCAAGAAGTTATGACGGGCGTGAGCCTGGACACGCTGACGTTTTCGAATGTCGAACAGCTGAAATATTTTGCGAAGGGATTGGATCGGTTGAAGGCGGGTAGTAATGGCGAGATCCTGACTTACAAGGACTATACGCTGGGCCGTGCGGATAAGAAATTTGAAGGGATTTGGTATTTGCTGCGGTATCAATTCGGGTCGACGAGTTTTCAACAACCGGAGGCGGATATTATGGGGAAAACTATCAAGGGTCTGTAGGGCCGTTTGCATACTAAACCGTTGTTTGCATCGTTTTTCCTTGTTTAGATAAAAACATCACGCGCTATGAAAAAACTTCTTGTTCTGGCTTTCTTTATTCCTTTTCTTTCCAAGGCCCAGTTTACGATCTCGAACAACAGTACGACGAGTCTCGTGGAGTTGCGTGCGGGAACATGGCCGTTGGATCTTCAGCGGATCATCAAAAATACGGACACGTGTTATGTGCTCGAGTTTCGTGATCAGCAGGTGACGACGGATGTGAATATGGCGACGTTGCGCTTTGGGGATATTGGCCAGTTGCGTTGGTTCGAAAAGGGTTTGACGACATTGAAGTCGACGGGTTCGAATGGAGAGACCCTGAACTATAAGGCGTATACGCTGAAGCGGGTGGATGTGAAGTCGGATAAGGATCCGAAGAAGAGTGTGATCTGGTATCTTGTGACGACCAATGACGGGCCGGTGACGAATTTCCAGCAGTCGGAGGCGGATAAGATGATTGCGGCGATCAAGACGCTATAATATTTAAAACCCCCGCTGCCGCGGGGGTTTCTTTTTGTTGGTGGGCTTTTATAATTCGAATCCGGAGCGATATTCCCGATTGAGATATTTGTTGGCTTCGGGGACGTTTGTGATGGTGCGGCCGGCGGGGTCGTATTTGAGCATTCTGGCTGAACGGAGGGCGACGGCATAGAGGTTGATCGCTTCGGTTATTCCTTCTGCTTCCCGGAAATTGCCGGGATATTGATTACCACTTTTTACAGCATCGACAAATTTCTGGAGGGCGGCGGCGCCGCGTTCGACCTGGTTGACGCGATTGGGGGTCTGGGCGGGAGCGGGTTTGCCGAGGAGGACCGGGTTACCGACATAGAAATCGGTGAGGATCTTTCCTTTTGTGCCGACGAACATCTGGCCTTCGGCGGGTAATTCCTTATTTTCTTCCAATAGTTCGATCGGGATCGGCGGGCGCATTCCACCATCGTACCAGCAAAGGTCGACGGCGGGGCGGGAGCCTTTTGCCGGGTATTTGAGCCGTACGGTGCTGGCCAAGGGGAAGGAGAAGTCGTTTTTGATCTGGAAGGGCACAGGTTCGTTCATCCCGACGACGTGACTAAGATGGGGAACGATCATCGTCGGTCCTTCGAGTTCGAGGGCCTTGTAGACGGTCCAAAGGGCATAGTGGCCCATATCCGCCATCGATCCACCACCAAAGTCATACCATCCGCGAAAGACCATATTGGTATAGTCGGGGTGATAGGGGCGCTGGGCTTCGGGGCCGAGCCAGAGATCCCAATCGAGGCCGGCGGGGACGGGTGGGGTATCGGTGGGGATGGTCGGATATTGCGGCCATACGGGACGGTTAGTCCAGCAATGTACTTCCTGTAATGTGCCGATGTCGCCATTGTTGATCATGGTCATGATGGGGGTCATGTCGCCGTTGGAGTCCCAGGGGACGAGATGGGTGATGACCTTGCTGTCACGGGCGTATTCGATCACTTTCTTCCCTTCGAGGAGCCGGTTGGAAAGAGGTTTATGGACCATGACGTGTTTGCCTTTTTTCATGGCGGCCATGGAGATGACGCCGTGGAGGTGATCGGGGGTCATGATCTTGACGGCGTCGAGGTTCTTCTCTTTATCGAGGAGCTCGCGGTAGTCGGCGTAAGCGTGACATTCCTTGTATTTGATCTCGGGTCGGACGTTGGCGTAGAAGGTCTCTACGATGGACTTGCCGTTCTCGCGGCCGCCGGGGATGTTGTTGTCTCCGCCCTGGTTCCAGTCGGGTTTTTTGATGGCTGTTCTTATTTCATTGAGGAGCCAGCCTTTTGCCCAGTCGCGGTAGCCGACGGCGTCGCGGTTGGGGTCGACGACGGCGACAACCTGGAAGGTGGGGTTGGCGAGGATGGGAAGGAGTTCGCGGATGCCCTGGGTGCCGCAGCCGATGTAGGCGAGGGTGATCTTGTCGCTTGGGGCGATGTAATTCTTACCGCCGAGGACGTGTCTTGGGAGAATGGTGAAGCCGATGGCGGCTGTGGCGGCCGTTTCGAGGAATTGACGGCGGCCGAGCGTTATTTTTTTTTCCATATAGCAAGAGGTTTTGTAGCTAACTAAATGTACGGATTTTTTTGAAGACATGATATGCGGAGTAGAGGTCTTCGGCGGCGATGCCAAGGGATTTGAAGAGAGTGATGTCGGCGGGGTGTTGGCGGCCGGGTCTTGTTTTTGCAATGACCTCACCTAGTTCGGCCTGGACGGCGCTTTCGGTGATGCAGCCTTCTTTTTTGGGGATGAGAAAATCGCCGGCCTCGTTGAAGAGGGATTCGTATTTGTCGGTGAAGACTTTTGCTTTGGCGATGGTTTCGGAGTCGACCTCGCGGGCGTTGGGGGTGCAGGAGCCGACGACGTTGAGATGCGTGCCCGGGCTGATCCATTCTCCTTGCAAGATGGGTTGGGTGGCTGCGGTGACGGTGCAGATGATGTCGGCGCCTTCAGCGGCCTGTTGTGGGGTGTCGGCTATGGTTACTTGTCTTTTTTCGGTCTTTTCGGCGAGTTGTACGGCTTTGGATTTATTGCGGCCCCAGATGCGGACCTCTTTTATCGGGCGGACGAGGGGGATTGCTTCGAGATGTCTTGCTGCCTGTTCGCCGGTTCCGAGGATGGCGAGGGTGGAGGCTTCTTTTTTGGCGAGAAGCTTCGTTGCGACGGCGCTTGCGGCGGCGGTGCGGATGGCGGTGATCTCTTCGGCGTCGAAGAGCATGAGCGGGGCGCCGTTTTCGCCGTCGAAGAGGATGATGACTCCCTGGTGGGAGGGGTGGGTGGTGTTGGCGTTGCCATGAAAGATTGTGATGAGTTTAATTCCGATCAGATTCGGACCTCCTGCGTAGGCGGGCATCATGCCGAGGAGGCCTTTTTTGTCGGGGAGCCACATGAGAGTGCGCAGGGGTTGGAGAATCTGGCCTGTGGCCAGATCGTGAAACATGGATTCCATAAGGGGGATGGCTTCCGACATGGGGAGGAGGGTGGCGATTGTGGGCTTGTCGATATAAGTTGGGGTCATGGTTAGCAAATTTGATGTAAATTCAACCTTTACAATTTACTATGAAACGAATAATTCTGTTGTTTTCAGCGATTGCTTTTTGGACGGTTGTGCGCTGCGCGCCTGTTCCGGGTGTGCCTACTGCGCGGGCCTCTGCGCCGGATACGGTTGTTGCGTTTATGGGGCGATGGGACCTCACCGTTCATTTGCCGAACCGGGATGTGCCGTCCTGGCTGGAGATGCAGGCTTCGGGGGTGAGGACGATGGTGGGAAGGTTTGTCGGCAGTGGGGGGAGTGCGAGGCCTATCTCGAAGATCAATTACAATGGTTCAGCCTTTAGCTTTTCCATTCCGCCGCAGTGGGAGCGGGAGGATCGGGACCTGTCGGTCGAGGGCCGGTTGCAGGGAGATAGCCTGACGGGCACGATGGTAGCGCCGGATGGAAAGCAGTATAGCTGGGTGGGGCATCGGGCTCCTTTGTTGCGGCGTTCGCAGGAGCCGGTTTGGGGTCCGGTAGAGAAGTTGTTTGATGGGGCCTCGCTGAAGGGCTGGCATGCGATGGGCACGACCAATCAGTGGGTGGCACAGGATGGAATCCTGCGTAGTCCGCATAGCGGATCGAATATTATGACGGATGCCTCATTCGGGGATTTCAAACTGCATATCGAGTTCCGGTACCCGGCGCATAGTAATAGCGGGGTATACCTGCGGGGACGTTATGAATTGCAGATCGAAGATGAGGGTGGGACGGAGCCGCCGAATAATGAGATCGGGGCGATTTACGGATTCCTGTCGCCGAATGGGAAGATGGGAAAGGCCGCTGGGGAGTGGCAGAGTTATGATGTCGAACTGGTGGGGCGGACGGTGACGGTGGTGTTTAATGGAAAGCAGGTGATCTGCCGGCAGGAGATTCCGGGGATCACGGGTGGGGCGCTGGATAGTAAGGAGGGGGAGCCGGGGCCTATTTACCTGCAGGGGGATCATGGGCCGGTGGAGTTTAGGAATATTACGATCCAGCGGGGGCGATAGTAGTTAGAGCAACGGTTTGAGAATTTTCCAGACGTTGTCGGCGACGATGCGGTGGCCGGCGGGGTTGGGGTGGATGCCGTCGGGTTGGTTGAGGCGGGGAATGCCGCCGACGTTTTGGAGGAGGAAGGGGATGAGGGCGCATTTGTTCCGGGCGGCGAGGGAGGGGAAGATGTTGCGGAAGGCGTTGGTGTAGGTGGCGCCCATGGATGGGGGCATTTGCATCCCCGCGAGGATGATCTTTGCCGCGGGATATTTTGCTTTGACGGCGTCGATGATGGCCTGGAGATTGGCGGTGGTGCCGGTGAGGGGAATGCCACGGAGGCCGTCGTTGGCGCCGAGCTCGAGGACGAAGATGTCGGCGGGAGTTCGCAGGACCCAGTCGATGCGGCTGCGGCCGTCGGCGGAGGTTTCGCCGCTGACGCCGGCGTTGACGACCCGCCAGGGGAGTTGGAGGGAATCGATGCGCTTTTGGATGACCGAGGGAAAGGACTGGCTGGGAGCGACGCCATAGCCGGCGGCGAGGCTGTCGCCGAAGAAGATGATATGCTTTTGGGGCCGCGGCTGGAAGGCGGAGACCAGGGCCAGGAGCAATATGATTGTCGCGGCAGATGTGAGCTTGGTCGACATTTTCGTGGTGTTTGCATCCGGGGGAACAACATTTCGCCGATATAGTTGTAAATTTTCCCTGTGGAAACTATCCTAAAATTAAGCAATGTCAGCAAGACCTATGTGTTGGCGGGTAAGACGCTGCATGTATTGAATGATGTGAGCTTCGCCGTCGAGGCGAGATCGACGCTGGCGATTGTCGGCCCTTCGGGCAGCGGCAAGACGACGCTGCTGGGTCTCAGTGCGGGGCTCGACCGGAGCAGCGCGGGATCGGTGGAGCTCAACAATATCCCGCTTGGCGAACTGGATGAGGACGCCCGCGCGGAAATACGTAACCGTTATGTCGGGTTCATTTTTCAGAACTTTCAACTGCTGCCTACGCTGACCGCGTTGGAGAACGTCATGGTTCCCATGGAGCTGCGGGGGGAGCGTCATGTGCGCACCCGGGCGAAGGGGTTGCTGGAGCAGGTAGGGCTGAGCGATCGCCTGCATCATTACCCGGTTCAACTATCGGGAGGAGAGCAGCAGCGGGTATCGCTGGCACGGGCGTTTGCCAATCAGCCGCGGATCCTTTTTGCCGACGAGCCGACGGGGAACCTGGATGCGGAGACGAGCGAGAGGATCACGGGACTGCTTTTCGAGTTGAACCGGCAGGCGGGGACGACGCTGATCCTCGTAACCCACAATACTGAACTGGCGGCTCGTACGCAACGCATTATCCGGCTGGCAGGAGGCCGTATCGTGGCCGATGAAACCAATTAATCCTTCGGGCCCGGCGTTGGGCTGGTATCTTCGGATGGCCTGGCGGGATAGCCGGAAGAACCGGGGCCGGCTGCTGTTGTTCATTTCTTCGATCGTTTTGGGTATTGCGGCGCTTGTGTCGACGCTGTCTTTTGGGCATAATCTGCGAATAGCGATCGACGACCAGGCGAAGTCGCTGGTGGGGGCTGACCTTGTGCTGACGGGACCGCGGCCGACGGATGCTAAGGTGCGGGCGTTGGTGGATTCGGCGCCGAACCGTCATTCGGAAGAGCGGAGCTTTGCTTCGATGATCCTGTTCGAGAAGAGCGGGCAGAGCCGGCTGGTCCAGGTGCGGGCGATCAGCGGGGACTATCCTTTCTACGGTGTGCTGGGGACCACGCCCGCGTATGCGGGGATGAGCTTTCGTGCAGGCCAGGAGGCGCTTGTGGACAAGACCCTGATGCTGCAGTTTGGCGCCCATGCAGGTGACAGCGTGCGTATCGGCAATCTTGTTTTTGTGATCGCGGGAAGCCTTGACCAGGCGCCGGGCCGAAACGAGATCTCGATGACGGTAGCTCCGCCGGTGTATATCCCGCTGCGTTACCTGGACGCTGCGGGTCTGGTGCGGCTGGGCAGCAGGATGGAATACCGCTACTATTACCGATACCCGAACGCGGATATCCGGTCCCTGATAGCGAAGATGGGACCCGAGCTGGAAAAAGCCGAGCAACGTTACGAGACCGTGGATTCACGCAAAAAGCAAATGAGCCGTGGTTTTGGCGACCTCACGCAGTTCCTGACCCTTATCAGCTTTATCGCGTTGTTGCTGGGATGTGTTGGAGTGGGCAGCAGCGTGAACATCTATGTCAGGGAAAAGATCATGGACGTGGCGGTGCTGCGTTGTCTCGGCCTGAAGGCGTGGCCCGCCTTTTTCGTTTACCTGATCCAGATAGTCGGGATCGGGTTGATCGGGAGTGTGGCTGGGGCGGTGCTTGGGGTGGCGATTCAGCAGGTGCTGCCGGCCATATTGAAGGATATCCTGCCAATGGAAACGAGCTGGCATATTTCCTGGCCGGCGGTGGGCGAGGGAGTGATCGTGGGGTTGGTGATCTCGCTTTTGTTCGCCTTGCTGCCTTTACTGTCGATCCGCCGGATCTCGCCGATGTATACGCTGCGATCGTCGGTGGAGGGGACGGGCCGGCGGTGGGACGGGATGCGATGGCTGGTGTATGTTCTCATCTTTGCGTTCATTACGGGTTTTGCGTATCTGCGGATGCGGAACTGGGGCAAGGCTACGGCGTTTACCACGGCGCTGCTGGTGTCGTTCTTGTTCCTGGCGGGGGCGGCGAAGCTGTTGATGTTTTGTTTGCGGCGACTGTTCCCAGCGCGATGGAGCTATCTATGGCGGCAGGCGTTTGCGAATCTTTACCGGCCCAATAATCAAACTTTGATCCTTGTGGTGACGATCGGACTTGGGACGACGTTTATCGGGACGCTTTATTTTGTGCAACAGCTGTTGATCGACCGGGTGACGGTGACGGCGTCGCGGGGGCAGGGGAATATGATCCTGTTCGATATTCAACGCAGCCAGGTAGCGGGAGTGGACAGCCTGGTGCGGAGTGCGGGATTGCCCGTGGTGGGGTCCGTGCCGGTTGTGACGGTGCATTATCAATCGGTTAATGGGGTTACGGCGGAGATGGCGGCGGCGGATACATTGGCGGATACCACGCGCCGGTCGCCGGAGCGGCGGATCTTTGGGCGGGAGGAGCGGGTGACGTACCGGGACTCCCTGATACCGACGGAGAAGCTGGTGGCCGGGAAGTTGGGGGGACCGGTGCGGAATGCGGGGGAGACGATCTTTGTGAGCATTGAAGAAGACTTTGCGCGGCGGATATTGCACACGGGGATCGGCGATACGATAGTATTTGATGTGCAGGGCGTCCCGCTGACGACGGTCGTGGGCAGCCTGCGGTCGGTGGACTGGCGGCGGATGCAGCCGAGCTTCCAAGTGCTCTTCCCTTCGGGCGTGCTGGAGCAGGCGCCGCAATTTCATGTGGTGATCACGCAGGTCGGGTCGCCGGAGCAATCGGCGCGTTTCCAGCAGGCGATGGTGCGGCGGTTCCCTACGGTATCGGTGATCGATCTGCGGCTGGTGTTGAGCGTGGTGAACGATGTGCTGGGAAAGATCGGGTTTGTGATCCGGTTCATGGCGGGCTTCAGCTTGTTGACGGGAGTGATCGTATTGATCGTTTCGGTGCTGATCAGCAAATTTCAGCGGATACAGGAGAGCGTGCTTTTGCGGACCCTTGGGGCGAGCCGGCGCCAGGTGCGGACGATACAACTTTTGGAGTACTTTTTCCTTGGGGCTTTGGCGGCGGCGACCGGGATACTACTGGCCCTCGGATTGACGTTTATATTAGCGAAACTGGCTCTTGAAAGCGGCTTTTCAGTACACTGGATGGCCGTGGGCGGAATCTTCGTATTTGTCTGTGCCTTAACGGTTTCGGTGGGATGGTACAATAGCCGGGGCGTTTTGACCCGACCGCCGCTGGAAATATTACGCACTGAAAGCTAATAAGTTACGTAGTGCGTATTGCATTTGAGCCGGTTTCGAGATATATTTATGAATCCAATGGAAAACCCTGCCGGAATACCTGCGAACGAGGTGAGGCCCCGGATGGACAAACGTCGATTCTGGCAGCTGAACACGTTCATCGTTCTTGCGATGGGCTGCAACCTCATCAATTTCCTATTCGATATTGCCGACGGGATGATGAAGAGCGCCGTGATCGAGGTCGCGGGCATCCTGATCCTGTTTGGGTTCATGTGGTTCAACATCAAGGGCATGATCGATGTGCCGAAGATGCTGAGCATTTTTTTTGTCAATGCCCATTCCACCTTTCTTTGCTATTTCCAGGGATCCTCGCAGGGATCCTATCTGTATCTGTTCCCATTTGTGATGGCGATGATCTATTTCCTGCGCGTGCGGAAGAACGACATAGGCGTCACCCTGTTCATCTTCGCGACGACGCTGAACCTGTCGTGGATCGTGCTGATGATGCCTACGGTGTCCACCCTGGAGCCGGTGTCGGAAGCCGTGCGTAACCGGCACTTCGTGCTGAATATCCTGTTGACCTTTCTGCTGGTGTGTATCTTCTTCTATTTCGTGCTCCGGTTGCTCGACTTCAAGGAGCGGCGGAACAAGCGGGATATCGCGGCGTTGAAGCTGGTGGAAATCGAACTGATGTCGGCCAAAGACAAAGCGGAGAAAGCGGCGGCGGCGAAGGCGCGGTTTATGAGCAATATGAGCCATGAGTTGCGGACGCCGCTGAATGCGATCATCGGTACGACGCATTTGCTGATACAGGAGCAGGAATCGTTGCACGAGAGCGATCATTTCAAAGTATTGAAGGATTCGTCGGAGCATATGCTTCAGCTGGTGAATGCGGTGCTGGACTTCAGCAAGCTGGATGAGGGAAAGCTGGTCTTCGTGCAGGAGGCGTTCGATCTTGAGCAAGCGCTGACGAAGGCGGCAGAGGCGTTCATTCCGGTGGTGCAGCAGAAGAATATCCCGCTGTATCTTCTGACCGATCCGTTGCCGGAAGGTAAGAAAGTGGTTGGTGACGAGATGCGACTGAAGCAGGTGTTGCTGAACCTGCTGTCCAACGCGGTGAAGTTCACGGAGTCGGGATCGGTGACGTTGCGTTCGAAAATAGTTTCTGTTACCGATAGCAATGCGGAAATAAGGCTCTCGGTAGAAGACACTGGTATCGGTATCCCGCCGGAGAAGCTGGCGATGATCTTTGAAAGCTTTACGCAGGCGGATGCCGAAACGACGCGGAAATATGGCGGCTCGGGACTTGGCCTTAGCATTTGCCGGGAGCTGGTGCGGAAGATGGGCAGCGAGCTGCAGGTGAAGAGCGAGCCGGGCAAGGGGAGTGTGTTCTTTTTCGACGTGCTGCTGCCCTTTGAACAGCGGGTGATGATGGTTCCGAAGGAAAAGCTGCGGGGATTGCAGAAACTAACGGGTGTGCGTATCCTGCTTGTGGAAGACAATGCGGTAAACATGAAGATCGCGCGGAGGTTCTTACACAGCTGGGGTGCGAGTATCAATACGGCGGAGAATGGACAGATCGCCTGGGATCTTTTTCAACAGCAGCCTTATGACCTTTTGCTGGTTGACCTGGAGATGCCGCTGATGGATGGAAAGGCGCTGCTGACGCAGGTGCGGAATGTGAATAAGGAGGTGCCGGCGATTGCCTTTACAGCGGCGGTATATGAGAATATGTATGATGACCTGCAGAAGCATGGCTTTAACGGGTATCTTCATAAGCCCTTCCGGCCGGATGAGATGCACCGGAAGATATTGAGACATATTGTTAAGAAATAAATCCGTTCTTATGAGACACTTGTACATTCTGGGAATCGTGTGCCTGGGCACTTCGTGTGGTTTGATCCCCAACAAAAGGAAAGTTTTCGACTATTGTTATGTCAACAACAAGGGCCTTTATGCCGTTGCGTACGGCAAGGAACCGACGCGCATTTTTGTGAACGGCACGGATCCGAGGCTGTCGCCGGACGGCCGGAAGATAGCGTATACGGATGTGGGCGGGAGGAATCATGAACGACGGATCGGCGTCTTTGACCTGGAAGCCGGGAAGGTGACCATTCTGGACACGGCCTGTCACAATTGTTTCGGACCGGTGTGGTCGCCGGACGGCAATTATCTTGTCTACAATGCCTTTATGGGAAAGAACTGGGGGGTCAAATATATTGACAAGGATAACCAGCACCCTGTCGAGCTGGCTGCGCCTACGGATAGCCTGTTGGGATTTTCATCTCCCAGCTGGAGCTCGGATGGGAAGAAGATCGTTGTTCAGAATATGTCGGCCGTCTATATCTATGGGTTGAACGGGCGGGTGTTGCAGAGCATCCCCTTCGAACAAATAGATACGGGGCTTGCTTTTTCCAGTTCGACCTGTTTTGTATTGAATAAGAGTGAGGACAAGCTGGTCTATTGGGCGGGGCTTAGCGAGGAGGGCAAGAATGGGGAGCCGCCGACGGCGGTGTTTGTGCATGATCTTGGGCAGGGGAAGAGTATGCGGATCTCGCCGAAGGGGTATGCTTGCTGGCAGCCTATTTTGAAGGGGGATACGGTGTATTGCAATGGGCGTCGTGGTGCGGGGAAGGAGAATGTTTACCGGATGGATCTTAATGGGGAGCATTTTGCGCTGGCGTATAAGAATCGGGTTGATATGAGTTTTGCGGCGAGGTAGCTTGATTTTTGGCTACCACTCTCTTAATCCGAATTCATTACCGTCGGGGTCGAGGAAAGAGGCGAATTTGCCCCAGCCCAGGTTAGCGAGCTCGTCTTTGAAGGCGACCCCGCGTTCTTTAAGGTTGGCGCAGGTGGCTTCGATGTCAGCGGTGTTAAAGACGATCGAGGGTTTCAGTTCCCCATAGTTGGGCATGAGCTTCTTTGGGAATAGCACGAGGGCTGTTTGGGCTTCTGGCGGCGCCACTTCCAGCCAATAGAGGCCGTTACCCATTTCCTTTTTATTCTTCACTTCGAAGCCGATCTTTTCGGTCCAGAATCGTTCGGCGGCGGGTTGATCTTCGACGTATACGCCGACGGTGGCGAGCTGTTTAATCATTGCTTTTTTTTCAAAGATAAGGCTGTGCGTGATGCTAGTCTTGTACAAAAACGACATCGTGGTCCTGACCGGCGGTGTCGGTCTTGAACTTTTTTATTTTGGCCTTGAACCGGGCGGGGGAGAGGCCGAAGAACTGCCGGAAATTCCTGCTGAAGTGCGCCTGGTCGGTATAGCCGGTCTCGCAGGCGAGGGCGGCGAGGCCGATATCGGGGTTTTGTTCGATGAGGTTTTTGGCGTGGTTGAAGCGGAGGATGCGGGCGAAGAGCTTTGCTGGCAGGCCGATGTATTGAAGAAAATTCCGTTCGAGCATGCGGGGGTTTATTCTGAATTCCTTTGTGAGGGCGGCGATGGTTTGGCGGCCATGTTCGGCTTGGAGGGCAGCGGCGATCGCGCGTGTCTTTTGATGTTCGGGAGGGAGTTGTTTTGGGGCGTGGGTTTCGAGATAGCTGGTGAGCAGCTGTAGTTTTTCCTCGCGGGATCTATTTTGGAGATTTTCGACGAGGGCGCTACAGTCGGGTTTCAGGGCCCGTATGGCCGGGAGGATATTGTCGATGAGGTCGGTTGCTTTTGGGCTTGAGAAGGTTGAGAGGCCCCAGGGGTGGAAGCGGGCGGCGATGAAGCCGGTGAATCCGTCGGAATAGAGGAGGGTCTGTTTGGTCTGGGGGCCGAGAAGGAAGTTTTGGGGGAGGCTCTCTTTTCTGTCTTCGGGACGTTGCGGGGTGTTATCGGGGTTGACGCCGGGTGGGTCGTTGCGGTAGTACGGCTCTCCGGTGGTGAAGATTAGTTCCGCGTGGACATCGGCCCAGAGGTGTTCATGGGTGTGGAAGGGTTCCCGGTAGTCGTGCTCCAGCATCCAGAAGCATTGGATGAAGGGCTGGAGAGCCGGCGGTGGCGGGTATTCGTGGTAGAACATCGATTGAATGAATTTAAGCATTATCTTGCAATATGCCCCTGCTCAAGCAGCTGTTGTTTGCACTGATCGCGGCGATGGTCGCCGATGGTGTTTTTTGGTGTCTGCAGCGAATACTGTATGATTGGGTGAATCTTATGCCGCCGATGCCCGGCGCGCTGGTGGTGCTTCTGGGGTTGCCATCGTTGGTCACTGTATCTGTATTCGGGATGAGGCGGTTGGGACGGCATGCGAGGCGTTGGGGATTCATGGGTTACACTCCGGCGTTTCTTTTTGTTGTTGGTTTTTTTTGTATGCTGATCCGGTCGTTTGCGGTCGGAAAGTCGGCGATGGATATCCCGGTGCGCGACACTTATTTTGTCTTTGCCGGCGGACAGGTGGAGAAGGGGATCGCGTTCCTTTCAGGATTTTTCGCAGCTGTATATTACTATTTCCCAAGATTTACGCGCCGTCCGTTACATCGAGGGCTGGGGTACTGGCATTTTTGGCTGAGTGTGGTCGGGATCTTCCTCTTTTTCAATGCGGCTGTTGTTTTCCTGGACGAGTTTAAGGAATCTTTTCCGTGGAGGAAGCTCAGCGATAATGTGTGGATTGAAAGTCAGAGGTTGGCGGACCTGGCGTTGCTGCTATTGTTACCCGGGCAAGTGGTGTTTTTGATCAATTTGGTGTATTCGGGGGTGTGGGGAAGAAAAGCATTTAATTTGTAATATGAATAAAAGTTTTTTAACGACTGCCTGCCTGGCGATGGTCCTGGCTGCGGGGGCGCAAAGCCCGCGGGTGATTACTCCCGAAGAATATGCGCATGCGGAGAGCATGCTGACGTATAATACTGAACCGTTAATTGACCGTGGTTCGGTGCAGCCGAACTGGCTGTCGGGGAATTTGTTTTGGTACCGCGTGCTGACGCCTGGGGGGAGTGAGTATGTGCTGGTGGATGCGGCGAAGAAGGGGCGGACGACGTATGTGGACCGGGCGGCGCTGGCGCAGGCTATTTCGGCGGCGCTTGGCAAACCTTTCGAGGCTTCGCAGCTTAGCGAAGGGCGGCGGGGCCGCGGCGGCAGAGGGGGCGGCAACGAGGTGCATTCGCCGGACGGGAAGCGGGCTGCCTTTATCCGCGACTGGAACCTGTGGGTGAAGGAGGTGTCAACCGGGCAGGAGACCCAGCTGACGACCGATGGGGTTAAGGATTTTGGCTATGCGACCGATAATGCCGGTTGGAAAACCGGTGACGGGCCGATACTTCGGTGGAGTCCCGATGGGAAGAAGATCGCGACGTTTAAAGACGATCAGCGACATGTGAGCGATATGTACCTGGTGACGACGAATGTGGGCAAGCCGACGCTGCATGCCTGGAAATATCCTCTCCCGGGCGACTCGGTGATCCCGATGATCCAGCGGGTGATCATCGACGTCGACGCGAAGAAGGTGACGGTGCTGAACGTGCCGCCGGACCCGCATCGTGCGACGTTGAGCGACGATATCGCCAGCAGCGGGACCTTTGACGATGTGGACTGGACGGCCGATGACGCGCAACTGGCCTTTGTGTCTACGTCGCGGGATCATAAGCATGAGAAGTTTCGGATCGCGGATGCCGCGACGGGGGCGGTGCGCGAGGTGTTTGCCGAAGATGTGGCTACACAGTTCGAGTCCGGGCGCGGAACGATCGACTGGCGTTACCTCGCCAAGAGCAACGAGATCATCTGGTATTCAGAGCGGGATAACTGGGGCCACCTTTATTTATATGATGCGGCGACGGGGAAACTGAAGAATCCAATCACGCAGGGCGACTGGGTGGTGACACGGCTGGTAAAGGTCGACGAGAAGAAGCGGGAGGTCTATTTCCTGGCTGCGGGCCGGGAGCCGGGCTGCCCTTATTTCAACCATTTTTACAAGATCGGGTTTGACGGGAAGAAGCTGGTGGCGTTGACGCCGGAGGACGGGAATCATACGGTGACCCTGTCGCCTTCCGGCGAATATTTTGTCGACAGCTATTCCCAACCGGATGTACCGCCGGTTGTGGTGTTGCGCAATGCCGAGGGCAAGCTGGTCGCTCCGCTGGAGAAGGCCGATGTGTCGCGGCTGGTCGCGGCGGGCTGGAAGGCGCCGACGTTGTTCAGCGTGAAGGCAGCGGATGGGAAGACGGATATCTATGGGCTGCTCTTTACGCCGAGTAAGCTGGACAGCACGAAGAAATATCCGATCGTCGACTATATCTATCCGGGTCCGCAAGGTGGCAGTATCGGCGGCAACTGGGGGTTTGCGGCTTCGCGGGGCGATAACCAGGCGTTGGCGGAGCTTGGCTTTGTGGTGGTGGCGATAGAGGGGACGAGCAACCCAGGCCGGTCGAAGAGCTATCACGATATGAGCTATGGCAATATGGCGGAGAATACGTTGCCCGACCAGGTGGCGGGTATCAAGGAGCTGGCGCAGCGATATGGCTTTATGGACCTGGATCGTGTCGGTATCTGGGGACATAGCGGCGGTGGCTTTGCGACGGCGGGGGCGATGTTCAGATATCCGGATTTCTTTAAGGTGGGTATCTCGGAGTCGGGCAATCATGACAATCGAAACTACGAGGATGACTGGGGCGAGCGGTATGACGGGTTGCTGGTGAAGAATGCGGATGGAACGGATAATTATACGGCTCAGGCCAACCAGCTGTATGCAAAGAACCTGAAGGGGAAGCTGATGCTGGCGCATGGACTGATGGACAATAACGTACCGCCTTATAATACCCTGCTGGTGATCGAGGCGCTTGAGAAGGCCAATAAGGATTATGATCTTGTGGTGTTCCCGAACAGTCCGCATTCGTATGGCCCGTATGCGCCGTATATGATGCGGCGGCGGTGGGATTATTTTGTCAAGAACCTGATGGGGGCGGCGCCGCCACATGAGTACCAGATGAAACCGAGGACTGATCCAAGAAATATGTGATGGGGCAGTTAAAGGCGACGCTTGTATTGTCGAAGTACAGTTTGCTGGCGACGTTGCGAAGTCCGACGTCGGTGGTATTCTCGATCGCTTTCCCGATCTTCTTTATTATCATTTTCGGGTCGCTGGTGGGAGATAAAGGCGGCCCTATCAAGGTGGCCGTATCGCCGGGGTGTGATACGGCCAATCCTGTTTATAAGACAGTGGAAGGGTTGGCGGTGATACGCCTCGTGAAGGGGCTGACGGCGGCGGAGATCGCTGCGGAGATGAGGCAGGGGACGATCGGGACGGAGCTGAATATTGTTTCGGATGGCGGGCTTTTGCCGCATTTCCGGGTGACGCTGAGGGGAACGGATTCGAATTCGAGGGGGATGAGTTTGTTGCGGCCGGTTATCGGTGCGGCTTTGCGGGAGATGGATCGGCGGGTATTTCCGCGTAACCCTTCGCTTGGAGAATTGTCGGTGGTGCAGGCGCCTGGCCACCTTCATAAGACGATCGATTTTGTGTTGCCGGGGCAGCTTGGGTTCTCGTTGTTGATGGCGGGGGTGTTCGGGTCTTCTTTTCTCCTTTTTAACCTGCGGCAGAATTTTGTGTTGAAGCGGCTTCGGGCCACGCCGGTACGGAAGCGGTCGATCATCGGCGGGGAGATGTTGAGCCGGTTATTCTTTCATGTGATCGGATTCATGATCATGATCGGGCTGGGGTATTTTGCCTTTGGGTTTACGCTGGTGCATGGATGGGCGACGGTGGTGGAGATGCTGGTTTTCTCGCTTTTTGGGCTGGGGATATTTATGGGGATCGGGTTCATTATTTCCGGGGTTGTTCAAAATGAACATTCGGTGACGCCGGTGGCGAATACCCTGACCTTGCCGCAGATCCTGCTGTGCGGATTGTTTTTTCCCATCGAGAGTTATCCGCCATGGTTACAGCATATTTGTAATGTATTGCCGTTGACCTTCTTTGTGGATGGGTTGAGGGATATTGCGTTTGATGGATTGCATATCTGGGAGTTGCCGGCGCAGGTGGGGGGATTAGTGGTTTGGACCGTGGTGATCGGGGTGTGGGCGGTGAAGGCGTTTAAGTGGGAATAATCGTATTTTGCGGTTATGAAAAAGATTATTCATGACCTCGGCGGGAGCCGGGTCCTTTGTTTCGTTGTTATCGCTTTGTTTTTGCTTTCCTGGGGTGTTACGGGGCATCGGACGGTCGGCAAGATTGCCGAGAGGCATTTGACGCCGGCGGCGGCTGCTGCCGTGCGGGAACTGTTGGGTAGTGAGACGCTTGCGGATGTCAGTACCTGGGCGGATGAGGTTCGGGGGAAGCCCGAGTACCGGCAAACGGGGCCGTGGCATTATGTGAACCTGCCGATGGGGCTATCCTTTGCGGAGTTTCAGAACAGCGTCGAGGGGATGAGGGAGGAGAATGTGTACAGCGCGTTGGAGAGGTTGGAGAAAGAGGTGGTCGATCCGGCTACGCCGCGGGAGAAGAAGGTGGAGGCGTTGAAGTTCATCGTGCATTTTGTGGGCGATCTGCACCAGCCGATGCATGTGAGCAAGGCCGAGGACAAGGGGGGTAATACGGTTCAGCTGAATTTTAATGGGAGGGGTACGAACTTGCATGCCGTGTGGGATAGTAAACTGATCGATCGACTGGGACTGGGTTATGAGGAGCTTGCCGCGAAAGTGGATCATGCGACGCCGGCGCAGGTCAGCCAGTGGCAGAAGGATCCGATGATCCGGTGGATGTGGGAGAGCTATGAGGTTACGGAGAAACTATATGCGGAGGTAGATGCGATGAAAAGCCGGAGTATTGACGATAAGTATTATGAAGAGCATATCGGGACGGTGGAGCAGCGGTTGGAGCAGGCGGGGATCCGGCTGGCGGGGGTGTTGAACCGGCTTTTTGCGCATGGGGTTGTGGTTGGGCCTTCTTCGGCGCCGGCTGTGCCAGCGCCTTTGGAGGGGCCTGCTGTGAAGATCGATGTTGCCGATGCGCAGGCGCATGTGGGGAAGAATGTGGTGGTGACGGCGAAGGTATTTGGATATAAGGCCCTGGAGGGGTTGACGTTGGTGAATTTGGGTGCGGCGTATCCGAACCAGGCGCTGACGGTGGTGTTGCGCGGGGAGGCGACATCCCTTGCCGGAGCGATCGATGGGAAGACGATCCAGGTGACGGGGAAGGTGGAGATGTATAAGGGGAAGCCGGAGATCATCGTTCGCGACCCGAAGTCAGTGGTCGCGCGGTGACACCGGTATTTGTTATTTTGACGGGTTGGATATAGCCGTTGGCGTCGAAATACAGGTGATCGATGCAGGTGACGCGGTGGTTGCCGTCGGGGTCGCCGAGGGGATGGCGGTGGTAGACGATGTAATAGTCGCCGGTGTTGGGAATATGGATGACCGAATGGTGACCGGCGCCTGTGCCGACGGTGGTGTCCTGCTGGAGGATCTTGCCGATGCGTTGGAACGGGCCTGTGGGAGCGTCGGCGATCGCATAGGCGACGGAGTAGTCGGGGCCGGTCCAACCGCCTTCGGACCACATGAAATAATATTTTCCGTTGCGGCTGAACATCCAGGGACCTTCGACATAGCCTTTTGGTGTGATCTCTTTGAAGGTCGAGCCGTCGGAGAAGGGCTCGAAGCCGGTGAAATCGGATTTTAGTTTCGCGATGTTGCAGTGTCCCCAGCCGCCGTAGATGATATAATACTGGCCGTCCTTGTCTTTAAATACTGCCTGGTCGATGGGTTGGGCTTTGTTGTGGAACTTGTCGATGAGGGGTTTTCCCAGATAATCTTTGTAGGGGCCTTCGGGTTTGTTGGCGACGGCTACGCCGATGCCGCCGATGGTGCTGTCATTCTGGATATCGTTGGCGGCGAAAAAGAAATAGTATTTGCCGTCCTTGTGGGTGATCGCGGGAGCCCACATGGCGCGGTGGGCCCAGCGGATGGTGCTGGTGTCGAGGATATGCGGGTGTTTGGTCCAGTGGACGAGGTCGGGGGAGGAGAAGGCGTCGAAGAAGACCTGTTTGTTGTATTTGTCGGAGTACGTGGGGTAGACCCAGTAGGTGTTGTTGAAGATGGCGGCTTCGGGGTCGGCGTACCAGCCCGGGAAGATGGGGTTGCCGGAGGTTTGGGCTGTTGCGGCCGTTACGAGGGAGAGAGTGATTGCGAGGAAGAGGAGTTTTCTCATGAGGTGCAAGTTAGGGTGAAACGATTAAACCTTGAAGGGGGGCGAAGGTCTGAGGGGGTATGCGAAATCTAATTTTATTGCTGGCCCTGGGCTGGCTGGGCACCTGCCGGGCGCAGGAGGGGTTTGAGAAGGTGGATGCCTGGATGGAGGATAATGTCCGGGCGATGGGCGGGCATGCGTTGCTGGTGGTGGAGAAGGATGGGAAGATCGTTTATACCAAGGGGGTGCATGGGTTGCGGGGGCCTTTTACCCTGCAATCGCGGGAGCGGATCGCCAGCAGCAGCAAGTGGCTTAGCGCGGCGCTGGTGATGACCTTTGTGGATGAGGGGAAGCTGTCGCTGGATGATACGGTAGGCAGGTGGCTGCCGGTGCTGGCGCGGCATGGGAAGGGTGGGATCACGGTCCGGCAGTGTCTGTCGCACCTCACGGGTATCAAAGAGCCGCCGATGGGTCGGAGCCTGGGTGAATTGAGGCGGATGCGGAGTATGGATGAGGCGATGGAATGGATTGCGGAGATGCCGATGGAGGGTGAACCGGGGACCGTTTTTCACTATAGTAATGCGGGTTTACAGATCGCGGGGGCGGTGCTGGAGAAGATCGGCGGGGCTTCTTTCGAGACTTTGTTTGCGGAGCGGATCGCGCGGCCGCTGGGAATGACGAATACGGACTTTGGGAGGGGGGCGGTGGCGATGCCGGCGGGTGGGGGATATAGTACTGCGGAGGATTATATCCGGTTCCTGGAGATGATCCTCAATAAGGGCGTATACCGCGGCGTGCGGGTGCTGAGCGAGGAGAGTGTGGCGGAGATGCAGGTGAACCGGCTTGGGGCGGATGTAAGGATTGCTTACACGCCGGCGGAGCATGGTGGGGCGGGCGTGGGTTATGGTTATGGGGAATGGATCATGGGTGAGGCGGTGAGCAGCCCGGGGCTTTTTGGGAGCTTTCCCTGGGTGGTGAACGGGCGGGGTTATTGCGCCTTCCTGATGACGGTAAATTGGAATAATCGGGGGCGGCAGGACCGGGAAATGGAATTAGTGCGGCTTGTGGATGCGGCGTTGTAAATTCGGGTATGAAAAATTACCTGATAGGATTGCTACTGTTGGTGGCCCTGGCGGCCTCGGGACAAGATAAGACTTCGTCTTATCTTATTAGAGCCGGTAAGCTTTTTGACAGCGAGGCCGGTATTTTCAAGACAGGAATGGTCATTCTTGTCAACAACCAGAAAATTGAGGCAGTTCGCGCTGAGTCTGAATTGACGGAGGCAGACCGGGCCGGCCGGCAGGAGGTGGATCTTTCGGGCTATGCGGTGTTGCCGGGGCTGATCGACTGTCATACCCATTTACTCTACCGGGAGGAGCTTCACCCGGGGAACAACGTGGAATCGATGGATATGGTCAAGGAGCTGACGACGGAGGGCGATGCCTATCGGGCCATTTATGGCGCCGCGCGGGCGCGTGCCTACCTGGAGGCGGGGATTACGGCGGTGCAGGACCTTGGGAATTCGGGGCAATATGCGGATATGGCGTTGCGGCGGGCAATCAACGAGGGACTGGTCCCGGGGCCGAGGATGAGATGTGCCGGGCGGGGATTGTCATCGACCGGCGGGCAGCTTCCGGGGGTAATTTACAAGCACCAGGATCTTGTGGCCGATGAGTACCGGGTGGTGAAGGGGCCGGACGACGCTGTGCAGGCGGTGCGGGAGAACATCACGCAGGGGGCGGATGTGATCAAGATCTATTCCAACAATACGCCGAACAATACGATGTTGAGCGTGGAGGAGATCAAGGCTATTGTCGGGGAGGCGCACCGGTATGGCATACGGGTGACGGCGCATGCAACGGATAACCGGGCAGTGTACAATGCGGTGATCGGGGGCGTGGATGGGATCGAGCATGGATATAGTGTCGATGATACTACCTTCCAGCTGATGGCAAGGAAGGGGACCATCTTTGTGCCGACGGATGGGGACAGCCTGATCTTCACAAAGTATGCGCAGCTGGAGGATCCGGATGACAAGAATGCGCCGGCGAGGGTCATGGGTTTCCGGCGGTACCTGGGATTAAGGTTGCGGGCGGCTTTACGGGCGGGAGTAACGGTGGCTTCGGGGTCGGATGACTACGTGGATGTCAAACTTCCGTTTGCTTATTTATCGAAGCATACGGTGATCGGGTATGTCGAGTCGGGTGTGCCCGTGGCGAAAGCCTTGCAGTTTGCAACCTATAACGCCAGCAAGCAGCTGAACTGGGCCGGAGAGGTCGGGGTTTTGAAGCGCGGAGCTTTTGCGGATATCCTTGCGGTGGACGGCGACCTGGATACGGACATTCATGCGATCATGAAGGTTCATTTTGTGATGAAAGGGGGCCAGGTGGTGGTTCAGTAGGTCAATATTGAATGCTTTTTAAGAGCTCGTCTTCGCGGTGGGTGTCCCGATCGGCGGGGTAGGGTGCGCCGGAGCCGAGGTGTTCGGGATATTCCTTTGCTTCGGCAATAAGGGTTTTTGCTTTCTTGTAGTTTTTCTTCTTTATTTCTTCACTGGCTTCGCGGAGTTTTACTTCGCGGTAGATTTCCCTTGCTGAGGTTGCGCCTTCGGCGGGGAGGACCTGTAGCTGGGCGAGCAATTTGTCTGCCTTTTGCAGCTGGTTGTTGCCGAGGAGGGCTTTTGCGTAGAGAATGCCCATGGTGTTGCGGTCGGGATGGGATTGGTAGAAGGGTTCGATGATGGTGAGGGCTTGTTTGTTACTGTCTTTTTTGAGGTAATACTCCGTGAGTAATTTCTGGTACCGCCAGCCTGGGTCGAGGGAACGGGCTTTGGTGAGGTCGTTCAGGGTATCGGCCCCCGGAAGTTGGGCGCGGAAGGCGTAGAAGGGGGCATAGTCGGGATTGTCGGCGCAGGCGTCGAGGAGCTGTTTGGCTTCGGCGAGACGGTTGCGGTCGTGGTAGATGAGGGCGAGCTGGTATTTGAGGAACCAGTGGTTATCGGTCTTTATGTCTTGTTCGAGAAGGGCGCCGGTTTCGGAGCGGAAGGGGAAGGCGCGGGTGGGATCGATGGTTTTCCAGTCGATGGATTGGTGGGTGAGATGGGCGATCCAGCATTCGATCTCCGCGGTTTTGGGCGCGAGTTGGAGGACTTTGAGGGCGTCCTGGGGGAGGCCATTGTTGTCATACCAAATGGCGAGCTCGAGATAGGTTTGGTCGGGGAGTTCATTGCGGATGCCGTCGACAAGGGCTTTGTTCGAGTGTTCGAAATGGGCGAAGTGGTTGAGCGGGTCGAGGCTGTCGATGAGGGCCAGGGTGGATTGGTTGTCGGGCCGGGTGCAAACGGCCTTGATTTGCAGTGCCTCCATGTTGAGCGGATTAGCAAGCGTTGCTTTTTCGGCGTTGTTTTTTGCGCGGCCGAGGTCGTTTTCTTTCAGGCTGAGGCGGGCGAGGCAGGTATAGGCGGCGCTGCGGGTGGCGGGGTCGAGGGTGGCGATGTCGAAGCCGTCGCGGGCGTCGATGGTGTGGCCGAGGGCTTCATTGGCGAGGCCGTAGATGAGGTTGGCGGAGCCGTCTTCGGTATTTACGGCGAGGGCGTGGGTGGCGGTCTTTAGCGCTTCGGGATAGCGCATATTGCGATAGAGCAGGTTGGCCATGGCGGTCAGGGCGGGGACGAAGTTGGGGTCTTTTTCGAGGGCGGTTGTGAGGGCGGTTTCAGCGGTGGTGTAATTCTTTTGATCAATGGCTTCGATGCCTTTTATGTATTGGCCGTAGGGGGTGTTCCAGTCGAAGTCTTTTGGGGCGTCGACGGGGCGCGTGAGGTTGTTGGCGGCGGGGTCTGAATCGTATTGCAGGTGTGAGTTGGTGAGGGTTGCGGTGAGGTGACCGGAGCCGGCTTTGACGCTGTCGGTGAAAGGTTGGAGGGCTTCGAAGTGGATGGCGCGCGTATAGACGGGTTTGTTGTCGAGGGTGATCCTGAGGGTGTCGGTGAAGGCGTGGGTGGGGGAGAAGAGGATCGTTATCGAGGCGTTGTTTCGGACAACGTTGAGGGCGCCGTCGGTGTTGGCGACCTTGAATCCTTTTGTGCCGAGGACGGGATACCATTCTTCCTCCCAGGTGTCGCTGCCGTAGGGCATGAAGCCGCGGTGTTTGAAGGGGGTTGTGGTGCTGTTGGCCGTGTTCTGGTTGAAGAGACGACCGGACTGGAGTTCGATGTACTGGCCGTCGGTGTCGGTGAGGAGGTGTTCCCAGATCATGCCCTGGGGGGAGAGGCCCCAGATCCACAATTTCTTCCCGGCTTTTTCATCGTGGGTCGCATAGCGGACCATCCCATAATCCTCGTTGTGCCAATAGGCGCCGCTGAAGTCGGTGTACTTGCCGAAGACGTGATAGGATTTATAACCGCCGAAGTCGTTGTTCTTATACCAGGAGATGAGCTTGCCGTTTGTTTTGTTGACGGGCCAGTCGGCGTATTCGCCGTCGTGGCCGAGGTAGCGGTTGCCGGGGTAGATGAATTCGAGGTCGTTGCCGGCTTTGAGGCCGGCGTTCATCCAATGGTAATAGGGCTGTTCGAGCGGCGTGGTGTTGTACCAGTATGCGCGGGTGGTAAAGAGCGCCTGGTGTTTTGGCAGACGGATCTCCATGCGCCAGTAGCTGCGGGAGAGGAGGTCGAGGGCGCCGATGATGCAACTGACGCTGCCGTCGGGATTGCTGCGGGTGGTGTAGTCGACGGGTGTTGCGCAGTTGGGCGTGTGGCCGATGATGCCGAAGTTGGATTCGAGGCCGCCGCTGGTCCAGGGGCCGCGCATGGCGACGTCGCGGAATTTGACGGTATGGTTGTAGTAGAGAAAGGGTTTGCCGGTGGAGCGTTCGATGGCGGTCCAGATCTTTCCGCCGATCTCGGGGAGGATGAGGACGCGGATGTATTGGTTTTCCAGTTCGACGACCTTCCATTGTTTGTCGACGGGTTTGTCGGTGAAGCCGTCGTAGCGAAAATAGGGGTAGACGGCGTTGAGTAAGGGTAAGGGGCTAGGGTCGGAGAAGGGGTAGGTGGGGAAGGATTGGGTGTATTCTTTTATTGTTGCGGGCTGTTGGGCGGTAGTACTGAGAGTGACCAACAGAAGGAAGATGATGTTTTTATTCATAGCGGTAGATTTTTGCGGGGCCGTCGTTGACCCCGAACAGAAGCTGTTTGTTTGCGAGGGGCAGGACGCCGCGGACGTCGTCGCGGAGTTGGAGGCCACTGCGGGATTGGGGGATATAGGTGAAGTTGCCTTTCCCATCGTTGAGAAGCAGGACCCCGTGATTGGCGCGAAAGCGGCCGAAGCGGATGCGGGTCCATTGGTTGCCGCCGGCCAGCAGGAGGTCGGGGTGGCCATCGCCATTGATGTCGGCGGTGGCAATGGCGTATACAGGTGCGTATTGGGCTTCCTGCGGCAGGGTATGGAGGGTGAAGCCTGCGTTGCCTTTGTTCTCGAGCCAGACGGTGGAGAGGGTTTCTGTTTTGTATTGGCTGGCGGTCTTGAGCTCTTCCGGTGAGAAGAGATCATTTATCGTGGCATCGGCATAACTGTGGTATTCGAGGAACTTCTTTTTCAGCGCCGGGATCTTGCCGGTGAGATCGTCGCGGGAGACAGCGGGGTAGCTGGTGTCGCCGATGTAGTAGCAGAAGATGGGGTCGATGGTGCCGTTGTGATTGAAGTCGCCGGAATAGAGCGTCATGGGATGTTGTGCGCTGGCGGCGAACTGGTTGTTGTAACCCTGGTTGCCGAGGATGAGATCGGGGCGGCCATCGCCGTTGAGGTCGGCGGTGTCGAGGGTGTTCCACCAGCCGGTGGAGGGGAATTTTATGTATTGGGCGGAGGCGTCGGTGAATTGGCCGTGGTTATTGAGGAACACTTTTATGGGCATCCATTCGCCTGCGACGATGAGATCGGGTTGGTGGTCGTTGTTTATATCGAGAAAGATCGCGGTGGTGACCAGGCCGTCGAGGGGTATATCGGCGGCGGTGAAATTCCCTTTGCCGTCATTGAGGAACAGGTGGCTTGGCGAGGAGTGGGGCCATTGGTTGGGGAGCGCGTCACCGCCGATGAAAAGGTCCAGGTCTCCGTCGCCGTCGATATCGGCGGCTTTTATGCAGGAGGAGTTGTTGAGGGGAAGGGTGGTAGTCGTTTTTATGAAATGATCTTTGCCGTCGTTCAGATAGAGCCGGGTTTGACTATTGGTGACGAGAAGGTCGGGATGGCCGTCGCCGTTGGCGTCGAAGAAGAGGGCGGAGCCGTCGTCCTGTGAGGAGTCGACGGTTGCGAACGCCTGGCGGATGAGGGCGCCGGTAGCGGTTTGGCGGAAGAGCTGGCCCGGGTGACCGACGGTACCGCCGAAGTAGATGAGATCACCAGCCTTTGCCATGGCAGGCCCGCGGCGGGAGAGGTAATTGATCAGCAGGGGTTGCTGGTCGAAGTCGTTGAAGGGATTCTCGGTGTGGACCGGGGTTGGGGTATTCACCGCGGTGAGGAAGGGTTTGGCCGGGCCGGCGTAGCGCCAGATGCCGGTAGCCGATTCCTGTTTGAGCCGGAGGGTGGTGTCGGCTATTTGGCCCTTTATTACTTCGTAGTGATCGTCGGGCCAGATGACGAGGACCGAGTCGATGGTTTTGTGGGCGCCGACGCCGAAGTTGAGGACGGGGTCGACAGAGGACTGGAAGCCGCGGACGGGGAAGGCTTCCTGGTAGTAGATGGTGTCTTTGCAGAAGAGCTTGATCTTGGAGCCGATGCCGGTGCTGTTCTTTGGGTTGCCTTTCAGCTGGACTTTGAGGAAATGGTTGTTGGGATTGTTGCGGGCGTTGTTGCGATAGATGCCGGCGTATTCGTTTGTATTGTTGATGACCAGGTCCAGGGCGCCATCGTTGTCGAGGTCGACGTAGGCGGCGCCGGCTGAGACGGTTTGCTGGGTGAGGCCCCATTCGTTGTTGATACGTGTAAATGTGTTGTTGCCGTTGTTGTGATAGAGGTAGCTTTTATCGGGGCTTTGCGGCATTTTGCCGATGGCTTCCTTTATGGCGGCTTCCTTGTCGCCGGCGTTGGCGTGCATGGCGTTGTCGGCGGAGTATCGGAGGAAATCCATGTCGGTGTAGTCGCGGACGTAGCCGTTGGTGACCAGGAGGTCTTTATTGCCGTCGTTATCGAAATCGGAGAAGAGGGCGGACCAGGACCAGTTGGTGTTGGAGACCCCGGCGAGCTGGCCGATCTCGCTGAAGGTGCCGTCGCCGTTGTTCTTTTGGAGCATGTTTCGGCTGTACTGATAGTAGAAGCCGCGGCTGAACAGTGCCTGGAATTTGTTGAAGTTCTCTGCTCCGCTGTGCATTTTTTGAGTGTGGTTGTCTTCGGGCAGCATGTCGAGGGTCATGAGATCGACGAGGCCGTCGTTGTTGAAATCGGCGGCGTCGTTGCCCATGGAGTAGAGGGAGGTCTGGTCCATGCATTTGCTGAGGGATTCTGTAAAAGTGTGTGACGGGCCGTTGTTGATGAAGAGGTAGTCGGGTTCGTTGAAGTCGTTGGAGACATAGATGTCGGGCCAGCCGTCGTTGTTGAGATCGGAGATGGCGAGGCCGAGGCCGAAGGTGAGGACGTCGGAGTGGATGCCTGCCTGGGTGGAGACATCGGTGTATACGGGATGATGGAGGGAGTCACTCCAGTCGTTGCGATAGAGTTTGCATTCGAAGGCGGGTTGGGATTCTTTCCGCCAGCCGGGGTTATCGATGGCGCCGGTGGTGTATTGGTGGAGGGAGTGGTTGATGAGGAAGAGGTCGAGATCGCCGTCCTTGTCGTAATCGAAGAAGGCTGCCTGGGTGGAGAAGCCTTCGTCGGCGAGGCCGTATTCCGCGGCTTTTTCGGTGAAGGTGTTATCTCCGTTGTTGATGAAGAGAAGGTTTTTCCGGCGGGCCGGGTTACCGTCGGCGGAGCGGCAGATGTAGAGGTCCATTTTGCCGTCGCCGTTTACGTCGGCCATGGTGGCGCCGGTGGCCCAGCCTTCGTAGGCGGGGGCGGCGATGCCGCTGGACGTGGTGATATCTTCGAATTTGAAGTTGCCTTTGTTGAGGAAGAGTCTATTGTGGACCATGTTGCCCGTGAACAGGATATCGGGGAGGCCATCGTTATTGATGTCGCCGGTGGCTACGCCACCGCCGTTGTAGAAGTAGATATAGTTGATGACGTTGAGGGCTTCGCCGTCATAGAGGGTGTTCTGAAAGTCGATACCGGTGGATTCCTTGTCGAGCTGGGTAAAGAGGTGGGTATCCTGTTTGGAAGTACAAGCGGCTACCAGGAAGATGAGCAGGAGGGGCAGTTGGCGCATGTGGAGATGTTGAAATAAAAAGCTCCCACCCTTTTGGGATGGGAGCTTTAAGATAGACAATCTTTATGGATTCTTATCCCACCAGAGAGGGACAAGTTCGTTGTCGGTTCCACCGAGTGCGGAGACTCCTGTGGCGACGCCATCGGGATTGTTCTGGCGTTCGGTCGTCAGGAAGGGGATGCGGCGCAACCATTTCACGCTGGGATCGGGGATCAGCACGTTATCCGAGTTGGCGGCCGGGTAGAGTTTCATGACGTGGCTGCGGCGCCAGTCGGCCCAGGCTTCCATCCCGTCGGGATAGAGCGCCAGCCATTTTTGGGTCATGATCTGTTGGAGCTGGACATTGGGGTCGGCACTCCAGGCGATGGGTACGTTGGACACGGCGGGGGAGTTCAGGAAATCGCCGGGGGCTACGGGAGTGTTGGCGCTGGCGATGTAGGTATCGACGGCGGCCCCGGTGATCCCCCATTGCGCCATTGAGTTTCTGATGCCGGATTCGTATAGGGATTGAGCCGATCCGCCCATGTTCCATCCCAGCAGGGCGCCTTCTGCGCGAAGGAAGTAGGATTCGGCCGTTTCCATGACGTTTTGCGGCGTGTTGGTATAGGAGGCCAGGCCGACGATGGTGCCGCCAACGGTTACGCTGGTAGAGGACCAGCGTGCTCCCTGGTGAGAATTGGCGGCTGCCAGATTCTGCGGTTGGGTCTGCTGGGCTACGCTGAGGCCGTTGCGGAGGCCCGCGTAATTTGCGAATTTACCGGGAGTGGGGTCGCCGCTTTTGTCGGTAGGCA
Source organism: Puia sp. (assembly GCF_035546395.1). Classification (GTDB taxonomy): domain Bacteria; phylum Bacteroidota; class Bacteroidia; order Chitinophagales; family Chitinophagaceae; genus Puia. The sequence goes on along the minus strand of NZ_DASZXR010000013.1, from coordinate 25,394 downwards.
GGAAGTATTGCGAGATCCGGGGATCCTGGTAGCCCTTCAGAACGGAGGCCATGGTGGCGCTCATGCGGAATTCGTTCCAGTCGGACATGATGGAAAGACCATTGACATCGCCGCCTGTAGAGGAACGGGCGATGAAGGCGTCATCCGCGGGGCTGGCGGTCATTACTCCCCCGGCTACGGAGGCTTCGGCCTCGGCTTTGGCGGTAGTGGGGTCTGCTTTCGAAACCCTCAGGGCGAGACGGAGGCGAAGGCTGTTGGCAAATTTGAGCCATTTAGTGACGTCGCCGCCATAGATGATATCGTAGCTGCCAAACGCATTTTCGCCTTTATGCGTGTTGAGGACTGCGATGGCGCCATCGAGCCGATGGAAGAAGTCGGCGTAGATCTTATCCTGAGGATCATAGGGAACCGAGGTGGCCACCGATCCAGCCGAAAAATAGGGGATGGGACCCCAATAATCGGTGACTTTCATAAAAGCGAGCACCCAGACCACTTCGGCCATTGCGTGTTGGGCCGAGGTCGAATCAGTGTTGGCGAAGATGGTCTGCAACTGGGGCAGAACGTCCGTATAGTATGGGTTGAAGTTGGCGCCTACCCAGTTTTGGTTGATCACGAGGCGGTCGGAGCCGAAGTAGGTCGCTTCGCATGCGAAGTACTGGCAATACTGGTCGGCGAAGAGATTCTGGGCGACCTGGTAGTTGCCTGCATTGACGGTGGCGACGTCCTCCGCGTGGGTGAACAGGAAGGGCAACGTGGAGGGGCCGATCGTTGCGATGGCGTTCTTGTTGGTGTTCACGTCCTTGTAATTCTTTGTACAGGACTGCGTGAATACCAACAGGCCCAGCAGCGGAAGAAGGTATATTTTATTTTTTCGTTTCATAAATGTTATCATTTTTCGCTTTGCAGTTGTTTAGAAATTAGCCTTAAGATTGAAACCGAGGGTCCGGGTAGAAGGCAGGGCACCATATTCTACGCCCTGGAAGAGGCCATTGCCGTTGGACATATCCGGATCCATCCACAAGGTCCGTTTGCCGATGCCGGGGATGTCGAATACCGACTTGCCACGGACGATCCAGAACAGGTTGCGGGCTACTGCAGACAAGCGCAGGGATTTGATGATGGTCGTATTTTTCACAGGGATGTCGTAGCCGAAGGAAAACTCCCGCATACGAATGTTTGTTGCGCTGTAGGTAAAGAACTGCCCTGCTCCATAGCGTTGCAGCGAAGCCGTCGTCCAGAATTGCTGGGCGGTGATCGCTTTGTCGACCGGCGCGCCGTTGACGTCGACACCATGAAAATTCAGGCCGCCTTCGCGGAAGGCCAGGGTATTTTTTGTGATGCCGCTGAACGAGAGGTTCATTTCGGTACCTGAGAGGAGGATCCCGCCAATGCGGCCGTCGATCAGGAAGTTCAGGCTAAACCGTTTGTACTGGAAGGTGTTGGTCATACCGAGGAGCTCGCGGGCGTTGCCGTTGCCGAGGAAGCTGAGGTCTGCCCCGGTGACCTTGTTGGTGGTCAGGGGAGTACCGTCGGAGTTGACTATGTACTGGCCTTTTGAGTTCGTGGCCCAAACATAGCCATAGAGGTCGCCGAAGGCGCCGCCTTTTGCGACTTCCGGTTGGCCGGAGCGGGCGTCTGCACCGCCAAGATAGAACTGTTTCAATTCGGGGGTCAGCTCGACGATCTTGTTGCGATTAAGCGAGAAGTTGAGCTGAACATCCCAGGTGAAATCCCTGGTCTTAATGGGCGAGCCGTTGATGGTGATCTCCAGGCCGTGGTTCTCGAAGTTACCCGCGTTGATGTATTGGGTCGCGTAGCCGGTTGCAACGGGCAACGGGATCGGTACCAGCTGCTCCTTCGAGTTAGCATGATAATAGGTGGCTGTGAAGCCGATGCGATCGTTGATGAAACGGGCGTCTACGCCGAACTCGTAGCTGGTTACCTGTTCGGGTTTCAGATTGGGGATCGGGTAAGTCGGGCTGCGCTGGATGCTGCCGTTACCCGCGCCCTGATCGTATTGATAGGTGGCTGAGGTGATATAGGGGATGCCACCGTTACCGACCTTTGCGTAGTTGGCGTTGACCTTCAGGAAGGACATGGATTTCGGCAGGGCCACCAGCTCAGACAAGAGGACGGACAGGCCTAACGAAGGATAATTGAAGGTATGGGGGGCAGGCAGGGGAGAGGCCCAATCGGTTCTGAAACTACCATCGAGGAAGATGGCGTCCCGCCAGCCGATCGAAGCCTGGCCAAAGACCGATTCCGTGAGGATCTCGCTGCCATCCTGGGTAGTGGCCGGATTGGAGGCGAAGTTCAGGCTGAACTTATTGATCACATTCAGGCCATTTGTAGAAGCGGTATTGTTGGCATAGAGCCGGTCATAGTAAATGACCCCGGCGTGGTAATTGATCTTGAGGTCTTTTGCGAGATCATTGCGGCCTTCGAAGATGGCGTCCAACCATTTGTTGGTCATGACCACATCGGTGACCGCGTAAGAGCCGCCGGCATTGGTATTCCAGAGAAGGGTACCCTGCTGGTATTTCTGCTGGATCTCATCCGAGGTGCGGTCGAGGTTTGCGGAACCACGGACGCTCAGCCAGGGGGTGATATTATATTTTAAAGAGGCGAAGCCGATGGCCCTTTCGCGATTCTCCGTGATGGAGGTGTTGTTCGTCATCCAATAAGGGCTCTGGTAGATGGAGTTGTTGGTAGAGGCCCAGTTGGCGGGGTGAGCGATCTGGAAGGCATCGAAGGTTTGGAAGTTCTGGCTTGCCTCTTCATAGCTGATCTGGCGGGGTTGCTGGTAGACGTCGAATACGGGGGCATTCTCCTCCCCGGTACGTGGCTTGCCATTGATAATCTGCAGGATATAGGTAGCCTTTGCATCGACCGTGAACTTCTTGTTGAGCTCGCTGGTGATGCGGTAGTCGAAGATGTGCCGGTTGAGGTCGTTGTGTGGGATGATGCCCTTGGCGTAGTTGTTCGTGTAGGAGAAATAGCTTTGGGATTTATCGCCGCCCATCGAAACGCCGACCGAGTTGTTCAGGCTGAGGCCGGTTTTGAAGAACTTTTTGATGTTGTCCGGGTGGGGGGAATAGGTATTCCGCTTATAAAGGAAATCGACGTAGCTCTGGCCTTGCATTTTTGCGCCCCAGCTGGCTCCGCTTTGGGAGGAATCCGATGCGATGACACCTCCGTTTCCCTGGCCGTATGAATTTTGGAATTGGGGCAGGGCGAAGGGGCGTTCGAAGCCGATACCTGAGTTGACAATAACGTCGGTGCGTCCTTTGTGGCCTTTTTTGGTAGTGACGACGATCACCCCGTTACCGGCCTGGCTGCCGTAAAGGGCGGCGGCTGAGGCACCGCGCAGGACGGTCATCGACTCGATGTCGTCCGGGTTGATGTCGGAGGCGCCATCGGAGCTTTGCAGGGAGCCGAAGTCGTTGTTGCCTGTTGCGAAGGTGGTGTTGTTGATGGGTACGCCGTCGACAACGATGAGCGCGTTGTTGGGGTTAGCGCTGTTGCCGCTGCTGGGCGGGGCGATGGATCGGTTACCGCGGAGGATGAGAATCGCGCCGCTACCGAGACCACCGGAGCCCTGGGTAAATTGCACGTTGGCTGCTTTGCCGGATAGAGAGCCCAGGAAGTTGTCGGTAGATCTGACGCCGGTGAGCTGGGATGGGGCTACCGTCTGGGCGGCGTACACCAGGGTTTTGGACTGACGGGTGATACCCAGGGCGGTGACGACGACCTCACCCAACTGGCGGGTGTCGGTTGCAAGAGTGATAGTCAGGGACTGGCCGGCTTCGGCGGTAATCTCTTTTGGAGCGAAACCGACGGAGGAGATGACCAGGGTTACCCGATCTGTGGGAGCTGAGATAGTAAAAGCACCGTTTGCATCTGCGGTGGCGGAGATCCGGGCGCCTTTGACGACGATTGTCGCGCCGGCTACCGGTTGTTTGCTGTTTTCGTCTGAGATTGTCCCCTTGATGGTCCGGCCCTGGCCGAAGACCATACAGGAACATGCCAATAGGAACAAAACCAACAGAACTGAGTCTTTGATCATAAGCAATTTTTGTGTTTGGTTAAATTAATAGGTGACAATCTCCGGTCTGATTGTAATGCCTATAGAATAAATTTATTCAAAGAATTCAAGGAATTATCGTGCAATCGTTTGCTAAGGATTGTAAATGGATGGAATATGCTAAAAGCAAACGATTGCTTTTAGCAACTGACGATGTTGCGGAGAGTGTGGGACTGCGCGCTATAGCGCTGTAGGAGGGTGGCCTGGTTGAGGGCGCGGACGTAGTTGTGTCCTTCGTAGCGGCTGCCGTAGTAGGGGTCGCCGAGGAGGTAGTCGGTGATGAAGCGGAGGGCCTGCATGTAGACCATGAATTCGCCGGCGTAGACGAAGGCTTTTTTCTCGTCGGGGGTGAGGATGCCGGCCATTTCTTCGAGGTAGCCGCGGACGATGGCCTCGAAGTATTCGAGGCGGATGCCGATCAGGCTGGTGTCTTTTTCTTCTTCGGTTACGGGGCACAGATAGGTTCGAAGCATGTCGCCGACGTCGCTGATGAAGTAGCCGGCCATGACTGTGTCGAGGTCGATCACGCAGATGCCTTTTCCGGATCGGTCGAAGAGGACGTTGCTGATCTTTGTATCATGGTGCGTCACGCGGAGCCGGAAGCCGGGGTTTACGAGGATCTGCTGATAGCAGGTGACGAGGGGGTGTTGGGACTCCAGATAGCCGATGAGATCCGCCGCTTTGGCGATGCGGTCGGGGAGGCCGGTTGTCAGCGCTTCCCGAAACGCGCTGTAGCGAAGCGAGAGATCGTGGAAGTGGGGGAGGGTGTCGTGCAGTTGTGTCACGGGGAAGCCGTCCATCATCCGTGTGAAGGCGCCAAATTGTTTTGCGGCCTCGTAGGCGAGTTCGGGTCTTTCGACGACGTCGATGGTGACCGAGCCTTCGATGAAGGGGAAGAGCCGATAGAAACCGCCTGGGCCGGCGTTGACCAGGGTGTCGCCATTTGTCGTAGCTACGGGACAGGGGAAGGTCGCTTCGGGATAGTGTGCGGCGAGGTAGCTGCCGACCTTTTCGATGTTTTGAGCAATGAGGGCCGGGGTGGAGAAGACGTCCTGGTTGATGCGTTGCAGGATGAATTTGTCTTTGCCGTGTCTGAGCAGCCAAGTCCTGTTGATGAGACCGCTACCATGAGGGGTAACGGAGGTATCAGCAGGTAAACCATAAGCGGCCAGGACAGGAGCGAGCATGTGACGACTGTTTAGCGGGCAAAAGTACGTGGGCGTATGGAGGATAAGAAATGCAAACGGTTGCGCAAAAAATTATTAGTGGTGATCCCGCTAGCGGCGACCGTGGACGATCAACTGACCGTTGATAACATGATTGACGTATGACTCGGGGGTTTCGTCTTTGCCTTGGCGGCTGATGAGATCGACGAGGACTTCAGCGGCTTTTGCGCCCTGCTTATAGGGGTATTGTTCGACGGATGCCATGGGTGGGTGTTCCAGGTAGTGGGTGATGGGGAGGTTGGAATAGCTGACGAAGCAGATGTCCTTGTTGATCTTCAGTTTTTGGCGCCGGGAATATTGCATGGCGTCGAGGGCGATATAATCATTGATCGCGAGGATGGCCGTGGGGCGGGGACGTTGGCTGAGCAGCTGCTGCATGGCCTTGTCGGTGCCTTCTTTTGTGAGGTCGGTGGAGGTGACGAGGCCAAGGTCGATCTTCAGTCTCTTTTTAATGAGGACCTGTTTGTAGGTTTCCGTGCGCTCATGCGATGAGCGCATTTCTTCGGGACCGTTGATGACGCCGATTCGGCGGTGACCTTTTTCGATGAGGAATTCGAGGGCTTCGCGGGTGCCGCTGTTCATATTTGAGTAGACCTTATTGAATTCGGGTGGGGTGGGGACGCGATCGAAGAAGACGATCGGGATGTTGAATTTCTTGAGTGCGGTGAAGTGATCATAGGTGTGGGTGTTTGCGCTGAGGGAGACGATGAGGCCGTCGACGCGGTTATTCTTCATGGTGGTGACGATGTTGCGCTCGCGCTCGACGTCATCTTTGGACTGGCCGATGAGGACGCTGTATTTATTGGCGCTGGCGATCTCTTCGATGCCGTTGATGGCCTGGGAGAAGAATTCTTCGCCGAGGTTGGGGAGGATGAGGCCGATGGTGAAGGTCTTGCGTTGTTTGAAGAAGATGGCGGTCTGGTTGGGTTCGTAGTCCAGCTGCCGGGCGAGCTGTTGGACGCGCATCCTGGTCCGGAGACCGATGCCGGGGTGGTCGTGGAGGGCGCGGCTGACGGTGGAGACGGAGACATTGAGCTGCCTGGCGATCTCTTTGATGGTTGGGAGTTTCTCCTTCATGCAATAAATGTAGATTAAAAAACTATTAAATAACAAGCCGTTTTCAAGGGTCGATGCCGATGGCCATTAGTTTTCGCCCTGATGAAAATCCTCTTCTTACTGTTTTTGGGACTACTTTTTGGCGGCCGGGCTACAAATACATACAGGAATGGGGGCGATTTTTTGAAGGGAATTGGAAGGTGCGCAGCAGCCTATGCCCGGAGGACCTTTTATTCCTACTTCCTTTGTGCCGAAGCAGAACGACACCGTCGGCATCTATCCGCACTATATTGCTATTGCCGACTTCAATGCCGATGGTAAGCCCGATCTCGTCGTGGCGAGGGGCAGCTCGAACGTGATCTCGGTCGTGCCCAATACGAGTATGGGCGGGAATATCAGCTTTGGGCCCCAACGCGATCTGATCCGCAGGGGCGGACGATGAAGACGGTGCTAAACGTGGCAAATGAGACGGCGGTGGATATGACGGGGTTGGCTCCCGGCATCTACGATGTGAAGATCTTTAGTTCGGGTTCCTACCCGCTCAATAAGACGGCGCGAATCCTAAAGGTGAACTAGTCTATGGAGATGGGTCCGCCCGGGTAGGTCGGGAAGGGGCACCAGGCGAAGCCGGTACTGTCAACGACAAATACGATCGCCGATGGCGCGTGATAGTACATTACGACGGGGTTCGGATTCGAAGGGACTATGCGCCAAACTTTCAGCAATTTTTTTCCATAGGCCAGACTGTTATTGGACCACCATTGGTCGATGTAGCCGAGTTGGGCGTACATGCAGGAGTCACGGTAGTAGATGCCCGGGCGGGCCAGCAGGGGGTTCCGGTGATTCGTTTTATATAGGGCACCCTCGTAGGATTTGAAGAACTGGTTGCGAAGAGCGGGCAAGGTCCAGGTGGTCGTGGTGTCACTGCCCGGGTAGTCGAATTGAGGGTTGTAGTTATTCGGTTGCAAGATGCCATCCCGGAAGTACCAGTTGAGATTTGTGTTGAATACGGGCAAACCATTAACGTTCAGGGTGGCATAGATTCCCTGGCTGAGGTAGGGGATGCCCGAGGTATCTTTGGCGGTGTCGCTGATATAGTTGGTAAAATTCAGGTTGGCGGTGGAGAGTCCGTTTGCGCCGAAGAGGGCGTGGATGGTGTCGAGTTGGCCGGCTCTCAGGGGGACGGTGTAATAGGGAGGACCGTCATAGCGGGTGATACAGCCGCTGTCATGGACGGACTGTTTGCAGGCGGCGAGGAACGCGACTGCGATCAGGATAAGGGTGGCATTCTTCATCGTTTTTTTTTGCTTATGACAAGGGAATGGGCATGGGCGTTGCATTTTAGTTAATATCTTAGGTGAATGAAGAATATCGAGATCGTCCGGACGGACGTGTTATCGGACAATTGGTATGTGTTGCGGAAATATACGTACCGGTTCCAGCGGAATGGGGAGTGGGTGGTGCAGGAGCGGGAGGCGTATGACCGGGGGAATGGGGCGGCGATCCTGTTGTATAACCGGGAGCAGGGGACGGTTGTACTGACCCGGCAGTTCCGGCTGCCGACGTATGTGAACGGCAACGCCACGGGGATGCTTATTGAGGCTTGTGCGGGTTTGCTGGACCGGGATCATCCGGAGGTGGCGATCCGGCGGGAGACACAGGAGGAGACGGGTTATCAACTGGGTGAGGTAGAGAAGGTTTTTGAGGTGTATATGTCACCGGGGTCGGTGACGGAGATATTGTACTTCTTTATTGCGGAGTATACGCCTTTGATGAAAGTGGAGGCGGGTGGGGGGCTTGAGCATGAGGAGGAGGATATCGAGGTGCTGGAGCTGCCCTTTGTGCGCGCGTGGGAGATGATGGAGAAGGGGGAGATCAGGGATGGGAAGACTATTTTATTGTTACAGCATTTGCGGCTAAAAGGCATTTTATGAGAATACTTCTGTTCCTGTTACTTTTTTCGGGCGCTGTGGAAGCGCAGCCGTTGTCTTCGGCGGCGATCGATACGCTGGTGGAGCGGACCTTACGAACCTTCGATGTGCCGGGGATTGCGGTGTGTGTGATCAAGGATGGGAAGGTGGTGCATTCGCGGGGATATGGGGTGCGTTCGCTGGCCACGAGGCAGCGGGTGGATGAGAATACGTTGTTTGGGATCGCGTCCAATAGCAAGGCGTTTACCACGGCGGCCCTGGGGATGCTGGTGGATGAGGGCAAGATCCGGTGGGATGATAAGGTGCGGATGTATATTCCGGAGTTTAAATTATTTGATCCTTATGTAACAGAGGAGTTTACGATCCGGGACCTGCTTTGTCACCGGAGCGGGTTGGGGCTTGGTGCGGGGGACCTGATGTTCTTTCCCGATTCGAGCGATTTTACGATCCGGGATATTCTCCATAATCTGCAATTCCTGAAGCCGGTGACCTCCTTCCGGTCGTCGTATGCATATGATAATAATCTTTACATCGTGGCGGGTGAGATTGTGGCGCGGGTGAGCGGGATGAGCTGGGAGGATTTTATCGAACAGCGGATCATGGGGCCATTGGGAATGGGGCATAGCGCTGCATCCTGGGACCGGTTGAAGGATACGACCGATTGGATCGATGCGCATGCGCGGGTGGAGGGCACGGTGCGGGTGATCGCGCGGAGCCGGAGCAAGGTGGATCATGCGGCGGGGGGTATCTATTCGAGTATTGCCGACTTGAGTAAATGGGTGCTTTGTCATTTGCAGGGTGGGAAGTATGGGCCGGATATGAAGCCGTTGTTCTCGGCGGCTGTGTTGCGGGAGCGTTGGGCGCCGCAGACGATCCTGCCGTTGGGTGGGCCGGGTCCTTATAACACGCATTTTGCGGCCTATGGATTGGGGTTTGGGTTGAGTGATGTGAAGGGGTATAAACAAGTGAGTCATACGGGGGGGCTGGAGGGGATGGTGACGCAGATCACTATGGTGCCGGAATTGCAACTTGGGATTATCGTGCTGACGAACCAGGAGGAGGGGCTGGCTTTTAATGCGATCACCAACCAGATCAAGGATGGATATTTGGGGATGACGGGAACGGATCGGGTGAAGGAGTATGCGGCTGTGCGGCGGCGGCAGTTGGAGGAGGAGAAGAAGGTGGTGGATTCTATTTATAAGGGGATAAACTTTGCTTCGGGGGCGGCTGTGACGGAGGCATCGGTGGCGGCGTATGTTGGGACTTACCGGGATGCATGGTTTGGGGATGTTGTTATTTCGATGAAGGGTGGGCGGCTTTGGTTTGATTCCCGGCGGAGTCCCAAGCTGACGGGGGAGCTGGCGCCGTATCGGGGGAATACTTTTATTGCGAAGTGGAGGGACCGGAGTATGAATGCGGATGCGTTTGTGCTATTCGATTTGAACGAACGGGGGATCGGGAGGGTCATTACCATGAAACCCGTGTCGCCGTTGACGGATTTTAGTTATGATTTCCAGGATTTGGAATTGAAAAGACAATAATTTATGAGGAAACTACTTTTCTTGTTGACTTTTTTGGGTGGGCTGGTTGTAAAGGGGCAGGACTATACCGCGGTGCATGCGAAGGCCATCGTGGTGGACACGCATAATGATGTGCTGTCTTCGGCGTCGATCGGGTTGGGGCTGGATATAGGGACGGATCTGAAAGGGAAGACCCATTCGGACCTGGCGCGGTTTAAGAAGGGGGGTGTGGATGTGCAGGTGTTCTCCATTTTTTGCGATGACCGGTTCGGGACGGGGAGTGCTTTTTTACGGGCGAACCGGGAGATAGATTCTTTGTATGCCATTGCGGGGCGGAATGCTGCCCGGATGACGATCGTGACGGATGTGGCGGGGATCAGACGTGCTGTGGCGGCGCATAAGCTGGCGGCGATGATGGGGGTCGAGGGGGGTCATATGATCGAGGACCGGATGGACTACCTGGATTCGCTTTATAATCGGGGCGTGCGCTATATGACGTTGACCTGGAACAACAGTACTTCGTGGGCTACCTCGGCGATGGAGGAGACTTCGAAGGCGTGGACGGTGACCCCGTATGGGTTGACGGAGCGGGGGAAGGCCATTGTGCGGCATATGAATGAGCTGGGGATGCTGGTGGATCTTTCGCATGTTGGGGAGAAGACCTTTTGGGATGCCATTCATACGACGAGCAAGCCGGTTATCTGCAGTCATAGTTCGGTGTATGCGTTGTGCCCGGTGTTCCGGAATTTGAAGGACGACCAGATCCGGGCGATTGGGGCGAATGGGGGTGTGATCCAGGTGAATTTTTATTCGGGATTCCTTGACAGTAATTATGCGCCGAGGGTGAAGGCCTTTTTGGCGCGGCATAAGGGTGTTGTGGACAGCATGAATGCGGTGCATGCGCCGGGGTATGCGGTGAATGAGTATTTGTCGAAGACCTTTCCGGCGGAGGCTGATTCGTTGCGGGCGCCTTTGGCGTTATTGATCGATCATATCGACTATATTGTGAAGATGATCGGCGTGGATCATGTGGGGCTGGGGTCGGATTTTGATGGGATCGAGTCGCCGCCGAAGCAGCTTGACGACGTTACTTGTTATCCGTTGGTGACGCGAGAGTTGTTGAAGCGGGGATATAAGCCCGCCGAGGTGGAGAAGATCCTCGGCGGGAATTTCTTGCGGGTTTTGAAGGCGAATGAGGTTACTCGGACCGCAGCGCGTTGACCGGGTTTGCTATGGCGGCCTTTAGGGTGCGGATGCAGAGGACGATCAGGGCGATGAGCAGGAGGATGCTGCCGCCGGCTGCGAAGACCCACCAGCTGAGGCTGGTCTTATCGGCGAAGTTCTCGAGCCATTTGCGGCTGCCCCACCAGGAAATGGGGAGGGCGATGAGGATCGCGAGGCCGATGAGCTTGAGGAAGTCTTTCGACAGCAGGAGGATGAGCTGGGTGATGGTGGCGCCGACGATCTTGCGGATGCCGATCTCCTTTGTGCGTTGGTTGGTGATATAGATGACCAGGCCGAGGAGGCCGAGGCAGCTGATGAAGATGGTCAGGCCGGTGGACCACATTAACAGCCTCGAGATGTGCATTTCCGCGTCATAATATTTTGCGATGGTCTGGTCGACGAATTCGTAGTCGAAGTCATCGTTTGGATAGAGTTCCTGATAGGATTTTTGAATGGCGGCAAGGGTTGTGGTCCAGTTGGAGCCGCCGGCGTCGTGGGGTTGGAGCCGGATGTTGAAGACCCGTTCGTTCTTTGTTCCATTTGCGATGACGAGCGGTTTGATGGGGTCGCGGAGTGAATGAGGGTAGAAGTCGGCCATGACTCCGACGATGTGTGGATTGCCGTTGAATCCGGTGATCTGTTTACCGATGATCTTTTGCGGGTCCTGGTAGCCGAGGATATGGAGATATTTTTCGTTTATCACCACGGCGTTGGTGGTGTCACTTTGCGGCAGCGTTGTTCCTGCCAGCAGGCGGAAGCCATACATACGGAAATAGGTGCTGTCCGCCAGTTTTACCTGTACATCTTCCTGGATCTCTTTTTTCCCATCATTGAACGTCATGGTGCTGGTCCAGGTGCTGTTGGTGGAAGGCGGGTTGCTGGCGATGCTGATCATCGCTATGCCGGGGATGGACCTTAACTTACCGAGCAGGACGGGTTTTTTTGTGGCCCGCTGGTCACGGCTGATGCGGAAATAGACGATCGCATCCCTTTTAAAGCCGAGGTCCTTGCTTAGGGCATAATGGATCTGTTTGGAAACCAGAAGGGTGCCGATGATGAAGACCTGGGCGATGACAAACTGGAATATGGTCAATGATTTGCGGAACCAGGCGGAGCGGGTTTGGCCGGTGTTGGCATGGGCCTGGTTCTTGAGCACCCCGATAGGTTTGAAACCCGAGAGGATGAGGGCGGGGTAGATGCCGGAGAGAACGGTGACGGCGAGGATAAGGACGACGAGGAACGCGATGAGGGCAGGCTGGCGGAGGAGGTTGGGGTGAAAATCTGCCGGGATGAAATCGGCGAAGACCTGCAGGAGAAAGGGTGTCAATGCGATGGACAGGAGCGTGGCGAGGGTAGTGAGTACGAACGTTTCGGTGAGAAATTGGAGCATCAGCTGGCGGCGCAGGCTACCGAGCGTTTTTCTGATCCCGATCTCTTTTGCGCGTTGGGAGGCCTGGGCGGTGGTGAGGTTGATGAAGTTGATGCAGGCCAGCAGCAGGAGAAAGGCCGCGACGGCCAGAAGGTAGTAGAGGGTTGGTTTGTCGGCCTGGCGGCTTTCGTCGAAGACGCCATAGTCGGGGTTGAAGTGGAGGTCGCTAAGCGGCTGAAGAAGGGCGGACTGCGAGCTGTGATTAGGACTTTTTGGATCGATTTTTTGGTTGGCGTTGAGAATCTTTGTGAGCTGGGCGTCGACGGAGGCGGGTTTTACGCCGGGCGCCAGGCGGACGAAGAGCTGGTCTGCGGAGTTGACGCTATTCCAACTGCCGAAATATTTGGGTTTGAGACGGGCCGTGTAGAGCGTGGGGCGGGAGACGATGGCGCCGTAGAAAAAATCCGTGTTGCCGGGAAGATCTTTTACGATGCCGCTGATGGTGCAATGGACGGAGTCATCGTAGATAAAGGGTTTGCCGATGATGTCGGCGTATTTGGTGTTTGCGTAATACAGGTGCGCGTCTTTTTCCGTGAGGACGACCTGGTAGGGTTGCTTAAGAGCGGTAGCCGGCGAGCCGGCGAGCCAGGTGTAGCCGAGGAGGTTGGTATAGGTGTCATCGGCGAGAATGATCTCTTTGTTCTTACGGAAGACGATGGGGTTGTTTGCGTCGGGGTAGGGAATGGTGATCTTTATTTCACCGCCGGTTTCGAAGGGGACCACGAGTTCGAGACCGGGGATGCCTTTTTGGACGGCGGCTGCCGCGGGCTCGGGGAGGGAGTTACGGTGCCAGCTGCCGCGATCGTTCTGGCCCTGGGTGACGACGCGGTAGATGCGGGCGCCGTCCTTTTCGAATTTATCGAAGGAGAAGTCGTACTGGACGAGGAGGAAGATGACCAGGGAGGCGCTAATGCCGATGGAGAGGCCGATGATGTTGATGAAGGAGAAGGTTTTGTTTCGCCAGAAGTTGCGGATTGCGGTAGTGAAATAGTTTTTTAACATAAGAGGGTTTTGGTTTTATTCTGAGCGGAGGGCTTTTACTGGATTTGCGAGGGCTGAACGGAGGGTTCGGATGGTGAGGATGATCAGGGCGATTAGCAGGAGGGTGGCGCCGCCGGCTGCGAAGACCCACCAGCTGAGGTTGGTCTTGTAGGCGAAGTTCTCGAGCCATTTGCGGCTGCCCCACCAGGAGATGGGGAGGGCGATGAGGATCGCGAGGCCGATGAGCTTGAGGAAATCTTTTGAGAGCAGGAGGATGAGCTGGGTGACGGTGGCGCCGATGACCTTGCGGACGCCGATCTCTTTTGTGCGTTGGTTGGTGATATAGATGACCAGGCCGAGGAGACCGAGGCAGCTGATGAAGATGGTGAGGCCGGTGGCCCACATCAATAATTTTGAGATGTTCTTTTCGGCGGTATAGAATTTTGCGATGGTCTCATCTACGAACTGGTAGTCATAGTCGTCGTTGGGGTAGACCTCCCGGTAGGCCTTTTGGATGGCGGCGAGGGTCGCGGTCCAGTTGGAGCCGTCGGCGTTGCGGGGGCGGAGGGCGATGCCGAAAACGTTTGCCCTGAAGTTGGCATTATTGGTGCCGTTGGCGATGAGCAGCGGCTTTATCGCTTCGCGGACGGAGCGGGGGTGGAAGTCGGCGACGACGCCGACGATGGTGGGTTTGTGGTTCCACTCGACCTGTCTGCCGATGATCTTTTTCGGGTCCTGGTAACCCAGGATATGGAGATATTTTTCGTTTATCACGACTTCGTTTGTGGTGTCGCTTTGTAGGGGGCTGGAGCCGGCCACCAGGCGGAGACCGTACAGTCGGAAATAATTGCTGTCCGCCAGCTTTACCTCTACATTTTCGCGGATCTCTTTTTTCCCATCGTTGAAGGTCATGGTGCTGGTCCAGGTGCCGTTGCTGGAAGGCGGGTTACTGGAGAGGCTGATCATGGCGACGCCGGGGATGGTCTTTAATTTTTCGAGCAGGACGAATCGTTTTCTTGCCTCTTCGCTGTAGTTGGTCCGGAAGGTGATGATCGCGTCTCTTTTGAACCCAAGGTCTTTGTTGATGGCATAGCTGATCTGTTTGGTCACGAGCAGCGTGCCGATGATGAATACCTGGGCGATGACGAATTGGGAGACGGTGAGGGTTTTTCGCAGCCAGGCGGAGCGTGTTTTGCCGGTGTTCGCGTATGCCTGGTTCTTTAGGACACCGATGGGTTTGAATCCCGAGAGGATGAGAGCCGGGTAGATGCCGGACAGAACGGTGACGGCGAGGATGAGGAGTGCCAGGAAGCCGATGACCTGGGGTTGCCGGAGAAGATCGAAGTGGAAGTCGGCTGGGATGAAATCGGCGAATACCTGCAGGAGAAAGGGGATCAGTATGATGGAGAGAACGGTTGCCAGCAGGGTGAGCACGAATGTTTCTGTGAGGAATTGGATGGTCAGTTGCCGGCGCTGGCTGCCGAGGGTCTTTCTTATCCCGATCTCTTTTGCGCGTTGGGAGGCCTGGGCGGTGGTGAGGTTGATGAAGTTGATGCAGGCCAGCAGCAGGAGGAAGGCCGCGACGGCGAGCAGGTAATAGAGGGTTGGTTTATGGGCCTGGCGGCTGTTGTCGAAGACGCCGCGTTCGAGATTGAAATGAAGGTTGCTCAGCGGTTGGAGGCTGGAGGTTTGGGTGACGTGGTCTTTGGGATCGGGTTTTTCGTTGTCGTTGAGTATTTTGGTCAGTTGGGCGTTGACGGTAGCTTCTTTTGTATTGGGCCCCAGCTTGACGAAGAGCTGATCGGCGGAGTTGGTCCAGCCCCACATACCGAAGCCTTGCGGTTTGAGGCGGGCCGTGTAATACGTCGGGCGGGAAATGATCGTCCCGAAATAGAAATCGCTGTTGCCGGGGAGGTCCCTGACGACGCCGGTGACGGTGCACTGGATGGTGTCATCGAAGATGATGGGTTTACCTATTATTTGGGCCGGCTGGAGGCCGGCGAAGTAGAGGTGGGCATTTTTTTCGGTGAGGACGACCTGGTAGGGGTGTTGGGTGGCGGTTGCGTTTGAGCCGGCGAGCCAGCTATAGCCGACCAGGCTGAGGAAGTTCTCGTCGGCGACGACGAGATCTTTTTGTTTGCGGAGGACGAGCGGGTGGTTGGCGTCAGGGTAGGGGATGGTGATGCGGGTCTCGTCGAGGGTGCGGAAGGGGGCGACTATTTCGAGGCCGGGGACGTCTTTTTTGACGGCGGCGCCCATGGGTTCGGCGAGGCTGCCGCCATGCCATTTGCCTTCGCGGTTCTCGCCTTCGTTGACGACGCGGTAGATGCGGGCGCCGTCCTTTTCGAACTTGTCGAAGGAGAAGTCGTGCTGGACGAGGAGGAAGATGACGAGGGAGGCGCTGATACCGATGGCGAGGCCAATGATGTTTATGAAGGAGAAGACCTTGTTGCGCCAGAAGTTGCGGATGGCGGTGATGAAGTAGTTGCGGAACATAGTTTTGATTGACGGTGAGTTGCAGCGAATTGGGTGCCAAATGAGCGCGGGTCTGCGGATCAGGGAGTTATTGATAGGGTGGGATTGGGGGTTGTCCGGTTTTGATACATCGGGTGTACGGTGATGCGGCGGGGCCGACATGGTGATAACCTTTTAGTAACCAAAAGATAAGGCTCCTGGCGGAGCCGTGTGCAAAAATAAATTTTTGCAACCGATTGTTTTTTAGCTAAAAGTTTCTTTATATTTAATGTAGGATTGACATTTGATCGATCCGAATGCTTGCGAACTATTGTTAAACTGTAACGATTGCTTTATGAACCATTTACAACACTGCCGCGGCCTTTCACCGGCCTATCCTCCACTTCCTTCTATTTTTTTAAGCTCGTAATTTCTCCGGGGTCCTGCGATTCCGGGATATTTTTTTGGACCATCCTGCAACCGATTGTATTATTAAAAACTTCTTAAAAACCAAACTCAAGCTTATGCACCTGCTCTCACGAATGCTTAAATCAATGCCTGTCTGCTTGTATGCTCTGGCCTTGTTTTATGGCGCCGGAGTGTCTGCCCAGGAGTCGCTCAAGGTGTCGGGAAAGGTGGCTGACAACAATGCAGCCCCGCTGGCCGGCGTAACGGTGTTGATCAAGGGGACCAAGACCGCGACGGTGACGGGTCCCGACGGTGGATTTTCGATCACGGCGCCCAGCGCGTCCGCCGTATTGGTCTTTAGTTATGTGGGGTACCAGATACAGGAGGTGGCTCTTGGCGGCCAGACCTCGTTCGATATCCGGCTGGCTCCTTTGAATGCCAATATGAATGAAGTGGTGGTGGTGGGTTATGGGACCCAGAAGAAGCGGGAGATCACCAGTGCGATCACCCGGGTGGATGCCGAGCAGTTCAATAAGGGGAATATCAGTGATGTCTCGCAGCTGTTGCAGGGCAAGGTTGCGGGGTTGTCGATCGCCAAGCCGGGGGGTGATCCGAATGCCGGGTTCACGATCCGGTTACGCGGGTTATCGACGCTGGGCGCCAATACTTCGCCGCTGATCGTGATCGATGGGCAGATCGGCGCCGATATCAATTCCGTGGACCCGAACGATATCGCGAGCATGGATGTGCTGAAGGATGGTTCTTCCGCGGCTATTTATGGAACGCGTGGCTCGGCGGGGGTCATTATTATTACGACCAAGTCGGGTGGAAGGGGTGGTCCCCAGGTGGCGTACAACGCGAATGTGACGGCTGAGAAGGCGGCGCGGTTTACGAAGCATATGACGCCGGACGAGTTCCGGGCGCTGTTAAAGACGACGGGCGCGGGTACCGATTATGGCGCCAATACGGATTGGGACAAGGCGATCACCCGGACGGGGATCACGCAGGACCACAACCTGTCGTTATCCGGCGGGAACCAACATACCTCTTATAATGTATCGATCAACTACCGGAAGGGAGAAGGAATTGCGATCACTACGGGGTACAACCAGGTGAACGGCCGACTGAACCTGACGCATAAGGCTTTGAACGACCGGCTTGTCTTCAATGTGCAGACGAGCCTTACGCATCGGAATTCGACCCTTGGATTTGCCAACGCCTTCGAGTATGCGACCATTTACAATCCCACGGCGCCGATCCATGTGCCGGTGGGCAGTATCAACGATATTGCCGGCGGGGGCTGGTTCGAGTTCTCCGCGACGGACTATTCCAATCCCGTGGCGTTGCTGATGCAGAATACGGCTAATATGGAGACCAAGCGCCAGAATATAGCAGGTTCGGCGGAGTATGAGATCATCAAGGGATTGAAGGCGTTGGTGCGGTATGCGCAGCAGACGATCAACCTGGACTCGAATAAATATTCGCCGATCAACGCCTATGCCAACCGTGGATTCGATCCCAACAACGATAACGGGTTTAGCCGGCATGGATTGGCATTCCTCGGGAACGGGGAGTCCTTCAACCAGCTTTATGAGAATACCCTGTCGTATCAGCATACGTTCAACGATTTTGATCTGGGCGCCGTGGCGGGGTATTCCTACCAGGATTTCCGGAATACCGGGAGCAGCATCCTTGCGGGGAACTTCGTGACGGATGCCGCGGCCGGCAATATCTCGGCCGCGTTGGACATTCCCTATGGGTTGGCCACGGTGAAGAGCTTTAAGAATGCGAGCAAACTGGTCGCCTTCTTTGGCCGGGTGAACGTCAACTATAAGAATATGGCCTTCCTGGCCGCGAGTCTGCGGCGGGAGGGATCCACGGTGTTCGGTCCGAACAACAAGTGGGGTAATTTCCCGGCGGTAAGCGGCGGGGTGGACTTCAGTCATATTTTCGATCTTCCTTCAATCAACAGCCTGAAGCTGCGCGCCAGCTATGGGCAGACGGGTTCTTTGCCGCCTTATGCTTACCTGTCGCTGCCGACCCTGACCGTATCGGGTTCCTATTATGCGGGCAACGACCAGTATGGAAATACCTATGCGCCCAACCAGAACCCGAACCCCAACCTGCGTTGGGAGAAGAAGGCGGAAACGGATATCGGGCTTGACTTTTCGGTCTTCGGTAACCGGCTGACGGGTACGATCGATTATTTCCGGCGGACGACTTCGAACCTGATCTTCAACGCGACGGTGCCGGTACCGCCGAACCTCGTCTCGACGACCTGGGAGAATATCGGGACGATGACCAGTAATGGGTTCGAGTTCCTGATCAATTATGATGTATTGAGGGGCCGGGGGCTGAACTGGACGACGAGCGTCAATTTCTCGAGGGCGCATGTGGTGTTGACGAAGCTGGATCCTTCGCTTGCGGGCAGTTATGTTGGGGCGTCCAACCTGGGTAGTCCGGGTCAGGAGGCCACGCAGATCACGCGGGCGATGCAGGGTCAGCCGATCGGGTTGTTCTACCAGGCGGTGTACCGGGGCGTCGATCAAAACGGGAAGTACCTGTTCGACGATGGAAAGGGGAATGCTGTGGCGGACAACAACAACTACAAGACCGTTATCGGAAACGGCCTACCTAAATTCGAAATGGGTTGGAGCAATACTTTCCGGTACAGCAAG
Source organism: Puia sp. (assembly GCF_035546395.1). Classification (GTDB taxonomy): domain Bacteria; phylum Bacteroidota; class Bacteroidia; order Chitinophagales; family Chitinophagaceae; genus Puia. The sequence goes on along the minus strand of NZ_DASZXR010000013.1, from coordinate 6,403 downwards.
TGGGACCTGAACGTGTTCCTGCGTGGGGCTTTTGGGCATGATCTGATCAATACGTACCGGGCTTTCTACGAGAATCCGACGGTCGCCTCGGTGTACAATGTAGTAAAGACCAAATACTACAATCCGAAGGTAAACGATGCTCAATTGTTCAGCAGTCTCTTTGTCGAGAAGGCCACTTTTGTCAAGCTGGACAACGCGACGATCGGGTACACTTTTGCGTTGAAGAAGGATGGGGCGCCGGCCGGCGGGTTCCGCAACCTGCGGGCGTATGTGACGGGCTACAACTTGTTTGTGATCACGGGATATACGGGCGCCGATCCCGAGGTACGGTATGCCGATCAGAGCACGTTTCCCCCGAATATCCTGGCGCCGGGTATCGACCGGCGGGAGAACTGGGTGTTGACGCGGTCATTCACGCTTGGCGTCAACCTGGGATTTTAATTTTTTCCAACTTAATACATGCATTATATGAAAATACGATCAATCATCCGACTTTCCGTTCTTGTCCTGCTATGTATGGCGGGTGCCTGTACCAAGCTGGATGAAACGAAATATCTCTATGACACGGTGGATGCGGATGGGTTCTATCAGACCGATGCCGAGTTGTCGTCCGCGGTTGGGGCGGCGTATTCCAACCTGTCGGGGATAGCCAGTAACAACCATTACCTGACGATCAACGAGGTGACGACGGACGAGATCGTTGTTCCGACACGCGGTCCGGACTGGGGTGACGGTGGCCGCTGGGTGCGGCTGACCACGCATACGTATACTTCCACCGATCCCGATCCGGCCAATGGATGGAACTTCTGTTATTCGGGGATCAATACCTGTAACCGGCTGATCGCGACCTTGTCGAAATATACGAATCCCAAGATCCCGCAATATGTAGCCGAGCTGCGGGGTTTGCGGGCGATCTATTATCTATGGCTGCTGGACTGGTATGGCAATGTGCCGATCAGCATTGATTTCAGCCAGACGACTCCGCCGAGCAACAGCACGCGCGACCAGGTATATGCGCTGGTTGAATCCGAGCTGACGGCGGTAGCCCCGTTGCTGCCGCATACGGGACCGGCTACGGAGTCGACGTATGGCCGGGTAAATGCCTATACCTGTTGGGCGGCGTTGGCCAAGCTGTATCTGAATGCGCAGGTGTGGACGGGTACGGCGCAATGGGACAAGTGCATTGCGGCTTGCGACTCGGTGATCAACTCCGGTCAGTATACGCTGACCCCGAACTATGCCGACAATTTTTCGAAGGAGAACAAGGGAGTGCCAGAGACGATCTTCACGATCCCATATGACCATGTGCATGAGCAGGGCAATAATATCTGTATGATGACCCTGAACGGGCTCAACCAGAATACCTATAATATGAACGCCCAGCCCTGGAACGGTTTTGCGAGTGTTCAGGAGTTCTATAATTCCTATATCGATCCGGTGCAGAACCCTGGTCCCCAGGGCATGGTCGTCGGTACGGACCCCGCCGGGGACAGTGTGACGGGGACGTTGGACAAACGTCTTTCCAACTTCCTGGTCGGGCCGCAGTATGGGTCGGATGGGAAGCAATTGCAGGATGGGGGTTATGAGAAGAGCGGTGGTGGGTATGTCGGTGACCCGAACGGCGCGCCGATCACCTTTACTCCTTATATCAACGAGCTGCAGCCTACGGCCTGGCGGCAGTCGGGTGCGAGGATCTCCAAGTGGGGTTTTTATTCGGGGATGACCCAGAACCAGGACAATGATTTCGCGTTGTTCCGTTATGCCGACATCCTGTTGACGGCGGCGGAGGCTACGGCGAGGAAGAATAACAACTGGAGCGATCCTTATGCGTTGACGATCGTCAACCAGATCCGGACGGTGCATGGGGGTGTCGATCCCTACGCGACGATGACGGCCGCGACCTTCCTGGCCGAGCGGGGGCGGGAGATGTTCTTCGAGGGTTGGAGAAGACAGGATATGATCCGGTTTGGGGTGTTCAACAACGCCTGGCGGTTTCACCCCGCAGACCCGTCGGATGCCCTTGGCCCGCATGGGATCAATCACCTGAATGTGATGCCGCTGCCAGATGTGCAATTGAATGCCAATAAAGCTTTGAAACAGAATCCGGGTTATTGAGTGTCCGTAAAGCCCTAAGGTTTAGCAATTATAGAAACGGGCGAAGTCCTTCGCCTGTTTTTATTTAAATTCAGCGTATGAAAAATCTTTTTGTTTGTTTTTTGACGGCAGCTTCGGCCGCATTTCCTTTGGCGGCGACGTTTGCGCAGACCGACTACCCGATCAAGCCGGTGCTTTTTACGCAGGTGCAGGTGGCGGATCAATTCTGGCTGCCGCGGATCGAGGCCAATCGTACGGTGACCATCCCGGCCAGCTTCGAGCGGTGTGAATCGACCGGGCGGGTAAAGAATTTCGAGATGGCGGCGTTGCACCAGGGGAAGTTCTGTACGGTGTATCCTTTTGACGACACGGATATCTATAAAACCCTCGAGGGGGCGTCGTATTCGCTGGCGGTGCATCCCGATCCTGCGCTGGCGAAATACCTGGATTCGCTGATCACGATCATCGGGAAGGCGCAGGAGCCGGACGGCTATTTGTATACGGCCCGGACGATCGACCCGAGCCATCCGCATGAATGGTCGGGGCCGGAGCGGTGGGTAAAGGAACATGATGGTAGTCATGAGCTGTATAATTCGGGGCATTTGTTCGAGGCGGCGGTGGCGCATTACAATGCCACGGGGAAGCGGAACCTGTTGGATATCGCGTTGAAGAATGCGGACCTGCTGGTGAGTGTGTTCGGTCCGGACAAGCGGCATGTGGCGCCGGGGCATGAGATCGTGGAGATGGGCCTTGTGAAATTATACCGGGTGACGGGGAAGAAGGAGTACCTGGACCTGGCGAAATTCTTTATCGAGATGCGGGGCGAGCGGCAGTATGATAAGACCAGTAAGGATGTGTGGAAGAACGGGAGTTATTGGCAGGCCAATGAGCCGGTGACGCAGCAGGAAGAGGCGGAGGGACATGCGGTGCGGGCGATGTACCTGTATTCGGGGATGGCCGATGTGGCAGCCCTGACGGGCGACAGTGCCTATATCCGGGCGGTGGACCGGCTTTGGGAGAATATGGTCGGCAAGAAAATGTATGTGCATGGTGGCATCGGGGCGATCCCGGATGGGGAGCGGTTTGGCGACAATTATGAGCTGCCGAACCTGACGACCTATGCCGAGACGTGTGCGGCGATTGGCAGTGTGTTCTGGAATTACCGGATGTTTTTGTTGCATGGGGATGCGAAATATATGGATGTGCTGGAGCGGGCCCTGTACAACGGGATGATCAGCGGGGTGGGCCTTGATGGGAAGAGCTTCTTTTATACCAATGCGATGCAGATCACTAAGGGGAAGGTGTTCCCGGCGCAGGAACCGGCGAGAGCGGGGTGGTTTACCTGTAGCTGTTGTCCGACGAATATTGCGCGGCTGTTGCCGAGTATCCCGGGATATATCTATGCGGTGAAGGGGAGGGAGGTGTTTGTGAATTTGTATATCAGCGGCAAGGCGACGATCGGTCTTGCTCCGGGCGGGAAGGAGAATGTGCGGCTTACGCAGGAAAGTAACTATCCCTGGGAGGGGAATGTCAAATTGCGGGTGGATGTCGCGAAGGCGGCTTCCTTCGGACTGCTGCTTCGCATCCCGGGATGGGCGAGAGGCGAGGCGGTGCCCGACGGCTTGTATCAGTTTGCCGGCGGGGTTCGGAAGCCGGTGGTCATCAAGGTGAATGGGCAGGTGACAGCCGCTACGATGAAGAACGGGTATGCGGTGGTTGACCGGAAATGGAAGAGTGGCGACGTCGTGGAGTTGGAGTTGCCGATGGAAGTTCAGACCGTGATCGCCAGCGACAGTGTGAAGGAGGACCGGGGGAAGGTGGCGTTCCAGCGGGGGCCGATGTTGTATTGTGCCGAGTGGGCTGACAACGGCGGGAGGACCAGTAATGTGATTTTGAGTGGTGGGGCGACGAGTGCGAAATTCGAGCCGGGATTGTTGCAGGGAGTTGTAGAGTTGCAGATCGATGGAGACCGGGTTGTTGTCGGGGATGACGGATTGACTATTTCGACGAAACGGGAAACGATCCACTTGATACCCTATTACGCCTGGGCCAATCGTGGCAAGGGCGAGATGAATGTCTGGTTTCCCAAGCGGGTGACGGATGTCGAGCTGTTGACCCAATAGATATGATGACTGCTTTGAAGAATTGGTGGTTTTTGCCGTGTCTGGCGGTTGGGCTGTTTTCCTGTACGGATGGGGGGAAGACGGGCGGGCGTACCTTGTTTACCTTGCTTTCGCCGGCTAATACGGGTGTGAACTTCTCCAATTCGCTTCATTATACCGAAGAGCTCAATATGTATACCTTTCGCAATTTTTACAATGGCGGCGGGGTGGGTGTTGGGGATATCAATAACGATGGGCTGCCCGATCTTTTCTTTTGCAGCAACCAGGGGTCCAATAAGCTTTATCTGAATAAAGGGGGCTTTGTCTTCGAAGACATTACGGATAAGGCCGGGGTCGGCTCTGAGGGGGTATGGTCGACCGGGGTTTGTATGGCCGATGTAAATGGGGATGGATGGATCGATATTTATGTTTGCAAGTCGGGGGATATGAAGGGGACGCACCGGGCGAATCAACTATTCATCAACAATCATAATGGGACCTTTACAGACCGGGGGGCGGAGTATGGGCTGAACAATACGGGTCTTTCGACGCATGCCGTGTTCTTTGATTATGACCGGGATGGGGACCTGGATTGTTACCTGTTGAACAATTCGTTCCGGAGTGTGGGCAATTATGACCTGGTGCAGGGGCAGCGGAATATCGTCGACTCGCTGGGTGGGAATAAATTGTACCGGAATGACGGCGGGCATTTTACGGATGTCACGCCATCGGCGGGGATCTATAGTAGTGTCGTTGGATTTGGGCTTGGGGTGACGATCGCGGATGTGAATCGCGACGGGTGGCCGGACATCTATGTGTCGAATGATTTTTTTGAGCGGGATTATTTGTATCTGAATAACCGGGATGGGACGTTTAAGGAGTCGCTGGAGGGATGTGTGCGGGAGATCAGTATGAATTCGATGGGGGCGGATATTGCGGATGTCAATAATGATGGGTTTCCGGAGATCTATGTGACGGATATGTTGCCGCGAGAGGACGCGAGGATTAAGACGAAGACTTCTTTTGAGAATTGGGATAAGTACCGGGCGGATGTTTCCGCGGGCTATTATAAGCAGTTTGTGAGAAATGTTTTACAACTCAATAGGGGAAACGGGAATTTCAGCGAGATCGGGCGGTATGCGGGGGTGGAGGCGACGGACTGGAGTTGGGGGGCGTTGATCGCGGACCTGGACAACGACGGGTATAAGGATATTTTTGTCGCCAATGGTATTTATAAGGATCTGACGGACCAGGATTATATCCAGTTCATGGCGAACCCGGGAGAGGTGCGGAAGATGATCCGGGAGGGGAAGAATGTGATCAGCCGGTTGGTGGAGATGATCCCGTCGACGCCGTTGTCGAATTATGCTTTTCATAATAATGGGGACCTGACCTTTACGAACAAGGCGGCGGAGTGGGGGTTGGACCAGCCGGGTTTTTCGAATGGGGCGGCGTATGTGGATTTGGATAATGACGGGGACCTGGACCTGGTGGTGAATCATGTGAATGGGGTGGCGTCGGTGTACCGGAATAACTCGGATACGGCGGTTAACCGGTTTTTGAAGCTGGTGCTGGTGGGGGAGGGGAAGAATACGCAGGCGGTGGGGGCGAAGGCGACGGTGTATTATGGGGGGCGGCTGGCGTATTTGGAGGAGGAGCCGGCGCGGGGATTTGAGTCTTGCGTGGATAGTCGATTGAATTTTGGGTTGGGGAAGACGAAGGTGTTGGATTCGGTGGTGGTGGAGTGGCCGGGTGGGAAGTGGACGGTGGAGCGGGGGGTTAGGACGGGGCAGACGTTGAAGCTGTTTGAGAGGGATGGGGTGGCGCCTTCGGCGGAGGTGAAGGGGGAGGATAGGAGGATTTTTACTGAGGATAAGAAATTGTTGGATTTTGTTCATACCGAGAATTCTTTTAATGATTTTAACCGGGACCGGTTGATCTTTCATATGCTGTCGACGCAGGGGCCGCGGATGGCGGTGGGGGATGTGAATGGGGATGGGCTGGCGGATGTGTATGTGTGTGGGGCGAAGGGGCAGGCGGGGGCGTTGTTTGTGCAGGAGACCGGGGGCCGGTTTGTGCGGCGGGATTCGGCGGTGTTTGCGATGGACCGGGAGAGTGAGGATGTGGATGCGTTGTTCTTTGATGCGAATGGGGATGGGCATCCTGATCTGTTCGTGTGCAGTGGGGGCAATGAATTCTCGTCGAAC
>NZ_DASZXR010000012.1:0-44129 GCF_035546395.1 Puia sp. | reverse complement strand
GATAAAGACCTGGCATTCCACCACCTCTCCACTGGCAAGGTCCGTATAACGCAGCTTCTTGCCGGCAAAGTCGATCATGATCGTCTCTGCCGCCTTGTGTTCGAGATGCATAACGACCTCTTTATGCCGCAGCCACTGGCTAAAGTGATAGCAGTACTGACTGTAGCCATAGCCACCCGGGTGCAGATCCTTGTATTCCAGCCACAGCAACTGCTTGGTGGCTCCCGGTTTGGTGAGTTCGGTTTCTGCATAGTTAAAATGATCCAGCAGCGCCTGGTGGCGAGGGGATGCAGACGGCACTGTGTCTACATTGTAGACGGTTGCCGATAAGGAAGGTTCATTGCCGGTAGTAGGCGCCAGGTTCTCCTGCCCCGCCTGGTGGATGCGCCGAAGATATTTTTTGACGGTAGGCCGGCTGATACCGGTCAGCCGGACGATGGCCTTGATGGAGAAGCCATCCTGATGAAGACGTAAGATCTGTTTTACTGGTTCCATTGCTATTGCTTTTGCTGCCATATCCCTTAATTGAAGGGGCAAATGACAGGAAAAAGCAGCAACTATCTCGCTCTATGCAGACCCAAAGGGGGGTAACCATGCGCCGGAATGGCAGTCTTCCGGCAGCTACCGGGGAGGGGTAAGCATACGCCGGAATGACATCGCCCTGGCCAAAGAGGGGGGTAACCATGTGCCGGAATGACTCGATATCCAAATCGAAAATCGGCATCAACGGCTCACTGTTGCCCTATAACAAGGGGGAAAGCATGGCCCGGAACAGGGGGGAAAGGTTGCTCCGGAATGACGGGGTAACATTCATCCGGTACGTACACCCTTAACTGCAATAAACGAAATCATGCCCTCTCCTACCCGATGCATCCGTACAATTGCGTCAGGGCCCAAATTCATGAAGGGATGAGGACCATACTTCGCAATACTTGCCAAAAAATTTATTTCTTTCGAAAATTCCTTTGCATTCATTTGATCTATGTACAATTGTACCAACGCTGATTGCCCTTTTAATCTTTTCCTGCCTTTTCTGCTTTTGCGATTAAATAATTGATAAATGCGCTTGAAGCAACAAGCATGAATAAAGCATCTTCCTGCCCAAGATTGGGTTCGTCAGTCAGAGCATGCCTAATGCCATCACCGTCGCTTGTATACCCATATATTTTCACAAAGCCTTGCTCTAAGGCTGGGTGGATATTAATAACCCGCTTCAGTTCCTTCATAGCCATCGCTAAATCCGCTTTTTTATTATTGGCTATATCCTTACTTATCGATTCAATAGCAGAAATAGATTCCTTTATGGAGTTTCTATAGTCTGGGTTTTCTCGGTCTGACAATTTAATCAGTGCTTCATTTAAATGGATATTTGCCCCCTTGTATTTCTTATTATTTCCGATACTATTCAATGCCTTCTCAATTTCAAGGACTTCCACTTCGCTTGTTATTGGAGCCAACAATCTGTTTATTACTCTATAGCCCGAAAGTTCGCGTTCCAAAACAAGATTAATATCGATTATAAAAAATTCAGATTGGATTGGTTGGTTTCGAAGTTGAAATAAAAAATCTATAAAATCGTAGACCTCCAAATAGTCCCAAGCAAAAAGCGCCTCCGCATTTCATCTATAAGAGAGGACTTATTGAACGAAATTTGATCTATCGGCTCCTTGAAAAAATTAAACCAAATCGATTGAAATAGGTCTTTGAATCGGCTATAAGTTAAGGTTTGCGAATCCTCTTTGAGAAGAGGCTCGAAAATATAGAAGTTTAATACATTCCATAAACTGTTACGCAATTTGTCATCCATCGAACTTAGCTGAATCGCGGACCTTGGCTCTCTTTTTCCAATTCTTTCAGAAAATCGACTACTCATCGCTTTATATTATGCTTATTTCGAAGTTACAAACAAATATGCGAGGATAAAGATGCTGCGCCGAGTACTTATGCAACTGTGTGGAAAAAGGGGCGTAAAAGGTGCATCACGTTCACTCGCGTGCTCCTATGGTCACTAATTCCAAAACTAACAACCCAATTCGCACCATAAAAACCATCACTAAAGTCAAATAAAACACAAAAAAGAGAAAGTATCAACAGTGAAAACACCTGATTTTCAGCCTACATCTGAACTTGCCGAATATTACCCTACCTTAGCCTTCGATGCTCCTATTCACCGTTGAACAGGTATTTTTAATTACCGGGCGCGGAGTCGTCTTGTTACCCGGACTAGGTGAGAAGCCGGTCCGCGTTGGTACTCCCGTCCGCCTTGTCCGCCCAAACCAATCTACTCTGGACACAAAGATCTGTGGAATTGGATTCAACGAATTTCGCGATATTCTCCTAGGGCCAGAAGTTCGTAAAGAGGACGTACCTATAGGAACTGAAGTCTGGTTGATTGAAACACAATAACTCCAGCAACACGTTCACTCACGTTGACCTATGGTCATTAAATTTACAATTAGTGACCCTATCCGCACCACGAAAAGCAATACTAAAGTCAAAGAAAAGCATAATATCAACAAACAGAAGGAATGTAACTATCTGATTTGCCGTGTAAAACCCGCATCCCGCGCAGCTTATCTACTTCCCAATACAAAACTTCGAAAAAATATAATCGAGTCTATCCTCCGTCGTAATCTCCCCCGTGATCTCTCCCAACCAATGCAAACAATGCCGGATGTCCAAGGCCAACAGATCCCCCGGCAGCATCTCATCCAACCCCCTCCGAATCGTCGCCAACGAATCCGCCACCTGCTGCAACGCATGGTAATGCCTCGCATTCGTCACAATCGTCCCCTCACCGGCGGCGGCCCCCTGCAACACCAGGTCCACCAGCCGCTGTTTCAACACATCCACATGCCGCGACTCCCGCGCCGAGATCAACAACTCCGAAGGAAACCTCCCGCGTACAAGCTCATCATCCGCAGTATCGCCGGAAGCAACACCCACCCCCACCAACGCATCCACCTTATTCCCCACCAACAAAAACTTCTTCCCCTTCGCCGTCAGTTCATCGCGCACAACAGCCACCGCAGCCGCATCCTCGGACACCACATCAAAAAGATAAACCACGATATCCGCCTGCTCCATCTTCTCCAAACTTCTCCCTACGCCAATCTGCTCGATCACATCGGAAGTATGCTCCCGGATCCCCGCCGTGTCGATCAACCGAAACAGCACCCCATCGATATTCAACACCTCTTCAATAGTATCCCGAGTCGTCCCCGCGATCTCCGAAACAATAGCCCTATTCTCATTAAGCAAGGAATTCAGCAAGGTAGATTTCCCCGCATTCGGCTTCCCAACAATCGCCACCGACACCCCACTGCGGATCACATTCCCCAACCGGAACGAAGCCAGCAAGGAAGCCGTCATCTCCTCCGCCTCACCGATCAACCGGTAAAGCGCAGTCCGGTCCGCAAACTCCACATCTTCCTGGGAAAAATCCAGCTCAAGCTCTATCAACGCAGAAAAAGAGATCAGCCGCTCCCGAAGCTCCCGTAGCTCCCTCGAAAATCCGCCCCGCATAGTATGCAGAGCCGCCCGCGCACTCGCGGCGGTATTCGAAGCAATGACATCCGCCACCGCCTCCGCCTGGGCCAGATCAAGCCGGCCGTTCAAAAAAGCTCGTTGAGTAAATTCTCCCGCTTTGGCAAGCCGGGCGCCCCCATGAACCAGGGCCTTCACCACCCGCTCGAGAATATAGGGACTCCCATGACAGGAGATCTCGATCACATCCTCTCCTGTAAAACTCCTCGGACCACGAAACAGCATCAACACCACCTCGTCAAGGGTCTCGTCACCTTCCTTCAGTAGCCCCACATGCATCGTATGCGAAGCCTGCTCAGATAGATTCTTGGCTGGAAACAGGGTATCGACTATTGCAAAGGTTTTTCGGCCACTCACTCGGATCACACCGATCGCCCCCACCCCCGGCGGAGTAGCCACAGCGACGATCGTATCCTCCCAACCTGTTAACTTTCCAAGCATTCTGCAAAGATAACACCGTCTGCCCCCGGTTCAAAATTCCACCGCACAAGCCGAGGGCAAGCCTCCGCCGCCAACCCTACGCTCCGCAACCCACGACGCCGCAAACACCGCCCCCCAATCCCTTGGAAACCAAGCCGCCGCGCACCGCGCCGCAACTCTCGCAAAACCCGCGAACCCCACAAAACCCACTAAACCCCAAATGCCCCAAACCTCACCGCACCAACACCACCGTGCCCTTCTTCTCCACCAACTTCCCCGCAAAATCCACCCCCACCGCCATCCAGACATAGGTCCCCGCCGGCAACACCGTCCCTCCCCGGGTCCCATCCCACCCCACCGACAAATTGGACGTCGTAAACACCTGGCTCCCCAACCGATCATATACCGCAAACACCTTCAACTCCCGAATACTCGGCCCGATCACCCGTAACACATCATTATGCCCGTCGTGATTCGGCGAAAAAGCCGAAGGAACATATATGTCGGCGGTATTGAACACCTTCACCGTCACCGTGTCCACCCCCAAACACCCGAGCGCCGTAGTTCCCGTCACCACATAGCTCGTCGTCACCGAAGCCGCAACCACCACCACATCCGTGCCCGACGAAGGGATCAATCCCGCCGCCGGCGTCCAGTCATAACTGACAAACCCGCTATTGCTTATGTCCGTGGCATGCAAGGGCACCGGCTGCCCCGCGGCCACATTGGTATCCGCACCGGCATACACCTGCGGCGGCGGCGTCACCACCACCGTTGCCGAAGTATTGTTCAGGGAAGTGCATCCATTGCCGTCCGTCACCCGCAGCAGATAGATCGTCGTAGCCGTCGGCTTGATCACCGTGGGCGATGCAGCAGTACGGCTGCTCAGGAACGTCGTCGGACTCCATAGGTAGGTAAGCACCCCCGGTCCTGTCCCGCTGCCTTGAAGGGTGGTACTTTTCCCATAGCAGGTCGTATCCGATGGCCCGGCGTCAGCAATCGGCGCCGGATTCACATTCACCGTCTCCGTCCCGGTCTGCGTACAGACCCCCCAGGTTGCCACCAGCGTGTAGGTAGTGGTAGTGGTCGGATTGGCCACCGGCGTCAGAGTGGTCGTATTGTTCAGACCCGTCGCAGGAGTCCACGCAAAAGAAACACCGTTCGGGCTCTTGGGGCTCAGCGTCGTACTCTTCCCCTCGCAAATGGTCGCATCGGCTCCCATCGTCAGGGAAAGGGTATTGTTCACCGGCACGGTCACCGTCGCCGATGTCGAACAGGCATTCCCGTCCGTTACATACACCGTATGATCTCCCGACGCCAGCCCCGTAAACACATTCGACGACCCATACGATCCATTGTCCAGCTTGTAGCTAATGCCCGCCAGCCCTCCCGTCGTCTGCACATCGATGCTGCCGTCGTTGTTATTGCAACCCGCCGGAGAGGGTATCGGTGTGATCGACGCACCCGACAATCCACCGACGATTACCGACTGTGTCGCAATCGTGTTGTTCGCATCCTTGACAATCACATCGTACATGCCTCCGGGTATATTGGAAAAAGTGAAGGTGGGCAGACTGCTCGCTTGGTATGAAACGCCGTTATCGATGGAATATCGATAGGGAGGCACGCTCGGGGGCACCCCATCCGATACATTGATGGTCATCGAGCCGTTGGCCACTCCACAAGTCGCCGTGCTGGTGTTCGTAGTGAACGAAAAACAGTCGATAATCAGGGTATTCGTAACAATTAGAGTCCTGTCGAACACCGCCACCGAATGCGGTCCGCTGGCATAGGGGCCAGGGAAAGAACCACTTGCCTGAAAAGCGCTCCCATCCACCGAATACGTATAGTTCCCCGTCCCACCCACACCCGCCACCGTGATCTGTGACCCCCCCGGCGAACACGCGCTCGTCGCCACCGCATTCACCGCCAACGGCGCCTGCCCAATGCATTCACCTATCCCAACAAAGAGTGAAAGAAAAAGAATGAACGGGTGGAGATACCGGGTCCCGCGAAGGTTAATAAGAAAACGCTGCAACATGAATGGGCCTTGGTCCGCCTTAAAATTAAGACTAATCCCGCAGATAACAACGCCGCCTGACTACTCATTCATTTGAAAATTCACCGGCTGCCGCTTATAACTCTTCACATACTTCCCATTCTGATTCCCCGGTACCCACTTCCCACTCTTCTTGATCACCCGCACCGCCTCCTCTCTCAATCCCCCCGTCTCCGGCCCCGAGATCGCCTCCACATCACTCACATTCCCATCCCGGTCGACGACAAACTGCACGATCACCCGGCCCTGGATCTCATTATTTTGCGCATCCTCCGGATATCGCAAATTCTTATTTAAGAAGCGCGCCCACGCAGCCAACCCACCCGGGAATTGCGCCTCAAACTCCACCGGCACAAACACCGCGCCTTCATCCTCCTTCTTCGGCGCTTCCACAACACCCCGGCCACCATCCCCCACCGGGCCTGGTGGCGCCACCGTCCCATCGTCCTTCGCCCCATCCACATTCACCGTCCCGATCTTCACATCCTCCAGCTGCTCCTGCTCCGGCGGCCGCTCGTTCTCCGGCACCTCCTTGACAATCTTCGGCACCGTAAACACCCTCATCGCCACCTGCGGCACAACCGGCTTCGGCGGCGGCGGTGGCGGCAGCTCAGCCACAGGATCCTTCACCGCTGTCAGATTCACATCCTCCACATTGTTCGGCCGCACCTTCTCCCCCTGTGTCCGCCCCACAACCGAACACCCGACAAAAAATAAAAGCAACACACTCGACGTGATCCCGATCGCCTTCACCAGCCGGCGATTATAGCTCCTTCGCAACTCATACGCACCATACTCCTTATTGCGTCCATCGAATACAATATCGAGGACGTCCGCGTCCAGAATGAATTGGGGCGAAAAATAGAGAGAATTTAATTTTTCACCGCAATCCGCAATATGATTGTTCGCACCGGCGAACGAAGCGGACTCCGTCCGCTTGGTCATCGCATCCATAAGTAATAGTTTCATACAAGATGCGCAACACAACCAATTCCATAACGTACACCCACAACCGCAAACAAGCAAAGAGGCCCGCTCCATCCGGAGCGGGCCTCAAAAAATTATGATCCAATCTTACTGCGCTTCAAGCTTGAACACGATCGGCTGCTTCTTGTAAGACTTCACCTGGCGTCCATTCTGAACCGCAGGCGTCCACTTACCACTCTTCTTGATTACGCGTACCGCTTCCTCACGCAACCCCCCATTCTCGGGACCGCTGATCGCCTGTACATCGCTCACATTACCTTCCTTGTCCACGATGAACTGCACAACCACCGTACCCTGGATCTCATTGTTGACGGCATCGTCAGGGTAACGCAGGTTCTTGTTCATGTATCGCAGCCAGGCCGCAGGTCCACCGGGGAACTCGGACTCGATCTCCACCTTCGTAAAGGTCTTGTCGTAGTCTTCATCGTCCTTCTTGGGCGCTTCGACCACACCTTTACCGGCATCGCTGACAGGGGGAGCCGTGATCCCTTCGTCCTTGATACCTTCCTGGTTAACCGTACCGATCTTCGTGTCCTCCAGCTTCTCTTGCTCCGGTGGCTTTTCTTCTTCTTTTACTTCATTGTCTTTCACGATCTTAGGAGGCGTGAACTTGGCCATTTCCACCTTGGGGGGCTCCACCTTGGGCGGCGGAGGAGGCGGCGGCTCATTTTTCTTTTCTTGTGTAACGTCTTCGAGCTGCACATCCGTAACCACCGGCGCAGCTTTCTTCGTCCCGCCATTGATATTGGATACAAAATATCCAATGAACAACAACAGGATAACGGCCGCCGTCCCAATAATCGCCTTTACCAGGCGCTTATTGTAGGTCTTGCGCAGATCGTAAGCGCCGTACTCCTTGTTCTTCCCCTCGAAAATGATATCAAGGATATCGGCGTTTAGTATTTTGTTGATTTCCATTGTAAATGGGTGTTTTCTACCATTAAGATTCAACTCAGGCCCGATTCCATAAGGAACCCGCCCAATTTATTTTATGCCAGCCGCCTGCTCCGTAGCAGTCACGAACTTGTACTCATCCGGCGTGATATCCACAAGGGCGTAACGCTTCACGTCGTCGATCTTCATCTCATCCAGGATGTTCACCGTATTCTTATACGTAGCATCCTTCGTGGGCTTGATGATCACCATGAAATCCTTCGGATCGGTCCTCCGCTTCTTGTCCAGGATCACGTCCCGGATCGCATTCTTGCTGAAAGAAGAAACCTGGATCTTCGAAGGGTCCAGACCCTCGTAATAATACACCATATCGTTTTTGGAGGGCATCACCGTCAACGCCGCAGACTCTTTCAGCTTGTTCTGCTCGTCGGGCTTATCGACATCCTTCGGCAGGTTGAGCTTCATCGCCGTCGGCTGACTCATCGTCGTTGTGAAGATGAAGAACGTGATCAGCAGGAAACCCAGATCCACCATGGGCGTCAGATCCACCCGCGTGGACAGCTTCTTCCCTTTTTTCACGCCGGGGCCCTTCTTATGACCCCCGCCGCTACTAGTATCCATTTCTGCCATGACAATAGCTTTTTTTAAAGTTACAAATAAATCCTAATATCTCTGCCTTCAACACCCAGCGGGAACGGATCGTTTTCTCATGTGTAAGAGAACCAGGCCACACCCGGTTCATACTTCAATAATCTATTGAGCCTTAACACCTTATCATTCTCCATTACCAACCGGTAACACCTACTGCTCCGAACTCTTATTGCCCGAAACCTTCTGCAGCTTATCCAACTCCGATCCCGGAGGCGGCGCCACCGGATTCGTAACCAGCTGGAACTTCAACTGATCGTTCTTCTTGAAGGCGATGATCACCCCCTGAAAGGAAGGATACTTGGCCGCATCGTCCCCCTTCACCAGGAGCACCATATGACCGCTGTTAAAACCGCCATTCGCAGAGACCGTCACAGCCGCCCGTATCCAATCGATCAGCTCGTTATTGGTGCTATCCTGCGTCGGAATCCCCGGCTGCTTAAAAGCCTTCACCTGGTCCGGACCAAGGTCCAGATACGATTTCAACTGGCTGAAAGGAACCCCGATATAAGCGGTCGGATTGGCATAGAAATTCTTCTTCTCCGCATCCGTCAGGTTGATCCCCTTCGCAGTAGCCACAGTCTCAATGATGTCCTTCTTTTCACTCATATTCGCGTCACTGACACTGAAATACACCTTTCCTTCACGATCCATCGTGATCTGCACCACATTCTTGTCTGGCGCGATCTTCGAAGACACCGAGCTCGGCGTAACGACACTCAACGCCTCAGCCGGCTTGAACTTCGTCGCCAGAATGAAGAAGGACAGCAGCAGAAAGGCGACATCGCACATCGCGGTCATGTCGATATTCGTGCTCTTACGTGGTATTTTTGCTCTTCCCATTGTAAATTTTGTTTAAGTAATAGACCCAATTTTCACATTTTTCCACAAATCCAGGGCCGGTTTTAACATTTCACGTCCCTCGCTCTCCTCCGAACCGGCCGCTCCGCAGCCGGACCTCGCCAATGAACTTCATCGAAGCCCCCTGGCCCGTCTATTTGTACAGGGAAGCAAAGCTCTGAGTCAGCGTGAAACCGCTCTCATCGATGCCGTAAGTGATACCGTCGATCTTCGTGGTGAAGATATTGTACATGATGATGGAAACCGCCGAAGTACCGATACCAAGAGCCGTGTTGTAAAGGGCCTCGGAGATACCCTGGGACAGACGCTGTGCAGCTTCCCCACCACCTGCTTCACCAAGCGCGGCGAAAGAAGTGATCATCCCGATAACCGTTCCCAGCAGACCCATCAGGGTTGCGACCGAAGCGATCGTCGAAAGGAATACCAGGTTCTTTTCCAGCATCGGCAGTTCCAGCGCAGTAGCCTCTTCAACTTCTTTCTGAATGGCCAATACTTTCTGCTCGGTGTCCAGCTCGGTGCTGATCATTTCCTTGTATTTACGCAGACCGGCCTTCATGACATTACCGACCGAACCCTTCTGCTTGTCACACTCGGCGATAGCCGCATCGACATTCTTATTGGCCAGGTGATATTGAACTTTGCGGATGAACTCGGCGATATTGCCATTGCCCGTCGCCTTGCTGATCGTCAGGAAACGCTCGATCACGAAAGTGATAACCGTCAACAACGCGCCGATCAGGATCGGTACGATGATACCACCCTGGTACATACGGGATATACCGGATTTGGGGTTCTCATGATGGGGCCAGAAACCGCCGGAAAGATCGGGCTTGGTAAAATTGTCGGGGCTACCAAGGATGAACCTCCAGATACAGTAACCGGCGATAATACATACCAACGGTGCGACCCAGGAAATGGAGTTGCCCCTTTTTTTGGGTTGAACAGATGAGGAGCTCTTTGCTGCTGTTGTCGCGGCAGTCGGTTTTGTTTCAGCCATGATCGTTTGTTTTTAGTGTTTTTAAAAAAATTGAAGTATGTAATAGAAAATGATTGTACAATTCTAAGGAAAAAAGCTCTTCAATAGATGAAATTGGATAGATAAAATTTTATAGACCACACAAGATAAGGAATTTTCACTTGTACAAACTACGGTCGCAAGAACCTGATCGATAGCCCGTCGCGACAAAGCTCGCAAAAGCACGGGTCCCATTGGGAGAGGATTCAGCGCCCGGCATACCGCGGGCACGCAATCTAGGAAATTTTATCATGCAGAAATACACCAATCTACACTAATTTAATTCAAAGTTCATGTGGAAATTACCCCGGTCCGCGTCACCAGGTCCCGTAAAACATCTTCGTACAAGTTCGTTCACGCCCCCCCGCAGAAGCATATCCCTCAAGGAAAGTCGCCGTCACAAATCCCGCCGCAACAAGCCACATGTCACAAAGCCCGCCGCAGCAAACGCCCCGAATCAAAGCCCGCCGCAACAAAGCCCGCCGCAACAAAGCACCGCAACAAAGCCCGCCGAAGCAAAGCCACAAGGCCCCCTACTCGTACCGCAACGCCTCGATCGGATTCAACCGCCCCGCCTTAATAGAAGGATACAACCCAGCCAACAACCCCACCAGGCTGCACAACACGATCCCCCCGACAATCCACCCCCACGGCACAATAAAGCCCGTCGACATCAACACCGATACGACATTGCCCAACAATACCCCCAGTATCACCCCAAATGCCGCCCCAAGCAGACTGATCAGCAAGGATTCAAACAAGAATTGCTGCCGCACATTCCGCCTCCTCCCGCCGATCGCCTTCACCAGCCCGATCTCCTTCGTCCGCTCCCTCACCGCAACCAGCATGATATTCATCAACCCGATCGCCGCCCCACCCAACGTTATCGCCCCGATCAACAACGCCGCCCCCGTTATAAATCCGAGATTCGTCAGCAATATCTTCACAAACGTATCGCTCTTATCGATGTTGAAGTTGTCCCCCTCCGTCACCTCCAGCCGCCGGATCGGCCGGAACACCCCCTGCGCCTGGTCGATCGCCCCATCGATCAGCTTCACATCATGCACCTTCACCATGATGTTGAAGGACGCATTCGGATTGCTATTGAAGAAATGGCGGACGTTGGTATAAGAGGTGAGGATCACATTGTCCTGGTCCATCCCCAGCGTCGAACCCTTCGACCCCAGCACGCCGATTACCCTGAATGGAAGATTGTTGATGTTGATTATCTTCTCGACCGGCGTCTCGGGATTCTTCCCAAAGAACCGCTCGGCCAGCGTACTGCCGATGATCGCCACATTCCGCCCCGTCCGGATATCCAGCGCGCTCAGGTTCCTGCCCGCCGCCAGCGTGTATCCATTGAGTTCCAGGTAGTTCTCGTTGCCGCCAAGGACCCGCACATTCGGGTTCGTCTTCCGGTCCCCCACCGACACGACCGCGTCCTGCACTCCGTTAAAGGAAAGGGCCACCAGCGCCGGATACTGATAACGCGCCACGAACGTCTCCGCCTGGTATTTGCTGATGGGCACATTCGCGTTCGACTTCTTCTCCCGCAACCCCTTGCGCTCGCTCTTCACGCCGTCCCTGTTGAACTGGAACCATTTCCGGCTGTGGATCGTAAACCCATTGGCCCCCATCGCCGAAAAGCTCTCGGTAAATTTCTGCTTCATCGCGTCAATAGCCGTATTGATACCCACCAGCGCCATAATGCCAAAGGCAATGATCGCCACGGTCAACCCGGTTTTCAGCCGGTTGCCACGAATAGTCCGATAAGCCAGGGAAATAGTGTCAGAAAGCCTCATAGAGGCAAATTACGAAAAAGGGACCACGTAGCACAAATCTTGGGCGTCGCCCTGCGGGCCGGGCCCTGGCGGCTGGAAGCCGCCGGCCGAAGGCCAATCATTAGCTGCCGCTTCTAGTCCTCGGCCTGCGCAAGCTCCGGCCTCGGAGCTACCGCTCCGATCCCTGACGCAACCCCATCCTACCAGGTATAGATCATCTTCGTCAGCTGGCTCAGCAGCGACTGCGGACAAACCCCCAGGATCACCACGATAGCCGCCAGCACCACCAACAAGCCCTTGAATCCAGCCCCCGGCTCCGTCTCCGTCGTCCCATCCCCCTCTTTAAAATACATCGCCTGGATCACCCGGAAATAGTAGTAGACGCTTACCGCCGCGCAAAGCACGGAGAAAATGACCAGCCACAGGAAATGGCCCGTCGCAACGACGGAAGAAAGCATGTAATATTTGGCAAAGAACCCGCCGGTCAGGGGAATACCCGCCAGCGAGAGCAGGAAGATCGTACAGGTCGCCGCCAGCACCGGCTGCTGCCGCGCCAGGCCGTTAAAACCCTCGAACGTATAGTCCTTCATTCGGATAAGGATCGCAAAAATGCCGATCGTCGCAATGCTATACGCCGCCGCATAAAGGATAATGCCCTCCTTGGCCACCCCGTTCAGGGCCAGCAACGCCAGCAGCATGAACCCCGCCTGCGCGATAGAAGAATAGGCCAGCATCCGCTTCACACTCTGCTGGAACACCGCAGTCACATTCCCGATGAACAAGGTCGCCGCCGTAATAATGGCCACAAAGATCTGCCAGCGCTCCCGGCTCTCCCCAAAGGCCTCATCGAACAGGCGGACAAATCCCACAAAGATCGACACCTTCACGATCGTCGCCATAAAAGACGTAAAGACCGTAGGCGCCCCGTCATACACATCGGGCGTCCAGAAGTGAAAAGGAGCAGCGCTCACCTTGAACGCCATCGAGACCAGCAACAACAGCAAACCCGCCATAAACACCGGGCTCACTGCCTTGCCGCTCCAAAGATCGTCGATGAAGAAGGTCCCCGTCGGTGAAGCGCCATACAAGAACGCGATCCCCAGCAGCATCAGTCCGGTCGAAAAAGACCCCATCAGGAAATATTTCAAGGCTGCCTCATTGCTCTTCAGGTTCCGCTTGTCCGATCCCGTCAAAATATACAACGGGATGGAAATGATCTCGATCCCCAAAAACAGCATCAACAGCGTATTGAACGTCGTAATGATCGTTACCCCGCAAAGCACGAAGAAGATCAACGCAAAGTATTCCGCCAGGTTATCGCCCACCCGTTCCATGTCCCGGCCCGACAGCAGCACATATAGCAAAGTGCTGCCAAACGCAATGGAATTGCCCAAAATGCCGAACGTATCGAAATACAGCATCTTGTGCACATCGATGTTGAACAGGTGATGCCCCAGCAGATCAAGATAATTCACAACCAGCAAGATCGCCAATCCCACCACCGCCACATTGCGAATCGCCCTCTTACTCGCCGTAAAAATGCCGCTGAACATCATCACAATCCCCCAAACAGCCGAAAGTACAATCGCGTTCATAGTTATATTTTCATCTCGTATTAATCATGTTCCCAATTCAACTCGCTCATCCACTCATGTTTGTCCTTCGGACGACCTCCCTCCGGTCCGTCCGGCATTCATAATTCGTAATTCGTAAAGATCTTCTTATTTATACGCCATCTTCGTCAAAATGTACTCCGCCGCATCTTTCGTCATCTCCAGCACCGGCTTCGGAAACACCCCGATGAAAATGATCATCACCACGATCACGCTCAACACCATCTTCTCATTCAACGATATATCCACCGCTTTCTCCGTCAAAGCATTCGTCGGCCCATAGAATACCCGCTGGATCATATTCAAGGTGTAGATCGCCCCAAGGATGATCGTCACCGCCGCCACAACCGTAAACACAACACTGTACGCAGTCGCCGTCGACGTAAACACCCCCGTAAACAGCAGGAACTCCCCGACAAACCCATTCGTCAACGGCAGCGCCACATTCCCCAACGCAACGATCACCAGGAGTATCGCCAGTCCCGGCGCATTCTTAGCGAGGCCACCCAATTCGGAGATCTTCCTCGTCCCAAACTGCCGCTCGATCAGATCGACCACTATCCACATCCCGAGTATATTGATGCCGTGATTGAACAGCTGGATCATCACCCCCTGCATCCCCGTAGCGTCGGTCGCAAAAATAGCCAGCGCCATCAGGCCCACGTGCGCAATGGAAGAATAAGCCAGCAGTCGCTTCAGGTCATCCTGCTTTATCGCCACCAGCGACGCATAGATCATCCCGATGATACAGGCCGTGCTCACCGTATCGCCCCAGGCCCAGGTCCCGATCGGCAGCACCGGCGCCAGCCAGCGGATCACCCCGAAAAGCCCCATCTTCACCATGATCGCACTCAGCACCATCGTCACCGCCGTCGGCGACTGCTCATAGGTGTCGGGCTGCCAGGTGTGCAGCGGCCAGATCGGCATCTTGATCGCAAAGGCGACGAACAGCAGCCAGAATACCCAGGTCTGATCGGAGTTGGACATGTGATTGTGTACATCGTAGAACGAAGCCATCGAGAAGCTATGGTCCGGCGTGTGGAAGTACAGCCAGATGATCCCAACCAGCATCAACAGGCTGCCCAGGAAGGTATAGACGAAGAATTTGAAGGTCGCCGCGATCCGCCGCTCCCCGCCCCATTGCGAGCACAGGAAGTACACCGGGATCAACGCCAGCTCCCAGAAGAAATAGAACAACAACGCATCCTGCGCCAGGAATACCCCCAGCAGCCCCGCCTGCGACAACAGCATCAGCGCATAGAAGTTCCAGGCCCGTTTGTACTGATCCCGCCAGGTAGCGATAAAGATCAATGGAAAACTGATCGCCGTCAGCAGGCTGAGAATGAGACTAAGGCCATCCAGTCCCACCGCAAATCGGCTCCCCAGATCCGGCAGCCACGCCACATCGGCGTGCAAAATCGGACTGGTCTTGCCTGCGCCCGCCCCGATCAACGCCACCACCAACGTCACCAGCGAGGACAAAAGGGCCCAACCCCGGGCCGTCTTCTCGCTCTTCAGCAGGAAACCGATCAACCCGGTCACAAGGGGAATGAAAATCAGTAAAACAGGAATCATAAAGGTCTTTTATTTAGTGAGGGAGTGCAACCTTGCCCGCCGCAGAGCTTACCGCCGGACTCCCCGTAAACAATTCTACAAGAAATAAGATCAATATGCCCAACACCATCAACAGCACATATCCGCCCACCTGCCCGCTCTGCAGCAGCCGCAACTGCCGGCTCCCGTATTGCACAAGACGCCCGACGCCGTTCACGATCCCATCCACGATATTTTTATCAAAGAACACCAGGAACTGCGCCAGCAGATCCAACGGCCGAACGATAACCGCATGGTAAAACTCATCCACATACCACTTATTCGCCAGCACCTTCCCAAAGCCGGTAGGCTCACCCAGCTCCGGTTTCTTGCCATACCGCATGCCCGCCGCCAGCGACCCGATCACCGCCAGCACCACCGAAACAGCGACCAGCATCAGCTCAGTCCCCTTCTCCACCTCCAACCCATGGGCATTCTCACCCAACACGGGCGAAAGAAAAGCGCCCAGCCGATGGCCATTGGCCATCCACGAATCGGGTATTCCCACAAAACCGCCAATCACCGCCAGGATAGCCAGCACCCACAGCGGGATCGTTATAGCCCCCGGGCTCTCATGCAAATGGTGCTCCTGATCATGCGTTCCCCGGAACTGACCCAGGAATGTCGTAGCATACAACCGGAACATATAAAAGGCCGTCAGCAGCGCCGTAAACACCCCGATCACATAGTATACGGGGTTCTTGGCATAGGCTGCGGAAAGGATCTCATCCTTCGAGAAAAAGCCCGAAAACGGCGGTATCCCCGATATGGCCAGACACCCCAACAGGAACGTGATATGCGTCGCCGGCATCCATTTCTTCAGCCCGCCCATCTTCCGCATATCCTGCTCCCCGCCCATGGCGTGAATAACCGAGCCCGCGCCCAGGAACAACAACGCCTTGAAGAACGCATGCGTCATCACATGAAACACGGCCCCATCATACGCGCCCACCCCAAGACCCAGGAACATGTACCCCAGCTGGCTAACCGTAGAGTACGCCAATACTTTCTTAATATCGTTTTGTTTCAACGCAATGGAAGCAGCCAGCAAGGCCGTCGCCAGCCCGATCACCGCCACCACCGTTTGTGTCACCGGCGCAAGGTCGAATAATACGTGGCTACGCGCGATCATATAAATACCCGCCGTCACCATCGTCGCCGCATGGATCAGCGCCGAAACGGGGGTAGGACCCGCCATGGCGTCCGGTAACCAGGTATACAACGGGATCTGCGCCGATTTCCCGGTCGCCCCAACGAACAACAACAACGTAATGGCCGTCATCACCCCCACGGGCACCGTCGAAGCCTTCCCGAACACCTGGTCGAAAGACACCGACCCGAACTTCGAGATCATAAAGAAGATCGCGATCAGGAAACCGAGGTCCCCGATCCTGTTCATGATAAAGGCCTTCTTCGCCGCATTGCCGTAATCGATATTCCGGAACCAGTAGCCGATCAGCAGGTAGGAACAAAGCCCCACCCCTTCCCAGCCGATAAAGAGGATAATGAAGTTCGCGCCCAGCACCAGCAGCAGCATCGAGAAGACAAACAGGTTCAGGTAGGAGAAGTACCGGGCGAATTGCGGTGCGTTCTCTTCATGCATGTATGCCGTGGAGTACAAATGTATCAGGAAACCCACCCCGGTGATGATCAACAAGAACAGGGAAGACAATTGGTCCACCTGGAAAGCGAATGGGATCGAAAGCTTCCCCACCGAAATAAAGTCAAACAGCGTCACCACCGCCGGCTGAAAACCCTCGTGCCGCACTTCCCCGAATAGGAGCAGGCTCACCACAAATGCCCCCAACACCGTGCCGCTCCCGATGATCCCCGTCAGGGATTTCGACAATTGATTTCGAAACAGACCGTTGAGCAGGAATCCGGCAAGAGGCAACGCAGGGACCAGCCAAACTAATTGTGTCATATTAATGTTTCAACCGATTTAGGAAATTCACATCTACCGAATGCGTATTGCGGTACATCATCACAATTATCGCCAGCCCAACACTCACCTCCGCCGCTGCGACCACCATGATAAAAAACACAAAAAGCTGCCCGTCGATCCCCGCATTGGGGTTGGGCGCCCCCGCCGACAGCGCATGATAATGCATCTTCGAGAACGCCACCAGCAGAAGGTTCACCGCATTCAACATCAGCTCTATACACATGAAGATGATAATGGCGTTCCGCCGCGTCAAAACCCCGGCCACCCCGATACAAAACAACGCCACCGCAAGAAAGATATAGTAGTTAATTGGCATAGTCAATGATTCAAATCCAGCCTCCCGCTTATCCCCCATACTTCTGATCCCCAATCGCCCCCGTCCGCTCCTCGGGCGTCTTCCGCCCGATCACCACAACCCCCACCATCGCACTCAAAAACAAGACGCTCGAGATCTCGAACGGCACCACATAGTCATGGAACAAAACCATCCCCAGGTTATTGATCAGTCCGATATCCCCACGTCCCATCTCCGCCACCTGCGTCTTCAGGTCCGCCTCCTTCAAAGCCGCCACCAGCACCAGCAACAAGGCCCCGCCCGTGACAACCCCCGCAATCTTCAACCACCGGTTCTTCTGCGGCTCGGTATCCGAATTCAGGTTCATCAGCATAAACACGAACAGGAACAACACCATGATGGCCCCCGCATATACGATCAGGTTCACAATGGCCAGGAACTGCGCATTCAGCAGGATATAATGGCCCGAGATCGCCACAAAAACCACGATCAGCCACAGCACACTATGGACGGGATTCTTGCTCGTCACCACCAAAATGGCCCCAAGAATGGCCAATATGCTTAAGAACCAAAACAATATCTGAGTAGTACCCATTTGCAGCTATTATAATTAGGACTTTTCAATCATTTCCCCCAACCGCTCAAAAAACACCCCCAACGCACCCCTATCCTCAGTTTCTGCCCCACCAGGTCGCTGTCTTCTCCGGTCGCCTTCGGCGCCCCATCATATCCGCCAATGTCTGCTCCGCTGCGCTCCGCGACCTTCGCTCCGCTCGGTCAGCCTTTCGCCTTCGCAAACTCCTCCGGTTGCGTCACCGGGTTGGGAATAAGCAGCTCCTCCTTCCCATAAATAAAACCCTTCCGCGTATAGTTCGAAGGCGCAAAGGTCTCCGACAGATAAATCGCATCCTTCGGACAAGCCTCCTCACAAAGCCCGCAGAAAATGCAGCGCAGCATATTGATCTCATATTTCGCCGCATACTTCTCTTCCCTATACAGGTTCTCTTCACCGGGCAGCCGCTCGGCCGCCTCCATCGTAATAGCCTCGGCAGGACAAGCCACCGCACAAAGCCCACAGGCCGTGCAACGCTCGCGCCCCTGCTCGTCCCGGTTCAACACATGCAGCCCCCGGAACACGGGACTGAACGGCCGCTGCTTCTCCGGATAGTTCACCGTCGGCTTCTTTTTGAACATATGCCCGAAGGTGATCGACATACCCTTCGCTATCGCCGGGATATACATCCGCTCCCACAGATTCATCGGCTTGCGGTCCACCGCCTTCGCCCGGCTCGTTAATGGTTGCATATTCGAATTTTAAATGATCGCAAAAATAGTTTATTTAGCCTTTCCACAAAATGAACGCTCCCGTCGCCAGCATATTCGCCAGCGCCAGCGGGATCAGCACTTTCCACCCCAGCCGCATCAGCTGGTCATACCGGAACCTCGGGATCGTCCACCGCACCCACATAAAGAAGAAGATAAAAATAAGGATCTTCACAAAAAGGCTCACCACCTGCAACACCGCCACCGGGTTCTGCCCCCAATGCCCAACCAATGCCGCGTCGTTCACAAACGGGATATCGTACCCACCCCAATACAACGTCGCCATCACCGCACTCGAAATAAACATATTCACATACTCGGCAAACAGGTAGAAGCCCAGCTTCATCGAAGAATATTCCTGGTGGTATCCGAAGTTCAACTCGTTCTCGGCCTCCGATAGATCAAACGGCGTCCGGTTACACTCCGCAAAAGCACAGATCAAAAAGATCAAAAAACCCAGCGGCTGCAGTAGCACGTAGTAGTGACCCACCTGCTGCTGCTCGACGATCGTCTTCAAACTCAACGACCCCGTGATCATCAG
Organism: Puia sp.; assembly: GCF_035546395.1. Classification (GTDB taxonomy): domain Bacteria; phylum Bacteroidota; class Bacteroidia; order Chitinophagales; family Chitinophagaceae; genus Puia. The sequence continues at coordinate 24,608 of NZ_DASZXR010000012.1, read as the reverse complement.
CAACGCAATGATCGAAAGCCCCATGGCCAACTCGTAGGAAATGATTTGCGAGGCGCCCCGGATCGCCGCCAACAGCGAAAACTTATTGTTCGAGGCCCAGCCGCCGATCATGATCCCGTACACCCCCATGCTCACCACCCCAAAAATATACAGGATGCCGATGTTCACATCCGCGATCTGCATCGAAATGTCCCGGCCCCACAAATGAAAATGACTGCTCCACGGCACCACCGCACTCGTCATCATCGCCGTCAGCATCGCCAGACCCGGCCCCAGCACAAACAAAAAGCGCGAGGACGTCAACGGGATAATTTCCTCCTTCATAAACAGCTTCAACCCATCGGCCAACGGCTGCAGGATACCCCCGGGACCCGCCCGGTTCGGCCCCCGCCGATCCTGCATAAAGGCCGCCACCTTCCGCTCCCCCCACGTCTCATACATCGCCACCAACAGCGACACGCTGATAATGATCAGGATCAGCACAGCCTTCTCTAACAACAATACCCAGTCAAAAGCCAGTAAAGTCAGATGCATAATTATTTCTTTTCAAAATCCGTCGAATGCGCAGGCCCCTCGATCTTCGAAAGATCGATCTCCGGCCGGTTCACCTCGCTCACCGAGTGAATATCCATCAACAGCTTCGGCTTCCGCCCATCCAGCACATCATACAGCACCTCCTGCGGCCGCTCGACGCCCACATAGTGTCCCTGCGAAATAACAGAATGCCGCGACACCTTGGTAGGTCCCTCGATCGTCCAGTCGGAGGTCTTCTTCCGTTCAAACCGGCACTCGTTGCAGATCCAGTCGACCACTTCACCCCACTGATCCTTCCGCGCCGTCACCCGGAACACCTCATCCCCGCGATACCACAAAGTCACATGCCCCTTGCAGTTCGGATGGCTGCACTCCCGGTGCGCGTCGACCGGCTTCAGGAACCATACCCGGTTTTTAAACCGGAATGTCTTATCCGTCAACGCCCCCACGGGGCAAACATCGATGATATTCCCGATAAAGTCGTTCTCGAGGGATTTATGGATATAGGTCGCGATCTCCGCATGATCCCCCCGGTCCAACACCCCATGCACCCGCTTGTTCGTCAGCTGATCGGCCGTAAACACACAGCGATAGCACAGGATACAACGTGTCATATGAAGTTGGATATAGGGGCCCAGATCGTGTTTTTCAAAGGTCCGCCGCGCAAACTCGTACCGCGTACCCGGCAGGCCGTTCTCATACGAAAGGTCCTGCAGGTGACACTCGCCCGCCTGGTCGCAAATGGGACAGTCCAGCGGGTGGTTGATCAGCAGCATTTCGACAACGCCATTCCGCGCATCGATCACCTTCTCGCTCGTGATATTCTTCACCACCATGCCATCCATGACATTCGTCCGGCAGGACGCCACCAGCTTCGGCATCGGCCGCGGATCGGCCGTGCTTCCCGCCGCAACCTCCACCAGGCAGGTCCGGCACTTCCCGCCACTGCCCTTCAGCTTCGTATAATAACACATCGCCGGTGGCGCCACATCCCCGCCAATCTGCCGGGCCGCCTGCAGAATGCTCGTCCCCGGCTCCACTTCCACCGTAATGTTGTCGATCGTTACCTTGAATAATTTCTTTTCGTCAGCCATAGCTATAATTTTCTATGCAGTCACCTCCAGAGGATCAGCATAATGTGCGAGACCAAAATTCCTAACCAAACATTCCTGGGGATTCTCCACATGCCACTCGAACTCATCCCGGAAATGCCGGATCGCCGCCGCCACCGGCCACGCCGCCGCATCCCCCAGGGGACAAATCGTATTGCCTTCGATCTTCCGCTGAATATCCCAAAGCAAGTCAATATCACTCTTCTTCCCCTTGCCCGTCTCAATATTCTTCAGGATCTTCTCCATCCAACCCGTCCCCTCCCGGCAAGGCGAACACTGCCCGCAGCTCTCATGCCGGTAAAACCGCGCCAACGTCAATGTATGCCTTACCACACACTGGTCTTCATCCAACACAATGAACCCGCCCGATCCCATCATCGATCCCTTCGGAAAACCACCATCGGAAAGGCTCTCGTAATTCATCATCCGCTTCTCCCCCTTCACCGTCTTCAACAGCAAATTGGCCGGTAGAATGGGCACGGAGGAACCGCCCGGGATACAAGCCTTCAGCCGTTTCCCATTCGCAATCCCCCCGCAATATTCATCCGAATAAATGAATTCTTCCACAGAGATCGTCATGTCGATTTCAAACACCCCCGGCTTGTTGATATTGCCACAAGCCGAGATCAGCTTCGTTCCTGTCGACTTCCCCACCCCGATCTTCGCATACTCCTCACCGCCAATATTGATTATAGGCACCACCGCCGCGAGCGTCTCCACATTATTCACCACCGTCGGGCAATCCCAAACCCCCTTCACCGCCGGGAACGGCGGCTTGATCCGCGGGTTACCCCGCTTGCCTTCCAGGGACTCGATCAGCGCCGTCTCCTCCCCACAGATATACGCCCCGGCGCCCCGGTGCACATAGATCTCGCAGTCGAACCCGGTGCCGAGAATATTCTTCCCCACAAAACCCGCCGCCCGCGCCTCTTCGATCGCGGCCTCGAGAATGTCGGGGATCCATGCATATTCGCCGCGGATATAGATATAGGTCGCCTTCGACCCAAGCGCATACGAAGAAACGACAAGACCCTCGATCAGCAGGTGCGGCAGGAACTCCATCAGATACCGGTCCTTGAAGGTCCCAGGCTCCGATTCATCGGCGTTACAAACAAGGTATCGCGGCACTCCTTCCGGTTTCGCCAGAAAGCTCCACTTCATCCCCGTCGGAAAACCCGCACCCCCGCGACCCCGCAAACCACTCTTCTTCACCTCTTCCGTCACCTGGTCAGGCGTCATGTTCCGCAGCGCCTTCTCCACACTCGCATATCCACCCTCACGGCGATACACCTCGAACCCGCGGATGCCCGGAACATTGGCCTTCTCTAACAAAAGTTTTCTACCCATAATATTAGTTATTTGCCGCTGCAGTCCGCCGGCATTCTTCGATAATTTGATCCACCTTCTCCGGCGTCAGATGTTCCCGGAAATTCTTCCCGAGTTGCATCATCGGCGCATATCCGCAAGCCCCCAGGCACTCCACCGTCTTCAAAGAAAAAAGCCCGTCCGGCGTCGTCTCACCGACGCCAATACCCAGCTTTTTTTGGATATAGCCGATGATGTCGTCGCTGCCCTTCAACATACAAGGCCCCGTCTGGCACACCTCGAACATATACCTTCCCACCGGCTTCAGGTTATACATCGAATAGAAGGTAGCCACCTCATACACCTCGATCGGCTCGATCTTGAGGATCGTCGCCACATAGTCCATCGTCTCGACACTCAGCCACCCGCCAAACTCTTCTTGCGCCAGGTGTAGGATCGGCAACAACGCACTCTTCTGCTTTCCCGCCGGATACCGGGCAATGATGGCATCCACCTTCTTTAACTTCTCGTCTGAAAATTTTACCATATTTAGAACATTAGGCATCCATCTCCCCTGCAATCAGGTTCAACGAACTCATAACAATAATAGCATCGCTCAACATCGCCCCCTTCGTCAGCTCCGAATACGCCTGGTAATAAATAAAGCAGGGCCGCCGGAAATGCAGCCGGTACGGAGTCCGCCCGCCATCAGAGATCAGGTAAAAACCCAACTCCCCATTTCCCCCCTCGACCGCCTGGTAAACTTCCCCCGGCGGAATATCGGTCTCACCCATCACGATCTTGAAATGCCAGATCAGCGCCTCCATCTTTGTATATACATCGGATTTAGCCGGCAGATAGTATTCCGGCGCATCGGCATGATACACCTCCGCCTCCGCCCCCTTCATATCCTGTATCTTGCGATAAGCCTGCTCAATAATGCGCAGCGACTGCCACATCTCGCCGTTACGCACTAAAAACCGGTCGTAACAATCCCCCGTCGAACCCACCGGAATATCAAAACTAAAGTCTTCATAAGACGAATACGGCGTATGCACCCGCACATCATAGTCCACACCCGCGGCCCGCAAATTGGGTCCGGTGAACCCGTAGTTGAGCGCCCGCTCGGCCGAGATCGGCCCCGCCCCAATCGTCCGCTCCATAAAGATCCGGTTCCGGTTGAACAGGTTCTCGAACTCCTTCAACACCGCCGGATACTCGGCCATGAATTTCTCCAGCTTCTCCCAGGCCGCGGCAGTAAAATTCCGCTCGAACCCGCCGATCCGACCCATGTTCGTCGTCAGCCGGCTACCGCAAACCTCCTCGTAAATTTCATAGATCAACTCACGGTATTGCATAACGTACAGGAAGCCCGTAAATGCGCCCGAGTCCACCCCCACAACGGAATTGCAGATAAGATGGTCGGAGATCCGCGACAGCTCCATGATGATCACCCGCAGGTAATCCACGCGCTTCGGCGTCTTCACCCCCAACAGCTTCTCACAGGTGAGATGCCATCCCATATTGTTTATCGGCGAGGAACAATAGTTCAACCGGTCGGTCAGCGTGGTTATCTGGTACAAAGGCCGCCGTTCAGCCAGTTTCTCGAACGCCCGGTGAATATACCCTACCGTTTGCTCCGCCGACACGATCCGCTCCCCGTCCAGCTCCAGGATATTCTGAAACACCCCATGCGTCGCCGGGTGCGTCGGCCCAAGGTTCAGCGTGGTCGTCGTCTTCTCGATACTGCCTTCGCGTAACTTTATGTGTTGCTCTGTGCTCATGTGTTCACTTTTTAAATGGTCCCCGACAAGTCAGACCGTCGCCGGCAACGGCCCGCGCCCGAACATAGAATCATCTTTGTCAATACGCGTCTGATCCTCCAGCGGGAACTCCTTCCTCAAAGGAAAATATTCCATCTCGTCGACGTTCAGGATGCGCTTCAGGTTCGGATGCCCGACAAAGTTAACCCCAAAGAAATCGTAGGTCTCCCGCTCCATCCAGTTGGCCGAGGAATACAGCTGCGTAGCCGTAAAGACATCAGGCTGCTCGCTCGATGTAAAAACCTTGAAGCGCAACCGGATATTGTCCGTAAGATTATGCAGGTGATAAACGACCGCCAACTCCCGCCCCTTCTGATCGGGATAGTGCACCGCCGTCAGATCGGTCAGGAACTGGAAACGCAACTCCTCGTCGTCAAAAAGGAATTGCATGACTTTTAAGTTGAGGTCCTTGGGCGCCTCGAAGGTCAGTAAGCCATACGGCTCTTCAAAGTGGGAAAGCTGCTCTCCAAATTTCGTAATAAGCCGATCCTTGATCGTTTCGTTGGTTAATGCCATAAGTTTTATTGAATACCATAACTCTGCAAAAGACCCTTGTACTGATCACTGTTCCGCCGGCGAATACTCTCCTGCCCCACCAGATCCTGGATACGCATAAACCCGTCGAGAATGGCTTCCGGCCGGGGAGGACAACCCGGGACATAGACGTCCACCGGGACCACCTGGTCGATCCCCTGCAATACCGAATAGGTGTCGAAGATACCCCCGCTGCTCGCACAAGCCCCAACGGCCATCACCCAACGCGGCTCGGCCATCTGCAGGTATACCTGCTTCACCACCGGCCCCATCTTTTTAGCAATGGTCCCCATCACCATCAGCAGATCGCACTGCCGGGGAGAGAAACCCAGCCGCTCCGCCCCGAATCGAGCCAGGTCGTAGTGGCTCGCCATCGTCGCCATGAACTCGATACCGCAGCAGGAAGTCGCAAAAGGCATGGGCCAAAGAGAATTCTTGCGCGCCAGCCCCACGACATCACTCAATTTCGTCGTGAAAAAACCTTCGCCCGTATAACCCTCGGGCATATTGGCAAGGCTGATATTGTCTTTGATATCAGCTTGGATGGGATGAATATTGAACCTTACCGGACGTGCCATATAACCAAATGTTTTAATGTTAAAACCTCACGAAGCAATCAATCCTCCCAGGACAACGCTCCTTTCTTAATGATATATATAAAGCCTGCAAGAAAAAAGCCAACGAACATCAATACCTCCCCAAAACCGCTCCACCCCAGTCCGCGGAAATTTACCGCATAGGGGTAGAAAAAGATCACTTCCACGTCGAAGAGCACGAACAGGATCGCGATCAAAAAATATTTAACCGCCATCGGCTGCCGGGCATTGCCGACCGCCTCGATCCCGCTTTCAAAGTTCTGGAGTTTTTCGGCAGTCTTCCGCTTGGGGCCCAGCAGATGGGTAACGCCAAGGACTGCCCCGACAAAGCCAAGAGCGAACAAAAGTTGGACACCGATCGGGAAATAACTGGTAGAATTATTCAGACTGGGAGTTGCGACCTGAAGTAGGGTGATGTCCATATTGAAGATTATAGGATTTCACCGGCAAAAATAAGCCAGCATTCCGGATTTCCAACAAAAAATGAAGCCGGCGCGAAATTAAAAATCGCGCCGGTCCCCTTATAGTCAACTAATTATTGTATTTATACAACTACTTCGCGCCGCTCCTCCTGGCGCCCCCCGCAGGTCTGGCCGGCTGCTTGACCGGCCGGTTGATGATAGCCTTGAATTTTCCCGGAGTCGGATCGCTCGGGTCGATGGCCGCCCACTGATCCAGGTAGAAGGTCGCAGTCTCCTTATCCTTCTTCACGTTGTTATACCAACCCGCCAACACGGAATAAGACTCTATAGCATATCTTTTGTACTTGACGGAATCAGGGCTGTTAGCCGCCTTGGCCGTGGAATCCAGGCTCCGGGCAATCGCTGCCAGCTTCTGATACGGCTCCAGCGGTAACCCCTTCGACCACAGGGAATCATCCAACGCGACAGCAGAGTTCTTACACCACAGGTAACCGAAAAAGCTATTCGGATACTTGGACTCATAAACCCCACAGAAAATGCTGTCGGCAGCCTGGTAATTACCCGCCGAATAATTCGCAAAACCCCAGTTGTAGATATCGCTCTCGCTGGGATTGTCGATATAAGGAAAAGCAACTCCCTGCCAATACGCGTAAGCGCCCTTCGCCCCGGCAGCCTTGGCGTCATCGGAAGCCTCCTTGATGATGCGCAGCTTTTCCTTCCTCGCCGTATCCATTGCGATCGCCTTGTTATAGGCATCGATCGCCGCCACACTGTCCTCATGGAAATGCGTCAGCACCTTACCCTTGAACTCATAATCGGCCGCCACCAACGCATCCGGCTTCTGTTTCTGGAAATAGAGGTTCAGATTATCCTTCGCCGCCATCGTGTCTTTCTTCGCATCGTAGGAATAAGCCAGCAACAAATAATATTTGGGATACACCTTATCGCCCTGCGTCTGAATGGCGGTCTTTGCAGCGGCAATGGCCTCGTCATATTTCTTGTCGACGAACAGCAGGGACGCAACGGCATAATCCGTCTCCGCACTCGGATCGGATACGGCCCGGTATTTATTCAGCTCTTCGGTCGCCTTGGTGGCATCCCCATGTTCAAAATAATGGTTGAACAACGCATAGTAGGCCGGCCCGTAGTTCGGGTCTATCTGCACCGCATCCTGGTAGGCCGGCAGATAGAACTCCACGTTCTTCTGCGTCTCATAGATCTTCCCGATCTTATACTTCGCCTCCGCCAGCTTCGGGTCCAGCGCCAGCGCCTTCTGATAGGACTGCACCGCGTTGCCGCCGTCGATCAGCTTCCGGTACGCATCGCCCATCAACAGATACGTCTCCGCATTGTTGAAGTTCTTCACCTGCGTCGCCTGGGTCAGTTTCTCGATGGCATATTGCGCATCCCCGTTGCGGGCATCGATATTATTGTCGGCAACCGCATTCAGCACATTGATATCCTTCCCCTTCGTCAGGCTGATCGCCGTCTCGAAACGCTGCCTGGCATCCTGGGTCTTCCCCATCCGCAGCTCGACACCCCCCATCCCGGCCAGCAGCATCGGCGCATTGCCGTTCGTCTGCAGGGCCTTGGAGTACAGGTCACCAGCCGCCGTCGAGTCGTGGTCGGCCAATAGGGTCTGCCCCTTCCAGTAGATCGCGTCTATATTGTTGGGATTGCCTGCCAGTATCTTGTCAAACACATCGTTAGCACTCTTGTAACGCTGATAATAGAGGAACTTCTTCCCCTGCTCCACCGTCTGAGCAAATGCACCATTGCAGAGACCTGCAACGCCTGCTACGAAGATTAAACTGATTCGTAAGCTGATTCGCATCTTGTTCTTCATTACGTAGTCGTTTGTTTTATAAGTGTGTAAATTTATACAAAAATCACTTACCCATCTGTACATCTTCGATCTGGAAATTCATCCTCGCCGGCCACAGATACGCCTTGCTAAAGATCAGCTGTCCGCGTTCATACTGCAGAAAATTGGTGAAATTGTTCCCGATCCCACTAAAATCCTCCTTCAGAATAAAATACAAACTTCGAACCAGGGGGTATCTTTTCAATGCAATATTTGCCTGATACGGCTTGACATAGGTCGGACCCAGGCAGGATGTACACCGGACCGCCGCTACGATCACATTCTTATTAAAGCTCGTATCACCCGGATCGTTCAGATCCGCCACCCAGCTCGCCCCGACAAAACCCACCGCGCGGGGATTATTTGCCACATAATTGATCACCTCCTCGCTGTTCCGCGCCGCCGTCACATTCTTCCCCAACGCCTTCCCCTTCAGGATAGAGTCCTTGGCATACCGCACCGTACTCGTCGCCGACACCCCGTCCATCACCGGCTGGTGATTCGTATCTTCCCCGCTCAGCATGGCCTGCAGGTCCTTTATCTCGAAGATCGAGTCCTTCGAGCGCTTGTTCACGATCACCGCGACCGCGTCATAAGCCAGCACCCCGAACAACGGCCGGATATGGAAGGAGTCATTGTAGAAATTACCCTCTTCGGGAGTCAGGCCACGGGTGACCAGGATCAGCCTCGTCGTGTCCGTGGACAGATCCCGCAGGCATTGCGCCTCCGGGCGATAATGTGCAACAATATGCGCATTGGGGAAAGAAGATTCGAAAACCTTGATCTGGGAGTCGATCACCGGCCGGAACGACTCATCCACGCTGATTTGTATCGTACCGCTGGTGGGCGTCTCCTGCGGGGTCTTGGGCTGCTTGTTACCACATCCGCTCAACACACCACAAATAACAACGCCGGTCAGAATGCCTTTACCAATACCGAGTCCCATAGTCAATGATAGTAATTTTTCTGCCTCCCGCGATAGACGCGGAATCCGCCGTACAGCAGGAATAATCCTCCTAAGGAATATCGCAGCGTGTTGTCGAGATCCAGCGTCAACCCGATCTTCGGCGCTATCAGCAGAACGATCCCGATGCAAAAGATGATAACCCCCATTCCATAATCCAATATGGCCCGCCTCATCTCATACGCCCTTTTCCGGGTCTTGTCCTGTTCCGGATGCTCGTTTGCCATTTTTAACTAATTTATGCTGGTTACGCCTCCCGACGCCCCCAGGCCGGGCAAATTAAGCAAATAACCTTAAAAACAACTACCTACGTCATTAAAATAGATGCATTGCCGTCGCCATTCCATAAACTCGCTCGCCCTCCGTACCTTTGCCGCCATGGAAAAAACACCTCCGTCGTCGTTTCTCATGGTCTGCCTCGGCAACATCTGCCGCAGCCCCCTGGCGGAAGGCATCCTGCAGGAAAAAGCCCGGGCCGCCGGCCTGGAATGGATCGTCGAGAGCGCCGGCACCAACGGCTATCACACCGGCGAAGCCCCACATCATTTGTCCCAAAAAGTGGCGCGACACAACGGCATCGACATCAGCCGCCAACGCTCCCGCCGCTTCACTGCCGCTGATTTTCAAAGATTTGACAAAATATATGCCATGGCAGGCGACGTCGTCGACGAGATGCGCCGCATCGCGGGCCGCCAGTTCGACCCATCAAAGGTCGAACTCCTGATGAACGAGGTCGACCCCGGCCAGGACCAGGACGTCCCGGACCCCTGGTACGGCCCCGAACCCGGCTACCACGAAGTATATAAAATGATCGACATCGCCGCCGATCACATCATCGCAAAATACAAATGAGCAAAAATAAGCCCAGCCTCCCGCAAGGCACCCGCGACTTTGACCCTACCACCGTCCGCAAACGCCGCTATATCTTCGACACCATCCGGACCGTCTTCGAGCTCTATGGCTATCAACCCCTCGAAACCCCCGCGATGGAAAACCTCGAAACCCTCATGGGCAAATACGGCGAAGAGGGAGATAAGTTGATCTTCAAGATCCTCAACAACGGCCTCGCCGACCCAAAAAATGTCGAAAAGTCAAAAGCCGCCTTCGAAAAGGCCCTCGCCGGAAAGAACGACAAGGAACTCACCGAACGAGCCCTCCGCTATGACCTGACCATCCCCTTCGCCCGGTTCGTCGCCATGAACCACGCCACCCTCACCTTCCCCTTCCGCCGCTACCAGATGCAGCCCGTATGGCGGGCCGACCGGCCGCAACGCGGCCGCTACCGCGAATTCTATCAGTGCGACGCCGACGTCGTCGGCAGCTACTCCCTGCTCAACGAAGTCGAACTCGCCTCCATCTACCACACCGCCTTCCAAAATTTGAACATCCCCGTCGAGATCCGCATCAACAACCGCAAGATCCTCGCGGCCCTCGCCGAGATCTGCGGCGGCGCCGATAAGATGGTCGATATCACCGTCGCCATCGACAAGCTGGACAAAATAGGGATCGAAAAAGTAAAGGCCGAACTGATCGACCGCGGCCTCAACCTCGATCAAGTCCTCGTCATCGAAAAATACCTGGCCGTCAGCGGCTCCAACGAAGAAAAGCTCACCACCCTCAAAACCCTCTTCGGCAACAACGAAACCGGCGTCAAAGGCATCACTGAGCTCGAAACGATCCTCACCTACCCCGGCGCCCCGGAGCTAACGGTCGACCTTACCCTCGCCCGCGGCCTCAACTATTACACCGGCACCATCTTCGAAGTCAAAGCCATCGGCGTCGAAATGGGCAGCATCGGCGGCGGCGGCCGCTACGACGATCTCACCGGCACCTTCGGCGTCCCCGGCATCCCCGGCGTCGGCGTCAGCTTCGGCGTCGACCGCATCTACGACGTCCTCGAAGAATTGAAAGCCTTCCCAAAAGACATCGACACCTCCATCGAATATCTCTTCTTCAACCTCGGCGAAGCCGAAGCAAAGGCCGCCTTCGGCCTCATACAGCAGCTCCGCGCCAAAGGCCGCTCCGCCGAACTCTACCACGAGACGGCCAAATTCGACAAACAATTCAAATACGCAGATAAGAAAGGGGCCCATTATGCCGTTATACTCGGCAGCGAAGAGCTGAGCACGCGGACGGTCAAACGAAAATTGCTGTCCACCGGCCAGCAGGAAACACTTACGTTCGAACAACTATTAAACCCCTAACCATGAAATTCCGCCTCGTTCTCCTCGCCTTCCTATGCAGCATCACCCTTACCCAGGCCCAGACCCCTTCTGAAAACCCGCTGTTCCGCCATATCCCCGCCGACGCAGACCGCATCTTCCATATCAACTATCTGGCCATCAGCAGCAAGATGGACTGGCAGGCCATCGCCTCCGTCATGCCTCCCAGCCAGGAAAACAAGCAGATGCTCGCCTTCGTCAACGACCCGGCCTTCGCAGGCATCGACCCCCACCCGGGCGTCGTTATCTCCGAAACGAATATTCTCGGCCCCGACAGCGCCCACTATACCACGATCCTCGTGGGTCTCACCGATTCGGCAAAATTCCTCCAACTCCTGAAAGGCCGGCAGAAGAGCAACTTCACCATCCTCCCCGGCAAGCCCCGCATCGGCAAGGATGGGAACAACACCGTCTGGTGCTGGTCCGACAAGCTCGTCGCCAGCGTCGTCGTCAAAGCCCCGAAAGGTACAACGCCCTCCGAGGCCACACGCCACCGCTACTTTCTGACCGCCGTCCACAAATGCCAGGCCGCGCTGAAAGGCTCCGATACCAACCCCTTTATCACTAACCCTGCCTTTTACAAGGGCTTCTCCGATGACGGCGACGTCCATATCTGGAGCCAGTACGGCTCCGGCTTCGGCATGATGGCCGACGCGATGCGCATGTCAAAAGCGCCGGTAGACAAAAACTTCCTGAAAGTGGCCGAGCAGGTGAAACACAGCCGCTCCCACACCCTCAGCACCCTTCGATTTGACAACGGGGCCATCCGCTTCCGCGTCCACGTGTTCTATGACTCGAGCTATAACTTCGATTTCGCCGGCCGCCCGCTGAACCCGGAGCTCATCGAGCACCTCCCCCAGGGTAATCTCCTCGGAATGGCCGCCATCCATATCGATCTCAACGCCCTCCTCAACCTGGCCCAAACCCAGTCGAAGGGAACGTATATCCACACCCTCGATTCCATGCTCGGGAAGAAGCAGCTGACGACAAACGATCTCGTTGCCGCCTTTAAAGGCGATCTCGTCCTGGCCATGATCGACAGCGGCAAAACGATCCCCGCTACGGATACCTCTGGTATTAAACCGGGGAAACCCGATCTATACGTGGTCGTGACGGTAAAAGACCCGGCCGCATTCACAAAGGTCCTCGACGCCTTGCAAAAGAAAGACTCCGCCGGTATCAAAAAGAAGGATAGCCGTACCCTCCGCAATAACATCTTTGTGCTGGGCCCCACCCAGCAGGCCACCGACGACTATTTCGATAAGCCCGGCCGCGGTCCCAGCCCCCTGGTGTCGGAAGAGTTCCGCTCCTCCCCCATCGCCGTAGCCATCGATATAAAGGCGATCAGCGCCTATATGGCGCCCGTCTTCAACGCCCCCAACGTCTCGGCCAAGAACAAACAGGCGCAGATGATCCTCAGCCTCTTCGACCAGGTGCTCTTCGCCACCGCAAAGACTCACGACCGCGAAATGGAGACCCTGTTCGAGATCAAAATGACTGACAGCCGTCAGAACAGCCTGACAACCATCAGCCAGTTGATCAAATCCGCGGGTAAGAAGTAGCGTCAGTGCGCCGGCACCTCCTCTAAATGGTGATACACGGGCAATCCGCGTTCCATCGCGATCCGCACATCCTGGTCGGCCCCCTTCGAGGCCCCCTCGATGCGATAGACCGCGTCGCATTTCTCCAACAAGTGGTGCGCTACGGGGTATTGAATCGATTCCCAAACCGCATCGCCAATGGACTGCGACCCCGCCAGTTGCATCAGCGGCAGCGCCACCCACTCACCTATCATCGGCAAATGGCCCCGATGCCAGACGGCCAATGCCGCGGCCTCCAGCCGGTCCAGGTTCTGCCGCATCAGAACAGGATCGTCACCCGTACCGCTACGATACGGCCCCGCAATAAGTACAATCATAAAATGAGTTTTGGGCAAAGAACGCGCAGTCCAAAATGACAAATCTTAAACTATCTTAATTTTCTTCCGGATAGCACTCAAAAACTCCGGCGTAATACCCAGGTACGACGCGATCTGCTTCTGCGTCACCTGCGCCGCTATCAGCGGATACCTCTCCACGAACCGCCGGTACCGCTCCTCCGCCGGCAGCGAAAGGTTGTCGATAGCCCGCAGCTGTTCGCGCGTATACGCATTCTGCATCAGGATACGAAACCACCGTTCGAACTTCGGCGACCGGCTCAGCAGTTCATCCAATTGCTTCCTGCTCAGTTGAAAAACAGTACTCGCCTCCAACGCCTCGATCTCCATCATCGCCTTGCGCCTGTTCAAAAAGCAATACATATCCGTCACCCACCAGTCCGCCGGCGCGAACATAATGGTCGACTCGCGCCCCCGGTCATCCCGGCAAAACGCCCGCAACGTCCCCGAATGCACATAATAAAAATAGTTGCAGGCCTGCCCCTCCTTCAGCAACAAAGCCTTCCGCGCCAGCCGCCGGGACTTCAACAGCGAAATAAAATACTCCGTCTCCTCCGCATCCAGCTCCACATGCCGGCCGACATTCAGCAATATAGATTCAAAATCGATCATTCACTGCGTAGTGCATCGATAGGATTGGCCCGCGCCGCCCGCAGCACCTGGAAACTCACCGTCGCCAGCGCGATCCCCACCGCCATCAGCCCCACCACCGCGAACATCCACCATTGGATGTCGATATGATAGGCAAAATCCGCCAGCCACCGGTTCATCCCCCACCAGGCCAACGGCACGGCGATCAAAATAGCCAGCATCACCATCGACAAAAATCCCCTCGCCAGCATCCCCGCCAATTCGCCCACACTCGCGCCAAGCACCTTCCGGATGCCGATCTCCTTTGTTCGGTTCGCCGCCGCTATCGCGCTCAGCCCAAACAATCCCATACAGGCGATCAGGATCGCAAATCCGCCGGCCCATTCCATCGCATGCTGGGCCCGCAGATCGGCCTCATAGCGCTGCCGGAGGGAGTCGTCCAGGAAACCGTACGAAAAGGGATAATTATGCGTCGCCCGCTTCCACTCCTTCTCGAACGCGTTGATCGTCGCGGCCACATTCCCGCCCCTGATCCTGAACAGCAGATCGGCATAGTAGGCGCTCAGCCGGTGCTGCTCGGGTTCGATCTTCTTACTCAGGCTCTCGAAATTATAGTCCTTCACTATCCCGATGATCGTCCCCCTCAGCGCCTTATTATAGACACCCAATTGCGCATCCTTTCCCAGCAGCCGCATCATCTCCTCGTTCACCACGCAGGGCCGCGTCGCAACGGCCGTATCGGTTGGAAAATCCCGGGAGAACGTCCTGCCGGCGACAAGCTTCAGCTTCAGCAGCTCGAAATAGTTGTAGTCCACCTGCATCATCTGGTACCATTCCTGTTTTCCGTCAATGATGATCCCATTGCGATTGTGGGATCCCGTCGGCCCGCCATTCATGGCGCTATAGGCGATGACATCGGGCCTGGATTGGGCAAAAGCATACATCTGTTCTTTGGTATCGTGGATGAAGTCCCTGTCCCATGAGGGATTGTGGATGATCAGCACCTGGTTCTTATCGAACCCCAGGTCCTTGTTCATGACATAGCTCAGCTGCCGGCTGATGATATACGCCGCGGCCATCAGCACCACGCAACAAGTAAACTGCACGACCACCAATACACGGCTGAACCGGGGGTTGATCCGAACGCTCGAAAAGCTTTTCATGACCGATAAGGGCTTCAGCCGGGAGATCAGCAGGGCAGGATAGTATCCGGCGAGGATGGCCAGCACGGCGGCCAGGACCACCGCCGCCAGCGTCACATCGATCCACGATAAAGAAGAAAACTTGACTCCGCTGCCGATCGCCACGTGAAGCAGGGGCATCGCGATCCAGGACAACAGCAGGCCGAAACCCACCGCCAGACCCACCACCAGCTGCGTCTCCAGCCAGGATTGCAGGATGATCGCTCCCCTGCCCGCACCCATCACCTTCCGTACACCCACCTCCTGGCTACGCGACGCGGCATTCGAAACCGTTACGAGCAAATAGTTGAGGGAGGCCAGTAACAGGATCACCCCGACAAGGCAAAGCAGCTGGTAGATCATTTTCGCGTTGGCATAGTGGCCCCAGCCCTGCGCCTCGCTGTAATGACACTCCGCCAACGGCCGCAACATCCAATGATAGCTGGCGCGCACCGGCGCAGGCTCCGCCTTGTACCATACCGTGTCCATATAAGGCCCGATATAGGTCCGAACCCAGCTATTCATCTTTTTTTCAAAGGCGGGCCGGTCCACCCCGGGCTTTAATTGCACCATCAGCAGATCGTTCATCCGGTTGAAGCCATCCTTTATATCCTCCTGGTAATCGGCGCCCATCACCGGCAAGACCAGGCCGAACTGAATGCTCGAGTTGGCCGGCGCATCTGCCGCGACGCCCGTGACCCGGTAAAGCCGGCCCGGCTCATTCGTAAGGTGGATCGCCTGACCCACGGGGTCCTGCTCCCCAAAATATTTTTTAGCCACCGTGGCCGACAGCACCACATTCTCCGGCGCGGCCAGCGCCGTCCGCACATCCCCTTTCAACAGCGGAAAAGTAAAAAGCTGGAAGAAATTCGCATCGGCCCGAACCACCTCTTTCTCCTCGTAGACATTATCGCCCGCCTTCACGAGTTCCCGCCCCCCGGCCTGAAACCGGTTGACGGCCGCCACTTCCGGAAAGTTTCGTTGCAGGTCGGGCCCCGCAACCAACGGAAAGGCCAGCTGGCTCTTTTCGGAACCGTCGCGGAAGGTGCTCATCTCACAGCGAAAGAGCCGGTCCTTGTTGACATGGAAAGTGTCGAAGCTCTGCTCCCACCGGACATGGTAGAAGAGAAGCAGGCAAAAGGCGACGGAAATCGAAAGACCGAAAAGATTGATGATGCCGATCGTCCTGTTGCGCAGGAGATTGCGCCAGGCGACGAGAAGGTAATTTCGCAGCATAAGGCTGTAGATAAACGATAAATTGTGATACTCTTGTGATATCGTAATATAGGCAAATTCTCGAGGATTACGCTAAATTTGATCCCGTGAAAAAGCTCGTCCCAAAACACCCGCTGGCCATCCGCTGGATGCACTGGATCAATTTCCCGGTCCTCTTCGCCATGATCTGGAGCGGCCTGCTGATCTATTGGGCCAATGACGTATACAAGGTCAGGGTAGGGCACGATATCCTCTACACCTTCTTTCCCAACGGTTTCTATAAGACGCTGAACCTCTCCCACCGGCTGGCCGAAGGCATGGCCTTTCACTTTGTGTTCATGTGGATCTTTTTTGTTAACGGGACCGTATACGTGCTGTACACCCTCTTTTCCGGCGAGTGGCGCCACCTCTTCCCCAACAAGCGCTCATTTAAAGAAGGCTGGCAGGTGCTGTTGCACGATCTCCACATCCGCAAAACCATCCCGCCCCAAGGCAAGTTCAACGGCGCCCAGCGGATCGCCTATACGGGGATCATTGTCATGGGATTCTTTTCCGTCCTCACCGGCCTTGCGATCTATAAGCCTGTGCAATTGGGATGGTTGGCGGCTTGTTTCGGCGGCTATGCCACCGCCCGGATCATCCATTTTATCCTGACGCTGGGCTATTGCCTCTTTTTCGTGATCCATGTCGTCCAGGTCATTCTCGCCGGCTGGAACAATTTCAGGGCCATGGTCACCGGTTGGGAGGTGGTGGATTTCCCGCACAAACCCGAAGCGCCTGTCCCAGCGCCCGCCCCGTCCGCTTCCCCAAAGGTTCCCGCCCGGCCCATCCAAAAACAGATCAACCGCCGAACATTTATCAGCTTTTCGGCATTCGCCCTCCTCGGCGTAGCCGCCTGGAAAACCTGGTTCGGAATAAAAGACGCCCCGCAAAGCGATGGCGTCCAAAAGCCCCTCCGCAAGCTCCTCAATACCGACGAAAAGATCTTCAAACCCACGCTAAGCGACAATCACCTCGCCAAAACTTACCCCACCAACCAGGCCGCCCGAAATGTCCGCGTCAATAGCAACGTCGGCACCCGTCCCCAGGGCTTCGATCCCGCGGCCTGGCGCCTGCAGGTCCAAACCCAGGACAAGGGCCTGCTCTCCATCAGCATCGACGAGTTAAAGGCCCTCCCCAAAACGGAATATGCGTTCGAATTCAAATGCATCGAGGGTTGGAGCCAAATATCCTGGTGGGGCGGCGTCCGGTTCAGCGATTTCATAAATCATTATGGTCTCCAAAAGGAAGCCGCTCTCGAATATGTCGGCATGAGCACCCCCGACGATCAATACTACATCGGCATCGACCGCACCAGCGCCCTCCACCCCCAAACCATCCTCGCCTACGAAATGACCGGTCAGCCCCTGCCCGTCAACCACGGCGCGCCCCTCCGCCTCATCATCCCCGTCAAGTACGGCGTCAAAAACCTCAAACGCATCGGCAAGATCCACTTCAGCAACGACCGCCCCCGCGATTATTGGTTCGAACGCGGGTACGACTACTACTGCGGGCTGTAACGCCACGCGGCAGGCAGATCGATGGGCTCAGGGCCATCCCATGAGTTTGCGCGATTAAAAATTATATCTCGCCAAAATTGACTATTTTTACTAGAAATGGCGAGATATAAAAATTATACCTGGCCATACTTGAATATAATTTTTAATATTTAGAGACTAAGAAAGATTATGGATCAAGTAATTGGCAGGATAGAGGAAAAGAAAATCTTAGATCAAAAGCTTAGTACAAATGATCCAGAACTGATAGCCGTATTTGGTCGTAGACGGGTAGGAAAGACCTACCTTGTCCGAACGTACCTGAAAGACAAAATAGTATTTGAATTGACAGGCATCCACGGAGCAAGGCTGCCTGATCAACTCAAAAATTTCAGCCTGGCACTAGGCCGGTCACTGAAAAGTACAACCCCAATCGCTACAGCCCCGGGCTGGCTTCAGGCATTTAATGATCTCGACATCTACCTGCTCGATAATCTGGACCCAAATGTGCCGGCTGTCTTGTTTTTTGATGAGTTCCCATGGCTGCATAGTCCCCGCTCCAATTTTCTTCGGGCTTTTGACCACTGGTGGAATAGTTCCGGAACTAAACGATCCAACCTGAAGGTAGTGATTTGCGGATCTGCGGCGTCCTGGATGATAGAGAAGATCCTCAATGATCGGGGTGGATTGCATAATCGGGTTACCCAAACCATACGGCTGCTACCTTTTACGCTGGCGGAGACAGATGCGTATTTGAAATATCGGGGCGTCATCCTCGATCATTACCAGACGCTACAGCTTTATATGGCCATAGGAGGAATACCCTATTACCTTCAGCATATTTTACCGGGAGAAAGCGCCGCACAGACTATCGATCGCCTGTGTTTTGCTGCCAATGGCTTATTGCGAACAGAATTTCAGAATATCTTCGCATCCTTGTTCGTCAAAGCGGAGCAACACGAGAAGATCGTAAGGACGCTGGCGAAAAAAGCCGGCGGAATGACTCGGGACGAGATTATCAAAGAGGCCGGGTTTACGACTGGCGGCGGCATAACCAAAACTTTGAAGGAACTAACAGAATCAGGCTTCATTTCAAATTACGTTCCCTTCGGAAAGTCCAGTAATGAGAATATCTATAAGCTGTCGGATGAATACTCGTTGTTTTATCAAAAGTTTATCGAAAATGCAAAAGCGACGGGTAGTGGGACCTGGCTCCGGCATATCAATACCCAGTCATATATAAGTTGGAGTGGATTTTCTTTTGAATCGGTTTGCCTCAAGCATAGCCGGCCGATTAAAATCGCGCTGGGGATCGCCGACGTGCTCTCGGAGGAATCGGTCTGGCGTTATCTGCCCCCAAAAGGAAGCACAGAAAAGGGAGCCCAAATTGACCTGCTCTTCGATCGGCAAGACCGAACGATCAATCTGTGTGAAATGAAATTTACCGGCGAAGAGTTCATTATCGATAAGAGATATGCCGGTGATCTCGATAACAAGGTGAATGTCTTTCGACGCCAGACCCGGACGAAGAAAACAATATTTCTCACCCTGATCACGACCTATGGTGTTAGAAAGAACGAATACTACACCGGCCGTGTATTGAGAGAGGTCACAATGGAAAGCTTGTTTTAAGGATTGCTCACGCATATCCATATTCGATCATCCTGTTGGCCAGCTCCCGCTCCCGCGGCGATTGCCGTAGGAATTATACCCGCGATCATACCCGCTAAAAGAATATCCATCCGGATCACCCATTCCATCATATCCCACCACCTGGAACTGAATTCCGCTTACCTGCGCCATGGACCAGACGCTATCCCCGACCCGAATCTCCTCGGGGCTAATAACCACGTCCGTTTCCGAGACATCGATGACGTCGACATTCCCCTTGGACCGGAAGGCGCCGACGAGCAGCACGATTATCGCCAGCCCAAAAAGCCAGAAACCGTATCGCCGGTAAGCGTCGACACACATCAGGACCATGGCGAGGAAGAGTAGACCACCGCCGGCCCAGGCGACCCGGGCATTGGGGTTTTTATTCCCCTCGATTATTTTGGTTTGAAATTGCATGCAGGCCTAAGCATACCCATACTTCCGCTTGAATTCCTCCAACTCCACCCCCGACAAATGTTGAAAAAGATACGTCTGCCGCCCCCGGTTCCGCTCGACAAAAGGGATCCGCGCACGGTAAAACGCGTCAAACACCAGCCCCAGCTGCTGCACATGCGCCTTACTCTCCAGGTAAAACCCCACCGACACCTTCCCACTCCCGGACTCGAACGACAGTTCGTTGGTCATCCCATCGGAATTACTCCCCGACACCATCGCCCCATCGTTGACATAAAGCCCGTTATAGGCCTCGACATTAAAGTTCAGATTACGGACCATCCGCAAGGGATAGAAGACGGCTCCCACGGTGATGCCTTCGAGGCTCACCACCAGTTCGTCCGGCGAAAGCCCGTAATTACGCACATCGCCCCGGGCGATCAACGCGCCCAGCACAACAACCGCAATGCCAGCCCCGAAAACATAAGGATAATAATCTTGAATGGGAGGAATGAAATACACCGGTAGGGCGCAGGCGGCGATGAACAATCCCGCATAGGCCACATAAGCCCGCTTATTCCGCCGCCGGGTAACAAGTCTTGTCCGAAATTCCATGACCTAATTTACAAATTCTCGTAGACAATCGCCGCCCCCTGGCCCACCCCCACACACATCGTCGCCAACCCGTAGCGCACGGCCGGCCGCCGCCCCATCTCATGCACCAGCGTCGTCGATATCCGCACCCCGCTGCACCCCAACGGATGGCCAATGGCGATCGACCCGCCATTCACATTCACAACTGAAGGATCAAGCCCCAGCTCCTGCATACAAACCAGCGCCTGCACGGCAAAGGCCTCATTCAGTTCCACCAACCCAACATCGCCCGCCGAGAGGCCCGCCCTCGCCAACGCCTTTCGCGTCGCCGGGATCGGCCCAACACCCATGATCGCAGGATCCACACCCGCCACCCCCATGCTCACCACCCGCGCCCGCGGCCTCAGCCCAAACCGCTTCACCGCGGATTCGGACGCCAGCAGCATCGCCGCCGCGCCGTCATTGATCCCCGCCGAATTCCCCGCCGTCACCGACCCGTCTTTCACAAACGCAGGCCGCAACGCCGCCATCTTCTCCAGCGAACTCCGCCGCGGCGGCTCGTCGGCCGAAAAATAGATCTTCTCCTGTTTGCCGCCCAGGATCTCCACCGGCGCGATCTCATCCGTCCACTTCCCCGCCGCCAAAGCCGCAAAATATTTTTCCTGAGAGCCAAGTCCAAAAGCATCCTGCGCCTCGCGCGACACCTTCCACTGCCGGGCCACATTCTCCGCCGTTTCGCCCATCGAGAACGGATGGTGCATCTCGGCCATCCGCCTGTTTACAAACCGCCAGCCGATCGTCGAATCAAACACCTCCGGCTGCCGGCTGAACGCAGAAGACGATTTCGCCATCACAAAGGGCGCGCGGGTCATGCTCTCCACGCCGCCCGCGATAAAGACATCGCCATCCCCACAAGCTATCGCCCGCGCCGCATCCATTATCGCCTGCAGACCCGAGGCACAAAGCCGGTTCACCGTATTACCCGGCACCGTCACCGGCAATCCCGCCAGCAAGGCCGCCATCCGCGCCACATTGCGGTTGTCTTCTCCTGCCTGGTTCGCATCGCCCGCGATCACATCCTCGATCGCCGCGACATCCACGCCGGGATTACGCTGGAGCAACGCCTTTATTACATGGGCCAACAGGTCATCAGGACGGATGGAGCTCAAAGCGCCCCCGTATTTGCCTATCGGCGTCCTTACACTATCGATAACATAAACAGGATTCATAT
The DNA here is from genome assembly GCF_035546395.1 of Puia sp. Lineage (GTDB taxonomy): Bacteria > Bacteroidota > Bacteroidia > Chitinophagales > Chitinophagaceae > Puia. The sequence goes on along the minus strand of NZ_DASZXR010000012.1, from coordinate 2,903 downwards.
TCCAATTTTGCGGAGGCAAGGTACAAAATTACCACCTTCCGGGTATTGTCTCCAGGGTCTCGTTCAGAAATAGTCCCTTGTCGAATACCCTTAATCCAAGCCGCGCCTATCGATCTCTGTGGGACCCTTCCGCCCGGAAGGGTCTCCGGGGATCACTAAGCCCCATCCTCACCGTAAACACATTCCGTCCATCGCCCACCGCCACTGCAAATCCATATCCATGCAGTTGCAATATCTTCCGTACAATGGCCAACCCGATCGCCGGCCGCGCAGGCCGCATCGCATCCGGATCGTTGATCCACCGCACCAGTTCCTCCGCCAAAGGCGCCCCCGTATTGGCAATCGTAAACACCAGCTCCTCCGCCGAAGAGTCCAATCGCACAACAATCCCACCACCAGGCCCCTCCACCGTATAAGCCAACGCATTCACCACCAGGTTCTGCACCACCCGCTCCATCATCGACACGTCGGCAAAGATCCAGCTCCCATCCATTCCGTTAACAAGGTTGATCCGTCGGGAAGGATCCGTCGCACGCAACACCTCCTGCATCATCTCCGAGAACACAAAAGGCTCCCGGTGCGCCTCGAAGCTCGCCGACTCCATCTTCGATAGCTCGAACAGCTGGTTCACCATCTGGTCCACCTGTCGCAGTTTCGTCACCACCAGCTCGCCATACGCCCGCTCGTCGGCAGGCCCCAGCTCCCCCTTCCTCATCACTAAGGTCTCCGCATATCCCCGGGCGATGGCCAGCGGGGTCCGGAGATCGTGGGAAATGTTGATCATAAAATCCCGCCGTTCCTTCTCCGAAGCCGTTATCCGCCGGATATTATCCGCCTCCCGCATGCGCTGGATATACAGGACCGTGATCAACAGGGAAACGGCCAGCAAAAAGGACACCGAACCCAGCACCATCGGCGTGATCCGGCTATTGAACAACATCTGCGAAACGCTGCGAAATTGATGGCTCCCCAGGATCACGTAGATATACCCCAACCGCAGCGGAGCGGCATACTTACCAGTGTCCTCCGCTTCCCTCCACACATCCGCCGCCGAAAAGATCTTCCACCGCTCGGGATCCCGCGGATCCAAATCCACAATATGTTTCTTCCCGTTCGCCTTCAAATAGCGAATGATCGGCTCCAGCGGCACCTGCCACTCTTTTATCTCCCCCCGTTTTCCATTGAAATACATCACCCGCCCCGTCGTATCGAGAAAGTACACCTCCGCACTCGGACTGATCACCATCGCATCATAAAACACCGAATCCGCCTTGCGCCGGTCGAACCCCTCCCGGCCGTACGGACTCGTAAACCGGGCGATATGCCCCGCCACATCCTTGTTCAGCAACTGCGTACTCGCCTCGAAGAAATTCGTGATCGCCAGGTAAGTGATGCCCGTGAAAAGCATCCCGAGCACTAAAATGAGCAGGAAGACGACCCCATAGGCCCGCCGGAAAAGAGGAAGGCGTTTCATTCCGCAAACCGGTAACCGGCTCCCCAGGTGGTTAGAATATATTCAGGCTTATTCAGCACCGGCTCAATCTTTATCCGCAGCCTGTTAATATGCGACGTCACCGTATGTTCATACTCGGCGAACGCAAAACCCCAGATCATCTCCAGCAATTCGTGCCTTGAGAACGTCTTGCCCGGGTGATCCGCCAACAGCCACAACAGATCGAACTCCTTCGGCGTCAGCTCCAGCCGCTCGCCGCGCATCGTCACCTTCCGTTTTTTCCGGTCGATCACCAGGTCCCGATACCGAATGATCCCGTCCCCAGCCGCATCCGCCGGTCCGGCAGCCGCTCCCAAGCCTGCCGGCCCCGAGCCAGAACCCGTCGAATCCGCACCCGCCGCAGCCCCCACCGGCCGCCGCCGCAACAAAGCCCGTACCCGCGCCAGCAGCTCCGCCACCCCAAACGGCTTGGTCATATAGTCGTCGGCCCCCGCCTCCAACGCCCCCACCTTGTCCGATTCATCGGACAAAGCACTGAGCATCAATACCGGGGTCCAATTTTGAAGGGCCCGGACGCGACGGCAAAGATCCACCCCGTTGCCGTCCGGCAACAGGATATCCAGGATGATCACGTCAAAAGTCCCGGTGCCCAAAGCCGCCAGCGCCGCCGCCCCCCGGTCACAAACCGTCACCCGGTAGTCCGGGGCACGCAAATGCAAATGGATCAACTTCGCAATGGCCGGATCATCTTCCACGAGGAGCAAATGATTCATAGGCTACAAATGTAGGTATCTTGGGCGTCTCCCGCCGCCGCTGTCTAATTTGACTGCGGTGTCCCTTCCGCGGCGTGCCTTTTCTTTGCTTCAAAAACCCGTAGCCCAAAGTAGGCCCCCGAACAGTACCGATTGCTTCGCAATCTCATAGGGCCTATGATGGCCCTTCGGGCACCGGCGCCGTGCGCCGTTTTGCCAACCCCATGCCCGGTTTCAAAAAACCCCGCATCCACTTTCGTCTGGTCGAACGCTCCGACGCAGCCTACATCAGCCGCTGGCTCGCCGAGTCCCTCCAACAAACACCAAAATGGGAACAACAGTTCCTGAAGCTCCTGTTGCAGGAATGGCACGACAGCGAAAAACTCACCCGCCAAACCAGCTGGATGGCCCTCGCAGGCACACAAAGACTGTTCTTCCTCGAAATTGCCGGCCATGACGAGATCTTCCTCACCGCCCCCAAAGGCGTCCTCGACCACCGCGAAAGCGCGCTGGCCGCCTGGCAACGATCCATCGCCCACCTCCGCCACCTCGGCACCCTGACCAGCCTCCGCGTATCGATCGACCGCACCCGTCATATCGAATGCGAATGCCTCCTCGAATTAGGCTTCACCGAGATCACCTCCAACGGCTTCCACAACCAACGCAGCTTCCTGCTGACCTTTTAGGCGGCCCCGCGC
>NZ_DASZXR010000011.1:0-285547 GCF_035546395.1 Puia sp. | reverse complement strand
AACTTATCCCCATACAAAAAGCCTCCCCATCCATTTGTGGAGGCTTTCTTATTTTTGTCACCCCATGGCAAAATCCAGCGCAGATACTCCTCTCATGCAGCAGCACCGGGCCATCAAACAAAAATACCCCGATGCCGTTCTTCTCTTCCGCGTAGGCGACTTCTATGAAACTTTCGGAGGAGATGCCATCACTGCCTCGAAGGTCCTGGGTATCACCCTCACCAAACGCAACAACGGAGCCGCCCACTCCCTCGAACTGGCAGGCTTCCCCCACCATTCCCTGGACACCTATCTCCACAAGCTGGTAAAAGCAGGCTATCGCGTCGCCATCTGCGATCAGCTGGAAGACCCCAAATCCGTCAAAGGCATCGTCAAACGAGGCGTCACGGAAATGGTAACTCCCGGCGTCGCCACCAACGAAAAGTTATTAGAAGGCAATAGCAATAATTTCCTGGCAGGCATCTATTTCCCCGACCACTGGCCCGATGACAAGAACGGTCTGGGCATCGCCTTCCTCGACATCAGCACGGGCGAATTCTTTGTGGCGGAAGGAGATACCGAATATATAGACAAGCTGCTGCAGACCCTTCACCCCGCCGAGGTTATCTTTCAGCGCAATTTTCAAAAACACTTTAAGGAAATATTCGGGTCCCGGTTCTACACCTATACGATGGAGGATTGGATCTTTGAAGAAGCATACGCCACCGACATTCTCCTCAAACATTTTCAGACCCACAGCTTCAAAGGATTCGGCGTAGAGCATATGCACGAAGGCATGGTGGCCGCGGGGGCGGTACTGCATTATTTAAAGGACACGGAACATCCGCATCTGCAGCATATCAGCTCGATCGTACGCCTGGACAGAGAAGATCATCTGTGGATGGACAAGTTCACCATCCGCAACCTGGAACTGTTGACGAACACGGACCATCGCGAACAAAGCCTCAGCCTCCTGAAAGTGCTGGATCATACCGTGTCCCTCATGGGGGCGCGGCTGCTGAAGCGCTGGCTGCTCATGCCTTTGAAAGACAGTCTCCGGATCCAGCGACGCCTGGATGCCGTAGAATTCTTTATAAAAGGTCCCGATCTGCGCGGCAGTCTTTCCCGTCATATACATCAGTGCGGCGACATCGAAAGGCTGGTCAGCAAGATCCCCGTAAAAAAGATCAACCCCCGCGAGCTGCTGGTACTGGCAAAAGGCCTGCAGCACATCGACGAAATAAAACAAACAGGCGCCGACATCGACGACGAACACATCCGTCAGCTGACCACCCGCCTGGATATCTGCCGGCCCATCATGGAAAGGATCTTCGCCACCATCACGGACAACCCGCCCGTGGCTGTCGCCAAGGGAGAAACCATTCGCGCCGGCATCAACGATGAACTGGATCGTCTTCGGAAGATAGCCACGGGAGGCAGGGAATATCTCGGGGAGCTGCAGCAGAAGGAAGCGGAAAGATCGGGCATATCCTCGCTGAAAGTAGGTTTCAACAATGTATTCGGCTATTACCTGGAAGTCACCAACGCGCATAAGAATAAAGTGCCCGGGGAATGGATGCGCAAACAGACGCTGGCCAATGCCGAACGTTATATCACCCCCGAGCTGAAAGAATATGAAGAGCAGATCACCGGTGCGGATGAAAAGATATTGACGCTGGAGACAGGACTATATGACCATCTGGTGAGAGATCTGCAGGAATACATCGCCCCGATGCAGACCAATGGACAGGTGCTGGCCGAGTTGGATTGCCTCCTGACCTTTGCAGGCAATGCGCTTCAATACAACTACAAAAAACCCATCCTCCACGAAGGGCGTGACATGGAGCTGAAAGAAAGCCGCCATCCCGTCATCGAAACGAACCTGCCTCCCGGCGAGACATACATAGCCAATGACCTGCTGCTATCCCCTTCATCCCAGCAGATCATCATTCTCACAGGTCCCAATATGAGCGGTAAGAGCGCTTTGTTAAGACAGACGGCGCTGATCACCCTGATGGCCCACATGGGTAGCTTCGTACCCTGTGATGCAGCCAGGATACCGCTGACAGATAAGATCTTCACCCGTGTAGGCGCTTCCGACAACCTCAGCGCCGGTGAATCCACTTTCATGGTCGAAATGAACGAGACCGCCAGCATCATCAACAATATCACTCCGGCCAGCCTGGTGCTGCTCGACGAGATAGGAAGAGGCACCTCTACGTATGATGGCATATCCATCGCCTGGAGCATCGCAGAATATCTCCATAATTCGCCGCATGCGCCCAAGACATTGTTCGCCACTCATTATCATGAGCTCAACGAGCTGGAGAACAAGCTGCCCCGCGTCAGGAATTATCATATCACCAATAAGGAAGTAGGCAATAAAGTGATCTTCCTCCGCAAGCTGGCCCCCGGCGGCAGCACGCACAGCTTTGGTATCCACGTGGCCAGGCTGGCAGGCATGCCCCCCGCCCTTCTTCAAAGAGCTGGTGAGATCCTTCGGCAATTGGAGGACAAGCAAGCCGGCGCTCATATCGGGGACGTCATCAAGGATATCGCTGCTCCCAAATTGCAGCTGTCTATCTTCGATGCCCACACGGAAACCTTCGACCATATCCGCCGTCTGCTGGAAAGTATGGATATCAATCGATTGACTCCCGTCGAGGCCCTGCTCAAGCTGCAGGAGATAAAAAGCGTCCTGAAATAAGCGCCTGTCCGTCCTGCCCCCGGCGCGTTTCATCCGCCCAAAATACGGTCTTGTCCAAAAAAGTAACCCCATGGCGTTCCGATTGCGTTTCGTGTGTTATTTTACGTTAGCTAAACAGACCCGCTCCCTCGTCGCTGAATAGAAGATCAGTCATTGCAATTCGACATAATTTCATTAAATTACTATTGGATCTACTGATAATAAACCTTTCATCTTAAACGATCGTCCTATGATAAGATATGTTTATCAGTTAAGAGATTTCCGCAGCTGGCTCAAAGGTTTCAGCAGAGTTCTAAAATTGCCCGTAGTAGCTGGAAAGATACAGATCCCCCATTCCGTCGGTGACGGATACGTGATGGCTGCCAATATCAATACGGATATCTCCTATGTCATCATGAACTTCTCCCTGCATGAAGATCTGGTATTCCTCCGTAAAAAATCTTCTCTCTACGGTCTTAGTCTTTTTTTCAACCAGGTAAATGTCAGCGACTTTTTCGTGATCCGCGAACCACACAATACCATCACCGATAAAAGCCCCAACAGAAGCAATATATTTTTATCCTCCACCAACTATGATCTGGAGGTGACCTATTCGAGAGGCTCGAGGTTGAGACGTGTCGGTCTTTTCTTCAGCCCCTCCTTTGTCGGCCGCTGTGTCAAAAAAGATCTATTGCTCGACCTCCTCGTATATGCGGACAACCGGCTGCGAAATATAAACAGAGAACCCATCACTTTCGAATACCGGCAGCTGCTGGAAGATATCTTTAGCGCCGACCATCAGTCCCCTATCACTCACCTGCTTATACAGAACAGGGTGCTCATGCTGACGGAAAAATTCCTCAACGCCTTCCTTACCAAGGCTCCCCTCCTGAAAGAATCCGGTGGATTAAAACAAAAGGATAAGGAAAAGGACATCGACGCGCTGAAGGATGTAGAACGGATCCTCAGCAACAATAAGTTGGATAAATTCCCCTCCATCGACATGCTTTCCAAAACCGCCATGATGAGCTCCACCAAGCTCAAGACCAAGTTCAAAGAAATATACGGAATGAAATTATATGAATTCTACAACCGTAACAGGCTGGAAAAAGCAAAAGAAATGCTGCAAACAGGCAAATACAGCGTAAAACAAGTAGGAATGAATATTGGTTTCTCGAATTTGAGTAACTTTGCCAAGGCGTTCAAAAAAGAGTTTGGCATTCTTCCAAAAGAGATCATCAAGGGCCGTTAGCCAAAACTTTTCATATCTGCTCCTGCATGGCATTGATCTAGCTCAAGAAAACGTTAAATAGCCTTTGCAGCTATTAAAACACTCCCTACAGCCAATCCCCAAACACTATTTACCGTAATTTTGCGCTTTTGCGGCTATGGACCGCGTGCCTTATCTCAAAACCACGACAGCTGCCGATGATGTAATTAAATTTTAGAGTAGACGAAATACAGTGACCATGGTAATGCAATCATTCAAGCTGGAGAACTATGAAAAATGGTTGGAAGAATTCGCAGCGCTTCTGAACACACCTGTTAAAGACCATTTGCTCGTTTTACCCCCTCATGTTGGAGAAGGAACCATTTTGGCTCACACGATGAGCCCGAATCTTTCCTATGCCGTGATGAATTTCCGGCTTAACTCCGATCTTGAGATATATCGCGAACCGGATGGCGCAAAAGGGTTTTCCCTTTCCTTTAACCAGGTGGAAGTCAATAAGGAAGTGTGGCTCAAGGACGACCAACCTGTTGCAGCAGACAAAGGCTCCCTCCGAAACGACATTTTTCTTTCCGACACCCGGGAACCATTGCACGTCAAGATACCGGCCGGCAGCACGGTGAAGAGGCTGATGATCTTCGCTACGCATGAGCTCGCCTCCCGTTATTTGTCAACGGAGCTCCTGGAGAAGCTCGAAGCCTTTGCCCGCGCCAACAGCCTATCCGACAACCCATATTTCGTCAGCCTTCCGCATCGCGAGACGCTGAAAGAGCTGTTTGAAATGAAAGAGAACGATCCGCTGAGCCAGATCCGTCGCCTGTCCCGTATCATTCATCTGACGGAGAAATTCCTCCATTCGTTCCTGCGCCAGGAACAGGCATCGCTGCCCAGGGCTATCAAAAAGAACGACCTGGAGAGCATGCAGCACATCGAACAGATCCTCAGCAGCAGGCTGGAAGGCTTCCCTTCGCTGGAATCGCTGGCCCATGAAGTATTCATGAGCACCAGCAAGCTGAAGAATCTTTTCAAGCAGATCTACGGATACACCCTGTATGACTATTATAATAAGAACAGGCTCCAACGGGCCAAAGAAATGCTGATCACCGGCCAATGCAGCATCAAGCAGGCCGGCAGCGAGATTGGCTTCTCGAACCTTAGCCATTTCGCAAAGGCTTTCAAAAAAGAGTTCGGCATTCTTCCCAGGGACCTGGTGAGACACAAGTAACAAGTAGACACACACATGAGAGGAAACAAAGGCCCGCTTACGCGGGCCTTTACATTAGGTCACATCAGATCTTTCAGCCGCCCGTACAGCTCCGTATAGATCGCATACGATGGCCCATATATATCCTGCCGCCGCGGCTCATAACTATCCTTTATTTTGATCAGGGTTGCAGCCTCCTCCAATCCGGGGATGATCCCCAATGCATATGCCCCCATGATACAGGCGCCGATGGCGGATGCATCCGCGCTGCCGGTAGTATACACCGTCCGGCCAAAGATCTCGGCCATCATCTGCAGCCACAGCGGGCTATGCGTAAATCCCCCGCTGGCATAGATATGTTTTATCGGACCGATGGTCTCTTCCAGCGAGACCCCTACCTGCCGCAGGCTAAAGCCGATCCCTTCCAACACGGCCCGCATAAAATGCGCCCGTCCATGACTGGCCTTTATCCCAAAGAACACTCCCCTGGCATCCGCATTCCAGACAGGCGCCCTTTCCCCCAGCAAATACGGCAGAAAGATCAACCCATCCGAACCGGCCACCTCAAAAGCGCCCCGGACCAGCTCTTCTACGGGTCTTCCACCACCCAGGTTCGTGGCAAACCATTGCACGGCGCCGCCTCCATTGTTGGTTGCGCCGCCACAGACATAAAGGTCCGGAGTGAGTATATATCGAAAGATCCTTTCCTGTGCATCATAGGCAGGGCTTTGCGCCGTCATGCGGATAGCCCCGCTGGTGCCAATGGTGAGCGCCGTCTCACCCGGCTTTACCACCCCGCTGCCCAGGTTCGCCAGACACCCATCGCTTCCCCCAATGATAAACGGCAGTCCCTTTGGCAATCCCTCCAGCCGGTGGCCCGTTTCTTTATGCGTACAGGCAACAGGCTCCGACAGCTGGTCCTCCCGGATCCCCGCCAGCTCCAACGACTCCCTGTACCAGGTGAACCGATAGATATCGAACAGCCCCGTGGCAGACGCCAGGGAATGATCCACCTGGTACTTGCCAAAAAGCTTCCACCAGATATATTCTTTTATGGAAATAAATCGGGTCGCACGCCGGAAGACATCCGGCTCCTTTTCCCTCAACCAAAGTAATTTGCATAAAGGCGACATCGCATGTATCGGCGTGCCCGTCTGCCGGTAGATGAGCCGGCCCGCTTCGCTGGCTTTAAGCTTGTCTGCAAAAGATCTGCTACGGCTGTCCGCCCAGGTCATGGCCCGCGTCAACAGCTCTCCCTGTTGATCCACGGCTATCAAACTATGCATGGCGCAGCTAAAGCTGACACCTGCCAGCCCAGCCTGACCTCCCGTCCGTGACAACACCTCGGACAGCACTTTGAGGACGGCATCCCATAACGCACGCGGGTCCAGTTCATGCATCCCCTCTTCACCCGTAAAAGCGGCATAGGAAGAATTGGCATCGGCCAGCACGCGCCCCATATCCGTAAAAGCTACAGCTTTGGTATTGGTAGTGCCAATGTCGATGCCGATGATGTAAGACATAAAATATGCGGTCGGTGAAATATCAGATCATGTCCTTCAGCTTATCTACCACAGTATCCACCTCTTCTTTCGTATTGTGTTTGCTAAAAGAAAAACGAACCGTCACCTGATTGGGATTGTTATTGATGGCCCTGATCACATGTGACCCCTGCTCCGCGCCGCTGGTGCAGGCGCTGCCGCCGCTGGCGCAGATGTGATTGATGTCGAGGTTGAACAAAAGCATTTCCGACTTCTCCGTCTTGGGGAAGGACACGCTCAGTACGGTGTACAGGCTTCTTCCAAGCGCATCCCCATTGAAGGAGATCCCCTTCACATGCTTTTTCAGCTGCTCCATCATATAGACCTTTATTCCTTTGATATACGCGCTGTCTTCTTCGAACGCCCTGGTAGCGAGTTCCAGCGCCCTGGCAAAGCCGACGATGCCGTACAGGTTTTCCGTTCCCGCGCGCATATTGCGCTCCTGCGAGCCGCCGTGTATAAAAGGGTGGATCTTTACATTCTCGTTGATATATAGTAAACCCACTCCCTTGGGGCCGTGGAATTTATGCCCCGCTCCGGTGATAAAATGGACAGGCGTATTCCGCAGGTCGAATGGGAAATGGCCCACCGTCTGAACGGTGTCGGAGTGGAAATAAGCCCCATAAAGCTTGCACAGTTCACCCACCGCATGGATATCCAGCATATTGCCGATCTCATTGTTGGCGTGCATCAGCGATACGATGGTCTTTTCCTGGGTGGAAGCCAGCTTGTGCTCCAGGTCTTCCAGGTCGATGTGACCATTGGGCAGCAGCTCCACCCAGCTGAGCGCAGCTTCGCCTTTCTTATGAAGATGTTCCACCGTATGCAGGGTGGCATGATGTTCCAGCGGCGAGCTGATGATATGCGTACACCCCAGGTCCCGCACCGCTGCGGTAATGGCTGTATTGGAGCTTTCCGTACCACCGGAAGTAAAGAAGATCTCCGCCGGATGGGCATTCAGGATCTTCGCCACGGACTTGCGTGCATTCTCGATCGCCAGCCTGGACTCCCGTCCATATGAGTAAATTGAAGAAGGATTGCCGAATTTCTCTGTCAGATAGGGCATCATGGCTTCCAAAACAAGAGGATCCAGGGTCGTCGTAGCGGCATTGTCGAAATAAATTCTTTCCATAGCGGGCGTAAAGATACAATATTCTTCAGCTGTGACATATGTCGGCTGGACGACATCGGGCTGCACAAGGGACAAAGGCAGCCGGGAGCTAGATGAACTCCTTGATATCCTGCATAAGGCGCGTAGCTATATTATTAGCCGTCGTCTCGAAATTACTCTCGGCGTAGATACGGATAATGGGTTCCGTATTGGACGTACGCAAGTGCACCCAATCGCTGTCAAACTCTATCTTTAACCCATCGTCGGTGTTGACGGGATGATTTTTATATTTCTTCTTGATCTTGTCAAAGATGGCCGGGACATCGATACCTCGCTGCAGCTCGATCTTATTCTTGGAAATAAAATAATCCGGATAGCGGGCCCTGAAAGAACGGATCCCATTCCTATGATAGGATAAGGCGCTGAGAAAGAGTCCGATACCGATAAGGGCATCCCTGCCGTAATGCAGGTCGGGGACGATGATGCCCCCATTTCCCTCTCCGCCGATGACGGCATTCACCGCCTTCATCGTGTTCACCACATTCACCTCCCCCACGGCGGATGGATAATAGGCGCCGCCATGCTTCAGCGTGATCTCCTTCAGCGCCTTGGTGCTGCTCATATTGCTGACGGTATTGCCGGGTCGTTTGCTCAGCACATAATCCGCTACGGCTACCAATGTGTATTCCTCTCCGAACATGCTGCCGTCCTCACATACAAAACAAAGCCTGTCCACATCGGGGTCTACGGCAATACCCAGGCTCGCCTTTGATTTTTGCACCGTAGCGCTCAATCCGGAAAGATTCTCCGGTAAAGGTTCCGGGTTATGCGCAAAACGTCCATTGATCTCCTCATTCAACAGTATCACTTCTTCTACGCCCAACGCCTTTAGCAAAGGAGGCAGGAAAAGCGCTCCCGTGGAATTGATCGTGTCGACCACTATCTTATAATGCTTTTGCTGAATGCTTTGAACATCTACCAGCGGATGATGCACAATGGCATCGATGTGTTTCTGCAGCCAGGTGGTATTGAGCGCATAGCTGCCCAGCTTTTCGACAGGCGCAAAAGAGAGATCGCCCCTTTCCGCTTTTTCCAGGATGGCCGCGCCTTCCTTCGCGCTGATAAACTCCCCATCGCTATTCAGCAGCTTCAATGCATTCCATTCCTTTGGATTGTGGCTGGCTGTAATGATAATGCCGCCTGCCGCCTTTTCTCCGACGACGGCCAGCTCAACCGTGGGTGTAGTGGATAATCCCAGATCGATCACATCCAATCCCATCCCGATCAGCGTGCTGACAACCAGCTGGCTGACCATCTCGCCGCTGATACGGCCATCTCTACCGATGACGATCTTATTACCGCCCGGGCGGGTACGGGCGTCTTGCGCAAGTATCCGGCTGCCGAATGCAGCGGTGAATTTGACAATGTCAAGCGGCGACAGGTTCTCGGACGGTCGCCCTCCAATTGTCCCTCTGATTCCGGAAATACTCTTGATCAACGCCACGATCGAATAGATTTTACTTTAAATATACGGGTTTGAGTGGAGCGGTAGGCTACTACTTTGTGGGAATTCCTAAAGAATTGAATTTTAAAACGAACCTCAACCTTTCTGAAAAATAGATCATATTCCTTATAAAAATCTATTTTTTCGGACATTTTAAAAATCCGCAACTAAAATGCCAGAAACCATTTAATTTCTTACAAAATATCAACAAATTTGCCAGCGGACCACGGGTTCGCCGGCCGAAGTTCCCATCATTAAATATTCACCGGGGATGGGGTACATTTCGGCATAAATTATACTTACATCCCCTGCCGGCTCCCGGATGCCGGACCTGGCCTGCGGACGCGGGCGTCATGCCCGCGTCCTGGCCGATGAAGGCTTCGACGTGACGGGCATCGACCTGTCCGGGAACAGCATTAATTATGCCCTGCAATATGAGAATGATCATATGCCGAAGACAGACCGGAACGCCACTCTCAAAAGGAAATAGACGGCGTGATCTATCATAGGTATTCGGGAACTATGAGCTACAACCCTATGACAGCAAGCATTCTCCCCGTCTGCCGATCATCGCGCAGAAGAAGCAATAGCCGTGTCCTTCTTGTTTCTCAATATCATGTATTTCGCCGTCTCGAAGACGCCTTCCGTCAATTGACGCAGTTCCTTTTTCACCGGTCCGTTCATCACCGAATCAGGGACGGGGTCGTTATTGAGGACCGAAGCCATCTGCTCTTTTCCCGTCTTTTGCAACAGACGATATACATAACCGTTATGAACCACGCTGATGGATTCCTGGTCCGGGTTGTAGATGAAGGCCAGCTCCTTGTCATTGCTGTAACGCGCACTGTCCAGCAGGTCCCGTCCCAGGGCCGTATTCTTATAGGGGATATGACAGAGCCCGGCGAGGGTAGGCAGTACGTCCACCTGTGAGCAGGTCTTCGTGACCCGGCGGGGAGCGATCAGCTTTGGCGCATAGATCAGCAATGGTACATGCTCGGCCGTGAGGAACATATCTGTCCATGCTTTGGGGAACATTTTCCCCGCATCGCCCGGTATACCGTGATCCCCCACAAAAAGAAAGATAGTATTGTCGAAGTATTTTTCTTTCGAGGCCGCCTCGATAAAACTGCGATATCCGAAGTCTGTATAACGAAAGGCGTTCATTTCCTCGTTGCTGCCAAATCCGCATTTCTGCAAGGAATCCTGCGATACGGAGATGGAATGGAAAGCCTGCTTATCCTCGTCGGGAATGGTATAAGGACGATGGTTGTCGGCCGTTTGAATGACGGCAAAGAATGGCTTGTCCTCCCGGCTGAGGATCCCATTGGCCTCCAGGAACAGGTTCTTGTCGCTGATGCCCCATACATCCACCTTGGGAGATTTGAAGTTCTCCTGTTCATAGATCTTCAACCCTTCGATATTATTGGTGAGCAATCCTCTTATATTCGCCCAGCTGGTGCTGCCACCCAAAAAATAGAATTTGTCATATCCCTGGAAATCGCTGATGATCGTGTGCTGATCCACGGCGGCCGGGTTGCGGCTGGAAGTGGAGGTTGGAATAGCCACATCGGGGATACCCGTGATCACCGCCCATACTCCTCGGGCGGTACCATAGCTGGGCGTAAAGCAATGGTCGAAGAACAGTCCCTGCTGGCACATGCTGTTGAAAAAAGGGGTCGTGTTCAGCGGATTGCCCCACATGCTGCTTTTATAGCCGCTAAAGGATTCGCAAATGACCACTACCACATTAGGCATACGGGCGGTGACACCCGGCAAGACAGGTATGTCCCTTCTGACGGCGGCAGCCAGCGGATCGGAACCCGGTTGTCCACTCGCCACCTGGTGGAACCCAAAATAAGGCGCCAGCTCGGGCAAGGCCTGTTTTACCCTGGCCTCATCATAGGCGATATGCCGGAACTTCAGACTGCTAAAAAAGGATTGGAAAGGGTTTAGCGACAGGCTGGCCTTATAGTCATTGCCCAGGCTAAAGGCATCGCTCCATCGAAGAGGAAATTGCCCCACCCGCCCAAAGATGGCCAGCGCCAATAGCAGAAATGTCCCAACCCACCAACCTGCCCGTCCGGAGGTCTTGAGCACAGGGTCCTGTCCCCTGCCAATGCGTTTATATAGATATTTAGCCCCTTTCGCCACCAGCCAGGTGCCTATTATCAGCAGGAGCAGGATACGCAGGACGGGATAGGTCTGCCAGACCATATTGGCGGAGATATTGGCATCGGCCAGATAATTCAGAACGCTGGCATTCAGCCGCTGTGAAAGATAGCTGTAATGGGCAAAATCCACCGAGTAAAAGAAAAGGATGAGAAATCCGGATAACGCGATAAGGAAAATAGTCCATTTACGGCCCGCCGGCTTGCGGAATGGGTTTAAGAACGGCAGACTGCCGGTGATTAGGAGAAGAGCGCAAAGGATACCTACATAACGCAGGTCAAACCGGATCCCAAGGACAAAGGACGAGATCAGGTCGGAGAAAGAATGGCCCTGTCTGCTAAAAAAAAGGAAGAGACCCAGACGCAACAAGCTCATGATCAATAAAAAAATAATCCCCATCACAAAAATCAAACGAATCAATTTCGGTATCTTTATTCCTGCCTTTGTTCCCATGACCTGCCGGTATTATTTTTTTCAGGACGGACCCTGGTCCGTCGTCCGAAGGACAATAATTAAAAAATAGGCACAATTGGACTAAATTTTCCAGAAGTCCAATTGGGCCGCAATTAAATGGGCATAAAATTAGGGCAATTATTCAGGAAACCATGATTTTACTTGACAGTGACAGTCATTCAGGCCTCATACAAAACATCTTACGGGCTGACCATTGGCTGTTCAACAAGGTCAACCAGGACTGGACGGGCCCTTTCGGCGACCTCATCTTCCCTTTTCTGCGGGAAGCGGAATTCTGGGTACCTTTTTATCTCTTCCTCCTGGTGTTCATTACCCTGAACTTTGGCAAAAAAGGCTGGCGATGGGCGCTCTTCCTGGTCACAACAGCCGCCATCAGCGATCAGGTCAGCAGCGATGTGATAAAACGCCTTGTTTTCCGTCTGCGACCCTGTCATAACCCCGAGCTGGCCGACAATATCCATATTCTGGTAGGATACTGTCCGGTGAGCTCCAGCTTTACTTCTTCACATGCCTGCAACCATTTTGCGGCTGCCTGGTTTATATTCTTGACCCTGCGGCATACCAGCAGGTGGTGGGGATGGGTGTTTGCCTGGGCTTTTTTAATATCTTACGCACAAGTATATGTAGGAGTGCATTACCCTGTGGATATAGCTTGCGGGGCCCTTGTGGGCAGTATGATCGGATGGCTGCTCGCACGCGTGTTCAAATGGCTGTCCGGCACGCTTACCCCGCACATTTCACAACCCTATAATCATCAACATGTTTGAGATAGTAATTTTACTTTTTCTGATCTTTTTGAACGGGTTGTTCGTCATGGCGGAGATAGCGCTGGTATCTGCCCGAAAAAGCAGGCTGGAACAATTGGCTGACAAAGGGGATGACAAGGCAAAGGCCGCTCTCCGGCTGGCCGAAAACCCTGAGCTGTTCCTATCTACTGCGCAGATCGGTATTACGCTCGTGGCCATCCTCGTAGGTTATTACTCGGGCGAAAAGTTCGCCGCCAACCTGACACCCTACCTGGAAAAAATATCCTATCTCCATAAATACGCGGCTGATATCTCCACCGCCCTTATCCTGGTGCTGGTCACCCTCCTTTCCATCATCTTCGGAGAGCTGATCCCCAAACGCATCGGCCTGCTTCGGGCCGAACAGATCGCCCGGCTGGTGGCCAGACCCGTAAGAACCCTTTCCCTCGTCACCCACCCCATCGTCTGGCTGCTGAACACCACCAGCAATCTTTTCTTCAAGTTCTTCCCTATCACCCCTTCTCAGGACGGAGCCGTCACGGAAGACGAAATAAAGGCCATCATCCACGAAGGCACGGAACAAGGCACCATCGAAGAAGCCGAACAGGAGATCATTGAAAGAGTTTTTCATTTGGGCGACCGGAACATAACTTCCCTGATGACCCATCGCAGCGATATCATCTGGTTCGACCTCAACGAAAATGAAGAGACCATCAAGGAAAAGATCATCCGGGAGCCGCATTCCGTCTATCCCATCTGCGACGGGGCCATCGACAATATCAAAGGCGTCGTTTCCATAAAGGACCTGTATGTGACAGAAGATACCGTCCTGTTCAAGGATATCATGACACCGGCCCTTTTCATTCCGGAAAACAATTCGGCTTATGTGGTGCTGGAAAAATTCAAACAGTCCAAGATCCACTGCTGTTTCATCGTGGATGAATACGGCAGCCTCCAGGGGCTCATAACCCTGAACGATATACTGGAAGCCATCATCGGTGAGATCGCCCAGCAGGATATACCCGATTATGAGATCACCACCCGTGAGGATGGCAGCTTCCTCGTTGACGCCCAGATACCTTTCTATGACTTCCTCACCTACTTCCACAAGACAGCCTGGATGAATGAAGGCGACCACGAGTTCGATACGCTGGCCGGCTTTATCCTCAACGAGCTGGAACGCATACCCTCCATCGGTGAAAAAATGGAATGGAGGGGTTTCACCTTCGAAGTGATAGACATGGATGCACAACGCATCGACAAGGTGCTGGTAAGCCTTTCCGAAGAATTGAAAAACGAGGTAAAGGAGGAAGAGGAAGCCTAAGGTCCCCGCCGGCAGCTAAAATTCAAAGCTGGCCGAGGCTACAGGATAATCCAGCCGGGTGCTTTTCTTTACTCCTCCTGCCGAGGCATGCATGATATTGATCTCCTGGTTGAATCCGTCGTATAGCAGGTTGTTATTGACATCCAGCTTCTTCACGGACGGAACGTTATCTACCTGGAAATAGCTCCAGGTCCCATCCTCCTCTTTCTCGCTGCCTATGAAATGCAGGGATACGGGATGTCCGTCCACTTTCAGCTGTAAATGTTTTTCTACATAATCCGCTATCAGCTTGTCATTGGCCGCCTTGTTCTTTGCATCGGATAGATCTACCTTGGCATGCGCCGTCTTTTCCAGCACGGCCTCGAAATCATTGGTGAACATCTTACAGCTGATCTCCAGCGTCTTGTCCTTTCCATTGTGGTTTATCTCCGTGACGGTGATATACAGGGGATGTAATAAGATCATCAACCATTTAAATAGAGATGCAGCCATTTAAAAAGTAAATTTTTATGTTACAAAAGTCTGAATAATTTTGACCACCGCGAAACAAAGTTTCGACAGACATGGGAGAATTCAATATATATTTTGGGTTAGGCACCCACCATATCCTTAATCTTGACGCCAAAGATCATCTTCTCTTTGTAGCAGCCCTATGCCTGCGCTATCAGCTAAAGGACTGGAAAAAGGTGGCTGTACTGGTCACTGCTTTTACCATCGGGCATTCCATCACGCTGGCCCTCACCGCTACAGGCGCGGTACATATAAACAAGACATGGATCGAATTTCTCATCCCTGTCACCATCATCGTCACGGCCTTCAACAATCTGCTGCAACGCCGCGAACAGGTGGAACATCCGTCCCGTCTGCCTCTCATTTACTTCTTTGCCCTCTTTTTCGGCCTTATCCACGGCATGGCCTTCGGCAGCGACCTGCGCAGCCTGATGACCAGGGAAGAAGTGATCATACCCCTGCTGGCCTTTAACCTGGGCATCGAAGCCGCCCAGCTGCTCGTGGTAGCCCTTTTCCTGTTAATTTCCTTTATTTTCGTGCAGCTCCTGCGGGCGCCCAGGATAGGATGGATGCGTATTGCATCCGTGATAATACTGTTGTGGTCCATGCAAATGGCATGGGAAAGGTGGCCCACTCATCATTAATTTTAATAATAACAACACACATGATACGAAAACCACTGCTATTGTTTATGAGTCTTGCCGCCACCGGCGCCACCATGGCTCAGAACAACTCAACTTCCAATCACGGTAATAAATTCGAAGCCCTGGGCACTATGCTGCCTACGCCGAATGAATACCGTACCGCCAGCGGCGCCCCCGGTCCCAAATACTGGCAACAACGCTGCGACTACGACATCAAAGCCACGCTGGACGAAGACAAGCAATGGCTCACAGGATCGGAAACCATCACCTATTTCAACAATTCTCCCGACGAGCTCACCTACCTGTGGCTCCAGCTGGACGAGAACGAGCACAGCGCAAAGAACAACGCCAACTACCAGGACGGAAGCTCCATGCCCGGTATGATGAGCGACCAGAGCATAAGCCGCAGCATGCAGATGAAAGTGAATAACGACTATGGCGACAATATCACCAGGATTACGGATGCCATGGGCGTCAATCTGAAATATATGGTCAATAAGACTATGATGCGGGTGGAGCTGCCTGCGGTGTTGAAACCCGGTCAGAAATTCATTTTTAAAATAGACTGGAACTATCACGTCTCCGACAGGATGAAATACGGTGGACGGGGCGGCTATGAATATTTCCCCGAAGACGGCAACTATCTCTTCACCATGACCCAATGGTATCCCCGCCTTTGCGTGTACAGCGATTTCCAGGGCTGGCAGAACAACCAGTTCACGGGCCGCGGCGAGTTTGCCCTCACCTTTGGCAACTTCAAGGTCCAGATGACGGTCCCTGCCGACCATGTCATCGGCGCCACCGGCGAATGCCAGAACTATCAGCAGGTGCTGACACCCGCGCAGTTCACCCGCTGGCAGCAGGCGCAGACTGCCAAAGAGCCTGTCGAGGTCGTCACCCTGGCCGAAGCCAAAACATCCATGGTCAAAAAGACCAAACAAACAAAGACATGGATCTTCAAGGCCGACAACGTACGCGACTTTGCCTGGGGCTCCTCCCGGAGGTTTGTCATGGACGCCATGCCGGCGTATGTGGAAGGCAAAAAGGTGATGTGCATGAGCTACTATGGACAGGAAGCTTATCCGCTCTATCGCCGCTTCTCCACCAAGGCGGTGGCACATACCATCAAGACCTATTCGCATTTTACCATTCCCTTCCCCTATCCTGTGGCGCAGAGCGTGGAAGCTTCCAATGGGATGGAATACCCGATGATCTGCTTCAACTACGGCAGGGCAGAGAAAGATGGCACTTACAGCGAAGCCACCAAATATGGCATGCTGGGCGTCATCATCCACGAAGTGGGACATAACTTCTTCCCCATGATCATCAACAGCGACGAGCGTCAATGGTCCTGGATGGACGAAGGGCTGAACTCCTTTGTGGAATACCTTACCGAGGAGCTATGGGATAACAAATTCCCCGTACGGGGTAAAGGGCCGGCCTGGGCCATCGTGGATTATATGAAGCTTCCCAAAGACCAGCTGGAGCCTATCATGACCAATTCCGAGAACATCGTCAACTTCGGTCCCAATGCCTATACAAAACCCGCCACCGGTCTCAATATGCTGCGCGAAACGATCATGGGCCGCGAGCTGTTCGACTATGCGTTCAAGGAATACGCCCGCCGCTGGGCCTTTAAACACCCCACTCCCGCCGATCTGTTCAGGACGATGAACGACGCCAGCGCAGAAAATCTCGACTGGTTCTGGCGCGGCTGGTTCTATGGCATCGAGCCCGTCGACCTCTCCCTCGACAGCGTCAAACACCTGACCCCCGACTTCACGCATGTCCCGGCACATACCGATTCCACCGTCGTCAGGCACATCGACAAACCCATGCCCGACGGCCGCTTCCCGACGGACATCTCCAAGGTAAGGAACCGCGAAGACAAGAGCATCATCTTCCCCTCGGACGCCGACACGAGCCTGCACGATTTTTACTACAAATACACCCGTGGACAGATCCCCTACGACACCACCAGCTATACGGTTCACTCCACCTTTATCAATGGAAGAGAGGTCGGCACCTTCTCGAACGAACCGCTGGACGATGCCGACAAGGCAAAACTGCAGTCAAAACAATTCTATGAGCTGCAGTTCAGCAACAAAGGCGGCCTGGTGATGCCCCTCATCATCGAGTGGACCTACAAGGACGGCACAAAAGAAATCGAACGCATCCCCGCCCAGGTCTGGCGCAAAAACGAGAGCCATCTCACCAAGATCTTCGTAAAAGACAGGGAAGTACAGAGCATCAAGCTCGACCCGAACCGCGAGACCGCCGACATCGACGAAAGCAACAACAGCTGGCCCGTCGTTCAGACGGAAAGCAAGTTCGAAATTTTCAAAGCCAGGCAGCTCGGCCCCCGCGCCATCCCGCAAGCCAACAACCCGATGCAGTTGACGGGTAAGGACAAGAAAGCATTCTAAACACCTCAAAGCAAAGACCCCGGCAAATGCCGGGGTCTTTCTTATCTATGAACTGATCTATATCCGGTGCGACGGCCCATCTGGATGGAGCGGATTCACTGACAGCAAGGAAGCCTCAAGGGCACGAGAAAGGCACTGAATCAAATTTAATTATTTCCTACATTCACCCAATGAAAAAACTTCTCTCCCTTCTCTTCCTCTGCGCGACCCTATCGGTAACGGCCGCCGCCGGCCCCGTCGACACCATCCTCGTCCACAGCAACGCAATGAACAAAGACGTCAAATGCGTCATCATCCGGCCATCCCAAAAACCCGGCGCCACCGGACACTGGCCCGTCATCTACCTCCTCCACGGTCACAGCGGCAACTATGCCCAATGGATACAAACGGCCCCGCAACTCGCACCGGAAGCCACCACCGACGGCATCCTCTTCGTCTGCCCCGACGGCGGCTACGACAGCTGGTGGTTCGACAGCCCCGTCGACCCCAAAGTCCGCTATGAGACCTTCGTCACCACCGAACTGATCCCCTATATCGACGCCCACTACCCGACCCGCGCCGACAACGCTCACCGCGCCATCACCGGCCTCAGCATGGGCGGACACGGCGCCCTCTACCTCGCGATCCGCCATCGCGCTCTCTTCGGCGCAGCCGGCGCCACAAGCGGCGGCGTCGACTTCACCCCCTTCCCCGAAAAATGGGGCATAAAAAAGGACCTCGGCGACTACGCCACCCATAAGGACATCTGGGAGAACAACACCGTCCTCCATGCCGTCGACAACCTGCAAAACGGTCAGTTGAAAATTATCTTCGACTGCGGCGTAAGCGATTTCTTCCTGCCCGTCAACCGCAACCTCCACCAAAAATTACTGGATAGAAAAATTGATCATGACTATATCGAACGCCCCGGCGGGCATGAGCATGATTACTGGAACAACAGCATCGATTACCAGGTAATGTACTTTGAAAAATTTTTTAACTCAGCGCCCTCACCGCAAGGCCGGTGAGCATTGAACTAATACACGCTCCCGTCCTGCACTCTTACTTTTTTCTTACCGATCTTCTTCTCGAACTCGAGCACCTCCTTCGGTTTGGCAACCGTTTTCGGGGCCACGGCGGCCGCCGTTTGCTGGGCAGCAGGATGCTCTAACTTCCCGACGGTATAGGTCTCCTGCCGGGCGACCCTGCCGGTGGCAGGATCGTAATATTTCCAGACGCCGTCCTTGATGGCGGCACCTTCATTCTTAACAACAACGGTTTTGTAACTATCAAGCTTGTCCACATCCTCTACCTGCAACGTATCGTACTCCTTATCCGGGTTGATCGCTCGCCAGCTCTCCTCACGCAACAGCGTGCCGTTCATGCCGAAATACTGGCAAACACCTTCTTTCAAACCCCATTTGTAGAATTCCACACCGGAGATATCGCCACCCAGCGTATAGGTGCGCCAAAGCCCCTCTTTCCGGTTGTTCTTGAAAACACCCTCTTCCTCATATCCCGGTTCTCCTCTAAGCTCATCCACATGGATCACCCATCGCCCCTGCTTCTTATCATTTTGGTCCACACAATTCAAGGTATCCCCCTTGGGGCTGAGGATATAGCTCTTCCACTGGGAATAAGCATGGGATGCGCTCAACAACATCGCCGGGATCATATAGAAAAGGATACGTCGCATACTATTAAATTTAACGAAAATCGTTCCAATTTATGATATTTGCCGGAGCCGACGGAGGAGGCTCGTCTGAAGCACGATTATTAGCTTATATCTAATTGACCTACATGAAACTATATATATTGTTATTCATCCTGCCTGCATTCGCAACCAGCCTTCGCGCCCAAACCAAACCCGCCGGATCCACCACCGTCCAGCCCTCCACCACAGTTCCCACGACTATTCACCAGATAAAAGCCGAACTGGAAAAAAGCCCCAACCCCATTCTCTACGCCCGGGACATCCTGAAAAAACGCTGGAAGATCGATACCATCATCGTCAGCCGGACCCGCCATTTCCAGGCCATCGCCGACAGCCTCGCTTACACCGGGAAAGAAAAGAAAGTATATGGTCCCTACGGACCCGCAGGGAACCGTTTTTTGGTGCAGCTGCTCAGCAAGGCGCCCAACCAGTTCTACCACATCAGCCAGATATTCATCGACACCGCCTTCTTCCGCCGCCGCGTCGCCGATTCGCTGGCCGACGCCATTATCCGGAAGATCCGGAGCGGTACTGCAACCTTCGAACAGATGTCACAAACCTACTCCATGGGTGGCGAAAGCGTGACAAAAGGCGACCTGGGCTGGATCGCCCGCGGCATTCTACAGCCAACGATCGAGCACGAAGTGCTGGTCCATAAAAAAGGGGATGTCTTCAAGATCTGGAGTCCCGCAGGACTGCATATCATCCGCAAGACCGATGATCCCAAACAGGATACCGGCTTCGCCCTGATGCTCCAGGTGTTCCTATAAAAAGTATCTTATAGCCAATTCATATCCCTTCAACCCCAACCCAGCAATGGTTCCTTTTGCCTTGGCAGAGACATGCGAGATATGCCGGAAGGCTTCCCGGGCATGAACATTGGAGATATGCACTTCGATCACCGGTGCCGGAATGGCCGCGATGGCGTCACCGATCGCCACCGACGTATGGGTATAACCGCCAGGATTGAGAATAATGGCATCCGAAGCAAAACCCGCTCGTTGCAACTCACCGATCAACTCCCCTTCCACATTGCTTTGGAAGTAGTCGAAGCGGATCTCCGGAAATTTCGCGCGCAGTTCCCCGAGATAGGTATCGAATCCCTGGCTCCCGTATACATCCGGTTCCCGCTTACCCAGCAGGTTGAGATTGGGCCCATTGATGATCGTTATTGTCATGGCGGAGGTTTTATTCCTAATTGTATTCCCGCATCAGCGCAACGAACTCATCGAAGAGATACCGGCTGTCATGCGGACCGGGGGTGGACTCGGGATGGTATTGAACGGAAAAGGCAGGCCGGTCCTTCAGCCTGATCCCTTCAATCGATTCGTCGTTGAGGTTGACATGCGTCACCTCGATATTCGATGCCTTGCGAACAGCCTCGGGATCAACCCCAAAACCATGGTTCTGCGTGGTGATCTCGCAACGGCCGGTGACCAGGTTCTTCACGGGATGATTGAGCCCGCGATGCCCATGGTGCATCTTGAAGGTCGGGATATCATTGGCCAGCGCCAGCAGCTGATGCCCCAGGCAGATGCCGAACAACGGCCTCTTCTCCTTCAGTATCTCCTTGACCATCGGGATCGCATAATCCATCGGTGCCGGGTCGCCGGGACCGTTGGAGAGAAAATAACCGCTGGGGGAGAACTCCTTCAGCTTCGCCAGCGGCGTCCGGGCCGGGAATACTTTCACATACGCGCCGCGGTCGACCATACACTGCAGGATATGTTTCTTCACGCCAAAGTCCAGCACGGCCACCCGCAGGGTCGAGGCCGGATCACCCAGCTCATATTCCTTGTCCGTGCTGACAGCCGAAGCCAGCTCCAGTCCGTCCATCGAAGGCGTTTTGGCCAGCACACCCTTCAACGCGTCGAGATCGGTCGTCTCCGAGGAAATGACGCAGTTCATGGCGCCTTTTACCCGGACATGGGTCACCAGGCTCCGGGTATCGACCCCTTCGATACAAACGATGTTATTGGCCTTCATATATTCGTCCAGCGAACCCTTGGCCTGCATCCGGGAGAACTGCTCCTCCAGGTTACGGCCGATCAACCCGCGGATCTTGACGCCGGACGACTCCACATCACTCTCCTTCACCCCGTAATTACCGATATGAACGCTGTTCATGATCAGCACCTGGCCAAAATAACTGGGATCCGTGAACACCTCCTGGTAGCCCGTCATCCCGGTGTTGAAACAGATCTCACCCGAAGTGGTGCCTATCTTACCAAAAGCCTGGCCATGATGAACTGTGCCGTCTTCGAGCAGGAGGACGGCAGGAACGAATGTGGAAGTATGGGACATGTGAAATGAAAAATTTGGCAAAACTAATGAAAAAAAGAACCCGGCGAATGCGCCGGGTTCCCTAATTTTTATACAGAGGCCCTGTGAATTACTCAGTCGGCCCGTCTTCCTTCTTGGCTTCCTTAGCCCCGGCAGGAGCGGCATCGCCAGCAGCCTTTTTCTTGCTGCCACCTGCACGGCGGGTCTTCTTGCCCGCAGCTTCCTTGACCTCGCCCTTACCCTTGCCATAAACCTCGTTGAAGTCGACCAGCTCGATCAGGGCCGTTTCAGCGTTGTCACCAACCCGGGTGCCCAATTTAATGATCCGCGTATAACCACCGGGACGACCGGCTACCTTCGTAGCGACCTCGTCAAAAAGCGTGGTAACGGCTTCCTTGTCCTGCAGGTAGCTGAAAACGACGCGACGCTGATGGGTCGTATTGTCCTTTGCCTTGGTGATCAGCGGCTCTACATAGGTCCGCAGCGACTTTGCCTTGGCAAGAGTGGTAACGATCCGCTTGTGCGCGATCAGTTGAATGGCCAGATTGCTCAGCAACGCCTTCCGATGCGATGCCGTACGGCCAAGATTGTTGATTTTGTCTCCGTGACGCATGACTGTTTGATTTAAACCTTACACCGTGTCAGGAATTGCAAGGCTGTATTAAAAAAGAGGTGGACCCCAACCTTGGGGTCCACTATGAATTAAAAACTCACTCGTCGTCTACCTTAAGCTTCGTCAGGTCCATACCGAAGTGCAGACCCCGCTCGCCGAGCACCTGCTCGATCTCCGCCAGCGACTTCTGACCGAAGTTGCGGAATTTCATCAGGTCCTCCTGCTCGTAGGTAACCAGCTCGCTAAGACTGTTGATCTTGGCGGCTTTCAGACAGTTGAACGCCCGTACGGAAAGATCGAGATCCTCCAGCGGGGTCTTCAGGATCTTGCGCAACTGCAACGTCTGCTCATCCACCAGGTCTTCCTTCTTCTCTTCCTTATTGTCGAAAGTGATGTTCTCGTCGGTAATGATCATCAGGTGCTGGATAAGGATGCGCGATGCCTGCTTTACAGCCTCTTCCGGATGAATGGTCCCGTCCGTGGAAACTTCCATGATCAGCTTTTCGAAGTCGGTGCGCTGTTCCACACGGGTATTCTCGATAGAATACTTCACATTCTTGATGGGAGTGAATATTGCATCGGTCGGAATATAGCCGAACGGAGCGTCTTTGGGCTTGTTGTCTTCGGCCGGAACATAACCACGGCCCTTGCCGATGGTGATCTCGATGTCCAACTTCGCAGAAGAATCCAGGGTACAGATGAGCAGTCCGGGGTTCATAACCTCGAACGAAGGAGTAGCTTCTCCAAGCGTTCCGGCCGTGAATTCCGTCCTGTTCTTCAGGCTCAGCGTGATCTTTTCCTGTGCCACTTCATGCTCAACCTTCTTCTTGAAACGAACCTGCTTCAGATTCAGGATGATTTCCACCACATCTTCCGTCACGCCCTTCAAAGTAGCGAACTCGTGATCGGCACCCTCGATCTTGACCCCAATGATCGCATATCCTTCCAGAGAGCTGAGCAACACCCGGCGAAGGGCATTCCCGATGGTGACACCATAACCCGGCTCTAAAGGGCGAAATTCGAATTGAGCTTCAAAATCGGTCGCCTTTTGAAGAATGATCTTGTCTGGTTTCTGGAAATTTAAAATGGCCATATTTAAATTTACGATTTAACGATTACTTGTGTGCATCGGGCGATCCCGCCCGCCGCTTACTTGGAATACAATTCAACAATCAACTGCTCCTTAATGTTCTCAGGCACGCTCTCCCGCTCCGGGAAGGCGATAAAAGTACCCTTGAACTCGGCTTCGGACCAGTCCAGCCAGTTGATCCTGGCATTCTTGCCCCGGATCTGGCTGGTGATGCCGGTATTCCCCTTGGCGCTTTCCTTCAGCCCGATGACGTCCCCGGGACGCAGCTGGAAAGAAGGAACGTTCACCACTTCACCATTCACGGTGATATGCTTGTGCGCAACCAGCTGACGGGCCGCAGGCCGGGAAGGCGCTACGCCAAGACGGTATACCGTATTGTCGAGCCGGGCTTCCAACAACTTGATCAGGTTCTCACCGGTAACCCCCTTACGACGGTTGGCTTCTTCGAAAGTTTTACGGAACTGACGCTCCAGTACGCCATAGGTGTACTTGGCCTTCTGCTTTTCTTTCAGCTGCAGGGCATACTCGCCCGGAGCCTTGCGCTTCTTCGTCCCGCCATGCTGGCCGGGAGGATTGCTGTTCTTGGTAAGATACTTGCCATTGCCTAAGATAGGCTCGCCGAAAATGCGGGAAATTCTTGTCTTCGGTCCAGTGTAACGTGCCATAATGTGCTTTGTTAGATTTTTGAGTTACCCGGGTAAGATTGTTCAAAAATCTTAAAATTGAATCCTACCCGGCTTCTGAATATATACAGCCGCCACTACCGTGGCGGCCAATTGACTATACACGGCGTTTCTTCGGCGGACGGCAGCCGTTATGGGGCAGCGGGGTCACATCCTTGATCATCACCACTTCGATCCCGTTGTTGGACAGGGCGCGGATAGCGCTCTCACGGCCCGAACCAGGACCCTTCACATAAACATCCACCTTCTTCAGACCGGCATCGACAGCCGTCTTGGCAGCATCCGAAGAAGCCATCTGCGCGGCATACGGAGTGTTCTTCTTGGAACCCTTAAAGCCCATCTTCCCGGCACTGCTCCAGGAAATCACCTGCCCGTTCTTGTTGGTAAGGCTGATGATGATGTTGTTGAAGCTGGCGGTGATATGCGCATCACCATAAACATCCACCTTTACGATCCTTTTCTTAGCAGCGGCTTTCGCGCTGTTTGCTTGTGCTTTTGCCATACGGTTACCTTAGGTAATCTTTTTTGCTCCTCCACCGGCATAACCGGCCGGATTCGCCGTTTAAAAATCTTCCCGTCGCCGGGACCGGATCAACCCTCCGCCTGCACCACCAGCATCTGGCGCCGATCCTTCAAATTTTCGCGTCTGGTGCAAATATGAACAAGCACGAACCGGACTGCCCAAAGGCAACGCCTAAACAGGGCAGCTCCAGCTCATGCATGACTCAACTATTTCTTGGCTACCTTCTTCTTGCCGGCAACCGTCTTACGCTTGCCCTTCCGGGTACGGCTGTTGGTACGCGTACGCTGACCACGCACAGGCAGACCCTTACGATGACGAAGCCCACGATAACAGGCAATATCCAGCAACCGCTTGATATTCATCTGCACCTCGGAACGAAGCGCACCCTCTACCTTGAACTCATTCGTAATGATATTACGAATGGCGTTCAACTCCTCATCATTCCACTGATGCACCTTCTTGTCGAAATCGATCCCCGCCTTGGTCAGGATATACTGAGCAGTCGAACGACCAATACCGAAGATATAGGTAAGTCCGATCTCCCCCCGTTTATTTTTTGGTAAGTCTACACCGGCAATACGAGCCATATTCTCTTATTTGTTTTTAATTTGTTTTTCGCCTTCGGCAAAAACCCGCCAATGTCGGGCCTTCGGCCATCGGGTCCCTTACCCCTGTCTTTGCTTAAAACGAGGGTTCTTCTTGTTGATAACATACAGCTTCCCCTTCCTTCTCACGATCTTACAATCGGCGCTGCGCTTTTTAATGGATGCACGAACTTTCATGATGAGTAGTTTGTCTTTTATTTTGTATCACGCAGTCGGCTTCGCCTCGTGTCATGATATTATATTATTTGTACCTGAATATGATCCTCCCCCTTGTCAGATCGTAGGGACTCATCTCAACCCCCACTTTATCCCCCGGTAATATCCGTATGTAATTCATCCTCATTTTCCCCGAGATAGTGGCCAGTATCTCATGCCCGTTTTCCAGCTTAACTTTGAACATAGCATTGGATAAGGCTTCCAGAATGATACCATCTTGTTTAATGAGTGCTTGTTTCGCCATACAGTTTTTGGGAGCGCAAAGATAGGATTTCTTTGCCGAAATACGAAAACTTCGGCAAGAAAAATCAAATTAAATGAATTTTTTAGAAATTTTCCCGGCCAGGGCCGGTTTATCCACCTTCTAATGAGTTTGAACCTCCCTCACAAGGTCGATCTTCGTCATTCCATGGAAATGATTCTGCAACCCATGAACCGCCAAAGGCTGCGTTATATGCCGCCGATCCTCCCGATACCACATTTCAAAATCGGAAAAATTCCCTTTTCCGGACAAAAGGATGCGGAACGGCCCCTTCAGGTACTTGATCTTCCCATCCGGCATCTCCTGTCTCTCGAACCCGAACTGCGTCAGCTGCCCCTCGTCTAAAGGTATGGGATACAGATCATTAGGGGTGTACCAGAACTCCTGGTCATCCCCCGTCCTCACCTGTACCTCCCTGTCCGCCCCATTCAGCCCGAGCACCTCCCCTTCCGTGCGCTTGCCGTCAAATTCGACCAGCACATAGTCTCCCGTCCGTAATTCGTGAAACTGGATCATATGACATCGTTTTAGTGTTGTTATTTTCCAATTTACGGATTTTCATCAGAACAGCCTAATCGAGCTTCAATGCCGCTAACGTATTGTCAATAAAAGCAATCTCCTCCGCCGTCAGCTCCACCCGGCTCGCCCGTGCATTCTGCACCGCCTGCGCAGCATCCCGCGCCCCCACCAACGCTATCGTGATCCCCGGCCGCTGGATCGTCCACCGGATGACCAACTGCGCCAGCGTCGAACCCTTTGCCTCCGCCAACGGCCGCAGCTGATCCAAAAAGGCATTGATCCGGTTCAGGCTCTCACCCTGGTAATACTTGCTGTCCCCACGGTTGTCCCCTTCATTAAACCGGTGCCCCGGCCGGATCTTGCCCGACAAAAGCCCCCGCTGCAACGGACTGTAAGCCAGAATGGCCTTCTTATGCTCCAGGCAATAAGGCACCAGCTCCTTCTCGATATCCCGCCGCACCATGCTGTATGGCACCTGGTCCGACGCCAGCCGGATCGTCTTTTCCGCCTCCCTCATCTGTGCCACATCATAGTTCGATACCCCGGCCGCCCGGATCTTGCCTGCCTTCTGCAGCTCCGCCAACGCCTCCATCGTCTCGGCGATCGGCGTCGTGACATCAGGCCAATGCTGCTGATATACATCGATGTAGTCCGTCCGCAGCCTCCGCAAACTATCCTCACACTCTTTTATGATACTCTCCCTACCGCCATATTTATAAATGTCCAGCGGCCTGCCCGCATTGTCCTGGCTCTTAAAGGCAAAATCACCCCGGGCCAGATCCCACCGCATCCCGAACTTGGTCATCACCTGCACCCTGTCCCGCGGAATCCCCTGCAAAGCCTCCCCTACGATCTCCTCACTAAGCCCCTGCCCATACACCGCCGCCGTATCGATCGACGTAACCCCTTCGTCATACGATGCCCGGATCGCCGCCACGGCATCCGATCGCTCGCTGCCACCCCACATCCATCCGCCAATAGCCCAGGCCCCAAACGTGATCACCGAGGCCGAAACACCCGACTCCCCCAATTGTCTGTATTCCATAATAATCTATTTTACCCCACAAAGTTTTTTGCGGCGCAGGGATATTTTTTAAAATCCCGAAGCCCCAAAGATAAAAGCCGGCGGGCAAACCCCACCGGCTCACTTTATTCTGAGCAGCTGCAAACCACAGCGCCGCCCCTATTTCACCACGATCTTCAACGTCGTCCTCCCCGTAGCCGTATTCAGCTGCAACACGTACAATCCTGCCGAAACCCCATACTGCTTCACATCCGGCCAGCCGATCGTATTAACCCCCGCGGTCAAGACAAGCTCCTCCCTCAGAACCACCCGACCCGCCAGATCGAAAAGCTCCAGGCGCGCCGGTCCACCCGCAACCCCCTGGATATGCACATACAGTCCATGTTCCACCGGGTTCGGATACTCATACAACCGCGCCGGGTCCTCCGTAAACGAAGCCCCGCTTCTCACCAACCCTGGACCTGCGACAGCCGTCGAATGCGTCCCACACCCATGCCGGTCGTACGCGACCCCACCCAAATAGGAGGTCGTATCCAACCCCGTCTCCTGCCCATACTGGTTAAAGGTGGAATCGGTCTTGAAGGCAAGCCCGTTGCCAACCGTATCCCGCAGGAAATATGCCCGGCACGGATCATTGTGCTTCGTATAATAGTTATTGTAAGTAAATACCGCCCCCGACTGTGCAAAAGCAAACAACAACACATTGTCCGATGACGAATAAACATCATTCTCATCAAAGGTCAGGTTCTGGATACGCTGCATAACCATCTCCGCCGCCTGCCCCGAACTATCCGGCGTGCCATACCGGCCGTTCGCCCGCGCATAAAGGGTCGGATTGATCGTCCAGTCATCCGTGACCGTATTATACTTCACCACGACATTATTACAAGTGGAGGTTGAATTATTACTCCCCAGGTACATCCCCGGCCCAAGATTGCTCCAGAAATTATTGCTGATGATCGTATGCCCGCCACTGGTGCTGGAATCCTGTTCATTGCCGACGGACAGCCCCGTCCCGTTATTATAGCTTTCATTGCCCTGCACTTTTACATTCAACGACCCATCCAGGTAAATGCCCGCCGAGGTGGCAACCGGCGAGATACACCGGTACACGGAATTATCCTTGATCAACCCGTTCCTCACCTGGTTGTTGGCCTTCAACAAATTGGGATACTGCTGAAGCACCCATTTGTAATTTCCCGCCGCCACAATGCCGATATTGGCGACATCATAGACCTCATTTCCGCTGATGGTAAAAGTATCGACATTGCCGTTCAGCGTCATCCCTTCCGCATAACCAGGGACAATATTGTGAATCGTATTCTCGCTGATCACGAGATTGGTAATAGGAGTATTGCTGTTGCCAAGCACCGTGATCGCGCTGAGGACGTCGTCCGGTTGCGGGTTCTTCGCCTTCACGGTATCCCGGGTCCATTTCATATTGTAAATATCATTGCTGTCGATCGTGATATGCGAACATTTTCCCGCAACCTCGATCCCAAACCGGCTATCCTTGGAACCCGGGACGTTCAGCGTCGAGTCATCGGTCAGATTCTGCAGATTAAGCCCCCGCACCTCGATATAACTGGCGCTGTCGATGATAATGATACAGGAGAATTTCTGATGCAGGTTCCCTCCGTCCAACGTGGCGTCTTCTCCCGGATAGTGTGTCAGGATGGTCCACTTGCCGTTCTGTCCCCTGTTGGGCCCGATATAGATGCTGGTATCCAGATAGTACGTTCCCGCCCGCAGGTAGATCGTGACATTGGAGTCCACCAGCACACCCGTACCCGTCGACCAGTCATAACCCGCATTATTGGCGGCGTATCGCGGCGTCGCCCAGGGCTTCACCTTCGAACCGGTACCCGTTACATCATTCCCCGTCGTACTGACATAATATTGATAGCGAGGCTGCTTCAGAATAATGTTTGAAAAGCTATTGACCGCTTCCGTCACCGTCCCCACCGTTCCATACAAGGTGATCACGCTGTCCGTCGCCCCACACGCGATCGAATTAAAGGAACTACTATCGATCCGGATATGGTCCGGCGTTCCCCCCAACGAGCCGTTGATCATCACCGGCGCGATATTATAATCGGCCCCCGTCGGGAACTTGGCCTCGGCCGTATCGCTGTTCCAAAGCATATTCCGAAAGGTACAGCTGTCGATATGAACACTGTCGCTGGCGCCGCTGATCACCACGCCATAGGCATTCATGTTGGTGATATTGGCAAACACCAACCGCCTCAGCCGGACATTACTGGCGCCCGCGGTATTCACCATGTATCCATAAGCAGTCGTCAGCCTCGACCCATCGAAGACGGCCTGCTCTCCCGGATAGGAGGCCAGGGTAAACGTATGACCATTCAACCCGCTCTTCGTCGACCCAAGATAAATGATCGAGTCCGCAGCATAGTTAAAAAAATAAGTCCCTTTTCGGAAATACACGGTCACATCGCTGCTTACCGGCTGCGGCGATCCCCAGACCGCCGAAAGAATATTGTTCCAGGGATGCGCGGCGGAACCATCCCCACCCGCCGCAGCGGCGCTGTCCACATAAAAGGTCTGACCCTGAGCGGCAACGACGCAAAGAAGTAGCTGCAAGCCCGCAAAGGCTTGTAAAATTGTACGCTTCATAAGACTAATATTTAATGATTAAGGTTGCGAAGTAGTCGGTCCTGGAGGGTCCTTTAGCTGCCGCCTGACAACGTCGGCAGGATAACGAAGCGCCAGTTCCCTTATCTCGTAGCTGAACCGCTCGAAGGTCTCAACCCATAACCGCGCTTCTTCCGGGGTATATTCGTAGAACCCCCTTCCATTCGCCACACCTCGCCCGCCTGACCGGACGACATCGTCGATCAACTTCGGAACTTCCGTACTGTTACAAAGTGTCGGGAACAGATCTTTCATTACGTTGTGATAGGCAGCCACGCCTGTCAGGTCCATCCACCGGAACGCGCCCACCAGCGTCATCCAATAGCCCGCATTGTTGCGGCAAGCCCTGTCCACATCCTCGATGGTTGCATAGCCGCTCTCGACAAGATAACAGGCCTCCCGGTACAACGCATACATCAGGCGGTTGGTGATAAAACCCCGGATATCCTTCCGCACCAGCGTCGGCTCCTTTCCCCAGCAATGCGCCAGCCGGTACAGCCACTCCCCCTTCTCAACGACACTCAAATCCCCGCAGATCACCTCCAGGAACCGCGTCGTATGCGAAGGCTCCGCCCAATGCAACCCAAAGAAGCGACCGGGATGGGTCGTTTCACGTTGCAGGATACTGATAGGTATCGCCGACGTGTTGCTCGTCACCAGGACATCGGCTCCGACCACCGCCTCGATCTTCCCATAAACCTCCCGCTTGACAGCAAGATCCTCGAGCGTACATTCGATCACCAGCAAACACTCCTTCAACGCCCCATAATCCTCGCCGATCAGCAACCGGTTCCAAAGGCTCTCCGGCGCAACCCTGATCAGCCCCTCCCGGTACGAATGCTCAAGATGCCCCCGGATTCGATCCCCGGCAGTCAAAAGATCGCCCGGTACTGGCGCCACCGCGATCACGGGATGCCCCGCCATCAGCAGACAGGCCGCAATGCTGCACCCCATCATCCCGAGCCCGACCACGCCCACAGTCAACTCTGCCGTTTCGAATTCCTTCTCCATAAAGCCATAAAGTTATTAGTATGTCGCCCGTCCGCCGGACAGATCGAAAGTAAAACCGGTAGTATAGCTGTTCTCCTGCGAAACGATATACGCCGCCAACGACGCCGCCTCGTCCAGCGTACCGCACCGCTTCATAGGGATCTTATCGGTCATGTATTTCACCTGCTCCTCCGGCATCGCGTCCACCAGCGGGGTTCGGATGACCGCCGGCGCAAGCGCATTGATCGTTACGCCCGTCCCCGCATATTCCTTGCCTTGCACCTTCGCCATGCCGATCACCGCCGCCTTGGAAGCCGAATAGGCCAGCATCCCGGCATTTCCCTCCTTACCCGCAATGGAAGCAATATGCAGGATACGGCCATACCCCTGCCCCACCATCACCGGCAATACATATTTGGATGTGAAATAAGATCCCATGAAATTGACCTCGAAGACCAACCGCAGATTGTCGGTCCCGGTGGCATGACTCATAAGACTCGTCTCCCCCGTTATTCCCGCGCTGTTGACGAGGATGTCAATGCGCCCCCGCTCCCGGGCCACTCCTTCCACAACTCGTTTTACCTCCTCCTCTTTCGTTATATCCAGCGCATAGACCTCACCGCTGCCGGCAAACTCCTTCCGCATCTCCTCCATCTGCCCGGGTCTTCCAAAGAGATCCAGCAACGCCACCCAGGCGCCCTCCGCCGCCAGCCGCCGGGCGATAGCCAAACCAAGGCCCGACGCGGCCCCCGTGACAAGCGCTATATGATGGTTCATCCGGGCAGTCATTCCCGCAGTTTGGTAAAAAGATTTTGGTTCGCAAAGTAATATTAACGAAATAGCCCGTAAGAACGTCGTTCAAACGGTTGCATGAAAATTCACTCAAACGGTTGCGTGAGATTCTAATAGACCTTTACCCCCGATGCATACGTAGCCTCCGGCTTTACCTGCAGCACCTCCGCAGCCGGAACATCCATCAGGTCCTTATTCAAAATGACAAGATCAGCCTTCTTGCCCACCTCGAGACTCCCGATCTCCTTCTCCAGGCAATCGGCTTTCGCCGCCCAAATGGTCATCCCGCGGATCGCCTGCTCCCTCGTCAGCGCATCCTCCGGTTGAAAACCGCCGGCCGGATACCCCTTTGCATCTACCCGGAACACCGCCGCAAGGAAGGTCTTGAAAGGACTGATATCCTCTACCGGGAAATCGGTCCCCAGCGGCAACCAGCCGTTCTCCTTCAACAACCGCTGGAACGCATACGCCCCCTTTAACCTCTCCGGCCCCAGCCGCTCGCCGGCCCAATACATATCGCTGGTGGCATGCGTAGGCTGCACCGAAGGGATCACCGAGGTCTTACCGAACAGATCGAAATCGGCGTCGTTGATCACCTGCGCATGCTCCACCCGCCAACGCTTATCATTGGGGCCCCTCAGGTATTTGTTGTAGACCGTTAGGATTATCCGGTTCCCCGAATCCCCGATCGCATGCGTACACAACTGCCAGTCGGTACCGATCAGCCTCGCCGCCAGCGAATCGAAATGCGCCGGCGCACTCAGCAGAAAACCCTGCCAGCCCGGCCGGTCGCTGTAGGGCCGCAACAGGCAGGCGCCCCGGCTGCCCAACGCTCCATCCGCATAAGCCTTCACTCCTTTTATGTACAAAAGATCCGTCTTGTACGGCCCCTTCGGCAGGTAGCGATCCAACACCTCCTTATCATCCCGCAACATCACATACACCCGCATCTTCAGCAACCCGGCCTTTTGCAGGGAATCCAGCCCTTCTATCTCCCGGGTGCCAAGACCCGGATCGGTCACAGTAGTCAGCCCCTGCGCAAAACAGTTCCGTTGCGCCAGATCCATCCGCTCCTTAAATTCGGCAGCCCCCATCCCCGGCATCGCCCGGTGAAGCAATCCCTGCGCGTTGTCGACAAGGATGCCCGTCAGTTTCCCGTTCCTCGTTTCGACCGTCCCGCCCTCCAGGGTCTGACCGGCATGGATACCCGCGAGCTCCAACGCCTTGGCATTGGCGATCAGCGCATGCCCGTCCACCCGCTCCAGCACCACCGGCGTCGTCGGAAATTGTTGATTCAACAAAGTATTGTCCGGAAAGGCCTTGCCCGGAAACCGGTTTTGATCCCATCCCCGCCCCTCGATCCAGGCCAAACCCGGATGGGCATCGGAAAACCGCTTCACCCGCTGCACCACTTCCTCGAAGCTCGCACTTCCAAACAACGCGGCCGTGAACAGCGAGTTGCCATACCCCACAAAATGCCCGTGCGCATCGATAAACCCCGGATACATCGCCTTCCCGCCCAGGTCGATCGTCCGGGCAGCAGTATACCGCCCCTGCAGCTCCTTATCCGTCCCCACGGCCAGTATCTTCCCGTCCTTTACCGCAAGGGCTTCCACCCTGGTAAAAGCGCTGTCCACGGTATAGATCTTCCCGTGGACAAACAGCAGGTCGGCCTGCTCCCGGGAATGACAAGAACAGAATCCTGCAACCAATAACAACAGGAAAGATCCGGAGGACAGGAATTTCATACGCAGTAGTATTTCCCCCGAATATACAGAATCACTCCATCCAACCCAACACTCATTCCGCCCAACTCATCGTATACCCCGGATTCTCGATGTCCAGCGCCTCAACGGTCAGCGACAAAGGATGGAACGTATCCACCATCACCGCCAGCTCCTTCGTCTCCTTCGCCCCGATACTACGCTGAACCGCCCCCGGATGAGGCCCATGGGGAATGCCGCCCGGATGCAGCGTGATCATCCCCCTCGTCACGTTCTTCCTGCTCATAAAGTCGCCGTCGACATAGTACAACACCTCGTCACTATCGATATTACTGTGGTTATACGGCGCCGGGATCGCCATCGGGTGGTAGTCGAACAGCCGCGGACAAAAAGAACAAACGACGAAATTATGCCCCTCGAAGGTCTGATGCACGGGCGGCGGCTGGTGAACCCGGCCCGTGATCGGCTCGAAATCATGGATGCTGAAGGCAAACGGGTAGCAATATCCGTCCCAGCCGATCACATCGAAAGGATGATGTCCATAATGGATCCCATACATCCGCCCCTTCTTCTTGGTACGAATCAGGAAATCTCCCTTCTCGTCCCGCGTGACCAGCGACTGCGGTCCACGGATATCCCGCTCGCAATAAGGCGAATGCTCCAACAGCTGACCATATGGACTGAGATATTTTTTAGGATACCGGATCGGGCTCAGGGATTCTACGATAAAAAGCCGGTTCTCTGCGCCGTCGAATCGTATCTGGTAGATCGTCCCCCTCGGCACCACGAGATAATCCCCGTATCCGAAGGTCAACTCGCCATACATGGTTCTCAGAACCCCACTACCCTGGTGGATAAAGATCAGCTCATCCGCATCGGCATTCTTGTAGAAATAGTCCTCCATACTGCACCCCGGCGCCGCCAGCACAATATGACAATCGTTGTTGACAAGCACCGGTTTGCGGCTTTCCAGGTAATCAGCCGTCGGCTGCACCTTGAATCCCTCGAAACTGCGATGTTTCAGCATCTTCTCCTCCGCGATCCTCGGCATCGCATCCACCGGATCATCCGTACCAATGATCTCCGTAGGCGGATGAACATGATACAACAGCGAATAGTCATTGGAAAAACCTTCGGTGGAGAACAGCTGCTCCGAATACAGCGTACCGTTGGGTTGATGGAATTGCGTGTGACGCTTGTGTGGGATCGTCCCCAAAGAATAGTAGTGCGGCATAAACAGATCGTTGCTCAAAAGTACTAAATTTGGCAAAAATATCGCATGCTGCGGATCGGCCTGATCTCCGACACCCACCATTTCCTCGACGAAAAAGTCTTTACCCATTTCGAAAATTGCGACGAGATCTGGCATGCCGGCGATTTCGGCACGATCCAACTGGCCAACCGCCTGGCCGGGTTCAAACCCCTAAAAGGTGTTTATGGCAACATCGATGGCCCAGACATCCGCGGTGTTTACCCTGAGAACCTCCACTGGCAGGCCGAAGGCGTAAAAGTCTTTATGACCCATATCGGCGGCTACCCGCCAAACTACAATGTCCGCGTCAAAAAAGAGCTCGACGCAAATCCGCCACAGCTCTTCATCTGTGGCCACTCCCATATTTTAAAAGTCATGTTCGACGAAAAGCGCCAATGCCTTCACATGAATCCCGGCGCCGCCGGCCGCCAGGGATGGCATACCGTCCGGACCCTCATCCGCTTTACTATCGATGGACCCGACATGAAAGACTGTGAAGTGATCGAACTATAGATACTCCAGTAGCTTGCTCCTCAGCTCATTCGGTTTGAACGGCTTACTCACAAAATCGTTCATCCCGCAAGCTATGATCTCATTGATGATCTCATTCTTCGGCGATGCCGTGATCGCCAGTATCGGCACCTCCTTGAAGTGCTTCCGGATCTTCCGCGTACAGGCAAACCCATCCAGCACCGGCATCTGCACATCCATCAGGATCAGGTCGTACTTGCGGCGCGAAACAAATTCCAGCGCCTGCCGGCCATCCACGACGACCTCAAGCTGCGCACCCCACCCCGTGATGAACCGCCGCGCTATATTCGCATTGAATACATTGTCTTCCGCCAGCAGGATCAGCTTGTTCCTGAAGGCATCATTGCTCTTGTTCACCACCTTCGCCAGGCCGGCGTTCGGATCGGAATGGCTCCCCTGCAGCAGGTCCAGCGTAAAGCTGAAACTGGAACCCTTTCCTGGAGTGCTCGCCACCAGGATCGAGCTGCCCATCAGCTCCACCAGCCGCCCGGAAATGGAAAGGCCCAATCCCGTGCCGCCATACAACCGCGTCGTATCGCTGTCCGCCTGCGTGAACTGCTCGAATATCTTCTCCTGCTTCTCCTCGGGAATGCCGATCCCCGAATCGACCACCGAGAACCGCGTGATGAAATGACTACCGGTATTCTCCACCATTTCCACCTTCAGCTTCACAAAGCCTTCGTGCGTGAACTTGATGGCGTTGCTGATCAGGTTGTTCAATACCTGCGACAGCCGGAAATTATCACCCCTGACATAAAAGGGCATCCGGTCGTCACACTCTACGTCGAAGACGATATTCTTCTCCCTCGCCTTATAGCTGAAGGATTGATAAAGGCTCTGGGTCAGCTCCCGCAGGTTGAAATCGATCGCCGACAGCTCTATCTTCCCCGAATCCAGCTTGGTGAAATCGAGGATATCGTTGATAATATGCAACAGGCTCTCGCCCGAGAATTGCAGCGTCCGCAGGTCCTCCTGCTGATCCTCCCTCGGCTGGGACTGCAACAGAAGATGCGTGATCCCGATCACCGCGTTCAGCGGCGTCCGCAGCTCATGACTCATCACGCTGAGGAACTGCGACTTCGCCTTCGCTGCCTGTTCGGCCTTCTCCTTCATCTGCACGAGCTCCTGCTCCCGCTGCCGCCGGCTCGAGATGTCGCGGATAAAGGCGCTATAATAGGATTCGTTCTCATCGACGATGGCCGTAACCGTCAATTCGATCGGGAACTCCTCCTTGTTCTTGCGCACTGCCGTCAGCTCATGCCGCTGATTCAGCATCGGCGTCACATCATTCTGCGGGAAGCCCGGAAATCCGTTCCAATGCGTATGGTCGTAGGACAATGGCAGGATCGTCTCCAGCAGCGTCCGCCCCTTTACCTCCTTTTCGGTGTAGCCGAAGATCTCCACCGCGGCCTGGTTCCAGTGAATGATATGCCCGTACGCACCCGTGATGACGATCGCATCCAACGCCGAGGAGATCACCCCGCTCAACATGATCTCATTCTTACGCAAAAGGCGCTGCGTGCGCTCGTTCTCCTTTATCTTCTGGTCAAGCGCGATATTCAGCTGCTCGGACTCAGCCAGCTTTTCGAGGAATATCTGCTCGATCTGTGACTGCGTAAAGATGCCCAAATGCTCCCGGTCGACGATCTCCTTCGGGACAAGGGTGATCATATAGGGGAAGAACTCCAGTTCCTTGTACTTGTTGGAAAAGGAGTCGTAGCTCTTCTCGAAGATCTTACCCGCCAGCGGCTCGCCGTAGTTATTTCCGATGAATTTGAAGACATCGAAGCTGAGGAATTGAAGTTTCCGGAACGCTTCCGGGTCCCGCCGTTGCTTGTCCAGCTCCGTCAGTTCGCCGATCTTCCGCTCAAAATAACCGTCACCCGCCCGGCCGAACTTATCCCGGACGGCCGCAAGAAACGGCTGCAGGAAATGTATCGCAAGCGTGTTCTTTTGTTCGGTCTCGGAGACAAAAAGGATGTTGAAGATGGAACTGTCCTGTAACAAAACGGGAAATCGCTGCCGGACCCTTTCCCTCAGCGACCTTCGGTCATATTGTTCCGATTCAAAAGTGGTGAGATATTTTTCGAACAGCAGATAGGTATGGAATACCTCTTCCGTATCTTTACCCGCCGCCTTCGAGCCCAGTTGGATCAGCTGCTCGGCATTGGCCGGTGCGGCGATACACCCGATGAGAAACTCGAAGAGCGCCTTGTACAGGGCAGACTCTCTCTCTCCTCTCCGGGGAGATTTTGGCTTACTCCTACCCTTAAGCAGTTGTTTTAACATAGTCCTTCCGATCCGGGATTAACAAACGAATGTCTGGACTATGCGCCTTTGCTGGCCTTGTAGATCGACCAGAAACCCAGACCCGATAAGGCCCAGGTAACGATCAGGGCAATAAACCACGCAACCGATCCGCTGATCTGACCCAGGAGGGTCTTGAAGATATTGATGCCGTAATAGTGCTCGATCTGCATGTGGAGGTGACCGACGGCCATCACCAGGAAGCCCCAGGCCATATACGTCATCCCCTTGCCGAACTTGCCGCCCCGCAGCGCATAGGCCGTCAGAAAGGCAAAGAAGACGGAAATGAACAGGAAGGGCAGCTCCATGACGCCAAACCAGTAGTTCGCAGATGCGCCGTGGATCACCGAAGCAACATTGCTTACCTGCAGCAGGTCACAGTGCGATTGAGCATAAACGGTAGAAGAGGAGGTGAGGGTCCCCACGGTGATAAGAAGTAGCAACAGGGGTCGAAATTTTTTCATAAAATGGGATTTTGGACAATAAAATTCGAGTTTTTCCCGTCTGGATGATGTCTCGATCTCCCGTTGCCGGGACTTTTATATGTACGTCGTACATATATTATTGTAGAAACGGGTAATGAACAAAAAAATTGCAGCCAACATGCAAAATTTCCGTACTGGTTTCGTCTTTGATGAAAGCTTGAACGCCAGCTTCTTGGCCGAACTGTTCGACGGCGATACTACATACGCAGAAACCGTCTTTGAGGATTTCCTCCGCGACCTGCCCGTCTACTGGGACCGCGTCGAAGCAGCCTACGAGTCCAAGGATCTTCCCGTTTTGGGAACAAGCGTCCATACCTGCAAAACCTTGTTCGGTTATGTAGGATTTACTGATCTGCAGGACCTTTGTCAACAATTCGAGAACAAATGTTCCGTTAATACTGCGGAAGAATTGCGGTTGGACTACATTCGCCTGATACAGAGAAAGGAAAAAGCCCAACATATTATAGAAAAAGAATATGATCGGCTGAGAAAGTTCAACACAGCAAACGGCTAGATTAGATAAAGGCTCAGTAATTTTGTATTTAATGCTTACCTCCTGCCCACACAATGGTTCATCCGGGTAGGATTGTTTTTGTTTGATGGATTGTTTTTCGGATGTTATGAAGTTGTCTTGTATTATAGTGGAAGATATCCAGATCGCCGCGGATTTTCTTCGCAAGTTCTGTGAGAAGAGCGACATGGTCGAGGTGAAGGGTCATTTCCTGA
This sequence comes from Puia sp., assembly GCF_035546395.1. Lineage (GTDB taxonomy): Bacteria > Bacteroidota > Bacteroidia > Chitinophagales > Chitinophagaceae > Puia. The sequence continues at coordinate 247,028 of NZ_DASZXR010000011.1, read as the reverse complement.
ACGTAACGGATGCCCTCGAATTCCTCGACAGGGAAAAAGTGGATCTTCTCTTCCTCGACGTCGAAATGCCGGGAGCTACCGGTTTCGACCTGCTGGATCGCCTCACCTACTCGCCAAAGATCATTCTTACCACCTCAAAGACCGAATACGCTTTTAACGCTTTTCAATATCATGTCGACGACTATCTGAAAAAACCTTTCACCTTCAAGCGCTTCCAGGAAGCCATCGAAAAGCTCCAGCAGAAAACCGCGGCCGCGGCCCCCGCGCCGGCCCCCGTACAACCGACGATCACCGCACCCGACACTGAATTTCTCTTCATAAAGGCCGAGGACAAGCTCATCAAGCTCAAGAAGGATGATATCCTCTTCCTCGAAAGCATGCGCGACTACGTGAAGTTCGTCACGCAAGGCAAGAACTATATCACCTACAGCACCCTCAAGAACATGGAGGAGAAACTCATCGGTCCCAACTTCCTAAAGGTGCACCGGTCGTATATAGTAAACATCACAAAGATCGACGACATTCGTGGCAACACCATCTACCTTCTTGGAAATCAAATCCCTATTGGCAAGGGACACAAGGAGGAAGTAACCGCCCGCCTCAATATTCTCTAATCCGGAACGACTCCCATTTTTTTGCCGTTCTTCCGCTTCCCGGAAGGCCGTTCTTTCGTCGGGAAAGCCGGACTTTCGTCGGGCAAAAGCAAGCCTTCATCGAATAAGTTTCACTTCTTTAACATTGTTTTACATCTTTGTATCAGCAACTGAGAACAATCCAATACCGACTGAGAAAAACCCCTGATATCCGAAGAACCAGCATCCAAAGATCCTGACAAACCAACTATCCAGATCCGAAGAACCACCGATCCAAATCCTAAGAAACCCCCGATCCAAAATCCCTGAGAACCGAAAAATCCAGATCCGAAGAACCACCGATCCAAATCCAGGAAAACCGGCCCGTTTACGATCCGTATCCGAAAAGCCAAAATGGCCAAACCCGAATCCAAACCGAAAAACAGAACCAAATCCAAGAGTCCTGAAAAACCTGGAAGAATGCCAGGGTAGAACCCGGGAAAAAACTTGAATCCGAATTCCCTCTTGAAGCCTGAAAAAGATCGTTGTTGGCCCTGACAAATTTTTGCGACCGCCCCCACCTCGGGGGCGGTTCTTATTTGCGACCCGCCGGGGGCGGTTGCAAAACGCCGAAGGCCGTCATCAGCGCTTCACAAACGGGCCGCCAACGGCGGCCATTCCCACCCCGGAAAAACTAAGCCAGGAATTCCCTTCGTCGTGCAAAGCCAACTTTCGTCGTGCAAAAGACCCCCTCCGACGAAAAAACTTCCAAACCCCCTCCATCCTTCGCATCTTTGTATCAACAAACGAAAACAATCCAAATCCAATCCGAAAAACGAATAATCCAAACCCTAAAAACCCAACCGGCCAACATCCTCAGAAAAACCAAAGAATCCAGGACTACGAAAACCCCAAAATCCAATCTCTAAGAAGACCGTAGAAGATCCAAACCCTAAACCATGTTGTAGTGCAAAATCCAGAACCCTAAAAAAACCAATCGTAGAACCCTGACAAAAAGATTGCGGCCGCGATAGCATCGCGGCCGCTCTTCATTCCCGAACGGGCGGAGCCCGTTCAAATCATTAACGCTTCACAAACGGGCTGCCGCAGGCAGCCATCAAGGTCGGAAAGCCACTAAAACCAAGGCCTCGAAATCCCCTCCCTGAACGGCCACGGTATCGTCGCCAGGATAATCACCAGGGCAATCAAAAACAACCAGAATCCCCTCTTAAATTTCTTCGCATCCGGGATCGCCTTCTTCGCCACTCCCCGCCCGATCGTGATCAGCACGATCGCCACCAGCATCCCGAAAATATGCTCCACCGCATAGAACCGCGCAACCCGATCCTTCATCACCTCCCCAAAACCCAGGTTCGAAATGTTCGCCAGCCCCCAGGGCCCCGCCAGGTACAGGTACAGACCCACCAGCAGCTGCGTATGTGCCGAGATCATCAGGAATAATCCCGCCTTCCTGTCCCCCGCTCCAAAAGGCCGCCCCGAACTCATCCCGGTATAGCATTGATAGATCACAACGATTTCCAAAAGAAGGATCACCCATCGAATGAAACTATGCAGGTGTAACAGTCCGGTGTACATGTAGATAGATTTAGATTTTTTGCAAATGGGCCCAAAGCTACGACCGCCCTTCCTAAAACGGAAAATAATTGTCAATCGGCTATGGCTGGGAAGGCCCGTCCCGAAATGGGAAGCATCTAAAAGAAAACACCTACTTAATTTCATTGACAATCAAATACTTATCATTCAGGCATCCTTTTGGAACATCCCAGTCCGCACCATTGATCCTTTATCCGTTAGAAATACAATTCCCTTTATGAAACCGACCTTTTTCGCAGTACTCTTTCTCCTCTTCGCCGGCATCTCGCTCCAAACGGAGGCGCAGGTTACGGTAAACATCACCTCAAATACCACCACCTCCTCCTACGGTTCCGGCATCGTTTGCAGTAATTGTACTATCAACATCTCGTCCGGTGTCACCTTCACCATCGATAACAACTGGTCCTGTAACACCTGTACCTTCAATGGCGGCACGGTAAACATCAAGGCCGGCTCCAGCTCCTCCCTCAACGGGGTTGAGTCGTTCAATAACATGCAGGTGCTGATCAACCAGTCCTTCAATCAGAACAACAATATTACCTTCACCGGTGATACCGTCGCCTTCAATGCTTCTATGAACCTTGGCAACGGCCGCATCAACCTCGCTACCAGCCGGGTATCCGTCAATGCCGACCTTACCCTTAATAGAAGCACTCTGGATAGGGACTCGCTGCATCTCAACGCCAATCTTACCCTGAGCAACGCCACGGACACGATCTCGAACAGCCATGTTACCGTCGCAACAGGTAAGTCCGTCTCAGTCAATACCACCCTTTTCACCAATGACGTCTTTGCGTTCAACGGGTCGTCCTCGATGACGGTCTTCAACGGGATGACCTCCTCCAACAGCAGCTACTACCTGGCCGGAACCTCCAAAATCACCTCCGCCAGCACAAGCCTCTCGGGGGATGACGTCAACATGTCGGGTACGACCAATTCATTTTCGACGACTACGCTTTCGCTCACCAATACCACCGCGGAACTGAAGAGCACCGGCAACGCCAGCTTCACCGGCAGCAGCCTGACCTCTTCCGGCGGCTCGATCACCGGCGGGAACAATGCTAACTTCAACATCAGCAACGCCGCAACCATGGTCAATACACCGGTTACCCTCAACGGCAGCGCTTCGTCCTTCACGGCCGGATCACTTTCGGCATCGGGCGGCGGTTTTACAGGAACCAACGGAACGAAAATAAATATCTCCAACGCCGTCAATCTGGTCAACACTCCCGTTTCAGTCAGCGGAACCGGCGGCACCTTCACCGGCGGCTCCCTTACGATGTCGGGCGGCTCTCTCACGGCCTCCAGCGCATCTATCAGTATCAGCAACGGCGTAAGCCTGACCAATACGCCGACCACGGTCACCAACGGTAGTTTCTCCGGCGGATCGACCAGCATCACCGGCAGCTCTTTCACCGCCACCAATTCGACCGTCACTTTTAATTCGCTCACCACAGACACAGTGTCGTTCACGGCGAGCGGTTCGACCGTTACCAGTAACAACGCAGTGAGCATGACCAATACTACCGCCAATTTCACCAACGGCAGCTTTACCGGCAACTCGCTGACCACCTCCGGTGGTTCGTTCACAACCTCCGGCACTGCCGTCACCAGCAACAATGCAATAAACATGACCAATACGCCGGCTTCGCTCAGCGGCGGTAGCTTCAAGGGCAACTCGCTGACTACCTCCGGCGGATCGTTCTCGGCCACAAACACGCCCGTCACAAGCAACAACACGATCAGCTTCAGCAATACGCCTGCTTCCTTCAGCGGAAGCACCCTGAAAGGCAACTCACTTACGGTTTCCGGCAGCAGTTTTGATCTGAACAATACCACCGCCACCATCTCCAACGCCGATAATTTCACCAACGCCACCGTCACGATCAGCGGCACTTCGTCCCTTACCGGCAACTCGGGAAGTTTGTCAGGTACGACGATGACCATGAGCGGTACGTCCTCCGTATCCGTTAGCAATGCATGGAACATAGATAACAGCACATTGGAGCTCGACGGCAACGCGACCGTCTCTTCAGGGTCGACGAGCGTCACAAACCATTCCTGGTTCCGCATCGGCGACGGCTCCCTCGGAAGCACCGCGCACGTCAGCGTTTCCGGCGGCTTCAGCGTCGACAACACCTCCAACGCAGGCATCGCAAATAACAATAACTATCTGTATATCCCCAATGGGCCCGGCTCCCTCAAGACCAATACCATCAGTTGTAACGGCGGCGGTACCCAGCATGCTTGCTCCACCGGGTATGTATATGGTTGCGGAACGATCAACAGTTCCGGTGGTTTGGGCTGTATCGTCCTGGCGACCGCCAATATCGATTTGACGGCAACCGCCGCCGGTCCCGGCCAGGTCTCGATCGTCTTTGCCGACCAGGAAACCTCCGCGGCCGATCATTACCTGGTCCAGCGCAATGCCGGCGATAACCAATGGAACACCATCAGCACCCTCGATGCCGGCAGCTATACAGGCCAATATCGCTATACCGATGCCGACGCCCCCGACGGCTCCATAGAATACCGCATCGAAAGGGTCGACCCTAACGGCAAGATACTCTACTCTTCCATCGCCACGGTCAGCGTCGAAGCAAACAACAGCGCCATCAGTATCCATCCCAACCCGGCAACCGGCGGTGTGTTCTATCTCACTACCTCGTATACGGGCGAAATGGTCGTCAACGTCTTTACGCTCACCGGCCAGCTCCTCTATCACACGGAAGGCAGAGGCCAGACCCAATACGGTATCCGTCTGCCCGCACAGGCGCAGGCCCTTGGCTCCGTCGTCGTACAAACCATCAGCCAGGCCGGCAACCGGACCTTTACGGTCCTTGTCAGGTAATCCTTACATTTGTTGCATGACGAAGACTCTTGTACTCACCCTCACCGTAGCCCTCGCAGGCTGCTGTATAACGGCGTGTAACAACCATGAAGACAAAAAGAACGACGCAACGGCAACCCTGCATCGCCTGCCCTATAAACCGTTGACCGATAGCCTCGACCAGGCAAAAGGTGACGCCGCCGGACTCTACTACCGGCGCGCCGAACTGCTCGCCCATAACAATCTCCACGAACTGGCCGCCATCGACTTCCGGCACAGCTGGGAGCTTAGGCCCGACGAAACCACCGGGTTCCGCTATGCCGCCACGCTGGGCATCATCGGCCAGGCCGACCGGGCCATGCAGCTGCTGAAAGATTGCGAGCGTCGCTTCCCCGATAACCCCGCCTTTCCCTCGATGCTCGGCGAGCTATATCAGCAATCCGGGAAGATCCGCGAGGCGATCGCCGTCTACGACAGTATCCTGGCCAAAGACAGCGGCGACTTCGAGGCCTGGTATGAAAAAGGACTCCTGCTCGAAAAGGCCAAAGACACGGCCGGCGCGATCACCGCCCTCGGCAACGCCTGGCGCCTCCAGCCGACGAACACCTATGGCCTCGAGCTGGCCCACATGTACGCAGAAAACCGTAACCCCGCCGCACTGCCCATCTGCGACGAGATCCTCAAAAAAGACTCCGCCCACGAGCTGCTCGACCCCCTCTTTATAAAAGGCATCTTTTATTCGAATACGACCCAGTACAAAAAGGCCATCGTCCAATTCGATTCCTGCATCCGCCGCGACTGGAAATTCACCGACGCCTACCTCGAAAAAGGGATCGCCCTTTACGAACAAAAACAATATGACTCGGCCATGAGCACCTTCCTCATGACCGTGCGGGTCTCCAATACCTACCCTGACGGCTACTACTGGGTCGGCCGCTGCTATGAAGCCACCGGCAGGAACGATCAGGCCATCCTCTACTACCACCAGGCCCTGGCCCTCGACAAAGACTTCACCGAGGCCGCCGACCGCATCAAGAAGCTCCAGTAATTCCCCGAACCACACACCCCTCGCCAACCAACGGCCGATTCCAGCAGAATCCCTATCTTTAAGCCGGACAAAAACGACAGAAAATGCCCATCATAGCGCCCTCTTTGCTGGCCTCGAATTTCCTCCGCCTCGAAGATGAATGCAAAATGCTAAACGAAAGCGACGCCGACTGGTACCACCTCGACGTCATGGACGGTAGATTTGTCCCCAATATCAGCTACGGCATGCCCATCATCGAACAGCTCCGGAAAATGACAAAAAAGACCTTCGACGTCCACCTCATGATCGAGGAGCCCGAACGCTACGCAGAAGCCTTCAAAAAGGCCGGGGCCGACCGCCTCACCGTTCACATCGAAGCCTGCCGCCACCTTCATCGCAATCTCCAGCAGATCCACTCCCTCGGCATGAAGGCCGGAGTCGCCCTCAACCCCCATTCCCCCATCGAACTTCTCACCGACGTCCTTCAGGACATCGATACCGTCCTCGTCATGAGCGTCAATCCAGGCTTCGGCGGCCAGGAGTTCATCCAGCATACCTGTCAAAAGATCCGCAATCTCCGCCGCATGGTCCATGACCGCGGCCTCCCCACCCTAATCGAGATCGACGGCGGCGTCACCGTCGAGAACGCCGCAATGATCGTCAGGTCCGGCGCCGACGTCCTCGTCGCCGGCAGCACCGTCTTCCATTCCAAAGACCCAAAAGCCACCATCCACACACTTAAAAACATCGCCTGATCGTTCTTCTCCCAACGTAAACAAAATTGACTTGAGAATCGTCATCGCGCTGGTCCTTCTCTCCCTGGCTTTCCCAGTCCTTGCCCAGAAAAAAGGGGCGCGGGTCTCCGGCCGGGTCCTCGACGAGAACGAAAATCCACTCCCCGGTGTCTCCGTAACCATCCTCGGCCGCACCACCGGCCTCACCACCACCGACTCCGGCACCTTCCGCATAAAAGTACCCGCCGAAAAAGCCTTCGCCCTCGTCTTCTCCTTCACCGGCCATAAACCCGAACAACGCAATTTCTTCCTGAGCGAAGGCGAAGAGGAACATATCGTCGTTCGCCTCGAACACGGCGGTAAAGCCCTTCAGGAGGTCATCGTACAGGATCAGCGCGACCGCCAGGAAGCCGGCCTCATAAAGATCAACCCCAAGAACGCCATCAACATCCCCGCACCCGTCGGAGGCATCGAAAGCCTGCTGAAGATCTTCGTCGGATCCAACAACGAACTGACCTCCCAATACTCCGTCCGCGGCGGTAACTACGACGAGAACCTCACCTACATCAACGACTTCGAGGTCTTCCGCCCCTATCTCGTCAACAACGCCCAACAGGAAGGGCTTAGCATCATCAACCCCGAGCTCACCCGCAGCGTTAATTTCTACACCGGCGGCTTCCAGGCCCGCTACGGCGACAAGATCTCTTCGGCGTTGGATATCCAATACCGGAAGCCAAAAGACATAAGATTCGGCGGCTCCGCCTATCTCGGCCTGCTCGAACAAGGCCTCCACCTCGAAGGCGCCGCCGCCAACAACAAATTCACCTGGCTCATCGGGCTGCGCAACCGCACCAACAGCAGCCTCCTCAGCAGCCAGGAGACCAAAGGTTCATACGCTCCCTCTTCCTCCGATCTCCAGGCACAATTCAGCTACCAACTCACTCCCCGCACCGAGATCGGGCTGCTCGGCACACTCTCTCAAACCCGCTTCCATCTCATCCCTGAATCCAGCCAGCTCACCTCGTCCATCTTCTCGCCCTACTACACCGCCAACCTCGGCCTCGATATCTACTTCGAAGGACAGGAGAAGGACAACTATCAAACCAACCTCCTCGGCCTTTCCCTCACCCAGCAGCTCAACCCAAGGCTCAAGCTAAAATGGATGGCCTCCCGGTTCGAGGACAAAGAACAACAGAACTACGACATCACCGGTATCTACCTCTTCGGCGACCGCGATTTCGATAAATCCAGCTCCACCTTCGGACAGATCACCAACCCCCTCGGCGCCGGCGCCTACCAAAACTTCGCCCGCGACCGGCTCGACATCGCCGTCTGGAAAGCCACCCACAAAGGTTACCTCTCACTCAAACATCATTACGTCCAATGGGGTATCAGCGCCGAACGGCAAGTTGTCGAGTCCCATCTCAACGAATGGCAATACCAGGACTCGGCCGGGTATTCCCTGCCCTATGTCCCCGGTACCCCCGGCATCTCCAACGTGGTCATCGGCAACCAGTCCCCGGGTATCAACCGCACCACGGGTTTTATCCAGGACAATCTTTTGTTCAGTGATTCCGCCCGCTTTACCCTGCAGGGCGGCGTGCGATACAATTACAATGATCTCAACCACGAGTTCCTCGTCTCGCCCCGCATCGGCGCAAGCTGGCGCCCGCGAAGCGCCAAGCGCGATATCATCTACCGCGCCTCGGTCGGTATCTACAACCAGCCGCCTTTTTTCCGCGAGATGCTGCGCCCCGACGGCTCGCTCAACACCCGCCTGAAAGCCCAACGAAGCTGGCAGGTCACGGCCGGCTTCGACCGCAACTTCACCATCAACCAACGGCCCTTCCGTTTCACGACCGAAGCATACTATAAGAGCATGACCCGCGTCGACCCCTACGACATCAACAACGTCCATATTCAATATTTCGCCCTCAACGACGCAAAGGCCTACGCCACCGGTGTCGAATTCCGCCTCACCGGCGAGCTCGTAAAAGACGCCGAAAGCTACCTCAGCCTCGGCTTCATGCGGTCGATGGAAAAGATCGACACGTTCTACTATCATTATACCATCGACAGCCTCGGCCGCCCCCTCGACAGCACAAAACGGCAAATGGGCTGGGTCCGCCGGCCCAGCGACCGCCTCTTCAACCTCGGCCTCTTCCTGCAGGATTATCTCCCGACCAACAAGAATCTTAAAGCTTACCTCAATTTCCTGTTCGGCAGCAACCTGCCCTTCAATATCCCGGGTAATCTCCAATACCGCAACGCCCTGACCATCGACCCCTATATCCGCATCGATATCGGCTTCAGCGCACTGCTCCTCGACAGCGAAAAAAGCAACCGCCGATCCCATAACCCGTTCCGCAACTTCGAAAACATCTGGGCCACCCTCGAAGTATTCAATTTGATCGATCGGGCCAACACCATCTCCTACATGCTGATCAAGGATTTCAGTAACACCACCTACGCCATCCCCAACCGCCTCACCCCCCGCCTGCTGAACCTGAAGTTGGTAGGACGGTTCTAGGGCGCCCCCTCCGGGCCGGGCTCTCGCTGTAGTCCTCCCGGCCCAAGCTAACACTGGCCGGTCCGGGCTGCCTCTCCGATCCCTGGCGCAACTCCCCGGCTTCCCGATACTTCCTCACCCCGCCAGTTACCCCCCAGTCCGTACCGGCGCCTTCGGCGCCTTGCGGGGCCTATGATGGGCCTTCGGCCGGCCGTCCCGTGGACGGCCACTGCGCGTTTGACGCAAAACTTTTTCGTCAAACCCGCAAAAAATTTGCGTACATTCACGCATAAGTTCCCAAAAAAACCGCAATCTTCCCATCCCGGGAACCCATCCTGTGACAAAAATTTCATAATCGTATTATTCTCAATGCATTAACTTTTTGGCCGCAAATTGGCCTTTCATACTGTAAATCGCGCACTATGAACACGCTCGCAAACATCCTTAACGCAGTACTTACCTCTCTGAACTTTCAGAAACAACAGATGCCCGCATTGATCCCGGTCCGTGTCGTTACCAAGGTTCCGGCTCAGCACCAATAACGCCCTCAGCGTCCCAACGCCCCGGCCACCCGTGACGATCGCATAATACCCCTAAACAAATCCAGAGGCTATGGTTATGGCAATTGAAATTTCGGTGTACCCGAATCCGTTTGATCATTATCTCATGCTCGAGATAACGTGTGAAGAGTCCATTGACTGCATCATCCTGTTGGCCGATCTCCAGCATGGAAAGATCATCCGCATGTTGGGCGCCGGCCTCAAAACCGGTACCAACCGCGTCCCCCTCGACGATCTGCAAAATCTTTCCGCAGGCAACTACCAGCTGGAGATAAAAACCGCGACCGCCGAAGCCGTCTTCCGCACCAAACTGTTCAAACAGTCCGCCGAAGGCCCGGTGATCCATCTCAACTAACAGGCTGACAACCCGTCGCTTTCTTTTCTTTCATATGGTCTTGACCCCCCAGAGGCGCTCCAGCGCCTCTTTTTCATACCTTTGGCCCATGACCAGGCTCTCCGTCAACATCAATAAATTCGCCACCCTCCGCAACAGCCGTGGCGGCAACAACCCCGACGTCCTCAAAGCAGCCGTAGACGCCCAGCTCTTTGGCGCCGACGGCGTCACCGTCCACCCCCGCCCCGACGAACGCCACATCCGCTATTCCGACGTATATGCCATCAAACCCATCATCACCACCGAATTCAATATCGAAGGCAACTCGCAGGAACAGAAATTCGTCGACCTCGTCCTCGACGTAAAACCCACCCAGGTCACCCTCGTCCCCGATGCCCTGAACCAGATCACCTCCAACCACGGCTGGGACACGATCCGCCACAAAGCATATTTAAAGGACATCGTCGCCGTCTTCCAAAAAGCCGGCATCCGCGTCAGCCTCTTCGTCGACCCCATTCTCGCGATGGTCGAAGGGGCGGCCGAAACCGGGACCGATCGCATCGAGCTCTATACCGAAGCCTACGCCCACGGCTACCACCAAAACCGCGAAGCCGCCATCGCCCCCTACCGCGAAGCCGCCATCCGCGCCCGCGAGCTCGGCCTCGGCCTCAACGCCGGTCATGACCTCGATCTCCGGAACCTCCACTATTTCGCCCTCAACATCCCCGGCCTCGACGAGGTCTCCATCGGTCACGCCCTCATTTGCGACGCCCTCTACCTCGGCTACGAGAACGCCGTCCAGCTCTACAAACGCCAGCTCCAGCTTACACCCTAGCACCGCGGATCGACACAACCAAAGGAATAACCCGCATTTCAACAACTCCCCCCCTTTCTTCAACGGCTCGGAAACCCCGCCGCAGCCCGCCTCTTTATATCCTTCTAAAATACCTCCGATGTAAATTCCCTTGCACCCGGCCGCCCCAAAATCTATCTTCGAAATACAACTGTTCACAACATTCTTCACCTGCTAAACGCAACACCATGACCAAAGCCAATTTTCATGGCCTCCTGGCCCTGCTATGTCTTGCCACCACCCTTTCAACCACCGCCCAACTGACATCGCTCCCCAGCGGCGGCAATAAAAAAGCCGCCGTCACCGAGCGCATAGGCCTCACCGATGTAACTCTCACCTACGACCGTCCCGCCGTCAAAGGCCGGGAAGGCCAGATATGGGGAAAGCTGATCCCCGAAGGATATACCGACCAGGGCTTCGGCACAAGCAAGGCCGCACCCTGGCGTGCAGGCTCCAACGAGAATACCACCATCACCTTCACATCGGACGTAATGGTCGAAGGTAAACCCCTTCCCGCCGGCAAATACGGCTTCTTCATCGCCTATAGCCCAAGCGAGTGCACGCTCATCTTCTCGCACAACAACTCTTCCTGGGGCAGCTTCTTCTACGATCCAAAGGAAGACGCACTCCGCGTCACGGTCAAGCCGGTTCCTCTTAACAATGAAGTGGAAAGGCTGCGGTATGAGTTCACCGATCAGACCGAGAACAGCGCTACCATTGCCCTCGAATGGGAAAAACTTAGCATCCCCTTCAAGGTAGAGGTCAATTATGTCGAACAGCAGCTCGCAAGCTTCCGCCGGGAACTGCGCAATACCCCCGGCTTCAACTATAACTCCTTTATGCAGGCCGCCCAGTTCTGCGCAACCCGCAAGGTTGACCTGGAAGAAGGGCTCGCCTGGGCCGATGCCGCCATCAGCCTGCCCGGCATCGGTGACAAGAACTTCAATACGCTCTCCACAAAAGCAATGGTCCTCAACGCCCTCAACCGCAAGGACGAGGCCGACGCGATCATGAAAGAAGCCCTGCCGCTCGGCAAGGTCACCGACGTCCACGTCTATGCCCGCACGCTCATAGCGGCAAAAAGGAACAAGGACGCCTTCGACGCCTTCCAGTTCAACTACAATAAACACCCGAATGAATTCACCACGAATATGGGGATGGCTCGCGGCTACTCCGCCATGGGAGACTATAAGAAAGCCCTCGACTATCTGAAGAAGGCCCAGGCCCAGGCGCCCGACGATCTTAACAAGAACAATATCGCAACACTGTTACCCAAACTCGAAAAAGGTCAGGATATCAACTAAATAAAAAACCCCACCGGCGGTGGGGTTTTTTTTATCTTAATTGCACCCAAGCAACTCGCACAGCTTCTGCTGCAATTCCACCCCTCTCAGATTCCTCCCCACAATTTTCCCACTCGGATCCACAAGCAGATTCTGCGGAATACTCTCAATGTGGTACTTCGCTGCAACATCATTATACCAGTACTTCAGATCACTCACCTGCGTCCAGGCCAGTCCATCGTCCTTGATCGCCTTGATCCAGGGCTCCTTTGCCTTGTCGAGACTGACGCCAAGCACCGTAAAATTCTTATCCTTGAATTTCTTATAGGTCGCTACGACATTCGGATTCTCCATCCGGCATGGGCCGCACCAGGAAGCCCAGAAATCAACCAGCACATACTTCCCTTTGAAAGAAGAAAGCGTGACCGCATGACCCGCAGTGTCGTTTTGGGTAAAGTCGGGCGCTTCCGTCCCGATCGCCCCAACCAGCGCCTTTTCCAGCAGCGGACTGAGATACTGGGCATAATATCCCTTCTGAACCTCAGGTGAAAGCGAATGCAACCGCCGCTGCTGCCCCATCACATCCTCGGTCAACTGATTGACCACGACCAGCACGAACGGCGAAACCATGGAATTGGGCCGTTTGCCGATATATTGATCCACCGCTACAAAGATGGAATCCGTCAAATGCTTGTAGACCTTGAACACGGAGTCCTTATTGACCCCGCCGCCCGCCGCATTCGACTGCGCGATCACGCCATTCAACCGCGTAAAATAGGGCGTAAACATCGCCTGGAAGGCCATAAAATCATCATTGGTCGGCGATCCCGCCGTCCTTATCTGCGAGACATTGGTCACATCCCCACTCATACTCATTTTATCGTTGCCAAGGAACACCGGCACCTTCTTCTTCGAACTCGCAAAATTCACTTCGTAAAGATTGGCCTCCGACACATGCCCCTTCAGCACAAACTGCCCACCCTTGATCATCCCCGTCGCCACCGTATCCGTCGGATTGGAGGCATCGGTAATATACACGGCGGAACCCTCGGCCGCCCCCGTGACCTTGCCCTCGATCGTAAACCCCTCCGGCTTCTGCGCCAGCCCAAATACCGGCAACACCATTAACACCCCAAAGAACAATTTCATATAGTTACTATTTTTTATGTCTCTCCTTCAAGACATTCGTTACATCCTGTAAGTTAAACCCTTTTGCGTTGAGTAGGATCAAATAATGGAACAAAAGGTCGGCAGCCTCACTAAGAAAAAGGGTATCATCATGGTCCTTCGCCTCGATCACCAACTCTACCGCTTCTTCCCCAACCTTTTGCGCAATCTTATTGATCCCCTTGCCAAACAGCTTCGCCACATAGGAGCTCTCGGCATTTCCCTCCAGCTTCCGCTGCTCGATGATCTCCTCCAAACAAACAAGAAAATCCTCGCGATGGTTCTTTTCATCCCAGCAGGTATCGGCGCCGGTGTGACACACCGGCCCCAACGGCTCGGCCTTGATCAGCAGGGTATCCTGGTCACAGTCCACGGCAATACGCCTGACCAGCAGAAAATTGCCGCTCTCCTCCCCCTTCGTCCAAAGCCGGCCCTTGCTCCGGCTGAAAAAGGTCACTTTTCCCTCCTGCTGCGTCTGATCCAACGCCGCCTGGTTCATATAACCCAACATCAATACTTTCTCCGTTATATGATCCTGTATCACGGCCGGCACCAGCCCGTCCGGCGACTTCGAAAAATTAACAACCATAGTCTCTGTTTTATACGATCCGCACGGTTACCCCGCGCTCCCGCAAATATCCTTTTAAATCCGGAATAGCTATTTCCTTAAAATGAAAGATACTCGCCGCCAGCGCGGCATCCGCCTTCCCCTCACCCAGCACCCTCACAAAATGATCCGGCGTCCCGCCCCCACCGGACGCAATGACCGGCACCGGCAACGACTCCGCCAGCTGCCGCGTAATATCCAACGCAAACCCCCGCTTCGTCCCATCATTGTTCATCGAGGTCAGCAGGATCTCACCCGCTCCCCGGTCCACCGCCTCCCGCGCCCAATCGAAACAAAACCGCTCCGTCTTCACCCTCCCGCCATTTAGATACACATACCACTGCCCATCTTCCTCCATCCTGGTATCGATCGCCGCCACCACACACTGCGACCCAAACTCCTTCGCCAGCTCCGAAACCAGCTCCGGCCGCCGGAATGCAGAAGTATTTACCGATATCTTATCGGCCCCATTCTGCAACAACACCTGCACATCTTCCACGCTGCTGATGCCACCCCCGACCGTAAACGGGATATTGATATGATGCGCGATCCGGTTTACGAGCTCGCTCAGCGTCTTCCGCTTCTCATTGGTGGCCGTAATATCCAGGAATACCAGCTCGTCCGCCCCCTCCCGCGCATACAACGCCCCCAATTCCACCGGGTCGCCGGCGTCGCGGATGTTCTCGAAGTTCACCCCTTTGACCGTCCTGCCATCCTTGATATCGAGGCAGGGTATGATCCGTTTTGTCAGCATAGTTCTTTCAAGGTTATCCTTCCTTCATAAATAGCCTTTCCGATGATGACCCCGGCACAACCCACTTCCTCCAGCCGCCGGACATCACCCATCCCACTCACCCCGCCGCTCGCAATAAAATGCAGCCCGGGGAATTTCTCGACGATATTTTTATAGAGGTCCAGCGCCGGCCCCTGCAACAAACCATCCTTGCTCACATCCGTACAAAAAAGCTGCCGCACACCCTTCTCCATATATTCCGCGATAAAATCATAGATCCACCGGTCCGTCGTCTCCAGCCAACCGCCCACCGCGATCTTCTCATCCTTCACGTCGGCGCCCAACAGGAACTTATCCGCCCCATATGCCTGTAGCCAGCTCACAAACAACGGCCCATCCTTCACCGCAACGCTGCCGACCGTCGCCAGCGCCGCCCCGGAGTTGAAAACGATCTCCACATCCGCCTCCGTCTTGATGCCACCGCCAAAATCTATCACCAATCCCGTCTTCCCCGCCAGCGTCTCCAGCACCTTCCAGTTCTTCACCGCACCCGCTTTCGCCCCATCCAGGTCCACGAGGTGCAGACGCCGCAACCCCGCATCCTCGAACTGCCGGGCCACCTCGAGCGGCCGCTCGTTATACACCTTCTTTTGCTCGTAGTCCCCTTGCGTGAGTCGAACACACTTTCCGTCTATAATATCTATCGCCGGTATGATCTCCATAATTACATCTCAATAAAATTTCTCAATATCCTTTCTCCCGCCTGCGCGGATTTCTCGGGGTGGAACTGCACCCCATAAAAATTATCCCGGTGCAACGCCGAACTGTAGGCCTGCCCATACTCTGTCTTCCCGATCGTGTGCGCTCCCAACGCGGCATAATACCCATGCACGAAATAACAATAACTATTCTCCCCCACGCCCTCGAACAGCGGCGTACGAAGATCATAGATCGTATTCCAACCGATCTGCGGCACCTTCAGTCCACCCTCACCCGAAAAATGTTTCACCCTCTCTTCAAATATTCCCAAACAGCTCGTATCATTCTCCTCGCTGTAGCTGCACATCAGTTGCATCCCTAAACAAATGCCCAATACAGGCTGGCGAAGTCCCCGGATCAGCTCGTCCAGTCCTCGCTCCCGCAGGTACCCCATCGCCGTGCTCGCCTCCCCAACCCCGGGAAAGATCACCTTGTCCGCCGCCGTGATCAACGCAGCATCGTCGGTGACCACCG
The DNA here is from genome assembly GCF_035546395.1 of Puia sp. Taxonomy (GTDB): domain Bacteria; phylum Bacteroidota; class Bacteroidia; order Chitinophagales; family Chitinophagaceae; genus Puia. The sequence continues at coordinate 230,972 of NZ_DASZXR010000011.1, read as the reverse complement.
CCTGCCGGCCAATACGTTCCAATGCATACAACACCGACTGGATGTTCCCCGCATTATATTTGACAATGACCAGACTCATAGTATCCCCGATAAAAAAGTTTTCGTCGCTTTACCTATATCTTTTGCCCCATCCAGCGCCCGGATATATGCCGTTCCGATGATCGCCCCATTCGCATGCCGGCAGGCGGCGTCAAAAGTCCCCTTATCCCGGATACCAAACCCGACCAACACAGGATTATTCAGGTTCATTTCCTTCAGCCGCGCAAAATACGCCTCCTGCTCTCCCAAATCCTTGTCCTTCCCCGTCGTCGAGGAAGAAGACACCGCATATAAGAACCCGGAGCTCAACGAGTCCACCTTTCGTATCCGCTCCGATGTGGTCTCCGGCGTCACCAGGAATACAAAGTCGAGTCCGTACCGCTTCATCACCGGCCCATATTCCGTCTCGAATTCATAGATCGGCAGGTCCGGCAGGATCAACCCGTCGACACCCGCGGCAGCCGCAGCTTCACAAAACTTTTCAAACCCATATTGCAGTACCGGGTTCATATACCCCATCAACAGCACCGGTACGGTTACCGTCTGCCGCATCGTAGCCAGTTGCTCAAAAAGCCTTGCGATCGTCATTCCATTCGACAAGGCAACCGAGCTGCTGGCCTGGATCACCGGGCCATCCGCCAATGGATCACTGTAAGGCATCCCCAGCTCGATCAGGTCCGCGCCACCTTCCTGCAGCGCCCGCATGACCTCCAGCGTACTGTCCAGCCGCGGAAAACCCGCCGTGCAATAGACATTCAGCACGCGCTCACGTTTCCGCCTAAACAATTCCGTTATTCTGCTCATAATGTTCCGTTTTCCATGACGCGCATATAAGTGGCCATATCTTTATCGCCCCGCCCGCTCAGGCAAAGCACCACTGTATCCCGCTCATTGAATTGTAGTTGATCCAACGCCGCCAGCGCATGCGCCGACTCCAGCGCGGGAATGATCCCCTCCAACCGGGTCAGCTCGAAAGCCGCCCGCACCGCTTCCTCATCCGTAGCGCTTAAAAAAGTCCCCCGGCCGCTGTCAAAAAGAAACGCATGCAAAGGCCCGATGCCCGGGTAGTCCAATCCGGCTGAAATGCTGTGCGGCTCCACTACCTGCCCGTCTTCCGTTTGCATCACATAGCTCCGGCTGCCATGCAGGATACCCGGCTTACCCAACTGGGTGGTCGCCGCACTCATCCCGCTATGGATACCATGCCCCGCCGCTTCCACCGCGATCAACTCGACCTCCGGTTCCTCTAAAAAATGATAAAAGGTCCCTGCGGCGTTACTCCCCCCACCCACACAGGCAATCACATGGGTAGGCAGCTCACTCCCTGTCTTTTCCTTCAGCTGGACCCGGATCTCCTCGCTGATGACACTCTGGAACCTCGCCACCATATCCGGGTAAGGATGCGGCCCGACAACGCTCCCGATGATATAATGCGTGTCGACAGGATTGTTGATCCAGTCGCGGATGGCCTCATTGGTCGCGTCCTTCAGCGTCTTGCTGCCGCTTGTCGCCGGAATGACCTTCGCCCCAAGCATCTTCATCCGCGCCACATTCGGCGCCTGCCGCTCGATATCCTTCTCGCCCATATACACGATGCACTCGATCCCCTTCAGAGCGCAGACGGTCGCCGTAGCAACCCCATGCTGCCCCGCACCCGTCTCCGCGATGATCCGCCGCTTTCCCAACCGCTGCGCCAGCAGGATCTGCCCGATCGTATTATTGATCTTATGCGCCCCGGTATGATTAAGATCTTCCCTCTTCAGGTAAATAGGCGCGTTATACTTGGCACTCAGCCGCTCCGCCAGGTACAAAGGCGAAGGCCGGCCGACATAGTCCCGCAGCAGCCCCTGGTACTCCTTTTGGAAGGCCGCCTCATGCATGATCTCGAGATAGCGCTTCCGCAACTCCTCCACATTGGGATAAAGCATCTCCGGGATGAACGCCCCCCCGAATTTTCCGTAATATCCCCGCTCATCCGGCGACTTGCTGATTCTTTCCTTTATCATGATCAATTCATTATTTATTGGTCGTCTTCACTCCATCGAGCATCGCCCGCACCTTCTTCAGGTCCTTCACCCCGGGACTCGCCTCGAACTTACTATTGATGTCTATGGCAAACAGCTTCCTGGCCACCGGTTCCCGTTCAAAGGCCTTCAGCCGCTCCACATCCCCCTGTTCGATCCCTCCGCTCAAAAAGAAAAGCTTGTCGATATGCGCAGGCTTCAGCGTTTCCCAGTTGAACTTCTTGCCCGTTCCGCCATAACCCACCCCTTCGGTGTCGAAAAGGAACATATCGCAGGCGTCCTGGTAGGGCTTGATGATCCAATCCACCGGGTCGTCCTCGCCAAGCCGGAAGACCTTGATGACCGTGATGTAGTTGGCCAGCTGCTCGCAAAGCCTCGGCGTCTCATCCCCATGCAGCTGGATCATGTCCAGCCCGAAGCTGTCCACCTGCTTCATCACCTCGTCATAGCTGGCGTTCACAAAGACGCCCACCTTTCCCAGCCTCAGCCTGGCTTTCTTCACCTGCTCGCCGGCCAGGTGACGCAGCACATAACGGGGGGATTTGGGATAGAAGATAAAACCGGCGAAGTCGACGCCCATGGCATCCAACTGCCTGACCTGGTCTATCTCGGTCATTCCACAGACTTTTACTCTCATCAACGCATTTTGAGTTGTTGAACAAATGCGGCAAAAGCAATCCCTGGATCCTGTTCTTTCATAAAGCGCTCCCCGATAAGGAACCCGTGGAAACCTGCATCCTTCATCTGCCAGATGGTCTCCACTTTGTCGATCCCACTCTCGGCGATCAGCAATCTATTGTTCGGGATCCGGTCGATCAACCGGATACTCCGTTCGATATCCACCGTAAATGTCTTCAAGTCCCGGTTGTTCACTCCTACCACCTGCGTGGCCCCGCAGATATGCCCCAGCTCATCCTCCCCATGTATCTCCAGCAACGTCTCCAATCCCAGCGACCGGGCGAATTTCGCAAGCCGGCAAACTTCCTCCCGCGACAAACAGGCCGCGATCAACAATATAACATCCGCCCCGATAGCCTTCGCTTCTACGATCTGGTATTCGTCCACAACGAAATCCTTCCGCAATATCGGCACCGCATTCGCCCGCGCCGCCACCAGGTCCGAGGAACTGCCCCCGAAAGAAGGTCCATCCGTCAGCACTGAAAGACAGGAAGCCCCCGCCGCCGCATACGCCGACGTCACCGCCTCCACCGTCGACCGGTCATTGATCACCCCCTTCGAAGGGCTCCGCCGCTTGAACTCGGCAATGATCCCCGTCCTGCCGGGGTCCGTCAGGAAAGCCCGTAATGACAAAGGCTCCCGTTCAAACCCCACCATCCGCTCCAGCTTCGCCACCGGCATCGCCGCCTTCCGTTCCGCCACTTCAACCCGCTTATACTCGATGATCTTATCCAGGATATTCTTCATTGCAATGCTATTAACTTTTCCAAAGCCCCATAAGCTCTCCCGCTCTCCAAACTCTCCACTGCAGCCGTATACGCGTCATCATAACCCGCATACCCGCCCGCGGAATAAAGAGCCATCGCGGAATTAGCCAGCACCACCGCGGATTGCGCCCAGCTGCCCTCTCCCTTCAGAATGCGCACGAATAGCTTCGCCGCCTCCTCCACCGTGTTGCCGCCATAAATATCGGTAGCATTTACCATTCTCTTTCCTAATTCTTCGGGCGTGGCGATCCGCTCCCCCGTATTCGTGATCACCTTCGTATCCCCCGTCAGCGAGATCTCGTCATACCCGTCAAGCCCGTGAATGATCGTAAACCTCTGGCCCGCCTGCTGCAACAGGTAGTTGTAGATGCGCGCCATCTCCAGGTTATACACCCCAACCAGCTGCGTTGCAGGGAACGCCGGATTCACCATCGGCCCTAGCATATTGAAGAAAGTGCGGATACCCAACGCCTTGCGAATCGGTCCTACCGTCTTCAACGCGGGGTGGAACAGCGGCGCATGCAAAAAACAGATCCCCGCCTCGTCGATCTCCTTCCTCAGCCGGCCCGGTTCATTTTTATGCTTGTACCCCAGCTGCTCCATCACGTTCGATGCCCCGCTGATCGTCGAAGCGCCATAATTCCCATGCTTGGCCACCTTGCGCCCGGCCCCGGCCACGATAAAGCAGGAGAGGGTCGAGATATTGAAGGTATTCTTGCCATCCCCACCCGTACCGACGATATCGATGGTCTCCTGTCCCTCTAGTTCAACCCGGATACAAAGCTCGAGCAGGGCGTCCCGGAACCCCTGCAGCTCTTCGATCGTGACGCTACGCATAAGATAGACGGTAATAAAGGCAGCCAACTCGCTGTCATTGAACTCTCCCCGGGCGATACGCGTCAGCACATCTTTCGCCTGCTCCCGCGGCAGCGCCTTATGCTCAAATAAAAACTGTAATATTTTTTTCATAACGCCAACCAGTTTTTCATTAATTTTTCCCCCGCCGGCGTCAACACGCTCTCCGGATGGAATTGAACACCCTGCACATCCAGCCGCTTGTGACGCAACCCCATGATATAGTTGTTGTCATCCCTCGCCGTCACCTCCAGCTCTCCGGGAAACCCCTCATCACTCACCACCCAGCTATGATACCGCCCCACTTCCAGCACGGCATCCATCCCCTCAAAAACCCCGGACCGGTCCAACACCCTCACCGGCGTCGCCACCCCATGATAAACATTGCTCAGGTTGACCAGCTTCCCGCCAAAGGCCTCGCCGATCGCCTGGTGACCCAAACAAACCCCCAGGATCGACTTCGAAGAAGCATACTCCTTGATCAGCGGCAACAACAGCCCCGCCTCGGATGGAATGCCCGGCCCCGGCGACAGAATGATCTTATCATAATCCTTCACTTTCTCCAGCGGAATGGCGTCATTGCGCACCACATCCACCTTCTGCTGCAACAGCTTCTCGACCAAATGGACCAGGTTGTACGTAAAGGAATCGTAATTATCAAAAACAAGAATACGTGCTGCCATAGTTTTTATAGTTGCGTCGGCTCAAAGTGTCGCCGCATACCGGATAGCCGACTTCAATGCGCCAAGTTTATTATTTACCTCCTGTAACTCACTCTCTGGGTTGCTCGCCGCAACGATCCCCGCCCCCGCCTGGTAGGTCAGGGTATTGTTCCGGCTCAGCAGGCTGCGGATCATGATGGCATGCACACAGCTGCCGTCAAAACCCATGAACCCGATACATCCGCCATAATAGCTCCTCGCCGTGGGCTCATAACCGTCGATCAGTTCCATCGCCTTGAATTTCGGGGCTCCACTCAGCGTCCCCGCAGGAAAGGTCGTCGCCAGCAAAGCAAAGGGATTATACCCGTTCCTGAGTTTTCCCCTTACCTCACTCACCAGGTGGATCACATGCGAGTAATATTGAACACTCCGATACTGCTCCACATGTACGTCGTCGCAGTTCCGGCTCAGATCGTTCCGCGCAAGGTCCACAAGCATGACATGCTCGGCATTCTCCTTGGCGTCCTTCAACAACCTGTCCGCCTCCTTCCTGTCGATGGCGTCGTCCCCGCTCCGCTTAAAGGTCCCTGCAATAGGATGGACAATAGCCTCGCCATTCTGCAAGAGTATTTGCGATTCCGGTGACGAACCCATCAGTTTGTAATCGCCATAATCGAAGAAGAACAGGTACGGCGAAGGATTGATATTCCGCAAAGCCCGGTAGACATTGAACTCGTCCCCACGAAATCCCTGCTGGAACCGCCTGCTCAGCACTATCTGAAATACATCCCCCCGGTGACAGCTCTTGATCCCCTTCCGGACCATCTGCCGGTAATCCTCGTCCGTCATATTCGACACCTCTTCTCCCACCGGCTCAAAGGGATACACCGGCACGTCCTTGCTCCGGATCAGCGACTCCACCACCGCAAGCTCCGACTCGACTCCCGCAATTACATTCTCACAGATGAACAGCTCATCCTTGAAATGATTGATGGCGATCACATACTGGTAGAGCCGGTAACGCATCAGCGGGATCGCTCCCCGTTCCCCCCGGTCCCTGAATTTGACCGTATCAAACAACTGCACGGCATCGAATGTGGTATACCCAAACAACCCCTGCACCGCCCGTACCGCCTTTTCCTTTGCCGGTTCCACGTCGAATCGCTGCATAAACTCCCAGATCAACCCCGGCGTCGCCGCCAGATCACCCAGGGGCTGCCGCTCCGGCGACTGTCCCGGCAGCTTGAACTCGATACTCTTCTTGTCCGTGATCTCGATCCCGCCGATGGCGTTGATGCAAATGAAGGAATAGCTGTTGTCCGCCGCATGATAATCCGTGCTTTCCAGCAGGATCGTATCCCGGAACCGGTCCCTCAGCCGCAGGTAGATACCCACCGGCGTATAGATGTCCGAAAGCAGCTTCTTACTATGGGTCTTGATGACGATTTTTTTCATGAGTCTGATGTTTGGCCTTCGGCCGTGGGAACCCCGTTCCCAAAATGAAAAAGGCCCCGATACTCGGGGCCCAATATGATGATAAAACTATAGTAATAGCCTTACTTGCCCCTCATGAGACTCGTATGCCACCACCACTGTTGAATATTGATCGAAATTTTCATTGCACAGCAAATATGGCAGGTAAAAATGATTTCGCCAAATTTTTTTATTTTTAGACATGACCCCAACAACCGAAACACCTCGCCCCCAACGCCTGCTCTCCCTGGACTTCATGCGCGGCCTCATCATGGTCCTCTTGGCTCTTGAGGCCGCTGGCCTCTATGAACATCTGATAAAAGACACCGAAAACACCCCCTTACACGGCCTCTTCATCCAATTCACCCACCACCCCTGGCACGGCCTCCGCGCCTGGGACCTCGTACAACCCGCCTTCATGTTCATGGCCGGCGCCGCCATGGCCTTCTCACTGCACCGCCAGCAACAACAAGGATATAGTTGGAACCACACGTTCAAAAAGGCGCTGAAACGCTCCGGCTGGCTCTTCTTCTGGGGCGTCCTCGACTACGCCGTTCGCCCCGGCGGGCTCTCCTTCGAACTCTGGGACGTCCTTACCCAGCTGTCCTTCACCTCATTGATAGCCTTTCTCATCTTCCGCTGGTCCTATGCCGCCCAGCTGGCCGCGTGCGCAGGCCTGCTCCTCCTCACCGAAGCCCTGTATCGGTTCACCCATATCCCCGGCTTCGACCTTCCATTCACCGACCAGCACAACTTCGGTAACTACGTCGATCTCCTGCTGATGAACAAAACGAATGACGGCGGCTGGGTCGCCATCAACTGCATCCCGACCGCAGTCCACACCATCGCCGGCGCCCTCGCAGGCAAACTCCTCCTCGGCCCCTCCGCAAAAAAAGTACAGCCCCTTCTCGGCTGGGGCGTCGCCCTACTGATCCTCGGCTACGGTATCGACTCCCTCGGCATCACCCCGATCATCAAACGCATCGCCACCTCCAGCTTCACCATCGTTTCGCTCGGCTGGTGCCTGCTGGTCCTCGCAACCTGCTATTGGTGGATCGACATAAAAGATCACAAAAAGCGGCTGCTGTTTTTCACCGTCATCGGCATGAACTCCCTCTTCATCTATCTTTTCTTTGAAATAGTAGGCGATCGCTGGTTCACCGGCTATGTCGGCGCCGTCACCAACGGCCTGATGGGCATCATCCACATCCCCATCCCCATCGCCGCGATCATCACATCCCTATGCGTCTTCGGCCTGGAATGGGGGCTCTGTTACTTCCTGTATAAAAAGAAGATATTCTTCAAGCTATAGGGTTTTGCGCCGTGGCCCCTATAACACTCCCTTCGTACTCGGCAGGGACATCCCCAGAGGATCCCGCCGCACCGCCATCCGGATCGCCTTCGCAAAGGCCTTGAAGATGGCCTCGATCTTATGATGCTCGTTCTCACCACGGCAGGCAATATTCAGATTGCACCGCGCCGCATCCGAAAACGATTTAAAGAAATGGAAGAACATCTCCGTAGGCATCTCCCCGATCCGCTCCCGCCGGAACTCGGCATTCCACACGATCCACGGCCGGCCGCCAAAATCGATCAGCACCTGCGCCTCGGCCTCATCCATCGGCAAAGCAAACCCATACCGCTCCATCCCCCGCTTGTCGGCCAATGCCTTCGCAAATGCCTCCCCCAACGCAATACCCGTATCCTCGATCGTATGATGCTCGTCGATATGCAGGTCTCCATCGGCCCGGATCGTCAGGTCCATCTTGCCATGCCGGGCGATCTGCTCGAGCATGTGATCAAAGAATCCCATCCCCGTAAAGATAGCCGCCTTCCCACTCCCGTCGATGTTCAGATCGATCTTGATCCGCGTCTCGTTGGTATTGCGTTCATGCACGACATGCCTCAACCCAAGCTTCAAAAATTCATAGATCTTACTCCATTCCGAGGTCTCGAGTGCGATCGCGGCCGATAGGTCACCCCGCGAATCACTCACTTCCGCCCCACCGAGATCGGGATCGTTGTTCAGCCATACGGCCTTACAACCAAGATTCTTCGCCAACTGCACATCCGTGATCCGGTCGCCGAGGACAAAGGAGTTCGCGAGGTCGTATTCGGGATTCCCGATGTACTTCGTCAGCATCCCCGTCCCCGGCTTGCGCGTCGGCGCCTGCTCCAATGCAAAAGTTTTGTCGATATACACCGCGGAAAACCGGATACCCTCTCCCTCCAATGCCTTGATCACAAAATTCTGCACCGGCCAGAAGTCATCCTCCGGAAAGCTCTTCGTACCCAACCCGTCCTGGTTGGTCACCATCAATAATTCATAGTCGAATTCCCGCGCGATCCGCCCCATATATTCAAACATGCCAGGATAGAATTCCAGCTTCTCGAACGAATCGATCTGGTAGCTTGGTGGCGCCTCCTTTATCAGCGTCCCATCCCGGTCGATAAATAAGATCCTCTTCATAAATGTTGTAGATCGTTTATTGCGCCGCCGGTTTGTTCGTCGCTCTCACCGTCTTCACCTGCGCCGCCGTCACCGCACTCGCCTTATTCCCAAAGCTGTTGCGCACATAGGTCAACACATCCGCGATCTGCTGGTCCGTCAGATCGGGGTGCGGCGCCATCACACCATTGTAACTCTCATCCCCGATATCCACCCCCTGCATCCCGTTCAGCACGATCTTGATCAACGCCGCTTTATCACCCAACACCTGCTTGGTCTTGATCAAGGGTGGATTCATCCCCGACACACCACCCGCATCCACCTGGTGACAGGCTAAACATTGCTCGAGATACACCTGCTTACCCCTTGTCATCTGAGCCGCCAGCCCACCCTGGGCAGGCTTCTTGGTCTGGGACATCAAAGCCGTCGCCAGCACGAAGAGCCCTCCGCCCAGCACGAATAGAATACCGAATCTTCGCATGTTGTTATTTATTGTAAGATATTTTCCAGATCACCCCCTTCGTATCATCGGTCACATAAAGCGCCCCATCCGGACCCTGCGCAAGCCCGCAGGGACGATAATCCACCCGGCCCGAAGCGGTCTTGTCGGCTCCGCCGGAGAAATTGTCGGCAAAAACTTCCCAGTTCCCACTCGGCTTCCCGTCCTTGAAGGGCACAAAGACCACAAAGAACCCAGCCTGCGGCTCAGGCGCCCGGTTCCACGATCCATGGAAGGCGACAAAAGCGCCATTCTTATATTTCTCCGGGAATTGGTTGCCCGTGTAGAACAACAGTCCATCGGGCGCCAAATGACCGGGGAACGCTACCACCGGGTCCTGGAACTCCTTCTCCGGTCCCTTCTTCCCATCCCCGCCATATTCCGGGGCAAGCACCTGCTTATGCTGGATCTGATCATAGTAGATATAAGGCCAGCCGCAGTTGGAGCCCTTATGCAATTCATACATACACTCCGAAGGCAGCTCGGCGCTTTGCTTGGTGTTAAAGTATTGCGGCCAGTTGTCGCTCAGCTGGTCCCGCCCATGCTGCATCACAAAAAGACTATTCGTCTGGGTATTCCAGTCCAGCCCCACTACATTCCGTAACCCCGACGCATAATGCACACCTGTACCATAGGTCTGATCCGGCCTGTCGGCCTTGAACTGCCAGATTCCGCCGGCGGAATCGAGTATCGGACACGGCATCCGACCGGGTGACCCCTTGGTCCTGTCCTGCACCTGGCAGGAATTTGCATATGCACCTATGTTGACATAAATATTTCCGCTATTGTCGAGCGCGATGGATTTCGAATTATGCTGATGGCGGTCCAGCAACCCCGAAACGATCTTTTCGGGTTTATCAGGGTTGACCACATTATTCGAGCCATCCAGCTTGTAGCGGTAAACATCCGTATTCGAAGAAGCATAAAGGTAACCGTCCCTGACCGCCATCCCCGTACCGACATAATCTCCAAATCCGGTGATCTTATCGGGCTTTCCGTCGCCGTTCGTATCCTCGAGCCGGTAGATCCCCTTGCCGTCCTTCAACTTCTCCAACTTTACAAAGATCACACCGTTGGGAGTCACCGCCAGGTGACGGGTTCTGCCAAAATTCTCTATCACCGTTTCAGCCTTGAAGCCCGCCGGCAACTTCAACTGGCCGGCCGCATCCGCCGGCTTTTTCCCTTTTCCGCCATCTCCGGCAAAGACGGCAAGACCCGCAAGGCAAAACGCCGTCGCAAACGATAAAGATTTAAATTTCATAGTTGATTTGATTAACAGGCTGTAATTTAATCGAAAAAACCACCGGAGCGATCACTAATTTTTACCTTAGGCTTTCCAAGTGTTTCGCCCCTTCGGCTGCTCCGCAAAATAGCCTACGGCGCGAAACCACGTTGTCTGGCCTTCGGCCGTCAGGCCTGTGGCCTGAATGTGGTCAACGATTTTAGCAACTCCGCATTCTCCCCCTCCGTCCCCACAGTTATCCGCAGACAACCCTCGCAAAGCTCGACCTTGCTGCGATCGCGAACGACGATACCCGCCTGCAGCAAATGCGCATACGCACCCCGCGGATCATCCACCTTCACCAACAGGAAATTGGCATCGCTCGGATACACCCGCCGAACCATCGGCAACTCCGCCAGGTCATGACTCAGCTGCTCCCGCATCGTTACCAGGCTGCGGATCATATCGTTGACCTGCCCTACCTCTTCCAGCGCCTTCAGGGCCAGCTCCTGCGTAGCCTGGCTGATATTATAAGGCGGCTTCACCTTATTATAAATATCGATAATAGCTTCGGATGCAAAGGCCATACCCAATCGCAATCCTGCCAGCCCCCAGGCCTTGCTCATCGTCTGCAGCACGACGAGGTTGGGATAGTCGCTCAACTCCTGGATAAAGGACTTGTGCCGCGAGAAATTGATATACGCCTCGTCGATCACCACTAACCCCGGAAAATTATTCAGGACGATCTCGATGTCCTGCCGGTTAATGGAATTGGCCGTCGGATTGTTAGGGCTGCAGATCCAGATGATCTTCGTATGCTCATCCACCAGCGTCTCGAGATGCACCAGGTCCAACTGAAAATCGTCCAGCAACACCGCCCGCCGGACCTCCACATCGTTGATATGCGCGCTCACCTCGTACATGCCGTAGGTGGGCGGATTGATGATCACATTGTCCTTCCCCGGCACACAAAAAGCCCGGTACAACAGGTCGATACACTCGTCGCTCCCATTGCCCAAAAAGATATGCTGCGGCAGCATCCCCTTGACCTTGCTGATCGCCTCTTTGACTTTCCATTGATGCGGATCCGGATACCGGTTATACCACTTCGTCAGCGGCGACCCAAGACTGTTCTCGTTGGCGTCGATAAAGACCCTGGCCTCTCCCTTGAATTCATCCCGTGCCGAAGAATAAGGCACCAGCTGCCGGATGTTGTCGCGTAATAGTTTATCTAAATTGAACATAATCTATAGTCTTATTTTTACAGCGTTCGCATGCGCCTCCAATCCCTCGGCCGACGCCATCGACATCACCGTACTGCCGATCGCCTCCAATCCCTCGCGGCTCAGCTGCTGAAAAGTGATCTTCTTCACAAAGCTATCCAGGCTCACCCCACTAAAGGCCCGCGCCGCCCCATTCGTCGGCAGCACATGATTCGTCCCACTCGCATAATCACCCACGCTCTCCGGCGAATAGTTCCCAAGGAACACAGACCCCGCATTTACCACACTCCCGGCCAGCCGCCCGGCGTCATCGCAAGACAAGATCAAATGCTCCGGCGCATATTCATTCAGCAACTCCATCGCCTGATCGCTATCCTTCACAACAAAAGCCCGGCTGTTCGCCAACGCCTTCCGCGCCATTTCCGCCCTCGGCAACAACGCCGCCTGCCGCTCCACCTCCACCAACACCCGCTCGACAAGGGAGCCCGAAGGACTCACCAACACGACCTGGCTGTCCGCGCCATGCTCCGCCTGCGACAGCAGGTCGGCCGCGACAAAGTCAGGCGATGCCGTTTCATCCGCATATACCGCTACTTCGCTCGGCCCCGCCGGCATATCTATCGCAATTCCCTCGCGTTGCACCAGCTGCTTTGCACAGGTGACGTATTGGTTGCCCGGTCCAAAGATTTTATAAACCGCCGGAACAGATTCGGTCCCATACGCCATCGCCGCAATCGCCTGCACACCGCCCGCCCGGAACACCCGAATCCCCCCGATCAGCTCCGCGGCATACAACAGCGCGGGATGAAGCCGCCCCTCCGCATCCGGCGGCGAACAAAGGATTATCTCCCGGCAACCCGCGATCCTCGCCGGAATGGCCAGCATCAACAGCGTCGAGAACAACGGCGCCGTCCCCCCGGGAATATAAAGCCCGACCTTTTCGATCGCCACCGAACGCCGCCAGCAACGGACTCCCGGCATCGTCTCCACAACCTCTTCCACCCGCACCTGCCGCCGGTGGAATGCCTCGATATTGGCCGCCGCCATCCGGATCGCCGCCCGAAGGGTATCCCCCACACCCGCCGCTCCCGCCGCGATCTCGGCTGTACTACACTCTATCGGCTCCGGCGCCACCTTGTCGAACTGCAGCGAGAACTTCCGCACCGCCGCATCTCCTCCTGCCCGCACCTCACCCAAAATCCCCCCGACGGTCGCTTCCAGTCTCGAAACATCGATCACCGGCCGCCTCAACAACTCCCGCGCCGCGGCCACAGAACCCCTGCTTATATCCGTAATTTTCATATCACCATTTTTTCGATCGGTACGACCAGGATGCCCTGCGCACCCGCATCCTTCAATCGCTCGATAATATCCCAGAAATCATTTTCGCTGATCACGCTGTGCACGCTGCTCCAACCCTCCTCGGCCAACGGCAGCACAGTGGGACTCTTCATCCCCGGCAAAAGCCGGATGATCTCCTGAAGCCGGTCGTTAGGCGCATTCAGCAGCACATACTTATTGTTCCTCGCCTTCTTCACCGACCGGATACGGAAAAGGAACTTCTCCAGCAGCTGCTGCTGCGCCTCGCCAAGCCGCTCATTACGGATCAGCACCGCCTGGCTCTTCAGCACTGTCTCCACCTCCTTCAGCCCGTTCATGAACAGGGTGCTCCCACTGCTCACCAGGTCGACGATCGCCTCCGCCAGTCCGATCCCCGGGGCGATCTCCACCGATCCGCTGATCTCCTGGATCTCCGCCTGCACGCCATTCTTGTCAAGCCACTGTTGCACCAATACCGGATAGCTCGTCGCGATCCGCTTCCCACTCAGAAAACCCGCCCCCGAATAGTGATCGGCCTTGCCGATGGCCACCGCCAACCGGCACTTTCCAAACCCCAGCTGCTCGACGATATCGGCCCGCTTGTTCTTCTCATAGAAGACATTCTCCCCCACAATACCGACATCGGCGACCGCATCCTCCACATACTGCGGGATATCGTCATCCCGCAAAAAATAGATCTCCATCGGGAAATTGTCACACTCGGCCTTCAGCTTGTTGACCCCGTTCTTCAGGTCAATTCCGCAGTCCTTCAACAGTTTGACACTGTCGTCATAAAGCCTGCCGGACTTCTGGATCGCGATTTTCAGTTTGGTCATAGTAATAAATGTTTGGCCTTCGGCCGGCGGACACGTGTCCCGCAAAATAAAAAAGGGCCTACCATTTGGTAAGCCCCTGAATAAGTTTATGTTTGGACAAAACATCACCGGCCTACCCACCGGACTTTAGATTCGGTAAGAGAAAATGGCGGTGATGATGATGTCTGCTGTTATTCATTGCGGCCCAAAATTAATGGCCAAACCCCAATGTCCAAAATTTATTTTTGCGCCGCATGCCGGTATTGAATAAAATAATAAATGGCCAGGATCAAAAATATCTTCGCCAGCACAAAGACGACAAGGAACAAGGTACGCCAAATCCTATGCACCCGGATATATTCCGAAGTCTCCTTCGCCGCAACAAACTCGGTCCGGTCCCCACGGCCCACCCGTCGCCGGGACTCGGGAATAGCCGGCAATTCCCGCAGCCGGTCCTCGATCCGCTTGCGGACCTCCGCCGGCGGCGGCACCTCATGATCTATCGAGAACAACTCTAAATGATATTCAAAATCCCGTAACGCCTCCTTCAATTCGGGGTAATGCGGCAACAACTCCTCGAATTCGTCCACCTCCCGCTGCGTGGCCAAACCCAAGGCATAACTCTCGACAATGCCGCTCTGAAGATATAGTTCGATATTCACCCCAAGCTTTTTCTGATCATTCCGAGACACTCCCGAAGCAATTGGCTGACATAAGCCAGATCCTTACCGGACCGTTGCGCTAATTCCTCCTTGCTCCGCCCATAAAGGAACACCTCCCGGAACACCCATTGATGCTCGGGCGGCGCGTCCTCCAGCAACGAAAAATAGGAAACCGCCGTCCCGGGGCCTCTGCCAATAATAGCCCCGGTCGTCGTCTTACCGGCCACATCCCCCCTTTTTCGGAGATGCTCCAGGATCATCTTCCTGGACTCGATCTGCAACCAGCAATACACGCTGAGTGAACTGTCGAACGCCTCGTTCAACTGAGGCGTCAGCCGGACGAAGATATCCACCAGCAATGTCCCCGCTTCCGCTTCGGGCACAAACTGCAGGATATAGCTGTACAACATCCCGCTATACCGTGAATACAACATTTCACCCGCCGGCCGCCCGTCGCTATAAAGCTCGTTCCTGAGCAGGTCCTTCGTGATCGTTTTCTCCAAAAATGCCGGTTTTACTACTAAATTAAACAATTTAATAATAAAACCCCGGCCAGCCCCACCAACGCAACAATGGTCTCCATCAGCGACCAGCTTCGTATCGTATCCTTTATCGACAGGTTGAAGTATTCCTTGAACATCCAAAAACCACCGTCATTGACATGCGAGAAGAACAGGCTCCCGGCCCCGATGGACAGGACCATCAGGTTGGGATCGACATGCAACCTCGTCATCAACGGCAGGATGATCCCCGCCGCAGTCAACCCCGCCACCGTAGCCGATCCCAGGCATACCCGGATGATGGCCGCGATCAGCCACCCAAGCACCAGCGGATGTACCGGCCATGTTTGCAGGATGGTCGCGATCTCCTTGCTGACCCCGCTGGCGGAGAACACTTCCTTCAGGGCGCCCGCACCCGCAATGATGAGCAGGATCATCGCGATATCCTTCACCGCTCCCTCATAGATCCGCATTACGGCCGTCAGCTTCATCCCCCGGCGAACGCCCAGCAACCAGGTGGCCAGCCCGACAGCCATCAGCAGGATCACCGAGGCATCATTGAAAAAGCCCAACACCGCCTGCCCGCCCGCCGGCAAGTCCGTCTTTTGAGAAAGCACGGTCGTCAGCATCAGCAGGGCCACCGGCAACAAGGCGCAAAGCAGGCTATGCCCGATCCCCGGCAATTGATCCTCCGGCTTCTCGGTGGCCACCAGCCCCTCCAATGGCCGGGCCACGATATGCTTCAAGGTCCGCGAATAGAAAAGCCCCGCCACGATGATCGCCGGCACCGCAATCACCATCCCGAACATCAACGTCTTTCCCATATTGGCATGGAACATTCCCACCAACGCCGATGGCGCGGGATGCGGCGGCAAAAATCCATGCGTCACCGACAACGACGCCAGCATCGGCAACCCGATGTAAATGGCAGGAAGCTTGTACTTATACACGACCGAAAAGATCAACGGCACCATCAGCACGAACCCGACATTGTAGAACAGCGGGATGCCGATAATAAAACCCGTCACCATCAACGCCCACTGGATATATTTCTCGCCAAATGCATTCATCATCGTCGTGGCGATCCGCTGCGCCGCACCGCTCTCCGCCACCATCTTCCCCAACATGGCGCCCAGCACGATGACGATCGCCAGCTGACCCAGCGTATCCCCAATCCCCTTGTACACAGCACCCGTGATCTTATCAAAAGGAATACCCAGCAACAATCCCGTAAGAATAGAAACCACCAAAAAGCTTAAAAAAGCGTTGACCTTCCCCCACGTAATCAGCAAGACCAAAAGGAGAATACCAAAAAGAACAAGCAGTAAATGCATAAGCGAGTTTTATGATGGGCCTTCGGCCGGCGGACCCTTGGTCCGCCATGGTTAATGACTATCCCGGCTCACCTCCGAGCCCGAACCGCCGCGCAGAAAATCCAGGTCGGCCCCCTCATGGGCCTGTAAAACATGCTTGTGATAAAGTTGGACATACCCCCGCCCCGTCCCCGGCACCGCAGGCGCCACCCATCCCCGGCGCCGCCGCTCCAGCTCGTCATCAGACACATCGAGATGCAGCCGCCTGCCCTCCACATCCAGCTCGATCCAATCCCCATTCTCCACAAGCGCCAGCACCCCGCCGATAGCGGATTCCGGCGAAACATGCAACACCACGGTCCCATACGCGGTCCCGCTCATTCGCCCGTCCGATATCCGCACCATATCGGTCACGCCCTGCTCGAGCAGCTTCTTCGGCAACGCCATATTTCCCACCTCCGGCATCCCCGGATACCCCACCGGCCCCACATTCTTCAACACCATGACCGAACTGGCGTCTATCTCCAGCGCAGCATCGTCGATCCTTCGATGATAGTCCTCGATATTTTCGAACACGACGGCTCTCCCCCGGTGCTGCATCAACGCCGGCGTCGCCGCCGAAGGCTTGATCACCGCACCATTGAGGGCAAGATTCCCGCGAACCACCGCGATCCCCGCATGATCGATCAGCGGCTCGTCATACGCCGCAATCACCTCCCGGTTATAACAGGTCTCCCGACCCTTCACATTCTCCCCATGCGTCCGGCCATTCACGGTCAGGGCGCCCATATCCAACTGTTCCCGCAACTCGTTCAGGATCACCGGCAGCCCCCCCGCATAATAGAAATCCTCCATGAGGAACTTACCGGAAGGCATCAGGTTCAACAACAAAGGAATGCCGCTGCCCAGCCGGTCGAAGTCCGCCAGCTCCAGCGGCACCCCGATACGGCCCGCAATAGCCGTGAGATGGATGATCAGGTTCGTACTACCCCCCACAGCCGCATTCACCTTGATGGCATTCTCAAAAGCCGTCCGGGTCAGTATCTTGCTAAGCCGAAGATCCTCCTTTACCATCTCCACGATCCGCCGCCCCGATAAATGGGCCAGCACCTTCTTCCGGCTGTCTACGGCAGGGATCGCCGCCGCCCCCGGCAGGGTCAGCCCCAGCGACTCGACCATGCACGCCATCGTCGACGCCGTGCCCATTGTCATGCAATGGCCCGCACTGCGCGACATACAGCTCTCCGCAAAAAGATAATCGGCGTCCGAAAGCTCTCCCCGCTTCCGCTCCTCGTCGAACTTCCAGACATGGGTCCCCGACCCGATATCGGTTCCCCGGAACTTCCCGTTCAACATCGGTCCGCCCGGCACGACCAGCGTCGGCAGATCGACACTCGCAGCGCCCATCAGCGTGGACGGCGTGGTTTTATCACAACCGGTCAGCAACACAACGCCGTCGACCGGGTTACCCCGGATCGATTCTTCGGCATCCATGCTCGCGAGATTACGGAACAGCATGGCCGTCGGCTTGAGTAAAGTCTCCCCAAGCGACATAATAGGAAACTCCAATGGAAATCCCCCGGCCTCATAGACGCCGCGCTTGACCACCTCGGCAATATCCCGTAAATGCGCGTTGCACGGAGTAAGTTCTGACCAGGTATTGCAAATGCCGATCACCGGCCGGCCATCAAAAAGGTCTTCGGGAAACCCCTGGTTCTTCATCCAGCTCCGGTAGATAAAGCCCATCTTATCGGTTTTCCCAAACCAATTCCGGCTTCTGAGTTCTTTCATGTGATAAATATAGGCCAAACCCGGAACAGTCCGGTCGCCCAAAGTCAATTATCAGCTTTCATATACTGTTTGTAACTGTCGTTGATGTAAACGAGGATGTCCACATTCGCCGCCTTCCGGCAGTACTCATACGAAGGCCGATACCTCCGCATGAAATCAGCCAACGAATCACCCTTCAGCTTCGTGATCTTGGTGACGTAATCTTTATTATAACGGCTGTCGACATAATAGTCCTCCTCCTCTTTCTCCAGCCGTTTCGATAACTTGATGCGCTGCTTGGCCGCGGCGGAGCTGTTCCGGAAGATATTCAACGTTACCCCAACCCCATCGGCTCCCTGGCGGTCCCTGGCCAAATGCGGGGTATTCTCATGATCATAGACCCAGGCATATTCCTTCCGTCGATCCATCGAATCCAACTGATAATTGCTGAATTCCCCGACCCGGATGGCCCTCAGCGTTTGCGCCCGTATATCCAGGTACACCGGGTAGGCCGCCGTCAGCATCGACGCCGTGATCGTGATCGTATCCGCCTTGTATCCCACCGACGAAAAGGAAACATGATCCCCCGGCAGAACCTGGATCCGGTAGCTGCCGTCCTCTTCAGACAGATCATACCGTTGCTGGGTAATATTGTGGATACTCACCGAAACAAGATACTCGGTGCTGTTCGCCTTGTAAATTTTGCCCGTAAGGAATTGTTGCCCACTCACACGCAGAAAACCCAGTACACACAGTGCCAATAGTAACGTTATATATCGCATAGGTCAGTAAGGAGTTCGCCAAGATAGGTTTATTTCCAATATTTACCCCTCCGGCCCGCTCAAGTTTTTGTTAAAGTGCCTCCCCTATTCTACATTTATGGTCGTTAAAAGGTTGACAACTAAAATATTAAATATTTCGATAATGAAAAACCTCCTAATCATCATAGCCCTGCTGCCCTTTCTTCGGGCAACCGCAACCTCCGTGCCGGCCGCCGCCAAACAGGAATTCTATTCCATCCGCATTTATTCGTTGAAGAACGCGGAACAGGAAGCAAGGGTCGATAAATACCTGCAATCCGCCCTCCTGCCGGCCCTCCACCGCCAGGGTATCGCCGATATCGGCGTATTCAAGCCCGTCGGCAACGATACCGCAGCCGTCCGCCGCATCTATGTCCTCATCCCCCTGAAAACCCTCGAACAATATACCGGCCTCCCCGCCACGCTGAATAAAGACGCACGCTACCTCTCCGATGGCGCCGACTATGTAAATGCCCCGCACGACAACCCGCCCTATATCCGCATCGAATCCATCCTCCTGCAGGCCTTCCCCGATATGCCGCACCACGCCGCGCCCGGCTCCCTGAAAGGCGCACCCGCCAACCGCATCTATGAGCTTCGCAGCTATGAAGGCCCGACCGAGAAATATTTCGAGAACAAGGTGCAGATGTTCAATGCCGGTGGTGAGATCCCGCTCTTCGACCGCCTCGGCTTCCATGCGGTCTTTTATGCCAGCGTTCTATCGGGCGCCCACATGCCCAACCTCATGTACATGACCAGCTTCGAGGATATGCCCTCCCGCGAACAACACTGGAAGGACTTCGGCGCAGACTCCGTTTGGAAGAAATTGGTGGCCGACCCGCAATACCAACACAATGTCTCGCATATCGATATTGTCTTCCTCCACCCGGCGTCCTACTCTGATCTATAGGTCCAGTTACAGGTTAACCCTTATATTTTATTACAATTTATTCAACAGGAGGCGCGTTTAATCGCGTGTTATTTTTCCGTCATATCAAATTATGCCCATCTTCGCGCTACTTACTTATTCCACTTCCTCTTCTGGTTAAGACTTAGTCCATCTTTAAGGCCCCGATGCGTAGCCCACATCGCCATGCTGTCCATCACCTCATCTCTGATCAGGGGAGACCTTATCCTCCGGCCCGTCTGCAAAGACACGGACAGGAGCATTATTCGCGAACTCTTCCGCCACGAATTCTATGGCGCCCGCGCCCAGTTGTATCCCGATGAAGGATTATGGGAGATTTATGACAGTATGGAGACACACGAGGCCTTTGGCGCCTATCTGGTATTTTATCACGATCGCCTCCTCTTCCTGCTCGAAGTACACCCGCCCGTCCAAATGGACCTCGCCCCCGATTGCCTTTCCCAACCCGGCACCATCGGCATCTATTGCTTCTACGCCTCCCCCGACGATCACCTCAATAGCATGGCCCTGCGGACCGTCATCGCCGCCCTGCTCGGCTACCGGTCCATCCGCCGCATCATCACCCGGATCAACTACGTAACACCCGCCGACCCCAGGGCACTACTCCTGGAAAAAGCCGGCTTCCGGCGCCTGGCCAAAACCCCCGACAAAGCGGCGATCTATTACTGCCTGAAACGGACCGGAGGTCCGTTGGCCGAAGGCCAGACATTAGCGCATCCCGATGGCCTTGGGCATCGCTCGCACAATATGTTTGGATAGACACACTATTGCCCCTACCACCCGCGTTATCCCCAGAGGGCCGCAGGCCCGATTACCCTACCAGAAAAGTTTTGATCATGAAGAACGCAGACAAGCCGTTTATCGGCATCATCATCGTCACCATCGCCCTGTTCTATGGTGCCGTCGCCCTGTTGAGCTAGTATAGCAAATCCGCAAAAAGTGAACGCTCGCCAGGCATATTTGCCAGGCAAGGTTCCACCTTTAGCCACGGATGACCTGTAATTCATGGGATTGAATCAAAAACGGGCATTGACCAGGGGCTCAGGGGAAAGTTTCGAACCGCAGAATCCTAAGAGGCCGGTTTGACCTCATAGATTGGACTGAAAAGATACAATTTTCCCGTGGATAGCTCGGTGCATTGATATCTTTTTCTCAATTTTTTTCCCTTCCGGAATATGCGCTTATCCTCGAGACTGAAACAGGCCCCCTCCGGGATCTGCTCCACCAACACAAGATCACCGGGATTCTCATCATATTTCTTCAGCACCCGCATCAAATTCTCGTCGGCACAGCTGCTCGCCGGGAGATTATGCAGGCTTTTCTTAAGTGCGCTCAGAATATCGGTCGGAAAGACCGCAAGCCGGATGAACTCCTCCAGCATCTTCCGGTAGATCCCCTTCCACTCCTTCCCATGTGAATTGACCCCATTCCCCCACTCCATGAACGTCTCCAGGTGCGCCAGCTCATGGATAAGCGTGATCAGGAAAGAATAGGAATTCAGGTTCCCATTGACGCTGATCCGGTGGTTGCTCGCGCGCGTAGCATGCCGGTAATCCCCCAGCACACTCTTCCGCTCCCGGGTGATGGTCAGATGGACATTATAATGGTTCAGATACTCCAGGATCAACGGCGCGGCATCCCCGGGGATCCATCGGCGCAGGTAATCAAGCGGAGCTTCTTTCTTAGACATTTTTTGGGGATTTCTTACTCAACTGCATGAGTATCTTCACTTCAAGCCAGGTGTAGACAACATACAGGCCAAAACAGCCAAAGATCGCATTGCGGCTCACCGCCGGGCCCGCCACCCAGGCATACATCAGCGTGGCTACCAAACAGGCGAACATCTTCACCAGCAGGCTCCCATACATCATCCGGACGAACGCATGTGGGTTATTATTGCGCAAAGCTTTGGTATACAAATAAAAACTAACCGCCGTCACCCCGAAAAGGAGGATATTGCCCCCCAACAGGACCCGGTAGTCTACCCGGTTCTCCGCCAGGAACGGCCGGGCTACCACAACAAAAAGAGTGAAGACCACAAATACGACCCCGATGGGCAGAAAGGACTTGTTTCCGGCTTTATTTTCCATTTTTCTTTTTCGAGCCCGCCCTGATCAGGTTGATCAGCAGGACCACTATTACCAGCAAAGGTAATAACCAGGACAGGATTGGAAAAGTTGGCTTCAGCCATCTATCCCCCCTTACCCCCAGGTACACGGATATCCCTACCGAAGCAACAACTTCGGAGGACAATCCTGCCCAACGCAGCAATTCCCTGCGCCGGTCATCGGATCGGCGCTCGTTAGCCCCTCCACCCTCATCAGGCGGGGGCAACCTCAACGTTTTTGTAATCCCGCTTTACCTCCTGGGAAGATTTTGAGGGGGAGGTGCTCGCACTCGCAGGTGCCGAGACCATTTGACAAGCGCCATTGAAATTGGCCGTGGGCTCGATCTGCAGCTTTCCGGCCTCAAGATTGCCGTTAACCGCGCTGCCGCCCTTCAGTTGAAGCAAGTCCTTCACCTTGATCGTTCCAGTTACCTTGCCCATGATATCCGCCGTCTGACCATGGATATCCCCCTGGACATTCCCATTTGCGCCGATCACGACCTTGGCAGTACAGTGGATATTCCCCACCAGGGTCCCATCGATCCGCAGATCGCCGCTGCTGGTGATATCCCCCTTCATGGTGGTTCCCGCGCCGATCAGGCTGGCGCTCGTGCTGCCGGTGGCTTTCTCGCCGCCACCCACTTCAAAAGTTTCAGATTTGTTCTTTCCGTTAAACATAAATATGGATTTTAGTCATTTATTTTCTCAGGTTTCGGGATCTTCAACGTCGTCGTGTCCAGCTTCACCGTCGTATTCCCCTGCAACACATTGCGGATACTCTCCAGGTACTGATCCTTATACCTCACCTCCTGCTCTAACGAATCTGTCCTTATTTTTAGTTCACGCAAGTCCTTGGTATTGCTCACATCTCCATACCCGGGGATATATAGCTTCAATGGGGTAAATACGATCAGCGCGACCGTAAGCCCGGTCAACAATACAAAAATCGTGCACAGAACCGTGTATACACTGAGCCGCGATAACTTAAAGGTAACCACCTCCTCATACGTGTCGTCGTTCATAACTACCAGGCGGTAGCGGTTTTGGAGGCGCTTCAGAGTGGAATTGGCATCAAATTTAGCCATATTGGATTAATTGGTACAATCTATGCCCTACCGGACCGGCAGGTCCGATAAAGATAACAAAATAAATTTCCTTAAAAAGAGTTATTGGCATTAATTGCGGACCGGTTTCTCAATTTCATCATCTTGGCTTATCGTAAGATTTTGCTGTTAGGGGTATTGGCGTGTTGTAACCTGGCTCTCCGGGCCCAGGACGGTGTTGACTATACCCTAACCAAACCAAAGAAATTCGAAAACCGCACCCTGGCCTCCGAAACCTCCAACGACGGCAAAAAGATCAAAAAGGCCCGCCGCTTCATCCAAAACACCATCACCCACTACAACTACTACTTCAACTCCAACGAGAAGATAAAAATGATCCTCGCCCGGGCCAAAGCCTCCTTCAAGGACGATTACACCCGGCTCCTCCCCTTCTACAATTACAGCCTCGACGCCACCGCCGCCCAGAAACGGGAGCTGGATTCCATTATCTATAAATGTACCATGGGCATCCTCATCCATGATACCCGGTCCGACTGGGTCGACAATCTCTACCTCCTCATCGGCAGGACCTATTACTATAAAAAGGACTTCGACTCTGCCTTCATCACCTTCCAGTTCGTCAACTGGGCCTTCGCCCCAAAGGACAAAGAGGGTAATGATCAGCCCATCGGCAGCAACTACAACAAAGAAGAAGGAACCAGCGCCGACAAGGTCGCCACCCGGGAACATCCCAACATCGGCCAGAAGGTCTTTTCCCTTCCCCCAAGCCGCAACGACGCGCTGATCTGGAAGACCCGCACCTATATCGCCAGGGATGAATTCGCCCAGGCCGCCGGCCTCATCGAGGTGTTGCTCCATGACCCGCTGTTCCCGCCCCGCCTCGAACCCAGCCTGCAGGAACTACGGGCCCTCTGGTTCTACCGGCAGAATATTGACGACAGCGCCGCCATCTACCTCGAAAAAGCCCTGCCGGCCGCCGAAGACCGCGAAGAGACCGCCCGCTGGGAATACCTCATCGGGCAGCTGTATGAAAAGACAGGCGACAGCTATCATGCAAAAACGTTCTACGAACGCGCCGTCAAGCGCACCTATAACCCCATCCTGGAGATCTATGCCCGCCTGAACGCCATCCGCCAAACCAGGGACAGCAGTGAGAATTATATCGCGCGCAATATCGCAGCCCTCGAAAAGATGGCCCACCGCGACCGCTACGATACTTACCGCGACATCATCTGGTTCACCGCGGCGCAGATGGAGCTCGAAAGGAACAACAAACCCGGCGCCGTGGCCGACCTGCGCCAATGTATAAAATACTCGGTCGGCTCCACCAACAACCAGCGAAACAAGGCCTTCCTGCAACTGGCCAATCTCTCGTTCGAAGAAAAGGACTACCGCAGCGCAAAACGCTTTTACGACAGCCTTACCCTTACCCAGGCCGATCTGGCCACCCTGGGCGACCTCAGCTCGTTGACCGATCGCAAGGCTGCCCTGGCGACGCTCGTCCGCCAGCTGGATATCATCGATCGCCAGGACAGCCTCCAGCGCATCGCAGCCTTACCACAAGCCCAACGCGATGCCTACATCCGTAAAATGGTCCGGACACTCCGCCGACAGCAGGGACTCCGGGACGAGGCCGACAGCAACTCCTTCAATAATTCGCCGCTGACAAAGAATAACGCCGTTCCCGACCTCTTCGCCGCCGGCGGCAACGCCACCGACTGGTACTTCGATAACGCCGGACTCAAGGCAAAAGGTTATTCCGACTTCAAAACAAAATGGGGGAACCGCCCCAACGTCGATAACTGGCAGGTCGCGGCTCTCGCCAGGAACAACATCGGCGCCCGCCCCGGTAACAGGACCACCCCCGATCTGTCGGACAGCGCCGCCCGCATAGCCTCGGCCACCAATACCGTGGACTTCAAGTCCCTGCTGGCAAACCTTCCCCTGACGCCGGACAAAATGAAACGGTCGATGGACTCCATCGAGGGCGCGCTCTTCGCTCTCGGCCGCACCTACCAGGATGGGATAGCCGATTACCCTTACGCGATCAACTCCTACGACAGCCTGCTGAATAAGTTCCCCGAGACCCGCCGCGGGGAGGAGACCCTGTTCAACCTCTACTATTGCTATAAGAAACTGGGCGATGAAGAGAATGCCCGGCGCATCCTCGCGCTCCTCGACCGGCAATTCCCGAAAAGCGCCTTCACCCGCCGTCTCAACAATCCCGATTCCGTCGACAACGGCGCCAACAGCGTCAAAACAAAAGCCACCCAGCAATACGAGAAGGTCTATAATGACTTTATCGAAGGCCGCTTCGAACAGGCCATCGAAGAGAAACGGGTGGCCGACAGCCTCTATGGCGACAAATACTGGACCCCGCAGCTGCTCTATATCGAATCCGTCTATTTCATCCGTTCCCGCCAGGACGCCCAGGCCCGGACCGTGCTCACCGGCATCACGACCAAATGGCCCAGGACCCCGATGGCCGCAAAGGCGACGACCCTGCTGGATGTGCTCAACCGCCGCAGGCAGATCGAAGATTACCTCACCCGCCTGCAGGTTACCCGCGCCGTTGACGACGATACGGTCGCCGTAGCGTCCCAGGTGGACACCGCAGCCCAAAATGCGGCCAATCGCCGCCCCCGGCTGGTACGCAACGACTCCAACCTGCTGATCAAAAATATCCCAGGTAACAAACCCGCCGTTGCCGCCCCCGGCGACAAGCTCAAAGCCGACACCGCCAGCCTGAACAAGATCAATATGGACGCCGGCCGCCTGGCCAACCTCCACCACCTGCAGGATTCCCTGCACGAGGCCATGCTGAAAGCCAGCGCCGACTCCCTGCAAGCCGCCATCCTGAAACGTAAGACGGACTCCATCGCCGCCGCCGTCAGGAAATTACAGGACGACAGCATCCGGTTGGCCGCAAAATTGCATAACCTCAACTCGGCATTCACCCTCACCCCAGACCAGACCCATTCGGTCGTCATGGTCATGGATAAAGTGGACCCCGTATACGTTTCGGAAGCCGCTAATGCATTCAGCCGCTACAACACCGAAATGTTCTACAGCAAGTTCTACAAGACCGAGAATGCCTCGCTCAACGATTCGTTGAAGTTGATGATCATCAGCAAGTTTGCAGGCGCGAACGAAGCCCTGGATTACATGAAGAATATGAAAGCGCTGGCCCCAAGAGAGATCGTACCCTGGCTGCCCGCCGGAAAATACAGCTTCCTGATCATCTCCAATTCCAACCTCGGGTTGCTGCTGAACAATAAGAATATGGACGCCTACCGGAAGTTCCTGCAGGCCGCCTATCCCGGAATTTTCTAGTACCTTGCGAAGCTCGGCGCCGCAGGCGCCGGCGAGATTTATTACAACAAATTCCAATATGTCGTCCAAACTCGTCCGTATTTTCTGGAAAGTGTTCTTTTATGGATTAGGAGGGTTTATCCTCTTTTTGATCCTCATCAACCTGGGCGTTTTCGGCTCCCTGCCCTCCCTCAAAGAACTGGAGAATCCTTCCATCACCCTCGCTACCGAGGTCTTCGCGGAAGACGGCACCCCCATGGGGAAATATTATAAGGACAAAGGCAATCGCAGCAACGTAGAATTCAAGGACATCTCGCCAAACGTCGTCAACGCCCTCGTAGCCACGGAAGACGAACGCTTCTACGAACACTCCGGGATCGACGGCTTTTCCGTCATGCGCGCTGTTCTGAAGCTCGGCAGGGACGGCGGCGGCAGCACCATCACCCAACAGCTCGCAAAGAACCTCCTCGACCAGGGCTCCCGGAATTTCGTCCGCCGGTTCATCGAAAAGCTGAAGGAATGGATCATCGCCATCAAACTCGAACGCAACTTCACCAAGCAGGAACTCCTCGCCCTTTATCTCAATGAAGTCCCCTTCGGCGACAACGTCTACGGCATCCGCAACGCTTCCCGCACCTTCTTCCAGAAGGAACCCGACCGGCTTTCCGTCGACGAAGCCGCCGTTCTCATCGGGATGCTCAAAGGCAACACCCTGTACAATCCGCGCAAGAATCCCAAAATGGCCATCGAACGACGCAATACCGTCATCAACCAGATGGTCAAGAACAAATACCTGAACGAAGCCGAGGCCGCAAAGCTCAAGACAAAACCCATCGATCTCAGTAACTATAAAAAGGTGGATGAGAACAATGGGCTCTCCCCCTATTTCAGGGACGTGCTCCGCTCCGACCTCCAAAAATGGTGCAAGCTCCACAAAAATCCCGCCACCGGCGAACCCTATAACCTGTACACCGACGGACTCAAGGTCTATACCACCATCAACCCCCGCATGCAGATCTATGCCGATGAAGCGGTGGCCAAACAGTTGCCCATCCTGCAACGCAACCTCAGCGCGCAGTACGATGTCCGCAAAGGCCTGATCTGGAAAGACCACCAGAACATCCTCGAAGCCGCCATGCGCAACAGCGACCGCTGGCACAACCTCGAGGACGACGGTCTCACCGATGCGGCGATCCGCAAGACCTTCAATCAACCCGTCCCGATGAAGGTCTTCGCCTGGAACAGCAAACGCGAAAAGGATACGGTAATGACCCCGCTCGACTCGATCAAATATCACCAGTCGATGCTGCAGACGGCCTTCATGGTCATGGATCCCGTCACCGGCGCCGTAAAAGCCTGGGTCGGCGGTATCGACTTCAAGACCTACAAATTCGATCACGTCAACATCAATACCAAGCGTCAGGTAGGCAGCTCGATAAAACCCTTCCTCTACAGCCTCGGCATCGAAGACTTCAACTTCACACCCGAGACCGAATGCCAGACCAGCCAGCAGTATTTCCCCGGGTTTGGCTACGTCCCCGCCCGTCCCGACAAGCACGAAGGCGGCACCATGACAATGGCCTCCGGCCTCGCCTGGTCTATAAATGGAGTGGCCGCATACATTATGAAGACGGTGGGGCCCAAACGCTTCGCCGAATACATAAAGCAGATCGGCATCCCCACAAAGATTGACCCCTATCCTTCCATGGCCCTCGGCACCTGCGATCTCTCACTGTATGAAATGATGTGGGGATACACCATGTTCCCCAGCGGCGGCTACAGCACCAAACCTTTTTATATCTCCCGCATCGAGGACAAGAACGGGAACGTCCTCGACCGCTTCGACACCGAACGCAAGGAGGTCATCAGCCAGGGCACGGCCTATACCATGGCCCGCATGATGCAGGGCCCGGTCGACTTCGGCACAGCCGCCGGTCTCCGCACCCGCCTCGGCATCTCCGAAATGGGCGGCAAGACCGGCACCACCAACGATAACGCCGACGCCTGGTTCATGGGCTATACCCCCCAGTTGATGGCAGGTTCCTGGATCGGCTGCGACGACCGCTTCATCCATCTCGAAGGCGGCCTCGGCTACGGCGCACAGGCCGCAAGACCCATCTGGGAATACTTCTTCGCAAAAGTCCTCGCCGACCGCACCCTCGGCATCGATCGCCAGGCCAAATTCATCCAGCCCGAGAACGTCCGCAAGGAAATGATGTATGACTACATGCAGATCGAAAAGACGGCTCCCCCCGGCGCCGAAGGCGGCAACCAGGGTAACGGCAAACCCAACCAATACATCGACACCAGCCCACCCACCGTCCCCGTAGACTCCAGGCTCTCGCCCGAAGAACAGAAGATCCTCCAGGAAGCCAATCGCACCAGCAAGGAGGGCTCCGTCCGCATCACCGTCACCGACGCCGACAAAAAGCCCCAGGAGCCACCCAAAAAGAAAGGCTTCTTCAAAAGACTCTTTGGTAAAAAAGACAAGGAATAACAAAACGCCCCAGGGACCTCAGACCCGGGGCGTTCCCATTTATTTCACCTTCGTCAGATGCGCCCTTAGCATCCACGCCATCTTCTCATGCTCCTCCATTAACCCCGTGATAAAATCACTCGTCCCCGCATCCCCATAATCATTGGCGAACTTGTTGATATTCTCCCTGAGGAAAATGATGATGTTCTCATGATCCGTCAAAAGCTCCTTGATAAAACCAAGGCTGTCATTCCGTTCACCCAGCTTCTCCGTCAGATGAGTAAGCGAAAGAAAACTCTGCAGCGTAGCAGGCGCATAATGTCCCAGCTGACGGATCCGCTCCGCAACACTGTCCATCGTTTCGTCCAGCGCCTCATACTGCTGTTCGAAAAAGATATGCATGGAGTGAAAGTCCGGGCCTTCCACATTCCAATGCGCATTCCGCGTCTTGGTATAAAGAAGGAACTCGTCTGCCAGTAATTTGCTCAATTGCGCTGCAACCGCCTGAAGATTTGCCGGTGTGATGCCAATGCTTGCGTTCATAATATGTGTTTTTTAGATTTTTAATGTGCCTATGTGTTACAACCGAACAACAAACCGTCCGGAAGCGAACAGTTTCAAATGTGATAAAAACGTTAATGCCACTCACAATCAACCCCTTACACCCTGTAACATTTTTGGCATCCCGTTAGTCTTATAAAGTACAGCTAGCTACCAGGAAAGATCGAAACAGTTAAAACACCAAACAATCAAAGTCAAAGTAATGAAATCGAAGATTCGCAAACACCATAACAGGCCCATTAGCCTCGTTTGCAAACGTTTATCCATCGCCGTTATACTTTTTATAACAGTCATCGGCGCCCACGCAAATCCGCTTTCCCGCCACGAGGAACCCTCATTCAACGGCATCAACCATTTCCGCCGCCAGTTCCCCCAGGCAACCGAAGTGAATTACAAAGTTAAGGGACAATTCACAGAAGTGGATTTTATCTGGAACGGCCTGCAACTACAGGCATTCTACGACCTGCAAGGCAACCCCCTGGCCACCGCCCGGACCATAGGTAAGAACAATCTGCCCGTAAATGTTCAGCTGAATCTGGAAAAAAGTTATCCCAACGGGGTCATTACCGCCGCCATCGAATATACCGATGTGAACGACGGCCTCAGCTACTACGTCACCGTAGCCGGCCCCAAAACAGACTGGCTCCTGCATGTGTCGACTAGCGGGGACATCAGTGTTTTCAAGAAAATGAAGCATTAATTTAATCCTGCCCGGGCTGCCGGACCGCCATCTCTTCCTCGGCGTCCGGCGGCCTTTCCTTACCCAGCACATCGATCCGCACCCGCGTAAGGCCCCGGCCGGCATATCCCAACCGCGCAGCCGCCGCCCGGCTCAGATCGATAAGCCGCTTGTTCCGCGGATGCATCTTGTCGTTGATCCGAACGACCACCGTCCGGTGATTTCGAAGATTGGTCACCCGCACCCAGGTATGCATGGGAAGCGTATTACTGGCCCCGGTGAACTTCTCCTGTGAAAAGATCTCATCCGTATAGGTCTTCCGACCTTCAAACTTGTCCGCGTAAAAACTGGCAACGCCATATTGAACCGTCGAAGCAACCGGCTTGTGATGATGACTTTTTTTGGCGCCTGGAGGAATGGAGTCCCGAATAGGCCTCTCGTCGCGGGCATAGACCGCCACAGGCAATAATAGATAGGCGAGTAATCGGGTTTTCATAATTGGATTGACGGCCCGAAGGACCCATCATTAACCTAAAAATACTCAAAATATTGGCTTCGAAGCAAAGTATTTGTTCCTCGCCACCCGGTCCTCCCCATAAATGTCATCGTAAAACGCAATCTTCCCCTTCTTCCCCTCCGCCGTAAAATACCGCAGATAAATCGGCACATGCGCAAAACCCCAGACCGTATGCTTCTCCTGACGCACGATCCAGTTCTTCAACGTATCGGGATGATACCGCATCGTATCATTCCTTATCAGGAAAGCCGACAACTTCCGCCACTGCTGCACCCGCACACACCCATGGCTCACCGCACGGAACTTGTTGTCGAACATCCAGCGGACATTCGTGTCATGGAGATACACATCGTATTTATTCTTGAAGTTAAACTTCATGACCCCAAGCGAATTATCATCACCCTGCCGCTGCTTCAGCTGGTAGGGGAAATTATTCTTGCTCAACCGCTTCCAGTTGATCGTCAACGGGTCCCGCACGCTGTCGTTATCATCGACAACCATGAGGTTCTGCTTCCTCAGGTAGTCCACATTCCGCTTGATCGCCGGCAACATCTCCTTAAAAATGATACTATTGGGGACCGTCCATTGGGGATACGTCACAAAATTGGAGATCTCGCTGGTCAGCAACGGGGTCCGCGTCTTCGGCGCCCCGACGATTACCTTCGACTCCAACGCGATCGTATCGGCATCATGCACCTGCAGGTAAAAGCCCGGCAGATCGACCCAGACATAGGTCTTCGGCAGGGTATCGGGTAACAGCTTATACCGGTCCAAATTGATCGCGATCCGCTTGAATTTCTCCCAGTCGGAATTATTCATCATCGTCACCGTTTCCTGCGAAGCCCTGCCCGTGACTTTTAATTTATTGGTTTCCTGGTATCTCCGTAAGGCCGCCGCCAGCATGGCCGTATCGGCCCGGGTCACGCTGCTGTCGATATATCCGACCTCTTGCAACCGCCTGGTAAGTGCAGTATAGAACACCGTCGAATCCTTAAAGGGATAATCCAGCCAGGTCAGCTTCCGGAAATGGGCATTGGCCAGGAATTCGGGCAGATAAGCCTTCAGCGAATCGTACCCCGGGATCCGCGGCTCAAGACTGTCAAGAGCGCCCCGGACCCCGAATTGACGGGCCGTGGCCAGCGTCCGGACATAAAAACTATCCGGCAGCACACTGTCCTTCCGCAACGTAACGCTGTCATAGTCAAGCCGCCCATGCCGCAGATCTTTCACCAGCGTGAAAAAAGCATCGGTCAACAGGATATCTGCCCGGTTCCAGATCGCAGCGTTCTTTCGCGCAAGGGTGTCTTCCCGAACGATCCGCCGGAAGAAAGACAGCGGGCCAAAATGATAATCCGATGGAAAAAGCCCATAGGTTTGAGCGCCTTCGATAAACGTGAGCAGGCTGTCACCCGCCGGCAGCCATCGCTGCCTGGCACTCCAGATAGGATTGTATCCGCCGGTTTCGTAGAGGCTGTCAACCAGTTTCCGGTATCCCAGCAGGGTGGAATCATTCAGCTTATCGCCATTGGCGGCAGCATACTGGAGAAGAGACTTCAGGTCGGTTCCTGAATGTTCGTCGGCTTGAGTTGGGGTTTTCACGTTGTCCTTATCGTTTCCCGTTGTCTTACCGCCCTCGCGGCAGGCCATCAAAATGATCATCGAAAACACCGGGAAAAGGAAAAGGACGCTTCGCGTTCGATAATTCATATATCGCTCAATATAATACAACAGACGAACATTTCTAAGTGCAAACCGCTATTTTTTGATTACCACTCGGGGAGTCCGCTGTTCCAGCAACCACAGATCAGCCAAAACCAGCGCCGTAACCGCCTCCACGATCACCGGAGCGCGCAAGGCGACACAAAGATCATGACGCCCCTTGACCGAAAAGCTCTCCTGCTGACCCGTTTCCCAGTTCAGCGTCTGCTGTTCCTTGGGTGTGGACGAAGTAGGCTTTATCGCGATCCGGAAAACCAGCTCATTCCCATTGGTGATCCCCCCGACGATCCCGCCCGCATGATTCGTCCGGGTACGCCCCTGCATATCTTCAATAGCATCATTGTGCTCGCTACCAAACATCCGCGCCGCCGCAAACCCAGACCCAAATTCCACCCCCTTCACCGCCGGGATCGCAAAGACGGCATGCGCCAGCAACGATTCCACCGAATCCCAAAAAGGCTCTCCAAGCCCGATCGGCAAACCCTTCACCCGGCATTCGATGATCCCGCCGATCGAGTCCTTTGCATCGATGGCCTTCTGCAACCCCTTGTCGAGGTCGCTTTCGCCCCCGATCTCCAGGATGGTCGATTCGATCCGCAGGTCTCCGCCGGGAACGCCGGCCCGCAATATTTTCTTCGCGATAACCCCCGCCGCAACCAGCCCCACTGTCAACCGGGCAGAAAAAGGTCCGCCGCCCCGGTAATCCTCAAAACCGCCAAACTTCGTGTGCGCAACGAAATCCGCATGACCCGGCCTGGGCACCGCCCGCTGCTTCTCATAATCCCCACTCCGCGTATTCTTATTCTCGAAAAGGATCGTAATAGGCGATCCCGTGCTCGTTTCATTAAAAAGCCCGCTCCTGAAAATGGGCACATCATCCTCCTTCCGCGGCGTCGTCCCCTTCTGCATCCCCCCCTTCCGCCGCTCCAGGTCCGGCAAAAAGTCCTCCAGCGGCAAGGACAGACCCGCCGGGCAACCGTCGATATTGACCCCCACGCTTTCCCCATGCGATTCGCCGAAGATATGGACCCGGAATAGCCGGCCAAAACTGTTCATGATTGTATGTTTACGTTCGCACCTAAGGTTTGGATATCCCTGTAAAAATCCGGATACGATTTCTCGATCGCCTCGGCATCTTCAATGATCACCGGTCCATCCGCCCTCAAAGCCGCAACCGCACAGGCCATCGCGATCCGGTGATCATGCCGCGAATGAACCTTCACGCCGCGAACAACCTCCCCACCCTTCACACGCATAACATCTCCGTCCAGCTCGATCCCCACTCCCATCTTCCCAAACTCCTGCTGCAGGGTCAGCCCGCGATCGCTTTCTTTATGCGCAAGCCGGCTCACCCCTTTGATCGTCGTCACCCCCTGGCAAAAGGCGGCCAACGCCACTAGCGGAGGAAACAGATCGGGACAATCCGTCGCATCAAAAGAAAAAGCGTGCAGCCCCGTCCCAGCCGGCCCAATCACCATCTCCGTCTCCTTGATCTCCACAGTCGCCCCACAATCACACAAGGCCTGCAGAATCGCCTTATCCGCCTGCGTCGACCACTCATCCAACCCACGCACCGTGATCGGTCCCGCAACAGCCCCCGCCACAAGCAAAAAGGCGCCGCCACTCCAATCCCCTTCCACGGTATATTCCCTCTGCCCCGCCCGGCGCTCCGCCGGAAAAAGAAACTCTTCATAGTTCCTATGCTCCACATCCCAGCCAAAATGCTTCATCACCGCCAGGGTCAGATCGATATATGGCTTGCTCTTGAGGTCCCTCACCCGGATCGCGACATCTCCTTTCCCCGCACCCGCCGCCGCGTACGCAAACAACAACCCGGTAAGAAACTGCGAACTGAGCGACCCATCGATCTCTATATTCCGTGGCTGCAGCGGTCCCTGGATCACCAACGGCAGTTTCCCGCCATTCGATACCACCCGGACACCCAGTTGCGGAAAGACCTCGTCAAAAAAATCCATCGGTCGCCGGACCAGGCTGCCCTCTCCCTTCACTTTTATGGTCTTGTCGCTAAGCGCGATGATCGGTGCAAACATCCTCAAGCCGAGCCCGCTCTCCCCACAATTCACTTCCAATCCGCCCGCCGGCTCCACACCCCTGCTCCTCACCCGGAGCGACCCATCCGGCAATTCACTCACTTCAGCCCCCAGATCCCGGATGACCCCCAACGCCGCCTTATCATCATTCGAATGTCCCGGGTGACGGATCACCGTCTCACCCATCCGCAACAACGCCGCCGCACAAGCCCGCTGCATGCTGCTCTTGGACGCCGGCGCCAAAATAGTCCCCGATAACAAAGAAGGTTGAATAGTGGTGATCATCGGGCAGTTATTATTGACTGTAACAGTTTTTCCAATTCCACGAGCGGGATGGCCTTCACAACCCCTTGCCCGATCTTATTAAGCATCACATAATTCATCGTATCCCGCACCTTCTTCTTATCCATCCGCAACACATCCATCACCTCCTTCGGATCGAACTCGGCCAGCGTCGGCAGGCCATACCGCTTCAACACCTCGATCACCCGGTCCGTCTCCTTGAAGGAAGCGAACTCCTCCGAGATCATACTCGCAACCACCATCCCGATGGAAATAGCCTGCCCGTGCGACAGCTCATATACATTTTCGATCGCATGGCCCAGCGTATGGCCAAAATTCAGCAGCCTCCGCTCCCCCTGCTCAAACTCATCCGCCGCCACAACATCCGACTTGATGACCACATTCCGCCGGATCAGCTTCGCCAGCAAAGCCTTGTCCCGCTGATACGTCGTCAGCTTGTTCTTCTCCAACTCCCGGAACAGCGATGCATCCCTGATCGCCGCATGTTTGATGATCTCCGCAAACCCATTCACCCATTCCTCTTTCGGCAACGACTTCAGCAGGCTGTAATCATACAGCAAAAAAGAAGGCTGCCGGATCGTCCCGACCATATTCTTATAGACGTCCACATCGATGCCGTTCTTCCCGCCGATCGAGGCGTCCACCATCGCCAGGATCGAGGTCGGCACAAAGCCGAACGACAACCCTCGCATATAGATCGCCGCCACATACCCCGTCAGATCCGTCACCACGCCGCCACCCACACCGACCAGCACCGTCTTCCGGTCCGCACCCAGCCCGATCAGCTGCCCGATGATCGAATCCACCGTCGCCTGCACCTTGAATTGCTCCCCGGCGTTGATGACAATGGTATTCCATCCTCCAAACCGCTTTGGCTGCGCCGAAAAAAGATGTTCGTCCGTGATGATTACCGCATTCTCTTTTCCCGCCAACTTCTCCAAATAGGAAAAATCTGCGTCGAAATAGTAGGTCGTCGTCTTGCCGCCGCTAAACTTGTACTGCAATTTATTCATGAGATAGACTCTTTAAACCGGTCAAGTTCATGATCCAGCGATTTCGTCAAATGATACTCTTCCTGCTTCCCGATGAAATCCACCACCTGCCGCACCCCGCTCGGACTCACCGAATAGGCAAAATACTCCTCCTCCCACGCAAACTCCGTCGCGAGCAGCTTCGCCTCATTCAGCCAGTCCGCCGTCAATACGCGGATACTCCGGTTCACCTGCGCCAGGTTCTGCGAGGGCATCAGTTGCAATAAACAATGGATATGATCATCCGCTCCACCCGCGGCCAGCACCTTCAATCCCTTCTCCTCTCCCTCCTTTTGCAGATGCGCCAACATGACCCGTCTCACCGGCTTGCTCAGCAACGCTTCCCGCCCACGCACGGTCCAGATGACATGAACATAAAGGAGGACCATACCGCCGGCTTAGCTGTTCATGATCTTGTTCTGATGATTGATGGACTCCATATGCACAGCGTCGTAGTACTTGGTGATAAACTCCTTGCTCAGGTTCAGTTTCTCCCCCTTCGCAAAAGCCTTCTCCAGGATGGAATTCCACCGGTTGGTCTGCAGAATCGTGATGTTGTTGTCCTTTTTGTATCGGCCGATCTGGTCGGCAATCCGCATCCTCTGCCCCAACAACTGGATCAGCTCGTCGTCTATGTGGTTTATCTGCTCCCGTAGCTTGGCGAGGGCATCGATAAAGTCTTTTTCCGTGGTCGTCTCATGACGCCATTTGATGCTGTCCAGCAACTCGGCCAGCCGCTCGGGAGTAATCTGCTGCTTCGCATCACTCCACGCCTTGTCCGGATCGATATGCGTCTCGATGATCAGCCCGTCCATGTCCAGGTCGATCGCCTTCTGCGCCACGTCCAGCAGGATATCCCGCCGGCCACTGATATGCGAAGGATCATTGATCATCATCAGCCCCGGGCTCCGGCGCTTCATCTCGATAGCAAGATGCCACATGGGCGCATTACGGTATTCCGTGTTCCCATAGGAGCTGAATCCCCGATGGATCAGTCCGATCTGCCGGATGCCGGCCTTGGCCACCCGCTCGACAGCCCCCGTCCACAGCTCGATATCGGGATTGATCGGGTTCTTGATCAACACCGGCACATCCGCGCCGCGAAGCGCGTCGGCCACCTCCTGTACACTAAAGGGATTCACCGTCGTCCGCGCCCCGATCCAAAGCACGTCCACATCGAAATGCAAAGCGTCCTCCACCTGCTTGGCGGTAGCAACTTCCACAGCTACGGGCAACCCCGTGAGCTTCCTTGCCGTCTGCAACCAGGGCAACCCCTTGGTCCCGATGCCTTCAAAGCTCCCCGGCCGGGTACGCGGCTTCCAGATGCCGGCGCGCACAATATCTACCTTGCCGGTCTTGGCCAACCGGGTCACCGTTTCAACGGTCTGGGATTCCGTTTCCGCACTGCAGGGACCGGAAATGATCAGGGGGCGCTTGTTCCAGGCTGCCTGGACAATTTCCTTCGCGCTCTTTGTTTCAGTTGCTTCCATGATATATTTAACTTTTAGACTTATCGACTATTGGCATCATTCATCCTGATCCGCCGGCCTTTATAATTCTTCCCGTCTATCGCGCGGATCATCTGCTGCGCCGACCGCCTGTCCACCTCGATCCAGCTGTTCATCTCCTTCATATCGATCCGCCCCAGCACCTCCTTCCGCAGATCACTCATATCAAGAATGAATTGCAGGAAGCTGGCCTTGTAAAATCCATCCTTCGTCCCCAGGTTCACAAACAGCTTGGTATAATCGCCATTGGCGGCATATTCCCTACCCCTCGTCCCCCTCTCTACCTTGCCATATTCCTTCCGCTCTCCGCCCCGTGGCTCCCGGATCGCACTCCGCTCCCGCACATTCAGGTCTTCAGCGTTCTCATAATATTTCAAAAACCGGTCGAATTCCATCGCCGCCACCCGCTTTAGCACCTCCTCCTTGCTCACATCCGCAAACTTTTCCGCCAGCATCGGTACATAGGTCTCATAATCCCCATGGCTGATATCCGCCTGCAACAGCTTGTCCATGAACGAAAAGAACTGCTTCCGGCAAACGTCCTTCCCACTGGGGATCTCCATTTTATGAAACGGCGCCTGAACGATCCTTTCTATCTGCCGCAACTTCCCGATCTCCCGGCTGTGCACGA
This sequence comes from Puia sp., assembly GCF_035546395.1. Taxonomy (GTDB): domain Bacteria; phylum Bacteroidota; class Bacteroidia; order Chitinophagales; family Chitinophagaceae; genus Puia. Next base: position 193,014 of record NZ_DASZXR010000011.1, on the reverse strand, counting down.
TGGACAACGCGATCCCCGTACTCCCCGCCCGGCCCGTACGCCCGCTGCGATGCGTATATACTTCCACATCATCCGGCAATTCATAGTTGATGACATGCGTGATATCCTTTACATCGATCCCCCTCGCAGCCACATCCGTCGCGATCAGCAATTGCAAGGTCTTCTCCCGGAACTCCCCCATTACCTTGTCCCGCTGCTGCTGGGTCAGGTCGCCATGCAACGCATCGATATCGTATCCCTCCCTCGTCAGCTTCTCGGCGATCGCCTGCGCATCGGCCTTCGTTCGCGTAAAGATGATCCCGTAGATCCCGGGGTTGAAGTCGATGATCCGCTTCAACGTCTCATACCGCTGATGCGCCGAGGTCACATAGTACTGGTGGTCGATATTCTTGTTCGCCGTATTGACCTTACCCACCGTGATTTCCTTCGGCGACTCCATATATTTCTTGCTCACCCGCCGGATCTCGGGCGGCATCGTCGCACTGAACAACCAGGTCGCATCCCGCTTCGGGGTATTCTGCAGGATGAACTCGATATCGTCCTGGAAACCCATGTTCAGCATCTCATCCGCCTCGTCCAGCACCACAAAGCTGATCTGGTCCAGATTGATCGCCTTCCTTTCGATCAAATCGATCAACCGCCCCGGCGTCGCTGCCACAATCTGTACCCCACGGCGCAGATCCCTGATCTGCATCCCAATAGAGGTCCCCCCATACACCGCCATCACATGCATCCCGGGAATGAACTTCTTGAACAGCTCCAGCTCGTTCACGATCTGCATACAGAGCTCGCGGGTCGGGCACACTACCAGCGCCTGCGGATACCGCTCGGCAGCATCCACCAATTGCAACAGCGGCAGGCCAAAAGCCGCAGTCTTCCCCGTCCCCGTTTGTGCCAATCCTACCAGGTCCTTCGTTCCGCTTAATAATACAGGAATGGCCTGCTCCTGTATGGGTGTCGGTTGTTTGAACCCCAGCGCATCAGTAGCCTGAACAAGCCGCGGATCCAGACCTAACCCTTCAAATGTCGTCATACAGTCAAAATTTGCCGCAAAAATACGGTTTTTGCCCCGGAGGGCCTTATTTAATGATCCTCCGTATCTTATTGGCGTTTTCCATCAACTCCCTCAGATATTCCTCGTTCTCCTTCTCCAAACAGCTCTTGAACTTCCGCAGCTGCGCAATATGCTCGTTCAACACGTCCAGCACATGCTCCCGGTTCTGCATAAAGATCGGTAGCCACATCGACGGATTGCTCTTCGCCAGCCGCACCGTGCTCTCAAAACCACCGCCGGCCAGTTCGAATATCGCGCTCTCTTCCCTCTCCTTTTCCAACACCGTATTGGCCAACGCAAACGAGGTGATATGCGAAATATGGCTAATATATGCGGCGTGCATATCATGGCTGTCGGCGTCCATATAGACAAAATGCATCCCCATCTCCCTGTACAGCTCTTCCATCACGGCAACCGCATCCCCATCGCTCTTCTCCTTCTCGCAGATGACACAACACCGGCCCTTGAAAGCATCATGAACCGCCGCCTCCGGACCACTGTACTCCGTACCCCACATCGGGTGCATCGCTACAAACCTCCGCCTCATAGGATGGTCCGCCAAACTCGCGCACAACGCCCCTTTCGTAGAACCCGCATCGGTCACGATCTGCTTGTCCGTCACCAGGTCCATCACCTGCTTCATCACCGGGATGGTCACATCGACAGGGATCGCAACATAGATAAGATCGCTTTGCTTAACCGCTTCTTCCAGAGGCAACACCGCATCGATCAAACCCAGGTCCAACGCCTTCTGCGCGGACGCCGCCGTCCGGCTGACCCCAATGACCCGGCGGACCAGCCCCCGGTCCTTCAAGGCCAAACTAAAACTGCCGCTGATCAACCCCACCCCAACGATCGTAACCGTATCGAATCTCATATTCCTGCCGATTTTATCCGGTTTATACTTTCTTTGAATTTCTCCACGGGCGTACACAGACTAACCCGCACAAACCCCGTCCCCGCCGGACCAAAGATGCCCCCCGGCGTGATGAACACCCCCGCATCGTAAAGCACCCGGTCGCTAAGGGCGTATCCATCGGCGTACGCAGCCGGGATCTTCGCCCAAACAAACATTCCGACCTGGTCTCTGCTAAAATCGCATTTTAGCAACTCCAGCAACTCGAACACATATTCCCGCCGTTCCCCGTACACCGCATTCACGCTGTCGTACCAGTCCTTGCCAAGCGACAACGCCTTCGCAGCCGCCAACTGCACCGGCAGGAACATCCCGCTGTCCATATTACTCTTGAACCGCAACACCTCGTCGATGCGCTCCTTCGCGCCCGACAACGTACCCACCCGCCATCCGGCCATATTCTGTGACTTGCTCAACGAATTCAGCTCGATCACCACCTCCTTCGCCCCCGGAACGGCCAGCAGGCTCATCGGCAGATCATTAAGAATGAAACTATACGGGTTATCATGACAGATCAATATGCCATGTTTCCTCCCAAACGCCACCAGCCGCTCGAACAGCTCCATGGTCGGCATCTGCCCCGTCGGCATCTGCGGATAGTTCACCCACATCAACTTGATCCGGCCACCAGCCGCCAGCCGGTCCAGTTCGTCGAAGTCGGGTACCCATCCCCCTTTCTCCGTTAAAGAATAGTCGATGCATTCCCCGCCCGCCAGCTTTACCGCGCTCCGGTAGGTAGGATACCCCGGGTTCGGCACCAGCGCCCCATCTCCCTCATTGAGGTAGGTCATACAAATATGCATGATCCCCTCCTTAGACCCGATCAACGGCAGGATCTCCACGTCCGGATCGAGCGCCACGCCATACCACTTCGAATACCACTCGGCAATGGCCTTACGCAACACCGGCGACCCCTTGTATGACTGATACGCATGCACATTCGGTTTGGCGCTCTCCTCCTGCAAAACCCGGATGACATCCGGATGCGGCGGGAGATCGGGACTGCCGATCCCCAGGTTGATCACATTCTTCCCCTGCCCGTTCAATTCATCTATCTCCCGAAGCTTCTTCGAGAAATAATACTCACCGATACCATCGAGTCGTTTGGCCGTTGTAATGATCATACTGTAATGCCTTTTTTATAGGTTCCATAGATCTTCAGCTCTGCCGTAATGGGTTTAATGGCCTCGATCACCCGCTCGAACTGATCCATATCGTCAAATTCCATATCCGCATGAAAGGAATATTCCCATTCGCTGCCGGGGATCGGAAAGGACTGAAGCTTGCTGAGATTGATCCCGCCATCGGCGATCCGGGTCAGCACCCGCGCCAGGCTTCCCCGCGAATGGTCCGTATGAAAATTGACGGAAGCCTTGTTGGGATTGGAAACGACCATCGCATTCTCCTCCCGCTGTAAGATAAGGAACCGGGTGTAGTTGTTCTTCATCGTCTGGATGCTCGGCGCAAGGATATGCAACCCGAAGAGCTCCGCGGCCAGCCCGCTCGCAATAGCCGCGGTATGCCTGCTGCGATGCTGATGCAGGTGCTTCGCGCTCAGCGCGGTATCCTCCGTCTCGACAAGCTTCCACGCCGGATGCTTTTCCAGGTAATCGATACACTGTAAAAGAGCCATCGGATGCGAATGCACTTCCCGGATATCCTCCAGCGTTACCCCTGGATTCACCATCAAATGCTGCTCGATCTGCAGATAGATCTCCCCGACCACCAGCAACGGACTCTTCTGCAGCAGGTTGTAGTTGGGCAAAATGCTCCCTGCTATGGAATTCTCGATCGCCATCACCCCCCCGTCACTCTCCTTCCTGTTCGAAGCCACCCGGATCACCTCCCGGAACGTGGCGCACGTGATCACCTCTACATCCCTTCCAAAGAATTGCTGCGCAGCCACCTGGTGAAAACTGCCCTCATAACCTTGTATCGATACTCTTTTACCCATGCGTATTCTATAAAAGCAAGAATCCCGGTCGTTGACCGGGATTCTTTATGTTAATCTCTTTGTTTAGTTCTTGGTTAACAAAAGCAATCCCGGCCTACCCGTAAAGTAGAAGAAAAAAGAGTAGAAAAAATAACGGTATGCTTTCGTAGTGATCATATCAGTGCACCAAAATTAGGGACTTATCTCAATTTACCAAATTATTTTTCAAGCCCGGTCAAAATTTACATCTCAACCGCCTTCACCACCCTGCCATAATCTTCGTCCGAATGCACGGTCTTGGCAGCCTGCATATACAACGTCCGAAGACTATCCGCCTTCGGCAGCCGCCGCCCGATCTCGATCAGCACATTGCTTCGTTCGTATTCCCCACCCAACGTCGTCGTCGTCCGGATCAGCCCCGCCCAGGATCCTCCCTCCCGGATGTCTTTGCGGGCAACCTTCGTCAAAAGCTCGCTCTTCTCATAGTCTCCGCCCATCTTGCCGATCACCGTCAAAAGACTGTCAAAAGCGCCGCCTTCCTTCAACCTACCCCTTAACAAATGCTGTATGGCTTCCGACTTCTCATAGTCCCCGCCCATACTCTTGACAGCCTCCAGGTAGTCCGCACACACCGAATCATTCCTCAGGTATTGGGTATCCACCTTCTCCAGCAGCTCCTTCTTCTCGTAGTCCCCACCGACCTTACCACGCACCCGAACGACCACCGCCGCCACCGTCCGTTCCGATAGACTATCGCTACTCAGTATACGCTCGAGATATCGCTGGCGGATATAGTCCCCATCGACGCTGTCCACTGCGCTCAGCAAAGCCGCATACCCACCCCTCCGGTACAGCCGGTCCATCCGCCCGTCGATATCGAAGCCAAGCCCGATCATCCCCTTAATGACCTTCGCCTCCAGCGCCTTCCCCTCCGCCGATGCCCGATCCACCGGTTTCCCATTCTCATACAGTTCCACCTGCAGCACCCCTTTGTCGTTCATCCCCGCAAGCAGGTGGTCTTCGTTACGCCAGTATTCCAGGTAACCGCCCGGCGAGATCCGGGCTATCTCTGTCTCATCCTCATTGAATTGAATATCGCCGTCATAACGCACCTCTACCCGGTTGGTCCCATCATACATGGACATCCGGTTATGGTGCCGCCAATGATTCCGGCACGAAACCGTCAAAAAGACAATCCCTGCGAGAAAAATCCATAAAGTTTTAGCTTTCATGTAATTACATTAAGAAGTGCGTAATAAGACGCCTCTCCCGGGCGGGAGGTTACAGCAAGCTAGCCCAATCGCTGCATAATTTGCTTGTCGATCAGCGTAAAAAGATGGAACGGCTTGTAGGTCCGCCAGTTCTCGAGCTCGATCAGCTCGATCCACCGGTTCAGCTTCGCCTTCCGGAAATCATGTTGGGTTTGCTCCGGCATATTCAGGCAGGCGACCCAGCCGCCGGCATCGGTCACCTCCTCATACCACTCCTCGTAGTAATCCTTGTCCCCGCTGTGGAAATTGAGGACGTTCTCGCAGATAAGGATGAACTTGGTGATACCGAACTCGAAGAATTTGTCGGTCACCTCCCGCTTCAGGTTCATGATATCGTTCTCGATGGCGTCATTCCATTCCCCAAACAGCTCGATCACGGCATAGTGCTCATCGTAGTCGGCCAGCAGCACCTTGCAATACAAGGTCCGCGACCCGAAATCATCCCATTGCGGATGGATATAATAGTTGTAGATGGTCTGGGAGAACTCGAATTCGGAATAGATCCTTCCATAGAACGGCGATCGCTCGTCTTCCTCGCTGATGTAAATGTGCCGCCAGTTGTAAAAAGGTTCTATCTCGTGCATATCAAACTTATCAGGTCGCTGAATCCACCGCTTTCTTGACACTCCCGCTGCGAAGCAGCAGCTCCCGGGCCTTCTCATAATCCGTAAGCCCCGTTCCTTCCATCACCATCTTGGTGCCCCTATCCACCAATTTACTGTTCGTCAACTGCATATTCACCATCTTGTTGTCTTCCACCCGGCCGATCCGGATCATCACCGCCGTGGAAACCATATTCAACACCAGCTTCTGGGCCGTACCACTCTTCATTCGCGTGCTCCCCGTCACAAATTCCGGACCCACCACGACCTCCACGGGATAATCGGCCTGCTCGGCCACCGGCGAACCCGGATTACACACGATACAACCCGTGGGGATCCCGCGCTCCCGGCAAGTCGACAACGCCCCGATCACATATGGCGTGGTACCGCTCGCGGCCACCCCGATCACCAGGTCCTTATCACAAACCTCGTAAGCCTCAAGGTCGAGCCAACCCTGCCGGCTATCGTCCTCGGCATTCTCTATCGGCTTGCGGATCGCTCCCTCTCCACCCGCAATGACGCCGATGATCAGATCAAAAGGCATACCATAGGTCGGAGGTATCTCGCTGGCATCCAGCACCCCAAGCCGGCCGCTCGTACCCGCGCCGATATAGAAGAGCCGGCCGCCGGCAAGCATCTTGTCCGTTATCGCCGCCACCAGCTTCCCGATCTGCGGAATAGCCTTCTCCACCGCCGCAGGCACCGTCTTATCCTCCTGGTTAATGCTGATAAGGATTTCTTCTATACTCATTTTCTCCAGGTCGTGATACCGGCTTTCTTCTTCGGTGAACTTCTCAAATGCCATTATAAACCAACTATTTTTTTAATTGATGATATTTTATTAATCCATCCATCGGTTTCCTAAGCACATTCCCGAGCTCGAATTCATAGGTATTACAAAGCTCCCCAACCACATCCCTGAACCCATAAGCCACCCCCCCTACAAAATGGATCGGCAATTTCCAGCTTTCCCGGTACTTACACAAATGTTGGAAGAAAAAATCGTTCAGCCCGTCCTCGATGATATTCTCGATCATATAGTGCCCACGGTTCTCCACAAGGAACAGGGCGAACGAAGCCAGGTACCGGTTTGGCAATGCCTTCTTATAGACATTTTCAAGGATCTCGCTTCTGTTGGTAACGTATTTGGCGTCAAACTTATATCGCAGCTCCTCGTCAAAGGTATCATAAAGATAGTACTGCAATACCTTCTTGCCCAGGTAGGCCCCGCTCCCCTCGTCCCCCAGTACATACCCAAGTCCGGGACTGCTCTTGGCGATCTTTTTGCCGTCAAAATAGCAGGAGAAACTGCCGGTACCGAGATTACAGACCATTCCCCTGGTGTTACCGCAAGCCGCGACGGCCGCCCCCATCAGGTCATGGGTCACATGCACCCCCGCCCCCCGGAACGCCCCCCGAAGGGCCTTTGCCACGATCTTCCGATTGTCCGGATTCAGACACCCTGTCCCATAATAGTACACCTGGTCGATCTCCACATCCAGCCTCTTGAACGCCGGCATAAGCTCATTTTCAATTACCCGGCCGATCCCCGCCGAATCGAGGAAATAAGGGCTGATCCCCTGCGTATCCACCTTCTTTTTTTTACCGTCATAAAGCAGGCACCACTCGCACTTGGTCGCCCCGCTATCCGCTATAAGTATATTCATTGGCCTCGCTTAAACCGGACCACAGGTCCGGTGCCCGAAGGTCCGACATTGGCCCCGCAAGGCGCCAAAGGCGCCGGTACAGAACAGCCACTCATCAATCCCTCGGGTTTTTTGACCGCAATTTAACTTATCATTCATTAATTTGCAGCCTTCTGGAATATTTATACAACAAATCGCTCGAATGAAAAAATTGCAGGTCTGGCTACCCTTGTTGTTCGCTATCGTGATGATCATCGGCATGATCATCGGTTTTCGCCTCCGGAGCAATATCCGACCCTCCAACATCTTCATGGCCCGGAAGCCCACCCCCGTACAGGAAGTGATGGATCTCATCAATATGAACTACGTCGACTCCATCTCGACCGATACGATCGCCGACGGGGCCATCGACGGCATGCTCAGCCACCTCGACCCGCACTCCGTCTATATCCCCCCCGCCGATGCCGTGGAAATGAATGAAGACCTGCAAGGCAATTTTGAAGGCATCGGGGTCGAATTCCAGATCTTCGACGACACCGTCAACGTCATGAACGTCCTCGCCGGCGGCCCCAGCGACAAAGCCAACCTGAAGGTCGGAGACAAATTCATCAAGGTCGGCGACTCCGCCGTCGCCGGTAACGGCATCACCAACGACCGCATCCGCAAACTCCTCCGCGGCCCCGGCTCCAGCGACGTCACCATCACCCTCCTCCGCGTCGGCAACCCAACCCCGATGCAGGTACATATCACCCGCGGCACCATCCCCCTGCCCTCCGTCGACGTCGCCTATATGCTCAATAAGGAAACCGGCTATATCCGCATCAACCGCTTCTCGGAAACGACCCATGCCGAGTTCGCCCAGGCCATGATGCAATTGCAGAAACAAGGGCTCCAACGCCTGATCCTCGATCTCAGGGGCAACGGCGGCGGCATCCTGCAGGAATCCATCGAATGCGCCGACGACTTCCTGGACGGCGATAAGCTCATCGTTTATACCGTCGGCGCCCGTTCCCCCCGCGCAGACTACCGCTGCCGCCGCGATGGCCTATTCGAAAAAGGCAAACTCGTCCTCCTCACCGACGAAGGCACGGCATCGGCTAGCGAAGTGCTCACCGGCGCCCTCCAGGATTGGGATAGGGCCACCATCATCGGCCGGCGCACCTTTGGCAAAGGCCTCGTCCAGCAGCCCTTCCAGCTCAGCGACGGATCCTCCCTCCGCCTCACCATCGCCCGCTACTACACACCCACCGGCCGCAGCATCCAAAAGCCGTACAACAAAGGTCATGAAGACTATAATGAAGAAGTGATGAAAAGGTTCCATGACGGCGAAGTCCTCCATGGGGATACAACCACCCGTCACGCCGGCCCCTCCTACCGCACCCTCGGCCCCGAACACCGCACGGTATATGGCGGCGGCGGCATCACTCCCGATATATTCATCGGCTTCGATACCAGCACCTTCTCCCGCAGCACGACCACCCTCTACGTCGACGGGACCCTCAGCCGCTTTATCTACGCCTACTATATCCAACATCTCTCCACCCTGCGGAACTATAAGTCCCCCGCCGAATTCATCGCCGGCTTCCACGACGAGGACGACCTCTGGAAAGGACTCACCGCCTACGCGGCAAAAGACACGATCAGCCTGGCCTCCATTCCCTCCCGGGAAAAAGATATCCTCAAACACCGCCTGAAAGCCCTGATGGCCCGCCAGATCTGGCGCACCGAAGGCTACTTCGAGGTCAGCAACGCCTATGACCCCGTCGTCAATAAGGCCCTCGAAGTAATAAAATAGGGGCGGCTGGAAAGCCGCCCCGTCCAACTGAACCATTCGAAACTATTAACAACTACTTCTCCCGATCCTGCTTATCGAGCAACTCCCGCTTCTCGATCCTGTAAGAACTGATCAACCCCAATCCCGCGAAAATCGCGATAAAGGCGAAATAGATAGGTACATTGCCGCCATTGATCTCCCCATCGTTGCTGAACTTGTTGAAATCATGGCCGAAGCTGTACAACAGGGTATGATCCATCAGGTAGGCGACGAACAACCCCAGCCCCGCGCCGCCGATCAACAGACCCCATTTCAGGCTGCGGAAGGGTGCCGGCCGCGGCCTCTCCGGCTTCAAGTTGGGGTCAAGCCCCTTTTCTATCATTGACATATTCTCCTTATTTCGCAGGTAGCGCCATCCCAGGATGACGGCGCAGATCGCCAGGGTTGAGATAATAAACCATACGAATACTAATTGTCCGGGTTCCATCTTATTCTTGTTTTGCTTTTACAATTCTGTTTACACTACCTCAGACTACGCCCGGAATCCCCAGGTTACACCCCGCGGGTAAAAAATCCCGCAAGTATTTTTGTATCTTTCTTTTGTAACCTACGACACCAATATGTAGTCTTATACTTCGTAATGCACGTTGAACTCACTGATACAGAGATCATTAGGAAAATCCTGCAAGGAGAGCAGGCCCTGTACGCTCAGTTGGTTCAAAAATATCAGCAATACGTCTTTACGCTGGTCCTGCGTTTCACCGATATCCGGGAGGACGCCGAGGAAATAAGCCAGGACATCTTTGTCAAGGCCTACCGCTCCCTGGCCGACTTCAGGGGAGATTCGAAGTTCAGCACATGGCTGTACACCATCGTCCGGACCAGCTGCATCACATTTCTAAGAAAGAAGAAACTGGATACTACCTCGATCGATAATGAACGCACCCTTACTCAATTGGAAAACAGGGAGTCAGGGTTTAACGCAAACACCATCGAACAGAAGTCGAAACACGCCATGGTCAACTCCGCCATCCGGCTCCTCAGCCCCGATGACGCCCAACTGATCACGCTCTTCTATAAAGGAGAGCAGTCGCTCGAAGAGATCGGCCGCATCATGGGCCTCGAGCCGAATACCGTAAAGGTCAAGCTGCACCGGGCGCGACATCGACTGAAAGAGAAAATGGAAAAACATTTCAGTTATGAGGTACAGGATATACAAGGTGACTAACAATGGCTATCTTTATTTAGATCCTAAAGTCAAACGAATGAACACCGAGCAACCAATGGAAGATCGTCTCTGGGATTACATCGACGGGCATTGCAGCCCCACCGAGAAGTCGGCAATCGAAGAACTGCTGGCGACCAATCGCGAATGGCAGCAAAAACACCGCGAGCTGCTCAACATCCAGCAGCTGCTCAGCAGCTCGGAGCTGGAAGCCCCCTCCATGCGCTTTACAAAGAATGTCATGGAAGAAATCGCCCGCTACCACGTAGCACCGGCCACACGAGCCTACGTCAACAAAAATGTCATCCGCGGCATCGGCGCCTTCTTCGCCACCATGATCCTCGGCATGCTGATCTTCATGATAACCCAGTTCAGATGGACATCCTCCACCTCAGGCCCCGATAGCCTCAACCAATCGATCGATAAGATCGGCATCAACCGCCTGGACAGCCTCAATTACTCAAAATTCTTCAACAGCACCTACGTCAGCGCATTTATGCTCATCGCTATCATCTCGGGCCTCATGCTGCTGGATATGTACCTGCAACAAAGGAAAAAACAGCTCAACGCCTGACCAAAATAGGATCAATCCTTGAATTTCTTCTTCAGCGCCAGCAGCTTGGCCTGGAAAGAATCAGGCTCTTCTTTACGAGTCGCAGGCTTCGGACCTGCAACTCTTTTTTCCTTCACACCGCCACTGCTATTCCCCTTCATCGAAAGCGAAATTCGCTTTCGCGCAATATCCACCTCCAGCACCGTCACCATCACCTTCTGTTGCAGCTTCACCACCGTATTGGGATCGGAGACATACGTATTGCTCAATTGCGAGATATGCACAAGCCCATCCTGCTTCACCCCGATATCGACGAATACCCCGAACGCCGTTATATTCGTCACGATACCCGGCACCGTCATCCCTTGCTTCAGGTCCTCCATCGTCTTGATCGTCTCCTCGAACCGGAACTCTTCGATCGGACTGCGCGGGTCCCGGCCCGGCTTCTCCAGCTCCTTCAAAATATCGTCGATCGTGAACTCACCCACCGATTCGGAGATATACTTCTTCTTCACCACTTTCTTCCGCAGATCCCCCTGTTTTATCAGGTCCGCTACACTGCAATTCAGGTCCGTGGCCATCGACTCCACCACATGATAGGACTCGGGATGCACCGCACTGTTGTCAAGCGGGTTGGCGGCATTGGGGATGCGTAAGAAACCTGCACACTGCTCGAAGCTCTTGGGCCCCATCAGACTCACCTTCTTCAGCTCCTCCCTCGTGGCAAAAGCTCCATTCTTCGCCCGGTAATCCACGATATTCTTGGCCAGCGAAGCGCTGAGCCCCGACACGTAGGTCAGCAAATGCTTACTCGCCGTATTCAGATCGACTCCCACATGGTTCACACAGCTCTCCACCACACGATCCAGCTCGTCCTTCAGTTTATTCTGGTTAACATCATGCTGGTACTGCCCTACTCCGATCGACTTGGGGTCTATCTTCACCAGCTCGCTCAACGGGTCCAGCAACCGGCGGCCAATACTCACCGCCCCGCGAACCGTGACGTCCTGGTCAGGAAATTCCTCCCTCGCCACCTCGCTGGCCGAATAGATCGACGCCCCGCTCTCGTTGACCATAAAGATGCTTACATGTTTGCCAAAATCTATTCCCCTCACCAGCTGCTCCGTTTCCCGGCCCGCCGTTCCGTTACCGACACCGACGGCCTCGATATCATACCGGTCGACCAGCCGCTTCAGCTCCGCGATGGAAGCCGCCACTTCGTGCTGCGGCGGATGCGGATAGATAGTGCTGTTATGCAGGAAATTTCCCTGTGCATCCAGGCACACCACCTTACACCCCGTCCGGAATCCCGGGTCCAATGCCAGCACCCGCTTCGATCCCAGCGGAGAAGCCAGCAACAACTGCCGCAGGTTCTCGGCAAAGACCCGGATGGCCTCTTCATCCGCCTTGTTCTTGCTGATCAGGCGGAACTCATTCTCGATGGAGGATTTCAGCAGGCGGTCAAGAGAATCTTCGATCGCCTTCTTCACTTCCCCCGCCGCGGCGCTGCTGCCCTTTACAAAGATCCGGTCCAGCTCATCCACCGCAGATTGCTTGTCGATATTCAAGTCCATCAACAGGTAGCCTTCCTTCTCCCCACGCCGGATGGCCAGGATACGATGCGAAGGACAATCGGCCAGCGGCTCGTTGAACTCGAAATAATCGCGGTACTTCTGCGCTTCCTCTTCGTCTTTCTTGGCCGCGATCACCTTCGCGCTTAGCACCGCGGTCTCGGTGAACAGCTGTCGCACTTTGTTCCGGGCCTGCTCATGCTCCGCAACCCACTCGGCGATAATGTCCCGCGCCCCTTGCAGGGCTTCCTTCGTATCCTTCACCTGGTCGTTCACAAACTTGCCCGCCTCTTCGGCCGGATCACCCGCACCCTGCTCGAAAAGGAACTTCGCCAATGGCTCCAGCCCCTTCTCGATGGCCGTCGTCGCCCGCGTCTTCCGCTTGGGCTTATAGGGCAGGTAGATATCCTCCAGCTCCGTGGCGTCATAGCACCCCTCGATCCGCCCCTTCAATTCGGGCGTCAGCTTCCCAAGGCCCTCGATCGTCTTCAGCACAGTCTCCTTCCGTTTGTCCAGCTCAGAGAAATATTTGATCTGTTCCACGACATCATTGATCTGCACCTCGTCCATATTCCCCGTAGCTTCCTTCCGGTAACGCGCCATGAATGGGATCGTGGCCCCTTCGGCCTGCAGATCGAAAATGTTATTAACTTGTTTGAGGCTAAAGCTTAATTTTTCAGCGATCTTTTGTATATAAACGGCTTCCATAGTCAAAAAAATGTGGGGGGCAAATGTAAGGCAAAATCCTACCTTTATCGCATGGATATCAAAAACAATATTCTCGAAACGATTGGACATACGCCGTTGATCCGTTTGAACAAACTCACAAAAGATCTTCCCTGCACCGTACTTGCCAAAGTGGAATACTTCAACCCCGGAAATTCCGCAAAAGATCGCATGGCCCTGAAAATGGTCGAGGTCGCCGAAAAAGACGGCAGACTCAAACCCGGCGGCACCATCATCGAAGGCACCTCCGGCAACACCGGGATGGGTCTCGCACTGGCCGCCGTCGTAAAAGGGTATAAATGCATCTTCGCGACAACGGACAAACAATCCAAGGAAAAGATCGATATCCTGAAAGCACTCGGCGCCGAAGTCATCGTCTGCCCGACCAATGTCGAACCCGACGACCCACGCTCTTATTACTCCGTCTCGAAGCGTCTCGCCAAAGAAGTCCCCAATTCTTTCTACGCCAATCAATACGACAACCTCGCCAACCGCCTTGCCCACTATGAGACCACCGGTCCGGAACTCTGGGAGCAAACGGACGGCAAAATAACCCACCTCGTCGTCGCTACCGGCACGGGCGGCACCGTCACAGGCACCGCGATGTTCCTGAAAGAAAAGAACCCCGCCATCCGGGTCTGGGCCATGGACCCTTATGGTTCCCTGCTCACCAAATACTTCCGAACCGGCGTGATTGACATGAACGAGGTGCATCCCTATGTCACCGAAGGGATCGGCGAAGACTTCGTCCCCCAGAACTACGATATGAAGGTGATCGATGCCTTCGAGCAGGTCACCGATAAGGATGCCGCCATCATGGCCCGCCGTATCGCCCGCGAAGAAGGCCTCTTCTGCGGATACAGCGCAGGCACTGCAATCCAGGGTCTCATGCAGCTCAAGGATAAGCTCGGGAAAGACGACCTTGTCGTGGTCATCCTGCACGACCACGGCAGCCGCTATGTCGGTAAGATCTACAACGATCAGTGGATGATGGAACGCGGCTTCCTCGACGTAAAGAGCTTCAAGGATATCGTTTCCGGCCGCGGCGCCAAACGCCTCATCACGGTCTCACCGGAAAATACAGTGGGAGAAGCATTTGAGCTCATGCAAAAATACCATATCGAAAATCTACCCGTCCTCGAGGATGGAGAGCCCATCGGCGCCCTTAGCGAGAGCGGTCTCTTCTCCCGGGTCATGAACAACGGGGCCGATATAAAGGGAAAAACCGTCGCCGACGTAATGGAAAAGCCCTATCCCCTCGTTGCCTTCGATACCCCCCTCGAACGACTTAGTTCGTTGATCAACAGGGAGAACGGAGCGGTATTGTCAAAAGATGACAGCGGCAATTATCACATCGTCACAAAATACGATATCATCCACGCCATGGGCGCATAGACCACCCCCGGATCGTAGTTCTACGCGGACCCGGATAGCAATCTTCCTAGTTATATTATGCAATGATTACGAAACGGTTAGTAAAACCTGCGACGCCTAAATAAAGCAAAACCTCTATTGTCCCGTCAATTTTAACAATCTATTTTTGATTCAGAAGTTGATTGATAACATCAATCACCCAGTATCCAAAAAAACCAATCGTCTAAACCTGTTCCCGTTAAAAGTTATCAAGCCAATACCTAAGAAATTCCGGTGAGATCCAATATCAGTCAACTTCTATTTTAACCGATCAGTCAGCATTTCCATAATACGGGCCCTTAAAGTCTAAAACGTACTCCAAAATCCAACGTCCGAACAACAACCTGAATCGCCCCTCCTGCTAAATTTTCTGATTAGAGCACCACTATTTAGCAGGAGGCCTTCATTGAACACAATTATCCGATATTTGACGGGTAATGCAATTCAACGCTCCCCCATCAGGCGACGATCCCAACAAGCCCAGCCGGAAAAAACCCATCTTCCCGGTCACGGAAGGCCTTCGCAGCTATCTCAAACACCACGGCCGGGAGGTCAGGCTCCCTGTATCCTACCGCGACCTGTTGCTCCATATCACTTACTCCGTACCCCTGAAAGATAAACACCAGCAGGACACCCTCTGGGAAACAGCCCTCTATGATATGCGCCACTGGGACTTCATCCGCGACGGGCTCGTCCAGATGTACGCCATACTCAAGACCGAAGGCGATCTCAGCTACACAAAGCACCTCGACGTCGCACGCATCGACTTCTGCAGCTTCGCCAACTCCCACCCCTTTCGCATTCGCATCGTCAACAAATTCAACGACAATTACGATCACTACTATATCAAACAGGCCGATGCTTCCCGCATCTACGGCCTGGAGCTGGAACACCTGCTTTCGCCCAACCGCATCACCTTCTACACCCACCATAACACCCTCGTGGAAGAGCATATCCCCGGCATCCCCGGCGATCTCTTCATCCGGAACTTCCTCGACGACCCTCAGACCAACAAGATCCGGCTCGCCAAGGAATTCGTCAAGTTCAACGAACGCTGCTTCGTCCGCCTGCTGGGAGACATGCGATCGTATAACTTCGTCGTCGACATCACCCCCGATATCGAAGACTACCAATACCGTATTCGCGCCATCGACTTCGATCAGCAATCCTATGAAGGTCGCAGGAACCTCTATATCCCGCAATTCTTTAAAGAGAACAGGGCCTTCGTCGACCTTTGCCTGACCCATCTGAACAAGGAGTCGATCGAACAATACCAAACCGAAGAACGGACGATGATGGCCTTCCGCGTCGCCTCCTCCCGGTTCCGGCTGATGGAGCTGCTCAACATCATGGCCAGGGACAAACCCCTGTCCAGCCCCGAAAAATTGCTCCAGCTAAAGACCGAGCTCGGCGACTACTTTGGAAATCCTGCCTTTTCCAAATGCAGATCGATCGGCCAGCTGGTAAAAAGACAGCTAAAACAGACCCTGCAAAAGAATCTCACCCTTCTTCAAAAAAATCTCTCCAAATTCGAAGATTAGCCCGCCAGACCTTATCTTCGCGGCGCCGATATGCCAAAAAAACTCAAATCGTCGGTACGATCGAATGAGCAAATACAAAGCCGGAGTCCTGTTCGGTGAAGAATTGGAAGCCCTGTACAACGACGCAAAAGACAACAACTTTGCCTTACCCGCCGTAAACACCATCGGCACAAACACGATCAACGCCACCCTCGAGACGGCGGCAAAGGTCAATAGCCCGGTCATCATCCAGTTCTCCAACGGCGGCGCCCAGTTCATCGCCGGAAAAGGGATGCCCAACGACAAGCTGCAGGGGAATATTTCAGGCGGTATCTCCGGCGCGCTGCATATCCACAACGTCGCGAAATATTACGGCGTCCCCGTCATCCTCCATACCGACCACGCGGCCAAAAAATGGCTCCCCTGGGTTAGCGGTCTGATCGATGCGGGCGAACAATTCTATAAGGAAAAGAAACAACCGCTGTTCAGCAGCCACATGCTCGACCTCTCCGAAGAACCGATCGAAGAGAATATCCACACCTCCGTTGAATTCTTCAAACGCATGCAGCCCCTGGGCATGGCCATCGAGATCGAACTGGGCGTCACGGGCGGGGAAGAGGACGGCGTCGACAACAGCGGCGTCGAGAATGAAAAGCTCTATACCCAACCCCAGCACGTCGCATATGCCTATACCGAACTGAGCAAGGTTGGCCGCCTCTTCAGCGTGGCAGCCGCCTTCGGCAATGTCCACGGCGTTTATAGCCCCGGCAACGTCGAGCTGAGACCCGTCATCCTCAAGAACAGCCAGGATTATATCCAGAAAGAGCTCGGCACCGGCCCCAAACCCGTCTACTTCGTTTTCCACGGCGGCAGCGGCAGCCCCCAACACCAGATCCGCGAAGCCATCGGCTACGGCGCGATAAAGATGAACATCGACACCGACCTCCAATGGGCCTTCTGGGAAGGGATCCAACAATATTACAAGAAGAACGAAGGCTATCTCCAGGGCCAGCTCGGCAACCCCGAAGGCGCGGACAAGCCCAACAAAAAACACTATGATCCCCGCGTTTGGCTCCGCAAGGGCGAAGAAAGCTTCATCAAGCGGCTCGAAGTCGCCTTCGAAGACCTGAACTGCGTCAACCGCAACGCCTAGATACTATTAATTAGATATTTTATCGACAAAGATGCCCCCATAAGGGGCATTTTTGTCTTTTTGCCCCAGGAGCGGTAAATTGCGATACTATAAAATCATTTTCCAATGGCGTCCAAAAAAATTCTCGACCTCCTCGGCGATAAAGCCTCCTTTCTCCTCGATCATAAGCCCGTCATCGACAAGACAACACTCAGCGCCTTTCCCTCGCCCAACCACGTGGAAGAGATCTGGACGAACTCCGACCGGAACAACCAGGTATTGAGAAGCATCCAGGTCCTGCTGGGCCATGGTCGCCTCGCCAACACCGGCTATCTCTCCATCTTCCCCGTCGACCAGGGTGTCGAACACAGCGCAGGCGCTTCCTTCTCCGCCAATCCCATGTACTTCGATCCTGAAAATATCATCAAGCTCGCCGTCGAAGCAGGTTGCAACTCCGTAGCCTCCACTTTTGGGGTCCTCAGCATCATGAGCCGCAAATATGCGCACCGCATCCCCTTCCTCGTAAAGATCAACGGTAACGAGTTCCTCAGCCTCCCCAACCGGTACGACCAGACCCTGTTCGGCACCGTGAAAGCGGCCTGGAACATGGGCGCCGTCGCCGTCGGCGCCACAGTCTACTGGGGCAGCGCCGAAAGCGATCGCCAGCTGAAAGAGATTGCCGAAGCCTTCGAGATCGCCCACGAGCTCGGCATGGCGACGGTCCTCTGGTGCTACACCCGCAACGCAGGCTTCAAGGTAGACGGCGTCGACTACCACACCTCCGCCGACCTCACAGGCCAGGCCAACCACCTCGGCGTCACCCTCCGCGCGGACATCATCAAGCAGAAGCTTCCGACCAACAACGGCGGCTACCTCGCCACCAGGCATGGTCGCACCTCGCCGCTCGTCTATTCAAAGATGACCCACCCCGACAACCACCCCATCGATCTCACCCGTTACCAGGTGATCAACTGCTATAGCGGCCGCGTAGGTCTCATCAACAGCGGCGGCGAGAGCAAAGGCGATTCCGATTATGCAGATGCAGTCTTCACCGCCGTCGTTAACAAACGCGCAGGCGGCATGGGCATGATCATGGGACGTAAAGCCTTCCAACGCCCCTTCAAAGAAGGAGTCGAATTGATCCAGCTGGTGCAGGACGTCTACCTTGATAAAGACATCACCATCGCATAATATTCTCCCGATTCAGCAATGGACCACGGCCCGCCTCCCAGGCGGGCCTTTCTTTTTTTGACCACTATCAGTTATCGCAATGATTCCCATCATCATCAAACAACGACACCCGTCGTACCTTGACCGGCCTCTATTTATCACCTATAAATCAATTTATATGAAATCAAAGATGACAGCCCTTGTCTATGGCGGACCAGGAAACATCGAAGCAAAGGAAGTGCCGGTGCCCCAGATCAACAAACCCACCGACGCATTGATCCGGATGACCCGGACAACCATCTGCGGGACCGACCTCGGCATCATCAAAGGAAAAGTCCCCGACGTAAAACCCGGCACGACCCTCGGTCATGAAGGCGTGGGAATCGTCGAGGAAGTGGGAGCCGCTGTCCGGAATTTCCGCAAAGGCGACCATGTCCTCATCTCCTGTATCACCTCCGACGGCACCTGCGAATATTGCAAAAAAGGTTGCTATGCCCATTGTGAGGACGGCGGATGGATACTCGGACACCTCATCAATGGCACCCAGGCAGAATATGTCCGTATCCCTCATGCCGACAACAGCCTTCATCACATCCCCGCCAATGTCGATGAAGAGGCACTGGTCATGCTCAGCGATATCCTCCCTACCGGCTATGAGATCGGGGTGCTGAACGGACAGGTGAAACCGGGCGACACGATCGCGATCGTCGGCTCGGGCCCCATCGGCATGTCGGCCCTCCTCACCGCACAATTCTATTCCCCCGCCCGCATCTTTATGATCGACCTCGACGCCAATCGTCTCGCCACCGCAAAGACCTTCGGAGCAACCGATATCATCAATTCCGCCAACGAAGACCCGGTACAAAAGATCATGGCCGAAACAAAGGACGGCGTGGACGTAGCCATCGAAGCCGTTGGACTTCCCGCCACCTTCGACATCTGCCAGCGTATCGTCCGGCCCACCGGCCACGTCGCAGTCGTGGGCGTACATGGCCACAGCGTCGATCTTCAACTGGAGAAACTCTGGATCCAAAATATCACACTCACCACCGGCCTCGTCAGTACCAACACGACCCCAATGCTGATGAAGAATGTGCTCAGCGGCAAACTGCAGCCGAAAAAGCTGATCACCCACCACTTCACACTGGGAGATATCCTGCAGGCTTATAAGGTCTTCGGGAATGCAAGCCAGGAAAAAGCCATAAAGGTCATCATCAATGCCGAGGTCACCAGCCCACTGCTGGCCGCCGGCGCAAAAAAGAAAGAAGAACTTCCGGTCTGATAATAATCCCCTCTGTCGCCTCCGCCGCATCCCGGCGGAGGCTTCGCATTGCCTGCCACATTGCCAAACCCCCTCACGGGCGGGTTTGCTGTTTCCGGTGCACAAGCCGGATCCGGTTCAACGTCTCCCTCGACACCCCCAGATAGGTAGGTCTACAACAAGCCCTTGGAAACAAATATCTTATGCTGACAGACCTCCCCCTCCCGCAGCAGCAGCTGCCGTTTGCGGATTTTTCGCGGAACCGCCTTTGCAAGCGCCAGCCTGAACTCCTCATCCGAAATAGCCCCCTGGCTCCTGACATACGCTTCGAAATTCTCGAACATATTACAAAGGTAAGGTCAAATCACCGCGCAAAATTGTGTCAAATGTCCTTGGCCCAAGGCTCCCGCCAACACCAAGTAGTCGCCGCCGGCGCGGAAGTCCACCGCGGCTCCATCGAAGATCTCAACAGCCTGAAAGGCGGCGCCGCCGCATCCGACGGCGTTATCCACACCGCCTTCATCCACGACACTGGAAAAAGGCGCGCCGCAACCACACTACCACGCCGTCCATGATGAAGGAGTCCCGACAAAGCACATCGCTGAGCTCATCGGCCGGCATCTAAATCTCCCGGTTGTCTCAAAATCCCCCGAAGAGGCCGCAACACATTTTGGCTGGATGGCCCACTTCTTCGCCCTCGACGTCCCCGCCTCCAGCAAACAGACCCGCGAATGGCTCGGCTGGCGCCCAACCCACTCGTCGCTGCTCGCCGATCTCGATCAAGGCCACTATTTTAAGCTATAGCTCCTTGATCCGTATATTCTTAAAGGAAACCGCCTTGAACCAATCCTGCAAAGCAATGTGACCGCTCACATGCTTTCCAAACTCAGGATAAGTATTGAAATGCGTCTTGCCGATCGAATCGATCCAGGCAGAAGCACGGAAATCCTGTTTTGTCGTCAGCACGCCGTTCAGATAGAACTCGACCTTTCCGTCCTTCTGCACAATCCTCGACTCATTCCACTCGCCCGCCTTGGTCGCGCCGGCCGGGTTCATTTGTTTTGTCAGGTTGAAAATACACCCCGACTGCTTCAGCGGATTGGCATTGTCGGCATGTGTGACCTCCAGCATCTGGTATTCCGGCCCCGAAGCATAAGTGGCCGGAATATCAGGTCTTTCCTGCACATCGATGAACACCCCGCTGTTGCCCTCCTTATTGATCTTCCAGTCCCATCGCAGATCATAGTTGCTATACTCCTTATCCGTCACTAAGTCTCCATGCTCCAACCGCTTGTCGGGACCGCAGACAAGCTCCCCGTCCTTCACCGACCAGGTCGCGGATTTATAGTTGTTGTACAAATGCCAGCCAGCCATCGAGCGGCCGTCAAAAAGTAATACAAATCCCTCCTTCTTCTCATCCTTCGTCAATTGGTTGTCCCGCTTCCCTCCACAGGAAACAAGCACGCAGGCCGCGATCAAAAGCGCGGCGGTAGTCTTGATCAAATGGTTACGCATCGTGTTTGAATTTTGCTATTTTTGCACTGCAATATATGGAAACAAGATACAACCCGATCGAAGGCGTCGAAGATTTCTACCAACGGAAATTCAACTGGATGCCGGACGACCTGAAAAAGGAGATCGGGCATTTCAACGCCTTTCGCATAAAGGAGTTCCTGGGGCCTCAGCAGAAACCATTGCCCTACATGCCCAAGAACTATTACAAGATCAGCCTGATCATCGGCCGGAACAGGTACCACTATGCAGACAAGACCATCGAAATAGAAAAGGCCGCTTTGCTTTTTTCCAACCCCATGATCCCCTATAAATGGGAACCGCTGGATGACAACCAACAGGGGTGCTTCTGCATCTTTACCGAAGCCTTCTTTTCGCATTTCGGCAACTTCAAAGAATACCCCATTTTTCAACCCGGCGTCAGCCCGGTATATCTGTTGGATGAAGAATCATTGACCGGCTTCCGCTCCTTGTTTGAACAGTTGTTCGAGGCGATCCGGACGGAATACAAATATAAATACGACCTGATAAGGGCCCTGACCCTTGAGTTGATGCACAAGGCCATGCGGATGACGCCGATGGAGGCTACCCTTTTTAAAGAAAGCAACGCCAACACCCGCATCGCTTCCCTGTTCGTGGAGCTGCTCGAACGCCAGTTCCCGATCGAATCGGCCGGCCAATCCATGCAGCTGCGGTCCCCCGCGGATTTCGCCACTCACCTTTCCGTACACATCAACCATCTCAACAGGGCCCTGAAAGAAGTCACCGGTCAGACCACTTCCCAATCCATCGCCGACCGCATCGTTCGCGAATCCGCCACCTTGCTGAAACACACCGACTGGAATATTGCAGAGATAGGCTATTGCCTGGGCTTCGAAGAGCCATCCCATTTCATCTCCTTCTTTAAAAAGAATACCGGGCAAACGCCAAAAGCCTACCGCATGAAGGAAATTGTTTGATTTTTGCTATTTATTGTTTGATTGAGGCCATGGATCACCGGTCGGCCCACCCGAACTTTGCCCTACAAAAAATCAAACCATGAAGTACAATTATGTAGGCAACACAGGCCTGCTCGTTTCCGAACTTTGCTTCGGCACCATGACCTTTGGCGGACAGAATGCCGGCATCTGGGACAACATCGGAAAGCTGCAGCAAAAGGAAGTGAACGATATCATGAAGACCGTTCTGGACGCCGGCATCAATTTCATAGACACGGCCAACGTATATTCATACGGACAGTCCGAACAACTGCTGGGCCAATCCCTGAAAGACCTGGGCATCCAGCGCGACAATGTAGTCATCGCAACAAAAGTACTGGGTAAGATGGATGAGCGGCCCAACAGCCAGGGCCTCTCCCGTTACCATATCTTCAATTCCGTCGACCAAAGCCTGAAACGGCTCCAGTTGGATCACATCGATATCCTGTATGTACACGGCGTCGACCCAAAGACAGACCTCGAAGAGATCGTCCACTCGCTAAACGATATCGTAAACACCGGCAAGGCCCGCTATATCGCCATCTGCAACTGGCCGGCCTGGATGGTGGCAAAAGCGCAGGCGATCGCTCACTACAATCAATGGCACAAATTCATCGGCCTGCAGTACTTCTATTCCGTGGTCACCCGCGACATCGAGCATGAACTGACGCCGATGGCCGCAGATCATCACCTGGCCATTTTTCCCTGGAGCCCGCTGGCCGGTGGCTTCCTCACCGGTAAGTTCACCCGCGAAGGCGGTACCGCCGGCGCCCGGCGCGATGCGTTCGACTTTCCGCCGATCGACAAAGAGAAAGCCTACAATGCAGTGGATGTAATGAAAGAGATAGGGAAGCAACACAATGCCAGTCCCGCACAGGTGGCGTTGGCCTGGGTAAGACAACAACCCGGCATCACCAGCACCATCATCGGCGCAAAGACCATTCAGCAGGTACAGGACAACATCCGGTCCACGGATCTCGTCCTCACGGCAGACGATCTTCAAAAGATAGACACCGTCAGCCCCCTTCCGGCTCAATATCCCGGTTGGATGGTGAAATGGCAGGCCGCAAACAGGGGCTAAAACGCCTCGCCCAACGCAAAATAAAGCGACCAGTAACCCTTGCTCGCCGCAAAATCCATACAGAAATTCGTACCCGAATGCTTGTTGAACTTGATCCGGAGTCCGGCGCCCGCCGCCGCATGCAGATAGGCAAACTGACTGGTGCCGGGCTCCGTGACCGAGTTCATATTCCCGAATACCACAAATCCCAGCAACTGATCCCTCGTAATACTCCGGCGATACTCCGTCTCGAAGTCCCAGAGCGTCCGTCCCGTATACCGGCTGGGATAGAACCCACGGCCGCTACGCTGGTTCGCATCCCAGGTGATCGCCGGCAGATCGAGATAAGGCGCGTTCGACCCCATCGTCGTCCACAGGTACGACCAGAAGGCCAGCACGTTCCAGCTATCCGGATCAAAGCTGAGATATTTCCGCGCATCGAAATACAACGAATACCAGTTCGTCTGGCTCCCCAGGATCTTGGGATTCACCCGCAGGACTGCATTGTAGAACCATCCCGGCAACGGGTTCAGGGGGTTGTTCCGGCTGTCGTAGAGCAGGTTGAAGGTAATACCGGAAGAAAAGGAATTGGTATGGTTACCCGTTCCATATTTGTACCCCGTGAATTTCGTGATATCGATGGAATCGTTCTTCGGCCGGATATGGATGTGATAATCCAGGTCATAGCCAATGCCCGCAAAAAGGTACGGCTTGTTGGCGATCCGCCGCAGGAAGTTTTGATAGAAGCGGATATAGGTATACCGCACAAGTATCTTATCGCTCGGCGCCGTATTTCCCCCCAACCCCCAGGTAAACTGCGGATAGAACGTCAGCCGGTAATCGCCGCTATAATTCCATCGGTTGCCCGGCGACCAGATATTCGACCGGAAAGGGATATTCCATTCCCCTCGCAGGTTCGTACTGGGGCTGAAGGTCACATTGGAAAGAAAGGTATTCTTAGGGTCACCTAACATAAATGCGGCATTGGTCGAGGTGATCAGCGCCTCGCCGCCCCCCGGGATCGAACTGCCCAGCGGAATGACCGAATAATACACCCGCTGGCCACGCACCTTTGGCGTCTTCTTGATATGGATATGGGTGACCTTCAGGGCGATGCCGATGATATCCCGCTGCCCCGTCGTATCATCCACCAGCTTGTCCGGCGGGACGAGCGTCCCGGTAGGGTTCTGGGCCCTCAGGCCAAAAGACCGGCAGCAAAGGATCAGGACGGCGATAACAGCGAAAATTCTCGGCATAGGTACAAGAATACCAATATTGTGCTATTTTCAGGCATGAAGAATTCTGCCATATTTGGCCTCACCCCCCTGCTATTGTGTTGCTTTTTCGCTACACTTCCCCCAGCGCTCAATGGCCAAACGCCCAATCCTCCCCATATCGAACTCCTCGCCAGTGGGACCAAAACCTCCCTCCGGGGTTTAAGCGTCGTGAGCGATAAAGTCGTCTGGGTCAGCGGCAGCGGCGGCGCCGTCGCTAAATCCACCGATGGCGGCAAGACCTTCAACTGGATGACCGTCCCAGGCTATGAAAAAAGGGATTTTAGGGACATCGAAGCCTTCGATTCTTCCACCGCCATCGTCATGGCCATCGCCGAACCCGCCGATATCCTCAAAACCACCGACGGCGGCAAGACCTGGAAACTGGTCTATGAGAATACCACAAAAGGAATGTTCCTCGATGCCATGGAATTTTGGAACAGCGAAAGCGGCATCATCGTCGGCGATCCGATCGACGGCCGCTTCTTCGTCACCCGCAGCTTCGACGGCGGCAACAGCTGGCACGACATCCCCTACCCCGAACGGCCCAAAGCCGACAGCGGCGAAGGCTGTTTCGCCAGCAGCGGCACCAACGTCCGCAACCTCGACAAGGACGAGGCCTGCTTCGTCTCCGGCGGCCCCACCTCCCACCTTTTCATCCGCGACAAGATCATCGATATGCCCATCCTCCAGGGCAAAACCACCACCGGCGCCAACTCCGTCGCCGTAAAAGATCATGGAAATCTGCACGGCGGCCACCACCTCATCGTCGTCGGCGGCGACTTCGCAAAAGATACGCTGCAGGAAAAGAATTGCCTGCTCACCAACGACGGCGGCAAGACCTGGACCCACCCCAACACCCCACCGCATGGCTACCGCAGTTGCGTGGAATTCATCGGCGGCTCCAACGTCCTCTGCTGTGGCACCTCCGGCGTCGACCTCTCCACCGACGACGGCCTCAACTGGACCCTCCTCTCGACCACCGGCTTCCACGCCTGCCGCGTCGCCAAAAAAGGCAAAACCGTCTTCCTCGCCGGCGGCAACGGCCGCATCGCGAAATTGGTTTGGTAAAGATTAAACGCCTATTTTTTGAAAACGACCCACACCGCCGCCAACAACAGGAAGAACGCCACCAGGTACTTCCAATGAAAAGGTTCCTTTAGATATAGCACCGCAAAAAAAGAGAAGACGACAAGCGTGATCACCTCCTGGGTGATCTTCAGCTGAAAAGCACTCATTCCCCCGATAGATCCCAGGCGATTCGCCGGAACCGTAAGACAATATTCAAAAAAAGCGATCCCCCAACTGATGAGGATCGCTTTCCACAAAGGCATCTCTTTATGATTCAGGTGCCAGTACCAGGCCACCGTCATAAAACAATTCGAAGCAAAAAGAAGTAAGATCGTCCGCATAGTTAATTCAGCCCTCTGAAATCCACCGGAACCAGTTTGCTCACCCCGGGTTCCTGCATCGTAACCCCATAGATCACATCCACCGTACTCATCGTCATCTTATTATGCGTAACGATGATGAACTGGGAGTTCTCGCTGAACTGCCGGATCATATTGGTGAACTTACCGACATTGGCGTCATCCAGCGGCGCATCCACCTCATCGAGGATACAGAACGGCGCCGGCTTGATCAGGTAGATCGAGAACAACAGCGCGGTAGCCGTCAGCGTCTTCTCTCCCCCACTGAGCTGGCTGATCGAGGACGGCCGCTTCCCCTTCGGCTTGGCGACGATATCGATCCCCGTCTCCGCCAGGTTCTCAGGATTCTCGAGGATCATATCCGCCGTATCTTCCTCCGTAAAAAGCGATTTGAACACCCGCTGGAAATTCTCCCGCACTTTATTGAACGTATCCAGGAACTGCTGGTTGGCCGTCGCCTCCACCTCCTGGATCGTTTGTAACAGGCTATCCTTGGCGCTCACCAGGTCATTCTTCTGCTCCAGGATAAACTCATACCGTTTCTTCATCTCCTGGAACGCCTCGATCGCCGTCGGATTCACCTCCCCAAGATTCTCCAGCCGCTTCTTCATCTTGTCGGCCTTCTCCTGCAGATCCTCCACCGGCACATCCCCCGTCCGCGGCTGATCGATGATATCATCGAGATTGATCCGGAATTCCACGTTCAACCGCTCCTTCATCCCCGCCAACTGAAGTTTCAATTCATTCAGCCGGTCCTTGATATCGCCCAGCAGATGCTCCAGTTGCTCCCGCTCCTTATTCTTATGACGCACCTCGCTTTCCTTTTCGCCAAGAACGTTACGGAGATTGTAATATGCCTGGTCGGCCTCATTCAACACCCGCTCCTCCTCTTCTTTCCGGCGCAACAGCTCGAGCAGCGCCGTCTCCGACCCGCCCAGCAGGTCCTCGCTTTCGGCAATATTCTCCAGCGTCTGTTTCAATTGCGATGCATTTACCTCTATCTGGTTCCGCAGATCGACCAGCTGCTTGCTCTTAAAATCCATCTCCTGCTTCAGCGCATTGATCTTGCTGTGCTGCCGGGTAACCTGCAGGTTAAATTCGTTATATCCCGTCGAAGCGGAATTATACGCCAGCTCCGCCGACCGGTACTCATCCTCCGCCGCCTGCGCCCTCTCCTTCAGCTCTCCGACGACCCGGACCAGCTCGGCCCAGGCATTCCGCGTGTCTTCGATCCCGGCGATGGTCTCCTCCAGGTTCAGCTGCAGTTCTTCCAGCCTGCCCGTAGACGTCTCCTGTTGGGCATGCAGGTTCTCGATCTTATTCTCCAGCGAGAACACAAAGTTCGTCAGTCGGTTGATATCGTCCTGCGTCTGGCGGATCGCCTGCTCCTTCAGCTGCTCGTTATATCCGATCACTTCGTTGTGCTTCTCCTGGATATCTTTCTTCAGCCCGTCGACGACCGTCTGCAGCCGCTTCACCTCCCCTTGCAACTTCTCGAGGTTCTTCGCCCGGCCGATCTTCTTGCCCTCAAAAAGCCCGACGCTGCCCCCGGTCAGCGAATATTTTCCCTTTACATATTTCCCGCTCTTTTCCAGCACGACGGCGCCGTTGCTGTTGGCCATCGCTTCCTCATTCTCGGCGATGTACACATTTCCCAGCAGGTGCTCGGCCAGGGGACGATAACGCTCGTCCACCTCGATGACATTCATCGCCGGGATCATCCCCTCATACGAATGCCCGTTCGCCGCCACGCCTCCGCCGATCTTGTCCAACAGGAAGAAGTTCGCCTTCCCCTTCTTCTTCTCATCCAACAGATGCACCGCCTGCATCCCCTCCGTCAGGTTCTTTACGACATAATAATTCAGGAACGGCTCCAGCACATTCTCAACAGCCGCCCTGAATTCCTCCTTCACGTAAATGATATCGGAAAGGATCGGCGCATCAGGCACCCATAAAGGATTCTTATGCAGGAATTTGATACTCTCCGGATAACC
The DNA here is from genome assembly GCF_035546395.1 of Puia sp. Lineage (GTDB taxonomy): Bacteria > Bacteroidota > Bacteroidia > Chitinophagales > Chitinophagaceae > Puia. The sequence continues at coordinate 165,000 of NZ_DASZXR010000011.1, read as the reverse complement.
TTCCATCGAATCGATCAGGCTCTTCAGCAGGTCGTGCTCATTCTTCTTCGCGTCCAGCGTCCGGCTCTCATCGGCCAGCCGCTGACGCAGCACTTCGAGCTGCCCTTGCGCCTGTAGGATATTCTCCTTCATCCGTTCGTGGTGCTCCTGCAGCTGCTTCAAACTGCCCTGCTTCGCTTCCAGCTCCTGCTCCTTGATCACCCGCTCCTCCTCCAGCTGCTTGAGCTGACTGTCCCGCACCGTCCGCTCCTCTTCCAGCTGGCGGATGCTCCGCTGCAGGTTTTGGATCGAAGTGTCCGCCACGGCGACCTTCTTTTCCGCATCGAACTGATCGCGCTGCAGCCGGGCATTCTCCCGCCGCAGTTCGTCGATCGTCACCCGGCGCTCGTCGAACACCTTCCGCGTCTCGTCGACTGAGTCCTTCAGGGACTCCAGCTGCTCCTGCAGCCCGGATAACTTATTCTCTTCCTCACCCACCTGCTGGCGGGTAAAAACGATGCTTTCTTCCAATCCTTTGAGCTGTCCCTCGCCCTTCAACAGGAACTCCTGCAGGCTGCCCTCCTTTTCCTTGAGGAAGTTCAGCCGCTGGGTCGCCAGGTTCTTTTCGTTCTCCTTCGTCCGCAGCGCCTGCAACGTATCGTTGAACCTATGCTGCATGGACTGAAGCGCCCGCTCCTTCTCGATAAACCCGACCTTCTCCTGCTCCAGGGCCGCCTCCTCCTGCGCGATCACCGCTTCCAGCCGGACCTTCCGGTCCGTTTCCGTCTCGGCCTGCTCATTCAGCTCCCGGTAGGTCAGGTTGAACCCTTCAAGCGCCGCCTTTGCCAGCTCGATGCTCAGCTCCCGGTACTCCTTCTTGATCTCGTAGTATTTCTCCGCCTTCCTGGCCTGGTTCTCAAGGCTCTTCAACTGGTTGTTGATCTCGAACAACAGATCCTCGATCCGCGCCAGGTCCTGCTCCGTGGCATCCAGCTTCTGCCGGGCCTCTTTCTTCCGGGTCTTATAGATCGTAACCCCGGCGGCCTGCTCCAGCATCCTTCTTCGGCTGTTATCCTTATCTTTAATAATATCGTCCACCATCCCCAGTTCGATAATGGCATAGCTATCAGTACTGACTCCAGTATCCATAAATAGATTCTGGATGTCCTTTAGCCGGCAGGACACGTCGTTTAACCGGTACTCGCTCTCCCCACTCTTATAGAACTTTCGGGTAACGGTCACCGTGCTGAACTCCGTAGGCAGCAGGTTCTTCGTATTCTCGAAGGTGAGACTCACCTCGGCCAGGCCGGAGGCGCTTCTCGTCTTGCTCCCATTGAAAACAAGGCTCTCCAGGTTCTCCGACCGCAGATGACTGATCTTCTGCTCCCCGATCACCCACCGAATGCTATCGATGATATTGCTCTTCCCACAGCCATTAGGGCCGATAATGCCCGTAATGCCCTCGTCGAAGCTGATATGGGTCTTATCAGCAAAACTCTTGAATCCTTTAATTTCGAGGCTCTTTAATCGCACAGTACATTCGTTTAGTAGTCGACAAACCTACATTAAAATAGAGAAATCAGGTCGAAAATCGATCCACGCGATATTCACTTGTTGAAAACTCGTGAATAATATTTATATTGGCTGTCCAAACGTTCGAATTATGAATAATTTTATTGTTCCCATCGATTTTTCAGAAACATCCAAGAACGCAGCCCGCTATGCTGCGCACATCTCCACCCTCGTCCCTGACGCCCATCTGATCCTTTACAACGTCTTCGATGCCCTGGAATACGGCTCCGACAGCAGCCCCCTGGGTACCGAAGGAGAGGAGGACGCCAGCCGGAAGAAAATTGTCGAGCTGGCGCTGGAAAGCGTCCGTATCGATATCTCCGGTATCACCAGCGCCCGGATCTCGGTCGTCGCCGAAGAAAGCAACCATTTCCTGGACACCCTCGAAGCATATGTAAAAAAGAATAATATCCAGCTGATCATCATGGGCCTCACCGGCGCCACCCGCCTCGGCCAGGTCTTTATGGGCAGCAACGCACTGAACATCGTCAAAAGAGCCATCGCCCCCGTCATTATCACCCCCGAGAATACCCATTCCACCTCGGCGAAGAACGTCCTGCTGCTCACCGACTTCCAGGATGTGGATAACACCATCCCCATCGATACCGTAAAGTCCGTCCTCAACCTCTTCAAGCCCCGCCTCTTTATCGTCAACGTCGACGACGAGCATTACGTGCAGGTCACTGAAGAGTATAAGGCCGAACGGCTGAAACTCGAAGAAAAGCTCAAGGCCTTCAACCCCGAATTCTTCTTCATCCGCCTCTTCGACTTCGTAGAAGCGACCAACCAGTTCGTCGCCGATAACCATATCGATCTCATCCTCACCTTCCCCCGGAAGCACTCCTGGCTGTCCAACGTATTCAAAACGACGAGCACTTCGAAGCTCGCCTACCACAGCCACGTGCCTATCGCAGCGATCAATGCCTGAGGACGAAAGCTCATACTGGGATCAACGCTGGCGCGAGGGAGATACCGGCTGGGATATCGGCGGTGTCTCCCCGCCCCTGCAACACTACTTCGAACAACTCCCCGATAAGACGATATCCATCCTCATCCCCGGCTGCGGCAACGCCTGGGAAGCCGCCTGGCTCCTCGACAACGGCTTCACCGACATCACCCTCCTCGACATCGCACCCCGGGCAACCCAACGCCTCCGCGAAAAATTTGCCGCCACCCCGCTAAAGATCCTCACCGGCGATTTCTTCCAACACACCGGCCAATACGGTCTCATTATCGAACAAACCTTCTTCTGCGCCCTCGACCCTAACCAACGCTCCGCGTATGTGGAAAAAGCACATACCCTCCTGCGCCCCGGCGGCAAACTCGCCGGCCTCCTCTTCGACCGCGATTTCCCCGGCGGCCCACCATACGGCGGCCACAAAGCCGAATACCAACAATTACTGGAAAAAAAGTTTACGCTAAAGACCCTCGCACCCTGCTACAACTCCCTAAAACCCCGCGCCGGAACCGAACTCTTCTTCATCGCATGCCGAAGACCCGTCATACAAACGGCTCCTGCTGACTCAAACAATGAAAACTCCCCAACCCCCAGATGATCTCCGTCGAATCGATCCCCACAACCCTCCTCGCCGGAAAACAATCTTGCAATATGCGCAACGCCTTCTCATCTTTATCACACCGGTACGTCGGCACGATCACCGACTCATTGGCAATATAAAAATTCGCATAAGAAGCCGGCAGCCGCTGATCCTCATAGACCACCGCATCCGGCATCGGCAGCTCGACGATATTGAGTTGTTTCCCATTCAGTAACCTCATGCGCGACAGATCCTCAAGATTCTCCTGCAACAGCTCGTAATTCTCATCCCCCTTATTCTCCTCGACCACCGTAACCACCGTATCCTCATCCACAAACCGAACCGTATCATCGATATGCCCATCGGTATCATCCCCGACGATCCCCTCCTTCACCCACAGCACCTGCTCCACCCCATAATAGTCCCGCAGATATCCCTCGATCTCGTCCCGCCCCAGCGCCGGGTTACGATTAGGATTCAACAGGCAGCAGGTAGAGGTCAACACCGTCCCCTTCCCGTTGAACTCCACCGATCCCCCCTCCATGATGATCCCCGGGTAATACACCGGCAACCCCAACGCCCTGCCGATGTGCGTCGGGATATCGTCATCCAGGTCATAAGGCGGATACTTATTCCCCCAGGCATTATAATTCCAGTCCACGATCACCTTCTTCTGCGCAGCCGCAGGATTGACAAGAAAGGCCGGACCATGGTCCCGGCACCACGCATCGTTGGTCGGATGAAGAAAGAAACGCACCATCTCCAGGTCGACACCGGCAGCCTGCAAATGCCCAAGCGCAAACGCCTTCATCGCCTCATCGGCCACATTGATGCACACCTCCTCCCCCTTCGCAAGCTCCATGACGAACTGCGCATAATAAGGATAGATGCTCTCGATCTTTCCCGGCCAGGAAGCTTCCTTATGCGGCCAGCTAAGCCAAGTGGCGCTGTGCCGCGCAAATTCTGCCGGGAAATAGTAGCCTGCTTGTCTGGGGGTCATACCGCCGATAAGTTTAGTCTTCGTCAATAAACCGTTTGGTAATAGGTTGATACGAATCGATCCTCCTGTCCCGCATAAAGGGCCAGTGCGTCCGGTAACGGTCCGTCGCCTGCGTGTCGATCTCCACCACCGCCGTCTCCTCGGCATCATGCGAGGCCTTATAAAGCAAGGTCCCGAAAGGATTCGCCACAAAGCTGCCGCCCCAGAATTTCATCGCCCCGCCCTGCTCGAATCCCACCCGGTTGACACTCACCACATGCACCCCGTTGGCGACGGAATGACTCCGCTGGATCGTCTGCCAGGCATTGTACTGCTCCACGTTCGTCGCCTCATCCTGCGAGGTCGCCCACCCGATAGCGGTCGGGTAGAACAATATCTCCGCTCCCATCAGGGAAGTGATCCGGGCCGCCTCAGGATACCATTGATCCCAGCAGATCAAGACCCCAATGGTCGCAAACTTCGTCTTGAACACCTTATAGCCCAGGTCGCCGGGCGTAAAATAGAATTTCTCGTAGTAGGCCGGATCGTCGGGAATATGCATCTTCCGGTACTTGCCGAGGTAGCTTCCATCGGCATCCAGCACCGCGGTCGTATTGTGATACAACCCCTGCGCCCGCTTCTCGAACAACGAGGCAATAACGACCACCCCAAGCTCTCCCGCCAACTTCCCAAGCACCTCCGTAGAAGGACCAGGGATCGCCTCGGCCAGCGAGAAATTGGCGTAGTCTTCCTCATCGCAAAAATACAGGGAGGTGAACAGCTCCTGCAGACAAACCACCTGCGCCCCCTTGGCCGCCGCTTCCCTGATCTTGTCCATGGCCTTCTGAAGGTTGGCCGCCTTATCGGCCGTGCAGCTCATCTGCACAAGTCCCACCTTGACTTTGCTCATATTGATTCGGACTGCTACGCGTCCAGCGTTTTTTTTGAGGACGCAAATTTACGTCATATTTTCATAACTTCCCGGCCATGTTACTACTTCTCGGCGACTCTCTCCTTCTCATCTTTATTACGCTTTCCCTGGGTCTTTTCACCCGCAAGATCCTGGCCCGCCTCTTCCGGACGCCACTACATACCGATCTGCTGGAACTGCTTCTCCTGGGTCTGCTGGCATCCTCCCTTTATTTCAATTTGCTTTCCTTCTTTTTACCCGTCAATCAATGGACCCTGGTCCCCCCCGCCATCCTGGCTCTTTTCGTCAACGTTCAATACCGGGATCAAACTCACGCTATTATGCAGTCCATCCGCCGCAACCTCCGGTTCTTCTTCGCCCCGCGACATTGGCCATTCACCACCCTTATCGGCATCGTCTGCCTCATCTATTGGATACTGCCCAATCCCAGCCAGGATTCCACAATCTACCATATCGAGTCGATCCTCTGGTACGAAAAATTCAAGGTCGTACCGGGACTCGCCAACCTCAATGGGCGATTGGGCTTCAATCCGGCCTGCTTCCTTATCGAGTCTGCCTACTCCTTTAGCGCCCTGACAGGTGAAGCGCTCTACCCGCTGAACGGAGTGGCCGCACTTTTCTTTTACGCCTGGCTGCTGGTGCGGATGCTGCGCGCCGGAAGGACCGTCCGCGGCCTGTTATACTGCGGGTTCATCATCCTCGTCTACCGCATCACCCTCATTTACATTCCTTCCACCTCTCCCGGAGTGATGCAACAGGTATGCATGTGCTATATCCTCATCAAGTTGGCGGAGAATAATCTTGCCGGCAGCATGCGTGCGCCGGACGGACTGGAGGAAAAAATGGGCCGATCGGCGCACACCGCTGATGTCTGCCCTCCCTGGCAAACCGCCAAAGGCGGTTCCAGTCTCGCGGACAACGCGGTTCCAGCCATTATCATCCTTTATGCCATTATTGTCAAGCCCGCCGCCTTCGCCCTCCTGCCTGCCCTGCTCTACCAGTTCTTTAACTTACCGCGAACCCAACGAACACCGGCCCTGATAGGGCGAACCGCCCTCGTCGGTCTGCTGATCTTCCTGCCATGGATGGGGAGGAACTATATCCTCAGCGGATATCTCGCCTTCCCCTTCTCCGCCACCGGCTGGTTTCACCCGGATTGGAAGGTCCCCGCAGACGTAGTAAAAATGGAGATCAATTATATCAACCAGATCCCAAAAACCGAAGGGGACTTTTCACCCATCGCGATCGCCCGCTCAAAAACGCTGTTTGGTTGGTTCCCCGAGTGGGTAAGAAAATCCCTTTCCCTGCGCCCGATGGATATGGTTTTCCTTTTCATGGCCCTTCTTTCCCCCTTCTACTGGGGGATTCGCATCTTCCTCCGCAAGACCCGGGCACCCCTGCTGGCGCCCTGGGTCATTGTCGCCATCGCCACCCTGGCATGGCTCCAGGCCTCCCCGGTATTCCGCTTTGGCTCCACCTATGTTTATCTCTGCTTCATGCTTCCGATGTTCGATGCGGCCGATACCTTTTTCCACCCTTCCCCTCAAAAACAGGCCGCGGTTGCAGGCCCTGCCCGGTGGTTTCCCGCATTGGCGCTCGTCGCTCTGACATTGACGGGCGTCTTCTATATCCGCTCCGGGTTTACACGGGGTTCCACATACCCATTCACACTCGCCGACTGCTGGCTAAAACCGCTCCGGTCGATCGACTACAATGCCAAAGAAAAAATGGATTTCCCGTTTCGGGTTCTGAGCAACGGGACAAAGATGTACCTGTCTGATGATAACCATCATTGCATCAATGCCTGCCTCCCCTGTATGGAATTCAACTACGGAACGGTTGAAATGCGCGGTTCGCGTCTGGACGAGGGATTCCGCACCACCATCGACGAGGTGAAGCTGCATTATCCGCAGTTCCTGAAATAAGAAGGAAAAAGGGGACTATTTCCTCCCCATCTGCCGCAGAAAGGCCACATGCGAAGCAACCGCATACCGGACACGGGGATATTCGATATACACCAGCCCATATTCCTGGCAGGCCTGCCGGATGATCTTGCTGATCGCCGGGTAGTGTACATGCGAGATCTTGGGGAAAAGATGATGCTCGATCTGGAAGTTCAGCCCGCCGACAAGCCACGAAACGACGGGATTGCTCGTCGCAAAATTGGCCGTGGTCTTGATCTGGTGGATGGCCCACTCGTCGTCCAGTTTCCCGGTCTCCTCGTTGGCCACCGGAAACTGCGTGTGTTCGACGGTATGCGCCAGTTGGAATACCATGCTCAATACGAACCCCGCTACAAGGGTGAAGATGACAAAACTGATCATCCAGTCATACCAGCCCAGCCGGTAGATCGGCAAGCCGACAAAGAGAAAAGCGTGGAACACCTTGAAGCCCCAGAACACGAAATGATCGCTTACGCTCATCTTCTTCAACGGCACCGCGCCCACCTTGCTCTTGAAGTACTTCTGATAGTCCAGCACGAAGATCCAAAAGATATAAAGAACGGAATAAAGCGCCCAAAAGTACAAATGCTGATAGCGATGCATCCGGTACCGCTTCTGCGTCTCGCTCATCCGCATCCAGGGCTGGATATCGATATCGTCGTCGATGCCGTCTACGTTCGTATAAGCGTGATGGACCACATTGTGCTTCATGTTCCACATAAAGCTGTTCCCGCCAAGGATATTCAGGGAAAATGCCGCAAGGCTGTTCACCCACCGGTATTTCGAAAAGCTGCCATGCGCCCCGTCATGCATCACATTGAACCCGATCGCCGCGACCACGCCTCCCAACAGAACACTCTCCAGGATGGCCCACACCGCCCCCGGCGTAAAGAACACCAGGTGAATATAGATTAAGACAAAGGTTACCATCAGGATCACCGCCTTGAGGAACAGGTTGTAGTTACCCGTCTGCGATGTTCCAACCTCCTCAAAATAAGCGCTGATCCGCTTCTTCAGTTCCGTATGGAAAGACTGGGTAGCTTGCGAGAACTTTGGCAATGACATGACTTGAACGAATTTTTAACAATTGAGGAACAAAGGTAAACCATTCGGCACGGATTCAGGCGGTTTCAATGTTAAAAACCACCCAATATAATAACGTAATTACAATTTTTTAAGTATCCATCTGTACAAACGCCTCAAAATTCCTCACCCCGATCATCTTTTCGGTGATAAACCCTTCGGCATAGGGCACTCCGATCATCTTCCCGAACATCTGGTGCCTGCCGATCACCGCATTCAGGAACTCCGGCGTCGAAATATAGGTTTGCGGCTCGCTCTCACCGTACTCGGCCGAAAAGAACTGCGAGGAATAAGCCCTGATCGACGCCAGTTTCTTCTCGAACACCGGCGAGATATCGTAGACGAAGCTGGGCGCATAGTACCGGTCCTGGATATAGTGAAAGACATGCTTGGGCCGCCAGTGCTCCTGCAGACGCCCCGCGGCGTCCGTAGTCTCGATCTTCCGCAGCCCGCTCAGGAAACAGGCATCGCTGATCAGGTGCCCGGCCCGGCCATGGTCCGGATGGCGATCCTCCAGCGAATTGCCCAGCACTATCTCCGGCCGGTACTTCCGGATCGCCCGGATCAGCCGCCGTTGATGCTCCTCGTCATTGCGGAAAAAACCATCCGCCATCCCCAGGTTTTCGCGCGCGTCCAGCCCAAGGATCTCCGCCGACCGCGCCGCCTCCTGCGCCCGCAGCTCAACCGTCCCCCTCGTCCCCAATTCACCGCGCGTCAGATCGACGACGCCGATCTTCTTCCCGTTCATTTTCTCCATCAGCAAAGTCCCCGCACATCCCAGCTCTACATCGTCGGGATGCACGGCAATAGCAAGTATGTCTAACTTCAGATCTGACTTCATGGCCGCAAATATACCCGCTTTTTGGATTGAGGGTCGGTTTTTGGCTATTTCCCCCTGATGCAGTAGCTTCGCGGGTCGCTTGACGCCCGGCAGGGGCGTCCACGCTTATTTAATAGTAAACCAGAAAATTAGCAATAGACATGGCATACGATCTAGTCGTGCTCGGCAGCGGTACCGGCGGTTATCCCGCCGCCATCCGGGCTTCACAGTTAGGCCTTAAAGTAGCGATCATCGAAAAAGAGAACCTCGGCGGCGTATGCCTCAACTGGGGTTGCATCCCTACGAAAGCATTGCTGAAAAGTGCACAGGTATACCAGGACATCCTCCACTCCAGGGACTACGGTATCGAAGCCAGCGGCACTCCCGATTTCCCCGCAGTCATCAAGCGCAGCCGCGGCGTCGCCGATAAAATGAGCAAAGGCGTTCAATTCCTCATGCGCAAGAACAAGATCGACGTCATCATGGGCGTCGGCAAGCTGAAGGCCAAAGGCCAGATCGAAGTCACCGCCGCAGACGGCAAGAACCAGATCGTTGAAGGCAAACACATCATTGTGGCCACCGGAGCCCGTAGCCGCGAACTGCCCAACCTGAAACAGGATGGCAAAAAGGTCATCGGCTATCGCGAAGCCATGACCCTGCCCACAAAACCCAATAGCATCATCGTCGTCGGCAGCGGCGCAATCGGCGTCGAATTCGCCTACTTCTACTGGTCCATGGGCACCAAGGTCACGATCGTGGAGTTCCTCCCCCGCATTGTCCCCGTTGAAGACGAGGATATCTCCAAAGAGCTTGAAAAGAACTACAAGAAATACGGCATCGAGATCCTCACCAGCAGCGAAGTCACCAGCCTCGATACCAGCGGTAACGGCGTGAAGGCCAAGGTAAAGACCCCCACCGGGGAAATTACCCTCGAAGCCGATATCGTCCTCAGCGCGGTCGGCATCGCCGCCAATATCGAGAACATCGGTCTCGAGACCCTCGGCGTAAAGACCGACAAGGGTAAGATCGTCGTTGACAAATTCTACCAGACCAGCGTCCCCGGCATCTACGCCGTCGGTGACTGCGTACCCGGCCAGGCCCTCGCCCACGTTTCCACAAAAGAGGCCATCATCTGCGTAGAGAACATCGCCTACAACGAAAAGAAATACAACCACCAGCCGGAAAGCCTCGACTACAACAATATCCCGGGCTGTACCTATTGCACCCCGGAGATCGCATCCGCCGGTCTCACCGAAAAGCAGGCCCGCGATGCAGGCTACGAAGTAAAAGTCGGGAAATTCCCCCTCAGCGCCTCCGGTAAGGCAACCGGCGTCGGTCACACCGAAGGATTCGTAAAGGTCATCTTCGACGCCAAATACGGCGAATGGCTCGGCACCCACATGATCGGCTACAACGTCACCGAGATCATCTCCGAAACGGTCCTCGGCCGCAAGCTCGAGACCACTTACCACGAGGTCCTCGACGCCGTCCACCCGCACCCGACCATCAGCGAAGCAGTAAAAGACGCCGTGGAAGCCGCCTATGGCGAAGCCATCCATCTATAATAGATTCCAAACATATAAATAGGGCCCCCAAAGGGCCCTATTTTTTTATTTATGCACGGCATAGGGGTATCTTTCCCCTCGGTTGTTATCGAATAAAGAGGATTTGATCACCAACGCCATCTATAAAAAGGCTATTACACAACCGCTAACCATGGAATGGGACGATGCCGAAACCATCCGGCTGCTGAAAAGCCGGGACGAAGAAGTATTCGGGCAACTGTTCAAAGCCCATTTTAAGCCCCTCCGCCAATACGCCTTCACCTTCGTACAGGAACAGCAGGTCGCCGAAGATATCGTCCAGACCATCTTCTTCAAGCTCTGGGAACGCATCGAGGTCCTCAACTTCTCCGACTCCGTCCCCGCCTATCTGTACCGGGCCGTTTATAACGAAAGCCTCAACGCCCTGAAACATAATAAGGTGAGACGCCTCTATCAATCCTGGCTCCATCGCACTATGAACCATCAAACGGATTCCGCCCACAGAAAGCTGCACCAGGACGAGCTGGAAAAAAGACTGCACAAAGCCATCGCCGGCCTCCCTCAGCAATGCCGCACCATCTTCCAGATGAGCCGCTTCGAAGGACTGCGCTACCAGGAGATCGGTACCCGTCTCGGTATCTCCCCAAAGACCGTCGAGAACCAGATGAGCAAGGCCCTCCGCATCCTCCGGGCGAGGCTGATCGAATTCCTGCCCGGGATCGCCCTCTTCCTCACAAGCCTCATAAGCCACTCAAACCACTAAAACGACCCAATTGAACCAACAATACCATACACCGATCGATGACCTGCTGGTCAAATACCTGCTCCGGGAGGCAACCCCCGAAGAAAAGCAGGTCGTCGAGACCTGGCTGAACGCGTCGCCGGACAACCGCCACTACTATGAGCAGCTCCAGCTCATCTGGGACAAAAGCATCCACCTTACTCCTTCCCCCCTGATCGAGAGCGAAGGCGAGGAAGAAAAAGCCTGGCAGACCCTCCGCAAAAAGCTTAACAAACCCGCCCGTCCCAGACCGGTCATCCCCCTTCCCTGGGCCATGGCTGCAGCCGCCGCCATCTTGTTACCCATTCTCTTTTTCACCTTCTTCGGCTGGCCTGGCGGCAACCAACCGCTGCAAACCCTCAGCTCCAACAACAGGATCGTCAGGGACACCCTGCCCGATGGGACCCTCGTGACCCTGAACATACACTCGACCCTCACCCATCCAAAAAAATTCAACCACCGCAACGTTCAACTCCAGGGCGAAGCCTTCTTCCAGGTCGCGGCCGATAAAGCACACCCTTTCCAACTGGCCGCCAACGGCGTCACCGTTACCGTCCTCGGCACGGCTTTCAATGTCCTCACCGATTCCATGACCACTCAGATCTCCGTCGAGAGCGGCCGCGTAAGAGTGGCCAACAGCAACGGCGCCATCGAGATCGGCGCCGGCGAAAGCATCACGCTCGGATCCACCGACCGGCAGCTGCAAAAACATGCAAGCCCCATTCTCATTCATCACTACTATCAACCCCGCGTCTTCGTCTGTAACGAAACTCCCTTGGGCCAGTTGACCGAAGCCCTGCAGAACGCATACGGCGTCCCCATCGTCATCGAAGACGGCGCGCTAAGCAAACAACCTGTCAGCGTTACCTTCCGCGACGAACGCCTCGATCGCATCCTCTCCATTTTGACCCAAACGCTGAAGATCACCAGCACAAAAAGAGGCGACTCTATCCTCTTGAAAAAATAACTGCCCATGAGACATTACCTCCTCCTCATACTCCTTCACCTGGCCGTTGTCTCACGGGCCCAGTCCATCCTCGACCAGTCCATCCATATCAAAATAACACAACAGCCCCTCGGCCGGGCCCTGGAAATCATCGGCGCCGCCGGTAAATTCACATTCAGCTACAACAGCACGATTCTTAACAAGGACAGCGTCATCACCCTGCCCGAACAAACAAACACAGTCCGCGGAATACTCGACAAGTTATTCAATGGCCGCCTCGAATACCACGAGGACGGCCGCTACCTGATCCTCCTACCCGCCGCGCCACCAAAAGCACTCCCCCCGCCGGAACCCAAACACTACCTCATCACCGGTGTCATTCTCGACGAGGTCACCCGCGAGAAAGTGCCCGACGCCAGTGTCTACGACCCCAATCGAATGATTGCCACCCTCAGTAAAGAGGATGGCAGTTTCGTTATAAAGCTCCGGTCCTCCGCCGAACCCGGATCACTCACCATCAGCAAGGAATTCTATCTCGACACCACCATCCATCTCCCTGGTGACGCCGGCCGGCTGACCATCCTGCTCAGCCCCGCCTTCTCGACCTCGCCGGTTACCCTGTCGCCGCAAACAACCGCGCCGGACACGATCAATATCGTCCTCCAGGCCGACTCGGCACAGATAAAGACGATCCTGAAAAACGATCTCGTACGGGTGGAAATGACGGGCTTTGGCAGGCTCCTGCTCTCCTCCCGGCTGAAGATGCAATCCCTCAACCTGAAGAAGCTGTTCATCCAACGCCCCGTACAGGTTTCCCTGCTTCCCCGCCTGAGCACCAACGGGGCGCTCAACTCCCAGGTCACCAATAAATTCTCGGTCAACATCGTCGGTGGTTACTCCGGCGGTTTGGAAGGCGTCGAGCTCGGCGGAGTCTTTAACATCGATAGGAGAAAGGTGATGGGCGTACAGGCCGCCGGCGCAGTCAACATCGCCGGCGATACCGTTGCCGGCGTACAAATGGCCGGGGTATATAACCGCGCCATCGACTCGATGAAAGGCGTACAGGCCGCCGGAGCCGTCAACGTCGCCCGAAACCTCAACGGCGTCCAACTCTCGGGCGCCGTCAACCTTGCCAATCACGCAAATGGCGCCCAACTGGGCGTCATCAATATTACACGCCACCTCAAAGGCTTCCAGCTTGGCGTCATCAATATTGCCGATACTTCCGACGGCGCCAGTCTCGGCCTCTTCAACTTCGTCAGGCACGGCGGCATGCACGAGATCTCGCTATTCGCCGACGAGTTCGCACCCCTGAACATCGCCTATAAGTCAGGCAACAAAGCCCTTTATACCATCCTTCTTTTTGGAATGAATCCCACCGAAGACAGAAAGTCCTGGTACACCGGCTTCGGCATCGGTCACCGCTTCCCGATCAATAATAGCCTCGCCATCGATCTCGAAGCCAGCTCGCTCCACGTCGCCCCGGTTGAATGGAAGAACTACTCCCATAACACCTGGATTCAACGCCTCAATCTCAACCTCCGCTGGCAGGCCGGCAAATGGCTCTCCTTCTCGGCCGGCCCCTCCGTCGCGCTGTATAACCCCGACAGGGTCTACACCATCGCCGGACACGAATACCAGCCCGTTCCCTATTCCACCTTCACGGTTTCAGGTAATAATATAGGTTGGATCGGCTGGCATGCCGCCATCAGTTTCCTGTAAGTGCAAAAAAATTTAGAGGAGATACACCATATCCATATGGAAGTACTTTTCCAGGATCTCATCCCGCTGATCATCGCTCTGGATGATCCGCACCTGCCGCTTGCCATTCTCCGTCCGGATCAGTTTGTTATTGATCATACTGATCCGCCCGTCCTTTGTCGGCAGCGTACAGATGACGCTCCGCCGGAAATGGGAGTCGGGTGAGGTCTGGTGATATTCATTCATCGAATAAAAATCCTCCAACACACGCGGAGTAAGGGTAAAGACGTAGTCGAGCTTGAAGTCCTGTTTGGAAGCATTCCATTTGGCGACCCCAAGATACGACCGGCCGTCCACAACAACCGGATCGATCACCTGGTAGAAATTGCGGCCGTCGCTTTGGATCTCGCCGGGCATGATCGCCAGCGGCATCAGCGAGAAGTCGCCATATCCCACATCCACAAGCCATTGACGGCCCTTCAGTTCTACTATCAACGCCATATGCTCGAATTCCCGGCCAAACTTCCCGTTGCCGTGATGCAACCGGCCCCCGATCATCCGGACGTCAAAGCCGCAGTGGGTCAATAAATTATGAAATAGGACGTTCAGTTCGTAGCAATAACCGCCCCGGTTGTCATGGATGACCTTTTGATACAAAAAATTGATTTGTAACAGAATAGGAACCTGGTTGTGGATGTCCAGGGTCTCGAAGGGGATGGAAAATACATGATTGTATTGTAGTTCCCTCAAACTGGCCAGGTCTCTGTAAACAATCCCATTGTAATTGATCCTTCTTAAATAACCGCTTATGTCCATGCTTTTAGTTTAGTTTATCAAATCCAGTGCGTATAGGTCTCATCAGGAGCTTCGTCTGATTCTTTGATCCTTCCGGTTCGTTCGGGTTTAAAAAATATCAATTCCCCTGCCAGATAGGGACAATTGACAGGGGTTTTCCGCTGCAAAACGGCTAAGGATTCTTACAGCGTGATGGTTTCTCCGGGTTTGGGCAAGAGTAATTCCTTACCCGCCGCCTTAAAATCTGCCTTTGCCTTATCCGTATCGATCGCAATGATCGGCCAGGTATTATAATGAACCCCGACGATCCGGTTGCATTTTATAAAGTCCGACGCATGGATGGCATCCCCAGGGTCCATCGTATAATTCCCGCCAATCGGCAGAACGGCAAACTCCAGCTTGGCCCACAGCGGGATCAGCTGCATATCCATCGTCAGGGCCGTATCCCCGGCCGCATAGAAATTTCCACCGGGCGTAGTAAAGACAAACCCTAAGGGATTCCCGGCATAGCTCCCGTCACTAAAGGAAGAAGAGTGTACCGCATTGACCGCGCGCACCTTCCCAAAATCAAACCCCTTCGGCCCGCCGTGATTCAGCGGATGTACCCGCTCCACTCCATTCTTGCTTAGCCAACCGGCAATCTCTGCCGAGGCCACACATTGCGCCCCCGTCTTCTTCGCCACCCTCAGCAGGTCGCCAGTATGATCCCCATGTCCATGGGTGATGAAGAGGTAATCCGCCTTAATTGAATCAATATCAACGTTCTTTACCGATGGATTGCCCGTAAAAAAAGGATCGAATAAGAAAGTCTTCCCATTTACTTCGACCGAATAAGTTGCATGACCGTAAAATGTTAACTTCATTCCCTGTTGTTATTAAAGTTCTGTTAAAACAAGCGACCCAAACAAAAGTTCACTGCAAAACCAACAAAACCATGCACTGGAAAATTGCCAAAACGCTAGCCTTCCTTTTCTTGTTCACCGGCGCCGCCGCCACCGCCTCCGCCCAGGCCCTCACAGGCGAAGAGATCAAAACCACCTTCGTCAATGAATGGGAAAGAGCAAAAGCCTACACACAGGAATATCTCAACGCCATGCCCGCGGACAAGTATTCAGCAAAAGCCGTCGACAGCATCCGGAGTTTTGCGCAGCAAATGTTGCACCTCGCTTCGGCCAACGTCGGCCTGATCGGTGCCGCCACCGGCGAAAAGCCAGTTGGCTTTCCCGGCAGAGGACTCGAGAACAGTCCCACGGCTCAAACAAAAGACTCCGTAGAGTATTACGTGAATGCAAGCTATGATTTCGCCATCCAAAGTATCAAAAAGGTCGACTTAAACAAGCTGGGCGAGACAATACACATGGGGAATCTTCCACCAGTCACCCGTTATGCCATGCTCCTGAAGGCCTTCGAGCACCAAACACATCATCGCGGACAAGCGACGATCTATATTCGTTTGCAAGGCATCCGGCCGCCGCAGGAAAAGCTGTTCTAGCGCAACCGCTCCGGCCGCTCGCAGCGGGTGCGATATCGCCCAATCGCTGCCGGTGCCGCCCCACCGGCCATTGCTACCGCAGCCGCGCCCTTTCGTACTGCAAAGGCCAATGAATATCCTTATGACGCAATTCGTCGGCCGCATGCAACGGAAAATAAGGGTCCCTCAGCATTTGACGGGCCAGGAGGACCAGGTCAGCCTGGCCCGTTGTAATAATGGTTTCCGCCTGTACAGCGTCGGTAATGATACCCACCGCACCCGTAAGGATGCCCGAAACCTCCCGGATCCGCTGGGAAAAAGGCACCTGGTATCCCGGTCCCGCCGGTATTTTTTGATGCGGTACAAGCCCGCCCGATGAACAATCGATCAGGTCCACCCCTCGCGCCTTCAACACACCCGCAAGCCGGACCGCCTCATCGATGTCCCAACCACCATCCGCCCAATCCGTAGCCGAGATCCGGACGAACAGCGGATATCCCGGAGGCCAGTCCGCCCGTACGGCATCGACCACTTCCGTCAGCAGCCGGATGCGGTTCTCGAATGAGCCCCCATATTCGTCCTTCCGTTGGTTACTCAGCGGCGACAGGAACTCGTGCAGCAGGTACCCATGCGCCGCGTGGATCTCCAGCACCTTGAAGCCCGCCAGCATCGCCCGCCGCGCCGCCGCCTTGAAGTCATCGATCACCTTTTGAATGCCCCCGGCAGTCAGTTCCACCGGTTGCGCATACCCCTCGCTGAAAGGCATGGCACTCGGCGCCACCGCGGTCCATCCACCCGCCTGTTCGGGCACCAGTTTGTTTCCATTCCATGGTTCCCGCACACTCGCCTTCCTCCCGGCATGCGCCAGCTGTATCCCGATCTCGCTCCCCTGCGCCCGCACGAACTTTACGATCCGCCGTAATCCGTCGATATGCTCGTCCTTCCAGATCCCCAGGTCCTGCGGCGAGATCCGGCCCTCCGGCGACACCGCCGTAGCCTCCGTGAACACCAATCCCGCACCGCCCACGGCCCGGCTGCCAAGATGAACAAGATGCCAGTCCCCCGCCATTCCATCATGCGCCGAATATTGGCACATCGGGGACACGACAATACGGTTTCCAAGAATGATATCTCTGATAGTAAGTGGACTGAATAGTTGGCTCATATTCCGGCGAAGGTCCTAAATTTATGGACAATTTTCACCGCCATGAGCAATACCCGCCGAAACCTTATGTTTTTGGCCTTCTTCTTTTCCGCCGCGGCCTTCGGCCCCCGCGCCGCGGCCCAAAAAGAAGTGGTGGTAGCCGCAGCCGCGGACCTTAAATACGCGATGGACTCCATCGTCGCCGTCTTCAGCGCGAACAACCCGTCGATCCTCATCAAACCGGTCTACGGCTCCTCCGGCAGCTTCTTCGAACAGATCAACAACGGCGCGCCCTTCGACCTCTACTTCTCCGCCGACATCGATTACCCCAAAAAGTTAAAGGAAGCCGGCAAAACGCTATCCGACGTGAAGCAATATACCACAGGCCACCTCGTCCTCTGGAGCAAAACCCTCGACCCCGCCCGCGAGCAGATCAACACTCTGATCAACCCCGCCGTCGGCAAAATCGCCATCGCCAATCCCGCCCACGCCCCCTACGGCAAACGCGCCGAAGAAACCCTGCACTACTATAAACTCTACGATAAGGTGAAAGACAAGCTCGTCATCGGCGAGAACATTTCCCAAACGGCGCAATACGCCCAAACAGGCGCCGCAGATGTCGGTATCATCGCCCTTTCCCTGGCCCTGTCCCCCACCATGAAACAGGCCGGCGGAAAATATTGGCCCATACCCGAAGCCGCCCATCAACCGCTGCAGCAAGCCTTTGTCCTGTTGACCCACGCAAAGGACAATGCCGCCGCCGCTCAATTCGCCAATTTCATCGGCACACCCACTGTCGCCGCCATCTTAAAAAGCTTCGGATTCGCGCAACCATGAACGATCACCTGACAATAGACTGGCAACCCCTCTGGCTCAGCCTCAAACTGGCCTCCGTCACCATGCTCATCCTGCTGGTGATCGGGATCCCCCTCGCCTGGTGGCTGGCGTATAGCCGCCGGCGTTGGAAATTCGCCGTGGAAGCCGTCATTAGCTTACCCATGGTCCTCCCCCCTTCCGTCCTCGGATTTTATCTGTTGCTGGCCTTCAGCCCGGGCAACAACTTCGGCCGCTTCCTGGATCATTACCTCGATCTCCGCCTGGTATTTACCTTCCCCGGTCTCGTCCTCGCATCGTTGATCTACAGTCTTCCGTTCATGGTCAACCCCGTGCTGGCAGGCTTCCGCGCTCTCCCGGCCGATTGGAAGGAGGCCTCCCACACCCTGGGCAAGTCCGAGCTCGTAACCCTGTTTCGCATCTTACTTCCCAATATCCGCGCCTCGCTGATCACCGGCGCGGTCCTCAGCTTCGCCCACACTATCGGCGAGTTCGGCGTCGTGATGATGATCGGCGGCAGCATCCCCGGCCAGACCAAGGTTGCCAGCGTAGCGATCTACGACGAAGTACTTTCGACCAATTATCCCCTCGCCAACCGCTACGCCATCGTCCTGTTAGTTCTATCCTTCGTCATCCTCCTGCTCGTATACGGGATCAATCACTATTACAACAAGTACAAAACCCTGCCCTGATGGAGCCAACCCCCTTCCTCGAATTCCACGCAAAAAAGTTGCTCCACACCGCCCAGGGCAAGCAATGGCTCGACATCCGCTTTAGCCTCGAAAAAGGCCAGACCCTCGCCATCTATGGCCCCTCCGGCGCCGGCAAAACCACGCTCCTCCGCATTCTCGCCGGCCTCACCGAAGTGCACTCCGGCCATATCCGCCTCGGCGACCAAACCTGGCTCGACACCGCACGGGGCAAATGCCGGCCCACCCGCCATCGCGCCATCGGATTCGTCTTCCAGGACTTCGCCCTCTTCCCCAACCTCACCGTCCGCCGGCAGCTCGAATACGCGTTGCCGCGCCCCGCGAAAGCCACCAGCGCAACCACCACATCTCCCGCAGCCGCCGCGCCGCCACCCTCCATCGACGAGCTCCTCTCCCTCATGGAACTCGAAGCCCTCCAGCATCACCGCCCCGCCCTCCTCTCCGGTGGCCAGCAGCAACGCGTAGCCCTCGCCCGCGCCATCGCCCGGAGGCCCAGCCTCCTGCTGCTCGACGAGCCTCTCTCCGCCCTCGACGACGAGATGCGCAATAAATTACAGGAATATATAGGAAAAATTCAGCAACGCTATCATCTCACCACCATCCTCGTCAGCCACCACCTCCCGGAGATCCTCCGCCTCGCCGACACCGCCATCACCCTCAAACACGGCCGCATCGAAAAGCAAGGCCCACCCGCCACCCTCTTCGCCGCCAACGCGCCGGCCGTCCCGTCAAGCTCAGCACAGCCAATCTCCCTTCCCGCAACCATCCTCGCCATCCAACCCGCCGGCGAACACCATGTCCTCACGGTCCGCTGCGCCGAGTCCTCCCTCGATATCCCCATCGCGCCGGAACAAGCCTCCCACCTCGCCATCGGCCAGATCACAACCATCACCTTCAACGCCACCAATCCCACTATCGTGTCAGAGTAACAGTCATACCTGCTTAAGCGCAGGCTTTTATTGGACTTCTATCCATGGCAATTCGTAAGCGTCCGATAAACCCCAATTGTTCCACTTCACTGCGATTTACCGCTTCGAATAGGATTGTAAGAATTCTGCTATCTGACCAGGTTTCGAGTTCACCGATACCCTCGATGCTTATTTCAACAAGATCAGCCGCTTGCCCACCGCTTCGGCCATTCGCTTCGAGAATGTCCGCGTGAAGCCCATCGATACCTTCCCCACACCATCCATTTTACCATCGAAGACGATGGCTCCGTCATCATCCTCCGCATCTTTAATACCAATCAGGATCCCTTCTGGTAATCATCCGCCTTCTTACATCCAAAGAAAAAAGGGCTCCCGAAGAAGCGCTGTGATTCGCAATGCACCTCATTGTGAATCTATTCCTTTTGAGCTTTCAAATAGTCATCAATATACCTTTGCACTGGATATGCGGTTCCAGTAACAGTTATACTGCCGTTAAATTTGTTGACAATAATTGGAGCATTTCCAGTTAACCTGTCCCTATAGTCTCCGGATTCAATGTATTTAAGCGATTGATAAAAAAACACCCATCCCAATTCAAATTCTATAGTTTTGTCCGTTAAAAGTACCAACTCATATTTGACAGATTTCTCCTTTACATAATTCGAAGCAATGTCAATGGCATTTTCTTTCGATAACATGTTTACGTTGTCTTGGTAGTATTTAAGAAATAAAGTTGTTTAAACCCTCCTTCTTGCATAATAGTTGAGGGATTCATAAACCTATATCCGACTGGCTGTTGAAAATCGATAAACTGAACTACACCACTTTGTTTGGCAACATTAAAGAAGTGTCCATCCACACCGGGCCCTCTGTCTCCAAAGATCACACCAGTCGCGCCTTCATTCAAATTACCCATGAAATTTGCTATAGCCTGTGGGCTTTTATATATGCTCATTTGTGTTGCTCCAAATTCCTTCATAAAATCACTTACATAGGTCACTCCGTGATTTATAGCCGATGCGGGATGCCCCTTTAACGACGCGTCTCCAGCAATTGTGCAGCCAGCACAATTATCCTGACCTCGCAGAGGATTTACATCCCTACTACCTCCTCTCAACGAAACTTCAGCATTCACACCAGGGACCTCTCTTCCTTTCAACAATGGCAACGAATACATTACCGCGTCGGCCCAAGCAGCGCCATTGCTCGGATCCGTGGAGAACCCCCGAAAGAAAAAACCACCGCGATTATACCATATGAATTATAAGGATGTATAGCGCGAAATATCATGGCAAAATCGATAAAACACCTTCCTTTTCCTAACCGAGACAGCATCAATGCTGAAACTCCTAATGGGACAAAATATCTAATACCTTTTTTTGAGTTGAATCGGGAAGATCTTTCAAGCTTCTTTGTACAGATTCCAGGTCTCCGTTGCGTCCCCAAGGGCCGGCTTTTGTAAATTCATTGTCCAGGTCAGGTTTTGTTTCTGAATCCATCGAATTGATTAGAGCACTATCTCCCCAAACTGTCACTTTAGCAAAAAGCGCCTTGCTATCTTTAAGATATGTGAAGTATACAAAATAAATTGTATCAGGCGCCGAGTTTATCACGGTGTCCTTCCACCGACAAGAATATTTTTCCAGACGGAAGCCATTGGGATCATTAAGACCAGATTCTAATTTAAGAAAGGCCGTTCTATGATAATCCAGCCGATAAGGTTCATAGCTTGATTTATTAAGATTGACAAATGAGTGGTTGTCGTTGACGTTCTCCAGATCACGCTGATGCACTCGGTAAATGTATGTTTTTATTCCAGCAAGTAAAACTATAGTTAGTATGACTGTAAAATGGCCGGCCAAAAACAAAAATGGTTCGGCAGATGGTTTTTTTACAGCAGCGCTTAACCCCAAACCAACTAATATCCCAATACCCCAGGCCATAAATATAAAAAAGAACAAAAATGATAGGAGGTCCCAATCGAAATCATGCTTAACAATAAACTTGCAGAGAAAAAACACCGGAAGAAGGACAAAGAAGCATAGGGAATACAGGTTTACTTTTTGAACTGTCATGTCCTCAAAATTAGTAGGTCTGTCAGGATGAAACAACCATAGAGCAAAAAAATGTCGGCCGAAAAGTACCGCACTGATTATCAATTGTTTGCCAATCTTAAACTAAAATAACTTCGGCTTGGTCCAATGGAGAACGGAAATACCCTTTTTTGTCCTTAACTAAACGATATGGGTGAAAAGACGGGTACGTTTTTCGCATCTCCGCAACTTTCAACTGCGTTTTTTCGCATCTACCCGCGCCAGCTGCAATCAAAAATCCTCCGGCCCCGCCCGGTTGCTTCCCGCTTTTCCTTCACTTTTAAGACTATCCCACAGAAGCCTTGTTTTTTCGACGGCGATTGCGTAAACTCGTATCACAAGTAAATTGACATGTCGGCCTTTATTTTCAAGTTTAGACCGCTAATCCTTGGGCTTTCCCTCTCGAATGCCCTTTTTGCACAGGAGTCCAACGCCAAAATTGATTATTCAGCCTACCTCCCGCAACTGCATGAATTCAATCGACAGTTGGCATCTTCCCATCCCGCCGCTTCCCTCTTAACGAAATCCGGGCTTGAAACCCAAAGAAAAATGTTCTCGCCCGATACCCGGTTCAAACCATCGGTAACACCCTTTGAAAAGACCGTCAGCATAGGCACGAATAAGATCACGCTCAGGATCTTTAAACCGGACACAGTGAAGGCGGTGATCTTGCAAATTTACGGCGGAGGATGGTGCCTGGGAACCGCGGCCTTCGACGATCCCTTGAATCATCTGAAGGCCCGCACCTGCCAGGTAGCCGTGGTCGGCGTCAACTACCGACTGGCGCCCGAGTTTCCCTTTCCAGCCTGCGTCGAAGATTGCAGGCTGGCAGCAAAATGGTTAATAGCCAACGCACAGGCAGAATTCGGCACAACCAATATTTTTATCTCCGGCTATTCGGCAGGCGCCCACCTTGCCGCCCTGACGACGCTGTATATCCGTGATTCCCTTCATGCCATCGGCAACGTAAAGGGCGTCACACTTGAATACGGCTGTTTCGACCTTTCAGGTACCCCGTCTTTCAGGCAGGCAAGTGACAGCACCCTGGTACTGACAAGAAAAGATCTGGACGAAGACATGCAGTTGGTGTTCCCGGGATGGAGCCCGGAGCAATTGCGAAACCCGCAGTTCTCACCCTTGTATGCCAACCTCAGCAACCTCCCCCCTGCATTGTTTACCGTAGGAACCGCGGATTTTCTTCTCGATGACACCTATTTCATGGAGGCCCGTTGGCGGAATGCCGGCAACCGGACCTTTCTTGCCGTATACCCCGACTGTCCACACGGCTTCACCTTAATGCCAACTCTCATGGCCGAGTGTGCAAATCGAACCATCCGCGAGTGGATAATCTCCAACATAGAAAGGATGAGCTCCACTAACACATTCAAATGATCTCATTCACCCTAATCCCAAAAACCCTCCGCCATCACCCTCCCCCTCTCAACCCCCTTCCGCCGCAACAACTTCCGCAACCGCACAACCGAAGGAATATACCCCGCCAGGTAGAACACCGCATCCGGATGCTCCCGCGGCTCCCACTGCTCCACCCAATGGTCCAACTCCTGGTAATCCCCCGCCGCCTTGCGCAACGTCTCCAACTCCCAACCCGGGTAATACGCCTGGAATTCCTCCCGGTGATGCGGCTCGGAAAGCAACACCGCACCGCTGATCCGCGCATCCGATCCCGCCAGCTGCCGCAACGCCAGAAAATGCCCGATCGCCGTCTCATCGCCCAAAAAAACAAGCGACCGCCCCGCGGGCTGATGATGCGACGACCGGACCCCCCGATAAGCCACCGCATCCCCAACGACAAGCCGACGCGCCCAACGGCTGCCAATCCCTTCATGCCCGGTATGAATAAGTAAGGTACACGTAGAAGTCTCCGCATCCCAGCCAAGCGGCGTATAATCCCGGTAGGTAAGGCTACCTACCTTGCATTGGATATGTTGTGCGCTCGTCCATCCGCTCATATCGCAATCCGGCAGGTGCAGATCGATCTCCCGGATCGACCCCGGCTCCCATGTCCTGACGGCCAGCACTGTTGCCATTTTCTTTTTCATGGTACAAAAAAACGCCAATACGCCCCGCCTGACAATGGCAAATCACCGGAAATGATTGGACTATTCCCGGTAAAGGCCGCGGAGATTCGCGGCCGCGGGACTGAGTAAATGTACCCGCGAGCCGCGAAACCGCTAATGTCTGGGCTTCGCCGGTCCGAACTCCGTTCGGAACTCAAGTGGCGTCCGGCCGACCGCCTTCTTAAAAAATCGGGAAAAATAAGTATGATCCTCATACCCCAGCTGATGCGCCACCTCCTTCACATTACTCTGGCTGTAATACAGCAGCCGCTTGGCCTCCAGCACGATCTGCTGCTGGATCCAATAGCTGACATTGAACCCCGTCGTCTCCTTCACGGCCTCGTTCAGATACGATGGCGAGAGATGCAACGCAGCCGCATACTCGCCCGGACTCTTCAACCGCTTGTACTCCACCTGCAACAGTTTCTTGAATTCCAGCATGATGCTTTGCGTTCGCGTGACCTTGTCGGTCAGGGTGCACTGCTGGCTCGAATACATATCGGCAAACAACGCCGACAAAGACGCCAGCAGATGATAAACGGCCTGCCGTGAATAGCTCGAAGCCGCCTGCGCCTGCAACCCATGCATCAGCTCGAGGCACTGCAAAAGCAGTGCAAGCCGCTCCTCGCCCAACTCCAATGGCCGGATCGACAACAGCGGATTCTCCAGCACGGCCCGGTACCCATCCGGGACCAACCCGGGATCCAAGGCTACAAACCAACCTGTAGTGCCGATATCGGCCGCCTCATAGCTATGCACCTGGCCCGGCAGGATGTAGAAGGCCACGTTATCCCGAAGAACAAAAGTCTCGAAATCAACCATCCCTTTGCTCATCCCCGACAGTTGTACGAAAAACAGATAATGATCGTCGCGGTGTGACCCCAACGCCATCGTCTTGTCCATATCTCCCTCCCAATACACCCTCTCCAGCTGAAAACCCTGGTCCGTCGACTCCTGCAGCCGGTGCATGGGAATAGTGTTTTGCTTTACCGCCATCCGTCAAAAATTGATCAACCCCAAAAATAAATTATTCCGCCCAAACCCGCCGGGATTCCGATATTTGGCAAATGACGCAACTATCCGTCTGGGAAAAGGAGAGTTTTTTTGCACCCGCCGATATCATCATCGCCGGTAGCGGTCTCGTTGGTCTATGGAGCGCATACTATCTCAAAAAATTGGCGCCAAAGCTCACCATTACGATCCTCGACCGCGGACTGATCCCCACCGGCGCCAGCACCCGCAACGCGGGCTTCGCCTGCTTCGGCAGCCTCACCGAACTGATAGCCAACCGCGAAGAGATGGGCGAAGACCAACTCCTGCAACTCGTCGAATGGCGGTTCAAAGGAATAAAAAGGATCCGCAAGACATTCGACGCAAAGGTCATCGATTACGAACGCAATGGCGGCTACGAACTGCTCGCCAAGGCAGACCCCAACGAGCTTCGCTCCCACATCGATACCTTCAACCGGTTGCTCAAGGGCGTGACCGGCCAGCAGAAGACGTTCAGGCTGCAAAACGGCATCATCGAAAAGTTCGGCTTCGCCGGCATCCGGCACCTCGTCGAAAGCAGCGCCGAAGGGCAGCTCCATTCGGGGAAGCTCTGCCAGGCCCTCCTCCGCCTTGTGCAATCGATGGGCGTCACGGTACTGAATAACATCGGGATCACCGGCTATGAAAAAGTACATGGCCAGATCCTACTCCACACCCAACACGACTTCCCGTTCCTCTGCTCCCAGCTGCTCGTTGCAACCAACGCCTTCGCCCGCCGGCTTCTTCCGCAGATCGATATCACCCCAGCCCGCGGCCAGGTGCTCGTTACCTCCCCTATCGACGGACTGCCCTTCAAAGGCACCTTCCACTTCGATGAAGGATTCTATTATTTCAGGGACCTCGGCAGCCGCGTCCTGCTCGGCGGCGCCCGCAACAAAGCGATAGAAGAAGAAACTACAACGGAAATGGAGATCACCGACAAGATCCAGCACGAGCTCGAACGCTTTCTCAGCGAGACGATTCTGCCCGGCCGGCATTATACCATCGAACATCGTTGGAGCGGAATCATGGGCATGGGCGGAGAAAAGATGCCCATCCTCAAAGCGGTCAATGACCACGTATTCTGCGCCGTCCGCATGAGCGGCATGGGCGTGGCCCTCGCGCCCGTCATCGGGGAAAAGGTTGCCATCATGATGACCAGCTAGCGCGCGCCGCAACAAAGACATCCCAGCTAACGCACCGCAGCAAACCCACCCGGCTAACGCGCCGCAGCCAGCGCACTGATAGCAGCCCCGCTCAGCGGCTCGGCCCACACCTGCACTTTATCCAGCAAACCTTTAAATCTCCGCTGACCCGGAAACTCCTCGTTCCTTCCCAACACCCATCGGTTCGTCCCCGACAGATTTACCCGCTCGTCCAACTTGGTCGATCCCTTCAATTTCCCGTCGATATACAGCTTCAATCCATCCCCCGTACAGACCCCGGCGATATGATGCCAATGCCCGAACCAGTCCGCCGGCAGATCCACCGTACAGTCACCCCGGCCCCAACCGCCCGCAAAGAACGAAAGCTGTTGATTATTCTTCACCTGCAACACATGATGATCCCCCTTTGTAAAAATATCGACAAGCCCTTCCCCCTTTTCCGATGGATAAACCCAGGCCGCCATCGTAAGCGTCTCGCCCATCTCGTCGAGCGAAGGCGAATTCGCTACCTCCACAAACGAATCACCCGAAACGCCAACCCTCGAAACCGAATTGCCGAGACCCGATCGGTCCACCAGCAGGCTGTCGCTCAACGAAAGCGAAAGCAACAAGGACCCAATGGCTTCATCAAACACCTTGAAAACAGACCGGTCCGTTCCCACCTCCACCGTTCTCACCCCCGCCCCCGATGGGACCCAATCCACGGTCACCCGCTTTTTCTCACCCGGTTGCAACAGCAGAGTGTCCGTCCGGATCAACCGCCCATCGATCACCGCGACAGGATACTCCCGCGCCACCCCCCCGATATTCCGGACAGAATAACTCAGGGTCTGTAATTGACCCCTCCACAGAAGATGTTTCAACTCAAGCTCGGAGATCTCAGCCTGCCCCACCCCGGCACCGGCGACCTCCACCTCCATGGAAACCCCACCGATCGTTAATAGATGTTTCCCCAACGGGTAAAGCCGGCAGTCCATCGAATCCACCACGACGCCTCCGGCCGGCACGAGGCAATTCTTTCGCGCATATTCCTTACCATCCACATCCAGCACCACCACCGCCGTCCCCAATTCACCCGGATTCTTAACAGTAAAGTGTATCCGAAACAATTCATGAGGTTCAACTCTGGCCTTTGACACGCCGGCATCCGAAAAAACAAACCGGTCCGGCTTGCCGGTCCCACCCGGCACCCCCAACACCAGTTCACCACCGGCACGGACCAGCGAATCCATCAGCACAGATCCCTTCACCATCCTTCCATTCATCCTCACCCCTTCTACCTCCTCTCCCCTTATCACCAGCGTTCTTCCCCCATCCAGCTTCACCCGCATCCGCTCAAACAACGGCGTTCCGATAACATACTCCGGCCTTCCCGGACACATCGGGAAAAAACCCATCGCCGAAAAAACATACCAACTGGAGAAAGCGCCCAGGTCATCATTGCCCGGAAGGCCTCCCGGCCCTGCCGAAAATCGCCCATCTCTGAACGCCCGTATCCATTCCCGCGTCTTGCCGGGCGCCCCCGCAAGGGCAAAAAGATAAGGAACGTGAAAGACCGTCTCATTGTCAAATACGATATCCCCCTTCGTCAGCGCCCCGTCCAATCGCCGCACAAATTCCCGGTCCCCACCCAGCAGCCGGATCAGTTCCTCCGGCCATTGTGGAGCGAAATAGGTATACACCCACGCATCTCCTTCTTTATATCCGCTGGTCCCCGGTCGGGCTAAAAATTTGTCCCCCTCCCTTGGCAGAAGAAAGAGCGACCCTGGATCCAACAGATTCCTAAAACTATGGCTCCGCTGGAACAAACGGTCGGCTTCCACGTCGCGATGCATCACCCGCTTGGCAAATACAGCCAAAGCCCAGTCATCATAAGCATACTCCACCGTACGCGTCACCGACTCCGGATAGCTGAGCGGCAAATACCCGAGCCGGCCATAAGCTGCCCGGTCCTCAGGCCGGTAAGGAGCATCAAGAACTCCCTTACAAAGCGCAGCATAAGTCTCTGCAGCACCCGTCGCCCGTACCCCCTTTAACCACGCATCGGCAACCATCGGAATACTATGGTTCCCGGTCATCGGCTCAGCGGGAAGCGCTCCCGTCTGCCGGTAAACATCCATCATGGATGCGAGAATATCCCGTTCCCGCTGTGGAAACAGCAGGGTCAGCAACGGCTGCTGACTCCGGAAGCTGTCCCAGGGCGAAAACCCACCATACTCCGCCATTCCCGCAGTCCGATGAACAAGTCCATCGCTGCCCCGGTATCGCCCATCCGCATCCGAAATGATCCAGGGCAACAGCAGCGAGTGATAAAGCGCGGTATAAAAAATGGTTTTATCCTCTCCCCGGCCCTCCTGGGGGACATCGATCACTGACAAGGCCTGCAGCCATTTCTCACGGGTCTGCCGCTCCACCTCATCAAAACGTAGCCCACCTGCCCGGTAATTTTGTTCCGCACTCGCAACGCTCACCCCGCTGATACCGATCGCGATCTCCACAACTGTCGCGCGATCCATGTCCGAAGCAAAAGTCAATATCCTTCCATCGCCCACCCTCTCGTCTCCAATCACCCGGTCGCTAAAATGCAACGCGCCAATCCCATCCAATCCCGCCACCCAAAGTCTGGGAACCACTCCACGCGGAAACGTACATCGCATCCAACCGACCCTCTCCGACGCAGTGACCTCCACCAGGGTCCCGTTATCCCGGAAAAGGACCCCGTAATACCCCGGCCTCGCAATCTCGTCGGCGTGAAGAAATTCCCTCGGCGCAGGCACACCGGAACCCACCAATGACGCAGGCACACCGGAACCCACCAATGACGCAGGCACGCCGGAACCTGCCACCGGCATGATCCTTCCCCTCCCGGCCGAACCTCCGGGATAACCGCTCAGATGGCCAAAACAACTGAACCAGCCGATCGCTCCATCGCCGTAATCATAACCGCCCCCGGTCTTCGTCTCAGGCGTCATCTGCACAAACCCCCAGGGCGCCACCGCCCCCGGATAGGCGCCACCCTCATTTCCCCATTTGGTCACCACATCACTCCTTCCGGTCCCGATCATCGGGTCGACGTAGTCGACAGCCCGTTTTCCGGCCGAATACACCACCAGCGACCGGCCCGCATCTCGCTCCTGCCTCACCGACACACTGTCGGGCCGGCGTCCATCCTCGTCAAATACGACCAGCTCGTTCGCCCCATCCCTCAACCAGCACTCGGGGATATAAAGCCCCGGAGCGGGAGTCTTCTCGGGATATCGGCCAAGATGATGTCCATTCACCCAAACCGACCCATGCCCAAGCCCATCGACATGCACACGCCAGATAGGATGCTCGCCACGGTCCGCATAACGCCCCACCCGGAACTCCGAACGATAGAAACAGGGTGCGCCGGCCGCCCCAGGACCACCAAGCACTCCACTTCCCCCACTCGCCGCGCCTGAAGCCGGCCCGCTCCCCCCAATCCCCGCCAATCCCTTCCAATCTTCTATCGAGTCCGGGTCACTAACCCCACCACGCATACTCCACCCCGTTATCTCCCGCGAACCCGAGAAATAATGCACCTCTACCGGCCGGTCGATCCCACCCTCATTGGAATAATTTTCGATAAAGACGGTCAGAACAAGCGGCCGCGCCATCGTATCCAGCCCGCCGATATTAACGGCAAACGGCAAATTCCATCCCTCATGCCGTAACAGCCGCCGCCTATTCAAAAACACAACCGCATTCTCATCCGTACTTCGAAAATCCAGCACCCCATGGACAGCGCCCATCGGCGGCTCAGGCAGCTCCACCCGAAACCAGCCAAAGCCCTCTTTGCCCCCAAACGCATCATCGCCGATCCTATAGTCGCGCCAACCCTCTCCAGTCCCCGCCAAAGAACCCACCCCTGTCATCGGCAAAACCTTCACCGTATCCTCCAACGGCCCCATCGCCCGCAGAAAACGCCAACCCGCCAGTCGATACGGCACAGTCGCCCCGCGTTCCAACCTCACGTCACCATAAAGCCCCTTCGGATCGGCCGCATCCATCGACCCCATAAAACCCGCCAGCTTGTCTCTTCCGTCATGCGCCGCAAACAACGCCAGCAAATGATCACCCGCGTCCAACGACAACGGAAAATTCCCCTCGTGTAAGCTGCCCGCCGCCGCAAACTTCCCGTCAACAAACACACTCACCCGGTCCCCACCCCTCGCCTGCAAAGTATACTCGCCCCCGGTATCGATCCGCACCCTCGCCCGATACCAGGCATCCGCCGTACGGTCCCCATCGGCGCCCATTTGCAACGGCCGCTCACTCGCCAGCCAGCAGCGATCACGGTCATGAAAATCCGGCCGTGCCTCGCCGGCCGCAGAATGCACCCGCCAGACACTCAACGCCGCCACACTATCCGCAGCTACCGGCAAACCTCTTCTCGTCTCAGCCCGCAATACCCTTCCCTTACCCCCTGGCCCAAACACCCAAATCGAATCTGCAGCCATTCCCCGCACCTCCGCCACCACCGAAACAACCCCCTCCCTCATCCGCACCTCGCCAATATATCCCTCGCCACAAACGATGTTCCCTTTATCAACGATCCAGGTCCTATCCGCCATCCGCCGATCCACCGCCAACACCCGCAACACCTCCCCACCAGCCCGTAAGAAAAACTCCTGCGGCGCAGCCGCAAATCTCGCCCGCAACTCCCTCGGCTTCCCAGCAATAATAAATTCCAAACGCGCCTCACTCCCCTCCTCTCCCTCGACAACCATCGTCTTGATCACCCCCCCACCCGTCAACTCCGCTCCCACGATCCCCATAACCCGCACCGGCGCCCACTCCAATATCATCGAAGGCCCCAAAATAAAATGATGCACCACCGGGAAGATCTCCCCCGGAGCCAGCACGACAGGCGCCCCGCGAACCTCCGTCCTCACAGTCGTCGATCCTGGATTATCGAGAAACACAAGATCCCCCAACAAAGCATGCCTCGCCGTCACCCGCACCGCCGTATCCCGCACAAACCTCTTCCAACGCGCCGTCCCATCCACCGCATCCGCTAGCACCGCCTCAAAGCTCCGCGCAAACCAGGCCGCCCGCTTGAATGCAAAGTACACCGGTCGCAAATCCCCCGCCTGTCCCACCGCCGCCCCATAGTCATAGGACGCCGCATCCTCATCATTATTCGTAAAACCAAAATTACTCCCCCCATGCGCCATGTAATAGTTGTATCCGCCACCACCATGCGCGATGATCTTCCAGGTCCGCCGCGCATACACCGCCGAATCCCGCGCCCCCGACCCATAACCATTGTACCACACACTCCAAAATTCCGTCGAGAACCACGGATTCGGCCGCCCCGGATCATCCAGGCTCGCCGCATCGCTAGCCAGCCGCGCATCACCAAGGCCCGCCGCAACCCGCCCATCCCCCGCCGGATCACTCGAATGATGCAGCCCACTAAAAAAATAAGGGACCTCGAGTCCCTTCGACAACGCCTTCTCGCGCAAATGCCGGAAATACCCATCCGGCATCGCCGTCCCCCATCCCAGGTTATGCTCATTCTCCAACTGCACAAGGATCACCGGCCCCCCAAACCGCACCTGCTGCCTGCAAACGATCGGCAATAACCGGTCGAAGAACCGGTCCACACACCCAAGGAACTCCGGGTTATCCTCGCGAACTCTCACGCCGGGTTTGAATCGTAACCATAATGGATATCCGCCGTTGTCCCATTCGGCGCAATAGTAAGGTCCCACCCGGACGATCGCATACATCCCCATCTCACCCACCAACCGCAAAAAAGCCTCCAGGTCATGATCCCCGCTAAAATCGAACTTCCCTTCCTCCGGCTCATGAAAATTCCAGAACGTATAAGTCTCGATACAATTAAAACCCGCCCGCTGCAACCACTGAAGCCGGTCCCGCCAAAGCTCATGCGGCACCCGCGCATACTCCATCCCCGCCGACACGAGAAAAGTTCGCTTCCCCTTCACCAAAAATCCTTTCCCGTCAAAATCGATATACGGCTTCGCCACCGCCGCCGCAGGAAAGATATGATCATTCGAGCCTCCCGCCGAAGAAGCCGCCCCATCGCCAACGGAAGCCGCTCCACCACCCGCCAGCACCTTATACTTTCGATACAACTCCAGCGCCACCGCCACCGCATCCCCCTTCGCCTCAGACGAATAGCTCTCATGTCCATTCACCCAACTCCACTCCCAGTCCTTCACTTCCTTCTCAAAAACAGCCCAATCGATCTTTCCCTTATCCAGCTGCGCAAACAACATCTCCCACCTGTGCTTATAAAAACCCCGGATCAACCCCGACCACTGCCGGTTCGAATATTCCCTTAATCCACTCTCCTTATCCCCCCAAAGCGTAATAAGATCCCGCGCATTCTTCTCATACAGACCCCTCTCAGCAACAGTAACCCCACAATCCCGCGCAGCCCGTATCCACCGTCCCAGCAAAAATTCGGGCCGCGTCGCCAGCAACCGGTCCATATCATCCATCAACGACAAAAACTCCCGGCTGTGTCGCCGGTAACCGGCCGTGTCCCCCCGCTTCCAGGCCTCCACCCACTCCTGCTGCAAAGGATTGGCATAATTGGCCAGCATCTGCCGCGTCATATCCACAAGATCATACCGATACCCCTCGCTCTTCCCAAGCACCGGCGCAGCCCGCCCAAACAACCCAACCGCCCGAACAAGCACCGCCGGATCATAATCCAATCCCGTCAATACCCGGTCGATCTTTTTCTCAAAGGTCGGCCTCGCCTGGAAGATCGACTCCGGCCCACCCTCACCCAGACCACCGCGATAAACGCTCCGTTCCAACAACGCCCACGCAGAATCGACGTCAGCCCAAACCCGGCCATTCGCCGCCAGGCCCTCCCCTCCGCAATCTCCATATCGTTCGGCCGCATACTCCCTCAACCAGGAAGGAACATCGATAACCCCATCCCCCCACACATTCTCCAACATCAAATGATACAACGCCGGATTCTGCTCGATCCCCTCCGGCGTCAGCCCAATCCCCACCATCCTCCCCGAAGCCGGATCGTGCAACGCCGCCGAAGGATCTTCCGCCGCATGACTCATCCGCCCCCAAAGCGCGTTATTCCCCCCGAAATTGTGCAGCATATTCCAAATCCACGGTTTCCCATAGTAAGCGTCAGTCCGATTCCAAACGGGATGACTCTCACTATAAAGATCCAGCAAGATCATCCGGTCATCCGGCACCGCCTTCAACAAAGCCTGTATCTGCACCGGCTTCCAATAAGCCGCATTATAATGGAACATCCACCCCTGCATCACCCACACCGCCGCCGGATCGGCCGCCGCCATCGACGCATACACCTTCTTGCTCATCGCATCTAAGTAAGCCGAATCCGAAGTAGGCGGCACATTCTCATTAAAAGTATCCGCAGAATAAAAATGATCCGTCCCAAACTCGCGCGTCTGCACAGCAAGAAACCTCCGCCCGATCTCCACAAAAAGCGGATCCGCCGGATCAAGGATATACACATCCGGAAACCCCGCATCCCAATTCGTCCGCTTCACCTTCGCCCCCGGAAACCGCCGGACAAAAGCCGGCGGCACATGCCCCGTAAACGCCGGCAACACCGGCTTCATCCCAAACGCCCGTTCCGCCGCCAATATCTTCTTCTGAAGCAGCCGGTGGCTCTCCTTCCAATGTCCCGGCAAAGGCCCGCCCCAGGCATCGATGTTCCCCATCCACAACCAGGAAAAATACGCCGGCCCGGTAAAGAATGCATCCAACTCACCATCCGTAAAACCCATTTCCCGATACACCTCCTGCCAGATCGCCTCCTCCCCCGTCAACGCCAACGGCATATTGATCCCATTCATCGCCATCCAGTCGATCTCCCGCTGCCAGCGCGCCCAATCCCACCAGGCCATCGAATAATTGAAAGTGCAATAATTGAGATAGTAACGATAGGAATAAGGAGTCTGCCGCCGCACCCGCCCGGTCACCACCGGCAACTTCGCCGGCAAAGACAAAGGCGACGACGAAGTATTCCAGCTGACCAGCACATGACAATAATGCCGCAAATAATAATTCAAGGCCGACGCCACACTCACGCCGTTACTCCCCCTCAACACGATCTTCCTGTCAGCACGGCCGTAAACCTCGAACACATCCTTGCCCCCCACCGGCGCAAGATATTCCACAACAAAGGCCCCAGCCCTATCCCTCACCACCCGGTGCAGGAAAGCATCCAGCGCCCCCCGGTCAAGCCCCGAAGTCGCAGAAGCATCCAATTGCGAAAAAGCGGCCTGGCACACCAGTGCCAGCGCCGCCGTAAAAACCATTTTTCTCATCAATAAACTAATAATTCGGATTTTGCTTGATCACCCCCTTGCTCTCATCGATGATCTCCTGGGGGATCGGCATAAAATAGTCTTTTGGCCGTGTAAAAGTACGCGAAGGAATGACAACCGCCCCATTATACGGCGGCAACGGCGACGCCGCCTTCGCCCGCCCAACAATGGTATCCAGGTTGACGATCTTATCCTTATCCCAACGCAACAGATCCTGCCACCGGATATTCTCCCCACCCAGCTCGACCCGCCGCTCGTGGATCAGCTGCTGCATCCCCGCACCCGACACCGGGGCAAGACCCGCCCTGGCACGAACCAGGTTGATCTCCGCATCGCCCGCGCCCGGTCCACTCATCCGGATCTTCGCCTCGGCAACGAGCAGGTAGACATCCGAACTCCGCAACAGCGGCTGCTTCAGATCATAATCGACCCCGCCGTCACCCGTCGTAGCCGGCGGAGCCGGAGGCATGAATGCCGTATATTTCTTGATACAGTAACCCGTTGTGGACATGCTGGGCAACATCCGGCCCGTAGAAGCACCCGACATCCCGGCGAACATCTGGTACGCATCCCCATCGCCAATAGTGACAATATTCGTCTGGTTGGGTATCGTATCCCCCACCGAGATCAACGTGGCCGCCTTCCGGACCGTATCGGCCGCCTCGAACTCATCGGCAAAATTCTGCGTGGGGTGATGGAAACCCCAGCCCTGCCAGGCCCTCGGCGTAAAATACGTGCTGATCGCGGAAGCTGGGACATTCGCGATCTCCTGGTTCTTGTTCCACACCGCAAAAAGGATCTCCGTATTGCTCTCCTGGTTACCAAGCGTGAAATTATAGGTATAGTTGGGCGCCAGCGCATAGTTGGCATCCTTGATGACATTCGTCCCCATCGCGATCGCATCCGCAAACCGGTCCTCGAACATATACAGCTTACACAACAACCCCCAGGCCGCACCCCGGCTGACCCGGCCCTTGTCGGCATCGCCATAGATCACATCCGGCAACAGGCTGACGGCTTTCAAAAGATCCGACTCCACCTGCGCCCGCACGGAATCCAACGGCGACTTCGGCACATTATAGCTCTCCTGCTGCACATTCTTCTCGAGGACCAACGGGATATCCCCATAGATCTGGCTAAGCACGAAATACGCATGGGCCCGCAGGAAATACGCTTCCCCAAGAGACCGGTTACGGATATCGGCATCCATCACGGGCACCTTCGGAATATAGATGATCGCATTGTTCGCCCGCGCGATCTGCTCATAGGCAAAAGGCCAGGTGATATAGATCAGCTGTAACGTCGGATCGATATTGAATCGTTCGATCGCCTTGAAATCCGGATGATCGCCATCCACGGAAATATCGTCGCTCTGATCGTCATACGCATACAGATCATGCCCGACCCAGTCCTCGGTATACAAAATATTATAGATGCCCAGGACGCCGGCAATGACATCGTTCTGGTTACGCCAGTAGTTCGCCGTAGTATACTCCCCGCTGGGATTCTGATCCAGCGGATGCTTCACGCAACCACTCCCCTGCCCCCCCGACAACACGAGGACCAAACAAATGAATATGTAAGATTTATGATTGAATTTCATGACTAAAAATTTATGGTTCCTCCAAACGTAAAGCTCCGGGTCGCAGGATACTGCGCCAGGTCGACACCCCGTTGCAATCCCGGTGTCGAGGACGAGGGATTGGTATACCCCAGCTCCGGCGTATACCCCGGGTACCTGGTCAGCATGAAGACATTGTAGCTGCTGATGTAAAAGCGAATCTCCGGGATGGTATATTCGCCGATCGTGAACTTCGGAAGCGTATACCCCAGCGTCAGGCTCTTTAAGGAAAGATAGTTGCCATTGAAGACCCACAGGTTCGAACTCCGGTAATTATTGTTCAGGTTCGCGATGCTCAGCCGGGGAATACTGTTGCTCGTGCCTGCCCCATGCCATCGGTTCTTCTGATCGCCATACCAATTGTACACCTGTGTGGCATCCAATCCGGAAAGCCGGTCGGCGTCATACAATTGAAAACCCGTTGCACCCACAAAGTTGAACCCCAGGTCGAAATGCCCATAGCCAAGCGTCCCATGGAAACCGAAGACAAAGCGAGGGTTAGGATCGCCCAGCCGCACCCGGTCGCTATCCGTTATCTGGCCGTCTCCATTGATGTCCACGAACCGTACGTCGCCGGGTTTGATGTTGGGCCTGTTGGCGTCATTGGCTACATTCGGATCCTTGTCGATATCGCTTTGCGATTGGTACAGTCCGTTGGCCCGGAACCCATAGAACGAGGCGACGGGCTGCCCTTCGTAGGTCCGGGCAATATCCGTATTCTCCCGTCCGTAGGGCGTGGACTGCAGATAAGTGGTGCTTCCATACAGCCGCGTCACCTTATTGCTCAGGAACGATGCATTCGCCCCAAGCGAATATGACACCTTACCCACCCTGTTCTGGTAGTTGACTTCTATCTCCACCCCTCTGTTATTGATCTTCCCCAGGTTATAGTCGGGCAGCGTTATATTCCCCCGGTCATCCGGCAAATTGGTCTGCGCCCCGAAGGTCTCGACCAACTGCAACGGGATCAGCATGTTCGAAGTGTTCTTGTTGAAATAGGTGACCGTCGCCGTGAGGTGATTGTTCAACGCAGCCAATTCCGCGGCTACCGTGGTAGTAACCGCCTTTTCCCAGGTGATATTCGGATTCGCCAGGGAAATGATATAGGCTCCGTTGTTGTACACCGTGTTGGTGCCCAGGCTATATCCGTAGCCGCCGCCGCCCGTGCCGCCACCGCCGCCATATCCGATAATGCTCAGGTATTGGAAGTCGCCGACATTCTGATTCCCCAATTGCCCCCAGCCACCGGTCAGCTTGAGGGAGTTGATGATGTTCTTCATGCCCTCTCCATACCACTTCTCATCCGATACCCGCCAGCCTGCCGAGAAAGCCGGGAAATAACCCCAGCGCTTACCCGCCGCGAACTTGCTCGATCCATCCGCGCGGAAAGTGGCGGTAAACAGGTATTTGTTCAGGAAGGAATAATTGCCGCGGACAAAATACGATTGCAAGCCCCAGGGATTATAGCTATAACCACTATTGGAGGCGGTGCTGCTGGCGCCCAGGTTAAGCACCCGCTGATTCACACTCGTATCGCTAAACCCGCCACGCGAAGCATTGAAATAATTGCCCTTGAAGGTCTGGGCGGAATAGCCACCCGTAAAGGTCAGCGCATGCGCCCCGAAGCTGTGGTTATAGGTAAGATAATATTCTTCCAGCAGGGTCGTACCCTTGAAATACGCCTGCGTCAGCGAGGCGATCGACGGTCCCCGCGTCTGGTCCGGCATCGCATTGTCATACTCGTAGTATTCGTCGGTATTGTGATCGTACCCGAAATTGGCCCGCACTTTCAGCCCCTTCAGCACCTCCAGCTCGGCGTATCCATTGGCCAGCACCCGGTCCACCAGGTTGTACTTCTGTTGCTCCGTAGCCGTCGCCACCGGGTTGTTGATATCCCCCAATTGGTTATCGGCCTGCGATGACCCCCAGCTTCCATCGGGGTTCACCACGGGAATGGCCGGGTTGAAGCGGATCGCGCTCCACACAAGGCCCGTTTGAGAGCTATGGGTATTGGGTGACGCATCTCCCGCGCCGGTATAGAACGTCCCATCCGTATGCGAATACACCGCGTTCTCGCCTATCCTAAGCCGGCTCCCGATCTTGTGCTCGCTGTTCATCCGGAAGCTGTACCGCTTGAAATACGAGTTGACGATCATCCCCTTTTCATCATAATAGTTGCCGGAAAGACTGTAATTCGAATGGGTGTTGCCGCCGCGCAATGCGACATCGGCATTCGCCACCGTACCGGTACCCATCAGGGCCCGCTGCCAGTCGGTGCGCTGCGTCGTATAGTAAGAATTGCTCCATACCGACGGCACCGAAAGACCGTCGTTGGTATAAGCCTCCGTCTTCAGGGCGACAAGATCGGGCGCCTGCAGCATCGGCAGGAATTTCACCGGGTTCTTGTTGCCTCCGTAAATATTCACCGAGGTCTTGAGCTGCTCGCCATAATTGCCTTTCTTCGTCGTGACCAGCACGACGCCATTGGCGGCCCGGCTTCCATAGATCGCCGATGCCGAAGCGTCCTTCAGGATCTCGATCGACGCGACATCATTGGGGTTCACGTCATTGAGCCCGCCCGACGGCACCCCATCGATAACAACCAGCGGATCGCTGTTATTGATCGTCCCCGTCCCCAGCACCCGGATGCTTGGGATATTGCCCGGCGACCCATCGTCCCGGACGATATCGACACCCGTCGCCCGGCCCTGGATGGCGTCCGCCGCATTGCTCACCGGTTGATTGTGAATATCCTCTCCTTTCACGCTGCTGATGCTGCCCGTAACATCGCGCCGCCGCTGCGAACCGTAACCCACGACGACCGTTTCGGTCAATCCGGTCGCCGCCGGTTGCAAGGCTAACGACAGGATTACCGCCTGCTCGCCACCCACCGTAATGGTTCGGGTCTCCGTTTTATATCCCACATGCGAGATCTCCACCTGGTAGGTGCCCGCGGGAATGGTCAATTCGAACTTCCCTTCCTTATCGGTCACCGTACCGGTCAAACCCTTGACCGTGATGGCCGCGCCTTCGAGCCCCACGTTGTTCTCATCCTTGATCACCCCCCTCACGGGACCCGGCGCCCGCGCGTTCGCGGCATCCCGCGCCTCGTCCTTCGCCTTCACGACGATCGTCTTGTCCTGCACGACATAAGTGAACGGCTGGTCCTTGAAACACAACGCCAACACCTGGTCCACCGTGGCGTTACGCACCCGGATCGTCACCTTCTTCGCCTTCGCCAGTAAATGACTGTTGAAAATAAAATTATACCCCGTCTGCTGCTGAAGGCTCTCAAACACCTGCTCGAGCGTAGCATTCTTCTTGGAAACGGTAACGGTCTGCGACAGACCCGCCGCGGAGACCTGGAGAGCAGCTGCAAGCAATGCAATGGCAGTCAGTTTCATAACTGCAGTTAATTTCATACTGTTGATATGTTTGGTTCGAGAATACGCGTCAGGGCAAGACAATGATTTTCCTTCCTTCGATCCGGAAATGCACCGAATTCGTCATCTCCAGCGTA
Organism: Puia sp.; assembly: GCF_035546395.1. Taxonomy (GTDB): domain Bacteria; phylum Bacteroidota; class Bacteroidia; order Chitinophagales; family Chitinophagaceae; genus Puia. Next base: position 125,466 of record NZ_DASZXR010000011.1, on the reverse strand, counting down.
TGCAACAATTCCCCGATACTCTTGCTCCGGGATACGATCCCGGAAAAATCCTGGTCCGTTCCATCCGTCCGGTACACCACCTCGACATTATACCATCGCTCCACCTGCCGCATCAGTTCCCGGATCCCCGTCTCATGAAACCGGAATAACCCATTCTTCCAGGCAATGGCCTGGTCGACATTGGCCTCCGAAACGGTCAGCCCATGCTTCTCATGATCCAGCACCGCTTGCCTACCCGGCTCCACCTCCGCGGCCGCTCCTCCCTGCGCCGTCACCCTCACCTTCCCGCTCACCAGCGTCGTACGGCTCTCTTCCTCATTCTCATACGCCATGATATTGAAGCTCGTCCCAAGCACCTGCACATCCTCCCCCGATCCGGCATGCACCACAAACGGCTTCTGCGCATCCCCGGCGATCTCGAAATATCCCTCGCCCGTCAATTCCACTCTCCGCTCCGCACCGGTGAACACCGTTGGGAAGCGAAGCGATGACGCCGCATTCAGCCATACCTTACTGCCATCCGGCAACACCACCTGGTACTGTCCCCCATACGGCGTGGCGATCGTATTAAACATCACCCCATCGTCCTTCTTATTCCTGGCGTCATAGGCGAGCACCCCGGCATCGACCTTGACGACCTTTGAGCTTCCCTGCTGCGCGAGGATCCCATCCTTCACGCTGTCCAGTGAAATGGTCGATCCGTCGCCCAGTGTCAGTACGGCCTTATTCCCGCCTGGCACGATAGGGGCTGAAGACCGAACCGTCGTCACCCGCCGGTCTCCGCCATGATCACGCCCACTCAAAAACCAATAAGCGACACCTGTCCCCAAACAAAAAACAAGGATTGCCGCCGCCCGCATCCTCCCGATGACAAACAGCTTTGCCCGCTTGGGTTTTTCCGTCGCCGTCCGGATCTCCGTCCACATCCTCGCCCAATCAGCATCCGCCTCGATCCCCTCATCGTCTCCTTTCAGCCAATCCTCCGCCATCAGCTCCTTCATCGCAGCCTGACCGGCTGAACCCTTCATCAGCCGGAATAGCTCCCGTACCTCCTCGTCCGAAGCCAGATTGTCCCTGTATCGTTTCAATAGTAGATAAATCCTTTCCGTTCCCATGCGCATAATAGTACCCCTATAGAGTCAGCAGATCGAAAAAAGGATGAGCCGGCGTGAAAGTTTTTTTATTTTTTTCCGGCAAGCAGGAAGGCCAATAACCAAAGGATAGATAAGATATTATCCTTCATATAGTTCCGAATGTATTTCAACGTGTGCAGAAGATGGCTCTTTACCGTATGCGGCGACACCCGCAGGACAGCGGCGATCTCGTCATTGCTCTTTCCCTCCCTGCGGCTCAGCTGGTAGATCAGCCTTTTCCGGGGAGATACCCCCTCCAGCGCTTTATTGACAAACCGCTCTCCATCATTGGCATACACCGTCTCCTCCGTCTGGTTGCAACTCCGGTTGGCAGCCCAGGCCGAAAGCCGCAGGATCCTCGCTGCATTGGCTTCCCGGCGAAGATACCGGTTGATCTTGTTGTAGATGATGGTATAAAAATAGGTGTTGGCGTCCTTCACCGCGGCAAGGTTCTTCCTCCCCGTCCAAACACTGATAAAAACATCCTGCGTGATCTCCTCGGCGGCAAAACCGGACTTGGTCCATTTTAACGCCAGGTTGTAAACCCTGGACCGCCACGTCACAAAGAACGATTCAAACACAACCTCATCCCCCACCGCAATGGCGTCGAAAAGCGTCCTCATATCAGCAGCGGGGATTCTCATAAAGCAGAATAAAGTTATAAAAATTTATTATACTTTTATTTTATGAACAGGTTAAGATTTCTTCCTGCGACACTTTTCATTTTAGCATCTTGTAGCAACCCGCCCGAAACCCATACCCTGTTCACAGAGGTCCCACCCGAAACTTCGCATATTGATTTCCGTAATGAAATAAAGGAGAACGAAGACTACAATATCCTCACTTATGAATACCTCTACAACGGCGGCGGCATTGCCGTCGGCGACATCAACGGCGACGGCCTTCCCGACATCTTCTTCACCGGTAACATGACGCCCTGCCGCCTCTATCTCAACAAAGGGAATTTCGAATTCCAGGATATCACGCAGCAGGCCGGGGTGCAGGGCCGCCTCAAATGGAAGACAGGCGCCGTCATGGCCGACGTCAACGGTGACGGCCTGCTGGACATCTATCTCTGCTACTCCGGCCCCGGCAGCGACGAAGACAGACGCAATGAGCTTTATATCAACCAGGGATCGGTCAACGGCGTTCCCACTTTCAAGGAATCCGCAAAAGAATATGGCCTCGACGCCCCGGGGACCTACACCACCACCGTCGCCTTCTTCGATATGGACAACGACGGGGACCTCGATATGTTCATGGTCAACCACGCCGACATGTTCTACAATCCCTTCTTCAACACGGAGAAGCTAAGAGCCACGCGTCACCCCAAATTCGGCAACCGCCTTTACCGCAACGACAAAGGCCATTTCACCGATATCAGCGAACAGGCCCATATCGATGGCAGCGGCCTCAACTTCGGGCTTAGCGTCGCCATCAGCGACCTCAATGGCGACGGCTGGCCCGATATCTATGTCACCAATGACTATGACGAACGCGATTTCCTGTATCTCAACAAACACGACGGAACCTTTAAGGAAGTACTGACAAAAGCCACCGGCCACATCTCCGAATTCGCCATGGGCTCAGACATCGCCGACTACAACAACGACGGCATGCCCGACATCGCCGTGCTCGATATGCTGCCCGAAGACAACCACCGCCAAAAATTGCTTCGTGGCCCCGACAACTACGACAAGTATACCATGCGCGCCGGCCACGGCTTCGGTCACCAGCAAATGCGCAATACCCTCCAGCTCAACAATGGGATCAACAGCGAAGGCGTCCCCCTGTTCAGCGAGGTCGGCCAGCTGGCCGGAATGTCCAACACGGACTGGAGCTGGACCCCGCTCTTTGCCGACTTTGACAACGACGGCTGGAAGGACCTCTTCATCTCCGATGGCATCTTCCGCGACATGACCAATCTCGATTTCGTAAAATATACCTCGGGCTACTCCGTCGGCCAGGCGGAAAAGCTCGGCGACAAGCTCGAGATGTGGCGGCTGGTGAAGCAGATGCCCTCGACAAAGCTGAGCAATTATGTCTTTCATAACAACGGCGACCTCAGCTTCGACAACAAGACGGCCGAATGGGGATTCACCCGCAAAGCCATCAGCAACGGCGGCGCCTATGCCGATCTCGATAACGATGGCGACCTCGACCTAATCATCAACACGATCGATGACGCCCCCATCCTCTACCGCAACAACGCCTCCGAACAACACAAAGGGCACTACTTACGCATCCGGTTAAAAGGAGACGGCCTCAATACCCAGGGCATCGGGGCGAAAGCTACAATTACCACCAAACATGGGTCTCAATACGCAGAACAATACCTCACCCGCGGATTCCAGTCTTCTATCGACCCGATCCTCCATTTCGGTTGCGGCGGCGATTCCCTCATCACGTCCATTCAGATTCGATGGCCCGGCGGAAGACTATCCACCCTCGGCCCATGCAAAACAGACAGCCTGCTCACCATCTCCGAAAAAGACGCCGCCGCCCCGCCGTCAAACCTCGCAAGTCAAACACCCGTCACCACCACACCCCTCTTCACAGACATCACCCACACCTCCGGCATCCAATACACCCACCAACCCTCCGGCTTCGTCGACTTCAAAATAGCCCCCCTCCTTCCCTATCAGGTCTCCCATCTCGCCCCCTGCCTCGCCAAAGGCGATGTCAATGGCGACGGGCTCGACGATATTTTCATCGGCGCCACATCCGGCCAGGATAGCCGGCTCTATCTCCAAACCCCCGACGGCCGATTCGTCCCATCGACAAGCCAACCCTGGAACATGGATAAAGACCACACCAACACCGCCGCCCTCTTCTTCGACGCCGACGGCGACGGCGACCCCGACCTCTACCTCGTAAGCGGAGGCGCCGACTATCCCCTCAACAGCCGGCAATACCAGGACAGGCTCTTCGAAAACGACGGCAAAGGGAATTTCCGCCTCGTACCCGACGCCCTCCCCGCCGAAACCATCAGCGGCGGCTGCGCCCGCTCAGCCGACTACGACAAGGACGGCCTTCCCGATCTCTTCGTCGGCGGCAAGCTCGTCCCCGGCTTCTTCCCCAGCTGCCCCGAAAGCCTGATCCTCAAAAACAGCAGCAAACCCGGGCATATCCACTTCGAAAAAGACACCCGCCAGGATACCCTCCTCAACCGTCCCGGCATGGTCGCCGACGCCTGTTGGATCGATCTGAATAAGGACGGTTGGCCGGACCTAATCCTCGCCGGCCCCTTTATGCCCATCACCATCTTCGACAACGAACACGGCCGCCTCACCAACCGGACCAACGCCAACGGTCTCGGCCACACGCAGGGCTGGTGGACCACCATCCTTCCCATCGATATCGACCAGGACGGCAATACCGACCTGGTCATCGGTAACCTCGGCACAAACACCGCGTTCAAAGCCTCCGAAAACCAACCGTTACAGGTCTACTACGGCGACTTCAGCGGTAACGGCACCTTCGACCCCATCCTCACGTACTTCACGCAGGGCAAAAGCTATCCCTATGCCTCCCGCGACGAATTATTACGCGAGCTTCCCGCCATGCAAAAGAAATTCAGCCGCTATGCCGACTATGCCGACGCACAGATAGAAGATATTCTCAGTCCCGACCAGTTGGCAAAAGCCGGCACAAGCCGCATCACCCAGCTCTCGTCGGTGTACCTCCATAACGACGGCAACCGCCATTGGACAAGCCACAAGCTGCCCAATTACGCACAGATAAGCATGATCAATGGGATAGTACCGGAAGACATCGACGGCCATCGCTGCCTCGTGCTGGCGGGCAATCTCTACCCGCTGCGGGCGCAGATGGGCCCGCTCGACGCGGGAATGGGCATGGTCCTGGCCATCGACAGTGGCCGGCTGAACGCAGCCCCCTACCGCCTGACCGGTCTGAACATCCCGGGCGATACCCGTTGCCTCATCGGATTGAAAGGGAAAAAATACCAATTCCTGGTGGCCGCCGGCTACGGCGACTCCGTACAGGTGTTGAGAAGGTGAATTACATTTTCACCAACTTATACCCGGCCGCGGCTTTGCCATCATTGATGCGGATAAAATAGATGCCGCTGGATAAACGCGAAACATCCAGCCCAAAGGAAAGATCGGTCACCCGCGAGCTCATCACCCGCTGCCCCGTCTGATCATACACCTCCAGCACCGACCCCAGGCACCCCCCGTCGCTTATCTTCACCGACACCCGGCTGACCGCCGGGTTCGGATAAATACTCAACATCGGCGTCCGCCCCGTAGTCTCTATCTCCGTGGGCTGATCCGTCGACAGCGCAGCCACCGACGCTGCATTCGACGACAACAACGCATAACGGAAACCACCGGGCGCAAACACCGTGCGCATCCGGTCCCGCTGCCCATAGGTGAACATATGCATCCCCAGATCATCGGTAAAATCCATATAGTTCATATACATATTGCCGTAAGGCATATTCCCGCAGGAAATAACGATCCCCGTCGGATCACCATAAGTGGCCTGCGATTGCGGCGGCGTATCGGCGACCTCGTCGTCCCCGCAATCCGCATCGCCCCAGACATGGATCATGTTCAGCCAGTGCCCGATCTCATGCGTCGCCGTCCGGCCAAGATTATACGGCGCGGTCGCAGTGCCCATAGTACCGAACGCCGTATAGCTCACTACGATCCCATCCGTCTCCTTCGGCCCGCCGATAAGGCTGGAATATCCCAGCGTGGCGCCCTGCAGGTTACAGACCCAGATGTTCAGATACCGGTCCCGGTCCCAGGCATTGTCCCCGCCCGTGGCCGAAGATTTCATATCGTCCTCCATCGAAAATGCCGTGATGTTCGTATGCTTGCGAACGATACCCGTAGTGGGCCGGTCGTTGGTGTCAAGCCCCGCAAGTACGAATTGGAAACCGCAGTTGGCGGCAAAAGAGCTATAATAGGCAGGAATATTTGAGGTGTCGGGATTCAGCTTCTGGTAGTCGCGGTTAAGTTCGTCTATCTGCGAACGGATCTGCGCATCGCTGATATTCTGCCGGGAATTGCTGTAAATGACATGAACGACCACCGGGATCGTCACCAGCTGAGGCGAAACGATGGCCCCCTTGGTAGGAGCAGCTCCGGTGACTTCTTTCGATTCGATCTCCAACTGGCGCCGCGTAAATTGCTCATTGGCCTGCACAGCAGAGCCCAGAGCGGGATGAAGGCTCAACTGCCGCTGACGATAGTCAAAGGACCCACAGCTTCGCTGGCTCAACCCGGGTAATGCGATCAACAAGCACCCGTAAAGGGGTAAAAAGTACTTCATGATACGATTCTTTTGAATCGGCAGATCACAAGTATTGGCAGCTGATCATAAGTATTGGAGTATAGGCGGCAAATTTGCACCCGGTATCACCGGTGCAGGATTGATGAGTAGAATAGTGGTGTTATCAGCAACGGCATTACACTACAGCCGGCTTTAACGCTGGACTTCACAATGTCCAGGTATTGGATTAGCTTTCAGGAAGGATATTACACTGCATCGAACCGCTCGCGGCAGTTCCGCAAAAACGCCTGAAACAGACGCATTGGCCGACAGAACCCATGTAGAAGTGAAATTGTGGTGTGTGGTGCAGGGGGCCCTGTTCAAAAGACAATTCCCTGTAAAGCAATACATTTTTTTTGAAAAATGCAAGTTTTTTAACCCTTATTTTTGCCGACATATGAACAAGCTGAGCCTTTGCCTCCTCGCCGGAACGCTGATCGTAGCCTGTAATAACCCCTCCCAAAACGACGCCCCCGCGACCAATACGGGCAACGTCGCCGACAACACCCCGCCAACCCTGGACTTTACAGTCGTAAAAGCCTACCCCCACGACACCAGCGCCTATACAGAGGGGTTCCTCTTTCATGATGGGAAGTTGTATGAAGCCACCGGGACCGAACCCGATATGCCCGCCGGCCGGCGCTCCCTATTCGGCACCGTCGACCTGGCCACCGGCAAGATCACCCCAAAAGCGGAACTCGATCGCAACAAATATTTCGGTGAAGGAATCGCCTTCCTCAACGGCAAAGTCTACCAGCTCACCTATAAGACGAAAGTGGGTTTCATCTACGACGCCACCACCTTTAAAAAGCTCGGCGAATTCACCTTCCCCAGCGCCGAAGGCTGGGGCATGACCACCGATGGCGCCTACCTCATCATGAGCGACGGCACCAGCAACATCAGCTACCTCGACCCCAACACCTTCCGCCTCGCCAAAGTCCTCGGCGTGACCGACAACAACGGCCCCGTCAGCAACATCAATGAATTGGAACTCATAAAAGGCTATCTCTACGCCAACCAATGGCAAACGAACTATATCCTGAAGATAGACCCAGCCAGCGGAAAGGTAGTCGCCAGGCTGAATCTCGATAACCTCGTCAGCCAGGCGCGCAATCAATACCCCGACGCCGAAGTCCTCAACGGCATCGCCTATGACTCCACCTCCGGAAAGGTCTACGTCACCGGCAAACTCTGGCCCAGTATATACGAGATAAAATTTCCTATTTAGCTACTACGTAAATTAAGCTGGAGCATTTCGACTTGTCGACAAATGCCCGGAAATTGGAAGAAAAGCCGTTAAGAACGCCGCGCAAAGTACTGCCGCCGCCCTTCCCGCGGTACTTCTCGCTTAACATACTGATATACACCGCGTCATACCACATCGGCTGTGAATACTGCAACTGCAGCTTATGCTCGTCCAGCAACGCCTCCATCGCGTCGGGGGAGAAATGATAAAGATGACGCGGCACGTCATAGGCCGCCCAGGCCGCACCATACACCTGCGCATCATACGAAGTATAGTTGGGGACGGCGATAAAGATCCGTCCATTGCGCCGAACCAGGGTCTTCAGCTGTTCGACGTAAGGATGCAAATCATGTACATGTTCCATCACATGCCATAAAGTGATCGCATCAAAACTATCCGGCGGCAACTGGAACAGCTGATCCATCCCCAGCAGCTGCACCCGGTGATCCGTCCGCGCATGGTCTCTCGCCGTCTCATCCGGCTCCAATCCCGTCACCTCCCAACCCTCCTGCTGCATATAACTGACAAATGCCCCCGTCCCAGCCCCGATATCCAGCAGCTTGCCCAGCTTCTTGCGCGTAGCCGAAGCGATCAACCGGTACTTGTCCGATAGGGTCTGCTTGCGCACCAGGTGATACAACCGGTTGACAAGACCTTTATTCGTATTGCTATGGGAGATATAGTCCTCGCTGCGGTAATAAGGCCCGATGGACGCCGCATCCGGCACATCCTGCGTAAATCGCAGGGTGCATTTCCGGCATTGCCAGATCGCAAAAGACTCGTGGGAAACAGTGTGGTCCACCGCCTGAAGCGCCGGCTCGAGCTCAGTCGATTGGCAGACGGGGCATGTGGTATAGTGAATCAGGGGCATAGACGCTGAAAAGAGCTAGAATTTGGTTTGATTGCCCGTCGACAACCCATGAGAATAGAAATACCAGCCGAGAAAGGCCAGACCGGCCACGGCGATGACCAATGCAATGACCCACCAGGCCACCCGCCGGCGCCGCCGCGCATCGTCATGCAGCATTTCGGCCATCTCATCGCTGGTCCGCTCCCGGTCCCCCACCACCAGCGTATGCTGGGCATTCTGACGACTGACCCGCATCGCCGGCGTTGGCTGCAGAAACACGAATGGCGCAGGAGCCGGCTCAAAAAGCACATTCCCCGAACCATCCTTCTTCAACACCCCCACCCCGTCCCAGGTCACGACATCCCCATTATTAATGCGCCTCCGAAGCTCGAACGAGAACTCGTTATACCATTTAATAGCCTCATAATCAAGGACATTACGCTGGGTCGCGATATAGGAGAAGAATTCCTTGTCGGGAGCGTCGAAGTATTTGTCAAATCGGAAATGATACACCGGCGGCAGCATCGTCCGGTCGGCCACGTCAACGGCAGCAGGCAGGGTCTCCAGGTAGATCGTCCCCAACCCCGGGATACTGATGCTTCGATGTTGATATAAATAGGCGTTAAGGACGTCGAACATGGCTGCGAATGTAAACATTTTGCATCATCCGGGAAACGCAAAACTTCCCTCCTGGTGCAAAATGCGTTTAACGATTGGCCTTCGGCCGATGGGCCCCTGGCCCATCCTGTTACTTTTTATCCCCAAAAGAAAATATTATCCCGCCCAGCACATTAAATCCATATACGGGGTACTGGTGCCACCGCTCATATTTATTATTGAAGAGGTTATTCATCTGGAACCACAGGTTCAACATCCGAGTGATGCGGAACTCCACGCCCGCATTCATATCCGCCCCATTATCCCCCTTGAACGGCACCCCATCGGTAGGGGAACGGTACTGCGCGGCCGTAAAAGCATAAAAGTCCAGCTTCGCATAGAAATCCTTAAAGGCCTGCCACTTCAAATGCGCATTCACCTCCGTCGGCAAAAGCCCCCAGGGCTTAAGTTCCGTCTTCAGATCCTTGTATTGATAGATATTCACTCCCGCCGTGACCGTAAAATCCTCGCCCTGCAGGTAGCTCAGCTCCCCATGCAGCTGCAACGCTTTCATCGACGACTCGTAGCGTATCAGGAAATCTTTCCCGCCGCCCACGCTGTCGTTGACAAACAACGGCATATTCTTATACGTGAGGAAACCGATCTTCGCGGAGTATGTAAAGTGGTTGCTGATCGATCCCTTGAAGCCTCCATACGCCTCCTGCATCCGCGTATTCCGCAAACTGTCCATCGGCTGGGCCAGCCAGGGATTGATCGATTCGAACCGCTGATACGATCCCTTATCATAATACCCCACAAATCCGGCCTGGATGCTAAACCGTTTGTCGTCCGTCGCGATATCCGCCAGGAAATTCGGCAGCAGGTAGAAGTTGGTATTGTCCCACGACGGCGTTACCGCCGCCTGCAGGAAGAAATTGGACGTCTTCACCAAAAAAGCCGGATTGACATAATAAATGTTGTTGTTCTGCGGGAATGGGTTCGAAGCCCCTGCCGGCGCCGTCATGCTGTAATGCGTCAGATCGGCCGTAAAGCCCAGGTCAAAGGCATAATCCTTCCCGATCGTCTTCTCGAGCGGCAGGTTCAGCACCGTATTGGCCTCCGTTCCCTTGGGATCGTGGTTATCCGTAAAATAAGAGATCTTGATATTGGGATGATACAACAGCCCGAATTCCGTCGGCACCGTATTACGCAGGCTAAGCCCGCCAAAAAAGGTCTGGAATCCCTGCTTCAGCTGATCGTTGGTAAACTTCAGCGTGTCCGGCCGGTACCCATAAAGATGATAGACATCGTTCTTGAACCCGACATTCCCGCTCCACTCCAGGTTATTCGTAGTCTTCACCGTCCCGATCAGCTTCACATCCGTAAGGCTGTTCTTCTGATTGGGCAAACTCCCCTTCGAGCTGAGTTGATTCGCAAAAAGATTGAAGAAGGTGGTCTTCCCATCCCCAAAGCTAAAACCCGTCCGGATATACGGGATATGTACGTTGCCCACCCCGATCTTGATAAAATTGTAATTCACCCAGGGATTGATGGTGTCGCGCTGCAACGCCACCGGTTTTAGTTCCCCGGGCTGATAGCTGAGAAAAAGATAGGACGGCGGGATCGTATAGTTCAATCGGGGCCGGCCCGTATCCACCGCCGGCGGCGCAGCATTGAAGTTTATCTTCACCGCCTCCCGCAGCACCGGCTTAAAAGAGGAGGTGATATCGATCGTCCTGCGCTTGGTCGTATCCTGCGCGTGCAGCGAAACGCTGGCGCAAAGCACGCCGGCGATCACAAGCAAAAAAAGTTTCTTATCCATGAAAGCGTACATTCAGATTGATTAATAGGTACCGGGAACGCGGCTTAATTACTACCACTGTCTACCTTACTTCCCTTCTTCTCCTCCTCCGTCACCTGCGCCAGCTTCTGCTGGGCCTGTAACCGCAACTCCTCGATCTTGGCATTTTCAATGATGCTCTGATAGGTCGCCTTTGCATTGAAATAGTCCTTCTCCGCAAAATAGATATCCCCCAGCAACAGGTAAGCCTTCGTCACCCACTCTTCATACGACCCGGATTTATTCACCACTTCGAATGCCGCCTTCTCCGCATCTTTCAGCTGACCGGCGCCGAAAAGACAGGCCGCGATCTGGTACCGCGCCTCCGCGCTATAAGCCGATTTGGTCAGACCCGCGGCGACCCGAAAGTACTGCAGCGCCTGCTCACACTGGTTGTTCACCTGGAAGGATTTGGCGATCGCCATATTGGCCAGCACCTTGTCATCCGTGCTCACTCCCCGCTGGCCAAGCAGCTCCTTTGCATTGGCCACCGCATCCGGCCACTTCTGCAGCTGGTACTGGCTGCGCAGCAGGCCGCGCATCGCCTCCATCTTATTTGCTTCGGAAGACGCAAAGTCCTTCAGCCGGCTGAAATATTTCTCGGCATTCGCATAGTCCTTCAGGTTGAAATAATAGAGGGTCGCAGCCTGTAGCAGCGACTTCTCGCCGAATCTGTTCGGCGCCCGGTCCCCGACCACCGCATAACCGACCACCGCCTTCGCATAGTCCTTCTGCGAGAAATAGATCTCACTCTTATAATAGTTGGCCTCCAATGAATATTTTCCATTGGGGAACTTGGCCAGGTATGCCTCGAAGCGTTGGACCGCAGCTGGGAAATTCCCGTTGTTGAACTGCACCTCCGCCTCCTGGTAGGCCAGCTGGTCCTCCTGGCTCGCACTGACCTCGACCCCCATCCCCTTGGCAAAGTTGACATACTCCCCACTCCGGCCTTCCTCCACATAGATGGTCTTTGCATTGTCCAATCCATCCTGCGCCTCGGGGGAATTTGGATACTGCCGCAGCAGCGAATCATATTGCCTCAGCGCTTCGGCATTATTATTCAGATTGTACCAGGCGATCCCCGATTGCAGATAGGCCTTCGGTTTCAAAGCATCGGCGCCGGGCGTCCGCAACACATTCTTCAGATAGGGCAACGCCTCCCGGTACTGCTCCCCGGCAAGATAGGTCCCCGCCACCTCCATATTGACATCCGCCGCAAGACCCGAGGTCGGGTATCGCCTCGCAAAGGAGTTCAACAGGTCTATCTTCTGCCTTCCGTTACTGACCCCCGCGATCATCGCCTTCTGAAGCGTGGCATAATCACTCGCCGGCCAGCTGAGGTCCAGCACCCTGTTGTACATCGCCAGCGCCGTCTTATAGTCCCGGTTCATATAATAACAGTCCGCATCCCGGAGATACGCATCCTGCTCCAAAGGAGAAGAACCGAGGCTGGGCGCCCGGACCACCTTCTCGAAAAAACCCTGCGCCTGACGATAGTTCTCCTTTTTCAGGAAGCAATATCCCAGGTTATAATTGGCGTCCGTCGGATTCACTTCCCCGTTGACGACCGGGGTCTTAAGATATTCGATATAATACCGGATCGCATCGTCGATCCGGCTCAGCCGGTAGGCGATCTCTCCCTTCCAGAAATGGATATAAGGCAGCACGCTTGAATTATTGGGCGATTTCAGCGCCTTGTCCAGAAGTTCGTTTGCATTCAACAGCATCCCGTCATTCACCAACTCCGTCGCCCGGCCATAGAGGATCCGCGGGATCAGCCGCTTCGCATTCTCCGAAGGATGGTCCAGGCTGTCCAGCAAGGTCAGCGCATCCCGGTAATTATTGGTGCCGGCAAGCACACTGACCAACATATCCCTTCCCTCCTCGGCATATTCCGACTTCGGATACCGCTGCAGGAATCCCTGCAGTTCCGTTAAAGCCACATCCTGGAAACCCAGCTCGTACGACAGCTTGGCGTAATTGAACTTCGAGATCTCCTTCTGCTTGGGGTTGCTGCTGTTGATGCTGCAGAACAAGAAAGCATTCCGCGCATTGGCCTTCTGGCCGGTCCGCAGATAAGCATCCCCCAGCAGGTACATCGCATTCTGTGACATGCTGTCGGCCGCCCCGCCCAGCTGCTTGAACCCGCTGATCGCCTTGTTCCAGTCCCTGGTCTGGTAATAACAGTAGGACAGCTCATACAGGTCCTCACGGCTCACCTTCTTGGAAGAATTGACATATTGCTCGAGGAAAGGCAGCGCCTTGGCAAAATCCTGCTTCTCGTAATACCCATGACCTACCAGTTGCCGCAGCTCCGAGTCATAATATTGGTTACCCTTCTTCAGATGCGCCTCCGCATATCCGATGGCTTTGTCCTTCTGGCCCTGCGCAAGGTAGATGTTGGCGACATAGTAAGGGACCACCTTTTCATAGGTAGGCGAATTCTCTACGATCTTAAAAGCCTCCAGGGCATCGTTGTATTTCCGCTGGTAAAAGCAGATGAACCCGTAATAGTAATTGGCGTCGGAATAATTGGGGTCCTTCGGCATCTGCCGGACGGCATTGAACAACGGCAAGGCATTGTCGAACTGTTTGGTCGTAAAATAACAATACCCTTCATGAAATTTCAGGTCCGCGATCTCCCGGTTGCTGAGATTCTCGATATCGGCATGCTCATACAATTTTACCGCATTGGCATAGTCCTTTTGACGGAAATAATATTCGGCAAGGTGGAAGCTGAGCATCGCCACGCGGGGCGCATTGTTCTCCAGTTCGATATAATCCTCCGCCGCCGTCACCGCGATCTTATCGTTCTGTTCCAGCGCACAGACCAGGTAATAGTATTTTACATCCTGGTATTCGACGGCGTTATTGCTCTTGTCCGTCTCCCGAAGCGTATACCGCAGATCCCGGAAGATCGGGTAGGCAAGACTATAGAACTCATGCTCGAAGAACTCCTTCCCCTGCCTGAACTCGGCCTGCGGGTCGTCATAATAACGCGTCTGCTGGGCAAAACAACAACAGGTCAGCAGAATGGCGAATAGCGATAATGCAGTATGCTTCACTGGAAATAAAGTTTGAATTGTGCCCGAAACGTCCGTTCCCAACAGGCCTAACGCGCTAAGTTTCTAATTATTTTGCCTTTTACCAAACATCGTTCCAAACACGTGTGGATAACTGCAAGGATTAACATTTCCTTATAACTCTTTGCACCACAACTCGCAATTGCTATCTTCACGGCAAATTCAAATCGCACATGAAAAAGTTCTTCTCCACCGCCTACTCCGAATCCGCCTTCAACGTCGCAACGCTGGCGATCCGCGCGGTCTTCGGTCTTATTCTCTGCTACTTCTATGGACTCGAAAAAATAAAGAACTTCAGCCATCTTCAAACCGTCTTCCCCGATCCCTTCCATATCGGTCATCGCATATCCCTCGCCCTCGTCGTCTTCGCCGAGCTGCTCTGCAGCCTCCTCGTCGCCCTGGGCTTCCTTACCCGCTTCGCCTCCCTTGTCCTCGTCATCGAATTTGTCGTCGCCGAATTCCTGATCCACAAAGGCCACGTCGCAACAATGAACGGCGCCCTGCACGAGCAGGCCTGGCTCTATCTCGCAGCCTTCTTCTCCATCCTGCTGGTAGGCCCCGGCCGTATCAGCATCGACGGCGCAATGGGCAAGTGATCCGCTGGGCAAATAACTCTACATCATGTACACAAGCGAAACACAAGTAAGGGTCCGCTACGCCGAGACCGACCAGATGAACATCGTCTATCACGGTAATTATGCCCAATATTTCGAGGTCGGCCGCGTCGAAGCCATCCGCCAATTAGGCTTTAGCTACAAAGACCTCGAATCGACAGGAATAATCATGCCCGTCATCGAGTGGACCGCAAAATTCCTCCGCCCCGCCCACTACGACGATCTCCTCACCGTCCGGACGACCCTCAAAGACTGGCCGGTCGATCACCGCATCGAATTCCACCAGGAAGTCTACAACCAGCGCGGAAAGCTCCTCACCACCGGCCTCGTCCGCCTCTACTTCCTCGTCGCCAAAACCATGGAAAAGACAAGTATGCCGCCCGAAATGGCCGACCGCCTAAGGCCGTGGTTCCCGTCAGAACCATAACGGGCCGGAAACCCCTATCTTTATCGAATGAATAAGGTTGTTGCCAGCATCATTACCATCGGAGATGAACTATTGATTGGCCAGGTGATCGACACCAACAGCGCCTGGATGGCGCAGGAACTCAACAAATACGGCATCTGGGTCGCCCGCCGCGTGGCAGTCGGCGACGTCTGGGACGATATCTGGCTGGCCCTCGATGAAGAATCCCGCCGCTCCTCCATCATCCTCATCACAGGCGGCCTCGGCCCCACCGCCGACGACATCACAAAACCACTATTAAACAAGTATTTCGGCGGCAAAATGATCATCGACGAAAAAGCCCTCGACAATGTCAAATGGATCTTCGAGCGGGTCCTGAAACGCCCCATGATCGACCGCAACCTCAGGCAGGCCGAAGTGCCGGACTCCTGTACCGTCATCCCAAACAAACGCGGCACCGCCCCCGGCATGTGGTTCGAACGGGAAGGCCGCATCTTCGTCTCGATGCCGGGCGTTCCCCATGAAATGAAAGGGATGATGACCGACGACATCCTTCCCACCCTCCGCGAACGCTTCCAGCTGCCCTATATCGCCCATCGGACCCTACTCACCGCCGGCATCGGCGAATCCTTCCTGGCCGAACACATAAAGACATTCGAAGAAGCCCTCCCCGCCTCCATCAAACTGGCCTATCTGCCCAACTACGGCATGGTCCGCCTCCGGCTGACGATCCGCGGCGGAGACCCAAACGATACCGCGACGGCCGAAACCCTCCTCCAGCAGCGGTTCGACACCCTTAAGGGACTGGTCGCCGAATGGATGGTCACCGACGAGGATATCTCCCTGCAGGAAGCCATCGGCCGCCTGCTGAAAACCCACGGTAAGACCCTCGGCACCGCCGAAAGCTGCACCGGCGGCTACATCGCCCACCTCATCACATCCATCCCCGGCAGCAGCATCTATTACAAAGGAAGCATCGTCAGCTATGCCAACGAGGTAAAAATGCATTCCCTCGGCGTAAGCGCCGGCACCATCGCGGCCCACGGCGCCGTCAGCGAAGAGACCGTCCGGGAGATGATCCACGGCGCCCTCACCGGACTCGACACGGACTATGCCATCGCCACCTCAGGCATCATGGGCCCGGACGGCGGCACTCCCGATAAACCGGTCGGCACGGTCTGGATCGCCGTTGGAAACCGTCAAAATATTCTTGCTCAGAAATTTTCATTCCGCTTCGATCGCCTCCGGAATATTGAATTAACGGCAACAAATGCCCTCAACCTGTTAAGGAAATTCATAGTTTCACCCGCTCAATAGACCCGCTCATCCCGCACCCATGATGAAAATCGAAAAAAGACTACCTTTGACAATCTTAAATTCAACGTATTATGTCCCTTGTTGACCTGGTAATGCCAAAAATGGGTGAAAGCATCATGGAAGCCACGATCCTGAAATGGCACAAACAACCCGGCGATGCTATAAAGCAGGATGAGACCCTTTTGGAAATCGCCACCGACAAAGTGGACTCCGAAGTGCCCTCCATAACGGAAGGGGTCGTGGAACAACTCCTCTACCAGGTCAATGACGTTGTGCCCATCGGCTCCGTCATTGCCCGCATCCGGACCAATAACGGCACGGCCGCCGCAACACCGGCACAGCCCGCCGTCACAACCCATGCCCCCGCACAGCCTCTCGCAACGGCGCAGGCAACGGTCATCGACACCGCCGCACCACGGCAGCGCCCCGCCGCCGTAAACACGGGCGGACCAAGATTCTACTCCCCTCTCGTCCTCAATATCGCCGCAGGCGAAGGCATCCCGCTCAGCGAGCTGGAATCCATCCCCGGCTCCGGCAACGAAGGCCGCGTCACCAAAAAGGATATCCTCCAATACATCGCCGACCGCAAATCCGGCCATACCGCCGCAAGCCAGGTCGCCGGCGGAAGCTCCACCCAAGCCGCAACCCAAACCCCCGCTCGCACGGAGACCCCTGTACGCACGGAAGCAGTACCAACCCAACCGCCCATGGTCATCCAAAGCGGGAATGTCGAGATCGTCGAGATGGATCGCATGCGTCGCCTCATCGCCGACCACATGGTCCGCAGCGTTCACACCAGCCCGCACGTCACCAGTGTCTCCGAAGCCGACGTCACCCATCTCGTACACTGGCGCGACAAGGTCAAAAAAGAATTCGAGACAAGAGAGAATACAAAGCTCACCTTCACCCCGCTGTTCATCGAAGCGGTTATCCGGTGCATCAAGAAATACCCGCTGATCAACAGCTCCCTCGACGGCGACAGGATCATCATCAAAAAGGACATCAACATCGGTATGGCCACCGCCCTGCCCTCCGGTAACCTCATCGTCCCCGTTATCCGCAACGCCGATCAGCTCAACCTCACCGGCCTGGCCCGCCAGGTCAACACCCTCGCGGACAACGCCCGCCAGAACAAGCTGCGGCCGGAAGACACCCAGGGCGGCACCTTCACCCTCACCAACGTCGGCACCTTCGGCAGCCTGCTCGGCACCCCGATCATCAACCAACCGCAGGTAGCCATCCTGGCCGTCGGCGCGATCAAAAAGCGGCCCGTCGTCCTCGAAACCGACGGCGGCGACGCGATCGTCATCCGGCACATGATGTACCTGTCCCTCTCCTATGACCACCGCATCATCGACGGCAGCCTCGGCGCCACCTTCTGCTCGGCCGTAGCCCGCGAACTGGAGAACTTCCCGGCCGACAGACAGCTGTAAGGCGCCCCCTTGCATCTTTCAGAGGAATTTCGTAAATTCAACTAATGCATGAATTAAATGAAGCTCCATGAAGACGCTATCCGAGACCTGGTTCGCCGACGGTTACATTGATTTCGAACTGAAAAAATACACCCTACTCGCCTATCTGCAGGAAATACACCGCTATTTCAATGAAAATAAGCTGTACCCGCAACTGGCCGACATCATCTTTCATTATAACAACCTCGCCGCCTTCCGCGAGAACAAAAAATACCTGCAGGAGCAATTCCCCAAAAAACTTACCGGTATCCAGATAGAAAAATTACAGATCCTCTACGAACAGATGATCGAGGATGATGAACTGATGAAAGAGCTCGAAGAGATCATCAATTATGCCACCACGGAGATCCGCCAGACCATCAGCAACGGCACCGAGATCTACGAGTTCGTCGAAGACAAGCTGGTCATCTATCCCATCGGCCTCGTACCCCTCGAAAACGTTGAAGGATATTTTTTCCTCAGCACCGGCGCCGCCACCGACACCCGCGTCTATCAATACCGGCTCAGCTTCTTCGAGAAACACGACGAAAAATATCGAAGCATCCGCACCGAATACATCGATACCTGGTCCCGCAGCATCGTCAACACCTACGAGAATATCAAGGCCGAACTGCTCCGCCTCAAAACCGGGCTGCCCAACCCGGCCGTATACTCCATCGAAACGGATTTGAAATTTCCCGTGGACGAGACCCTCCTGCCGATCGCCAAACGAAGCCTCGTCCGCTATATCAGCGGCCGCGCCGCCTGACGGACCACCGGTCCGTCGGCCGAAGGCCCGACATCATTGGCTTTGCGCCGGAGGGTAAGTTGCCTTTGACCCGGAGGCGCGAAGTGCCCGGCGGCGCCACAACCGCAACGTCTGCAAAACAATGGAAAGAAGAATAAGAAAGAACCCCACATAAAACCCACCCCCCAAATACCGATCCTCCCGAAACAGAACAAAAGCCAAAAGTATCCCATACACCGGCTCCAAATTATAACTCAAATTCACCGTAAACGCCGAGATCTTCTGCAACGCACTCATCGAAAGATTGAAAGCCAGCACCGTACATGCCCAGCTTAACACCAGCAGCCATCCCCAGTCGGCCAGGCCCGGAAGCAGGGAAGGGGCCGGAAACAGATACAAGTACAACGGCATCAGCACCGACAACACAAGAAACCCGCCCGTCAGCTCATACAAGGTCACATTCTCCGAAGACACCCGCCGCAGCACCCGCTTGTTCAGCACGGGAAACAGGCTGCCCAGTAACGCCGATACCAGCCCGATAAGGATACCCGTCTTATAATGGGGATCAACCTGGAAGATAAAGAGGATGCCCACGATCACCAGCATCCCAAGCAACAGCTCCACCCGGTCCACCCGATGCTTCATCACGAGCGGCTCGATCAGCGCCGTGAAAAACCCAATCGCCGAGAAACACAACAACCCCACCGATACATTGGAATACTTGATGCTCGCATAAAAGCTCACCCAATGCAGCGCCGCGATCCCCCCGATCCCAAAGATGCGCCACAGATCGCGCCGGCCGATCCCAACCGATTGCTTACGCAACAAGGCCAGTAGCCATAACGAAGGCACAGTGAGCAAAAGCCGGTACCAAACCAATAAACCCGCATTAAGGGAAATAAGCCTGCCGAGTACGCCGGTAAGGCCTGCGAGAAGAACGGCTATATGCAGCCGGATGAACGCTTTTTTCATTTTGCCGGGACGGAATTCGCCCCCACAGCGGCCACTACGTCATTTTTTACGCGGTTGCGATAATTCTTGAACAACGAGTGCCAGCGCAGATTCAGCACCCCAAGAACGCCCTCCTTCACGATCCCCTTATTCATCTTGCTGACGCCAAACTTCCGGTCTTCGAAGATTATCGGCACCTCCTTGATCTTGAACCCCAGCTTCCACGCCGCAAACTTCATCTCGATCTGGAACGCATACCCCACGAACTTGATCTGGTCGAGGTTGATCGTCTCGAGAACCTCCTTCCGGTAACAGACAAAACCGGCCGTGGGGTCCTGGACAGGCATCCAGGTTATCAGCCGGGTATATATCGACCCACCCCGCGATAGCAGGATCCGGTCCTTGGGCCAATTGATATTGCCGCCTCCCTTTACATAACGGGAACCGACAGCCACATCCGCCCCCTGGTACTTACAGGCATCATAAAGCCGGATCAGGTCCCTGGGGTTATGCGAGAAATCGGCATCCATCTCGAAAATGAACGAATAATTGTTCCGTACCGCCCATTTGAACCCGTAGATATAGGCCGTACCCAAACCCAGCTTGCCCTGCCGCTCTTCCAGGTACAGCTGACCGGGATATTTCCCCTTCAGCTGCCGCACTATCTCCGCAGTCCCATCCGGCGAGCTATCGTCGATCACCAGCACATGAAAGCCCTGACCCAACCGAAAGATGGCTTCCAGGATAGCAGCGATATTCTCCCGTTCGTTGTAAGTAGGTATGATGACGATCTTTTCCAACTAGTTAGTTGATTATGCGTTAAGATGCAAAGTTACAATTTTTCAGCAGCGGCCTGTTGCCGCTAACCCTTTTTTAACATAGTCCTGTTGAAGATTTCCGTCAGTTTCTGCTTGGTATGCAGTGGGAAATCGCCCTTCATCATCCAATCATAGTATTGCGGCTCCGCCTTCAGGATCTCGGCTACCGATCGCCCCTTGTACTTGCCGAAGTTAAAGACTTCCACCCCGTTCTCCAACACAAACCGCCGCGCAAAATCCACCAGCGGCTCTTCGCCTATACATTTGAGGATGGTATCGATATTCGTTCCCAATTGGGGATATTTTACCACCTGCGCAACCAGCACCTCCCAGGTGGCCGAAGCATCCGCCTCCGCACCATGGGCGCCCTCCAGCTCCTTTTGACAGTAGAACCGGTAAGCCGCGCTAAGCGTCCGCTGCTCCATCATGTGAAAGATCTTCTGTACGTCCAGCAGCTTCCTTCCTTTGCTGTCGAATTCCATTCCTATCCGCAGGAATTCTTCGACCAGCATCGGGATATCGAATCGGTTGGAATTATATCCCGCCAGGTCACAATGATCGAGGAACTGCTTCAATTCGTTGGCCACCTGCCGGAATGTGGGCGCATCCTTCACCATCTCGTTCGTGATCCCATGGATATCCGTCGATGTGCTTGAAATAGGTATTTCCGGGTTCAGCAGCTTCCGCTTTATCTGCTTCTTCCCATCGGGCATGACCTTCACGATGGCAATTTCCACGATTCGGTCAGTCCCGAGATTGACCCCCGTCGTCTCAAGGTCCAGGATCGCTAAGGGGCGTGTAAGTTGTAGCATTCTAATCTATAATATTAAAAAATCTCTTATAGTGAGCCCGTCGAAATTACCAGAGCTCATCAATAGCAAATTAACATTTTTGTAAGACTGTTGCGCCAGCCAGTCCCGCAATTCTTCCTTCTCCGTCACCACCGCAAGACCGGCCTTGCCAAAGCCCGCCGCCACTTTATCCTTCGGCAGCAGGGGTAAGCGCTTCAGTTCAAGGGCATGACGCGAGTAGAACACCGCCGCATGGTCCGCCAGGTCCAGCGCTCCGGAATACTCCGACAGGAACTGCTCGTTCAGACTGCTGTACGTATGGAGCTCCAGCACCGCGATCAATTCCCGATCCGGGAACTGCGTTTTCACCGCCTGGATCGTCGCCTTTACCTTCGAAGGAGCATGGGCAAAGTCCCGGTAGACATTCAACCCCTCCTTCTTTTCGATCAGCTCCAACCGCTTGGCCGCACCCGAAAAAGCCGCCATCCCCTGCAAAAAGCTCCTGGCGTCCATCCCCAACTCCCTGGCAACCAGGAAGGCTGCGTGGAAGTTCAAAAGGTTATGCTCGCCAAAGACCTTTAAGGGTCCGGATTGACCTTCCAGCGTAGCAAGCGTTATGCCGTTTTCAATGCGGTATTCCGGAATTCCATAACCGACCTTTCGAACGGGGGCCGGGTGTTCATCCACCAGCCTCTTCAATACGGGATCCGTCTCATTGTAGATAAGGACGCCCCCCGGCTCGATCATGCCTATGAAGATGCGAAACTGCTCGAGGTAATTGTCGAAGGTCGGGAAGACATTGATATGGTCCCAGGCAATCCCCGTAAGGACCGCGATATGCGGATGAAGAAAATGGAATTTCGGCCGCTTTTCCAATACGCTGGCCGGATACTCATCGCCTTCGCAGACGATTACCGGCGCATGAGTGATATTCACCGACTGCGAAAACCCATCCAGTCGTGCCCCGACCAGGTAGTCGAAGTCTTTCCCGGCCGCGGCCAGCACATTCATGATCATCGCGGTCGTCGTCGTCTTCCCATGACTGCCTCCCACCACAACCCGTTTCTTGTCCCGGCTCTCCCGGTAGATATATTCCGGGAAGGAGTATATCGGCAAGGACAACTCGAGCGCGCGCTGCAGCTCGGGATTGTCCCCTTTGGCGTGCATCCCAAGGATCACCGCATCGAGATTGGCGTGGATCCGCCCCCCTTCCCAGCCCATCTTAACCGGCAACAACCCCTCCTTTTGCAGATTTGTCAACGCCGGTTCAAAGATCTCGTCGTCGCTTCCCGTCACTTCATATCCTTTGCGGCTCAAGGCAATAGCCAGCTGATGCATCACGCTTCCACCGATCGCGATAAAATGAACTTTCATAATTGATCCCTTAGGGCTTGCGAATATCGATTTTTTGTTTTTATTTTGTGCCAGATCATTGCGAATTCTACGAATTCTTTCTCTATCCTTTCGAAAATCTCCCCTAATTTAATGTCCTGGCCTTCGGCCGCCGAACCTTCGGTTCGTCCTGTAATGTCCTGGCCTTCGGCCGCCGAACCTTCGGTCAATCCTGTAATGTCCTGGCCTTCGGCCGCCGAACATGTGGTTCGATCCGTATCCCCTCCTTTGAAACCCGCGCAGGTTCCATTCGACCACTGGAGAGACATTTTCTCCGGATGAATTACCTGGTCCAAGATTCCCCAACCAGGCAATTTTCGTTCGTTCATCTTAAATACCACAAAAATGAGAAAGACAATCGTTATTTTGGCTCTTGCTATGGCTGTTGCCACCGCTTTTACTTCCTGTGCTTCGACCTACGGTTCGGGCTCGCGCGGCGGGTGCAAGATGAGTCAGGGTTATGTTGGCTACCGCTAGTCCAGCTTCCCCTCACCCGAAAAATATTGAAAAGGTTATCCCCGGATAACCTTTTTGTATTATCCGCGTTATATTGCATATGAATTGGATCACCCTGCAGACCGAAGCCCAGCTGGAAGAAATAAGGCAGAGATCGGCCTCCCGCCCCCAGCTCATCTTCAAACACAGTACCCGCTGCTCCACCAGCGCCCTCGTCAAAGGCCGCCTGGAAAGGGCCAAACAGCCGGAAACCATTGATTTCTACTTCCTCGACCTCATCCGGAACAGGCCCGTTTCCAACAAAATAGCCGAAGATTTCTTCGTCGGGCACGAATCCCCCCAGGTCTTACTCATCCGTAACGGAGAATGCGTCTACGACGAAAGTCACATGGGCATCACCATGGATGATATCCTCGACGCCGCAGCCTAGCAGCCGGGATAAAAGCCATTCCTTCGTATCTTCCGGTTCAAACGACCGGACATGCCTCTTTTTGACTTTAGCCACGACTTTAGCGCCAACAAGACCACCCGATCGACCGAGATCGTCGCCGGCGTATCCTCCTTCCTCGCCACGTCTTATATAATAGTCGTCAATCCGGCCATCCTCAGCCTCACCGGCATGCCCTTCTCCGGCGTCCTCACCGCCACCGTCCTCGTCTCCTTCTTCAGCACCCTGATGATGGGCCTGTACGCCCGCAACCCCGTCCTCGTCGCTCCGGGGATGGGCCTGAATGCATTTTTCACCTTTACTGCCGTCGCAGCCCTCAAGATCCCCTGGCCCGTCGCCCTGGGCGCCGTTTTCTGGTCCGGCATCTTCTTCTTACTTCTCACTCTATTGAATATCAGGCTTTTAATTCTCCGTGCCATTCCCCGCCCCCTTCGGTATGCCATCGCCGGCGGAATTGGCCTGTTCATCACCCTGATCGGCTTTGTAAACGCAGGCTTTGTCGTCCACAAGCCCGGAACCATTGTCGGCATCGCGCCCCTTAGCCCCGCCGTAGGCGTCTTCCTGGCG
Organism: Puia sp.; assembly: GCF_035546395.1. Lineage (GTDB taxonomy): Bacteria > Bacteroidota > Bacteroidia > Chitinophagales > Chitinophagaceae > Puia. The sequence continues at coordinate 101,454 of NZ_DASZXR010000011.1, read as the reverse complement.
GGTCTTTTTGTTTCCGCCTTGCTCATCGCCCGTGGAGTCAAAGGAGCTATATTATATGGTATTGTTTTCACCACACTCTGCGCCTGGCCACTCGGCCTGGTAAAACCCACCGGCTGGTGGGCCCCGCCGGACTTCAGCCTCCTGTTCCGCCTCGATCTCGTTCATTCCCTGAAATGGGCAGCCATCCCGGTCATCTTTTCCTTCATCTTTACTGATCTTTTCGACAGTCTTTCGACCCTCGTAGGCCTGGCCGAGGCCGCGCAGCTGCTGGATGAGAATGGCGAACCCCGCCATGTCCGGCGGGCCCTCTTCACCGACGCCGTGGCCACCACCATCGCCGGTTTGCTCGGCTCCAGTCCGGGCACGGCCTATTTCGAATCCGCCGTCGGCATCGAGGCCGGCGGGCGCACCGGGTTCACCGCCGTCGTCGCCGCATTTCTCTTCCTGCCCTTTCTCTTCCTGTCGCCGTTGCTTTCCGCGATACCGCCGATCGCCACCGCACCCGCCCTCGTGCTCGTGGGCGTATTCATGCTCCGGCCCGTAAGCCGTATCCAGTGGCAGCTTCCCGATGAAGCGATCCCCGCCTTCCTGGCGCTGGTGCTGATCCCCTTTACGTATTCGATCACCCAGGGCATCATCTGGGGCTTCTTTTCCTGGACCGCGATAAAGGCGGGTGTAGGTAAATACAAAGAGATAACCCTAGCCCTATTGGTCATCGATGCCCTGGCGCTCCTATCTTTACTCATTGAATAGACTGGCTATGAATACATCCATCCGGCTGCTTCTCTTCATCCTCCTTCTGGCACCCCGCCCCTCCATCGCCCAAACCACTGCGATCCTCGGCGCCTATGGAGAGGAGATCTCGCTCTTACTCGGAAAAGTTCAGGATAAAAAGGAATCGGTCATCGCCGGTCTCCACTTCACCGAGGGAACCCTCAATGGAAGGAAGGTGGTTGTTGCCCTCACGGGGATCGGGAAGGTCAACGCCGCGATCACCACTACGCTGATGATCGAGCATTTTCGCCCCGCCGAGCTGCTCTTCAGCGGAATTGCCGGCGGTGTCGACCCGGCCCTGTCGCCCGGCGACCTGGTCATCGGGAAAGAGCTGGCTTACCATGACTATGGGATACTTGGCGATACGTTAAGGCTGGATTCCACCCGCAACCCCGCGACAACAAGGCGGAATCCCCTGTATTTTCCCAGTAGCGACCGGCTCATCCGCATCGCCGAGAACGTAGGCCGCAACCTGCCTCTGGAGAAACCCATCGAGGGCAGACCCGCGCCCCGGGTTGTCACTGGAACGATCGTCACCGGTGATGTCTTCGTCTCCAGCCGCGTCGTCACCCAGCGATTCTGGCAGAACATGCGCGCCGAAGCAACCGATATGGAGGGAGCTGCTGTGGCCCAGGCCTGCTGGCAGCAACAGGTGCCATTCATCGTCATCCGGTCGCTCAGCGATGGCGCCGATGGTGAAGCGGAAAAGGACATCGCCCGGTTCTATCGCGCGGCCGCCCATAACGCCGCCATGCTCGTCGCCGCCATTACCGGCCAGCTGGCCATACTCAGAACCGGTAGCCCTTCGACCCCCTGAAGGCAACCCGCCTGGCAAAAACCCGCGTCCGGCGGGCATTTTAATAGGGCTTTTGCCCGATCACATTCCCTGGGACCGAGTAGCGGCAGACCAGGTAATCCATCTCCCCATTGCTCGCCAGCGCGCACCCGACGGTTGTCGTATTCTTCCAGACGATTTGGGTATAATGTCCGACCATAGCGGATTTATTCGTGCTCACGTCGGGGAACACCCCGTATTTGAAGACACTTTTCTCATCCCCCCACTTCGCCACCATGTCGGTGTAGGAAAAGGCGTCCGCCGTTCCCCAGAACAGATTTTCTCCCTCTTTGCCCCTGACCGAGCCATCATGCTGTCCCTGGTTGATGGAAGCCAGGTGCTGCGCCCACGCCAGCGCATCCTTTGCCAATTCCGGCGACCATACCAAGTCAGGCAACTGCAAGGCCGAACGGTACGTATTATGTTGCTGCAATATGGCAGAAATAAAGGAAGGGTCTTTATATATCGATTTTGTGCTCTGGGAATAACCATGAAGGACGAAAGATAAAAATAAGGCGACGAACAGGGAGTTACGGTACATATTTTTTCGTTTATGAATAATAGATGGACCCATAGAACGTTTAAGGTCCGGAAAAATTCTAACGACGCTTGCAGGAAAAAGTTAAAACGGAAAATTAATCGATCGAAGTTGCTACTCTAATAATTTTTGCCGATATTTAACTAGTAATAACCTGTTCCTTTTTTATCCTCCTTTTTCTATTCATATCCGACCCGTTACAATACGTTTCTCCCTATCCACAGATGATTACTGTAAACAATTTTGCCATAAGCCCAGGTCTTGTGTTCAAATTATTTTAACTATGTTCAAGCGACAGGTATTGCTGGAGTGTATCTCGGCCCTACTGATACTGCTTTTCGTGTACGCTAGCCTAAGTAAATTTCTCGATTTCAGGACCTTTTATAAGGAGATGGATAATCAGCCGCTGCCCAATTCATGGACGCCCGTCCTCGTTTGGGTGATCCCCTGTACGGAAGTAGCCATCTCCGTTAGCCTAATCTTCGAACGTACGAGACTGTTAGGTTTCTATAGTTCCCTGATCGTAATGGGCCTCTTCACGATCTATACAGGTATCGTTCTCGCACATTTCTTTCCGTATGTCCCATGCTCCTGCGGCGGTGTCATCAAACGCCTCACGTGGACGCAGCATCTCTTTTTAAACCTTTTCTTTGTGGGGATCTCGATTGTCGGCGTGGTCATTCAAACCAGGAAACGTTTCACCCAAATATCAGTTAATTCAAAAAACAAAAACAGTTTCGTATGAAAAAAATCAAAGCGACCATTTTGTCTCTGGCCGTCGTATTCAGCGTCTGCGCCGCCTTCGCCACAAAGCCCCATTGGGATTGCACTACGCTGCCCCAGTATTGGTTTAACGGGACCGGATATCAACCGGTATCTCAATTCTATGGCTGCATGCAAGGCAGTACGACCTGCACTTTCTATACACTGAATGGTGGTATTACCTATTCACCTTGCGCCGTGGGAACATATAACAATTGCCCAAGCTGCACAGTTGAAACTCCAAACGCCCCTCACATCAACACGGCTCATTGATTTCGGGGATTCTGTTGTATTGCCCCATTAAGGCTAATTACATCAGGTGGTATAGGCAATGTGTAGTTTAAATTATTCGGCGCCAGTGTATACCTCTTCGTGTTTTGTGCTGAGTCGACCAGCACACGCGTTAAGGTTATATTGGCGCCCTCTTTGTTCAATCGGCGCAGATCAGTCCACCGCAGCCCACGAAAAGCGAGTTCCTTCCTTCGTTCAGTACGCACCAATTCCAGCACATTTCCCACCGATGCAACCGTATAGTCAGTAAAGGTTCCTGGCTTCCAACGGCTTCTCAGCAAGATGTTGATGTCATTAATTGCAGCCAATGCATCGCCCGCTTTCGCAGCTCCTTCCGCCCGTATCAGAAATAATTCGTCCACCGCAAGGCCTCCGAAGGGATAAGCCATTCCAGTGTAGCCAAACCTCAGGGAAGTCGTGTCGCTCGGCCTCGATCGGTAGAAGGTTATCCGTCGAAGGTCATTTGAATCATAGGACTTGATAAGCCCGGTGTCGATCCACGTGGTTGGATAATTCGCCGAAATGGATGAAAAATAAGCTACAGTGTTCGGACCACCCAGGAAACTCGCCTGGTAAAGCGTTTCGGGGTTGAGCATGTTGATCGGCACTGGCGTAGTTACCGCCAGGTCGCTATAATCCATAAGCGTGGAATATACTTGCAGAACGCTGTCTGCGCAAAGTCGAGCCTTAGTATAATTCCGCATACTGAGATACACGCGGGCCAGTAGCGCCTGCGCGGTGACCTCCGTCGGCCGGTTAAGGACCTTTCCCGGCAAATCGGTCGGCAAAAATGCTTCTGCATTATGCAGATCATTCAAAATCTGATCATAGGTGACTTGGACACTCGATCGGGCGGAAAGAGTATCGACCAGCGAACTGGTCCGAATGGGAATCCCCAGGTCAGTGCTCGCTGTTGTACTATCATATATTGGGGCAAACAGTTGTGCAAGATTATAAAAGGCAAAGGCCCGACAAAAAAGAGCAGCCCCCTCTATCGCCTTCCATTGCGCCACGCTATCCGGAGCCAATTTCATTTTTTTTATCCCTTCCAGCACCACATTAGCATAATATACCTGCTGATAAGGTACATTCCAATCCTGTTGCTCGCCCTGTCCACCATAAATATCTTTAGCCCAAATGTATGCATTGTGTTCCCGCGTCGGCAGGATTAACCAAGCCGGATACGAAACAAAATAATTGTCAGCGGACGCTTCACCAAGTGTCGGCACAAGGCCGAATACCTTTACATTATCCATCAAAGCCTGGAAATCACTTAGGGTTGTAGGCACTACCAGCGTAGTGCTTGGCTTTTTATTCAGAAAATCCTGCTTATGGCAAGCAATACCCAGCATCCAAAGAGCGGGAATCAGCCACAAAAGATTTATCGATTTAAGCAGTTGGCTCATTATAAACTCTTTAATAATCGATTTTCACTCCTACTGCCAGGGTCTTGGGTGGTGACAAAGTTTGTACATAGTCCGGATCGATCCCAGCATGATTTGCCTTCCAGAGAATGCCGATATTATTTGCATATAGATAGAATTTTATTGCCTGGACTGGCAGATTTGGATGTGTTGGTCGACCAAGAGTATACCCCAATTGCAAATCTTGCAACCGAACATTATCACCCCGTTCGATCAACGCCTCCGAATTTCGATAGAAATCGTCTCGGTTGGGGTCTGTAGATAGTACCAAAGAGGGCACATTGGTTCGCTTCTCATCTCCTGCGGTTTGCCAGCGCCGTTCATAGTCGGGATGGCCGGGTGACGCCTGAATAAAGACGTTGTAATAAAAAATAGAGCTGCGACGAAATACGTAGCCGAATTTATAAATAACATTGAACGAAAGCTCCCATTGTTTCCGGTAAAAGGTATTTCGCCAACTGCCGAATAGAGTAGGATTGGCAGCGCCCTTATAGATCATATTGCTGAGTATATCCGAACCAAGAATATTCGCGTAATCAGTACTCATTTTGCCTTGGAATAATCCCTGCGGATCACCTGTCTGCGCGCTCAGCCCCTTCCAGGGTAGAGCAAAAATGGAATACAGCGGTCTCCCTTTCAATGGATTGATCGTTCCTACAGACATATAGTCTCGCACCGTTCCTTGCTTCGCGAGGTAGCGCGTCACTCTATCTCGAGCAAAACTGAAAAGCAGAACGGCATTCCAGCGGACGGAACCAATATTAATATTTCCCTGCAAAGTCATATCAAGTCCATGATTGATCATATTGGCGGTATTGCCTGTAAAGGTTGAAAAACCTGTCGTGGGGTCGAGGGGACTCTCGCCAATTAGGTCGATACCAGATTTGATAAAATATTCAATAGTGCCGCTAAGACGGTTTTCTTTCGTAGCAAAGTCGATCCCTGCATTGAATATTTGTACTCGTTCCCATCGCAAAGAGGGGTTAGCCGGATTGACAATCGAAGCATTAATATTGTTGTAAGGATTCAACCCTCCATTGATTACTGCTGTAGTATACGCCGATACATTCCGGTCAATGTTCCCGTTATAACCATTTGTAACCCGCAGTCTCAAAAAAGGCATGGAACTCCAGCGGTAAAATTGCTCTTTTGACAATTCCCAGGCCCCGCCTACCGACCAAAGCGGTACACCTTTTTGATTAGCATTGACCCCGAACAAATTAGACTCATCCCGCCGGACGCTGGCTGAAAGCATATATCGACCGCGGTAGAGATAGCTGCCATTTGCATAATAGGAGATATAACGTTCGGCGCTGCCCGTTCTCGTGTCCTGATAGGGTAGTTGCATAGGTTGGTCATTCGTGTAATTTGGATAGCTATGTAAATAGTCAACCGGGATACTGCTACCTAATTCTGGGTTATATCCGTATAACCAGTTCACCCGCCCGGTTCCCTCTATATCTCGAACCTCGCTCCCTGTCATTAGGCTCAACCATCCATTTCGAAACAGCGAATCATTGTAGCTCAACAGAAGTCTGACATTATTTCCACTAATAGCGCTAAGGTTCTCATTCAGGATACCCCCGCGAGGTACTGGAAAGTTGAAAATGCCAGCTGAATCCTGCGCGAAAGAGTTGATCAGATTCCTTGCTCTGTACGTCTTAAGGCTAAAATACTGCACGAAATTGGAATCGGTCTTGCTGTACTGATAGTAGGCTCGTGCCTCCAATCCCTTTCGAATGCAATACCGCAAGCCCAAATTAATCCGGTAATCATTCAGGTGAACGACATTATTCGCATTCCTTAGTTCATCCAATGGCCGGTAGTGCCAGTCCAGTAACTTTCCTCCACCGGCCGTATCTACATAGGGCAGGCGGAGGCCATAAGCCACAGGAAGGGGATTTCTTTGGGCATCGGCCAGTTTGGCGTATGGATAATTGATCCCATAGTTTCCCGAATTGTTTAAATAGGTCGTGCTGCCCGCAAAAATCAGGTTCGTGCTCAATTCCAATTTCTTCGGCACCAATGTATAACTATTATTCCCTAACAGTGTGACCCGGTCATAATCATCATGTGTCAGAAAAGTCAGATTCCGATCATATCCGGCAGACAAATAATATTGATCCTTCTCATTCCCGCCGGAAAAACTCAAGGAATACCGGCTATTTAATCCTCGTCGGTAAAAATATCTGTCCACATCCTTCCGCGTATCTATTTTTTTCAACGCATTAATCTGTCTCGCGGAGTCGTCCGCCGTAATCATTCCTCGACTCCGTTGGCCAAAAATCTCTACTGCCGGCGTCAAAGCAGGGTACAAAGGACTCGTAAAATAGCCATCATACCATCCCTGTCTGAACAAATACTGCTCAATATCAATATAATCACTCGATGACAATACCTGCGGATAATACAAATTCACCTTTTGACTCCCCGTCTGACTCGTCGTAAAGCTAATCCTCTGCCCCTGCCCCGCCTTCGCCTTCTTTGTCGTTATCACAATCACTCCATTCCCCGCAAAAGCGCCCCAAATAGCCGCCGCAGCCGCATCCTTCAATACCGTAATATTCTCAACGTCCGCCGGATTGATATTATTAATATCCCCATTGTAAGGAAAATTGTCCAAAATGATCAACGGATTCGGATTCCCAAAAATCGTACTCCGCCCCCGCACCGAGATCGTCGACTGATTAACCCCGCTGGCAATATTCTTATTAAACAGAACCCCACTCGTCACCCCATCAATATGATCCAAAATATTCGGCGCCACATGCCGATTCAAAAGATCATTGTCCACCACATCGAACGACCCCGTCGTATTCAACTTCCGCTGATCCTGGTACCCCGTATGCACCGTAACCACCTCTAACGTCCCCACATGCGACGCCAACTCCACCTGCAGATCCCTACCCGGCTCCGGCAACGCCACCTCCTTTCGCTCATATCCTACCATGCTGAACACCAAATGGACACCCGCATAATGCACCCATACCTTGAACTCCCCATTGTCCCCACTCATCGCATCTCCCTCCCCCACAACATGGATCGACACACGCGCCATCGGCTCCCTGTTCTCGTCAAAGACCCACCCATGCACCTCCCGATCCTCCTTTGGCCTCACCCGGATGGAAATAGTGCGATCCACCGTATTGACCTCATAGATCAACGGCTGGTCCCTGAAACAAAGACTCAACACCTCATCGATACTCGCATTGGTAACGGAAAAGCTCACCGGCCGGCTGACCGACGGCCAATCACCAAAACCGGCATACGTATAACCTGTCTTCTCATGAATATCATCCAGCACTTTTTGAAGGGGAGCGTTCTTCTCGGTTAATGTAATGGCAATAGCAGGCTGACAATAGGCAGGTCGGCTTTTAATAAGGAATGGCAGCAGAAGGAAAACAGTCAGTTTCAGTGGCCTCATTAACCGGGCTGGTTTATGCAACTAAAGTTACAGCCTACAAATCATGAATGAATATAAAATAAATACTTATTTTTTCTATTCACCCATGACCGCAGGCTGTAACGGCGGACTCGGTTCAATGGTTATGGACAATATGCTCTAAAGTGTGACTTTCACTTTCGTCCCGTGATTGCTGACTTTCATCCCCTGGAATTGTCTAAGATTAGCCGTCAAATCCTTGGCTCTTGAAACAGACCCTGAGACTCTCGTAACAGCAATATTTTGATCGTATTCTATCTCAACGTTATAATACCTCTCCAAAACACGCGCAACTACCTGGAACTCCTCGTTTCGGAATACGAAATACCCCGTCTTCCATGCCATCACATCCCCAATATCAACCCTGGGGACTATCGCAATGTCTCCCGTTGAAGGATAGGTTATAATCCCCTGCTGACCCGGAGTCAACTTTTTCTTGTCTGACCGGCTCTCGATCGACACCGATCCATCGATCAACGTCGTCTTGCACACCGACTCATCCCCATACGCTCTCACGTTGAAGCTCGTACCCAACACATCCACCTCCGCATCCTTTACAAGCACCCGAAAAGGCCGCGCCGCATTCGGCTTCACTTCAAAATACGCTTCTCCGGATAATTCCACCACCCTCTCCGAGCCTGTAAACGTCTCCGGGTATCTCAATGTGGAAGCAACATTCAACAATACCTTGCTTCCGTCCGCTAATAGCAATTCCTTCTTGTCTTCACCACCTTTGGGATTCTCGGCCGTCTTCACCGCCGACGTAAAATCAGTCAGTTTATGAAACCCCGGCTTCACACTACCCTGCTGAGTATACCAGATCGCACCCGCCCCCAACACAACAACCACCGAAGCGGCCGCAACCCAGGTCTTGCGCCTGAAGCTCCATTTCTCCCCAATCACCGGGATCGGCGCTTCTTCTACTCCCAGATCGTCCAGTTTGCCCTCCAACCGGGCCTTCCACTCCGCCGACGGCATCAGCCCCGTAACATCCCAACGCTCATGCTGCGCCTCATGCTCATCCGCAATATCATTCAACTCCTCCAGGGTCGCCCCTTTCAGCCAGCGCAGAAACGTCGCATATTCCTCCCGGGTGTAATCCCCGTTGACGAAGTGAGCGACAAATTGCTTGGCTTCCTGTAGATTCATAACATAAGGTGTCTTATCTCTAAAGACACTTAACGGGCCGGAGAGGATACCTCACCCCATAAATTTTTTTGAATTTTTTTTAAGCTCCGCCAGCCGCTGCCAAGCCCCCGGCTAAAGCAAAGCCCCGGCCATCGCTCAGCAAACCTCCAAAAGAGAAAGAAAAAGGAACAAAAAGACCGTCATCTCCCCATGCTCCTGCAAATATTGCCGCACAAAAGCCGTAGCCGCATACAACTGCTTCTTCACACCCGCCCGCGAAATATTCAACTCCGCAGCGATCTCATCCAAAGAAAGCCCGTCATCGATGCTCATTTTCAATACTTTACGCCGACCCGGCGGAAGCTTGTCCATCGCCTCCTGCGCAATCCGGTAATATTGCCGGAACAGGATCTCACTCTCCAGGTCATCCCCCACCGTCTCAGCCACCCCATCCAACTCCCTCACCTTCTGCTGCACCTTCAGACTCCGCAGATAATTAAAGACCACATTCCGCGTGATCAGAAAAAGATAGCTCTTCAACGACTCCACCTTACCCAAATGCTCGCGCTTTTCCCATATGCGGACAAAAACATCCTGCGTCAGCTCCTCAAGACTGCCGCCCGATGGCTCGAACAGCGCAATATACCGTTGCACATACCCATAATAATGTGTGTAAAAAATTCGGAACGCATCCCGATCTCCCTGGGATATCTGCCGGAGCAGGTCTGGCTCATTATGGATCCGTTCAAAAGGCACTCCGTAAAATAACGAGATATTCCCGTCCACGGCGGCAAAAGACCGGCTTTTTGTGATTTATTTTCACCGATATCCACGGTCTACTTCCAAACAAGCACGATCATCCCCCCAAAGATCAAAACAGCAGCAATCAATACTCTCGCAGTCAACGGCTCCCGCAAAAAGAAAAAAGCCAGAAAGATCGTAAAAAGAATACTCCCCTTATCGATGATGCTCACCTCCTGCACCCTGCCGATCTGCAACGCGCGGTAATAAAAAAGCCAGGACATCCCCGTAGCCACCGCCGACAAGACCAGAAAAAGCCAATTGTTTCGTGACAATCCCCTAAGCCCAGCCGCCACACTGCCCCGGAACAACACAATGCCCCACGTGATCAACAATATCACCGCCGTGCGGATCGCCGTCGCCAGGTCGGAATTGACATCTTTCAACCCCGCCTTGGCAAATATCGCCGTCAACGCAGCAAAGAACGCCGACAACAAAGCATACACCAACCACAATGGAAAACTGGACATACTGTCTATTTTATACTCCTCTTTTCTCCTTTTTCATTCGTGATCTCCACCGAGACCACCCCATCGCCCCACTCCAAAAACCGGCCCGACTGCGAGAGAAACGATTCCCCATAATGAAACTCCACCCTCCGCACCTTTCCATCCCGAAGCTTCACCTCCGCACTCACATCATCCGGCCGCACCGGGATCATCCGCCCCGGCTTCCGCTGTTCGAACACCAGCAACGGCCCCCGGTTCTGCCCCGCAGCCAGTATCACTCTCCCTCCTGCCCCTCCGAGCGCAACCAGCGCCTTCCCATCCCCGGGAATATAAATACCACTTTGCACGATCGTTTCGGCACTGAACCCACCCTTCCCATCCCCCTTCAAAAATAGCCCGTTCAACGCATCATATCGACCCGCAGCAACCTCCGTACCATAGTCGTTCCCGTTAATAACAAGGTCCAGGTTACCGTCATGATCGAAATCCCCCGCCACCATCCCATTCAGACCTGAAAGCTGGGCCTGCATCGGCAACGCGATCATCGTGAACCTGCCGCCACCGTCATTGCGGAACAGGCAGCTCCGGAATTGGTTGGCCTCGAGAATGGTGGCCCCTTGCCGCTGGTCGGGGCTAAGCACCTCGTCCATCGTCGCAACGGCATAGGACTTATACGTCGGGAACCGTGTCCGCATGGAGGTCATTTGGCGCAACAGGTCATCCCTCGACATCGCCGGATACTCCCGTTTCTCTCCATTCGAATCGGGCAGGTACAATGAAGGGATCATATCATAGATCCCATTCTTGTCGAAGTCCTTCCCATACACTCGCACAGGATATTCCGGCGAAGCCCGGTAGAACGAATTCAGCCCCACATTGCCGACGACATAATCAATGTCCCCGTCATTGTCAAAATCTCCGCTCACGATGCTGTTCCACCATCCCTTTTGGTCGCTGGTACCCGAAACGGACGTGATATCCTTCAATACCCCGCGATCATTCCTGAATACAGTCAGCGGCATGAACTCTCCCGCCATTATCAGGTCGGGCCAACCATCATTGTCGATGTCCGTCCAGAGACCGTCACAAACCATTCCCACTTGCTGCAGACCCGGTGCCATGCTGGCCGTCACGTCGGTGAACCGCAATTGCCCATCCTTCGAATCATTCCGGTAAATAAAGCTGGAAACCGGCCGCGGATAATGACCGGGGTCCACCCGTCCGCTGACAAAAAGATCCAGTTTCCCGTCATGATTGAAGTCCGCCGCACGGACACAAAACTTGCTGGTGAAATTTTCCGGCAACGCTTTTGCCTGTAAAACAAAATGCCCCTTCCCATCGTTGAGGTACAACCGGTCGCGGTAAGCATCGCTGTTCTCGGGGTTCTCATAGCCGCCCCCGGCTATATAAAGGTCTGCATGCCCATCGCCGTCGGCATCGAAAAGCAACACCCCCTCGTCATCACAAACCTTTTTCACCGCGGCGGAATCCGGCATCAGCTTCGAAGTCACGAAATTTCCAGCGGCCTGCTGCAAAAGCAACACGGCGCTATGTCCAGCCGATCCGCCCACGACGAGGTCGTCCAGTCCATCGCCGTCGACATCCCCCACCGCAATGCCGGGTCCATACTGGGAAAACTTATGGGGTAGCAGCCGCTGAACATTGAAATCGATAAAGTCCCCCTCCTCCTGCCGGTATTGGAGCCCAATGCTGTCCGTTATATTCCGGAACAGGGCCGAAGAAGCAAACCGCTGGCCCTTCACCACCCCCTCCTGGTCTGCATTCCGGATATCCACCGTCAGCACCTGGTCCACCTTCACATTCGTCAGCAGTTGCACCTTACCGTTCTGCCACAGCACTCTGACCGTATCCACCACTCCCACCGGACCGAGTCCGAAATGGGCATGGTCGGCCATCGTGGACAGATATCCCCGATAGGGATTGTTCTCGTACACCTGTTGCCGTCCATGATCGTAATGAAGCTCCACGATCGCCCCGAATCCCTTTCGATTCATACTATCCCCGGCAAGCCTGATGTCCAGATAGTGAGAAGATTCCGGCTTTTTTTCCCGCGTCAAATTCCGGTAAACTTGCGCCTCATCATTGATGTTATTAATGACGACATCAAGATCACCGTCCCCATCAAGGTCGACATACACCGCGCCGTTGGAAAATCCCCGTGCCGTCAGTCCCCATTGTTTCGATACGTCCGAAAAGGTCAGATCGCCATTATTGCGGAATGCGAAATTCCGGATGCGCACCTGCGGGATCTGGTCCAGGATCCATTTCTTTGAGGCAAGATTGTTGGACTGCCTCATGAACATCACAAAATCATGATCCGTAATATCCTTGGGATAACCGCCCGTTACGATGATATCCCGGTTGCCGTCATTGTCGAAGTCGGCAACCAGCGGCGACCAGCTCCAGTCCGTCTCCGCGATCCCGGAATACCAGCTGATCTCACTGAACACCGGATCTCCGATCGAGTCCAATCCCCCCACCCGCGGCCCCTGGTTTATTTGCAGACTGTTTCGGACATACTGGTATTGATATCCATAAAGCTCCGTGTTCTGGTACAGAAGATAGTTGGAGGAATTGAGGAACATCTTTTTTCGGTAATTGCCGGGCGGATTCATATCCAGCTCCACAATATCCGGCAGCCCGTCATTGTTGATATCCTCGATATCCTGTCCCATCCCGTTGGCCGACGTATGTTTGAAATAGGATTTGGCCTGATCGGTAAAAGTCCCGTCATGGTTGTTGATATACAGAATATCATCCCCAATGAAATCATTGGACACATAGATGTCCTTCCACCCGTCGCCGTTGATATCGGCAATTGTGGCCGCATGCCCCAATCCTTCGATCGTCACCCCAGCCTGGCGGCTCACATCATGGAACACAGGATGGCCCAGCGAATCACTCCGGTCGTTCCGGTATAGATGACCGGTACTGGGAAAACTCCCATCCCTGATTTGCGGCCGGAAGTTATTAGGATTCGATCCCTTTGGGATCTCATTGACCGTCAGATACATGTCCAGATCGCCATCGTTGTCGTAGTCGAAAAAGCTGGCCATCGTGGAATACAGGGTATCGGCCAATCCATATTCAGCCGCCATCTCCTTGAAACGCGGGACACCATTGGCATCCTTGCCCTGGTTGACATACAGAAGATTTGTTCGTTGCCGCGCATCCGCCTTCATATTCGCACAAAGATAGATATCGGGCAAGCCGTCATTGTTGATATCGATCACGGACACTCCTCTGAACCATTCCCCATTGCCGGCTACCCCCGCCGCGTCCGTGACATCATCAAAATGAAAATTTCCCTTATTCAAATAGAGCTTGTTCGGAACAAGATTCCCGGTAAAATAAATGTCCTCAAGCCCGTCTCCGTTGAAATCACCGACCCCCACCCCACCGCCATTGTAAATGTTCGTCATGTCCATGGGATTGACACTGTCATTCTCGACGATCAGGTTGTTGAAATGGATCCCCGATTCGTTCGGATCCACCCTTTGCAGCATTGGGTTACGGCCATGACAGGCCGCAAGGCTTAGGACGCAGCAGGCCGCCGCAACCAGCGCCCACCGCTCTTTTAATGCGATCATAAAAGCAATTTCGGTAAAAAATGAACAATTACCATGCATTAAAAAACGAGGCCGTCTGCCGACGGCCTCGTTTTTTAATGGTTGTAGTAGCTGTTGTAAACTTGTTTAGTATCCCGGTATCTGCTTCAGGACAACCTTACCGGAGGCATTGTTGGCATCGATCTGATCCTGCGGGATCGGGAAATATTCCGACTTCCCGGTCGTAAAGGTCACATTCTTATATTGAGCCGGATGGATCGGCGCCTGGATCTGTGCATACGTATTCAGAATCGCCGTCATACTCCCCGGGAACGCCACCTGCCAGCGCTGCAGATCGAAGAAACGATGACCTTCCATGGCCAGTTCAAGCCGTCTTTCCATTTCGATGGCCGCCATCGCGATGGCGGCATTGGCAAAATATCCCAAAGGATAGACACTGATCTTGTAGTTATCGGCCGGAATGGTGCCACCCTTATAGGTGTAAGTGGCAGCATCGAATGCGCCATCCTTGTACACCCACCAGTTGGGGTTGGCGGCGCGGGTTCGCACCTGGTTGACCAGGGCCTCCGCCTTCGCCAGATCAACGGCGGACCCCAGCACATAACACTCCGCACGCCATAGAAGCACATCGGCAAAGCGGATCAGATTGACGTTATTGGCGTCCAACTCTACGTTCGCCCAGTTATTCTCGACATCGGAGAGAGTCCCCTGCTGCGATTTTGCATATACATTCTTCTTAGGGCTGAAGTGGCCGTCATCACCCGTGCTGCGGATCCAGCTGTCGCCGGGATGCGGCCCCCAGTCCAGGTAAGGGATTCCGGCTCTGCCGATGCTGATATCAATGCGCGGATCGAGATTGCCGGTATATTGACCCGCCGTCCCGTCACTGACATTTGCACCGGCCTGAAATGCCGTCCCAAGAAGCGGGAGCCCGTTGGCATCCGTCTTATAGGCATTCGCAAGGTCCTGCGAAGGATTGAAGAATCCGCAGCAGGCGCCCGGGCCGCCGCCATATGGGAAGTTCAACACATCGCCGTAGTTCCCGTTACCGGAGCCGGCAGCAGCCGAACCGTCGTTGACCGACATCTGCGCGGCAAATACACTTTCCGGATTGTTCTTGGCGCCTGGATCCGGATCGAAATTCGTGGAATAGTTTGTCTGCAAAGCATACTTGTCGCCATGCGCCGTTACTCCGTTGGTGATAAGATCATCCAACAGGGGAGCTGCCTTGTCGTATTGTTGCTCGAACATATACACTTTCGCCAGGAAAGCCTCGGCCGCATATTTATTGGCTTGCCCTTTGTTTGGCTGGGTGGCGGGCAGATTAGCCATTGCGTATTGGAAGTCGGCTTCTATCTTCGGCCAGATCTCGACATAATTGCCGCTACCATCGACATTAGGTACCCGGAAATTATTGTTGGAAAAAGTTACGCTCTCGTCTACCCAGGAGGGATAGTGGAATATTTTCCGCAGCTCGAAATAATAGAATCCCCGCAAAAACAAGGCCTCAGCCTTGAACTCCACCGTATCGGCGCCGCTGATATCCTTTGCCTGCCGCATCGTACGGATCACGTCATTGCAACGCTGGATAGCGTCATACATCGCATCCCATTTGTTGGATACATAGCCGTTGGTCGGGGTCGCATTCCATTGGAACAACCCTACGACATCGCCCTGGTCCGAGGCAGTTGAACCCTTGTAGGCATTGTCGGCCGCAACCTCGCCATAGGTCCAGTTGGAAGCCGCCGAACCCCAGCCGGAATTGTTCAACCCCTCTCCATCGAGTCCGGAATAGGCGCCGATCAGTATCCCCTGCACCCCATCTTTGTTGGCAACAATGGAGGGATTCAAAGTTCCCTGGGGTGGCTTGTTCAGGAATTTCTTCCCGCAAGCGACGAGCAGCACCAGAAAAAGAAACACGCCCGGCAGCAATATTTTATATTTACGTTGTAGCTTGTTCATACAGCATTATTTTTATCTGTCGATTTTAATAGGTTCAAATTTAGAAGGTCAGGTTGATGCCCAACACATAAGTCTTCTGATTGGCCGGGTAATTACCCAGGTCGATCCCGAAATTGGTTTGATCGGACAGGTTCGCACCCTGTAACTCCGGATCAAGGCCCTTATAAGGAGTGACCGTAAACAGGTTGGCGCCCTGCAGGTAGATTCGCAGCCGGTCGATACCCACCCTCTTAAGCAGGTTGGGGTCGATCGTATACCCTATGGTCAGCGACTTCAGGCGGAGATAAGAACCCTTCTCGACATACCAGCTGTTGATAACGTTCGTATTGCTGAACCCGGATACCGTAGAGATCTTGGGATATTTCGGGTTTAGGTTGGTCGGCGACCAGGAATTCTGGATCAGATCCGCGTAAACATTTCCCTGGAACACTTGTGGCAACGCAGTCCAATATTTGACATAATTGAAGATATCTTGCCCGTACGATCCATAGAAGAAGGCGGCAAAATCAAAGCCCTTGTAACTGGCCGCCAGGTTCAGGCCATAGGTAAGCTTCGGATTGGGATTGCCGATCCAGGTACGGTCGCTATCGGTGATTGCGCCGCTATGGTTGACATCGTCATATTTGAAGAAGCCCGGCGCTGCATTTGCCTGAGTCGGCGACTTCTGTACATCCGCATCGTCCTTGAAATAGCCGTCGACCTTGTAGCCGTAGAATTCGCCGATCGGCTGGCCGGGTTGAAACCGTGTAAACGAGCCGATCCGGTTCGAACCCGCATTGGTATAGTCGACATATTTGATCCCCGGAGGCAGGCTGATCACTTTACTCGAATAATGCGTAAAGGTACCGGTAATGTCAAAGTGGAAATCCCTGTTCACCTGGCCATGGTAAGTGATGCTACCATCAAAGCCGACGTTCTGAATATCCCCCAGGTTAACCTGCGGCAGCGCAGCCCCGCCGATAAAGGCCGTGCCCGGCGACGTAAACAGCAATCCGCTGATCGACTTCTTGAACCAGTCGACAGTCACATCGAAATGCTTGACGGTGAAGTCTACCCCTACATCCGTCAAATTATCCTTCTCCCAGGTTGTAGCCGGGTTGCCCAGGTTGCTGGCATAAAATCCAAGCGTCGAACCGGTACTGCTTCCGGATATGTCGTAATACGAATTATAAGCGTTACTGCCGAAGAGGTTATACGGGTTGGTGCTGTTCACGTTCCCGAGATTACCCGATTTTCCCCAGCTGCCGCGCAACTTCAAATCGTTCAGCCAGGTGACGTCCTTCATGAAATCCTCCTGGGAAATACGCCAGCCAAGGGAAACCGAGGGGAACCAGCCCACCTGATGTCCTGGACTGAACTTGGAAGATGCATCCCTGCGCAGCGTACCGCTTACCAGGTACTTGTCTTTAAAAGCATAGTCCAACCGGCCAAGATAGGACCAAATCGAGTTTTGATAAGGGTCACCCGCATTGTAAGCGGTGGTCAATCCCCTGTTCGCCTGCGTAGACGGCGAACCCGTTTCGAGCGTCCAGTAATCCGGGTTCGTCGAGAAATAATTAGCGCGCTGTCCCTGCAGACCGCGACCCGAATAGTTCTTCGCCTCCGTACCAACCAGCACCTTCAAACTATGATCGCCGAAGGTCTGGCTGTAGTTCAGCGTATTGGTCCAAATCACCGTATTATTGTAGCCCCCGCCTTCGGTGAACCCGTTTTGCGCGGTACTGCCTTCCGCATTCTCATACGGAGTGTAGTTGAAGTAGTAGTAGTAGTAGTTATCAACCGTCCCGCCCACACTCGACCTGGCGGTGAAATGGTTCAGAAAATCGACCTCGGCAAAGACATTCCCGCTGATTTGCCAGTCATTGCCCTTATTGTCTTTCTGCCTCTCCTGTACCGCTACCGGCTGAGCGGAGTTATTGATGGTAAAGGAATGGGTACCGGCATAGTTTCCGACGACATCATAGACGGGGACCAACGGCGGGATACGATACGCATAAGAGATCGCATTGCCTTCATTCTGGTTGGTGATCTGCGGATTCTCCTTGAAGAAGATATAGGCATTCTCGCCGATCCGGACATGGTTCTTAACATTAAAGACCGTGTTGGCGCGAACCGCATAACGCTTCAGATAGGTATCGATGAGCGTTCCCTGGTCGTTCAGATAGTTCAGCGAGAAATAATACGAAGATTTATCACTCGATCCGCTGGCGGAAATAGAATGCTGCTGCCAGGGCGCAGGTTTGAATATCTCATGGAACCAATCCGTCCCTACCTTATTCGTTTTTGTGATCTGGTTGTTGACAATATCATAGGCACCCGGATTCTGATTGGCGGTATAGCTGGGGTTCGGTGTCCCATTCGCATCACTGTACGGGGTCGGCGACAGATAATCAGGCAGCGTGGGAGGAGCATAGGTCGCACCACCCTTTCCAAACCAAAGGTTCCCCGGCACCGTCCCTTCGTTGTACGACTCCAGCCAGAGAACATCCGCATAGTTTTGACTTCCTCCAAGACGGAACCCGTTCTTTAACGGCCGTTGTGTGCCGTAAAACCCGTCATAAGTGATCGTGGCTTTCCCTTTACCCCTCTTCGTGGTAACGACGATAACCCCGTTCGAACCCTGTACCCCATAGATCGCGGTCGCACCGGCATCCTTCAGCACCTGGATGGATTCGATATCGGCCTGGTTCAAATCATGCAGGCTTCCCTGCACCCCATCGACAATTACGAGAGGATCGACATTTCCGTTAGACGTAATACCCCGGATCCGCACGTTACTCCCACCACCCGGCTGACCCGAGTTGATCACCGTAACACCCGCCGCCTGGCCCTGCAGAAGGCTTTCCGTCGTCGAACCCGGAACGCTCTTCATGTTCTTGATGTCCACGACAGCAACGGCCCCGGTGATGTCCTTCTTCTTCTGCGCCGTGTAACCGGTGACGATCACATCATTGAGCGTACTGTTGCTCTGCGTGAGCGAAAGATCACCCAGGCTCGTCCGCCCCGCAACGGGAATCTGGAATTGCTCAAACCCGATCGCCGTGATCACCAGCGTCGGATTGGCATTGTTACCCGGTAATTTTAAACTGAATGTTCCGTCTGCTCCTGTAGATGTGGCAGCTTTCGAGCCTTTAACCTGAACCGTCGCGCCAAGTACCGGCTGGTTGTCCAACTTACCAATGACCCTTCCGGTAATGGTCGTCTGCGCAAAAAGACTAAAGCTTAATAGCAAGGCAATAACACCAAGGCCATAGCCTTTGCAAGCTCCGTTAGTTTTGGATGGCATAACTTCGTGAGTAGTTTTGAATGGTTGTATAAAATCTAAGTCGAAACTACACCCAATGTAGATAAAAAATTGATATTATTTTAACAATTCCTTGTACTTTTTTTTAATCTCCGTTAACGCCTATTCTTTCCCAGTCCCTTCAAAAGCAATACGCTGGGACCTTTCTTCCAATCCGTCGTGTCCCTGCTCAAAACAGGCCCCACCGAAAAGTTACCCAGTACCAGGTCGGTCTTACCGTCCCCATCCATGTCCGCCGCATCCATCGTCAACCACCTCCCACTCCTCGCAGCCGCGACCGTATACGGCCGGAACACCCAATTCCCCCGGTTCTCGAAGTACACGAACCCCTCGCCTGGATTGTGCTCATAGTCGGCAAAAAAAGCAGTCACCGCCAGGTCCATGTCCCCATCTCCGTCAAAGTCCCGGGCAAGGGCCTTATAACACCCGTTGATCGGGTAGAAGAACTTTCTGTAAAATCGGTTTTTCCCATCGTTCAAAAAAATATAAACCCCATGGTAAGGCTTGAACTCCACGGAATAATCGGCATTGTCACCACAGGTATATACTATGTCCGGATGACCATCCCCATTCATATCGGCCAGTTCGAACGACGAAGACCCGTAGACCGGCGGGAAGCGCAGCACCCTCCGCTCCTCGAATCTCCCCTGTCCTTTGTTCATATACAGGAAGATCCCCTCGTCCCCCTGCGCAAACAACACCCAGACATCCGGTCTCCCGTCCTTGTCGACGTCCTGTATATAGGCCCGGATCGCACCCGGCTGCGCTCTCAGTACATGCCTGACAAAACCACCCTTGCCGTTATCCTCCATCCAGCTTAGCGCGCCCCTTAGGTTTCCAAACTCACAGACCAGGTAATCGGTCCGCCCGTCTCCATTCAGATCCGCACCCGTTACCTGCACCGGCCTCGCCAGGTCCCATAAAAAAGGTTGGCTGTCCATCCGCATCCCGCCCCCACTGTCGATATGGACTCTATAGGCGCCGCCAAGCCGGGCATTGTTCGGATTGATATTGCCGATATCACAAGCCACTCCCGACGTATCCCCGAGCTGCATATCGACGATCCCGCCGCGAACGATCAGTGAATCCAGTTTTTGCAACCGGCTGTTGTAACGGTTCAGCACACCCGGGAACACCCTTCCCATCAGAAGCTGACGTCGCTTTCCGGCAGTGTCGATACGTACGAAACAAGTGACGGGTCCATATCCGCCAGGGATACCGGACGGAGCAAAAAGAGAAAAGCCCTCCTGAATGGCCTCGTGCCGGGGTTGCGGCGGCATCGAATCCGGCGCCACACCCGAATAATAGTCGATAAGTTCCTGCCACTGCCAGTCGGCCAGCAATGGCCTCGAGGGATAGGCGCCGCTGCCTACGTAAGGATCAAATCGATACGAGGGGTATTGTACCCGGTTATAATGAAAGATCCCCAGCCGCGGCCCCATCGCCGGCAATACGCCCTTCTCCCACGTTCTCTTATCCAGCAATAGGGGGTCCGGTAAAAGATGACAGGACTGGCAATACGTCGCGGCCAGCGCCCGGCCATGCCTTATCGATGAGTCGGCGATCAAAACCCCGTTCGAATTATGCGCGGGTTGACGGCAACAGAGAATGAACAAGGACGCAAACGGCCAGCCCCGCCACGAAAAAAATCCCTCGCACCGCACAGTTATTTTTTGAAGTATCTTCATTGGCATGAAAAAGATAGCCTGGTCCGTATTGTTGCTCCTCTTCGCCATGGTAAACTGCCGGACTAAAAGGTCGGCCGAAGACCTGAAAGATCATCTCAAGGAAGCAATGGCGAAAAAATTACAAAAGCAAAGGCCACCCAATACACCCCCGATCAATTTCCAGATCACCGACGTTGTCTACTACGAAGACGTTAAATATTATGATTGTGAGTTTACGATCAGACTCCAACGGTCCGACGGCTCCGATACTACCGGAAAAGTAAGAGGAAGAGTCTCAAAGGACTTCAATACCGTCATAAAATGACGGAGCGGCGTTGCGCTGCAACGCCGCCACTGTCCTAAAACTTCAGCTTATTAAGACGTCGCCCACGCCTTCTCACCCTTCTTATAGTCGACACAACCCTCGTACTTGCCTGGAACGGCTACATAACGCAAAGCCTTCGTTGCACCCGGCTCCGAAGTAAAGTACCCCCAAAGCGTAAGCTCCTTCATCATGCGGAAATAGTGCGAAGGATCCTCCTTCTTCTTCTTGGCCATATAGTCTTTTTGCTCCTTATCGAGGTCGACCAACAGATCATGCCGCTGCTCGGGCGTGCAATCCATAAAGGACTTGCCGCCATTCTTCGTCTTACAGGCAGCATCCAGCTTCTGCATCCCGTCGATAAAGACCTTCTGATCGGCCTCGGTATAACAATCCTTCACGATCCGCCCCATGAAATCACCCACCTTCGCCTCTTTGGCGCCCGGGGTGTCCGTCTTGGGCAGGATGGTCTCGGCTACCTCGTCGAGAAAAGCGATATCGTCATTGGAGAAATTGGTCCCCGCACCGCCGATATTCTTCGCCGGCGGATTGGTACAGCCGGACAGAAAGGCCTCGGCCCCGATAATGGTCCCGCCCAGTAACAGCCCGACCCGGGCCAATGCGTCTCTTCTATTCATATTCGAAATTTTAGATGTTTCCTTTTTTCAATTCCTTCACGGCATGATCCGCCGCCCTCGCCGTCAGGGCCATGTAAGTTAAGGAAGGATTCTGACATGCCGACGACACCATACAGGCCCCGTCCGTCACAAAGACATTCGGCGCATCCCATACCTGGTTGTACCCGTTCAGCACGCTGGTTTTCGCATCACGCCCCATCCGCGCCGAACCCATCTCATGAATGCCATCCCCCACCGGGTGACCCCGGTCCCAGGTATGAACACCCTTCACACCCGCCGCCTCCAGCATCGCCACGGCCTCCGACTGCATGTCCTTCCGCATCTTCCTCTCGTTATCCTTTAACTCCGCATCCATCGATAACACCGGCAATCCCCACTTGTCCTTGCGATTGGCGTCGAGCGTGATCTTATTCTCATGATACGGCAGCAACTCTCCAAAACCCGTGATCCCGATCGTCCACTGCCCCGGCTCCGTCAGCGTTTCCTTCAACGGAGCCCCAATGCTCATCTCGGCCACATTCCGCTGCCACCCTTCCCGGCTCGCCCCACCCTGGTAGCCAAAGCCCCGAAGATAATCCCGCTTGTCGCCAAACAGGTTCGCGAACCGCACGATATAGATCCCATTGGCCCTCCGCCCATACACATACTTGTCCTCATATCCCTCCATCACCCCGGCAGCGCCGGTATTATAGTGATGATCCATGATATTATGCCCAAGCTCGCCACTGCTGCTGCCAAGCCCGCCCGGCCACACATCCGTGGCGGAATTCATCAACACCCAGGCGCTGTTCAACGCACTCGCATTGACAAAAACGATCTTCGAAGTAAAGGTATAGGTTTTGTTCGTTTCGGCGTCCAGCACCTCCACCCCCGTTGCCCGCTTCTTATCCTTGTCATACAGAATGCGGGTTACGATCGAATAGGGCCTCACCGTCAGCTTACCCGTCGCCACCGCCGCCGGTAACGTCGAAGACTGTGTACTGAAGTATCCGCCGAACGGACACCCCTCCCAGCACCGGTTGCGGAATTGACACTGCGTCCTCCCGGGGATCGGCGCCGTCAGGTTGGCCGTGCGCCCGATGATCATCCGCCGCTGGCCCTTCCAATGCTCCCTGATCCGGGCCGCCACATCCTTCTCCACACAATTCATCTCCATCGGCGGCAGGAAATGCCCATCAGGCAACTGGGGTAATCCCTCCTTACTGCCGCTTACGCCCGTAAACCGCTCCACATGATCATACCAGGGCTCGAGATCCTTATACCGGATCGGCCAGTCGATCGCCCACCCGTCTTTGGCATTGGCTTCAAAATCGTGGTCACTCCACCGGTAGCTCTGCCGGCCCCAGAGGATGCTTCGGCCCCCCAGCCGGTATGCCCGCCACCAGTTGAAGGGCTTGACCTCCGAATAAGGACAATCCACATCCTTTGCCCAGCTGTCGATCACCGCCTCCGTGGCGCCCCAGGTCCTGGCGATATACGGCCGGTCCTTCAGCTCCTGCTGCGTCACCTTACCCCGGTGCGGAAAATCCCAGGGATCCAGTTGCGCCGTCTTATAGTCTTTTACGTGCTCATAGTTCGGTCCGCGCTCGAGCATCAGCGTCGTAAGCCCCTTCTCGGTCAACTCCTTCGCCGCCCAGCCGCCGCTGATCCCGCTGCCGATCACTATCGCATCAAAATTGTTCATCGTTTAGATATTGCCTTTTTTCAACTCGCTCACCGCATGGTCCGCAGCCCGCGCCGTGAACGCCATATACGATAGCGACGGGTTCACGCAGTTGGCCGAGACCATAAAGGAACCATCCGTCACAAACACGTTCTTCGCATCCCATACCTGGTTCCAGCTGTTCAGCACCGAAGTCTTTGGGTCCCGTCCCATCCGCGCCGTACCCATCTCGTGGATGCCACGGCCGGGAAATGGATTGTCGCTCCGGCTCTTGACATTTTTAACGCCGCAGGCCTCCAGCATCTCCACAGCATCGGCCTCCATGTCCTTACGCATCTTCAATTCATTCTCCTTCAGCTCGCAGTCGATGTTCAGGACATTCAATCCCCACTTGTCCTTCTTCGTCCTATCCAGCGTGACCTTATTGTCGTGATAAGGCATGATCTCCCCAAAACCGCCGATATTCATCCGCCACGGCCCGGGTTCCGTCAACGCCTCCTTGTATTCCTTGCCGATAGCGTATTCCGCTACCTCATGAGCATAACCCTCACGGCCGCCGCCACCCTGGTAACCAAAACCACGCAGGTAGTCGCGCTTATCGCCATTGATATTGCGGAAGCGCGGGATATAGATCCCGTTCGCCCTGCGGCCGAAATAGTATTTGTCCTCATATCCTTCAACAAGCCCACTGGCGCCTACACCGAGATGGTGGTCCATGAGATTATGACCCAGTTCGCCGCTGCTGCTGCCCAATCCATCGGGCCAGATATCGGTAGCAGAGTTCATGAGTATCCACGCGCTGTTCAGCGTGGAGGCATTCAGGAAAATGATCTTCGCCTTATACTCGTAGGTCTTGTTGGTCTCGGCATCCAATACCTCGACGCCCGTCGCCTTCTTCGTATCCTTGTCATAAAGGATCTTCGTCACGATGGACCAGGGACGCAGGGTCAGCAGACCCGTCGCCTGCGCCGCCGGCAACGTCGACGACTGCGTGCTGAAATACCCGCCGAACGGACAACCCAGCCAGCACTTGTTCCGGAACTGGCAACCCGGCCTTCCTTCGTGCGGGACCGTGATATTCGCCACCCGGCCGATGATCATATGCCGCATCCCTTTATAATGCTCCTTCAGCCGCGCGGAAATATCCTTCTCCACACAGGTCATATCATAAGGCGGAAGAAAATGGCTGTCGGGCAGATGCGGAATGTTCTCCTTCGATCCGCTGATGCCCGCCCATTTCTCGACATACGTATACCAGGGCTCGATCTCATGATACCGTACCGGCCAGTCTATCGCGATCCCCTCGCGCTTGTTCGCCTCGAAATCGAAATCGCTCCACCGGTAGCTCTGCCGTCCCCACATCAGCGAACGCCCGCCCGTATGATATCCCCGGAACCAGTCGAATCGCTTCGTCTCCGTATACGGACTCTCGCTGTCCTTGCACCAGTAATCCAGGTTCGTCTCGTTCAACGGGTAATCCCGCTTCAACACCGGGTAGTCCTTCTTCATCTGCTCCGTGGCATGCCCGCGATGCGGATAATCCCAGGCCTCCTTATTGGCGTTGACATAATCTTTCACATGCTCGATATGACGACCGCGTTCCAGCATGATCGTCTTCAATCCTTTTTGGGTAAGCTCTTTGGCGGCCCAGCCCCCGCTGATGCCCGATCCGATGACGATCGCGTCATAAGTATTGTCAGCCATGTTCTGTATAGTGTTTTATAATGTTTCTAGATGTCACAAATAATAACGCCCTGCTCCAGCGACTTCAGTTTGTCCGGCCGCGAAGGAATGAACTCCTGCGCCACAAACCCCTTGTACCCCGTCGCGGCAATCCCCCGCATTATCGCCGGGTAGTACAGCTCCTGCGTCTCATCGATCTCATTCCGCCCCGGAACGCCACCGGTATGATAGTGTCCGAAATATTGATGGTTGTCCGTGATCGTCCGGATCACATCCCCTTCGTCGATCTGCATATGGTAGATATCGTAAAGGAGCTTGAAATTCTCCGAACCCAACCGCTTCACCAGCTCGATCCCCCATTTCGTATTGTCACACATCTGGTCCTTATGATTGATCTTGCTGTTCAGCAGCTCCATTTGGATGATGACTCCTTTCTTCTCCGCAAGCCCGATGATCTCCTGCAGCCCCGTCACACAGTTCTTCAAACCCGTCTCGTCATCCATCCCCTCGCGGTTGCCGCTGAAACAGATCAGGTTCTTGTAGCCGGCATCGGCAACAAGCCCGATATGCTCCGTATAGCTCTGGATCAGCGTCGGGTGATACTCCGTATGGTTCCAACCCTTCGTCAGGCTGATCTCCGCACCGTTACACATGGAGGAATAAATATCGTGATTCTTCAACGTCGGCCAGTCCTTCGGCCCGACCAGGTCGATCGCGCTGAACCCGATCTTCCTGACGGCCACACAAAGGTCTTCCAACGGAATGTCCTGGTAACACCACCGGCATACCGAGTGGTTGATCGTGCCTTTTAATTTCAATTGGTGAGTTTTTTCCAGCTTCTCCGCAGAAGCCTCGAGTGAAGATAAGAGTCCTGTGGCTCCGAACGCAGCGGTCCCCGCAACGATATTCTTGATTGCGGTGCGTCTTGAAGATGATTTAGACATATTTTGTGGTCCCGGCGATTAAAAAAAGTAATTTACAAAAAAACGATCAATGTGACGCACCCGCAGCCTGCGGTTTGCCCGCCGCCTGCGATTTCCGGCGCAGAACATAGATCAGCGAAAAGATCACGATCAATATAGCCGGCATGATCGCCACCTTCAGGAAGGTGCTCGACCCCGCCACGGCATCCGCCCCCGCGGCGCTCGTCCCCGAAGCGATCGCAGCCGCCTTGAAATCGTCATACCATTTTCCCATCAGCGGCAGGATCAGCGAAACGGAGAACATCCCCGCCCCTCCCATCAGCGAAAGTCCCAGCGCACCGGATTTCGGCACATATTCGGCCACAAATCCCAACATCGTCGGCCAAAAGAAACAGATACCCGCAGCAAAGACCAGCGCCGCGCCAAACGCAGCATAACCCGTCGCCTTGCTCAGCAGCACAAGCCCGATCGCTGCAAATATGGCGGAGAAGATCAACATCCCATTGGGGTTCAACCGGTGCACCACCGGTCCGGCAAAGCTCCGGCCCAGGGCCATGATCCCGTTGATGAAAACAAGCACCAGGATCCCCGATACACCCGCTCCCTGCAACAAGGCAACGATCCATTGATTGGTGCCCAGTTCCGTGGCAGCCGTCAGGAACATACAGAGCAGCATGATGAGGAACAACGGCGTAAGACAGGACAGGAACATATCCTTGGTGCTGACACCCGACGTCACCCGCTCCGTTTTGGGAAATTCGAGGCGCCAGAATAAGACCCCATAGATGATGGCCGGAATGAACAGCACCGAAATAAGGGCGTGCCAGCCCAGATGCATCACATCCATCATAAGGTAAGCGATGATCCCGCCGACGGTGATCCCGCCGGGGAACCAGACATGGAAACGATTCAGCATCGTCGTTTTATTGTTCGGATAAAGCGTAACCGTCAGCGGGTTACAGGCGGCTTCCACCATCCCGTTGCCGATCCCGATACACAACGTCCCGATGAACAACATGGTCGCGTCTTTCGATACGAGATAAACGACCACCCCCGCGACATGCCCGATAAAGGCCAGTCCCAAAAGCCTCTTCATCCCCAAAACATCGCACAACGGGCCTCCAAAGACCATAGCCAGCGTAAACCCGTAAAAGGCCGGCCCGAAGACCCAGCCGATCTGCTCCTTGGTCAGGTGAAATTCATTCCCCCACA
Source organism: Puia sp. (assembly GCF_035546395.1). GTDB lineage: Bacteria > Bacteroidota > Bacteroidia > Chitinophagales > Chitinophagaceae > Puia. The sequence continues at coordinate 74,046 of NZ_DASZXR010000011.1, read as the reverse complement.
CACCCTCCAACGAAGCCCGGAAGGCAAAGGTCATGGCAGTAAAAATGAGGGCAATTCGACTGGCCAGAAAGAGCTTGCTGGCATTGATAGAGGAAGTGTTACTCATGGCAAGATCGTTTAATATAGTGCCTTCGGCACTTTAATTGTCAACTGGACACAATGTAAATGTAATTTTTTAATTTTAATAATCTAACCTAAAATTGCAGACAACTTCGAACGAATATATACTATGAATAGAAAACTTCGAATGGGAATGATCGGCGGCGGCCGGAACGCCTTCATCGGCGCCGTTCATCGCATCGCCGCCAATATGGACGGTCTCATCGAGCTGGTCTGCGGAGCCTTTAGCAGCCAGCCCGACAACGCGCGCGCATCCGGTAAAGACCTCTTCCTCCCGGACGACCGGATCTATCTTTCCTACGAAGAGATGATCGAAAAGGAAAGCAAGCTCCCGGCGGATAAACGAATGGACTTCGTGGTCATCGTAACCCCCAACCACCTCCACTTCGCCCCTGCCATGCTCGCTCTGGAGAAAGGATTTCATGTCGTCCTCGACAAACCCATGACCTTCTCCCTCGACGAAGCAAAGCAGCTAAGTAAAAAAGTAGCTGACACCGGTCTCCTCCTCTGCCTCACCCACACCTACTCGGGTTACCCGATGGTCAAACAGGCAAGGCAAATGATAAAAGAAGGCGTCTTCGGCGCCATCAGGAAAATATATGTAGAATATCCCCAGGGCTGGCTCAGCCGCCTCTCCGAAAAGGACGGCAGCAAACAGGCCGAATGGCGGACCGATCCCAAACGCTCGGGGAAAGCCGGCGCCATGGGCGACATCGGCACGCATGCAGCCCATCTCGCAGAATACATCAGCGGGCTGAAAATAAGCCAGCTTTGTGCCGATCTCCACATCTTCGTACCCGGCCGCGCCCTCGACGACGACGGCAACGTCCTTCTCCGCTTCGACAACGGCGCCACCGGCGTCCTCACGGCCTCCCAGGTCGCGGCAGGCGAAGAGAACGCATTGAAGATCCGCGTCTATGGCGAGAACGGCGGTATCGAATGGGCCCAGCAGGAGCCAAACACCCTGCTCGTAAAATGGCTCGACCAGCCCACCCAGTTGTACCGTGCCGGCATGGGCTATCTCGGCTCCTACGCGAAATTCAACACCCGTACGCCCGGCGGCCACCCCGAAGGCTACCTCGAAGCCTTCGGTAACCTCTACCGCGACTTCGCCATAACACTCGCGGCCCGCATCGACGGTACGACCCCGCCAAAAGAAGCCCTCGACTTCCCCTCGGCTGAAGACGGCGTTCGCGGAATGGCTTTCATCGACAATCTCATCCGCAGCAACGAAAGCAAAGAGAAATGGACCCCGTTCACCATCTAATTATAAAAACATGCAAACAATAAAAGGACCCGGCATCTTCCTCGCCCAGTTCATGGGCGACCAGGCCCCCTTCAACTCCCTCGCCTCCATCTGTAAATGGGCCGCGGGCCTCGGCTATATCGGCGTTCAGATCCCCTCCTGGGACAGCCGCCTGATCGATCTGCAGAAAGCCGCTGAAAGCAAGACCTATGCGGACGAGATAAAAGGCGTCGTCCAAAACGCCGGCCTCCGGATCACCGAACTCTCCACTCACCTCCAGGGTCAGCTCGTAGCCGTTCACCCGGCCTACGACACGCTCTTCGATGGCTTCGCCCCCGCCGCCGTACACGGCAATCCAAAAGCCCGTCAGGAATGGGCGGTCCAACAATTGAAATATGCAGCAAAAGCCTCCCAAAATCTCGGCCTGAATGCCCACGCGACCTTCAGCGGCGCCCTGCTCTGGCCCACGGTCTATCCCTGGCCGCAACGCCCCGCAGGCCTGGTGGAGACCGGCTTCAAAGAACTCGCCGCCCGCTGGCTCCCCATCCTCGACGAATTCGACAAAAATGGCGTTGACCTTTGCTACGAGATCCATCCCGGCGAAGACCTGCACGACGGCATCACGTACGAACTCTTCCTCCAACACACCAACAACCACCCCCGCGCCTGCCTGCTCTACGATCCCTCCCACTTCGTCCTGCAATGCCTCAACTACCTGGAATATATCGACAACTACCACGAACGCATCCGCATGTTCCATGTAAAGGACGCAGAGTTTAACCCGACCGGTAAACAGGGCGTCTACGGCGGCTACCAGGGATGGGTCGAACGCGCGGGTCGGTTCCGCTCCCTCGGCGACGGCCAGGTCGATTTCAAAGGCATCTTCAGCAAGCTGACGCAATACGACTACAAAGGCTGGGCCGTACTCGAATGGGAATGCGCCCTCAAACATCCCGAAGACGGCGCAAAAGAAGGCGCCCCCTTCATCAAACAACACATCATCCGCGTCACCGAAAAAGCCTTCGACGACTTCGCCGGCACCGGCAGCGACGAAAAATTTAATCGTTCCGTGCTCGGATTAAAGTAATAACTTCGACGACCAAAGCGCAATTATATGACTAAACAGCTAGTAGCCGCATTTTCCATCACCGTCCTTCTCGCCGCATGCGGCGGTTCCGGTGACAAAAAAGCAAACGAAACAAAAGACACCACCACATCCGCCGCTACGACCACACCGGCCACCGCTGGCGCCGGTAACGCAGCCGCGGACAAAGCCCTCGACCTCATCGGCGCCAGCGACTGCACCACCTGCCACCGCCTCCACAAAGCGCAAGGCGGATCCAGCATCGGCCCGGCGTATGACGATGTCGCCGCAAAATACAGCCCCGCCGCCGACACGACCGTCGATCGCCTGGTAAAGAAAGTGATCTCCGGCGGCAGCGGCGTCTGGGGCACCGTTCCCATGACACCGCACCCGAACCTGAAACCGGAAGATGTAAAGACCATGGTCACCTACGTCCTGACGCTTAAACAATAGTGCAACAACAATAGTCTTACCAATATGCAAAGATCAACACGCCTCGGTTGGGCCGTCGCAAGCCTTTGTCTCGTCGCCAGCACGCTTATCAGCAGCTACGCCGCCCACCCACGGGCCAAACGATTCGCCAAACCATCCGTGCTGATCTTCTGCAAAACCAACGGCTACCACCACGCCAGCATCACCACCGGCATCGCCGCCATCAAAAAGCTGGGCGAAGAGAACGGCTTCGCCGTCGATACCACCGCCGATTCTACCTGGTTCCGTGAGAAAACTTTGAAAAAATACAAAGCGCTCATCTTCCTGGACCCGACCGGCAAGGTCTTCGGCCCCGAAGAAGAAAAAGCGCTGCAGGACTATATCCATCATGGCGGCGGCTTCGTCGGCATCCACGCCGCCGCGGACTGCGAATATAACTGGCAATGGTACGGCGACCTGGTCGGCGGTTATTTCAAGTCCCACCCAAAACAACAGGAAGCAAAATTCATCATCGTCGACAAGAACAACCCCGCCACACAAGGCCTCCCCGATCCCTGGACCCACTTCGACGAACTGTATAACTACAAATACTACGCCCCCGATATCAAAGTCCTGATAAAGATAGACGAATCCTCCTATACCGGCGGCGAGAACGGCGCCAACCACCCCATGGCCTGGTACCACGACTTCGAAGGCGGCAGATCCTTCTACACCGCACTCGGTCATACCGACGCGACATGGTCCGACCCACTGTTCCTCCACCACCTGCTGGCAGGAATCCAATATGCAATGGGAAAAAAATAGCACTGCTCCCGCACAGGAAGCCGCGCCCTAAAAACGCTTCACCCAGGATAATCCAAACGACCCGTTGTTATAGGTCGGCATCACCACATTCACCACCTCCGGATTCTTCGGCTTGCCAAATATCCCCTGGATCTTCGGGTACAACCAATAGGCTATACGCGTCGACGCAATACCAACCCCAGCCCCTGCCACCACATCGCTCAGCCAATGCTTGTCATTGTACATGCGCAACACCCCCGTAGCCGTAGCCATCGCATAACCCGCGACCCCATACCACGGAGAGACATCTTTATATTCAAGCCGCATGAACTCCGCTCCGACAAACGCCTCCGCGGTATGCCCCGACGGGAAAGAAGCATGATCCGACCCGTCAGGCCGCATCTCATGCGACCAGCCCTTCACCGAAAAGACAGTACCATTGGCGATCACATTCGCCATCAGCAGGATAGCCGTCCGGTCCTTGAAATTGTGCGCCCCATGGATCCCCGCGGCATTCAATGCATACACCGACAAGGTCGGCGCAAACATCAGGTAGTTGTCCACGTGCATGGGCTTGTGCGGGTTGTCCTCCCAGATCTGGTCCTTGACCCCCGAATTGACCTTCTGCAGCGTCCCATTATGGACAGCCGTCGCACCATAGGCGATCATCGCCGCCGGCAGAATAAGACTGTGGAAGGGGAAAGGTTGCCTGTAGGAAGCCGCCAGATGCCAGTCGATCTTGTGCGGCACCGTGTCCGGTGCCGAACCCCAGGTCGGGGTGATACTCACTTCCCTGATCGTATCCATGGCAGCAAACCGGTTATTCTCGTTGATGGGTTGTGCCCAAGCCTTGTGGCACATGCAGGTCAAACAAATTGCCGCTACGGTTACGATTCTTTTCATATTAGGTTGACCCTTTCGGGCTTTGTCAGAAAATAGCCCTCGGGCCAACCACGCTCATGATGGGCCTTCGGCCATCCGGCCCGTGGCCGGATTCAATGATGAACGGCAAAAATGCACCAAAATTTTGTCATTTCAAGGCAAATGGGTGCGTTTGCGACAGCAAACGCCCATAATTAACACCAATTTTGGTTAAGGCAGTTAACGCTAAATCGTTTTAGGGAGCGAATATCCATTGTGATATTCCTTCATTAAATATTGTTGATTAATACGTTCATCGGTAAATTTCCCCGCCGCCGCATCCCAGCTAAGCCGCTGCCCGCTCCGCAGACTAATATTCCCCATCTGCGCCACCGTCGCCACCAATGACCCCGCCTCTATCGAACAATGCAGCTCCTCCATCTTACGGCTACGCACAACGCTGAGAAAATTGGCCATATGATTGTCCAGCCCATTGTCGGATACGGCCACAAAAGGCTTGCTCACCTTGTTCTTACTTTGCTTCTCTTCTATCACCTCCCATCCGCCACGACTCAACACCAGCGTCCCGTTATTACCGATATACGCGATCCCATGATCCCGCCCATAACTGCCGTTGTCGATGCCCATCGCATGATCCCACACCAGGTTGAACTTGTCGAACTCATACAGCGTCGTCAAAGTGTCAGGGGTCTCCTCATACAGGTCCGGGTATGCGAAGTCGCCACCCAACGCGGCGATCGTCTTCGGATACTGCGCCTTCATACCCAGCAGACCATAATCCAACAGGTGCACGCCCCAGTCGGTCATCAACCCACCGGCATAATCCCAAAACCATCGGAAATTGAAATGGAACCGGCTCGCGTTGAACGTCCGCCTGGGCGCGGGACCCAGCCACATCGCATAGTCCACACCCGCCGGCGGCGCCGAGTCCGGCACGACCGGACCTGGCTTCATCCACCCCTGGTAACACCATACCTTCACGGTCCGGACATTCCCCAGCCGGCCCGACTGCACAAAGTCCACCGCATCCTTGAAATGCTGCTGGCTGCGCTGCCATTGCCCGCCCTGCACCACCCGGCTGTATTTCTTCTGCGCCGCCATCATCGCCCGGCATTCGCCGATGGAATTGCCCACCGGCTTCTCCACATAGACGTCTTTCCCAGCCATGCAGGCCTCGATCATGATCAACGCATGCCAGTGGTCAGGCGTGCCGATGATCACCACATCGATATCTTTTTGGTCCAACAGCTTCCGGTAGTCGCCATAAGTCTTGATCTTGCTCACATCCACCTTCTTGGCCTCAAGGTCCTTCATCCGCTTGTCAAGGACGTTCTTGTCGACGTCGCAGAGCGCCACGACGTTCACACCCGGCACCTTAAGCGCTGCTGAAACATCGGCCCAGCCCATCCCGTTCAACCCGATCGCCCCTACGTTGATCTGGTCGGAAGGCGCCACGCCACCGGAAAAAGAAAAAGGATTGTTGCCAAATGCAGAGAGAAGCATCGCTCCGCCCGCCAGGGCCGAGCCTTGTTGAAGGAATTGACGACGGGAGTTTTTCATATACAAGCAGCGCAGTTTTTACTACGCCGCTTCAATATACAAAACATTTTGCAACCGATTGTAGCCCCCGGTTTATTTCGATCGTTTCATCGTGATCACCGTCGCAAAGTCGGTATGCGCCCCACCGCTCGTATCGATACCGTTGGAAGTCAGCAAAAGGCTATCCCCTTTAATTGCATACGTACACGACTGACCCGTAGACGCCGAATCCAGCGCGGTAAGTAAACCGCCCTTGGGGAAATAAAGCGAATCGCCGCCGATGAGCGTGTATTTGGAAGTGGTCGAGGTAGGCGGAACGGTATAGGTCAGCCTCTGGCTGGAAGAGTCATACTTCACACCGCCATAGTAGAAATAAGCCCAAAAGGCAGTATCCACCGAATAGCCGACACCCGAAGCGATCATCGAGTCCTTGGCGAAAGTAATGGTCCCAACATTTCCCGTTGTAACAAAAGCCGGATAGGCCACCATGGACACTCCCAAACCCTCATTGACCTCCGTCTTCGTATGGCCCGATACCCCAAGGAAGTTCCAGGTGCCGGCAAGGCCCTGCGAAGTAAGATTGTTGTTGGACTTCTTACAGGCACAGAACATCAAAAAACACAGTACAGGCGTCAGGATCAGGAGGGGTTTGCGCATAGCATCGGATTTGGCTTCCATAACGAAATAAGCAGGGCTTTAGTATTGACACGTCGCTTCCCCAGCCCCCATCCCTATGCGCTCACACCCGGGACACAGCCCGCACCCGCGGCACGCTCCCCCCCGCTATTTCAGACTCTTGCCGGTCAGCGTCGCCGAATAATATTCATAGAAGATATTCTTCCCACCCGTCGTATCCGTCCTCCAGTCCTCCATCCGCACCGGTCCAACGCCCGGGCTCAGATAGGTATTCACCTGCTCGAGGACAACATTATTGCAATCCTTGACCACCTCGACATTCTTATAACATTGATAGCCGTAGAGGGAAACAGGCGCCGCATAGGCATATTGAGCCGAACCGATCACGCAGGCCGGATTGGAATAATCCCCGCCCGTGCCAACCACCCCATCCTGATTCACCGTCTGGAGTAATATATAGGGATTATAATCCGGCGCATCCGCCTCATAAACCGCATAATTGCTCGGATCCACCGCGACATAGCTGCTATCGAACCAACCATACGGGCCGTCCTGCAATCCCAAAAAGATCGTTCCCGTACCCGGATCGGTCCAGGTATTCTTCGTAGCCACCATCGTGTCCAGGTAACCCCCCGCCGAGCTCGAATCGGTAAAGACCGAATCCGTAAAATACCAGGTGTCCCCCGCCGTCAAAGGAAATAGCGAATTAGGGCCATAACCCGGGTTCGGACCCGAGGTATTCTTGTGACAGGCTACGGAAAGTACGGCCACAGCGGCAAATAGGCTTAAGATAAAGGATCTTCTCATAATGAAGCGATTTCGGGCGCTTTGGACAAAAAGACAACGCCGGAGTTTATCCGGTTTTTGTTAACGATTTCCTAAGAGGTATACGTAACCTCCGGCTAATCGGCCTTCCATCCATTATCTTTCTCATTCGCATCCATAAAGATCCCCCCATCCAGTTTCAGGGATTTCACCACCTTGCTCGTCTTGATCCTGACGGATATCTCCTTCTGATCCTTCTCCCATACCTTCGGTGTCTGGTGGAAACTCTCGCTCATCCCATCATCATAGGTGGCAATTACGTCGAACGGTATCGCAAATCCGCCAATATTTTTAATAGACAACGCATATCCCCTCCCTCCCTTCTCAGCCTTCACCAGGGCAAGATCGATGTAATAAGGAGTATAGAACCAGTTATAGAAGAACCAGTCGAGATTCTTCCCCGATCCCTTGCTCATGGAATAGAAATAATCCCAGGGAATGGGATGTTTGCCGTTCCAATTCTTCATGTAGTTATGTAAAGCCTTCTTGAACAATTTGTCGCCGAGCAGGTCCTTTACGGCAAGATAGCTCAGTGACGGTTTCCCATAGGCATTATTACCCGCGCCGAAGCTAACGTCGGGGCTGGGAGTGATGATGGGATTTTCCTTCTCGTGAGGACCGTGTATCCACCGGGTAACCCGGAAGTTCTTATAAAAATCATCGGCTGTCTTCTGCCCTTTTTCGGAAATGCCGATGAGGTACTCCCAGGTCGTCGCCCAGCCTTCGTCCATAAAAGCATATCGGCTTTCGTTGGTGCCCATGTAAAAAGGGAAATAGGTATGAGCCTGCTCATGATCCTGGACCAATTCGGCAAAGCCGAGATCCGGTGCATGACTGTCGTTGATCATCATCGGGTATTCCATATCGGCATATCCCTGGAACGCGGTCGACTTTGAATAGGGGTAAGGAACACCCGGCCAGTTATGGGAGAACCAGGCGAGCGAATATCTCCCGAATTGCACGGAGTGATGAAAATCCTGTGCCGAATCGTTGAAAGCCGCCTGCATGCTGGCGCGCCGCTGCGTCTTGTCGTCTACAACTACACTCCCGGCATCCCAATCATAATGGTCACTGACGCCGATCGCCACATCGCTCACGTTATGGGCAGACCATTTCCAGACATTGGTCGGATTCTGCGCAGTCACCGCCTTATCGTGGAGTTCCTGTGCAGTGGCAACATGGATCGTAGAGTCGCTGGTCATTGATTCTTTCAGCCGCTCGGCGATCGCCGGCTGCAGCACCTGCGAAGGATTCTGCAGGTCACCCGTTGCCCACACGATAAAATTACCCGGAACCGTCACATCCACCTCGTAGTCGTTGAAATCGTTATAGAACTCGAGGGAACCCGTATGCGGCTGCTCATCCCAACCCCGGTAGTCATCATAGACAGCCACCCGCGGATAGAAATACGCGATAAAGAAGCTGGTCGAATCGATCACCCCATCCCGCCCGCGTCTCTTCGACAGGTTATAATGCCAGGCAATACTCAAATGGATCGAATCATGCGGAAGCAGCGGCCGGGCCAGCCCGACCATTTGATTGGTAGTAACGGCTGTATTGTTATCCCACGCGGTTCGGACGCCGTCGATCGACAGCTCATCGATCTTGATCCCCGCCGACGTGTCCGCCTGCCCCCCACGCATCCCGCCGCGGTGAACGTTCACGATCAATTTCATGTTCAGCCCCTTTAGCGTGTCCGGACTATTGTTGCTATAGGTGATCTGCTCGGTGCCGGTAATCTTGTTGTCCGGGGGCATCACCGCTAACGCTATTTGATAACGCCCGTGATTTTGCCAGTAATTTTTCCCAGGCTTGCCATCCAGGCTGCGGGTCCCGTTCGCATAGGCTTTCTGGATCTCCGGCGGCATGGTAAGCGTTTGTGCACCGGCTTGCAAGAATCCCACGAAGGCAAAAGCAATAAAGAGGATTGATTTAATCATTCGTAAATGTATTGAAAAAGACCCTATATCATAGCCACTTACAAAAAAAGCGCATCAAATGATGCGCCTTTATCCACTTTCGGTGGGTCGTACAGGATTAGCTCGCTGCTCCTTTAGCCTCCGGCGGTTCCCTTACCCAAGGCCCCACCTTCCGCTTTCGCGGAACCGGGCTTTTCCATGCATCCGCTCTGGCGAACACAGTTCGCCTCGCTACCGCATGAAAAAGCCCCGCGGCTATCGCCGCGGGGCCTTGTGGGTCGTACAGGATTCGAACCGGTGACCCCTACCATGTCAAGGTAGTACTCTAACCAACTGAGCTAACGACCCGGAAAAAAGCCGGCCCTTCGACCAGCCGAAATCGGACTGCAAATGTTACTCAAAATCCGCAATTAACAAAATCCGTCCGCCCAAATCCCCAATTTTTTTACATTTAACCGATGGAACCAAGCGAAAACCCCTCGCTCACCCGCACCGTAAAGCTTCAATACAAAGACTATGAAGCGGGCGAATATAGCAGCGTCATGCCCCGTACGGCCGACGCAACCGTTCAGCTGATCAACACCTACCCCTGGGACCAGCAACGCGATCACCTCGCCATCGACCTGACAAACCCCTCCATAACCATCGAAGGCGTTGACAATGACTATCTAAAGCTCTCACCCTGGTACAACGGGAAATTCGTCCTCCACTATTTCGACAGAACGCACCACCTCTATACCCGCTCATTCGACCATCTATCCGACGCAACACCCCTCATCCGCACCTATTTCGCAAGTAGCCTCCCCGATCTCTCCACCTTCAAAAAAGAGATCACCTGGCTGCAAAGCAATACCGCCCATTTCCGCACCGTCGAATTCATCTACTCGATGCGCCTCGCAAGGCTCACTTCGGTGGCCCTCCTGGCTCTTTACACTCTCTTCATATCCGCTACGTTCACTGGCGTCGTAATACAACACCCTCCGTTCTACCCGATACTCCTGATGCCGCTTGTACTGCTCTTTCTCATCATCCGCCTCGCCATGGTAGCCGTCAATCATTATCGCTCCGCAAAAGATATGGTACTAATCATTTCAAGGGGAAAACAGGAGTTCTCCTACGGCCCCGCCGCAACACCGGAACGCTTCAACAAAAATGATATAAAGGAGATAATTACGTATGGCCGCCGCGCAAAAGGCGGCTTTACAGCGCTTACAAGAGTGGAGATCCGGTTTCTGGACGGCCGCTGCATCAACATCTCCTGCCTGATGATCCCGCAGGAAACGCTGACAGCAAAATTCCCGCATTGTTCAAGATCCGAAGTGGGAACAACCTTCCCGCTTATAATCCCCTCCGCCGCAGTTCCTTCCGGATAAGCCCAAGCTCCCTCCCCGTCTGCCCCGACACCGAACTGTTCTCCTGCGCCCGTCGCATCAGGTATGGGATCACATCCTTCAACGGCCCGAACGGAAGATACTTGCTCACCGCACAGCCGGCCTTCGCCAGGTTGAACGTGATATTATCGCTCATCCCGTACAACTGCGAAAAATGGACATGCCGGTGATTCAACGGCAGCCCCCGCTCCTGCAGCAGTTGCACCGCCAACAGGTTACTGTACTCATTATGCGAAGCCACGATCACCGAGATGCGATCGAGATGTGCGATACAGAATTCCACCGCCGAATTATAGTCCCGGTCCGTCGATTCCTTATCCACCTGGATAGGGCTTCGGACACCCCGCTCCTGCGCCCGCTTCCGCTCCTTTTCCATATAGGCGCCCCGCACCAGCTTGGCCCCAAGAATAAAATCCCGCTGCTCTGCCGCTTCAAAGGAATCCTTCAGAAAAGTCAGCCGGTCCCACCGGTAAAGTTGGATCGTATTGTACACCACCGTCCGCCCCCGGTTGAACTGCTCCATCATCAGCATCGTCAGCATATCCACGCCGTCCTGTATCCAGGTCTCCTCGGCATCCACCAGCACCCCGATCCCCCGGTCGGCTGCCGCCCGGCAGATCTGCTGCATCCGGCGGCTCACCGATTGCCACTCCGCCTGCTCTTCCGCCGTCAGCTCTTCTATCGCCCGGGCATACCGTTTCATCAGCGAACCTTCCTTGCCCGCCATCAGCGCATCCAGCCTTTCCAGCAACCCGAATCGCGCAAAACCGGTTACCTTGATGCTCATGAGTGGGATATTGGCCTGCGTCGCCGCATAGTCGATCACCCGGATAAATTCGGTACAGGCATGATCGAAACCCGCCTCACCTTCCTCCCCGCCTTCCACCCCATAGTCGAGTATCACCTGCACCCGGTATCCGCCCAGCTTTCGCGCAACGACCGCCGTCTCCTCCAGCGTCTCCCCACCCACAAACTGCGTGAAAATGGTATCCCGGATAATGCTCCTCACCGGGAACCCCGACCGGATCATCCACGGAGTCACCCTCGTGCCGATCTTGACCAGCGTCGAGAACCCCATGCTCCGGAAAAGGAACTCGGCCTTCCTCAACTCCTTATTCGACTTGTATTCAAATGCATTGGCAGTGTTTTCAAATGAAACAGACTTCAGGGGGGCGCTACTCATTGACAGACGGTAATTTGGCGGCAAAATTAGTATATTCGACTCAAAGTCATCGCTTATGAGAAAACCCGCCGCACTTTGGCCACTTTTAGGCCTCATCCTATCCTGCCACCCCACCCCCCACTACGACACGATCATCAAAAACGGCACCATCTACGACGGCGCCGGCGCCAAACCCTACACCGGCGACATAGCCATCCAGGACGACACCATCGCCGCCATCGGTGACCTGAAAGGAGCCACAGCCACAAACACCATCGACGCACGGAACAAGGCGGTCAGCCCCGGCTTCATCGACCTCCAATCCCAATCCATGATTTCCCTCCTGCAGGATGGCCGCTCCCTCGGAGCGATCAAACAAGGCGTTACCCTCGAGATCTTCGGCGAAGGCTCCTCCGAAGGCCCCTATAACGACACCATGAAAGCCATCGAACAGAAAGACCAGGGCGATATCAGGTACAAGGTAGAATGGACCAGCCTCAAAGACTATCTCCAATACCTGCAAAAACGTGGCGTATCCACCAACGTCGCCTCCTTCGTCGGCGCGGCGACCATCCGGCAGAACTTCCTCGGTTATGCCAACCGCGCCCCCGACAGTGCGGAACAGTCAGGGATGAACGCTCTCGTTAAAAGATCCATGGAAGAAGGTGCGCTCGGCATTGGCTCCGCGCTCATCTATGCCCCCGGCGCCTACGCAAAGACCCCCGAGCTCATCCAGCTGTGCAAGTCCGCCGCCCCTTATGGCGGGGTATACATCTCCCATATCCGCAGCGAAGGCAACCGCCTGCTCGAAGCCGCCGACGAGCTGATCCGCATCTCCGCCGAAGCCCATATCCCCGCCATCATCTACCATCTAAAGGCCGCCGGCAGACCCAACTGGAGCAAAATGGACAGCCTCATCGCAAAGGTCGACAGCGCCCGAAAGGCAGGCCTCGATATCACAGCCTGCATGTACACCTATACCGCGGGAGCCACCGGGTTCGACGCCTCCATGCCGACGAGCGTTCAGGAAGGCGGCCTCGATAAATGGGTCGCACGGCTAAAAAACCCCGCCATCCGCAAACAGGTGATAAAAGCCATGCAAACCCCATCAAAGGACTGGGAGAACCTCTATCTTGGCGCCGGCGCCGACAACATCATCTGCACCGGCTTTAAACAGGATTCCCTGAAATACCTCACCGGCAAACGGCTCAGCGAGATCGCAAAGATGCGGCATACGACCCCGGAAGAGACCATCATCGATCTGGTCATCGCCGACCATTCCCGCGTTGAGGTCATCTATTTTTTGATGAGCGAGGACAACGTAAAAAAAGAGATCGGCCTCCCCTGGATGGCCTTCGGTTCCGATGAGGCCAGCATGGCCCCGGAAGGTGTTTTTCTAAAGAGCAGCTGTCACCCCAGGGCGTACGGCAACTTCGCCCGCCTCCTCGGTCACTACGTACGCGATGAAAAGTTGATCCCCCTCGAAGAGGCCATCTACCATCTCACCGGTATGCCCGCAGGTTGGCTGAAACTAAAAAGGCGCGGCGCCCTAAAAGTGGGCAATTATGCCGATGTGGTGGTCTTCGATCCGGCTGCAGTGAAGGATAACGCCACTTACGAAAACCCTCATCAGCTCTCCAGTGGCGTGGAACAAGTATTCGTCAACGGTACCCAGGTGCTCAAAGCCGGCGCCCATACCGGGGCCAAACCCGGCCGTGCCGTCTTCGGACCCGGATATCGCCCATAACATTATCTTTGCCGCGCCATCGGCCCGCCGACAATGCCGACCGCAACCCAGCTATGACCATCCTCCGCACCGATATCTATAAGTACTCTATCCCGATGCACCCCTTCACCATCGCAACGGGAACCATGCACTATGCCCAGAACATCCTCATCCATGTCCATACCGATGCCGGTCACTACGGCATAGGTGAATGCTCAGCCTTCCCGATGATTGTCGGCGAAACCCAGGCGACCTGTTTCGAGATGGCAAAGGATTTCGCCACCCTCTGGAAAGGCGAAGACGCGACCGCAATTGAAGCCCGTATGCAGCAGCTGCACGACTTCACCGCCTACAACGCTACCATCAAAAGCGCCTTTGACATGGCGCTGCACGATCTGGCGGCAAAGGCGGCAGACCAACCCCTCTACCGCTACCTGGGCGGAAGTAAAAAGCCCATCGAAACGGATCTCACCATCGGCATCGACACGCCGCAAAAAATGGCGGCAACCGCCATAAAGTTCAAAGCAGACGGCGTCCGCATGATCAAGATAAAGCTCGGAAAGAACGGCCCCGAGGATGTCCAACGCGTTAAACTCATCCGCGGCGCCGTCGGCCAGGACATCATCCTGCGCATCGATGCCAACCAGGGCTGGGACTTCGACACCGCCCGCGACGCGCTTATCCAAATGGGCGAATACAACATCCAGTTCTGCGAACAACCCATGCGCCGCTATAACGATCACCGGCTGCCGGAGCTGCGCCGACTCTCGCCGGTAAAGATCATGGCCGATGAAAGCGTCTTCGATCATCACGACGCAGAACGCCTCATCGCCGCACAAGCCTGTGATTACGTAAATATCAAATTTGCAAAATCAGGCGGCATCCTCGAAGCAAGAAAGATCGCCGCCGTCTGCAAGGAACAGAACATCCCCTGCATGATGGGCGGAATGCTCGAGAGCCGCGTGGCCCTCACCGCATTCGCCCATTTCGCCCTGGCGCATGACAACATCATCTTCCATGATATGGACACCTGCATGCTGGGCCACACGACAGACCCCGTCACCGGGGGAGTCCGCTACAACGGTTATTTCCTCGAAACACCCGATACCCCGGGCCTGGGCGCAGATGCCGACAAAGCCTTTCTCGAAAAATGTGAGCAGGTATCCATCTGACATCCCAAAGCAGCAATCCGGTCCCGGTACCCCGGATCATGATAAAGATTCTTCAATTCCGAAGGATCACTACAGCCTTCCGCTGCGCGGGCGTGAACCGGTTATAGATACTGCTACGATCATCGCCCGCATGCAGCTGTAGAATGATATGTCCCTTCATCTGTATATATTTGCAGTATGCAAAATAACGCAAAGACGGCAAGCGAATCCCTGATAGTCATGACCGAGCTGGTATTGCCAAACGATACCAACGTATTCGGCAACCTCATGGGCGGCCGGCTCATGTACTGGATGGACATCGCCTCGGCACTGTCCGCAAGCAAACATTGCAATGCCCCGGTCGTCACCGCCTCCGTCGACAACATCTCCTTTGAAAACCCGATCAAGCTGGGCAACGTCGTACACATTGAAGCAAAGGTCTCCCGGGCCTTCAACAGCTCCATGGAAGTTCACATGAAGGTCTGGGGCGAAGATCTTCCCCAACAATACCGGTATAAAAGCAACGAGGCCTATTATACCTTCGTCGCCCTCGATCCCAATCGCCGCCCCCGCACCGTCCCCGAGCTCCTCCCCGAAACAGAGGAAGAAAAAAGATTATATGACGGCGCCCTCCGTCGTCGCCAGCTGCGCCTCATCCTCGGCGGCAAAATGAAACCCGAAGAAGCCGGCGAGCTGAAGGCCTTCTTCATAAAAGGTTGAGCTGCGCCAGGAACTCCTCCTTTCTCCGGGTCGACACCTCGACAATGGTGTCGTCCGTAAGCGTCACCGTCCCCCCCTGCCCCTTCTGGTAATTCTTGATGTATCTCAGGTTCACAAGATGGGAATGATGCACCCGGAAGAACCGGTAGGGCGTCAATAATGCCTCGAACTCCTTCAAGGTCTTCGACACGACGAGCTTCTTTCCGTCCGTCGTGAACAATAAAGTGTAATTGCTGCTGCTCTCACAACGGAGGATCATGCTGACCTGTACAAAGATCAATCCCGAAGCAACCGGCAAACCGATCCGTTTGTCCGCCACCCCGGTTTCCAATAAGTTGTGCAACAAGGCCTCCAACCTCCGCGCCCGGTCCTCCGCCGATCGGGCACCCTCAAAACGGTCAATCGCCCGCAACAACTCATCCCCCGCCACCGGTTTCAACAGGTAGTCGATGGCACTGAATTGAAACGCCTGTACCGCATACCGGTCGTAGGCCGTCGTGAAGATGACCCCATAGGTAAGTTCCCGCGTTTCCTGTAAGACATCGAATCCCGATCGGTCCTTTACCTGTACATCCAGGAAAACCAATTCGGGCCTCCTCTCCCGTAAGGCCTTGACCCCGCTGTCGACGGTCTCATAGACACCCTCGATCAGTACCCGGTTGCCTGCATGACGCCGGACCAACTCGATCAGCCGCTCGCTGCAATGCCCCTCGTCTTCCACGATGATAGCTCGTATCATAAAAAATTATTGATCCACCGACAGCGGCAGCCAGACTTCCACCCGGGTCCCTTCTGCAAGGTCCGTTACCCGCCAATTGGCATTGTAATTCCTTGTCTTGTTCAAAAGTTCGATCCGTTCGGTCGTAAGCCTCATCCCAAACGACCGCTTCTTCCCTTTCACCACTTCCATCCTCCGTCCTGACCCATTATCCTCCACGACACAATGAAGCCGCCCCCCATCCTTGCCGATGGTCACCGACAAACAGCCCTCGCGCTCCGTCAAACCGGCAAGCCCATGCCAGATGCTGTTCTCGATAAAGGGCTGGAGCACCAGCGGAGGAATATAGGTCCGCCCCTGGTCGATCGACTCATCCACCCGCACCGAAAAGCGGAATCCCTTCGGCAATCGCTTCGACTCCAGTTCCATATAAAGCTGCATCGCATTCAGATCATCGCTGATCAGCACCTCCCGGTGCTCGGCATTTTCCAACGTCAGCCACATCAACCGCGAAAAACGGCTAAGATATTCATTCGCCTCCTCAGGGGAATTGCGCAGTACATAATCGCCGATCGAATTCAACGAATTAAAGATGAAATGTGGATTCATCCGGCTCCGGAGCGCCTTCATTTCCAGTTCCGTTTGCTCCGCCTTCCGTTCTGCAGCCTGCCGCCGCCGGTAAAAACGAAACCCCACCCAGCCCGCGATCGCAAGAATGGCCCCCGCCACCAACACCATCTCCGTGATTAACCGTTGCCGGTTCAGCGCCGCCGCCGCGATCGCCTGCCGGGCTTCGAAACCAGCCTGCAAAGCCGCCTCTTTCTTGTCGGCCTCGTACTGCATCGTCAGCCGCATGATCTTACGGCGGCCGTCGTCATTCACCACGCTATCCTTCAACAGCACAAACCGCTTATAAGCCGCCAGCGCAGCCCTCGCATCTCCGGCCGCTTCATAAGTCCCGGCAAGGATCTCCCAGACATCCCGCTGGTTATCCGTCGACCCGATCTCCTCGGCAAGCCGCAGCGCCTCCCGTTCGTACCCCACCGCCCGGCTAAAACGCTCCTTCGCCGGGATGCCCTGCTCCCGCAACACCGCTGCCGGCGAACGCTCGCAAAGCTTGCCCAGTTCACTCAGCGCAATGGCCATGCTATTCTTATCCCCCAGACCCTTGTAGCGTTCCAGCCCCCGCCGCAGGTGATCAAACGCCTTCCGGTATTCGCCAAGCTCGCTGTACACGATCCCCATATTCAGCAAATTGCTGGCGATCCCCCGCTCATTGCCGGCGGCTTCCTGTATTTGCAGTGATTCGGAATAATAGCGCAACGCCTTCTCCCGGTCATCCATATCATCGTAGATATTGGCCAGGTTAGCCAGCACATTCGCCTTCTGCGCAAAGTCCTCCGGTCTCGTAAAACAAGCCATCGCCTTGTTGCAGTACTCTATAGCCTTCCCAACCTCGGACACCCGCCGGTACACGATACCCAGGTTGGTATACGCATTGCCCACACCCCGCCGGTCATCCCGCTCCTGGTAAATCTGCAATGCCCGCTGGTAATACTCGATGGCCTTCGGATAGTCCGCGAGATAGAGATAATTGGTGCCGATGCTATTGGCTGCATTGGCCACCCCGGAACTGTCCTTCAGTTCCATAAAAAGGTCCAGCGCCCGCCGGTGATAATCGATGGAAAGGCCATACTCCGACTGGCTGTTATAGACAAGACCGACGGCATGCAAAGTCTTGCCCATCCCCTCTTTGTTGTCACTGGCCGCGTCCAGGTCCAGCGCCTTCCGATAAGCCCCCAGGGCAAGCGAATCATCCCCCTCGCGGAAATGACTGAGCCCCCGGTTTCTCCAACCCGTCGCCTGGGCCCCGGCATCGCCAAGCGTCTTCGCCAGCCCGATGGCCTCATCCGCAAAAACCCGGCATTTCCCCGGATCGCGCGCATAATAGGCATAGGCAACGGCATTCAGCAGCCTCAGCCGCGTCGTATCGGGCACTAGGTGATAGTGCAATGCCCGGATCAACGAGTCCCCGGGATCCTGGGCCCTGGCAAAGATCAGCGCCCCAAGGCAACAGCAACAGAAAAGCGCCTGTTTCATGGTAGTTAGAGTCCTTCAAATTAAGCAAAAACCCGTAGACTCCGCGCAGTTATCCCCTCTTTCCACGCAGTTGCTGGATCAACTCCGGCGCCCGCTCGAAACCGGTTCGCCGGACCGCTGATTGGCAATAAATTCGGGTAACAGCTATAACATGAAACAGATAATCGCAGCTACAAAACCCATCACTCTATATTGGACCACCGGCAAGGTCGCCGACGCCGGCAAGAACATGGAAACCATCGTCAGGGGAGGCGGAGGAGGAGGCTACACCTACAATGGCACCGGCTCCACCGCCCCGGTGACCATCACCTCCACCACCGTCGTCCATGATCAAATCTTCCTCGTCGACCGCGACGGCCGTGAACACGCATTCCAACTCCAGGGATTCAATGTCGCCTGCCGCACCGACAACCAACTGTCCATCATCTGGGCCATCCGGGAAGGAAAAAAGACCGGCCCCTATATCATCGCCTATAACCACAGTACACGCAACGCTTTCTACAACGACGCGTCCCTCAACAAGCTCTTCCGCTATCCTGTCTACTACCTGCTTGGCGCGATGCTCGCCTGCCTCCTGCTCGGCCGCATCTCCGGCCTCTTCTACGCACTTTTCCTCGCCGCACCCATCGTATGGCTGCTCCTGGCAAGACAGCAGGCAAAGCGTTTCAAAAACTCCCTTGATTTTTCCGAATTCGACCGATGACGATGCCCCGCAGCTCCTCCGCCACTCAGCGGCCAACACTCCCGGAATGAATGCCCGCGGCCTGGTCGGTCGCGACACCACCGTCCGGCGCCGTACGCCAGTGATGCGCCCCCTTCATCATATACTCCTTACTCTGTTCTATCGAATCCATGACCTGCTTCAAAATGCATTCCGCCGGAGCATCGTAGTCGATATCCAGCGGCGCCTTAAAGGTAACGGAGAGGGGCGTCCCCTTCTTCTTGAACTTCAGTCCCTTCTTGTCGAAGGCCCGCCAGAATCCGCTGATCACCACCGGCACGACAATCGGCTTGGATTGTTTGATGATATGCGCCGTTCCCTTCCGGCCGGGCGCGAAAGCCTTCGTCGTCCCCTGCGGGAAAGTTATCACCCAGCTGCTCTCCAACGCCCGGAAGATCTTCCGCGTATCCGACGGATCGAGCCCCCTGCGCACCTCCGTGCTCTCCTTGTTCCAGGTTCGCTTCACCGTCAGGGCTCCCGCTATCGTGAAAAGCCGGCTCACCCATGTCGCCCGCATCGTCTCCTCCGCAGCCACATAATAGACATTGGTGAAAGGATTCAAAAGATACCAGGGCAGGCCAAGACGATCCTTCCTGCCCCATTTAACGGCACAGAAGATATGGAGGAAGGTGATGACATCGGCAAAATAGGTCTGGTGATTACTGACAAAAAGAACATTGCCCTTAGGAAGCTTGCGCAGATGTTCCGTTCCGCGAATGGTGAGGCGGTTCACAATCGTCAACCCGGGATAAGAAACCATCCCTACTATGGCATAGACGAGTTTCCGTACCAGCCGGAAATTCTTTAATCTTTCTCTCAGTGGCATTCTACCTCGAATGTACGGAAGAATCGGCATAACTTCGCACCCTATGCCGCTCAACACTGTTATCTTCGACATGGACGGTCTGCTCATCGACTCCGAACCCTGCTGGCAGGAAGCCGGAACGGAAACCCTGCTGGAGTTCAAGGTGACGCTGACCCCCGTTCAGTACCACCACACCACCGGCCTTCGCACCCGCGAATGGCTCGATTATTGGTTCTCCCAATTCGGTATCGGCAAGGAAGGGATCCCCGCCGCCGAAGACGCCCTTCATCACAATGTCATCGACAAAATAAAAAAGAATGCCGCACCCTTGCCCGGCGTAAAGGAGATCATCGCTTTCTTTAAAGCCCGCGGCTTCCATATCGGCCTGGCCACTTCCTCACCACTTTCGCTGGTAAAGGTCGTCGTCGAAAAACTCGGCATTGAAGATTCTTTCGAGACCGTCGCCTCCGCCGAACATCTTCCCTTTGGCAAACCCCATCCGCAGGTGTATATGGACTGCGCAGAAGCGCTCGACGTAAGCCCGCTCCAATGCCTGGCCTTCGAAGATTCCTTCAACGGCCTCATCGCCGCCAAGGCCGCCCGGATGAAATGCGTGGTCGTGCCCGTCCCCGATCAGGCCCATCTCCCCAAATGGAACGCCGCCGACCTCAAGCTCGGCTCCCTCCTCGAATTCACCGAACAGCATTTGCTGCAAATAAAAAACCCGGTCTCTTGACCGGGTTTCCTTATTTGTAACTCTTCTTACTTCTTCTCTTCCCCACCCTGCGCATTCTGATCCTTCTCTTCCTGCTTCAGCTTCTCCTTGATAGAGGCCAAGGCGCCCAGATCACCAAGCGTCGGCTTCTCAACCTTCTGCTGGATATTCTTGACAGCCTTGCGCGTCTTGTCGGCATCGGCGCGGGCTTCCTTCTTCACTGCTTCGCGTTCTTCATGCTTGTGCTGTTCCCAAAGCCGGGTATGGGACAATACGATCCGCTTTTCGTTGCGATCAAACTCGATCACCATAAACGGAGCCGTCTCGTCGGCCTGTACCTGCTTGCCGTCTTCCTTATTGAGATGACGGTTGGGAGCGAATCCTTCCAACCCGTAAGGCAGTTGCACGATAGCACCCTTCTCATCCTTACGGATGACCAGGCCCTCATGCACGGAACCAACGGCGAAAGTTTCCTCCAGCGCATTCCAGGGATCTTCTTCCAGTTGTTTGTGACCCAACTGCAACTTGCGGTTGGACTGGTCGATACCCAGGATCATCACGTCGATATGCTGACCCACCTTCGTGTACTCGGAAGGATGGTTGAAGCGCTTCAGCCAGCTCAGATCGCTGATATGGATCATACCGCCGATGCCGGGAGCCAGCTCGACAAATACGCCATAAGGAGTGATATTCTTCACCAGCCCGTTGTGCTTGCTGCCAACAGGGAACTTCTGCTCGATCGTATTCCACGGATCTTCGCTCAGCTGCTTGATGGACAGGCTCATCTTGCGGGCGTCCTTGTCCAGCGTAACAACCTTCGCCTGGTGCTCGTCGCCCAGTTTGAAGAATTCCTTGGCATTGATCGGCGTGTTCGCCCAGGTGATCTCGCTCACGTGAACCAGCCCCTCTACGCCCGGCATGATCTCCAGGAACGCACCGTAATCTTCGATATTCACCACACGGCCCTTCACGATCTCGCCTTCCTTGATCGTCTCAGGCAGCACGTCCCACGGATGCGGGGTCAGCTGCTTCAGACCAAGGCTGATACGCTTCTTGCCGTCGTCGAAATCCAACACCACCACCTGCAGCTTCTGGTCCAGCTTCAGCACCTCGCTCGGATGGCTGATACGTCCCCAGCTGATATCGGTGATATACAGCAGACCGTCCAGGCCACCAAGGTCCATGAACGCGCCAAAATCGGTGATATTCTTGATCGTACCCTCGAGGACCTGTCCCTTCTCCAGCTTGCTGATTATCTCCGCACGTTGTGCTTCGATATCGCTCTCGATAAGGGCCTTGTGGGATACAACGGCATTCTTGATCGCTTCGTTGATCTTCACGACCTTGAACTCCATCGTCTTGCCGACAAACTGATCGTAATCGGTAACGGGCTTCACATCGATCTGGCTGCCCGGCAGGAAAGTCTCCATGCCGAACACGTCGACGATCAGGCCACCCTTGGTCTTGCTCGTAACGGTACCCGTGACCACTTCGCCGGTCTTGTGCACCTCCACGATCTTCTCCCAGGCACGCGTGATCCGCGCTTGCTTGCGGCTGAGATGCAGATGACCTTCCCGGTCTTCTTTCTCGACAACCATCACTTCCACCTCGTCACCCGTCCGCAGATTCTGCAGGTCACGGAATTCGTTCAGGGATACGAGACCATCGCTCTTGAACCCGATGTTCACCACCACGTCGGTCTTCGTCAGGCCAACGACCAGGCCCTTGACCAGCTCGCCATCCGTGATGGATACGAAGGTGTTCTCATACACCTTGTCGTACTTTTCCTTCTCTTCCTTGGTGTAAACGGCCACATTGCGCTTGTCAATGCTCCAGTCGAAATCATCATGTGCGGTCGGCACAGGCACAGGTGCTTTTGTTGTCGCTGTAGCCCCGGCAGCAGCAGTCGCCACCTCCGCGGTCTCCTGTGATTCAGCGTTTGAGTTAACAATATTGTTTTCAGACATAATAAAACCCCGGGTTTTTGATCGGGGCTGCAAAGATACAAAAAAACCACCATTTTCCGACCGTTGGGCGTTCCCCTCCGGGTCGGGCTCTCCGCTATAGTCCTCGGCCTCGTATCTCGGCCTCCGGGCTGCCGCTCCGATCCCTAACGCGCCCCGCACCAAACTCCGACAATAGGACTTTTCAATCATTTTATTTTACCCACCCAAAACCCCCCATCCTGCCCTCGTCGACTACAGGGGTGCGCCATCCGGCCCAATCACCCCCGTCCACGCACTGGCCAGCTTCTTCTGCAAGGTCCAATGAAACCCAAACGGATCCCAAAAAGATCCCTGCCGATACCCATATTCAAAGTCCTTCATCGGCTCAATAAGTCGCGCACCTGCCGCTAAAGCCTTGTCCATCAACGAGTCCGGATCATCCAAAAACAACCCCAACTCCACCGTCGTAGTCGCGGCCGTCTCAGGCGCCCCCTCATGAAGATGAAAAAGAGCCCCCTGTAACGACAACTCCGCCACATGGATCGACCCGTCCTCATTCTTCACAAGCAGCACTTCCTCCACGCCGAAGGCGCTTTTGTAAAACTCCAACGCCGGTGCCACCACTTTTAACTTCAACAAAGGTGCAAATGCCGTCATATATTAAGTTGTTGATTCCAAAGCTCGGATCGAATCCGCCACCAGCCACCCACTCGTCCAGGCATGCTGAAAATTGAATCCCCCGGTCACCCCATCCACATCTAGTATCTCCCCCGCAAAGTACAGCCCCGGCGCCTTCCGGCTCTGGCAACTCCCCGCATCCACCTCCGAAAGCCGAACTCCCCCGGCCGTCACAAACTCCTCCTTGAAGGTCGTCTTCCCCTTCACCGTAAAGGTAGCCGCACAAAGCAACCCCGCCAAGCGATTTTGATCCCGAATGGGCAGATCCGCCCACCGGATGTCCGTTTTGACCCCCGAAATGCCAAGCCAATACTCCCAGAGCCGCCGGGGTAGCCCCAACGGCGGCCCGGAACCCACCATCCTCGGCGCCCATTCGTATCGCAGCTCCTGCAGCCGGTCCCGCACCTCCTGCTCAGAGAATTCCGGCAGCCAGTTGACAACGATCGAAAACTGGTATTCCCGCGCCGCCAGCTCCCGCGCCCCCCAGGCCGACAACCGCAGCACGGCTGGACCGCTAAGTCCCCAATGAGTTATCAGTATGGGCCCCTTCTCGACCAGCTTCGTACCCACGACCTTTACCTGCGCCAGAGGCACCGACACCCCCATCAACCCCACGATCCCATCCCCCGGCATGTTAAAGGTAAAAAGCGACGGCACCGGTTCCTCGATCGTATGGCCCAATGCCCGGATCCAGTCGAACATCCCCGATTTCGGATACCCGCCGCATGCAATACACACATAATCAGCCGCCAACGAACGCCCGTCCGCCAGCGTCACCGTAAAGCCCGTATCGCCCTTCAAAATACCCTTCACCTCCGCATGCATCCGCACCTCTACCCCGTAAGAATTCACCTCCCGCATCAAACTATCAATGATCGTCTGCGACGAATCCGTCACCGGGAACATCCGCCCATCCTCTTCCGTCTTCAACTCCACTCCCCGCTCCCGGAACCAGTCGATCGTATCGGTCGTGAACCACCGGTGAAACGCCTTCCGCACAAAATGCTGTCCGCGTGGATACCGCGCCGCCATCGAAGCGATGTCAAAACAAGCATGCGTGACGTTACATCGCCCTCCACCGCTCACCTTGACCTTGCTCAACAGCTTACCCGTCTTCTCCAGCACGGTCACGCGCAACCCCGGGCTCATCCGCGCCGCATTCACCGCGCAAAAGATCCCCGCGGCCCCGCCGCCAATTACAATAAGTTCCCTGGCCATGATTTAGGACGGCAGCGCCGCTGCCCGTCCGACAAAAAGATGAGGATTGGCTGCCTCGGCAGCCTCGATAATGGAATAATCGGAAAGAATATCCGCCTTCCCCTTACGCACCGCTACATCATGCTCAAAATGCACCGAAGGCTGATGATCCGTCGTCCGCACCGTCCACCCATCACTCTCCGTATAGACATCCCGCTTGCCGAGATTGATCATCGGTTCGATCGCAAGTACCATCCCCTCCTTCAGCTTCGCCCCCGTGCCCCGGCGCCCATAGTTCGGCACCTGCGGGTCCTCATGCAGGCTCTTGCCCAGCCCGTGCCCAACCAGCTCCCGGACCACACCATAACCGTATTTCTTGGCCGTATACTCTTCTATCGCAGACGAGATGTCCCCTACTCTGCCGCCGGCAACCGCCTTCTCGATCCCCTTATAAAGGGATTCCTTCGTCACCTGGATCAATTGAACCGTCTCCGGCCCCGGATCGCCGATCGCAAAGGTATACGCATGATCCCCATGCCATCCCTTCTTGATGACCCCGATATCCACCGAGATGATATCCCCTTCGTTCAAGGCCTTCCCATTCGGAAAACCATGTACGACCACATCATTCACCGAAGTACAGGAATTGAACGGATATCCCCGATAGTTCAGGAACGACGGAATGCCGCCATTATCGCGGATAAACGTCCCGATCAGCTTGTCCAGCTCGAGCGTCGTGATCCCCGGTTTCAGCACGCGCGCTACCTCCGTCAGGGTCTTGCTGACCAGCAGGGCGGCATCCCGCATCAATTCAATTTCAGCCGAATTCTTATAATGAATCATAGTCGTAAAATTGCGCGAATAGGTCTAACCAGCCAAACTAGCCCTATTCGCGCAAACGGCTAATGTCTGACCTTCGGTCGAACCGCTTCCAGCGGTTCTTATAAAAAGACCTGTCAGGAGGTCTAATTCCTAACAGGTCACTATAGTAAAAAGTTTATTGATCCTAAATGACGGCATTGGACACAGAGGACGCACGCCCCTGGATCCTTCCGCTCTTCATCAACCCGTCGTACTGACGCATCAACAGCTGAGTCTCTATCTGTTGGAGGCTGTCCAGGATAACACCCACCATGATCAGCAGGCTGGTACCGCCAAAGAAAGAAGCAAAACCCTGGGTGATATTCAGCCGCTGGGCAAAGCCAGGCAGGATACCAACTATAGCCAGCAGGACGGCGCCCGGAAGCGTTATCTTATCCATCACCGATCCGATATAGTCCGCCGTCGGCTGCCCCGGTTTCACGCCCGGTATAAAGCCGTTGTTCCGTTTCAAATCGTCCGCGATCTGCTTCGGGTTAAAGATCAACGCCGTATAGAGGAAGGTAAAGCCAACCACGATCACACCGTAGATCACCATATGAATATAGTCCCGGGGATCCGAGAAAAGCCGGGCAAGCCCCTTCGTAGTTTCAAAGCTGGCGAAAATGGTAGGCAGGAACATGATCGCCTGCGCAAAGATGATCGGCATCACACCGGCACTGTTCACCTTCAAAGGCAGGAACTGCCGCGCCCCACCAAACTGCCGGCTGCCGACGATCTGCTTGGCGTAGTTGACCGGCACCTTGCGGACACCCTGGATCAATACGATAAGCCCCATAATGATCGCCACCAACACAGCGATCTCGATAACAAACACCAGGATACCACCGCTGCCGGTAGCTACCTTGGCATTCCACTCCTGTACAAAGCTGCGCGGCAACCGGGCCAGGATACCGATCATGATGATCAGCGACTGACCGTTACCCAATCCTTTGTCCGTTATCTTCTCACCCAGCCACATGACAAACAGCGTACCTGCCGTCAGCACGATCGGGGTAGTCAGCCAGAAATAAGCGCTGAAGGAATCGAGGATCGCATCCTTGCCAAGTCCCTTCAAATAAGTCACATACGCATACGCCTGCACAAAGGTTACGATCACCGTGAGGTAACGCGTGTATTGATTGATCTTCTTCTGCCCACTCGCACCCTCCTTCTGGATCTTCTGCATCTGCGGGATCAGGATCGTCATCAGCTGCATAAAGATGGAGGCGGAAATATAAGGCATGATCCCGAGCGCCAGGATCGACGCCTGTGAGAAGGCGCCACCCGAGAACGCGTCGATAAGCCCAAGCGCACCACCCTTGGAATTGCTGCTCAGCGCACTGAGCTTATTCGGATCGATCCCCGGCAATACGATGTAGGTTCCAAGCCGGTAAACGAAGATCAGGGAGAAAGTAACGATGATCTTACTTTTCAGATCCTCGATACTCCATATATTTCTAAGTGTCTGTACTAGTTTCTTCACGGAACAATGCAATTAATAGATAAGCAAAAAAGGACGCCCCAAAAAGCCACGCATAGTAGGGCAAGGGCGTCCATGCAAGTTACAGAAAATTGTGCAGAAATGCCCTTGGGCAAAAATAAGGGCATTTCCTGCAAAGATCTAATGTCTGTCCTTCGGACGCGCCGCTACCGCGGCTATGGTTATTTCACAATTTCTATTGTTCCGCCAAGGCCTTCGATAGCCGTTTTGGCCTTGCCGCTGATAGCGTGCACCCGGAAACTGAACTTACCCTTCAGGTCCCCGTTGCCAAGGATCTTAACGAGATCGGTCTGGCTGATTAACCCGTTGATATACAGATTTTCAGGTGTGAATTCGGTGATCCCGTACTTCTCGGCCAGCTGATCCAGCTGACCCAGGTTGAACACCTTGTACTCGACACGATGGACATTATTGAAACCACGCTTCGGGATACGACGCTGGATCGGCATCTGGCCACCTTCGTGCGCCATCTTGCGCTGATAACCGGCACGGCTCTGACCACCCTTGTTGCCCTTGGTCGAAGTACCACCCTTACCGGATGCTTCACCACGGCCCAAACGCTTTTGTCTATGTGTTGCGCCTTCTGCAGGCTTGATCTCGTGTAATTTCATGATTGCTGATTTTTACTTACGGGGAATCGCCCCTCGCTGCACACCGGGCTGGTTTACCACCCAAAAGAACCCATCCCGGTGTGCGGCTAATGATGGGCCTTCGGCCGGTGGACCCGTGGTCCACCCTGAAATTATTTTACTTCTTCTACAGTCACCAGGTGCGTCACCTTACGGACCATACCCAGGATTTGCGGAGTAGCTTCCACTTCCTTCGTAGCATGAAGCTTGTTCAGACCGAGCGCCTTCAGCGTCTGCTTCTGACGCTCCGGACGGTCGATGCCGCTCTTTACTTGCGTGATCTTGATCTTTGCCATAGAAAACAAATATTATCCGTTGAATACTTTCTTTAATGAGAGATGACGGGTACGGGAAACATGGATGGGTTCACGCAACATGGCGAGTGCCTTGAAAGTCGCTTTAACCACATTATGAGGATTCGCAGAACCCAGCGACTTGGCCAGAACGTCCGTTACACCGGCGCTTTCCAGCACAGCACGCATAGAGCCCCCGGCGATCACACCGGTACCATGAGCCGCCGGCTTGATCAGCACCTTCGCAGCACCTTCCTTGGCCAGCTGGTCGTGAGGAATGGTCCCATGCATCACAGGCACCTTGATCAGGTTCTTCTTGGCATCCTCGATCCCCTTGGTGATCGCTTCCTGAACTTCCTTGGCCTTGCCAAGACCGTGACCAACAACGCCGTTCTCGTTGCCGACTACCACCAATGCAGAGAAGCTGAATGCCCGGCCACCTTTGGTCGTCTTTACCACACGATTTATAGCAACCACTTTCTCCTTCAGTTCCAGGTCACCGGCCTTAACTCTGTTTAAGATTACTTTTGACATTGTAATTATTTACGAAGCTTATTAGACAATATTATTAGAAACTCAGTCCCCCCTCACGCGCGCCGTCGGCAACAGCCTTCACCCGGCCATGATAGAGATAGCCGCCACGATCGAACACCACATCCTTCAGCCCCAGCTCGCTGGCCTTACGGGCGATCGCACCGCCGACCAGCTTGCTCTTCTCCGACTTGGTCCCCTTCTGCGCAGCGATATCCTTATCCTTGGAAGAAGCCGAAGCCAGCGTCCTGGCGTTATCGTCGTCGATCAGTTGAACATAGATATCCGTGTTGCTCCGGAATACCGACAGACGGGGGCGCTGAGCAGTCCCGGCGATCTTCTTGCGGACGCGGAATTTGATTTTCTCTCTTCTGAGTGCTTTCGTAACCATGATATTTTATTTATAGGCCGTGATTCCAGCCACAGCCCAATTTCCAAAAAATTATTTACCGGCAGCCTTACCAGCCTTCTTCCGAACCACTTCACCGACATAACGGACACCTTTACCCTTGTAAGGCTCAGGCTTACGCAGGCTGCGGATCTTCGCGGCAACCTGGCCGATCAGCTGCTTGTCGACGCCTTCCAGCGTGATCTTCGGGTTCTCACCCTTTTCCTGCGACGTAGCCAGCTTCAGCTCCTTGGGGATCTCGAAAATGATATTGTGAGAATAACCAAGAGCGAGGTCCAGCACATTGCCCTGGTTCGAAGCCTTGAAACCGACCCCGATCAGCTCCAGCTGACGCTTGTAGCCATCGGTCACACCCTTCACCATATTGAACACCAGCGCACGATAAAGACCGTGCAACGCCCGGTGACGGATCTGGTCCGTAGGCCGCGTGAACTCGAGATGATCTTCCTTTACTTCAACCTTGATATCCCGGTCTATCGCCTGCTTCAACTCGCCCTTCGGCCCCTTCACCGTCAAAACATTGTCAGAACTTACCGTCGCAGTCACACCCTTCGGCAGGGTCACCGGCTGTTTACCTATACGAGACATACTCTATAAATATTTAAGTGTTATGGTATCACTGCCGGCCGGTCAGCCCGTATAGGTACAGGCTTAATGTACCGACAGCTCATCGAAAAACTAATAAATGTACGCAAGCACCTCGCCGCCGACATTCTGAGCCTTGGCTTCCTTGTCGGTCATCACCCCCTTCGAAGTGGAGATGATCGCAACCCCCAAACCGTTCTTTACACGAACGAATTCGGCAGGGCTCGCATACTGGCGAAGACCCGGACGGCTCACCCGCTCCAACGACTTGATCGCGGGCTCCTTCGTGGCCGGATCATACTTCAGAGCGATCTTGATGACGCCCTGCTTGCTGTCATCCTCGAATTTATACTTGAGGATATACCCCTTATCGTAAAGGATCTCCGTCATACGCTTCTTCAGATTCGAAGCCGGGATCTCCACGATCCGGTGGTTCGCCATCTGCGCATTACGGATTCTCGTCAGAAAGTCTGCTATTGGATCAGTAACCATTGTCAGTGTTCAGTTTTCGCGGACCACAGGTCCGCAGTGTTATAATTTTTTTTACAATGCGATATCCCATCAATCACCACAACGAGATTACCAGGACGCTTTCCTGACACCCGGGATCTTACCCTGCAGCGCCATATCGCGGAAGATCACCCGGGAGATACCGAAGTACCGGATATACCCGCGGGGACGGCCTGTCAGCTGGCAACGGTTCTTCAGCCTTACAGGAGATGCATTCCTGGGCAACTGATCCAATGCCTTATAATCGCCGGCGGCTTTTAAAGCGGCGCGCTTCTCAGCATACTTGGCCGATAACGCTTCCCTTTTCTTTTGTCTCGCCTTTACAGACTCTTTAGCCATGTTTTATTACTTTTTAAGTTTTTTTAGTCTCTCTTGATATTACGGAAAGGCATGCCCAGCTCCTTCAACAGCTCGTAAGCCTCTTCGTTGGTACCCGCCGTCGTAACGAAGGTGATATCCATACCGGTGATCTTATTCACCTTGTCGATGTCGATCTCCGGGAAGATGATCTGCTCGGTGATCCCCAGCGTATAGTTGCCGCGGCCATCGAAAGATTTCTCATTGATCCCCTTGAAGTCACGAACCCGGGGCAGCGCCGTGGAAACCAGGCGATCCAGGAATTCGAACATCTTCTCGCCACGCAGCGTGACCCGCGCACCGATC
This sequence comes from Puia sp., assembly GCF_035546395.1. Lineage (GTDB taxonomy): Bacteria > Bacteroidota > Bacteroidia > Chitinophagales > Chitinophagaceae > Puia. The sequence continues at coordinate 43,568 of NZ_DASZXR010000011.1, read as the reverse complement.
GGCATATTCTTACGAAGTTTGAAGTTGGAGATGTCCTTCTTCGACTGCGTCGTAACAGCCTTCTGACCGGTGATCATCGTCAGCTCGTCAACAGCTACCTCGACAAGCTTCTTGTCGGTAACAGCCCCATTGACGCCGCGGTTGATACATATCTTCTCCAGCTTCGGCGCCTGCATGATCGTGCTATAGCCGAACTTCTTCATGAGGGCAGGTACAACTTCCTTCTTGTACTTTTCTGCCAGACGCGGAGTGTATTTTACAGTACTCATTTGATTACCTCCCCAGATTTTTTAGCGATTCGAACTAATTTCCCATTCTCCCGGCTGCGCTTTACCTTGGTAGCGCCACCCGTCTTCGCATCGAACAACTGGATGTTCGAAATGTGAATGGGAGCTTCCTTCTTCACGATGCCACCCTTGGTGTTCTGTGCCGAAGGTTTGGTGTGCTTGGTCACGATATTTACCCCCTCGACCAGAACCTTGGCCTCGTCGGGATAAACTTCCAGGACTTTCCGGGCCTTCTTAGGGTCCTTGTCGTCACCGGTGATGACTACCACGCTATCACCTTTTTTAATATTGAACTTGGGTTTGAATCTGTTGCTCATTTTTATATGTTTTTACAGCACTTCAGGTGCAAGGGAGATAATCTTCATATATCCTTTGTCGCGCAGCTCCCTGGCGACCGGCCCGAAGATACGGGTGCCGCGGGGCTCGTCGGAGGCATTCAGCAATACCACTGCATTGTCGTCAAAGCTGATATAGCTGCCATCCTTACGGCGCAATTTCTTCTTGGTGCGAACGATGACGGCCTTGGCGACAGTGCCTTTTTTGATACCGCCGGAAGGCAACGCATCCTTCACGGTGACTACGATCTTGTCGCCGATGCCCGCATAGTCCTGCCCGCTGTTCCCCAATACCCGGATGCACAGCACCTCTTTGGCGCCGCTGTTATCAGCCACATTTAATCTGCTTTCTTGCTGAATCATTTTATTCTAGCTTTATAAACTTAAATAATATTATTTAGCCTTCTCGACCACCTCGACCAGGCGCCAGCGCTTTGTCTTGCTCAGCGGACGGCTCTCCATGATCTTCACGATATCACCTACGGTGCACTCATTCTTTTCATCATGAGCGTGGAAGCTGGTAGTCTTCTTTACGAACTTACCATAGATCGGGTGCTTCACCTTACGTTCAACAGCCACGGTGATGGTCTTATCCATCTTGTTGCTCTTCACAACCCCGATCCTCGTCTTGCGCAAATTTCTTTCAACCATTGTATTAGCTTTTTGCATTTATAACTTACGCCTTAACAGCGACTTTTTGGGCCAACGCCGTCTTCAGACGGGCAATGTCTTTTCTCAAAGAGCGGATGCTCATCGGATTCTCCAGCGGAGAAATAGCATGCGCAAACTCCAGCTTCTTCAGGCGCTGCTCGTCTTCCTGGATGCGCGCCTGCAGGTCATTCTCATTGAGGTCCTTCAGGCTGTTATTAAAGTCGATTCTCTTTGACATCTTATTTTGATTTTACTCTTTCCTACTTGTCGTGAACCTGCGGTTCACCATTTGTGAAGCTTTAATGTCCGCCCTTCGGGCACCGCCCCTCCGGGGCAGGTCTTAGGCAACAACATCGCGACGAACAATGAATTTCGTCTTGATCGGCAGCTTCTGCGCAGCCAGCTCAAGCGCTTCCTTGGCCACGGCCAGAGGAACACCGTCCGCTTCGAACAGGATACGACCCGGCTCGACTACAGCCGCCCAATACTCGGGGTTACCCTTACCTTTACCCATACGCACCTCCAACGGCTTCTTCGTGATCGGCTTGTCGGGGAATACCCGGATCCAAACATTCCCTTCACGCTTCATAGCGCGGGTCAGCGCCTGACGGGCAGCTTCCAGTTGACGATTGGTCAGCCAGATAGCCTCCAGGGATTTCAAAGCATACGAACCAAACGAGATAGTGTCTCCTCTCTTAGCCACCTCACGGATCCGGCCTTTCTGTGCTTTCCTATGCTTGGTTCTTTTAGGTTGTAACATCTTGAAATTATTTGCTGGTTACTTGTTTCTTTTTAATATAAATGCCCTCAATAGCCTACCGCCGGCCACCGCCGCCGCTCGGACGACGATCCCCGCCGCCACGATGGTCGCCGCCGCCACGACGGTCTCCACCACGATCCCCACCGCCACGACGCTCGCCGCCGCGATGATCGCCACCACGACGATCGCCGCGATGACCATGATCGTCACCATCCCTTCTGTCCCGGCGATCGCTAAGCCCGCCTTCCTTACCACCGACAAAGTTCGGGTTCAGATCCCTCTTCGCCAGTACTTCACCCTTACAGATCCATACCTTGATACCGATCTTCCCGTACACCGTCAGCGCGAACACATTCGCATAGTCGATGTCCATCCGCAGCGTGTGCAACGGCGTACGACCCTGCTTGATCTCCTCCGTACGGGCAATTTCAGCACCGCCCAGACGGCCGCTCACCTTGATCTTGATCCCCTCGGCGCCCATCCGGAGCGCGGAAGCGATCGCCATCTTGATGGCGCGTTTATAGTTGATACGATTCTCGATCTGCCGGGCAATGGTGTCACCCACGATATTCGCATCGAGCTCAGGACGACGGATCTCCAGGATATTGATCTGGACATCGTCCTTCCCCGTCAGCTTCTTCAACTCTTCCTTGATACGATCCACCTCACCACCGCCTTTACCGATGATGATACCGGGCTTCGAAGTGTGGATCGTCACGATCAGCTTGTTCAGCGTACGCTCGATCACGATCTTCGCAATCCCGCCCTTATTGATACGGGCATTCAGGTAGGTCCTGATCTTGTTGTCCTCGATCAACTTGGAAGCATAGTCTTTCTTGCTGCCGTACCAGTTGGACTCCCAACCGCGGATGATCCCTAACCTGGCCCCAATTGGATTCGTTTTCTGACCCATATTATTCTTGAATAAGTTTTATCTGATTAGTTTTCCGACACTTTTTGATCAACGATAATGGTTACGTGGTTGCTCCGCTTGCGGACACGATAACCTCTACCCTGCGGGGCCGGGCGCATCCGCTTCAACGTACGTCCACCGTCAACAAAGACCGTCTTCACCACCAGGGCGGCATCGGCCGCACTCTGACCTTCATTCTTCTGCTCCCAGTTCTTTACGGCGCTCCACAACAACTTATGCAGGGGAGTGGAAGAATGTTGCGGATGGTGCTCCAGCAATGCCAGGGCTTTCTCAACATGCATACCGCGGATCTCATCAGCCAGTAAGCGCATCTTACGGGGCGACGTCGGGTAATTTCTCAATTTAGCTACTGCTTCCATTGTTATAGTTTTACGCTTACGCGATCTTTTTACTCGAATGTCCTTTAAAGTTTCTGGTCGGAGCAAACTCCCCCAGCTTATGTCCCACCATAAACTCCGTTACATACACCGGGATGAACTTGTTCCCGTTGTGCACCGCCAGCGTATGCCCCACGAAATCGGGAGTAATGGTGCTGCGGCGGCTCCAGGTTTTGATCACCCCTTTCTTGGCAGTCCCTTCATTGATCGACAGGATCTTCTCTTCCAGGTTGGAGTCTACGTAAGGACCTTTTTTAATTGAACGACCCATAATAGATGATTATAAATTATTTCGACAATTTTTTACCGTTCTTCCGTTGGATGATCAGCTGATCCGAGCCCTTGCCCTTCTGACGGGTCTTCAGACCGCGGCTGTACTGAGCATTCCTGCTCCGGGGCTGACCACCGGATGCCTTACCTTCACCACCACCCATCGGGTGATCCACAGGGTTCATCGCGACACCACGGTTACGCGGGCGGATACCCCTCCAACGGTTACGGCCGGCCTTACCCATGCTCTGCAGCGAGTGATCGCTGTTCGATACCACCCCAACCGTAGCATAACAGTTGATCAACACCTTACGCAGTTCGCCTGAAGGCATCTTCAACACGGCATATTTCTCTTCCTTGTTCGTCAGCTGAGCGGAAGTACCGGCGCTGCGCACCAGCTTACCACCCTGGCCAGGCTGCATCTCGATATTGTGGATGTTGGTACCCAGCGGCATGTTCTTCATCTGGAGAGCATTGCCAACCTCGGGCGCCACCGTATCGCCGGACAGCACCGTAGCGCCAACCTGCAAACCCTGCGGAGCCAGGATATAACGCTTCTCACCATCGGCATAATGAAGCAGCGCGATGAAAGCCGTACGGTTCGGATCATATTCGATCGACGCAACGGTAGCAGGGATCTCCTTCTTGTTACGCTTGAAATCGATCACCCGGTACATCTTCTTGTGACCGCCGCCGATATACCGCATCGCCCTGCGGCCCTGGATATTCCGGCCACCGGTGGACTTCTTCTTCTCCAGAAGGCTCTTCTCCGGCGCATCGGTGGTTACTTCGGCATAGGCGTTACCAATCCTCCAGCGGGTCCCAGCGGTGATCGGTTTGTATTTCTTCAGTGCCATGTTGGTTCTACTTTAATATTTTATATTAGATACTTGCGTAAAGATCGATCGCCTCTCCTTCAGCCACCGTTACCAGCGCCTTCTTGTAAGCAGGCTTGCGGCCCTGTACATACCCGGCCTTCGTAAAGCGGGTCTTGTTCTTACCCGGCACCACGACCGTGTTCACATCCACCACCTTGACACCGTAGAAATCCTCCACAGCCTTCTTGATCTCCAATTTGTTCGCCTTACGGTTGACACGGAAAGCATAGCGGCGCAGTTTGTCCTGCTGGGCATTTGCCTTTTCCGTCAGTATCGGTTTTACTAAAACTTCAGAGAGTTTCATCTCTTATAAATTTTTCTAATTAACGAAATTAAGCTTCTTCATTCTCGGCAAAGATCTTCGCCGCACCTTCGCTCAACACCAACACTTCCGCGTTTACGATGTCATATGTATTGATGTCGGTCAGCACCGTGCCCTCGACCTTCGGAAGGTTACGCAGGCTCAGGTACAGGTTGCGATCGTATTCCGCAGGCAGCACGAACAGCACCTTCTTACCGGCAGCATTCAGCTTGGTCAAAGCATCAGTGAACGTTTTGGTCTTGGGAGCATCAAGCTTGATGTCCTCGACAACCACGATCGCCCCAGCCTTGGCCTTGTGAGCCAGCGCAGAGATCTTCGCCAGATCCTTCACCTTCCGGTTCAGCTTGAAATCATAGTCGCGGGGCTTCGGTCCAAAGATGGTGCCACCGCCCTTGTACAAAGGGTTACGCAGGTTACCCTTACGGCTGCCCCCCGTTCCCTTCTGACGATGCAGCTTCTTGCTCGAACCCTTCACTTCCAGCCGGGTCTTGACCTTGTGCGTACCCTGACGCTGCGCGGCCAGGTACTGCTTGACGGCCAGGTAGATCACATGATCGTTCGGCTCCGCGCCAAAGATCTCCTCGGGCAATTCCACCGTCCGGCCAGTCTTCTTTCCTTCTATATTTAAAACATCTGCTTGCATGATAGTCAAATTAAAAGTTGTTACTTCTGAATAAAGACAATTGAACCGATATGACCAGGAACAGACCCGCTCACCAGGATATAGTTCTTCTCAGGGAAGATCTTCACCACCTTCAGGCTCTTCACCTTCACGCGGTCGCCGCCAAGACGGCCCGCCATGCGGACACCCTTCATAACGCGGCTGGCGTCTGAAGAGTTACCCAGCGAACCCGGTGCCCGCTGACGGTCGTGCTGACCGTGAGTAGCCTCACCGACACCGCTGAACCCGTGACGCTTGACGACACCCTGAAAACCCTTACCCTTCGATGTGCCCACAACCTCGACCTTCTCACCTTCGGTGAAAATGTCTACGGTAACGGACTCACCAAGAGTCTTGGCTATGGAAAAATTGCGGAATTCTTTTACGAACTGTTTGGGAGATGTGTTGGACTTGGCGAAGTGATTTTTTTCAGCTGCAGTAGTGTGCTTCTCTTTCTTGTCGCCAAATGCTAATTGGAGGGAAGTGTACCCGTCAGTTTCCTGGGTCTTCACCTGCGTAACGACGCAGGGACCCGCTTCAATGATCGTGACGGCTGTTTGCTTGCCGTCAGGACTGAAGACGCTGGTCATCCCGATCTTTTTACCAATAATGCCTTTCATTTTCTTAAAAAATTTGTGCCATCGGGTATGAGACAGAGCATAGACTTACTGCAGGCATGCAGCATCGATCTACATCTTCAATCCCTCGTTTGCAGCCGACCTTTTCTTTGCGCCACCCTATGGTGAACAGAAGTACCGGCAGTAAACAAACCCAGAACGGCTTGTTCATATGTAAACTCACTTGCGCGAGCATTTTACCATTATGCTATCCAGCGCTGCTTTATCCTTACAGGAGTTTGCAGATGGATGAAAGAACTATTGACCGCCCGCGGCCCACTAACCCAAAGCCGTCAGGCTTTGATCTCGACATCCACCCCACTCGGCAGATCCAGCTTCGACAACGCATCCACCGTCCTCGAAGAAGACGTATAGATATCCAACAAACGCTTGTGCGTATGCAGTTGGAACTGCTCACGAGCCTTCTTGTTTACGTGCGGCGAACGCAGTACGGTGAAGATCTTCTTACGCGTAGGTAAGGGAATAGGACCCGTTACCACAGCCCCGGTACTACGTACGGTTTTGACGATCTTTTCAGCGGATTTATCCACCAAATTGTGATCGTATGACTGTAATTTGATTCTGATTCGTTGAGACATAAGCCAAATCCCATTTTTTCGAATGGGATGCAAAGGTATGCATTTGTTTGCCTCGCTCCCAAAAAATAGGCAGGTTTTTTAGAAAAAACCCCAAATTACCGGCCTCCGCCCGGACAGTTCCGCCGCAGAAAGTCCGTATACAACAACGCCAGGTGCCGCCTGGTCCCATCCCCCTCGTATATCCCATGACTCCGGTTCGGATAAGCCATAAAAGAAAAGACCTTCCCAGCCGCGATCAAAGCATTCAAAAGCCGCTCCGCATTCTGGTAATGCACATTGTCGTCCCCTGTCCCATGAATATATAAAAGATTGCCTTTCAAATTTTTAGCATAAGTAATAGGCGACCCCGCCACAAAATCCTCCCGGTTCTCCTGCGGCAATCCCATATACCGCTCCTGGTAAATATTGTCATAGCTCAACTGGTTGCCCACCGCCGCCACCGCAATCCCCGTCTTGTAGATCTCCGGGTACTGGAACAGCAGGTTCAACGTGCTCGACCCTCCCCCACTCCAACCCCAGACCGCCACCCGGCTGCTGTCCACGAACGGCCACTTCAGTATCTCCCTGGCCGCCATCGCCTGGTCCCGGATATTGAGCCGCCCGATCTGCCGGTAAATGGCCTTCCGCCAGGCCCGCCCCTTCGGCGCCGGCGTCCCCCGGTTGTCCACGCTCAGGTAGATATACCCGTCCGCCGCCATATCTCCCGTATACAGGAAATTGTTCCCGACCCCATACTCGTCCCGCACCGTCTGGTCGGCCGGCTCCCCATAGACGTAAAAGACCACAGGATAACGCTTCGTCGAGTCAAACGGCGCCGGCTTCACCATCCAGCCATCCATCACCACCCCGTCCACCGTCCGCACCTTGAAGAACTCCACCTTCTTCTTCACACCACCACCATCGCCGCCAGTCGCCTTCGCCAATGAAACATGCCCGGGCAAACCTACCATCTCCTGTCGCTCCTCCTGGTTGGCGCTACTGTACGTATGCAGCGCAAACCGGGCCCCGGGAGAAACATCGTAGGAATGCGTCCCCGATTCGCTGAGCGGCGTCAGCCGCTCAGCCGCCCCCTTCCCATCCAGCCGCGTCCGGTACAAATATCGTTGCGTAGCATTGGCCGGGCTCGCCAGAAAATACAACCACCCACCCTTCTCATCCACCCGGCTCAGCCCCATCACATCATAGTCCCCCCTTGTCACCAAAACTTCCTTGCGCCCGTCCCGGCTGATCCGGTAGACATGCCGCCAACCATCCTTCTCCGACACCCAAAGAAACTCCTTGCCGCCCGCGATCCAGTCCCACCCCGCAATCACCCCGCCCTGCCAGACATCCTTGCAGTCGATATAGGCGCTGTCCCGCTCGTCATAAATCTCCGTCGTCCTGCCGGTAGCCACCTCGCCAAGGAAAAGCTTGCTCTCATTCTGCTTCCGGTTCAGCTGCTGCAGGACCAGCTCCGTCGAATTCGCCGCCCATTCCATCCGCGGGAGGTAAGTCTGCTGCGGATCGCCGGGAATGTCCAGCCACCGGTTCACCCCCGTCACCACATCGACAACGCCGATCCGGTATGGCGAAGGCGATTCCCCCGCAACCGGGTACTCGACCGGCACTACAAAGGGATAGGTCGAATCCGTCGTATTGATCATCAGATAGTCCTTGATCTTGTTGGCATCGATCTGCCAGTAAGCAATATGCTGCCCGTCCGGACTCCAGCGAAATCCATCCCGGCAGTCCAGCTCCTCCTCATAGGCCCAGTCGAACGTGCCGTTGATCAGCTTCGGCGTCCCCCCGGTGGAGGTCAGACACTTCGCCAGCCCCGTCGACAGGTCTTCGACATAGACATTGTGCTCGCTGGAATACGCCACCCTCGATCCGTCCGGCGAGAACTTCGCAAATTGCAGCGAAGCCGGCGGCCGCTCCCGGCCCACGGGCAATAATTCCCGTTTTCCGAGATCCAACACCCAGTAATCCCCCCGGGTATCATACCTCCATACCCGCTTGGCATTGGTATACACCAGCAGCTTCCGCCCATCGGCCGAAAAAGAAAAGTCCCGGACGTTCAAAGGCCGCCCATGCCCCACCGGCCGCAACAGGTCAGCCGCCACCACCACCGTCTCCCGGCTCTCCGGCAGATCCACCCGCACGATCGATCCCTCCTTCACCTTGTAATAGGAAGTCCCCTCGGTATTCCACTTCAACAACGTAGACCCCGGCTGCGCATAGCCGCCAAAAGACAATAACAGGAAGCCAAAGAATAGATAACGCATAAGAACAAACTTACAACAAAAAAGGGCCACAGACCCTTTGGCCGAAGGCCCATCATTAACTGTTTTTGTGGCGAAGGGGCTTTTAACCAAACCCGAAGCCGCAAAAACAAAGCCCGGCATCCGCCGGGCCCGGTTAGTGAATTAAAAGCATGGCGCTTAGCGGCGAGCCCAATGACCCCGCCTCCAATACTCCCCACGGCGCTCCCGCACCCAGTGACCGGGGATCCAAACCCAACCCGGATGGGGCGGCATAGCCCAATGCCCACCGACGGCCACATACGTACCGCCGCGTGCCTCCCACTCCTCATCGATCCACACATGCCGCGGACTCGGCGCCACCGGACGCGCAACAGGACGCCATACCGGCCTTACAGAAACATAGACCTGGGCAGAAGCCGCCATAGTACCGGCGCCGACCATCAAAAGAACCAGAAATGCCAGTTTTACAACTTTACTTTTCATATGTTGGTTTTTAAGTATGACTATTGGATAGTCATAGGTCAGCAAGGTTAAAACGGTCCAATGTAAAAATTATTACAAAAAAAGAACCCCATCCAAAGAGGATGGGGCTCCGGCATATAAAAGAATTGTATTATTCTTACGCGTTCACCTTCTTACCCTTCACCTTCGCGATCACCTCTTCGGCGATATTGTTCGGTGCCGGGGCATAGTGAGAGAACTCCATGGTCGAAGTGGCACGGCCGGAACTCATGCTCCGCAGCTCGGTTACATAACCGAACATCTCCTTCAGCGGCACCTTGGCCTTGATCACCTGCAGGTTGTTACGGCTGTCCATCCCTTCAAGGATACCCCGGCGACGGTTCAGGTCACCCGTGACATCACCCATGTATTGGTCGGGAGTCAGCACTTCCACCTTCATGATCGGCTCGAGGATGATGGGCTTCGCCTTGGCGCCCGCTTCCCGGAAACCGGACTTGGCGCAAAGTTCGAAGCTCATGGCATCGGAGTCCACATCGTGGTAGCTGCCGTCGAACACCCTTACTTTCATGCTGGTCAGCGGATAGCCGGCCAGAACACCCGTCGTCAGGCAGGATTCAAAACCCTTCTGGATGGGTTGGATGAATTCCTTGGGGATACTTCCACCGAAGATATCGTTGACGAACTGGAATTCCTTGCCCTCGTTCTCCTTCAGCCATTCTTCATCGGCAGGCCCGATCTCGAACTGGATGTCGGCGAACTTACCACGACCACCCGTCTGCTTCTTCAACACCTCACGATGCTGAATGGACTTGGTGAACGCTTCCTTATAGGCCACCTGGGGTGCACCCTGGTTGACTTCTACCTTGAATTCCCGCTTCATCCGGTCGATGATGATCTCGAGATGCAGCTCACCCATCCCGCGAAGGATGGTCTGACCCGTATCTTCATCGGTATTGACGCGCAGCGTGGGATCTTCTTCCACCAGCTTGGAGATAGCCATCCCCATCTTATCGACGTCCGCCTGTGTCTTAGGCTCGACGGCGATAGCGATAACCGGCTCGGGGATGAACATATTTTCCAGCGTGATCGGATGATCTTCGTCACACAGCGTATCCCCGGTCTTGATTTCCTTGAAACCCACAGCCGCGCCGATATCGCCGGCCTCGATAAAGTCTATCGGGTTCTGCTTGTTGGCGAACATCTTCATGATTCGGCTGATCCGCTCCTTCTTACCGCTACGCACGTTCAGTACATAGCTGCCCGCATCCAGGTGACCACTGTAACAGCGGAAGAACGCCAGGCGGCCAACGAAGGGGTCCGTCATGATCTTGAACGCAAGCGCCGCAAAAGGTTCTTTCGGGCTTGCCTTCCGGGTCAGCGTCTCACCGGTGTTCGGGTCTGTACCAACCGTATCTTCGATATCCAGCGGCGAAGGGAGATAACGGCAAACCGCGTCAAGCGCAGTCTGTACGCCCTTGTTCTTAAAGGAGCTTCCGCACATCATCGGAACGATGCTCAGATCCACCGTGGCCTTCCGGATCGCCTCGTGCATCTCGGCTTCCGTAATGCTATCGGGGTTCTCGAAGAATTTCTCCATCAGGTGGTCGTCGTACTCAGCAACGGCTTCCACCAGCTTCGCCCGCCATTCCAACACTTCTTCCATCATATCGTCCGGCACCGGGATCTCGTCGAAGGTCATGCCTTCCGTCTCCATATGCCAGATAATACCCTTCATCTTGATCAGGTCGACCACGCCCTTGAAGTCATCTTCGGCGCCGATCGGCAGCTGCAAGGGAACGGCCTTCGCACCAAGCATCTCGCGAACCTGGTTGACTACCATCAGGAAGTCGGCGCCGCTCCGGTCCATCTTGTTCACAAAGCCGATCCGGGGAACCTTGTAACGGTTGGCCTGGCGCCAAACGGTCTCGGACTGGGGCTCCACGCCGTCAACAGCCGAGAACAGGGCGATCAGCCCGTCCAGTACACGCATCGAACGCTCCACCTCTACGGTGAAGTCCACGTGACCCGGAGTATCGATAATGTTGAAATAGTATTTTTTGGTATTGGCATCCACCTTACCCTTGTCGGTAGGGAAATTCCATTGGCAGCTGACGGCAGCAGAGGTGATCGTGATACCCCGCTCCTTCTCCTGCTCCATCCAGTCGGTGGTAGCTGCACCATCATGCACTTCCCCGATTTTATGAATCATCCCTGTGTAGCGCAGGATCCGCTCCGTGGTGGTGGTTTTACCGGCGTCGATATGGGCCGCAATCCCGAAGTTTCTTTGAAATTTTAAGTCTGCCATAATATTATTTGAAAAGATGCGCAAAGGTACGCATTTTAAATATAAAAAGAGGCCGCTGGCGGCCTCTTTTTATATTTACTTTATAATCAATTTATACCTTAAAATGCGCAAAGGCCTTGTTCGCCTCCGCCATCCGGTGGGTATCCTCTTTTTTCTTGAAAGCACCACCCTCACCCTTGCTGGCCGCGACGATCTCCCCGGCAAGCTTTTCAGCCATGCTCCGGCCGTTGCGCTCGCGGCTGTAACGGATCAGCCACTTCATGCTCAATGAGATCTTCCGGTCAGGACGAACCTCGGAAGGAATCTGGAACGTAGCACCACCGATCCGACGGCTCCGAACCTCAACGGCCGGGGTCACGTTCGACAGGGCACGCTTCCAAATATCGTAACCATCTTCGTTGGTCACCTTGGCAACCTTCTCCAGGGCGTCATAGAAGATGTTGTACGCAGTGTTCTTCTTACCCTGCCACATCAGGTTGTTCACAAAACGGGTCACCAGGATGTCATTATACTTAGCGTCGGGGGCCAGCGGTATTTTTTTGGGTTGCGTCTTCCTCATTGTATCTTGAAATTATATCAATTAGTTGTTTTTATTTCTTTCCTGCAGGTTTAGCCGCGGCGCCCTTTGCACCCGCCTTTTCCTTCTTCGTACCATACTTGCTCCGGCTCTTCTTCCGGTCCTTCACACCCGCCGTATCAAGGCTGCCCCGAACGATGTGGTAACGAACACCCGGTAAATCCTTAACACGGCCACCACGGATCAGCACGATCGAGTGCTCCTGGAGATTGTGCCCCTCCCCCGGAATATACGCGATCACCTCCACCTTGTTCGTCAGACGAACCTTAGCTACCTTACGCAGCGCGGAGTTCGGCTTCTTGGGCGTGGTCGTGTAAACACGGGTGCAAACCCCACGGCGCTGCGGACAAGCGTCCAAAGCCCGGGATTTACTCTTTGCACGGATAATCTCTCTTCCTTTTCTTACTAATTGCTGTATGGTAGGCATTCTGAACCTATTTATTTTTGGGACTGCAAAAGTACAGTCCGTTAGCTTACATTCCAAATTTATCTACTGAATTTAGTACCTAAACCGCAAACATCCAACCCCTCGTATCCGCCCTCCGGCCCTCCCGGATATCCGTCAACACCCGCTTCACCATCGGCGCCACAACCCACTTATCCGTATCGAGCTTCATCGTATAGTCCTCATAAACAAGCTCTTTGATCATCGAAATGGTCGCCGCGGTCCCCGTTCCGAACATCTCCTTCAATTCCCCCGCCTGCCAGGCCCTGACCACATCGTCAATATTGATGGGGCCCTCTTCAACCGTATACCCCTCGTCCCGCAACACCTCTATCGCACTGTCCCGGGTAACCCCCTCCAGGATGGTCCCCTGCTCCAGGTCCGGCGTCAGCACCTTGTCGCCGATCATAAAGAACACATTCATCGTCCCGATCTCCTGCACATATTTATGTTCGAACGCGTCCGTCCACAACACCTGGTCAAAACCCCGCTGCCTGGCCACCGCGGTCGCCAGCATGCTCCCGCCATAATTACCCGCAGCCTTGGCAAACCCAAAACCACCCCGCGCCGCGCGCGTATATTTCTCCTCCACATAGATCCGCATCGGAGCCGAATAGTACGGGCCCGTCGGACTCAACAGGATCATGAACTTATAAGTGTCCGAAGGCTTCACCCCGATCGCATCGTCCGTCGCAAACATGAACGGCCGGATGTACAGGGAAAAATCATTCTTCATCGGGATCCAGTCCCGGTCAACATCGATCAGCCTCCGCATCCCCTCGATAAAAAGATCCTCCGGTACCGCCGGCATCATCATCCGCTCGGCGGAAATATTGAATCTCCGGTAATTATCATACGGCCGGAAAATGAACGGCTTCCCGTCCCGGTCCTTATACGCCTTGATACCCTCGAAGATGGACTGACCATAATGCAGCGCCGACAATGCCGGCGAAAGCTCCAGCGGCTGATACGGCCTGATCCGCGCCTGGCCCCACTCGCCGTTCGCATAATCCACTTCCAACATGTGATCGGTGAAATACTTGCCAAAGGGAAGATTATCAAAATCGATCTCGTGAACTCTCGTCTTCCCCGATTTCGTAACTTGGATATCCAGGGCTGCAATCATACGTAGGTAAATTTTGTATCCACAAAGAAACGAACAATCTTTATGTCATCCAAATCAAAAACTAACACCTGTTAGTAAATGGCCCGGAGGGCCGTCGGCCGAAGGCCAGACATTGGCGTATCGTTGGAGATTCGCTACTTTTGTCAAAGCGAATCTCCAACGCATAATATGTCAATCAACAACATCGTACTATCTGATCTATTGGTCCGGGAGCTATACGGCAACACCGCGCTCGTCCCTCCCACGAACCCGCCCGTCGCGGCAAAGCCAGCGCCCATCCCATCCCAACCCGCATCCGCAGCACCCGCAGAACCCCAGGGATATAAATTCCTCGGAAAAAACAACCGCGGCATCGCCATCATCGTCGACACCCCCGGAGCCGCCTTCCTCCCCGACCCTCAGCTGGAGTTCCTCACCAAAATACTCGAAGCCTGCCGCATGAACATCGGCGACGTCGCCATCGTCAACCATCATACCGCCCCCGTCGCCATCGCCGCACTCCGCCAACAACTGCAACCGCAAAACGTCCTCCTTTTCGGCATCGAACCCACCGCCATCCGCCTCCCGATCAACTTCCCGGAGTTCAAGATCCAACCCTATGACCAATGCACCTATCTCTCCGCCCCACCCCTCCAACAACTGGTAGCCAACACCCCCGATGCCAAACTGCTGAAAAGCAAGCTCTGGGTCTGCCTCAAAACCCTCTTCGACGTATGAACAACGCCCCCGCCATGGCCGACAAACCCCGCATCATCTTCGCCACCAACAACGAACACAAGGTCACAGAGATCCAGTCCGCCATCGGTGACAAAATAAACATCGTCAGCCTCAAGGCCGCCGGTATCGACATCGATATCCCCGAACCCCACGAGACCATCGAGGCAAACGCCACCGAAAAGTCCACGACCATCCACAAGTTGACCAACGGGAACGTCTTCAGCGAAGACACCGGCATCGAAGTGGCCGCCATCGGCGGCGAACCCGGCGTACACAGCGCCTACTACGCCGGCGAGGAAAGATCCGCAGAAAAGAACAACGCAAAAGTTCTCCAAAAGCTCGGCGACAATCCAAATCGGAAAGCACGCTTCCGCACCATCATCTCCCTCATCTGGAACGGCCGCGAACATCTCTTCGAAGGCGTCACCGAAGGCCATATATTAATGGCGCCCGCCGGTTCCCAGGGCTTCGGCTACGATCCCATCTTCGTCCCCAACGGCGAAACCCGCTCCTTCGGCCAGATGACGCTGCAGGAAAAGAACAGATACAGTCATCGCCGGATAGCCGCCGACAAATTGGTGGCTTTTCTTCAAACCCAAATAGCATAGCCATGCCAAGGATCAAACTGACGATGCCCACCCATTTCTCCTTCACCGCGGAGATCCCCATCCGCATCACCGATATCAACGTCGGCGGTCATGTCGGCAACGACTCCGTCCTCTCCCTCATCCACGAGCTAAGAGTAAAATTCCTCCGCCACCACGACTACCAGGAGTTGGACATGGCCGGCGTCGGCCTCATCATGTCCGACGTCACCATAGAATTCAGAAGCGAACTGTTCTACGGCGATACCCTCCGCGGCTCCATCGCCGCCGCCGAATTCTCCCGCGTGGGATTCGATCTGTATTATAAGCTGGAAAAATTAACCAATGAAAAATGGGTGGCCGTCAGCTTCGCCCGCACCGGCATGGTCTGCTTTAATTACGCCACAAAAAAGATCGCCCCCGTTCCAAAGGAGGCGATAAACAAATTATTGTCCTAAATAGAGTTCCAGATCCGCCAACTCTCCTCCGCCTGCAGGAGCAGCATCTCGTGCCCATTCTCCACCACCGCCCCACGCTCTTCGGCCTTCAAAAGAAATAAGGTCCTGGCAGGATTGTAGATAAGATCAAAGAAATAGTGTTGCGACCCCACCGCCTCATATGGCAGCAAAGGGCATTCGTCAACGCGCGGATACATCCCCAAAGGCGTCGTATTCACCACCAGCGTATGCGAACGAAGTACCGCCGCATCCACCTGCTCATACCCCAGGTCACTCGTCCCCTCCCGCGGCCGCCGCGTCACCAACCGGTATGCGAGGCCCAGCTTCCCCAGCACATACTCCACCGCCTTTGAAGCCCCGCCCGTCCCCAGCACCAATGCCTGGCGATGATGCGAGGCCAGCTTCGGCAACAACGACCGCTCAAAACCCACCACATCGGTGTTATGCCCAACACGCCGCCCGCCGTCGATCCGGATGCAATTACAGGCCCCAATGGCCGCAACCACGGGACTCCGTTCATCCAGGAAGGACAAGACCTGCTCTTTATATGGTATAGTGACATTGAGCCCGCAAAGCTCGGGATCAGCCAGAACAGCCGAAAGCTCCCCGATCGAAGCAATAGGAAAATTAGAATAGGCGCAATCCGTGATCCCCTCCCGCCCGAACTTCTCCGTAAAATACTTCTGCGAAAAAGAATGCGTCAGCGGATACCCGATCAGCCCATACCGCCTCATCGCATGGCGCCTTTATCCAGGAATAAATGGAAAGTATCTCCCCGTAACCCTACCCGCATCGCTTCCATCGCGATCACTTCGGTCGGGGCAATATTGCCAAGGTTGACATTGCAACCGATCAGCTCGATAAAATACAACTGCTGCGCCTTCTGTGGAGCCTCCCAAAGGATCCGCTCGGCAGGGATCTGCGTCAGTATCTCCTGCACAAGCCCTTCCCGGACCTCGCCGCTGCCACGATAGATACCCACATTACCCGCCTCACGCGCCTCGGCGATCACATAAGAGGCGCCCGCGCCCAACTCCGCCGACATCAGCTCGATCCATTTATAGGGCGGAATGATATGCGCCGCATCCTTGCTGCCCACCTCGCTGAAAACCGTCCCATACTTGGTCAGCTTCTCGATATACCCGCACTTCTCCGAATGGGGGATCGTAATGCTCCCATCGCTCACCTCCATATGGGTGATGCCATATTCTTTAAGGACGGCAATATAGTCATCCAACTGCCCCCGGATCAGGAATGCCTCGAAAAGAGTACCGCCAAAATACACCGGGAGTCCAAATGATTGATATACTTCGATCTTCTCCCGGAGATTGGGAGTCACGAAAGAAGTCCCGAAACCCAGCTTCACCACATCCACATGCGGATGCGCCACACTCAAAAAATTCTTCGCCTCATCGACGCTCAACCCTTTGTCCATTACCATCGTAATCCCATTCTGCCGTGGCTTTCCCAGCCGCTCCGGCATCTGCGTGAGTTTAAAATTCATCCTGTTGTTTTATTGAGTCCGTAATCTGATTTCTGTTTTCCCCGGCAAAGCCCACCCCCCTCGCGCAACCGCCACAAACGCCTGTACGGCCTGCCCCGGTCACTCCGCAAAAAAGTAGTAACCGGCGCAAAAATAGGAAACTATCGACTTTTCTAAATGGATTTATTCTTTTTGTAACGGGCAATAATGTCCACCACCGGCTGATACTGGAGGATGACAGGATTCAATTCCAGTAATTTCTTCAACAGCTTCGGAGCCTTCGCCATCGCATTCTCCAGCTGCAAAAGACCCTCGCGGCTACGGCCAAGGGCAAAATATACGGCAGAAAGATAGAAGACAAATAATGGTTTACCCCCAGTGATCCGGATCGCCGTCTCCACCTGTTCCAGCGCCTCGTCAAAATACTCGGCATTATAAAGACACCGGATCAGCGCCTCCCAGCTGGAGATATTCCGGGGCCGGATCCGCACCACATTAGAAAAATATTGAATAGCCTCTTTGAACTCGCCCAGTTGCATCTTGCACTCGCCCATGGCGAGATTATACTCCGGCTGCATGGCATGGATGCGCATCGCCGCCTCCAGCTGCTTCACCGCCTGCCCCCACTGCTCTTCGTTGATATAAGTGCAGGCCAGCTTATAATACAGCTTGCTGTCATCCGGGTTGAGGTGCGACGCCTTGCGATAATAGAACCGGGCCTGCGCATAATTGTCCAGTTTGTCGTAGCAATGGCCGATCGCCTCATAGATCACATCCTCCGGCCTCGAAAGCTCCAGCACCTTCTCAAGCGACTCGATCGCATCCCGGTACTTACGCAACCGGATATACGCATCGCCCATATTCCGGTAAGCATAATCGAACTTCTCGTCGATCGCCAGCGCATACTTGTACGCATCCACGGCCTTCTCATACAGCTTCAGCCCCTGGAACGCCGCCGCCAGGTTGAACCATGCCAGCTCATTGTACGGCTTCTCGTCGATGATCGACTGGTGCAGCCGGATACTCTCCTCGTTCCGCCCCGTAAAATCGGTCCAGAAACAGATCTTGTACAAGGCCTCCTCATTCGAAGGGTCCTGCTCTAGGATCAGCTTCAGACAATCGAATATCTTATCGAACTCCTCGTAATCGTCATAGACGTCCGCCAGCTCGAAAAGCAGCTCCACCCGCTCCTCTCCCTCGAAATGCAGCAACGCGCTCTCCAGCAGCAATGCCGCCTTCTGCGGTTGGTCAAGCGCCAGGTAGGCGTCCGTCTTTAAAATGTAAAGGTTGATATCGCTGCTGTCGAGAAGCTCCACCTGCTCGAGAATGGCGAGAGCTTCATGATACCGCCGGGTGGCGATCATCAGATCTGCCTTTTTCACCAACAAAGCCGAAGAATAAGGATATTGCTCGATCCCCAATTCCACCGCCTCTATCGCCTGGGTCAGATCCTCCGTGTCATCAAAATAGTCGATTATTCTTTCAAATGCTTCTTCCTCCAAAAAGGAATGTTGCCGTCCACTTTTCAAATCCGAATACTGTTTCAACAACTCCTTCATTTCTTCGCGGTCCTGATGGTATGGATTTTCTTGCATGTGTTAAAGGTTATCGTAAGTTACGCCATTCGTACCGGCTTACCGAAAAATAATTTCTCCCCGGATGTGGACCCGGACACGCTCCCAAAAACATTACTCTCACAGGTTAAAATGTCATTAAGGATGGCAACCCTCCGCGCTTATTTAACGTATTTTTAAAAGGGTTCGGAACACTTATCTGTAACATTATCGGCATCAGGCCGTTAAAAGTTTACTAAATTTTGTGATAAGCGGTTAAATATTACCCAATTTTTTTCACTACATTTGTATTGGAATGCTTATACCGGCACACATAGAATGGAGAAAATTGATGCGCAAAACGCTCATCAGCGGTCTCATGATCACCGTGGTCAGTCTCGCTTTCGCCAGCAAAGGCGGCGGCGGCGAAAAGAAAGCACCCAACAATAGCCTGAAGACGAATTTCACCCCCATTCGCACTACCACCGGGTTCACGCTCAAAACCGGTCCTTCCTTTACCGGTAGCGTTCTGCTGGGCACCGAAAAGAAAGACAACCACATATCTTTCAACACTTTAGTCACCTACGAAAAGGGCAACACCATGTACATCCTGCCCTATCGCTACAAGATCAACAGCTCTCTCTTCCTCCGCAATAGCAGCAACAGCAGCCTCCAGTTGCTGGACCTGCACATCAACATGAGCGGCCGCAAATAAGCTTAATTTAACTTCTTACTTTCCTCGTAATTCATCTCCCGGTACCCACCGGTAGGAATATCGAACTTCGACGCCGGCACCGGATTCAGGCTCATTTTGGAAAATCGGTAGGATATCTTCACATTCCCATTCGTCAGTTCATATTCGAGCGGTAACCCCGCCAACGTCCTGAATAGCGGATCGTAAGTCCTGTTCTCCGGCACCAGTTCCTTCGTATAATACACCGTCACCATAGCCCCCGCCGAGGTCTGCCCCGTAGCCTTGATACAATTGTAACCCGCGATCACCTTCGACTCACCCGTATTCTTGAACTCCACGCCGTCATACATCCGGTTCTTCTCCGACCAGTTGTCGGGATTCATCCGGATCAGCAGCTTCTGGCCGCTTAACTCCTTGAGGATCACCCCAAAACCCGTATTTGCATCGTAAATGGAAGTAGAAGAGAACAATTGATTCGTCATCTCGCTGCGGCTCTTATTGCCTTTGATATATACGGTATGAGACGCATTGCCGACGCCTTCCAGCTTATTACCGCCCTCGATGATAACAGAATAATCGTATACTAAAGTAAGCTCGGAGATCCTCTTCTGAGCCCGCGCAGGCAGGAAAAGGATACATAGGAAAAACAGGCAGAAAGGGTTACGAAGGATATTAAACATTGATTAAAAGTAAGAAACACCCCTCAAACCTCCAAGCAAGACCGCAATTAAGCCCCCGCCGCAAAGGCCGCCGCAACGAACCCAGCAAACACCTCAGGCGCCCCAAAACTGAAACCGGCACCCGACGGCCTCCACAGCCCCCGCCCCTCAACCATCCAAAAAACCAACGCAAGATAATCCGCGCGACAGACGAGGACGTCCCGGTCCGGCCAAGCGGAGAAACCCCAAGGAAAAAAATCTGGAAAACATAAAGCCCCCGCCCCGTACCGGCGCCGTCGGCGCCTGGCAGGGCCGATGTTGGGCCTTCGGCCAGCCGGCCCGTGGCCGGCTAGCGCCCTTTCTTCTGCGCCTCCTTCTGCGCCTCCTGCATCTGTTCCAGCCGCTCCTGCCATTTCGACTTCGCCTTCGGCTTCGTCCGGTTCTCCTGCAGTTTCGCCAAAATTTTGGCGTGGTCGATAATATAGTTCTGGATCACAAACTGCAAACCCAGCGTGATCAGGTTGGACACCGTATAATACCAGGTCAGCGCCGAGGCCAGCCGGTTAAAAAAGATCAACAGGAAGACCGGCATGATATACGGCATATACTTCATCGCCGGGTTACTCTGATCCGGCGTCATGCTCATCCCATACAATGAGATCAGGAAGCTCGTCACCACCGCGCACAAGGCAAAAAGGCTCACATGATCGCCATACCCAGGGATCGAGAACCCAAAGCTAAGGATACTGTCGTAGGACGACAGGTCATGACTCCATAAAAAGGTTTCACCCCGCAACCCGAGATTGCTGCTGAAGAAACTATACAGGGCAAAAAAGATCGGGATCTGCAACAACGCCGGGATACACCCCCCAAGCGGGTTGACCCCCGCCTCCCGGAACAGCTTCATCTGCTCCATCCCCATCTGCTGCTGGTCATCCCCGATCTTCTTCTTCAACTGCTCGATCTCCGGCCGCAAAGCCTTCATCTTCGCACCGCTGAGATAGCTGCTGTACACCAGCGGAGAAGTGATCAACCGGATGAACAACGTCAGCAGCAGGATCGCGATCCCATAGCTGGCGATATATTTCTTGAAGAAATTGAACACCGGCATGATGATATAGACGTTCACCGGGCGGACAAAGCTGTACATCCCTCTGCCGAGGTCGATGATATGCGTCATCCCCGGCTCCTCCTTTTCCAGGATAGTAAAATCATTGGGCCCGTAATAAAGCCGCAACGGCAGACTGGCGTTTGCCGCGGCCGGGATCTTGGCCTGCAAGGCGACATCGCCCCGCGCGACGACATTCGAAGAATCCGATGCCTCCCGCGCCCAGTGGACGGCCCCGCCGCTAAACCCGTTCCTGGCGATCAGCGTCGTATTGAAGAACTGCTGCGACAAGGAGATCCATTTTACCGGTTTTTCAAAGGTCCGCTCGCTCTTCGAAGACATATAGTCGAATTGGCCATCCTCCATATATCCGATACTCGTCAGCCGGCGCTCCTCGGAAACGATCTTCTGCGCCCGTTGAGTTTCGAAATGCCAGCCCAGGTTGAAATTGTTCTGGGCGAACAGCTTGCCCGGGTTATTGATGTTGACGTTCCAATCCAGCACATAGTCATTCGCGGGCAGCGTAAATTCATGTTCGATCGACTCACCCGCGGGCGTCGGCAGTTGGAATCGCACCGTCTGGCTGCCATCGGCATTCTTGACCACCTGCCCCGCCTTGAAATACAGCTCGGCGACATCGGCAGCGCCCGAACCGGTATTTATCGGGTAGCTGATCCGGCTGTTCGGCCCCACCAGCTTCACCGGCGTACTGTCATAGGATTTGTACTTCTTCAGCTCCACATCCACCGGCTGCCCCCCCTTATTGCTAAACACGACCTTCACCAGGTCGTTCTCGATCGTCACCTGCTGCTCGGTCCCCTTGAAAGCAAGCTCAAAACTGTTCGAATCCACCACCGCGGGAGCCGCCTTAAGATTCGTATCCTGCTTCAAGGTCGCCTGGCGCTTAAGACTATCGGCCGCCTCACGCGCCCTGGTCACCACCGCAACGCTGTCGGCGATATGCTTCCGCTGCGCCTCCAGCTCGTGGCTGCTCTTCGTATTAATGTACAGGTAACCAAATAACAAAAGCCCAAGCAACACAAAGCCGATAACCGTATTACGATCGAATCCCATATATATTTTTTAGGAAGTGCAAATATACAAAGATCGACCACAGGTCGATCCGCCAAAACCACCGATTGCCGAAAACTCGCCGAAATTAGATCATTTCACTCTGCAACAGCGGATTCTTCACCGCATTCTTCGCCTCGGCAAACTCCTTGGCCGCCTTGATGAAGTGAACAAAGATCGGCTGCGGGTTCTCCACCGTGCTCTTCAACTCCGGATGGTACTGTACGCCGAAAAAGAAAGGATGGGAATTAGTGGATAGCTCGATGATCTCGATCAGCCCGCTTTCGGGGTTGGTGCCGCTCAGGATCAGCCCGGCTTGCTCAAAAGATTGCAGATACGCATTATTGAATTCCCAACGATGACGATGCCGCTCGCTGATCTCGGGCTTACCCTCGTAGATCCGGCTGGCCAATGAACCGGCCTTCAGCGCGCAGGGATAGGCCCCCAGGCGCATCGTTCCACCCTTGGCCGTCACTTTTTTCTGCTCCTCCATCAGGTCGATCACCGGGTGTGGCGTATGGACATCCATTTCCGTGGAATGCGCATCCTTCAGCCCCAACACATTGCGGGCGTACTCGATCACAGCCATCTGCATCCCGAGACAAATGCCGAAGAAAGGCAGCTTATTCTCCCGGGCATATCGCACAGCCACGATCTTCCCCTCTACCCCGCGATGACCAAATCCGGGCGCAACCAGCAACCCGTCCAGGTTAGCCAGCTTCTCGGCCACATTCTCTTCAGTGATAAATTCACTATGGACATTCACCACCTGCACCTTGCACTCATTGATCGCGCCGGCATGTACGAACGACTCCAGGATCGATTTATAAGCATCCTGTAATTCAATATATTTCCCGATCAGCCCGATCGTTACCTTGCTCTTCGGATATTTCAGCTTATCAAGGAACTCCTTCCACCTCCCCAGCTCGGGCTCATGCGTATTCGTAATGTTCAGCTTCTTCATACAGATCAGATCCAGCTTCTCCCGCATCATCGTCAGCGGGACCTCGTAGATCGTCGGCGCATCCGCCGCCTCGATCACCGCCTCAGGCTTGACATTACAGAAAAGCGCGATCTTCTTCCGGATATCCGGCGACAAAGGCTCCTCCGTCCGACAGACGATGATGTCCGGATGAACCCCCTCCTGGCTGAGTAATTTGACGCTATGCTGCGTAGGCTTCGTCTTCAGCTCCTTCGCCGCCTTTAGATAAGGCACCAGCGTAAGATGGACCACCACGCAATCCTCCTCCGGCATCTCCCATTGCAGCTGCCGGACCGCCTCGATGAACGGCAGCGATTCGATATCGCCTACCGTTCCCCCCAGCTCCGTAATGATGATATCCCATTTGTTGCCCTGGCCCAGCAGCAACATCCGCCGCTTGATCTCATCGGTGATATGCGGGATCACCTGCACCGTCTTGCCGAGATAGGCCCCTTCCCGCTCCTTGTTGATCACCGTCTGGTAGATCCGCCCCGTAGTGACATTGTTCGCCTGCGAAGTATAGATGTTCAAAAAACGCTCGTAATGGCCAAGGTCCAGGTCCGTTTCCGCACCATCCTCGGTTACGTAACACTCCCCATGCTCATAGGGATTCAAGGTGCCCGGGTCGACATTGATATAGGGGTCGAATTTCTGGATCGTCACCCTTAGCCCCCTTGCCTGCAATAATTTAGCAAGCGAAGCCGCAATGATCCCTTTTCCCAGTGAAGACGTTACACCACCTGTTACAAAAACATACTTAGCCATAGTATGGTCAATTAATTTATTATTAAATGCGTTGTTGTGCTGTTAGGCGACAGGCGGAAACCAATAACTTAGCTTGAACAATATCCTGGCCGCTGCGATGACCCATTGAAAACCATAAAAGAAGGGAAATTCAAGAAGGTCATGCAAAGTTACACGATTTTGCAATGCCGCAAAAACCCATGTGGATAACTTATAAGCCAAAGAGGCCCAACCTTCGGTTGGGCCTCTTCACATTCGTTAACGCGCGGTATTTATTTGAGGACGGCAAGCGTAATAGCCGGCTTCGCCCGGTTATCCATTGCCTCGGCGGCAGGCTGGCTCCGGGAAAATTCCTTGGCGGTCTTTTCCGTGTGATTGATCTTCACTGCGTGCAGAATAGCGATAGAAGCGATCTCAACGACTAATACAATTCCGGTAAGGGTCTTTCCTTTCATTGTTTATTGGATTTAGGTCATTTCCAGGGATCAAGATTTTTCCAAATGCGACAGATTTCGACTGCGCGGCGCAAAATTAGCTCCGCACACTCACAAACGCAAGATAATGCGGGTTTATTTTAATTAAAAGGTAGAATTCGCTACTTAATTTTCGGGCCTTTACGTGTCATTTTTCCCCTCCGGCCAAGGCATCTAACCTTTTAACAATCATTTACATATGAAAGAAAATTGTATTTCAGTAATGCCCAATTTTTTCTATTTTGTCGCAGATTTACTCCGACTATGAAATACCCAGTACCCTTTATCGGCTTGCTAGCCCTTTCCCTCACCGGGATGGCACAAAACAACATTCCTACCCTCTCTCTTTCCACCCTTCCCAGCGTCACCATCGATCTGAAGCGCTCCGGCCCCACCCGGCCCGGCGTATTCACCCATTTCGACGTGATCGATCAACGCACCGACACCGTCCGAATCGGCATCCATACCTTCGTCCCCACCATCGGCCGCAGCCATAACAACCAGCTCGTTTTCCCCCGACCCGCCGCCGCCGAGGTCGCCGCCTTCCTCAACAAGAATTTTGCAACCCCCGGCGGCCATTGGTCAGCCCTCATCGTCCTCCGCAACCTTTGGCTTTCCGACGCCAACTATCTCAAAGAGGATAAAGTTAAAGACGACCGGATTATCGATCAAAAGACCCATATCCGGCTAAAAGCCGAGATCTACGCCTGCAACGACAGCGTGTATATCCCCATCCTGCGATTCGATACCCTGCAGACCTATAAGAATAGCAATCAATACAACAACTGGAGCAGCTATTATTCCCTTTGGGAAACCGATCTCACCGCCGTCCTCAGCGAAATGGCCGACAGCATCTCCGCTTTGGCCCCGGCCAGGATAGAGAATGGCCGCCGGCTTCACCGGGAAGATATCCTGCAATTCAACCGGTCCCGCTTCGACCCGGCTATCACCGCTTCCAACGTCCTGTCCGCCGGCGTCTACGCCAGCTTCCAGGAATTCAGAGACAACGCTCCGTCCGTTCAGAATTTTGAGATCCAGCAGCAAAAAGGGGATCGCATGCTATACCTGAAGGACGCCGGCGGCTCTCTGCAATATTCGCACGATGCATGGGGGTATTGTGATGGGAAAACGATATTCATCATGCGGGATGGGAAGCTCTATCCGCTATGGAAGGAAGGAAAGGCCTTCTATTTCTTTAGCCAGGCTTATAAGGAGTATAAACTGCCCGATCCCTATATAAATCCCCAGGGCCAATCCCCGGTCGCGGCCGCCGACATCCTCCTGTCTGGCCCGCCTCCCCCCGGCTATAGGCCCACCTCGGGGGGGATAACGCAGCCGTGGGTAACCAAAAACGCTCACAACCGGCAACGCATCTACACCCTCGACATGGACTCCGGCTCGGTATATTAGGGTTTCCCCCGACCGGCCAGGGGCCGGTCTCAATCTTTAGCGATCTTATCATAGCTCGCCACCAGGCCCTTGATCAGCGAAGAACTGAACCCCTGGTGCTCCATCTCATTCAGCCCCGCGATCGTACAACCCTTGGGCGTCGTCACCTTGTCGATCTCCTGCTCGGGATGAGACCCCTTCTTCAACAACAGCTCCGCCGCCCCCTTCACCGTCTGGGCCGCGATCAGGTTGGCCGTGGCCGCATCAAAACCGATCTCGATACCCCCCTGGATATTCGCCCGGATATATCGCATGGCAAAGGCGGTACCACAGGCGCCAAGCACCGTCGCGGCATCCATCAGCTTCTCATCGATCCGCACCGCCTTGCCCAACTGGTTGAAAATGTCCAGCGCATATTGCAGTTGTTCTTCGTTGACATTGCGGGCCGCGATACAGGTCATACTCTCCTGGATCGCGATCGCCGTATTCGGCATCGCCCGCACCACCGGCACCCCGTTCCCAAGCACGCCCGCGATATGCTCGATGGTCACCCCCGTCACGACAGATACCAACACCTGCTTGTCCACCCGGAACTCGTCCTTCAGCGAACGCAGGATATCATTCACCTGGAACGGCTTCACCGCCAGGATCACCAGGTCGGCATATCGCACCGCCTCCTCATTCTTGTCGCTCACAAGCACGCCCTTCCGCTCCAGCTCGTGCAACGTATCGATATTCCGCTTGGTGATAAGGATATGCTTGGGCAGGACAAACCCACTCTGGATCAGCCCCTCGGCAATCGCCGTCCCTAAATTCCCACCCCCGATGATCGCGATCTTCTTATTCATAAATAGTTCTTTCTGGCAAGGTAATTCCTCACATAATCGATCACTCCTTCTTCAAGGGTATTGAACGCATTCTTATACCCCGCCGCCCGCAGCTTACCCATCTTCGCCTCCGTAAAATACTGGTACTTGTCCCGGATATCCTCCGGCATATCGATATACTCGATCCTCGCCGGTAGATCCAATCCCGCGAACGTGGCCTTTACCAGGTCCTCAAAAGACCGCGCCTTCCCCGTACCCAGGTTGTACAACCCCGATTCCGGCCGGTTCTCCATAAGCCAGAAGCACACCTTCACAACATCCTTGACATATACGAAGTCCCGCAACTGCTGCCCATCGGCAAAGTCCGGCCGGTGACTCTTGAACAACTTCACAAAACCATCCTTCTTGATCTGGTTGAAAGAATGGAAGATCACACTCGCCATCCGCCCCTTGTGGTATTCGTTAGGACCATACACATTGAAGAATTTCAACCCTGCCCAGAACGGCGGAGCCGTAACCCCACCCGCAGCCGCCTGCCGCAACGCCCACTTATCGAATTCGTTCTTCGAAACCCCATAAGGATTCAGCGGCTTCAGTTCATAAGGCAGATCATGCCGGTCCTCATACCCCAGCTCACCCGCTCCGTATGTCGCCGCAGAAGATGCATACACCAACGGAACCCGATGTTGCGTACACCAGGCCCACACCTTCTGCGAATACTCCACATTCAAATGCTGATGGATCGAATAGTCGAATTCCGTTGTATCCGTCCTGGCGCCAATGTGAAAGACAAAATCAACCACCGGTTGCTCCGCCGCCAGCCAGTCGAAAAAAACCTCCCGCTCCACAGCCGAGGCATACACCTTCCCGGCTAAATTAGGTTCCTTCGCAGCATCCCCAAACTCATCCACCAGGATGAGATCGGTAAACCCGTGTTGATTCAAAAATCCAACAAGACAGCTGCCAATGAATCCCGCCGCACCGGTGACGACAATATATTTTTTCATAGTTGATCTATGTCTACCAGCCGGGCCATATAATTCTCCAGGCTATGATCGTATTTATCCTTCCACCCGGCCACATGGCCCCAGTCGGCGCCGTCGACGACAAAATTCCCTCCGGTGACAACCCCCAGCTGCGCCGCCGGGAAGCCCCCCAATGCCTTCAAAAACTCCTCCACCCGCGAAGCCCCCACACTCACCACCACCCGGCTCTGCGCTTCCCCAAACCAATACGCGTCGGGACGGATCGCCGCATCCGAAGTAGCAACCTCGAAACCAAGCCCCCGCGGGAACGCCGACTCGGCCAGCGCAACAAACAGCCCGCCCTCGCTCACATCATGCGCACTGCGAACAAGCCGGCCGGCGATCAGCGCCGCCACCTTCTGCTGCAACGCATACTCCTCCTCGATATCGAAATGCGGCGCGGGGCTCTTCTCGACCTTGCGGACCTTATGCAGGTACTCCGAAGAAGCAATATCATTATAGGAATTCCCCAACAGGAAGATGACATCCCCCTCGTCCTTGAAGTCCAGCGTCATCTTGTTCTTCACGCTTTCCAGCAAACCGACCATGCCAATGGTCGGTGTTGGATACACCGCCCCATCGGGGTTTTGGTTGTAAAAGCTCACGTTCCCACCCGTCACCGGGGTGTCAAACTTCCTACACGCGTCACCCATTCCCTTGATGGCGCTGACAAACTGGTAATAGACCTCAGGATCATAGGGATTGCCGAAATTCAGACAGTTGGTCACCCCCAGGGGCTTCCCCCCGCTGCAGACGATATTCCGCGCAGCCTCGGCCACCGCGATCATCGCCCCTTTATAAGGGTCCGCAAACACATAACGGCTATTGCAGTCCGTAGTCACCGCCAAAGCTTTATCCTTCCCGGCGCCCTTCGCCAGCACCACGGCCGCATCACTGGGTTGGTTGGTCGAAGTATTCGCCGCACCCACCGTACTATCATATTGAACAGCCACCCATTTCTTGGAAGCGATATTCGGCAGCGCGATCAATTGCCCGGCAACCTCCCGCAGATCGGCAGGAACCGAAACAGATGAAGCATCGAAAGCATTCACCTCCTTCAGATATCCCGGTTCACTATAAGGCCGGTCATACTGCGGCGCACCGCCGCCCAGCACCAGCTCATGCGCAGGGATCTCGGCCTCAAGCTCGCCACCCATATAAAATTTCAAAAGCCCATCATCCGTCACCTCACCGATAACCGCCGCCGGCAAATCCCATTTCTCAAAAATAGCGACCACCTCGGCCTCCCGCCCCTTCTTCACGACCATGAGCATCCGCTCCTGGCTCTCACTCAGCAGCAACTCCCAGGCCTTCATATTTTCCTGCCGCGCCGGAACCCGGTCCAGGTCGATCCGCATCCCTACCTCACCCTTGGCACTCATCTCCGCCGTCGAACAGATAATGCCCGCAGCCCCCATATCCTGCATGCCCACGACCGCCCCGGTATGGATCACCTCCAGGCAGGCCTCCAACAGCTTCTTCTCCTGGAACGGATCTCCCACCTGCACCGCCGGCAACTCCTTCGTGCTCTCCCCCGTGATATTGGCCGAAGCAAAAGAAGCCCCGCCGATCCCATCCTTGCCCGTCGCACTACCCACAAAGATCACCGGGTTACCCTTCCCCTTCGCCGTCGCCGAGATCGTCTCCCCGTTCTTCAGGATACCCACGCTCATCGCGTTCACCAGCGGATTCGTATGATAACATTCTTCGAAATAGATTTCCCCGCCTACCGTCGGCACCCCAAAACAGTTGCCATAGTGGCCGATACCATGCACCACACCCGACAGCAAATGCTGGGTCTTCGCATCCTTTATATTGCCAAACCGCAGGGAATTCAGCGACGCGATCGGCCTGGCGCCCATCGTAAAGATATCCCGGTGGATACCCCCGACCCCCGTAGCCGCACCCTGGAAGGGTTCGATCGCCGAAGGGTGATTATGGGATTCGATCTTGAAAACCACTCCATAGCCATCCCCGATATCCATCAGCCCCGCATTCTCCTCACCGGCCTTCACCAGCATCTTCTTCCCTTCCCGGGGCAGCGTCTTCAACCACTTGATCGAGTTCTTATAACTGCAGTGCTCGCTCCACATGGCGCTGAAAGCACATAATTCCGTAAAATTGGGGGTCCTGCCAAGCTTTTTTCGGATCAGATCGAATTCTTCCCCAGTAAGCCGCAGCTGCTCGGCCGTTTTTACCGTAATGTCCATATTATAGAACGAGCCGGGTTTGATGGCAAAATAACCCGGCTCGTTCTAATATCTAACGTCGGGCCTTCGGCCGAGAAGCCCCGGCTTCTCCGGCGCAAAAGTACGAGAAAATCAGTACGTTTGTCCCTTATGACCGCAAAAGGAAGAATCGCATTTGTAGCAAATACCAGCTGGAGCATCTACAAATTCAGACTCTATCTTATTGAACGACTGCTAAAAGAAGGGTTTACCATCTACGTGCTGGCGCCCCGCGATGCCTATACGGAAAAATTCGAACAGCTGAAAGGTCTCACCTTTATCCAGCTGCATCATTTTTATCCAAAAAGCATCTCCCCGATCCACGACTACCGGCTTTATAAAGAACTGCTCCACCACTACCGGACCACAAGGCCAGGACTCATCTTTCATTATACCATCAAAGCCAACCTCTACGGTGCCCGCGCCGCCGCCCGCGCCGGCATCCCCTCCATCAGCGTTATCACCGGGCTGGGTTACACCTTCTCCGGCGAAGGCTGGTTGCAACGCGGCGTCCGCATCGGCTATCGCCGCCAGCTCCAAAAAGCCGCCGAGGTCTGGTTCCTCAATGCGGATGACCGCAAGGTATTCACGACCCAACATCTGGTCGCGGCGGACAAGACCTTCCTCCTGCCCGGCGAAGGCGTCGACCAAAACTATTTTCATCCCGCCCCCTATGACCCGAACCATCCGCATCCCACCATCACCTTCCTGCTTATCGCCCGCCTCATCCGCCACAAAGGGATCGCCGAATTCGTGGAAGCCGCAAAACAGCTGAAACAACAGCAAGTCCCCGTCCAATGCCAGCTGCTCGGCTTCTTCGATGACGAAAGCCCCGTGGCCATCCCACGGAAGCAATTGGAGGAATGGATATCAAGCGGCATCATCACCTGGCTCGGCCACGCCGACGACGTCCGCCCCTTCATCGAAAAGGCCGATTGCATCGTCCTGCCCTCCTACCGCGAAGGCATGCCCCTCAGCCTCCTCGAAGGCGCATCCATGTGCAAAGCCCTCATCGCCAGCGACACCGCCGGCTGCCGCGACCTCATAGAAGAAGGCGTCAATGGCTACCTCTGCCGCCCAAAAGACAGCGCCGGCCTCGCGGCAAAAATGGCCGAGTACGTACACCTGCCGCCCAATACCAAAAAACAGCTGGGGCTAAGCAGCCGGGAACGTATCCTTCAACGTTTTACCAGTGACACCGTAGTTGCTATCTATTTGGAAAAAATAAAAACACTCGGGTTAATCCCGCACGAACACTAACGCTATGGAAGTTCTCCTGCTGCTGCTGTATGGGATCCTCCTCGGCTATGCCGTGGTAAAAATAAAATTCATCCGGAGAAGCAGGATCCGCACCATGCCCCTGCTCTTCCTCTTCGGCCTCCACGTGGCGGCCGGCTTCCTGCACACGCTCATCGCCTGGTACTACTATCCCGAACATGGCGACATCTGGATGTATTTTCAATTCAGCTCGATCCAAACCTATCGGCTCTTCAACGACTTCGATCTCTTCTGGAAGTTCAACTCCGACTGGGACTCGTTCTCCCACAACGCCGTCATCCTCATCCATGTCCTGCTCGACCCGCTTTCCCGTAACAACCTATACATCAATACCCTGCTCTTCTCCTTCCCTGTCTTCCTGGGCGCCATCGCCCTCTTTCGCACCTTCCGCCACCGGTTCCCGGATGACCCCCTCGCGGCCTTCTCGGTCATCGTCCTTCCCTCCATTCTCTTCTGGACATCCTGCATCCACCGCGAAGCGGTCCTGTATATGCTCATCGGCTTCCTTCTCTATAACATCCATCGCCTCCTGTATAATGGATTTACCTGGAAACGAACGATTTATAGTGTCGTTTTCTTCCTGCTCATCGTTTGGATCCGCACCGCCGCCGCCATCCTCCTCCTTCCCGCCATTTTCTGCTGGCTCTTTGGCGAAAGACCGAGGCTCCGCAAATCCCTGGCCCTCTTCGGCGTTATCGCAACCATCAGCCTCCTCCTCACTCCCAACTTCCAGCACCTGCCCGCAACCATCGCCCGCCATCAACACGAATTCCTCGTCCTGCAAGGCAATTCCCGCCTGGACCTGCCCGCCCTGAACGGTTCCTGGGGAAGCCTGTTCCGCATCCTGCCCATTGCCATAAAGAACGGATTTTTCGAACCGCTCCCGGGATCCGGCGGCCAGCCGATCTACCTCCTCTTCTCCCTCGAACTCCTCCTCATCTGGGGAACCGTCGTCTTCGCCCTCGTTCATAACTACCGGAACCGCCGCAACCTCGGCCGGCTGACAAAAGACTCCATCCTGAACCCCTTCAACTGGTTCTGCTTCCTCTTTGCCATCTCCGGGATGCTGATCATTGGCGTCATGATCCCCTTCGCCGGCGCGATCGTTCGCTACCGCAGCATCTACCTCCCCTTCCTCCTCGTTCCGTTCCTGCATTCCCTCCGGACCCTCCCCCTTTACCAGGCCCTGAACCATCGGCTCTACAGTTATTTATCACACAGATTATGAATTATTTAATATAATACTTTTCCCCATTAAACTCCCCATTTCATTCAGATAGACCAAAAAATTATTTAAATATCCCTCATTCATTGTAGTTTCGCTAAAACTTTTCAAGCATGTCCTCATTAAGATTCAAAGCGATTGACAACCTGGCGAAGGCTGACGGAACGCAGGTCCCCGGAGCCGCCAAGATCACCGCCATCTTCGGCGAAAACGTTTTCACCCTGAAAACGGCACGGGAATTTTTAAGTGATGAAGCCTATAAAAGCCTGGTGGCTTCTATAAAAGGCGGCAAGAAGATCGATCGCACTGTGGCCAACCAGATCGCATCCGGCATGCGCCAATGGGCTGAGGCAAAAGGGGTCACCCACTTCACCCACTGGTTCCAACCTCTCACCGGAACCACCGCTGAAAAGCACGATTCATTCTTTACCATAAAGAGCGATGGCACCCCCATCGAAGAATTTGACGGCGCCGCGCTGATCCAGCAGGAACCCGACGCCTCCTCCTTCCCCAGCGGCGGTCTGCGCGCCACCTTCGAAGCGCGTGGCTACACGGCATGGGATCCCTCCTCTCCGGCCTTTATTATGGAAGTCGGTGCCGGCAAAACCTTTTGCCTCCCCACCATCTTCGTCTCCTATACCGGGGAATCCCTTGACTACAAGGCTCCCCTCCTGAAGGCCCTTGCCGCACTCGACAAGGCCGCCGTAGAGGTTTGCCATTACTTTGATAAGAATGTCAGCAAGGTCACCGCCACCCTTGGATGGGAACAGGAATACTTCGTCGTCGACGAGGGTCTCTTCAACGCCCGTCCCGACCTGGTGATGAGCGGCCGCACCGTCTTCGGCCACGCTCCCGCAAAAGGCCAGCAGCTGGAAGACCTTTACTTCGGCAGCATTCCCGAACGCGTCTATGCCTTCATGCGCGATTTCGAGGCCGAAGCCTATAAATTGGGGATTCCGCTCCGCACCCGCCACAATGAGGTCGCCCCCGCCCAGTACGAGTGCGCCCCCATCTTCGAAGAAGTCAGCGTAGCAGTCGATCATAACATGCTCCTGATGGACGTAATGGACCGGGTCGCCCGCCGTCACAAGCTGCGCGTCCTGCTCCACGAAAAACCCTTCGCCGGTATCAACGGTAGCGGCAAGCACAACAACTGGAGCATGGCCACCGACACCGGTGTCAACCTCCTCGCTCCCGGCAAGACGCCGAAAACCAACCTCATGTTCCTCACCTTCTTCGTCAACACGATCAAGGCGGTATATGAATATTCCGACGTCCTCCGCGCCTCCATCTCGGGAGCCGGCAACGATTACCGCCTGGGCGCCAACGAAGCGCCTCCCGCCATCATATCGGTTTTTATCGGCGAATATCTCTCAAAGGTTCTCGCAGATGTAAAGGAACGCGTGGGCGATAAGTTCGACGAACAGGACGAAGCCATCCTCAAGCTAGATCTCCACCGTAGCATCCCCGAGCTCCTGCTCGACAACACTGACCGTAACCGCACCTCTCCCTTCGCCTTCACCGGCAATAAGTTCGAGTTCCGCGCCGTAGGCTCCAGCGCAAACTGCGCAAACGCCATGATCGCCGTCAACACGATCCTCGCCGAGACGCTCAAGAAGTTCAAGAAGGATGTAGACGCCCTCATCGAGAAAGGCGATAAGAAAGAGATCGCCCTCATGCACGTCATCCGCGAGTATGTCGTTAGCAGCGAGAAGGTCCTCTTCGAAGGCGACGGTTACAGCGAAGAATGGCACCACGAAGCGGAAAGACGCGGCCTGCCCAATGTCCGCACGACCCCGCTGGCCCTCGACGCAATGGTCACTGAAAAGGCCAAACATTTGTACGAATCGAATGGCGTTTACACCCACATCGAGCTGGAAGCCCGCCATGAGATCGAACTGGAAAAATACATCAAGCGCGTACAGATCGAAGCCCGCATCATGGGCGAACTGGCAACCAGCCATATCCTCCCCCCGGCCATCAAATACCAGAACATCCTGCTCGCCAATATCAAGGGCATGAAGGATCTCGGCCTTCCCGCCGCTGCCTATGCCAACCAGCAGCAGATCCTCGAAAAGATATCCCTGCACATCGGCAAGGTCAGCGAGATGGTAAGCAAGATGATCGAGGCCCGCAAGGTCGCCAACAACATCACCGACACCCGCACCAAGGCCATCGCCTACAACAGCCAGGTAAAAGAACCCTTCTTCGACGAGATCCGCTACCACGTGGACAAACTCGAACTCCTTGTCGACGACAAGGAATGGGTCCTTTCCAAATACCGCGAACTTTTGTTCCTCCGCTAAATAAAAAGAGGGTGTCTCATAAGTAACTGAGGCACCCTTTTTTCTTTTGCGGTTTTTACGTAACTCTATCGGTGGTATTCAAGGCGAACCACCAACATCAGATCATGGCCTTTCCACCCGGTTTGGATGAACTGGTGGCGGCTGATCACCCGGTTCGGGTGGTTCACGAGGTGCTGGAGCGGGTGGACATCACCGCAGACGCCGGCTATGGCAGCGAAGAGAACTATCAATGGTTAGAAGACGAGCAGAATACCGCCTATGTAAAGCATAATGAGTTCGACCGGGATCAAGTCATAAGAAACGAGACAAGAAGCCGTAATACAGCGGACCAATTTATCTATACCCCCCTCACCAACCGCTATAGATGTCCGGCAGGCAAGATCATGAAAAAGACAGGAGAACGGATCAAACCCAATCATAGCGGCTTCGAACAACTGCTCACCCGCTATCAATCCAAGAACTGTACCGCCTGTCCGCTGCGTGCCCAGTGTAATCCGGATTGTGAGTACCGGACTATTGAAGTCAATCTCAATTGGCATCGGCTGAAACAAAAAGCGCAGAATCGCTTAAAAACCAAACGGGGAATCCAAAAGCGCAAACAGCGTTGCTTCGACACCGACCCGGTCTTCGCCCGTATCAAGCACAATCACCAATTTAAACGCTTCCTGCTTCGGGGCATCGATAAAGTGAGCATGGAGTTTGGATTACTGGCCCTGGCCCATAACCTGAGAAAAAAAGCCGCCTGAAAGAGGCTTAAATTGCCCTCAGGCCCTCCCCGGTTTCCCTCTTAGTCCCATGGTAGCCTCCAGGTGGTGCCATATAGCAAAAAAGGCCACCTCTTATCTATGAGACGGCCTCTTTTTTATTACCATATCAAAAGAAAATAGCTTCGTCTCCTGTACCCATTTCAATATCTCCTCATACCCCACCCACTCCGGCAACACCAGTTCCTCGGCATACACCACATTATACATCGATCCGTCCTCCAGCCGCCGCAAAATAGCCAGTAGATCGTCTTTAAACTCCGGCAGCTGACACTCGAACGAAATACAAGACACCCGCTGATGAAGTCCGTCCACCACAAATTTCTCGTATCCCTCAACATCGATCTTTATAAAGTCGGGAACTCCATGGACCCGGATCAGTTCATCCAGCGTCGTCACCCGTACTTTCTCCTCGTCGGCAAACCGGATCTCCTCCTTCCACCGGGCCTGCCCATCTTCCTCCAGCATTTCTTTCCATTTCACATTCAGGGTATTGAAGGCCGAGCCGGGATGATGCACCAGCAGCTTAGCCGTCCCCTCCTTCTCACCCAGCGCCGTCTTCAACAGCGTAACCCGCCTCCGACCGCGAAACCGCACGGTCAGCAATTGGAAATTATAGGCATCTGGCTCACAGGCCACAACACGGGCGCCCAGCTCCAAAAAGGCCGCCGTCTTATGTCCGTCATAAGCGCCGATATCAAAGATCAGCCCAACGCGTTTGCCCAGGATCTCCCTGTAAAGCCGAACCTCTTTGAGGTGCGCAGCTCTGACTGCTGGTCGGAAAACCCGCTCATATAGCCCAAAAATGCCCGAGTATTTTATTCGTTGTTTCAACCCCATCGCCAAAGGTTTATCCCATCCGTTCCTTCACCCATCCCTCTGCAATCTCCAGTTGTTGTTTTATTGTCAAATGCGAATTATCCAGCACCACCGCGTCCTCGGCCTGCCGCAGCGGGCTGATCTCCCGGTGCGAATCGATATAGTCCCGGTGAGAAAGATTCTGCTTGACCTCCTCGAGCGTGATATTGGGGTTCTTCTCGTAAAGCTCCTTGAATCGCCGCTGCACCCGTACCTTCTCATCCGCCGTCATGAATATCTTCAATTCCGCATGCGGAAAAACCACCGTTCCAATATCCCGGCCATCCATCACGATCCCCTTCTTGCGCCCCATCTCCTGTTGCCTGGCCACCGCAAATTCCCGTACCGCCCGCACCGCCGCCACCTCGCTCACCTTCTCGGCGATCACCAGGTCGCGGATCACATACTCGACGTTCTCGCCGTTCAGCCACATCTCCGTCTGACCGTTCTTGTGGTTGGTCACGAACTCGAGCTTGATATGCGTCAACGCCTCCTCCACCGCGGCCGGAATGGTCCAATCGACATGATTCCGCAGGAAGTACAGCGTAATGGCCCGGTACATGGCCCCGCTGTCGATATAGACATAATGAAGTTCCCGCGCCAATTGCTTGGCCAGCGTGCTCTTCCCGCAGGACGACCAACCGTCGATAGTAATTATAATCTTCTTCATAATAAAAAAAGCCGCACCAAAGGTGCGGCCTTTTTTTATTCGATGGCTATTTAAGCTTCTGATTTTTCTTTAGCCCGTTCCTTCAACGAGAACTTGATCTTCGAGTTCTCCTTGTCCAGGTCTGCCAGCAGGATATCCCCATTCTTGATATTCATATTCAGGATCTCTTCCGCCAGGGGATCTTCCAGGTATTTCTGGATGGCCCTGTGCAGCGGCCGCGCCCCAAACTGCGAATCATACCCCTTGTCCGCGATGAAGTTCTTGGCTTCGTCCGTCAATTCGAGCGTGAACCCGAGATTGTTCAGCCTTTTCAGCACGCCCTTCATCAGGATATCGATGATCTGGAAGATATGCTCCTTGCCAAGCGCATTGAAGATGACCACGTCGTCGATCCGGTTAAGGAACTCGGGACTGAACGTCCTCTTGAGCGCCTTCTCGATCACGGCCTTATTATTCTCGTCCGCATTTTGCGTCCGTGCCGCCGTGGCAAACCCGACACCATCCCCGAAGTCCTTCAATTGGCGTACCCCGATATTGGACGTCATGATGATCAGCGTATTCTTGAAGTCCACCTTGCGGCCCAGGCCATCGGTCAGCTGGCCGTCGTCCAGTACCTGCAGCAGGATATTGTAGATATCCGGGTGAGCCTTTTCAATCTCATCCAGCAGGATCACCGAGTACGGTTTGCGACGAACCCGTTCCGTCAGCTGACCGCCCTCTTCGTATCCGACATATCCCGGAGGCGCACCGATCAGGCGGCTCACCGTGAATTTCTCCATGTATTCGCTCATATCGATCCGGATCAGGGAATCCTCGGAATCGAACATGTACCGCGCCAGCGCCCGCGCCAGCTCCGTCTTACCAACCCCGGTAGGCCCCAGGAAGATAAAGGTTCCGATGGGTTTCTTCGGGTCCTTCAGACCGACCCGGTTACGCTGGATGGCCTTCACCACTTTGGTGATCGCATCATCCTGCCCGACCACCATGCCCCGCATGTCGATCGCCATATTCTTCAGTTTCTCCGTCTCTGCCTGTACCATCCGCTTGACGGGGATACCGGTCATCATACTCACCACTTCGGCGATATTATCCTCGTCTATCGGGTAGCGCTTGTGTTTGCTCTCTTCTTCCCACTCGGCTTTCGCTTTCTCCAATTCTTCCTGCAAACGTTTTTCGGTATCCCTCAACGATGCCGCTTCCTCGAACTTCTGGCTCTTCACCACCTTGTTCTTTTCGTTCTTCACATCTTCGATCTTCTTTTCAAGCTCGACGATATTCTGCGGAACATTGATATTCTTCAGGTGTACCCTCGCCCCTACCTCATCCAGCACGTCGATGGCCTTGTCCGGAAGCAGGCGGTCCGTCATATACCGGTCGCTTAACTTGACGCATGCGTTGATGGCATCGTCGGAGTAAGTGACATTATGATAATCCTCGTATTTGGACTTGATGTTGTTCAATATCTGGATGGTCTCCTCCACGGAAGGAGGATCCACCATCACCTTCTGGAACCGGCGATCCAAAGCGCCGTCCTTCTCGATATACATCCGGTACTCGTCCAGGGTGGAGGCGCCGATGCATTGGAGTTCACCACGCGCCAGGGCAGGTTTAAAGATGTTCGAGGCATCCAGCGAACCGCTCGCCCCACCGGCGCCGACGATCGTATGGATCTCATCGATAAAGAGGATCACGTCCCGGTTCTTCTCCAGTTCGTTCATGATCGCCTTCATTCTTTCCTCGAATTGACCGCGATATTTGGTACCCGCGACCAATGCCGCCAGATCCAGCGATATCACGCGTTTGTCGAACAGCACCCGCGAAACCTTGCGCTGCACGATACGGAGGGCCAGGCCTTCCACGATCGCCGTCTTACCCACGCCGGGCTCCCCGATCAGGATGGGGTTGTTCTTCTTACGGCGGGAGAGGATCTGCGATACACGCTCGATCTCTTCTTCCCGGCCAACGATGGGATCGAGGGCCCCCATCTCGGCCAACCGGGTGATATCCCGGCCAAAATTATCCAGCACGGGCGTCTTGCTCTTCGCATTGCCCGCGGCTCTTGCTTTCTGTTGCGAATACTTCTTTTCTTCATCGAAATCGTCATCGTTCTCCTCTGCGTATTCGCTACGAACGTCGTTGCTCTTGACAACACCCAGCTCGTTTCTGAATAAGTCGTAATCCACGTCGAATTGATTTAAGATTTGTGTAGCAATGTTTTCTTTGTTCTTCAGGATCGAGAGCATCAGGTGTTCGGTCTCCACGGTAGGACTTTTCAGGGCTTTTGCTTCGAGGACGGTTACCCGTATCACCTTCTCCGCCTGTTTGGTCAGCGGTAAACTATTGATATTGGCGATGTTCTTGCCCGTCTTATCCTTGACAGCCATCTCCACCTCCTTGCGCAGTTCATACAGGTCCACATTGAA
Organism: Puia sp.; assembly: GCF_035546395.1. Taxonomy (GTDB): domain Bacteria; phylum Bacteroidota; class Bacteroidia; order Chitinophagales; family Chitinophagaceae; genus Puia. The sequence continues at coordinate 4,200 of NZ_DASZXR010000011.1, read as the reverse complement.
ACTCTTTAAAATGCGGACAGCTGTATTATCCCCTTCGCGGATCAACCCCAGCAATAAGTGCTCCGTACCGATAAAATCGTTCCCCAGTCGCAAAGCTTCCTCCCTGCTGAACGATATGATCTCCTTTACCTGGGCTGAAAAATTATTATCCATTTTTAAGTAATTGAGCTTTATACAATAATAACGAATATTTTTGACTTCCGATTCCGCCACTTTATTAACGGCCGTTAATAATCATTAGTGTATATGCAAGTCAAAATTGATACCAGAGAAAAATTTCATGCCATTACTATCCTTGACGCCGTTCTTGCTGCTAATATGACAGGAGCGCTTGAACAAGGTTTACTGCCGTTCCTTCAAGAAGAAGTTAAAAACGTGGTTCTCATACTAAAAGACATCAGGGAGGTGGACGATGCTGCTGCGGAATGCCTGGTTCGGATACAACAGCGCTTCTACGACGAAAGCGCTTCCTTCGTAATATGTGAACTTACCCCTGAAGTCGAGAAAAGCCTCGAGGATAGCGGCCTCCTCGAGCTCATGAACGTCACCCCGACAGAGAGCGAAGCCTGGGATATCGTACACCTCGAAGAGGTGGAAAGAGAAATGCTCAACGGGCCGGATCTCTGATCCAAAAAGCAGACAGAAAGTCAGCCGATGCCTCTGGAAATCAAGCAGTTTCTTCGTGATCACCCTCCGGGGGTCTTCGGTACGGCTACCTATGACTCATAACAGCCGGTGGTTTACGAAGTTCGATCCGTCCGCCGATTTTCATTATATTCGCTAATATGTTGGCCGTAACCATCTTAGGTAACAACTCCGCTTTACCCGCGTTCGACCGTCACCCCACGGCGCAGGTGGTCACCATGGAGGACCAGATTTTCCTCGTGGACTGCGGCGAAGGCACCCAGATGCAGATGGCCAAATATAAGATCCGCCGCAGCAAGATCAACTACATCTTCATCTCCCACCTCCACGGCGACCACTATTTCGGGCTCATCGGCCTGCTCACCAGCATGGGCCTCCTCGGCCGCACCCAGGAACTCCACATCTTCGCCCCCCGGGCCCTGCAGGACATCATCGACCTCCAGCTGAAAGTAGCCGATATCCAGCTCTCCTACCCACTATATTTTCACCCCCTCACCGTGGAAGGCCCCATCGTCCGCGAATCCAAATTCGAGGTCAGCTGCTTTCCCGTCTACCACCGGATCGAATGCTGGGGGTTCCGCTTCCGCGAGATCCGCCCCTTCCGCCGCGTCAATCCCGAGAAAGCCCGGCAGATGGAAGTCCCTTCCTCCTTCTTCGACCGCCTGAAATGGGGGGAAAGCTACCTCCGGAAGGACGGCGTGCTGGTCGACAACCAGGCCGTGACCGAGGCCGCCACCAGGGCCCGATCCTATGCCTACGCCTCGGACACCCTCTTCGACGAACGGATCGCCGAATACGTCAAAGGCGTCGACCTCCTCTACCATGAGACCACCTACCTCAGGGACCTCGAAGAACAGGCCGGGAAACGATTCCACAGCACGACCGCGCAGGCAGCCACTATCGCCCGCCTGGCCGGCGTCGGGCGGCTGATCATCGGCCATTTCAGCTCCAAATACGAAAAGCTGCTCGCTTTCGAGCAGGAGGCAAGGGAGATCTTCCCAAACACCGACCTCGCCATGGAGGGAGTCACCTACCGGATTTAACCCGGTAACAGGAATCCGGGCTTATCCAGCCGGTTCAGCATCCCCGATTCGGGGTGCCAATGCCCCAGGTTCCCGGCATATCGCACCTGCATGCTGTTGCCTTGAAAATGTTCGTCGTAGAGAGGTTAACCCTTCACGTAGTGATGGATCTTCTCCTGCAGCGGCTCGCTCACCGGCACCACCGGCAGGCGCAGGTAGTTGCCGATCAGCCCCAGCTCATACATCGCCGCCTTGACGCCGGCGGGATTGTTCTCGGCAAAGAGAAGCTCATACCCCGCGATCAGCCGGTCATTGAGAGCTTTCGCCTCACGGAACTGGTGCTTCAGCGAGAGCCGAACCATTTCGGTGAACGCCTTGGGGAAGCTGTTGGCCGCGACGCTGATAATCCCGTCCATCCCACACGCGATCTGCGGCAGTGCAAGCGCATCGTCGCCGCTGACCACCAGGAAATGTCCGGGCCGGTCGCGCAGGATCTCCATGCATTGCGCCATGTCCCCGCTCGCTTCCTTGATGCCCGCGATATTCTTCACCTCCCTTGCCAGCCGCAGCGTTGTTGCCGCGCTGAGGTTCCGGCCCGTCCGGCCCGGGACATTATAGAGGAGGATCGGCTTGGGCGAAGCGGCCGCAAGCACTTTATAATGTTGGAAGAGACCTTCCTGCGAAGGTTTACTATAGTAGGGGCTCGCGCTGAGCACCGCGATAGCCTTGTCCAGTGGGAACCAGCCCAGCTCTTTTTCCAGCTCGGCCGTATTGTTACCGCCCACCCCGACGACGACCGGCACCCGGCCGGCGACCTTTTCGTAGGTGAACTGGATGATATCTTTCTTTTCTTCTTTGGACAGCGTCGGCGTCTCGCCGGTAGTGCCCATGGTCACGATATATTCCACGCCACCGTCGATCACGAAATCGATGATCCCGGTTAAAGCGGTATAGTCGATGCTGAGGTCAGATGTAAAAGGAGTTACCAGCGCCACCCCGGTTCCCCGGAGTTGTTGTATGAGAGACATTACGATATAGTATTAAGAGATAACAAATGAAGTTTGTCCACCACGCCCCGATCCCGCCGGCAGACTATGCCCCGCTGGCCCCGGTCGTGGCTATCCGGGTTAGGCCTGTCTTGCTTCAGGAATGATCTTCTCGGTGCTTGTTCGCCATCGCGGCTCAGGCCGGCACCTCATTCCAGAAGCCCATCTTGCCGAACTTCACGATCCGCTTCTCGATCCGTTCCTCGGGGCTCAGCTGTTTAAGCTCTTCGAGCGTCTCGATCAGCTTTGGCTTTAGTAAATTGGCGGCCTCGGTGTAGTCCCAATGGGCCCCGCCAAGCGGTTCCGGCACGATGCTGTCGATCAGCCCGAACTGGAACATATTGTCCGGCGTCAGCCGCAGTTCTTCCGCGGCCTTCTCTTTTTGATCCCAGCTGCGCCAAAGGATAGAGCTGCAGTTCTCGGGTGAGATGACCGTATACCAGGAATTCTCCAGCATAAACACCCGGTCGCCAACCCCGATCCCCAGTGCGCCACCCGAGGCCCCTTCGCCGATAACGACGCAGATCACCGGCACCTTCAGCCGCATCATCTCGTAGATATTGCGCGCGATCGCCTCGCCCTGTCCGCGTTCTTCGGCTTCCATACCCGGATAGGCTCCGGGCGTATCGATGAGCGTTATGATAGGTTTGTCGAACTTCTCGGCGAGCTTCATCAGCCGAAGGGCCTTACGATACCCTTCCGGGTTCGCCATCCCGAAATTCCGCAACTGGCGCATCTTCGTATTGGCGCCCTTCTGCTGCCCGATCATCATCACCGTCTGGCCATCCAGCTGCGCGAAACCGCCCACCATCGCCTTATCGTCCTTCACATTCCGGTCCCCAAATAATTCCACAAAATGCGTGCACATCTTATCGATGTACTTCAAGGTATAGGGGCGGTCCGGATGGCGGCTCAATTGCACCTTTTGCCAGGGCGTCAGCTTCTGCGTGATCTCCCTGCGCCTCTCCGTCACCTGGTCCTCCAGTTTCCGGATGGAGTCGCTCAGATCCACCTTCGTCTTCTCGGCGGTCTGTTTCAATTTCTCGATCTCATCAAACAACTCTTTGATCGGCCTTTCAAAATCCAGGAACTGACGGTTTTTTGCTTGCGGCATATTTTTTACCATAGTCTGTCGGTGATGGGTTCCACCAAAAGTACCCATCCGGCAAACGTCTAATGATGGGCTTTCGGCTAGTAAGGCAGCGGAGCGAAACTTACGAACTTCTCCCCCTGACAGTGTCAAGAGAAGAAGTTCCCGTGGCTCACGCTGCAATGCCTCAAAATTAAGGGAAAGCAAATTTTTCCATAAAAGTTTGTTGGAGAAAGTCAAAATTCTCCTATCTTTGCCATCCCGAAAAACGAAAGGGTCACCGGCTTCACCGCCGCAAAACCCTCTCCCACATCGCTCGGTTGGATCGGTAGTTCAGTTGGTTAGAATGCCGCCCTGTCACGGCGGAGGTCGCGGGTTCGAGTCCCGTCCGGTCCGC
>NZ_DASZXR010000010.1:0-149201 GCF_035546395.1 Puia sp. | reverse complement strand
GATAAAGACCTGGCATTCCACCACCTCTCCACTGGCAAGGTCCGTATAACGCAGCTTCTTGCCGGCAAAGTCGATCATGATCGTCTCTGCCGCCTTGTGTTCGAGATGCATAACGACCTCTTTATGCCGCAGCCACTGGCTGAAGTGATAGCAGTACTGACTGTAGCCATAACCATCCGGGTGCAGATCCTTGTATTCCAGCCACAACAACTGTTTGGTGGCTCCCGGTTTGGTGAGTTCGGTTTCTGCATAGCTAAAATGATCCAGCAGCGCCTGGTGGCGAGGGGATGCAGACGGCACTGTGTCTACATTGTAGACGGTTGCTGATAAGGAAGGTTCATTGCCGGTAGTGGGCGCCAGGTTCTCCTGACCCGCCTGGTGGATGCGCCGCAGGTATTTTTTTACGGTAGGCCGGCTGATACCTGTCAGCCGGACGATGGCCTTGATGGAGAAGCCATCCTGATGAAGACGTAAGATCTGTTTTACTGGTTCCATTGCTGTTGCTTTTGCTGCCATATCCCATAATTGAAGGGGCAAATGACACGAAAAAGCAGCAACTATCTCGCTCTATGCAGACCGTGAGGGGGTAACCATGCGCCGGAATGGCAGTCTTCCGGCAGCTACCGGGGAGGGGTAAGCATACGCCGGAATGACATCGCCCTGGCCAAAGAGGGGGGTAAACATGTGCCGGAATGACTCGATATCCAAATCGAAAATCGGCATCAACGGCTCACTGTTGCCCTATAACAAGGGGGAAAGCATGGTCCGGAACAGGGGGGAAAGGTTGCTCCGGAATGACGGGGTAACATTCATCCGGTACGTACAACCTAGGTACTGAGGAAATCTTTTATTTATTATTAGAGGGAAAGAAAAGTTTCAACGAGCGGCCACCATTGCGGTGATGAATAGCCATACATGCGGGATGGATGCCTTACTCCTATAGCCAAGCAGTTTCCTCCACTATACTCATACTGCCATACATTCGCTTTCTTTCCGTTTCGTTCGAGAGGGTGAACATGACGGGCATTGTCCTCGGGAATCCATTTGTACCACATCCTCATTGAGAAGACAATCACTTTTTTGGGCTTGAGCCCGTCCAATAGGCTTTTGAATGCTGGAGCTACGGTGGCTATATCCTCTGGCCTTGGCTGACTGGTGGCATTCAAAAGACCATGCTGAATCAGATTGGCAAACGCCACACTGTGCCATATCTGGTATGGGTCCTTCTCGTTGAATAAGTACCCAATGTTTCTGTAGAAGGGGCTCTTTAACGAATTGTCGTCTAAATAGTCCTGGCCAACAATGTCGCGGGTAAAGTTCTGACTGTCAGAGTCGGACCCTTTGCCACATCGGAAATTTGGTCCGACATAATGGGACTCTCCGAATAAGCTCAAACCCGTAATCTCATACTTGGAACCTATCCAGGGCTGGAAATTCAAGTTAGGTATATTTTTCAAACACCATTTTTCTTAATATAAGGTTTTTTTGTGTGATTTCCTAGCTGAGATAAATCTATCATCTTTTTAGCGGCAAATTCAATTCTCGCGGAAGTCCCTAAGAAAGCGAAAATTATCGACTCATATCGATTGCAATTTAAGCATCAGCAAACGATATCGTGTGTCTATTTAGGAAACGCCCCATGTGCACTCGGTCGACTTAAGAATACTTTTTAAATCTCAAAACTTGATGCCGGCAATATTGCCATTGATTGATCAATCTATTTGATAAAAAGCATACAAGCAATAATACGGCTACAAGAGTCCCTCAGGCTCATTATTCTTCTAGCAATCTGGCAGGGCTTATTCGCTAAGCGTACAATATTTCGTATCCAGGTTGAAATGGATATACCCGAATTTCATCCGGATACAGCTACTCAAGTGATGCAGAAACGAAAGGTCCAGTGACGTCGCCGGTAGATGGGTTACAATATAAAATTCGGAGGCTAGGTGCTGATCAGGATACAGGGAATATTCGAGCAACTGTCCGACAGCTACCCGAATTGACTGAAGGACGGCAGGATAGGATTTGACTTCGAAAAAGATAAAGGAACCGTCCGGCTTTTGCCCAACCATATCCACTCTCGAATTTACACCGACTTTGATAGCTTCAGGGAAGAATTCTATATTGGGAAAATTATCCCGCAGAGCTACGGCAAGATTATCCTGAATGTCGCCATGGATGTTCCTTAATTCTTTATAATTTTCTGAGTGCCTTTTTATAAGAATGCTCTTTGATTTACGACCTTTCCTTGGGTTCAGCATGATACCGCGCATTATGGCGGGCTCGAATAATTGAGGGTTTTTGACTTTATTGGCTAGGTTGTAGTGTGTCGATGGAACCTTTTCACCTGTCTGAAAAGGAAGAATTTCAAATAAGGTCACATTTTCAGGTCGGAACTTAAGGTTAAACCGCTGGTCGTCGGCCAGTTTCTCGTAGGAGGCGGCGTTGACGCCGTCTAAGGCACTGAGTTGATCCAGTTGCTCTTGCAACCATCCATTCTTCCTGTATGCGTCGCTAGTTGCTTGCGATTCTTCTTTCGTGATGACTTGTACATCCACTATCTTCCCTATCCAATACCAATTCGACTCAATCGAATTATTGCTGAAAAGCGTTATATTATAAGGCTTTCCGATATGATGAGCACTATTCAACGGCTCGATTCTGGCGTAGTGATAGCCGTGAATTAGCTTATCCAGATCGAATAGCCACTCTTCCGGTCCAAAGCCATTGTCGCGTTCCTGAATGTGTTCAGCACTTTGCTTTGATGTCCGCGATTTTCCTGCTCGTCCAGATGGTTTTACCCAGCCTTCCGTATTCCAACAGATCCGGGCACACATTTCCTTAGGGGTAGTAGCAATGATTGCAACTAGCGTTTGGAATGCAGACAACGTTTGGCTAATATACTTCGTTGACCTTTCTACCAATGTTTCCCAATTCATGGATGAAAGTTCGCTGGCGATAAAGGGGAATGGTTTGATCTTTCGCTCCTTCAAAAAAGTGTCGCAAAGTTCGACTTGCTGGGGCTGTAGCGCATTGGTGCCGCTTCGTTGACAGTCAATTTTGATCAACATGGTTTTATCACCTCCTGAGATGCCTACAGTATAGTAGACCAATTCCTGAGAGTTCGATGGGTCGTGTAATTTATACCAGGTATAGTGTCGGATACGCTGATTCGAATGACCTCTTTTACCTCTATCATTCCATTGCGCTCTTCCTGAAACAGCATATGATAGACGATTGGCAATCAAATTTGCCCACCGCTTGGTCTTGTCATGTATGCTTCTAATAAAGTTTCCTGCATTCCGCATAACAGGGTCGCTAGCATCGTAAGGCTGATCGGCGAATTGTTGGAAAAAATCCAACTCTTCCTCGGTGAAGAAATGATCCGGGTTTTTTTCGAGCGTCGAGCGGATGGGGAATCCCTTTGCCATCAGAAACCGTCGGGCCTCTCTGGCGTTGAATTCGCTCGCGGCCAGTTCACTGCCGTTCGCGAACAGATTTGAATATGATACGACCACTTTTGGTGGATAGGCACGACGATCATACACCATTTCGTAGTCGTCTGCCTCCCGATTGTCGGGATAATCGTCTTGTAGAATTTTCTCTATGGCTTTTAAAATATCGGCCTGGATGATGTTCGACGGAATCACGGATGATAAGGGTTAACTGATGAAGGCAAAGTACTGAGTTACGGCGAATTTAAACGTTTTATGGGCATGCTGGTAGGGTAAAAACACCTTTTTTTGAACGGCTTCTCGAACTTGAAGTACTAAATAAATTGGTATTATGGGTAGCAGACCGTTTCCAAAACCTGCGATAGGCTTTGTATACGGAACGATGGGTAAAATAGATGGATCTAATACAACGCGGTTGTAGTGGCCGTTGATTACCGGCGTCCAACCGCCGAAACAACGATGCTAAATCAGAAGTCTTATAGCCTCTTCACAAAAATGGGCTAATTTTCGGCCATGAACTATCAATTACCCAGGGAAATATGGACAGCGGATGATTTTGAAGAAATGGCTTGGCATGATTGCGTTATTCACGCGATTTCATTTAAAAGTGACTTTAAATTGTTATTTGATATCGACTATATATTTGAGTGGGTATTGGTCGGAAAAAAATATAAGTTTTGGATCGCGCCATGTACGTTGATTTTCGAGAATTGTTACGATGTAAATTTTGATCTGGATATGTCGACTCCAGGGCTCGAGATTGATTGCCTCACCCGCAAAAATCCTAAAAAGCCCAGCAACGCTGAATATATAGAGAAGCAGATGGAGTTTGATTGGTTTATGGATACCCAACAGGGTACTATTTCGTTCACCTCGGTCGACTTTAGCCTATTCGTTAGAAGGAAGCCTGTATATTCAAGCGCACAGTCTTTTGACCTTGAAGCGAGAGGTGGGATATCCTTTGACCTGACAGCAATCTGAGAAAATTTAATGTATTAGATTCTGAATCAGTGCTAAAAGAGGCCTGAAGAGTTCGATTGAATCCCCCTCACCTCCACCTGAAGGGGAACCGCGCGGTTCCTTCTTTCTTTTTCAATAAAAAGCACCCGCCTTTCTTTCATTACCAACTCATTACGCGCGAGATCTGGGATGACATTGCTTGTCAGTACTTTGCCGTGTCGCGCGGGTCATCCTTAGCCTCCGTGAAGGCAAAAACAACCGCCGTTCTATCACTCTGATCCACTGATTCTTGCGATCAGGCTTTGTCCTGATGATTGTTTGTCCAAAACAATACTCCCCTACAGCACTGCGGGAAGACTTCACGATTTTCAGAAGGACCCTGGAAACAATCTATCCGAGCCGGTATTGCTATTCCGAGGGGGTGATTTTCGGTGATGCAGTCTTTGTCAGGCTTGCCAATCGTTTGAGATCTAACATGAAATAGTTCGAAAATTGTATGTTAGGGGCCTCCTTAGCCAAAAGAAAACCGCCTTTCGGCGGTATTCTTTTTACCGTAGAGGAAGGCGAACTTGCTCGCAGCTTCCGGAGCGGGAAAAGAAAATAGACCGGAGGACGGCCGGTCGGTTTCGCTTTGGCTTAAGCCCCCAAGACGGCAGATCACCGATGGCGCTTGAGCGTTAGCGAAGGGGCCGGTCCACGTGAGTCTTTATCTGGCGGTGTTGTTGTTGGCGAGGGAGCGTGTCGAGGATGTAGTGCTGGTTTGCGCGTGGACGCTTATGCCTGTCGCGAAGGTTGGGCAGGGATGGGGCATCGGCGATGAAGGAACTGGACCGGTTTGGCTATGTCCGGTATAAGCCGGAGAATGATCGGATGAAAGGGAATAGGGTGCGAGTAAGAGACAGGATGATACAGCAAGTACGGTTGGCAGCCTGAGGTGTGGCCATTGTTTTCCAGGGCTACAATGCAGTATTGCGAGAAGACATCACATTGTTCCCGGCTAAAGCAGGGGAGGACCGGCTGCAGTCTTTCGATGCAAAAGGGTTTGCATGGTCGTGATCTCGTTATTTTCGGATGCGGTTTAAGACGGTGGTAAGGGTAAGTTACGGTTTTTATGGGATTGGCGACGAGGACTTTATCGGTTGAGGGGTAGGAAATCGCGCAGATCCTCAGCAATGAATATTTTGCTGGGAGGAATATACCTGAGTAGGGTGCGCCATTCAGGCATGGAAAATTCGTGGTTATCCGGACGTCGGTGAAAGGTTGTCGTGAACCACTCGGCCGAACGTTGATCGAGGAAGAGTATAATATTTGCTTCCCGCCGATAAGAATTGTTAGTTTCAACATGCATAAACTTGGCGAGGAAGTATTTGTCCGCCCACGATATGTTGTGCGAGAGCAACTCCATTGAGAAACCGGTAGATTCAGAAATGATGGTAATTATTTGCTTTTGATAATGCTTAGTGGTGTCTTCGTAATCATCGATCAGATACTTGAAACGGTATTCGACAATGTCGACGTTGCTGTGATAAGGGAGGGCGATAAGGGTAGGTCCGCTGTTGTTGACGGCCGATTCCATTTCATTTTTCCAGCGGGGAATGATCTTATCGGAACTGAAGATAGTGATGAGGGGGTGATTTGGATCGGTGTCCGCGTCCATACGGGATACGAGAAGACTGACCATCGTATCGCTGACGATGGACGGGTTATCCGGGAACTTCGTCGTCTTAAGGAGTCTGAGAAGTTGGGGTTCAAGGAGGGCGTGATCGATATTTTCGTTGGCAAGTTCAGCGATGGCGGTACGCAATCGGTCTTCAGAGCTTAAGGGCGGCTGTACGGCGTCTTGCACGGTCAGGCTGTTGCGAAATATTTGAATGAGAAGTGTAGTGATAAGGACGAGGGTCAAATAGAAGCCATAGAGGGAAAGCAACAGGAAGACGATCGTGAACCGGTCGCCTCTGGCGAGCCACGAGGAAACAATTAGGAGGATAAGAGAGGTGGCGAAGCTAAGTTCCATAGAAAGGAACAAGCGGATCGGGCGATTGGACTTGTAAGTCGTGTAGGTTCCGGCAGCATTGAGAGCAATGGAGGCGACAAAGATAAAGGCGAGCAAGGCGGAGCCGGTAATGTTTTCTTCTGGCTGGGCATTCCGGAGAAAGGCAAATACCCCAGCACCTGTTGCAAGAACGTAGGTCGTGGCGATGAGAAAGAACTGTCGCCAGAAGTTGGATCCCCGGTGGAGGTCTTTGAGGAAGAGAGGGATGGCGATCATGAAGGCTCCGAGGGAGGAGGTGATCTGGCTTAAACCCTGCAAATCGGCATCGCTAAGCTTTAGATCAAGCGGAATTCGAAGGACAAGGGGTAGGAGGACTATCCCACTGGTCAGGATAGCTGTCGTCGCCGTGGCGAAGCTGAAAGTCTTGTCGGCTACGGCGAAGCCCGGGGAAGTTCCGCTTTTGTTGTCCAATGGAGGGACAGGGTTGCCACGGGGGTCTTGCTCGAAATCGGATAGTTTGCGGAATGGCATAAGGATAGGAGACATTTTTAGGGTTGGGCTAAGTTAATGAATTGAGTGTAATCGACCCAGTAGAAATCCAGTAGTATACTTTGCCTGAGAATCCAGGTAAGTAGATATCGGTGCCCAGTATCCATCAGGTGGTAGCTGGAGAGAAATGAGATTGCTTGTGCTGACGGGCGAGGATACCGAAGTTAGGGCCGAGGAGGCTGAGGCCTGTCGTCAACTTATGCCGACCCAGACGACGCAGGGCAAAAGCAGCTGTTTCTTCATGGAGACATTTCCGTTTAAGAAGGAATTGCTAAAAGAAGGTTTTCGAATGATATATGACCGGATAAATTTCATGACGCCGATGATATAGATCAGCCGGGCGGCGGATGCTCCCCGTTTCATGAGGTTACGGAGGAAGTGCTCGTTGGGATCATCCTGCAAGTCTTCCAGTAGTTCGGGACGGCAGTACCAGGCGAGAAATAGGGCGGCCATTTTGGCGGATATGGCACTTTTTCGTTCGTCAGATGCGGCTTAAGGCGAGATTCGGGATCTTTTGCAGCAGCGTATCGCGGAGTTATTTTGTCCGTAACAGCGATGCCCTTCCGGCTGTGGTGAGGGTATAAGGGCGCTTGTGCTTACCCACGCGGGTAGGCGATAGTCCAGGTGCGTTCCTTTCACAAACAATGCCATTAATTCACTAAATGTATGTAAAATACATCATTTCAACGGAGAGATAATGAGGGATTTTCTAAAGACTTGCTAATCGTTTGAGGTCCAACATGAAATAGTTCGAAAATTGTATGCCGAGGCTCGCCTTAGCGGACAAGATGAAAAAAGCTCCATTTTGTTCGCTCTTTTCTTTTCGGAAAGCCGCGTTCAGACTGAATATAGTGGCGATGACCTCGTTTAGATGAGCAGTTCGAAACTTGTATCCGTCGTATTCCGGCTTTGCAAGAGAGTAGACGAATATTTTCGCTAACAATTAATTTTTCGAACAAGTCCTGTTCCATATTTTGCAATTCCTATATCATACATAATGCACCCATCCGTTAGACACGCCATTGAAGATTGCTTGGCAAACGCCAACCACACAGGCAAAACAGTAAGTTCTGCCGATATTAATGAACTACAGTCAAAGTTGACAGTTCCTTTGCCGGAGTGGTACGTCGAGATAATGTCTGCATACCCCTTAGCTGGTTTGTCTCTGAACTATCCGTTGTATGAGGCAAAAGGGGATGACGATGGTTATTGTCGCATTAAAATAGCTACAGTAAAGGATATTTACTCTGAGTCGGTGGAGTGCTACCCAGGGCTGGCTATAACGGAACTAGGCTATGCATTCCTGGCGATTGATCCCACCGGTGGCGGAGATTCATATTTCATGAAAGTGGCAGAAGGAGATAACCCTTCTGTCTATCAGGTTTACCATGATGTTAGTGATATCGGAACAGAGATTGAAGCAATGGGAATGGTCAAAATAGCGAATTCGCTGTCCGAATTCTTTGGTAAAGCCAGGGCGTGATTTTGGATGCGTAACGTTTAAGTAATTGGTAGTCGAGGTCAATTTACGGCTTTGCCCTTAGCTACCTCTGCCCAAGAGTCCACCCAAATTGTTCTTTAAAATCGGCAAAACACTCTGCACATATCCATCGGTACAAATTGGATGTCGTATATCCCTCCGTTAAGCAATTCGGATAGCGATCAGAAAATTCCGCAAAGCAGAATTCACAATGATCGTGATCCCATGTGGGGTCAAGTGTCGCCCATCGCTGGAAATATAATATAGCGTTCGTAAGATAGGCCTCCTGGCCGGTCAGCCGCCAATCGTCATCAGAAATCATACGAAAAGATACCCTTTTTCACTAAAATTGTTTGCCAAATCTATTATTATTTCGGACTTCTAAAAGTTCATCAAAGGAAATTGATAAAGGCATTTATGCCTCTATTGTTCTAGAAAGATGACTTTTATAATTTGAGCACATGAGGGTAGATTTTGTGACGAAGGAAGATTTGAGCGAGTTTCGGCTCGTATTGCTGAACGATTTGGCGAGAATGTTAAAGCGGCCAGATCCGCCGCAACCTTGGTTGAAGAGTTATGAAGTACGGAAGTTGCTGAAGATTTCGGCCGGAACACTACACCGCCTGCGGGCAAAGGGCATCTTGCCTTTTTCGAGGGTTGGGGGCACATTCCTTTACAAATATGAGGACGTCCAAAAGCTGGTGGAGATGAACGTTGAAAAGAGATAAAGAAATGGGCCCGATGGAGGCCCATTTTTTGTGTACTACTTAGTGGCTACGCGGACTTTCTTAGTTTTGTTTCTGTCAGGCAGATTGAGATCGATGCTATATCCTTGTTCATTTACCTGGAGCTGCCGGCCTTTACCAAAAAGCTTTTCTTGTAGGGCGCTCATGTGACGACTGATGGCGGGCTTGCTGGCGCGGGCGTAAATCTCGGTAGTACGTTGGGTACGGTGACCTAACATGACGCTGACGATCTTGAGTGGGATGTCGTGCTCGATGGCAATGGTTGTCGCAAAGGTATGCCTGGCCGTGTGTGTGGTCAGATCGAGGTCGATCTTACAACTGGCGCCTGTTTCCTCCAAATATTCGTTGAACCGTTGGTTACTGTTCACTGGCAGCAATTTTTTATATTTGACACAATAAGGGTGTGAGCGGTATTTTAGGATCAAGTCTTCCGCAATGGGCAGGAGGGGTAGGAATTCCGGATTTTTGGTCTTGTTGCGGTTGGTGTTGATCCAGTTTTTCTTGTCGATCCCGATAGTCAGATCCTTTGGCCGGAGATTGTAGACTTCCTGGTAGGCGAAGCCGGTAAAGCAGCAGAATATAAATACATCCCGGACTTCACTTAATCTAGCGTTCTTAAATTCGTGCCCGATAACCCGGACAACCTCGTCTAAGGTCAATGCCTGGCGTTCGGGATCGATGTAGGTGCATTTAAACGATTCCAACGGATTTTGCGCAAGCCAGCCTTGCACTACGGCGTCGTCGATCACCTGCTTTAAATTCTTAATATACTTCATGGCGGCATTGTTGCCGATGGAATTGGTCAGAGTCAGGTATTCCTGCAAATCGACGGCGAATTTGAGGGGTATGCCTTTCAGTGGTTGGTCGTCGACCTTGTACCGGTATTGCAGGAAGCCCTGGAAAGTGTTCTTGGTGCTGACCCATTTGCGGAACGTCTCATGGGAGGCCGTTCCCTTCAGCACCTTATAAAGGAATTTCAACAGGAAGGTATACTGTGCGTCCATCAGGGTCTTGTCGACAACCGGGTCGTCCATCCAGACCCGAGACTGCTGGAGAAAGTCTTCGATCGATTGGATGAGGCCGTCAAATTCCTCCGCCATTCGATTAGAGAGTGGGGCTGCGACCGTCATTTTGTGGGCCTTTTTTTCTTTGTTCTTTAGGCCCAGGTATTGGTCGATTAGGGTGAGAACTTGCTTGTGGTAATGACGATCTTTCTTCAGCTGCTGTTCCTTTTCGGAATCGGAACCATGATAAAGCTTTATGAGCTGTTTGGTCTTCACGGGTTCGCTAATTGGGATCCGGTCGAATAGCGCTGTCAAGTCGCCTTTGATCTTGGTGATCCTGGCGTTGATCAGCAATGCCGCCTGGGATTTGGCGATACATTTCTGTTTTGGCTGGCTCCATTCCTCCGGAAGGATCTTCCGGGATAAAGAGAATTCGTCGACGTCGCCATCGATGGTTACCCGGATGTAAAGGGGAACGAAACCTTTGGCGTCTTTCTTTTGGCGTTTCAAATACGCCAGGATCGAGATGGATTTGCTCATTTCAATGCTTTTTTTGATGAAAAATCATCTTTGCAAACCCTTATCAGACGAGGCTTTCCGACGATTCCTGTACCTGTAAAGGTAACTTAGGCATTGGGTACAGGAATAGGTACAGGCATGCGTTGCGTTATTTTGTATCCAATTGAAACGAGATTTAACACAAGTCGTTGAATCTGAGAGATACTTAAAAACAAAAAGCACACCGTAGTGTGCTTATCGTGAACGAGGTGGTACTTAATCCGAACCAAATTTTCAATGATTTAAAGAAATTGCAGTAGTGCAGATGAACACGGCTTTGAGGGGGGAAACGGTATCTTACAGATGCTCCTTTCGGAACGTTTTGAAAACTTGGGATCCCCACTCTGTTAAATGCCAATAGTGATTTTTATCGTCTATTTTATGTCTTCTCTTTGATGGTTCCACCAAATCTAGCAAGGCTAGGTCAGCAAAGATTTCATTGACGGAATTAGACGGAATCGGCCAATCCGATCTCAATGTTTTATCGGGAGATGGATTGATATTAAGGCCAATATAACTAGAAGCATCCTTGACCGACTTTTCAACCATTAACTCAGGAGCTAACAACTTAAACAAACCGAGCAAGGTGGCTTCTGGGCCCACTTCCCACCCCGTACCATTTTTATAGTAAAGACTTATCGGTCTCTTATTATTCCTTAAAGTTTTTAGAACACCACGTATTTCCTCAATTTCCTCGCTTTTGCTCTTCTTATTTATCGCTTCAAGACTTTTTCTCAATTCTGCGTTTTCTTTGCTCAGCCTAGCTATTTCATTTAAGATTTCAGGCCCAGCAAATTCGTTTGATCGAACCCACCCTGTCCTTGGATTTGTATTGAACTGTTTCATCAAAGCAATTGAGACCTTGCCATACAAATCTGACTTGCTGTCCCAAAAGCTAATTAATTTTTTCTTTATCTTATTCTTGAAATCGTTTAGTTTCAATACTTTGTCCTGTTCCTTATCGATCTTTGACGACGACCATTGAACCCCGTCATTAATGAGAAACCCGATGGTTGGAATTCCATTCGATGACGCATAGTCGTATTCCTTTTCTGTATAGCCAATATCCCCATCCATTGAACCGTATCTAAACGCAACAATTACAACGTAATAGTCCGAATCAATGATTTGCTTTTGTATTAATTTCCATTGTTCCTCATCACCTGCACTGAACATTTCCATACCAACGGGAATATGTCCCATTTCTAAGATGGCTTTAATCACTAAATCTCTTTCTTCTTTAAGATCCTCATAAGTTGAGGACACGAAAATTTGGTATTTCTTTTCCATGGACAACGGTTGTATAACTGCGTTATTCTATTATATCTACTTAAATTATTGACATGCTCCCGATCTTATTCTTGATGCCTAATTCGAACTGCCGTTGCTTGGATAACGGTAAACGCCCTCGCGAGTTTGTTTCCAAATTCCAAAAGTACGTAATTGACTATCCGGGCCTTTTCAGGAGCCGGGGTAGTCCCCAGCCGGATCAAAACTACACCTTGGTGAACTTGCATCAGGCGGTACACCAATTCCCCGAAATCTTTATCCTGGGTGAGTAGTATCCTATTTTCTTCGTTGGCAATGCGCAGGACTTCCTCATCAAAACTTCCTGGATGAGTTTCAAGAATGTAGTGAACGTCAAAGCCGGAGGAGCGCAATAGATCCACTATTGGCTTATCAACTCCCTCGTCGGCCAGGAAATTCATATAGCAATGGGATAAATCTCGTCACCCCTAAGCGACTGAGCGGCAAAGGCTAGAGCTGCGTGAATTTGATCTTTTGTAAGGTGAGGATGAGCTATGAGAACATCATCGATAGAGTTGCTTTCTGCAAGGTTCTCGAGTATCTGCTCTACAGTGATGCGGGTTCCCTTGATGATAGGTTTGCCCATCATTATTTTGGGGTTGATTTCGATATAGTGCCCGGCATTCATTTGGTCAATTGTCGGATAAAGATATGAAAAGCTCATAAATTATTGTTTGAATTGTGAATAGGAAATGACAATGCCCAGATCGGATTCCAGGCATTGTCATGAAAGCATCTCGAAATCAATGGGGGGTAGCCTGGACCAAAATCCAAGTAGTCGAATGGCCACCGTCTTTTGAACAAGGCGGGAACTCTTTTCCCTTAACCATGGTGATTTCATGATGTGGGTGCTTTGAGCACTTGTAAAGTCCTGAGACTTGACATGTTGAACCTGTACTCATAATTGAAGATTTTATAGCATGACTACGCGGAAACTACTATTTTCTTTATAAAAAAATGATATACATAGTCACAAGTTATTAACAATCAACTCAATGATATTGTAAATCAAATGATTATATTATTAGTAACTGGGTAATTATTTTGGGAAATTGGCCTAAATATATTCGTATTGGCATTGCTGCCTAAGATATGAAAGCACTCCCAAAGAGTGCTAATTACCTAATTTCTATGAGTACGAAGGAGGGACCGTTCTACCAAATTGCGCCCGACCGGGAACCACATTTGCTCCACAACAAGTCGATGCGGTAGAGGGTAATGTTCCTCACGATATGGTTCGGGGTCTCTTTGAACAATGCGCAGGCCAAGTCCAAGGTGCCCCCAGTGAGCTTGCCGTGACTAAGCCGAAACCGGTTGATATGCTTATCTACGTACAGTCGGCCTACCTCATCGAAGGGCGAGGCAAAGATCGCCAGGCCGCGGGGGGCAACGGTGATGCCGTAATACCCTAAAATCTCCAAATAGGTCTTTACGCAAAGGTTGTTGACCAATTCTCTTTGCTCTTTCAGGAACATCCTATTTCTCATACTTTTTTGATTTAAGGTGATTGAAAATTTAAACCGGAGGGACCCGGCGGATGGGCGGACGAATGCCAAATAGGATCGGAATAAATGCTGCGGGTGATGCGGATGACCGATTGTTGCTGCTGAAGCGGACTCCGATGACGAGGATTTGCATTGCACCGTTTTATGCCGAAGTTGTTTGGCGAGGCCGGCCAGGAGCCGAACTTTGCGGTTTAATTTTCAATCAAGGCCAATTGGTTCGAAGTCACAGAAATTACAGTCTAGGATTTCAGTCCTTTCGCCGTCCAGGAATGGCGTCGAAGCAAAGGCTGGGATTGCCGCGTGGGTGGTGCAATGGTCGGCCCTGTGCCCGCACGAGCGGAGCGAGGAACATTGGCGGAGCGCAGCGGAGTCAATGTGCGGGTACGGGGTCGAGGATTGCACGGGTGGCCTTCACAAATGCAAGAGGCGCGGAGGAGGGCTGCTGCGGGCCCCGCACCAGCGGACCGACCCCGCGCCGTAGCAGCCTGAGTGGGCGAAGGCTGCGCAGGCAGGGAGGGGAGCGAGAGTGCGAGGGGACTGCGGTAGCTCTCCTGCGCCTCTCTCCGATAACCAGGCCCCCGGTGGGGACAGGATGCCCTACAAAGCCACTTGCATCCTGTCCCCGCGGGGGTGGCAACGGCGAACGATCGTTGGGAAAAGGCCTACCGTCGATCGCCGGCGGCAGCATAGGTATCCGTTACGATCATCGGCCGAAGGGTAGAGGCGAGCCTGGGACGGGAGCGAGAAGGAACGACGAGCGGACGAGACAGGACCGCCACCGCCGCCACGTGCCCGGCAGTGCTGCGCGGGGTAGCCCGACGCAGGAGGGCGGCGCGCAGCAACCCGCGGTCGGCCCTGGTCGTTGGGCCGGAGCCCCGGCGGAGGCCAAATCATTAGCGACAGCTGCCGGGCACAGGCAGGTGGCGGACGAAATGTGGCAGCGGGTGGATGCGGCGAAGCCGCAGACATGGGAGCTGCCCGAACGGAGGCGGCCGGAGCGCAAGAACTATGACAGGCCCGCGCCAGCGGCCTCCGGCGGTGCAAATCTCGCTTGCGAGATCTGCACCGGCCTGGCGTAGTTGTTGCCGACGGGCGCCGAAGTGAGACCTATTTTTCTGCTATTCTTATGGTCGAAGTGAACAGCTGCGATCGTTAAAAATTTTTGGCTATGTGTTACAACAGTACATCTAGCCGTGTTTGTCGGAGCGCAAGTTGCACGGCGGCAGGTTGGTTCGATTTCCTTATTTTTGATGCGGCTTAATTGGACCTCTCCGTTTCGCGGCCCATCGTAAGACGTGACACATTGAACCATCTTGCAGTCGCCCGAGGGTAGCGTTAGCAAGGGTTCGGCGCACAGACAAGGCCGATAGTAAAGACTGGACGAGTTAGACTACACCGTATACTGTATAGGTACCCTATTCATATCCTGCGTAGATTTGGGATCAGAAGCGTGAGTATGGGACAAGTGGGAGTGGGTTACAATGAAGCGGGATCTTCCGGTACGGAGAATCCTACGCAAAAAATTACACCGGAACGAGCCCGGTCAATTTTGCAAGAACATGGGATGGAGGTCACCCTGGAACAGGCTGAATCTATCCTTACCTTTTTGAGGCGGCTCGCCTCCATTGCGAATTCCAACCACGGTAGGGAGGTCTAAAAGGCTGGGCATGCCGCCAGCTGCTATCGCTCGAGAAAATCCTTGATCTTGGGATAGTTGGTAAGCTTGTACAAAAACAGCAAGGCTCCCACAACTTTCAAAATAGCGGCTATTGTCAGGGTTATATCCGCCTGGGCAGTATGAAGAATTTTAAAGAGCCCTCCGATGAAATCCAGGCAATACCCGAAGACCAGCAGGCTGATGGCATGTTTTGCTTTCATGACAGCTAAGTAAATACAGTTGATTCTTAAACGCAAATTCAAAGAAGACTATTTATGAAAGTCGCAGATTTGTACATCCGGGTGTCGACAGACGAACAAGCAGAAAAGGGGTATAGTCAGCGCAACCAGGAGGAGGTGCTGCGCGGGTATTGTGAGATCAATTCCATAACGGTTCGAAAAATTGTATTGGAGGACCATTCGGCCAAGACCTTTAACCGGCCGGCATGGGCGTCTTTTCTGAAGGGCCTGCATCGACAGAAAGGGGAAACCGACCTGGTGCTGTTCACGAAATGGGATCGTTTCAGCCGGAATGCGGCTGACGCCTACCAGATGATCAATATCCTCCGAAAGCTTGGCATCGAGCCGCAGGCCATAGAGCAACCGCTGGACCTGACCATTCCCGAGAACAAGATGATGCTGGCTTTCTACCTGGCTGCACCAGAGGTGGAGAACGACCGGCGGGCCTTGAATGTGTTCCATGGAATGCGCAGGGCCAAAAAGGAAGGCCGCTGGATGGGTGGCGCACCGGTTGGGTATATCAACCGCGTTCGGGAAGATGGTCGAAAATTCATTGCTCCAAAGGCCCCAGAATCGAATATTATGCAATGGGTGTTTGCTACCATCGCCGAAGGCACCCTTACCACCGAACAGATATGGAAGGAGGCGCGCAAAAAGGGTCTGAAATGCAGCAAGAACAATTTTTGGGTAGCGATCCGCAACCCGGTGTATTGCGGGAAGATCTTCGTCGAGAAGTTTAAGGAGGAAGGGAGCCGGTTCGTGGCTGGTCAACACGAGGCATTGATCTCCGAAGCGCTGTTCTATGAAGCCCAGGACGTGCTGGACGGCAAGAAAAAGAAGCAACGGACCAAGATCACGGTCGACGACCGTATTCCGCTGCGAGGGTTCCTGATATGTCCCCGATGCGGTCGAGTGCTCACAGGAAGCGGTTCGAAAGGCCGGAAACATCGATACTACTACTATCACTGCAGCTCTGCTTGCGGGTTGAGGTTCCGAGCAGATTCGACAAACCTGGAGTTTATCCGGGAGCTAAAGAAGTACATGCCTCATCCCGCCACTACGGAATTGTATAAGCAAGTGATCCTCGAGGCGATGACAGCTCAGGCAAAGGATCGGCGCGGGCAAAAGAAGGACCTGATCGTCAAAGTTGCGGAACTAAATGATCGGATCGGGAGGGGTATGGCGCTGCTGTTGTCAGGCGATATCGATGGCGTGGATTTCAAATCGATCAAGGCGGATTGCGAAAGGCAAATCGCAGTTCTGGAGGCGAAGCTCGGTTCGATGTCAGAGGAAACGGGTGACATGGCGCCGATCCTGGACAAGGCCATTGAGAACTTGTCGAAGCTGGATTCTGTGTGGATCGAAGCAACGACGATCAAGAAGCGGCAAATCGTTGGTTCGATCTTTCCTGAAAAATTGATTTTTGACGGCGAAAATTTTCGAACCACCCGGGTCAACGAGGCGGTGGGGCTGATATACAGGCTGGACGCGGCTTTCCGGGAAAATAAAAATGGGACAAGCGAGATTTTTTCAAGCTTGTCCCATCAGGTGATCCCGCTGGGACTCGAACCCAGGACCCATACATTAAAAGTGTATTGCTCTACCAACTGAGCTACGGAATCGGACCCGGAACACGGGGCGCGCCGTGTTTTTGGGAGTGCAAAAATAGGGTAAAAAGGAATGGTGGCAAAAAAAATGGCGATTATTTTTCCACGGGAAGGTGTGGTTATCAACATTTTCGCGGCGGGCGTGGGACGGGAGTTGGGAGTGATGAAATTTTGGGGTTGGCGGCGGGGATGTGGCGGGGTCGAGGGCGGAGCGGCGGGAACTGGGAATCTTGGGTGGGCGGCGAAGGCTGCGGGGGCAGGTGCAGCGCGAGCGGGCCGCGGAGGAAGAAAAGGGGGAATGACGGCACAGACCGGCGCGGACGCCGGGGGCCACCATTCCCCCACCTTAGATGGATGCATCAACTAACCGCCGGATTGGCGCGGGGTAGAAACCCGGGACGCGCGTGGGCGGCCTTACCACCGGGAAATGCTAAAAACCCGGGTTATTGGGAAGGAGGTTGGGATTTACATCCGTCTCCTGCTTCGGCACAGGGAATAATAATTGGTTGGTCGTGAAGGTGGCGCCCCAGACGGTCTTGTGGCCAACGAAGTCGTCCCAGTTGCCGGTGACATCATTGTGCACCTTGCGGGTACGCAGCATGTCGAACCACATCTTGTTCTCGAAGGCCAACTCCCAGTAGCGCTCGAGCCAAACCTCGTGCTCGAAGTCGGTTTGAGACAGGACGCCGATGGGTGCGAGATTCGCGCGGGCGCGGATGGCATTGACATACTTAATGGCATCGGCGTTGGGGCCGCCCTCGGCGCGGTTCGAGGCTTCGGCATACATCAGGTAGACGTCGGCCAGCCGATAGACCGTATAGTTGAGATCGGATTTGGCCGTACTGCGGACGGCGACGGAATCGAACCACTTATAGATGTAATGATGCGGGAAGACGACGGCGCCGCTGTTGTCGATCTTGGGGTAGCTGCTGTAATAGAACTGCCGCTCGGCCACGCGTTTGTCACCGGCGGGGTAGGAATTGAAGAACTGGTCGGTGGGGAAGACGGAGCCGTACTCGTCCGAATAAACGGAGACCTTGGAGTAGTTGGGGATCGTCAGCGCCGTCAACGGATTGCTGGAGTTGGCTGCCGCGGAATACTGCACCTGGAGGATGAATTCGCCCTTGTTCTTGTTCGCGGGCTGGTTCATATCAGTGTAGTTGGGAAAGAGGGAATAACCGCCATTGTCGATGACGGCCTTGCTGGCCGCGGCCGACAGGGAATAATAGTTGGCGCCACCGTTGATCGGCTGGCCGGCGTACGTAAGATACACATCGGCGAGAATGGCGTTTACGGCTCCCTTGGAGACCAACCCGGTGTTGTCCTGCCAGGGCAGGCTGGAACTTGCCGCGAACTGAAGATCGGGGATGATAATGCTGTCATAAATGACCTTGGCATCGGTGCGCTTCAATTTCAGGTCGAGATTGGTGGGCACCTTCGTGACCATCGGGACGGCGCCATACATCCGGACCAGGAAGAAATAATAGAGGGCGCGGAGCGTGCGGGCTTCGGCCACCATATTGGTCTTGGCGCTGTCGGTAAGACCGGCGGCGTTGATCGTGGGGATGGTCTGGATCGCGAGGTTCGCGTCGCCGATGCCCAGGTACATGCGCTGCCACCAGGTGTCGAAATAGAACGAGGTGGAATTGTAGCTGAGGGTCTGATAGTTGACGAAACCGGTCTGACCGAGATCGCTATTGGACTTGCCGGTCATAAACTCCATCAGATTCCACGTGTTGCCACCGTAGGAAGAGGGCTGGCCGGCCAGCAAACCCTGCATCTGCGCATAAGCCGCGTTGGCCATCGCCCGGGCGGCCTTTACGGTACCGAAGTCGCTGGTGGGTTGCAAAAAACTGGTCGGATGCTCTTCCAGGAATTTTTTACAGGATGCCCCCAGCAGGACCAGGGAGGAGAACAATATTATTTTAAGACGTTGCATCAGAATGAATTTTTTGTGTTTGCAAATTAAAAGCCGACGGTTGCACCCAGGGTCCATATGCGCGGACGCGGGTAGGAGAAGAAGTCGAGGTTCTGGGAGAAACCGCTGTTGCTGCCGTAGCTGGAGAAATAGGTATCCACTTCAGGATCATAACCGGTGTACTTGGTATGGATGAACAGGTTCTGCACGCTGGCATAGATGCGCAGCTTAGTGAGTTTCCAGCTATGAACGGTTCGCTCGGGGATCGAATAACCCAACACGAAATTCTGACCGCGGATGAAAGAACCGTCTTCGACCCACCAGGTATCGAAATGGGAGTCCTGGGCAAATTTGTAGCTGCGGACCTGAGAGATCATGGTGTTCTGATGTGTCGGCGTCCAGCCGTCCAGCACGGTAGCGAGGCTGTTGGCAATGGTCTGGCGATCTTCGCTGGAGTGTTTAAAGGTCGCAGCGGTGTTCACGCCCTGTACGAACCGGATGTCGAAGCTGAGATCCCATCCCTTGTAGTTGAACGTGCTGCTGAAGGTTCCCGTCCATTTGGGATAGGCCCGCCCGATAATGCTGTAATAGGGGCTGCCATCCTTATTATAAATGTATTTGCGATCGCCTACATGCAGGCCGTGGGAAGCGGCTTCGGCGGCTTCACCGGTGCCATAGGTGCCGATCCGGTGCATGCCGTAGAAGGAACCGATGGGCTCGCCGACGCGAAGGACGTTGGTTTGCCCAAGGAAGTTCGGCCCCGGGAAGATATCGGCGTTGCCATCGTTGAGCTTGAGGATGCGGTTGCGGTTGGTCGCAAAGATGAAGTTCGTCGTCCACGTAAAGTCCTGCGTCTTGATGTTGACAGTATTCAGGTTCACCTCGAGACCGGTATTGCGAACGCTGCCGACATTCTGGTAGACACTGGCGTTGTTCATCCCCGCCGACCAGGGAATGGGCGCCTGCAGGAGGAGGTCCTTTGTCGTGCGGCGGTAGAAGTCGATATTTCCCTGGATGCGCGACTCGAACAACCCGAATTCGAGACCTGCATCCAACTGCTGGGATTTTTCCCATTTCAGGTTGGGGTTGCCGATGTATTGCGGCAGCAGGGTGGATACGTTGGCATTGTTCATGACCGTCAGGTTGGGCTGGATCTGCGGGATCGACTGGTACTGACCGATCTCCTGGTTACCGGAGAATCCATAGCTGCCGCGGACCTTCATATAGTTGATGATCCGGCTGCTCTTCATGAAATCCTCTTCGGATATCCGCCAGGCCGCGCCGACGGAAGGAAAGAAGGCATACTTGTTATTCTTACCGAACTTGGAGGAGCCATCGTAGCGACCCGTGGCGGTGAGCAGGTATTTGCCGTCGAAGTCATAGTTGATCCGGGCATAGTAGGAGTTCATGCTCCAGGTATAGTCCGAGGAGGTGGCATTGCTGCGAACCGACCCGGCCGCGAGATAATCCCATTGGAAGAAGTCGTTGATATAGTTCTGGGTTTCCGCGAGAACGGATTCCGACTTGTATTTCAGCCACGATGCGCCGAGCAGGGCAGTGAGATGCTGCCGGTCGCCGATCCGCTTGTTCCAGGTGAGATAGTTCTCCGTCTGCCAGTAATTGTTCGTATTGGCGCTGACATCGGCCTGGCCACCCTGGTCGGCCGAAAGGTGCTGGAGGTCCGTAGAGGAGTAGAAGTTGTTCTTCTGCTGGTTCAGGAACACGCCGAAATCGCTCTTGAAATCGAGCTCCTTTGTGAAATGAATGACGAAATAGGCATCGCCGAGGGCCTGCAGCGTGTTGTTGAGCGTGTAGCGATTCGTAGCGGTGTGGACCGGGTTCGGGGCGCCTTCCAGGCCGGGAATATCGTAGTTGTCGGCCCAGGTGCCGTCCGGATATTTGACGGGGAGCAGCGGAACTTCTTCGGTCACCGCCCGGGGCACGTTGAGGGCGCCATTGGCGTCGGACACGAGGCGTTGGGTGCTCTGAATGACGGAGAGGTTGCCGCCGAATTTCAGCCAGTTGTTGACGTCGTTCTCGAGTGTGAATTTACCGGAATACCGCTTGAACCAGGACTGCACCATCAGGCCCTGCTGATCCAGGTAGCCAAGGCTCGCGCTGAAGAGGGTTTTGTCATTGCCGCCCTGGATATTGACGAAATTATCATAGGAATAGGAGGGCTTGTAGGTTTCCTTTTCCCAGTTGGTGTTGTACAGCGGTTTATCATTGGCATCGAACAATTTCGGCAGCGAGGCATGGTTAAGCGCAACCGGGGGCGCCCAGGTGCCTCCCAACGGATCGAAGTTGGTGGCATTGATAAAGGATTGGTTGTACACCTGGATAAATTGTTCCGAATTGAGCGTCTTCAGATGGCGGTAGAGCTCGGACCGGTTGACATTCCCGTCGTAGGTGACCTTTGTGTTCCCGCGAACCCCGCGTTTGGTGGTGACCATAATAACACCGTTGGCGCCCCGGGCGCCATAGATGGCGGTGGAGCTGGCGTCCTTCAGTACTTCGATCGACGCGATCTCGTGGGGGTTGATCGTATTGATATCTACGCCGCTGACCCCGTCTACGACATAGAGGGGATCGAGGCTGGAGTTGATGGAGCCGATACCCCGGACCCGCACCTTGGCAGGTTGCCCCGGTGCGTTGCTATTGATGCTGACATCGACGCCGGCCACTTTGCCCTCAAGGGCCTGGGTGACGTTGGGCACCGGCCGGTCGACCAGCTGGTCGCCTTTCAAGCTGACGACGGCGCCGGTGACATCGGATTTCTTTACGGTACCGTAACCGATCACCACGACATCGTTTAGTCCCTTTACGCTCTCGACCATCGTGATGTTGAAGACGGTCTGCGAACCGGTTGTGATGGATTGTTTCTGGTAGCCGACCGAGGAGAAGTCGAGCGTGGCGCCTTCATCCGGAACGGTCAGCTTGAATTTCCCGGCAGCGTCGGTTGTGGTGCCGGTGGTCGTACCGCGGACGGTGACGGAAACGCCGGCGATAGGTTCGCCCCGCTCGTTGACGACCGTGCCGGTGACCGGCTTGCTTTTCGGCTCGTCGGCGGCTTCGGAAGCGGGGTGATCGTCTTTCCCCGCGGCATCGGATAGGTCCTGGGGCGCTGCCGGGTCCGGCCTGGCGGGCGAGATGACGATGGTGTTGCCGACCTGTTCGTACCGGAGATCGGTATTAGCCAGGAGGATGGCCAGGGTCTTATTGACGGTGCGGTTGGACCCGGGCAGGGTAAGATTCTGGATGCGTTTGACCTCCCGCTTGTTGTAAGCGAAGGTAAACGGTGTCAGCCGCTGGATCTTGTCAAGGGCGGAAAGGAGAGATTCGTCTTTGAGTTCCAGAGAGATAACAACCTTGTTGATGTCCTGTCCGGCGGCGTCACGGGCGCTCAGCAGCTGAACGGAACAAAAGAACAGGAGGAGGAAGATAAAGCTGATGCGCATACAGTAGAGCAGTCGTTTTTGGATCTTGAAGGGTAGCCGGCGGGACCCTGGTTCCAGGCAAGGGCACGCGAACCCTGACAATCGTAAAAATGTCATAGTTTTGATTGTTTTAAATGACGCAAACATTGTTTAAAACGAGCCACTGCTCCGGGTTCCAGCCGGGGCAGTTTTGTCTTATTGAAGAGCGAACGGGCTCTTCAATTATTTGCAGCCATCCCCCGTGATCAGGACATGATCGCGGTCGATGCTAAAGTTCATGTTGTTGATCTTTGTCAGCACGTTGATCATTTCTCCCAGGGTCTCGCCGCCGCTGAACGTGGCGGTTACCGGGCAGCTTTGCGCGGCCGGGTTGCTGTAGGCGACGACCAGATGGTATCGCCTGGCGAGCGTGTCCATTGCCTCCTGCATTGTTACGTCGTTGAACAGCAGCCAGGACTTTTTCCATACCAGGGTCTCGCCGGCATTTACGGCCATCTTTTGCAGCCGTGAAGAGTCAACCGAAAGCCGTTCGTTGCGATGCAGGATGCTGAACTCGCCTTTGTCGTTCTCCACTTTTACTTTGCCTTTTGTGACGGTGATGACGATGTCGTGCTCGTTGTTGGCATCGATGTCAAAGGCAGTGCCCAGCACGGTGGTGCGAATGGCGCCGGTGTGAACGATAAACGGCCGGGTGTCCTTGTGGATGTCGAAATAGGCTTCCCCGTGGAGGGTTACTTCGCGCCGGGAAGCGGTGAAGCCGGATTGAAAATCGAGCTTCGCTGTTTTGTGCAGGAGGATCTTGCTGCCATCGGGCAGCGTGAGGCAACGGTCGGCCGGCTGGACTTGCGCGGTTACGGCAGGTGGGGGTGAAAGAAGTGCGGCAGGGTGGTGGGGGCGGTGTAGAAGAAACCGCGTCAGGGTAAAGATACCGATAAATAAAAGAAAACAAGCAGCCCAACGATTGAAAAGAATGGTATGCAGGCTGGTGAAACGAACGGTGGGAAGGGAGTGTCGGTTCGTTGGGGTTTCAGGGGGAGGCTCGGCGGCATTTTTGCTGATGATCTCGCGGAGGATAGTATCGGCGCGGCTTTTGTCCTGGGGGTAGGAGGGATGGGCTTCATTCCAGGTTTCGGCGATGAGCCGGCGGAGGGTATCGTCGTGTTCCGCTTGCAGGATCAGGGCGAATAATTCGTCCTTTTCCCGGGGGGTACAGTTCTTTTCCATGTACCGGCGGAACAGGTAAGCTAATCGTTGTGGCGTTTCCATATTCGTTACATATAATAAGGTTAACAGCGGCCTTCGCGCCGGCGGTCAACGTAAAGACTGCAAAATGGAGCGATAGGAGTAGTCAGGTTGCAAATTTTTTTCGGCAGTACCCATTTCAACTGCGGAATAGCTGCGTCAGCAATACGAGGAGGGTAGGCAGCCACCCGTCGGCCGGGAAACGCAAAAGGCTGCGCAATGTTTTTAGCGCCTGTACGAGGTGGGTCTTAACGGTATGACGGGAGATGTGGAGATGATCGGCGATCTCTTCATGTTTCATTCCCTGGCTCCGGCTGAGCGTGAAGATGAGGCGTTGGCGGGGCGGCAACCGATCGAGGGCCTGCCGCAGCCGCAGTTCGTTCTCGCGGGTCAGCAGCCGGTCTTCCACGGGGTTGGCGTCGGCATCGAGAAGGCCGGCCATCTGCCGGCGGAACTCCGATTCGCGGGCCATCTTCTTGAGCATGTCGAAGACCTGGTTGCGGGCGATGGTAAAGAGATAATATTCAAACCGCAGAACGTGCGGGATCTTGTCGCGGTTGAGCCAGACCTTGAGAAATACTTCCTGTACCAACTCGTCTGCCTGGGCGGTGTCGCCGGACAGATGGAAAGCATAGGAATAGATCTTACTCCGATAATGGTGGAAGAGGACGCCGAAGGCTCGTTCGTCTCCTTCTGCTACACGGGCCAGCAACTCGTTCTCATTCGTCAGTGGTAAGGTCTTTACTGCAATATTTTGGCGGGTGGCAAACATTGCTGCGTTAGTTGATGCACCCTCAAAATTATCCCAATTAAAATTTAGCAATTCGCTATAAGTGTAAAATTTTTAAAAAAACTAATGAATTAGTTGGAAAACTAATCGATTAGTAGTAGCTTAGGTGAAAATTGCGATCATGCAGAAACTAGCCAAACGCGAAGAAGAGATCATGCAAGCCTGCTGGAAATTGGGAAGGGCGTTCATCAAAGAGATCATTGCCGAGCTGCCGGATCCCAAACCTCATTATAATAGTGTGGCGACGATGGTGCGTATCCTGGAGGAGAAAGGGTTTCTGAACCATGAGACGTTTGGCAACACATTTCAGTATTTCCCCGTGGTGTCCAAGGAAGAGTACCAGAATCAGGCGTTTGACGATATCGTCCGGAAGTATTTCAATAATTCCTACCCGCGGATGCTGGCGTACTTCGCGAAGGAACAGAAGATCTCCCGGGAAGAATTGAACGAAATTTTGGAACTCATACAATCCCAAAAGAAATGATGCCTTATATCCTGCATGTCACGGTCATCACGACGGTTTGCTTCCTGTTCTACAAGCTCCTGCTGCAGAAGGAGACGTTCTATCGGTTGAACCGGTGGACCCTGATGGGATGTCTTGCCGTATCCTTTACCCTTCCGCTGCTGCCGGTTCCCCGGGATTGGAGCTGGCGGGAGAGTTTGGCGGCGAAGCCGGAAACGCCGTTGAGGCTGGTTACCCCCGTCAATCCGGTGAAGTCTTTGGCGCCGCCGGTGGTGGTGAAGGCGAAGCCGGTGCGACAACTGCCGGACTTGACCATGAAGGAGCCGGATATGGAGATGCAGGAAACAGCAGCATCGGCGGACCAGCCGGTCCCGGTATCCCGGCCAGCGGTGAGCCCGGCCGTCGTCGTGCTGCAATGGCTCTTTTATCTTTACGGGTTCGGCCTCGTTCTCTTCGGCGGAAATTTCCTTTTACAGATGGCGGTATTGCTGTACCAATCCTACGGCCGGCCGGTGATCCGGGACGGCCGGTTCCGAATCGTGGAGGTGAGCGGGAACCGGGCGCCCTGCTCTTTCGGCAATACCATTTTCATCAACCCGGCCAACTATGACTGGGAGACCTACAACCAGATCCTTATCCACGAGAAGGTGCATATCAGTGGCCGTCATACGCTGGACATCCTGCTGGCGGAGATAGCCGTCGTTCTTCAATGGTTCAATCCCTTTGCCTGGCTTTACCGCCGCGAGGTGGAGAACAACCTGGAGTTCCTGACCGACGCCAGCGTGCTGGAACAGGTGGAACGATCGGCCTATCAGCTCAGCCTGCTCCGCGTATCGGCGCCGCATTTGCCCTTCAGCATTACGAACAACTACAATCAATCACTCCTTAAACGACGTATCGTTATGATGAACAGCAAACGAAGTTCTATCCATACGGTGTGGAAATATTTTTTCCTGATCCCGCTTTTGACGGGGCTTGTCTGTGCCCTGAACAAACCGGCGGCGCTTGGCGCCGACCGGAAGGATAACGGTCCCCTTTCCGGCGGCAACAACCGGAGCCGGGTGGAAAATTCCCGGACCTCCCTCGCAGCCGCCACAACGGATACGAGCCGGAAGCCGCGGAAAGACAGCAGCTGGCCGGCTCACGAAAATTCCATAGGCTCCCAGCGACCCGTGCTGACCATGGACTCTTTAAGGAACCCGGATTGGAGCGATCGTTCCGCCGAAGAAAAAATGGCCATGGACCGGGCCCTGCAGGATTTTCGTCTCGCCGAGGCGCACGCCAACGGGGATACGCTGGTAAACCTGAACGAAAGGATGAACCAGCAAATGGTCCTGGCGCAGCTGGACATGGAAAACAGGGTGCAGGCCACGCAGCAGACCAAGGTTTTGGTGGATCTGCAGGCGATGGCTGCAGAGGCGGCGGCGGCAAAGGCCAACCTGGATATGGCGAGGGCAAGCGTCCTGGCCAATGCCGATGTCAATATTGGCGATATCCATATGCCGGGTGACTCAGAGATGATGGAGGGTGCCTGGTTCGCCACGTCCTTCTCGTCGGATGACCGGATCCAGTTCGAGCTGAAAAGGGAGAGCGAGAATGGCAACTGGAACAGTTCCTTTTCGGTGAATAAGAGTGAATTCAATCCCTTCCCGGGGCAGGGCAATGTCGAGTTCAAGCTGGTCCGGGACGCGGGCGCCATCATTTTCAAGGGACAGTTTGACGGACAGGAAGGGTTTGGGCATTTTCGTTACACGGCCAACGAGGCGTATTTCAACGATCTGAAGCAAATGGGGCTGGAGGTGGATGGCCGGCGGATGGCTTTCTTTACCATGAATATCCGGAAGGACTATGTGGCGATGCTCCAGCATTATTTCCCCCACCTGAGCGCGCATGAGCTGTTTGCCTGTGCCGGAAATCATATCGACGCCGACTATATCAAATACTGGCAGGGGGCGGGATTGGCTGAGATAGACAATCCGCGGACGCTGGTGCAGCTCAAGTCGATGCATATCGATCGGGCGTATGTCGACGAGCTGAAGGCCGCGGGCTACGATCACCTGGAGCCCAGGGAGCTGATGCAAATGAAGTCCCAGCATATCGACGGGGCCTATATCCGGTCGCTCGGCGGGGGTAAGGACAATGCGGTGATCCCCGTGCGGGAGCTCGTCGGCTACAAAGCGATGCATATCGACAGCACGTACATCGCTTCGCTGCGAAAAGTAGGATACGGGGACGTCGAACGCAATCAGCTGGCCTCGATGTACAATCAAAAGGTCAATGCCGAATTTATCAAGGGCTTCCAGGATATCGGCTATAAGAACCTGTCGCCCCGGGACCTGGTCAATCTGAAGGTGACGGGCATCACTCCCGGGTATGTAAAGGGATTTATCGACATCGGTTATACGGATATCGATATCCGCCAGTTGCGGCAATTGAAGGACCAGCATATCGGTCCGGCGGATATCAAGGCCTGGCGGGACCTGGGATATACGGATATCGGCGCCCACCAGGTGATCAGCCTGAACAGCATGCGGATCACGCCTGATTTTGTCCGGGAATTCAACAAGATCGGGTTCGATCAGATTCCCATGAACCTGTTGATGACGCTGAAGTCCACCGGCGTCAACGCGGAGTATGTGACGAAGATGAAGGAAAAGGGGTTTGTGTCGAAGGACCTGGGCAAGTATGTCCGGTTAAAAAACGACTTCTATTAAGAATAAGGCCCTGCGATGCGGGGCCTTTCCTTTTTTGCTATTTTTGGGGATGATCCCTTCTCCCCGCAGGGTACGCCTTATGGTGACCCTTTTCTTCTTTGTATCAGGCTTCGGATTTTACACCTGGGCGTCCCGAATCCCCACGATCCAGCAGAAGATGCACCTGAATGAGGCGGGGCTGGGCGCCGTCCTGTTTGCGCTGCCGGTGGGCTTGATGGCGACCTTGCCGGTGACGAATGTGCTGCTGAGTCGTTTTGACAGCCGGCGGATCATGATGATCGGGGCGGTATTTTTTAACGCGATGTTGTGTTGTATCGGGTTTGCCACGGAAGTATGGCAGCTGGTGATCGCGCTGGTTTGCTTCGGATGCAGCCGGAACCTGATGAATATCTCCGCCAACGCCCAATCTATCGGGGTGCAGGCCTTGTATGACAAGAGCATTATTGCCCGGTTCCATGCCATCTGGAGCCTGGCGGGTTTTGCGGGCGCGGGGGTGGGCGCCTTGATGATCCGGTTCTCCATTGCGACGAATTGGCATTTTGCCATCGTCGGCGTGCTGCTGACGTCGATCTGTGTGTATGCCTATCCCGATAGCTTGCGGCAGCAGCCTTCGCCAAAGGAACGCAGGCCCTGGTTTGCGTTACCGAACAAGACGCTGGTCAAATACGGGTTGATCTCTTTTGCGTCAATGGCCTGTGAAGGGACGCTGATCGACTGGACCGCAATCTATTTTCGCAAGGTGTTACATACTACGCCACCCCAGGCTTCCGGAGCCTTTGCCATATATGTCATTGCCATAACGCTTGGCCGGTTGACGGGCGACCGGCTGGCGAACCGTTTTGGCATCCGGACCATGTTGACGTATAGCGGCGTGCTTGTCGCCGGTGGGTTGCTGCTGGCCATTTCCCTGCCCTTTGTGCCTACGGCGATCGTTGGGTTCATCCTGACGGGATTTGGCGTGTCCTGTGTGATCCCAATGGTATTTGCGATGGCGGGGCGGTCGGCGGGGATGAGCAGCGGATCGGCCATCGCATCGGTATCGACGGTGGGCTACCTGGGCTTCCTGGTGATTCCGCCGCTGGTGGGGTCGGTGGCGCAGGCGGCGGGTCTGAAAGCGGCGTTTGGGATGATGATCGTCTTTGGGCTGTTGATCTCGGTGCTGGTGCGGCTGACGGTGAAGGACGAACGACCGCTGGGGGCGAAGGAGGAAGCCGAGGTCGAAGAACAGGGCCGCGAAGCGGATAGATATTCTCTATGAGAGTATAGAAAAATGCGATGATGCTCTATCATCGGATCGTTTATTTTTGCCACCGGATTTTTTCAATGATTGCCTGCCACAGGAACGGTACGTTCCCATTTTTCCGTCTTAAAATCAAGTCACAATATGTCTAACAGAATTTTGTCAATTGGCGAGAAGTTCCCGGCGTTCAGGAAAAAGGCAGTCGTATCTATCGAGAAAGGAAAGGAGTTTACGGAGATCACCCAGGAGTATGGAAGTGCGGAGGGCAAGTGGACGGTGATGTTCTGGTGGCCCAAGGATTTTACATTTGTATGTCCGACGGAGATCGCGGAGTTTAACAAGAAGAACGGCGAGTTCTCCGACCGGGATACGGTGGTGATCGGGGCGTCTACGGATTCCGAGTTCGTGCATGCCGCGTGGAGAAGGGATCACAGCGATCTGCGAGATCTGAAGTTCCCGATGCTCGCCGATACGTCCAAGTCGCTGGCCGAGGAGCTGGGTATCCTGGATAACGAAGAGAAGATCGCGTACCGGGCTACGTTCATCATCGATCCGCAGGGGATCGTCCGTTGGGTGAGTGTGTATGATCTGAATGTGGGGCGTAGTGTGCAGGAAGTGTTGCGGGTGCTGGATGCGTTGCAGACCGATGAGCTTTGTCCCTGCAACTGGAAGAAAGGGGAGGAGACGCTGACCACCCAGCTGAGTATGAATTGATCCGCTGTTGGCGGTAAAAGAAAGGCCCGCCCAGGAATGAGCCGGCCTACCTTTTAAACCTTACAAACTAACCACAAAAAATGAGCACTACTATTGTATCGAGTGAGACGTTGCAGAATCTGCTGAACGACCTCAATCTTTCGGGATATGAGCCTTCGGCGAACCTGCAGGCGCTTGCCGTAGCGGAGTCAAGGTTTATCAAGGATCTGAAGATCAATGTCGGGAACGTGTTGAACAATACGCAGTACCTGAACCGCAAGGAGGCCCTGCTGCTGGCCCTGGCCGTTGCCGTCAACGAACGGTTCGGGCTGTTGCAGGAGTCATTCAGCGGGCTGGCACGGGAAGCGGGCGCGAGTGATGCGGAGATCGCGGAGATCATCGCCTGTACTTCGCTGATGAACACGAATAATATTTTCTATCGTTTCCGGCATTTTGTCAAGAAGGACTTTTATGAGACCCAGCCTGCCGGCATCAAGATGAGCATTATGGCCAATCCTGTAATGGGCAAGGAGTTCTTCGAGCTGGTGAGCCTGGTGATCTCTTCCGTGAACGGATGTGAACTTTGTGTTGGGTCACACGAGAGATCGGTGCTGCAGCATGGCAGTACGGAATCGAGGATATTCGAGGGAGTCAAGCTGGGAGCGGTCATCAAGGGATTGATCACTGTTCTTGCCTAAGCACCCGACTATTTTTTTAAGCGGCCCCTGTTTGTGGAACAGGGGCCGCTTTGTATTTAGCCGATCTCTTTGTGAAGCTGCACATGCACCCAGTTGCCGAATAGGCGGCTGCGGGTTCGGACACTTTCCATGACCGGATGGACAGGTAAGGTGCAGTCCGCCCTTCTTTTGAGCAGGAACACGCTATCACCTGTATCCCGGCGGAAAGGGAAGAACCGTTTTTGGCCTTCTTTGTCGATCAGGAACAGCGGGCAGAGGAGGTCGTGGTGAACCCGCAGGATGACCCGAAAGAGCGCAGTCTGTAACAGGGTGTTGCCTTTCATCCGAATGATCCTTCCGGGGTATCGTTCGGTATAGAGCTCGATGACCCGGATCACATCGCCCAGCAGGCCCCGGGCGTCTTCTTCGGTGAACAGGTACGGATGGAAGACGTCGGTGCACTGGCGTTGTTCGACGTAGAGATCATAGATGCCCGATCGCAGGAGGATGAACCGGAGCTGGATAAGGATGGCGCCCCCCTGTCCGGTTCGGAATTGGAACAGGCTGAGATCGGGACGGGCGTGCAGGAAAGTGAATGGATGCGTTAACATGGCTGTGAATTTTGACGATAATTGTGACTAGGCAACACCCGCGACCCTTGTTGCCGCGGGATAGATATTGATCGTGTTCAGTGAGGGATTGGCTTCGACCAGGAACTTGCCTTTCTTTTCGGCGCCGTCGAAGTTGACCGGCTGAAGATTGCCGCGTTGCAGGGCGCGGCAGAGGTTGGCCCGCATCTCATCGAATTCCAATTCCCGGATCGGGTATTGCCGGAGGGCTTTTTCCAGGTCGAAGCGGCCGCCGCGGTAATAGGTATACACATAGTTGTCGTGCCGGTCCTTCTCTGCGAAGTTGAGCTGGATCCAGGCCGAGTACTGGATACCCGAGCGGCTGGTGAGGAGCTTAAAGACGGCTCTGCCCTGCAGGAGGTTGAAGGCTTCCTTCAAGGTGACGCCATGACCTTTGCTGATATAGAAGGTCTGCCCGCGGTCCTTGTCCGGATCGCCTGCATAGCGCAACAGGGCGTCGTACTTATTGAAGTAATAGAAATTCTCCTTTGCCGAGCGGGAGAAGTAAAGCTTTGCCTCCAGCTTGGTATCGGCGTCGTAGAACGCTTCGGTAAAGAGCTCGAAGGAAGGCTGTTCACGTTGCAACTGTGCTTCGAGGTGCTGGTTGAGCAGTGATCTTTCGCCAAACCCCAGGAATTTGAGGTCGTTGTTCAGAAATTCGAGATTGTTCGTTGTCATACATTTTGTTTTTAATGGTGAATAATGCAGGGTCGGATGTCAGACTCGCCGCGCCCTTTCCAGGGTGCTGTTGCCCGCCCGGATGCGCAGGTGACGGCCGCCGTTCTTTTCGCGGACGATGATCAGCAGGCGCCTGCCCGGGGACAGGGTGAACCGAGGGAGG
This sequence comes from Puia sp., assembly GCF_035546395.1. Taxonomy (GTDB): domain Bacteria; phylum Bacteroidota; class Bacteroidia; order Chitinophagales; family Chitinophagaceae; genus Puia. The sequence continues at coordinate 117,496 of NZ_DASZXR010000010.1, read as the reverse complement.
GCATAAATGGTCGTCGCGCGCCGGTAACCGGGCACCATGACCGTGCTGTCATAGATATAAATTGGTTTCATCGTGTTTTCCGCGACGCAGAAGCGGATGCTATCGACGTCGTAATCGAGGGGCGAGCGATTGTTGAGCCGAAGCAGGAAGAAGAGGGTAGGGCCGTGACTATAGATTCCCAGCAGGCGGAAACGCATCTTTCCGTTGTGATTGGCCGGGTAGAGGAGACAGGGACCGATTCGCATGATCTTCTCGCAACAGCTTTGGAGCTGTACGTCTTTTTGCGCAACCGAGTAGGTTGGCTGGCCGAACAGGAGGTATCCCGTCAGCAGGATGATAAGCTTTGTCATTGTTCTTGTTTTTTGATTGAAAAAAGGACATGACAAACTTCGGAAATCGAAGCAAAAAAAGGACAAAAAGGGTGTGTAATATACTGAACATCAATGTGTAAACTTCCTAACAGGAATGCTGTCAGAAATTGAACAATTCTGTTGTAAGGAATCGAACATTACCTCTTTTTCCGCTGGATGATCTCATAGAGCGTGGTGCGGGTGATCCCCATCAGCGACGCCAGGGCCGTGGCAGGGACGTGCTGCAGGTAAGGATAGGTAGAGAGAAGATACTCATAGAACTGTTCGGGCGGACGCTTTCGTTTCGCATCCATGACACGGCTCTGGATATGGTATTTGTCGGTGAGTATCTGGCGGATGATGCCGAATTCGGGGAATTTTGCGGTGAGCTCATCCAGGTCCTTTTTGGTGATGGCCCAGAGCACGCAGAAGGAAAGGGCGACAATGGTCTCGCTGGAGACGGTCTGGTTGTTGAAGCTGTCGACGGCTGTGACAAAATCCCCCTCATGGAAGATCCATGTATAGTAGCGTTTCCGCTCCTCGCTGTCGTAGCAGCCGAGCGTTCCCTTCTCAATGAGGTAGAGATCGCGGCAAATATCGCCTTTTAGCAGGAGGGTATTGTTCTTTGCGGCTTCGATCCTGCGTATCCTGCTTTCGAGATCGCGGATGAATTCCGGTGTCAGTGAATGATAGCGTCGCAGTTGGGACAAGGGATATTCCATGAGTAACGGGCTGGTATAGGGCAAATAAAAGGAGGTTCCCTGAAGTCATTATGCATTGATCGCAAATTGGTAAATTTACGATCATGATCATCGTAACCTCCACAACGGCGGATCGTGACCCGGCACCGGCCGGCCGGCGAATGGCTCTACGGGCTGGATATGGGCATCCACCCCGGCGACCGGGGGCGGGGGCTTTCGCGGCTGTTGTACCGGGCCCGGCAGGAGTTGGTCACCCGGCTCGGGCTGATGGGGCAGCTGACGGTTGGGATGATGAATGGCTACGGCGCCGTCGCCGCACAGATGAGCGGGGAGGAGTATTACCGGCAATGGGTAGAAGGAGACCGCAGCGATCCGACCCTGACGGCCCAGCGAAGGATCGGCTTCCGGCCGCTGGCACTGATCGCTGATTATCTGCATGATCCCGGATGCGGGAATTATGGGGTCCTGATGCGGTTGGAAACCGGTCAACGGGAATGAAATGTACAACGATTGGGTGATCCAGGCCATCACGCCACAGGACGGTGAATGTCGGCAGTTTCCTAACTTTGCATGGATAAACCTACCATTATGGCAACAACAAACAGCAAGAGGCAGAGAGTGGTTATCGTGGGAGCCGGATTTGCAGGGTTGACTTTCGCCAGGAGCCTCAATAATACTGACTACGACGTCTTTTTGATCGATCGCCACAACTATCACCAGTTCCAACCTTTGATGTACCAGGTCGCCACGGCGCGGCTCGAGCCATCCAGCATCTCTTTTCCATTGCGAAAGGTCTTTCAGCATACGCACAATGTGACCATCCGGATCGCCGAAGTCGAGCATGTGGACGTGGATAAGAAGATATTGAGCACGACAGTAGGCGATATCGCCTACGACCGGTTGGTGCTTTGTATCGGCTGCACAACGAATTATTTTAATAACGAGCGCGTCCGGGCCAATTCCTTCCCCATGAAGTCGGTCCCCAATGCGATGGCGTTGCGAAACCGTATCCTGCAGACCTTCGAAGACACGATCGAGGCAGGACCGGCGGAGCTGCAATCGCTGCTGAACTTCGTGATCGTGGGTGGAGGGCCGACGGGAGTGGAACTGGCCGGCGCCATGGCCGAAATGAAGAAGAATATCCTGCCGAAGGATTATCCCGAGGTGGATTTTTCAAGGCTGCAGATCTACCTGATCGAAGGCAGCCCCAATACGCTCAATTCGATGAGCGACGCATCGAAGAGGAAATCCCGCCAGTACCTGGAGCGGCTGGGCGTCATCGTGCGGACGGGCACCACCGTGGAAGACTATGACGGCAACACCGTCAGGCTCAAAGGCGGGGAGACGCTGACCGCCAGGAATCTCATCTGGGCGGCGGGCGTCACGGGGAATGTCATCGATGGTATCCCGGCCTCCGTGATGGTGCGGGGGAACCGGCTCAGGACGAACCGGTTCGGGGAAGTGGAAGGGCTGGACGGGGTCTACGCCGTCGGGGATATCGCCTATATGCCCACGCCGAAGTATCCTAACGGTCATCCGCAGCTGGCCAACGCGGCCAACGCCATGTCGGCGCATATCGCCAAAAACTTCAAGCGGGAGTTGAAGGGGAAACCGAAGATCGAGTTCGAATATCATAACAAGGGGACCATGGCCACGGTGGGGAAGCGAAAGGCGGTGGTCGACCTGCCGGGGATCTCCTTCCAGGGGCCCTTGGCCTGGCTGACCTGGATGTTCGTGCACCTGATGCTGTTGTTGAATGTGAAGAACCGGCTGATCGTCTTTTTGAACTGGATGATGAGCTATCTGACCAATGACTCGACGCTCCGGCTGATGCTGAAGGCCGACCGGGGCGAGGGGGCTCCCCTGCCGCCGCTGGAAAAGCCGGTGGATACCGTCGGCCGGCCCATGGTGAAAGGATAAGCAGTTGTCAACGGCCCTAATTTTGGATATGGGCCAGCGCGACAACATTTTTCCCTATTTTTGTTACCAGGCGGACCAAATGTCCCCATGCACCAATCGCTATGGCCGAAATCATCGTGGAATTAAAGCATGCTAACATCTATCAAGGCTCCAATCTTATCCTTTCGGACGTCAATTTCACCGTTGAAAAAGGCCAGTTCGTGTACCTTGTCGGAAAAACGGGCACAGGTAAGTCCAGCCTGTTGAAGACGTTATACGGAGACCTGCTGCTGAAGGAAGGCGACGGGCAGGTGGCCGGCTTTGATCTGCGGGAGATGGACTGGAAGAAGGTGCCCTATCTGCGCAGGACCCTCGGCGTGGTATTCCAGGATTTTCAATTGCTGACGGACCGGAATGTCAATGATAACCTGAAGTTCGTGCTGAAAGCGACAGGCTGGAAGGACACGCGGCTGATGGATGAGAAGGTCGCCGACGTACTCGACAAAGTGGGTCTGAAGGCGAAAGGTTTCAAGATGCCCTTCGAGATGAGCGGCGGGGAGCAGCAACGCGTTGATATCGCCCGGGCCCTGCTCAATTCGCCAAAGCTGATCCTGGCCGATGAGCCAACGGGTAACCTCGACCCGGAGACCTCCGATGAGATCATGCAACTGCTGTTCCAGATCTCGCGCGATTATGGGACGTCGATCGTCATGGCCACGCATGACTACCGGGTGATCCATAAATTCCCGGCCAGGATGGTCCGGACCGAACGCGGGCAGGTGACCGACAACGCGAGCCTTACGGTTGAGTAAAACAGGCGTTCATTAATTTTTCCAGGTTTTCCTTCGGATCGTAGATATCCCCCAGCACTTTTTTGCGGGCTTCGATGTCGTCCCGCCGGAACGGCCGGGCGAACAGCTCGGAAATGTAACAACGGACATCATCGGCGCCGGACGCGATATGGCAGATGCCTTCCAGGCCGGTGCCTTCCACGGCGTCTTTGTTGACGATGCAATGGCGGCCGTTGTACAGGGCGTTGAGGAGCTTGAGCTTTACTCCCGTGCAGTTGAACGAAGGAAGGATATTCACCTGCGCCTTCGTGATCAGATCGTGCATCTCCTCCTCGGAAGGATTTGGGATGAGACAGACGTGCGGATATTGTTCGGTCAGGCGTTGCAGGCGGGCCGACGGGTTCTTGCCCGAGACGATAAAGGGCATCTCCATCTGACTGAACACCTTTTTTAGCAACCATACGACCACCTGTTCGTTCTCGGTGACGGAGAGGTTGCCATGATAAAGGCAAAAGCAGCCGGTGCCTTCCTTGCTCTCGATGTCCCGGAAGGGAAGGAATACGGGAAGGGTCTCGATATCGGTGGCGCCGAACTCCTGCTGGTAATGTTCTTTGTCTTTCGAGGAAACGGCGAGGATCTTCACTTTTGGTGCGATGCGCTGTTCGTACCCGCGGAGCAGGTTACTTTCGTGGAGGTAATATATCTTTTTCAGCAGGGAGCGTTCCGCGAGGTAGAGCTGACGGTAGTATTGATATTCGACGTTGTGCAACCGCAAAACGACCTTCCGGTCGTGGAAGCGATCGTCGTTGAGCAGGTAGGTACAATGGATGCCTTCGAGGAGGATGGGGTGATCGTCCTTCAGCAACCGGTCGAGCAGTTCACCGTTGGAGCGCGAGCAGACGATATAGGGCAGCCGGTGCGAGAATCCCTTATGGCCTTCGTGGCGGGCGTAATAGTTGACCTCGACGCAGTATTCTTCCAATACAGGCTGCGGGCCGCGGCCGTATTCAAAGCAGTGCAGATGGATCTTTACGCCGGCGTCAAAGAGCGACCGGATCTTATGGAACAGGTCGAAGACTCCCCCGTAATCCACCGGGTAAGGCACGTCCAGGCACACGATATGTAGATGATTCTCCACGTTCTAGTTGAAAATTTCCTGATAAAGGCGGATCAGCAGCTGTTGTTCTTCCTGCCAGTTGTAGCGAAGCCGGGCTTGTTTGCAGTTGTCTGCTAAGGTTCGATGTAGCCCGGTATTATCCAGTAGCTGGTTCAACGCTCCCGCTATTTCCCCGATCCCAGGCTCGTCAATACAAACAGCAACGGGGCAGGAATTGTTTATTTCCCGGTAAGCGGGGTAATTCACAGCCAGTTGCGGGATACCTGCATGCATATAATCAAAGAAGCGGTTGGCCAGCGAATAGTAGTTGCTGATACCGCGGCGGTCGAACAGGGTGATGCCGGCCCGGGCCGCACGGGTGATGGCAGGAAGCTCGCCCGGAGGGATCATGCCAAGGAAGATGACCTTTTCTTCGAGACGATATTGCCGTACCAGGGCTCTGGCCTGCGCCATAAAGTTCCCATCACCGCAAATAATGAGAGGGGCGGGGACGTGCTGCATGGCGGGTATGAGCGTTTCGAAGCAGCGGCCTTCATTGACGGCGCCCTGGTAGAGGAAGAAGGGGGCTGGCGGGAGCGGTCTTGCCGGTGGAGGGACGGGGTCCTCGTTCAGCAGGGGCATATTGCGGATAACGGCATAGTTGACGCCATACATTTTTTTGAATTCCGCTGCGATATGCCCGTTGACGGTGTAACCGTGGCGGAAGCGGGGTACGGCGAATCGTTCGATTTTTTTCCACAGCTTATACACATTCGGCCGGGTGACGACCTCCTGCATCTCGCAAAAGAGCTCGTGCGCGTCATACAAGCGGGTTTTGCGGCGGAGGCGGGAAATGAGATAGACGGGCAGGATGGTGTCGAGGTCGATGGCGCAGAGGCCGTCCATGGGCTGGAAAAGGAGGAAAAAGAGCAGGCGGAGATTGTATTCTATATAGAAGCTCCTGCCCCGGCGGAACCAGGTGTTCAGGCGGCGCTGGCGATAGGGTTGTTCAGTGAGGGCGGGGGAGTCACGGTGACGGCGGCCAACGAGGGTGACGGTGTAGCCTGCCCCGGCCAGGGAGGTGCAGATTCGGGTCATCCGCTGATCGAAGACAAGATCGTTTGTGACGGTGAAGAAGAGCCTTTTTCCATGGGCCATAGTGCCTAAATGCGCCAATATTAGCCAATTAAGAGGATATACGCATGATTATTATGCGGTTTTTAGCGCTTATTTTTAATATTTTAGAAATATTCCCTTAATTTTGCACCCTAATATAATCAGATAATAAATGCGGGCCATATGGGTCTGCAGCCGAAAATCAATTTGAGATGCCTTATTTGACAAAAGAGAAAAAAGCGAGCTTCTTTACAGAATTTGGTGGGAAAGCCGCCAACACCGGTTCTATCGAGGGCCAGATCGCATTGCTGACAGAGCGGATCAACCGTATTTCTGAACACCTGCAGGCCAATAAGAAAGACTTCTCCACTCACCGTGGCCTGATGCAGCTGGTAGGGAAAAGGAAGCGCCTGCTGACCTACCTGAGCAAGACCAACCTCACGGGTTACCGCCAGTTGATCGAAAAACTCGGACTTAGAAAATAATTCTTTATGGATATATAAACCATTCCCAACTGAATTGACGGTTGGGAATCGTTTTTTTATATCTAAGGAATTTGGTCGCAATCGCATTTTTACAATCATCTTTTAAGAAGACAAGCACATGCTTTCACAACCCATTAGTGTAACGTTTGATATTGGTGGAGGCCGGATGGTCACCATCGAGACCGGTAAGCTCGCGCGCCAGGCAGACGGCGCCGTTACCGTGCGCCAGGGAAATAGTATTATCCTGGCCACCGTTGTTGCCAACAAAGAACCAAAAGAAGGACAGGACTTTTTCCCGTTGTCCGTCGATTACCAGGAGAAGTTCGCTTCAGCGGGCCGTATCCCGGGTTCCTTTTTCAAACGGGAGGCCCGGTTGAACGATTATGAGATTCTGACGAGCCGCCTGATCGACCGCGCCCTGCGGCCCCTGTTCCCCGAGGATTACTTTTGCGAGGTGCAGGTATTGCTGAGCCTTGTTTCCAGTGATGCCGAGGTGATGCCCGACTCACTGGCCTGTCTCGCTGCTTCGGCCGCTTTGGCTGTTTCCGATATTCCGATCAAGGAGATCATCAGCGAGGTCCGGATCGGTCGTGTGGATGGCCAGTTCATCGTAAACCCGAGCCGCAGCGAGCTGGAGAAGTCCGACCTGGAGTTCATGATCGCCGCCACGGAGAAGAACCTGATGATGGTCGAAGGGGAAGCGAAGGAATGCAGCGAGGAGGACCTCGTGAAGGCCCTCGAACTGGCACATGACGCGATCCGCATCCAGATCAAGGCGCAGGAAGAATTGCGCGCGAAGGCCGGGGTAACCGGTAAAAGGGACTACAAGAAACCCGAGCATAAAGAAGAATTGCAGCAAAAGGTGATCGCCTTTACGAAGGAAAGGATCATGCAGATCGCCAGGGCGGGCAGCAGCAAACACGAGCGCAGCGATGCATTCGATAAGCTGAAGGACGAACTGATCGAGAGCCTGGGTGAGGATGCCGAGGATATCGATAAGAAATTCGCCAAAAAATACTACGCCGATCTGCAATGGGAACTGGTCCGCGACATGATCCTGGACGAGCGGATACGTCTCGACGGCCGGAGCCTGGACCAGGTCCGTCCGCTGGCGATGGAAGTGGATCCCTTACCGACGCCGCATGGTTCGGCGCTGTTCACCCGTGGGGAGACGCAGTCGCTGACCACGGTGACCCTGGGTACGCCGCTGGATGAGCTGCTGATCGAGAGCGCCGCCAAGTCGTACGATTCGAAATTCTTCTTACACTATAATTTCCCGCCGTTCAGCACCGGGGAGGTGAAGATGATGCGTGGGCAGAGCCGCCGGGAAGTAGGGCATGGCAACCTGGCCATGCGCAGCCTGAAGCAGATGATGCCGGGGACGGATTATCCTTACACGGTTCGCGTGGTGAGCGATATACTCGAGTCCAATGGTTCGTCTTCGATGGCTACCGTCTGTGCGGGCAGCCTGGCGCTGATGGATGCGGGTGTTCCTTTCCGGAAGCATGTCAGCGGTGTGGCGATGGGCCTGATCACCCGGGCGGATGGGAAATATGCGATCCTGACGGATATCCTCGGTGACGAGGATCATCTCGGCGATATGGACTTCAAGGTCACGGGCACCCGTGATGGCATCTGCGGTGTGCAGATGGATATTAAAGTGGACGGACTAGCCATGAGCACGATGCGTGAGGCGCTGGAACAGGCACGGAAAGGCCGGCTGCACATTCTCGAAGCGATGTATGCCACGATGCCGGAATCCCGGCCGGAAGTGAAGCCGCATGCGCCGCGGATGGTGAAGATCTTTATCGACAAGGAATTCATCGGCGCCGTTATCGGGCCGCAGGGTAAGATCATCCAGGAGATCCAACGCGAGACGGGTACGACGATCAACCTGGAGGAGGTCGGCAATTTTGGCGAGGTGAGCATTTTCAGCCCGGCGAAAGAAGGGCTGGACAAGGCTGTCAACTGGATCAAGAGCATTGTAGCGCAGCCGGAAGTCGGCTCGGTCTACGAGGCCAAGGTCAAGTCGGTGATGCCGTATGGCGCTTTCGTCGAGTTCCTCCCCGGAAAGCAGGGTCTGCTGCATATCAGCGAGATCTCGCACAAACGGCTGGAGACGATGGAAGGGGTGCTGAAAGAGGGCGATATGGTGAAGGTGAAGCTGATCGGCCTGGATCAGAAGACCGGGAAGTTCAAGCTGAGCCGCAAGGTGCTGATGCCGAAGCCCGAGGGTGCAGGCGCCGGCGCTCCGCCGCCCAAGGCTCCTGCCGGCGGTCGTCCCGAACAACAATAATCATCATTGTTCAACAAGATATGGTCTGCGGTTTGCGCCGCAGACTTTTTTTATGATTGAGATTGCGATAAAAACAGAAGAATGGCAGGAGGTGCTGATCGCGTTGCTGGCAGAGCTCGGGTATGACGGATTTCAGCAGGAAGAAGAGATTTTGCGGGCATATGTGGCCGAAGAGCGATTTGACCGGCTTGCGCTGGAAAGCGTTCTTGGGTCGTTTGAGGTCGGCTATGCGGAACAGCGCCTGCCGGAGCGGAACTGGAACGAGGAATGGGAGAAGAATTTCGAGCCGGTAGTGGTGGATAACTTCTGTGCGATCCGGGCGCATTTCCATAAGCCGGTCACCGGTGTGAAGCATGAATTGGTGATCACCCCGAAGATGAGCTTTGGGACGGGGCATCATGCGACGACCTTTATGATGATCCGGGCGATGGCAGAGCTGGACATCCGGGGAAAGCGGGTGCTGGATTTCGGAACGGGAACGGGGGTGCTGGCCATCCTGGCGGAAAGGCTGGGGGCGAGGTCCGTGCTGGCGATCGACAATGATGACTGGAGCATCGCGAACGCTGAAGAAAATATTGAAGCTAATGGCTGCAAACAGGTGAAAGTGAGCAAGATGAATAGCTTGTCTGAGGTCAACGGAACCTTCGATGTGTTGTTGGCCAACATCAATAAACATGTAATTCTGGCCGAGATGGGCGCGATGGGGCAACATTTGGTGGAGGGGGGCGTTATATTATTGAGCGGTCTTCTTGAAGATGACTATAAAGACATTGAAAATGAGGCCGTTAAAATAAATTTTTCAATATCCGTACGGATGACAAAGGGAGCATGGATTTGCTTGAAATTGGAAAAAAGCAAGCCGTAAAGTTAAAAATAGATGAAATTATCGGGCTGAGAGCGAACGGAATGCGGTTGTTTTTTCAGTATATTTGTTATCCAACTTAACCTGAGTGGACCACGGGTCCACCGCCGAAGGCCCATCATAAGCCGTGCACCGGGGATGGGTACTTTGGGGAACAACCAGCCCCGGTGCTCAAACTTCAACCATTCGAATGAAGGAGGTTCTACTCATTCTATCGGCGTATCTGATAGGTTCAATTCCTACCGCCATTTGGGTCAGCCGGTCGTTTTTTGGGATCGATATCCGTGAATATGGCAGCGGGAACGCCGGGGCCACGAACACCTTCCGGGTTCTGGGCTCGCGTTGGGGTTGTTTTGTGATGGGGGTGGACGTCCTGAAGGGCGTGATCGCGACGAGTCTTTACATTCTTGTTCCTTACTATTTACATGATGAAACGGACCGGACCAATTTCATGGTCGGACTGGGTCTGGCAGCCGTTGTGGGTCATATTTTTCCAATCTGGGCCGAGTTTCGCGGTGGCAAGGGGGTTGCGACGTTGTTTGGAATGATCATCGCCATTCAGCCTCTGGCGGCCGTTTGCTGTGTGGCCGTGTTCCTGCTCGTACTGTATCTCACCCGTTTTGTCTCGCTCAGCAGTATTCTGGCATCTGTGGCGTTCGCCGTATTAATCTTATACATCTTCGACGCAAAGGAGACCCTCTATCGGGGTTTTGCCATTGCCGTAGCCCTTCTTGTCGTCCTTACCCATCAGAAGAACATCACCCGCCTGCTCAGGGGGAGTGAGAACAAAGTACCCATCCTAAAATACCGGGACAGACGGCGGCACCGGAGGAGTGTGGACAGGGAGAAGGAATAAAATCGCTTAGCGGTACAACAAAATCGTCGTTCCCGACAAGATAATGCGTAATTTCGCCATCCCGCGAGCCTAGCGCGGTCTCTCTATCACATAATAGAAAACTAAACGGGTCCAGAAATGTCTCAAACTTTACTGGAGAAACTACAACTCACCGATGAAAGAAACCTGTTGATTCAGGGTCTGCCTTCTTCCATCGAGAAGCAATTCATGAAATTAGCCTTTGCGAAATGTCTGACCCCCTTGCTGAAAAGCAGGAAGATCGATTTCGCCCTTGTTTTCGCGATCAATGAGCAGCAGCTGCGGGGGATCGTGCAGGAGGTGTTGCCTGCGTTGCGGGCGGACGGCAAGTTCTGGGTTGCCTATCCCAAGCCGGGTTCTAAGATCGCGACCACGCTGACCCGCGAATGCAGCTGGGACTGTATTACGGGCGCGGGGTATGAGATCGTCCGGGACGTGGCCATTGACCACGTGTGGACGGCAGTGCGCTTTAAAAAAGCGGCGCCCCCTCTTCATTTCCGCGCTCCATTGCGGGAGAGTGTATTGGAGCAGTCCGGTGTGGAACGGGAAGGCGGCAGGAAGACGACGAGCCGCCGCCGGGTCGCCAGCGCCTAAATTACCCGGATCATCGCCATTACCTGCGCAATGACGGCCGTGAACTGTCGCCGCCCTGATGCGCGCTTCCTGTTTTTGGGTATATTGGCCGTTGAAATTCACTAGCGTAAGGGGCTTCGCGTATCTTAGTATACCTAATCGATATGCTTTACCCTTTATCCCTAATCTCATGGCTATTTTTAGCAGACAGAGCCTGATCGCCGAGTTGCTGGACAGGACGGAGCTGCTGAAAGCCAGTGTCCAACCCTTTCTTCGTCTTACGGATGATCAGCTGCTGCACAGGCCCGCGCCGGGCAAGTGGAGTATTGCCGAGATCTACACCCACCTCAATCTTTCCATGGACCAAACGGTGCGGAAAATCCTGACGCGCATCACGCTGGCGCCGGATCATCACCCTGATGAATATCGCAGCAGCTGGCTGGGGGATTGGCTATACGGGCGGATCATGCCCCGGCCGGATGGCACACTCTTCAAGTTGAAGGCGATCGCGGCGCATTCCCCCGAGGGGAGGGAACCGGATGCCCGGGAAGCGCTGGAAGCGTTTCAGCGCCATTGCGATTCGCTGGATGATATCCTGCGGCACGTGCGGACGAAGGATCTGCGGCGGATCCGGATCCCTTTCTATTTAAACGGGCTTATTTCGCTGCGGCTTGGGGATATGCTGCGATTCCTGGTCGCGCATGGGGAGCGGCATCTGCTGCAAGCACAGCGCCTGGTTGTACCAACAACCTGACAGGCCGGCCCCTCGGCCCGGCATTTCGACGGCGCCTCCGTTATTTGAAGATGACGGTGCCCAGGTCCTGCAGAAGGCTTCTTTCCATTTCTTTGAGGTGCATATGTGTCTGGAGGAGCATCATCAGCTCTTCTTCCGAGTGTGGCTTACCCAGGTCGGCCTGGTTCTCTTCCATCAGGCGGTATACCTTTCGCAACTTGAGATAGCGCATGGTAGACAGCACATCTTCCTTGTACAACTCATCCGGGGTGGCGATCTTCCCTTCGTAATGTTCTTTCCAGTTGGGACTGAGTTCCAGGTGTACGTCCATCACGGACACCGCGAGCGTGCTGAGCTCCTGGTCCTCGTGATAAAGAAAATTCCTGGAGGTAGGTTCGAGGCCCTGACGGTACCAGTCCTTGAACAGATCGAGGATAGTCAGCAGCCGCTTGTTATCGATCAGGTCGGCGAGCTCGGCGAATTCTCCCAGCACATAGTCGGCCACCAGTGTTTGCTCGTCCCAAGCACGCAGACCATATTCGAGCAGGACGCGGATCATGCCGCGTTCGTTCTGCTCATGACGGAAGAGCAGGTTGAGAGAGTCTTCGTCCGTAGGGACCGCCATTGCCGAGGGATCGACCGGCTCGGAGACCGGCCGGTCTGCGGCGCCGGCGGTCTTTGCCTCCTGTTTGGCAATGCGTTCGCGGATGAATTTGTTGACCAGGGTGTAAAGCCCTGTCTCCTCGATCCGGAGGATCTCGGCTGATTGGCGGATATAGTCCTGCTGGCGGGTAAAGTCCTCGGCCTTGTTGATGCGGGCGATGGTCTCGGCGACCTGGTTGACCACGGCCGCCTTTTTGTTGCTGTCGCCGCCCGCGTCCTTGAGGGCGACCTCCAGTTGGAAGAGGATCACGTCCTTTTTATTGGCGGCGATGAATTCCCGGAAGGCGGATGCGCCGATGCGGCGGACATAGCTGTCGGGGTCTTCCTTGTCGGGAATGAGGACGAGCTTGACGTCGAGGCCTTCTTCGAGCGCCATATCGAGCCCACGCATCGCGGCTTTTACGCCGGCGCTATCGCCGTCGTAGATGATGGTGAGATGGTGGGTATACTTGCGGATGAGTCTGAGTTGGTCCATCGTCAGACTCGTTCCGCCACTGGCGACCACATTCTCGATTCCCGCCTGGTGCAGGGATATCACATCCGTATAGCCTTCCACGAGAAGGCACTCGTCGGCCTTATCGATGGCCTGTCTTGCCTGGTAGGAGCCGTAGAGGATCTTGCTTTTGACATAGATCTCGTTCTCCGGCGTGTTGATGTATTTGGGTGCGCGGTCATTGCTGCGAATGATCCGGGCGCCGAAGCCGATGATCTTCCCGGTGTGATTGTGTACGGGAAAAATGACGCGGCCCCGGTAGTTATCGATCAGCTTCTCTTCGCGTTGGACAACGAGGCCGGTTCGGATAAGGTACTCCGGATTATATTGTGCGGCAAGCGCGGCGCGGGCGAAGGTATCGCGCTGGTCAGGGCAGTAACCCAACTGGAATTTGCGCATGATCTCCTCGTTGAAGCCGCGTTCTTTCAGGTAGCTGAGACCGATATCGCGGCCTTCCTCGGTATTGAAGAGTGAATCGGCGAAGAACTTCTGAGCAAAGGTATTGATGATATAAAGGCTGTCGGCCACCTGTTGCTGCTGGCGGGCTTCGGGGCTGAGCTCTTTCTCTTCGATCTCTACATTGTAACGGGCCGCCAGCCAGCGGAGGGCCTCCACATAGGAGTATTTCTCGTGCTCCATGAGAAAGGAGATGGTATTGCCGCTACGGCCACAGCCAAAGCATTTATAGATCTCCTTTGCAGGAGAGACGGTGAAGGAGGGTGTCTTCTCGTTGTGGAAAGGGCAAAGGCCAAGATAGTTGGTGCCTCGTTTCTTGAGTTTGACGAAGGCGCCGACGATCTCGATAATATCGATACGGCTGAGTATCTGTTGTATGGTTTGTTGGGAGATCATTCCGGGCCCGAAAGTAAACCGTAAAAATACCGTAAATTATGTATAAAATAGAGTGGTTTTACCTATACTAAATTATTCTTATTTTGTGTTTTAGATTGGGCAATGCCCAAATCAAAACGTAAACGTACATCCTTTGAAAAACGGAGTCAATTCCTTACTCTTCGAAGTAGTCTCCAGCCTGGCGATTGTCCTTTGTTTTGTTCCCTTTCTGTTCCTCGGTCTGAAGAAAATGCGGCAGGTGAATACCTACTGGGTGATCGGTATCTACTGGCTTTTCAACGGGCTTGTCAACCTGCCGACGGCTGGGTTCGTCACTTCCGAGGCGGGTCGGGCGATCCTGCAACGGATAAACAATTTCTATACATTCACGGAAACGCCGATGGTGTTGCTGGCCTTTGCCTTTGCCAGTTCGGGCCGGTGGAGGAAGCAGATGATCTGGGTGATGCTGGCCTTTGTCGCCGCGGAATCGGCTCTATTGGCATGGCGGGGATATACGATGAACTCCCGCGCATGGATCACGGGGGCAGGCCTGGTGTTGGTGCTGGGGTATAGCGTGACGGGCCTTTGGCAATACTTAAAGAAAATGGAACATAGCCGCTTTGAGGATTCGATGGTGTTTGTCTATGCGGCGTTGCTTTTTGGATACGGGAGCTTTTTGATCATTTATATCTTTGCGCATTTCCGGACGGGCCCGGCGGCGGTGACCTATAATGAAGCAGACAGCTTCCTGCTGTATTATATCAGCCTTCTGCTGTCTGCTTGCGTAACTTGTACAGGGCTGGGGAGCTATGGGCTCCGGAAAAAACGCGTCCGCAGACCCCTCGTTTCCTCTTACTCTTCATCTTCCTCGTAATTGTAGGTGTCCTGGCTATCGTTGTAGATAGATTCCCAGGTCTTTACCTTGTCGTCTCCGAGCAGTTCCAGGATGTCGAAGATGGGATCGGTCTTTTTCTTCCAGATCGTTTGGGTCGAATCGGCGTATTTAGAAACATACATACACAGATCGGTTTCCATGTTCACCTTGATCAGGCCGACGGGTCCTTCCTCTTTTTCCTGGATCAGATAATAACATCCCTTTTCCAACAGCGCATACGAATACATACATCACCTTTTTTTAGATAAGACAATACACGATTTTTGATTGTGAACAGAACTAATGGGAAGTAAGTGGGCCCGATCTTATCGGATGGTAGAGGCTGAGGTTGGATTAGTAATTGCCCGCAGCAGTACCATACAAAGGTACGAATTTTGGCTTTTCTGGCGGCTTTCTTTCCTGCCCCTCGGGGGTGTTCCTAATAAATTAATTGCAATTAATTGATTATCAATGCAAAGGCCATCCCTTTTGGGATGGCCCTGCTCTTGACCACTTATCCTACAGCCTCTTGTTGGACTATTTGTCCAGTTTGATCTCCCCGACGTCGGCGGTCTGGCCGTCACTGACTATGATCCCGTCCTTGGCGATATTGCGATAGGGGGGCTTGGCTTCGATGACGATCTTGTAGGCGCCGGGTTTTACATCGGCGATCTCGTAGGAACCGTTGACGATGGGCGCCCGCACCGTGTCGGTGGCGGATTCAGCCCAGGCGCGTACGCCGCCTTCAGCCGGTGTGACCGTACCCCGTATCGATCCTGCCTTAAAATGGGTGAAGGCGAACAACCCTGCAACAACAACGGTCGTGGCGATAAGCCTGAAAAGGGTGAATTCCATAAACGTAGATTTAAAAATGATCGTTGTTCTACGCTCCGGGGACGGGTTACTGTTTTTATTTTACAAGGACTGTGCCATAAACGATTTGTTAACAAGGCTTTATTGGGGAAAATGTTCTACATGGGTTTCACTTCGTCTATCCATCAACGATAGCACCCTTCTCCAGCCGGAGGAAATGGTCGATACATCCCGGCAATTCATGGCGGTAGTGGCTGACGTAGATGAGCGTGGTGGCGAAGGCTTCGACGAGGGTGGTGATGAGACTGCGGAAGCGGGCCATTTGTTCGTCGTCGAGGCCCTGGCCCGGTTCATCGAGGATGAGCATGGGCGGGTTCTTGATCAGCGCCCGGGCCAGCAGGACCATGCGTTGCTGGCCGGTGGAAAGCTGGATGAGGCGGCGGCTGCGAAGGTCCCAGAGAGAGAGGAGCCGCATCCAGCTTTGGACCAGGGTTTCCTGCTCTTCGTTCAAAACGCGGAAAAGCCCCACCGTGTCGAAGAGGCCGGAGGCGACGACGTCGTGGGTGGTGGCGCCGGAGTCGAAATAAAGGTGCAGCTCGGGGGAGACGAAACCGATGCGTTTTTTGATATCCCAGATGGATTCGCCGGTGCCACGCCGGCGATCGAACAGCCAGATCTCGTTGGCATAGGCCTGGGGATTGTCGGCGGTGATCAGACTGAGCAGCGTGGATTTGCCGGCGCCGTTGGGACCGGAGACGTTCCAGCATTGTCCCTTCCTTACTTCCCAATTGATATTGTCGAGAATGGTTGCGTTGCCATAGCGAATGGTCGTATTGACCATTTTGACGGCCAGCTGGAAATCCGGGCCGGCATTGTCGAGGGCTTCCTGCCTAAGCCGGCCGAGGATCGCAGGGTCGAGGGTGGTCGTGGCGATGTCCTGCGAAGGTCGGAAACCGGCTTTGGCGCCCTGGAATACCCATTTCCCGGCATCGAGCTGTGCGATGTGGGTGATAGAGTCGGGGATCTCATGAACGCTGGTGATCAGCAGAAACTGGATCTTTCGGGCGACGAGATCGTTGATGATGTTATGGAGCGTGGCCCGGCCCTCGGCATCGAGTCCGAGGAAGGGGTTGTCGAGGATGAGGAGCTCGGGTTCCTGCAGCATCGCGATCGCCAGCTGCGTGCGCTTGTTCTCGCCGTTGGAGAGCTGGATCAGCGGCTTGTCGAGCAGCGGGCGGACATGCAGGGTATCGAGCCAGGGGGCATCGGCGCCGTCCCAGCCGGCATCGGCGAGTTCCTGGGCCACGGTGATGGTCTGGTCGGCATCGGAGGCGTTGAACCGTTGCTGGTAATAGAGCTCGGTTGATCCTGGCCGGTTGCGGAACCGGTGTTGCTGTTCCACGATGCCGATGCGGCGGGTGGCCGTTGTGATGGTGCCGGTATAGAAGTGGGTGCCGAGCAGGGTGTGCGCCAATACGGTCTTGCCGCTGCCGGAAGGGCCGGTGAGGGCCCATTGTTCGCCGCGGTGGATCGTCCAATCGAGCTCGTCTAGCAGGCGGGAACCGCCCAGGTGTACGGAAACGCCTTTGAGGGTCAGGAAACTAGATGCCATGTTGCGAATGTAAGACGACTGCGCCAAAACTGAGCTGTTCAGGACAGAATGGGCCACGGGCCCACTATAAGATAATTTCGCGCCGGGCCCATTTTTTCGAAGAGGGCCCTTGGGCGCGAAATATCCACAAGTGTAGACATTCAAATAAATGGGGGTTGAGATCGTTTGATTATATTGCGCCCTTGCGGGCTGGACGCCCGCAAGCCGAAGGCCCATCATTAGACTGCGTGGCGGAAAATGGGCATATTTTCGGGTTGACCATTTTCCGCCGCGTATCGGGCTGGACGCCCAATTGATCGTATTATGGCAGAAAAAAATAATTTGTTCGAGTACAACGATGACAGTGTCAGGACTTTGGATTGGAAGGAGCATATCCGGCTCCGGCCCGGGATGTATATCGGGAAGCTGGGGGATGGGAGCAGTGCCGATGACGGCATCTACGTGCTGCTGAAGGAAGTGATCGACAACTGTATCGACGAGTACACCATGGGCTATGGCAAGCAGGTGGATATCGCCATTGAGAATAAGACCGTGACGATCCGTGACTACGGGCGTGGCATTCCGCTTGGAAAGGTGGTGGATGTCGTCAGCAAGATCAACACCGGCGCGAAATACGACAGTAAGGCCTTCCAGAAATCGGTGGGATTGAACGGGGTCGGTACCAAGGCCGTCAACGCGCTGAGTAAGTATTTCAAGGTCTCCGCCTTCCGGGACGGGAAGGAGAAAACCGCGGAGTTCTCGAAGGGGGAATTGACCAAAGAGTTCAAAGAGACGAAGACCAGCGAATCCAACGGTACCCTGGTGAGCTTCATCCCCGATGACAGCGTCTTTAAGAATTTTCACTTCCTCAATGAATATGTCGATAACCAGCTGTGGAATTATTGCTATCTCAATGCGGGACTGGCGATAAATTTCAATGGGAAGAAGTACATCTCGAAGAATGGGTTGCTGGACCTGTTGCAGCGGCGGACGAATGAGGACGAGTTGCGGTACCCCATTATCCACCTGAAGGGGGAGGATATCGAGGTAGCCATCACCCACAACAATGACTACGGGGAGGAGATCTTCAGCTTCGTCAACGGCCAGTACACGACCCAGGGCGGTACGCACCAGCAGGCTTTCCGGGAGGCCTTTGTCAAGGTGATCCGGGATTTTTACAAGAAGGACTATGATGCCGCCGACATCCGGCAAAGTATTGCAGCGGCGATCAGCGTCCGTGTGGTCGAGCCCGTGTTCGAGTCGCAGACGAAGACCAAGCTGGGGAGTCTGAATGTTTCCGAGGGGGTCACGATGAAGAACTTTATCAACGACTTCCTGACCAAAGAGCTCGATAACTATCTCCATAAAAATCCCACTACGGCCGACTCGCTGAAGAAGCGGATCGAGCAGAGCGAGCGCGAACGGAAGGAGCTGGCGGGGATCAAGAAGCTGGCCAACGAGCGGGCGAAGAAGGCTAACCTGCATAATAAGAAGCTGCGGGATTGCCGCTTCCATTATAATGATGAGGCGACCGGGAAGGATAAGGAAGCCATGCTCGAGAAGCAGAAGGAGAGCACGATCTTCATTACCGAAGGGGATTCGGCGAGCGGCAGCATCACCAAGGCGCGTGAAGTGGAGACCCAGGCCGTTTTCAGCCTGCGGGGCAAACCGCTGAACTGTTTCGGGTTGACGAAGAAGGTGGTTTACGAGAACGAGGAATTCAATCTTTTGCAACACGCGTTGAATATTGAAGAAGGGATCGAGGGCCTGCGATACAACAATATCGTGATCGCCACCGATGCCGATGTCGACGGCATGCATATCCGTCTGTTGCTGATGACCTTCTTCCTGCAATTCTTCCCCGACCTGGTCAAGAACGGCCACGTCTATATCCTCGAGACGCCGTTGTTCCGGGTGCGGAACAAGCAGGAGACGCATTATTGTTATGACGAGACCGAGAAGCAGGCGGCTGTGAAGAAGCTGGGAGGCAAGCCGGAGATCACCCGGTTCAAGGGGTTGGGTGAGATCTCGCCGGATGAGTTTGCGCGGTTTATCGGTCCCGATATGCGCAAGCAGCCGGTGATGGTGATGCAGGATACCCACATTCAGCAGATATTGGAATATTATATGGGTAAGAATACTCCTGAGCGCCAGGATTTTATTATCAAGAACCTAAAGGTGGAGCTCGACCTGGTGGAGGAGGAAAAAGCCTAAGTTATGATCCACATCGTTTTTCAATTCAATGACATCGAGGTGCTGAAGAAGGCCTTTGAGCTGGAGCCTTCGTTTTCCGGCGAGGTGCTGGAGATCCAGGACGATTTTGCCGTGGGTCCGCTGGTGGATATCTATACCGCGGAAGGCTGGGAGGCAAGAAAGCAATGGTGGCGGGAAGTGCTGGCCGGCGGAGACGGCGACGGCAAGGTGGATAACGGGAGCGTGGGGGACGACCTGGCCAAGGTTGCGGCGCTGAAACAGCGGCTGATCGAAGAGCCAAAGGAGATCGTCTGGATCTGGGCCGCGCAGAACAAGCACGACGTGAGCGGCTATTACTGGCTGATGAGCCAGCTGAAGGAGTTCCAGGGACGGATCTTCATCCTATACCTGAACAATCTGCCTTTTATCAATGAGAAGGGGCAGATTTTCTACCCGGAGCACCTGTCGTCCATTCCGCCGCGGGAGTTCCTGAAGGCGCGGAGGCTGGCCAGGCCGATCACGCTGAGCGAGTTCGAGATCGATCCTGACGAATGGAACAAGCAATGCCAGGAGGGGAGGGGAGTGCGGTTGCTGGAAGGGGGCAAGAAACTGTCGATGCAGGATTACACCTATTATGATGAGGAGCTGCGGAAGTTGATTACCGGGGACTGGATCAAGGCGAGTAAGCTGATCGGTCAGTTCCTGGGCAAGGCGAAGCAGACCACGGGCGATATGTACCTGTTGTGGCGGATCAAGCAGCTGGCGGCGGCCGGGGAGCTGGATGTGCAAGGCGAGTTGAAAGGGATGAAGGATTTTGAGGTGCGGTCGAAGGCCGCGGCAGCGGCGATGCCGCCGACGGTTGAAGAGGCGGCCGGCTGACGGGTGGCGCACGGATGGACATCATGAACAAACTCATAAAAGCGGAAGAAGCGGCGATGCTGCTGCTGAGCATTCTTCTTTGGTCGCAGTTGCATTTTGCCTGGTACTGGTGGCTGGTATGGATACTGGCGCCCGACCTGTCGATGCTGGCCTACCTGGGCGGCAACCGCATCGGGGCGATCGGCTACAACCTGGTCCATCATAAGGGCGTTGCGATCGGCGTTTACCTCTTGGGATGGTATTGGGCAGACCGGATGGTCGAGGGGGCCGGGATGATCCTGTTGGGTCACAGTTGCATGGATCGCGCAATGGGATACGGGTTGAAATATTTCAGCGGGTTTTCCGACACGCATTTGGGGAAGATCGGAAAGGACAGAAACAACAAATAATTATGGCGAAGAGCAAAATATCGGATGATTTTCACAACAATGACTCGGGGGTGACCGGTCAGTATAAGAACTGGTTCCTGGATTACGCCTCCTACGTGATCCTCGAGCGGGCCGTGCCGGCCGTCGAGGACGGGCTGAAGCCGGTGCAACGTCGGATCCTGCATGCGATGAAGGAGATGGATGACGGCCGGTTCAACAAGGTGGCTAATATCATCGGACAAAGCATGCAATACCATCCCCACGGCGACGCAAGTATCGGTGAGGCGCTGGTGAACATGGGTCAGAAAGACCTGTTGATCGACACCCAGGGCAACTGGGGTGATGTCCGGACGGGGGATGACGCCGCGGCGTCGCGGTATATCGAGGCGCGCCTGAGCAAATTTGCGCTGGAAGTGGCCTTTAACGCCAAGACCACGGAGTGGCAGTTAAGCTATGATGGCCGGAAGAACGAGCCCGTCACGCTGCCGATGAAATTCCCGCTCCTGCTGGCGCAGGGGGCGGAGGGCATCGCCGTAGGTCTGGCGACCAAGATCCTTCCGCATAATTTCTGCGAGCTGTGTGAGGCCGCGATGAAATACCTGAAAGGCAAAAAATTCGAGCTCTACCCGGATTTCCTGACGGGCGGAATGATCGACACTTCCAACTACAATGATGGGAAGCGGGGAGGTAAGGTGCGCGTCCGGACGCATATCGAGGAGCTGGATAAAAAGACGCTGCTCGTAAAGGACGTTCCCTATGGCGTGACGACGACGCAGCTGATCGACTCGATCCTCAAGGCCAACGAACAGGGCAAGATCAAGGTGAAGAAGGTGACGGACAACACCGCCGCCGAAGTGGAGATACAGATCGATCTGGCGCCGGGTATTTCGCCGGATATAACGATCGATGCGTTGTATGCCTTTACGGATTGCGAGGTGAGCATCTCGCCCAACGCCTGTGTCATCATCGATAAGAAACCCACGTTCCTTGGCGCCCGGGAATTGCTGAGTGCGTCGGTGGATCATACCAAGGACCTGCTGAAGCGCGAACTGGAGATCAAGCTAAGCGAGCTGCAGGAGAAATGGCATTATACCTCGCTCGAAAAGATCTTCTTCGAGGAAAAGATCTATAAGGAGCTGGAGAAGAGACACGAGACCTGGGAGAAGGTGCTGCTGGCGATCGCCAAGGCTTTCGAGCCGTTCCGCAAGCAGCTGAAGCGCGATATCACCCGCGAAGACATCGTGAAGCTGACCGAAAAGCCGGTCAGGCGCATCTACCGGCTGGATATCGAAGAGCTGAATGCCCAGATCAAGGGCCTGGAGGCCGAGATCAGGCAGGTGAAGCACGATCTCAACAACCTCGTCGACTTTGCGGTAGCGTATTACGAAAATTTGCTGAAGAAATACGGCAAGGGCCGCGAGCGGAAGACGGAGATGCGGCCCTTCGAGGCGATCCAGGCCCAGCAGGTGGCCATCGCCAACGCGAAGCTGTATGTGAACCGGGCCGAGGGCTTTATCGGCACGGGGTTGAAGAAGGATGAATTCGTAACGGATTGTTCCGATCTCGACGATATCATCGCCTTTACCAAGGGGGGCAAGATGAAAGTGGTGAAGGTGGCCGACAAGACCTTTATCGGGAAAGACATCCTTCATGTGGCGGTCTTCCGGAAGAATGACGAGCGGACCACCTACAATATGATCTATGTCGACGGCAAGAGCGGGGTCAGCTATGCGAAGCGGTTCAACGTCACGGGGGTGACCCGTGACAAGGAATACGATATTGCCAAGGACGATCCGAAGAGCAAGGTGCATTACCTCTCGGCCAACCCGAATGGCGAGGCAGAGGTGGTGAAAGTGGTGCTGAGTCCATCGTCCACGGCGCGAAACAAGGAATTCGACTTTTATTTCGAGGAGCTGGAGATCAAGAACCGGAGCTCGTTGGGCAACCAGGTGACGAAGTACCCGATCCGGAGCGTGAAGTTCAAGGAGGCGGGTAAGTCGACGCTGAGCGGAAGGAAGCTTTGGTTCGATCCGACCTTTGGACGGTTGAACGAAGAGGGCAAGGGCGAATATCTCGGGATGTTCGAAGGGGACGAACGGCTGCTGGTGATCTATAGCGACGGGAATTATGAACTCACCGATACCGAGCTAACCCAGCGTTTCGATGCCGATAAGATCATCGAGATGCGCAAGTTCGATCCGGAAAGGATCATTACGGCGATCTACCTCGATAACGAGAAGCTGCAGTACAATGTAAAACGGTTCAAGATCGAGACGACGACGTTACGGAGCAAATTCCTCTTCATTAAGGAAGGGGACGGGAACCGGTTGGACCTGGTGACGCTGCATCCGGAGCCGGTCGTGGTGATCAAGTCGGGCAGGGGGGCGCAGGCCAAGACCCAGAAGATCAAGATCGCGGGTTTTGTCGAGGTGATGGGATGGAAGGCTGTAGGCAGCAAGTTATTCGACTTCAGCAAGAGCGTGGAGTTTGAATGGGGGCATAAGGAAGAAGCGAAGGAGACGCCGCCGCAGCAGGAGCTGTTCTAGACTATTGCTGCGCAATAGCCTTCGCCTTCTTGCGCTTGATCTGGATGGTGGCGTTCTCGGTGAGACTGCTGCTCATAAATACCTCGTAGCGGTTCCTGCCGTCGGTGAGCACCATCAGAGCGGTGTTGGGGGGAATGCGGCCGAGGTTCTCGGCGAACATGCTGATCTCGTTGATGTCGCGGGTGCTGTCGAGGTGGAGGAAGAGGTTGAAAGCCCTTGCGTCGAGTCCCTGGTGGGAAAGCGCGATCTGCTTGTTGACGAAGACGGAGATACTGTCGCCGTCGATCTCTCCATTATCATAGAAGCTCAGGCGAAGGGAATCGGATTCGACCTCGAGGACGCGGTTGACGACGGGTTTGCGTTTGGCAAAGGACTCTTCTATCTTCTTTTTCTCTTCTTTTACGGGATCGACGGGGGGTGGGGCCGGTGTGGCTACCGGGCCGGCATTGGCTTGTGCGGCGACGGGCTGGGTCGCAGCCCTGGCGCTGTCGGGGGCGGGTGGTGGCGCAACCGGAGCCGGCTCGGATACAGCGGGCGCCGTGACCGGGGTGGTAGCCGCCGGCGTGTTCGCAGTAATGGCATTGACGACGACGTCGTCGGGCTGCGGCTTCCAGATGCGGGCGCTGGCGACGCCGGCCTCGATGGTGCTATCCGTCTGATTATCAGACTTGTCCAAGATATAGTTGACTTTTATGCTCGGGCAGGTGTATTTGTATTTTGGATCGGCGTAAAGGGCGCCTTTGACAGTGCTGCCGGCGCGGGAGTGGATCAGGAGGCCAACGAACTGGGTGTTGCAATCCACGCTGTTGAGCGTGGACGTGGACCCGTAGAAGGTGACCGGGACGTCCTTGATCGTGATCTCCCGGGTCTTGGGGTCATAGCGTCCGTGGATGAAGAAGCTTTGGTATTTATCGCGGAAGTAGTAGCCGAAGATTCCCTCGACGCGGTTGCCTTTTTGCTTTATGACGAGCTCGGTGAGGTAGTTGTTATGGACGCCCGCCATGTCGACGTCGGCATGGCCATACCAGGATCCGGATACGGTTTGGGCGGACAGGACGCTGTGCGTGGCGAGGAGGGCACCTATCAGTAATACTTTTTGCATCGGGTGGCGGGGTTTTACCCCTTACGGGGGTAAAACAGAAATTTTCGTGCCATTATTGTTTTGAAGGACCGTTTTATTGCCGGTTGAGATATCGTTTTATCTCTTTTTG
Organism: Puia sp.; assembly: GCF_035546395.1. GTDB lineage: Bacteria > Bacteroidota > Bacteroidia > Chitinophagales > Chitinophagaceae > Puia. The sequence goes on along the minus strand of NZ_DASZXR010000010.1, from coordinate 93,258 downwards.
GGTGTCGCGCTGCTTGATGGTCTCCCGTTTGTCATACTGCTTCTTGCCTTTACCGAGGCCGATCTCCAGCTTTGCGTAGCCCTTTTCGTTGAAATAGATGCGGAGGGGGACGATGGTGTAGCCTTTCTCCTTTATCTTGTTCCCGAGCTTGCGGAGCTCTCTTTTGGTAAGGAGGAGCTTGCGGTCGTGTACCGCTATGTGGTTGTTGGTGGTGCCGAAGCGGTATTCGGCAATGTGCATGTTGCGGACCCAGAGTTCGCCCTGGAAGAAGATGCAAAAGCTGTCGACGAAGTTGACCTTGCCGTCGCGGATGGATTTGACTTCCGTTCCGGCCAATACCATACCTGCATCGTATTTGTCCTCGATGAAATAATCATGATAGGCCGATCTGTTCTTTATCTCCGTGCTCATACGTTTCTATGTTCGGGCTGCTATCCCTTGAACAGGGTAAACAGGGTAGCGAGGCGATCTTTCAGCTCTTTCCGGTTGACGATAAAGTCGAGGAAACCGTGTTCGAGCAGGAATTCGCTGCGTTGGAAGCCTTCGGGCAACTCTTTTTTGATCGTCTCCTTGATGACGCGGGGGCCGGCGAAGCCGATGAGGGCGCCGGGTTCGGCGATGTTGAGGTCGCCGAGCATCCCGAAGGAGGCCGAGATGCCGCCAAAAGAGGGGTCGGTCAGCAGGGAGATGTAAGGCAGCTTTGCATCGGTGAGCTGTGACAATTTACCGGTGACTTTGGCCATCTGCATCAGGGAGAAGGCGCTTTCCATCATGCGGGCGCCGCCGGATTTGCAGATGATCAGCAGGGGCGCCCGATGGGCCAGGCAGTAGTCCACCGCCCTGGAGATGCGTTCGCCCATGACACTGCCGAGTGAGCCGCCGATGAATTCGAAGTCCATGCAACCGACAACGATATGATGGTCCTTCAGATCGCCGGCAGCGACGCGGATGGAGTCGGTGATCTCGGTCTTTGCCCAGGTCTCGTCCAGCCGCCGCTGGTAGGATTTCAGATCGGTAAAATGGAGGAAGTCCTTGGCGCGGATATTCTCGAAGAGTACTTCGTATTGATTATCGTTGAAAAGGATCTCGAAATATTCGGTGCTGCCGATGCGGTGATGATGGCCGCATTTGGGGCAGACAAACAGGTTTTCCCGCAATTCCGTAACGGTACAGATGAAATTGCAGTTGGGACATTTTGTCCAGAGACCTTCGGGCGTCTCCTTCTTTTCTGCCGTGGTGGTCAGAATACCCTTTTTGATGCGCCTGAACCAACCGCTCTTGGTCTCCTCGCTCTGTCCTTCGTCCCCCGCCAGGTTCGCTTCAAAATCTTCTTCGTTCTTCATTTGTGGTTATTTTGCGACGTAGAAATTGGCGGCTAAGATACTAAACAACCGGCATTTCCCGTCTTACTGTCTTTCCGGCGACAAAAAAAGTAAATGAAAGGTATTTTTGAACGGTTCCTGTGCTAAATTTGCGCGGTTGGCTTAAAAGCTTTAAGTATGAAATGGTCTGAACTCTTTACTTCTTCCGTGGGCAAGAAATTCGTTATGGGCCTTACGGGAATATTCCTGATCCTTTTTCTTATCGTGCATGTCTGTGTGAACGCCTGTATCTGGGCGATGGATGGGGGGCAGATGTTCAATCTGGCGGCGCATTTCCTCGGCACGACCGTGGTTATGCGGACCCTGGAGATCGGGCTCTTTGCGGGTTTTATCCTGCATATCGTACAGGCGTATGTCCTGGAGCAGCAGAACCGGAAGAAGCGGAGCGTCGGCTACCAGGTGCCGATGGGCAACAAAGGGAGCAAATGGTATTCGAGGTATATGGGCTGGCTGGGTACTTTTGTCCTGCTGTTCCTGGTGATCCATATCAAGAATTTCTGGATCCCTTCCCGATTCCTGGAGATGCCCGAGGTGAGCTATCCGCCCGGAGTAGAGGTTCACGATCTGTTCAGCCTGATGAAGGATACCTTCACCAATATCTGGCTGGTGGTTATCTACCTGATCGGTTGTTTGGCCCTGGCCTATCACCTGATGCATGGCTTCCAAAGTGCGTTCCGGTCGCTGGGTGTGTCCAATAGCCGATATCTGAAGCTGATCAACGGCGTCGGGGTCGGCTTTGCGATCATTGTGCCGCTGGCCTTTGCCATGATGCCGATCTCCATGTATTTTAACTGGGTATAGATCGCCTGAATTTTAAACTGGTTCGTTTTCTCATCAAATCATACGATTCGTCATGTTCCAATCAAATGTCCCCGAAGGTTCTTTGGATAAGAAATGGGAAGATTATAAAGGTCATGTGAAGCTGGTGAACCCGGCCAATAAACGCAGTATCGAGATCATCATCATCGGAACAGGGCTGGCCGGGGCGTCCGCCGCGGCTTCGCTGGGGGAAATGGGTTATAAGGTCAAGGCGTTTTGCTTCCAGGATTCGCCGCGCCGGGCGCATAGCATCGCTGCGCAGGGGGGGATCAACGCCGCCAAGAACTATCAGAATGACGGGGACAGCACGTTCCGGCTTTTTTACGACACCATCAAAGGGGGCGACTACCGTTCGCGCGAGGCCAATGTATACCGGCTGGCGGAGGTAAGCGCCAATATCATCGACCAGTGCGTCGCGCAGGGGGTGCCCTTTGCGCGGGAATATGGTGGGTTGCTGAGCAACCGCTCGTTCGGCGGGGTGCAGGTTCAGCGGACCTTCTATGCGGCCGGGCAGACGGGACAGCAATTGCTGATCGGCGCCTACCAGGCCCTGGAGCGCCAGGTGGCGCTCGGGAACGTGGAGATGTACACCCGGCACGAGATGCTGGACATCGTGGTGATTGACGGCAAGACCCGGGGGATCATCGCCCGCAATCTTATTACAGGCGAGCTGGAGCGGCATTTCGGTCATGCGGTGCTGTTGGCCAGTGGTGGCTATGGCAATGTCTTTTATCTCTCGACCAACGCCATGGGCAGCAATGTCACGGCGGCCTGGAAGGCGCATAAGAAAGGCGCGTATTTCGGCAATCCCTGCTTTACGCAGATTCACCCGACCTGTATCCCGGTGACGGGGGATCATCAGTCGAAGCTGACGCTGATGTCGGAGTCGCTGCGTAATGACGGGCGGATCTGGGTGCCGAAACAAAAGAACGATCCGCGGAAGGCCAACGAGATACCTCATGAGGAACGGGATTATTACCTGGAGCGCCGGTACCCGGCCTTTGGCAACCTGGTACCCCGGGATGTGGCCTCGCGTGCGGCCAAAGAGCGGTGCGATGCGGGCTACGGAGTGGGAACGTCCAGGCAGGCCGTGTACCTTGATTTTGCTTCGGCCATCGAGCGGTATGGCAAGACGGAGTGCCGAAAGCACGGGATCGACAATCCCACGGCCGAGGATGTCCGCCGCCATGGCGTAGAGGTCGTAAAAGAAAAATATGGCAACCTCTTCGATATGTATGCGAAGATCACCGGGGAAGATCCGTACAGCACGCCGATGCGCATCTACCCGGCGGTGCACTACACCATGGGCGGCCTTTGGGTGGATTATGAGCTGATGACCTCCGTTCCGGGGCTGTATGCGCTGGGCGAGGCCAATTTCAGCGATCACGGCGCCAACCGGCTGGGCGCCTCGGCGCTGATGCAGGGATTGGCGGATGGATATTTCGTCATCCCGTACACGGTCGGAAATTACCTGGCGGGCGAGATCCGGACCAAGCCGATCCCCACCACGCACGAGGCTTTCGTCGCAGCGGAAAAAGAAGTTGCAGACCGGCTGAGCCGGCTCAAGAATATCAACGGGACCCAAAGTCCCGAGAGCTTTCACAAGCGGTTGGGTAAGATCATGTGGGATAAGTGTGGAATGGCCCGGAACGAGGCCGGCCTGAAGGAGGCGATCGAAGAGATCCGGGCGTTGAAGGCGGAGTTCTGGAAGGATCTGCGGGTGACCGGCGATATCGCCGAATTCAACCCCGAGCTGGATAAGGCGGGCCGCGTGGCCGACTTTATCGAGCTGGGTGAGCTGATGTGCCTGGACGCTTTGCAGCGACGCGAGAGCTGCGGCGGTCATTTTCGCGAGGAGATGCAGACCGAGGAAGGGGAAGCCAAGCGGGACGATGAGAATTTCAGCTTTGTAGCAGCCTGGGAATACAAAGGCGAAAGCAACTGGGAACTTCATAAGGAAGCGCTGACCTTCGAGGTTGCCCATCCCACGCAGCGGAGTTATAAGTAAAACCTTTTCTATGACCATAAGAGACTGGGTCGACCTTGGCGCGAAACTGCTGGCTGGTTTGGGGGGATTGGGTTTCTTTATAGCGGCCTTCAGCTATCGTCAGCAGGTGCGGATCCGGCAGGCAGAGTGGTTGAAATCGCTGTTCGAGAAATTCTTTGAAAATTCGACTTATAAGGACGTGCGGTCCTGGTTGGATTACGGTGTATTGCACGAACGGCTGACGGTGGGAGATGCGGTGCTCAGGCAGCAAAATGAAGAGAAGTTCACGGACTTCCTCAACTTCTTCGAGTTCGTCGGGGTTTTGCATTCGAGGGGGCATCTTCCGCTGGACCAGGTCTGGGATGTATTCGACTACTATCTGAGTAAGATGAGTACCGATGCGGATTGCAGGGAATGGATCGAAAAATATGGTTTTGAACGGCTGAAAGGCCTTTTGGCAAGAGCATGACAACCTTTTTATTCGTATATGGCACTTTGCGGAAGAATTTCGATCTGAAGCTGAAGAACAGGGTCGCCAATGAGCTCGAGTATGTAGGTCAGGCGAAGATCGGGGCGACGCTGTACGATATCGGCCGATACCCGGGGGCGGTGAAGGACCGGTCGGGTAGGGAAGTGATCGGGGATGTGTTCCAGGTGAACGACCCCGGGGCGGTTTTCAAGGTGCTGGATAAATACGAAGGAGAGGAGTTTGTCCGCCGGAAGGGAAAAGTGCGGATGAGGAAGGGCGGGGAGCTGAATGCCTGGATCTACTGGTATGATCCCGATGTGTCTGATAAGACCCCGATAAGACATAAAGACTATTTGAACTATTTGAAAAATAAAAGTATCCACTAAGCGATTTTGTTATGGAACATTATACGATGAATCTCACCCTCAAGGTATGGAGGCAGAAGAACAAGAAAGACAAAGGCGGCTTTGAGACCTATTCCGTCAGCGGCATTTCTTCGGAGATGTCCTTTTTGGAGATGTTCGACGTGCTGAACGAGCGTCTGGTGGTGGAGGGGAAGGACCCGATTGCTTTCGACCACGATTGCCGGGAGGGGATCTGCGGCATGTGTTCCATGTACATCAACGGCCGGCCGCACGGGCCCTGGGAGGGAACGACCACCTGCCAGCTGCACATGCGGGCTTTTAAGGACGGAGACACCATTGTCGTGGAGCCCTGGCGGGCCAATGCGTTTCCCGTCGTCAAGGACCTGGTGGTCGACCGGAGCTCCTTCGACCGGATCATCCAGGCCGGCGGGTATATCTCGGTAAATACCGGGAACGCGGTGGATGCCAATGCGATCCCTATCGAAAAGGATAAGGCGGACACGGCTTTTGCCGCTGCGGCCTGTATCGGCTGCGGCGCCTGTGTAGCGGCCTGTAAGAACAGCTCGGCCCTGCTTTTTGTGTCGGCGAAGGTGTCCCACCTGGCTTTGCTGCCCCAGGGTGGCCCCGAGCGGAAGACGCGGGTGCACGATATGATCGCGCAGATGGATAAGGAGGGTTTTGGGAGCTGTACGGCGACCGGAGCCTGCGAGGCCGTCTGTCCGAAAGAGATTTCTATTCAGAACATTGCGCGGCTGAATGCGGAGTATGCGCATAGCGGTCTTACGACTGATAAATAGTTAAAACCCAGAAAAGGCGGAGCCTTTTCCAGGACATCATTGGAAAAAACGAGGCCTTATTTTTCCCGGAAAGGCCTCGTTTTTTCGTACCTTTGCGCCCATGATCAGAGTGAACAATGTCACCCTGTCCTTTGGGAAAAGGGTTCTATTCGACGAAGTCAATCTTAGTTTTACAAAAGGGAATTGCTATGGGGTCATCGGCGCCAACGGGGCCGGGAAGTCCACATTCCTGAAGATCCTGGCCGGCGACATCGAGCCTTCGAAGGGATCGGTGGAGATCGCCCCGGGTCAGCGGATGGCCGTGCTGAACCAGAACCACTTTGCCTTTGACGAAGACACCGTGCTGAATACCGTGCTGAAAGGGCACCAGAAGATGTGGAGCGTGATGCAGGAGCGTGACGCGATCTATGCCAAGGCCGATTTTTCCGAAGAGGACGGGATCCGCGCGGGCGAGCTCGAAGGCGAGTTTGGCGAGATGGGCGGTTACACCGCCGAAAGCGATGCGGCGGCCCTGCTCAGCGACCTGGGCGTGAAGGAGTCGGCGCATAGCAGCCTGATGAAGGAGCTGCCCGGCGCCCTGAAAGTACGGGTGCTGCTCGCGCAGGCCCTGTTCGGCAACCCGGACATCCTGATCCTGGACGAACCTACCAACGACCTTGACGTCGAGACGATCAACTGGCTGGAGAACTTCCTGGCCGACTATGAGAACATCGTCATTGTCGTTTCCCACGACCGTCACTTTCTCGACGCCGTCTGTACGCATGTCGCGGATGTGGACCGGGCGAAAATAAAGATCTTTACGGGTAACTATACCTTCTGGTACGAATCCTCGCAGCTGATGGCGCGGCAATTGTCGGACCGGAACAAGAAAAATGAAGACAAACGCGCTGCTTTGCTGGAGTTCATCGCGCGGTTCTCCGCCAATGCCAGCAAGTCCAAGCAGGCTACGTCGCGGAAAAAGGCGTTGGAGAAACTGACGATCGAGGAGATCGAACCGTCCAATCGCCGTTATCCGGGCATTATCTTCAAACAGCTGCGGGAAGTGGGCAACCAGATCCTTAATATCGAAAAGCTCGCCAAGAAGGCCGAGAACGGCCGGTATCTTTTCTCCAATGTCAACTTCAGTGTCAACAAGGGCGACAAGATCGCTTTTGTCAGTAAGGATCACCTGGCGCTGACTACATTCTTCAAGATCATCAATGGAGAGATGGCGGCGGATAGCGGGAAGTATGAATGGGGGACGACGGTGACCAAGGCCTATCTGCCCAATGATAACAGCGAATATTTCGAAGGGGAACAGATCAACCTGATGGACTGGCTGCGGCAGTTCGTTCCGCCACACGTGACGGATGTCGATGAGCCGTTCCTGCGGGGATTTCTCGGGAAGATGCTGTTCAGCGGCGATGAGGTGCTGAAGAACACACATGTGTTGTCGGGAGGGGAGAAGGTACGGTGTATGTTGAGCCGGATGATGTTGCAAGACCCGAATGTAGTGATCCTCGACGAGCCGACGAACCATCTCGACCTGGAGTCCATCCAGTCCTTCAACGAATCCATGAGCAACTTCAAGGGGATCGTCCTGCTGACGTCCCATGACCATACGTTCATGCAGACGGTGGCCAACCGGGTCATCGAGCTGACGCCGGTCGGGATCATCGACCGGCTGATGTCCTTTGACGAATACCTGGAGGATGCGCGGGTGAAGCAGATGCGCGAGGAGCTGTATCCCCGGGAGGACCTGGTGAAGGCTTAGGACCTTCAGCGGCCGGCGGGAACGGAGGGCGCGGAATGCTTACGGTGTCAACCGGTAGACGATGCCGAAGTGACCTGTATTGAACTTCGTGCCGCCATCCACCTGGAAATAGAACGTGTATCTTCTGCGGGTATACTCTGCTGCTACATTCGCATAGTGATATTGCAGGCGCCCGAGCCGGATCGAGTCATAGACCTTCGGATCGCGGTAAGGGGCGCCGAGGATCCAGCCACGTGAGATGCGCAGACCTACTATTTCTTTCCTTCCTTTTATCACCCATTCCGTGCTGATGCCTGCGGAGCCGAAGAAGCGGTCGCGGATATCCAGGGTCGCCAGGCTATCCGGTAGTTTGGCGCGGAAACGGCGATAGCCCCCGAATTCGCGCTGGAGATTGGTCTCCACCCCGACTATGCGCCATTCGCAGCCGCCGCCGAGCGGGATGACGTAGTCGATGCCGCCGCTGAAACCCGTTCCACCGAAGAGGTGACGGCCGCAGTAGGCGTTCAGCTCGGCGGCGTGGGCAGGCTGATTGATCGGGGGGAGCCAGTTGGTATTGCTATCCCATGCGCGGGCGTTGTAGTTGCCGAGGGACAGGCCAAGGCCGGAGAAGCATTGAAACCGGCCGAATTGATGGGCCCAATAGATCGAGGCGTCGCCCCCGGCGAGCGCATCCTGTCGATTGACATTTCCGGCGCCCCAGAAGATGGCTGCCTGGGCATAGAAGGCTGTCTTCTGGCTGTCGGCCAGCAACGGGAGCGGATGGCATTCACCGGAGTTGCCGTTGAAGGGGCTGACGTAGATGGCTTGCGCGTAGTATTGATAGGCGCAGCCGGGTAGGAGGGTGGCGGCGAGCGCCAGGGATAGGGAGACGAGGGGTCGGCCGGCCATCTTTTGCATAGGTGGTGTGGTAAGGGTTTTAGGCTTGACAAGCGCGCATGGGGCCAGCGTTGCAGGATATGAATGTGATGATACAATAAATATCCCTTTTTCTGCATTTTTACAAAAAACCTCGTTGTTGATCAAAAGGCTGCTTATATGGGTGTTGTTGTGTGTGTTTGGCGGCGTTTTGGCTGCGAGGGGTCAGACGGCGGGTGCGGATTCGGCCGTTCGGGCCGATAGCCTGCGGAAGGCGGATTCTATCCGTAAAGCCAGGTCCGATACTTTACTCAATGCCGCGGCGATGCTGCGGCACGTCGATTCGATGAACCGCGCTGCTTCAGACCCGGTTGATTCCCTGAGACTTAAGTTGGAAGCTCAAATGAGGGCTGCCCGTGCAGGACAGGGCAGGCCCCCGGTGAATATGGGGTCGCCGATGCCGCCCCCCAGCAAACGGACACTCGTGCGGAAGCCCGCGGACCTGTCCAATCTCCACCGGAAATATATCCCCGTCCGGGGTGGGCGGATCCCGATCGATTCGTCCAGCCTTATCCCAGGGGCCTTTTTTGTCAAAGACGTCCCCGACTCCGCCTACCGGCTGGACCCGGTGAACGGCAGCCTGGTATGGGTTCATCCGCCGGCCGGAGCGGACAGCGTATGGGTGGTCTACCGGACTTTCCCCTTCCGGCTGAACTCCGTCGCCAAACGGCTCAATTTCGACAGCATCGAGAACTATTTCCTATTCCGTCCCTATGAGAAGGACAGGGATGGCCGGAGCAGCACCGACAATTTCTTCAATTTCGGGAATATCACCTACAACGGCAGCTTTGGCCGGAGCATCACCTTTGGGAACAGCCAGGACGCCGTCGTCACCTCCAACCTCAACCTCCAGCTAAGCGGCTTTTTGGCCGATAGCATCGAGATTGTCGCGGCCATCACCGACAACAATATCCCAATCCAGCCGGACGGCACGACGGCCAACCTGAACGAGTTCGACAAGGTGCTCCTGCAATTCAAGAAAAAGAACTGGGCCCTCACGATGGGAGATATCGACCTGCGGCAAAACAACCTGTATTTCCTGAACTTCTACAAGCGGTTGCAGGGCGCTTCCTTTGAAAGCACGGAGCAGCTGGGACCGGGAGTGACCAACCGGACCCTGGTCAGCGCGGCGATCGCCAAAGGGAAATTCAACCGGAATATCTTCAAGGGACAGGAAGGCAACCAGGGGCCCTACAAGCTGCAGGGCGCCAACGGGGAGTTGTATTTTATCGTGCTGGCGGGAACGGAGAAGGTCTTCATCGACGGACAACTCATGCAGCGGGGCGAGGACCAGGACTATATCATTAACTACAACACCGGCGAGGTAACCTTTACCCCTAACCGCCTTATCACACAGGATGCGAGAATTCAAGTGGAATTCGAGTACGCCGACCGAAACTATCTCAATGTCAACCTATACCTGTTCGACGAGGCGAACATCAACAACAAACTAAAACTGAAGGTGGGCCTGTTCAGCAACAGTGATTCCCGGAATTCGCCGATCAACCAGACGCTGACGCCCGACCAGAACAAATTCCTGAACAAACTGGGGGATAGCATCCAACGGGCTTTTTATCCCGTAGCGACGGTGGATACGTTTGCTGCGGGAAAGATCCTGTACAAGAAGGTCGATACCACGTACAAGAACGCAGCCGGGGTGTTGGTGCACGACTCGGTGTATGTCTTCTCCACCGACGCCACGCAGACCCTCTATAGCCTTTCGTTTGCGAATGTCGGGCCAGGCTATGGCAACTATGTGCCTGATCTGAACGGCATCAACGGGAGCGTGTTCTACTATGTACCGCCGGTGAACGGCGTGATGCAAGGTTCTTATGAGGCGGCGCAGTTCCTGGTTACGCCCAAGACCCAGCAGGTGGCGACGGTAGGGGTGGACTATGCTCTTGACAAGCACAGCACGATGACGGCGGAACTGGCGCATAGCCATTATGATATCAATACCCTTTCCACCATTGATAAGGGGAGTGATAACGGCAATGCCATGAAGTTCACCTTTAAGAATGTTAAAGCCATTGGATCGGCCGCCCGCGGGTTGAGTCTGATTTCCACCGCAGGTTTCGAATATGTGAACAGGAATTTCACGCCGATCGAGCGACTCAGGAGTCCCGAGTTCACGCGTGACTGGGGGCTTTCTTTGTATGTCACCCCGGCCGACGAGCGGATCTATTCCGCGGGGCTCCAGCTGAGTGACAAGAAGCTGAATGCGATAAAATATGATGCCGCCCGCTATGAGCGTAGCGATGGGTTTACGGGAACGCGCAACATGATCACCCAGCGACAGAGCTGGAAGGGCTGGACCCTCAGCAGCCGGCTGAGCCTTACCACCAGCGACAGCAGCCACCGGTTCTCCGGCACTTTTCTGCGCCCGTCCGTCGATCTTTCGAAGACGCTGCCCTTTTTAAAGGGATATGTCATCGGCGGCGGGTATTCGCTGGAGCGGAACGAGAACAAGGACAAATGGGCCGATACGGTGACAGCCACCAGTTATGCCTTTCATACCTGGACGGCTTACCTCAAGAGCCCCGAGAAAGCGCCGAACAAATGGGGAATGAGCTATGTGACGCGCACCAACTCCTATCCTTCGGGCCGTAGCCTGGGAGTAGGCGACCAGAGCCACACCTACAGCGTTTTCGCCGACTTCCTGAAGAACTCCCATCACCAGTTCCATATCACGGCCAGCTACCGGGAGATGCGGATCAGGGACAGCACGCTGGCTTCGCGCACCGTGGATAGCAGCACGCTGGCGCAGCGAGGCGACAAGACCCTGCTGGGGCGGGTGGAGTATGTGATCAACGAGTGGAAGGGGCTGGTGCGGGGTAATGTCCTTTATGAGATCGGGAGCGGTCAACAGCAACGGCTGAACTATACCTATCTGCAGGTGCCGGCAGGAACCGGGCAATATGCGTGGATCGACTACAACAAGGATGGTCTCCAGCAGCTGAGCGAGTTCGTGCTGGCGCAATTCCCCGACCAGGCCCAGTATATCCGGGTCTATACTCCAACCAACAACTATATCAAGGCCAATTACAACACGTTCAACTATAGCGTTTCGATAAACCCCAAGGCGGTCGTCACGACGCAGAGCGGGAGCTTCCTGCATTTCCTCGGCCGGACGCTGTTGCAATCCTCGATGCAGCTGAACCAGAAGGAAGAGGCCCATGGGCTGATCGAATACAACCCCTTCAAGGCCCCGTTCAGCGATACGGCCCTGATCTCGAGGACGCTGATACTGGTCAACACCTTTTCGTTCAACCGCACCGATCCGCGCTGGGGCTTTGACCTGAGCAACACCCGAAACGGTGGCAAAACCCTGCTGACGTATGGGTACGAGACCCGGCAGACCGATGAATGGTCGCTGCGGACCCGGCTGAACATGAGCAAGTCGATCGCGCTGACCGGGGTCTTCCGGAATGGCACCAACCGGTATAACAACTCGAGCACGAATTTCGACAGCGCCAATTATAACCTGAAACAATGGTCGGCGGAGCCGGGGGTGACCTTTACGCGGCGGAGCAATCTTCGGGTCGGCGTCAGCTGCCGGCTGACCTCGAAGGTCAATTCCGAACAGTGGGGGGGGCAGACTTATACCGCGGAGTCCTGGAACACCGATTGGAAGTACAATATCCTCCAGAGTACGTCCATCCAGGGGAAGTTCACGATGAGCTCGATCGTTTATTCCGCGGCCGGCGGGAAGACGCCGAGTACGACCTCAGCGGTGGCCTATACGATTCTTGAAGGGTTGCAGCCGGGAAAGAACTATCTCTGGAGTATGGATCTGATCAAGAAGCTCGGGAATAATCTTGAGCTATCGCTGCAATACGAGGGGCGAAAGGCGGGGACGACGGGGATCGTTCACACAGGGCGGGCGGCGCTTCGCGCGTTGCTATAGGGCAAAAAAAATACCCTCCGGATGGAGGGCATTTTTTTATGCAGAGGTTTTTCCTAGCTGAACAGACCGCCTTTCTTCAGTTCGCGGGTGCCTTCGCCGATCTTGAAACCATTGTGGTAGATCTCGATCTTGTAGTTACCCTTCGAGAACTGGCTGTTTTGTTTCCAGGCGAATTGAACGGCCTTTGTCTTGCCGGATTCGAAGTCGACGGGAACCTTTGCGGTGTATACCTTGTCGCCTTCATCGCGGGTAGTGAAGGTACCGCTACCCAGTGCAGGAACGGAGATGGGCTTGCCGTCGGGGCCGGTGATGCATACATATACATCAGTCTGGCCGGTCTGAGCGATACGGTTGGCGACGTCGAAGCCGATAACCAGCTTGTTTACGCGCTTAGCCGTGGTAGTTTCCTTGTCCTGACCATTGCTCTTTTCGTGCATCGGTGTGATAGAGATGTTCGAAGCATTGAGCGTAGAAGCGATGTCCACTTTCTTTTCGAGGTCTTGCTTGGCGGTGGTCGTGCTGCTCAGATCGTTGGTGAGCTTTTCCTTGTCAGCCGTCAGCTGGGTTTTGTCAGCCGTCAGCTGCTGGTTGTCCTGGGTGAGCTGGGCCACCTGCTGTTCGAGGTTGCTGACCTTGTCGTTCAGTTCCTTGATCAGGTCTTCGGCCTTTTTCTTTTCAGCTTCCGTGAGGTGCTGCTTGGAAAGCAGGCCGCGGATCTGTTTCTTGAGGTTGGCTACCTGGCCGTCGCGTTCGTTAACGGTGGCGGAGAGCTTATTGTTGGTGCCGGTGAGGCTATCCAGTCTGACGAGAGCATCGTCGAAGTTCTTCTGGAGCTGGCCTTTTTCATCGGTTACTTTGGAGATCTGAGCTTGCTGCTGGGTTTGAACCTGCTCCTGTTTGTTGTTGTTCCAGAGCAGATAACCCCAGGTTCCGAGGAAACCGGCGGCAAGCAGGCCGATCACCAGGTTCTTGTAATCCTTTTTCGGAGGTTGATTTTGCGGTGTAGCTGAGGGATAGTTGGTTGTCGTACTCATAGCTTATTGTTTTTCTATAATAAAATGGTTTTCCAAATCCAGTTGTCCGTTTTTGCGGCAACACATGGGTCAATTCTAAAACCGTGCCAAAAACCTTTTTATTGGCTTTTATACCTGATTTATAAAGATTTATGTAATATTGCTTTGCAAAAAACATGATGAATGTCAGTAGAGAAGATCCTGGGCGACTGGAAAAAAGGGAAGTTCAAACCCGTTTATTGGTTGGAGGGAGAAGAAGAATATCACATCGACGTGCTGGTGAACTATGCCGAGCACAAGATCCTTTCGGAGGCCGAGGCGGGGTTCAATCTGACCGTGTTCTATGGTAAGGATGCCGACTGGACGGCGGTGATCAATGCCTGTCGCCGTTACCCGATGTTTGCCGAGCGGCAGGTGGTGCTCCTGAAAGAAGCGCAGCAGATGCGGGACATCGAGAAGCTGGAAGCTTATATCGACAAGCCGCTGGTCTCGACGGTATTTGTCGTAGCGTATAAAGAGAAGAAGGTGGACGGGCGCAGCAAGCTGGCCAGGCTGCTGAAGGAAAAGGCCGAACTGTATACTACCAAAAAGTTGTATGACAACCAGCTTCCCGAGTGGACGGCTGAGCTGATCCGCCAGAAGGGATTCAGCATCACGCAGAAGGCGTTGTTGTTATTGGTCGACCATATCGGCAATGACCTGAGCCGGATCAATAACGAGGTGGAGAAGCTGCTGGTGAACCTGGCGGGGCGCAAGGAGATCAACGAGGACGATATCGAGCGGTATGTGGGGGTGAGCAAGGAATACAATGTCTTTGAATTGCAGGACGCGTTTGCAAAGAAGGACCGGGCCAAGGCCATCCGGATCATCCAATATTTTGAAGGCAACCCCAAGGCGGGACCGATCCAGTTGATCCTTCCGTCGATCTATAATTTCTTTTCCAAGGTCTATATGATCTTTGGCCAGCCGGCGCGCGACGAGAAGGGGGTTGCAGCGGCCATCGGCGTCAATCCCTATTTTGCCAAGGACTACCTGGCGGCGTTGCGCAATTATGATTATGCGGGCATCGAGCAGGGGTTGCTGTTGCTGCACACCTACAACCTCAAGAGTGTGGGCGTGGGCAGCGTCGGCGCCGGGGATGCTTCGCTGTTGAAGGAGCTGGTGGTAAAGATCATGGGTTGAGCGCCGCAAGCGTGTCGATCTTGTCTTTGGCGATGGCGGTCTTGAGCTCTTCGAGACCGTTGAATTTTAGTTCGGGCCGGAGCCATTTCCGGACGAAGACCCGTAATTCCCGGCCATAAATGTCCTCATCGAAATCAAAGAGGTTGACCTCGATGGTCCGGTTGGCGCCATCGATGGTGGGTCGTGTGCCGATGCTCATCATCCCCTGCAGCCGTGGGGAGGAGAACAGACCGGCGGTGGGAAGCAGCTGGGCCTCGACGGCATAAATGCCATTGGCGGGAGTCAGCTTTTCCGGATTTTCCATTTCAAGGTTGGCGGTGGGATAACCGAGGGTGCGCCCCAGCTGGTTGCCTTTTACTACCCGGCCCGAGAAGAAAAAGGGATAGCCGAGGAGCTGGTTGGCGGTGTCGATGTCGGCGCGCCGGACGGCTTCGCGGATACGGGTGGAGCTGACGGACACCTCGTCTAGCAGGTGGACCGGAATCTCCTGCAGGACGAACCCTTCGCTGCCGCTGAACTGTTCCAGCAGGTGGTAATCCCCCTGGCGGCCTTTGCCAAAGCGGTGGTCATAGCCGATGATCACGGTATGAGGATGGAAGCGCGCGAGCAGGAAGTCGGTGATGTACTGTTCGGCCGTCATTTGGGAGAAGGCTTCGGTAAAGGGGACGATGACGAGGTGATCGATGTGCTGCCAGGACAGGAGCTGGATCTTTTCTTCGAGGGTATTGATGAGCCGGATCTCTTCGGCGCCGCCTTTGACGACTTTGCGGGGGTGGGGGTAAAACGTAATGATGACGGTCTCCCCGTCGATCCGCATGGCCTCTTCCCGCAGCTGGGCAAGAATCCGGGCATGCCCGGTATGAACCCCGTCGAAAGTGCCGATTGTGACTACTGAACGCTGAAACTGAGGTAATTGATCGAGGTGACGATAGATATCCATGCGTTGCAAATCTACACGATTTATCCGTTACCTTTGCCGCCTATGTCACTGTATGCCCAGCGCGGGGTCTCCGCCCAGAAGGAAGAAGTTCACCAGGCCGTGGAGCGGCTGGATAAGGGCCTCTACCCGAATGCTTTTTGCAAGATCTATCCCGACTACCTGGGGGGTGATGCCGGTTGGGTCAACCTGATGCATGCCGATGGCGCGGGGACCAAGAGCATTTTAGCCTACCTGTACTGGAAGGAGACCGGGGACCTGGACGTTTGGAAGGGCATTGCCAGGGACGCCATTGCGATGAACCTGGATGACCTGCTTTGCGTGGGTATTTACGACAACCTGTTGTTCTCCTCAACGATCGACCGGAACAAGCGGAACATCCCCGGGGAGGTGCTATCGGCGATCATCAACGGGTCGCAGGAGTTCTTCGACGAGTTAAAGGGCTACGGGGTTGGTATCCAATACCTGGGCGGAGAAACGGCGGATGTCGGAGATGTGGTGCGGACCATCGCCGTCAATGGGACGATGACGGCCCGCTGGCCGAAGGACCGGTTGATCACCAATGACGGCATCCGGCCGGGGGATGTGATCGTCGGGTTTGCCAGTTTTGGCCGGGCGGCCTACGAATCGGCCTATAACAGCGGGATCGGCAGCAACGGGCTGACGAGTGCACGTCATGACGTCCTGGGAAAGACCTATGGGGCTCGTTTTCATGAATCCTACGATACCAGCCTGGACGAGCACGTCGTCTATATCGGGGGGCATCAGATGACCGACGGGGTGGATATTCCTGCAGTAGAGGCCGGCGCGGAGGGGGTGTCGACCGATATCGGGCACCTGCTGTTGAGTCCGACCCGGACCTATGCCCCGTTGCTGAAACGGCTGCTGACCGAACGGTTCGGAGCCATTCATGGGCTGATCCACTGCAGCGGCGGGGGGCAGACGAAGTGCCTGAAATACCTGCCGGGAGCCTTCCGGATCGTGAAAGACAACCTTTTCGAGCCCCCGACCATCTTCCGGCTGATCGCGAGGGCTTCGGGGTCGGACAACCGGGAGATGTACCAGGTGTTCAACATGGGCCATCGGCTGGAGATTTTCACGGACGAAGGGTCCGCGGATGCGCTTTTGCGGGTAGGCAAGGAGCTTGGGATCACCGGGAAAGTGGTTGGGCGCGTCGAGGCTGCTGAAAAGAAGAGCCTGGTGCTGAAGGCGGGGGGTGAAGAAATTGTATACGAGGGTTAAGATAATCCTAAAAATCTTTCCGGCTCGATATCTGCAAAGGGTATCCGAGAATTGCAAGGCGACAAATTGAGCGATGCTTTCTCCACATTTCGCAAAAAATTGATTAAAAAGCTGTCATTTTAATCCACAGGGCTATGAATTTCCGTTTTTGATGGTTACTTTCGCAAACGGTTCTGGACGGATTGACATTAATTTATTTTTATATCTTTTTTGCCCCTCCGTGAACTCTCCCGGCTCGTTTTTTGTTTGTTAGTAGTACCCGCAATTGAAGAAGTCGCCTGTCGCGGCTTATCTTGGGCGAGATCCCGAGATAAATGATTCTGTCATCTTTTTTTATTTTTCGATATGAGGCAACTTAAGATTGCTACACAGATTACGAACCGTGATTCCCAAGCGGTTGAGAAGTATTTGCAGGAGATCTCCAAGATCCCGATGATCACTCCCGAAGAGGAGACGGTCCTCGCGCAGCGGATCAAGATGGGCGATCAGAAGGCGTTGGACAAGCTGGTCCAGGCCAATCTTCGCTTTGTCGTTTCCGTAGCCAAGCAGTACCAGCACCAGGGGTTATCGCTGAGTGATCTGATCAACGAGGGCAACCTCGGCTTAATAAAAGCGGCTCAACGCTTTGATGAAACCAAAGGTTTCAAGTTCATTTCATACGCGGTATGGTGGATCCGCCAGTCCATTTTACAGGCGTTGGCAGAGCAGGGCAGATTAGTCCGCCTGCCTCAAAACAAAATTGGCACATACAACAAGGCTAATAAGGCCTACATGGCTTTCGAGCAGGAACATGAGCGGGAGCCGAGTACGGAAGAGCTGGCCGAGTTGCTGGAGATGAGTGAGACGGAGATCAACAACATTTTCCAAAGCAATACCCGTCACAGCAGTCTGGATGCCCCGGTTCACGAGGCAGAGGACGTTGCCATGGGTGATTTATTGGAAGGTGGTGACGAAACGGACGATGACGTCATGAAGGACTCTTTGCGTGCGGAAATTCGGCGTGTACTCAAATCGCTGAGCCCCCGCGAAGCAGAGATCGTAAACGCGTATTTCGGCCTGGACGGCGAAAATGGGGTAACCATCGAGCAGATCGGCCAGAAGTACGACCTGACCAAGGAGCGAATCCGCCAGATCAAGGAAAGGGCGATCAAACGCCTTCAGAAGGCCCGCTACAGCAATGCGCTGAAAGCGTACCTTGGCTAAATCGCCGGAGGTGATTTGTCCGAAGGGCAGACATTAGCGCCAAATATCACTCAAAAGATGAATACACGAACCGGGGTCATCAGACCCCGGTCTTTTTTATGTCCGGTAAATGACACCGGGATAGCCATTTTCGCCTTATTTTTGACCGCTTAAAAATAAACCCAGAATGGAGCAAACCCCCAGTGAAAAAGTACATTGTCTGATCATCGGTTCAGGGCCGGCGGGCTATACCGCCGCGGTTTATGCTGCGCGTGCGAATCTCCGGCCCGTGTTGTACCAGGGCATCCAGCCGGGTGGACAGCTGACGATCACCACGGAAGTAGAGAATTATCCCGGCTATCCCGACGGAGTGCAGGGACCGGAAATGATGGTGCATTTCGAGAAGCAGGCCAAGCGGATGGGCGCCGACATCCGGTATGGGCTGGCGACCAAAGTGGATTTTTCGGGCCATCCTCATAGGGTGTGGATCGACGATGAGAAGCTGATCGAAGCCGATGCGGTGATCATTGCCACCGGCGCCTCCGCCAAATGGCTGGGATTGGAATCCGAGCAGCGGCTGAACGGCTATGGTGTCAGCGCCTGCGCCGTTTGTGACGGGTTCTTCTTCCGGGGCAAGGAGGTGGCGATCATCGGGGCCGGCGATACGGCGGCCGAGGAGGCGCTTTACCTGTCCAAGCTGGCGACGAATGTGCACATGCTCGTGCGTAGCGATAAGATGCGCGCCTCCAAGGTCATGCAGGAGCGGGTGCAGCAGCAGCCCAACATCAAGATGTACTGGAACTCCGAGACCGACGAGATCCTTGGCGAGAGCAAGGTCGAAGCATTGCGCGTCCGGAACAACAAGAGTGGCGAGAAGAAGGAAATTCCAATCAGCGGTTTTTTCGTCGCGATCGGTCATCAGCCGAATTCGGCCATCTTTGCGGATTTCCTGGACATGGACGAAGCGGGATACATCAAGACGATTCCCGGAACGAGCAAGACCAATGTGGAAGGGGTCTTTGCCGCGGGGGACGTACAGGATAAGATCTACCGGCAGGCAGTGACGGCTGCGGGTAGCGGGTGCATGGCGGCGCTGGACGCCGAGCGTTATCTTTCGGCAAAGGGAATACATTAAGACTTCATGGTCACGGTACAACTGCATAATCTGATCTTTTCCGGCCGCCATGGCGTCTTCAAGGAAGAGCTGGCCACGGGTAATACCTTCGAGGTCAACCTGGATGTCTCTTATGATGAGAGCGGGCGGCCCTTTACGGGGCTGGATTCGATCATCAATTATGTCATCCTGTTCGATATCATTAAGGAACGGATGCATCAGCCGTCGCCCTTGCTGGAGAAGATCGCTGAGGAGATGATTTACCGTATCCGCGAACAATATCCCTTTATCACCGAGGTCGTTCTTTCAATATACAAAATGCAGGCGCCGATCGGCAATTTCCAGGGGAAGGCGGGCATGACATTGCGTAAAAAATTCGATGTATGACTCGCTGGATCGCTTTTGTTTTGTTCCTTTCCCTTTCTTTTCGGTCGATGGCGCAGGACGTCAACCTTTTGCTAAACCGCGGAGCGCAGCTGGAAGCCGCGTTCCGGGAAGAAGAGGCGTTGCCCTTGTATGAGAATGCCGCTGCGCTCCAACCCCGCAATATCGTGGCGCTGATCCATTGCAGCGATCTGCTGTGCCGGGTGGGGCACCGGTTGAAAGACCGCGATAAGATGATCGCCTACTTTCACAGTGCTTATACCTACGCTCAGCGCGCTTACCGGGTCGATTCGACCAATAGCGACGCCAATGTCGTGATGGCATTCTCGCTGGCGCGGCTGGCGCTGGATCAGAACGGCAGGGAACGGGTGGTTTCGGCCACTGAGATCCGGAGATATGCCGAGCAGGCCATCCGTAACGATCCCCGCAACTTCAAAGCCTATCATATCCTGGGGCGTTGGCACTACGAGGTAAGCAACCTCAATTTTCTCGAGCGGACGCTGGCGCGTTGGTTCTTTGGCTCCATGCCGGAGTCTTCGCTTTCGGAGTGCATCGACAACCTGGAGAAGAGCAAGGCCCTGCGACCGGATTTTATGCTCAATTATTTCGAGCTGGCCAGGGCGTATCACCGGGAGGGACAGAACGACCGGGCGGTCGCGTTGCTGACGCAGATGGAAAAGTTGCCCGATGAAATGTACGACGACAGGACGGTGAGGATGCAGGGGGCGAAGTTGCTGAAGGAGCTCAGATGATCTTGCCTTTCCAGCGGCCGCTGCGGATGTAGAAGAAGGCCTGGATGAAGATCGACAGCCAGTACACCCATTCCGAGATCCAGCCGACAACGATGGACATCTGCCATTTCTCCAGGGTGAAATACACATAAAAACAGTAGATGAAGATGGTGACCGCCTCGATGAGGAGGTTGATCCGGGTATTGCCCGTGCCGGTGACCGCACTGAGCCAGACGACGGAGAAGGACATGAGGATGATCGCGAAGGAGACAACGCGGAGGACCGGGATGCCAGCGGATATAAAGGCGGCGTCCTGGCCATAGATGGAAAGCAGAACGCGAGGGAACAGATTCACCAGCGCGAAGATACCAAAGGTGATGATCAGGCTTAGTTTGCAGATGTTATTGATCAGCTCGACAACCCTGTTTTCCATTCCCTGGCCGATGATATTGCTCACCATTGCATTGGTCGTCGAGGCGAAGGCCCACGTGAAGACGCCAAAGAGACCGAAAATATTCCGCATAGCATTGCTGATCGCCAGCGCCTGGCGGCCATGGTGCTCCACCAGGATATAGAAGAAGACCCAGGCCACGATGCTGACGATGTACTGGAAGACCAGCGGCGAGGATTGGATCAGGATAAGACGGGCGTTTGGCTTGTCGATGATCCAGTGTTTGTACAGCTGCAATTCTTTACTGATTCCCTTTGCGTGGATAACCGCAAAAACGACCAGCATGCCCGAGGCCTCCGCGATTATGGAGGACCAGGCGGCGCCGTTGAACCCCAGGGCAGGCAGCCCGAGATTACCGAAGATGAGCCCATAATCGAGAGTGATGTTGACGATGGTCTCTGCGAGCGTTCCGTAAACCAGGAACTTGCTTTGGTTCGTGCCCACCAGCAAAGCGTTGCGCATCTGGTAGACGTACAGACAGGGGAGGCCCCAGATGCGGATGCGCAGGAAGGAGATGGCCTGCTCACGGAGCGGGGCCGAATGCAGCGACCAGGAGAGGACCGCGGGGGCGAAGAGCCAGGTCGCCGCAATACCCATAAAGGCCAGTGCGAGGGCGATGAACATACCCTGGGAAAACAGTTTGCCGATCTCTTCCACGCGACCTTCGCCCGCGCGCCTCGCAATAAGGGCCTGAAGCCCGTTGTTAAGCCCCTGGCCGACGACGGCGAATAAAAGATAATAGACCCCCGTGATGCCGGCAGTTGAAAGGGCATTGCCGACCTCGTCGAGATGACCTAAAAAAATGTTGTTGGTGACAAAATTGATCTGGGGAACGAGAATGGCGAGGCTGATCGGGAGCGCCATTTTCAGGATATCCCGGTTGCTGATGCCGACTTTATACGCTTTGGTGTTGTTCGCAAGGTCCATTCTCTACAAAAAAAGGACGGCAATTTACGGGTTTTTTTCCCGATTTTCGCAAAATATGATGAAACCTGCATTCCAGATAGAAGTATCGGATATTTCGGATGAGGAGCTGCTACAGTGCCGCCTGCTGGTGGAGGTGAATCCCAACGCTTTTACCTATGTGCTGCTCAACCAGCGCAACATGAGTCCGTTGGTGGTCAAGTATTTTCAGCTGGAGCCCAGCAAGGACGTTTCGCTGGTGGAGACGCTGCGGGAGATCATGCAGGGGGATCACCTGCTGGGCAGACCCGTCAAGGAGACGCTGCTGGTGTACAACTTCCCGGAAAGCAGCCTCGTGCCGGAGGCCGTCTTTACGATGGACACTAACCGGGAGATCATCGACACCCTGCATGGTAATCTGCAAAAGGGGCTGATCCTGACCGAGAAGATCCCCTGGTGGGAGTTGTTCAATGTCTACCGCATTTCGGTTGACCTGCATCATCTGTTGCAGCAGAGCTTTTCGGCCGGCAAGTACTGGCATTATTACAGCCTGATGCTGAAGAGCTTTAAAATGTTCGATTCGACGGACCCGGACGATTGCATCAAGGTGATCTTTTATTCCGATAAGATGGTCGCGCTGGTGATCCGGGAGGGGAAAGTACAGCTGGTGCAGACCTTCCTGTATCACGACACGAAGGATGTGGCCTATCACCTGCTGAGCTGCTGCCAGTTGCTGGGACTGGAACAGGAGAAGGTTCGGCTGCTGGTGGGCGGCCTGATAGACAAACAGTCTTCCCTGAGTACCGAACTGCATAAATATTTTTTGAGGATCGACTTCGAGGAGATCGACGAGAGCATCAAGGTGACGGACGAATTGAAGGAACTTCCTTTGCATTATTTTTCTTCTATTTTGAAAATGGCGGTATGCGCATAATCGGGGGCGAGCTGGGGGGCAGGCGGGTGAATCCACCCGCAAAAATGCCGCACACACGGCCCACCACCGATATTGCCAAGGAAGGTCTTTTCAACATCCTGGAGAATAATCTCGATCTTTCGGAGCTGCGAACGCTCGACCTTTTTGGGGGAACGGGCAGTATCAGCTATGAGCTGGCCTCGCGCGGGGTCAAAGACCTGACGGTGGTGGAGAAGGACCCGGCGATGTTCGCCTTTATCCAGAAGACGGCCAGGGAGCTGGGGC
This sequence comes from Puia sp., assembly GCF_035546395.1. Lineage (GTDB taxonomy): Bacteria > Bacteroidota > Bacteroidia > Chitinophagales > Chitinophagaceae > Puia. The sequence goes on along the minus strand of NZ_DASZXR010000010.1, from coordinate 70,527 downwards.
TGGAATCCATCTACAAGGTAGTGCGGATGGATGTGTTCAAGTTCATTTCGCAGTGTCCCGGGCGTTTCGACCTGATCTTTGCCGGTCCGCCGTATGCGCTGGATACTATCGACGAGTTGCCCAGGCAGATCGTGAGCCGCGGACTCCTTCATGATAACGGCTGGTTCATCCTGGAACATACCCCACGGAATAACTACGAAGGGTATCCGCTGTACGCGACGCAGCGGAGTTATGGGACTACGATCTTCTCCATTTTTGTGAATAAGAAGAGCTAAGATGCAACCTATTTTTATTACGGGTATCGGTACCGGTGTCGGAAAGACGCTGGTCTCGGCGATTGTGACGGAAGCCATCGGCGGCTGGTACTGGAAGCCGGTGCAGGCTGGTTTTGACGAGGGGACGGACGCGGAGTGGGTGGGTGAGCGGCTGAGCCGGCCGGGACGGATCTTGTCCGAGGCATACAAACTGCATATGCCGGCTTCGCCGCATATCGCCGCGCGGGAAGAGGGTATCAGGATCGGAGTGCATGACCTGGCGGCACGGTTACCGGACAAACGCCCGTTAGTGGTCGAAGGAGCAGGCGGATTACTGGTGCCGCTGAACGATGCGGAATTCATGGCCGATTTGGCGTTGGCCCTGGATGCGACGGTGATCCTGGTGAGCCGGAACTATTTGGGGAGTATCAATCATTCGCTGCTGACGGCCGAGGTGTGCCGGGCGAGGGGGCTACGGGTGGCAGGGTGGATCTTCAACGACCAATATTTGGATTATGAGGAGGAGATTGTTGGGTGGAGCGGATATCCCCGGCTGGGGGCTATACCCTTTGGAAAGCCGGCGGATGGGGAGTTTGTGCGGCGCCAGGCGGAAGGGATACGGCCGAATTTACGTACCTTTATGCAAGGCAAACCGGAATAATGAATTTTAACTTCCCATTGTTAAGGCCGATACGAATCCTTTTATTTCCTTTTTCCCTCATCTACGCTTTCATCGTCACCATCCGGAACTGGTGTTTTGACAAGAAGATCCTTCCTTCGACCTCGTTCAACCTGCCCGTGATCTGTGTGGGAAACCTGGCCGCCGGGGGGACGGGGAAGTCGCCGATGGTCGAGTGGCTGATCCGATCCCTGAAGGACCGGTATCCCATTGCCGTGCTGAGCCGGGGGTATAAGCGTAAGACGAGGGGGTATGCGCTGGCGAATGCCTCGACGACGGCGCTGGACATCGGGGATGAGCCGATGCAGTTCCACAGCAAGTTCCCCGAGGTGGCCGTGGCGGTAGGGGAGGAGCGGATCGTAGCCATCCCGCAGTTGTTGCATGACCGGCCGGAGACCCGGGCGATCCTGCTGGACGACGCCTTCCAGCACCGGGCGGTGAAGGCGGGACTGAATATCCTGCTGACGGATTACTCCAATCTTTTTACCCGGGACTGGTGGTTGCCGAGCGGGGATCTGCGGGATGCGCCATCGAGCTATCGCCGGGCGCAGGCCATCGTCGTCACGAAATGCCCGGACCAGTTGGACGAGGAACAGCGGCGGGCGATCGCGATCGAGATCGGTCCGCGGCCGGGGCAGCAGCTGTTCTTTTCGACGATCGATTACGGGACGCCTTATCATATCACCCGGCTGGACGAGGGGGTGATCGATGACGAGGTGGAGGTGCTGCTGGTGACCGGCATCGCCAATCCTGCGCCGCTGAAACGATGGCTGAATGACCATTCCCGGACCTATTTCGAGATCGCCTTCAGCGATCATCATATCTTTACGATCGATGACCTGCAGACGATCACACGCCGGTTCACCGGCATCACTGCCGCGAAAAAGCTGATCCTGACCACCGAAAAAGATGCGGTGCGGTTGATCAAATTCAGGCAGGAGCTGGAAGGCTGGCCTTTTTACGTGTTGCCGATCACTCCCCGGTTCCTGTTTGGGGAAGAGGAGCGGTTTGCCGACATGATTACACAATTTATTAATGAATTCAAATGAAGGACAAGAAAAAACAGAAACAGCATAAACATAAGAAAAAAGCTTCGGCGCCCGATGCCGGCCTGCTTACCGGGAGACTCGACGTCACCCGCAGCGGGATGGGTTTTGTCATCGTCGAAGGGCGGGAACAGGATATCCTTGTACGGCCCGCGGACTTCAATACGGCGCTGCACGGCGATACCGTCCGGGTCCGGTTGGGGAACACCGGCGGCCGCAGCGGGCGGGCACAGGGCGAAGTAGTGGACGTGGTGGAACGCAAACAGTTGGAATTCCTCGGCCGCCTCGAGATCAGCGCATCCTTTGCCTTCTTTATCGCCGAGAGCGATAAGCCGATGCCCGATATCTATGTGCCACTGACCAACCTGAACGGAGCGGTCAACAATGACAAGGTCATCGTCAGGATCACCCAGTGGGAGAAGAACAAGAAGCCCCAGGGCGAGGTCGTGCAGGTGATGGACAAGAGCGATGAGAACGACCTGGCGATGAAGGATATCCTGCTGGAGAGCGGATTTCCCATCTTCTTCCCCGAGAACGTGCTGGAAGAGTCGGAGCGTTTGCCGGACCTGATCCCTGCGGCCGAGATTGCGAAGCGGAAGGATATGCGAAGCATATTGACCTTTACTATCGACCCGGTGGACGCCAAAGACTTCGACGACGCCATTTCATTGCGCCGCGTGGACAAGGGCGAGCTGGAGATCGGCGTACATATTGCAGATGTAAGCTACTATGTGGAGCCGGAGACGGCCCTCGACAAGGAGGCCTATACCCGGGCGACCTCGGTCTACCTGCCGGACCGGGTGAACCCGATGCTCCCGGAACGGATCTCCAATGAGCTGTGCTCGCTGCGGCCGCATGAGGACAAGCTGACCTTTTCGGCCGTTTTCCGGATGACACCTGATGGGAAGGTCAAGAGCAGCTGGCTGGGAAGGACCGTGATCCATTCCGATCATCGGTTCACCTATGAGGAGGTGCAGGAGATGATCGAACAGAAGACCGGGCTTCATCAGCTGGAGATCGAGCTGCTGAACGACATCGCCCAGCAGCTGAGAAAACAGCGTTTCCGCAAGGGGGCGATCAATTTCTCATCCACGGAAGTGCGGTTCAAGCTGGATGAAAAGGGCAAGCCGATCGGCATCATGGTAAAAGAAAGCAAGGAGTCGCATCAGTTGGTGGAGGAGTTCATGCTGCTGGCGAACCGGGCCGTGGCGGAATATGTCGGGAAGATCAAGATCAAGCAAAAGCCGCTGCCGTTCCCGTACCGGGTGCATGATACCCCCGACAAGGAGAAGCTGCTGCCCTTTATCGAGTTCGCCAAGAAATACGGGCATGTCTTCGACGTGTCTACGCCACAGGCCATCGCGAAGTCCTTTAACCAGATGTTGCTGGATGTGAAGGGACGGCCTGAGCAGCATGTGCTCGAGACCCTGGGTATCAGGACTATGGCGAAGGCCATCTATAGCACCGAGAATATCGGTCACTATGGACTGGGTTTCGAACATTACTGTCACTTTACCTCGCCGATCCGCCGCTATCCGGATGTGATGGTTCACAGAGTGTTACAAGAGATATTGGAAGGAAAGATCGAGCCGGACAAGAAGATGGAGGCCAAGTGCCGGCAGTCGAGCGAGCGGGAGCGGGCCGCGATGGAGAGCGAGCGGGCGGCCAACAAATACAAGCAGGTGGAATACATGCAGGGTTTTCTTGGCGAGGAGTTCGAGGGGGTGATCAGCGGCGTGGCCTCGTTTGGGTTCTGGGTGGAGACGGTGGAGCATAAGTGTGAAGGGCTTGTCAGCCTTAATAGCCTGATGGAATTCGATGATTTCCGTCACATTGAATCGGACTATGCGCTGGTGGGCCGCCGCAGCGGGCGGCGGTTCCGGATGGGGGATAAGGTGACCATCAAGGTGATATCCGCCAATCTCGGCAAGCGGCAGCTGGACTATGAGTGGGTGATCACGGCGGCGGAGAAGAACGCCACTCGGGAAGAGCTGGCCGCCGATACCGGCGGTCGCGCGGAGAAGGCGCCCGCCAGGCATAAACCGGCCGGGAAGAAACAAAGTGCGCCGAAAACAGGAAGAAAGAAAAAGAAATAATATCATGCACAGTTTTGAAGAATTATCCGTTGCCTTTGCGAAACGGTTTACCGACCGGCACTTCCCCGATCATCCCGCCAGCCTTTATGACCCTTCCGTCTATTTTCTCGGGCTGGGGGGAAAGCGGATCCGGCCGGTGCTTTGCCTGATGGGCAACGAGCTGTTCGGCCCCATCGAAGAAGATGCCTGGCTGCTGGCCATTGCGCTGGAGTTGTTTCACAATTTCACACTCATCCACGACGATATCATGGACCGGGCTCCGCTGAGACGCGGGATGCCGACGGTGCATGCCAAATACGGGCCGGCCACGGCCATCCTGAGCGGGGATGTCATGCTGGTGGTAGGGTACGACTATATCAGCCGGATCTCGTCGCCGCATATCCGCCGGATACTGCAACTTTATAATCAAACCGCTGTAAAAGTTTGCGAAGGGCAGCAACTGGACATGGATTTTGAAAGCCGGGAAGTGGTGACGATGGATGAATACCTGCAGATGATCGAGTTGAAGACCTCCGTGCTGCTGGCGGCCAGCCTGCAGATCGGGTCGATCCTGGGGGGCGCGGGGCTGGGCAACCAGCAGATGATCTACCAGTTCGGCAAGAACCTGGGGCTGGCCTTCCAGATCCAGGACGATTACCTGGACTGTTACGGCGATGCTTCGAAATTCGGCAAGCAGGTGGGGGGAGATATCGTCGCCGGTAAGAAGACCTTTCTGCTGATCAAGACCCTGGAGGTGGCCAGCGAGGCGCAACGGCGGGAAATGAAGGCACTGGAAACCGCGCCGGCGGAGGAGAAAGTGGCGGGGATGCTACGGATGTACCAGCAGTGCGGCGTCGACAGCTGGGTACGGGAGCTCAAAGAGCACTACCGGAAAGAGGCGTACCGGAGCCTGGAGGAGATCGCCGTGTTGTCCAAACGGAAAGAGCCGTTGCGACAACTGGTGGATGTGCTGCTGACACGGGACCATTAAAACGCTCCCATGAATTTATCCATGGTCCGCCAATATTTGTCCTTGTAGATTTCATAGCTGCAAACCAGCCCGTCTTTCCAGTCCGCCCGGATCGCCTGGTCGATGACCTTCGAGACCTGTCGAAACTCCCGGCAGGCATAATAGATATTGCTCTCTCCTTTATAGGTTTCCCTTCCCAGGTGAAGATAGCCTGCGACATCCGTCAATTGCCGGTCCAGGTCGTCCTGCAGGTGGTTGAGGGCCTCGAACTGGGATTCACCCGGCATTCCATTGTCGCCCGTCTCCTTCTGTTTGGAATAATCGACGGTGATCACCGCCATCCAGGGATGGGATGCCTTGGCGTCCCAGTTCAGGAGATGGGTGTTGACGACCGCGATAGAGGGAAGCCCTTCTTCGTCCTCTCCCTCCAGGGCCGCATATTCGTCGCTGGCCGTGTCGTGGCGGGTGCCCTCGTATTTTTCGACGAATTCCTTTTCCTTCCAGTTAAGGAATTCATTGAGCTTGTCCATCGGGATCAGCGGCAGGTCGGTCGCCGGGTCGGGGGCCTTTACGACGACGTTGTCGATCAGGGTGGCGGCGTTCAATTCACCGAGCAAGGCGTCCAGGTAGAGCAGGCAACCCTGGGTGATGGTCTTCCTGTTGTCCTCCGAATAATCGGGGTGGACCATGACCAGGTTGATCTCATCGGGATATCCGGATTCGTCCTCATAGAAAAACCGGATGTTCTCGTTGTCGAAACTGGTTCCGTTCATTTCGATGCTCATTCCTGTTCCGGTGGAGGGCTTCAGCGCCGTGAACTTCCAATTGGGGAGGGCGGGCGCGGCGGCGATCAGGTCTTCAACAAAGACAAAGCTCTTGATATCCCCTTCGGCGCTGATCACCAATTCGGCGGTCACATCGTCGATCATGCCGGTCTCGCAATAGAATTCGGGGTTGAGCGCCTGCAGCCGGGGAACGATCTTGTCCAGGAAACGGCTGTGAATAAGCACTCCCTCCTTCTTTTTGATGGTCTCATAAAAAGCGGATGCATTCGGAAGGAACCATTTCCAAAATTCGTCGACGGAGGAAGGGGCAGGTGTTTTGCCCAATAACCTTTTGAAGAAATTCATAGCGCCAGGTAATGGCGGCAAACTACGGGAAATAGTTGTGAAACGGTTGGTGATTGGCTTTTTTTGGCTAGATTTGTCGGGCCGATAACGCTTCTTTCGGCTATTTCTGCTTTCCACCCATTTTTGTTGTCCTGCTGTTCATACTTGTTGAATCCCCAAAATCAATAATATGAACAATAAAAAGCGCCCGTCATTATGGGAAGTGGTCAGGCTGTTGATACAGATCCTCAAGATCGTTTGCTGTCTTACCGTTTTGATCCAGGTTGTGCAAGGCTTTTTGCATTTGCCGGTAACGACCGTCCTGCAATGTTACAGTGATATTTCGGGATAAAGGCAAATAAGCGCCGGTCGATATGGTAAAAGGGATTGCGCGGTATCTTTTCCCGGTTTTACCGGAAATTACCTAATTTACCCCCTTAAAATAAACCAATCGTAGATGGCCAACTCGCTTTTCCGAAAGAAATCGCTTGAAAGAATTGTACGGGATTCGGCAGAAGGGCATTCGGACGGACATGGGGGTGGCGGCCTGAGCAAGGTCCTGACGGTTCGCGACCTCACTTTTATGGGCATTGCGGCCGTAGTGGGAGCGGGCATCTTTTCGACGATCGGGGCGGCCGCCGCTGACGGAGGTCCGGGTATCTCCCTTTTGTTCGTCCTTACAGCCGTGACCTGTGGTTTCTCCGCACTTTGTTACGCGGAGTTCGCCAGCCGGGTGCCCATCGCAGGGAGCGCCTATACGTACGCCTATGTCGCCTTTGGCGAGGTCATTGCCTGGATCATCGGCTGGGCATTGATATTGGAATATGCCATCGGGAACATCGTCGTAGCCATTGCCTGGAGCAAGTATTTCAACAACCTGTTGTTGGGATTCGGGCTGCACCTGCCCGGCTGGTTGATCACCGATCCCGGAACGGCTAAAGATTCTTTCCTTGCGGCGCAGGCGACCGTTAACAGTGGCGCGGTGCCCGACGCCGCAGGCCAGGCCGCGCTCCGCGCCTGGAATGAGGCGCCGCAGATCGCCGGTCACCATATCATCTTGAATATCCCGGCCTTTGTCATCGTCTGTATCATTGCATGGGTCACCTATATCGGTATCAGGGAAAGCAAGAAAACAACGAATTTGATGGTCATCTTCAAGATCGCCGTGGTGATCCTGGTGATCCTGATGGGTTTCTTCTTTGTCAAACCGGCCAACTGGAGTCCTTTTCTGCCGAACGGGTTTGCGGGAGTGCTGAAGGGTGTATCGGCCGTGTTCTATGCCTATATCGGATTCGATGCGATCTCGACGACCGCGGAGGAATGCAGGGATGCTCAACGCGATCTGCCGAAGGGCATGCTCTATTCCCTATTGATCTGCACGGTCCTGTATATCCTGGTCGCCATCGTCCTGACCGGTATGGTCCCTTATTCAAAACTCAATGTGGCCGACCCCCTCGCTTTTGTATTCGCCCAGGTGAACCAGAAATGGATATTCTATTTCATATCCGCCAGTGCGGTGGTTGCAACGACCAGCGTGCTGCTGGTGTTCCAACTCGGGCAACCGCGCATTTGGATGAGTATGAGCCGGGACGGCCTTCTTCCACGGCCGTTCGGATGGATACACCCGAAATTCCACACGCCGTGGTTCTCCACGATCATCACCGGGATCATCGTTGCGGTACCCTCGCTGTTTATGCGCAAGGATCTGATGGAGCAGCTTACCAGCATCGGCACGCTGTTCGCTTTTGTCCTGGTTTCAGGCGGGGTGCTGATGTTGCCGCGGAACAACGGATCGGGCGGCAGGGGGTTCAAGCTGCCCTATGTCAGCGGGCGGTATATTGTTCCGATCTGTTATGCCGCGTTTATCGTTCTCTTCCGGGATCGGATCGGTGAGGCCCTGCGGCACCTGGACAGGGTCGGATTGCAGGAGATGCTGTTCCTGGTGTATACGCTGCTGGCGACGGGACTGACGGTGGCTACCGTTGTGAGAAAATATTCGGTGATCCCCATACTGGGGGTCCTGTTTTGCGCCTACCTGCTGATCGAGATCCCGGCTATTGCCTGGGAGTGGTTCTTCGGGTGGATGGCGATCGGGCTGCTGGTGTACTTCTTGTATGGGTATCGCCGGAGCCATCTGACGCCTGGAGCCCATAAGGGTATCGCCGCCGCGACGGAGAATCAGCCAAAGTGCTAAATTTGCATAATGGCACGAGCCGGAGGCGACTGCATCCGGCCATTGAAAATCAAACAACTCCGGATGAAATTCGAAGTAGGCGACAAGGTAGTTATTCAGCATTCCAATGATGAAGGGGAGGTAGTGGAGATCATCAACGACAAGATGGTGCTCGTGGATGTCCGCGGGGTCCGGTTCCCGGCCTACACCGATCAGTTGGATTTCCCTTATTTCAAGCGGTTTACGGAAAAGAAGCTCTTCCCGGCGGAGAAGAAGCCAAAGAAATATATCGATCAGCTGCCGCCGGAAAAGCCCGCGCCGGGTAAGAAGAAGGAACGGATCGCCCAGCTCGCCGAGGGGGTCTGGCTCACCTTTCTGCCGGTGTTCGACACCGATGAGTTCGGGGACGATGTGGTGGAGAGCCTGAAGATCCATATGGTCAACAATACCTCCCTCGGGTATGGTTTTTCTTATCATCTGAACTATTTCGGCAAGAGTGAGTTCGACCTGGACAACCAGATCGGGGCCGGGGAAGATTTCTACCTGCACGACATCCCATTCGCCAACCTGAACGACAACCCCGTTTTCGAGTGCGAGTATACGCTGCTGAAGGCCGACAAGACCCGGGCCGAGCATTATGAGACCTCGTTGAAACTGAGGGCCAAACAGGTGTTTAGCCGGATCGAGGAGATCAGGAAGAAGGGGGAAGCGACCTTTTCTTTCAAGCTTTTCGACAGCTATCCTTTCCGCCCTGCGGAAGAGTCGGTGGACACGCGCGGTCTGCTGGCGGGTTCGGGCTTCCGGGTCTATGAGGCTTCGCGGGCGCGCCAGCATCTCGAGCCGGCCCGGTCGGAGCTGGACCTGCATGCCGAGAAGCTGATCGACAAGCCCGGTTCGCTCGATGCCTTCGAGATATTGACCTTACAGTTACAGACCTTTGAGAAATACTTCGACCTGGCCGTGGCGCATCATCTGCCGTCGATGATCGTCATCCATGGGGTAGGGACGGGGAAGCTGCGGGACGAGATCCATGAGGAATTGCGGACCAAGCGCAATGTCAAGTCCTTTATCAACCGGTATGACCCCCGTTTTGGTTATGGGGCGACGGAGATCTTCTTCGATTACGGGAAGAAATAGATGTCTAAGGTTGTTCCGCCGTTCGGTTTTTTTTATTTTGCGGCTATGATACCCCTATTTGAACTCCTAACGAGTCTTGCGATCATCCTTGCCCTCGGGATCGGCGGCTTTTTTTTGAATGTATTCCTGCATGAGCTGGGTCATGCGATCCCGATGCTGTTCTGGTCGAAAAAGAAGGTAGCTATTTACATAGGGTCATTTGGTGACCCAAACCGGTCTTTCCGATTGCCTGCAGGCCGGCTGAACGTATACTTGAAATATAACCCATTTTTATGGTTCAAGGGCATGTGCAGGCCTGAAGAGCGCATGTCGGTCAACAAAATGATCTTTTATATCGCGATGGGACCCGTGGTCTCTTTATTGATAACCGGCATTTGTCTGCTTATCCTAAAAACGATGGGACCGGACAGCCGTGAGACCGTGGTGCTCGTAACAATCATGGTAATTGGCGGTTTATGTGTCCTGAGCTCGGCAATTCCGAGGAATAAATTGCATGGTACCTATTCAGGTAATGGTATGAAGAACGATGCGGCACAGATCGTGCACTTATGGAAAATGAGGAACGTTCCCGAGGAATATTGGGAGGCATGGAACAAGTTCAGGGAAAAGGAGTATTTGCAGGCTTCGGAGTTGCTGGATGAAGCCATTGACAGAGGCAATCCGGGTGTGGTTCTGTTGCGTCTTGCGGTGGCGGCGCATCTGCAATCGGGTAGGTATGATCGCGCCGAAATAGTGTTAGGGTATATCCGGGACAGATATCGTTTTTCACTGGAGGACAAAATCAATAATGGTTGCCATAAAATTCTGGCAGGGCGTTTCAGAGAAGCCATAGCAATCCATGCCGAGCTGCTACAGCTCCATTACAATCATTTTCTCATCTTGAATAACATGGGTTATGCCCTGGTCGCAGCCGGAGAACCTGAAAAGGCGGTACTGTATCTGGACAAAGGGCTCGCGGTGGCTCCCCGTTTTGCCCATTTACACAGTAACCGTGGATGGGCGCGAATGCTGCTTGGTCAATGGGAAGAAGGAATAGCGGACACAAACCATGCCCTAGAGCTGGATAATACTCTGGCGGACGGATATCGCAATCTCGGTCTTTATGCTCTGGAAAAGGATCGGAATGAAGAGGCAAAAGAGCATTTTCTCAAAGCCAGGTCTCTGGATGCGAGGGTGCAGTTTGTTGATGACCCTCTCGGGGAGGCCGAACGCAGATTGAAATCCAATCTGTGATAAGTGGTATGGGGACCTTTTATGGGGCGACAGATGATCAACTGGCCGAGGCGGAGGGCGCATCAAATTAGGCTACGGTTTGGCGTTGAAAAGCATTTCCATGGCCACTCTGTCGGCAAAATCGTCAAGAACATATTCCAACTCGGTTGCGTTGAACGCATCCTGCACTGAATTGGCTTTTTCCGGGTGAATGATGAGACAATCCTTATGATCAAAGGGCTCGAAGCTGGCTCCAAATCGCGATAGCACGGTGTCCCGCGATACCATAGCGGTCTCTTTTACAGTCTTCCCTTTTTTTAGATGTTCTTTTGTGAGCAGAAAATAATCGGCCGGCGGGATGATCATCGGAATATGTGAGGACCATATGGTGAGCGTAAATGCCCTGCCATCTTTCCGGGTCCGGAAAAAGTATAGTTTTGGAACGTAGTAGCCTTCGCCCAGTTCCTCCTGCCATCGCTTCCGGTGGAAATTAAATTCCCAGCTGTCATTTGACTTTTGCGGATCGAAATAGGTGTGTTCCTTCTTCTTGAAATGATCTTTGCTGGCGCCGAGATTGGTTCTGTTCCAATTGTCAAACAGCTCATCGAAGGTGGGGCGAAAAGGATTGTCATTGGCAGATTGCGGATCGAGCACGAACAGGCCCAGAGCCTCGACGAGCTGCGTGACAAATTGGAATGCTTCAATACCGAAGAATTCCGGCCGCAAAAAGTTCAGGTTGAAGGAGAAATGCGTATAATCAAAAGCGGCAAAACTTTCGAAGGATTCTATGCTGTCCGGGTCGGCTTCCGGTTCGTTTTTGTCCATGGAAAAGTAGACTTCGGTGTCTTCGTTCTCAAAGAACCATTGAGTCTCACTTTCATTTGGTTGCGTGAGGTGCTCGGTAAGCCAGGCGGCAAATTGTTCTTCGGTAAGCTGGGGGCCTTTTTGTTTGTAGAAGTACAGGTCGTAGCTCATATGGTGAAATGGGTGGACGCAAGATAGGGAGTTTCGGTCCGGCCGCGCAAATTTTTTGCGTTATCTTTGCAACGCTACCAACCGGGTCATCGCTCTCCGCTTGCGGGGGGAGGAAAGTCCGGACAGCACAGGGCAATGCACCGGTTAAGAGCCGGGGGGCGCGAAAGCGTTCACAGATAGTGCCACAGAAAATAACTGCCCCCTTCGGGCCGATGCGCTGCGTTGGCTGGAAGGGGGTGAGGATGAAAACGTGGGGTAAGAGCCCACGGCGCCGGCGGGTAACCGCCGGCGCGGGTAAACCTTGCATGCTGAAATGCCACGTATACCGGCGATCGAGGGCGGCTCGCCCGATGCGCCTCGCGAGAGGTGCGCGCCGGAGGGTAGGCAGCTAGACTCCTGCAGTAATGCAGGGGCCAGATAAATGATGGCCGCCGCGGCAACGCGGAACAGGATCCGGCTTACAGGTTGGTAGCTTTTTTCCTTACATTTAGCCATGCTTTCGAATTATTTCAAGACCGCCTTGCGAAGCCTGGCCCGTCATCCCATTTATGCTATTCTGAACATCGCCGGCTTGTCCCTGGGGATTGCTTTCGCGCTTCTGATCGGGATCTTTTGCTGGAGCGAATTGCGTGTGAACCGGCAGTTGCGGCGGGCGGACCGCCAATATATCCTCAGCAGTGATTGGAAGGACCCCAATATGGGCTATCCGCTGGCGACCCTGGGGCCGCTGCCGAAGGCCTTGCGGGAGAACTACCCCGGGCTCGTCGCGAACTTTTACCGGTTCGATGGCGTCTGGGCCGTGGTCTCGGCCGGCGAGAAGCATTTCCGGGAAGGCTTGCAGATCGGTGACAGCAGTTTGTTGCCGATGTATGGGTTCTCCCTGATCCAGGGGGATGCGGCCACAGCGCTGAGCGAGCCCGGCAATGTCCGCGCAACAACCCGGTCGTCATCAGCGGCGTGGTGAAGGATTTTCATTTCGATGGGATGGGAGCGGCGATACAGCCTATAGTAATTTGTCCAGTGAAATTCATGGGAATATACCGGTTTCTTTCATTTAAACTGGAACCAGGAGTCACCCCGGGTCAATTGGGGAAGGAGTGGGCGAAGCTGATGCCCGGGGCGCCTTTCGAATTCCGGTTTATGGATGAGAGCCTGCGCGAAGTGTATGCCGGGGAGCTGCGATTACGGAAGGCCGCGTCGGCGTCCACGGTATTGGCCATTGTCATTGTGCTGCTGGGGGTGGTGGGGCTTGTCGCTAACGGCGTGCAATTGCGGAGGAGGGAGATCGCCATCCGCAAGGTGATCGGGGCCAGGGTGCCGGGCATCATCCGGCTGTTTTTGCGCGAGTACCTGTCGGTGTTGATAGTGGCGGGGTTCGCTGCTGGGGCAGTGGCCTGGTGGATGCTGCAGCACTGGCTGGATGAATATGCAACACGAATCGCGCTCACCGGATGGCCGTTTTTGATCGCGACGGGCGGACTGGGATTCTTCATCGTGGTGCTCATTGCGGGGCAAACGCTATCAGCGGCGAGGAGCAATCCCATTCGAAGCCTCAGGGAGAATTGATCGGATGCGGACAGTTTTTGGGCTGAAAGCGGACAGCGGCACATCGCGTGAATAACGTTGTGAGATGATTTTCAGATGGTTACAAAATTGGCACTCTTTTGCGGTGGAGACAGAAACTTCAGGTTTCCTATGCTCGCCACCTACTACAAAACGGCTGTCCGTAATATCGCGCGGAGCCGGTTCCACTCAGTGATCAATATAGCAGGTCTTTCCGTCGGTATTGCGTTTACGTTACTGATCGCCGCTTTCTGCTGGTCGGAGAGCCGGGTCAATCACCAGCTGCGGCATGCCGACCGGCAGTATTTTCTGCAGAGCAAGGGGAAGAATTCGATGAGCAGCCAGCTGGCTATAACGACGCTGGGTCAGCTGGCAAAGGCGTTGAAGGACAACTATCCTTCGCTGGTGGCCAACTATTATCGCTGGGATGGGATCAACTCCACGGTCAGTTATGGGGATAAGCATTTCAAAGAAGGGCTGCAGGTGGGCGACAGCACGCTGTTGACCATGTATGGTTTCTCGCTGGCACAGGGCGATCCGGCGACGGCGCTGAACAACCCGTTCTCCGTGGTGATCACGGAAGAAAAGGCGATCAAATATTTTGGCCGGACGGATGTAGTAGGACAGAACCTGGTCATCGATAATTTTTCCGGGAGCCGGCAGAATTTCCGGATCACGGGAGTTATGAGGAAGCCTTCGCGCAATTCGGTGACGGTACTGAACGATAACAATGACAACGGGGTGTACATCCCGGCTGCCAATCTCAATTACTTCGGCCGCAACATGGATTGGCCCAACACGGTTATCGTAAGCTATGTCGAACTCCAAAAGGGTGTCAAGCCGGAGGCGTTGGAAGCGCCGATCAAGTATTTGATCAAGGCAAATGTGCCGGCGATCATATCCGAAAATATGACGGTGGTGCCGGTTCCATTGACCGACTACTATTTGTCGGCAAATAACGGGTTGGTTCGAAAACTGCTCTTCACCCTGTCGTCGGTGGCCTTGTTCATCCTGGCCATGGCGGTGATCAATTTCATCAATCTGTCCGTCAGCCGGAGCAATTCGAGAATGAAAGAGATCGGCATCCGCAAAGTGCTGGGCAGTCTGCGCCATCAGCTGCGGGTGCAGTTCCTGACCGAGTCGATCCTGCTGGCGGCGGTGTCGACGGTGATCGCGCTTGCGATCTTCCAATTGTGCCGTCCCTTTTTCGCGGGGATGCTGGGCAGCGCCATTCCTTCTTTGTGGGCCTTACCTGTGGTGGGCTGGGGGGTGATTGCGCTTTTTGCCGTGGTGACGGGATGGTTGGCGGGTTTATATCCGGCAGTATTGTTATCCTCGCTGTCTTCGATCGATGCGTTAAAAAGCAAGGTTGGTACGATAAAGGAAAATGTATGGATGCGCAAGGGGCTGGTGGGCTTTCAATTTGCGACGGCTACGGTTGTGTTTGTCGGGGCGATCATCATCGCCCAACAGATCCGGTTATTCTTCAGCGACCGGCTGGGATACGATAAGGAGTATGTCGTCTCGGCGAGCGTTCCACGGGACTGGACGCGCAATGGCGTTCGCAAGATGGAGACTATTCGCGACGTATTCAGGCGGATGCCGGATATCAGGCAGGCCACGCTGAGCTATTCGATACCAAACGGGATGGGTTTGGGCAGTATCGGGACTTACCGGGAAGGCACCGACAGCACCCGTTCGGTGCTAAGCGATATTCTTTTGACGGACGAGCAGTATGCGGGCACTTATCAGATCCCCATGGCGGCGGGAATCTTCTTTTGCCGGCCGGGAGAACATGGTCCGCAGGATACGCTGCGGATGGTAGTGAACGAAACGGCCGCAAGGGGTCTGGGCTATCCAACACCTGCGGCGGCCATCGGTCAGCGGGTGCGGCTGTACAATGCTCCGAATGCATTTACGATATGTGGGGTGGTCAGGGATTTTCATTTCAACGTGATGGGGGCGCCCATCCGGCCCGAGATCTTTACTCATCTGGAGCAATTTCCCGTCTACCGGTATTTCTCCTTCAAGCTACGGCCCGGAAATATCGGCGCCACAATCGAGGCGTTACAGAAGCAATGGGCGGCGCTGATGCCCGGGGCGCCCTTCGAATATACCTTCATGGACGAGACATTACAGTCCATTTACAAGAGCGAGCTGCGGATGCGGAAAGCGGCGACGACGGCGACGGTGCTTTCTTTTATCATTGTCCTGTTGGGGGTGCTGGGTCTTGTATCCAACAGCGTGCGGCGACGGACCAAAGAGATTGCCATCCGCAAGGTGATCGGTGCCTCTGCGAAAGGTATCGTTCGGCTTTTTGTAGGGGATTATCTGCCGGTGCTGGTGATAGCCGGGTTGATCGCGAGTCCGTTTGCCTATTGGCTGATGCAACGCTGGCTGGATAATTATGCAACGCGGATAACAATCACGGCGTGGCCATTCCTTGGGGCGATCGGGTGTTTGGCGGTGATCATGATCGCCCTGATCGCGGTGCAAACGATCCGGGCGGCGCTGGCGAATCCGGTGAAGTCTTTGCGTAGCGAATGAGGCGTTCCGCGGCTCTTGGCTGAAAGTGGAGTGGCGGCCGCGGTCAGTGTTCCCTAATGATGCCAAAGGCCGCCCAACCAGCCGCCGAGCTCCATGAACCAGGCCAGGCCAAGGTGGACGATGAGGCCGCCAAGGATGGTGCGGGTACGGGCAGCGAGGACGCCGAGGATCAGACCGCCAAAGAAGGAAGAGATGCATTCGCCGAGGGGCTTGCCGAAGTGGATGGTACAATAGAAGGCGGCCATCGGCAGGATGGCATCCTGGCCTACATAGTTGACCAGCACGACGACGAGAAGGCCGCGGAAGAAGAGCTCGATGCCGAGGAAGTCGAGCCCGTAGGAGACCTCATACAATAATTTCCAGGGCCATTCCGGTTTTGCATACCCATTGATAAAGGAGAGGTTCTTCACCTTGGGGTAGACCAGCAGGAAGTCGTGCTGGGTTGAAGCGAGGACGATGAGGGGGACGGTACAGAGAAGCAATCCAAAATAGGGCAGGGCATTGAAATTGGCCCGGGTCAGACCGACCGCGGAGGCGAAGCTATTGCCGGGCAGGAGTCCTGCCGTATACAGGGTCCGGAGAATGGCAAACAGCAGGAGCAACTTCAACGGCAGTTGCAGCACGAGCTGGGTGTAGCGATCCCAGGGGAATTTGATGGCCGCAGGCAGGAGGGGCAGAATATCCCAGTGGACCATCTTGAGCGCGAAGTACAGCGGGGCGAGCCCCAGCAGGATCAGGAGCTTTGGTTGTTTGAGATTCGTTTTATTCCACTCATACTGTAAGCCCCAGACCAGGGCGAGGACGACGAGATAAAACAAAAAAAATGCCCCAAGGGCCAAATACCACGGGAGAGCGCGGATGCGGCTCTCGATGCCGACGGTATAATTGGCGGCGACCAGGGCGGCGACAAAGAGAAGGGTAATGAAGAGGGCGGGGCGGGAGGTGCTGCGAAGATAGGCGGTCAGATAGTTGATGAACGCGCGCATCAGGAATGAAAATGTTCTTTCATTTTACCGAGCAGATCGGTTTCGAGCATTTTCTGCGCCAGCCGGATCATGTTGAGGAAGGACTTGCTGCGCGAGATACCATGACCGATGATGACGGGCTTGGTGACGCCGAGCAGGGGCGTGCCGCCATAGTATTCGAAATCGAATCGGTCGAAGTATTCGCTTTCCGTTTGATGACGGCGGGTGATGTCGAAGAGGGATTCGGCCAGCTTGAGGATGACGTTGCCCGTGAAGCCTTCGCAGACGGTAACGTCGGCCTTGTCGAGCAGGATATCCCGGCCTTCGATATTGCCGATGAAGTGGATATGTTCGTTTTCTTTTAACAAGGGGTAGGCGCCCTGGGCCAGGATATTCCCCTTTCCTTCCTCTTCCCCGATATTCAGCAGGCCTACGCGCGGCTTTTCGATGCCGAGGATGTGCTTGGCGTAGAGCGAGCCGAGGATGGCAAACTGGTTCAGATTCTCTGGCTTGCAGTCGGCGTTGAGGCCGACGTCGAGCAGGATGCCGGTCTTGCCATTATCCTTTGGGATGACGGTGGAAATGGTAGGGCGCTGGACGCCTTCGATGGGTTTGAGGCTATAAAGGGCGCCCACCAGCATGGCCCCGGTGTTCCCGGCGCTGATGAATGCGTCCATTTTGCCGGCGGCAAGCAGGCCGAAGCCGATGGCGATGGAGGACTGTTGTTTTTCCTTCAGGGCTTTTGTGGGGTGTTCGTTCATTTCGATCACCTGGGCAGCGTGCACCACGCGCACCGAAGTCTCCGGAATAGCATATTCCTTTAACAGGGGGCGAACCTGGTTCTCGTCGCCGACCAGCCATAGAGTAGCGGGATTGGCAACTTCGTTCAGGTAGAGCTGGAGACCTTTCACGGCTTCAAGCGGTGAAAAGTCCCCACCCATCATGTCGAGTCCAATATTCATCGTGGTTCAAGATGTGATTTTGCCTCGGGCCAGCATTCGCGGACCCCGCTCATGATTGGCCTTCGGCCGATGGACCCCCAGGTCCATCCGGTGGACCCTACGATTTACTTAATGGGAGAAGTTTCGGCGACTACTTTACCCTTGTAGAACAGCTTGCCTTCGCTGACGTGGGCACGATGACGTACGTGCATTTCGCCGGTGGTGCTGTCTTTGCTCAACGTTACTTTCTCAGCCTTATAATGCGTCCTTCTCTTGGCACTGCGCTGCTGTGAATGTCTGCGTTTCGGATTTGGCATTTTCTTCTATTTTTGAAGTAACTAATACAAATTATTGATCCTTAATGTTTCCGAGATTCTTGAATTTCTCGAGGCCCTTCCACAAATTATTCGCAGCCGGGTTCTTCTCCTGTTCGAGCTTTTTCAGCATTTCCAGCACTTCCTTGTTGCAGTGCGGGCCGCCCATTTCTTCGGGTTTGCACATCCGCTGCATGGGAATACTAAGGTTGATGAACTCATAGATCCAGTCTGATAGGTACAGATGACTTTCACCCTTGGAAATATAGTACACATCCGGATCCTCCTCCTGCTGGTTCATGATCTCAGGGTCTTCCACGAGCTTGACCAGGATGTTGAATTCGTCCCAGAGATCGAGCGGAAGCTGGTTCCCGCAGCGGTCGCAGGCGATCTCCAACTTGCCGGTGATCTCGAACTTCAACAGCATAAAGCTGTTCTTCTTATCGAGGGTCAACTTTACCTGGGCATCGCAACGATGGAAGTCCTGTTGCTGATAGGCCTCAAAGAACTTATCGGTAATCCGATAGCTAAACTCATGAATACCAGCCTTAAGGCCCACAAACGCTATTTCAAATTCCCGGCGGCTGCTCATGAGTGCTTTTTAAAGAGCTTGCAAAGGTAGTGATAAATAATCAGAAAAAACCGGATCGACGATCTTTTTTTCGATAGCAACTCCTTAAATTACAATCAATGAGGCTATTTACCAAATACAACCGGGTCAATATCGTCGCCAGCATCGGGGCCTTGTTACTGGGTAGCGTCAGCTATTATTTTGCCGTTCGCTATGTGCTTGTCTCTGAGCTGGATGACCATTTACGCCTGGAAGAGTCCGAGGTGCTGGATTTTGTGCACCGGCGGAATGCCCTGCCGGAGCCGGCTACCTACCGCGATCAACGCATTCACTTCGAGGACGCGGAAAGACCGGTGAAGCGGCATTTTACTCAAACCTATCTGCCCGAGGGCAGGAAGGGCAAGCTGGAGGCCTATCGTGAGTTGCGCTTCTCGGTCATGACCGCGGGTCAATGGCACACGGTGTTTGTCGACGTCTCCGAGGAGGAGACCGAGGACCTGCTGATGTGGATCATGCTGATCACCGCAGTCATGATCGGACTGTTGCTAAGCATTCTTTTTATCGCCAACCGGCTGCTGCTGCGGCGCATCTGGCAACCGTTCTATACGACGCTGAACGGCATCCGGGCCTTTAACCTGTCGAGCCGGCAACCGTTACCGGCGCAGACCACCGATATCGACGAGTTCCGTAACCTGGATGAAGCGATCCGGCAGATGACCCACACCATCATCCGGGATTACGAGATGCTGAAAGGCTTTGCCGACAATGCTTCCCATGAGATGCAGACGCCCCTGGCCATCCTCAATTCCAAACTGGACCTGCTGATCCAGGATACGAACCTGGGGCAGGCCCATCACCGGCCGATCCTGGCGATGTACGATGCCATCAGCCGGTTACGGCAGCTGAACCAGTCGCTGCTGCTGCTGACAAAGATCGAGAACAACCAGTTCGGCGATACCGAATCGGTGGACCTGGCCCCGTTGATCGAATCCAAGCTGCAAGATTTGGAGGATAGGGTGCGCAACCGGCGCCTGGCGGTACATACGGAATTGCACCCGCTGACCCTGCCGATGAACGGTTACCTGGCGGACATCCTGTTAAACAATCTCCTGACCAACGCGATCCGGCACAACCAGGACGGCGGAGAGGTGAATATCCGGCTGAGCCAACGGACATTGCGGGTGAGCAATTCGGGCGCCGCGCTGGGATTTGATGCGGCGACGATCTTCGACCGGTTCACCAAGGGGGCGCATTCGGGCGGGACCGGGCTGGGGCTGGCCATAGTCCGGCAGATCTGCGACAACTATCACTTTGGATTGCAGTATTCTTTTGCAGAAGAAGTGCATACCATCGATATCACCTTCAACTAACCGATGATGAGAATCGTCACCATTCTATTCTTTTGCCTTGCGGGACATTTAGCACGGGGCCAATATTTCGAAGGCAAGGTGATGTACCGGAATATCGTGACCAGCAAGACGCCGGGGCTTTCGGATTCGGCGCTGACCGTCCTTATCGGCAATGAGGAAATCTATTATATCAAGGGAGGATTTTATGAGTCGCTGACCAATGGCGCCGGATTTTCGATGCAGCTGTACGATCACCGGAACAACCGGATGTATTTCAAGAAGCAGGATGTGGATACCGTGTACTGGCTGGATGCCGGTAAGAGCTCGGAGAAGCCTGTCAACTATGAGATCCGTGAAGATGCTGAAGTGGTGCTGGGTAAGCGCTGCGATGCGCTGCTGGTGGAGACGGAAACCGGTACGACCGTCTTCTATTACAGTCCCCGGTACAAACTCGACGCCGCGATGTTCCAGAAGCATCTCTATGGCGGCTGGGCCTTTTATGTCAGCAAGGCGGGCTGCCTGCCGTTGAAGACGGTCATCGACAATGAGAAATTCCATCTCGAGAGCACGGCGACGGAGGTGTTGGAGCTGGAGTTGAAGCCGGGTTTTTTCGATATTTCGCCGAAGCTGCCGCAGGTGCGGTTTAAGTAGGCGCGGCAGGGTGGATCGGCTGCTATGCTACAGAATTTCGACAGGATGCCGGGATACTTTTGACCGGCCCTTCGAATGGGTCTGAAAATTAACATGTTACGATTTATTATCCTGGGTGTTCTGGTAGCGGGCGGACTCGCCGGCTGGGGCCAGTCTCCGATGGGCCTGGACTTTTATATCGACCAGGCCCTGCAAAACAGCCCTTTATTAAAGGATTATCGCAACCAGCTGGTGGCGGGGCAGGTCGACAGCGCCCTGGTCCGGGCCGGTTACCGGCCGCAGGTGACGGGTTCCAGCGTCAATGTCTGGGCGCCGACGATCAAGGGCTGGGGCTATGACCAGGCCATTTCCAACGGCGGCAATTTCACGACCGTGGTCGCTGTGAACCAGACCCTGGTGGGTCAAAAGCATCTCGATGCCGAGTATGAGACCATCCGCCTTCTGAACCAGGGGGTCGGGAATTCGGCCAAGGTATCGGAGCAGGATCTGAAGAAGAGCGTCACCGCACAATATATCACCGCTTATGGCGATTGGCAACAACTGAACTTCAACCGGGACGTTTATGCCTTGCTGCAAAAGGAGGAGGCGTTGCTGAAGGATCTCACTCAAAAGAACGTCTACCGGCAGACCGATTACCTGGCTTTTTTGGTGACGTTAAAACAAGAAGGGTTGTTGTTGCGCCAGCTCGAGATCCAGTTCCGAAACGATCATGGCACGTTGAATTATCTATGCGGCATTGTCGACACGGCGGCGACGGCCCTGGATGATCCGCGGATCGAGCTGCAAAGGCTGCCGGAGATCGATCAATCGATCTTCTTCCGCCAATTCCATCTTGATAGCCTGAAGCTGCGCAACAGCCGGAGCCTGATCGATTACAGCTACCGGCCCAAGGCCAGTCTCTATGCCGACGGCGGTTTTTCTTCCTCGTTTGAATACCAGGGCTACAAGAATTTCGGCGTGAGCTTCGGTGTCTCGGTGTCGGTTCCGATCTATGACGGTCACCAGCGGAAGATGCAGTACAGCAAATTGGACATTGCCGAACGGACGAGGGCGGGATACAAGGATTTTTTCACCAAACAATATGACCAGCAGATCGCCCAGCTGAGGCAGCAGCTGCAGGCCACGGAGGAATTGATCGGGCAGATCAATGAGCAGGTAAAGTATTCGCAGACGCTGATCGATGTCAATGGAAAGCTGCTGGGCACGGGGGATGCAAGGATCGCGGACTATATCATCGCGCTGAGCAATTATCTCAGCGCCAGGAACCTGCTGACGCAGAACAACATTACGCGGCTGCAGATCATCAACCAGATCAATTATTGGAATCGATGAATATCAATTTTGTAGGTGTCGTGTTAGCGGCGATGTTTTTCGCTGCCTGCGGCAGCGCCGCGAAACCGGAATCCAAAGCCGGGACGGCCGATTCGGCAGAGACCGGCACGCCGGTGACCGTTGTCGATGTCAGTCATGGCGCCATGGGGGACTATATCGAGCTGAATGCGGTGTCGGCCTTCCTTCAGAAAAGCTATGTAAAGGCGATCGCCAACGGTTACCTGCAATCGGCTGATGTCTATCCGGGGAAGAATGTGGAGAAGGGACAGGTGCTGTTCACGATGAAGACCAAGGAGGCCCAAAGCATCGGCAATGCGATCGAAAAGCTGGATACGACGTTGCATTTTTCGGGAGTCAGCAGCATCCGCGCCAGTCAGCATGGCTATATCACTCAACTAAACCACCAATCGGGGGACTATGTGCAGGACGGCGAGCAATTGGCCGTCATCAGCGACCGGAGCAGCTTTGTGTTCCTGCTGGACCTGCCGTACGAACTGAGGCCTTATGTGCTGGGAAAAAGCAGCGTCGAGCTGGTCCTGCCGGATGGCACCAAACTGAACGGAGTGGTGGGGGCCGCCATGCCCACGGTGGACTCGGCCTCGCAGACGCAGAACGTCGTGATCCGGGTACCGTCTGCGGGAGCCATCCCGGAAAATCTGATCGCCAAAGTCAGGATACTGAAGACCGCGAAGCCCAATACCCAGTCCCTGCCCAGGGACGCCGTACTGACCGACGAAACGGAAAGCAATTTCTGGGTCATGAGGCTAATTGATAGTGCCACTGCGGTCAAGGTGCCCGTGAAAAAAGGCATCGAGACCCGGGACAGGGTGGAGATCCTTTCGCCGCAGTTCGGCAAGGAGGACAAGATATTGGTCACCGGTAATTATGGGCTGCCCGACACGGCGAAGGTGAAAGTGGTCATTGGATCGGGAGGTACTCCATGAAAAATTTCTTTGTCAAATATAAGAACCCGCTCACGGTTACTCTCGTAATCATCATTCTGGGTGGCCTGTTCGTTTATGGCCGCCTTCAGACCTCGCTCTTTCCGGATGTCACGTTTCCCAAGATCAAGGTCATTGCGGATGCGGGTTTACAGCCCGTCAGCAAGATGATGGTCACCGTGACCAAGCCGCTGGAGAACGCGATCAAGCGGGTTCCCGATCTGCAATATGTCCGCAGCACCACCAGCCGGGGCAGCTGTGAGATCTCGGCCTTTATGGACTGGAAGGCGGATATCAACCTTGCGCAACAGCAGATCGAATCACGGATCGCCGAGATAAAGAACGATCTCCCGGCTGAGACGCAGATCACGGTAGAGAAAATGAACCCCTCGATCCTCCCGGTCATGGGCTATACCCTGGAGAGCCATAACCTGTCGCCGATAGAGCTGAAGCTGTTGGCGAATTACACCGTGAAGCCATTTCTGTCCCAAGTGGCGGGAGTCTCGGAAATACGGATCATCGGGGGCCGGACAAAGGAATACTGGATCACGCTGGACGCCCGTAAAATGAGCACCCTCTCGATCACCCCCGACGTGCTCAACACGGTCATCGGTCAGACCGGCTTTATCAAATCCAACGGGTACCTCTCGGACTATCATTTCCTCTATCTGACCGTGACGGACGCCACGGTCCATACCCGCGAGGATATCGGCCATATCGTGGTGCGCAATACCGGCAGAAGGGTCATTCTCCTGCAGGATATCGCCGCCGTCGATATCCGGGAGATGGTGGAGTATACGCGGATCAACGCAAACGGGAAAGATGCCGTACTGGTTGCGGTGATCAAGCAACCCAACTCCAACCTGATCGAGATGTCGGACGCCATGGAGGCGAAGGTCGCCGAGTTGCAAAAGACGCTGCCCAAAGGGGTTACGATCAAACCTTACTATATCCAGGCCGATTTTGTCAATACTTCGGTGAAGAGCGTCACGGACAGCCTTTGGATGGGTCTGGGGCTGGCGATCATCGTGGCGATCATTTTCCTCCGCAGCCTGAAGGCCAGTACGACCATCCTCATCACCATCCCGGTCACGCTTCTGCTGACGCTGATCGTACTATATGCCATCGGCTATACCTTCAACATCATGACCCTGGGCGCCATCGCAGCCGCCATCGGCCTGATCATCGACGATGCCATCGTGGTGGTCGAGCAGATACACCGGACCCATGAGGAGCATCCGGAAGATTCGTCGCGGACACTGGTGCAAAAGGCCGTTCACTATCTGTTCCCGGCGATGCTCGGGTCTTCGGTCAGCACCATCGTCATCTTCATTCCCTTTGTCCTGATGAGCGGCGTTGCGGGAGCGTATTTCAAGGTGCTGACCAATACCATGATCATCACGCTTGTATGTTCCTTCTTCGTGACCTGGATCGGGTTGCCCGTGGTCTACCTGCTGTTGACCCGGGAGGGGAAGAAACGGAAACAGCTGAAGCCGCACAATGTGAAGAACCAGCGTTGGGTGGCCTTTTTTATCCGCCGCCCCTGGCTGAGTCTCGTCATCATGGCCGGGCTCGGCTGGTCGATCTGGTTTATCGTACCGCAGCTGGAGACCGGCTTTCTCCCGGAAATGGACGAAGGCAGCATCGTGCTGGACTATAATTCCCCACCCGGCACGACATTGCAGGAAACGGACCGGATGCTGCGCGAGGTCGAGAAGATCATCGTGGCGACGCCGGAGGTGGAGGCATATTCGCGGCGTACGGGAACGGAAATGGGCTTTTTTATCACCGAGCCCAACCGGGGCGACTACCTGATCCAGTTGAAGAAGGAACGGGACAAGTCAACCGAAGAGGTGATCAGCGGCCTCCGTCAAAAGATCGAGGCCACACAACCAGCCTTACGGATCGATTTCGGCCAGGTAATCGGGGATATGCTGGGTGACCTGATGACATCCGTCCAGCCTATCGAAATAAAGATCTTCGGCGATGACCAATCGAAGCTGCATGACCTGTCGAAACAGGTGAACGAGCTGGTCTCGAAGGTGGAGGGGACCGCGGATATGTTCGACGGGATCGTGATCGCTGGTCCATCGGTGAGCGTCGAACCCAATTACGACCGGCTTGCGCAGTTCGGGCTCACGCCGGCGAACCTGCAATACCAGCTGCAGACTGCGCTGGAAGGAAATATCGTGGGCACACTGCCGGAGAAGGAGCAGCTCAGCAATATCCGAATGGTCTATCCCGGCAGCCGCACGCTTGGCGTGTCGGACATCAGTCGATTACAAATATTCCTGCCGGATGGAAGGCTGAAGCCGATAACCGATCTGGCAACCGTGACGGTGAAACCGGGAGATGCAGAGATCCAGCGGGAGAACCTGCAATCGATGGGAGTGGTGACTGGCCGGTTGGAAGGGCGCGACCTCGGGAGCGTCATGAAAGACATCCAGGCCGAGGTGAGTTCGAAGATAGTTCTTCCCGCGGGATATCATATCACCTACGGCGGCGCTTATGCGGAGCAGCAGCAATCCTTTAGCGAACTGCTGGTGATCCTTATCACGGCCAGCCTGATGGTATTCGGCGTCATCCTTTTCCTCTATCGCCGGTTCGTAGTGGCGCTGACCATTCTCGTGGTCGCGGTGCTGGGTATTTCCGGGAGCTACCTGGCGCTGTATCTCACAAAGACCCCTTTGAACGTAGGCAGCTATACGGGACTGATCATGATCGTCGGGATCATTGGGGAAAATGCCATCTTCACCTTCCTTCAGTTCAGGGACAGCTTGCATACCATGACCGTGGATGAAGCGGTGATCTATGCCATTTCCACCCGGCTACGGCCGAAGCTCATGACCGCGCTTGGGGCCATCATTGCCCTGATGCCCCTTGCTCTGGGTATCGGTGCGGGGGCGCAGCTGCATCAGCCACTGGCCATTGCGGTCATCGGGGGATTCGTAGTCGCGCTTCCGTTGCTGCTGATCGTGCTGCCTTCGCTTTTACGAATGCTCTATCACCGGAGCGGCGGACGCGGGCTGATCGAGCCGGCGCCTGCCGGATAGAAGGCGGGTTTGGCGGCGGCGGGACCCACCCGGCGCCGCAGCGAGTATCCCGAAAGGAGATTTTTCGTAGTTTGCAGGTATGGAAACACCTGGTATTGTCATCCGGTCCGCAGAGGCGGCGGATGCGGATCTGGTCGTCGACCTTGCGCGGCGGACCTTTATCGAATCTTTTGGCGAATACAACACCCCGGAAAATATGGACATTTTTCTGCACGAGCAGAATACGGTGGAGCGACAGAAGGCGGAAGTCGGCGCCGAGGGCCGGGATTTTTTGCTGGCCTATGTCGATGGGGAAGCGGTAGGCTATGTATCGTTGCGAGTAGGAGAGCCGCCCCGGGAACTGCGGGGAGAGAAGGCGATCGAGATCGTGCAGTTGTATTCCGAAAAAAAAATGATCGGGAAGGGGATCGGGCCTGCGCTGATGCGGGCTGCTGTCGAGCTGGCAGCGTCCAGGGGTTTCGATTGGATATGGTTGGGGGTCTGGGAGCATAACCACCGGGCGCAGGCTTTTTACCGCAAATGGGGGTTCGAGCGGTTTGGGGAGCATGTGTTCTTTGTCGGACTGGATGCGCAGACCGACTGGTGGATGCGCAAACGGCTTTCTCAGGACCCGGTCTGAGCAGCGAGGGCATTCACCATCTCCTGGAGTCGGACCTTTTTCTCGGGCCATTCATCGCCGAGGATCGAGAAATAATGCGCGTCGGCGTAGGTGCCGTCGTTGCGCAGGGAATAACGTCGCAGGACGCCTTCGGGCATTCCGCCGATCTTCATCACTGCTTTCTGGCTGCGGATGTTCTGGCCGGCCACTCTGAAGTCCACCCGTTGGAGGCCGATGGTCTCGAAAAGATATTCCAGCAGGAGCAGCTTGCAGGCTTTGTTGTGCACCTTTCCCCAGACGGCGGGGGTATACCAGGTGTGACCGATGGTTGCTTTTTTCACCCGGGGATCGAGGTCATAGGCGCGGGTCATGCCGATGGTATCGCCGGTGACGGCGTCAAATATGCAATAGGCCCGGGCGGCAGGAGTAGAAAAACCGAGGGCGTCGTCGAAGTATTTATCGAATTGCCGGTCGTAGGTGTCGGTCAGCAGCAGCGTCTTTGTATATTCCCAAATACGTTCGTCCTTTGCCAGGCGGCGCAGGGTCGCACGGTGACCCTCCTTTAGAAATCGCAGGGTGATCCAGGGGTTGTTCAGTTCGATCATGCCCTAAAGATAGGTATCTCAGCGTTTCAGTAACTTACTGTTAACGATCTTTTCCATGATCTCCTCCTTCTGGTATTTGCTGATCGGCACCTGGTATTGAGTGATGTGAAGGATATTTCCTTCGATGGAATTGATCTTGTCGATGGCCACCAGGTAGGATTTGTGGGGTTGGACAAAGGCGGAAGGAGGGAGCTTTTCCTGCAGCATTTTAAGAGTAAGATGGGTGATGACCTTTTTTTCGCGTGTATAGATCGCGACATAGTTTTCGAGGGCCTCGGCGAAGAGGATGTCGGCAAAGGCGATCTTCTCCAGGCGGCTGTCGGCCTTGACAAAGATGTAGTCTTCCGTCGCAGCCGGGGTCTGCTGCTGAAGGAAATAGTCGAAGGCCTTGTTGGCGGCTTTCAGGAAGCGGTCGAAGGAAATGGGCTTCAGCAGGTAGTCCAGCACTTCGAGCTCGAAACCCTGCACGGCATATTTCTCGTAGGCGGTGGTAAAGATCACGCGGGGCGGGGTGGCAAGCTGTTTGAGAAAGTCGATGCCCGTGAGATAAGGCATTTCGATATCGAGAAAGAGCAGATCGACCGGCTCGCGTTTCAACAGCGAGTTGAGTTCGATGGCATTTTCGCAGATGCCGCGGAGGTCGAGGAAATCGATCTGCCCGATGTAACCCTGCAGTCCTTTTCGGGCGAAGGGTTCATCGTCGGTGATGATGCATTTTATGCGGGTGGTGGACATCGATGTCAATATTGAAGGGTTAGAATGGCGGAAAATTGTCGGTCTTTTTTTTCTGCAATCAACGCATGTCGTTTGGGATAGAGGAGCTCGAGCCGGCGGCGAAGGTTTTCCAGGCCGATGCCTTTGTCGGCGCGGGTGGATTCGGGGATATTCGCCGGGATGTTGTTGATGACGCGGAATTCGATGCGATCGCCTTCGAGCGCGGCGCTGATATCGAGGTGATACTCTCCGCCGACGTATTTGAAGGCGTTCTCCACCAGCGGCAGGAAGAGGAGCGGGTAGACTTGCTGGCCGTCGAGCCGGGGATCGAAGCGGGTCGTCAGCTGAAGCCGCTCGGAGCTCCGCGCCTGCTGCAGGCGGATGAAATTGTCGAGATAACGGATCTCCTGGCTGACCGGCACCGTTTGCTGCTGATCGTAGAGCTGGTAGCGGAGCAGCTCGGAGAATTTCTCGACGCTCTGCTTGGCGGCGGTGACATCCTCATCCATTTGAAAATAAATGGTGTTGAGGGCGTTGAACAGGAAATGCGGATGGTATTGCGCCTTCAGGAATTTCAGTTCGGTCTGTAACTGGTCGTTGGTGATCTTCTCGAGCTGGATCTTGGAAGCGATGTGTGCTTTGAGAAACGTGTTGCTGCGCACGATGCCATAGAGGATCAGCGAATAAAGCAGGGGAACTGTATTTATATCGGCGATGTCCCAGGACTGCAAACCGTCGTCGGTGTTCGCCGTGTATGGAATCAACACCGCATTCTGAAAAATGAGGTCCAGGAGGATCAGGAAAAATAACTCGCGGCCGATACGTTTGGAACTGAAATCGGCCGCCGGCCATTTCTTGTCGAACCACCGGAGCAAACGGCGGAACATGTACAGAAACGCAAAGCTGAATAGGATCGTGGTGACAATGTCCAATGTATTGATCTGCCAATTCCGGTTCCACCAGCGCATGCCCGTGACGGTGTCCAGCAGCACGCGGATCGTCAGGTAGATGAGGATGCCGTAGATGGGCGGAAAGATGTATTTCCAAAAGAATTTCATGTTGTGGTCTCCCTCTTTACAGTATCTTTTTCAATAATGGGATTCGGCGGAACAGGGTTGCGGCGAGGATATAGGTCAAGGTGACGGCGAGCATGGCGGCAACAGCAAATTTCAGCAGGGCGGACGCCTGCCATCCGGCCATGGCGCGGGAAACAGCCACGAGGATGGTTGCATGGAATACGTATACGGCAAAGGAATTCGCGGAGAGGAAGGCGGCGCGGGGCCCTTGCCGGTTGAACCTGTCCCGGAACACGGCGATGATGCCCAGGGAGATGCCAACCCCTAAGATCGCTTCCAGCAACGAGATCGCGAGGCTTTGCCAGTGCCAGCCGCCGATGAAGAACGAGGGCGTGTTGAATGCGTCGCCGGCGAAGAGCAGGGCGATCCAGACGAGGGGTCCTGCCACAAGAGCGATCAGCCCCCAGCGTTTGCCGGCGGAGGCAGTGAGCGTGTTCATCCAATCGTGACGCCAGGCCAGGGTTCCGGCGAAGAAAAAGGCTACGTATTGCGGAAAATAGCCCAATTGTAAATTAAAGAAGGCTGTTCCGATGGGCCAGGAGACCCTTACCCCGAAGGTGCAGACGCCGATAAGCGCAATAAAGATCAGCAGGACGCCGAATCCCGGAAAATTACGGGGAGCGGATGCGGGCGATGTCAGGGTCGGCCCGAGCTCGCGGCACGCGACATAGATGCAGGAGAAGAGGAGCAGAAGCACACAGAACCAGAGGGGGCCAAAGCCACTGAGAAAGGTACCGCTGAGGAGGTAGTGTTTGTATTCATGCGCAAAGCTGCGGAGGGGGCTGCCGGCGCTGCGATGCCATCCGCCCAGCCAGCCCGTGACGGGACTCAGGATCAGCATGAAGAGAAGAGTCGGCAGGCCCAGCCGGTAGGCCCGGTCCCGCAGGTAAGGGCCGGCGCCTTTCCGGTCATACGCGCCGGGAACAAAATAACCGGCGATAAAGAAGAGGATTCCCATGCGAAAGGTCTTTGTGAAAAAAGCGAAGGCATAGAAGAACAGCTGTTCACCCCGGCTTAAGGGAGCGGCTTCGGTGTAATACCAGAGGCCGGGGATGCCATAAGTGACGGCGGCATGCATGGCGACTACCAGGACGATCATGACCCATCGCAGGTTATCGATAAAGGGCAGCCGCACGGCATGGCCACGCGCGGCTGCGGACGGGCCGGCGTGAGGCGTTGTCGTTATGGAGGGAGCCAGGAGCGGCATGGCAGACGTTTGCACAGGTAAGATACGAAGTTAAAGGATGTTTTTCAGCAGCGGCAGCCGGCGGAAGACTCCGGCGGAGAGGGCATAGGTAGCGACGATGCTCAGCACGGTGGCGACGAGGAATTTCAGCAGCGCCTCGCCTTGCCAGCCGCTCATGAGCCGGGTGATGGCGATGAGGATCGGCGGGTGGAAGACGTAGACGGCGAAGGCATTGGCAGAGAAGAAACCGGCGCGAGGCCCCTGGCGGTTGAATTTCTCGCGGAACAGCGTGAGACAGCCGAGGGAGAGGCCGACGCCGGCGAGTGATTCGAGGATGGACATGCCCAGGCTTTGCCAGTGCCAGCCGCCGTCAAAGGCGCCGGATGGGGGAGGGGCGATGATATAGGAGGTGATGAGTCCGGCCCAGATGGCGAGCCCGCCGAAAAGGCCGATGCGGCCCCAGCGTCTGCCCGTAGATGTGGGCAGGGTCGTCAACCAGCTGTGGCGGTAGGCGAGCGTCCCGGCAATGAAGAAAGCGATATACTGGGAGAAATAACCGAATTGCATATTGTACCAGGACGTTCCATTGCGCCAGAACGTGCGGACAAGGAAGGTGGCGACGGCGACGAGGAGGATGAACCCGGTGATCGCGGCGTTGCGCGGAAAGGATTTGGGTCCGGTGGATGTCTTCGGAGAGGAGAGGGTGCGCCAGGCGGCATAGACGCAGCAGAAGAACAATAGGGCGATGCAAAACCAGAGGGGGCCGTTGCCCGAGAGGAAGTGGCCGCGGGTGATATAATGGGCGTATTCGCGGAGGAAGCTGCGGTTGGGGTCATCCGGGGCCCAGACGCCGGCGGCGTAATAACAGGTGATGGGGTGAAGGACGAAGATATAGAGCAGCGAAGGGAGGCCGAGACGATAGGCGCGGTCCTTCAGGAACCGGGTGGCGCCCTTGCGATCGAAGGCGCCGGGAACGAAATAGCCGGCTACGAAGAAGAGCAGGCCCATGAAGAAGGACTGGAGGAACACCTGGTAGGTAAGGAAGCTAATGTCTTCGAGCCGGTTGAGGTGGGTGGCTTCGTTGTAGTACCAGCTGCCGTGGTTGCTGTAGGTGACGGCGGCATGCATGCTGAGGACGAGCATAATCATGGTCCAGCGCAGGTTATCGATAAAGGGGAGGCGGGCGGTGACGGCGACCGGCGCGGGGGCGGTAGTGGTGGGGATGGCTAGTTCCATGGCTGTTTTGATTGTGCCGTAAAACTAGCGGGCGAAGGGGCGGCGGGCAATTTTCTTTGACGTATGGGCGGTTATTGGCGGCCAAAGGAACGGCCAAAAGAATGGCCGGCCCCTGGTGAAGAGGGAACCGGCCTGTGGGGAGAGGTGTCTAAAGCACTAAATGATGATGATAAGCAAAAGAATGATGATGATCAGGGCGCCGACGGAGATATACACGCCGGTGACCGCCCGGGATTCCTTCTTCATGCTTTTCAGCTCGGCACGGAGCGCCTTGCGGTCCGCCTTTGTCAGCTGAGACTTATCCATCGTCTTGATATACCCGACGCGGTCCTTCATCTGCTGAACAAGGGCCTGCTTCTGTCCTTCGGTCATCGTGGCCAATTCCTGTTTGGAGGGCAGCGTGACCGGCGTGCTGCCGTCGTGGATACCCTCGCTAAGCCCGCGCAACGTAAAGAAGAAGAACAGGGCAGGTAGCAGGAAGATGATCTTACGTGTTTTCATGTTGTTTGATTTAGTTGATGTGCCGTTTTCCCAAAGACGGTTCAAAAGGCATTCCCCTGCTATCTGCCGGATTATCAGTAATAAACTGTGGAAAAGATTCCACACTTTCAAAAAAAAGCGCTAAAGTTTTTCCGCTGGTGGAAATTGCGTCTGCGGATGATGATATTCATGAAGCCAAAGTTTCACGATGCAGTCGGTAATATCGACCAATTCGACGAAGGAATCCGGCTTCCGGAGAAAGCAGCTGGCACCCAGTTCGTAAGACATTTTCCTGTCCTGGTGAAGGGTAGATGTGGTCAGAACGATGATGGGGATCTGGCTGAATTGCCGGTTGGCGCGGATCTCTTTCAGCGCATGAAGGCCCAGCATCCCGGGCATGTTGAGATCGAGCAGGATAAGGGCCGGAAGCTCTGCTTCGGCCGCATACAGGGTCTCCATGAGCGTCTCCGCATTCTCGAGAAAAACGTAGTCGATCTGTGGGCTCTTCTCCAGGAAGGCATCGAGAATGATCTGCCTGTCATCCGGGTCGTCATCTACGATGTATATCAGGCGCGTGTTGCTTTTCATAAAATAATTAATTTGTTACCTAACCAGAACCTTGCCAAATATATGGCGCATATATTGTGGTAAAATCCTGAACTCCCGATAACAGTTACATAAAGCAAAATTCCAATATGGGACTATCCACCACTAAGGAAATCAAAAAGAAAGCCAAGCCAACCCCCTCCTCCAATGGAACCGCCAGAACCGTATCACGCGTTAAGACATACGAATCCGGGGCGCATTTGGATGACAAAGAATTACTGCGAATTCTACTACAGGTTCGCAACGGTAATTTTACGGTGCGGATGCCGATCGGCGAAGTAGGCGTCAGGGGACGCATCTATGATACGTTGAACGAAATTATTTCCCTTAACGACGAGATGATGAAGGAATTCACCCGGGCCGGCAATACGATCGGTAAGCAGGGGAAGCTGACCCAGCGCATCGCGGTGCCGAACGCCAAGGGCGGCTGGGCTATGGGTGTCGACTCGCTCAATGCGCTGATCTCCGACCTGGTGCATCCGACGATCGAGATCGCGCATGTGATCTCGTCGGTGGCGAAGGGGAACCTCTCGCAGAACATGCCGCTGGAGATCGGCGGTCATACCCTGCAGGGAGAGTTCTCGCGCATCGCCCGGGAGGTGAACGACATGGTGAAGCAGCTGAACCTCTTCAGCATGGAGGTGACGCGTGTGGCGCGGGAAGTGGGCTCGGAGGGGAAGCTGGGTGGCCAGGCCAAGGTCAAGGGCGTCGGCGGGGTGTGGAAGGACCTGACCGACTCGGTGAACCTGATGGCGGGTAACCTGACGGCCCAGGTGCGCAACATTGCCGAAGTGACCACGGCGGTGGCCAAGGGCGACCTGTCGAAGAAGATCACGGTGGATGTGAAAGGGGAGATCCTCGAGCTAAAGAATACCATCAATACGCTGGTGGACCAGCTGAACTCCTTCAGTTCCGAGGTGACGCGGGTTGCATTGGAGGTAGGGACGGAAGGTAAGCTGGGTGGCCAGGCGCACGTGCGTGGGGTGGGGGGTACCTGGAAGGACCTGACCGACTCCGTGAATGCCATGGCCTCCAACCTGACGGGGCAGGTGCGCAACATCGCCGAGGTGACCACGGCGGTGGCCAAGGGCGACCTCTCGCGCAAGATCACGGTGGACGTGAAAGGGGAGATCCTCGAGCTGAAGAATACGATCAATACGATGGTGGACCAGCTGAACTCCTTCAGCTCCGAGGTAACGCGCGTGGCGCGGGAAGTAGGTTCGGAAGGGAAGCTTGGCGGCCAGGCCGACGTGCCGGGTGTCGGCGGTACCTGGAAGGATCTGACCGACTCGGTGAATATCATGGCCGGTAACCTGACGGCCCAGGTGCGAAACATCGCCGAGGTGACCACCGCCGTGGCCACGGGTGACCTTTCGCGCAAGATCGATGTGGCCGTAAAGGGAGAAATTCTCGAATTGAAGAATACGATCAATACGATGGTGGACCAGCTGAATTCCTTCAGCTCGGAAGTGACACGGGTGGCGCGGGAAGTGGGTTCCGAGGGTAAGCTCGGTGGCCAGGCCGCGGTGGAAGGCGTCGGCGGGGTCTGGAAGGACCTGACCGACTCGGTGAACCTGATGGCTGGTAACCTGACGGCCCAGGTGCGCAATATTGCCGAGGTGACGACGGCGGTGGCAAAGGGTGACCTTTCGCGCAAGATCACGGTGGACGTACGGGGGGAGATCGCCCAGCTGAAGGAAACGATCAACACGATGGTGGACCAGCTGAACTCCTTCGGATCGGAGGTGACGCGGGTGGCGCGGGAAGTGGGTTCGGAAGGGAAGCTGGGTGGCCAGGCCGATGTGCCCGGCGTCGGCGGCACCTGGAAGGATCTGACCGACTCCGTGAACAAGATGGCTGGTAACCTGACGGCGCAGGTGCGCAATATTGCAGAGGTGACGACGGCGGTGGCTAACGGGGACCTTTCGCGGAAGATCACCGTGGACGTCCAAGGGGAGATCCTGGAGCTGAAGAATACGATCAATACAATGGTGGACCAGCTGCGGGGCTTTGCCTCCGAGGTGACCCGCGTGGCGCGGGAAGTGGGTACGGAAGGGAAACTGGGCGGCCAGGCCTTCGTGCCGGGCGTCGCCGGGACCTGGAAGGACCTGACCGACTCCGTCAATGGAATGGCTTCCAATCTTACCGGGCAGGTGCGGAATATCGCCGAGGTCGCCTTCGCGGTGGCCAACGGGGATATGTCGAAGAAGATCACGGTGGACGTGCGGGGTGAGATCCTGCAGCTGAAAGAAACGCTCAATACGATGGTGGACCAGCTGCGGGCCTTTGCCTCCGAGGTGACCCGGGTGGCGCGGGAGGTGGGTAGCGATGGGAAGCTGGGCGGCCAGGCCTTTGTGCCGGGCGTCGCCGGTACCTGGAAGGACCTGACCGATTCGGTGAACTCGATGACGGGTAACCTGACCGCACAGGTGCGCAATATCGCCGAGGTAACCAAGGCGGTGGCGTCGGGCGACCTGTCGAAGACCGTCGCCATCGACGTAAAAGGGGAGATATTGGATTTGAAGAATACCATCAACGTGATGGTGGAGCAGCTGAACTCCTTTGCCTTCGAGGTGACGCGTGTCGCGCGGGAAGTAGGCACGGAAGGAAAGCTGGGCGGCCAGGCCGAGGTGCGGGGTGTTGCCGGCACCTGGAAGGACCTGACCGACTCGGTGAATATGATGGCCTCCAACCTGACCAACCAGGTGCGGGGGATCGCCAAGGTCGTGACGGCCGTGGCGACGGGTAACCTGAAACAAAAATTGTCCATTGTGTCCAGGGGTGAGGTCGCGCAGCTGACCGACACCATCAACGAGATGATCGATACACTGGCGACCTTTGCCGACCAGGTAACGACGGTGGCCCGTGAGGTAGGTGTCGAAGGACGGCTGGGCGGCCAGGCGAGCGTGCCGGGCGCATCGGGTATCTGGAAGAACCTGACGGAGAACGTGAACCAGCTGGCGCAGAACCTGACCACGCAGGTGCGAAGCATTTCTGAAGTGGCATCTGCGGTAACAAAAGGCGACTTAACGCGAACGATACGCGTAGAGGCCAAGGGTGAGGTGGAAGCGTTGAAGGATACCATCAATCAAATGATCGCAAACCTGAAGGAAACGACACTCCGCAACCAGGAGCAGGACTGGCTGAAGTCCAACCTTGCGAAGTTCACGCAGATGCTGCAAGGACAGAAAGACCTGAATACGGTGACCCAGCGCATCCTGTCGGAATTGGCGCAAGTCGTCTCGGCGCACTATGGCGCCTTCTTCATCCTCAAGCAGGACGAAGGCACCCGGGAGGACAAGCTGCGGTTGTTTGCCGCCTACGGGTACAAATCGGATAAGAATATCCCGACGGAGTTCGCGATCGGCGAAGGGCTTATCGGGCAGGTGGCTTTCGAGAAGGAACGCATCATCCTGAGCAATGTCCCGAGCAATTATATCAAGATCAGCAGCGGACTGGGGCGATCCAAACCCGCGAATCTGATCATCCTGCCGGTGTTGTTCGAGAACAAGGTAAAAGCCGTCATCGAGCTGGCATCGCTGGATATCTTCGGTCAGACCCACCTCGACTTCCTCGGTCAGCTGACCGAGAGTATCGGCATCGTGCTGAACACCATCGAGGCCAGCTCCCGGACGGAGGAGCTGCTGGAGCAGTCGCAGTCGCTGGCCGGCGAGCTGAAGATCCAGCAGGAGGAACTGCGCCGCACCAACGACGAGCTGCAGGACAAGGCCCTGCTGCTGGTGAAACAGAAGAACGAAGTGGAAGCCAAGAACAAGGAAGTCGAAGAGGCGCGGCGGTCGCTGGAAGAAAAGGCCGAGCAGCTGACCCTGACATCGAAATACAAATCGGAATTTTTGGCCAATATGTCGCACGAGCTGCGGACGCCGTTGAACAGCTTGTTGATACTCGCACAGCAACTGTATGAGAACGTAGAGGGCAACCTCAGCGACAAGCAGATCCGGTACGCCAAGACCATCCACTCCTGCGGGGACGACCTGATCCAGCTGATCAATGACATCCTCGACCTGTCGAAGATCGAGAGTGGGTTCATCACTGCGAATGTCTCGCCGGTGCGATTCACGGAGATCGCTTCCTTTGTGGAAACGACCTTCAAGCCCATCTCCGAGGCGCGGCATGTACGGTTTACGATCGAAACGGACCCAAGGCTTCCGCAGAGCATGGAGACGGACCTGCAGCGTCTGAACCAGATCCTCAAGAACCTGCTCTCCAACTCTTTCAAGTTTACCGAGAAGGGCGAGGTGAAGCTGAAGATCTACGAGGCCTCCCGCAACTGGAAGTCCGGTACGCCATCGCTCGATGAGGCCCGGCAGGTGGTGGGCTTTGCGATCAGCGACACGGGTATCGGTATTCCGCAGGAGAAACAGAATATCATCTTCGAGGCCTTCCAGCAGGCGGAAGGCTCGACCAGCCGGAAATACGGGGGTACGGGTCTGGGCTTGTCCATCAGCCGCGGTCTGGCCGAGCTGCTGGGGGGAACGATCGAGCTGGAGTCGACGCCGGGCCGGGGCAGCACCTTCACCCTCTTCCTGCCGGTGGAGAACATCACGGGTATCATCACCAAGGAGGCGCCCGAGAGCCTGAACGCCTATCAGCAGCTGCGGCTGAACAATGACAATACCGAGATCGACACCCTGCTGAACTCCCTGCGGGTCACCGAACCGATGGAGGCGGGGAATATGAATATCGTCAACGAGATGATCAATGATACGGGGGATGACCGGACGTCGATCCAGCCAGGCGATAAGATCGTGCTGATCGTGGAAGACGACCTGCGCTTTGGCCGGATCATCATCGAAAAGGCCCACCAGTACGATCTGAAGGCTGTGGTAGCGACGAACTACCTGGAAGTGTTTGACTTCATAAACCGGTTCACGCCCATTGCCATCACGCTTGATGTGAAGCTGCCGGACACGAGCGGCTGGAAAGTGCTGGACCTTTTGCGGAATGACCTGAACTATCGCCATATCCCGATCCACCTCATCTCCGGGGAGGAAAACCAGGCCCTGGCGCTGAAACGCGGCGCCCGCAGCTTCTTACTGAAGCCATTGGAGAACGAGGCCTTGAACGAACTTTTCGAGGATATCCGGACGTTCAGCAACAAGGAAACGCGGAAGGTGCTCGTGGTGGAGGACAACGAGCTTGACTCTTCGCAGATCAGCAAGATGCTGCAAAGTGAAAATGTGCAGGTGACCATCGCGGCCGACGGCCGGCGGGCGCTGGAGCAAACGGATATGAAGACGTACGACTGTATCATCCTCGACTATACGCTGCCCGATATCTCGGGGGTGGACCTCGTGACCCGTGTCAGCGAGACGAAGAACAAGCTGACGCCCGTGATCGTCTATTCCGCGAAGGACTTCAACAAGAAGGAGCTGTATCATCTGAACCGGTCGTCCAACGCCGTGTTGCTGAAGGGCGTCAACAGCCTGGAGCATCTGCTGGAAGAAACCGTGCTGCATCTGCATATCAACCACCGGGACCTGGCGCCGGAAAAACGGCGGGTGATCGAGCAGCTGCGGATGAAGGACGATATCCTTACGGGGAAGAATGTGCTTGTGGTGGATGACGATGTCCGGAATCTCTTTGCACTGACGACAGTGTTCGAACGATACAATATCAACGTCGTGACGGCCGAGAGCGGTAAGGAAGCGATCCAGATCATCAACGATGATAAGCAAAAAGTGGATATGGTATTGATGGATATCATGATGCCGGAGATGGACGGGTATGAGACGACACAGAAGATCCGGCGGGAGCACAAGAACAATACCCTGCCCATCATCGCGGTGACGGCGAAGGCCATGAAGGGCGACCGCCAGAAGTGTATCGAGGCGGGCGCATCGGACTATATCACAAAACCCTTGAAGATCGACCAGCTCCTGTCCCTGATGCGGGTCTGGTTCTATAAATAATCCTGATTAGAGACATGCAACCAAAGATCATGTTAGTCGATGACCGGGAGGACAACCTGCTGTCCCTGGAGACGGTTTTGGAACCTGATGGTTATCGCTTTGTAAAAGCTTCTTCGGGTCGCCAGGTGCTGAAGACCCTCCTGACCGACCTGGATTTTGCCCTTATTCTCATGGACGTGCAAATGCCCAACCTGAACGGGTTCGAGACGGCATCACTGATCTACGAGCGGGAGCGGTTGCGGCATATTCCCATCATTTTCATCACCGCCAATAACTATGGAGAGGAGAACCTCTTCAAAGGTTACCGGGCGGGCGCCGTCGACTATATCTACAAGCCGGTGAACCCGGACCTTCTGCGAGCGAAAGTGTCGGTCTTTGTCGACCTATACCGGAAGAACCAGCGGCTGATCGCCCAGGAGCAGAAGCTGGTGGCCATCAACCGGAACCTGGAGATGGAGATCAACGAACGAAAGGCCTCCGAGGAAAAGGTGACCGAATTGAACCGGCAGCTGCTGGAGAATATTGCCCGGCTCGAGGCGGCCAATAAGGACCTGGACCTGTTCGCTTTCATGGCCTCGCATGACCTGCAGGCGCCGCTCAGGAAGATCCGGATGTTCAGCGACCGGTTGCTGGGGAGTCCCGAGAACAATTTTGGCAAGGAGGGGCGATTGTATCTCAACCGGATCCAGGAAGTGTCCAAGCGGATGCAGGACCTCATCAACGATATCCTCCGGTTCTCCAAGATCTCGGTGGAAAAGCAGAACTTCGAGGAGGTGGACCTCAACGGGGTGGTAGGAGACGTGCTGTCCGAGATGGAAGGCGTCATCCTGGAAAAAGGCGCCAGCGTGACCGTGGACCGGTTGCCTGTGCTGCCCGCCAGCACGGTGCTGATGGGACCGCTCTTCTCCAACCTGCTCAGCAATTCGCTGAAATACAGCAAGAAAAAGGAGCCGCCACAGATACGTATCCGGTATGAAGAGGGGCCGGCCGTCACTTCTTTGGGCGGGCGGGAGGAGACCCGGTATGGACGCATCTATATCGAAGACAATGGCATCGGCTTTGATCAGAAATATGCGGACCAAATATTCGACATGTTCCGCCGTCTGCATTCCAGCGTCGAATACGAGGGCACCGGTATCGGGCTCGCGCTGTGCAAAAAGATCGTGGAGATGCACAAAGGATATATCTCGGCGCTGGGCAGACCGGGCGAAGGGGCGGTATTCATTGTCTCGCTTCCGCTCGGCGGATTGAATGGCGAATTGGTGGAAAAAAATCACGACATTAGCGACTTAAATTAACTCATCTGATAGCATGCAGGCTTCCAACCTTCCAACGAAAATACTGATCGTAGAGGACGATGAGGACGACTTCCTGATCATCGAGGCCTGTATCAAGGATATCCCGGACAAGGCATTCCTGATCGACTGGTGCTATGACTACAACGAGGCGCTGCAGCGGATCGGGCAGAAGCGATACGACCTGTATTTCGTGGATTACCTGCTGGGTGCGAAGACGGGCCTGGAGCTGCTGAAGGAGGCCATTGCGATGGGTTGCGAGGAGCCGCTTGTGCTGCTAACAGGCATCGGCAACCGGGACCTCGACGTGCAGGCGATGAACTTCGGGGCGGTGGATTACCTGGTAAAGTCGGAGATCAATACCGAGAAGCTGGAGCGGTGCATCCGCTATGCGTTGGAACGGAGCGCATATATAAAGGCCCTGCGCGTGAATGAACGGAAGTTCCGCAATATCTTCGAGCGAAGCAAGGATGCCGTGTTCCTCACCAGCGACGACCTTGTCTTCCGGGATGTGAATGCCGCTACGTGCGAACTGTTCAAATACGGGAAGGAAGAGCTGATGCGGATGAGCCTCTATGACCTTTTTACGCGCAAGGAAACCGCGGACCAGTTGCGGGAACGGCTCTCCCAGACAGGGGAGGTCGAAGACCTCGAGGTGGAGTTGCTGACCCGGAACAAGGAGCGGCGCAACTGTATCCTGTCCATCTCCTGGGAAGTATATTCCAGCGGCGAGACCTATATCCAGGGCATCATCCACGATATCACCAACCTGAAACGGATCGAGCGGGCTACGTTCCAGATCGAGAAACTCCGATCGACGGCGACGCTGCTGCGGACGCTGGCGCATGAGGTGCGCAACCCGCTGACCAATATCAATCTTTCCGTCGAACAGCTGAAGCCCGAGATGGACAGCGAAGACTCCAATATCTACCTGGACATCATTGCCCGAAATTGTGGACGGATAGACGGATTGATCTCCGAGCTGCTGGACCTCTCCCGTCCGGCCGAGATCTCGCTTCAGCGGACCCGCTTACAGGAGGTGCTTGACAATACGCTGGCCGCGGCTTCTGACCGCATCTCGCTGAAGAATATCCGTCTTGAGCTGATTTATCCCGAGAAGCCGGCTTTCGTGATGGCCGACAAGGAGAAATTACGGATCGCGTTTCTGAATATCCTGATCAATGCCGTGGAGGCGGTGCCCGCGCAGTCGGGTGTGATCACGATCGCGATCCGCGAGGAGATGCCGCAGCAATACAAGGTGAGCATTTCCGACAATGGGGGCGGCATTCCCGAGGAGAATATCTCGCGCATCTTCGAGCCTTATTTCACTTCCAAGACCAATGGGTTCGGCCTTGGGTTGGCGGCGACCTGGAATATCCTGCAATCGCATCGGGCAGGGATCGACGTCAGCTCGCAAATCGGCGAGGGCACGAATTTTATGCTTACGTTTGAACAGGTTTCCTGACCTTGTTGGATGCGCAAGCGCATCCCGTTTGTATCCGCTATTTTTCTGGCCTTCGGCCGCCGGCCCCGTGGGCCGGCTAGCCCGGATAGGCGATCGGGTCGAGGTCGAGGATCTGGTGAAGATGATGCAACAAATGGTTGCAGTAGTCTGCCGCCACCCATTCCAGGGTCTGGGGTTGTCCGCCCATCTTACATTTCCGCTGTGCCCCGCCGGGGGGCATGTGGGACAGCACGTGTACCATATGTTTGTTCAGCCCGGTCCAGAGGGCGATCAGGTCGCGGACAGGATAGTCCCGGTAGCCGGCGAGCTTCACCCATTCGTCCTGGGCGTAAGGAGTGTTGGGTATGTCTTCGTATTGGGCGACGATGAAGCGGCGGATATTGTTCTGCGCTGAATCGACGAGGTGGCCCAGGATCTCGCGCTTGCTCCATTTATCGGGTTGGGGCCGCGAGTCATAGGTCTCATCGCTCGGCGTTTCGAGTCGCTTGCTGTAGATGCGAATGATCTTTTCGAGGTAGCCGATGGTGGACTCCATGGAATGTATTTGTGGTGGTATGCGCGGCGAATATATGTAAATTTGTTTTCATGCAAGTGGGTATATAGACCGATTTGATATTCTCCCTGACAACCAATAAATTTGCGGCTCTTAACGGGCCAGGGGCCCGTTGGCCGAAGGCCGGACATTAGCGAAATAGGCGCCAGAGGCGCCAAAATAAATAACAATTCATGAGAACAATTGCTTTCAGAGAGGCTCTGCGCGAAGCTATGAGCGAGGAAATGCGGCGCGACGACCGGGTTTTTTTGATGGGAGAAGAAGTTGCGGAATACAATGGCGCCTACAAGGTGAGCCAGGGGATGCTGGATGAGTTCGGCCCAAAGCGGGTGATCGATACGCCCATTTCGGAGCTCGGATTCGCCGCCATCGGCGTGGGCGCCGCGCAGAACGGGCTCCGGCCGGTTGTCGAGTTCATGACCTGGAACTTTGCGGTGCTGGCGTTGGATCAGATCCTGAACACGGCGTCCAAGATGCTGGCGATGAGCGGCGGCCAGGTAGGCTGCCCGATCGTTTTCCGCGGACCCAACGGGTCGGCGGGTCAGTTGGGCGCGCAGCACTCTACGGCCTTTGAAAGCTATTATGCGAATATCCCCGGTCTCAAGGTCGTCAGCCCGAGCAATGGGTACGACGCGAAGGGTTTGCTGAAGCAGGCGATCCGGTATGAAGAAGATCCCGTGATCTTCATGGAAAGCGAAGTGATGTATGGCGACAAGTCGGAAGTACCTACCGAAGAATATTATATCGAGCTGGGAAAGTGCGATATCAAGAAGCCCGGAAAGGATGTGACCATCGTCTCCTATAATAAGATGATGAAGGTTGCGCTGGGCGCCGCCGCGGAGCTCGAGAAGGAAGGCGTCAGCGCCGAGGTGATCGATCTGCGGACGATCCGCCCGCTGGACTGGATGACCATCCTCGAAAGCGTCAAGAAGACCAACCGGCTGGTGATCGTGGAAGAGCAGTGGCCGTTTGCGTCGATCTCATCGGAGATCAGCTACCGCATCCAGAAGGAAGGTTTCGATTACCTGGATGCGCCGATCCGCCGGATCACGTCGGCCGATGCGCCGCTGCACTATGCGCCCAACCTGGTGGCGCTGGCGCTTCCGGATGTGGCCAGGACGGTGAAGCTGGTGAAAGAGGTGATGTACCTACAGAAATAGCTCCCAATAAAAAACCCGCCATCCGGCGGGTTTTTAGTTTCTTATTTGAGGGCGGCGAGCGCCGTGTTGAACAACATCAGAAAGCCATAGACGCAACCAAGTAAAACACAACCAAGAACGGTCAATTTGAAAAGGATCTTACCGGTGGCGGGAGCCTCTAGATTCTGATTCATAGGGAATACTTTTTTGGATTATTAAATGGTTGGTTTTTAACAGGTCGTTGGATAGCACTAATATACTGCATCGTCGCCGGAGATGCAATGGGGTTTTTACGATGAAAACTACTATGGGGATGACCAACTTCGTAACTGGTTGGTTGTGAATGTCCATTCGGGGGTTTCAAGGATATCTCGAGTGGTATCGGCTGTATACCACGGGCTTAGACCGGCGTCGGCGGGATTTTTGACGAGGTGAATATCCTGGGCCGGCATATAGCTTTGGGCCAGCAGGTAGATGCGATGGCCGGCGGCATCTTCGGCGACATCCACGACGATCGTGGCGTGGCCAGGAGCACCGCCTTTTATCCAAACATCGCCAGGGTTAACGCTGCCTGGGGATTTGGGGTGCAGTTGTTTTTCGAGGGTCCGCGTGCTGCAATACATAAATACCTTTGTAAGGTAAGCGTCGAACGAGGCACGGCGGCTGGAGCCGGGGTGATGGCGGCTCCATTCGAGGAAGTTGAGGCGGACACCTTGTTCCGTATAGAAATCGATGGCGGCGAGGTCGTGCTTTGAGTAGCAGTATTCCGCGCGGAGGCGCATGACGGCGTCGGCGCATTGCTGGAGATCAGTCTTGCCGACGGAGATATCGAGGACGGCGAACTGGGCGCCCTGGTAGCGTTTTGGAGTACCGTCGAAGAGATAGACGGTGCGATCTTTTTTTAGGGGCATGTTGCGTAGCCAGGCGCCGAAGGAGCTGTTGGCGGCTGGCAGCCGGTGATAGCCGGGTGGGAGGGGGATGGCGCCGATGGTGGGATAAGGGTTGGCAGACTGGCTTTGACAGGCGGTGGCCAGCAACAGCGTGGATAGCAGGATGGGGGTTCGCATGCCGCTTAGGATGAGCCGCGGGATGAATTCCATATTAAAGAGCCGTTAAAGTCCCGCTGCGACGGTTACCGGATCGAGTTCGCGGAAGCGGATCTCGGGGTTGGGCTCTTCGGTGGTGAGATGGGCGGCGTAGCCGGGGAACCAGGACAGGGGCCGGAAGGTCCAGATGGCGCCGTCGAGGGTGATGGGGCGGTACTCGGTGACATCGAGCTCCAGCAGGGGGATGCCGAGGCCGCGGCCGTCGGCTTTGATGAGGCTTTCCTTGGCCGTCCAGAAACGGTAGAAGGCGGCGATGGGGTCTTGCGCGCCGCGGATGGCCTGCCATTCGTTGGGCGTGAACTGCGTCTGGAAGTCTTCGAAGGAGAGCGGTTTGACCCGCTCGATATCGACGCCGATCCGGCCGGTCGTGCTTAGAGCGCAGACCACCCGGTTACCCGAATGGGAAATGTTAAAATTTGGTCCCGCCGGGAAATAGGGCTTATCCTGCGGGGTGTAGAGCAGCTGGTCGAGGGTGGCCGTTGAGCCGGTGTCGTTCAACGCCACCAGGAGCAGCAATTTGCCGAGAAGGGCTGCGTGAGCGTCCTCCCAGCGCCGGTAGCGGA
This sequence comes from Puia sp., assembly GCF_035546395.1. Lineage (GTDB taxonomy): Bacteria > Bacteroidota > Bacteroidia > Chitinophagales > Chitinophagaceae > Puia. The sequence continues at coordinate 26,115 of NZ_DASZXR010000010.1, read as the reverse complement.
GAATCTTAGGGTGCAGGGCCGAAGGCAGCCGGTCGAGTCCATGGTAAAAAGCTGCATCGGGAAGCTGCCGGGGAAATTCGGTGGCGAGGAGAAGAAGGGCCATCTTATCGGTTTGCGGGTTGTAAGCTATAATAATTATTTGAAATGCAGTTCGTATTTTTGGGCGAAAGCGGACGAAACTATGTCGAATATCCTGATCATTGATGACGAAAAGGCAATACGGAAAACACTCAGCGAGATCCTCTCCTATGAAGGGTATAAGATCGATGAGGCCGGCGACGGCGAAGAAGGCCTTAAAAAAGTAAAAGAGAAAGAGTACGATGTCATTTTGTGCGACATCAAGATGCCGAAGATAGACGGCATCGAATTCCTTGAAAAGACAAAGGAGACGAATCCCGATATCCCGATCATCATGATCTCGGGGCATGGCACGATCGAAACCGCGGTGGAAGCCGTTAAAAAGGGCGCCTATGACTATATCTCGAAGCCGCCGGACCTCAACCGGTTGCTGATCACCATCCGCAACGCCATGGACAAGACCACCCTGGTGGCCGAGACCAAGGTGCTGAAGAGGAAGGTCAGCAAGGTTCAGGAGATGGTAGGGGCTTCGACGCCGATCCACAAAATAAAGGAGACCATCGAGAAGGTGGCCCCAACGGAGGCCCGGATCCTGGTCACGGGGGAGAATGGGGTGGGGAAGGAGCTGGTCGCGCGCTGGGTGCATGAGAAGAGCAACCGGGCGAGCGGCGCGCTGGTGGAAGTCAACTGTGCGGCTATTCCCAGCGAGCTGATCGAGAGCGAGCTGTTTGGGCATGAGAAGGGCTCGTTCACATCGGCTGTGAAACAGCGGATCGGGAAGTTCGAGCAGGCCAATGGCGGCACGCTCTTCCTGGACGAGATCGGCGATATGAGCCTCACTGCCCAGGCCAAGGTATTGCGGGCGCTGCAGGAAGGCAAGATCACGCGCGTGGGGGGCGACAAGGACATCAACGTCGATGTGCGGGTCATTGCCGCCACGAATAAGGATCTGCTCAAAGAGGTCGAGGAGAAGAATTTCCGGCTCGATCTTTACCACCGGCTGAGCGTCATCATTATTCACGTACCTTCCCTCAACGAACGGAAGGACGACATTCCGTTGCTGGTGGAGAAGTTCCTGGTGGATATCTGCGGGGATTATGGTATCGCTAAGAAGGCGATCGATGAAGACGCGATCAAGGCGTTGCAGCAGCACAATTGGACGGGCAATATCCGCGAGCTGCGCAATGTCGTCGAGCGGCTGATCATCCTTTCGGGGAAGACGATCACGCAGAGTGATGTCGAGAATTACGTGTTACCGAAAAAATAAGGGTCTTGGATTGTTATTGCATCAGCGGGCTGGGCGCCGATGAGCGGATTTTATCGCGGTTGGAGCTCCCCGGGGTTCGTCTCCGGCCGTTGCCCTGGCTGATGCCGGCGTCGACTCACGAGCCGTTCGACGATTATGCGGACCGGATGCGGGCGGGGATCGGCAGCCTGTGGCCGGAGGCGACGGATTTGGGTGCCGCCGGCGAGCCGACGGTGTTGATGGGTGTTTCCTTTGGCGGAATGATGGCGATCGAGATCGCCAAAAAGATTCCCGGGGCGCGGGTGATCCTTGTGTCGAGCGTGCGGGATCATTTGCAGATCCCGTTCTGGATCAGGATCGGCGGACGGGTCTATCCCCGCTGGTTGGATCCAAGGGTGAAGGCCCCGAGAAGGTTGATGGGATTTGCCGAGGATTATTTTATCGGCGTCGAGTCTGCCGAGGATCGCCGGCTCGTGAGCGATTTTCAGAACAAAGTGGACCGGCAGTTCCTATATTGGGCGATCCAGACGATTGCGCGCTGGCAGAATGAATGGGCTCCGCGTTGCTGTTATCATATTCACGGGGGCAGGGACCGAATGTTCCCTATCCGGAAGGTGCAGCCGACGCATATTATACCCGATGGTGGGCACCTGATGGTATATAACCGGGCGGAAGCGGTAAGCAGCGTGCTAAGAGAGATACTGGGTTGAAAACTACCCATTTTAGCCTATTTTTGCCCCTATTCAAAAATAAACTACAAGGAATGTCATCTCATCAAGTGCTGGTTCTCGTGCTTATCCAGGTCATCATTCTCGTACTCCCTTCCATCGGCGCCGCGAAATTGTTTGAAAAGGCCGGGGTGCCCGGATGGAAAGCCTACGTCCCCTTCTACAATACCTGGATCATGATGGAACTGGCACGGCGGCCGAAGCACTGGGTCTTTTGGCAGGTGATCCCGGTGGTGGGCTGGTTCATTTCGCTGGGCATCTTTGTAGAATTCGTCAAACTCTTCGGGAAGTTCAGGCTTTGGGAGCATGCGATGGCTTCGCTGCTGCCGCTGATCTATTTCCCGATGATCGGGTACGATCCGAAGGTGAAGTATATCGGGGCGGTCGAAGCGAAGAAGCACCGGAAAGGAACGGCGCGGGAATGGATCGACGCAGGGGTCTTTGCTATCGTGGCGGCCACGCTGATCCGCACTTTTGTGTTCGAGGCCTACACTATTCCTACAGGGTCGATGGAGAAGACCCTGCTCATCAACGACTTCCTTTTTGTCAGCAAGTTCAGCTACGGGCCGCGCATCCCCAATACCCCGCTGTCCATTCCTTTTGTCCATAATACGCTGCCGGTGACCAACGGGAATTCCTATGTGCAATGGATCAAGATCCCGTACACGCGTTGGTTTGCCAGCCCGGTGAAAAGAGGAGACGTGGTCGTCTTCAACTTTCCTGCCGGCGATACGGTGATCAACCTGGACGAGTATCAATCCCAGAAGCCTTATTATTCCGTTTGCCGGGCGTTGGGGAACGGGAATATCGACAGCGGGCGGCAGATTGTTTTGGGTAATCCGGACCAATATCCACTGGTTATCCGGCCGGTGGATAAGCAGGAGAACTATATCAAGCGCTGTGTGGCGATCGCGGGTGATACACTGCAGATCAGGAACCAGCAAGTCTATATCAACGGAAAAAAGCAAACCTTCCCGCCTGAATCCCAAACATACTATACCGTCACGACGAACGGACAACCGCTGGACGAGACGGTGATGGCGGAGGAGTACAACCTGGATGTCAATAATCCACAAGAGGTGCATTCGCTGAACACGCCCAACACCTATTATATGTTGCTGACCTGGGCCGCCCATGAGAAGATGTTGAAGAATGGACTGGCCAAGAGCATCGTCCCGGATATTGTGGATGCCGACCCGCAGCAGCCGGTGTTCCCCTTTGCGGCGGTTGGCGGCACCACCTGGGCGTTGGACAATTATGGTCCGCTGTGGATCCCTGCCAAGGGGGCGACGCTGACCCTGTCGGCGGATAATTATCCCGTCTATGAACGGGCCATCCGCGTATACGAGCACAACCAGTTTGAGATGAAGGATGGGAAGTTCTGGCTGAACGGCGCAGCTATTACGCAGTATACCTTTAAAATGAACTACTACTGGATGATGGGAGATAACCGGCACGAGTCACAGGATTCGCGGTTCTGGGGGTTTGTGCCCGAGGATCATGTGGTCGGCGAGGCCTGGCTGATCTGGATGAGCTGGAACCATGGAGTGCGGTGGAAACGGTTGTTCCAGAAGATCAAATAAATACCCTAATACCCTGACCATGAAATGGCTGATCTTATCACTTAGCCTGCTGGCGTCCATCGCGACACGGGCCCAGAAAGTTTCCGGCAAACCCGGTCCTTTTGCACAAATCGATGCGAAGGCCGTCCACTGGCCCGATTCGGTGACGTCAAGCGCCGACCGGTTGGGAGACTATGTCGCCGCGAATTTTTCCACCCCCGAAGCGCGAACCCGGGCGATCTTTATCTGGATAGCCAACAATATCCAGTATGATATTGCCAATATGTTCGCCATCAATTTCTACGAGGACGCGAACGAAAAAATAGCAAAGCCCCTGCGTACACATAAAGGCATCTGCGAGAACTACGCTGCTTTGTTTGTTGCCGTTTGTCAGCGGGCGGGCGTCCGGGCGGTGGAGATACAGGGGTACACCAAACAGCGCGGCTTCGTGGACTTTATCCCGCATGCCTGGTGTGGCGCCTTTCTCGACGGCACCTGGTGGCTGTTCGACCCCACCTGGGGTGCTGGATATGTCGAGCAGGGTAAATTTGTCCGTAAACTGAACGAGTCTTATTTCAAGGCCAGCCCGTATGTCTTTATAAAGACGCATATGCCCTTCGATTACCTCTGGGAGATGCTGTATTATCCCGTGACCAACCAGGATTTTTATGAAGGCAGGACCGTGCAGGATAAAAACAGGCCTTATTTCAATTTCCCGGATTCGATCAAGGCCTATGAGGCGCTCAGCCCAGAGGATCGGGAGGCTGCCGAGGCTGTGCGCGTCGAACGCAACGGCACGCGCAACTCGATGATCTTCGACCGGCTGCGGCATTTGAAAGTGGACCTGGAAAATTATCGGCGACTGGTGGAGAATCAGCGCCAGCAAGCCGAGGTAGAACGCCAGAACGGCGTGATATACGCCTATAACTCCGTACTGGGTCAATACAATAATGCGATCAGGCAATTCAACAATTATATCAATTACTACAACGCCCAATTCAAGCCGGAAAAGCCGGATGCCGAGATCCAACAGATGCTGGACAGCGCCGATCATGAGCTGACCGCGGCCCGCTCGGGGGCAAATGCGATCGTTGTAACTCCGGCCGACAACCGCGTACGACAACCGCTCAGCCAGTTGAAGGACGCGATGGCAGAACTTGCGACGCATGTAAAGGAACAGCAGGAATGGCTGACCAGGTATCTCGGCAAGGGAAAGTTGGGTCGGAAAATGGCATTTCGTAAATACAGCTGGTTTGGAGTACCTTTAAACTAGCTATGCACAAACAATTTCAAATCCAATTTGAGGAATACGATTCGGCAGAGGGACTGCCAAAGGAAGACGCTGCGCTGCTGGACCTGGCCAGGAATGTAACCAAGGACGCTTACGCACCCTATAGCCGCTTCCGCGTGGGCGCCGCTGCAAGATTGTCGAACGGCCAGATCGTCACTGGCACCAACCAGGAAAATGCTTCTTTCCCTGCAGGCATCTGCGCCGAACGAACGTTATTGTCTGTTGCCGCATCGCTGTGTCCGGGCGTGCCGATCGAGAGCCTCGCCGTCAGCTATGACAGCGAAAGGGGGGCCAGTGACCGGCCCATCTCGCCCTGTGGTATCTGCCGGCAGTCGTTGCAGGAATTCGAGCAACGGACGGGACGGTCGATGAGGATCATTCTTGCCGGACAAAGCGGGAAGGTCTTGGTTCTGGAGGGATCGGCGACACTGCTGCCGTTCGCCTTTTCCAGCGATGAGTTGAGATAAGATCCGGTTGAACGAAGCAATATGCTGTCTGTCGGTGGTAACCCTTATGTCACCGCGCTTGCGTTCGTAGTCCCCTGCCGATATTCGGTAACGCTTCCGTTCGGCAAAAATCTCGAAATGAGTGTTATATAAATTCCGGACAATAATTTTTCCAACTGCGTACGCCTGACCAGCTGAAATCTGTCAACTAATCCAGAATGAATTTTTTTTTGTTATATACTTTTGTCATAAATTAGTGCACACAGACGGGCTATTGCAGTTTTAGATAAACATCTGCCCGCTTCCGGTTTCCCCGCCCGTTAAGGTCTCTATTGGTTAAGCCAAAATTAGCTGTCATCATACTGATATGCATTGAATTGTATACCCATGTCCGAATGGACCCTGGGGTAGGATTTCGTACGCCGCCTTTAAAATGACCTTATGCTATCAATACCTATCAACCTCGCCATTGTTGACGACCATGTCCTGTTCCGGAAGACGTTAAAAAGCTACCTCTCTGAACAAAAGAATTTCAAGGTCGTCGTTCAGGCCTCGGACGTCGGTCATCTACTGTCCAGTCTTAAATATACGCATGTCGATGTGTTACTCATGGACGTTCTCCTTCGGGAGTTTGACGGCCTGGAAGCGTTGAAGATCGTGCGGAATGCCTATCCCAAAATAAGGGTCTTAATTTTGTCGATGGTTTCGGACATGGACTTCATCAGCGACCTGCTGGAGAACGGGATACACGGTTGTGTCTCAAAGAATGACGAGCCGGAAGATCTTGTTCAGGCAATCATCGCGGCGGCTGATGGAAGGATCTTCCGGAATAAGGTGTTTACCGAAGCGCTTTACTGGACGAAACAGAACAATGCAAGGCTAGGTATGGATGAACCACATCCCTCTCTCAACGACCGGGAGAAGCGGATACTACAACTGATCTGGGAAGAAAAGAGCAACAAAGAGATCGCCGATGCGCTGTTTCTCGGCGTGCGATCGGTTGAAAAGATACGTCAGGATATCAAGGAGAAGATTGGCGCCAAGTCGACGATTGGTCTTATCAGATATGCCCTTAACAAGAAGATTGTCGGGAGCACGGTCCCGAATGCACAATAGTAAAAACCGAACCAGATTTCGCGTCGGTACGATCTCGGCTTCCCGAGTAATCCCCTACTTTTAAACCATTGTTGGAATTGCCATCGACGGACTAGATCCATGGCAGCCAGGTTAACTATAAACAACGGTTTGTATGAATAACTTCCATTCAGGGTGGTACCTGGTGTATACGAGGCCTTGCCATGAGAAAACGTATTACAATCGATTGAAGGAATCGAAGATCATGGCGTTCCTGCCTACGCGAAAAGTGCTCAGGGTCTGGCATGACCGGAAAAAATATGTCGATGATCCGTTATTCCCGTCTTATGTCTTTATTTATCTGAAGGACCGTCAGGACTACTATGACGGAATGGATGCCGAAGGATATTTATACTATGTAAAATGTGGCAGGGAAATTGCCAGGGTGCAGGATTCCGTAGTAAAGAATATCGAACTGCTAACGGGGCTGGACAGGGGATTGGAGGTTTCCACCGATCGATTCGAGCCGGGCATAAGATGTGTTATCAGCCAGGGAGCGCTTACCGGCGTTTGCTGTGAACTGATCGAATATAACGGAGCCCGGAGGGTGCTTGTCCGGGTTGACCTGCTTCAGCGGAATCTCTTGGTCACTCTCAGTCCCGAGTGTTTGATGGTCCAGGGAGCGTCTGCGGTTCACAATCCGAGCGTCCGGAGAAATGCCTCCCTGTAGTTACTGCCGATGGGGATCCCGGTCTTTCTGACGAAGACGCGGTTACCTTCAATGTGCGATATTTTCGATCTGTTCACAATAAAGGACCTGTGAATTTTGCTGAAAAGGTGAACCGGAAGCATCTTTTCAATACCTGACAGCGGCATCGCCGGCCTGATGTCCATGGTTTCCGTAATTACTTTTGTATAGTTTCCGCTGGCTTCCGCGTAGAGAAGATCGGACAATGGGATTTGAAAGATCCGGCCTTCGGTTCTGAGAAAGATGAAGTCGCCGACGGTCTCGCGTGCGGGAGGTGGCGGCGCTGTACCGGTGGGTTCCAATCGTTCGAGTGCTTTATCTACGGCTACGATAAAACGTTCCAGGGAGAATGGTTTAAGCAGATAGTCGCAGGCGGAAAGATCGAAGGCATTCAATGCATACTCTTTGAAGGCCGTTGTAAAGATCACCTGCGGTTTCGATCTCAACGTCTTTAAGAAATTGAGGCCATCCAGAACGGGCAGGTTGATATCGAGGAACATAATGGCGATGTCCTGTTCCTGCATAGCCTGCTTGGCTTCGAGCGCATTCCCACATTCCGAAGCAATATGCAACGCGGGAAGATAGCTACAGTAGTTCCGGATAATCGCCCTTGCGATCGGTTCGTCGTCGACAATCAGGCAATTGTAGGTTTTCATCTGACGGGGAGTTGAAGTTCAACAATGTAGTAATTATTTTCCACATAATTATGCAGCCGGTATTCAGAGGGGTATAGCAATTCGAGCCTTTTGACGGTATTGGCCAGGCCGACACCTGACTGCCGGTGGGGGATGGAAGGGTAATGATCATGCTGCTGAAAGCTGTTCCTGACGGTATAGTGTATCCTTTCCCGGGAGATATGAAGATCGATATCTATCGTGACCGTTCCATTCAAGGTGTTCTTGCCGTGTTTAAATGCATTTTCGAGAAATACGATCAACAGCATGGGTGCAATGAACATCTGGCTATCGCATGGAACATCGAAACGATGGGATAAGATCAGGTTTGCGCCCATGCGGATCTTCTCCAGTTCGATATAATTAGAAATATAACCGATCTCGTCCCGGAGGGGGACAAATGCTTTGCGAGTATCATAAACCGAGTAGCGGAGCAGGTCGGACAATTTGAGCAAGAGGCCCGGAATTACCTCATGCCGGGTTAAGGAGAGCCCGTAGAGGTTATTTAGGGTATTGAACAGGAAATGGGGGCTGAGTTGGGAGATCAGCAATTCCAGCTCGCTTTGCTTTTGTTGCTGAGCAATGAGCGCATCGGTCATCTGGCGCAAAAGGGTGACCCGGGTGATCGTCACGAAGATGCCGAGGAACATAAACAGCAGCACCAGGGGAATGGAGGCAGCGAGGAAATTCCAGAAGGAGACCTTGTTGCCGGAGAAAAGGACGCTTGCCCCCTTGGCCCCGATGGTGGCCAGGAGCAATACAAGGAGGAGGAATACGGGGAGGAACCTCAGGATCTTTTTTTTAAGGATCCATTTCTTACAAGCCCAGCGGCCGGAGTACGTGGTGGCGAGGAGAAAACCACAGAGGACGATGCCGTTCGTGTCGAAGTTGAAATTGCGGCCCCTGAAAAAGGCGGGAATCGTAAAAACGATGATAAAGACCAGGCAAAAGCAGACATGCGCCGCCGTCCGGGCCGCGAATAAATTAAAGATCCATTTTTCCAGGCGCTTCATTCCGGAATGAATTTCTGAAAACCGGCGGCAACCGCCAAAAATATCGCCGGGAAATTTGCATTCCGGCAGGGAATGCATTAATCATTGGTTCTCATCTGTTGCCGGATTCCGGTCGTGATGAAGCCGGGAGAAACCATGTCCAAAATGCAGGATCCCGTTTCGGATGACCGGAACTTTACAGGGGCGGTTCCGTCTGTGCCGGGGGGCTGTATGCCCTGGATATTTCGCCGCTTAGGAATAAGTTCGCATTTTTGACTTTGGTGTCATACAAATCATCGTTATGAGTCTTATCGTCTCTTCCCTCAGCAAAACCTATGTCAACGGCGTTCAGGCGCTGAAAAATGTTTCGCTGGAAATTCCAAACGGCATGTTCGGTTTGTTAGGACCCAACGGTGCCGGTAAATCGTCTTTTATGCGGACGATCGCCACGTTGCAGGAGCCCGACAAGGGATCGATCCGGCTGGACGGCGTGGACGTGATCCGGGAGAAAATGGAAATGCGGCGGAAGATGGGCTATTTGCCGCAGGAGTTTGGCGTGTACCCGAGGGTAACCGCGGAAGAGATGCTTGATCATACAGCCGTTTTGAAGGGTATTGGCCGTTCAGGGGAACGGAAAAGGTTGGTGCGGGAGTTGTTGGAAAAGGTGAATTTGATCGAGTTCCGGAAAAGGACGCTGGCTTCGTATTCGGGTGGAATGAAGCAGCGGTTCGGGATTGCTCAGGCCCTGATCGGGGCTCCGCGGCTGATCATCGTGGACGAGCCGACCGCCGGGTTGGATCCGGCTGAACGCAACCGTTTTTACAACCTGTTGGCCCAGGTGGGTCAGGATACCATCGTCATTCTTTCCACTCACATTGTAGACGACGTCAGCGCACTTTGTACGGCGTTCGCCATTTTGGACAATGGGGAGATCGTGCATACGGGGAGCCCGGATGGGGCGGTGCGAGAGATGGAGGGCAGGGTATTTGCAAAATGGGCAAGCCATGAAGAGCTGGCCGCAGTTTCCGCAAAGCACCGGGTGCTTTACACGCAATTGAGATCCGGCCAATTGTGGATCCGAATCTGTAGCACCGGTGACCCGGGCGATGGATTTTCATCGGTGGCGCCGGTGCTGGAAGATGTATATTTCAACAGCCTTGCGGGCTCCGGTAAAAGATAACCGCCATATTCTTTATTCAAAATACGTCGATGCTTACCAAGATCTTCCTGTTTGAATTAAGGTATAAAGCCCGGCAGCCGATCGTGTATATTTACCTGCTGGGGCCGTCATTGCTGACGCTATTGGCGTTTGCCGGCGGCCTGGTTGCGGCCGGCGATGGGCAATTTTACAATGCGCCTGCGGTGATCGAACGATTTTCGGCAATGATCAGCATCCTGCTTCTTCTGCCCGTATCATTCCTGATGGGGTTATCCTTATACCGGGATATCGAATATCATACAAGGGAGTATTACCTAAGCTATCCCATTTCGGAACGCGATTATTTTTGGGGCCGTTTTCTTGGATCCTTCTTTTTCGTGGCCTTGTCGGGACTGCTGATCCTGTTGGGGATCTTTATCGGAACCAGGGTCGGGGCGAATACGGGGTGGACACCGGTTGAGAGACTGGGACCGGACGGCGGCGCCCGGTATCTCGGTGCATTTGCAACGATTCTGCTGCCTGACTTCTTTTTTCCTGCCTGTCTTTTCTTCGGACTGGTGGCCGTCAGCAGGAGCATCCGGGTGATCTATAGCGGCGCTGTCATCCTTTTGCTGGCTTATCTGGCTGCCAGGGTCTATTTCGATTTCACGAATAATACCGTCTTCTCCCAGTTGGCGGACCCCTTCGCGTTCAATTCTGTCAGGCTTATTACCGGGAGCTATCCCCCGGCAACGAGGAATTCCGCCGTTCTGCCATTCAGCGGGTTATTCCTGGTAAACAGGCTGATATGGACGGTGATTGGTGTGCTGATCCTGTTCTATACTTATTCGCGGTTCAGCTTCGGCCGGTTCCTCGTTCCCGCAAGGGAGCGAAAGAAGCCTGGCGGAAAGGGGGACCGGCTCATCGGAGAGGCGATAAAAATGCCCTTCATTTTACCCCGATTCGGGCGGAAATATATTTTGCGGTGTATGAAGACCCTCGTCCGGGTGGAAATAAAGAACTTCAGCCGGGACATTTTTTTCAGGATCATTCTGGCGGCATACCTACTGTTCCTGGTCTTCTTTTTTTGGTTGGGCGCGGAGAATTACCAGGTCAGGGATCTGCCGAGGACCGTTGCGCTGATCAATTCCTTCAAGAACGATATTTTCCCCTATCTCTTCCTTGTCCTGATCTTCTATGCCGGGGAATCGGTGCATCGCGAGAGATCGGCGCGTTTTGCCGTGATCAGTGATACCTTTCCGCCACCGGACTGGGTTATTTACGGTTCGAAGGCCATTGCCCTTTTCCTCCTCGGCGCGTTTCTGATCCTGGTACCCGGAGTGGTCATTTTCCTTGTGCAGTGGGCGAAGGATTACCTGGAGTTCAATGCGGGGTTAATGGCAGACGCCTATTTTACGCTGCTGTTGCCGGGGGTCTTCCAGATGGCGATGCTTTCGTTGATGGTCCATGTCCTGATCAACAATAAATTTGCGGCGCATGCGGCGGGGATACTGGCCTGGTTCACGGCCACTTCCTTCCTGCCAGGGAGTATGGAAATAAATTATCACCTTTTGCTATTTTCCGTCACGCCCTTTTTCAATTATTCGGACATGGAGGGACAGGGGCATATGGCGGCCGGGGTGCATTGGTTCACCGTCTATTGGTCGTTGGGCGGAGGTATCTTGTTATGGTTGGGGTATCTGGTATACGGGAGAGGGGTCATTCTATCGATGGGAGACCGGATCCGCCAGCTGCGCGGGCGCATCCGGGCAGGAAGTGTCTTGCTGGCCGCGGTGCTTGTGGTATTGTTTCTTGGCTGTGGCGGATATATCTACTATAATGTGAGCTATCTGAACAATTATCTTACGGACAAGGAAGAGGAGGGACGAATGGCGGAGTATGAAAAGAAAATGTCGGCATATGCGCAAATGCCGGTCCCGACGCTTTCCCGTTTGAAAATGGATGTGGATATTTTTCCAGGCGGGCATTCGATGCAGGCAAGTGGCCATATCACCTTTGTCAATACGACCGTTAGCCGTATCGACAGTATATTGCTGGACGGAGACCGTTTCACGGACTATCGGGTCTCACGAGGCGGAGCCGCCGTCGGGTATACGTCGCCGCTACTTTTTCCAAGGGGAAGTTATGATTTTCTGAGGCCGGCCTTCGATACGAGCAGGTGCCGGGTCTATCATTTAACCCAGCCCCTCCAGCCGGGCGATTCCATCGATCTGGAGCTATGGGTATCGACGCAGTACCGGGGCTTCTGCAACGATCTGTATGGCACGGACATCCTGCATAACGGGACATATTTGCAAGGGATCATTCCTGTTACCGGTTATGACCCCGGCAGGCAGTTGACGGAAAGTGCGGAAAGAAAGGAATTCGGGCTTGCCCCGATGGCAATCATCCGTCCGGCTGTGCAGGCTTCTCCTTTGTCGATGGACATTACGGTGAGCACGGTTTCGGACCAGGTGGCGTTGGCGCCGGGCCGGGTGTCGAGGGAGTGGAGCAGGGGGGGCCGGCGATATGCCGAGTACAAATGGGAATCCACGGTACCCGCTCCCTATGCAGTGCTTTCCGCCGCCTACGATGAAGAAAAAGACAGCGTTGTCCTGTCATCGGGAAGAACGATCGGCATCGGGATATACCATGTTGGCCGACAGGATCAAAATACGCGGAGATTGACAGCCGCCTTGCGGGATGGGCTAAAGTACTATTCTGCGAGTTTTGGAGATTACCCGGCGGCGAAGATCAGGCTTGCCGAAACATCCAATTACGGACCGTACTCAGCCGTTTATCCCGGGCTGATCACCGATGCGGAATATTATGCATGGAATGCCGATCTGCGAAATGGGATAAGACCGGATGGCCCGGCGGATTATTGTTATTTCTATACAGCGAGGCAGTTGGCCGGCCAGTGGTGGCGATTCGGTTACCGGCCTGAAGCGATGAAGGAGGGGTCTGCCGTTGCGGAGGGGTTGTCGACCTATTGTGCGCTTGTCCTGTATGACAGGAGATACGGTTCCTACTACGGAAGAGCTCTAAGGGAGCAGGAGCTCTCCGACTATGCTATCGCGAGCAGCAGAGACAATCAGGAGCCATTGTTGTCCTCTACCAGGCGATATGACCAGGAGATCAAGGCGGGTTTCCTGTTGTACGGGTTAAAGGAGCTGATCGGTGAGGATAGTATCAATACCGCTTTGCGCGAATTCGCCGATTCCTGCGACCCCCGGAGGCCATTGAAGGGCAGGGCCGGTTTTGTTCTTTACGGCTGTTTGCAAAAGCATGTTCCGGACTCATTTCAGTATTATTTGAGGGACGGCTGGCGCCGGGTGACAAGATACGATAACCGGATCATATCGGCGACGGTGGTACCGTCGGCAAGTTCGGGAAAATATGTTCTGACGATGGAAGTAAGGACGGAGAAAATGGTTATGGATGACCGTGACCTGGAAATTCCGGATCCAAACATGGAGGATCATATAGAAATAGGCGCCTTCGGACCCGACAGCGCCGATAAGGAAGGGCTGCGCCGGGAAAATGTCTTATTTCTAAAGAGAATGAAATTCGGGCCCGGCGTGCACAGGATAGAAATGATCCTGCCGGTGAAACCGGTAAGGGTTGCGATCGATCCTTATGCGAAACTTATCGACTTCGATCAGCGAGACAACAGCAGGAACATCTTCTGAACTGCTAAAATCTTTAAATTATTTTTTCGTACTACCCGAAGTCAGAAATAGTAGTCGCGCATGGTTGCTCTTTTTGTTTTCAATTATTTTACAGGCGCAACGGCAAATTCCAGCCATTCCAAGTATCTGTCCGAGGGTTAGTCCCCGCCGTTGAGAAGAGAGCATGTTACATGCTGTAGCGATAGCTCTATTCCATTCCCACGCCCCCGGGATATCTTCTTTCAATCATCAAATATTTTTTATTATGGAACAAGTACTTGTTTCTCAAAACTATGACGTGTACTCCCCCGAGGATCATGAGACCTGGAAGACCTTATGCAGGAGACAGCAGGAACGCAACAGCGGTGCGGTAAGCAAGGAATATCTGATCGGATTCAACAAGCTGCAGCTCAGCAAGGAGAGGGTTATCCGGATCGAGGAGACCAGCAGGAGACTGGAAGTCATTTCGGGATGGACACTGATCCCCGTAACAGGGCTCATTCCGACACGGGACTTCTTTTATATGCTTATCAACAAACAATATCCGGTGAATGTGTCGATCCGTAAGCCGCACGAGATCGATTTCAGCGAACAGCCGGATATCTTTCATGATGTGTGTGGTCATTTGCCGCTGCTGACCAATGACAAATTCATCAAATTCCTTACTGCGTATAGTATTATAGCCTTAAAATATGTAAATAACGACCGGGCTATAGATTTCCTCGGCCGTTTATACTGGTACACTTACGAGATGGGGATCATCAGGGAAGACGGGGAGTACCGGGCGTACGGCGGCGCGATCATTACTTCGGCAGAGGAGACATCCAATATCCTTAAGGAGGATGTGCCGAAGTACCCTTTCGAGGTCGGGCATATCTTCCGTACGCCATATAACCCTTATAAATTGCAATCGGAGTATTTTATCATCGATTCCTTTGATGACCTCTTCAACTGCCTGGAGCACCTCGAGGAAAAGCTTATCGAATACCTTTTGTTGCCCGAGCAGGATCTGATCCTGCGCAACTATCCATTGAACACCTATATCGGCAAAGGCTTCAATAATGTGATCGGGTTTTTGAACGATATCCAATACAAATTCCCCGATGCGGTGTCCTTCGTCGCCGGACAGCCTGACGAGGAGTTTTTCGACATAGAGAATCAGATCTCGAAATTCGATCTTTTCGTCAACCACGAGGTCAGGTTGACCGGTAAGGCCAAGAAGCAGGTAGTCAACAAGATCGGGCAATATAACCGGACCAAGGGCATCGTCAATGACATACTGGCGGAGTATCTGCGAAACGACGAGAATATCAACGTAAGGGGGGAGCATATCCTGATGACGGTCGGCGCCCAGGAAGCCTTTGCCGTCATTGTGTCCGCGATCTGCGACCGGGAAAAGGACGTTATCCTTGTCGAAGATCCCAGCTATATCGGGCTGAGCAGTTTTACGAAGGTGTTCGACTATGCCGTCTCGGGCGTCCCGATCGATGAAGAAGGCATCGATCTCAGGATCCTAAAGAACCGGATCATCGAGTTGAACAGGACGGGCAGGAAGGTAAAGCTACTCTATGTGATACCGGATTATCAGAATCCGTCGGGAGCCTGTATGCCGGTGGGGAACCGGCTCCGGCTTCTCGAACTGGCAAGGCAATACAATTTCCTGATCATCGAGGACAGTGTGTATAACAGCTTTACCTATGCTCAGAAAAAGAACCCGACGCTGAAGTCATTGGACAGGTATAACCGGGTGATCTATGTCGGGTCTTTCTCGAAATCCCTGTTCCCGGGTTTACGGGTAGGGCTTATTGCGGCCGATCAGCGGATCGAGAATGAAGATGGGGAAACGACGCTGTTGATTGACGAGATGGTAAAAGTGAAGGCCCAGCTGACCAACAATACGTCGGCCATAACCCAGGCGATAGTGGGAGGAGTCCTGCTGGAGCTGGGGTGCACATTGAGCGAATGGAACAAACCGAAATTCGAGAGTTATAAGCGGAAAAGGAATTTGATGATCGCCGGTTTACACGAGTATATAAAGCGATTCGAGAAAACCTGGGCAAAGGGCATTACATGGAATGAGCCGGACGGCGGCTTTTTCATCAAAATGTCGCTTCCCTTCAAGGTCGACAGCGAGGACGTATTCCGTTGTGCTGCGAAGCACCGTGTAATATTCTGCCCGATGCGGTATTTCTATCTTGGCGACGGGGGTGAGAACGAGATCCGGTTGACCTTTTCGAATCTATCACTGGAGAACATCGACCTGGGGTTGAGGCAGCTGGCAGCCTATCTGAAATCGAGGGTAGGCGGACAGCCGGATACCGCGGCGGCGTTGGAAAAAGAGGAGGCATTAGCAAATTAAAAAACACCGATATGAAACAGTCTGTCCTTGCCGATCACACCATTGATTACGTGGAAATATATACTCCCATGGCCAAGGCCCTTGCATACTGGCATACCGAGGCTTTGGGGTTCACCGCTGTCGCCTGTTCGGATCTCGAGTCCGGGCGGGCTGGGATCTCGTCCTATGTGATGGAAAGCGGAGACGCTACGGTGGTGCTGTCTTCAACCTATCCGATTGGCGCCGAAAGGGGGGATGCGGAAATAGCCGCGTTCGTTAGGGCCAACTATTGTGGGGTCAAACGGGTGGCTCTGCGTGTTCCTTCGGTGAAGCAAGCCTTCGAGAGGAGCATTTCCGGGGGGGCGATCCCGGTGAAATTTCCGACCCGGCTGGAGGACGAGACGGGGTTTATCGAGGAGGCAGCCGTAAAATTCTATGATCATTCCGAGATCGTCTTTAGCAACAGGGAATCCTACAATGGGGCATGGAAACCCGGTTACAGGCGGTTGAAGAGACCGCCCGGGGCCGGCAAGGTGCGTCTGCAAGCCATCGATCATATCGCCGGCGAAGTTCGGATCAACGAAAGCGGATATTGGACAAATTACCTGACGCAGGCCATCGGTACCCGTATGGTGCAGAGTATCGGCACCGGGGAGGATAATAAGACCGGGATGCTACTGAATATCAATCAATCTCCGGATAAGAAGCTTACGCTTGTCATTGCCGAGCCGGAGAACTACATGAGCAAATCCAAGGTTCAGAAGAATATCGAGACCTTTGGTCCCGGGATTCACCATCTCGCATTTGCAACGGATGATATGGTAGCCACCACGAGAGCTTTCCGGGAGAAGAATGTGGAATTCGTTCGATTTCCGGACTCCTATTATGCGTTGTTGCGTGATAACCCCGATCTCAGGGGGATCGACCTCGATAGTTTGCAGGAGGAAGGCATCCTGATCGACAAGGAACAGGACACCTACCTGTTGCAAAAGTTCATCAAGCCGATCAGTGACCGGCCGTTCTTTCTATATGAGATCGTACAGCGGGTGAACGGGTACTGCGGGTTCGCGCTAAACAATATCAATGTGCTGAAGAGGGCCGAGGAAATGGAGATCCAAAAAGTCTGAGAAATATCAATCGACTGAAATGCGAATACTTCGAATGCTGGCGTCACTTTTTCTGTTAAGCGCCTTTATCGCCATCCTGCAGTTACGGATCGGAATGTTGCCGCCGTTGGGCGGGTTCCTGAGTCCGTCGGTAGGTGTCTGGCAGAATGCAGAAAGGCGGCAGCTTTCGGGCGACAGAGCGATGAGGCTCCGCGGAGCGCATGCCGATATCTTTGTGCAATATGATTCCAATGCAGTGCCGCATATTTTTTCGGAGAGTGACTATGACCTTTTTTTTGCGCAGGGATATGTCACTGCCAGGGACAGGTTATGGCAGATGGACATGGAAGTGAGGACGGCTGCCGGCAGGTTATCCGAAGTACTTGGCCGCGGGGTGCTCGGCCGGGATATGTTCAAGAGGCGTATCGGACTTGCCTATGCGGCGCAGCGCGCCCTGGACTCCGTCATGGGCGATCCGGATACCCGAACGGCCCTGGAAGGCTATGCGGCGGGTGTCAATGCATATATCGACGGGCTCGGAGAGGCGGACTACCCGGTGGAGTTCAAGTTGTTCGGCTACAAGCCACAGCATTGGCGGCCTTTATACAGTCTGCTGGTGTTGAAATTAATGGCCGAGACACTGACGGGAGGCGAATCCGCATTCAAGATGACGAACGCATTGGAGATCCTGGGGCAGGGAAAGTTCAATGAGTTGTATTCACCATCTGCCAATCCGGAGCCTGTAATACCGGTGAACACCCCCTGGAACTTCAAGCCCGGGGAAAGGACGGCCGGCGCCGGCAGGAACGTTGCTGCCCTGCCGGCGATCGTAAGCGCAAAGCACTGGCCCGAGGGGATCGGAAGTAACAATTGGGCGGTGAATGGCAGCAAGACAGCGAGCGGGTACCCGTTACTGGCGAATGACCCTCACCTGTTGCTAACCCTGCCGTCCATCTGGTATCAAGTGCAGCTGCAGAGTCCCGGTGAAAATGTATATGGAGTTTCGATACCGGGGTTACCCTGTGTCGTGATCGGATACAATAGCAAGATCGCCTGGGGAGTGACCAATACATCCGCCGAAGTGATCGATTGGTACCGTGTGAAGTTCCGGGACGCGACGAAGAAGGAGTATCTGTATGACGGTGAATGGCGGGAGGTGGAGCGCCGGGTGGAGGAATTCACGCTCAGGGGAGGGCGGAAGGAATACGATACCGTTCTTTCTACCTGTCATGGACCGGTCGTTTATGATGGTGAAAGGCACTCCACCGATCAGTTGTCGGACCGGCCTGGTCCCCTGGATGGTTTGGCCATGCGATGGACGATGCACGAAATTTCCAATGAGTTGAAGACCTTTTACCTTCTCAACAGGGCCCGGAATTATGGAGACTACCGGAATGCCCTGACCTATTTCTGCTGTCCCGCCCAGAATTTCGTCTATGCGGACAATGACAACCAAATCGCCATCACTTCCGCTGGTCGGTTTCCCATCGGGTCGCGGGACCGGGTGCGCGTCCTGTTGGATGGAAGCCGGTCGGCAAATGACTGGAAGGGATGGATACCGGCGGATCGAACGCCTTATGTCCTTGATCCGCCGAGGAAGTTTGTCAGTTCGGCGAATCAATCGCTCACCGACTCCAGTTATCCCTATATCATTGCCGGTCTATTCGAACCCAATGACAGGGCGAGGAGGATCAATATGCGCCTCTCGGGCATGTCGGCCATCAACGTTGACAGTTTTCGCCTGCTACAAGCCGATAGTTACAGCGAACTTGCTTCCGAAGTGCTGCCGCAGATGTTAAAAGAACTTGACAGCACCCGCATCCCCGGGGACAAGCTGGTGTTACAGGAACTGCGGGGTTGGGACCTCGAGTACAAACGCCATTCGATCGGAGCGACTGTTTTTACGGCATGGTGGGATGAGTTATACCGGGAAATCTGGTCGGATGATCTTGAGGCGGATGGCAAGATACCGCTGCCCTGGCCCGATAATCAAAAGACTGCGGCATTGATCCTGCGAGATCCCGGCTCCGGTTGGATCGATGATAAGCGTACCGGACGAAGAGAGACGGCTACCGATGTGATCAACAGAGCTTACTCTACGGCCGTTGCCGGGCTACGGAAGAACCTGGGCGATATGGATAGCCGGTGGGAGTGGGGAAACAGCCGGCTATGCCTGATCGGTCACCCGAGCGGGATCCCCATGTTCGGCATCGGACCTTACAGTGTTGACGGAGCGCCCAATACAATCGATGCGGTTTCCGACCGCACGGGTCCATCCTGGCGGATGGTGGTCGAGTTGGGGCCTGTGGTCAGGGGATACGGCATTTTACCTGGGGGACAGTCGGGCAATCCTGGAAGCTATTATTACGATAACCTGTTCGAGGGCTGGCGGGATGGGCGGTTGAACGAACTGATCTTTCTGCCTTCCGGGAAACGGGGTGGGGCCGGAATTCTATCTACCCTTACAATCAAGCCAAAATAGATATGGTTTTTATCCTGGTCTTTGCCGGCTCGCTGCTGGCCAATTTCCTTATTCCTTTCTGGTGGTCGACAGTCCCGATAGCTATGGTCGGTGGATTTTGTTTTGGCAAAAGCGGGCGTTCGTCCTTTTTACAGGGTTTTCTTGGTAACGGACTTGTGTGGGGAGCGCTGATCTTTATCCGTTCGGTACGAAATGACCATATCCTGGCGACACGAATCGCCCGCCTGCTGCATCTTGGTCATTGGGGAGGGTTGATCCTGGTGTGTATGATCATCGGAGGTCTTCTGGCGGGTTTAGGCTCGCTGACCGGGTATTTGTTCCGGCAATCGCTGAATCGGCGGCAATCAATTATCAATCTAAAAACATAAACACCATGTACGTAAAAGAAATCAACGACGTGAAAGAAGTATTGTCCCGTCTCAAGGACGGAGGGATCGTAAGCGAGTGGGCGCTTCCCTATGAAAATTTGCTGACAAGGCTAACCGCTGCGATCTTTTTTGTGACTCCCGCCGGAAAGGAAGATGCGATGGAGCATATCGTGGCCGATCTGGAAAGTTTCGACAATTTCAGTTACCGGGTCAACCACGAAAGGAAATTGTCCGATCTGAGATTCCGGGTGACCTTCAGCGCGGAAGAAAAGGAGAAAAATGATAAGGCTTCGATGGAAACCACTACCACCAACTAGCAAGCGATCATTATGCAAACAGCCGAACCAACCGTGTCGCCGTACGCTTATGATGTGATCATAAGCGGTGGAGGTCTTGCCGGGTTATCGCTGGCCCGGCAGCTCACATTGACGATCCCGGCGATCAATATCCTCGTTCTGGAAAAGAACCGCTTCCCTGTGCGGGAGGCAGCATACAAGGTTGGGGAATCGACCGTTGAGATCGCCGGGTATTATTTCCGGGAGGTGTTACAGCTTTCGGGTTATCTGAAAAACGATCAATATGTCAAGGCGGGACTTCGATATTTCTTCAGGGAAGAGGGCAAGCAGTTTGGCGAATTTGCGGAGGTGGGGTTATCCAAATTCTCGCCGGTGGATTCCTACCAGATCGACAGGGGGAAATTTGAGAACGACCTTGCCTGGCTGAACCGGGTCAATGGGGTCAGGATCGTCGATGGAGTATCAGTGACGGATATCCAGCTCAGGGAGGGCGCCGGACACGAGGTAGTCTACCTCGATGCGGGGGGGGAAGAAGTGCATGTGACCTGCCGATGGGCGATCGACGCGACGGGAAGGAGATCGTTGCTGCAAAAAAAACTGGGATTTCGCAAGCAGGTCGACAGCAAGTGCAGCGCCGTCTGGTTCCGGGTGAAAGGAAGATTCGACGTCAGCGATCTCGTATCCGCGGACGACCGGGAGTGGCACCAGCGGGTGCCCCACCGGATCCGGTACTATTCGACGACGCATTTGATGGGGCCCGGATTCTGGATATGGATCATTCCACTCACCAACAACAATACCAGTATCGGCGTCGTGATAGACGAAAAGGTGCAATCATACAGCGATCTGAACACCCTTTCGAAGGCCGAGGCCTGGATCCGGCATCGGTACCCCGAGGTGGCCGATCATATGAGGTCCTTCGAGGTAATGGATTTTCTCGGGTTGAGGCATTACAGTTATTCGTCAAGAAAGATCATGTCCGAGCACCGGTGGGCTTGTACCGGGGAGGCAGCGGTGTTCCCGGACCCCTTTTACTCACCCGGATCGAACCTGATCGGCCTGACCAATATGGCAATAACCAGATTGATAGAGGACGACCTTTCCCTGGGAGTTGTGGATCGGGAGCGAGTGCAGTTCTATGATCAATTCATCATCTCTCAGAATGAATGGCTTATTGCGGATATTCAATCCTCGTATCCCTATTTTGGGAACCCCCAGGTGGAGTCGTTGAGCTATCTGTGGGATATCGTTGTCGGCTGGACGATTGCGGCACCCCAGATGTTCAATGCTATCTTCCTGGATGACAAGAAATTCATAAGGGTAAGGGAAGTGATCAATTCATTCAGCGTCTTAAGTCTCCGTATCCGGAAACTGTTTGTGGAGTGGTCGGGCAGATCGCGTGGGAGCTTCTCGTTCCGCTTTATCGATTACCTCGCGGTGCCCTTCATCAAAACGCTTTATGACCGGGTGTTGCGGCCCGGCAAAACTGCCGATGAGCTGGTGAGTGATTACCGGGAGGCCATGCGGTATATCGAGGATTTTGCGCAGGTGCTGTTCAGGATGATCCTGGAAGATTGCATGCCGGAGACACTAAGTCTTTTGCCGGACCCTTATTGGATCAATGTATGGGGCGTAAGCCTCGATCCCGGGAGGTGGGCAGAGGACAGGTTGTTCTCTCCCCGCACGGAGGTGAGGGGTCTGAAAGAGGTCGATGATCAATTGAGGGAGCTATACCGATTCGATACCCAAACCGGGAAGGACCAGGAGCAACCTGTGGACCGGCAGGTTCAATTCATTTAACCTTCGCTTGTGAAAATCAACGACACGTTAGAGCTTGTTCATGCGGCAAAGAAGCTGGGCATTGACATTTCGCTACAGGAGGACCAGTTGCAATTACGGGTGCCGGAAGGAATGGAGGTTGATGAAGGTCTGCTAAGCAGGATCAGGATCAGTAAGGAGTCGATCGTTCAATTTCTCAGGAATGAGCATTTCCAGCTGAAAAAGGACGACGACAGGCAGCTGCCGATACTCCGTCAAAAGGGGGGGGCGGGTCGATATCCATTGTCTTTTTCACAGGAGCGGTTATGGTTCGTAGACCAGAAGGAAGGCAGCAGGGCATACCATCTGCCTTCGGTGTTGCGGTTGAGGGGCCACCTGGAAAGAAATATACTGGAAGATTCCCTCAGAAAGCTGGTTGTGCGACACGAGATCCTGCGGACCGTAATCCGCCAGGAGAACGGGGTTCCCTACCAGGAGGTTATACCCGCCGATGATTGGCGGATGACGGTGACGGAGGTGCCGGCGGACCCCGGTGATCCGGCGTTGCTTGAACAGCGGATCATCGGCCTGATCGACGAACCGTTTCGCATGGCCGCAGATTATATGCTCCGATGCCGATTGATTTGTATCGGAGAGCAGGAGCATATTCTAGTGCTCGTGCTTCATCATATTGCTGCGGACGGATGGTCGGTCGGTATCCTGATCAATGAATTGACCAGCCTCTATTCGGCTGCCGTCACTGGCCGGCCGGCAGATCTGCAGCCTCTGCCCATTCAGTATCGGGATTACGCAGCCTGGCAAAGGGCCAGTTGTTCGGGCGAGGTTTTCGATGGCAAGGTTTTGTACTGGCGCCAGCAGTTGAAAGGAATGCCCGTCTTCCACCTTCCTCCGGAGCATCAACTGCCGGAGACGGCGGGGCAACCCGGAGGGATCGTGAGTGCGAGGGCCGAAGAGCATGTTACGAGCGCGCTGCAAATGCTGTCACGGCAGGAGCAGGTTACGCAGTATATGTTGTTGTTGAGTGTATTCAAAGTATTGCTGTTCCGGCATACAGGAGCGGAAGACATTGGTGTCGGGAGTTCGGTTGCCGGGAGGCAGCGGCATGAAACCGAACGAATTATTGGTTTTTTTTCCAATACACTTGTCATCAGGAGCAGTCTCCGGGCCGGGATGTGTTTCCGGGAATTGCTGCATCAGGTGAAGCAAACGACGCTAGATGCGTTGGAGAACCAGGAGGTACCGTTTGGAAAGATCGTAGAAGCTCTTGGTATCAGGCGGGAGGCGGGGCGAGCTCCCCTGTTCGGTATCATGTTCGTTCTGGAAAATGCGCCGGGAGGGGAGGGAACCCTTGTGCCGGGTCTTCGGATGGAGCCGGAGACTTTTGAAAAGATCGTGCCGAAATTCGATCTCACCATTGCCCTATCGGGTATCAACAGGGAGTTGACCATCGATATCGTTTATCGAAGGGAGCTTTATTCCCGTTATGCGATGGAGGGATTATTGAATCACTATATGAACCTGCTTGGACGGGTGTCAGGAGACCTTGACAAGGCGATTGATGAACTGGAACTGATGGACGAGACGGAACGGCGTCGACTGGCGGAGGTGTTCCCCGTGGGGGACTGGGAGACGGCGGCAGGCGAAAAGCGGTTCCGTAAATGGACCACGGTTGTGGGGAGGTGGAATGAGCAGGTCAGAAGGTCGCCTGAAGCAACTGCCCTCGTGTACGGAGATACGAGACTCAGCTACCGGGAGCTGAACAGGAGATCGAACCAGCTGGGCCGCTATCTTCGACGCAAGGGAGTTGGGAAGGACAGGTTGGTGCCGATGGTGCTCGAAGCGGGAATAGACAGCCTCATCGCAATCTGGGGCATCCTGAAAGCGGGCGGCGTCTACGTTCCGGTCGATCCCGCGAATCCGGCCGACCGGATGCAATACATCCTGGAAGATATCTGTCCTGGGGTGCTGATATGCAGCAGCCGGATGAGGGATGGGGTAGCGACTATCGTGGTCGGGCATCCACAACTGAATGACCTGCAGTTGATCGACTTGCACCTGGAGGATGCCGTCATCAGCCTCGAGAGCGATGCCGATATGGATATGGAACCGGGTGCAGAAGCCGGCGCCTATGTCATCTACACTTCCGGGTCGACGGGCAGACCGAAAGGAGTGTTGATCGACCATCGAAGCCTTTTGGATTATGCGGAGGGATTGGAACAAATGGCGAACACCGGAAAATGTCGTTCGTTCGCCCTGGTTTCGACGCTATCGGCCGACCTGGGAAACACATCGATCTATGGGGCCTTGTTGTCCGGCGCCGCTTTGCATCTGTTCCCGCAGGGCATGTTGAGCGATGCCCGGGCGCTGCGGGAATATTTTGAACGGGAACAGATCGAGTGTTTAAAGATCGTACCGTCCCATTGGGCGGCACTGAGCAGCGGGCATGATCTGCTGTTACCCAATAAATTATTGATCTTCGGCGGTGAGGCATTGAATGGCCATGTCGCCGAGATGATCGCCGCATCCGGCGGCAGTTGCAGCATCGTCAACCATTATGGTCCAACGGAGACCACCATTGGTAAATTATTGCATGTTGTCCGGACCGACCGGAGTCATTCCGGAAGAGTGCCTGTGGGTAAGCCGTTTCCGGGAACCAGGGTTTATGTTTTGAATGAAATGTCACGCCTTTGCCCGGTGGGGGCGCCGGGTGAATTATATATATCCGGTCCCGGGCTTGCCCGGGGATATATCAATCAGCCGGAGATGACCGGGGACCGGTTCGTAAACAACCCATACGGAAGCGGTGAATGGGCCTTATCCTATAAAACGGGGGACAGGGTACGGTGGCTGCCGGATGGCAGCATCGAGTATATCGGCAGGATGGACGATCAGGTGAAGATCCGCGGTTACCGGGTAGAGCCGGGAGAGATCGAATCCATGCTAAAGGAGTATGATCCGGCGCTGCGCCTGGTGGTGGCGGCCCGTCAAAGGGAGCACGGCGGACAGGAGTTGGTGGTCTACCTGGCGGGAAGCGATGTATTCGATGCGTCGGAAATGAAAGCGTATTTACGGATGCGGCTGCCGGAATATATGATCCCGGCACGGATCATCAGGGTGAAGGAACTGCCGCTGACCGGCAATGGGAAGCTGGATAGAATTGCATTGGCGGGCATAACGGAAGAAGGTGTCGATGCAGCCTCGTATGAGGAGCCACGAACGGAGGCAGAGATAAGGATGACGGCAATCTGGAAGACCCTGTTGGGACTGGAGCGGATAGGCCTGGAGGATGATTTTTTTCAGTCCGGCGGTCATTCGTTGCTTGCCATCCGGCTGATAACCGCAATGCGCGATCAACTGCAGATGGAGATATCCATCGGGGAATTATTCGATCATCCGACCATTTCTTCGCTGCTGGCATTTTGGTCGGGACGGGAACGCATGGTGCAGGAGCCGCTGACGCCGATAGCACGCACGACATCCAGGATGCCCCTTTCCTACAGCCAGGAGCGGCTGTGGTTCATCGACCGGCTGGAGGGAACCGTCGCCTACCATAATCCTATGGCCTTGCAGCTCCCTGGCGATATCGATCCGGCGGCAATGGAGCGGGCCTTCCAGGCGTTGATCCGCCGGCATGAGGTGCTGCGTACGATGATCGGCCAGGAGGCAGGGGTGCCCTATCAGTGGATAGCGGAAGACTATTCATGGGCACTGGGGATCATCGAGGGAGGAGGCTATGAAGAGGGCGGTGCCCCTCTCGAGGCGCTGCTTTTGTCACTCACCCGGCAGCCTTTCGATCTTGCCGTGGATTGTAAGCTAAGGGCTCAGCTGGTGACGCTGCAAAACGGTGGATGGATCCTATTGGTCGTGTTGCATCATATCGCTACCGATGGCTGGTCGAATACTATTCTCGTGAATGAATTAATGGAATTATACAATGCGGGGGTGGCGGGGCGGCCACCGGGTCTGCTGCCGTTGCCGTTGCAATATGCCGATTATGCCATCTGGCAGCGCAACCACCTGAAAGGGGAGGTGCTGGCCGGGAAGCTGGGCTACTGGAAGAGCCGGCTGACGGGGGTGCTGCCGCTGGAGCTGCCGACC
>NZ_DASZXR010000009.1:0-6597 GCF_035546395.1 Puia sp. | reverse complement strand
GGCGGCGGTTGGGCCGGCGGAGGTATGGGGGGTGTCGTTGTTTGGTTCGTACTCGTCTGCCAGCAGGTGTTGCCAATCGATTATTTGAGTAGGGAATCGGGGGAAAAGATCGGGGTCGGCCAGATCGGGCGCGGTGAGCAGTAGCCGGGCCTTGCTTTCGGAGAGGATATGGCGGGTGCGGTCGGCGGGATGTTGGGGGTCGACGGGTGTATAGATGGCGGCGCAATGGCTGCAGGCGAGGATGGCCAGGATCATTTCGGGGGAGCTGCGGTGGCAGCGGGAGGCGATGGTATCGCCGCGGGAGATGCCGAGGGCGGTGAGTTTTTGGGCGAGGCGGCGGGCGAGATGATCGAGTTGTTGATAAGAGAGATCGTGTTGGTTGTTATCGGAATGGATGGAAAGGGCAGGCTGGTTGGGACGCTGGTGGACTTGTAAAGCGAACAGCCCGGCAAGGGTATGAGCGGGATATTGGAGCCGGGGCCCCTCGCCGAGGTGAAGGAGTTGTGTTTGTTGGGTGGGGGTAAGCAGTTGCAGGCTGGCGATGGGACTATCGGCGGACTGGTTGACCAGCTGTTGCAGCAAGAAGCCGAACTGGCTGCTCACCCCTTTCATATATACATCACTATATACGTTACCGTTATATGTGAACCGAACATGGAGCGCATCGTCGCAGTAGATGTTGATGGAGAAATTGTAATTTACCTGAGCGAAACTTTGGGTATTAGTAACCGTGAGGGGAAAACTGCCATCGGGGCTATTTGCTTTTCCGAGGAAGTTGCCCATCACGAAAACGTGGTCAACGAGCGAGGCGCCGAGCGGGCTGCTGCCCTGAATATCGGCAAGCGGGTAGTATTGGTAGGGCGTGGAGTTGAGGGCTGCTGCCTGGATTGCCGTGAGAAGTTGTTTTATGGATTGATCTTCGTCGATGTGTACACAAACGGGCAGGGTGTTGATGAGCAGACCCACCATTGTCTCGATGCCCGGAATGGAAGGCGGCCGCACGGAAACGACGGTACCAAAGACGATATCAGCCTGTTGGAGGTATCGACTGAGAAGAATGCTCCACAGACCTTGCAGTAACGTGTTGAGGGTTGTCTGCTGTTGCGCGGCAAATGCCTGGATGCGGGCGGTTAGATCAGCGTCGATATCAAGGGCCACCTCCCGGTTGTCGTAGGCAGTTTGAGCACTTGCCTTGTCGGTCGATGGGCTAGCGGATTTGTCGGTTGGCAGACCGGATGGTTGGGTGAGATGGCTGACCTGCTGTTTCCAGAATTGAGCGGCCTGGGACTTATCGCAGGAATCGAGCCATTGGATGAAGGCGTGGTAGGGGGCGGTTGGGGGCAGGCGATGCGGGCGCTGTGTGGCGATGCTGTCATACAGTTCGCCAAACTCCTGCAGAAGGATGCCGGTACACCAGCCGTCCATGAGGATATGATGATGGCTCCAGACGAATTCGAAGCGATCGTTGGACAACTGGTAGAGCCGGACGCGCATGAGGACATCTCGGGCGAGGTCGAAGGGGCGGTGGCGGTCGAGTACCCGTTGGCGTTCCATATACCCTTCGGCATCGTCCCGCTGGCGAAGATCCTCGAAGGCAAAATCGGGGGTCTGGTGATCGCGCACGACCTGTACGACCTTGCGAAGGTTTTTCAGCACATAGGAGGATCGCAGGATGGCGTGCCGGTCGAACAACTGTTCGAGGGCTTCGGCAACGCATCTTTCATCGATTCCGCCTTCGATGCGATAGGAGGATTGACAAAAATAAGCCTGTGAGTCTTTATTGGCGAGACTGTGAAAATAGATGCCTTCCTGTAAAGGGGTCAGGCCATAGATATCGCGAACGGTAGTGGCAGTGCTCATAATCCCTTATTCATTTAGATATTCGGTAATAGTCTGGAAGTCGTCAACTGAAATTCCATCAACGGCGGGATGTGCAGCGATCGGGCTCATCTGGCTTTCCTGCTTAGAAAGATTGGTGAGCAGGTTCCACGCACTGTGGAAAGCCTGTTCGAATCCGGTCATCAATGAAGCGCAATAGCCGTCGTCATGGATTTCCAGTTGGATGACGAGCCGTCGGGCGATCCATTGCATGCTAAAGCTGACACCGACTCCGTACTCTTGCGGAAGGTTGCTGCTTAGGCCTTGCACGCATGCCGGCAATGACTGGGAGAAAGCGCTTTCGCGACGGAACGCGAAAAACGGTGTGATGAGCCAGTCGGGATAATTGTTTTCGGGGTGGAGCCGGCTGACGAGGCGCGGATCACAGTTCTCTCCCTGATCGGGCAAAGCTCGCAAGCAAGCTTGGATGCTTTTTAGCAGTGCCGCCGGATCCGACATACCAGCGAGATGGAGGAGGATAGGAAAGCGGTGGAAAAAGCATCCGGTGGCGTTTCGATGGCCTTCGTGGCGGTAATCCGTCGTGATCATGACCGGCAGCTGACGGATGCCTTTGCATTCGCGGATGGCCATGGCGAAAGCGGCGAGGGCAAGATCGTTGCAATCGAGGGTTAAAGGGGCGGTGCTGACCGGAATATGCAGGGATACCTTTTGAGAGGCAGGGTCGAGTGTTGGCAGGGAGTGTTGGAGGGATAGGATTAATCGCTGCAGGTAGGCATGTTCCCGGGCGAGCCGGGTTCGACGAATGGAGCGCTGGCGTTTTTCCAGCCAGCCGATGAAGTCCGGATCGGTGGGATTGAGACGCAGGTCCTTCGGTTCCGTGCCTTCGCGCAGGAGTAACAACATGGTGTGAGAATCGGCTACTTCGGCGGAAACGGACAAGGAAAGGGTCTTTTTTTCGGCATCGTGAACGAGAACCGGTAAGGAAGTTTCGCTGGGCTGAGGCAATTGCCGGCAGACGAGGCCGTCCGGGGATGCAGCGAGGTGAAGTAAAAAACAATCGGCTTCACGTATACTTTTTTCCAGCTGTTGAACCAGGGCCGGGCCTTCCGATTCAATTTCCATCGAATACTTCGGAGCGGATGTGGTAGCCGATCTGAGTTCTTCCTGCCAGGGACTTGCTTTTGCGGAATTTCCGTTGACGCTCTGGCGAGTACCGGCGGGGACAGGTTTGAGACGGGCCGCCATGTCGCGAAGGCGAGGAAAAGAGAATATATCTTCTATCGAGAGCGAATATCCTTTTTGATGCGTTTTTATGGACAGGTGAATGGCTCGGATGGAGTCGCCGGCCATTTGGAAGAAGTCGGCATGGATGTCCGGTCGGGAACTGCCAAGTATCTCGGACCAGAGACCCGCCAGCAACGCTTCGGTGGGTGACCATTGATGTGCCTCGGGAGCAGCGGCCGCGGGCGGTTGTTGATAGAGAAAAGCGAGTGCTTTGCGATCGATCTTACCGCTTGGGGTGAGGGGGAATTCGTCGAGCTCGACGATGGTTGCAGGGATCATCGGTTCCGGTAGATATTGCCGGAGTTGGGACAGCAAAGCGGGTTGAGGGCTCTGCTCGCCGGGTTTCCAGCGGATATAGGCCTTTAACTGGCTTCCGCCATTTTCGGCGTCGCAGGTGACCGCCGCGATGCTGATCCCGGGGACGCGTTGGAGTGTTCGTTCAATTTCGCCGAGTTCGATACGGTGTCCCCTCACCTTTACCTGGTGGTCGTTGCGGCCGTGGAAATATAACAGGCCGTCTTCATCCCAGCGGGCGCGGTCGCCGGTGATGTATACCTGATCTTTTCCTTCAAAAAAAGGGTCGGGGATAAAACTCATCGTCGTTTTCTCCGGCAGCCCTACGTAACCGCCGCCGACGGCGATGCCGGCGATCCATAGCTCGCCGATCATCCCGGGAGGGCAGAGCCTGTTCTTTTTATCTACGATATAGACGCGAGTATTTGGAATGGGCCGGCCGATGGGGACCATCGGTCCCTTGAAGCCGG
This sequence comes from Puia sp., assembly GCF_035546395.1. GTDB lineage: Bacteria > Bacteroidota > Bacteroidia > Chitinophagales > Chitinophagaceae > Puia. Next base: position 2,710 of record NZ_DASZXR010000009.1, on the reverse strand, counting down.
CGGGAATCGTGTAATCGGTTACCGTATCGGAGGCTTCCGATGGGCCGTAGGTGTTGAATAGCTGTACGTGCGGAAATCGCTTTTGCCACCGATGAACAAGCGCCGGCTTTAGTTCTTCGCCGATGGTCGCCATCGAATGTAGTCCGGTGAGCTGAAGATCGGCGAATTCAGTTTCGGCAACGTCGAGCAGGACGGATAAATAGGTGGGAACGATATCGACGACGGTGATGCCGTCGCGGGCAATATTCTGCAGCAGCTGACGGGGTTCCAGCACGGCGTCGGCATCGTACACGGTTACTGTTGCGCCGGCTATCAGTGGGGCGAGCATTTGCCAGATGGAGATATCGAAACTTTGCGAAGCTGTTTGCGCGACGTTGGATCCGGGCGCGAGGGCAAACCGTTGAACCCGGGAATGGAGATGGTTGACCATGCCGGCGTGGTGGACGATAACGCCCTTGGGTCGACCGGTGGAACCGGAAGTATAGATGAGGTAGGCGGGTATTGGTCCCGTGTTGGAAGTTAGCGGCTGCCGACCGATGTCACCTGTCAGGGTTAGCTGTCCAAATATCGTTTCGATAAGGATCAGATTGGCTGCTTCAAACGAATAAGGCTGATGAGCGGAGGCCAGGATGCAGCTGGCGGAAGCATCTTTCAGCATATACGCGATGCGTCCCTGTGGAAGATGGGGATCAATGGGCAGATAGGTGCAGCCGGCTTTCCAGACGCCGATTAATGCGGCGATGAGGGCAGCTCCGCGATCTAAATGGACGGCTATGACCTTTCCGGGAAGTGAATGCCGGGCGATCTGCTGGCACAGGAAGGAGGACCAATCGTCCAGCTGTGCGTAGGTGAGGGACTGCTGTTGGTCGCGGACTGCGATGGAAGCAGGTTGCTGGCGAACCTGGCGCCGGAAAAGCTGGATGACGTCGTCTGTGGAGGCAAATGGCCTGATTGCTCCTTTGGCCATACCCAGCAAGGTGTTTCTCTCGGCGGTGGGGGTAAAGTCCAATCCGCGGACGGTGATCCAGGGATCATGGAGGAACTGTTGAAGGAGATGCCGCAATTTCGCGGCGAGGAGTGCGATGGTCTTTGTGGTATAATAATTCTTGTTGAACTGGAATCTGACCGCTAATCGTTGTCCTGGTTGGACGGTGAGACCGAGGGGATAATTGGTATGTTCACGGGTGGTTAGTTTTGTCAACTGCAGACCGCCCATCACGGCTTCTTCCACTCCGGGATAATTGGCGAATTCCAGGGTGTGGTTAACCAGGTCCTGGCCGGCGTTCGAACGTTGCTGGATACGGGCCAGGGAACATTGGTGGAAGTTCTCGCCATCGAGCATGTGCTGCTGGGCCTGCTGCATGATCGTTCGAATACTTTGCTGGTCTTCGAATCGGAAACGGACCGGCACGGTGTTGATGAACAAGCCTACCATCGATTCTATACCGGAAACGGCGGCCGGGCGGCCGGCTACGACGGAACCGAAAACGATATCGTTGCTTTGGCTGTAAAAGGAGACGATCAGTCCCCAGGCGGTCTGTATCAGCGTATTCAGCGTGACCTGCGTATCGGCGGCAAGTTTTTCCAAACCGATTGTTTCTTCGGCGGAGCAATTAAAGGTGATAAAGCCCTGCTGGTAAGGCTGAGCGCCATCGTGCTGCGGGAGGCTTGGGAACAGGGTCTTTGTGTCGTATCCCGACAGGTATTGTTTCCAGTATTCCAGTCCGGCTTCGGGTCGGTGTTCGTCCAACCAGCGGATGAATTGCAGGTAGGATGGTGCAGGATTCAATCCAGGGGAGGTTCCGTTAGCGATAGCTGTATACAGCGCGGTAAATTCTGACAACAGGATGCTCATGCACCAACCGTCGAGGATAATATGATGACTGGACCAGACGAGGCGATATTGCCTGTCGGCGATCTTGAAAAGGGCGAGGCGAAGGAGTGGGTCGCGGCGAAGATCGAAACGGGTCTGATGATCGGTATCCGTAAAGTCTTTTATATGCGAATCGATGGACGATGATGAAAGATCGGTCAGGTCTTCGTACCGGATGGCGATGGACCTTTTATCGAGGATGACCGCGAAGAACTGACCGAAGTGGTCGATGTCGATCGAACACCGGAGCATTTCATGGCGGGCCGCGAGTTGGTCGATGGCGAGCTGTATATGGAAGGGGTCGATGTCGGCGCCGCTGAGGGAATAGGTTTCCTGGTAGAGGTAGGCGCTGGATCGTTCATCGGCCAGATGATGGAAAAGGATGCCCTCTTGGGTAGGGGTCAGTGGATAGATGTTGACGATCTTGCCGGCTGACTGCTGATGATATTCTTGTTGTAGAAGGTGCAGTTGTGGTATCGAGAGACCCTTGTAGGCAAGATCGCTTGGGGTGAGTTGTCGTTCGGTTTTGTGGCGACAGTGGTCGATGAGTTGGGTCAGGGTATGTTGATAGGTTTGACAGAAGGACGCGATATCATTGTCGGGGAAGCGGTGACGGTCATAGATGACGGTGATCCGGAGCCGGCCCTGGGCGATAATGCCGAGGAGCTGCAGGCCGTGGGTGAGGGACTCGTCCTGGTGCTGGCTGTGCGGGGCGCCTTCGGGTGCGAGGGCGAAGAAGGGATCGGTTAGATCGGTATCGAACTGACCGAGGTAATTGAAGAGGATATCGGGCCGCTGCTGGGTATGATGGCGATGTGCTGGCCGGTAGGTAAGCAG
>NZ_DASZXR010000008.1:0-391881 GCF_035546395.1 Puia sp. | reverse complement strand
CCATTGTAAATGTTGTTTGACGCTGACTATCAATTCTCTCGAAATGACGGTCATATTGTCGATTTTCTTTCGCTAATATAACCCTACCTAAAAAATTACTTCTTTAGTGCTATTGCTTCCATTCTTTCAAAGAACTTTTGGTCGTTTCCGAACCACCCTTTCGCTTTGAACCCGAAGGCTTTATTTCGATTGGGAGTGCAAAGGTAGGGGGGTTTGACATTCGCGCCAAATGTTTTTAAAAGATTTTTCGTTTTCAGGGGCTCAAAATCTTCTCAAAATTCTCGCCCGGCTCTTATAGTGTTGGTAATCAATAAAGTAACAGATTTTTCGCAATGAATCAACTTAACGCTGACCAGTCCTACTTCAAAAAGGGTGTTTTCACGGTGGACGCCTGCATACCATAATTTGTATTTTCAGCCGTCGAATAAAGCAGCATCTCAACTGAACATCCAAACCGAATCTTATGACCGGATTAACGGCAACAATCTTACTGACAACGCTTGTCGGATTGGCGATCTACATTATAATAGCCCAAAAACAAAAGAATGATAAGATAGAAAAATTCTTCCTTGCCGGCCGCAATATCGGGAGCAATCTGTTCGGCCATACAACCTGGGCCACCAGCAACGGCTCAGCCAACGGCATTTGGTATGCAATATGGCTGGGCTACACGATCGGTCTCGCAGGTATCTGGCTGCAGGCATTCTGGATAATCGGCATCATCCTCTACTCTTATCTGATTCCCAAGATCGTTCCACACTCAGACAAATATACCTTGCACGGCTTCTTAGGCGCGAACTTCGGCACAGGCGCCCGATTGATCGCATCCTTCGTATCCTTAACTGGTTTATTCGTATGCATCGGCTTTGAAATATCCTATGTATCAGGCTTTTATACGCAAGTCCTTGGAGTTAACAAAGAAGCGATCGTCCCCATAATCTTCGCTTTCTCCCTATTCATCTCGGTGTTTTGTACCATCGGAGGCTTTAGCGCCAATGCCAAGACAGACAAGATATCAAATATTCTGGCTACCACCTCATTACTGATACTATTCGTCCTGCTGCTCTCGCATGTCACCACTCACCATATTCAAATCAAGCACCTCACCTATATGCCTCTAATGAACAACCCCACCAGCTTCTACTGGGGTGTTGTATTCTTTGGACTCTACCAACTGATCGATATGACCAACTGGCAAACGGTGTCTGCAAATAGTTTGCATGTAGACGACAAAAGCGTCAAAAATATGCAGCGGGTGATCAGAAAAGCTGCACTGGAAATATCCGTGTTCCCGATCGTCCTGGGAACTGTTTCAGGATTTATTCTCAAAAATATCGTCGAGAATGTCTCTCAAAACTCCATTCTTTCTGCAATTTCTGTCAACTACATGCCAGCCAGTGAGGTTGTCTCGCTGGTTCTGCTCTCGTTTGTCTCTTTTAGCTTCTTTGCAGCAAGCCTTTCAGCCACAGACTCATGGCTCCTTGCGTCGTCTCAAACCCTTTCTTGGGATTTGACGGATTATCGATTGTTCAGCAAACACGCCTTTAACGTTAAGCGCCTTAGTGATGAAGAACACCAGACCGTACTCCGCAAGGCCCGAATGCTCCTGATCCTCATTGGCGTTGCTGTCACAGGCTTCATTTATTGGGTTTCCGTCCGATGGGACCAGGTTTTTGCCCTCCAATTCGTCATGTTTGGTGCGGGCCTCTCCATGATCCCCGCATTGCTATATGGACTGTTCCTTTGTAAGAATGAATCCGATGGACAAAGAATAAAAGCCTTCGCATTCATGTCGATAACAGCTGGGTTTTTAACAGCGATAGGAATTTTCATTTGGTCGATCTATATCAATGACCCCAATATCGTCAACTGCATCCCCTATGTTACTCTTGGGATATCCTCGTCAATCATCATATTCGGATTGCTAATAAATAGAATGTTTAATCGATGATAAAAAGAACTATACAATTGTTGCTACTTGTATTTGCGCCGTTGGTGACTTTCATTGTAATCAATCGTGTCACCAATCACAGCAATTCGCAGGTAAGTCTTGTGTGCTCGTATATGATATTCATTTTACTTCTGGCATATCTTGATATTGAGACTTATATGTACACCCATGAGCTTAAAGCCTATTGGGATCATGAATCCAAGAAAGACATTGAGATCCACCTGATCGATTCAACTTTTGAAAACAAAGTATTGAAAACAAAGCCGAACATCATCTGCTCCGCAAAACCCATAGACACGCTTTCCAAGGTCAAACTCTACACTACGGACAGTAATTTATTTGTGACTACATTAAGAGACAACCTGATCTGGATTCTTCTAGTCAATACGGTAGTACTATTTGCGACGTATTATATCGCGGAAGACACGATATTGCCCGGACCCAAAGACACCGGTACGCTGCCGGCGACCCTTAGCGACCTGATCAAAAAGACTCTTGGTTTTTTTGCCGTTATCCTCCAAATAGTCTTCTTCGCTTCCCAACTTATTCTGCACAGGACCCGGAATAACAGGTTGCATACCGAATTGAACACCCTGAAATAGAACTGAGAATGCCGGACTACGATATGCTGGATAAATTGGTAGTTCATCTGCAACAATATGCCTTGCAGGTCGTGTTCGTGGCAATTGATGACGACCGGGTGGCAATTGCCGAACTAACGCAACATAAGATACTGGTAAACACCTCCTCACGGGCTCCCCTGGAAATTGTCTTCACAATTGCCCATTTATTCGGCCACTATATTCAATTTGCGAACTACGAAAAATACCGGTCGCTGATTCAAAAGGTTAAGGAGGAACCGAAGCCCCTCCAACTGCCGAAGGGATTTAAGGCAGGTTTTTATGATTATGAGATGGAAGCCTTTCAGATAGGCAAGAAATTGTTGGAAAACATTCAAAAATTCGATCCGGAATTGGAGCGAAAATATCAACTCTTCTTTGAGACCGACTTTGAATTATTTTGGCAATTCCTTACCGTAGGCACCAAACAATCCGCGGAAAGCTTCAACCGGGAACTAAACCAAAGGTATGAGACAGACAAAAAAGATCGGGCACCGCTCGTCCCAATCGATTATCCATCCACGCCAGTAAATCTCCATCACATCAATTTGATCGTCTATTGAAGCAAAAAAAAGAGCGGGATTTTTCCCGTTTTTCAACCCGTAAGCCCATTATATTTTCACCGCACAATCAAAATTTAGACGGAATGAAAGCAAAAATCCTCCTCTTTGTTCTTTTGATAACCATAGGTGCTGGCGCCAAAGCTCAGGTTGGCGCTGTGGTCGCGGCCGTAGGCGGAGATTTCGTTGTAAAGGATGTCCTCAACAAATTCCGGCAGGATGCCGAGTTATTGCTAGCCAGGCCAATAATTATGGGAACGCCCTGGTCACGCGGATGGCAAACGAAATGAACGTCGCCGTAGCCAACGCAGACCTTTTGATGGAGAAAGATCTGAACAATCTGGTCAGCAAGCTTTCCGATCAGAATTCAAGGATCCTTATCTCCATAGCTCAACTTAACAAGACAGCGCAGGAGACGGTCAAGGCAGCCTATAATCTCAAGGACGCTACCGTATTGGACCTGAGAAAGATCCTCGGCGACTATCTGCCCCTCGGCAAGTCATACTTCTATGTACAACGGGTAGATGGCATCACCCAGTTGTTCAGCGCTCAGAACGACAACAAGTTCTCCATCGCCGGCATCGGGTTTGGGTTCGATTCTGAGAAGTTCAAATCCCGAATCATCTCGATCGACCAAATGAAACCCACCGACTTCACCGAAACAAAGAATGACGCAAATCTATCCGGTCTTGTTATCAAGAGGGAAAGGATCAGTGCCCTGATTCAAAATCCAATTAAGATCGCACAGATCAAATTGAATATTACCATCCAGATAAGGCGCCAGACCGGGTTAATCATTCATTCTTGGGAAACAAAGACCTTCACCCTCCCCATTACCTTGTCGATCGTTCCCGCCGTTCTACCCGATCTAAAGGTGAAATACAGCATGCCGAAGTATGACTGGGTAACAGTGCCCGGCCAGGATCCCATCTCCTACTCGCACACGACGGCGGACCATGACCAGCACGATCAGCGGCACGACAATATCCACACGTTCACTGAGGATGATGTCAGGACGATACCCAACAATTTTCGCTACGTAAACCCAAGGCCCACGTCCCCCGCCTCGGGCAACGGCTGTCCCTGGACTCACCTGGAGTTTATCCACATCGAAGAGGGAGGCACAAAGATCCACGCACAATTTTCGACCTGGGGTCTACCATGCGCCTATAATTTCGGGGCAACCGTCCAGCAGTACCAACAGGTAGGGGTCATTGAAGATAACGTCCAAAGCATCACCGGGATAAAATACGGATCGAACATCGTCGTAACCTTGCCAAAGGCCTGCCCTTATTGGGAGTTGACGGGCAGGACAATCGACAACAATGATATCAACATCATCGGCGAAAAAATGTACGGCAGTCTGATTGTCTATAGTGACGCGCTCGATGATGGCGTAAATAAGAAGATTGTCTATACCGTAGGGTATCCATTTTAGATGAAAGATTCTTGAGAATCAAGCCGCGGCGACACACAAACCGCCGCGGCATGAAAAAATTGTACTCCTTGGAATAGGGGTAAGTCGATCCTGGGTTGTTGACTTCATACAAGCTTAGAAAAACGTATGAAATACAAATCAACAATACCCTTCGCCGCGGCTTTTTTATTCCTCCATGGCCTCGCCACCACCACCACCGCGCAAACGAAGGACAAAAGCACCTTCAACATCGGCCTCGTCCCACCCCTCAGCACCAACGGCACCCACGCCACTCAACGCGCCAACTTCCTCTCCCTCAACGCCATCGCCGGCGTCTCCCGCGCCGAAACCGGCGCCACGATCGCCGGCTTCGCCAATATCGTCCTCGACCACGCCTCCGGCGCGCAGATCGCGGGATTTATGAACACCACCAAAAACAGCTCGAACGGCGCGCAGATCGCTGGCTTTATGAACAAAGCCGGCGACGCCAACGTCCAGGTCGCAGGCTTCCTCAACATCGCCAGGAAGGTAAAAGGCGTGCAAATCGCCGGCTTCATCAACATCGCCGACAGCAGCGACTGCCCCATCGGCCTCATCAATATCATCAAGAACGGCGAAAAGTCGGTCAGCCTCAGCATCGACGAGACCCGCACCGTCCTGCTCTCCTTCCGCTCCGGCGGCCGCAAACTCTATGGCATCCTTGGCATCGGCTATAACGACCGCACGCACACGCTCCAAAGCATCCAGGCCGGCAACGGCAACCTGAAACTGGCCACCGCGGAAGCCGGCATCGGCGCGCACTGGAACCTCACGGACGCCTTCCGGGTAAATACCGAGCTGGCCGCCATCACCGGAACCGACTTCGAACACGGCGACTATCAAAAGGATGTCTTCCGGCTCCTGCCCAGCCTGCATTTCCAACATTTCGAAGTATTCGCGGGCCCGACGTTCAACTATGTCTCCTCCGAAAAAGGCCTCGGCGCCGACCTCATCAAACACTACACCTGGAGCAAGAACGCCGGCGCAAAGGATTTCCAGGCGCTCTATTTCGGCGCCATCGCGGGTCTCAGCTACCGCTTCTGATCAAATGGAACCCAGCCCGTCGATGCCTACGCCAACGCGTGAAGCTTGTGCAGCTTTTTAATCGGCCCTTCAGGCCCTTTCACGGCATTGGAGTACTGAAACTGGATGGGCACCGTCCCCGTTCCGTTGGCGAGCGGCACCTCCTTCATGACCAGGCCGAGATTGCTTCCGGCCTCTTCCATAGGGAAATCCCCACACTCGTTGCCGCTGCGGGAGACCCAGCCACAAAATTGATCCTTTTTGGTGCGGATCGCATCGTCGACATCGGCATCGGTCCTGGCCTCGCAAAGTTCGTGGTAAAAAGTAGCCACCACGTTTTTCCAGGGCGCGTCGAAGGCGACGATGCCGTTGTCCGTGCCGTCGTCCCGTCGAAAGGAAAAGACGCCTATCGCATAGTACACGGCGTTCGTGCCGATACGCACCGAACCATGATACCCGCCCAGTCCCTGCAGCGAACTATCCTCGTCCTCCGCCGGAATAAACGGCTTGTGTTTTATTGCTGCTACCGGATTGTGCGGAGCCACATCGGTTGTGAGAATTGTGCCCTTGGGAAGCATGAAACAGATGACGGTGTTTGCCAGATCGAAACTATCCAGGGCATTATCGGAAAAAAGGCTGGCTACCAGGGCCTTTGCATCTCCTTCCGAGAAGGCCGCAGGCGGTGGCCCGTCGAGAATGGTAGAGGGACGAAAGTCGGCCGTGATGGGTTTATTTTCGAAATACTGCCGCATGACATTGTTCAGATGCTCGTCATTCATAGCCGCGTTGAGTGCAGCATCGATATTCTTGCGATCTGAGGGATCCCAGGCCGCCTCGCCGCCGATGTAAAAATTGGTATAGGTGAGATCGGCAATCGTTTTCCCACCCTGGAATACCAGGTTTTCCTTTGGTGTGGGTGGGAAACCCGCCGCAAGCGCTTCGGGACGCAGCGCCTCTTTTTCCACTTTTTGGCCCGAATAGCCGGCTGAAGACAAATGGGATTTCGCGGCCCGGCTACCGCCCTTGACGAATACCCGCAACGGGATAAAGGAGTTTGCCATAAAAAAGGGTTTTGTTGTTCTCAAAGGTAGTGTCGCCCGATCCCCGGTGTCAAGGGGAAAAACACCCATTAACAAACGGGGCGCAATCCTGATGAAAAAATGTATAAACCGAAATAGGGGTAAGCCCAACCTAAGTTGTTGACTACATACAAACCGACTCATATGCACTTCAACCTGGCAAAACGCCTTTTGCTGATCCTTTTGTTATTCTGCGCCCTTATCCAGGCCCACGCCCAATCCAAACACACCATCACCGGCTCGGTCCGCTCCCGCGCCACCGGCGAAAGCATCATCCGCGCCACAGTCGTCGTAAAAGATAGGAACATCGGCGTTACCACCAACGACTACGGCTTTTACTCCCTCACCCTCCCCGACGGCCACTACACCCTGATCATCTCTGCCGTCGGCCGCCAGCCCGAAACCATCCCAATCGACCTGACCGAAAACATCCAACTCCCCACCCTGCTGACCGAACAGGGCGCACAACTGCAGGACGTCACCATCACCGCCACAGCCAGGGGTCGAAGCCTGAGAGGCGCCCAGATGGGCGTAGAGCATATCACCACAAAAGAAATAAAAAGCGTCCCGATCCTCTTTGGCGAGCGCGACGTGCTGAAGACCCTGCAATTCCTCCCCGGTGTAAAGGCAGCCGCGGAAGGCAACAGCGGGCTGAACGTACGGGGCGGCGCAACCGATCAGAACCTGATCCTCCTCGACGAGGCCCCCGTCTACAACGCCTATCACCTGCTGGGCTTCTTCTCCACTTTCAACTCGGACGCCATCAAAGACGTCACGCTCTACAAAGGCGGGATGCCCGCACAGTACGGCGGCCGATTATCCAGCGTCATCGACGTCCGGATGAACGAAGGCAATAACCAGGAGACCCACGTCACGGGCGGCCTGGGCCTCATCTCCGCCAAGCTCAACCTCGAAGGCCCGATCGAAAAGGACAAATCGTCCTTTCTCCTCACGGCCCGTCGGACCTATGCCGATATGTTCCTCAAGCTCTCCAAAGACTCCACCAAGAACAAGAACAGCCTCTATTTCTATGATCTCAACGGCAAGCTGAATTTCACGCTGAGCGATCGCGACAAGCTGTATATTTCGGGCTATTACGGCAAGGACGTTTTATCCAGCGCGGACATCTTCGGGCTCAATTGGGGGAACACCACCGCCACCATAAGATGGAATCACACCTACAACCCCCGGCTCTTCTCCAACACCTCGCTGATCTATAGCAATTACAATTATCAGATCCGTTTCGCCAACAGCGGCAACAACTTTTTCGTCAACTCCGTCCTCCGGGACTTCAACGTAAAAGAAGAATTTCAATATTATCTCAACCCCCGGAACAATATCAAATTCGGTATCCATTCGATCGATCATCGATTGAACCCCGGCGCAGTCACGGGCGGCAATGACAAAACGGGGATCAACGACACGGCTTTCCAGGTGCGGTATGGCTGGGAGAACGCGGTCTATGTCAGCAACGACTGGAAGGCCACCGATCGCCTCAACATTTCCTACGGCTTCCGGGGCGAATTCTTCAGCCCCTTCGGCAAGGGGGATTTGTATACGGTCGATCCGGCCGGCAAGATCACCGATACCCTACACAACACCACCGGCAAGATCCTGACAACTTATTTCAACCCCGAGTTCCGCCTGGCCTTCAGCTATCAACTGAACCCCACCACCTCCGTTAAGGCCTCTTACGCCGGCAACACGCAGAACATCCACCTGTTATCCCCCGGCAGCATCGGCACGCCGACGGACCGCTATGTGCTCAGCAATAATATGATCCGACCGGAGACCTCCCATCAGGTTTCGTTAGGCTACTACAAGAACCTGCAGGATGACAAATACGAACTCACGGTAGAAACCTACTATAAAGCCCTGACTCACCAGATCGACTACCGCGATGGCGCCGACGTTCATACCAACGACCATATCGAAACCGAACTCCTCTATGGCAAGGGCCGCGCCTATGGCATCGAATGGCTGCTGCGGAAGAAAAAGGGCGACCTCACCGGATGGATCGGCTATACGCTCTCGAAGTCCGAAAAGAAGATCGACGGGATCAACAACGACCAATGGTACAACGCCTTCCAGGATCGCACCCACGACATTTCCATCGTCGCCATGTACCGGCTGAACGATAAATGGAATCTCTCGGCCAATTGGGTCTATAATACAGGGAATGCGATAAGTCTTCCCAGCGGTAAATACAAGTCGGACGATCGCACCATCTATTATTACTCCGAACGGAACGGTTACCGGATGCCGGCCTACCACCGGCTCGACCTGGGCGCAACCGTACAATTACAACACCGCCCGAGGTTCTCCTCCGAACTGGCCTTTGGCATCTACAATGCCTACGCCCGGAACAACGCCTACCTGATCACCTTCCGGGACAAAAAGAACGATCCCAACCAAACGGAGGCGGTGCAGACCACGCTCTTCAGCCTCGTGCCCTTTATCTCTTACAACTTTAAATTCTAAGCATCATGACCTATAAATGCGTCCTTATCGCCGCAGCCGCAACGATCATCACCTCTTGTCAGAAAGTCATCAACCTCAACCTGCGCACCGCACCTCCCAAATACATCATCGAAGGCAATGTCACCAATCTCCCCGGCCCCTACCAGGTCAAGATCAGCCAGACGGAAGCCGTGAACAGCACGGGCGCCTTCAACGGTGTCAGCCATGCGAATGTCACCATAAAAGACGACGCCGGCAATGCAGAGACACTGCAAGAAACGCAGCCGGGCATCTATCAGACCACCGCCCTACAAGGCATCGAAGGCCAAACCTACCACCTAACGATCACCACCGGCCAAAACACCTTCACCGCAACCAGCACCATGCCCCACTCCGTCAACCTGGACAGTCTCTACACCGAGCAGGTCTACAACTTCTCCAAAATGGTCATCGCCGTGGTGCCCCTCTTCACTGACCCGGTCGGCAAAGGGAACAATTACCGGTTCAACCAAACTATCAACGGCAATCTTGACAAGACCCTCTATGGGGAAACCGACGATTTCACCGACGGTAAACAATCCACCTGGTCGCTGTTGCGCCCGGACCCGGACAGCACGCTGCACGCAGGCGATCGGGTAGATATAGAGATGCAATGCATCGACCGGCCGAACTACGACTATTGGTTCAGCGTCGACCAGGCCTCCACGGGATCCAGCGACGGCAGCCAGCCCGGCAATCCCAAGACCAATATAATAGGGGGAGCCCTGGGCTACTTCAGCGCGCATACGTCGCAGACAAAGACACTGGTGATTCCCAAATAGGCAAGACGGGTGCGGGTCAAGGCAGTGATTGCCATCCATACCTGTTCCTTAGGCTGTTCAGGGAATCCAGCACCTTATTGTCTTTCAGGAAATATTGGGCGCTAAGCGACCGGTAAACCTTCGCCGAGGCGATGTCGCCCGTGATGGCTTCATCTTTCCCGAGGTACAAATTACTGGTGTATTTTACCGCCCTTCGCGCCCATTCGTCGATATCGGGTCGTAAAGCACTCCGCGATTTTGGGTCCTGGAAGGCCAGGTCCAATTCCTTTATGAATTGCCCCAGCACTTCCAGCTGAAGAGTGAGCAGTAAAGTATTGTTGTGGAAGCAGGCTATTTTCTTCTGCTTTCGCTTCTGATCGCCGAACGTTTCGCGCTCGTCGATCCCCATCTTTTTGTCCCATTTCTCCAGCGTATTCTCAAAATACCGGGGCAGCCAGATGACCCGTCCCCGCTTCTGCCGGTAAAAGATATCCCCCAGGTCGAATTGGAATTTATTCTTGATGAGAGCCTGATCATCGTTTGGGATAGAGGGGTGATTGGCCCGGTGGGGGAACAGCTCTTCATTCCAGCAAGCGAAATCATAAAGGGCATATTTCAGATCGTTGAATTCCGGCTTTTCGAGTGGATCTTTGGTCAATACCCTGGCGATATTACTGCCCTTTATGACGCTTGCCACCAGGACCGGGTCCTTCGGGAGGGCGGGACCGCTCTCGTGCTGGTCGGCTCCCAGCGCATACTGGAGCAGTTCCTGGAAACCTCTTTCGGCCAGCTGAGAAAGCGTAAGGGCTCCGTCTTCCTCTTCGATCCGATAGATCCTTCCCCTTTTCGCATTGGCAACCTGTTTCCACAGTTCCGGCACGGAATAAGACCCCTCCCACTCGATGATCACCACCAGCGATATGCTGAACGCGGTGAAATAGCCGGCCAGGTTCAGGCGTGGTCCCTCAACCGTGGGCTTTAGGTTGATCCTTTTCCGAAAAGGGACAAACCGGTCCCAGAAACCCGGATCGCCATCAGCGAGGTTGCCCGGGAACGGCACCGTGGTTTCGAGGTAGTAAGACCAGAAATGATGCTTGCTGTTTCCTTTCCGCTGGTCCCAGGGGGTATTCAGTTCCCAGTCGCCCGGGGTGTTGATCAGCTCCAGGAATTTGCGGTTGTACTGTTGCTTATCGGCGAGAAAAGGAAGCTTGCCGAAGGGGATCCCATTCAATGGCCCCTTTAACAACCGGGTCCAGGCGACCGATAACCTGAATTTTTGAATGCTGATGTCCATAAAATTGATTAGCTTTAGCGGAACTATAAAGAATTTCGGGCTTTTACAGGGTTGTCTGAAAGGAGGATGCTGAAAAAGCCTGAGATTCTTCGGCCCTCCGCGATGAGGGCTAACTTTTTCTATAAATGAACGATGTCCTTGTACTTGTTTTGAACCACAAATTCCGCCGCGGAGGAAACAAGTCCCGGATTCACATCGAAATCAACGGTGATCGCCTTTTTCCTTTTCGCCTTCCGTAGGAGTTTTTCCAATTGCTTTATGTCCTCCCCCGATCTCTTTTCCGCTTCATCGAGCTTTCTCACGAGTTCAACCACTCTCTTATAGTACCCATCGTTTGCCCCTTCCGCTTTTCCCACCTGGATCCCATAACTGTACCAATGGGCGGGGTCGCCGGCTTTGCTCATTTTATTCATGCCCAGCCTGAAAAGCAATCGATCCTTGACTTCCGGAAGCGCGCCCTGTTGCAGGAAAAAGTCCGTTCCCCGCCGGTTCAACTTTCTCAGAAGGTCCAGGGGCTTATCCTCCAGCGAGAAATCTTTGGACCGTTCGATGAGAATATATAGGGATAAGAGGATCAGCGATAGGACGATGGACCCCATCCAAAGGAAAAAGATGTCCTGGAGGCCGTACCCTATCCAGACGGCCCGCCTGGAGACCCCTGCATAGAACAGGGAAAGGATCAGGGACAACGTGATGGAGAGGACCCAAAAAAGGGGCTCCTTCTTGTCGGAAGGGACAACGATTTTATCGGATCGCAGCGGGGCCGGCAGAAAAGAAGACCAGATGACCCAAAAAAGGAATCCGGGAAGGATGAGGAAAAAAGGGATTGAAAATACACTCAATCCCAGTACGGTCATGATCCCTGATTCTCCCAGGATACCCAGTTCCACTTCCTGGGTAACCACCTTTGACGCGGTGAAGGACCTGCCGTTTTTTTTATAGTCGATCATCACCTGGTAGAGGACCATACCGGAGCCCGGGTAAACCTGGTTACCGACGCTAAGTCTTTCGACGAATACGAATCCGTTCCCCGGCGATAGGGTAGTGCTTTCCGGAAGGCTGGTGATGTGGACATTATCGGGCCCTTTGCAGATCAGCCGGACCGTCAGGCTATCGGAAGAATTGTTGGTGACCTCCAGGTAGGCCAGACCGGCGTGATTTTCCAGCAGGGTTGCCTTTACCGCATGCAATTGCACGTCCACGGAATCCCGGATGTAGGAGAAAGCAGGCGGCTTGCCGTCTCCCGACCAGGCCCGTGAGAGCATCAGCCCAAGCGAGAAAAAGATCAAGAGGGATCGTCTCATAAGATAAGTAAAGGGAATATGAATATACTTCTTTTTCCCGGCTTCTCCCATGAGCCCGATCTACCCCTTGTGGTTATCGGCATCCGTCTCGTCGTTCCCGTCTAGTTCACCTCCAATGCATCCTTCCCCGGCAACTTGGGAAACGCGGCATGCGGCTCCGTCTGGTACCAAAACACGGTCGACGCCATATCGTCCTGCAGCGGCAGATACCGTCCATCGGCCCGCCAGCCCAGGTCCTGGATCGTTACCCGCAATCCCTTCTCGAACCGGATCGGATCAGTGATATGCCAGCGATACAACCCGAACCGCTGGGAGACAGAATAATGTCCATCCCCTTCGATCACCTGCGGCAAGCCGCTATAGGGCGTGCAGAACGGCGTATACCGGGATTCCGTATGCCCATCGGCCATCTTTTGCTGCGTGTCGAAATCATAGCTCCCGCAGAAATAGTCCTCCGTCCCCGTCCCGCAGATGGTTGGGAATTCCGTATCCCCATCCATATAGAACTTGATCTCGCCCTCACCCCACCAGCCGTTATTGTGCACCCCAATGGCCAGGTAGGTCCCGACATATTGCCCTTTGCCCTGGATGCTGTCCACCAATGTATAGTTGGTTTTATACGGTAGCGGGTTCACCCGCCGGAACTGCGCATGGAAATAGGCCGCATCGGAAGGCACCTGCGTCTCCAGATAGTCCACCTGGTAGTACAGGATCATGTCTTTCGTATCGATATTCTGCATCGTGATCCGGCACTTTTTCCGAAAGGGCATCGGCCAGTAGCAGTTGAAGGCGCTCCCCGGGTTCACGCAGACGGCCAGTGACTGCAGCGGCGCATACTGCCCCCACCCCATCCCAAAGAAGTCGCCCACCGGCGCCTCGACGCTGGGCGTGGTCTCATCGTCCCAATAAAAGCGAATGATCGAATACCGCCAGTTGCCCGTCGGCGTCATCCAGATATGCTGGATCGACCCCGACCCCTCGATCTCGGCGACAGTAAAGGTCTGGCCGGCCTTGATCGTGACACAGGGACTGATCTTCCATCCCTGTCCAAGATCGCGGCCCGCACCTGCCCCCATCCCCGTGGTGGCCTTTCCCCCGGCTCCTTTGGCGCCGTTGAAATTCTCCGGGCTGATACTCCGGCTCCGGGCCGGGGAGAGGCGATAGAGGTTGGAAAGATTGGATTCGACGCCGTTGAAAGTTGATTGACCAAAGATGGGTCCGGCGAAAGCCAGAAGTGCAGGCAGCAATAGTCGTCGCATGGAGTCAATTTTATGATCCCTAAGATACGGGAAAATGATTTGCCCCTATTTTTGCATGGTTATGTGCCAATTCTGTGATTTTTTACGCGGGTCGGTAAGAATGGCGTAGAGCCATCGAGCGCGGTCCGCAATGGTTCTTCTCTGCATAAAATCATCAAAACTCCAGAGCAGGCCAAGGCTTTTATGAAGTCTTTGCAAACAGCCTAAATCAGGTTTTGAATCTGTCGCCCGACCCTTCCACCCCCAAAAACACCGTTAAAACACCTGTTCGCCGCGCCGCGTCGCCACCGTACCTTTGCTCCATGATCACGCAGGACGATATCGTCTACTTTGTGATGACCGACCGATTCGTCGACGGCGACACGGCCAACAATGCGTTGATCGACAAGACTCTTCCCAAAAAGCGCCACGGCGGCGACCTGGCCGGCATCCAAAGCAAATTCGACTATCTCGAGCACCTCGGCGTCACCGCCCTGTGGATCACGCCGGTGTATCTCAACATCCCGGGACTAAAGGATCAGAACACCGGAGATCCCGTCGCCATCCAACCCTATCATGGCTACTGGCCAAAGGATTTCGAGCGGATGGACGACCATCTCTATTCCCCCGATGGCCGCTACCCCACCGGCGACAAGCGCTACCTGAAGGATTTTGTCGACGCCTGCCACGCCCGGGGCCTGAAAGTCATCCTCGACGTGGTCGTCAACCACACCGGTTACACCGACGGCCAGCCCATCTTCGACGCCTCCTGGTACAAGAATGACGGCGACAGCGATTTCTCGGGCCTGCCCAAACTGGATCTCGGCAACTCCTCCGTCGTCGACTATTTCGTCAACAACCTCATCGATTGGATCGCCACCTCCGGCATCGACGGCCTTCGCATGGATATGGCCAAAAGCATCGGCGGCTATTCGCATAACGGCGAAACCCCCGTCCATAACCCCGAATTCAACAAATTCTGGTACTTCTATAAAAGCATCATCAAAGGCCGGTTCCCCAACCTGTTCATTGTCGGCGAGGTCCTCGCCACCTCCTCCGGAGACGTCGACGAGAACGCGACCTTCCAGAACCAAAGCGATCTGAATTCCATCTTCGATTTTCCTCTCCGCGATGCCATCAAGAACGTCATCGTCTATGACCATTCTTTCCGGGAAATAGCCCGGCCCCGGCTCAGCAGCCAGGAGCCCCCGGGGATATTGGACCTGGACGACCCGTCCAACGGCGGCTATTATACCAATTCCAACCGGCTCGTCACCCTGCTGGACAACCATGACCTCTCCCGCAGGATCATCAGCGAGATCCGGACGAAGTTCACCGGGGACGACAAAAAGGCTTTCGCCTTCCAGCTGGCAAAAATGCTGTACGCCTTCCTGTTCACCGTCAGGGGCATCCAGCAGATCTACTATGGCTCGGAACTGGGACTGGAAGGTTGGAAAACGGATAATGATGATTCCGACCTGCGCCGCGACTTTCCCTGGGCGATGATCGACGGCGGCAACGAGGTCGCTGCCGCCTCCTTCCCCCTCGAAGCGGATCTGAACCGGACCATCCGCCAACTCATCCACTTCCGCAAGAGCAACGACGCGCTGAAATACGGCGTGACGATCACGCTTTGGGTGGATGACCTGGTGTACGCCTTCCTGCGCTACTTCCGCAGCGAGGTGGTCATCGCCGTCTTCAACAACGGCTATGCCGACATGCCCAGTCCCCTGCTCATCCCCATCGGCGCCGCCGCCGACAAAGACAAGCAACCCCTTCCGGACCGCATCATCCAGTTGCTCCGGCAGACACCGCTTCACGACATCGACAACCCATCCGACACCTATTTGGTCACCAATGGCGTCCTCTCCGTCTCTGTCCGCGGCAAATCGTATAAAATTCTCAGCTACTAAGCCCAAAAAATAGCCCCCCTCAAAAGAGGAGGGCAGTGGCTGCCGTTGAAACCCCAGACGGCCACATAGTACGTGACGCCGGGAGTGAGCCCGCTGATGGCGGGCCCGCGACGGCGGTCAAACAAGCATCGGTATGAAATGAGGAAAAGCGCGGTTGAAATGTTTCCCTAAGCCACAGGAACTTGCTACATTTATCGGGCATATTCAAAACGCCTGAAAGATGAACTACACCAGAATCGCAATGACGGCCGGCTGCTGGCTCACCGTTATCTCCACCCTCTCCAGCTGCAAAGACGGAAGCGCATCTGGCGCAAGTGGCCCCATGCCACCCCCTTCTCTCCCCGTCATCACCGCCACGGCGCTGCCCGCCACCACCTACCAGGATTTTCCGGCATCGGTGGAGGGTAAACGCGACGTCGAGATAAAGCCCCAGGTAGATGGCTACCTCGTAGATATCAAAGTCGACGAAGGACAATATGTCCATAAGGGACAGCCGATGTTTTTCATCGACCGGAAGCCCTTCGAGGAACAGCTGAATAATGCAAAGGCCGCCACGCAGGCCGCGGAAGCCGCACTGGCAGCCGCGCAGATCAATGTCGACAAGATCAAACCCCTTGTCGCCGCGAAGGTGGTGTCGGACGTACAGCAGAAGACGGCCGAAGCGGCGTATAACAATGCGCTTGCGGCAGTGGCCCAGGCCAAGGCGGCCGAGCAATCCGCCCGGATCAACCTCGGGTTCACCATCATTACTGCGCCCGGCGATGGGTATGTCGGCGCCATCCCGTACAAAACCGGCAGCCTGGTCACCAAGCAGCAAAATGCCTCGCTGACAACGGTATCCGAAACAAAGGATATGCGGGTATACTTCTCCATGAGCGAACCCGACTTCCTGGAATTCAAAGAGAAATACCCCGGTAACACGGTCGCCGAAAAGGTAAAGCAAATGCCGCCGGTGCAACTGATCCTGGCGGACAACAGCATCTACCCCGAAAAAGGCAAGGTCGAGATCGTCGAAGGCCAGTTTGATCGAACGGTGGGGGCTATCCGGTTCCGCGCCAGCTTCCCCAACGCGCAGGGCCTGCTCAGAAGCGGCAGCACGGGCAAAGTGCGCATCCCCACTACTTATAAAGAAGCGTTGGTGATCCCGCAGGACGCCACCTTCGAATTGCAGGGGAAGATCTTCGTCTATTCCGTCGGGGACAGCAATAAGATAACCATCAAGCCGCTGGGCATTTCCGGCCGGACCACCCACTATTATTTCGTCTCGGATGGGGTGAAGGCAGGGGACAAGATCGTGCTTTCATCGATGTCCACCACGATGTTCGGTGGGTTGCGGGACGGGATGGTCATCGCCCCGCAAATGATCTCCACCGATAGTTTGCTCAAGTCAACACCACTGTAATATGCTAAAGAGATTCATCACGCGGCCGGTGCTGTCCACGGTCGTCTCGATCATACTGCTTTTATTGGGCATCCTGTCCCTGTTCTCCCTGCCCATCACCTTATTCCCGGACATCGCGCCCCCCAGCGTACAGGTGACGGCCGTCTATCCCGGCGCCAATGCCGAGGTCGTGGCCCGCACCGTCGCCGTGCCGATCGAAGAGGCGGTCAATGGGGTGGAGAACATGAGTTATATGACCTCCAACTCGTCCAACGACGGGAGCATGAACCTCACGGTCTACTTCAAACAGGGCACCAACCCGGATATCAACGCGGTGAACGTCCAGAACCGCGTCTCGCGGGCCAATAGCCAGCTGCCGCCGGAGGTGATCCAGGCGGGGGTGGCCACGCAGAAGATCCAGTCCAGCTTCCTGATGTTCGTAGGTCTCTACAGCGAGGACAGCGCCAAGTACGACGAGCTGTTCCTGGAGAACTATCTGCGCATCAACGTCATACCGCAGCTGCAACGGATCCCCGGCGTGGCGCAGGCCCAGGTGTTCAGCAGCAAGGACTATTCCATGCGCATCTGGCTAAAGCCCGACCGGCTGATCGCCAATAACCTTTCGCCGCAGGACGTATTGAACGCCATCAAGGATCAGAATCTCGAAGCCGCCCCCGGCCGTCTTGGCCAAAACAGCGCCGAATCCTTCGAGTACGTCATCAAATACAAGGGCAAGCGGAATACCAACCAGGACTATGAGAATATGATCGTCAAGGCCAACCCCGATGGGTCCCTGCTGCGCCTGAAAGACCTGGCTCGCGTCGAATTCGGGGCCTATACCTATGTCTCCTCCAATTATCTCAATGGCAAACCCGCTTCGGGATTCGGTATCGTCCAGACGCCCGGATCGAATGCCAACCAGATACTGGCCGAGTTGGAACGCCAGATCAAGGAATTCGATGACAACCTTCCCTCGGGGATGCATTTCAAGATCATGTACAATGCCCGCGAGTTCCTTGAAGCCTCGATCAACCAGGTCAAAGAGACCCTGATCATCGCGTTCGTCCTCGTGGCGTTGGTGGTGTTCATCTTTTTGCAAGATCTCCGCTCCACCCTCATTCCCGTCATCGCCGTACCCGTGGCCATCATCGGCACCTTTTTCTTCCTGAATCTATTCGGCTTCACCATCAACCTCCTCACCCTCTTCGCCCTCGTCCTTGCCATCGGCATCGTCGTGGATGATGCGATCGTGGTGGTGGAGGCGGTGCACTCCAAGATGGAGCGGGAACATCTGCCCGCGCGGAAAGCGACCGTTCAGGCCATGAGCGAGATCTCCGGGGCGATCGTCTCCATCACGCTGGTAATGGCGGCGGTGTTCGTGCCCGTCAGCTTCGTCCAGGGGCCCGCCGGGGTGTTCTATAAGCAGTTCGCCTTTACCCTCGCCACGGCCATTATCATCTCCGCCGTCAATGCATTGACGCTGAGCCCAGCCCTCTGCGCCCTATTCCTGAGGAACGTGCATGTCGGAGAGGCGGATAAGCGAAAAGGCCTGGGGGCCCGGTTCTTTGCCGCCTTTAACGCCGGCTTTACGGCGATGACGAACAAATATGTCCGGAGCCTGAAATTTCTCGTCCGCTACCGGTGGATCCCGATCGTCGGGCTGTTAGTTGTCAGTGCGGTGGCCGTATGGCTGGTGCAACGGACACCCGCGGGATTCATTCCCGATGAGGATCAGGGTTTCGTCATCGCGGTCACCCAAACGCCCGGCGGCAGTAGCCTGAGCCGGACGAAGAAGGCGTCGGATAGGGTGAATCAGATAACGCTGCAGGATGGGGCTTCCAGCGACGCCTGGAGCGTGAATGGATTCAATTTTGTCACGAGTAGCTTTGCCTCGCCGAATGCCGTGGTCTTCTGCCGGCTGAAGCCGCGGGAGGAACGAGGCCCGGTAAAAGATCCGCAGCAGATCGTCGGCCGGCTGATCGGCGAGACCAGCCAGGTAAAAGACGCGCTGACCTTCTTCGTCAACTTCCCCACGGTGCAGGGTTTTGGGAACGTCAGCGGGGTGGAGTTGATGTTGCAGGATCGCGCGAACGGGCCGTTGGACAAACTGAGCGGGACGGCCTGGGGCTTTATCGGCGCGTTGTCGCAGCGACCAGAGGTGGCCACAGCCTTTACCACGTTTAATACCAATAACCCGCAATATACCATCGACATCGACGAAGCCAAGGCGAAGCAGTTGGGCGTTGGCGTCAGCGACCTGATGAATACGATGCAGATCTATTACGGCAGCAGTTTCGTCTCCGACTTCAACCGGTTTGGTAAGTACTATCGCGTGATGGCGCAGGCCGATATCCCCTACCGGCTGGACGTCAATTCCCTCGATGGCATCTATGTCAAGAACAACCTGGGCGGGATGGTGCCCGCTTCCTCGGTCGCCAAATTCACCCGCGTCTATGGCCCCGAGACCGTCACCCGTAACAACCTGTACAATGCCGTTACCATCAATGCGAGCCCAAAGCCCGGCTTCAGCACGGGGGATGTCATCAAGGCCGTACGGGAGACCGCAAAAAAGATGCTACCCAAGGGCTATGCCTATGAGTTCACCGGGGTGACCCGGGAGGAGATCCGCGCGGGCAACCAGACCGTGTTCGTGTTCCTGATGAGCGTCGTCTTCGTCTTTTTCCTGCTGTCGGCCCAATACGAAAGTTATATCCTTCCCCTGGCGGTGATCCTCACGGTGCCCACCGGCATCCTCGGCGTCTTCGCCTTTGTGGGTTTCGCGGGGTTACAGAATAATGTTTACGTGCAGATAGGTCTCATCATGCTGATCGGTCTTTTGGCCAAGAATGCCATCCTGATCGTCGAGTTCGCGGTGCAGCGCCGCCGGGCGGGGATGGGCCTCGTAGAGGCCGCGCTGTCGGGCGCGCAGCTGCGGCTCCGGCCGATCCTGATGACTTCCTTTGCCTTTGTGGTGGGGATGCTTCCGCTGATTTTCACGGAAGGCGCCTCAGCCCAGGGCAACCACTCCATCGGTTGGAGCGCGGTCGGCGGGATGTTGACGGGGGTGATCCTGGGGATCTTTATCATCCCGGTGTTGTTTGTCATCTTCCAGTATTTGCAGGAGAAGGTCGCGCCGAAGCGGGATGAGGAAGAGGATAAGCTGGCGTTGGGGGAATAGCGCTCATTTCATTTTAGGATTTGTGCCCCTGCTCACAAAAACCTTCATTCCGCGAAAATGGAGAAAGAGAAGGACGACAAGGAAAACTTGCAACACGAGCGATGGTGTCGAGTTCGAAAAGGGATCGGGCATGTTCCGCGCAAAATAATTGTGATAATGCGTGTAGGTCGCGCCGGCCATGTCGACACTCAAAAGCAGTGCAGCAAAAAAAGTCGTTTGCCGAAAGAGCACCCCGATCCCGCCAATTCCCTCGAGTAGCTTGATGAAGATCATAAACGCTTCATTGTATCCCAGCATCACGAAGACGGCCGCGGCCGCTTTTATGTGCAGAAAGGAACCGAAACCCGGGATAAACGTGGTGGCGATGAATATCCTGGCCCATCGGTCAAAGGAGGGGAGATATTGGTTGGCCAGCTGTTTTACCGTTGTCCGGCGGACGGGCGCCAGCCAGGTAAACAAGAGCCACGCCAACAACTCCCCCGAAAGGAAGAAGTTCGGTGCATAGTAGCCGGTGTATTCGAAAAAGGCGAACCGCTTCGCGTCGATGAAGCCCAGCACGAATCGACCGAATCGTATCTTTCCAATTGCCAAATCATCCGAAAAGAGTAAAATTGCAGGCAATTTAAACAGGTGATCATTCTCCACTCCGTCCAGAAACTATTAAACACATCAAGGCTTGAGGCTGCCTTATACATCAGCAAGCCTCATCCGGGGCAACGTTTGCATAGTTGGTACGCCCGGCTTTTGCCCAGTGGGTTTCCCGGTAAAATGATGGTGATGTATGTGCATGAGCCATCACTGATGGTCGTTATCTGCAAGGGAAAGACGATACAGGGCACCTGGCCGGACTTCCGGGTCCGGTTGGAGCAGCTGCTATCGAGGTTCCGGTTCCCCGCAACCTTTATCAAGGATGAACTTGCCTACGCTGACGAGTACATCGTCTCGAAGACCGGGAGCCGATCCATGCTGGCTTTTATGAACCGGATCGTCTTCGAACTGAGTTATCAATGCAGTCAGTTTCCGGATTACGACAGCATTTCTTTAACCCGACTCGAAGACTGGTTGATGGATCGGCTGCATCAGACCGGCAAAAAGCAAGGCGATTATAGCAGTCCTCTCAAATACTGGCAGCGCGAGATCGGCTTCGCATCGTAGTTCGCATCCGCGAGGAACCATCTGTGCCTTAAATAAGGAGCCTTGCCTAATACGAAAAGTACCTGCGCGTAGGCGCATGCTTACATGCGTTGCACCTTTCTCTACCTGCCATAAGGTGGTGCGCATAATTCCAGCCCGTTCAGCAACTTGCGTCGTCGTCAATTTTCTGCGCAGCCGGCCCAGCTTTAAATTTTCACCCAGTTGAGCGAGGATCTTCTCCAACCGGGGCAAAACAAAACTGCTTTTGCTTACCATAATGTCCAATATAGTGGGCAAATATCAAAAACTTTCGCCGCCATGTTCCTGGCCTCTCCAAGGGAAAAATATTTCCAAAGTCCATAGACCAGCATTTCCTTCTCCATATTCGCGAACGCTCCGAAAGTACGGTCAAATGATGGAATGACCTCAATGCGCGCATATAGCTCAATGCATGGTACCACCTTTCTCGAGGGCGTTCGGCTTCAGCGTCTGAACGGTTCCCTGCGCGGTGGTCCGCAGCCTCTCCCGGTCGATCTTCTCTTTGAATGCTTTCCGGAACGCATCGCTGGGGCCTTTCAGCAGCAGGATGAGCGAGCCGTTCTCGAGCGCATACGGGTTCGCGATGCTGTCCACCAGCCGCACCGATTGGAACTCCCGGATGAAGGGGTGTTGCATCTCCTTTCTGTCGTCTGTGACGAGCAGGAGGACGTCGAACCGGTCGATGTCCCGGGGCATCCAATAGAGGAAGCTCGCGTTGGCGCTGTAGGCCGGCGGCAGATGGTATTTTGGGCCGTAATAGTTCACCGCCCCCGCTTCTCCGTAATTGTCGCAAAACAGCAGCGTATGCGCCTTCTCGGTGCTGTCGAGGCAGGCGTAGGCTTTGGCGACCTTTTGCGTCATCTCCTCCCAGGACAACATATCGGCGAAGTCCTGCGGCAGGGGATGGTCACGCTGATCTTCCCAGCGGAGGAGACCCACTTTGCGGGCGAGCGGGTGATGGACATAGTATTCGGCCAGGGTGGCCGGGGCCTTGAAGGGCAGGAGCAGCGGGACCAGGCGGATGCCGATAAAGAGCGAAAAGGCAAGCATGCCGATCCTCCACCATTTGTTGGCCCAGGCTTCCAGCCGCACGGCACCAAAAGCGAACAGGAGGGGATAGGCCCCCTGCGAGTAATAGCTTTTCCCGTGCCCCACCACCAGTAGGGCAAGGGTCACGACAAAGGCCCAGGCGAGGAAACGGTATTGTCTTGTACGCGCCGTCCACACAAGGCCGGTGACCCAGACAAAAAGGGTGGCCACATTGTACAGGAGCTGGTCGGACAGGAAGGACCCCGCGCTGACGTACTGCAATTGGTTATCCTGCAGGGTCTTCATGTGATAGACGATGGGGAAGCCGTGGCGGGCCTCCCAGAGGAAGTTCGGCAGGAAAAGCACCAAGCCTAACAGGAGAGCAAAATAGAAATGCCGATTGGCAAGAATCTTTTTGTCCCAGGTCAGGAGGAGGCCGGCCAGCAGGCCGGTGGCATAAAAGGCCATGGTGTATTTGGCGAGCAGGCCCAGGCCCAGGCCGATGCCTGCGAGGTAGAGGTGGAGGGGCTTTCCCGCCTGGGCGAATCTCGTCAGCCCGTAGGCCATCACCGTCCAGAAGAAGATGTCCAGGAAGTTCGGCTGGAAGAGGAAGTGCATCCGGAGCCAGGCACCCGTCACGAAGGGCAGCCAGGCCAGGACCAGCGCAAACCAGCGGCCGCCCAGGTGCAGCGTCATCCGGCCCACCAGGAGGAAGGTGCCGGCGCCTGTGAGGGAGGGCCATAGTTTGATCGCCCACATCGCGCCGCCCAACCCGTTGGTCAGCCACGCGAAGACCGATAGCAGCGGCGGCGCCTCCATATAGCCCCAAGCCATATGCCGCGCCTCCGCCAGGTAAAGGAATTCATCCCGGTGGGGACCCCAGACAGGGTCCTGGAGAAAGAAGGGCAGGATGAGCTTGATCCCGGCGAGCAGGTAAAGGAGATGGTTGGGTTTCATGGGGAGAAGGTAAAACGTTCCGGGCGCATGCGCGGGACATTTTGACGAATGGGACAAAATCCTTGACCTTCGTCCGCGGAAAACAGGTGTTTTTCCCGGTCCGGTTGCAAATAAAATAGCCCTACCTTACATCATCTCCCCACCATCCACTCGGACAGTGTCTGACCGGCCTTGATCGTCACGCTGGGGGCTGACCTTCCAACCTTGTCCCATATCGCGGGCCGGGCCTGCTCCGTCCCGGTGGTCGCCTTTCCCCCGGCGCCTTTAGCGCCGTTGAAGTTCTCCGGGCTGATGCTCCGGCTGCGAGCCGGCGACAACCGAAACAAATTTGAAAGATTGGATTCGACGCCATTGAAAGGAGTTTGGGCGAACACCGGCGAGACGAAGGCCGGCAAGACGGGCAGCAACAATCGTTGCATGGAGAAGATTTTGGTATCCCTAAGATACATCGTTAAATTTATCGTGCATATTCAAAATGCCCGCGTGATGAATTTCACCAAAGGATGGAAGTTCGCCGGACGAATAAGGTTCAAACTCCTGAATACCCGGATCGTTATCGCGTCCCTGGTGCTCATCGGGTCCATTGGGTTCCTTTGGTTCCGGGCATCAAGAGCAAAGCGACCGGGAAAAACCGATGGTTCAACCGGCAACCCGTCCATTGCCGTCCTTCCCTTTACCAACGTCAATAACAACCCCGAAGGGGTCTATTTCAGCGATGGGCTGGCCGAGGATATCCGCAATGATCTCGCCCGGATAAAAGGATTGAAGGTCTGCGCCCGGGCCTCCTCTTTTCACTTTCGGGGTAAGCTCACCGACGTCCGGCAGGTGGGAGTACAACTAAAAGCCAATACCCTATTGGAAGGCAGCCTGCAGACAGTGGATGATCGGATCAAGGTCGATCTCCAATTGATCGATGCGCGGACCGGCGACCCGGTCTGGACCGGGGAATATAGTGAGAACATGGAAAATGTCGGCGAACTCCAGGGAAGGATCACCAGGGTCATTGCCCAAAAATTGTCAATCGAACCGCCGGTAACATCGCCGCCAGTCCCGGCAGCAAAGTCCACGCACAGCAAGGAAGCTTATGCCTGCTACCTGAAAGGCCGTGCCCACTGGAACCTGCGTACCTTTTCCGAACTGCAAAAAGCGATCGGCCTGTTCCGGCAGGCCATTGCGCTGGACTCCGTCTATGCCGCGGCCTGGTCCGGAGTTGCCGACTGTTATACCGCCCTGGGTTACGGGAGTTTTATGGCGCCGCGAGAGGCATTTCCAAAGGCGCTGGAAGCCGCCACAAAGGCCTTGCAGATGGATTCGACGCTGGCCGAACCCCATGCGTCCCTGGGCTATTACAAATTCTATTATGAATGGGATTGGGCAGCGGCCGAACAGGAGTTCAGGGCCTCGATCGCCAAAAATGCCAACTACGAACTGGGCTATGATTGGTATGGCTATTATCTCACCGCGATGAGAAGATATGATGAGGCCCGGATCATTTTGCAAAGGGCCGAAGAACTGGACCCGCTTTCCGTAGCCATCAGCACCGATATGGGTTTTAGCTTTTATTACGGCGGCAACTACGATCAGGCGATAACGGCATTGAAAGCATCGCTGCAAAAGAATCCCCGATTCGGGCTTGCTCATCTTTGGCTGGGCCGGTCCTACCAGGCGAAGAAACAGTATCCGGCGGCGATCACCGAATATAAGGCGACCCTGGAAACCACCGCCGGCTGGCCCGTTGCCCTTGCGGCCATCGGCGATGTGTATGGGGAGAGTGGTCAACCGGAATTGGCGCGCCGGGTCCTGGACACCTTGGGTTACCTTTCATCAGGGCGGTTTGTCACCGCGTATGGCGTTGCCCTGGTCTACGCTGGCCTGGGCGAAAAAGAACAGGCCTTTGCCTGGCTGAACAAGGCCTTTGACGAGCGGTCGAACTGGCTGGTCTGGCTAAAATCCGATCCGCGATGGGCGCCCATCAGCAGGGACGCCCGATTTGCAGAAATGGTCAACCGGGTCGGCTTGCCCAAATGAGCCGCCTACAGGAAAAATTGGTATTGCAATACATACTGGCTCTTGCGGGCGGCATCCCGGATCAACTGATTGCCGGTGAGCGTATAGGTAGGCCGGTTCTGAACGTCCAGCGTCAATTTACTCTTATTCCCGCTGAGGAACCAGTTGATCCCAAGATCAAAAACGATCATTTGCCGATCCAGCCGGTCATAGCTTGCGGTTTGGATGGTGCCATAGGGCTCCAGTGCGCCGTTGTCCTTTCCCAAAAAACCCTTACTCAACAAATAACCCCATTGCGAGTAGACGACGTGACCGGTGCCATACATGGGCAAGGCATTTCCCTGGCCTCCGGCTATATAGGTTGCGGAGGCCGCAGGTCCATCGGCCGGGTTCATCACACCGATATACCGCAGATAACCCGGACCATATTGCGTGTCAAAATAGCCAAGATAGGCGCTAAGGGCCGTGCCCATGCGCTTATTCACCGGTGCATCATAATAGACGGCCACCGACCAGCAATTCAAGGGATGAACATTCACCGTCTGCCCCCCATCCGGACTCGACCAGGTGGCCCCTTTCTGGGTAAGGCCGCCGACCTCGAGATTCAACACTTTCTTCTTTCCATAATAGGTACCCGGCAGATAGGGTGTGGTATGCGGCTCCCGGTCAAAGAAATTCCAGATGAGCAGGGCCTGGTATTGCGGATCATTCCCCTGCTGAGCGAAATTGGAGTTGGGGGTGGTGGGATTTCCGGTAGGAAGATTGGCCACGCCGGCGGTGGTAATCGGAAAGGGATCACTGAGGATCAGCCGGTAATCCAGCCTGCCCAACTGGCCACGGGCATACGCACTCAATTTTCGGCCAAACTGATCGGTGAGATCGAAGGTGGGGAAAGGGAAAATAGGGACATCCATCGAAAGGATATTGAGCAGCTGTGGCTGAGTGAATCGGGACAACCCGCTGATGATGGACAGTCCGCCGCCGATGATCAGCACCTCGCTGCCCTTCTTGATCCGGTATTCCGCGAGGGCATCCTGGATAAACGGGGTAAACTTTCTGGGTGACAGGTAATTGAAGTTATCCTGGCCAAAATGAAAATAGAAAAAGGCGTGGTCCGTCACCTGGCCGTACCACTGGCAGCGGATCCTCCGGATGCCGATATCGAACGTATGGGGAGCAGGCTTTTTCAAGACGGTTGTCCCGGGGTTGCTCTCGTTATAGCGAAACCAGAGTTGGCCAAGAACGGTGAATTTCAGATAATGGGTTCCATCGGCATTGAGATTGAGCCGCAGCTCCTCCATCTCCTTCCTGCCGGCGCCGAGCGAATCCTGCGCAAACAGATGGGGTGGGAAAGCCAGGGTGACCATGGAAACGACGGCGATAACGGCATTCTTTATCATGGCGGGGATTAGGGGTTAAAAAAGGTGGAGTCCTCAAATTAGTGTGTCGAACGCGTGTGACTTCCCGGAAATGAGTGAATGGGGACCTTGAACGAGTGTTCAGCAAAATTATAATTATCTTTAATATAATCATCACCTTTTAAACCCGGTTATGCCTGGACCTGTTCATCGTTGCGGGTTGGTTTTGTTGTTGCTTTTTTTTCATCAACTCTCCCAGGGGCAAAGGGCTAA
Organism: Puia sp.; assembly: GCF_035546395.1. Lineage (GTDB taxonomy): Bacteria > Bacteroidota > Bacteroidia > Chitinophagales > Chitinophagaceae > Puia. The sequence goes on along the minus strand of NZ_DASZXR010000008.1, from coordinate 364,827 downwards.
GATCGAAAGCCTGAGAAAGGTTTTACCCTTCCTGCAAGGCAAGGCCCGGGTGGATTGCATGAATACCCTAAGTCTTGCCTATACCTATCTCGACCTGGACACGGCCAGATCGTATGAGCAGGAAGCCTATGAGGCGGCTACGTCGCAGAATTATGCCCGGGGGATCGGGATGGCCCTGAATAATAAGGCCCGGATTGCCGGCATCGGCGATCACAACTACCCGCTTGCGGAAACCATCAGCCGGCAAACGCTGCAGTCCTTTAAAAGCGGCAATGATGAAAGAGTCCTTGCCGAAACCTGGATGAACCTCGCGCTTGCCCTTTTTTGCCAGGGATATTTTGATCGCTCGGCGGAGGCCTGTGACTCGCTGATCCAACTGGCCCAAAAAGCAGGGGACAAGATCAGGCTGGGCGAAGCCGAGGCCATGCTGGGTTCCATCCATTTCGAAACGGGAAGCTATGAACAGTCTTTTGCAGCCTACAATCAAAGCCTGGCGGTGTTTGAAAGCGTCGATGATTCCTACAACACAGCGATCCTCCTCGCGAAGATCGGTGACCTCTATTGCCTCGCCGGCGATGACAAGACAGGGTTGAAATTCTATTTCCAAAGCCTGCAATATCCGCTTGGGCCTACCATTGTCTGGCATCCCCTGGCCGACCTCGGCGATACCTATTACTCGCTGGAGCAGGATGAGGCCGGCGCAACGGAACGGGAGAAATATATCCAGACCATCAAATCCATGACCATCCGGAGCAACTATATGGCCTATCCCAGGGTGAAAAAAGCCGAGTCGCTTATCGGATCAACCGACTATCCCCGGGCGCTTGCCCTTCTCAACGAAGATCTGCAACGTTCAAAACAAGGAAACGACCGGAACCAGCTGATGCGCTTGTTGTTCGACCTGGTAAAGGCCTACGAAGGCCAGGGGAATGATCAAAAAGCCTTTCAGTACGCCCGTGAGCTGTTGGAAAATGCGCGTAACTACAAGGCAAAGCAATACCTGCTCTCGGGCTATAAACTGCTGTACACGCTGTACGACCATCAGCACCGGGCGGATAGCTCATACGCCTACTTCAAAAAGTACACGACCCTGAAAGACTCGATCGCGATCGGCGAATTCGGGAAGAAGATGGAATTGTATACAGCCGAGAAAGAGAACGAGCGAAAGCAGGCGCAGATCGAACTGTTGAACAAGGAAAAAAAGATCGGCGAACAGCGATTGCAACTGGGCAGCCAGCGGCTGAAAAGCGAGGCCTTTCAAAAGAAGATGCTGATCATCGGCGCCGCGGTACTGGTCCTGCTCGGGGTCTTTCTATTCGGCTATATCCATCTGAAACGGAAAAATGAGGCCATCCGTCATCAAAAACAGGCGCAGGACCTGGAGATGCAGGCCCTCCGGGCTCAAATGAACCCGCATTTTATTTTCAACTGCCTGAATTCGATCAACCGGTTCACCATCAGGCATGACGCAGCGAAGGCCGCCGACTACCTGACCAAGTTCGCGAAGCTGATCCGGATCGTTCTTCAGCAATCGGGGCTGCCCTTTATCCCGCTGGAGGAGGAGTTGAATAGTTTGCAGCTGTATATGGATCTCGAGGCGCTGCGGTTTGAGCAACCCTTTCGATACAGCATAGGAACCGGGGACGTCCCTGTTTCCGATATAAAGGTACCGCCGCTGCTCTTGCAACCCTTTGTGGAGAATGCGATCTGGCATGGTTTACATCCAAAACAAAATGGACCCGGCCTGATCCGCATCGATTGTACCCTATCCGGTGAACACCTGGATTGCCGGATCTCCGACAATGGGGTCGGCAGAGCAAAGCCGAATGGAACGGCGCCCGGCGGCAACGGGGAAAAGAAAACTTCTCTGGGGATCAAACTCACGCAGCACCGGCTCGAGCTGTTCGAGACCTCGCTGAAGGAGCGGAAGGCCGAGATCACCATCACCGACCTGACCGATGAGCAAGGGGAAAGTGCGGGTACGAGCGTGCTGATCAAAATTCCTATCCGATCGGTCTAAATCCATTATATTTAAGTATGCTTCGGGTAGTGATCGTTGACGACGAGCAGCACTGTTGCGACAACCTTCAATGGCTGTTGAACGAGTATTGTCCCGGGGTGGAGGTCGTGGGCGTGAGCAATGGGGCGGAAGAGGGTCTGCTGCAGATTCGCCAACTCCAGCCGCAGTTGGTCTTTCTCGATGTGGAGATGCCGGTAACCGATGGCTTTGCCATGCTGGAGCGCCTGTCCGGGATCGATTTCGACCTTATTTTCACGACGGCCTACGATCAATATGCCATCCGGGCCATCCGGTTTGGCGCGCTGGATTATTTATTGAAACCTGTTGACAAGGATGAATTACAGGCGGCCGTTGCAAAATCCCTCCACCGTCCTTCCCCCAACGCTCTCGATCGTCAGCTCGCCGCCCTGCTTACGCATGTCAGGCAAAACAATGCCGGTATCCAGAAGATCGCCTTACCGACCCTGCATGGATACGAGCTGGTGCCCGTCGACGATATCCTGCTTTGCGAAAGCAACAGCAATTATACGGATATCCGGCTGACTGACGGCCGCCACTTCCTGATCTCCCGGACGCTTAAGGAAGTCGAGGAATTGCTCGACGGCGCGCCTTTTTTACGGGTTCACAATTCCTTCCTGGTGAACCTCGATTATGCCATCCGCTATATGAAGGGAGAGGGCGGTTCCCTGGTTTTAAAGAATGAGGTTACTGTTCCCGTTTCCCGCAGCAAGAAGGAAGAATTGCTGAAGCGCATCACCCATCTCCCGGCCTGATCGCGCCAAACGCTCGTTCATTTCCGCAGTCCGCTCATTGGCGGATTCCGGAGCCGGTGGTTCGCCTTAGATTTAGGTGAACGATCAAATAATCATCAAAAAACTATTGTTATGAAAACAAGATCCACGCGGTCCCGTAGGATCGCCTTCGGAGTCGCCTTCGGGCTGATCTGCCTGGGCATCGGCTGCATCAAGAATCTTCCTTTTGGCGGCAGTACGCCGGTGAACCCCAAACCGGTGTACGATCTCGATGTCCTGCTTTTGGGTTTGTCGAATTCAGAGGGGACCGGCTTTATCAAATTCCGCCAGGATCCCGATTCGGCCGGCATCATCACCCTGGCTACCTCGGTCAACCATCTGGAGCCCGATCACGCCTATATCCTCGAACGGGCGGTAAACCCCTTTGCCGATACGACCGGTTGTTCCAGCACGGCCTGGCTAAAGCTCGGGGCGGGACTGGCGCCCTTGTCGATCCATACCGATGCGCACGGCAATGGCGATGCCGGGCTCTGGCGGGATGTTTCCGCGATCCCGGCAGGCACGGCCTTTCACATCCATTTCCAGGTGGTGGATTCGGCGAGTTCGGCGACGGTGTTGGTCAGCGACTGTTATAATTATGTGGTGAGATGAGCTGGTCGAGTTCGAAAAGGGATCGGGCATGTTCCGCGCAAAATAATTGTAACAGTGTGTGTAGGTCGCACCGACCATTTCGATGCTCAAAAGCAGTGCGGCAAAAAACAAGATCATAAACGCCTTATTGTATCCCAGCATCAATTCAACGGAATGGAAGAGAAATTCAACATCCCGGATACGCATAACGGTTGATTGAAAAATTATTTGGCGTTTAAATAAAATTAACAGAGCTTTAAATACTTCTTCCCATTCTACCATCTCAACACTGAGCACTTCCTGATTCGTCCTCTATCTCAACGTTAGTGTAACTATTTTACCTTGCCATGAAGGTGCAATTGACCACTGCACCCGACCCAAACCGTATTGTCTTCATGCGACGCCGACTGCTGCCAGCCCTTATTCTATGCATCAGCATCTGCCTTGCCCATGCGCAGGACAGCAGCTCCACGATCGACAGGATCACCAACTTCCCCAACAGGCTTTTCGGCAAAATAAACAAAAAGGCGAACCGCCTTGACGAAGACCTCACCCAACAAACCGAAAGATATCTTCAAAAACTCGCCCGGCAGGAAGCAAGGCTACAAAAACAACTACAGCAACAGGATTCTTCAAAGGCAGCCGCCCTGTTCGCCAACAACCCCCAACAACATTATCTCGATCTCATCCAGAAATTGAAGAGCCAGGGCCCCGCGGACATCCATTCCATGGGCCCCGAATACCTGCCCTATGCCGACTCCCTCCAGGGCACGCTTTCCTTCTTAAATAAGAACGGACAATACCTCAACACATCGAAAGTCCTTCCCGCCGAGGTCGCCAACTCGCTCGCCAGCCTGCAACAGCTGCAATCAAGGCTGCAAAGTACCGAGGAGATCAAACAGTATATCCAGCAGCGCAAAGAGCAGATCCGGCAATATCTTTCCGGCTACCAACAATTGCCGGCCGGCGCCGGCGCCATCCTCAACAACTACAACAAGCAGGTCTTCTATTGCCAATCCCAGATCCGGCAATACCGCGAGATGCTGAACGATCCGGACAAGATGCTGCGGGAGGCCCTGGTGCTGTTGAACAAACTGCCCGCCTTCGCCGACTTCATGAAACAGAATTCCTTCCTTGCCGGGCTGTTCACCGTGTCACCCAACTACGGCTCGGCGGACGCCCTCGTAGGCCTGCAATCCCGGGACCAGGTGCTGGCGATGATCCAGAGCCAAATCGGCCAGGGCGGACCAAACGCCGCCTCGACGATTCAAAGCAGCCTGCAGACCGCGCAACAGGATATCACGAACGTGCAGAACAAACTCACAAAACTCGGCGCGGGCAGCGGGGATATGGACATGCCCAATTTCAGGCCCAACACGCAAAAGACGAGATCATTCTGGCAACGGTTGGAATACTCCACCAATCTCCAGACCCAGCATGCGGCGTACTACTGGCCCAGCCGGACGGATTTTGGGCTCGCGGTCGGGTATAAACTGAGCGACAACGCCTCCATCGGCATCGGCGGATCGTATTCCGTCGGCTGGGGCACACCGATGCAGCATATCCATATCAGCCGGCAGGGCGGCTCCCTTCGTAGCTATCTCGACGTGAGGGCCAGGAAGAGCTTCTTTGTCAGCGGCGGCTATGAACGGAACTTCCTGCCCCCGGCCTTACCGGGCGGCAGTTGGATCTCGCAGCCCAGCGGGTTGATCGGCATCAGCAAGATCGTCAGCATGCGCTCGAAGGTGTTCAAGAAGACCAAGCTCCAGTTCTTCTGGGACTTTTTGAGCTATCAGCAAGTTCCGAAGACAGCCCCTTTCAAATTCCGGGTAGGTTATAATTTTTAGATCTCTCAATCCCATATATGTCATTGACCGCCATCAACCTCCGTAAAAAGAACCGCCGAATCGGCCGATCACTGGTCCTCGTCCTGGCGACCATCGGTTGGACCACCCAGGCCGCCGCCCAAAGCAATGCCAATAGCCCTTATATCCCGAACCTCATTCCCCCCTCCCCCAATGCGGCCGCGTTGATGAAGTTCACGGATGTGCCCGTCAGCACGTATACGGGAACGGCGGATGTGACGGTACCCCTCTACAATATCAGTCAAAAAGGTTTCCAGCTGCCGATCAGTATCGCTTATCACACCGGCGGCATAAAACTGAAGGAAGAAGCCAGTTGGGTTGGTCTTGGCTGGGCGTTGAACGCGGGGGGAATGGTTTCCCGGACGATCATGGGGAAGGACGATTTCGGGACCCAGGGATATATCTATTTTGGAGCGCCGGTACCCCAGCTCGCCGGTGATCTCAGCTATACGCAGCCGGTCCAGGCGCAAAATGCGCCGGTGATCAGCCCCTGGTTTTTCGACTTTTATTGCAATTACCTGGTGAGTACGACATCCGGAACAGAAGACTTCTGGGAGGCTTTCACCGGCGGCTCGGACGTCTACGATATGGAACCGGACATCTTCAGCTATAATTTTCCCGGGCACAGCGGCAAATTCATCCTCACCCGCGCAGGCAAGGTGGTGATGCAGAAGCAGGATAACGTCAGGATCCAGTACCAGGGTGGCAGAAACACCGTCACCTTCACCATCACCGATGACGAAGGAAACAGATACTTCTTCAACAATACCGAACTACAGGTGCTTGGCAGCCAGTCCTCGATCACTTCCTGGCTGCTATCGAAAGTGATCACCCAGGAGATGGACACGGTGACCTTCAATTACCAGAACGGGGGATCCACGACCAGCGTCGCGGCAGACTATAGCCAAACCTGGGGGACCTCCTATTGCACAGCCATGAACGGGCTCTCGACCACCCTCGGCAACCCTCAGGCCTATACGAACCAGACCCTGAAAAGCATCGACTTCTCCAATGGTCAGGTCCAATTCATATTCGATTCCACCCGGAACGATCTCACCGGCGCCTACCGGCTTGACTCCATCCGCATCTTTTCAAAGAACGCCGCCGGCGCCCTGACCTATCTGAAACAGGATAATCTTTACTATTCCTGGTTCAACCCCACCTACGGCGCGGTCGCGACCAACCCGGCGGAATATTACCGGTTGAAACTCGACAGCGTCAAAGAAGTTTCCGGGAGCTATTCCGCCCGGCCTTATTCCTTTGTCTACAACAATCCCGATCCGGGGAGCAATACGGCAAAACACTCCTATAATGTTGACCACTGGGGATATTATAACGGCGCCACCAATAGCGTGCTCATTCCATCCACGCAGGTGGAATACGATCCGATCGTCAACCAGGTCGGCTTCGGGATCATCGTCAATTATTCGGGGGCGAACCGTCAGCCCGATACCACTGCCATGAAGACCTTTTCGCTGCAACAGGTGACCTATCCCACGGGGGGTAAAACCGTCTTCGCCTATGAGGCCAATGATTATGACTATGCCAATTCGAGTTCCAGCAGCGGTTCGGCGATTCCCTATATCCAGACCATATCCATGGACAGCACGATGAGCTTCCAGAAGCACGGGCTGGTCAGCGGGACGATTGACCTCAGCAATGTCTACCCGGTGCTACAGCCGCTTTCCCCCTCGACCAATGTCAACGTCAGCATCGCCTTCCGCTACCAGAACAACAACACTTCCACCTACCACAATACGGTGGGGAAGATCTATTTCACGCTTGGGAGCACGAGCTGGGATATCAACGGGGCCACCTGCCAGCCCAATCAGCCGGTGTGCACATCCAACCTGGCCCTGAAGATGAACAACGCCGTGTACAACTGGTCCGCTTATATCGACCCGAGTATCGACACGGCCACCGTTTTCGCCGGTATCTATGTTTCGATCACCTACCAGGAGACCCAGCAGGTGTACAACCAACAAGAGAACAACAGTTTCATCTCCCCCGCCGCCGGTCTGCGGATCCATAGCGTCACGAACTACAAGGACGCCACCGGCATCGCCAGCAAAAAGATCTACACCTACACCTATCAACAGGATAAACTCGGAACCGGCACGCCCCAGCAATACAGTTACGGCCGGTTGATGTCGATCCCCTCCTATGCGCGGTACGCGATCACCAGCACCAGCCAGGGCGGGTACTGCCATCAGCTGGCCTTATTCGGCAGCAGCATCACCTCGCTTACCAGCATCAATACCGGGAATATCGTCGGCTATGACCAGGTGACGGAAACCACCGTTGACCCCGTCAGCGGGCAGGATATCGGCAAGACCGTCTACACCTATCACAACCAATCGGACACGATGATCCAATACAACGGGTACAGTATCCCCGGGGTTCAGAATATGGGCGACAACCTGAACGGCCTGCTCGTCTCGAAGACCGATTACTCCAACATCGGCGGGATCTATAACAAGGTAAAACAAACCAATAATTATTACCATAATACCAACCGGATCGTCTATTACAGCCCCAAATACCAGTTCTATGGCACCTCCGGCGCGGCGGGCTGCGTACCGGATACCGGCGTGGAGCACCAGACCGCGGCCTGGTTCTATCCGTCGATAAAATCCGAACGTATCCTGCTGGACTCGACCTACAATTATACGTATGACCAAAACAGCCCCGCCAATTTCCTGGTCACCGTCACCCGGAATTATTATGACAACCCCGCCCACTACCAGCCCACCCGGGAAAATGTCCAGGACAGCAAGGGCAATACGCTGGTCACGAAGCTGACCTATCCACAGGACTATATCCCCAACGGGAATACCTGGACAGGCAATACGGTGCTCGATACTATGATCAACCGGAACATGCTAGCCAGCAATATCGAGAAGCGGGACAGCCTCTATTATTCGGGTTCCCAAACCGGGTATGTCACCGGCGGCCGGTTGAACCTATACAAACTAATCACGGCCAACAACCATACCGTCGTGCAGGACAGAATCTACAAACTGGACCTGCAGGCGCCGGTGACCAATTTTCAACCCTTCTCCTTCACCGGCAATACCCTGAGCATGGACAGCCGGTATCGGCAAATGGTCAGCTTCGATAGCTACGATCCCCAAAACAACATCCAGCAGTACACCGGCGTGGATCAGATTCCAATCGCCATGATCTGGGACTATCGCAACCGTTACCCGATCGCCCAGGCCAAAAACGCGGCGCTCGCCGATGTAGCGGCAAGCAGTTTCGAGGCCGACGGGAAAGGGGGATGGACCTTTAGCGGCGGCCCTGTTGCCGATGCCACCGCGCCGACCGGTTCGATGTGTTACGGGCTTGCCTCCGGCAGCATCAGCAAATCCGGGCTGACCAGCGCCACGAGTTATGTGGTGTCCTATTGGAGTAAGACCGGCGCCAGTTACACCGTGACGGGCAGTACGGGCGTGAAGCAGGGAAAAACGATCAACGGCTGGACCTATTTTGAACATACCGTTACGGGCGTCGCCAGCGTCACGGTGTCGGGGAGTGGAAGCATCGACGAACTGCGGCTCTATCCTTCTACGGCGCAGATGACGACTTACACGTATACGCCCCTTGCCGGCATGACCAGTTCCTGCGACCCCGGCAACAGGATCAGCTATTATTTCTATGACGGGCTGCAACGGCTGAAATGGATAAAGGACCAGGACGGCAATATCATCAAGAGTTACCAATACCATTATATCGGCGGCAACACCCAATTTTAACAGTCATGAAGACCCCTCCTTCTATCAATATTTGGCGATCGCTTGCGATCCTCCTCGTACTCACCGGTTCGCTGTTGAGTTCCGTGCAGGCCCAGTTCTCGATCACCGGGCCCACCTGCGTCACCGCGGGCGTGCAGTACACCTATACCATCGCCGGCCCCTGGACCTCCGGCACGAATATCAACTGGTTTCAAACCACAGGAACCATCGTCGGCAATGGCAGCGGCACCCCGCAGCCACAGGTCACGGTCGTATTCAGCAGCAGCGGCGTGGTCAAGGTGACTACCACCAACCCCACCGGCTCCGCCACCCTGAATGTCAGTGTGATGACCGCGCTCGGCGGCGGCACGGTGAGCAATCCGGCACAAACCATCAACTATAACAAAATTCCGGCCTCCATTTTGTGCCCTGTGGCCACCGGGGGCAGTTGTTCCACCCCCAACTACGCCTATCAGTGGCAATCCAGTCCCAACAACAGCACCTATACCAATATCACGGGAGCGACTGGACAAAACCTGGTCTTTTCCTCTCCAATAACCGCGACGACCTATTATCGCCGGCAGGTGACCGAAACGGGTTCGGGCAGTACCGCCAATTCGACCGTAGCGACCGTAACGGTTTACCCGGCCCTGGTCACCGGGACGATCAGTCCTTCGAGCCAAACCGTCAACTATAACACGGCCGGGGCGCTGCTTACCCTCTCCGGCGTCTCGGGGGGCAGCGGAACCTACAGCTATCAATGGCAATCTTCCACGGATGCCATCATCTGGGTCCCCGTCGGGGGCGCCACGACGACCAGCTGTACACCGGCGCCGGCCACCATGAAAACGTATTACAGGGTGTCGGTGAAGAGCAATGGGGACAGCACTTCCAGTGCAAGCGCGACGGTCGACGTTTATCCGCAGGTGCTTGGCGGAACGCTTTCACCGGCCTTTAGCTCGGTGGCCACCGGCACCAGCCCCGGCGAGATCACCTCGACACCTGCCACCGGCGGCGCCGGCGGCTACACCTTCCAATGGCAAAGCTCGACAGACGGGGTCAATTTCACCGATATCAGCGGCATAACGACCCAATACTATACTCCCGGAGCCCTCAGTGCGCCGATTTGGTACCGTAGAAAGGTCACCTCCGCGGGCGACGTCGAATACTCCACCGTCGCGCAGGTGGTGATCGGAACCACCGCCCCCGACCTGAATTATATCACCAGCCGCACGGTTCAAAAGGCAGGTGTACCCGATTCCGCCAGCTTGTTAGCGCTCAGCAGCCCTTATGATGTTGCCCAGGTGAACCAGTATTTTGACGGCATCGGCCGGCCGATCCAGACCGTGGCCAAACAGCAGACGCCGCAGCAAAAAGACCTGGTGTCCGTCCAGGTGTACGACAATTACGGCCGGGAGGTCAACCAGTATCTTCCCTATCCCGCGTCCACCGCCGATGGGAATTACAAGGTCACGGCGATGGGGGATCAGTTCAATTTCAATAATGCGCAATATCCCGCGGAACAATTTTATTACGGGCAGGTGAGGATGGAGCCCTCGCCGGTGAGCCGGCCGGTGGCGACCTATGCTCCCGGGATCAACTGGGGTGGTTCACTCCGGGGGATCGTTCAGCAATACCTGCTGAATCAGGCGGCCGACAGTGTCCGACTCTGGAACATCGCCGCCGCGGCCGGCAGTATCCCCACCAGCACCGCGACCTATGCGGCAGGGACGCTGTTCAAAAATGTGACGACCGACGAGGCGGGCCATCAGACCATTGAATACAAGGACAAGTCGGGTCATACGATGCTGAAGAAACAACAGCTGGCGGCCAGCCCCGGTACGGCGCATGTCGGCTGGCTGTGTACGTATTATGTCTATGATGATGAGAATAATCTCCGGTTTGTGATCCCGCCTAAGGCCGTACAGCTGATCAATAGCAATTGGTCGATCTCTACCAGTATCTCCTTCGAGCTCTGTTTCCGATACGAATTCGACGCGCATGGTCATATGATCGTAAAGAAAAATCCGGGAGCGGGCGAGGAATGGATGGTGTACGATATTCGCGACCGGTTGGTGATGTCCCAGGATTCGGCGCTTCGCGTGTTGCAAAAATGGCAATACACCAAATACGATTCTCAGAACAGGCCGGATTCGACGGGTTTGATCACCGATCCCACGAATTACAATCATCTGACCTATTATGATACTACGGCCTTCAAGTCCAATAATTTTCCGGTGGTCGCCTCCTACACCAACGAGCTGCTGACGACGATCTTTTACGACAACTACAACTGGGTACCCGGAACCGGTCTTTCCGCTACGATGGCCACCAACGAGACTTCGAATGCGAACTACTTCTACACGACCTTCAATACGTCGCCCGTGTACGCCGTATCACTTACCCCCTCCTATATTACGCGGGGAATGCCCACCGGGGCCATGAAGAAAGTGATCGGGTCGGCCAGTCAATATCTGTACAGCGTCAACTTTTATGACGATCGGGGAAGGACCATCCAGACCCAAAATAGCAACTACACCGGCGGAATAGACACGCTGACCACGCAGTATGACTTTACCGGAAACCCCATCCGGACGCTGGAGGGACATCAGAAGAAGGGAAATACGGTGCAAAATCATCTCGTGTCGACAAAAATGGATTACGATCAGGCCAGGCGCGTCCGCCATCTCTATAAGAATATCGATAATGCGGTCGCCGATCAACTCATAGACAGTCTGCAGTACAACGAACTGGGTCAACTCCGCATAAAATTCCTCGGGAACAAGGTGGATAGCGTCATTTTCGACTATAATATCCGAGGTTGGGTTACCGGCATTAACAAGAGCTATGTAGCGGGTACGGCCAATCACTTTTTCGGGATGGAGTTGGGCTATGACAAAACGGCGTCCGTTGCCCAGGGAAACACGTATCTGGCCCCACAATATAACGGCAATATCGATGGCGCAGTATGGAAAAGCGCGGGTTCGGGCATCAATAGAAAATACGATTTCACTTACGACTATGTAAACCGCCTAACGGGAGCGGGCTACTTGCAAAATACGAGTGGTAGCAGCTGGGATAAGAATCAAATCGACTTCTCCGTCAGCAACCTTGCCTATGACGCCAATGGGAACATTTTGAGTATGAATCAGAATGGGTTCAAAGTGGGGGGGTCTTCTGCGATAGACTCGTTGGTGTACAGCTATCAGGCGAACAGCAACAAGTTGTCGCAGGTAAATGATCTCGCCAATAGCCCGACCACCCTGTTGGGGGATTTTCACTTTACCGGCACGAAAGGAAGCTTTGATTACACCTATGACGGGAATGGCAATTTGAACCTTGATAACAACAAGGCCATCGATAAGATTTCCTATAATTATCTGAACCTGCCGCAACTCGTACATATGAAATCCAAGGGCAACATTACCTATGTGTACGACGCAGCGGGAACAAGGCTTCAAAAAATAGTTGCCGACTCTCCAGCCAACAAAAAGACGGTAACAACCTACCTTTCGGGCTTCGTCTATCAAAGTACTTCAACCTTAACGGGCAGTGGGATAGATACTTTGCAATTTATATCACATGAAGAAGGGAAGGTGAGATGGTCCTTCCATAAATATCTATCCGGTAGCACAGCCTACAAATTTGAATACGACTTCTTTGAAAAGGATCATCTTGCCAACACAAGAATGGTGCTGACGCAGCAAAGAGACACTGTAAACTATATGGCAACCATGGAAGCGGCCTATCGTACGACGGAATCGCAGCTGTTTGCCAACATCGCCGCATCCTGTTATCCGCGCTCATCCGTCAGCGGCTATCCAACGGACAACACAACGGTGCCGAATGACAGTGTTGCCCGGGTAAACGGCAGCGGACAGCGCGCTGGGCCGAGCCTGCTGCTGAAAGTAATGAGCGGGGATACAATAAGCATGGCCGTAAAAAGCTTCTACAAAACAGGAACAAATTCCGCCCAAACCAGCTCCTTCAATGACATTTTGACCTCGTTGGCAAATGGGCTGGTGACAGCAACCGGGGGCTCACACGGGACCATCGCCAACCTTACGGCTTCCAACAGCGCGGTGTTTGCGGGCTTGACAAGCTTCCTGAACAGCGACGACCCGAATCCGGGAACCACCTACCCGAAAGCCTACCTGAATTGGATCTTCCTGGACGATCAGTTCAACTATGTAAGCGCCCTGAGCAGCGCCGTGGCGGCGGCAAGCAGCACGTACCCCGCCGGCCAACTGAATACAGTGGCGCCGGGCTCCGCCCTTAACATAAATCGCAACGGTTATTTGTATATTTGGGTGAGCAATGAGACGCAGGGTTGGGATGTGTTTTTTGACAATCTTTCCGTCTCACACCGGCAAGGCCCGGTACTCGAAGAGAATCACTTCTACCCATTTGGGCTCACGATGGCGGGAATCAGCGATAGGGCATTGAAAGCCAACTACAATGAAAACAAATATAAGTTCAATGGAAAAGAACTCCAGAATAAGGAGTTCTCCGACGGAACGGGGCTGGAATCGTATGATTACGGGGCGAGAATGTACGATCCTCAGATAGGCAGAATGTGGACCATTGATCCTCATACAGACCGGTATCAAGGCTGGACGCCCTACAACTACACGTTCAACAACCCTGTTATCTTTACCGATCCGGACGGCAAAGACGGTGAAGTGACCTACACGCAGGGCCAGGGAACAAAGAAAGACCCGAATGTCATTACGATCAAAGCCAACTACTATTATAATACGAATGATTTATCGGATAAACAGGTCAAGGCCTTGAACGCTTCAATAGCCGAGTACAACGGCACTACAACCACAACGGGTAAAGCAAAGGATGGCACTTACACGGTGATAAAATATGAACTTAGCGCGAAAGGATTTGATAATGCTGCAGATGCAAAGAAAGCTGCCGACGGGGATACCTTTACCAACTCTTTTGGAGGTGGAGGAAAGTTTGGGAATATCGTCACGACGACCAACGAGGAGCCAAAAGAAACGGAGGAAGGCAAGACACCCCTGGGCAAAGCTACCGGTTACAGGATCACGTTATTCAACGCAAATATTAAAAAAGCCGCCGATGCCGGGAATGACGAGGATAAAATGCTGCAGAATATCTTTAACCATGAAATAGGGCATAATTTAGGAGCAGAACATGGCGATGCCAGCCCGATGGCGGCCACCATGAACTTTGGGATGAAAAAACCGGACTGCGTGCTAGGTGATTGTTGGGTTCCTAATGTCCCTGATGCGCCGGTTTCGAGCAAATTAGCCCCGATCTTGTTGAATAGAATCGACCATCCCATCGATAGAAAATATCTATTTTATGTTCAGGGGGCAGCGCCTCCTCCCGGAAAATAAAAGACTAAACGATGAGAAGAATCTTGATGCTGTCTTTACTGGTATTGTCGGCCCGCATCTTTGCAATCGGCGCCGATACCACCAGGGAAGCAAGATGCGGTTGCACCGATAGTTTGTTCTTTGACGGATACTACGTCGTGCTTTATACAAAAGCCGACATAAACAGGATGGGAAAAAACAGGAAAAGGCGGCTGGAGGGCAAATCGTTTCAGGTGCCTTATGAGTCATCGGCACTCCGTTTTTTTGTCAGTAAAGACAGCGTAGCGGACAGAAACTTTGCCGCGATCATCGATGAACTGCCAAAAAGGGATAAAAAGGAGGTTTTTATCGAGTGCACGGCGGACTATGCCGAGGAACTCGGGAAAGCATTCTGTGGACAGGCCGGCGGCGGGATCCGCTGCGCGTGGCCAAATCTGCCGTCCGGCAATCGCTATTTCACCGCCGGCAAAAAAAGCCCCTATTGCTTTCGGCTCTTTGAACTCTCCGGGTGGTTTGTAAGACTCCGGATCGACAACGAGGATAAACGGAATGCAGTCGGCAAAAAGTTGCGGTTGATAGACCCTCGTTTAAAAAACTTTGATGCCTATTTTTTCGTAGGGTATACCCACTTTTCAGCGGGGGCTCCTTCCCTGGGCAACCAGGTGCATTTTTGGAAGGAAGTGCTTCCCATATTCGATTAAAATAGCAGAACTTCCCTTCTTCGATTCGGCCTGCGCTTTGGCGCCCCAATCGATCTTTTGGATACCGTCTCCGCTGTCAGTTTCGCCGCCTCTCCAGGGTGAAATTTCCATTCGTTCCGTAGCCGAGCAGCCGTTTACCACTGCCCGCGGCCGATTGCAGGTGCGACAAAGGTCAGGCGCCCGGGGTGCTGATACATAGCTGACATAATTGGCATCAGGGCTAATGGCCGCGGGCAGCAGCTCAGTAAACACGCCCCGCATCATTTCCTTTTCCATTTATGATCAAACCGATACGCCGCGCCAAGCAGCCAATACCGGCCCAGGATATTCGTGGAAGTTTGGGTAACGATATTTCCGGTATTGGACCGGCCGATCCCCGCATTGCTGTTCAGGATATTGTTGAACTGGAACCTGACCTCCAACCGGTTCTCCAGGAAATTCCGGCCAAGGGCGGCATTCCAGTAAGCCGTCGAGGTACTGGTTGGGAAGCTGGCCGATCGCCCCTGCGCGTTGTAGACAAGATTGGTGGTCAGATTGAAATCTTTGATGAGGAAAAGACTGAAGTTGGCATTGTAGTTTTGTGTCCAGTAATGAACGGGCGCGCTGGCATTGACACTGCTCTTCTGGCTGAAATATCCATAGTTGGCCCCTAGTTGCGCCGAGTACTTCCCCGTTACATAGCGTCCCAGGTTGACCCCGCCCGCGCCGTTGAAGGCCGTGTTGCGGTTGAGGTCCGCGTTCACATAGTTGACCGACCGGCTAACGTTCGCGTTGCTATGCAACGAAACATCGATATCCCCGAATCTGCGGTCCACGGATAGGTTAAAATTGACCGACCGGCCGCCGTCGACATTCACGGGCTGACTGACCTGTCTGCCCAGGGTATCGGTCGTCGTCTTTGTGCTGATGGCATTGCTGGCCAGCGCCAGGTTGCCGGAGATGTTCAGGTTCCAGGTCTTGAAGCGGTGAAATTCCCATTCGATAGTCTGGTTGAAAGCGGGACGAAGGTCCGGATTGCCCAGGGTCAGATGCAGCGGATCGCTATTGTTGGTCACCGGCTGCAGCTGGGTGATCGCCGGTTGCTGGGTGGAGGCCGAATACCCGAAAACAAAACTTAAGGCCGGATTCGGCGTGTAGGTGAGCCGCGCCCGCGGCGCCCAGTTCCAGTAGTTCCAATGCTGGAGCGACTTGGCCAGCAGGTCTTGTTGCCGGTAGCTGAACCCCAGCCAGCTATTGCCTATGCTATAGCTCAATACCTTATTGCTTCCTTGCAGGATGATCGCCGCATTTTGAATGACGGTTTTCGTCTGGTAATAACTGCTCAGGCTATCGATGCGCAGATCGTATTTGCCCCCGTTCCGGCCGTAGCTGGCCTGTAACGGTTTGTCGCCCGATAAATAGGCCCCGTAGCTAAATCCCAGGGTCGCATCTTTCCACAGGGGCTCCGCATAGTTGAGTCCACCGCCGAGGTTGGTCGTGTGGCTCGCGATAGCCTTGCGCTGATCCACAGTATCCTGGCTTTGAACGCCGCCATTTTGATAAAATCGGTTCAACGAATAAAGATACCCGTCCGTCACATTATCGATCCTGCCGCCGCCAAAATTGAACGACAGCACATGGTCCGCGTTTTTCCCCATGCCGATGCGCCACGACATGCCGGTGTTGAAATGTTGCCCATTCACCTTGTCCCGGATGGTCCGCTCGCCGCTGTTTTGCAGCGTATCATTGAGACTACTGCCGGTCCTGGCCTCCAGTTGATTGATGCCATTGGACTTACTCGTTTCAAAAGTCATCTCCAGCGCCGTTCGCTTCGAAGACGCCCAATCGAACATGCCATACAACAGTTGCTGATCCTGCGTGTTATCTGAGGCGCTCCATTGGGACTGGCCAAAAATGCCGCCCGGAAGGGTTTCAACGCTGGTCGTCGTCGTCAGCGGCTCCGTGGCGGAATGACTGAACTGGTAGTTGGTCGTAAGATGATCCTTGCTGTCCCGCCAGGCATTCCCGTAGTGGGCGGCAGCGGCCTCGTACCGGGGAATACCCGCTCCCGCCGACGCGCCCAATGGATCGCCGATAATATTGTAGCTGATGATCCGCCCTGAACCGGTCCCGTTGATATCCATTCCCGCTGCTCCGGTATTGGCGGCCTGACCAAGCACCATGAATTGCTCCTTATCCCGGAATGCTGCCAGGAACCCATCCGCGCTATGGTATCCTTCGGTGTCGCCGCCCGCCTCCCCCTTACCGAAATAGCCGTTCTTTTCGCTTTCCTTCATGATAAGATTGAGCGTCTTCGTCCGGGTCCCGTCGTCGATGCCCGTGAAACGCGCGTGGTCGCTCTTTCGGTTGAGGATCTGGACGCGGGCGATCTTGCTTCCGTCGAAGTTCCGGGTAATCAGCGTTGGGTCGGAGGCGAAAATGTCCTCGCCGTCCACCAGTAATTTGTCGATTTTCTCCCCGTTATAATAAACGGCGCCGCTGGGGTCGATCCGCAGGCCGGGAAGCCGTCCCAGCATATCCTCCACCGTTGCATGCATCCGCAGCCGCATATTCTCCGTATTGTATTCTACGGTATCCGTCTTCACCCGCGGACGGGGCTTCGACGAGACGATCACGGCGCGGAGGCTGTCGATCCTGGGCAGTGTAGTATCCCGTGGATTGTTTGGAATTGGCCTTCCCTGTGCCCAATCCAGCAGACTGGCAAGGACCAGGAATAGGAAGAGGGAAAAATGCCTGAGTGGAAACACCTTTTTTCATTCAGGCCGCCAAACTAATTCATCTCGCTGCGAGTTCAACGCAGCAGCTACGCTTACTTTTCCGGCGCAATGCGTGCTCGGGGTTAGTAGTAGAAAATCAGATGCTAATGAAAAGAAAAGATGCGTTGTTGATCGAAAAGATCAGGGACTATCTGGATGAGAACCTATATGAAGAGCATTCAATACAGGACATCTGCCGCCGCTTCACCATCAACCGGGAGAAGCTGCAGACCGGATTCCATGCTCTTGTCCATCGAACGGTTCATTCCTACATCATTTACCAGCGCATAAGCCGCGCTGCCCTTCGGCTATTGGAAACGGATGATTCGATCAAGGCGATTGCCCTTGACAGCGGTTATAAGAAACAACGCAGTTTCAACAAGACCTTCAAGGGCATCTATAACCTTACTCCCGCCTCGTACCGCCGGCTGCATCAGCAACGTGTGGATTCGAAGTGATGGTAGAGGGTACGAGCAACCGGTTGGCGGCCCGCAAGCTGTCCACCGGGATCTTGAATACTTCCCGGTCGTAGGTGATCAACCCGTTCTCTTCAATCTCTACATCAAAAGGTTGAGTATAGATGGAAGCCGACAATCCCTCCTGCTCGAATATTTGCAAATGCCGGAGCAGGAAATCGTATTTTCTGGCGATCTCGGCCTTGCTTGTCTGGATATAGCCCCAGCCTTGTGTGGCGTTCCATTGATGGCCCGGCGTGGGCACCCGGACGCCGCCCCATTCTCCCAGGGCCCTTGCTTTACCGGGCAGGTAGGGCGCAATACCGGGACCGGGATATTCATGGACATCCGTTAGATCGGAATCGAACCATTTATAGGCCGGGTCGGCGGGCGCCGTTTGATCATAGTTCTCACCGGTGTGGCCATCTACAAGACGGCTGGGATCCGTCTTTTTAACCCACTTGGTCAGTCGCTCCTGGTCATATCGGTTCCAACCTTCGTTGAATAATACCCAGCAGACGATGGAAGGAGAATTGTGCAGTTGTTCGATGTTCTCCGCGTTCTCCCGCTCGAATTCCTTCCGTCCTTCCGGCGAAAGGTTTCCGGGATAGGGCATGTCCTGCCATACCAACATTCCAATGCGGTCGCAGTGATAATACCAACGGGCTGGCTCGATCTTGATATGCTTCCGGATAGTATTGAATCCCATCGACTTGATCGCTTCGATATCCCATTTCAGGGCCGCGTCTGTCGGCGCCGTATAGAGGCCATCCGGCCAGTATCCCTGGTCGAGCACTCCGAGATTGAACGTGTAGCGGTTGTTCAGGAAGATCCGCTCCTGTCCCTCGGCATCCTTCCGGATCTCGATCTTGCGCATACCAAAATAGCTCTTCACCTCATCGACGACCTTTCCTTTGTTGAGCAAACGGACCGATAGATCGTACAAGAAGGGACTGTCGGGAGACCAAAGGCGCAGGTCTGCCAGTTTCAGCTGTAGTCGCTGGTTGGCCGGTCCTTTTATAACGCTGCCGTCACTGGCCATGGCTTCCACCTCCAGCTCTTTACCTGCAGCGCAATTCACGGTCAGATTCAGGCATTGACCGTCCACATCGGGCGTCATGGTCAAAGAATGGATGTACTGTTCCGGCACGATTTCCATCCACACGGTTTGCCAGACGCCGCTCGCCGCAGTGTACATGATGCCAGCGGGATGAAGTGATTGTTTTCCATGCGGATTTATCCCATCGTCCGTGGGATCCCAGATGGCAACGGAGATCTCGTTTGCGCCCTTTTTAACCAAGCCGGTTATATCACAGGTAAATTCCTGGTAGCCGCCGGTGTGCTCACCAGCCGGCTTACCGTTCACCAAAACCCTGGCCTGGAAATCGACAGCCCCAAAATGCAGCAGGTACCGGCGGTTGTGTTCTATCTTATTAAGTGAGAGGTGCCGATGATACCAAAGCTCCTGAGTGGGTTGAAGGGCCTTTTTTACACCGGACAAGGCGCTTTCCAGGGGATAAGGGACAAGAATCTTGCCGTCGTATTTCATGCCAACCGCCGATTTTCCCGAATCCGTGATGGCGTAATCCCAAAGCCCGTTCAAGTTGACCCACTCCGGCCGTACCAACTGCGGCCGCGGATACTCGGGTAATGCGTTTGCCGGTCCAACTTCCTTGCTCCATCGGGTGGGGAGAGTAAGAGCTGCCGGATGCCAGGACTCCTGTGCCTGGACGAAAAAAGCGAGCAAAATAAGCGCGAATGTGATAGTTCGTTTTGCATTCATGAATTAATCTTGTTTGGTATAGACCGCCTTAATGGAATAGTTGCCATTGCTGACCGTACTGACCGTCCGAACGATTTGTAGCGTCCGATCGCTATCGGACAAGGTCCAGACCTCCTTCGAAGTTAGTGGATATACTACTCCCGGGATCGCGGCGCTATCGAGGATGTAAGATGCACTTTCTTCCATAGACAGTCCGCCAGTGACAAATTCAACCGCAGCCATTTTGGTCCCACCGTAAAACCTTACCTGGGCCGCCATCCCATTCATCGGCAAGCCCTCCAGAACATGTGTGGTCCCGATCCGTTCAATGAAGATACTGTCCTTCCGTTGATCTACTTTGATACTATTAGAAGCTGCCGAGGCCGGGATATTCCCCAACTCAGTTCGTTGCTGATCCAACTGCCAGCTCCCGGAGAAATTTGCCTTTTGTGCGTAGCATATCCTTCCCGGTGCAAGGAGACTAATCGTGATAATGCTCGTCCCAACAAGAGATCTCATTTTCATATTCAAAATTGATTTATGGCTTTCAATTCGTTATCTGACAATTGATTATAAAGTCAGAAAAGTAATGGGGGTTTAAAATCGGCAACATCCCAAGCTTATTACTCCTACCGGAACTGATCCTTTCAGCCTTGCTGTTCCTTTTTTTGCAGTGCGCCGCTCACCTAAATATTCGCACTTATTTTTTATGACGCATGGTAAACCATTTAGTGCCTTAAGTGCACCTTTTAAATTTGTTAAGCGCCGCACATCCATTGTATCTTGCATCCAGTTAATCACATTAAACCTTTTCCGCCATGATCAGACAAACTATTTACCGACCAGGCGAATGCGATTATTCAGGCAACAGTTTCCGCCTCCTTTAATTTCTACTCCTTTTACAGATTCCCCTTTCACTAAAAAAAATTATGCATGCCTACCAAAGCCATTATTATTGGCGCAGGACCGGCCGGCTTGACCGCGGCCTATGAACTCTTGCAACATACCGATATTATTCCCATTGTCCTGGAAAAGTCAGGAGATATCGGCGGGATATCTAAAACGGTGAATTACAAAGGGAATCGAATGGATATCGGGGGACATCGCTTTTTCTCCAAATCGGACCGGGTAATGCAGTGGTGGCTAAATATAATGCCAGTCCAACCAATGGAAGAACAGCAATTCACGGTAACCTATCAGCGACACTCCAGGACGATTAAAAAAATGGAAACCTGCGGCCGGCAGGAGAATACCTCCGATCTCGTGATGCTGGTGAGAAACCGCCTTTCCAGGATTTATTTCTTAAGAAAATTCTTCAGTTATCCGATTCAATTGTCTTTGGATACGCTTCGCAAACTTGGATTGGCGCGAACTCTGGGCATTCTTGTTTCGTATAGTAAGGCAAGACTATTCCCAAGAAAACCCGAGAAAAGTCTGGAAGACTTCTTCATCAATCGTTTTGGCGAAAAGCTCTACCGACTCTTCTTCAAGGACTATACGGAAAAGGTTTGGGGCGTCCCGTGTACGAAGATATCTTCGGAATGGGGCGCACAGCGCATCAAAGGCATTTCCATTGCCAAAGCAATTGCGCATGCAGTCAAATCCTTTAAGCCCAAACCCAAGGTCGGCAAAAATGATATCAGTCAGAAAGGCACCGAGACTAGTCTGATCGAACGGTTCCTCTATCCGAAATTTGGCCCCGGTCAGCTTTGGGAAGAAGTAGCCCGACAGGTACAGGAAAAAGGGGGGCAAGTAATCTTTCATCAGGATGTTCGCGCCATTGAAATGGACGGGGAACAGGTCACCGCCGTTACTACGCTCGACGCGCAAACTGGTCAATCGCGCATCTGGGAAGGCGACTATTTCTTTTCCACTATGCCGGTTAAGGAACTGATCGCTGCGATGGGGAAAGAAGTTCCGGCCAATGTGCAGGAGACTGCATCCGGTCTACAATACAGGGACTTTATTACAGTTGGGATGCTTCTGCGAAAGATGGTACCGCCAAAAGGTGATGCAGCCGACGCGCCTTCGGGAATCCTCCCAGACACCTGGATTTATATCCAGGAGAAAGACGTCCGGGTTGGACGGCTGCAACTATTCAATAACTGGAGCCCCTTCATGGTAAAGGACCCAAATACCGTATGGATTGGGATGGAGTATTTCTGTAACACGACGGACGCTTTCTGGCAGCTTTCGGACGAGGAGATCAAGGTCCAGGCTGTTTCAGAGTTGGCAAAGATGGGCTTGGCAGATAGTGTCGATGTCCTCGACACCAACGTCCTGCGGGTAGAAAAAACTTATCCGGCCTATTTTGGCACCTATGAACGCTTCGAGGAAGTCAAACAATTTACCGACCGCTTTGCCAATCTCTTCCTGGTCGGTCGAAATGGAATGCACAAATACAACAATTCTGACCATTCCATGCTGACTGCCATGGTGTCCGTCGACAATATCCGTAAGGGCATCTCCACTAAGGATAATATTTGGAGCATCAACACCGAACAAGAGTATCATGAGGAAAAGGTCCAAGAAAAGACGGAGGTACCTGCACGTGCTGCTGCGTCCGTTGCAGTGCCCGGACAGAGGGAAGGTTTCAAGGACTATTTATTCAAAGACCGCCGGAATAAGCCCTTTCTCTGGACGGCCGGCATCGCCATAATCCTGCAATTTGCAATTTTTAAGCATTTTTACCCTCTGGCCGGTTTTATCAGTGGGGATTCCTACGTATATCTTGAAACGGCTTACGGCAACTTCGATATAAACACCTATCCAACCGGCTATTCTAAATTCCTGCGCATCTTTAGTGTCTTTTCGAATTCCGATTTTGCGCTGGTCGCTTTCCAGTACCTAATGTTTCAGGCTAGCTCGCTCTTTTTCCTATTCACCTGCTTCTATTTTTACCGGCCAGGCCGGATGGTGCGATGGCTCTTGTTCGTATTTGTCGTCTTCAACCCCGTATTTCTTTACCTGGGCAATTACGTACTTAGCGACGCTCTCTTTATCCCCTTGAGTATTAGCTGGTTCACTCTCTTGTTGTGGATTCTCCATCGGCCAACCACCCGATTGCTCATTGTCCAAGCCATAATCCTCTTCTTGGCCTTCACTGTTCGATACAATGCTTTGTTCTATCCGTTGGTCGGCGCTATTGCGCTACTTCTTTCAAGGCAGCGGATTTGGATAAAGCTGGCAGCCATTTCCGGCAGCTTTCTGTTGATCGGCTCATTTGTCTTGTTCATTAGTTCACGCTATAAGGAATTTGTTGGCATCTGGGAGTTCACCCCTTTCAGCGGGTGGCAGATCGCCAATAACGCCATGTATGCTTATCGATACGTGGACCATGACAAACTCGTCATCCCCCCGCCCCATTTCCGCGAACTCGACCGCATGGTCCGGACCTATTTCGATTCCACTAGGGACACCAAAAAGCACCCAGAGTCGATGCTCGTGGCCAGTACCGTTTACATGTGGGATCCCAGTTCACCCCTACAGAAATACATGGACCTGCAATTTAAAACAGACAGTATAGCCAAACCCCTTAAAAGATGGGCCACCGTGGCGCCGCTATATGCTGAATACGGCAAATGGCTGGTTCGGACTTATCCACTCGAATACGCTGCCCACTATCTATTGCCAAACGCGTTGAAATACTATACCCCACCCGTTGAATTTCTAGAGACTTATAACATGGGAATAGATAGCGTTGCCGGCATAGCCCAGATGTGGTTTCATTGGAAATCGCCCAAGGTCAAAACCCTGATGAAGGATTTTAATGTATCAACCCTTAATTGGTTTCCGATCGTCATCGGTGTATTAAATGTCCTCTTTTTGCTCAGCACACTATTTTATGGCATCCTCAACGGAATTAAAAACGATAATCGACTAGGACAAATTCTTTGGTTAACGATAGGCCTCTGGATCGTCAATTTCGGGTTTAGCGTTTACGCCTCACCTATTGCTCTTCGCTTCCAATTATTTCCGGTCCTAATATATATAACAGTAGCATGTCTACTTCTGGAATCCATCTGGAAAGCTGCCTTTTCATCCGCCATTAATACTTCGGTTTTATGATTCAGCAACTCACATCCCATCCTTTTAAACACTGGGCCTGGAATGACCGGGAAAACAGGACTTTGATCGCAGTTTTTGCTATCATTTCGATCGCAGCTTTCATTTGGCTAAAAGTGCTCTATCCGTTCCCCAACTTCCTACCTGATTCCTACTCCTACCTGACGGCCGCATACAACAATCAGTCAATCAATATTTGGCCTATCGGCTATTCAATGTTCTTGCGTCTTTTCAGCAGTTTCACCCGTTCCGATACCGCTTTAGTCTTTTCCCAATATTTTCTGCTTCAAGGCTGCCTACTTTATTTTCTGCTTACGCTTCGGTATTGGCTATCCCCATCGAAATGGACTTTCCGGATCATGCTCATTTGTTGTGTTGCGAATCCTCTGTCTCTTCTCATCAGCAATTTCGTCGCTAGTGATGCGGTCTTCGCTTCTCTAAGCCTTATTTGGCTCGCTCAACTCCTCACTATCCCCTTTCGGCCCACCATCAATTTATTAATCCGCCACGCAATAGTTGTTGTACTCGCCATCTTAGTCCGTCACAACGCGTTATATTATCCATTCGTAAGTCTGGCCTGCATCGCTTTTGCCATCAAACCCATAAAAATCAAACTGGTTGGGATAGCAGCCATGTTCACGCTGGTAGGAAGCATGGCAGGCCATTCGCTATATCACTATCGCCAACTCTCCGGCAAGGCCCAATTCTCCGCTTTTGGCGGTTGGCAACTCGCAAGCAACGCACTTTATGTTTATGCTCATGTTGAGCGCGAGGACGCTGTTGATGACGTCCCCAAACCGCTCCAACCTTTGCACCGTTTGGTAAACCTCCACCTCGACTCTCTCAAAAAACTTCCTTTCCGCCCAGATCTCCAACTGGGTATTTACTATCTCTGGGATGAAAAGGCCCCCTTAAAGGAATATCTTCGTCAGAAATGGGCAAAGGATTCGACCACCGACTTACTCACCAGATGGGCCTCTATGGGCCCGCTTTATGCCAAATATGGCGCCTGGTTGATTCGCCGCCACAGTGCGGGCTATCTGCGCTATTTCATTTGGCCAAATTTGGTTCGCTACTATACTCCCGACCCTGAATTTATACACTCCTATAACATGGGCAGTGACTCAGTAGAAGAAATTGCCCGCTTTTGGTTTCATTATAAAAGCACAAGAGTCCACGCGGCTACCAAAGACATTTCCTTGGCAGATGCTTTCCCTATTGTTCTAGCTCTCATTAACGTCCTATTCATATTATCATTCATCGGTTTTGCGTTCGTTGGAGGATTCCGTGATGCGCGTTTCGGTCTTCGCCGAGCTCTTCTTTTGATAGGGGTCGTTTGGCTGATCAATATGGGATTCAGTGTCCTAGCTTCGCCCATCGTCCTTCGTTACCAGTTGTTTCCCTTGTTCTTTACGCTAAGTTTCGCTGCCTTACTCTTAGAGTACATTATCCATCGAAGCACTTCCTCGAGTCAATCTTCAACGATTCATCATGAAACCTATCGCCAATCTATTGCTGTTAGTTAGCCTGGTTGCCTGTTCAAATCCCAACCGAGTGCGCACTGGCTTGGAAGGGAAACCGTTACCGGCATTCAATTTATCGCTACCTGATAGCACAACTAAATTCAATACTTCCCAAATACCTGTCGGGCGACCAGTTATCCTATTTTATTTCGGTCCATATTGCCCGTATTCTAAAGCTGAGATGGCAGACATCCTCGCGAATATGCCTTTCTTAAAAAATGTTCGTATCTACCTGATTACCACCGCTACCCATTCCGATATGATGTCCTGGCAAAAGATCTACCGTTTGGGAAATTATCCAAATATAATTCTAGGCAGAGACACGACTGACTTCTTCGGACACTATTTCAACACCATGGGCGTACCTTATCTCGCTGTCTATGACCATCAAAAACATCTGAAGGAACTCCTTATGGGAAAAATGGATTTCGAAACACTTAAAGAAAGCGTTTCGCCATAAAATATTTTTGCGCAAAAATTACCTGTACCAGCCTGATCAGTTGGTCCAGGAAAATCCGTCCAACTCCGCAGTCTTGCGATATCGACGGCATTCCTTTCTAGCTTATGGCCAGTGCACTGTCCTACAAGGAAGGGAGTGAGTACAAGTCGGGCGAAACCCGGCATTCACTGGGGCAGCCGAAAACCAGCAGAACAGAGTAGGCACATTGTACATCCCGGTAAAGTTTCGCTTTTTGATCCTAAAAAGCACCTTAGTTATGAAAAGAGCAAAAATCATGTTGATGGCCATCGCCGTATTCGGCGTCGTTGGCGGCGCATTGGCTTTCAAATCTTCGAAGTTTTTCAGTGGAACGTTTTACATTTGTACGACTACCACCAACGCAACGACTCAGTTGTACTGCACAGCCCCTGGCGTAACGACGGTAAACAATGGCATACCGCTCGTGGGGGTAAAAACGGTGTATGCGTCAACTACTTCACCGCTCGGCACCTGTCCCCATACAGTTGGTGCTCGCACCATTTACTGTACGACCCCTATTGCATTACAAGCATTTAGTCAAGCAGGGGAATAACAGTTGAATCTCACCACAGCGGTTCTGCCTCTTTTTAAGAGGTAGAACCGCTATCTCTTTCTTAAAATTGCGTTTTGTCTTTGTCTTGTCCTGATTTAGGTTGTCAAAATTGGTTGTAGTAATCAATAAACCATGCCATACTATAAGCTTAATCTTCCAGGATCGAAAGCTGCCTTGTCAGCAGGTATGAAGGTAAAACTCTTTATGGAAGTGATGCGCTAAACGGAGATAATCCATGCCCCAAGACTGTCGAAGAACTTCAGGAAACCATTCGCTTCGTCCAACTCAGGATCACCGCCCCTGGAGACGCTCATCGGCCGAAGAGGAGGAATTTCTCAACTCCATCTAAAAAAGCTCGACGCAAAATAGTAGTTAAGCTCAGAAACCTGTCACCGACTTCACCACGCGGCAACTCTGCGAGCTGTTTTTGCTATTCCCGAGGGCCCACTAAAAATTCTATCAAAGGAAAAGATTGCATATCAGCAGGCTGCCGTCGTTATCAAACTCGTCAACGATATCCGATCCACTCTTCCCTAAGTCCGCACAAATGAACTCTATCAATTGCTCAAACCTCCGCTCAGCAACCACGGGATCAAAATAGGAAGATACAAACTTTTCCAACTGCTTGTCGACCACGAACCTGCTCATTCAAAAAAAGAAACGAAAGCCCGTCACTACTGATTTATCGCATCCCATATTCAAGTACAACCACTTGATCAAAGGGCACGTGATTACCCACACCAACCTACTCGGGGTTAACATTACCACCGCTGTCCGGCTGGCGGATCGCTATACCTAGCTCGCCCTGGTTGCAGATGTCATCTCCGAGAGATCATCGGCTATCCCATACCCTGGGGACGATCAGTCCGTTAATGCCCTCCAAATGCCTATAAATGAATCCAATCAATGGTCAATATCTGACGCATTATACGGACAGAGGATTACGATATTGCTGCTCCAATTACGTCATGCTACTTTGAAACCACTTTATCGACATCTCCATTACGCAAAAGGGTGAGCTCTATGAAAATGTTTTTGTCAACTTTTTTCAGGGCGCGTCATTTGTCCTCTATTTTCCGACTGATTTCTTTCCTCCGGAAAGGTCCAACCCATCATCGATACCCTTCCATCTCGCCGAAACGCCCACACTCATCCACCGGGGCTCCGGTTGCCCTTTCAAATAATGGTCAAAGTACTGCGTCAGCCGCAAGGTATAATCTACCGCACTTTTACCTCCCAAATTATGCCCCTCGTCGTCGTATTGGAGCAGCCATACTGGTTTACTCATCCGGCGCAGCGCCGTAAATAGTTCCACTCCTTGCTCCCAGGGAACCGCGCCGTCTTGCCGATTGTGAAGGATCAGTAGCGGAGTCGCAATCTTTTTAACCTGGAATACCGCCGAGTTTCGAAGATACGCCTCCATATTTTCCCAATACGGTACTGCCATCCGATACTGACCATATTCAACAAAGAACTGGCCAGCACAGGACGCCAGGTCTGCCTCTCCGCTTTGGCTAACCATGTCACTCACGCCGGCCGAACTCGCCGCCGCCGCAAACAGACGCGTGCGTGTGATCAGGTAGTTCGTCTCGAATCCCGCGAAACTGTGCCCCTGGATTCCCATTCTATTGCGATCCACCCAGGGCTTTGCCGCCATCATATGCGCCGCCGATACTACGTAATCATAGATTCCGGCTCCAGGGTCGCCGGGCGTGTAATAGATATCCGGGCAAAAGACCAGATAGCCCCGGCTCACAAACCAAGGGATATTCATTCGCCCTCGGCAATAGGTGGGGTACAGGTAGTTGTTCAGACCTTCGCTCAGCCGCTCATAATAATTGAAGATAACCGGGTATTTTTTCTTCGGATTAAAATCCTCCGGTCGGTAAAGGATACCTTCTCCTCTGTGCCCGGAGAACGTGGTCCACCGGACCAGTCCACTCCGCATCCAGTTAAACTCCTGTTGGGGCTGAAGACTTGTTATCGGCTTAAAACTTTGAAAATCGGCCGTTATGAACAGGTTTGGGTATTCTGTGCTGCTCTGTTTCCGCAGCAGGTACCGCTCCGCATCTCGGGCCTTCCATAGGCCATTCGGAAAACTTGAATACGACAAGCTCCCAGAAAAATAATACAGTGCATCGTCCATCTGCAATAGCTCCGGGATCCCGCCATGATGCCAGTTGATCCTATAAAAGCCATTGCTTTTATTCTTCTCATCGAGAGCACACAAGATGATTCCTCCCTTATCATCCACCAATACCTCGTTGCCGCCACTATCCTGCTGGGAATAACTGCACCGCAACGCCACCCTATGCTTTCTTCCATAACCAGCGGTAAGATTGATGGGTAGTCGTCTACCTCGTGGATCCACTTTCCAGATATCATACTGGTCGTACAGCAAAACCGCACTATCACCCGGCAGCCACATCCCACAACCAAATGCGGTGGGAGGAACCGAATAGCCATCCCGTTCATCAACGACTGGAAACGGGATCCGGAAACTGATATTCCGACAGACTTTTTCCGAAATATCATATGCAAAATAGGCCCGTTTGATCTGGTCATACCACAACACATACCGGCCTTCTTGGGAGTATTGGGTAAACGGCGGAAAGAAGATTCCCCTGCCAATGATCTGCCTCGAACCGTCGTCCGTATTGATGAGATACATGTCGGACCGTTTCACCCCCTTAAAATAACCCTCTCCGGAATTATACTTCGTGGCGGTCAGCAGGTAGTTGTCGTTCCCCGCCCGGTTGAGTTCAGCCATCCCGCCAAATCCATCCGTCTCTTCCTCTAACCGCAATACCCGGTCAGCTCTGACCTGATAGACCGCTCTAAAAGATTCCAAGGTGTCCCTTTGCCTGTCACCCAGCTGAAAATATTGCAAAAACCGGTCCTGGTAATTCCAGATATCCACACTGGCCCCGATCCGTGTCGGTGGATAGACGGGCCGAATCCGCCGCAACCAAAAAAATACCTTCTTCCCATCCGGACTGAACTCGAGCTCTTCCGCCTCTACTGCATACCCTGCCTCTAGCCCCATCGTTCCCTCATCGACCATCACCCGGGCACTGTCGCCCCCTGCCCTATACCAGTACAGCACCTGACGAGTCCTTTCTCCACCTACCCCCTCCGCAAAAAAAGCCAACCTGTTTTCCTGATCCGAAAAGGTTAGATGGCTCAATCCCGTACCTCTGTAAACGACCTTCTTCTGTCCGCCTCCCAGGTCCACCCATTCAAGCTGCACCGCTTTGCCGTCCAAATTTCCGCTGCGCTCAATCACCAACGCTTTCCCGGTATTGCTGAACAGGTAATCCCGAACCGCGCCATAGTTCTCTTGTTTACCGGAATAAAGATCGGCTACTGCCAGCTCTCCGACGGTCAACCTATATCCCAGCCAACGGCCGTTTCCTGCTTTCGGCAGTTGATAAGAAGCCACCCCCGGGGTAAAAACAGCTCTTCGGGCCTTCAAGTCAATGACACATAAACTGTCACCGGCTACCTGGCAGATCAACCGTTTACTATCCGCTGTAAAGGTGGCCTGCCCGCCGCCCGCGATTTCCAACCGGAAAGGCTCATCGGTCGACTGTACATATAATACAGGCGGTCTGTCTCCTGCCACGATGCTGTAACACACATAGTTCCCATCAGGACTGATCGATTCCTGCTGAATATACGGCCAGTTCGAAAGAGCCGCCGTATCCAAGGCCGGCTTCTGCGCAAAAAGGACCAGTTCACATTCCAGAAGCAGTATTGTCAACAAATACCTCATTTTCGATTAATTTCTAGAAAAGTACAGTTCTTCGCCGCTATCTGCTTACCCGTGAAATTAACAGTAGAAAATGTCGCCACAAAAGCGCCAAAAATGTAGGTAGAGCTATTGGAAAATATGCGAAAGCGACGGGATAAGCCACAGAACACAGTCAAGACAATATTATTGGTATCCCCTATTCTGCTTTAGCCTCGGATCCGCTTGGATATCGCCATAAGGAATGGGGTAAAGACTATCAGTCGGCTCCCAGGTGCCTGCTTTTAAGGGCGTAACGCTACTCATCACTTGATCCACCACTCCGGTTCGTTTAATATCCAACCACCGGTGCCCATATTCAGTAAATAATTCTACACGGCGCTCTTGAATAATAGCGTTCAAGACATCTGCTTTTGTTGATGCTGCGGTAGGAGGTAGATTAGCCCTGGAGCGGATAATATTAAGATCAGACTTTGCGCCCTCTAGATTCCCCTGTTGCGCCCTTGCTTCGGCTCGGATGAGGTATTGTTCCGCCAGCCGCATTATAGTTGGGTACTCTGCTGGAGGCACCCCCGTATAATAAAGCTTATATTTGTAAGGAATGTAATATACATTCGGTCCGGAAACGACACTGTCCACCCACGCCTTTCTGCGCAGGTCCAAGGGTTCGAAACTGGCCAGCAGTGCCTCACCCAGTGTGAAAGGAGCAAAGGAAGCAGGTCCTCCGGAAAAAATTACGGACAAAAAAAGCCCGCCATCGTTAGTATTGCCGAAATCATTATTCGGTAGTTCCAACTGCCAAATAGCCTCCTGGCTAGACGTTAGGAATACGCTATCGATCCCTGCACTGTCCTGATACAGTTTATATACAGGATTGTTGATAACCAGGGTTGCCTCCTGTTCAGCACTGTCATAAACCCCCATGTACAAATAGACACGTGCAAGTAGCGCAGTCGCGACAGCACTATTGGGTCTCACTCTTTGGGTGGAAGGGTCACCTTTTGAATCCATATAATCGGTTCCTAGGCGACTTTGAGCGTCCTTTAAATCCGCCACAATCTCCGCATAGACAGCACTTGCCGGACTTTGCCCAAGAACTGCATTCTTATTATAGTCGGCACTCATAACAAGTGGAATATTTCCATAAATATTGACCAGATAAAAATTGCAGAACGCACGAATAAATTCTGATTCACCAATCGCCTGCTGTCTAATGGCCGGCGTAATAGCTGCGGAACCAGAAGCGCCAGCAATTATCTCGTTGGATTGATAGATAAGATTATAAAGATCCGCCCAGATGCTCGGGGGATTATTGCTTTTTTGCGCATTGCCATACGCTTGCTCGAGCACCGCTGACGTTCCGGAAAATAAATTAAACTCATCAGCGGACAAACCCAAAAACTCGGAGATCCCGAATTGACCTCCTGCAATTGAATTTCCTTCCATTGTGACGTAGATACCGTTCAACGCCGATTCGATTGTTGTATTAGTTGAATAAACCGAGGCAGCTGACAATTGAGTGATTGGCGGAGGAACCTCTACAAATTTTCTGCAGTTAAACGATACTATGCAAACCGTAGCAAAACAGATTATACATGTAACTTTTTTGTACTTTTTCATGTCAATTCATTTAAAGAGAAAAGTTAATTCCACCAGTGATGACTCGCAACGGTGGCAAAGCCGTCGAGCTTTGGTTTTCTGGATCTAGACCTTTGTACCCCGTTATCGTCAACAAATTCTGACAATGCACATAACACCTTAGCTCCTGCAGATGCATCCGGCTTGCCCATGTACGTGGGAAACGATATGAAAGCGACAGATTGCTGAGCCTGACAAAGCTGGCATTCACCCACAAATAAGTGCTGTTTTGTGCATATTGATACGCCGAGAAAGCAGGCGAGGCATAGTCCTGCGTAAATCTTTCAACCGTTGCATGATCCCCCGGCTTCCGCCACCTTCCTAAAAATCCCGTAGGCGCATTCGTGCCGTAAATCCCTGGAGCCACTCCTTGAGCCGCAAGATAGTTCAAACCCATCTGCCTCCTAAAGCTAAACAAAAATGAAAGTTCAAGATTGTTGTAGGAGATTGTATTCTGAAACCCTCCATAATATTTCAATGTTTGGTCTAAGATGGCCGTATTATCGATACCATAGGAAGGTGCAAAAGTTGATTTGCCGCTGCTATCTCTAAACTCGTAAACTCCAGTTTCTGGATCAACCCCCAGGCATTGAAATACCTTCAAAATACTTAAGGGCTTACCTACAACGAACCTGTTAGCATACGGCGAATTCGCCAGATTAGGAAAAGCCACCAGTTTATTTCTACCGATCGTCAAATTAAGGGAGCTGGACCAGGTAAAGTTCCGACTTTTGATATTAATCGTACTCAAGGCAAACTCCCAGCCTGAATTTTGAACGATCGCCGGCAAGTTCTCGGAAATGAAGGCAAACCCTGTGATTGACGGCAACGGCGTGCTTACCAATTGGTTCGAGCTTCGATTATGGTAATAACTTGCATGTATCAGCACACGATCCTTCATGAATCCCAGATCAAGGCCTCCTTCAAATTTGCGAGTTTCTTCCCAGGCCAATTGAGGATTGCTGAGGCCAGTAGGCACTAAGGACCCAATCCCTTGATAGGGTATAGGAGCAGTTTGATAAAGAGAAAGATATTGATAATCTCCAATCTGGTCGTTTCCGGTAGTTCCATAACTTCCTCTTATCTTCCCGAAGCTAAGAAAGCTTAAATTTTCCGTGAAAGCCTTCTCCTTGCTGAAAATGTAGCCTACACCCAACGATCCAAAATTATGGAACTGGTTGTCGGGACCAAATCGGCTACTCCCATCCCTTCGCCAGTTGAAATTAAGGATGTATTTGTCAAGGTAATCGTAACTGAGTCTACCGAAGACCGCACCGTATTTATAAGTAGCATAGCTTGTCGAGGGTACCGTTACGACGGGCGCCGCCTGGATATTTTGAATCAATGCGTCGCTAGTATAGCCGCGGGCGGACAAGGAGAGTCCACTGCTGCTATTTTTCTGAAAAGTCGAACCAGCAAGAAATGTTACTTTCCCTGGTCCGGCATAAAAGTTATAACTCAGCTGTGGTTCGGCGATCCACGTAGTGATAGTATTATACGTGAAGCCGGCGAACCCAGTTTGAGGGAAGGATGGATCCTGAGCAGCGATTGGAGTGATTGAAACGTCATTGGACTGCATGTGTGTGTAACCGAGACCAGTCCTGATTTCCAATCCTTTGATAATAGTATAAGCGAAATTGGCGTGACCCACCAGATTATTGTTATTAGCAGAAAACCGCATATATTGGTAGACAAGGGGATTTGCCTTGAAACCCAGATGATCAGCAACTAAATCGAGAGACCCGTCCTTGTTGTACAGTGATGGCAAATTGGGCGGCAGGTTAGAATATTGACTGAGATCCGAGGCTGGTAATTTACTTGAACTCAGAATGTAGCTAGTTGACAATGAAAGCCGGAACTTACCGTCTGTTGAAACATTGTCTACATTAAGATGCACCGCTCCGCGTGGTACACTCCCAGTGAAGGGGAAAACCGTGGATACTCTATTGTAGTCTGCACTGAAGAGATATTGTGTATTTGGACTCCCTCCAGAGAATGATACGGCCGCGTCCGTATACGCTGCGGCATTGCCGGTAAGTAGGCGCTGCCAATTCGTAAATCGTGTCGAGTCCCAGGTCAGAAGATCTGGGGCAAATAGGTTGGGATCGCTCAAAGAATCTCCATCGTTGGCAATAGCTTCCCTACGCATCGCAAGATATTGGGCAGTATTCATCCAGTGCGTCTTGGCCGGCGCCTTCCCAATACCCTGGTTCAGGTTAATATCCAACCGGGTCTTACCCACTTTTCCTTTTTTGGTGGTGATTAGGATCGCCCCGTTAGCAGCTTTTGATCCATAAATCGCGGTGGCATCTGCATCCTTAAGTACCTCGATGCTTTCAATATCATTGGGGTTGATATAATCCAATGGATTTCCACCTCCGGGCTGCTGATTGTAAAGCTGGTTAAATTGATACTGCGAAACATATGGGACCCCGTCTATCACATAGTAAGGGTCACTGCCATTAGTGAGGCTATTTCGCCCACGGATTTGCACGAAATATGAACTCCCCGGCATCCCACTATTCTGAGTAATTACCAGTCCAGGGACACGACCTTCGAGTGCTGCCAAAACATTTGTAATCGGACTTTGGGCTATCTCCTCCGACTTAACTGTCGTTACATTGCCCGTACTCAACCTCTCCGTTGTCGACCCGTATGCAATCACCTTTGCCTCGTCTAGCCCATTATTTGCCTGTACTAGCTTGATCACTAAAGGCGCATCTCCGGCCACATCGACTTCGGTCCGTCTGTACCCTGTATACGTCACCTGCAATGTGGATTCCACAGGAACCGCCTTCAAATAGAATTGCCCTTTCTCGTCCGTTAACGTTCCCCGCTTGCCGCCCTTGATCGTCACTGTAGCGCCAACCAGCAACTCACCCTGCTCGTTAGTAACCTTGCCGCGTACGTCTACCTGTCGAGCCTCTGGCGCAGCCGGAGCATCTGCGCTCTTCACCGGCTCTTCGATCTTTTTAACAATAAATACCGTCTTCCCCTGACGATAAAAATTCAATCCCTGGCCTTGCAGGATTTCCTTCAACGCTGTTTCGAGGTCCGCCCCCTGGATGTCCACATCCTGAGGTTTCTTATCCTGGATCAGCGCTGAGTTGTAGAAAAAGGAGATCCCGGTCTGCTTCTCGATACTCGAAAAAATAGCTGGGAGCGATAAATTCTTTCCTTTGATGGTGATGCCTTGCGAAAAGCCGGCAGCACTCAACTGCAAACAAGCAGCGAGCAGGATGATAGAAGTCAATCTTATGACGCGAACTAGTTGCAGGCGGAAACGCTCGGCCCGCAGTCGCTTCAGGTTGCCGCATGGCGATGCCATAACCTTGATGAAATATTCCATGGTTGTGTCCGTTGGGATTTTTGTTCCGTAGCTAATAATCAGTTTCTGGGAGAAATAGCAAGGAGAGTTACCCCGGCGGACGGGATATGGGAAGAGTAGATTTCGGTCTCATGCAAGATGGTTTTGTTGTGGGTTAAATGCCGGCTGGTTTGGCGCAGCCAATGCCAATAGGGAAGATTTGATGGCCATGGTGCATAAGAAGGCCGTAGGTTGGAAATCAGCTTAGTTGGAAGAGACGATCAAGGTTCGGCCCTCCAACCGAAAACCTACCTGGTTGTTATCCCAGTATTTGCGCAATATCGGCAACAGGTCGTTCAGCGGCAGATTCCTATCTATCTTTCCGGCAAATTCCATTTCCGGCGCCTTCCCCTCATAGACCACCTCGACATCATACCACCGTGCCAACTGCCGCATCACGGCTGAAAAGGATGATTTGCCAAAATAGAAGAATCCATCCTTCCAGGAAACGATATCTCCGCTCGGCACATCCTTCAAAACAGTGACACCGCCATCCTTCCTCACTTGTGCCTGCTCATCCGGTTTCAACTTAATCAGTGCATTGGCCGCCTTCACCGCCACCGATCCGGTCAGTAAGGTTGTCTGGGTCCCCCCTTCATCGGAATAGGACATGATATTGAAACTGGTCCCCAACACTCGCACCTCTTCATCCCGCACCTTTACGATAAAGGGCTGATCGGCCCGCGGCGCCACTTCGAAAAACGCTTCACCACTCAATTCTACCGTTCGCTCCCTTCCCCGAAACGAGGTCGGGTACCTCAGGCTGGTCTCATTGTTCAGCCAGACCTGAGATCCATCGGGTAATCGCAGCTGATATTGTCCCGATCTCGGCGTCCTCAGAATATTATATACGATATCGTCGTTATTGCCCGCTCCCCCCTGGTACATAAGACTTCCCTTACCGCTCTTCACTACCTTACTGTTCCCCTGCAACCCTACCTCACCCCTGGCCACACTATCCAACAAAACCTCCCGCCCATTTCCTAATACCAACACCGCCGTATTCTTGCCGGGAGGAATGGGCTTCACCTTCGCCACTTCCACCGCTTTCTGCGCCCCGGCCCCCGGCCGCCATTTCCACAAAACACCAAGGGCTAAAGCACCACAAACAACCGCCGCCGCTGCAAACCCCGAGATCCGCAGCACCTTCGACCGCCGGCGCTGACGCATCTCACGCATCCACCGCTCAAAACCGGCCACTGGATCGAACCTTCGCATCATGCCGATCTCTTTCTCAAGGAACCCCTCGGCCGAGACCCGCTCCAGCCATTCCCGATTGACAGCGGCCGCATTCGCCCATTGCTCCAACTCCTGGATATCTTCCGGGGACATTTCACCGGATATCAACCGGGATATCAACAATACCAGACGATCTTCTGTCATATCTATTCTATCTTTCTAATTACGCGCGGGCTACCGCTCTACCTATTCCAAAAATTGGAAATCGTAACAATTCTATAACATTCGATATCTAGTTACGCTGATTGACTATGGCATCTTTCAGTTCCCTGCAAATTTTTTTCAGTCTAATTGCTTTTATGTATGCTTATTCCCCTAATGCATTGGGCCAGAATGGCCGCACATCCCCAAAAAACATCCCGATCGGAAATACTTCCATCCTTTTTGGATATGCTATCCCCGCTAACTTGAGGGTATTCCATATCGCCCGATCATGAACAAGACTATCCTCGTCGAGGTCATTACCTACTTCTTTATCCTGCTGTTTCTATATACCGGAGTCGTCAAACTTTCCGAAGTTCACCTTTTCCGGGAACAAATCATCTCTTCCCCCTTCCTCGGTCCGCTGGCGGGCGTCTTCTCCTGGGCCCTCCCCATCGGCGAGATCCTGCTTGCCATCGCTCTTTTTATCCCGGCGCTTCGGCTGAAAGCACTCTATGGAACGCTGATCCTTATGTCTCTCTTTACCCTTTATGTAATTGTCATCTTCTTCGTGGACAGCCGCCTGTCCTGCAGCTGCGGGGGCATCATCGAACAATTGACGCCCAAACAACATATTCTTTTCAACTCTTCATCAGTAGTCCTCAGCGCCCTGGCGATTACCCTCTACAAACGCGCCCAGCCTTCCCCCCGCTTCCGCTGGTTCGCCGGCACCAGCACCATTGCCCTATTGTTGCTGGTCGGCTGGGCCTTGTTCACGGCCTTCACCGCCCCGGCAACGGTCAGAACCGGATTGGAAGGTCGTGAAATACCGAGGGTGCACCTGCAGCTTATCGATAGCACAACCTACATCAATACGGCCGATATCCCCTCAGGCCAGCCCCTGGTGGTAATTGGGTTTTCCCCGATATGTATCCACTGCCAGGACCTCACCCGCGATATCATCCGCAACATCGACCAGTTCAAAAACATTCGCATCTACTACCTTACAACGGCTTCGTTCAGCGACATGAAGCTGTTTTATAAAGCCTTCAAACTCTCCCGATTTTCCAATATCGTTATGGTGAAAGATACTGCAGACCGTTTCCTGCCTTATTTCAAGGCGCCGGGGGTCCCGTACATAGTGGTCTTCGACTCGAAAAAAAGGGTAAAACTGGTGGTAAATGGCCAATCCAATGCAATCCGTCTGGCTCAACTGGCCGGAGAATAAGTCTAAAAACGCATGAAAACGAGCACGAAGAACATCCACTCGTTGTTTGTAAGGATCGATCGCAAGGCTTTTAGGGAGCGGGACTTTATGATATATACGTTATTCTCACTGGTATTCAATTCATCCGCAATTTCCTTCGTGCTTTTTCCTTCGATATAGCTCATCCGCAAAACATTGCCCCCCGGCAATTGCTCCATTTTGGTTAAAATGGCTTCGACCAATTTGGCTTGAGCCCGCTCCACATCCAGCGGCGTGAGCTCCCCGGAATCGGCGCCGGCCATTTTAACCCATTGCCGATCCGTCGTGTGGGCCACCCGCAAAGAGCGCAGATGCGAAATACAAGCGTTTCGCGTCACCAGGTACAAAAAATTCTCAAGATGCCGGCAGGTGTCAAATTTGTCCCGCCGTTCCCAGGCCTTGCGAAAGGTCTCGCTTACAATGTCTTCGGCATAGGTATCCTCCCGTAGAATTTTCGTGGCAAAATAACTGATCGGGCGGTAGTATTTATCAAATACATGCCGGAATGCCTCCTCATCCCCGTCGCGGAACAGGAGGAACCAATCATCGCCTTTGCTACTTATTTTCATTGTTGGGTAAGGAGGCTTATCAGGCCAACTCATGCAAATTGTAAATTTTTGAAAATCATTTGGCTGATAGGAAAGGAAGCAATTGGACAAGGAGAATAAGAGGAATAACCAGTCACAATATACAAATTTACCCAGTTTCGTCGAAGAAAATACTGTTTTTAGTAAACCAACAAAATTTGCAGTGTACCCTCCTTGCGTCGTATCTTTCAACCGATTGTAGCACTAGCCCTTCATCCCCCAAGGCTCACATTTCAACTCTACATCCCCCTCTCGGTTAGCAGCACCATACGTAGTTATCCATTAACCAATTCATAAAAGCAAAAAACCTTGTTGCTATGAAATCTCTATTGCACCGCCTTATCCGGCTCGACTACCTGATCCATCTCAAATCCACCGGCACTCCCGCCAACTGCGCCAACAAGATCGGCATCTCCGAACGCAGTCTCTATGACTACCTCAAAATGCTGAAGGAAATGGGCGCGCCCATCAAATTCTCTCGCAACCGAGGCACCTATTATTATGACGAAGAGGGCCGCTTTCGCGTCTCCTTCATCTCCCGGGAACAGATTGAAAAGCTCGAGAATCTCGCCTGATCACCGGCAAACCCGACTTCATCCGGTTCAACAACGGTTTTATCCCATTCAAAAACAGTAACCCTGCTAACTTGAGCAGGGTTACTTATCCCGTTAGAAACATGAACCGCTCCATCCTCGCCGACGTCATCGCCTTCTTCTTCATCTTCCTTTTCGTCTACACTGGCGCCATCAAACTCACGGAGATCCAAACCTTTCGGCAACAACTGTCCTCTTCCCCCCTGATGTCCTCGATGGCCGGCGTCATCACCTGGGCCCTCCCAATCGGCGAGCTTCTCCTGGCCATCGCCCTCTTCCTCCCCAGGACCCGGCTAAAGGCCCTATACACCACCGCAGCTTTGATGACCGCTTTCACCGTCTACGTCGTCATCATCCTTCTCATCGACAACGAACTCACCTGCAGCTGCGGCGGAATAATCGAAGAACTCACCCCCAAACAACACGTCGCCTTCAACAGCGCCTGCGTCATCCTCGCCGTCATCGGCATCCTGGCCCTGCGCAAACAACAACCCACAAGAAACTTCAGACGGCTGACCCACTCCTCGGCCCTCGCCCTCTTCGCCCTCGTCACCTGGTTCCTGGTCTCCGCTTTCCGGCAACCCAGCTTCGAAAAAACCGGCCTCGAAGGCCGCCTCATCCCCTCCATCCCCCTCCAACTGACCGACAGCACTACCTGGCTCAAAACCGAAAATATTCCCGCCGGCAAACCCTTTATCGTCCTCGGCTTCTCTCCCTGGTGCGTCCACTGCCAGGCGCTGACCGTCGACATCAAACAGCATATCAATAACTTCAAGGACATCCCCATCTACTACATCACCCCTGATCGGTTCAAGAACATGCGCACCTTCTACCGCTTCTACAAGCTCTCGCAATACCCCAACATCACCATGGGCCGCGACAGCGCCAACAGTTTCTTCCATTTCTTCAAAACCAACACAACCCCGCTGATCGCCATCTACGATGCCAAGAAAAGGCTCAAAAGAGTGATCCCCGGTCAGCCCAAAGCCATTGACCTCCTCAAAAGCCTGCAGGAATAACCCTCAGCGGGTAGTCCCCAACTTCCGATGCCCCTCCGCCACCAGCATCCGTATCTCCCCCCGCACGCGCTCAAAACAAACCTGCACCGTCCCCGCATCCACTGCCCGCACCACCGGCAACTCAACCGCTGCCGACGAATCATCCCCACCCGAAAGATCCAATACCAACCGCCCATGAAACGCCTTCAACTCCATCTCCCTCCCCGGCTCATCCGACAACACCCCCACAAATTCACCGGAGGAAAGACCCGCCACAGTAGCCGGCGTAACGCTCGGCTCCCAGTGCACCGAAACAGTCGCAGCCGTATCCGAACTATTCGTGGTAAACCCCACCCTTTCCCGCTGTACCTGCGGAAACCGCTCTGCCACCCATCTCGCCGTCTCCCCACCCACCTGCCCGCAAAACAGGTTGCCGGAGATATTCATAAACACATCCGCCTCATCCCGGGTGTACAATCCCCGCAGCTGGCTCAGATCCTGCACCGCCAGGATGGGAATGATATCGTTCGACCGCGCCGTCGCCAGGGTCGTCGCCAGCGAGTAAGCCCTCACCGTCGCAAACTCATCACAGACCATCGCCAGCGGGTATCTCCCCGGCTGATTGCAAAGCCGGTTCAACCGGTCGATATACAGGGAAAGGATCGGCGCCAGCGCCTCCTGCCGCCCGGGATCACCCCCCAGGCAGAAGATCCGCGGCGCGGCCGGATCGTTGATGGCCAGGGGCAGATCGTTCCCCGTCAGGATATAATACAGATCGGGCGAAGCCAGCCGGCTCAGGGGGATCCGCGCGGAAGCAATCTGACCGTCCAGCATCTCGAAGCTTTTATTGGTCTGCGCTTCGACAAACGGCCGGATCAGCGACTCGATCTCCGGCTCGGCCTCCAAAATGGGAAACAACGCCTCATACGGCTGCTGCGCCAGCTCGATCGCGTGCGGCAGGGTACAGTATCGCCCGCCCTGGTACTTCCGCAGATACCAGATCAGCGCGCCGAGGAAATTTACCGGCGACTCGACAAAGAATTCTCCCTGCTTATGGATCCAGGTTTTATTCAGGCTCAGCAGGATGGTCCGCGCCGCCCCAAGCGCATCCGACACCCATCCGAGGGTCTCCGGCGCCAGCACATTACACCGGTGACTCCGCGACAGGTCCCCAAACTGGATACAGCAAAACCTGGCTCCGGCCGGGTACTTCTCGCGGTTAGCGAGAAAACACCGATACACCAGCCCGGTCAGCACGGGACTCTTGAAATCATACAGGAAGATCCCCACACCCTTCGCCATCAACTGCCGGATCAGCGGCTCGATAATGTACCGCGACTTCCCCGACCCCGGCCCGCCCAGGATTAGGATCCCGCGGCGGGGATTGACCAGGTTGACCCAACTGGACATGGTCTTCCCATTGAAGACATGCTCCGCCCGCAGGCTGAGCGACAACCCGTGATCTATCCGCCGCCGCTCCTGGGGAAAACCACCCCGCTTCCGCCCGAACGGGTCATCGGCCGCCCCCGGCACCGACAGCAGCCGCCGCAACCGGCTCCCGCCCATCAACAGGAGCAGGTAGCCAAGGACCGTAAAAAAGAAATACGCCCCGATCGTCGCCAT
Organism: Puia sp.; assembly: GCF_035546395.1. Lineage (GTDB taxonomy): Bacteria > Bacteroidota > Bacteroidia > Chitinophagales > Chitinophagaceae > Puia. Next base: position 322,999 of record NZ_DASZXR010000008.1, on the reverse strand, counting down.
GGGGTCCGCGGCCCACATGAACACCAGCGGACTCGCGCAAAACAACAGCGCCCCCGCCAACAGATACCCTACGATACTCCGCCGCGAGACCTCGACACTCTTCCTCGCCGGCGCACCGGTCAGCGAAAGCCCCAGGAACAGCACGATCACCGCATGGATGGTAACCCCGCCAAGCAAGCCGGTGCCCTGTACAACCGCCAGAATTCGATCGGTGATGCGGTTGGTGAACCCCCAATGTTCGAAGGCCCAATACCCCGTATGATAAAAATGCAGTCCCAGGCAGGCGACGCTGATGGCGCCGCTCAACCGGGTAATATCCCTGTACGAAGAATGCGCAGATGTTTGCATAACGATAAATTTCTAAATTGATAACCGGTTCCGTTGCTGTTGCTGTTGCCGCTGGACTTCTTGCTGCTGCTGATCCGCCTCCTCCGGCGCCAACCGCTTCTGCATCGCGGCAAAAGAATAATTTTCCCCCAACGCCGCCCCCTCGAAGACGGTCTTGTTCGCATTATCCACATACCAAAGTCTCTCTCCACCCTCTTTCGCCGCCCCGGTGACAAGGCTCACCCGCCGTTTCGCCAGCGCCGACCGCAACGCCTCCAGGCTCAACCGCTTCCCCGCCAACGTATAGTCGATGGTCACGGTCAGCGACTCGCGATGCCGCTCGCGCAAGGCCTGGTTCTCCACAAACCGTTTCTCCAGACTGGCCCAGGTAGGCCGGCTGGGAAACCGCCGCGCTGGCAGGTACTCCCTCACCGGCTTTCCGTCATCCCCGAGGGGATGATAATGCAACCCCTGCTTCTCCCAGGTCATCGTATGCGCCTTACCCCGGCTGGCTTCGATCCGGTGCAGCCGGAGCACCGCATTCAGCTCTTCGAGACTCGTATACTTGTACTGCGGAACCACCTCCTCGAGGACGCGGTTGATCACCGGGTACAACACTTGAAGACCCTGGTCCAGGTGCTTCAGCGCCTCGGGAATATCGGCGTATTCCGGCTCCCCATGCGGCAATCCATATTTCGCGGCCAGCCGCTCGGTCACCGCATAGCTTCGCCGCAGCATATATTTCGACACGGGGATGACCTGCCCGTCCCGGTCGATACTCGTTGAGACCAGGTGAAGATGCTCCTGGTGAGCGTCGCGATGCCGGTAGATCAAATAGGGCTGATCCCCCCGGCCCATCTCCTCCATATATTCCCGTGCAACGGCCACCATCGTGGCATTGGAGACGCTGGCCCCTCTGCCAAACTGCAGGCTCGTATGAAACATCTTCTTCCGCACGGCATCGTTATACCCGGCCCGTAGCTCGAAGGGATACAGCTTGTCGGCATAGCTCAGCGTGTCATGGTCCTTCACAAAATTCTCCGCGCCGATACACTCGGCGACCTTCTGTTTCACCTTCGCTTCATGATAGTCCAGCACGGCTACCGGGCTGGGGTTGCGTTTGAGATTGGCATGCATAGATGGACGATTTGTTCGATGGCTTGCTGTATTTGTTGATGGATCCCGATCAGCCGTTGCCGTTCCTCCGCGGACAGATCGCTCCGGCTCCGCACGGCCTCCAGCTCTTTCCGCAACCGCCCGATGACTTCGACGAAAAGGTCGAAGCTGCCGTTCCGCTGAACGATCTCGATGGGCTCCCCAAGGGTCATCTTCCGGGCATAGGTGCCGATCTGGTTATATCCCGTTCGGGCAAAGGCTTTCTTCAACCGGGCAAACTCCTCCGGCGTATACCGCACCCGCAGCTCGGGACGTTGATTATCGACGGGCTTTTGGTTCATCGGGTTTGGCTTTTAGGATGGTTTTCGAAGAAATGATCAACACAAGGGTCCGGCCCCCTCCTTTTTCCCCCACCTCGAGCACCAGTTGCTTGTCCTTTGCGAGGGCGAAAGGCCGAAAACCCACAAAGCTGTGCCCGACCGAATCCCCCCCAACAGCGGTTACCGAAGCCGGGACCCATGGTTCCAGCCCCTGCTCCTGCACCGCCGTTCGCCGGAACACCCGCCGATCCCGCATCGTCCAGCGCATGTACGCAGGAGAATAACCGATCGGCGAATGATTGGCCCACTCCAACCCGAACCAAAGCAAGGAGTCGCGGATACGCACGCTGCGCAACCGCAGCTCCATCCCCTCATTCCGGCAGCGCTCCAGTACGGAACCATCCGCCGGCCAGTCCGGTGGAACCGGGCCGGTCTCCTTATCTGCGGATGCCGGCGTCTCAGCCGCAGATACAAGGCGCATGGCTCCAACAGAATCACCAGTCTCCCCAGTCCCCAAACGCGCCATCCGCCAACCGTCAGCAACCCGCAGATTACGCAGCAACACCTGGTACCCCGCCCTCACGGTCACCCGCACCTCCCGCACCTTCCGCCCGAGGAAGCTCTTTGCCGCCTGGATACCCGCCCCCGCCGCCTGCGCCCCAAGACTCGGATCCAGCGTCAACACGTTCAACGCATTCACACCCTGGTCTGCCGACTGCTTCGCCACTTCCCGGCCCAGCAGTCCCGGGATATGGATGCCCGGCAACCCATCCAGGTCCACCACCTGCCAGTCCGTGGGGTACAGGTTTCGATCCCTCCGCAGGGCGCCGATATGCACCAGCAGGCGGTCCGCATTCAGCGACACCGTCCCATACACCATCTCCCCGGCCGGCGCCACACACCCCGCCACCCGGATCGCGTCGGTGATCCGCAGCGCGATCGTCCCGCCTGCCACCAGCGTCTGATCTTCGGGGACCACGGCCGCGATGCTATTGACCCCGCTGTCCGCGGGCAGTACGGCATCCGCCGGCCGCACGACAGCCGGCGCCACCGCGACAGCGCCTGACGCAGCCTCCTGGGGATGCTGGATACGGATAACCTTATCGAGCATGGCATTCAACCGGTCCAATTGCGGGTCAGGAGTCGGCGCGCCGGCCGCTGCATCCCTCGTCACGGGCGGCACACCTACCCCATCCCTCGATGCCGCCGCCAGGGGCAATCCATCCACTCCTCGCGCGGCATTGGCCGGATGCAACTGCAGCACCGGCTGTTGCAAGGAGCTACGCAGCCCGGCCAGGCGCCGCTCCAGCTGCTCCGCCCGCGGATCGGGAAAAGGCGCCGGCTTCACGACAGGAACCGCAGGCGCCACACTATCCACATGATAAGGGTCCTGCCGCTGATACTGGCCCTTCCGCACCGAATCCTTATCGGCCAGCTCATAGGTCTTTAACTTGTCCTGGAAAGCCTTCCGCCAATCCACGGCGACCGGCGGCAGCTGCATATTCAGTCCCCGGGGGACGGCGCCGCCGGCCGCCCCCTTACCCCCACCCAATACCTGAAAAACAAGACAACAAAAAGGGAATACCACTATCGGCAGGAAAAGCAATCCCCGCCGCCGTTCCTTCGTTAATTTCCATTTCATCGCAATACAATTTTAACGTGATTCAATTTTCAGATCATGATTGTCGAGTATGGCCCACCGTTCGATCAAAAAGCCATGCGGATCATTATCGCTCCGGGCCGTATTCCGCAGCAGCCCCTCGGTCACCAGGTTCCGCGTAACCAGGCTGGTCGGCCGGATGATCTTCTCGGTGGCATAGCACCGGAAAGGAATGGGATAGGCCCGCATATCCAGCACGACACTGTCGATCACCAGTTCCTGGCTGATATTGCCGGCAATGATGCCGTTATAATAGCCGCTCTCCTTCAGCCCCTCATACACCCGCCGCGCCGACCCATCGGCGAGATACAGGGCCTTGCCGAGATGGGCCGTAATAACCTTCTCGTCCGGATCGAGCGTGAAAAAGGCCTCGTGAAAGGTGCGAATATGATCCCGGGCCTCCACGGGGATATTCTCGGCGCGGCTCCCGGCCATCGCCACCAGCGCCTTACCCGATTCGAGGATATAGATGCGGTCCTGGTTTCGGTCGATCGCCCGCAGCGCCTGCCAGACTACAAATCCACACAGCAGCAGACTGCCCGCAATTAGCACCAGCGTAAAAAGCCGGACCTGTTGAAAAGCGGTTTCGAGATTTCGTGTTTTTGGGAACATAGATGATAGATTTTAGGTGAGACTCGTCCGCCACAACCGGGCGCCCATACCCGCGCTGCGGACGATATAATGCGTCACCGACGGGACCGTGAAATACCCCACAATGCCCATCAGCAGGAACACCAGGTAGGCAGCATCGGTGGCGCCAAAGGTCGTCTGGCCCGTCGCGCTCAGCTGGGAAATATCCAGCCGGATCATCTCCTGTTGGATCTGCGCGATCAACGAACCGAAGATATTCGCCACCGGCAGCCAGAGAAAAACATGCAGGTATCGTGACAGCCATTGGGTAAGGCTGTCCTCCAGTCCCCGGTAGACCGAGAAGGCAAAGGCCAGCGGGCCGAGAATCGCCAGGATGACGAGATAAAAGGTCCGCACGGTGTTGATGCACAGCGCCGCCGCCTCATACAACACCTGCAGGATCTCCGACAGCCAGACCTTCACCGAGTTGCGGAGATTGTACGCCGCCCGGCTCATCTCGAACTTCAGCCGGTTACTGACGCCGGAGAACACTCCCGAATCGGCCTCCCCGGACAGCTCTTCCCAGCGCTCCAGGCTGCCGCTGCCGTTGGCATTGACATACATCTGCCAGTCGGTGCTTTGTTTCAATGCCTCCTCCTTCTGCTGCAGCAGCGTCGCCACGCCCTGGTTGGCGTCGCTATACATCGCCGCAGTCCCCGTTACAGTCGGCTGCATTACGCCATTGATAAGGGCGATGACATAGGGCCACAGCGCGATGGCCATCCCGATCGCAAAAGGCCGGTAAAGGGCACCCATTTCCACCGGCTGGGCCCTCGAGATGCGGGTCCAGACATGGGCGGCCACATACCACAGCGTGCCGAAACCGGCTATCGCCGAGCTGGTCCCGATCAGATCGCTGCAATGCACGATCATCGTATTGTACACGTCTTGCAGCGTTCCCTGCAGTCCGCCGATCTGCGCGGCGATATCAATCAGGTAGACCATACAATCGTTTTAAGGTGTTGAGATCCCCGGCTTCTTTCTGTCGTCTCGCCGCCTCGACGGCCAGGGTATTGTTGAATTCCTGCGAGAAAACCAGCTCCGCTTTTAGCCGGGTGTCGATGCGCCCAAGGGTCTGCAGCCGTTCGGCATCCGACATCCGCAGCTCATTGTCGGCGCTCACCATCGCCAGTTCCTCGAGGTCCTGGTTGCAATGGGTCAACAGGGTCGAAAGGGTACCGTTGATATAGTCGAGCTCCGGCCCCGAGAACACCGGATTCGTCGCAACCAGCGCCCCACCGCTTCGGTATCCATTCATGATCCGGGAGGCGTTGTGGACGATCGTGCCCATCCTTGGGTCGCCGCGCACCATCGGGCTCAACACCCATAGCGCATCGAGAAAGGTTTTGTGGAGATGGAAATTGTCCCTGGCGATATCGCGGATCTGGGTAAACCCGTTTTTCAGCTCGTTATATCCCTGAACCAATTCCTGCAGGGTCGACCGCATGGCAGCCAGTTGCTCGCCGTCGATCGCCAGCTGCTCGGTGAGTTCGAGAATGGACTGGCTGCGCGCGTTCAGGCAACCGCAGCCAAGGACCGCGAGAAGGAGTAATTTTAGCATCGTTGATGTTTTTAATGGATTCCGTAAAGTGCCCGGATGGTCTGTACATCCGCCTGGTCCTTTGCCCGCTGCAGACTGACCAGGCGCGCTTGCTGCGTGTACGATCGCAAGGCGGCATAGTCACGGTCGATGGCCGCATCCGTCTCGTCGATCGTCTGCAACCGGCCCGCGTCATCCATCTGCGTCGCATAGCCGGTCACCACCGTCGTGAGCCGTTCGGCATTCTGAATACTCGCGTCGAGGATGCCTTTGCAGACGTCCAGCATCTGCGCCGCCTCGGCGGCGCTGAGATGCGGATCGGCCCGGATGGCGGCTGTCGCCTGCTGATACGCTCTCACCAGCTGCACCTGCCGGTCGATCAGGCTCTTTACCCGGCTATAACCCGTCAGAACGGATTTCACCTGCCACAGTTCATCGTAGTACGCATGGTAGAGATCATCCTGTTGCCGCACCCAGCCGGTGATATCGTCGAGCAGTTCGCCCGCCATGCTGTTCTCGGCTGCCTTTTGCGTATTCTGCAGCCAGAGGGTCGCCGCCTTTAGCCGTTGCAGGCGCAGATCGGCCTCTTCCAATGCCGCCTTGATCGCGTCGTCGATGATATCCAGGATCTGCGCCGAAGCTCTGCGCTGGGGCGCCAGCAGAAAACCGGTGGTGAAGACCAGGGCGAGAAGCCACTTCACGGCGCCGGACCGGATGTCCGCTGCCAGCGCCTGGATGCCTTGGAGGATGCCGCCTTGCTTTTCGGCATATTCTTCCACCCGGACCCGCTCGGAGGGTTCCGTGGTATAGGCCAGGTGTTCTTCAAGGGACACTTCAAGGCGGTAAACCTTTCGCTCCGTGGCGCCCAGCGCAATAAATACTTCCTTGTATTTTTTGTCCGGGTCATTGGCCTTGTTCAGGGAGAGGATCAGGGCCTTGTCGTTTTCGGTCAGCCCTAACAACTCCTGGATTTGATCGAAACGGTTCATGAACTTGCTCTGGTCGAGCAGGATCTTGCAATCGGCATTGTTGATGATGCTGTTCTTCACCACGGGGCTGGACACGATGTCTTCGATATCCTGCGTGACGACGATGGCCTCGCCATAGAATTTACGGACGGTTTTGAACAGGTATTTGATGTACTCGCTCATACCCTCCTTCGCGATGGCCTTCCAGGCTTCTTCCAGCACGATGACCTTCCGGATGCCTTTCAATTTCCGCATCTTGCTGATGAAGAGTTCCATGATGATCAGCGTGGTCACGGGAAAAAGGATGGGATGGTCCTTGATGGAGTCGAGATCGAAGACGATCAGCCGCTGATGGAACAGATCGGCATTCTCCCGGGCGTTCAACAGGTATTGAAATTCGCCGCCTTTATAGTAGGGGCGCAACACATATAACAGGCCCTTGCCGTCAACATCGCTTTCTCTCATCCCGTCTTCCTCCAGTCGCGGCAGGAATTCATCCTGCAGCCATTCATAGAAGCTGTCGAAACAGGGGAAGCACCCCGGGTTCTGCGTCTGCCACCGGAAATATCCGTCCAGCATATTGCTGACGGTGACATATTCTTTCCGGGTAAACCCCTCCTCGGTCTTCTTGAACAGGGTCAGCAGCAGGGCCTTCAGGCTCTCTTTTTTCTCGGTATCCGGCGTCTCTCCTGGCGGGAGAAGAAAGGGGTTGAATTGGATCGGGTCCTTTTCCGTACACTCGAAATACTGGCCGTCCAGCAGCCGGCACAGCGATTTGTAGCTGCCGCCCATATCCAGAACCACGCTATGGGCGCCCTGGGCATGATAGCTGCGCAGCATATGATTCATCTTATACGACTTCCCGCTGCCGCTCGGGCTAAGGATAAATTTATTCCGATTGGCCGTCTTTCCTTTGCGCATCGGTTCGTCCGAAAGATCGACATTGACCGGCACCCCGGTAAATCGGTCTCCCAGCCGGATCCCCGTGGGCGCGCTGGCGTCCGGGTTGCTGGATTCGGGGAGGAACCAGCACAAGGCCGGATTCAGAAAGCTGGCGAAGGTCTCGTTCATCGGCAGGTCGCCGGCATTGCCCGGTATTCCTGCCCACCAGATCTGCGGCGCACCCTCGGTCTCCAGGTGCGGTGTCGCACCCGTGCGCCCGATAGCCGTGCTCAACCGGTTGCTCACGGACGTCACCGCCGTTGGGTCCTCGCTCCACGCCATTACGTTGACATGCACCCGCACCGGTACCTGTCCGGGTTGAGCCGCCTGGTTCAGGTAGGCTTCCGTCTCCGCGGCCGTGACCCCGTTCTCCCGGCTGGCGCCGGCCAGGCTCTTCAGCCGGCGGAGCCGGGTCTCCAGCTTCTTCAGCTCCGGCCTCGGATCGTCTTTGACGATAAAGAGATTGTACACATGGTCGATATCCAGCAGCGGTCCCAGATGGGTGGCAAATCCCACCGGCAGCTCGGTCACCGGGGTGCTGTACGGCTCGTAGCGGCAGCTGGGCGCGCATTGTGCCGGGAGGTTCCCGGCATCCGCCAGGGTATACAGGATCACCTGCTTCCTTCCGACGCGGATATTCCCGTTGTGAATCGCAATATCTGTCAGCGTCGGCTGGAGATGCTCCGGGTCCAGGGTCATATATTGTTCGATGATCCCGGTGGTATCCGGTCCGCCGGCCAACTCCTCGCCCGCCAGTTGCCGGACCTTGACCAGTCCGGTAGATTCGAGGATATCGGCCAGCTGCCGGCAGCTGGCAAGAAACGCTTCCTGCGTGCATTTATCCAGCAATTCCCCGGGCACCAGCGTCGGCCGGACCAGCGTGGACAACGCCGAGGTGGAGGGTCGCCCTCTTTCGGCTCTCCGTGCGACGGCGAGGAAACTCCGGTGACGCTGATGCTTCCGTCCCTCGAATTTCCGGTCCGAGGCAGCCGTCAGGAAATGGTTATCGGCGGTGGTCGTCAACAGGTGGTTATCCGCAGCGGTAGTCGACCCCTTGTCCCGGTAAGCCGGAGGTAGTTCATAGCGGACTCCGGTGAACCACTCCTGAAAATGAACGGTCACGCCATCGGAAAAGCACCCGATGCCTTTCGCCAGCGCTTCGTGGAGAAGACCCATCTCGGATTGAAAAAGCGTGAAGATGGGCGATTTGAATAGTTCGAAAATAATGGACACATCGCCTTTTCGGCTGACGATGCAGTCCTGGTCGATCTCCCGGAAGGGGAGGATCTGTTCCAGTTGGACAGTTTTCATGACTCTCTTTTAAAAAGGTTTAAATAAACTTGCCGGCTGCCGGCCCGGATGACCCGTGGCAGGGCTCTGGCGGCAAGATGTTTCATCCATCCATGGACGCCGAACCGCCGACTCAGCCACACCGTCATTACTAACGCGGTTCCTCCAGCTCCAAAGGCTATGAGGATACAAAGCCATGGCGGAACACCACAACAGTAGAGAAGGACGAAGAGAAGGAGATCGGCGATCAGCGCCGCGGCGGCGACCAGGATGTAGGATCCTTTGAGACCCTTGAATTCCATCGGGCGCCCGATGGCCCGATAATTGGGATAGACACTCGTTGTCATATCACATGGCTTGTTAAAGACCGAAGAAGGATTTGATGACCGTGGCTACTATGACCAGGAAGACACAGCTGCCAAACCAGCCGGCGGCGGCCTTATAGGCCTCCTGCTGATGTCCTGCATTCCAGTGCCGGAACACCTGCACCGCCCCCACCAACGCCAACACCGCTCCAATGGCATACATCAGCTGGCACCCGGTGTCATAATATCCCCGGATCATCGTGTTGGCCTGGCTGATGCCCTGGTTACCGTCCTGTGCCCGGGCGACAGTCCCACCGGCAATGGCAACCAACAGCAGCGGCGCCCTCTTCCGCAACCAGTCAAAGAGTCTGTCTCGGTAAAACAAGATCAGTAAAATTGCATAGTAAAGGACCGTCAACAGAAGAATCGCTGTCAGGAATCGGCCCCAGGAAATAAAAAACAACATTTGCGATCGATTTTTTCGGTGAAAAAATGTTTACGATGCAAATGTTGTTTATTTGGCGGGCGCGGTTTCAATACTAAGGAACTCACTGAGGAAATCCGGCTCGCACGCGCTTGAAACACAATCTACTTCCAACCCGGTCGGTCGTCAGCGAGTTTCTCCAGATGAGCCTGCAACTGTCGTGTCGCCGTCGTTAACCACGCCACGGGGTTCTTCCGGCTCTTCAGCCCCTGCACCCCGCCCTCCCAATTGTTGATCGGTTTATGGAAGGTCATCTCGAGCAGAGACTGGATAAATTCCTGTGTCGCCGGCTCTCCATTTACCCGGACGCACCTCGACCTCCAAAGCGCCATCCCGATCTCGATCAGATCGATCTCACTCCCCGCAAAACTGATCTCGACACTTTCCTCTCCCTCGGACAGCCCTTGTTCGGCCCTGTGCAGCTCCCTGCGCAGCAAAGCGATGTACATCTTGTTCTCCGCACTGTTCTTCATTTCATCCGCATTTTACATTAAAAAAAAGGTTCGCAACCAGCCGGAGCACAAAAAACGGGGTCCGGCCTTGCGCAGCCGGTACCCCGTACCTGCATTCGCCAACGCCAAACATCACACTTCTTACGCTCACACTATTGGTTACTTGCAAAACAAAAATAATCGAACTCGATGAAAAACGAGAATGACAAAAATCACTTTATTTGCTCCGTCGCCTGTTTTTCCGGGTAGGCCGGCTGAGAGTCTCCCGCTCCACCCCCATCCAGGACGCCAGGAATTTCTTAGCCACCCGTTGGAACAGCTCCGGATATTTTTCATTTGCCAGGCGCAGTCTGTCTTCGGCCCGGCGCTTGCGGATCAGTCGCGCATGATCATGAAACAAGGTCAGGTACTTGATGAAAAGCAAAAGGGCCAGGAAACAAAACGAGGGATAACTGTTGCAGAGCTGAAAGAACTCGTCCCGTTCGATGTAGTAAAGTTCGCCATCTTCGAACGCCTCCAGGCAGTCTTCGCTGGGCGTCTCCGAATAGAAGCTGCCGACGGACACCACCGTGTCGTTTTCCATGAAAAAGCCCGCCGACACCGGCTTTCCATCCACATCATAATAACAATGCAATAGACCCTTCTTGATAAAATACAGCCGTTGGCTGATCTCGCCGGGGCGAAGAAGAACATCGCCCTTACGCACCTCATGGCGCTTAGCCATTTTCCGGATTGCGGCAAGACACTCGGCTGGCTGGGGAAAAACAGAACAGAGAAACTGCAGCATTTCTTCCATAAAGCGGGATTAGTGATTAAGTACAAGCAAATTATGAGAAGGCTTTTAATCTTCCAACAAACTGCAGCAGACTCGCAGCGCGCTTCGCCTAACCATCTGCTTTTGTTACTTTTTTGCTATCACTTGCGGTTTTTTTAGCCCCAAACCGCAAAGCCGCTTCACTCTCGTCCTTTAGTAAACGCTTTTCTGCTTTTGGTAGCCCACGAATTTTTGCTGCGCGTCAGGCAAGGATCGTATATTAGTTGTCGGACATTCTTTAAACCTTATCATTTATGCAACGCAAAAAGAAAATTGCGGGCTACGAGCAACCCATTTCCCGCACAAAACTCTACGACGTTCCCGCCATCGAACTGGCCAAATCCCTCATTGAAAAAGATCCGGTAGCCCACATCCACATCCCCATGCTCGCTGACCGGGCCGGCATCAACGAGTTCAAACTAAAAGTAGGTTTCCGCGAGCTCTTTCAAACCAGCCCCTATCAGTACCGTCTGCGACTTTGCCTTGAGAAAGCGAAGGCTCTCCTCGAAGAAACAGATGACACCATCGACCAGATCGCCTCCAAGGTCGGATTCGACACTTACAACGGCTTCAGCACGGCCTTTAAAAAGGCGTTCAGCATTGCGCCAACCGAGTATCGAAACCGGCAATCAGCCTGAGCTATTTTTTATTCAATTTTTTTTCGAAATGGTACATGACACTCAACATCCAATACCGCCCGAGAATATTCGAGGCGGTTTGGGTGTTGGTGTTCCCTTTATTTATCCTTGTGATTCCGGCATTTTGATCCAGCACATTATTAACCAGGAACTTTATTCTCAAATCATCATGCAACAGGTTTCGGCTCAAATAAGCATTCCAGAGCACTGTGGATGTATTACTCGAAAATTCGTTCGCCCTCTCTTGCCAAATGACAGTTGCACTGCTCCCTATTTCATAGTGAGGAATAACGAACAACCTAACCGAAGCCCCGTGTGATTGTGTCCAATAATGCATTGTAACAGAAGCATTTACAGAATTCCTGGAGTCGAGGTACTTAATATCGGCATTCAATTGAATACTGTATTTGTTCGAAACGTATTTTGTGGCACTTACGCCACCGCTCGCGGAAATCACCGTGCTTCGATTTAAGGTCGCGTCGACATAATTAATCGATCTATTATAACTGTTAGTACTACGAAAACCCCACTCTATTCCGCCCATTGCATGATTAATAAACAAATTGGCTCCAAGCGTACGTCCACCTTTTACGTTGACAGGCTGACTAACCTGTCGTCCCGAGCTATCGGTTACCGTCTTAGTGCTTATACTATTGCTGTTGAATCCAAAGACAAATGCAGTATAAACCATCCATGGCCTGAGCAATCGAAAGTTTACGATAAGGGATTGGTTTATAGAGGGCCGTAGGTTGGGATTTCCTATCGTCAACCGCAAAGGGTCGTTATTGTTTTTCAATGACGCTAATTCGGAAACGGAAGGCTGTAGCGTCCTCGCTTCGTAGTTAATCCGCATATCCAGAGCCTTCCTTATTAAATAATCAATCAGCACCCTCGGAACCACGTAAAAGTTCCGCAGTGGTAAAACTGACCCTTCACCCCTAAGCTTTTGAGCGGAGTAATGGTACAGCCACGAAGTGCCGACCGAATACTTAAGGCCTTTAAGTTTGCCCTGGATCGAAATATCAGCTTGTTGACTGAGAGTATGGACTTTCAAGTCATTGGTCAAACTATCTACCAACTGTGTATATTTCCCACCGGCTCGATTGTACGAGGCCTGAATCGGATTACTATATCCATCAGTCAACTCATAGATAAACCCGAGATCAATGACATGAAAAACAGGCTGCGTATACGTGAGCTCGAATTGATCACTAAAGTTGTGTGCAGCAACGACCTTTCGCTGGTCTAAAGTATCCAAATTCGTGTTTACTGTCCCTCTTTCAAGAAACCGGTTCATCGAATAGATGTACCCGGAAGCCTTGTTATCGTCCTTGGAAATTCTTGCACTGAACGATAAGATTCTGCTCTTCAACCTTCCCAGTTCCAATCGCCACGAAAGATTGCCTCCTATGCCGTCAGTATTAACTTGATCGATTACATTTCTTAGGCTACTATTTAATAACGTATCATTGAGTCGCGTTTCCGAAACCGCCTGCAATTGATTTCGGGATCGGCCAAATAAGGATTGAAGACTCATTTGCAACGCTGATCGTGGACTGATATTTCTTTCGAAAACTACTTCTCCGCTTTGCTGCTCCTCTTTGTTTATAGATTGGCTCTTTTGTTGCTGGCTGTATATTCCCGTAGATAGCACTTGAACCATCTCCGTTTTTGTTATGGGATTCGTCCAAAGATTTCCAAACTGATAGTTTGTCATTAGATGGCTACAATCATCCCATTGATTGCTATAATGCAAACTTGCTCCACTGAATCTTGGAATTCCCGTCCCGGCAGACGCCCCGATCGGATCGCCGATATCCGATGTAAAACTGTACGTAGCCTGCGTTTCTCCGCCCCCTTCAAAATTTATTACTCCAGTATTCCCTGAAAGAGCAATCGCCGCGAATTGCTCCTTCCTTCGAAACCCTGCCACAACTCCGCCTGCCGTATAATTACCCTCTGCACTACTACTAATTTCCGTCCGTCCGGAATATCCGTTTTTCGCACTCTCTTTCAGAACGAGGTTGATCGTCTTTATTCGCGTTCCGTCATCCACGCCGGAAAACCTAGAACGATCGCTTCTTCGATCTAAAATCTGCACACGTGCAATCTTATCGGCATCAAAATTTTGGGCCACCAATCCAGGACCACCTTGAAAGATGTCTTCCCCGCCCACAAGGAGATGCTCGATCTTTTCACCATTGTATGTTATTGTCCCGTCGATTTCGATACGTAGACCAGGCAAACGTCGAAGTAGATCCTGAACAACAGCGTTACGACGCATCCGAACTTGCTCAACATTGAATTCAATCGTATCACCCTTCAACTGCGGACGCTTGGCAGCGGTCACAACGGCCGCCTTCAGGCTATCGAATTTGATAGGTATAGAGTCCTTTATACCTTTACCGAAAATATCCTTCTGCCCAAAGGTTCCCAAGGATATCAAAATAAAATAGATTGGTAGGAATATAGATTTAATACTTGTCAATATAATGAAATAAAGACAAGTAATTTATCTCAATTCACCGCAGGAAAAATGCAGATTGAATCATTCCCTTTATGAAACAACTTCATCCCTTTCAAGAACAGCAATCAACAATCTCACCAGGTAGGTTTTCCTTCTTTCATTGCTTCTAGGGCAACCTTCGTTCTGTTATCGAAGGGATTAATCATGGCAGCCTTGTTTTCCAATGAAATCGCTTCCTCCCCTCTTCCTAACCGATATAAAAGATTAGCCTTGGTATCCATAAAATTCGATGCATGCTTTGTAGAATCTTCGACTACATCAACGACAAGAGTAATCCAACTTAGCGCCCTCTCTAATTTATTGACATCTTTACTCCGAAGAAAAACTCCATATGCGTAAGTATTGATCAATTCCCGGTTATCGGAATTTTTCACATCCTTCATCTCCTTCCAATTATCCAGTCTATCGAGTAACGCGTTGCAAAACTGTTCCCAGTCGCCCCTATATTGATACCAATCGATTTTCCCATGCAGAACAGCATCCATGTGCATGTCGCCAAATTCCCCGACAATATCTTTACTCAATTGATGCCAATCGGGGACCTCGCCGGTCTCTTTGGCTCTCTCAATCACAGGCATGATTTTATCCTGATAAATTACCTGATCGACAACCCTTTCAGAAAAACCCTTACGTCTGTAAATGGAATCTGCCTGTCGGGAATGTTGTATAAGCCACAGCACGATCCGATCATCTGTACGCAATTGGCTGACATACCTTAAAACGGAGTCTAACCGGTGTTTCACATAAAATCCCGAGTCCGGCATATTATTGATATATCCGCGGATATAGTCTCTTATTAGCGACACGAATAGTTTTTCGTCGCCATTCTGGTTCGCCAACTCCGCCAAGTAAGCCATCTTGTTGTAGCTTAGTTCCCCAGCCCTGTACTCCTTTATCAGGGTATAGTATTGCAGGGCGGGCTTCATGGCCGAACGGGCAAGACCGATAAATTCTTCCGGCGCATAATATCCGATACCTTTATGAACCAATTCACCATCGGGAGAAAAGAACAAATACGTTGGATATGCGTTGATCCCATACTCGTTTACGATCTGATGCGCATCCGCGTACCTGGCCTTGACATTTACACCGTCGCCTTTTGACGTATCGCATTGAATTTTAATGGACAAAAAGTATTGATTGATAAAAGTACCTACTCGCTCGTCTGGATAAGTCTCGTTATCCATCGTTCTGCAGGGTGCACACCATGACGCATAACAATCAATAAAAAGGTATTTTCGTTCCCTTTTCGCCATGTCCCTTACTTCCGACCAGCTGAGGTTTTCCAAAAATCTCACTCCCCCGCTCCTGCTGATGTTTGCTTCGGCACGCGTTGCGGATACAATGGTGAGGCCAAATAGCAATAACCCAAAAATTCTTAACATTTCAGCTTTTATCAAATCAACGAATGACCACAGGCTTTAACCCTCCAAAATGTCGCTTTATGCAAATAATTAACAACCAATTTGGTATATTGCACATTAGTGCTTTCAGACATTCATTCGCCCAGCACGCAGCCAGCTATTCCACGGCCTTCATTGGTTAGATTCAATGATTCCTCGTGATAGGGCTCAATAAGACTGAACTGTCGCTGCACCTCCGCCACTAATCTTGCTAAACGTCGCGAACGATCTGTGGCCGCATCATCTCATAAAACTTCCAAAGGCAATGTTATTCGCCAAAAAACTACTCTCGCTTTGCATTTTCCTGCTTCTGATCCTCCATTTAGGTGCACAGAAATTACTAGTGGACTCTAGCGCATACGGCACATGGCCCCGCCTTGGTATTCGCGCAATAAGCAATAACGGCAAATTCCTCTTCTACACTATACACGACCCGGTCGGAAATCACGACCGCCTCTGTTTACAAGCAACCGACGGCAGATGGAAAAGAGAATACATCGACGTTTTATCGCCCAATTTTACCCAAAACAGCGAGAAATTGATCTTCCAACAACACGATACCCTTTTTTTCGTGAATTTGGGAGCAGATTCCGCAGAATATTTTCCAAATATTCTTGGACCCTATCAATATCTCCCTAGAGGGAGAAACTCTGGGCTTATACTCTACAGAACGAAGCAGGCTCCAAATCAGCTGGCGATAAAAGAATACCCTGGTGGCCAGGAAAAGCTAGTTCCTGCCCCGGAGAGTTACTGGAATGAACCATCAAATGGAGGAATAGCATTTTTGACAAAAGACACCGGAACAAGTGGCGCAATTTACCATTTGAAGTACATTAATGTAAACGATAATGTCGCGCTCGACATCTACAACGGTGACAACGTCGAAAACGTTGAATTCAGTCGCGACGCCTCCATTTTAATGTTCCTGACCCGGGATTCCGCAAATGAAAAATCCCTTTGGTACTGTCGATTGGGTAAAAACCCCACTAAACTAGCGACCGATCGGTCCGTTACTACCGACTTCTCCCTGAAGCTGGGTGAAATTCTCTCTATAGATGAGGAAACTAATCGCGCTATTCTTACCCTCGAAACTAATGTACAAGTTACCCCCCTTCCGCCCGGCGTCGACATTTGGAATTACAATGACCCCAGTCTTCAATCGCGGCAGCTGTATGAACTACGCCAGGCTCGAGGTCGTCACTTATATAAAGCAAGCATAAATCTTGTAGACCATCGCATACTTCAAATCGAGAATAAAAACCAATCGGTACTGGATCTGTTTGTTTCGCAACCACTCCACAACTGGGTCTTACTCCATCAAACGGGAGATGGCGACTACTATTCCGAATGGAATTGGAATAAAAAAGCGACCGCTTCAATCTATCTCTTATCACTTCAGAATGGAGGCAAAAAGCTTCTCGCGACAAATGTCGCACCAAGCGCATTCTTTACTTTATCCCCGGATGAAAAATACGTTTTGTTCTACGACGCGGAAAAATCATCTTACTGCTCCTACGAAATATCCACCGGCATTATCAGAAACTTGACTGCCGCCATACATGATAAATGGACTAACCCATCTGTCGAGGACCAGCCAAATCGTAAATATGTCCCAATTGGAATTGGAGGCTTTTCAAAAGAGAACGACTTTGCATATCTCCACGCGCAATATGACGTATACCAGGTGGATTTAACCGGCAAAGCCGCGCCTGTCGCGCTTACCGGCAGCTATGGTCAGGCGCACCATATCGTATTCAGAATGGACCCCCGATACGGTGATTACCCTTTCTCTCGATCCGTTGTTCTTCATGCGTTGAATACCGACAACAAAGACCAGGGATTTTACCGGGTCTTCTTTGACAAACCGGGAAAGTTGGATTCACTAACCATGCAATCGGCATCGGTCGTGTTTGAAAAAGCCCGTGATTCGCAAACCTTTCTTTTTTCCTCTGAAGATGCAAGCAGATCTCCTGACGTCTTCTCGTCGAATGATCTGCGACATTTTACCCGCGTCACAGATCTTCACCCGGAAGCTAAGTACAATTGGCTCACATCCGAGCTCATAAAATGGAGGCTGCCGGACGGAAATTCCTGCCAGGGCATCCTTTATAAGCCGGAAAATTTCAATCCGACTAATCGCTACCCTATTATCTTCCATTATTACGAACGATCGTCGGATCGGCTGCACACTTTTATGGAGCCTGAGCTTAGTGGCGCTGACATCAATATTCCTTTATACGTCAGTAACGGATATCTCGTATTTGTGCCTGACATTTTCTACAAAATCGGCGAACCAGGCCGGTCTGCATTCGACTGTATAGTATCGGCTGCAAAGTTCCTCTCAAATCGGAAGTATATTGATTCGCATAGGATGGGTTTGCAGGGCACTAGTTTTGGCGGATTCGAGACTCTGTACGTAATCGCTCATACAAATATTTTTTCCGCTGCAATGTCCTCATCCGGTATGAGCGATTTCATCAGCCTATACGGCAGCATTATCGGAGACGGAAGCAGCCGTCAGAGGCAATACGAGCTTTACAGGGATCGAATGGGCGCAACGCTCTGGCAAATTCCATCGCAATACGCTGAAAATTCGCCGGTCTTACGTGCCGACAAGATCACCACACCATTGTTATTGATGGCGAACAAAAATGACGGAGACGTTCCCTTCCAACAAGGGATCGAGTTATTCACCGCACTCCGGCGATTAGGTAAGAAAGCCTGGATGCTGCAATATGATAATGGAGGTCATGGACTTGTGTCACTGAACAGTAAACGTGATTTTACCCTAAGAGTGCTGCAATTTTTTAACCATTACTTGAAATACGATCTCCCCCCCAAATGGATGACCCGTGGAGTTCCCGCCGCCCTTAAGGGCACTGATTCCGGCCTGGAATTGGACGCCAGTGGAGCTACTCCTTAGGGGAGAACGGAAAAACACCCATCCATTTCGCTTATATATTAGTCCAATTCAAATGTATCGCATGGGTTATTTTTGATGAGATTACCAATTACTGGCGATAGCCATTTGTCGCTATGGCCTAAAAGCAATCTCACCGTTATGACAAGGTTAAAATTCTTGCCCGCGATGATCGCGGGCTGTCTGGCAGTCGCCTCTATTGCATTCGCAAAAGCCAATCAGAAGAGTTTTACGGCCGGAATTTGTACCAGAAGTGGCAACGGGCACCGGTGTACTATCCTAACTGCCAATGTAAACGCTGCATACGGTATTATAGCATTTACAGGCCATAAAGCAAAGTGCTCCACCAGCCCAACAGCCCATATCCAACTCGCAGGCAAAATTTGTGGACAAGCCTTTATACATGGTCTGCAGACTAATGGATAGTCAATGTAAGCGCACTCTCCCCCGACTACTTCGTCTCGCAACCCCGCCTCCTTGGGTCTAAACATCGCACAGGCAAAATAAGCTTCCCATGAGCCAATATACGCTCCATTCTTTCCAATCCGCCACTGAAAAAACGGAACAACTCTTCGACTGGATATTCATGACAATCCAACCTTTTCTGAAGGGTCGAATACTGGAAACAGACAGTGGCCAAGGATATTTTTCATCAAAATTATCAGCCGACGGATACACCATTCAATTGAATGCCATATCCGAACCCAATCGGGAAGAATTGCAAGCGAGATTTAAAAATGCTGCAATGGTCCGTGGAGTTCACAAAATCAATTTTCAAACCTCCAAAATGGAATTGAAATACGTCGGCTTCAAGGACCAATTTGCTACAGTTCTGGCAATTTGCGAAATACCGGGCTTCCATTCCTTCCATACGGAGATGCCGGTAAAAGCCCTACGGTTCCTACAATCCGAAGGTCATCTCATTATTGTCGGCAAATCTACAATTGAACTTTTTCCGAATTCACAGGCCGATATCGCAGAGCTGAAAAGATATCATCGGGCCGACCTCAAACGCCTCTTTATCGGTTGTGACATTCTCAAAGTCGAATACTTTGACTACGACGGATTGTTTTTTCTGGCAGTCGGAAAAAAACATTAACAGGCAGGCATAAACTCACGGTCGACTACAATCCACTTTACTCATATTTTCATACTATTCTAAAACATTACAAAGAGTAATTTAGACGTCGGTATCCAGGCAGTTACTACTTTATTTTATCCTTATGCATAAGGCCCAATTAAATATCATATCACCGCCGCCGGCGACTGGCAATTCAACAGCATCACTACTCATCCATGAAACCGAAGATTTCGCCGAACTCCTGGCATCGATGGATCTGCAATATAACGGCACTCAGTACTACTGGGAAGTAGGCCAACCATCTAAAACGCAAGGATGGATCATCCATTTATCCGTAATCAAAATCCAGGTACTACAACTATTAAAAATTGTGATACCAGAACTAGTCGGTGAAAAGGTGCCCTTTAAGGTCGCACGGAACAGAACCATCGCCGAAAAATTACTAAACGGCAATTATGGAGCACAAAATCTAGGTAAAATAGTCGCTATATTTCCCGATTCCGACCAACAGGCTGTCTCTCTTGCTACAACCCTGATTCGCCTAACCGCCATTTTCAAAGGCCCTTCCATTCCTACCGACTTCTGCCTTGAAAATATTGTTCATACTCGCTACGGCTCCTTTTCTCCGGTGTGGATAAACGATGAAAAAGGAAAACCTGTAAAGCACATCTACAACGCCAAAAACGAACTAATTCCGGATATATATCATATTCCTTTTACTTTCCCTACCCAAGTCGATTGGCCATTCGCTCGAATAAGCGAACCGGTATTGCCAATCAGGCATAAGCTACTCAATGGAAAATACTATCCGATAGATATAATTAAAACCGATTACAGGGGGACCGTACAAAAAGCGATTTATTTCAAGCGACTGTGGAATATAAAGGCGTGTGTGTTAAAAGAAGCCCGGAAAAACATGATTTCCGACGATACAGGCCGCGACCATTCCCACAGGCTGCAATGGCAGTTCCAGCTATGCAGGCGATTGGCGGATACTATACCTGTGCCAAGGGTCTTTGATACCTTTACAGAGCACGGAGACACTTATCTAGCGATAGAATTCGTGAAGGGCATGTCTGTGGCAGACTGGTTGACCAAAATATATCGAGATCGCGTCTGGTTTGAACTTCCATCCAGACAACAAGTTGACATACTGCGCGTTCTTCTTAAAGTCATTGATATTGTTGACCACCTTCACAAAAATGGCCTGATTCACAGAGACATTTCGCCCGGCAATTTCATCGTCACCAATCGTGAAAGGGTCATACCGATCGATCTGGAATTGGCGTGGTCGTACCAGTCCAAGGCCCCATCCCCCCCCTTTCAACTCGGAACGCCAGGATATATGTCACCTCAGCAAGCCGGGGGCGAAATACCCACATTGCAAGACGACGTTTACTCTCTGGGTGGACTTGTTGTAAAAATGTGTACTAAGTTAAATCCGACGAAACTGCCGACAGCGGACCCCACCCATCTGAGGTCTTCCTTGAAGTTTTTTACCCGCGACGACCGACTCGCTGATGTGGCAACTTCCTGCCTTCAGTTGGACGCTGCAAAACGACCCGATCTACGTTCTTTAAAAACATCGATGTCAGCCATTATCAGGAAAATAGAAACAGGCCCTGAACCACAAACCCCGCCATCGGAAGGTCCGATCGATGAGCCCTTACTCAAATCAACTATCCAATCGGCATTGAATTGCCTTGCCAGTCCCAAAATGCTAAGTAAAAAAGGCCGATGGGTGTCCTTTCAAAAAGAGTTTGCAGACTCCGACATCGAAGAACTTGATTATTCACTGGGTTGGCATACCGGCATGGCGGGCCCACTTTGGCTGCTTGCTGTAGCGAAGGCGGAAGGATTTGACCTAGCTTTCTGTATGGACGCGTATTACGAAAGCTGGAGCTATATTTATACACACTATTTTAAAAGCCCTCAATCAAGAAATCCCTCGTTATACTATGGCGGAGCGGGTATCTCACTCGCGCTCACAGAGGGGCTAAACAGCGGTCTGTTATCATCTGATTCGGAAACCCTATCACGGTTGAAATCCTGCTTCGCCGTAACGCCGGCAGAACCTACTCTATCCACCGGCTGGGCCGGCCAGGGGCTGGCAGCATTAGTTGCGGCAAAATGGTTGGATAACAGCTTCACTAACGAAATACTGGAAACCAACGTAAAATCTCTGGTCGATGCCCAGCAACACAACGGATCCTGGCATATCCAGGCATCGGGGCTTGATAACGGGACAGCGGGCATCCTTTCGTTTCTTATCACATATGTGGAGCAAACATCGGATCACCAATTAGAAACAGTACTTATCAACGGGCTCGGCTCGTTGATCAGCGACAAATCAAGCAACCGCTTATTGAGTCGAATTCAAAAAAAATCCGCAGCTCGCTGGCGAAATAGCCAGTCGATGATTGACCTGACCATGATTATGATAAGATCCTATGAGGTACTTGGCGATATCCGCTATAAGCAGATGGCCGAAAAATATCTACTCGTTATTCCTTCGCGCCCCGTCGACCCCAATTTCAGCTTAGACGACGGGCTGACCAAAATCGGCACTCTATGGTTGCTTGCGTATCGGGTCTTCAAAGACCCCCACTATCTAGCGAAAGCCACATGGATTGCTAAATTATTAATACACACCATTATTCAAACAGATGACAATGCCGGATTTTGGATGGTCTCCGGTAACCCAAATGTCACAGCCGACCTTTATACGGGCAACTCGGGTATAATCTATTATCTCATGAGATATTGGCAATCTTTACAAAACACTTACATGAAGAATATCTTCCCGTAATATATCAAAATATTGTGCACAATCAGGACATGCCGAAAACCTGTAAAAGAGTAGGCGTTATCTTAATCATTAAAACCTTTGTTGCTTTTGGTCCTAAAGCAATCGTAATGTTATGAAAAGATCAAACCTTTTCCTCACTTTGACGACAGGCTGTCTGGCCGTCGCATCTTTCGCCTTTGCAAAATCTCATCAAAAAAGCTTCACCCAAGGATTTTGCACCAGAGCAGGTAATGGCCATCTATGCACCGTAGTCACGGCATCTGTAAACGGCAACTATGGAACGATAGTCTCCGGGAATAAGGCAAGATGTGTAAGCGGCAAAACAGCACATACCCAACTCGCCAACAAGGCTTGCGGGCATACACTCTACACTCAGTCAGCCGACTAGTTCGATTTCGCTCAAATCTCAAGAGAGGTATCGGCAAGTCCGATACCTCTCTGTTGTCTAACAACTTAAAGAAGAAATAATGAAACCCAAAAGTCGCTTGAGTACTCCGGCTGTTGGTGACTTAGCTTCATTCGCCAGCTTTCTATTGAGCAAAAAGAGATCGGGCAGTACTGTGATACTTGCTGTCTCAATTTGCCAGTTTGCCGTCTTTAAGCTCCTTTACCCTTTCCCAGACTTTTTCTCGGACTCGTATAGTTACATTTACGCAGCTAACGACCGTCTGGGCGCAAATATTTGGCCCATCGGCTATTCGAAATTCCTGCTGATTTTCCATTGGCTAACGCATTCGGCAATGGCGCTGAACCTGTTTCAATATCTTTTCTTCGCATTATCAGCACTTTATTTCTACCGAACGGTGGAATTCAACTTCTCTCCCGGAAAAAAGACAAAGCTAATTCTTCGGATCTTTCTATTCTTCAACCCACTCAACCTATTCCTTGCAAACTTTGTATCCAGCGATGGACTATTCGCAGCAATTAGTCTCCTTTGGCTAACAGAATTGATCTGGATTATCTACCGTCCAAACATTTTCCATCTTATCTTTCTGTCAACCACGTGCTTTGTCGCATTCACATTTCGATATAATGCAATGTATTATCCACTAATTGCCGTCCCTGCCTTCCTTATTGGAAATACGAGCATTACCTTCAAAGTTCTCGGTATAACCTTGGCGCCGTTACTGATAATTCCATTCATCGCATATTCTTCAAATGCGGCAAAGGAGATGAGCGGAACACCACAATTTCCTCCCATTCTCGGAGGTTGGCAATGGGCAAATAATGCACTCTATATTCGCGAATATATCAACGAAGACAGCACAAGGTTTCCAAGCCCCCAGATGTCCGAGCTAGACCACATTGCAAGAGGATTCTATCGAATCGTTCCACCGAAAGACAGGGAACTCCCCTCGTTTGTTGGGAACTTCTTTATCAAAGTCCCATATGCGCCCTTAAAAGTATATATGGCCCGGCATTTTGAGGATACTAGTGACTTCTCCCAGGTAGTAGCATGGGCCAAAGTGGCCCCTTTATTCAAACAGTATGGCCTTTATATCATTAAAAGGCACCCGCTCCCATTTTTCAGATATTACTTACTTCTGAATACAAAAAATTATTTTCTGCCGCCATTGGAAAAATTGGAGATTTATAATCTTGGTGAGGACAAAATGTCACGAACAGCAGTGCGGTGGTTCGACTATTCCGACAACCGGGTCTGGGCAATTTCAACAACCTTTCATGGTTACCTATTCGCCGCCTTCCCCGCCTTCTTCCTTCTATTGAATCTATTCTTCGCTTGGAATATCACTACATTTATCCGACGTAAGGGCTTCTCCCGATCGCCGATATCATTTGCATATACCATCGGACTAGTCACCGCTTTGGTGGCAATGAACGCGGCTTTTAGCGTCTTCGCAAACATTGTAGTCTTTCGGTACCAGATATTCCCGATGTATACTCTCCTCTGGATTGTACTTCTTACCACCGACTATATTGAACAACGACACGTCCCTTCGTTGCAGAAAAATTCGAAATAAGATACAGCTTATGCCAAAAATCACCATCGTTATCCCTTGTTATAATGAGGAGACACGGCTCCCGGTTCGAGAATATAGGCGATTCCTTTTTAATGCGGCTCTCGACATCTACTTTGTAAACGATGGCAGCACAGACCGAACAATCCGTCTTTTAGAAGACTTGAAAGATCAATTCCCCTTACAGGTAAAGATTCTGTCTCTTGAAAAAAATGTAGGTAAAGCAGAAGCGGTCCGAAGAGGGATTCTCGCGGCCAATACATTGGACAAAAACGACATAATTGGCTTCATGGATGCTGATCTATCTACACCTTTCGATGAAGTGGATTATTTTATTCGTGAATTCGGCAATCCCAGAATTCATTTCGTCTTCGGATCGAGGTTCTCCCGTATTGGTGCGCAAATCCGTCGCTTCAATCATCGCCACTATTTCGGTCGTATTGTTGCTACACTTGTCAGCGTTTACCTCCAAATTCCAATCTATGACAGCCAATGCGGGGCGAAATTCTTCCACGTCGGGTTCGCAAGGAAGCTTTTTATGGAACCCTTTGTTTCCCGATGGCTTTTTGATGTCGAGATCTTCAGAAGAATCGCCCTTTCGAATATGAAAGTTCAGGACTGCGCCCTTGAGCTACCCCTGCACACCTGGATAGAGAAGGGAGGATCAAAAATAAGTTTCAGCGACTACCTGAAACTCCCACTCGAGTTTTATAGGGTTTTCCGCCATTATATCAGAAAAAGGAACGCATACGCCATATACAGGCTTCGATGGACGAACCTCAGTACCCTTACGACAATCTACAAATAAAAAGAGAGAATGAACAATCATCGGTAGTGTCTCAGTTTGAAAGTTACTGCATAATCCCATCGGTCAAATTGACCAAATCTTCAAGGGTCAAAAACCGCTTGCTTAACCCGCTGCCCTAGCCGGGGTTGCTTTCAGGGTCTCATGCCGCTTTGCGAAGGTATAGTAAACAAAGTGTAATGCGACAACGTAGCCTTGGTTCTCGACCTTTTTGGAGAATCCATTAGTCAGGTGTGTGAACCGGCTCATGTGCATCCGCATCGTCAGGCATTGCCGCTCTACGTGGCTGGCGGAAATGAACTTCGGGTCGGGCTGACCGTAGACGGCTTACTTCTTACAGCCCGCGCATTCTGCCGGCCGTATCTGTGTTCGTCACCGTGACCGGTAGCGGGGCCATAGACCTTTACAACAGGTTTTCCAGTTCACGGTAAACGCCTGTATTATGCTCACGCCGCCTATACGCCGGATGTCGCAGCATCGGTAATCAGGTGCCCTTGCTGCTTGTCCCAGAGATGCTACTGGACCCTGGTTTTGACATCGATTCATACTCTTGACGCCTCAGATGACAGTTCACTTCTGTTCGACTTCTTAATACACACCTGACACGCAATCATGCCTTTCTCTTTGAAGCTCACTCCCAGCACTCTTAATGACAGCAGCAAAAGTTGGTTTGGCCGCCGCTCCTTAAAGCCGCGCCGATGGGCCTACCATCATCGTCTACCGAGCATTGAACATTTAAAATCAAAGAACTAATTTGAATCTAACATTCATTCAGAACACTCAATAGCCGGTATTCTGTGTCATACTTGCATCATTACTTATTTCGCTTTGAGGTACAGGGAGCAACTGATCCGTACTGGACCATGAGCCTCCTTTGGCCTCGCAAGCTCCTCCTGCGCCTCCCATTACCCCGTCGCTATTTCCAGTTCGCTTGAGATCCAGCCAGCGATTTCCCCATTCAGTAAACAGTTCTATCTGACGTTCATGTAAGATGGCGGCTAACAACGATTCTTTATCGGAGCCTCCATTGTAGTCCGGCAGTCCTGCACGTTCCCGGATTACATTCAGGTCCGCGATCGCTCCCGATCCATTTCCTTCTTCAATCCTCGCCTCAGCGCGGATTAGGTATTGCTCTGCCAATCTCAACATCATTGTATATTCCGTGACTGAAGATGGATCCGTTGCCGACTTGTTGTAAGATTGATACTTATACGGGAAATAATACTTCGCAGAACCGACAGACCGGGTTCCCACCCATTGCACCTTACGCTGATCGTTAGGCTCAAAACTACTCAACAATTGGGAGCTTATCGTGGCTGAATTGGTAGATCCCTTTGTTGGCGCACCCTTAAGGTAAAAGTCAAACCCGTCATATGTAAAGAAATTGGCGGGCAATGGCGGTGCCAATTGCCAGATAGCTTCTGTGCTGTTTGCCTGAAACACATAATTATCTCCTGCCGCGGCCGACAAATTGGTGCAAAGGCTGTAGTGCGACGTGTTGTTAATGACAAGGTTAGCCTCTATCTCAGCAGAATCATATTTCTGCGTATAAAGGAATACCCTTGCCAGCATCGCTGCCGCAGCACTCTTTGTTGGTCGGACTCTGTCGGTTGTTACTGTCGTATCGCTTGCATCGACATATTCAGCGTTTAGCCCGGAATACGCATCCTCCAAATCGCTGACGATTTGCCGATAGACCTGGGCTTGCGGCGCTCTGCTCATCG
The DNA here is from genome assembly GCF_035546395.1 of Puia sp. Classification (GTDB taxonomy): domain Bacteria; phylum Bacteroidota; class Bacteroidia; order Chitinophagales; family Chitinophagaceae; genus Puia. The sequence continues at coordinate 296,265 of NZ_DASZXR010000008.1, read as the reverse complement.
ATCGGTTCACAGTATAGTCAGTCGTCAAGACCAACGGCACATCGCCGTAAAGATTGGTGAGATAAAAATGCCAAAAAGCACGAATAAACTTCGCCTCGCTAGTGAGCTGTACAGCAATTGGAGCATAAATACTCTTATTCTGCCTCAACCCACTAATCACCGCATTCGCCTGGTAAATATAAGAGTAGGCGTTCTTCCACGGACCAGGGTTATTAATTGGCAATAAGGCGTTCGTGTAATACTGAACCAGCGTCGGAGACGTCGAATAATTTTTCAATTCGTCACTCATCAACCCGGTGCACTGAGCCATGTTCCAGGACTCTTGGAACATCTTTATATAAATCGCAAGTTGCGCCGAAGTTGCAGCTGCACTGCTGTTGAAGACGCCGACCGTCACTAGCTGAGTAGTGGGAGGACCGATTTGAACAAACTTCTTGCACCCCGTCATGACGACACCCAAACTAAAGAGGCCTATAGGCAAATTTTTTAGAAAAAATTGCCGGTGAATATTTCTCATCATTCGAAATTTAATCGTGTATTAATCAAATTACAAGCCCACCTGGAATCCCGCTGCGATCATCCGGATTGGGGGCAGGCTCAAATTACCTGAGGATTCAGGATCGAGTCCAACGTATCTTGTGATCGTAAATAGATTTTGTGCCTGCAAATATATCCTGGCAGTCTGCAAATGACACTTAGATCTCCATCCGGCAGGCAGGTCATAGGAAAATTGCAGGTTCTTGAGACGAAGAAATGATGTATTGGTAAACACTCCGTCACTCGCGCCGAATAGGGCATAGGAGCTATTTGCTGTCCCATAGTCTGTTCCAAACGCCTGCGTCCCTGTCAGATTTCCTTTTCCTTGCCACCGGGCAAGGACCGCAGTGGGTTGATTGTAATTGAACGAGCCGGGAGCTAGTCCAAATGCATGCTGATATCCATATCCAGTTTGGTCTACATACTGCAAAAGAAAATCCAAAGAAAAGCCCTTATAAGATACCCGATTTTGGAGTCCGCCATAGAATCGTTGAGTGACAGGCCTGGAAACGATCAGATCCTGCGGATAGGAAGGTACACCGCTGGCGTTCTTTGTGGCAAAGATGTAATTCCCGTTCTGCGGATCAACTCCGGTATTGTGATAAACCTTTTGAATAAAGAGGGATTGACCAATTACATACCGGTTCTTGTAGGCAGCAAAATTGGCTAAATTAGGAAACGAAACCAGTTTGTTATTCGGCATCGTTGCATTTATTGAGCTAGCCCATTCAAAGTCCTTCGACTTGATGTTGACAGTATTCAGCACAATCTCCGTTCCTGTATTCTGAAGCACCGCAGGCAGATTATATTGTATGCTGGCAAAACCACTTAGGTATGGGAGAGACAGCCCAACCAGCTGATTTCCCGTTCGATTCCGAAAGTAGCTGACCGACAACATGATCCGGTCTTTTAGCAAGCCAATTTCTACCCCTCCTTCCAGTTTCTTTAGCACCTCCCAAGCAAAAAATGGATTAGTTAATCGTGTGGGAGCAAGCCCCGTAATCCCCTGATAGGTCGTCGAGGAAAACGTACTATAAGTACTAAGGAATTGATAATCTAGGATTTGATCATTGCCGCTTGTCCCATAACTTGCCCGCAGTTTTCCAAAACTAAGGAACGGCAGGAGGCTTTCGATAAACTTTTCTTTTGAAAAGATCCATGCCGTTCCTACGGCTCCGAAATTGCCGAATTGCTTGCCAGGTCCAAAACGACTACTACCGTCCCGACGGGCAGTTAGATTTAAAAGGTATTTCTCCCGCCAATTAAACCCAATACGCCCATAAACCGCTGTGTATCGATATAGAATATTATTTGCTCCCAACAGGTAGATATTGGATGCGGCCTGCGGATTGGATATTAGGTCATCGCTTACAAATCCACTGGCGGACTGTGTTATGCTTTTCGTCTTATTCTCCTGAAAACTACTACCCACCAACATCTCCAACTTTCCTGATCCGATTGGGCGCTGGTAGCTTATCTGAGGCTCAATGATCCATGAGGAAAATGTAGTATTGGCAAAGGTATTCCTTCTAAAGGATGGGTCTGCGTTATAGGGTGGCGCTAACGAGGTCGAAGGATTCAATCCGGTTTCATTCATCTCATTGTGGTTATAGCCCAATTCGCTTCGCAACTCGAGACCCGGCAATAGCTGGTATTTTATGCCTAGGTTCGCAATGAGATTGTTCGTAGCAGAATTTGCAGTTTGCCGTTCTAATGCCTTCGTATTGCTATAAAAAGTTGGAGTGCCTTGAAAAACCTCCCAATTTATGTTACCAAATTTGTCAAGCAACGGTGGGGCATCCGGGGCATTTGTGATATAGCTTGTAAAATCCGCTGTGGGAAGGTTGTTGTTGTCATCTACGTAGCTGGCGGTCAGGGTCGCACCCAGGCGGTGATTGGCGGAAGTGTGGGTCAAATTGAAATGCCCCATAGCCTTCTGATCCGAATAGCTGCCGGGAAAAACCGTACCCTGTTTACTGTATCCGCCGCCAAGAACAAACTGGGTGTTGCTGTTACCACCCGATAATGTTCCCTGAGCATTGGTGAAATGAGCCGTATTTCCAAATACCACTTTCTGCCAGTCCGTATAGTGTGTAGTATCCCAGACTCCATTTATATCAAAATCCATATTTCCAGCATCGGTGTTGATGTCCGGATATGGCAATCCTTCATTTTGGAATGCTTCCCGGCGCATGGCTAAATATTGTTCTGTTCGTAATAGCTTCATCTTGTGCGCGACCATCCCCGCTCCGGTAAAAACATTTGCATCGAACCGGGTTCCCCCCGTCTTACCCTTTCTGGTAGTTATCAGGATAACCCCATTCGCTCCTCTCGACCCGTAAATTGCTGTTGCATCAGCATCCTTCAATACTTCCACGCTCTCGATATCCGATGGGTTCAAACTATTAAATGGACTAACACCACTTCCGTTGGTATTGCTATTAGCATTCCCCCCTCCCAAGGCAGAAATCGAAGTAACTGAACTGGACAAAGACAAAGCGCTAAACGGTACTCCGTCGATGATATAGAGAGGATCATTCCCATTTGCAATGCTATTCTGGCCTCGAATGCGGATTACGCTGTAAGCTCCAGGCATCCCAGAGGCCTGCTGTATCACCAACCCCGGCACTCTTCCTTCCAAGGCGAGGATTGGATCGCTTACTGGCTGTTTTTGTATATCCTCCCCTTTCACTGTATAGACATCTCCGGTGTTCAACCGCTTTGTCGTGTTGTAGTAACCCTTCACGACCATCTCATCTAATCCATTTACGGCCTGCTTCAAACGGACCGCTAAGAGCGCCTCGCCTTTCATCACGCGCAACACTTCAACCCGTTTCTCATATCCGATACTAGTCACCTCCACCCTGTATTCCCCGTCGGGAACGCCCTTTACTAAAAATCGTCCGTCCGCGTCTGTCACCCCTTGTCTCTTTACACCCATCATCACCACTGTAGCTCCCACAATGGGTACCCCCACCTCTGATTGCACAATGACAGTAATCACTCCGTTATCGTTTTCCCTTGCCGAAATTGCCGGCGCCCCAACCGGAACGGGCTTTTCCACCTCCCTCTTCACAAATATCGTCCGATCCTGTATCGCAAAATCCAACCCCTGACCCTTCAACGTAATCCGAAGCACGTCTTCAACCGACGCATCCTTCATCTCCACCGTCACCGGCTTCGTCTTCTGCAACAAGCTCGCATCATAAAAGAACACATAATTCGTCTTCTTCTCGATCTCCGCAAAGATCTTCTCCAACGACCCGTTCCTCACATTAATGGACAACCGCTGAGCTACGCTCCCGGCGCTCACCTGCAGAAAGGCGGCTACTAATAATATTCCAGTTAGTTTCACGACTCGTAATAGGGTTTTACCGGTTTGTCGGTCCTTTGAAAGTTTAGGGATTGTAAGAGCCCCTAATGGCTTACGGCAACCAGCCGGCCCCTCCAATGGGGACAGACCATTAGAATTAAAATACATATATTTGTGTAGATTGAGTGTTAAGTAGCGATTATTTGACACCAAAGAGGCTATTCGCAGTAGCCTCTTTTCGTATAAGGCTTCTTAAGATGGCTCGTAATGGATATACCGCTGCAGGGTGAACTTTAGCATGTTAGGTTGATTTTCAGGTTAATAGATCGGATGCCCGGCGAACGCAAACATTCGACGGGTCTAACAGCATAGGCGGCTTAATGAAATGGTCCAAATAAATGAGAAGACAATGCAGAAGTTAGGTCAGTTCTTCAGGAGGAGATTTGGAGTATATCAATTTTACGCAGGAACTATATTCGTAACTATGGTTTGCACCAAAAATCTTTAAACTTTTTTAACCTCCTCCCTCATTCATTTCCATTGATTTAATTAATTGTTACCATTTTTTAACCCCGCTTAGGTCCCCGCATTCCCTTCGCATACATACCTGCTACTTTTACTTAAAACCTTATAGTATGAAACGCTTATCAACCGCGCTCGGCGCCCTGGTCTTCCTCCTGGCGCTCACCGCCATGAGCTTTACCGCCAAACACACACCTTCATCAAGATCAACGATCACTTCTTCCAAACCCGCCGCCAAAAAAGCCCGCGACGTAGCCTATTACTTTTACGATCTAAACGACAACTATGTCGACCACGCCACAGCCGCCGACGAAGAGTACCGGCTCGAGAACATCTACTTCGTCCTCGTCGACCAGAATCCCTCCGGCGGCGACAACCTCGAATATGGCTATGTCATGCCCGGAAAGCCCCACACCGGCTTCGTCGATTGCTTCCTCTATGGCCACTTCGGCTCACTGGCATACTCAAACGCCAAAGTCGCCCATCGCTAAGGACCGATCTGAGGCGCCAGGCTAAAGCACCAGGCCAAATCACCGGCAACAAAGCCCAAAAACAAAACGATAACGGCTACCGAACAACACCCCGGTCCGCCACTCGCGACGGACCGGCCTTCTTTCCAAACACCACGCTAAACCCCAACTCCACCACCCGCATCGGCGGCAACACGGTCGGGTCCTGCGTCTCGGGATCCGTCACCGGGAATCGTGTCACCCGGAACAGATCTTCACCCCGCAGATACAAGGTTATGCCCTCCACACCCCGCAGCCGCGGCAACACCTTCCACCGGTAATACAACGCCGCCGTCTTCAGCCGCAGGTATGACGCGCCGATCACGTTCTCATCCGACCTGAGATATCTCTGCAAAGCCTGCCTCGCCATCGCATCCCCACCCGAGGTCAGCCGCTGCTGGCTCTTACTATCCCCGGCCCCTCGCCAATGATCCAGCCATTCCACCGGCCCATTGCTCAATTGAACCCCCTGCTCCACACCCGGGGCATTTTGCCTGGCCAACGCTGCCAACGGATTGGCGCCATTCTGCCTTCTCCACTCGACAAACAGCCGCAGCTCCAGCCGCCCGTATTGCAGGCTATGGGACCAACCTGCATACCATTTCGGATCCAGGCTGGGACCAGGCGCCAGGGCCAGCGCAGTCCCTACCCCCGATGCCTGGAACTGATACAACCCCGTATTCGGATCAACCCCCAGCAAATGATAACTCTTCGTCGCCGTCAACGAATGCCCCACCACCAGCGATCCCGCGAGCGATGTACTATCCAACAACGGAAAACTCTGGAGCCGATTGAAAGGCACCGTCACCGACAACTGCATACTCCACCGCAACCGCCCGAAATGCACCCCCTGCGCCAACAACTGAAACTCCAGACCCTTATTCACCACATTAGCCGCTACATCCCCAAAATGCGCAAAAGTTCGCCTCAAAGGATTGGCCAGGTAATAGATCAGCTGGTTGTCCGTCCAGCTTCGGTAAGCCATCGCCGTGAAGAACATCGAATTCCTAAACAACCCCAGCTCCACGCCCGCCTCGGCGCGATGATTTACCTCCCATTGCAGGTTCCGGTTGACCATCCCGGCCGTCGACGTATCATACAGTCGCGGGCTGATCTCCTCATTCCCCGTCGTCCCATAACTGGCTTTGATCTTCCCGAAAGAAAGCCCGCGAGCCTCGGGGCGCTCAGCCCGGAAGATCCACGCCCCACCCACACTCCAAAAATTCCCAAAGCTAAACCCCTGCCCGAACTTGGTGCTCCCATCCCGCCGCAAGGCCGCCGAAAGGATCAAGGCGCGCCGAAAGACATAGTTAGCTCTCGCAAACAAAGCGGCATACCGGTTGTCCACCGAGGCATTCGTCGCCCCGGGCGTCACATGCCCATTCCCATCGAGAATACCCGTCGTCGAACAATAGGCCGTCTGCTGCTCCTGCCAGGTGACGCCGGCCAACAGATCCAACTGGTCCCGCCCACCAAACAACGGTCCGTGATAACGAACCAATCCCTCGACGATCCCACTGTTATAATCGTTCTCATCCGTTGTCGTATCGTCCACAGGCGGCGTCGACAGGAAAGGTATCTGCCCCGCCACCGACAACAGGCTTTTCTCGCGGGTAAAGATGCCGTTGTACCCAACCCGCGCCTCCCCAAAAAAATGATCCGCAAACTCGTAGCTCAGATCTCCATGCGCCAGCACCGTTGCGATCTTCCCGCGATACGTATTATGCGTCAACGCGAGGATATTGATGAAAGGCATCGAGGGCGTGCCCCATTGGGGCACACCCGACGCATCGCTAAAGGCCGGCGTATTCGGCGCGAGATATTGATACTGGCTTAGGTCCTGCAACGGCAGGAAATCGTTCTCCTGGTTGTACACCGCCGCAACACCCAGTTTAAGCCGGTGATTCACCGACTCGCGGTGATAGCTGCCGTTGACGGAGAGATCCTGGTCGTAAAAATCCCCCGGGTACACCGCGGACTCTTTATGATATCGTCCGCCCATAAGCCACCGGTCGCGCTCTCCGCCGCCGCTGACCTCGACCCGGGCATTTCTCAAGACCCCGGTCCCACCCATCGTCGTCTTCTTAAAATCGATATACCGGGTGGGATCCCATTGGTACTGCTCCGGCAAACTGGTATCATTCACCGTCCGCCCATCGTTGAGGATGGCCTCCCGCCGCAGCCCCAAAAATTCCGTGGTATTCAACAGCCCGCTCGTCGGCACCGTCCGGCTGACACCCCCATTCACATCCGCCGTCCACAACACCTTCCCCGCACGCCCCTCCTTGAGCGTGACAAGGATCACCCCATTGGAAGCCCGGCTCCCGTATAACGCAGTCGCCGCCGCGTCATTCATCACCGTGATGCTGCCGATAGCCGACATCGGGATACCGTTCAACGCACTGGCGCCATTCGAACCCTGCGCCGAGCCACCGCCGATCGTACTGAGGGTCCCGTTCGTCGCCCACGGCACGCCGTCGACAATGAACAGCGGATCATTCCCCTGCTGGATAGAATGCCGCCCGCCCAACAACACTTCAAAAGCGCTGCCGGGTACGCCATTGTATTGCCGGATGCTGGCGCCGGGGATAAGTCCCTGCAATGCCTCGAGCAAATTGTTCACCGGCGCATCCCCAAGCGCGGTATCCCGCACCTCGAACGCCGTCGCCGTACTGAACCGTCGCGGCGTATGACCATATGGCGGATCATACGGCAATACCACGACCGCATCCAGCGGACCCGGAAGCTGTAACGCGATGTTCACCTCTTCTCGATTGGAAAGGACTTCGGTTCGTGAGACATAGCCGGAGAAGCTGATGGTCACCAAGGTCCTGAATGATCTCACCGGCAAGCTGAATACCCCCTGCTCATCGGTCAAGGCTGGCACTCCGCCGGCGGCAACCACCGTCGCACCCGCCAACGGCACCCCGCCGGCGCCGGTCACCCGCCCCCGCAAGGGAGTATAATGCAAACCCCCATCACCCCTGGCGATAATAACCGAGGTCGAATCCCCATTCGGAGTGACCCCCGCATCAAGCCCCGCCAGGCAGGCACGCAACGCCTTCTCCCAGCCGACATTCTCCAGTTTGAGGTCGATGGGTGGGATCCTGGTAAAAAGATCTGCCGGATATAAAAACGAATGGCCCGTCTTCCTGCTGATCTGCCTCAAGGCAGAATCCATCGTCACATGATCCACCCGCCAATTGAACACGCGCTGGGCCATACCGGGCCGGATCAGCAACAACAGCACCACGGACCAGGCCAATACCCTCATAAGGCCTGTATTATCTTGGTAAATAGGGGACTATAAAACAAAGAATTCCCGGCCCTCATGGTGAAAGGACCGGGAAGATCAAGGAATAGGATTAATGGTTTATGGCTAAAATGTCTTTTTCCAGGGTTCTCTATTTCTTTAATGCAGCGATCGATGCATTCAACCAGTGCAATTGCAAAATATTTTTAGCTACCCGGCTCCACATAGATCGTATCCGCCACACTTCGCAGTACCGCAGACCGGCCCTGCACCTGCTGCAAGGCCTGCAACGTATGCTCCATCGACTCGCCACGCGGCAACTTACCCGAAACCGGAACGCCCGGCACACCCCTGGCAAACACCACATTCATCCCATACCATCCGGCCACTTCCTCGATGGCATCAGCCAAAAGCGTATTCTGGAATTCGAAATAAGGACTCCTCGCCGGCGGCCGCGCCCAGCCCGGGATATGGCCATGCGGTCCCAACGCCTGCAGCTGCAACCCCCGCTCGTCCGTCATTACCGCACTCCGGTCAGCCATCAACAAGAGACTGTCCTCCTTTCGGTTAACCCGGAGTTTCCCGGTATACAGATCCACCTTACCCCCCCGTTCCCCGGGGTAGCTTCGTACGTTAAAGGAAGTCCCCAACACCGTCAGGCTTTCACCCTTACCGGTCCAGATCCTTAACGGGTGGGCCGGGTCATTGTGCGCGATCGCAAAAAAGGCTTGCCCCTCGACAACAGGTTCCGGTCCCATCCGCAACGGCACTGAGTAGGCCAATCGGCTATTCGTGTCCAGCGACACCCTGCTTCCGTCCGGGAAACGCAGCTGGAAGCATCCGGTAAACGCCCGACCGATATGAATGCTATGGGTAACCGCCTGCATCGCACCGTCGCCTCCCGTTATTTTCGCATATGCAACACCAGCAGTAGTCCGGATGATGGACAGGCCCCCGTCCTCGGCGATCCGATCGCCAACCCGGGCGGCCGTCGGATAAACGAGCCGGCCATCACTCAATAGCAATACCACCATGTCATTCTCACCTTCCGCAGCAGCCGGCATGAACGGCGCCCGGTTCACGGCGGCAACAATAGCATCGGTCCGCCGCATCCCAAACCATACCCCGCCGCCCACCAACCCAAGCACGATCGCCGCGGCAGCCGGCCATTTCCAAACCTTCCAGCCGATACTGCGAACAGGCGTCTTCACCTCCTTCCTTTGCCGGATATGTTGCCGGATATTCTCCCACATCGCCTCCGTCGGCGCTTCCTCTATCTCCCGTTGATGCGCATCGCGCCATTCGGCGTCCTGCAGCTGCCCGGGTAGTCCGTCATGGACATCCGAACGCCTTCGCCACTCTTCAAGCACGCGCAACTCCTCATTGCTCAACTCTTGCTTGAGCGCGTACTTGACAAGGATAGCAACAATAGGATCTTGCTTTTCGGTCATAAGGAAGAAGAGAATTTAGTGAACCCGCATTGTAATACTAATGCAGGAAAGGCGAGGTTCAACCAGGTAATTGGGTATATTTTTTCCCGCCGGCGATCGTAAGATTTCGGCTATGGAGCTCCTTTCTGAGAAACGTCAGCGCCTGGGTCTTATGGTTGCGCACGGTTTGCGGGGCCAACTGCAAGCGCTTGGCCACCGCCTTGACATCGAGTCCCCGAAGCATCAGCAGTTCCATCACCATCTTCTGCTGCGGCGGCAGCTTTAACAACGCATCCCGGACGGTGGCATGCACCTGCTCCATGACAAGGACCAGGTCCACATTGTCATCCGCCTGCTCCGTCGTCAGCCGGACTTCATTCTCCGCCGCGATCGCTTTCCGGCGCGCCCGCTGGTGCATGAGAAAAACGCAACGGGTCATCCGGAAAAGATAATTGCGCAGATGATCTTCATCATTGAAACGGTCGCGTCGATCCCAGAGATTCCGGAAGACCTCCTGTGTAAGGTCCTGGGCGAGGATTTCATCCCCGCAAAGCTTTTTCAACGCGAGATAGACACTTCCGTTATATCGCTTATAATAGATGTTGAAGGCATCCTCGGACCCCGCAACGAGTTGTTGGAACAGGCTGTTCATACCCACAAGGTTGATGGCAAGGTTATTAGTAAGATACTGACATTCGACTGCTATTTATACGCATTCCCCGCAGTTTCCTAACGGGCAGAAAGGCCGGCCAACCACTACAAATACCCCCAAATTCTTTAAAACATTGAATACCAATAACAATTGCAACCGCCCGCCACGCCCGGTTTTTTTAAACAGATCAGGGGAAATTTGTATATTTGAATACAGAGACCTCACCCGTCAAGTCCTTCTTTCCCAGACTTTTCATGAATCGATATCGTCACAAAGCCCGTCGGCAGCACGGGGAACGGAGCATTCCACATATCCATCGACGGTAGTCGTATCTTCCCTACGTGAACACTCGTATTTTTTTATGAACATTGTAGTATTTTCACGGATAAATGCTTAGTTTTAGTTTGAAGTTTTGCATCAAAACGCAATTTTGTTGGCGATTTAATGCGAAACCTCGCCAAAAAGAATTTATTTGCAGTGCGACGGGCCCCAGCCCATCCTGCATGAAGAGTTCAAAGGTTCAATAACCACGATTGCTGCGTCCGCTTTCTCGCCTTGAAGAAAGTCCTAAACTTTTATCCTGTTTGATTATTAGCCATTAAGCGTTGGTATCGTGTACCATCGATATGTAAATCCGTATTTCATCCGTTAAAGGCATGCAGGCACCAAAACCAGGACAACCGGTTCGCGGCAACGAAGAGGCGATCATCATCTCCTTCCGGGAGGGCAACAAAGAAGCCTTCAGGATGGTGTATGACCAGATGGTCCGCCCCCTCACCTACTTCGTGGAGAATATCATCCACTCGCAGACCGACTCCGAAGACATCGTCGCCAACGCCTTCTACAAACTCTTCCACGCCCGCGCGGGCATGAAATCCTTCGAACATATCAAACGCTGGCTTTATGTCATCGTTCGCAACGAAGCCATCGACTTCCTCCGCCTCAAAAACCGCCAGCGCGAAAGCCAGCACGATCTTTCCTATCTCGAGACCGGCATCGAAGAACATGTCGAGACCGAACGCGTAAGGACAATCCTCCTGCAGGACATCCATAAGGAGATCGAAAAACTGCCCCGCCAGCGCAAGACGATCCTTCGCCTGTATTTCTTCGAACAGAAGAATACCTCCGAAATAGCCCAGATCATGCAGCTCAGCCCCCAGACCGTCCTCAATCATAAGACAAAAGCCCTCGATGCCTTGCGCAAAAGCGGCCTGAAAGTCAAATGGTTGATGGAAGGAGTCCCCGGTTTTGCCATTGCCATTGCCGCAGCCTTTTACCTATTGAAATAAGCAATTATTAATGAAACCTTAACCTGGCCGGTTGGTTAAAATGACAACCATATCGTGTTGGCCAGTGGTAGGGAATTATACGCCATGGAGCAATATATAGACATCGATCCTATTGTGACCAAATACCTTAGAGAAGAAACCCTCTCTCCGGAAGAACAAGCTGCCCTCGACGCCTGGATCAGCCAGGGCGAAGGAAGAAGCCGCATGCTCGAAGACCTCAGGAACGACCCAACATCCATAAAGGAAAAGCTGCTCCAGATGGAACAGATGGCCAACAACCGTATTTGGGACTCCATCGTCTCCCGCGTTCAGCAGGACGGCTATTGGAAAGACGAACCCGCCGTTCCAACCCTCCCCGCCAACGCTCCCGCCGCCCGCAACTTCGGCTGGCGCTACCTCATGGCCGCCTCCGTCCTTCTACTCATCGCCGCCGGAGCCTACTGGGCCCTCAACCGCACTCCCGCTGCCGCGCCTGCAGTCACAGCGCAGCAAACGCCCGCCGCCGACGTCGCCCCCGGCGGCAACCGCGCCACCCTAACCCTGGCGGATGGCCGAAAGATCAACCTCGACTCCAGCGTCAACGGCCTTCTGGCCAGCCAGGGCAACACCCGGGTCACCAAACTGTCCGACGGACAGCTCGCCTATAACAAAACATCGGAAGAAAAACCCCAAAGCCCGGCCTTTAACGTCCTGAGCACTCCGAGGGCCGGGCAATTCTCGCTCGCCCTCCCCGACGGAAGCCGCGTCTGGCTCAACAACGCCTCCTCCCTCCGCTATCCCGTCGCCTTCACCGGCGCCACCCGCGAAGTGGAACTCAGCGGCGAAGCCTATTTCGAAGTGGCAAAGGATGCCAACCATCCCTTTTTCGTTCATACCACCGGCGGCCCCGCAGGTCCCGCCACCATCGAGGTCCTAGGCACCTCCTTCAACATCATGGCCTATAACGACGAGAGCGCCGAACGCGCAACCCTCATCGACGGCAGCATCCGCTACATCCACGGCCACAACAGCGCACTCCTGAAACCAGAAGAACAATCGGTGCTCGACGCAACAGGAAACCTCAAGACCCTGTCAAACGTCAACGTCGCCGAGATCACCGCCTGGAAGAACGGTTATTTTCACTTCGACCACGCCAGCCTCGAGACCACGATGCGCCAGATCGCCCGCTGGTACGACATCTCCGTCGAATACAAAGGCGCCATCCCGCCTCAGCAGTTCGTCGGGAAGATCCAGCGCAACATGCCGCTCTCCAGCCTGCTGAAAGGCCTCACCGGCGAGCATATCCATTTCACCGTCGAAGGTAGAACGGTCCTGGTACAGCCATAAGGCGTCGCCGTCGACCGGGAAAAGACGCCGGCATGATCTGAATGACACCTCGGGCGCAGTCCCGACCCGAAAGGACATTTATCTATCCCCAAAAACAAGACTTCTTCCACCGCATTTATCATGCATGATCCCTGCTTACATTTATTTGTTCGCAGGGGATATCCCCATTTTACACTAGACGATTCTCATTATTTTGTAAACCTTAAAGATTAACCATGAAACGCTTATCCATTAGCCTGCCGGCCATCGCGCTGGCATTGGTCCTCATTTTGTCCGGTGCAACCACCACGCACTATGCAGCCGCCGCTCTCAACGCCACAAGCAATCACAAGGAAGCCGGCGCTATCAACCCAACCGCCGCCAGTCCGGCAGTTCACAACGACAAGGCAAAATTCGACACGTACTACTATTGGTACACCTACCCGGGTGACGCCTACGTCGACCACGAGTCCATCGCCATCGAAGAGTTCGAGTATTGGTTCTACTATGGCTGGAACGTGAACACCACTCCCGGGGGCACCCTGATCTCCAAGGGTTACACGCTCTATGGCACTCCGCACTCCTTCCCGCCATCGGTCTTTCTCTACAGACATTGACCGGCGACACTAGAACACCACGTGGATGCCTACTACAATGATCCGCATCGGCGGCAGAACGTTTGGATTTTGCGTTTCCGGATCGGTGACCGGGAAATGGGTCTTTGTCCATAGGTTCTCACCGCTGATGCTGATCCGTCCGTCCTTCACACCCAGTCGCCTGACCGACGCCTCCGGCAGCCGGTAGCTGAGAGTGACATTTCGCAGGCGGAGATACGAGGCGCCGATGCTCTGCGCATCGCTGTACTGGTAGGCCATATCACGCGCCATTGCGACCGGGTCACCCCCTGCGGTGAGGCGTTGGTGACTCGCGATATCGTCCGGCTTCCGCCAATGATCCAGCCATTCGACAGGCCCGTTACTAAGCTGTCGCTGCGTCTCTTGCGCTCCAGGTGCATGCACCTGGTCAAGCACGATCAGCGGGTTGAATCCGCGTTGCCGCCGATAGTCGAACAGCCACTCCAGCTCCCAATTGCCAAAGGTCAGGCGCTGGCTCCAACCTGCATACCAGGCCGGATCGAACCCCTTATTTGGCGCCATCTCTGAGGAGGAAGGAATTCCGCCGCTGTCCACGGTTTGAAAAGTATAATAACCGGTACCCGGGTCGACCCCGAGATAGTGATAGTTCTTGCTGACCGTAACCGACCGGCCTTCTACATAGGTGGTAGAGTCGGCCGAACCCGCCAGCCCCGGCCAGCGGCGGATGCGGTTCCTGGGCACCGTCAGCACAAACGACGAAGCCAGGCCCAGCCTTCCCAATCGTATCCGGTCCAGCTGTATCGACAGCTCAAAGGCCCTGTTTTCGATATTGATCGGCTGATCGTTCAAAAGATTCGGGATCCGGCTCACATCCATGATCGAGGCATTGATGAGCTGGTTAGCAGTCCATCCCCGGTTTACCGCCGCGGTAAGCAACAGTCGGTCCTGCCAAAAACCCAGCTCCAATGCCAGCTCCTCCCGGTAGTTCAGCTCCCAGTGCAACGGCAGTTGAGCCGGGATCACAAGCGGCGGTCCGCCAGTCCGGCCACGCACCGCTGCGATGCCTTGCGCCTCGGCCAGCAATTGGTCCTGCCGGGGCTCATTTCCGGTGGTCCCCAGGCTGCCTCTCAGCTTACCCTGGCTGAATATCTGGCTAAGAGTCTTGTTACGGGCAAAAAATCGTTCCCGGCTGAAGATCCAACCGGCGCCGACCGTCCAGAAAGTACCCCAGGGTTCCTTTGCCCCCAGCACCTCGCTTCTATCCCGGCGCAGCGACGAGGTGAACAGGTATTTGCCGGCGATGCTATAGTTCAGCCGGCCGAACACACTGTAATAACGGTAAGGAATACTGTCAGTCTCCGCAGGGTCTGCCGATCCTCCCCTGCCGGCTGCCAGTAGGGTATCGCTGGGATATGTCGTCCGGACCGATCGGTATTTGACATTCCGCCACTGATAATCGACGCCAAGCAAAGCATCCAGCGTCCCCGGCCCGACGGAGCCGAACCATCGCCCGATCGTCTCGGTCATCGTATGATGATACCGGTTATCGGCAGTGGTCACCGTGGCTGCCGTGTTGGGAAAAGTCGTGTCCTGTCCGGCCAGGCGCAGATAACCGTCCTCCGCCGTATGAATACCGTTGTAGCCCAGGTTCTCTTCGATAGAGAAGCCCTTGCCAAGCCGGTAGCTGACCTGTAAGTGGCCGAGCAGGGTGTGGGTCTTCCCCCGGTAGTCGTTGTTCTCCAGCGCAGGAATGTTCACAAACGGCAAGCCCGCCTGTCTCCATTGCGGGTTGCCCGCCTTGTCCGTAAAGGCCGGGGCATTCGGCGCCAGCCATTGATACGCGGTGAGATCCTCCGCGGGCAGATGACTCGCTTCCCAGCCGTAAAGCCCCGAAACCGCCAGCTTCAACCGGCCATCCTCGGATTGACCACGCCAGTGACCATAGAAGGACCTTCTTTCATCCGAGCTGGGTCCCGGGAAGACCGTCGACTCCCGATGCTCCTGCCCGGAAAGAAAAAAGGTGGAGCGGGCGCTTCCCCAACTGGCCTGAAGGCCGGCGTTGAACAATGGCGCCCTCCGGCCCATCGTGAGCTTTTGAAAATTCGATGGCCGGTTGGCGCCCCACTGAGCGACCTCCGGCACGGTGGTCGTATCACCTCCATCGTTCCGCACAGCTTCTTTCCTCAGCCCAACGAACTGGGCCGCGGTCAACAACCGGCTCGTTCTGACCGCTTCCTGCACGCCGCCACTGACATCGAAAGACAGCCGCAGCGGACCGGTCCTGCCCTTTTTCAGCGTGATGAGGATCACTCCATTACTCGCCCGGCTCCCATAGATGGAAGTGGCCGCGGCGTCTTTTAAAACCGTGATCCCGGCGATATTGTCCGGTGCGATAAAATTCAGGGAATTCGCACCTGCCAACCCCTGGGCCGTGCCCGAGGAAATACCCGTGAGGACCCCGTCCCTCGCCAGCGGCACTCCGTCCACGACATATAGGGGATCGTTGTTCTGCTGCAAAGAATGAATACCCCCGATAGTCACCGACTTGGCGCTGCCCGCAACGCCGTTGATATCCGAGATGAAGACCCCAGGCACCCTCGCCTTCAGGGCATCCTGGAAATTGCCGCAAGGCTCCTTGATCGAGCCGATGCCCGTGGTCGTAAAGGAAGCCCCGACATTCAGCCGCTTCGAGGTGGTCCCATAGGCAATGACCTCAACCGCATTGAGACTGTTCGCTTCGGCCTCCGTGAGAACGACCATTTGAAAAGCCCTGTTGTTTAACACGACCGTATCTTCCTTAAAGCCGATACAACTGACGATCACCGGTGTATTGAAATCCAGCACCCGAAGATGAAAGATGCCGTTGCTGTTCGTGACGACCGCCTTGCGGGTCTGACCGTTTGTCACCGTGGCTCTCTGGAGCGGGTCCATTTGCGTATTCACAACCGCTCCGTCCAATAAAGCATAAAGCCTTCTACCCACATGGTTGTCACCGGTCGGGAAAAGAATAATGCTGTTTCCCTGCACATTGGCTTTGACAGCCAGCCCCAACAGCCACTCGTGCAAAAGTTCTTTCACGGACATATTCGGATCGAGGTCCAGGGGCACTGCCGGGAAAACTCTCTCCAGCCAGGAAGGGTAGATGAGGGTATAATTACGCGCCTTCAATGCCTGCTCTATTTCCTTGAAGGAATAAGATCGTATCCGTGGCGCGGAAGATTGAGCGCTACAGAAAAGAGAACAGCTTAGCAGGACGATGCACACCGGAACTTTCAGCATTTTTGATCGGTTTAAAAACCCCGTTTTGTCCCGGCGCCCGAGACAAAAATGACTTTCTGATCCCATCGCAATTGGACAAAACCATTTTCCAACAGTCGAAGGGTATTGAGTACGCTGTCCGGCCGGGACGCCCGTACGAGTTTGCCGGTGATGGCAACCCCTCTCCATCTCCCCGGATTGGACACTTTCAATCCATACCATTCCGCCACCTCAGCAAGGACCCGGTCAAGTTCCGTATCGTTGAAAAGAAACCCGGGCGATTGGGCCGCCGGATCCGGCCATTTCCTCACCGGAGAATCCACCCCGGCGTTTTCGAACCGCCTGTTTCCCGCCAACCGCACCTGCTTCCCGTCCGGCAAATGAATGTCTATCGGTCCTTCCAGATGACTCAAAATACCTAAGAGCGCTTTCGTATAGTAAGAATAAGGATAGGCGACAGTATGCTCCATCTGCGGAATATCCCGCGAACGAGTCGCAACGACAGCGCTGCAATAGTGGAAAAGACTACCGGAGTCCACGGTCGCAGGCGCCGGAGTAAACTTTTTCATCCGGCGCTTCACCGGCACATCCGCATCAGCGGTTGGCCCAACTATGTCCACGGTCCGAAACACCGGAGTCCCCTCGCAGGGGATCATCTCATCCACTGGAGCGACTGCGAACAGAACCACACTCGGCCGGACACTCCCCTCTTTACTCTTTACGGACAACGAAGCAGGATACCCACTATCTTTAGACAAAGTCTGAACGACCTTCCGGTTGCCCGGAAGATCACAAAGCAGATCGCCACCCAACATAAGCAGCACCACAACCGCTGCTTTCGCAAGCCAGTACCGGGTAACGGAAGCCGGCCGGTTTATCCCGGAAAGCACCCCGGTTTCCTCGAGCCGCCGGCGGATATTCTCCCACACTTCAGCCGATGATGGAGCCTCCTCCAACTGTCGCCGGCGCTCTTTCTGGCGGAGGCGGCAATATAGCTTCTCCGGCAATTGCCGATGCTCATCAGACTGCTCCATCCACTTCTTAAGGAAGCGGGCCTCTGCTTTCTTCAACCGTCGGTTCCCGGCGTTCTTGATAAGGATCTCGACGATTCGACGATGATTGTCGGCCATATATTCGTTTGCATTCTCAAAAGGAAATCTCAGGCTCAGCCGCTAATCAGATAGCTCCAACCACCACCCGGATGATTCCGGCGCCAGCGATGGGCTTTGGAAATATACTTCTCGACGGTCTTGTGATCGATCCCCCTTTCAGCAGTAATAGTGCTAATATCCATATAAATAAAAAATCTCATTTCCACCACAATTTTCGGTTCCGGACTGAGCTTTTCAACGTATTTATAAAACTCCACGTCGGCCTCATTGAGTATCACGTCAAATTCATCCAGTACGGCTAACAGTTCCCGGGAATCCGGCATTTCGAAATTTCCCTCCTCGATACAGGACCGACCCATCAAATGCAGGTCGCCACATTCGCTGGCGGTATAATAAAGGAAGCCCCGAAGATGCTTGACAGTTGGGATGCTGGAACGATTGGCAAAAAGAAGAAGGAAGGTTCGCTCCATTAAATCCTGTGCCAACTGCCTGATACACACCTTTTGCAAAAGGAAATAAAATATCCGCAGACGGTAGTGGTCGACAAAAAACCTAAAAGCATCCTGGTCTCCATTACGGAATCGCTCGAGTTGCCTCGACAAGTTGTATCGTAAGGGCATAAACAGCAAAATTTGGTAAAAAACACAGTTCCACAGTAAATACAACCTGAAGGGTAGAGTTCTGTCAGATTTGGTATGATATATTTTTCCCCAAAAATTTGAAATTCAGGTGGTTACCGGCTCGAAAAAATGCGATTTCCGAAAAAGAACTGGCCCCCAAAGAAAAATGCTCATCCGCCGTCACAATAATAAACCGTGTTTTAACGCTTTCGCCAGACCGCAGGGTCGCTTATCTTGCGATCCATTACTAAACACCTAAACAACATCTTCCATGAAACGAACCATCCTCCTCAGCGCCATTGCGCTCACAGCTCTGTATTTTTCGTCCTGTAACAATGCCGGCACCTCCGCCGGCGCCACCAGCCCCACCGACTCGACCACCACAGGCGTCAGCGATCCGAACCGCTATCATGGCGGCGGACACTCCGTTCCCTGGGGCTATATCCAGCCCTGTATCCAGGCCTATGCCGACACCATGGCCCGCTATGGCATCAACAGCGACAGCCCGCGGCAGAAAATGACCCATTGCCCCGACTCGACCTACATGATCACCACCAGCGAGTACTTCCGGGCCGACAGCCTGATGGCCTATCTGAAGCAACAGATCGCGATCTACGATCCCAAAGGACACGGAGCAAACCTTAACTTCGTCATCTATCCCGGTATCCGTACCGCCCCGATGTTGACGTATACCGGTACGGCCACATCGTCGGCCGGACGTATCACCTTCTTTATCGTCCCCGACACCACTGGCCCTTCCGGCATGAAAACGATGCCAAAAGGCGGCGGTGGCGGAGGCTCCGGTTTCGAAGTGGGCAGCATTCAACCCTAAAAACCAAGTGACCTTAGATAATGACCTTATTGTACTTTCAATACTTCCAACTGCTCAGCCTTTTGCTCGCCATCGTGTGCCGCAAAGGGCTGAGCAGCTTTTCCATCGGTATCCTGATCCCTATATTACTGGTGGACAATATCTCGGACCTCCTCGGCGCTAACTATACGCGGCTTTTCCACTCTCCTGACAATTATTTCATATTTAATTTATACTATCTCGTCTCCACGCCGCTGTACCTGTACCTGCTGACGATCATGCTAAAAGCGGATGCCCGGGAACGCCGCCGCATTCTCTATGTCGGTCTCGCTATCGAGGCATTCCTCATTGCCAACTACTTCTTCGTCCAGGGGAAAATGCCGTTTAACAGCTTCACGGCCCTATTGGTAAATTTGACAAATTTCGTATTTAGCTGTCTCGTCCTCGCCCGTCTCGCCCTCCGCAAGGAAGAAGACAGCCATTTGTTGATCGATCCTTATTTCTGGATCAACGCCATGATCCTCCTGTTTAGCCTCGTATCGATGATCGCCCTCGGACTACAGAAATATATTGCGCTAAACCATATCCAAGTCGACGGGAAAAGCCTTTATTTTGCACTCATGCAGGCGGCCAACGCCGCTCTTTATACGGGCTACAGCGGCGCGATCCTATTATGCCAGATGCAAAGGAGCAAATAACCACCACCATTCTCGCAGTTATCTTCGTACTGCTGTTCTTCGGCGTCCTGTTCATATTCATGCTTTCTTATATCCACTATCGCCGCCGGCAGAATGCGCGCGAGAAGAAAGCCATGCAGGACCAGTTCGATCAGCAATTGATGCAGACCCGCCTCGAGATCCAGGAACAGACCTTTCGCTATCTCAGCGAGGAAATCCATGACCATGTGGGCCAACTGCTCAGCCTCGCCAAGATCCAGCTCAGCAGCGTCAGGGACACCGAACCCGTCGACCACGGCCTCGTCAAGGACGTCTATGCCAATGTCACCCGCGCCCTGCAAGATCTCCGCAGTCTCGCCAAAGGCCTCCACGCCGGCCATATCCGTCACTTCAGCATCCGCGAAGCCGTCGACGAAGAAGTGCAACGCATCCGCAAGGCCGGCGGCCTCAAGGTCTCCGTCACCTCCGAAGGCGAGGAAAAGAAAATAAAGGAAGAAAAACAGCTGATCCTCTTTCGCATCATCCAGGAGTGCCTCCAAAACTGCCTCAAACACGCCTCCGCCTCCAACATCAACATCGGCTTCACCTGGTATGCCGAACAGCTCCGCGTCCGCGTCCGCGACGACGGCCAGGGCTTCGACACCGAAAAAGCCTCTGCCCTCGCCGGTGGGCTTGGACTTGAGAACATCCGCAACCGGGCTTTGCTTTCCGGAGGGTCCAGTGTCATCCATAGCCGTCCAGGCGAGGGGACGACCGTGACGGTGCAGATACCGTATGAGTAACTCCTGCTTCAATCATTGGATTGGGAAGAAATGCTATATTTAAACACTAAAGCCTGATCCATGGAAGGGGAATTTAAAGTACGATTGAAGACATATGATTCCGAATTGGTAGTAAAAGCTTTCACAAAATACGCGCGATTCACTGTTTCTTGTCTACAATCGTGAAGGAACATTTTTGAAGGTCTATGTAGAAACCTTAAACCAGCAAGACCTGAATAATCTGAAGAACACACTCAACGAGTATTTCAAGAACATTACTGAAATGCTGGATAGAAAGAGGATAAAATGGTCCAAACCTCAAGCAACGATCCGGCTCGAGAACTGCCCTTTGACGGGCTTTGTGAAGACCAGGAAGCTCTATCTTAAGGGAATTATTGAAGACCAACGCGAAAAGCTATTCATCGTGCCCATTGGCTCGCTTCTGGCCTCATTCCTCGCAATTCATTGGAATATACTGGAAAAGGATGAAGCTTCCAAAGATCTAAAAAAAGCTGTAATTTCAACCCTGGAAGCCTATATTGGGTTATTGATATTGCTACTTATAGGCTTGATATTTGTTGGTAATAAAAGAGAGTTTACCTTCAAGATCTAAAAAAATGGCCAGTACAAATACATTCGATAAAGAAAGCCTGTTTGTCTCCCAGTTGATGGAGCAATTAGGCATATTGCATGGCGTAGAAGTAAGGAAAGCACCGGTTGCCGACTATGGTGTTGATCTCCTCGTCGTAGAACCCATCTCCGGAAAACGGATTGCCATCGAATGCAAAAGCGCAGGTGAATATGGAGAACTGCCGATCTCCACGATCTTACCCATAGCCCGATTGGTCAAAGATGATCCCAGCCAGCAGGTGATTCTCGTGAGCTTTTCGTCGGTGTCCAACCTGCTTTCCTCGAAATTGAAAGAATTGAAGGTTCCCGCACTTACCGATCCCACGGTAAAAGAAGTTGTAGATCAAGTTCAACTGGCCTTGTCAGCCTGACTTTTATCTTAATTATTCCCATCGTTCTGCGTGGTTTTGCCTGCGAATGACCGTCTGCGCACCTGGGCGCTCGCCCCACCGTTAAAACTCCCCGATTCCACCGTTAAAACACGGTGCAGAAAACCAAGCAATTATCCTTACTTCGCTGCCGGGTTGCACCCAATCAGTCCATTACCATTAAACCTTCCATGAACAACAACGGAGCCCAGGTCCGTCGCAGCACAACCAAACATCCCAACCCCTGATCCTTAAACCGACCATGCGCAGAATCAACTTTATCCTACCATCACAAGCCCGCTACGGATAGCGTAGAGGACAAGCCCCACTCTTGTCTTGACAGGAAGCTTCTCAAAAAGCGTATCCCGATACCCGTCCACCGTCCGGGGACTCACCCCCATCCTGTCGGCTATCTCCTTGTAAGTTAGTTCAGTGCATGAAAGCTTGAGGAACTCTATCTCCCGTTCGTTGAGATGGATCATCTGCTGCAGCTGCCCCTCGGGGTTGTCCAGGTCGTTCACCAGCCGGATCAACCGGCTCGTGATCATCTCGGATTGATAATACCCCTTCTGCTGCACGTCCGACAGCGCCTGCTGCAACTCGCCCGGATCGCTGTCCTTCAGGATATATCCCCGGGCGCCGCTCCGCAGCATCCGGATGATCGAATTCTCCGAATCGTACATCGATAGGGCCAGCACCTTTACCTGCGGAAACCGGCTCTTGATGATCATCGCGGTGGAATAGCCGTCCATCTCGGGCATATTGATGTCCAGCAGGACAATGGATGGGATCAGCCCCGCCTCCAGCTTTGCCACACACTGCCGCCCGTTGTCGGCCTCGAACAGGATGTCATGGCTCTGGAAATTGCGGATGATATTGGCCAGGCCATTCCGAAGAAGAATATGATCATCCACAAGCGCCACGGAAGGTTTAGGAAGACTGTCTGAATCCATATCCATTTGAAAGGTTTACGCTAATGACCTTGAAAGTTAACTATTAAACGCCAAACTACGAAGCATGACCAACGCCGATATCGCCCAACCCGGACTAAAAGCCCCACCGGCAACCCCTTTCCAACCCGTCCTATCCCGTAAACCGGAACCCGGTCATGCGGAAAAGGATGTCCTGCCCGCGCAGGAATTCATCAACCTGTTAAAGGAAGAAGAGGACTACTTCCCCGGCGAGCAGACCCAACTCCCCCTCATGATCACCCGCCTCCGAAAGATCTTCTACGACAAATGGGGATGGAACAAAGATCTGATCCGCCGTGCAGCGGCCATCGAATGCCGTTATGAGGTAACCATCACCGATACTCCGCCGCGCGACAACAGCGGCCAATCCCATATCAAACGCAAACCTCACTATAAGGACAACGACGAAGTAGATAAATACCGCCTCGTCACCTACCGCAACAACGACCGGGTCTATGGCGACACCCGCTTCGGCCAGGTGCCCCGGATCTACCAGAAAGACCACCAGGAAGTGCTGCTGCCCGACGGCAGCTACTGCGACCTCGCCCATGTCCTCGCCGGCCTCGACGCCTATAACAATCCCCAGTTCGTATCCCCTCTTCCCGTCTGGCTGGGATTCCTGCACAAGCTCGTCCCCCATTGCGACTCGAATATGGACCTCGTCACCTGGCTCGGCGATATCGCCACCTCCGCCGAAGCCTTTGTCTTCGACTATCTCCGCCATAACGAACGGCCCCTCAGCCCAGAAGCCGAACAACAGTATATCAATAGCAACGCCCCCGGCTCGGACATGCTCGGCAATATCGACTCCTATGCCATCGCCCGCAGCTACGACCTCTCGGGCGCCAGCGGCCGCCGCCTCACCGAGATCCTGGAAGAATTCTATCTCTCCCCCGCACGCGCCTTCTTCATGCAGCGGCGCTATGCGCTCTTCTGTGACGCCGTTGGTCTAAAATGGGACGGCACGCGATTCACCAACGAAGAAGAATGGCTCCGCCGCTACCGGCCCCAATTGCGCGACGCCACCACCTTCATGATCTACAGCCTCACCGACGGCAGCGTCCAAAGCGTCCTCCTCCCCCTCGAGGTCTGGCTCGGCAGATACAGCGATGTCGTAAAGGCCGATATCCTGCTCCGCCTCTTCCTGAAAACATTGAAAGCCCTTATCTAACATCCAAACAATGGACGCAACAACCACTACACTGCAACCCCGGCTCAGCCTCCGAAGAAAAGTACTGATCCTGATAGGACTGCTGCTGGCGCTGTTATACGGACCCTATATCGCCGTCTATATTCAATATGGCGGCATCCCCGACCGGTTCTTCAATTTCCCCGCCACCAGCCCCGGTAATCCCAAACCCGCGCCCACCCTATTCATGACCCTCGGCATTTCCCTGGTCTTTATCGCCGCCCTGCTGTTGTTGATCTTCCCCCGTATCTATGGTTTCAAAAAAGCGCACCCCGCGGCGAAGGCGGCAAGAATAAAAGCCCGGGCCGGCCTTCCACCCTGGTTCTTTATCGGTCTTGTCGCCTCCGCGGGGACGCTCGTCTTCACCCTCCTCCGCCTCCCGCACCCGCTCTGGCTAAACGACTGGCAGCTCCTCCCCCTCTGGTGGGGCTTCATCCTCGTCATGGACGGACTCGTCTATCACCGCAACGCCGGCCGCAGCCTCTTCGCCACGGCAACCACCGAACTCATCGCCATGGGCGTCCTCTCCATCTCGGGCTGGCTGATCTTCGAGTATTTCAATTTCTTTATCCGGCTCAACTGGTACTACCCGCTGGCCGGCCTGATCACCCATGACAAATTCCTCATCTATGCCGTGCTGGGCAGCTCGGCCTTTATCCCGATGGCCTTCGAGTGGTATCAGTTTCTCTGCACCTTCCCCGGCCTGGCCACGCGATACCGCTTCGGCCCCAAACTCGCCTGGTCAAAGAATCTTCGCCTGGGTATCCTCATCGTTGCCCTCGTCGGACTCTTCCTCAGCGCCTATTTCCCGGACGGACTCTTTTTCGTCGTCTGGCTCGCGCCGCTGATCGTACTGGCGATCGCATTGGGAATGCTCGGCATCTGGACGCCGTTCGTCTCAATAAAAGAACGCGGCGACTGGTCCTTCCTGTTGGTATTCGGGCCCACTTTCCTCTTCCAGGGGTTCTTCCTCGAAGGCTTCAACTGGCTCAGCGTCCAGCATGGCGCCGACGGGCAGGTGCATGGATTCAATCCCGGGTATTGGACCTACATCATCCCTTACGTCAATCAGCTGCACGTGTTCGAAATGCCACTATTGGGGTATTTAGGATACCTGCCCTTTAGTATATATTGCTGGATATGGTTCATCGCCATGGCGTTCCTGATGGACATCCCAACCACCTTCAGCCTTTCAGAAGAATATAAGTAGCTCTTTTGATATGAAGTATCTGGTCTTTTCACTGTTGATCCTCTGCGTCGTCCCGGCCCCCGCCCAGCCGATGCCCCCATCGATTAAATGGGCGGCGGGCTCGGGTCACGCAGACCTGGGCCAAAAGGTGTCGGTGCTCATCGACCCGAAGGGAGCGCTGACCATCGATTCGGTCAACTCAGCCCGCTTCCAACTCTCGGATCAACCAATCCTCCACTTTGGCTTCACGAACTCCATCGTCTGGCTGCGCTTCACTCTCGACAACCCAACGACTGATAGCCTGCTCTTCGAGCTCGACCACGCATTCATCCCTACAGCCGATCTCTATTACTTTAATGGCACCGAAGGTGCCATCCAACGCGGCGGCTTCCAGATCCCCCTCTATAAAAAACCTGTGATCAGCGCAGCACAAGTCTTCCCACTCCCTCCCGGCAACCATACCTTCTATCTCCGCATGCAACCCTACGTCCATGCGATCCCCGTATCACTGTGGGAAACTAGCAGGTACCAAATAAAGGCGGCAAAAGAAAAACTCTACTATGGAGTATACGCCGGTCTCTTACTCTTCGCCATCGCGATCAACCTCTTTCTCTTCTACACCTTCCGGCGCCGCTATTATCTCACCTACTCGATCCTGGTGGCGCTCTACATCCTCAGTTCGGCCCTCGTCATGGAAGGATATGCCGTATACTTCTTCCCCACGATCCATCTGATGTTCTGGTATCGCCTCATCCCAGTCCTCGACATGCCCGCGCTCCTCTTCTATTGCCTGGCCTTCCTCGAGGTAAAACGCTACTCGCCGCGCCTCTACCGTCTCGTCAACGGCTTTGGTTTCGCCCTGCTGGCCTACAGCGTCGCCCTCGAGTTCCTGCCGCTGATGCCGGTGCTGGCGATCAACCAGGTACTCGCCTTGCTGGTCTTCATCGTCGCGATCCTCCTTGGCGTCCAGACCGGCCGGAAAGGCAACAAGCTGGGCTATTATTTCGTCGTCGCCTATTCCATCTGGTTCGTTCTCATCAATCTCGAACTGGTGTATATCCAGACGGGCCGGCCGCCGCATATCGGGCCCATCAGCTATGTCAGCACGGCCATCTTTATCGAGGCCTTCCTGCTGGCCTGGCTGCTGATCCAGCGCTTCCGCTGGGAGAAACAGGAGGATCAGCGCCTCCAGGTGCTCATGCAGGGGCATATCAACAAGATGCACCGCGAGTTCCAACATGCCATCTTCAGCTCGAAGCTGGAGATACAGGAACAGACCTTCCAGGAGATCAGCCAGGAGATACACGATAATATCGGTCAGATCCTCAGCCTGGCCAAGCTCCACATCGCCACCATGGAGGCCGGCGGCAACACCGTCCTCGCAGGCAAGATCCGCGAGGCAAAGACCCTGATCACAAAGGCCATTTCCGATCTCCGCAGCCTTTCGCATCGGTTGAACACGGGATATATCAATGAAGTGGGCTTCGACACGGCCGTCAGGCGCGAACTGGACACCATCCGCCGCTCGGGCGCCTACACCACCGAACTGGTGATCGACGGCAAACCGGCCCGCTTCGATCCGCAAAAAGAGCTGATCCTGTTCCGCATCGTGCAGGAACTGCTGAACAATATCATCAAACATGCCGGGGCAAAGACCATCACCGTAACGCTGGCCTTCGACGAAGCATTCCTGCAGGTAGAGATCAGTGACGACGGTCGCGGCTTCGACCGCAACAACTTTGACCCCAATGCCGGCGGCCTCGGCCTCAAAAGCATGCATCACCGCGCCGGTCTGATCGGCGCGGAATTCGAACTCTCCAGCCGCATCGGCTCGGGCACCACGGCCACCATCCGGCTGGCCTTCAAAAACACCACAGAAACAGCGCCGGCCGTGCCGGAAAAAAACAGTACACTATGATGAAAAAAGAGATATCCGTCGTCCTTGTGGACGATCACGTCAACTTTCGTAACGAACTGGCCACCGTCATCGACAGCTTCGCCGAATTCGTTGTACCCTGGCAGGCCGACAATGGCAAACAACTGATCAAACAACTGGCACAGCACACCCTCCCCGATATTGTGTTGCTCGACATCAATATGCCCGAGATGGATGGGTTCGAGACCGCCGCTTGGCTGAAGTCCCACTACCCCGAGGTGAAGGTGCTGGCGATTTCCACCTGGGATAATGAAAAGACGATCAACCGGATGCTCAGCCTGGGCGCCAGCGGATTCGTCCTCAAAGACGTCGAACCTACGGAAATGAAGGCCGCACTGCTGGAGGTGGCGGAGAAATAGGGTCGCCGGCATGGCGTCGGCCTACCCCAGCAAACCGGCGGACATGGCTTTTTGCGTTATCTGAACAAGCGCGCTGATCACATCCGATACCTTGCGGATGGCCGCGGAGATGCGGTCTAGCCGGTCGCTGACTCCCTGCATCCTCGTCAGCACCGCCTGCAGCCGCGCATTTGTTTGGTTGAGCTGGTCGACCATGGACTGAAGCGCTTCATGGATGAGGATATCCCGCATGGCCTCCAGCGCGTCGATCGCATCCTCGATGGGGCCGATTTCGCCTTGCGGCAGCGACGGATCGCGCAATTCGTCATGCAGCTGGTTGATCTGGCCATTCACCTGTTTGAGGGCATTCAGTGTCTCCGTATTCATCTGGCAAAAATTTAAGGCAGTTTAATATAATGGGATAAGAGCGGACCCAGCGGCTGGACATCCGTAATGAATTGCTTTGTTTCGGCAACCAATTCTTTCAGCTGCTTTTTTTGATGGATGTCGGCCAACAGCGCGGCATGGGCGTTCCGCAGGCTTACCGCCGCCTGTACGACCTGCGCGCGCAAAGCATCGGCATCCCGGTATACCGTCAGCTGGTCGTAATACCACCGCGCAGCCTCGAAGCGATTTAGGCTGATCCCCGGCGCGCCCCCGGCGGCGAGCTCATGCTCCAGCATCACCCGCGCGAAATTCTCGAAATCGGCGCTGTCCTGCCGCCACAATTCCTTCACTCCATTGTTCATCACGTCTTCGATATTCGCCGTCGCCGCCGCAATCACCGGGTCAACCTCTTCGATGAATTGCTTGAGGGCCACCGTCTGCGCCCGGCGGGTGAGTCGTTGCCCGACAAGCAGGATCAGCTTGGACAGATCGCTGCCAAGAGAGGCGTTGAGATGGGAGCCCGTCTTTTGATTGAACAGGGCAACGGCATTGTCGAGATTTTCTCCAAGGTCTTCAGAAGGGTCACGCAGGTTGTTCGCGGGATCGTCGCAGCTGAGCTTTGCCAGCAGGGCGCCATATTTTTGAATCATCTGCAGGGAAAGATCGAAATTGGCTGCGGAAGACATCTTGTCCTGGAAACCCGACCTTGCGCGGTTAAGCTGGTTTTGCACATGCTGAAAATCCCGGACATCGGCCGCCTTCATAATGGCCAGGGTCTGGTCGAGGTCCGCATATTGTTTGACGACCGCGCTGGGGAAGCCGCAATACGCCTTTGTGGTCGTGGCAAAAACATTGATGTTCTTGACCTGGCTGTCCGTCAGGACGGCGCAACTGCTGCATAAAAGACTGCCGGCCAGGCAGACAACGGTGATCCGGAAATAAAAAGGGTGCATCATGGTTAGTTGTGTCACGGATAAAGGTACGATGCTTATAAAGTATTAAAAACGGGGTTTTCACTAATGTCGTTGACTTAAGCAAAAATGGGTGTTTTAACGGTGGGACAATAGTCGATAATGAACTAATTTGGCTTTGGTAGATAAAAGGAGGCAGTCTCACCGGCAAAAACCATCTAAAGATTATCGGATCAAAGTAAGCAACAGGGATCTTTACCAGCAATCGGCCGCTTCCCTTCGGTCGCATGATAATCAGTATATTAAGAATGATAAGGATGGGACTACAGCGGGAGATCGTGGTTTCATCCGGTCGAATTAGGTGCCAATTAACCCCTATCAAAATTCACCAAATTCAGCGGCGTGAAAGGATTCCTGGTAATCTTATATTGTATTGCCTATCTGTTTTCCTGGTTTCACCAGGTGAAAGGCCAGGGCAACCAGACCGTCAGTAACGGAGGTTTATCCGCACCTGCCATTTTCCCGGGCACAGGGTGTATTTATAGTTGGGTCAACAGCAATCCAGCCATTGGCCTGGCACCAAGCGGCGTAGGAAATATTCCGTCGTTCACCGGGGTTAACAGGGGTACCATCCCGATCATAGGCACCATTACAGCCACTGCAACTACAGGAGGATTGGCTTATGTCGCGAATGCCCAATCTTCGAGCATCTCTGTCATCAATGTGCTGACCAATACCGTGACAGCAACCATCCCGTTGTCTTTCAACCCATTTTCCGTTGCTGTGAGTGTTGATGGGAGCAAGCTGTATGTGACAAATTTCTGGGCCGGCACCGTTTCCGTTATAAATGCCGCTACTTATACCGTGATAGCTACTATTTCCGTTGGAATGTATCCCTGGGCGCTCTATGTGAATCCCAATGGCAGTTATGTGTACGTTGCCAATAACAATATTGCCTCCAACACGGTCACAGTAATCAGTACAACGACCAACACGGCAGTATCTTCGATAACCGTAGGCCTTGCTCAAGGCGTGATAACGTCGAACGCAAATGGAAGCCTGCTGTATGTGTCGAATACCAATTCCAACACTGTTTCAGTCATCAACGCGGTAACAAATACGGTGGTGGCCACTATCCCTGTTGGGTCAGGTCCCTGGGGCCTTGCGCTGAGCCCCGACGATAGCAAGCTCTATGTCGTCAATAACGGGTCCAATAGCGTTTCTGTCGTCAATACGACTACCAACACGGTAATATCCACCATACCAGTGGGGTCAGAGCCGTGGACCGTGTCAGTAACTCCTGACGGCAGCAGGGCCTATGTGTCCGATTTCCTGGATAACACTGTCTCCGTTATTAACACGGCGACGTATATGGATGTGGCTACCATACCAGTAGACGTAAATCCATGGGCGGTGCAAGTCACCCCCGATGGCAGTAAGTTATATGTAACAAATCTTTATTCGGGAACGGTATCTGTCATCAGCACGACGACCAACCTGGTGACATCCACTATTTCGGTTGGCAATGCCCCCCAAGCAATAGCTATTTTTAACCAGGCCAGTACTGGCTGCAGCAGCACTCCGGTCACCTTCACCATCACCGTTAATCCCTCCCCTCAAATTATTCTTCCAGGCGGCGTATCGGGGAGCATTTCAACCTGCGCAGGGACGCCTTCCGAGGCGCCGGATATCCTACAATTCGAAGTTGCGGGGAACTATCTGACAGGGGATTTTACCATCGCTGCTCCTGTCGGCTTCGAGGTATCCCTTTCTTCGGGCTTTGGCTATAGCAGCAGCATCACCCTTATCCAGGTGGGTGGCACGGTAAGCAATACGGTAGTATATGTGAGGTCTTCGGCCACTGCCCCACCTGGCAACAGTAAGGGCGATATTGTTGTTAGCTCCCCGGGAGCGGCCAGCCTCCTGGTGGCAGTGTCGGGTACGGCTGTTAGTCTGCCCCCGGCGTCCGTGAACGTCATGGCCTCGGCCAATCCCGTTTGTAGTGCAACAGCGGTTACGTTTACTGCGAAACCGACCAACGGCGGGGAAACGCCAACCTACCAATGGACGCTTGACGGCAGTCCGCGAGGAGGTAACAGCAGTACGTTTACAGACTCCACCGCACGGGATGGAGATATCATCTATTGCACCATGACGACAAACACGACTTGCCCCGTGACGGTTTCATCCTCTCCCGTGAACTTGATTGTCGATCCGTTGCCGACGGTCACCTTTGATCCCGATACGGTGGTCATTCCCGGCAACAGCGGCGTTCAGCTGGCGCCGATGATTACCGGGTCGATCGTCCAATATCAATGGACCCCCGCCTTCGGATTGAATGCAGCCAACATCGCTAACCCGGTCGCCAGCCCTCCAAACAGCGTCATATATCAGCTATCGGTCACCGACGGACATGGCTGCAATGCGACCGGAAAGGTTGTTGTCATAACCGACCCAAACCTGACGATGCCCAATGCCTTTACCCCGAATGGGGATGGTCATAATGACGTCTTCCGAATCCCGGCTGCTGTTCCGATTAGCTTGGAGGAAATGGACATCTTTGACAGAATGGGCGTCAGGGTATACACGACGCGCGATATCGGCAAAAGCTGGGACGGGACCTACAATGGCCAACCTGCACCCTCGGGTGCCTATATCTACCTGGTAAAGGGAAAGACCTTTTCAGGCAAGCCTACCGTTCTCAAAGGTATCGTCATGTTGATAAGGTGAGAAAGGCCGTTGACTTCCGGTCGCTGATCATGAAAATAATTCAAAACGACTATATGAAAGTCTGCATTTTTATAAAGGGAATGAATGAAGCTTTTAATAAACAGACGGTATCGAGCTATGCTTCCAGACTTAAGAATGAAATCGAAGAGAATAGCCTGGGCACAGGAATAAAATACGTTATAAAACAAGAGAATCTCCTCTATGAAAGCGAGGAGAACAGTAGGACCAATTGCGTCTCAATTGTCAGTCAACGTGAGGGAAAAGAGGATGTACTGTATAAATTCTATGAATTCGAGTACACCTCCATTCTTCGCGAAAACTATAACGGCAAAAGTGTATTCATAAAGTCCTTACTGCTGGCCGTCGTGATCGCACGCAAGTTGCCGCTTGTATTTATGCGGTTGTTCAAGCGAAGCGGAACCGGTTATTTCATGTTGAGAATGCGATTGCAGGCGATGTACGCCATTGTCATTCTGGGAATACTGGGTCTGTCGGGGTTTCTGTTGCTGCCGTCCGTTGTCGCATACATCGTCGAACTCATGAAGGTAGTTAGTCTCAATGAGGTATTCAAGAACGACCCGAGACTCCTACAACTCACCCAACTATTGAAACTACTCTCCCATGTGATCCTTGCCCTTTCCGCCTTGCTGATCGCCCTGGTACCGGCGTCAAAAGACTTCATTACTTCGCTGGGGACGGAATTCGTCTGCGTCCACAATTATCTTGAGTCAGGCGACCAGAAACAGGCTGTTTTCGGTCAGTTGGATAAGCTCGTCGACTATATTTATGAAAAAGAAGGCGGCGATGCCCAACTTCAATTTCATGCGTATAGTTTCGGATGTATCATCGCCCTGGATTTTCTATTCCCGTATGCGAGTACCCCCGCACTACGTTTGGTGGCTATCACCGAGGCACTGGTTACCATCGGCTGTCCTTACGAATTCATATCCACCTATTATGCGAATTATTTCGATGAACGCGACAGTTCGCTGGCCAAGAAGCTTGAATGGTATAATGTATTCTCCAAATCCGATGCCCTTTCGTCCAACTTCAGACGGGACGCCAGGTACGCAAAAGCGGAATATTCCTTCGGTAACAACGGGAATATCCCGGTCCCAATCAATTTGTACTACGAAATAACCCCTAGAAAGAAGTTCTATCTGGTTGACTTTGTTCTTTTGTATTTCCTTCGCGCGCACAGCTTCTACTGGGATGGAACGCCCGCGAGTTCGAGCTGCGAAAGACTGATCTATCTGGCTCAGCGCACCAATACCCATGCGGCCCAGTTATAGGTGGTGTTCCGATCGCGGAGTTTCATGGTATTTTGCGACTTGTAAAACGAATCGGATACCGATTTGCCGGCGAAGAGGTTCTTGTAAAATTCATGCATGAAGTCGGCGGCTTCATCATCGGGCACTTTCCAAAGACTCATGATAAGATTTTGTACTCCAGCCATTTTAAAAGCTCTTTGCAGTCCATACACACCTTCACTCCCCTCGATGTCTCCCAGCGCCGTTTCACAGGCAGACAGTACCACCAGCCTGGTGTTCGGCAAGTACATATTCGAGATCTCGTATGCAGTGAGGATTCCATCTTCAATTCCGCTGACAGGTTTTCCCTGCCAAGCGTTGACGGCGCCCGCAAAAAGAAGCCCGCTCCTGAGCAAGGGATTATCGGATTCCTGAAACGCCTTGCCGATGGTGATGAATTTGCGCTGAAAGCTGTCCAACCCGCCGGACCGCGGATCTGGGAAAAAGAAACCATGCGTACCAATGTGTAGTATGGAGGGGGATGCCTTTCCGTCGAGGGCTTTCACCGATTCCTCGGTGGCCTGAACGCCGAACAAGGCCGTGACCGGGATACCGCGGGCCTGGGCCAGTTTACAGATATAGTCAAGCTCCGCCTTCGTTCCGGGGAGGGAATCGAGCGCGTCACCGCGGATATGATGATGGGCTGGTGCGCTGACCGCCGGGTCGTCGGCATCCCTGGGGTAAGCTCTGCTTGCTTCCTGCAATTCCACTGCACCTGCATGGTAATCTATCCAGCCATACACCTGAAGACGATCAGACGAACCGAGAACCGCCGGTGCAAGCTCTGTCACGGAGCCGGTGCTGGAGAGTTGTACCAGCCGATACCTGTCGCTTAACACTGTCTTCCCACCCAGCGGTATCGCTGCGAACGAAACTTTGTGAAGCAATCCGGCTGGTGCAAAATAAATGGTATTGATACCGGCCAATTCCTTTTCCAACGGCTTCCATATCAGCTGATATAGCGCCTGGTTGCCGGCTCCTTCCACATTCGAAGTGAATTGGTCCATTAGCTGCCTTTCATTGAAAAGATATACCATCACAGGTAAGGGAACGTCTCTCCGCTGTACGATGGCCACATAAGCAACCGTATCGGTATATCTCCTGAAATCGCTCAATTGAAAAGATACGAACTCGATGGAGGCCTCATCAGGCTTCAAAGATCGTTGAATGGCTTTCCAATCGACCGGCTGCTGTTGTTTCTTAAATCCGGCCCAAATGCCCACGAGCTCTTTTTCCAACTGGCCAGCTTTTTCTTCCAATTGGCCGGCGTCTTCCTGCCTTTCGGCCATCGGTTTTGAATATATGGCCGCCAAACGTCTTCTTAAACCGATCCAGCGGTTGTACTTGTTCAGTACGGCGGTATCATGAACTGAATATAACTCCTTCTTCATTGCTTCCGACGATCTTAATATTATATTCCGTTGAAATAGGGACAGGGCATACGGTTGACCGGACGGCAATTTTGAGCTCGTGTAAAAGGAGTAGGCAATATTATTATCCCTGAACCTGCTTGCTATGAATGCCGACTTTTCCTTTTCGTTGCTGAACAGGATCGCCGACGATATCAGTCCACTGTTGACGAGAAAAGATTCTTTGAAGGCGCTGTCCGCCCGCAAAGGTTCGCGCTTCGCCCAATGGAGCCTCGCCAGGTCGAAGCAGCAATCGCCGTATCCTCGATGCCGGGTGCCGTACGCCTTTGCATAAATGTGCTTTGCCTCCAACAGCAATACTTCAGCCTCATCATACTTGTCCCTTTCCAGGTCGAGATTGCCAAGGTTCCGGCACGCTGCTGCATATTCCGCATGTTCATTCCCAAAATCCTTTTCGATGATCTGCCTTGCTTCCATCATTAGTTGTTCGGCGGTGTCGTATTGCCCCAGGTATTTATAAATCTCACCGAGATTCAGGCATGTGTGGGCATATTCCGGATGTTCTTTCCCAACGACCTTTTCAAGGATATCTTTTGCTTCCCGCCCGATGGCTTCGGCCTTTTGATGTTGACCGATATCACTATAGAACGCGGCAAGATTTTCGCAAATAATAGCGTAATCGGGGTTTTCCTTTCCTTGTTTTTCCCTTATTTCCTTCGTTTCCAGCAATAAGGCCTCAGCCTTATCGTTTTGGCCCATGTCAATGTAGTGGAGAGCAAGGTTCATGCAGGCTGTGCCATAATCCGGATGCAGTTTCCCCGATATTGCTTCCCGGATCTGTTTCGCTTCGAGCAACAATTTTTCCGCACTCTCATACTGTGCTGCTTCTTCATAGTATCTGGCAAGGGTGTTGCACGAACTGACATAATACCCATTCCGCTTACCCGCGCTTTTTTCCAATATGTCCTTTCCCTCCACCAATAACGATTTTGCCTGCTCAAGTTGTCCCAGGTTGAGGTACACCTCACCGAGCAGGGTCGACATAAGCGCATATTGGGCATTGTCCCTGCCAATGGTCTTTCCCCATATACGCCTGGCCTGCACCAGTGCATTCTCTGCCTTGTCATTTTGCCCCATATCCAGGTACAGGTCACCGATGTGATTCAAAGTTGCGGCATACAGGGAATCCTCGGGTCCGGCGGATTTATACAACGCCCGGATCGCCTCGAGATATAGTTGCTCGGACTGCGGAAACTGCCCGTTCCATTGATAAAAACTGGCAAGGTTGTTGCACGCCATGCCATACTCCATGCTATGAAGCCCGAATACCTTTCCCTGCGTTTGCCGGATATCCGACAGAATATGCTCAGCCTTCGGGAATTGCCCGACATTCATATAGAAACTAGCCAGGTTGGTGTAGGAGTACCTGTATTCCTGGTGACTTTTCCCGAGCACCTTTTCCTTTATCTGCGTTGCTTCGGAATAGAAGTATTCAGCCTCTTCGAACTGTTGCTGCTGATAGAACATCGCAGCGACCGTATCGCAGTATTTGGCATCCGCCATCGAACCTAGCGTATCTTTTTTCAACTGTTGCATCGCTTTATGGAAATAGGCGCTGCTCCCGGCCGTATCGCCACGGTCGTTACAGCTCCTGGCACTATCCGCGTACCGCCTCCATAGCAGGCTGCCCGGGGCGCCGTACTTTGGAGCAGCATACCAGACCGATCTTGCTGTTTGTTCGAATCCGTATTTCAGAAGGAGATAAACATAGCTTCTTCGCAAGGCCATGTTGTCGGGATCAGATCGTACCAGGCGATCAAAATAGCTGAACGCCGCATCAATAAGCAAATTCTTTTCCAGAATGTCAATCTGCTGCAGCTTCCCTCCCAACGTCGTTGTTGCGCTATCGGCGATAAGTGTGGTTACCCATTTCCGCTCTTCTACGGGATCGAGAACAAAAAAATAGATCGGCTTTTCATCTTCGCAGGTTCCAGTCCTGCTTTTCACCCGCCAGAAGAATTTACCTGCCTTCCCGGATAATGCCTCATCGGCCGAAATGGTCTGCATCGTATCGCTGACGGACAGTGAAGCAATGGTATCTCCCATTTCATTATAGATAGAAAGCACGTACGCAGAATCCGGGCTGGTCGTATGCCATTTGAATGGTATAAGATTCGATGATGACTTGTATCCATTTGGCGGGAATATCCGGTTTCCACACTCTACATCGCGGTGGATACCACCCCACGCCGAAGCGATATTTTTCTTGCTGAACGATTCCAGATCCTCATTCGGATCCAATAGCTCTCTATATAAGAAATCCAAATACTTTTTTGTCATTCCATCAATCATTCTCCTTGATCCGAGATGGATCAGGTCGGCATGCGAATACGTCATCGGCTTATTCAGTACAATATAGTTGGCATCCTTATCTACAAGCGTGACTTCGGCCGCCCCTTCTACGACAATCGTGGTATTCCTGAAAACATATTGGTTTTGTTTTATTTTGCCGGGCTTTTGTCCAGGCCTTCCCATGGTAGCATTGCCTGTAACAGTATAGACGATATAATCCGGCAATTGCGCCATTCCTTGCAGCTTCAATGCAATAAGCAGCAAAAAGATGTAATATCTCATAAACTGTGTTTGTGGTCAAAAACTGTTTTAAAATGGAATCTTCGGGATAGCCAGATGGCCAAAAGCTTGTATACGCTCATCATTTCCATTGCCAGTACTAACGAGATGATTATCGGCGTAAGGGTGAATTTGATATGAAAGCAACTGAAGACCAACAGGAACAAATAAAGGACCCCCAGCGTGAGCAGCAACTGGATCAGGTGGAACCAGCCGTGTCCCGGATGATCGCTTTTTTTGTGGCGGAGCAGAACAAAATAGAGGAAGAGAAATACGATCGCTCCTGCACTCACATAAGAAAGGTAGTCCGGCGCCCGATTCACGTAATTCCCGCCGAGTATCATCGACAGAATATTGGCGTGTATCACCACTCCATACATATCCGGATAGCTTTTACCCGCGGCCCTTTGGTTCAGTGGCGTAAAATGCAGGTCTTCCAGGATCGGCCGATCGTCTTTAACGAAATAACCCAACAGCACGATTTTATTGGGGAGGATACCTTGCAGTTGTGCCGTCGAGTCCCAGGCTTTCAACTCCGACGATGTAATGCAGGTATATCTTTCCAGGTTGCCGGAATAGTTGATGGTCTCCAACCGGTGTTTCCGAGCGACGAGTTGGTCGAACTTCTCCTGTGAGAATTTTCGGGCAACAACGGCAGCAAATGCCCAAAGTGAGTCCCCGACGATTAGGAAGGGCGGGTAGTTCCGGATCACGGCGAAGCTGTCGCCTATGAAATTGATATAGCCGGATGTATAGCTGCCGATCGCGGAAAAGAAATTGCCCGAGATACTGGCTTTATCCCCCTTTTCGTCATAAACGTACTGTGAGGCAACGACAACTTTGTTTCCGGCGCTGATTGCATTTACCAACGCTATATCCTTTCTCCTTTCATCGGGCTTGCTGCCGGCATTATCAAATACGGCATCGATGCCGATAACCGCTGGCGAATATCTGCTGATCAGACTGATTTGGTCTGCGATACACTGCCGGTCATTTTCGATGCAGACCAGAACGATGTTCGAGTCTCTTTGCGGGGTTGAGGAGTGTCTTCCGGCATAATAAAGATCATAGATATCGAAGTCCAGGAAGCCCTGGCGGACAGGCTTGATAAACTCATCTTTTGCAGGGATAAAGCCAATAAGAAATGTGACGATCAGCGTCAGCGTGGTCGCCAGGGTAACCTCCAGTATAAGATGGGCCTTAGGCATGAATATGACTTGGGAACTCCTATCATCTTGAAGTTACGCGAAAATACCCGCTCTGCTACTCGTGAAAACCCCAATGTCGTTGACTTAAGCAAAAATGGGTGTTTTAACGGTGCGACAATAGTTGATAATGAACTAATTTGGTTTAGGTAGATAAAAGGGGCAGCCTCCAGACACATGAAGCGGAAGCGACGACCGACCAGCCTGCACCATGCGAATTACAAAAACGACTAAAAACTCTTAAGTCAACGACATTGGGGTTTTCACGGTTTTTCGGGCGACTGAGACCGTTTACCTTGCTCTTTTAAACCTCCGAACAATGAAGGTCCTGATCACAACGGCGCTGGCTGCCCTGCTGACGGCATCCGGCTGCTCACCAAAGGTGCTGCACTTCTCGGCGGATACGCTCGATATCCGTCACGGCGATCCCATTCACCTGGAATGGTCGACCCGCGGCCAGGCACATATGTCGGTCCGGCAGATCCGGGTCTTCCGGCCCCCTGACTCACTCCCCGCCCTGGAATTCCGGATGACGGCCACCAAATGGGGAAAGACCTCGGCGGCCACGCCGGTGCAGGTTACTATCTGGCCGGCGGAAAGCCACGACGAGGTGATCCTCACGCTGACGGCTATAGCTGGCGATAGCCTCGTCTACACCGCGTTAAAAGACACGATGTTCGCCCGGTTCCGCATCGCTGCCCTGCAGACCAGGTCGGGAGCCGCCGTAACGATCCTGCACGCCTCCCGCTATTGCCCCATAGCCGGCCCGGGGCAAAGCACGGACTGCCTGAAGGGACTGGACTACTTCGGCGCATGGGAAGCGCATACACCGATGACATCCCAACAGCGGCAGGATCCGCATTCGCGCCCGGACACGCTTGTGATTGTCTCCACTATCACCCCAAAAAACTGACTATGCCCGGTATTCTCGACCAGGTCAACTCCATCGTCCTCGTCATGATGGAAAACCGCAGCTTCGATCACTTCCTGGGGTCCATGACCCTGCAAGACCCTGCCCTCGACATAAACGGGCTGCGGCAGGATTCGATCGAGTCGTATAACAACGTCTACAACGGCACGGCCTTCCCCATCTACGAACGCGGCAGCGACGACGAACTACCCTTCGATGTCCCCCATGAATGGAACTACGTCCAGACCCAGCTGGCGCCCAATTCCGTATCCGGCAATCTCGCGATGAACGGATTTGTGACGGCATATGCGCTCTCCACAAAGACGCACCCCAACCCGCAATGCGAGCCCATGGGGTACTTCCCCGAAAAATTCCTCCCCATGACGCGCTGGCTGGCAAAGAATTTCGCGGTGTGCGACAACTGGTATTGCCCCATCCCCACCAGCACCCAGCCCAACCGCACCATGGCATTCAGCGGTGACACCGGCATCTTCGAAACAAAGACACAGCTGATAGATATTCCAAACGATATCTTCGGCTGGCTCGACAACCACGATGTCAACTGGCGGGTCTATCACGAAGCATTTTCTTTTTTTGCACTCTACCCCTCGCTCTGGCCGCATGTACTGAGCGGTCGCTTTAAACGCTATGAAAATCTTTACGCCGATATCATAAACGATTCCCTCGCCGAATCCCCACAGCTGACCATCATCGAACCCATCTATGAGGACGCGCCGCATTTCGGCGGCCGCCATCCCGACGACAATCATGCTCCGCTGGCTGTGAGCTGGGGCGAAGACTTCATCCGCCGCACCTATCAGGCCATCACCGCCAATCCCGATAAGTGGAAGGGAACCCTGATGATCCTGTACTATGACGAACATGGCGGCTTCTACGACCATGTAGCCCCGCCACAAATACCCTATACCACCAACGGCGACAACCCCCACTCTTTCACCACCCTGGGCCCGCGCATCCCCGCCATCCTCGTGTCCCCACTGATAAAACCGGGCTCGCCCTGTCATCTTCTATTGGATCATACCTCCGTTCTCCAGTTGCTGGTCGAAAAATTCGGCAAATCCGGCGAGCCCTGGTCACCCACCGTCGACCAGCGCCGCCAGGCAGGCATCCGCTCCATCTCCGAAGCGCTGAACAACCCACAGCCCTTCCCCGCACCCCAGGAACCCAACGTGCTCATCCCCGCCACGCCGGCCGACCTGGGAAAAAGCCTCACCGTCCCACCCCAGACCGCGATGGGCCAGGCCTTCGAAACCGCCGGCCTTCGACTGCTGGCAGAACAGCCGACCGCAAAGGATATCTATCCCGAATTGGTACAATGGCAGCATGAAGCCGCAAAGTCTTCAAATACGTGAAAAACACCCTATTTTTTGAGGCCCCAAGCGACTAACTTGCCTATTGCTCCGACCGGCCATTCCTTAACAACAAAACCCCTAATCCCATGACCGCTACGCAAGGTCCCTTCTGGGGCTATTTTATCCTGCTCCTCGGAACCATCGTCTTCCTCGATCAGAAATACGGCATGCTTCGGGACAGCAGCACCGCCCGGAAAAAGCCCTACAGTTGGGCCCGCGTGCAGCTCGCCTGGTGGACCATCATCATTCTCGCGTCCTTCTTTGCCATTCTCACCCTCGGACACGGCATCCCCACCTTCAACCAATCCACCCTGATCCTCCTGGGGATCAGCGCAGCCACGACCGGCGCCGCCCGGATCATCGATCAGTCGGATCAGCAAAAGACCGACATCGTACTGGCGCAGAATATGCCGGGACAGGGTTTCTTCCTCGACATACTGTCCGATGGCACAGGGCCTAATCTGCACCGTTTTCAGACGGTCCTCTTTAACCTCGCCTTCGGCATCTGGTTCATCTCGCAGGTGGCCGCAGGCCTGACACCGGCCTGCACGAGCCTGGACTGCATCAACAAGATCATGCCCGCCCTCGAGCAAAACAACCTGATCCTGCTGGGACTCAGCGCCGGCACGTACGCCGCATTGAAGACCACCGAAAACAAACCCGCCCCCGGTTCCATGCCCGACAAAGTTCCCGACACCTCCGGCCACACCGGTCAACTGCCGGCGCAAGGGTGATCCGTTCATTAAACAACCTCTTTTATGAACAGTATCCAAAAGCCCAGCCCGAACTTCTTCCCCGGCCGCAAGACCTACCAGCCAATCGCCATCGTGATCCATATCATGGAGGGAACCCTGGCCGACACCGATAGCTGGTTCAACGACCCCGCCTCGCGGGTCTCCGCGCACTATGGGGTCGGCCGCAACGGGGACGTGCACCAATATGTACAGGAGCAGGACTCCGCCTGGCACGCGGGCCGGGTCCACTCCCCCAGCTGGCAATTGATAAAACCCGCGGAACCCGGATTCTACTACAACCCCAATTATTATACAATAGGCATCGAACACGAAGGTGATGAATCCACCGAATGGTCCGATGCAACCTATGCCGCCAGCAGCAGCCTGATCAGGGACATCAGCCGCCGTTGGAGTATTCCGCTCGATCGCAATCATCTCATCGGCCATCATGAGATATACTCCATTAAGGCCTGCCCCGGGGGTAAGGTCGATCTCAACAAACTCATCAGCCTTGCCTCCGATCCGCCGCCCACCGGTCCTGTTCGCAGTCTCGTGGGAAACCGGCCGGCGAGGATCCTTCATTTAGGCGCCGCCCTCACTAGCACCCGACTGAATATTCGCGTAAGCCCGGATCGCAATCAGGCGCCGATCGCGACAGTGGCTGCCGGTTCGACCCTGCCCTTCGATGGGTACACCGAACAGGGCGAACCGGTATTCGGTAACAGCAAATGGTTTTACACGGCTGCAGGCCAATGGTTCTGGAGCGGTGGAGTAAAATAATTCGCAATGCCTTACTTCGATTTTCATATCCACCCAGCCCTGAAATGCCTGTTTTCCGGCAGCGATACCACCCCCGGCTTTACCCATCTCAGCCCCTGGGTGCCCCTGGATAAATCCAAAATCCCCTTCCTGCTCCGATGGTGCACCGAATTTCCCGATATCCTGCAGTCACAAGGCAATCTCGCCCAGTTGGTCAACACGGATTGCAATCTCATCGTCGTGGCCCTATATATGCCGGAACACGATATCCTGAAGGCCGATCTCATCCAGCAGTCCACAACCGGCCCCCTGCAGGTTTACCTCGAAAAGGGCCGTATCGATCAACTACTCGCCACCTCTCCGTTCCAGCTGCTGACCACCCAGCATCTGCTGACCCTCCAGGACCCGACCCCGTTCGGCGTCACCGACCGCCATATCCTGCTGATCCGGTCCGGCGCCGACTACCAACCGGCCGATACATCGACGATCCACATCGTGTGCAGCGTGGAAGGATGCCACACTCTTTCCTCCCGGTTGCAACAATACGATCCCGCAGAGATCATTGACAATCTCGACCTGCTCAGGACCAGCGTCAGCGTGCTGTCCCTCAACCTGACTCATATGGAACAGTCCACGCTCTGCAATCACGCTTTTGGCATGCAATTCCTGCCCGGAGATAATTTCCGGCCCAAAGGCAACGGTATTTCGGCTGACGGCATCCGGGTGCTCACCCACTGCTATCAGCAAAAGATCATGATCGACATCAAACACATGAGTCTGGCCGCCCGCCAGCAGCTATACCATCTTCGCGCAAGCGATCATCTCTCTGCCATCAACCAGCCCGTCATTCGCACCCATGCCGGTTTTACCGGAATCTCCTGGAAAGAGATACCGGCATATCTGTCGATGCAGCGACCCTTCAGGGCGGGATACACTCAATTGTGGCAGGGCAAGCCGGTCAAATACGGCGGGAACGCCCTGCGACCTGCCTTCAATGCCTCCAGCATCAACCTATATGACGAAGACATCTTTAACATCCTGACATCCGGCGGCATGATCGGCCTCTCGCTTGACAAGCGGATCCTCGGCTACCAGCAATTCGAGGAAGTCCACACCGGTCGCAATGATTTCCCCCTGGAGACCGAATATATCTCCAACCTCGAGCGATCCGCCTTTTTCGGGAATGATCCGGATGTACAGCTCGGCGCCGCCTTCGACAACGACCAGGTGCTGACCTGGGATGATATCTGGGCAGGCGGCCAGGTGAACCCGGCCCTCGGCGACTACCATCTCCGGTATTTCATGGCTCATATCCTGCACGTCATCGTCGTGGCCCGCCATTTCGCCTATGACGACAATAAGGCGCTGACCCAGCTCTGCATAGGCGCCGACTTCGACGGCCTGATCAATCCGGTATGGTGCTGTTCCACCTGCACCGATCTCCCCGGTTTCAAGGCCGCCTTCATCAAAGCATTCCCGGCCTTTGCAAAGGAGTCCCAGGTCGCCCTGCCTTCTGGATTCGATATCGGCAAATTCGCCGACGGACTTTTCTACACGAATGGGTCCAACTTCGTTCTACAACGGCTGGCAGTGTAGACTAATCGAAATACGGGAAAAACACCCATGTCATTAAGTTAAGGTCAAAATGGGCTATCCTTAAAATATGGATTACAAAGGCTTATAAAATGCCGTGTTTTAGCTACTCGAAAGAGGGTAATTGCTGATACATTTGAAAATACAATCGTGTCTTGGCTCACCCAACCAAAATCGTCAGATAAATGTCCGCAATGATAAATTATATCAACGGACACAAATGATCCACACATCATATTTACATTAATAAGCTGGCAGACCGGTCCCTCGTCAAATTCCTTCGATC
This sequence comes from Puia sp., assembly GCF_035546395.1. Taxonomy (GTDB): domain Bacteria; phylum Bacteroidota; class Bacteroidia; order Chitinophagales; family Chitinophagaceae; genus Puia. Next base: position 252,800 of record NZ_DASZXR010000008.1, on the reverse strand, counting down.
AAATACCGTAAAAAACCCGTTTTTTCCTCCCCCGCCGGCTTCTAATTTGCTCTCGTTAACGAATACTTTCCATTACCGTCTTTTACCGCGGTACAACTAAATTTGAACAAGAAAACCAATTCATCGCCATTTGCTGGTCTATCTCTACATCACCTCCATCGCCATCGCCTTTATAGCGAGTCTCCCGGTCCATCGGTGGGGTGTCTTTTCGTACCGGGTGATCTCCACCATCATGGGGCTCGACCTCGTGGTGGAGTTGTGGGCAAATTTTCTATGGTTTGCATTTCGAATGAACAACCTGCCTATCTATAACTTCGCCATGCTGGCCGAATTCTGGCTATATGCCTTTTATTTCGATGAGATCCTGGTTAACCGGACCGTCCGTCCTTTGATAAAGGCATACCTCTGGCTTCTGCCCGCGGTCTGGCTGATCCTGGTCATCCTCCACCAGCACGACTGGAGCAGTATCTTCTTCGTAATCGGCGCCATTTTCACTATTTTCCTCGCCGCATTCAACTACTACCAGTTATTCACCGCGGACGAACTGGTGCGGCTGGGCGCCAGTTTCGAATTCTGGGTCGCCACGGGTCTGATCCTTTTTTACGGACTCAATTTCCCCTATCTCGGAATGCTCAACTTCCTGAACAAGCATTATCCGGATCTTGCGCGCGCGATGATCACCGGTCTCCAGGTGCTCAATATCATATTCTATTCTATCTTTACCTATGCCTTTGTATGCCTGAGACGATATCATATAAGGAAGTCATCATAGTGATCATCGCCGGAAGCCTTATCTTTTTGTTCCTCGCGGGGATCATGATCTTTATTTTACTGTTCTATCAAAAAAAGCGGTTTCAGCATCGGCATCAATTCCTCCAGCTGCAGAATTCCGTACAGCAGGAATTGCTCCGCGCTCAGCTGGAATCCCAGGAAGGGGCCTTTCGCCAGATCGGCGAGGAGATACATGACAATGTCGGTCAATTACTAAGCAGCACTAAGATCCTGCTGGCAATAACCGAACGCTCCCTCCCCGAGGTTCCCGATACGCTGCGAACCGCTAGTGAGACGCTGGCCCAGGCCATCCGCGATCTTCGGTCCCTCTCAAAATCGCTCACAAAAGAATACCTCGAACGCTTTAACCTTATCGAAAACCTGCGGACCGAAGCAGAAAGGATCAATACGGCCCGAACGGTCTCCGTCGAGGTACAAACCAGCCTTCCCGCCATGCCCCTGACCACCGAATCACAGATCATGCTGTTTCGCATAGTACAGGAGGCGATGCAGAATGCGATCAAACATGCCGAAGCCAGCAGTATCCGGATCCATATCCGGTTCGAGGGGCCCGCCATCGGATTGACCATCACCGATGATGGCAAAGGTCTGCCCGCGGCCGTCCAACGACCCCAGGGCCTGGGCTTGCTGAATATGGAACGTCGTACCCATCTGCTCGGGGGATCCATCCGTTGGGACTCGACAGAGGGTTCCGGCACCCGGATACAAATTCTTTTACCTGCACAAAACCTTGAACAATGAAGCTCACCGTAGGCATTGCAGACGATCACCAGCTATTTCTTCATTCTCTGAGCATGCTCATCAGTGGCTTTCCTGGCGTGGAGGTGGTGCTGGAGGCGCTACAGGGGGACCACCTCCTGCAGAAGCTGGCCCCGCTCCCCGAAAAACCGGATATCCTGCTTATCGATGTCAATATGCCCGTGATGGACGGCCCTCACGCGGCGGAAAAAATAGCGGCCGCCTATCCCGCCATAAAAATGGTAGCGCTTTCCATGAAGGACGACGATACCAGCGTAATTAGTATGTTGAGAGCCGGCTGCTGTGCCTACCTGTTGAAGGATATGCACCCGGCCGAATTGGAAAAAGCCCTGGTCGAAGTACACAGCAGGGGCTTTTATAATGCGGACGCATATAATATCAACTATCGCCGCCTGATTCTGAAGACCGCCGAAGACGAGGCCCTCAGTATCTCCGACCGGGAGCGGCAGTTCCTCCAGCTAGCCTGTAGCGACCTCACCTATAAGGAGATCGCCTCCCGAATGTACCTGTCGGAGCGGACGATCGATGGTTACCGGGAGTCCCTATTCGAAAAACTGAATGTCAAAAGCAGGGTAGGGATGGCACTCGAAGCCATCCGTCGCGACCTCGTGAGGTTAGGGCAGCGGTAAGGAGGAACCGGAACAACCCGTCGCCGGCGGACAAGGATTGCCCGTATCAAAATCTTCAGGATTTCTAAATGGCTTGGGACGGCAGGTGATATCGATGGGCAGGTCGTTCTGATTGCCGTCCGTCAGGATAAATTGCGTGGTGAGACGCTTGGCCGGATCACCCCCTTGTTCATCCGGGTATGCGGCCAAACTGATCTTTACCCCCTCGGCTTCCTGGCAGGGGATCTCCCGGTACAGCTGCCCGAGGAATTTCCAGGTATAGATCATACTCTTCGTATCGCAATATCTCGTTCCGTCAAAGTTCCCATCTACTTCGTCGACAGGGAGATTCCTGAACATCCACTCTTGCCAGTTCGTCACCCATCGAGACGCTGCCTGGGCCGAGATCTTGCTCCGGCCGGGATTGAACGAACCTCCCGGCGGGATCGAGAAATAGATGCCCAGATCAACTTCCGTTTTAGTTCCATCTGACAAGGCGGGCGCGAATACAAAAGTGAACTTATTGCCATATCCATCCGGAACCGACGGACTTCCATTATCATCATAAATAGCAAAATAGATGCGCAATGCATCGGCGCCTAGCCCGCCATTGGTATCCGAGCTGCTGATGTAACTCCATAAAGCAAGTATATCGTTGGCTTGAAAATAAAGATAGGGGCCGTCTTCATTAAGCATATCGACCATTTTCATTCCCTGGTTGTCAAGGAATTGCTTTTTTCTGGTGCGGGAAATATCATCGTTGATGTAGATGGTGGGCTGTTCTACCTTTGAACATTTGCAGGCCATAATGTTTGTGTTTAGGTGATCAATGAATTTATCACAATCTAGCCCAACCGGAATTCAAGGACAAGTGTCCTTTTCCCGTTTCTAAACGGGAATTTTCCCGTTCTACCGCCTTTCCTCATGCGGTAATTTCAAGGCCAAAACACAGTACCATGGACATTAAACTACCTCACTCGGACAACGAGTTTGCGCGCTTTTATTACAGCATCCTGCCCGTCGGAACGATCATCACCTCTTATCTGACGTGGCCGGAGTTCAGCCAGTCGACGGGCATCGCCGTATCGCCCTGGGACCCGGGCAACTCAGCCTGGTCTCCCGCCGATGGTCGTATCGTTAGCGGGTCAAAATTTGAATCGATAACCAGGCAGGAGAACGTGCCCGACTATCGTGGCGTATTCATGCGCTGCCAAAATCAGATCGATCCCCAAACGGCTTCGACCGTTCCGCCCATCCAGGCAGACCCCGACAACAGTCGTAACCGTGCCGTGATCCAGGGCGACGCCCTGGGCAGCCATACCCATCCGGCATCCGGCCGGATCACGGGGAATATCACCGGCAGCAACGGGACGCACGATTGCGATGGAGGCGGCGATAAATACAATAGCGATCCAACATTTCCCGACCGTAACGTCGCCGTCACCGTCTACCCCAGCGGCGGCGCAGAGACAAGACCAAAGAACGCCTCCGTCTTCTATTATATAAAGATCAATTGAACCCCTCTTCCCAAAAAGCCCCGCTGCATTGACGCGGTCGGGGCTATCTCAAACCGGCAAAATCAGTATCTCCGGCTGCTTCACGCGCCGGGTTGGGATTTACTGTTCTCCATCGTCTTTACCCCCACATAGGTCCCCGTACTAATCCCCATCAGGATCAGCATATTCTCAGTCAGCACGCTCTCGTCAGGCAATTCACCGCTCCCGGCCGCAACAAACTGGATATAGATGATCCCGACAATAACAGTCCAGAGTACATTCTGCAACCTGTGGATGCTGACCCCGGATTTGTCCGATAAGATATCCTTCAGGAATCCCTCCGAAGGATTGTCCTGGCTGAGATTGCCGTTCTCCTTTTGCGAGTCGTCGATCAGTTTGGCGGATGCCGTGGCGCCCACCGAAATGCCCAGCAGGATGAGATTGACATTGGCGAACCCGGGTATCTGGTAATGGAACTTATACCAGAGGTAGGCGAAACTGCTACTAATGATCACCGTCCAGAAAGCCAGCTGAGCTCTCGCAAGGCTGAAAGGGGCCTTGGGTTTCTCCAATCTCCGCTCAATGGCCTTAGCGGTAAACTCTGCCTTGTTCGTAATTGCGTCCCGAAGCAAAGGGGTCCGGATCGCAAGCAGGATAACAATAAAACTTATGACTACCAGTATGATAAAATAGAGTGCCATAAAATAGATTTAAAATAAGGAGTGAATTCAATTTTCGGTCTTTATACTGTAATTTCCCTCGAGACTCGCACGTATGACGATCGTTTGATCCCACGGGGTGGCATAAATGCATTTGGCGATATCTATCGGCCTGAACTTCCTGGCACCGTCGGCTGCTTCTTCCTCGATTGGGGTCTTCCGCAGGGCCGTGACATAATTCTCCAACATCTCGATGGTGCCGACACGTGGATGCCCATAGGCGAACGTAGTAAAGGGGCTCTTTTCGCCCTTGCCAAAGTCCCAGGGCCCACAGGAGATAACCGCATATTCGGGAGTCGTCACATTCAGATAATCATCGGTGGTGGCATTAGCCGCCCCATGATGACCGACCATCAGCACATCCACGTCCAATGCCTTGCTGCTTCCATATTCATCCACCAGGGTGCGCAGACCGGCCGTCTCCAGATCACCGGTAAAAAGAAAGGATGCCTTGCCGAACACGACTTTGACCACCAGACTGTGGTTATTGTAATTATTGAAATCCGTCTTCGACCAGTCATCGGGCTGCCGGTCGAATCTTCCACTGTACAGGATGATTTGCGGGTCTCCATTGGGACAGTCCACCGGATCGATGACCGAATCCGTCAGGCCGTCCTTGTTACCCCCCTTCGTTATCTCCTCGAAGGAATATGACCGGTATTGAATGTCAGCCGTGGCCGCGTTGTCCTGCATGTACTTTTGATTGGGACTGCCCGACCCCACCCGAAGCCCGTCGTCGATATACCGGTCGATCCTGAACTTCTGACCGACATCATACAAAGCCTCGTTGTGATCGATGTGCGGGTGGGTGACCATCACGAGGGCAAGCGTACTGTCGAGGTCTTTTCTGCGTTGGAAGAAATGTCCGAGATAATCGATCAATGCCTTGTGATAGTTGTCGTCCTGGGCGCCGGCATCGATCAGCACCGCGCCACAAGGAAATTCAAGCAGCACTGCGGCTGCCTGACCCACATTGATATAGTGGGCGTACATGATACCGTCCTCCTGTGCAAGGCCCTGTTTCGCCAAAAAAAGCAACGCCAGCCACAGAAAGAGAAGTCTCTTCTTTCGCATGGGAATGATAAGTTTAGGGGTTAGTTAGAAAGGTACACGGTTGGATTCATCCAAAAAACGGGAAAAACACCTATTTTCCAACCCGCACCCCCCCTCACACAATCCCATTCCTCACCGCAAATATCGCCAACCCCGCCGTATTCCGCACCCCCACCTTCTCGATCAGCCGCTGCCGTATCCCCTCCACACTCCGGGGACTCAGGAAAATGATCTTCCCGATCTCGGTATTGGTCTTCTCCTCGCATATGAGATGAAGCACCTGTAGCTCCCGCTCGGTGAGCTCTACATTGCTGTTGAAATTGGGTTTGATATTTCCCCGGATGACGAGTTTCCGGAGCAGGGCCTTGTTGACCAGGTCGTTGAAGTAATAGCCCGTCTCGTGGACGGCATAGATGGCCTTGCGGATCTCGTCGGAGTCGGCATTCTTGAGCAGATACCCGTTGGCGCCCTTTTCCATCAGGTGGATGATGAATTTCTCGTCGTCGTACATCGTTACCGCCAGGATCTTCACGCGGCCGAATCGCTGGCGGATCACCGTCGTCGCCTCCATTCCATCCATCCCCGGCATCCGCAGATCGAGCAGGACGACATCCACCTCCGTCCGGGCGATGCCCTCGACCAATTCCTCCCCGGACTCGGCCTCCAGCACGACCTCGAAATTGTCATCCCTTGCCAGGCCGACCTTCAGCCCGTCGCGAATGATGGCATAGTCGTCGGCAATGGCAATTCTTATCTTGCTCATTGTTCTACGGTTATAAGGTTAATGGTCAGAAAGGATGGCCGGACTACGTCCAGCCATGGATCAAAGGGTCTGGGGCAAATATAGGTCAATATAACAGCCGTCCGGCCGGATAGAAAAGAATAACTTTCCCTTCAGCAGGATGAGCCGGTTCTGGATGATCTTGAAGCCCATGCTCTCCTGCTTGAATTTCAATTCCTCGAACTGCTCCTGCGTGAGGCCCGCGCCGTTGTGGAATAAGGTGATCACCAACACGCCGCCGTTATTGACGCAGCTAATGTGCAGTTTGCGGGCATGGGCATGTTTGAGGATATTGTTCACCAGTTCCTGCACCATACGGTAAACGCTCACGGCATCCTCCTTGGAAGCCGGAGTATATTGGCACTCGAGCGACGTGCCGGTCTCCATCAGATGCTCATCCACCGAGGTCCGCAGGAAATGTTTGATCGCCTCGAACAGTCCGAACTCCTGCAGGATACTCGAATGCAGGTTGTGCGAGATGCCCCGGATCTTCCGGATGGCCTCATCCAACATCTCCTGGCCCTTACGGAACAACGGCCAATTACCCGGATCGTTCTCGTTCAACCGGATATTCTGAAAATGCAGCTTCGCCGAGAACAGCAGGGCGCCCATCTCGTCATGCAACGCCTCGGCGATGCGCGACCGCTCGGACTCTTCGCTGCGGACGGCCGCCTCGATCAGCAGGTCCTGCTGCGCCTCCCGCAGCCGCTGGAGGTTCTTCTGATACTGGTATTTCCGCCGCTGCGTCGAGATGAACACCAGCAGGAAGCTGACGAACAACAACAACATCACGGAGATGCCCAGTAAGACAAGGAGTTTGATATTTCCGTCGGGATGGTTCATAGTGGGTCGTATCTGGCGGCGGGAGAATGGGTCTTCTTCTGAATAAGCGCCCGAGCCAGGAATAGTTGCAACAGGATAAAGGACACATTGTGGACATTCCAGATGTCCACGGCAAACCGGGTATAATACACCGAAAGCTCTTTATAAAGCAGGAAGATGAAAAAATTGATCGCAACATAAACGCCCAGACCCGTCACCACCCAGAAATCAGGTTGATCACCGGCCATCTCCTCATCTTCCTTCACCTTATAAAAATAGTATTGCAGACAATAGAACAAGAGCAGCCCTGCCTCCAGGGCCAGCAGCCGGCTGCTCAGGTTACTATAATCGAAAAAATGCTCGTAGAAGCCGAAGTCGACCGCCGCATAGAGGCCGAAGAGTACCGGGATCCACCGCTTCAGCCGCGGCAGGAAGGGCTGTCGCAACCGGACAAAGAACCAACTGAACAAGAAGAGCCGAACCAAAGAATGCAGGTTGTACAGCCAGTTGTTGGAATTCCAGGGCGGCGGGATCGTCAACCGCAGCTTCCAGATACCATCGATGAGCAGGTCGGTCACAAAGGCGAACCAGACATAGGCCACCACCGGCGCCAGGTAGCGCGGCTGCTGGCGATGGCGCAGCCAAACGGCTATCGGGATCAATGGCGCCCAGGCCTCCGACCAGTCCAATAAAACGCCGAAGAAAGCCATGGCGTCTTACTCCATCTCCGACGCCACCATCGACGTAGCAGGCGGCGAAGGATTGGTATTGATCGAACCGCTGCCAAGCACATCGCCCGTAGCCGTGCGGTAAAAGGGTTGGATCGAATAATAGATCTGGCCATGCGGATCTACCACCGGGGTGAAAAGCAGGTAGTTGTTATTGGAACCCGGCGGCAGGATGCTCAGCATCTGGTCGACCGACACGACACTGCCCGTCAGTTTCAGGGGACCCGCCTGCATCAGCACCTGTCCCGGATAGGGCGCAAGCAGATCGGGATTGTACGCATTGAAATAGCCGCCCTCGTCGTTCTGCGCAAAGCAACACAGGTAGATGGGTCTGTTGGGGTCCTGCGTCGCGGGAAAATACTCGTCGAAGACAAAATAAGCCATCCCTTGCTGGCCGAGCCAGTAATTCACCTGGTCGATGGAATATTCCAGCCGGCACAAAGCCAGGTGCTGAAGATTTTGATCATTGTTCATGGTGATGTGTTTAGTGTAACATAAAGCTAAAGGACCCGCCGCTGCCGGAGAAGCGTAGAAACACGTATTTCGGCGATTGCGCATTTCTACGTACCGCCCCCGAAGGCCTCAACCGGATGCTCCCAAAAGCACAGTAGAACTACTGCTTCCCGCATTTCCGCACTTCCCCGCTTGTCTTACCCCCTATCGTTGCCCCAATTTTACAGCAAACAAAAACTTTTTACCATGGACATCAAGATCAATTTCATCAACCAATCGTACGATCAGAACAACTCCCGGATCGTCATCTTCCAAAAGAACGTAGCCACCAACTTCGGAGAGATCGCCGTCGCCTGGCGCGTTATCGAAAACTGCGGGCGTAACTGGAAGCACAGCTTCACGTATCCAATGGAGTTCCAGGTCGGCGCCCAGGATCCCTACGGCAATGTCTCCGATCTGCAGGATGCAGAAAACGGCCAGAAATGGGACGTCGTCCGTTCCCCTTCGGGAGATATCCTCGTGCTGGACCCCACCCAGGCTTCCTCGCTGAACGAAGTGGAGGTAAAGAACGTCCTGCCGACCGGCTCTATCGACGCACAGATCTACAAGAACGGCAAATTGCTGGCCACCAAAACCGGCGTGTCCCCCCAGCAAAAAGCGGTATTCCAGTTCAAACCCACCATCTGGGTCGGCGTGGTATCCGAGATCGAAGAGGGCGATATCATGGATTCGGCCATCCTCTCCGACATCAACACCGAGCTGAGCCTGCTGGGTCTGACCACGGCGGACCTGATCATGACCGGCGGCGGTGTCGGCGCCAACGCCATCCCGTTCAAATTCACGCTCGTTCCCACCGCCTGATCCCTATTCCAAAGGCCCGGACCGGCTCCGGGCCTGTTTTAAATCTCATGACGATGACACAGCTATTCACACTCACGTACGAGAAACGTTACCACTTCCGCTTCGAGTTCGATTTTGACCAGTTGGTCACCGATGGCGTCTTCTACTACCCGATGTTTGTAAAGCTCTACCGCCAGGACGACCCCTCTACCGTCTGGGAGTGGCGCAGCAATCTCTTCCCGCATCAGAAAGTGGAATTCAGGTTGGACCTACCCGACTCGATCAACATGAAGGGAAGCCTTACTATCTTTCACTCCCAGCCTTCGAAAGAAGACCTGCTCTTCCTCGACGTCTTTTTCGGGTCGCAGTATGAAGAGCACTACGAGGGCAATGCCTTTGTCCTGGGCCCCGACCCCAACCCGCCGCCACCCGATCCCGTTCCGCCTTTTCCACCCATTCCGCCGGTACCGCCGCCCGACCCTCCGGTACCACCGGCCGATGACCCAGCACCCGATCCCGGCGAGGACCGGGTGCTGCCTTCGGGCTATCACGATCTATTTCCGTTTTTACAATTACGGTTCTGGCCCGACCTCAGCCCCGCCGAAGAAGAGCTGTTCATTGAATACGTCGACAATGGAACACTGCCGCCATCCGCCGATCTCTATACCCAGCTCCTGGCCCTAAAACATCCCCCGTCCGCCCGCGCGAAGATGGAAGCGGAGGCGCGGCAGTTCATCAACGGCGGTGCGGGCTATGCCGGCCTCTTCATTGAAAAGATCGACACCCTGCCCTACCCCTTCGACAAGTACACCGAAATTTACCATTGGCTCATGGAGCACGAAGAGCTGCCCGCGCAATCGCTGCAACTAGCGTTACCCACCTCATCCACAAATACAATCTTTTCCTTCGGGTCATCCGACTATGCCCTGCAGCTGAACATCATCTGGCAGAACGTCATCGCCCTGGCTATCATCAATGGCTACCGCGCCTCCCTGCTCGAATCGTTGCTGAAGATCCTCGTCGTCGATCATCTGCTACAGTATGTCTTTGCCTCCGAAATGCTACCACCCGTCGCGCCGCTGGAACCTTGGCGCCGCCTCATCCGATCGTCCGTCGTCTTGCCCGGCACGCTCTTCCCGCTTCCTGTTGACGTCCCCAAGCCCCTACCCGATGCCTCAACCGCCCTGCCCGATCCTCCGGCAACGCTAGTGGATCCCTCCCGCTTCTCCGGCCAGGTCACCCCCTACGCCATCGGCTGCCTCCAAAAAGTGCAACACTTCCACACCGGCTATGCTCTCGGCGAGATCGCCCAGGTCGACAATATCGCCATCGGCGAAGTAAAACAGATAAAGCATCGCCACACGCAGTTCACCGAAGAAAAGACCGATCACCGCACTGCCAACCAGGACGATCACCACGGCGTCACCAGCGGTGCGCAGCTGGAGCAGGCGGTCAGCCACACCCTCGACCAAACGATAAAGAACGAATGGGATTTCACCAGGTTAAGCATCTCCTATGGCCCACCCACCACCGGCACTTATGATGGCAAGGTGACCGAAAAAAAGGACACCAACCTCAACAGCGACGGCGCCAACCGCTTCGCGCGCAAGATCCTTTCCCAGGCGGTCGACCGGGTGGCCCAGGCCGTTATCCATCATCGCCAGACCACCTTCCGCCAGGAGACCGAGGATATGACCATCCGCACCATCGACAATCGGCGCGGCACGCGGAACATCCGCAGCATCTACCGCTGGCTGAACAAACTCTATCAACTACGCCTCGTCGACTATGGCCGGAGATTCATCATCGAGTTATTGATCGAACAGCCGGCCCGCCTGCCCATGCAGCTATTGTCCTATAAGGATATTACCGTAGAGAATTACTCCCAACTAGCCGCCCGCTACGGTGTCACCGGTCTACCCCATCCGCCGCTCGCCACCCGAAAGATCACCACCCTGCTCGATAATACGAATCCCTTCCCCGCCAAAAGCCTGCCCGTACCGGAAGGCTACCAACCCATCTCCATAACCGCCAGTTACAAAGTGGCGCAAGCCGCCGTTCTCATCGCCGGAACAAAACAGGTATCCTTGTCCGCTGCCGACAGCACCGTCACCATTCCCGACCCCATGCAGCTCGACCGCAACGGCGCCGCCGATGCCGTTCCAATACTGCTCGATCTGACCTCCACCGACCCCTACTATTGCAGCATCGTGATGGAATGCGCCGTATCTGCCGCCACGATCAGCGACTGGCAGCTCAGCGTCTTCGATCGCATTGAGCCGGCCTACCGCGCCACGCAGCAGAAAGACCAACCCTCCAATCCTCAGATGGAAGAAAGAAGCCACCGCCTCCTGGTAGCAGACGCCTGCCTGGCCGTTCTCTATCAACTCCACAAAGACGGCAGCGCAGCCGCCCGCCCCGAATACACGCAATTCTTCGACGAAGCCTTCGAATGGCCGGAGATGAGCTACTCCATAAAAGAAGACCGATGGCCGCATCACATGCGCGTCCTGCTGCCTGTCCGGCCCAACTATTCCTTCCGCGTCCTCTACTACCTCTCGACAGGCATTCCCTTTTACGGCAACGACCCTCTCACCCCCGTCATCGAAACCCAAAAAAACATCGCCGCCGCCCTGCAACGCGCGGAGCGCGAAGGCCGCGGCCGTAGCTACGAAACCCAATTGGACAGCTGGCAGGTGACCGTGCCGACATCCATGCAATGGCTGCAGGATGGTGATCAGTTCCCCGGAACAAAAACCCCATTATTATGATACCCGCATTTCCACCCACAACACCGCTTCTTCCACCCGGCGCCATCATCGCCTTTGCCGGCGAGATCGGTCCGCCGGTGAGTACTCCTCCTTCGCAAGATGATTACACGACCGATCCCATCCCCAATGGCGCCATCACCAATACTATCGAAGCCTGGGGCTGGATGGTATGCGACGGCCGGCTGCTGTACATCAGTATGTATCCGCAGCTATTCCAGGCCATAGGTTTTTTATATAGTCAGCAAACCGACCCCTACCAGCCAGGCTACAACGGCGCCCTGCCGGCGGACGCCGAATTCCGCATCCCCGACTACCGCGGCTATTTCCTGCGCGCCGTCTCCGGCACTGCCGCGGGCATCGACCCCGATATAAGCCTCCGGCAGCTCACCAATCAACAAGCCAATCAAGGCGTCGGCAGCATCCAGCAGGACGCCTTGCAAGACCACTGGCATCTATACTCGATGGCCGACGGTACCCCCATCGAAGTTCAGGAAGGTGGATCCCCCGCCCTGGTCGCGACCGGCAACACCGCGACCCAGCCACCGACTACGATCCCCACGCCGCCCGGGACCGCTAAGGAAACGATCCGCACCAGCACCGAAACCCGGGCAAAGAACATCTATGTCCACTATCTGATAAGATATGTATAGCCATCCATTTTCTAAACCATAAAACAATTCGATCATGCCACAAGTCTATGCCATTGTCCACAATGGGCTCGGCGATTTCATCATCGCCGTAAAGAACAGAAAAGGGTATTTTTTTCACACGTCTATCGAACCCCTGAGGGGCTGCGTCTACTATGACGGCGTCGACATCACCAATGGCGGCGGCAGATACGCCCTGCCCGGCGGCAAGCTGGAAGCCGAGATCATCAACCCCGCCACCATTGTCGCGGGCGCCATCCAGGAGATGTTGGAGGAGACCACCGTCGTGCTCGACCCGGCTTCGGCTCAGCCCGCCTATTTCGCCGGTGAAGGGAACCGGTATTATGGGGTCTATTTTGGGGTCGCGGGAGAGGCGTTCAACACCGTCGCGAACACCATACGGGAAAAGCTACAACGAGGTCAGGCCGCCGTCGACGCCATCCTGCGCCATACCTGGCATGGGAATTATGATCGGTTGATCCGCGAATTCGCCTGTCCGTTGGACAATGAGCTGGAAAGGTCAGTGGTGTGGAATCTCGTCAGGAATTGGCCGGACATCGCCGAGCTGGAGCTCCGCCGGGAGACAGACTGGTATTACTACATTCTGCTCCATCTCCGCGACACCTCGTATCCCGTGCGCGTGCTCGATCTCCGGGGCAGGATCGTCGGCCTCGGGTCCAGGGTGGATCAGCAGGCAGGCCCAAGATACCTCGTCGAAAACCTGATCTATGATGAGGCCAGGCTCGAAGGAACCGGCGAATACATTCTCCTCTTCGGCGAAAGACGGATCCACGGCGTGAAATTTATCCCCGGTTCGGCACAGGGGGCGAATGGCCTCTTCGAACCGATGTAACAGACGTTCAACGAAAGGGGCAGGCTTACCTGCCCCACTTTTGTCTTACATATCGATAAGCTCTTTTCTCCGCCTCGCTCTCCGGTTTCGCCACCGCCAGGTACCGCCGGTAATACCGGCGCGCCAGGGCCGGGCTATGCAGCTCCGTCTCCGCGATCCGCCCACAGGTGTACAGCGTGAGGGGATCTTTAAACAAATAATACGCCGTATCATAATGCGCCACGGCCTTTTGATAATCCCGCAGCGACTCGAAATTGTCCCCGAGCCCGTCATAATACCATTCCATCGTGGCGCTCTTCGCCTTGGCCAGCGCCTTGTGCAGGAGGATATTGCTGCTATCGTAATTTTTTAGCTTCGCCTCGGCCCGCGCCTCGTAATAATAGACGGCCTCCAGTTCGAGCCCCATATCCAGCATGCCTTCACAGACCCGGATGCAATCCGGATACTGCTTCAGGTTGTAATAGGAGAGGGCCAGCCATTCCAGCGAATTCACCGACGGTTCGTTCAGCTTCAGCAGCCGTTCCCCCGGCGCCAGCACCGTGGCATAGTCCTTCTGCGCATAGCCGCTCCGTATCCGCAGCTTCAGCAGCGACAGATTCATCGAGTCCCGCTCCAGCGCAAGGTCGGTGATGCTGTCGGCGCGGCCATAGGCCTTCCCGTCGCAAAGGAGGTTCCCCAGGGCCACCACCGTCTTCACATCTGCCGGGGCAAGCGCGTACGCCTTGTCGAGGTAGAACAACGCCGAGTCCTGCCGCTGCGCCCGGCCCCACAACTCGCCGGTGATGCGCCACCATGCGGCCTTATGCGGCTGCAGCTCAATGAGTCGTTGGGCATATTCCCGCGCCGTCCCCGGGTCCGGGGTCTCATTCAAAAGCACCAGGTAATGCAACGCCGTCACCGAATTCCCGTCGATCGCCAACATGCGCTCATAACAGGCCCGGGCCCCCGTTTCATTGTCGTTCATATAATAGGCATAACCCGCATAGTTCAGCACCGGCACATTATCCGAATCCGCCTGCAGCACCGGCGAAAGATAGCTCAGCGCCTCATCGAACTGCTGATCCTGGAAGAGGTCCATCACCTTACTCTTGTCGACCCCGCCGGCAAAGTTCCCGGCGCCCGAATAGTCTTTGCCCTTTGAGGGAGACGTGTCGGGGTCGCGCAGCGCAGTCAGGGGTTCCTTCGGACCGCCCATCGGCTGGGCAAAAACGGCGATTCCCGCCGCCCCGAAAAAAAATAGACACAAAAAAGCCTTCTTCATATGAGCGTGGTTTTGCCAGGAGATGCGATTCGTTCCGGATTCCATAAAACGCCCATCTAAATCCCACTCGTTACGGCTGTAACCTAATGACAATCCACCTACTAGGTTTGTAGTTCTTTTCGCCGGCACGAGAAGGGTGTTTTTCCCGTTGACGGGTTCCGTCGGCGTTTGTAACTTATAGTACCCGTTCGTGGACTAAACCTTAGTTATGAATAAGCTCTTACTTTCCTTCATTTTAGCAGTTCTTCTACTCTGGGTATTGAATCCAATCCTTATCAGCCATTTCTTCAGTACACTCGAAGAAAGAAGCAAGTTTGCCGATACCTATAACGTTGTCAATTCATTATTTGCCGGTCTCGGCTTTGCCGTATTGCTATTTACCCTGATTGTACAAAAAAAGGAGATCAGAAACCAGGTGGATTCCGTGAACAAGACCAATCGCCTCTCGTACCTCACCTCCCTGCTGAATTTCTACTCCGCCGAAGAAGAAAAGTATAAGGACGAGGATAGAGTAAGAGGCGAAGAAATGAAGAAACGAAAAGACCAGATCCTCAACTTAATTAATAAAGAAGTCGATAAACTAAGCTGACATGGCAAAGGAAGAAGATTTTAAAAACCTCGAATCCATTCTCACCTACGCGGTCGATGAAGACTACGATAACAATTTAGACAGTTATCTGAAAAGACTCAATTTCAACGAGGCCGTGTTCTTCCGAACGACGTATATACCACGCGTCGCCAAAGAAGCCGAATTGGAATCCGAGATTCTCAAAGACCATTGTCATACTTATTTTGTCGGTCAGCCGGGCACCGGAAAGACGACTATCCTTAGAAAGGTTCTCCATAAGATTCAGGAAGAACACGATGCGTTGATATTTCTTTTTGATTTTAAGAAATTCCCCAATATTAATAATGAGAGCAACAGATCGTTCCAGAAGATGTCCGAAACGGTATTATCCAATCTGAAATCAAAGATCAACGAAAAGGTGATGGGTCTGAAAATAGATCCTACCGAAATCCTGTTGTTTCTCTGCCGCGATGCAGCATACCGGGGTTCTAACTATTTTCACAATCCCCGGTTCTCTGAATTGCTAAAACAGCTTTACGACCATTTCAGGTGGTCCGGCGACTTCAAAAAAGGAATAGATTTCTTCGATTGGCTGAAAGACCAGTTTGAGAATAAAAATCCGGACAAACTGGTTCAGTTGTTCATGGAAATGTCTGCGTGTATAGAACCGCACAATTACCTCCACTATTTCAATGGAAATGACGTACGCCCGAGAATGTGCATCATCGCTTTCGACAATGTAGACAGTATCCTCGAAAAAGAGGTGCGCCTTTCGTTCTTAAGTTTTTTTAGAAGCGGATTCAACATCTTCAAGGAAAGTACCCGTTTCATTCTTACAATAAGAAGCAGGAATGCGGACGCTACAAACTGGGGCGACGATGGTACTTATATCGCAAATGAAGTCGACCTGGGGTACACAGAGTTTGTTGACGAAAAGAATATGAAGCGGGAGATGAAGGCCTATGCTGGCTCAAAAACATTGTCGCCAGAGGACGAATTGAACTTCAGGCTCAGGCATAACAATTTTGCAAAAGAGAAATTTGCCAAGCTGATATACGAACGGCGGGTCAATTATTTTAAGGACGTCATCAATAGACACGGCGACTCGGATGTTTCCGAATTGGATGAATATTACAGGATCATTATAGATAATGAGCGGATGCGGGTCGCATTTTTTGACCTCTGTAACTACGACCGTCGAAACATGCTCGTCCTTGTGTCTAATTTTATTTCCTATCTCATATTTGAAGTGAAATTCGAGAAAGACATCCTGGATCTGAATAAGAATCAGATCGATTCGATTCTCGAATCGCTGTTCTACGGATGGATAAAAAAGTATAACGTCTTCTATAGCAACGAAATCTTTAACCTTCCCAAGATAGTGTATTACTGGTTAAGCAAACCCGATGAGCAAAGCGGAAACCACCTGGATCATACCCTTTTTTCCACCATTTACAATGCCAGCAACCAGGTTTACCAGGACTACTCTTTTGACAAGGGCATTACTTGCAGGCGACTGATCGGGCTATTGACGGACGTAGGATTTCACGAACATGAGGTGATCGAACGCATTGAGCACCTCTTCAGGAGCAAGTCCGGAAGCCGGCACAACGGCCTTCTTGAGATCTCCAATACAGATGAAAGAGGGCTGGCTTTTTCGGACCTTGATAAATGTTTCATTTCGTTAACACCACGTTCGTATTATATGACGGTTTATTCGTCCTTGAAGTTTACAAGTCTTTTTGCCGACATCCGTCACGAAACGCAATTGCGGCTAACTGAAAAAGAACTGGACGACTTGGAGAAATACGACTCGAGGCCGCTTACCACGCTAAAACTGAAATTGACTCTCGAGTTTTTGTGTGACCTGGCAAAGATGAGTGTACGGGAATTGACGATGGCGTCCAAACGCATCAGTGGCATGGGACATACCGATTGGTTCAAGTATTACAGGAAGCACTATTGCGTGAAAGCGAATTATGAACAGCCCTATAAAGATCATCTTGGCGACCTCCTGTTCCTGAATCTGATTAATAGCATTATTAAATTTCTCAAATCCCAGCAGGGAATTGAGCAGGCTGTGTATTACAAGATCCTTTACGCCAAAAAAGAGATAATTGACGAATATGAGGAGTTGAAGCGCCTGTTCTTGAACGACTTGAAACGACTTATAGAAGACCCCAATTTGACACTTGGGAATACCGAGTATAAAAATAAGATCCAATTCGACCTGTTTAATCGTTAACTGTATCGGATCCTCCGCTCCACCTCCTCCTTATAATTCCGCCCGATCGGTATCTGGTGCTCCCCGATCAAGATCCGATTCCGCTCGATCCTTCGGATCTTATCCTTCGCCACAATAAAGCTCTTATGCACCCTTATAAACGCCCCCTCGGGGAACAGCGGCAACACATGCTTCACCGACCCCTTGATCACCACCTTCCCCGACCGCCCACCGGCCGCCGTATGAATAATGGCATAGTCTTTTAGACCCTGCACATGCGTCACCTCCGCAAAGAACAACTTGATCCGCTCCACCCCACTCTTCACAAACACATACTCCGGCGCCTCCCGCCCCACCCCAGGCGACGCATCACCCCGCTCCAGTCCCGCATCCTCCCGCTTCAACGCCAAAAAATCCCTCACCTTCTCCACCGCCACCCGAAACCGTTCCAACGAGATCGGCTTCAACAAAAAGTCGATCACCCCCAACTCAAACCCCTCGAACGCATAATCCCGAAACGCCGTCGTAAACACCGTTATCGGCGGCGACGCCAGCGAACGCAAAAAATCGATCCCATTCATCTCCGGCATCTCGATATCCAAAAACAACACGTCCACCGCATGCTCCTTCAAAAACGCCTGCCCCTCAAACGCATTACTAAAACATCCCAGCAACCGAAGCGGCTCCTGCCCGATATACCCGGTGAGAATCTCCTGCGCCAGTGGCTCATCATCGATAATGACACAAGTTAACATGACCCCTCCAACTCCAGCGTTACGCGAAAAAGCTCCGCCTCATTGACAATCGTCAGCCGGTGCCGCCCGGGATACAACAACTCCAACCGCCGCCGCACATTGACCAGCCCGATCCCCCCCGCGCGGTCCTCCTCCCGAAAATCCAGCTTATTATTTTCAATGACCACTGTAATTCCCCCTTCGATCTTCACCTCCACAAACAAATACGCATTCCGCACCGCCCGGCTCACCCCATGCTTAAAAGCGTTCTCCACCAATGGTAGGATCAAGAACGGTGGAATAACACACCGATCCATGTCCCCGACAACCGAGAGCCGGATATCCGCCTGGTTCCCCTGCCGGATCCGCTCCAGCTCCAAATAATTCCCCAGGTACCGCACCTCCTTCTCCAGCGGCACAAACGCCTCATCGCTCTCATAGAGCATATACTCCATCAGTTCGGACAGTTTCAACACAATGGCCGGCGCCTGGTCGGACTTCCGCAACGTCAGCGCATACAGGTTGTTCAGGGCGTTGAACAGAAAATGGGGATTCACCTGGCTGCGCAGGTAATTCACCTCCGCCTGCAGCTTCTCGACCCGAACATCCTGCAAAGTCTTGTTCTCTTCATACCAGTCGAAGCTGAACTTCACCGCCACGGTGAGCAGGAGATACAGCGCCGTATGCGTAAAATTATAGGCCAGCGAGGTAGACAGATTCGCATTCCATCCCGGCCCCAGCACATAGCCGTATAAGACATAATCAAAAAGGCTCTGCAACAGCAAATACGCTACTACCAATAGAAGCGACAGTTCGAAATAACGGACATATCGCTTGCTCAAAAGGTACATCGGGACCAGCATATGCAGGTTCACCCACGCCAAACCAACAAGCAACCCGATCCGCACCACCGAGCAAAGAAAAAAAGAAGGCAGCCCCGCCTTGTAAATGAGATAGGTGCGATCATACAGGAAGAGGATGGTCACCAGCACCCAAAAGATGCCGTTCACCCACGAACGCCGCATTGGTAAGGCTATCGCTTGCATACCACCAAATTCCGATTTTGTCCGGGAAGCGCAAAATACCCACGTCGACTTTCCCGGTCGTTCCTCTACTTTCTTTCCCCACCCGCCCAGCCTGCCCTTGCTTTGTATCCATGAAAAAGGGTCTCATCGTCATTTTATCGCTTTCTATTCTGGTCGCCGCCCGCGGCCAGGACAGCCCCCGGTTCCACCAAAACCTCGACACCGCCACCATCACCGCCCGGCGCGCCCTCATCACCTCGCGCATCGACGGCTACACCTTCGACGCACAACGCCTTCACCCCGCCGCCGGCGAGACCGCCACCGATCTCCTCCGAAGCCTCCCCGGCGTCCTGCTCGACCAGCAAGGCGCCCCCATCATCCGCGGCAGCGGCCAGGTAAAAGTCTTCATCAACGGCCGTCCCTCGGACATCTACGCCGCCACCGTCGCCGAAGCCCTGAAGCTCATCCCCGCCGGCGACATCGCCAAAATAGAGGTCATCACCCACCCCTCCGCCCGCTATGACGCCGAGGGCGTGGATGCGGTGATCAACATCTACACAAAACAACGGCAGGCCGATGGCGTCTCCGGCAGCTTCGACGGCCAGGCAGCCAACGGCAACAGCCAACACCTCGCACAGCTCGCCTGGCGAACGCGCCGCTGGATACTCGACGCCGCCGCCAGCCGCTATGCCTACCACTACAGCAGCAACATCACCCTCGACCGCATCTCCCCCGCTTCGCACCTTCATCAGGCAGAAGACTTCGCCGACCGGACCCACAACGAGTATGCCGGCGCAGGCCTGAGCTTTCTCGCCGACAGCCTGACAACCCTCAGCCTCCATTACAAATACAGCCAGGGCCTTGGCAAGACGCTGATCGATTACCGCAACCGCCTCGACAACGCGGGCGCCCCCGGCAATCCCGGCTTCCCCATCGACTCTCCCAACAACACCGCCGGCAACACCTGGCTTACCCACACGGACAATCCCACCACCCGCAGCTTCCAAACCCTGAACTTCGATTGGTCGGGAACCCTGCCAACCCATTCCCTCGAATATCACCTGCTGGCCACCGCATTCGATCAACGCCGCGAGAACGACTATGAACAAACATCCACCCAACCAACCAGCCCCTCCATACAAACCAGCCGCAACCGTATCATCAACCGCGAACTCGCTATCCAGGCCGACATCACAAAACATCTCACCCCACAGCTCACCCTCGATGCCGGTTTAAAAACCGCCTTCCGTCATTTCGCCAACCAAAATCTCCTCACCCCCGAAACCACAAGAAGCGACAGCTTTTATTTTCACCGCTCCATCCTCGCCGCTTACACCAGCCTCACGCTCCACACCGGCCACTGGACACTCCGCACCGGCGCCCGCTACGAGCAGACCCATTGGCCGCTCCACTTCGCCGACACCACGCTGACACCGCCCGACTACAAGAACTTTCTCCCGGACGCAGCCGTCGGCTACGACCTGTCAACAGGGCAATCCATCAGCGCCGGCTATTCCCGCAGGCTGATCCGCCCCTACATCGACAACCTCAACCCCGTCGTCAATTACGTCGACTCCCTGAACATCGAATACGGCAACCCCGCGTTACGGCCCGCCATCAGCAACAACTACGAGCTCAACTACGGCTATCGCAAAGCCGCCTGGTTTATCAACACCTCCCTCTTCGTCCGCCAGACCGTGCACAGCATCGAGAACATCCACCTCCTCCAAACCACCGGCGTCATCGCCGGCACCTACGCCAACATCGCCGATAACACCACCGCCGGCCTGACGGCGAACATCTTCTTCCAACCGGCAAAATTCACCCTCAACTGCACCAACACGCTCTCCTATGTAGTCTTCAACAGCCCCGGCTACCCGCGGCGTCGCGGCGCCCAGCTCAGTGCCGGCCTCGATTGCAACTACACGCTCACCAGCACGATCCATCTCGGCGGCAGCGGATATTTCAGCACCCCGCAGATCAATCTCCAGGGATCCCGCACCGCCTGGCGCAACTACTCGGTCCTCATCGCAAAGACCTTCCCGCACGCCAATCTCAGCATAAGCCTCAAATTGGAAAGTCTCTTCGCGCATTACCAGTATATCACCGAGACAAGCACCGATGAAACCTTCACACAATCCACCCGGAACCGATACATCAATCGCTTCATCCGGATCGGACTCACCTGGAAATTTGGAAAAAAAGAGATCCGGACCCCAACTTCACGCACCATTAACACGGATAATTGATAAAATAGGATTATCTTTGTATCGTTATTTACTAACCAATTAAATTTTACGAACATGGCAACAGCAAAAAAAGCAGCCAAAAAGAAAGTCGCTAAGAAAGCAGTAAAGAAAGCAGCCCCCAAGAAAGCTGCAAAGAAAGTAGCCAAGAAGGCTGTTAAGAAAGCCGCTAAGAAGAAGTAATTAGCGAACAAGTAAAATAGAAAGCCCCCGGGTCTAAATGATCAGGGGGCTTTTTCATTGTCGAAGTTCTTCAACAGTCCCAAAACCGCGCCCAGCGCACTGCTCAACGCCCCTACAAGCGCCGTCACCCGTTGCCAGGCCTCCTGCTGTGTAAGAAACAGGAAGGCCAGCACAACGGCCAGCAGGATCAGGAACGGGATCCTGAAACGTTGCCAGGCACTCTTCTCCACCACCTCCTTCGGCAACTGCTCCTGCCGCCAGTTCATCACGATATAGGCCCGAAAGGCAGGATTGAAAATACGCACCTGCCCATCTCGTTTGGTCAGCACCCCCGCCTCCAGCAGATGGTCTATCTCCAGCACATTTTTATAATTCAACAGCCCATAGCACGCGAAATTGTACAACAGCCATTGTTCCCTGGCCGTGATTCGCACGCCGAACAACCACTTAAAATATTCCCGCCCCGCTCTCGCCCCCTTGACCACCTGCCGCTCGGCCATATCCAACTCATCATGACCGAGCCTCCCCCATTCATCGTAGCGGATATCGTTCAGGCCGGCAAGCAACGCCTGTATCAGGTCACGTTTCGCCGCCGGATCTAGCACGCCGGCATCCCAACCTGCGGGCCAATCGAGGTCCAGCCCCTTCGCCATCTTTTTCAGATCGATCTCTTTCGAACCGGAATCCAGGTATTCCTCGAAATCCTCATGGTAGGGCAATCGGTCCATCGCATTGCCATCTGAAAAACCTTCTCCCTGCGCCCGAAAACCAGGTCCGCCCATCGTCCACCGCAACAGGAACACCTCCCTCGCGATCCGGCGGATCAATCCGTAAAGTCCCCACAACAATCCCCCGACAAACAACACCAATAAGAAACTTTTCCAGAAAAAGCCAAGATACGGGTACCGCACCGGCAAGGCCGAAAAGATCACCGTCTCCATCGGCGGCGCCACTCCCGCCGTACGCCCCATCACACCCACGCCGGCCCGGCGAAGATCCGGGCCCTCCAAAAACGCAAACGGCAGCGTATCGGCCCGCAACTCCATCCACTTCCAATGCCGGTCGGCCGAATAATTTCGCAACACCGGCACATAGCTGGGGTCGTAGTTGATATTGCCAAAGCGTTGCGCGAGGTTGAAATAGGCCCGCTCGAAGATAAACGGCTTCGCCGCCACCAGCGTGGAGTCCTCGGTCGCCCGGTAATGCCGGTCACCATAAACAGAATAGATGCCCGCGCGGTCGATCGACCAATAATATAGGCTGTCGCGCGGCAGCCCCGCCCGCAGCCGGGACAACGGCGCATACAAGGCCGGCCGCCGGTCCGACAGCTGGTATCCCGTGAGCAGCTGCTCCCGCTTCACCGATTGTAAGATCTCCTGGTTCTGCGCATGCCAGGAGTACAGGAGGGCCGGCGCCACGCCCAGGCAGACGATCAGCGTTAATATCAGCAAGGCGTACGACTTGATATAGCGCCGGCTGGAGAACCGGCCCTTCCCCTCGTCACAAGCCTCTTTCTCATTCATCGCCTTCTGATCCTCCCGCCGCTTCCACCTCCGCCATAGACCCCAGAAAGATCCAAGAACCAACGCAACCGCCGGCGGCGTAACGAGCAACAGCAACAGCACCCCTTTATTGATACCCGGGTTATAAGGATTGAATCCGGCCACCATCACCAACACCACGGAATAGAGCGTCAACAACAACGCGCCTCTTATATATATCGGCACCTTCGTTCTATCCGGCCTTAGATTCACCAAATAATCCAGCGGAGGGAACAGCAGCGGTCGCGACGTCCATCGCCTCCGCGCCGCCACCACCCAGATCACCCAAACCAACACACAACTGAACAGCGTCACCCCACAGCCTATCAGCGAGAACACCAGGATGCGCATATTTACCGGGAGAATATATCCCTTGTCATAAAACACGGCCAGGTAATAGGGCATATTCCCAATGGGACTCAAATGCAGTCCGTAGACGCCCCCGTATAGATCTGTATTCTCCAAATACAACGCCTGCCTCCCCGTCATCGCCGCCCGCAGTTGATCGGGCTCCCCCGACTGATCGAGGAAATTCTCCACCAGGTTCCGGCTGGGCTCGGAATGCAACTGTACCCGCCCATCGGGATCGATGATGCAAAATCCATAACCCGAAGGCAGCACGGTATGGTTCACCGAATACAAATTCGCCGACATCGTGACGATCAGCATCCCCCTGCAACTGCTCCGCCGGGCAAGCACCACCCGAAAATCCCCATCCGTCCACGTGAGCACGGCCCGCACACTCACGACGGAGGTATCGTTGCCGGGCAAACGGTAAGCCGTGTTGTTGATAAAGTCGGTGAAATAAGGTCGCGCCGAGACATCGACATGGAGTTCGCCCTGGGTCGTGTCCAGCGAAGCGGTCACTGCCTGCATGCCGACAGTATCCACCCATACGATACGGTCGAAATGGAAATAACCTGTATCCTGTCCCCCCATGAACTTCACCAGCTGATCCGTCACATCATAATACGCCTTTCCCTTCGGCTTCCAGAGTCCCGAGTCGGCCGCCCGTTGGTCAAGTACCTGCAGCTGCCAAAAGGCCTTTTGCAGTTCGCGGCTCAGGTTGTTGTCAATAGATCGGGAAAGCCGGCTCAACGCCATCTGCTGCCGCGCATTGGCATCCTTCAGCAGGATCACCTGGATGATCGTCAGCGTGATCAGCATACCCCCGCCCAGAAGCGAAAACGCCACCCCCGCCAGGTCACGGGGGCGGATGGCCTCGGTAGGACTGATGATATAGAATTTGATCAGCGGCAACGCGATGGCCAGCAGGATCAGGATGATGACAAAGGGATAGACAAAACTCGCGGGCAGCTGCCGCAGCGACTGGTTATATGCCTCGGCATCCTTGATGCCGCAAAGCGAGAATTGCAACTTGCCCTCCGTCAGCGGCACATAAAAGAGTTTGAAATCCTGCCCACCCGTGTGCAGGTCCGTTATACCCGGATAGAAGGCGCCCTTACTGCCCACCAGCAGGCTGTCCGTAGGGATCTTCAACCCAATAGGCACCCCATCGGATTTATACAGAGTAACCGCCGTCCCGTCCTCGCATTTCAAAAAGATAAAGGCGGAATAAAAATGCGCCGGATAGGCATGCTCGAGATCGCCCATCAGCCGGGAGATCGGCCGGGTCAAAACGATCGTCCGGCGCGGAAGCCTGAACTCATAGATGAGCCGGCCATTGGCGATATCCGCCAGCCGGCGCGAGACGAGCGGCCGCGTGTTGGATCTTGCCTTGCGGGTCGACGTCGTATCCGCCTGTTGGGTGGAGTCGGCCCGGGCGGCGGCAAGGGCGGAAGTCGGGGCCTGCGCCGCCCTGGATGTCGTCCCCACGATCACGCTGTCGACCCCCAATGCCGTCAGGCGCTTCCTCAACTCCCCGGGGACCGTAGAATCTTTGGCCGTATAAAGTGTTTCGAGATTGTTGGCATAGGTGTCGAGGTCCGCGTCGATCTTATCCTGGATAGCCGTCTCCAGCTGCTCCAGGATATGGAAGCCGTATTTGTTGACGCTGGCCTTGTTCGAGGGAACGATGAAAAGATAGAATCCCGCAAAACCAAAGAACAGCACCACCAACCATAGGAATAAGATGCCCAGCTTTCGCATGCTTAAATATACGCATTTATCTGACTAGTACTACCGTGCCTTTTCGCGTAAAACTCCCGCCGGACGGGCATGACAGCTGCACAAAATACGCATACACCCCCGTTGGCGCCGGCTGTCCATGGAAGGTCCCGTCCCACTGCGCATCCGCGTCGGCAGTATAATAATGATCCCGCTCGAATACCATCACCCCCCAGCGGTCATAGATGACCAGGTGGTCGACCTGGCCGATCCCAAGGATGTTGAAACGATCGTTATGCCCATCCCCATTCGGGCTAAATGCCTCCGGGATTCGCACATTCGCCTCGATACAAAGCAGCTTCACGGGCACCGTATCCCGCGCATGACACCCCACATCATTGGTCACCCGCACCTGGTACGTCTCCGGTTTCTTCGGCGTACACACCGGCTGGGCGCAGTCCGTGCAGCTGAGATACTCCGCGGGCGTCCACTCCCATTGCACGATATCGGCGCTGCCCATAGCCGCCAGCGTCACCGGCGTCCCCACCAACACCGCAACCCCGCCACCCCCATTGACCGTTGGCAACGGCAACACCGTCACCGTCACCGCCGCCGTATCGCTAAAGCAGGCATAGGCATCACTCCCCACCACGCGGTAATGCGCCGTCCGCACCGGTTGCGCGAGCGGACTGCCCGAACTGGCGCTGCTGAGCCCATCGAGGTCGCCGATCCACTCAAAAACATCAGTCCCCTTCGCATGCAGCCGCAGCGTATCCCCCAAACAAAGACCCGTCGAATCGGGCGCAACGCTGAGTGGTTCCGGGAACACCACTTTTACCTCGATGGAACGCTGCGCCTGGCAGCCATTCTCATCCGTCCCCGTCACCTGGTAGATGGTGTTCACGGTCGGCGAGGCAACGGGGGCCGGAGCGAGAGCATCATCCAGCCCGGTCACAGGGGTCCATTGGTAGTACTTCGCACCCGTCGCCGTCAATGGCGTCCCACTCCCCAAACAGGCATGCGGATCGGCCGGGTTGATGTTCACGGCCGGCAAGGGGTTCACCCGCACGCTCACCGGCGCATCCGCCGCTACAGAACAACCCACGGTGTCGGTGACTACCAACTGCGCCGTATAGTTCCCGCTCTGCGTATAGACATGCATCACCCCGCTGTCAAGCCCATTGCTCACCGCCCCATCCCCATAGTCGAAGACAAAATTCAGCGCACCCTTCGCCTTCGCCTGCAGTTGCTCGGGTTGGTTGATGCAAATGGCGGGACTCGTCGCCGTTACGCTGGCTGAAGGTTGGCGTACAAAGACCGAATCGTAATACTTCGCGACCAGCCCGCCCGATCCATACACCAACAGCGTCACCCGGTAGGCGCCCGGATGGGTATAGACATGACTCGGATAGTTGAGATTGCCCGCCGTCATCCCGTCGCCAAAATCCCAGGCCACGCTGCTGTAGTTGGTGGAGGTGTTCGTAAACTGCGCGAGCACCGGCGGACAATGCCCATTGCTGACATACAGTGGTGCGATTTGGAAATGAGGATTGAAATAGTTGACGACGATGGTCTGCTGGGTCAGGAGCGTGCAGGTATTCCCATTCGGTCCCTGGGCTGTGAGCCTCACGATATACGTGCCGGGATTGGGATATACATGACTGGGACTGACATCCGTGGACACCGGCGATCCATCCCCAAAGTCCCAGGAATACGCCGTCCCCGGCGCGCCAAGGGTATTCGTATTGTTGTAGAAATAGACCGTATTGCCCATCAGCACGCGGGAGGGGTTATAGGTAAAGCCCGGGGCCGGCCCATTCACCTGTACATTGGCCGTCTGCCCGGCGCTTGACGATATACAGCCGCCCTGGTCGGTTATTGTCAGCCGGGCGATATAATTCCCCGGTTGCGCATAGGCATGACTGACACTTCCACCCGTAGCGTTGGTCGCCGTGACGCCGTCCCCAAAATCCCAGGTCCAGCTCGTGATCGCATTGTTAGGCCCCACGGTGGAGGCGTCTGAAAATTGCACCGGGGTCTTGAAACACCGGTTATCGCCGCTGACCGCAATCCCCGCCGTTGCCGATCCGATGACCGTCAGCGGGATGGCATTGCTCACATCCGTACAGTTGAACCCAAAGCTCTGCGTGGAGACATAGAGCCCGCTCTTCCCTTCCTGTAAACCGGTCAGCGTCCAGCCGAACGCGCCGTTGGAATAGGCATTGTTGGGATGGGTGAAGCTGACCGAGCCCGTAAAAGGCGTTCCATCTCCATAGTAAAAGGTCGGAAGATAGTCATCGTAGTACCCGCTATTGATCTCCCGCGGATTCCGCTCCATCGCCAGCGATACATCGAGACTCCCGGTGCTGCACGCTTTCGGCGCCGCCGACAATATAGGATTCTGTCGTAGCAACACCATCACCGCGTCCGAGTTAGGATTATTGCAGGTCCCATTGGTCGCGTTGACATTGATATAGAACGTACCCGTGTGGGCATAAGTATGTTTCAGCTGGCCCACATTGCCGCCCGTGGTCTGGTTCGTGCCGTCGCCAAAATCCCAGCTGATGCCCGTCGCGCCCGATTGGGTATAGTGAAAGGTCACGATATTGCGATTGCCGTCACAGGTGGTCGTATACCCATCATAGTGACCCGGCGGCGGAAGCACGGTGATATAATTCGTCTTGGTCGCACTCGCCGTACACCCGCCTGCGTTGGTAGCATTGAGTGTGACGGTATAGACGCCGGGCTGGCTATAAATATGTGTGCCCTGGATACTCGCCTGTCCATCCCCAAAGGTCCAGGTGACCGAAGTGGCGCCGGCCGCATCGAGTGAGGGGCTGTTGAAATGGATCGAAGTGCCCGTACAGATCGTCATCGGGGAGGCCGAGAAATCGAGATTCATCGGCGGCGCGATCAACAGTGTGATGCTGTTGGAGATCCCGCTGCACCCGTTCACATCCGTCCAGTGCAGCCTGGCGCTGTACCATCCCGGCTGGGTCCAGGTATGAGTGGGGTTTACATCGGTGCTGGTCGTCCCGTCGCCAAAATCCCAACTCCAGGATTGCAGCGCCGCAGCCGGCGGGTTCCAGGCCAGGGTCTTCGTGATCGGCTGGTTGCAGGTCGCACTGGGCGAGACCGGAGTGGGTTCGTAAATCGAGACGGTCGGCGGCGCGATCGTCAGGTATTGCGTATTCCCACTGGTGCAACCCGCCGCAGTCGTCACCTGCAGCACGATACCGAACTGGCCATTGCCGGTGAAGACATGGCTCGCCGTGCCATCGCTGGTGCTTTGATATTCAGTTTGCGGGGCCGATCCGTCGAGCGACTGAAAGAACCAGTGCCAGTTGGCGATGCCCGCGGGGTTCGATCGATCCGCAAAGTTTACCGTCACCGGTGCGCCGCAGACGGATTGCCTGGTGATGTCAAAGGCCGGCACGATGGGAATCGGGTTCACAAGTATCGTCCGGGTCTTCTGTTGCGGGCAGGCGCCGTAGACATTGGCGAGGGTAAGCGTATGATTGCCGGGCGTGAGGAAGCTATAGTACAATTGATGAAAGCCGCCGCTGGGCACTCCATCCACCGACCAGGTGGTGCTGTTCGGGGTCGGGTTGCTGATGTCGGTGAAGGTCAGCGGTGTGTTGGCGCAGACGCTTGCGATCGGCGGCGTGAAGTCGGTATGATAGTTGGCTACATTCAGCGGGGTCGCCTGCATCGCCGTCGACACACAACCGACACTACTGGTCACGGTCAGTTTGACCGGGTAGTCGCCGGATTGCGCATAGCGATGGGCGGGATTCTGTTGCGTGCCCGTCGTTCCGTCCGCAAAGTCCCAGCTGTAGGTTAAGGTGCCAGGTCCCGTACTGGTATTGGTAAACTGCACGGGATCGCTCACACTGCAAAGCACCGACTTGTCCGGGTTGAACCCAGCGGTTAGTTTTGGAAGCACCTGTACAATATTGGGTTGGATGGCGCTCGCGGTGCAACCATGGTTATCCGACACGGTCAGGCTGACGGTCATCATCCCTTGTTCGAGAAAACTATGGTTCATCGTCGAGCCGCCGTATTGGGTGCTGCCGTCGCCAAAGTCCCAGAGATAGCCGGTAATCGATCCATCGGAGCCAGGCCCACCACCCGTGCCGGTTCCCCCCGCTTGCGCGCTCGCAGTAAAGCTCACAGGCGTGCTGCATACCAGATTGGTGGAAGCGCTAAAACCAACCGATGGGGCCGCATAGACCGTAATAACATGAGATGCGCTCATATTCCGATTTCCAAGAGTCACCGTAAGAGTAACCGTATAGGAGCCGGGGGAAGAATAAATAGCTTGCGGGCTGGGCGTCGTAGCGCTGTTACCGTTGCCAAGGTCCCACTGGTAGCCGGCATTGGGGTTATTTAGGGTGGCGAGAAAGCTGACGGTGAGGGGAGAGCAACCGCTGGAATGATCGACGGTAAAATCCACCGACGACTGGGCTTTCCCGGGGAAGGCGAGGCATAGGAGGAGGACAGTGGAGATCAGCAGTCGGTACATAGAAAAAGACGGGGAAATGGGCCGTGCAACTCGGAAGAAATAGAACGTTTTTGGCAAAAGTTTGTTATATTTCTAGATATGACGTCCAAACAAAGCGCGGGAATTTTGTTGTACCGGCGCCTAAACTCCGGCGTGACCCTTGGTCTCGAAGTATTCCTCGTACATCCTGGGGGCCCCTTCTGGAAGAACAAGGACGCCGGCGTTTGGACGATCCCGAAAGGAGAGTTCACCAACGACGAGCCGGCGCTCGACGCCGCCGTGCGCGAATTCCGCGAAGAGACCGGCGTCACCCTCAAGGGCCCGTTCCAGCCCCTCAGCCCCATCCGTCAAAAAGGCGGCAAGCGCGTCTATGCGTGGGCGTCTCGCGGCGATCTCGACCCCACCACTCTCGTCAGCAACACCTTCGAGCTCGAATGGCCCCGCGGCAGCGGCCGCACCAACACCTACCCCGAAGTCGATCGCGGCGCCTGGTTCACCCTCGCCGATGCGCGGGAATATATCAATCCAGCCCAGATCCCTTTATTGGAAGAATTGGAAGAAACGGTTACGACGCACTAAGCGCCGCCACCTCCGTACAGATATCGTCCACACTCCCCCGATGCACATGCCTGGCCACCACCCCCAGCACCCGTTGCAACACCCGAAACGCATGCGGTTTCGTGATAAAGCACAACGCCCCCATCTCGCCGGCCGTCCGTTTATCCTTCACATTCGATGACGTCGAATACATGATCACCGGGATATGCCGCAACCCCTCCTCACTCTTCAACTTTGACAGGAACTGCCAGCCGTCCATCACCGGCATGTTCACATCCAAAAAAATGATCGACGGCTCCGATAGCTGCTTATTCTGTAACCGGCTGAACGCCTCCTGGCCATCCGTCGCCTGGTCACAAACTATCACCGAGTCCACCGCGGCAAGCGCTTCACAGAACAGCTCACGATCGTCCGTATCATCATCGATCAGCAAGAATCTCGTTGTAAAAGGGTCCTTAGACATGTCGTTCCAGTTGGGTCAAAGGAAGCCGGATGACAAAGCTCGCCCCACCGTTCAACACTCCGGTTGCGGCGATCGTGCCATGATGGCGTTCCACTATCTTTTTGCAAAGCGACAGACCCAGACCGGTGCCCTCGTAGCGATCCTTTGAATTCAATCGCACAAAGGTCTCGAAGATTCGGTCCGCATGCCCGGGGTCAAACCCGATGCCGTTGTCCGTCACCGTCAGCTCTGCAATTCTCCTGCCACCCCCTTCGGTCAGTCTTGACTCAATGGTTACCAACGGATTGTCTCCGGATTTGGCAAATTTCAGCGAGTTATTGAGCAGATTGTAAAAAAGTTGATACAACAACACCGATGCCCCTTCAATCGTCGGCAGCTCACCCCGATGGATGGCCGCCCCCCTCTCCCGAATGGCCAATTCCAGGTCCGCCTCCACCTGGTCGACCACCTCGTTGAGATCGACCTCGACGATCGGTTGCTCGCTTCCGTTGATGAGGGAATAATTCAACACCCCATCGATCATCGCATACATCCTGGCGGTAGCCTGTTGGATCTTCTTCAGGAACACCTGCGCCTCCGCCGGCAGGTTCCCGGCATACTCATCGAGCAACCGCCCGGTAAACGTCCGGATCTTCCGCACCGGTTCCTTCAGGTCATGACTCGCGACATGGGCAAATTGTTGAAGATCCTCATTGCTCCGTTCGAGCGAATGGTTCAGCGATCGCAGCTCCTGCGTCCGCCGCCGCACGGCCTGTTCCAGCTTCTCCGCATATTCTTTCATCGCCGCACTCCGCTCCTTTGCTATGCGGATATTGGCCTCCACCCGGGCCAGCAACTCCCGGGCGGCAAACGGTTTGATCAGGTAGTCATCCGCGCCCGCCTCCAGTCCCTCGACCTTCGCCTCCTCACCCGCCCGCGCGGACAGCAGGATCACCGGCGTCCCCTGCAACACCTCGGATTGCCGCACCAGCTTCAACAGCTGGAACCCGTCGAGCCGAGGCATCATCGCATCGGACAGCAGCAGATCGGGCCGGTGCTCCAGCATCTTTGCAAAGGCATCTTCCCCGTCGACGGCCGTGATGACCGTAAACTGCCGCGACAGCAATCGTTGCACGTACTCGCGCATATCTGCGTTGTCGTCGGCCAACAAAACTTTATATCGCGCCCCGTTACCTTTCTCGTGTCCGTTTCCAGGCCTCTCATCTTCCGGCCCCTCGCCCACCCACATCATTGCCTCCTGCACAAACGCCTCCGCATGCCTCAGCCTGCGCTCCCCCTTCGCCTCCCCCACGATCCGATCCGCCGGCAAATGCGCCGTCCCAACCGGGATGCGCACCGTAAACGTCGACCCCACCCCCACCGCACTGGTCACCCCGATCGTCCCCTGGTGCAGCCGCACCAACTCCCGCACCATCGCCAACCCGATGCCCGTCCCCTCCTGGCTCCGCCCCTCGCTGTTCTCGATCCGGTGGAACCGGTCGAAAATCCGCTCCTGTTGGTCCGCAGGAATACCCACGCCGTCATCAGAAACACCGACAACCACCTCGCTACCCTCCTGCCGCACCTCGACACTGATCACCCCCTGCTGACTATATTTAAAAGCATTGCTCACCAAATTCAAAATGATCCGCTCCCAAAGCTCCACATCCACATACACTTCCCCCTCGATCCGCCGCGCCCCAACATGCAGCCGCATCCCTGCTTTCTCTATCGCACTTCGGAAACTGCTCGCCAGATCCATCGTCAGCCCCGCAATATCCACCCGCCGGAACTGCCCCTCCAACCGCCCCGCCTCTATCCGCGAGAACTCCAGCAGCGTATTGACCAGCTTCTGCATCCGCAGGGCATTGCGATAGGCCACGCCCAGCCGGTATCGCATGGTCTCCGCATGCCGTGCCGCATCAAAGTCCCCGGCCAACGGCAAGGGTTCGTTCAACAACTCCTCCAGGGGACTCAGCAACAAAGTAAGCGGCGTCCGAAACTCATGACTGATATTCGAAAAGAAAGTCGTCTTCGCGCGGTCGATCTCTGCCAGCGCCTCCGCCCGGCGCCGCTCCACCTCCAGCACATGGATATCCGCAAAGCTCGTCGCCACCTGGTCGCCCACCAACGACAAAAACGCCAGGTATTTATCATCAGGCAGTCGATAGGGATTCACCCCCATCACCAGGAACCCATAGGGATCCTTCTCCCCCGCGGGGAACATCGGCAGGACTACCGCCCGGTCCGGCGACACCTCCCACGCGCCGCCCGGCAAGGCCCCCATCCGCTCCCGCAGTCCATCGACGACCACCAGCTCCCGGCCGCCGAGGCCAATGCGAAACGCATCCGGCAACTGTGCGGGAGTATAAAAAAAGACAAAAGGAAAATCATGGGGATTGTCCGCCAGCGTATAAATCGTCCGCCGGATCGTCTCGGCATAGCTGCCGCTATCAACCAAACCACTGGCCAGTTCGCTAAGGGTCTTCAGCTGCCGCTGGCTGATGATCCGATCCGTATCGTCCGTATTGGCGCAGATCATGCCCGCCGTCTCACCATTATCGCCGGGGATAGGCGTATAGCTGAAAGTATAGTAAGTCTCTTCCGGGTATCCGTTCCGCTCCATTATCAGCAGCTGCGACTCGACATAGGTCCCCTCGTCCTTCTCCATCACGGTCTTCAACATAGGACCGATCCGCGGCCATATCTCCCGCCACACCACGGAAGCCGGCGTCCCCAACGCCCATGGATGCTTGCCGCCGACGATCGCTTTATAAGGATCGTTGTAAAGCTTAATGAGTGGCGCCCCCCAGCCGATCCAGATCGGCTGCCGCGAGGCAAGCATAATGCGCACACAGGTCCGAAGACTCTGGGGCCAGGACTCCACAGGTCCCAACGGGGTCGACGCCCAGTCGTACTCACGGATACGCCGGCCCAACTCACCCCCACCCGAAAGAAACTCCGGAACTACGGTCATTGCAGCCTAAAGATATGCAAAAAAGAGACCGCCCTTTTTGAGGGCGGTCCGTATGTGTATCGGAGTCCGGGGTTAGTAAGTGCTATTTCTTATCCTTCGGATAGTTCATCAGGATCATTTCCGTCCGGCGATTGACCGCCATGCCTTCCGGGGTATCATTCGGCGCCAGCGGCTTCTTGCTGCCAAACCCGGCATAGTCCATCCGGTCCGCCGCAATCCCCTTGAACAGGAGGTAATTGTAGACTGCCTTCGCCCGCCGGTCGGAAAGCTTCTGGTTCCGCTGGTCCGTCCCTTCGCTGTCCGTATGACCCTCGATCCGCAACCGCAGCGTCGAGTCCTCTTGCAGGATGGCGGCGACCCGGTCGAGTTCGGCAAAGGAGACCACTTCGATAATGGCCTTCGCCCGGACAAAGAAGATGCGATCGGCCGCGCGGTTCACCGTCGAGATATATTCGGGTTTGATCGGGGGACAGCCATAGTTGCTGGCCACACCCTTCACCAACGGGCATTTGTCTTCATCGTCGTTCACGCTGTCCCCATCGCTATCGGGCGCGGGACAACCCTGGAAGTTGATCGATCCCTTCACCTTCGGACATTTGTCCTTATAGTTCGGAACACCATCTCCATCGTCATCCGGGCAACCGATGAGCTTCACCGGACCGGCGCTGTCCGGGCATTCGTCCTTCGCGTCGACGACCCCGTCGCCATCGCGGTCATTGGTCAGGTTCTTTTCCTGGAACGTGCTATCGGATAGCTTCGGTTCCTTCCGCGCGTTGCGATGCTGGAAGACAGGGATCGTTATTCCGATATGCGCATCCGCCGCCTGGACCCGCTTCTTCAACATATTGCTGACGATCGATCCGCTGCCTACGAATAAAGGCCCAATTCTTACACCGGCGCCCCAGTTCAGTTGACCGTTGGCGCTGTACGAGACGGGAGAGTAGACGCTTACCCATTTCTTTTCGAGGCGCGGCGTCACCGTAAACGTGGTTACATAGTTGGGGCTCATCGGGTTGGTGGCGGACAGCATATTCAACAGCACGTCACCGTTGATATAGATCCGTTTGTAGATATTATAGTCGATGTTCACGTGGACCGCCGTCGGCAGGCTCACCTTCGAAGCCGGCGCCGCACTTTTTACCACCGCCAGACCGGTCGATTGGATACGGGTAAAGTAATTGTTCAGCGATTCCCCGTTCTGCGTCATGAATTCCGTCGTGTTATGACCGTCGGCCGTGAGGGTATATTGGTGACTGTTGGCGCTGTTGACATAGCTCAGCGAACCGATATCCGTCACCGACAGACCCAACCGCAGTTTGGTGATGTTGGGGTCCTTGGCCTTCAGTTCGTAGACAAAGCCGAGGTCGAATCCAAAGCCATGGCTGTTGCGTTTATTGATGATATCCGAAAGACTTGCGCCGCCATTCAAATTATCGAGGTTGCCGCTATACTGCGCGGTTACATCCGCCTGCGCCTTGGCGATCTGGTTGGTTGGGTCGATGTTAAGTACCAGTGGGCCCGAGGCAAGGCTGCCATAGCCAAGGCCTACGACATATTTGCCGGTGACCCCCAGTTTTATCTCCGCCCGGTCGTCCTTGAACAGCACCCGGCCATAGCTAAGACCTGCCTCCGCAAAGGAGTTCACCTTCACCTGCAGGCTGCGGTTAATGATATCGACATTGTAGAAGTTCGGATTGCTGTTCCCCATCAGTTGGAAGAGGGGGTTGCCGAGGTTGTATTCGTTGCCGATCACCCGCATCCGTGTCGTGATGCCCAGCCCGTCCTTGGGAGTGAGGCTGACCGTGGCCGAAGGGCCAAGGATGTCCAGGTTGGTATAGAGGTATTTATAGGCAGTGTTATTCGCCTTGTAGTAGCCGTTGCCTTCCTGTAAGTGGGAGAAATGCAGGCCAAGGAGGCGGCTGCGATCCATTTCATAGGCATTGTTCCCAGCCAACGCACTGACGGCGAATATGTTGACATTGACCTTATAGGCGTTGTCCGCCAGGGTGCCGGGGTTGAGGATCATCCCGTTGACGCCGGCATAATTATCATAGCCGTACCCGATAAACGATTGGGAAGAAGCAGTCAGGCAGACGGTACTGGTCAATAAGAGAGCGAGAGTACTCTTCTTGATCATAGACGCGATTCTTGGTTTTTAAAAGGATTGGACGGCCAAACCACCGGACGGATCCGGGGGTTTATCCTGTGGATAACGGAAAACTACGTGCTTTATTGTTGTACCTTGCCTTTAATGCCCGAAGACCTCTTCTTGTCCAGCAATGACCCCGGTTCCAACCATTATCTCGTCGTAGAAGGTGATAATCTAGCTGTCTGGGCTTATTTGCTCAACGTTGAGGATGAAAAGATTCTAGCGCATGGGTTGGTCTGCTCACGTATGGAACCCGACGAAGAATTAAAAGACCCAATCGATAGGACAAAGCCTCCGCCGCTGATAAAACGGTTTGCCAGCTCCCATAGTATTATTCCCGACCTAAAGGAAGAACAGATGAAAATCGAGTGGATAAATCAGCAAGCCAAACTATATATCGATGGTATCCTATATCTCGTGATGGAGGTTAACACTCGGAGAGCGAGGTGCAAGGCTGTATCAAAACCTGGTCGTTACGGGTTTCCGATGGAGGATTGAATGCATAATATGATCGCTTGCTTTATTTGGCGGTCGCCCGGCTCAGCCCATCCACATCCACCGACGAATTGATCTCGACCTTCTGGATAATGATGGGGGCGCCAATACCGCTAACAGAAATGGAGTAAGGAAGGATATATCCCCCGGGACCGCTCTTGTAGTCGCCATATTCAATGGTAACCGCATCCCCGGGATTCCCGTTCCAAGGGCCGCCCAACTGGCCGCCGCAAAGGATACCGCCGCCCCGGCGCACTTCCTTTAGCAAATGATAATCTTTCCGGTCGATAGAATAGGTGATGGAATGGTTGGAGGGGCAGGAGACTTTTACCTTATAACAAGGCTCCCCGTTCACCGTATCGACACCGGCGTTCTCCACTTTGAAACCCTTGGCGCTATAGTCGGCCAATGGTCCGGCCGGGTCAATCTCCACGCGTAGCGCTTTCAGGTCCTCCCCGGTGATGGCCTTCGCTTCTCCTCCGGTACTGGGGTTTATTGTCCAGGCCCGGCCGGGCGTAGCGACAAGCTTGATATGACTTTCGCCGTAGTCAAGCTCCATCCGGTAAAGCCGGTCGTACACCCGCCACTTCCTGGCCTTTACCTCCAGACCGCTGGGCAATACCGCAACGCCCTCCTCATAAATGGAATTCAATCCCTGCAGCTTTTCTTTCCCACCCAGCGCCTCCACATAGTGGGCAACGATCTGCTCCGCAGACAAAGGACTGGAGGGCGGGGTCGGCCCGGGCCCAGGCAACCCCATAAAGGCAATGACAATCGTAAACAGGATACGCGACATAGGTTATTAGTTACTCAGTACATCAATAGTGGACCAATATCCTAAATATAACGTTATTTCGCGGGTAAATAGTAGTTAAACCCATGCAAATTCGCGGCCACCTCGTACATATTTTCGACCAAAAGATCGATCCGGTCGAAATTGAGATCACAAACGGTATCATCAGCAGCATCACCCCCGCCCCCGCCCTCCCCAAAACGGCCCGATATATCCTCCCCGGCTTCATCGACGCGCATGTCCACATCGAATCCTCCCTCCTGATCCCATCCGAATTTGCAAGGCTCGCCAGCGTCCATGGCACCATCGCCACCGTCAGCGATCCCCATGAGATCGCCAATGTCTGTGGACTGCCCGGTGTGGAATTTATGGTCCGGAATGGCAAAACCGTCCCCTTTTACTTCTTCTTTGGCGCGCCCAGCTGCGTTCCCGCCACACCCTTCGAGACGGCCGGCGCCACCCTCGACGTCACCGCCGTCACCCGGCTGCTCGAGAATCCCGAGATCAAATACCTCAGCGAGATGATGAACTTTCCCGGCGTGTTGAACAAGGACCCCGAGGTGATGGAAAAACTCGCCGCCGCCCACCGCCTGGGCAAGCCTGTCGACGGCCATGCCCCCGGGTTGCGCGGCGAGCAGGCCCGGCAATACATCGCCGCCGGCATCAGCACCGATCACGAATGCTTCACGGCCGAAGAGGCGCTGGATAAATTGCAGGCCGGGATGAAGATCCTTATCCGCGAAGGCAGCGCCGCAAAGAATTTCGAGGCCCTCATCCCCCTGCTCAACGATTGGCCCGGCCAGATGATGTTCTGCAGCGACGACAAACACCCCGACAGCCTGCTCGCCGGTCACATCGACCGCCTCTGCGCCCGCGCCGTCGCCCACGGAATTCCCCTTTATAATGTCCTTCGCGCCGCCTGTATCAATCCCGCCGATCACTATGGGCTGCCCACCGGCCGCCTTCGCGTCGGCGATCCCGCGGACTTCATTTTAGTCGAAGATGTAAAGAATTTCAAAGTCCAGCAAACCTATATCAAAGGGCAACTCGTCGCAGCCGATGGCCGAACGAACATTCCATCCACTCCGCTCGCGGAAACCCCCATCAACAACTTCAAGGCAAAGCCGCGCGACGTCTCGGAATTCGCCTACCCGCTCGATAAATGGGGCGAGCAGGAGAATGTGGAGCAATGCTATTGCGTCGGCGCCCTCGACGGCCAGTTGATCACGGAGAAATTGATCCTTCCGGTTACCGACGTCCTCCCCCGCAACGGCCTTCTCCACGCCAACCCCGAAAAGGATGTCTTGAAAATAGTCGTCGTCAACCGTTACCAGCCCGAGGCCCCCGTCGCCAAATCGTTTATCAAGGGCTTCGGGCTGAAACAAGGCGCCATCGCCGCCTCTGTCGCCCATGATAGTCATAACATCGTCGCCATTGGCGTCGATGATGAAAGCCTCTGCCGGGCCGTCAATCTCATCATTGACCAGAAAGGCGGTCTCGCAGGCGTTTCACCCCAAAAAGAACTCCTCCTCCACCTCCCCATCGCCGGTCTCATGAGTCCTGACGACGGCTACAAAGTTGCCGACGCCTACATTGCCATCGACAAAATGGCCAAAGGCCTTGGCTCTACGCTCGCCGCGCCGTTCATGACGCTGTCCTTCATGGCCCTGCTCGTCATCCCGCATTTAAAGCTCAGCGATCTCGGGCTTTTCGACGGAGACAGGTTTGCTTTAGTTTAACACTGAAGTATAACCGCAGTGAAGGCTTTCCAACGCAAAAATTTTTGCCGGCAGAGTATCCTCCCGGCATAAAGAAGTGTCTTTACTTAATGTGTAGTGAAAACATTAACCTTAAACCTATTTGTATGAAGAAATTCAACTGGTTATTCCCTTCGCTGTTTCTTATCGCCCTTGCGGGTTCTGCCTTTACCCGTCACTCTTTAGGTAAATCCAAAGGTACAGTCGTCGACGCATATTATATGAATACCCATCGCTATTGCGTATTCGTAGATTACTATGATCCGTATGACAATTGCGTAACTGAGGTCACAAATTACATCTGTAAGGAAAATGCCTACTGGGACGGTTCCGGCTGGGTCGTCTTTAACCAGTGCGGATTCAACACTGTCTGCTGGCAGCCCTACTACTCCTATTACCCAAATCATTGAAGTCAATATCGTCCTTGGGAGTCAGAAACCTTGTTCTCCCGGGGCAATTTAGGGTCTTCATGCAAAAATAACGGCCTCCCGGTAGTTATTCTAAGGACAAAGTCGGTATGTATTGTTGGAGCAACGCTCCGGTCCTTCGCTTGCCATCATGCGTTAACCCATTGTTAACGAATCGTTTCTTTTTCCCATATCCACCTTACGTAGACCAAACATTCTTTAGACCTAAACTGCCCAACCATGTTGTTCCAAAACATGTCCTTCACCTCCTATCTCTGCGCGCGAAGTTCTTATTTATCCACAAGTCCTGCTCCCTACCCGGGCCCATTCTGCTGTGAGTCAAACGGTAACTGTGAAGAAAGGTGATCGTCTATTTTGTTTATAACTTGTTAATAATTATAGTTATACAAATTAGATATTTTATTAACTTCACAACACAACCAATCATATGAAAAAGTGGTACTGGTCCTTTATCAGCGCCCTTCTGCTGTCCATTTGCATTTTTTCCATTTTCTCATTCCGGTCCGCCCTTAACGTCTCCGGTCCACCTGTCAACTTATATCTGCATCTTGACAAGTCTGTCTATCAGCCCGGGGAGACTGTCTGGTTTACGGGTTATATCCTTAACCGGGACGCCGGCATCATGCAGGCGCAAAATACCTTGTACGCCGAATTGGTCGATATCGTTACGAGGAAGCCTATATTGCAACAACGCTTCCTGATAAAAGATGGCCTGAGCAAGGGTTTTCTTTCCTTACCCGATAGTCTTATCGAAGGAGATTATTGGGTGCTGGCCTATACAAACGCTTGGCTGGAACAAGGCCCCCAGCCGGTATTCCGTCAACTGATCAGCTTGCGGACCGGCTACGTACCGCCTTTTAAGATCAGTGCGCCGACGGTGCTGCCCGCTTCCAATGACGATACTCTCCGCGTCCGGTATAAAATAAGCACTTCGTACAACGGCATCGCCGCAAGCGGAAGATTCGAATACACGGTCTTCAGTGATGCAAAGCCCATTAGTTCGGGCATCCAAACCGTCGATGCCTTCGGCGAAGTGACCATTCTCCTCGATAAGGCAAAGGTCGCAGGAAAGGATCTTCAGCTGGCTGCCAGGGTTAGCCGCGAAGGGCTGACAAAGAATTTCGTCCTTCCGGTCACCGAACCATTGCCGTCAACCGCAGACGCCGGATCATCCCATCCTGCCGTACTCGCGATCAGGAGTGGTCAGCAGGCATCCCACGAACTCCTGGCGGACCGCTTCGCCGACAGCCCCATGTCACCCCCGGCCCTTCCCTCCTCCCCTGTGGACATCTCCATCCGACCGGACTCCGCCGAATATCATCAACGCTCGAAAGTCACCCTACATATTCGAATCCGGGATAGCGCAGGCAACCGCCTGCCGGCCATCTTCTCGCTGGCGGTAGTAGCGGCAAAAAAGCTCAAGCCCAAACAAATGCCGTCGATCACGGAATATGCCGATCATCCCGCTACCATCTCGGCTGCCGAGGCCGCCATTGCTCTGCCCGCCGGCGATTCATCGACGGCCTATAACGGAGATCCCCGGATGCCCGATCATGGCTACGTCCTCTGTGATGACCAGGCGCCTAAAAGACCCATATCACTCACCATTTTCGGCAATGTTTTCGCTTCGATGACCACCGATTCCTCCGGCCGGTTCGAACTGCCACAGGAACTGCTGGTTACTCCTGTTGGCGCTGTCAACACCCTTAGTGTAGCCGAGAAATCTGTCGATCGCTATAAGATCTTCGTTCAATGCAAGGCCGATACCCTGAATAAACAACTGGCGTCCATCTATCAGCCCTTCGACCTGCGGCAACCAGAACCGCTGGACACGGATGAATCCATTCTACTATCCCGTCCGGGCCTGTTAAAGGCTGCCCTCGTAAAGCAAAAGGTCGCCAATGGCTACGATTTTCTCAATGACGAATTTCGCAGCAACCGTTGCGACACGGATTTTGTCGATATGCATTCGAGTGTCAGAGGAGGAAAAGCGGGTGTACTTAATTGTCCATATGGAAACCCAAGACATCCCTGGCCGGATCCACACAACGGTCATCCAGTCTCGAGGGAAAAACCGAAAGAAGGTGAACAATATCTTGTCTATCAAAATTTCCTTCTGGCCGATAGGATGGGAGGCGGAATACTCGTACCTGTCCGCTACCATTGTACCACTCCCCCCACCCCGCCCTTTATGAAAAGCCTGCAGTCTATCTTGCTCGAAAAACCCTTTCCCCTGCTGGATACCGTCAGTCGAATAGCCCATGGCTCAGGACTGCAATCTACCCTGCTCTGGACCTATGCTCTATCCACCCTTGACAAAGGTGAAGTAACGGTGAGCTTTTATACCGATGACCTCACCGGCTCCTTCTCGTGTGTCCTACAAGGGGTCAGTACCGCGGGCGTCATCAGTCAACGCAGTAGTTTTGCAGTAAAGCCCTCTGAATATTAATTTTTTACAAGCAGGTGTCCTGTCACCTATGCAGAAGTGTCTTTACTTTTGATATAGTATTTTTATTAACCTTAACCTAGTCGTATGAAGAAGATCAAATGGCTATTCCCATCGCTATTTCTCATTGCGTTGGCCGGCTCCGCCTTCACCCGGCAATCACATGCCAAGAGTAAATACACCGATGTGCCCGGTTACTACCAGAACTCTTACCACTATTGCGTCTACTACAACTACGACGACCAATTCGACAATTGTGTCACCGACAATCTCAACTACATCTGTTGGGAAAACGCCTACTGGGACGGCTCCGGTTGGGTAGTCTGGAACCAATTCGGTCTCGGCACCGTTTGCTGGCAGCCCTATTATTCCTACTATTCCAACAAACCCTGATCGATGGCCCTACCTTCCCTCCCGAAACAGAGCAAGCGCCGCTTGCTCTATTTGAGTTATTGCCTGGCAGGTAGCATCGCGCTCATCCTCTCACTGGCCTTCCTATCCGAAGCAGCCAAAAACAGCAGCAATGCCTTTATCCGCATGGCGCCTTCCCATGTCGCCATGCCCACGCAAATTCGCGACCTCCACTCCGCCTCCTGGTACCTCGCAGGCGGCACACCCACCCGCTTCTACCTCGCCAATCGCTCCGCACCCGCCCTGTTAATGGAGATCGGCATGCAATTAAAAGATTCCACCCTGCACTATCTAAGCCTCATCTCCCTATCCAACCGCATCTCCAAATCACTAAAGATAACCGTCGACTCCCCGAATATCTCCCTGGCGGAAGGTGTCTCGCCCCTTCTCGCCGGCGGCCGGGTAGGCGACACCACGCTCCATCGCCTGGCCAATCACGCCTATTTCGGCCTGGCAGCTCCCCTCTCGCCCAGCACCCAGATCCTCCGC
This sequence comes from Puia sp., assembly GCF_035546395.1. Lineage (GTDB taxonomy): Bacteria > Bacteroidota > Bacteroidia > Chitinophagales > Chitinophagaceae > Puia. The sequence continues at coordinate 210,180 of NZ_DASZXR010000008.1, read as the reverse complement.
GCTACCGACGCTCGCCTGAAACAAAACATCCTGCTCAAACAGACTCCCGATACCCTCATGAGTAAAGGCCCAATCCTCGAAAAACAGGTCGACGGCATCTTCTGCACCGACGGATACCTTCACGCTCAACCGGATTCCAATCGTCTGATATACATTTACAGCTACCGCAACCAGTGGATCTGCCTCGACACCAATTTAAACATCCGGTACAAAGCCAGGACCATCGACACCATCAGTCGCGTAAAATTTTCGGTGGGCTCGATCCCCTCGCAACACGCCCTCACCCTTTCCTCGCCACCCACTTTTGTCAATCAACAAAGCTGTATCAACGGGAATTATCTATTTGTCCATTCCGCACTACGTGCCGACAACGACGAAAGGGATTTATACGAAATGAGCTCTCCCATCGACGTCTATTCGCTCATCGACGGCAAATACCTCCTAAGCTTCTATCTTCCCGACTACCGGAAACATAAGATCCGCGATTTTCGGGTTTTCGGCAATACCCTCGTCGCACTCTATGACCATTACGCTTACACCTATACCCTCTTTTTCCCACCAAAATTGCAAAAATGAAAACCCTCACTGGCACCCCCACCCACAAGCTCACCATCGACAAACGCGAGATAGCCATCCAAACCATCTCCTGCCTGCTCGTCCTCCTCTTCGTCTACGCCGCCGGCAGCAAACTGATGGACTACACCAAATTCCGCGTCGAGATCGGCAAATCCCCCCTCCTCACCGCCTTCGCCGCCCCCGTCGCCATCGCCGTCCCCATCATTGAACTCGTCATCGCGCTCCTCCTCAGCTTCACCCGCACCCGCCTTCCCGGCCTCTACGCTTCGTTTACCCTCATGGTCCTGTTCACCGCCTATATCTTCTACATCCTCCGCTTCAGCCCCTATGTCCCCTGCTCCTGCGGCGGCGTCCTCCAAAAACTCAACTGGACCACACATCTCTGGTTCAACCTCTTCTTCGTCCTCCTCGCCGCCCTCGGCGTCCTCATTTTTCCGTATCTTGAGCCATCGAAAAGCAACAAGGCGCCATGCCCGGCAGATTCACCCTCCTCCTCACACTAACCCTCTTATCGCTCTGCGCGCAGCCTCAGGAGCCAGCCGGCGAACACCTTGCCGACACCACACCCGCCGCAACACACCTCGCCAACGCCAACGGCACCCGCACGCGCCCGGCCGGAACCCATGCCGCCCCAAAAGCCGCCTCAACGCAGCATCTCACCCCCGCCAACCCCTACACCGACTCCATCCACATCCTATGCCTCTACGGCTCCATTCCCGCCAAAGGATTCCAGGGCAAAGAACCCATGTACGGCCCCAACAATCCATTCAATAGGATGGCCAAGATGCACGGCGGCCACGTCGCCATCGAGTACGAAAAAGACAAAGCCCTCAGCTTCCAGCCCCTGCACTACACCGGCATCGCCCGCTCCGGCCACCTCACCAACCGCAGCAACCCCAAAAACTTCAACTCCTGCTTCCGCATCTACACCGCCCACCGCGCCTGGACCGTCCTCGGCAATTATTACAACAACCTCGACAGCCTCCGCCGCGCCACCTTCGTTATCCCCATCACCGCCGCACAAAAGAAGCAGTTAGACAGCATCGCCAAAGCGTACACCCAAAATACGCCCTACGACTACTCCTTCCTCGGCATGCGGTGCGCCTCCGCCTCCTATGAAGTCCTCGCAGCAGCAGGCATCGTCAAGGAATACAAACGGAACTTTTGGTACAATATCTTTACCACCCGCCGTTTCCGTTATATTTTATACAAGGAATATCTCCGGAACAAAGACAAAGGCTGGCGCCTCTATACCTGCAAGGGCTCCCAAAGCCGCGACTGGGAAAAAGACACGGACAACTGGACAAACTTTTAGGTCCCCGATCGCACAACCCGAGGTATCCTTTTCCCTCCGCCAGGTGTCTTTATACTATATCTCTTCATATAGGAGGCTTCTGCATGCTTCTGACGCCCGGCCGAAACAGCATCGTCGACCGGGCTATTTTTTTTCACCGCGCGACCCCAAATAATCCCTACCTTTTGATGACAATTTTATCCCGTTATGTCCTCCCTTCATGTCAAGCTCGCCATCCGCCAACTAAAAAAGAACCGCTCCTTCTCCCTCCTCAACATCTTCGGCCTCGCCCTCGGCCTCACCACCTTCCTGCTCATCGTCCTCTATATCGCCGACGAGTGGAGCTTCGACCGATGGAACACCAACGCCGATCGCATCGTTCGCCTCCATACCGATCTTCTCTCCGATGGTCGGCTCAGCCAATTCGCCGACGCCGCTCCACCCGTCGGCCCGATCCTCAAACGGGACTATCCCGAGGTAGCCAACGCTACCCGCTGCCTCCCCGAAGACGATATCCGCTTCCGCTTCGGTAGCCAGGACATGACCGAACACCATGTCGCTTCCGTCGACCCGGCCTTCTTCGACATCTTCACCCTTCCGGCCATCGAAGGCAATCCGGCAGTAGCAACAGAACAACCCCGCACTGCCGTCCTCACCGCCAGCGCCGCAATGCGTTACTTCAACACCACCCACGCCGTCGGCAAGACCCTCGCCCGTCTCGACGACACCCTCGTCTATAAAGTCGTCGCCGTTATAAAAGATCTCCCCAAAAACGCCAGCTTCAACTACGATATCTTCCTCTCCCTACGCGGCAGCGATATGGAGAAGAACCATAACTTCTGGGCCATCTACCGAATGAGCACATTCGTTCTCCTCCGGCCTGGTACCGATCAAGCCGCTTTCAATACCAAGCTCGCCGGGATGATGGGCAAATACCTGAAAGACTATTCCGCCATGGAAGCCCAGAACGGCGGTAAATGGTATTTCCGCATCGGCTCGATGCCGCTGACAAAAATTCATCTCTACTCACACCGCCTGGACGAACTCGCCGTCAACAGCGATATCCAATATGTTTATATCTTCTCGGCCATCGCCGTCTTCGTGCTGCTTATCGCCGGGATCAATTTCATGAATCTATCGACAGCCCGATCGGCCAACCGCGCCCGCGAAGTGGGGGTCCGCAAAGTCCTGGGTTCGGCCCGCGGAGCACTCATCGGCCAGTTCCTCGCCGAGTCCCTCCTCCTCACGGCCGCCGCCGCGGGTCTCGCCCTAATGCTCACCCGCGTCACTCTTCCGGCCTTCAACCACCTCACGGGCAAAGCCATCGCCTTCGATGGCGCCACCCTCCGCTGGCTGCTACCGGCGCTGGGAATGATCATCATAATACTAGGCCTTTTCTCCGGCGCCTGGCCCGCCTTCTTTCTTTCTTCGTTCCGTCCCGTACAGGTCCTGAAAAGCAAGCTCGGCGCGGGTAAGGGTGGCGGCCTAAGAAACGGGCTCGTCGTCGGCCAGTTCGCCATCTCCATCTTCCTCATCGTCGGCACCGGCGTCGTCTATCGCCAGCTGACATTCATCCAACACCGCGACCCCGGCTACAACCGGGACCAGGTGCTCGTCATAAAGGATCTCGATGCGCTACCGCACCCCGAAGCATTAAAGCAGCAAATTCAGCAGTTGGCCGGCGTTACCGGCGTCACCGGCAGCGATTTTATCCCCACCGGCACCCGCCGCTGGCATAACTGGGGCGTCGCCCGCATTGACTCCCCCAAAAATATCCAGACCGAATTATGGGTCGTCGACAAGGACTATATCCCCACCATGGGCATGCACATCGCCACCGGCCGCAATTTCTCCGCAGCAATGGGCACCGACACCTCGGCGATCATTCTCAACGAGGCCGCCGCCCGGATGTTTGGCATTGCAAAGGACCCGATCGGCAAGACTATCCACTACGCCGCCTATCTCCACCACCCCACCGATTTCACCGTCATCGGCGTGGTCCGCGACTTTAACTATACCAGCATCCGGAACGCGGTCCAGCCGCTGGTGCTCGTCAACCGCCCCGCCGACGTCCCGCCCGGGTTCAGCATCCGTATCGCCGCCGGGCACACCCCCGACGTCCTCGCGCAGGTGAAGAACCTCTTCTCAACGTACGCGCCCGCGGTCCCATTTCACTACTCGTTTATGGATGATGATTTTGACGCCATCTACACCGCCGAGCAGCGGATGGGCACTGTCACCCTCGTCCTCACCGCGCTGGCGATCGGCATCGCCTGCCTCGGCCTCTTCGGCCTCGCCGCCTATGCGGCCGAACAACGCGCTAAAGAGATCGGCATCCGCAAGATCCTCGGCGCGGAAGTTTCGTCCATAGTCGCGCTGTTGTCAAAGGATTTTGGCCGCCTCATCGTGCTGGCCTTTGTAATTGCTACTCCCATCGCGGGGTGGGGTATGCATCGCTGGCTGGAAAATTTCGCGTATCGCACCACCATCAGCCCCTGGCTCTTCGCCGCGGCCGCAGCCATCATCGGCCTCGCTGCCGCGCTGACCACCCTCTTTCAATCGCTCAAGGCCGCTGTCGCCAACCCGGTGGAGTCCTTACGTAGCGAATAGGCCGCTCCACGTCCGGTCCTGCGATCGGAATAAGAAAGGGCCCGCAAAGGCCCCACTATATTTCACCGGCGCATACTGTCAATCTATTTCGCCTTCAACCCCCGGTCCTTTTCCACCGACTCGATCCCTTTTATCTTCACCTTCCCCAGCGACAACGCGCCACTCTCCCCCGTGATCGTCCCCGTCAGCTTCATCACGCGCTTCACCTGCACGCCCATCCCTTCGAGAGACTTAGCGATCTCCCGGATATTCGGCTTCTGCCCCTCTTCCACCTTCGCAATAAAAAGCATAGGACAAATTTATAAAAAATGCTTCAGCCCGCATAGGGCCCAGGCGGTAGGAGGCTGCCCGGCCAAAGGTCGATCATTAGACTCCGCGCCGCAGCAGACCAAAGCCTCGGAGCACCTAAAGCCTCAATCCGCCCACACCAACCCCGCCCCCACTGCCGACGCCGGCAGTCCCAATCTCCTCGCCCCCTGCCCCAGTCTCGCCCAGATCTCCCACGCGCTCGCCTCCGGGTACCGCTCCCACAACAACGCCGCCACCCCCGCCACAAACGGCGCTGCCATCGAAGTCCCCGAATCCAACACCGTCCCACCGCCCAGCCTCGCACTCAAGATCTGATCCCCCGGCGCCACAAGATCCACCTGCCCCCCAGCCAGGCCGCCCCGAACGCCGCCCCCACCCGCGCCGCCGCCTGCACCCTGCCCGCCACGAATGCCCCCATCACCAACAACACCGCGTCCAAAAGCCACCCCCCCACACGAAAACTCCGCCACCTTCATCCCCGCCGTCAACGCTCCCACCGCCAACACAGAAGGACAATTCGCCGGATGATTCACCGGCGCCACCCTCCCCCGCTTACTCTCATTCCCCGTCGCACCGATCAGCAAACTCCCCTGCGCCAACACCGTCTGCGCCACACTCTCAAAAATGGCCGAATAGGATTCCTCCGGCTCCGCACCAAACGACATCGAGATCACCTTACACCCCTTCTCCAGTGCCCATTCGATCGCCGCCAACGCCACCCCATCCGACCCCTCGCCATTATCATCCAGGATCTTCCCGATATACAACCTCACCCCCGGCGCCACGCCATACCTCACACCGGCCTTCCCCGAAGGCGAAGCCGCTCCCGCACGCCCCTTCCCCGCCTTCGCCATCGCATAACCGCCGCCGGCAATCCCCGCACAATGCGTCCCATGCCCGTCCTTGTCAAAAGCCTGCCGGCCAACAAACGATTTCCGATGAATGGTACGGCCGGCAAAATCGGGATGGCCAAAATCAAAACCTGTATCCAACACCGCCAACTTCACTCCCTTGCCCGTATACCCACTGTGCAGCACATTCACCGCCTGTATCCCCCAACTCGCCACTCTGTTATCCACGAAAGGCAACCCGCCACCGCCCGCCCGCGACCCTCCGCGCTTCCCCGAATCGCCACCGGAACGCGACCCTCCGCGCCCCGGCCTCCCCGATGCACCACCCGGCCCATCGTCATTCGCCGCCGCCAATTTCCTCACCACCCGCTCCTGCTCCACCGCCACAAACACACTCCCCTTCACCGCCGCCATCTTCCTCACCTCCGCCGCCGACTCCTCCTCGATCACCGCCACCCGCAGCCGCTCCAGCAGAACACCTTTCAATCCCTTCAACACCGAACCCAACTCCGCCCGCGGATCGATCTTCACCAACAGCCGCCCCGTCAATCCCTTCGGCCGCAAATCCTCAGCCGTCAACTCCTCGGGCCGCAGTCCCTTCGGCCGCAAGCTCTTCCCCGCTAACAAAGCCCCGCGATTCGAACGCCCGCCACTGTCAGTCAATAAAATTTTCTTTGCCATAAGCCGGCAAGATAGAGCCTTTTTTGTTTGTATATTGAGCCGTCATATGAAGCCCCTCCTGCTGATCTTACTCCTCTTCATGGGATGTAAACCCACTTCGTTCTACCTGACCCCCAACGCCGTCAGCAAACGTCACGCAACCCTGTATCTCCTAAACAACGACACCATACCCGGTCAGTTCACCGTCGCCCTCGAAGACTTCTATCATCTTCGTAACGGCGCAGCCTATCCCTCGTACGTCGAGATCACCCCCGAAGGAAAAGATACGGCACAACGCATCCCCCTGAACCAAATCCTTGGCTACCGGATGGGAACCACGTTCTATGCACTCAAAACGGTCGACATCAGCATGAACGGCGTCCAACGCCTCCTGTTTGTGCAACGCCTGACGCCCGACAGTTCAAAGATCCATCTGTACGAGCTCCATGAGTCGGGACAGGCCAATGCCACCGGCGAGTCCCTGTACTCGTATTATCTGTCCCTGCCCGGTTTCGGCCTGCGGGAAACCGTCAACACCCGGGGCACCCGCGTGATCCCCCAATTCGAAGCAAAGATGAGCGAGATCGTCGCCGACTGCCCCACCCTTGCCGAAAAGATCCGGTCAAAGGAAAAAGGCTATTTCATCCCCTTTGTCAGCTTCGGCGCCCGCAAACATCCCGACGTCCTGCTACGGATCATCAACGAATACAACAATTGCCATTAGGCCGCCGGCGCCCGCCTATTCGCCTATCTTTGTCCCATGCGAAAGATCCAACCACTCTTTGGCCAGATAAACCTCATCCAGCGCCAACAAGGCAATCCCGACTGGTACCAACCTCATACCAATGACGAGGTCCTCCGGCAACCACCCATCCCCGTCGCCACCTACAATCAGCTCATCACCTACATCGCACCCCTCCAACACTACAACCGCAACAGCACACTCTTCTATCGCGGCCAGACCGCCGATCGCCAAAAGGACGGCATGACCCAGCTCCTCCCGTCGATCTTCAGGATCTATCCAGGCGAGACCCGCCTCCTGCTGAAGCAACGCTTCTCCCTCTTGCATCAAAAGGCCGAAGCCCTGAAAAAATTGCTCGCAGCCCAGGACCCAAAACCCGGCGGCACAAGATTAGTCACCGAACACCCCGAGCTCGCCTGGGCCCTCCTGCAACACTACCAGGTCTGCCGCACCCCCGTCCTCGACATCACCCACTCCATCCATGTCGCCTGTTCCTTCGCCTTCGACGGCAACACCGGCCCCACCGGCATGGTCTATGTCCTTGGCATGCCCTGGGCCAACGACGCCATCGCCTACAATACCTTTGAAGAACTGGTGAACATCCGCCTGCTCAGCATCGCCCCGCCCGAAGCCCGGCGGCCCTTCTTCCAGGAAGGCTACCTCACCTGCCATTTCCCCAATTACAAGATGGATAATGTAAGAAGAGTGGAACAATACGACGTCGCCCGCCGCGTCCTGGCGAAATTCGAGTTCCCGATCACAAAGGAATTCTGGGGCAGGGATTTTATGCCCATCCCCCATGAGAAGCTCTATCCCGCCGACGACAGCATGTACGACATCTGCGAGTCATTAAAGGATCGCTAAAAAATACCCCCCCCCACCAGCACTTTTCAATCATTTTTCCTCACCCACCAAAAAACACCCCCTCTCCGCCAGCACCCGCCCAAACAAGCCATCGTCCAGCAAGTCCCGGATGGAATGAATGATAAAGTCCGGCGTATATCCAAACTGCGCCAGGTCCGCCTCCTTCGTCACCCCCGAAAGCGTCAGCACGGTGGTAAACCCCATCGAACCCGCGCCCAGGATATCGGTGCCCATCGTATCGCCGATCATGATCGTCTGGTCGGTGGAAAGGCCCAGCATCTTCCTGGCCATCCGCATCATCACGGGACTGGGCTTACCCACACTAAAGGCCTGCCGCCCCGTCGCAAACTCCAGCATCGCCACAAAAGCCCCGCACCCCGCCCGGTACTTGCCATTGCCTACCGGGCAATTGGGATCCAGGTTCGTAGCGATCAGCTTCGCGCCGCCAAGGATCATATTGATCGCCTTGTCGACCGACTCCAGCATGATCGTCCGGCCCTCGCCGATGATCACAAAGTCCGGGTGGTCGTCCACGATAGAATATCCGATGTTGTGCAGCTCCGTCAGCAAACCGCCCTCGCCGATCACATAGGCCGTCCCATTCTCCTTGCGCGAAGCAAGATAGCGGGCCGTAGCCATGGCGCAGGTGAAGATGTCCTCGTCGTTGACGTTGAAACCCATCTTGCGCAGTTTGTAACAAACGTCGCGGTTGGTACGCTGGCTGTTATTGGTCAAAAAGAGGAAGGGATAGCCCATGTCCCGCAACCGGTTGATAAATTCCACCGCTCCGGGGATGGGTTCGCTGCCCCGGTAGATGACCCCATCCATGTCGATAAGAAAACCTTTCTTTTCCATGTGTCTGTTTTTAGTTTCGGCAACAAACGATAGACCACTGGCAAGAAAAAGACAAAAAGGCAAGAAGATCGGAAAGAAGAGGAACCAAAGAAGAGGGTGGTTCCCACGCAAAAAGATGCGCCAATTTACGCGTTTACCCGTAAAAAACGTGCCAAACCCAAACATTATTGTCCACGCGGCGCAAAAGCCCCAACGCGAATCACTCGCTCCGCAAGCTCCGCACCGGGTTCACCAACGCCGCCCGCACCGTCTGGAAGCTAATCGCCACCGCCGTCACCACAAACGTGATCCCCAATCCGCCCGCAAACACCCACCCACTCAAACCCGTCCGGTACGCAAAATCCCGCAACCACCGGTCCATCAACAATCCTGCCACCGGCGCCGCCACGAGAAAGGCGATGCCCATCAACTTCAAAAAGTCCCGCGACAATAAGATAGAAATATCGGCCATCGACGCTCCCAATACCTTCCGGATCCCCACCTCTTTTGTCTTCGCCTCGATCAAAAAGGACAGGAGTCCGATCAACCCAAGGATATTGATCGCGATCGAGAGGCCCGTGAACAACTGGAACAAACCCTGCGTCCGTTGCTCCTCCGCGTATTGTTCCGCAATGGTCTGGTCGAGAAAATGCGACTCGAACAATTCCCGCGGATACACCGCCTGGAAGGCCTTCTCCATCCCCGCCACCGCGGAGGCCGAGAAGCCACCCCGCAACCGAACGCCCACGTTATAATAGAGGAAGGGGAACGGCACCATCAGCACCGGCATGATCGCATCGTGCATCGACGCCACATGATAATCCTTCACCACTCCGACCACCGGCGCCGAGATATCGTTGAACCCAAAGGTCACATATCGCCCGATGGCATCTTCCGGCCGCCGGAAACCCAGCGTTTTCACCGCGGTCTCGTTCAGGACGAAGGCATATTTCTTCACCGAGTCCGGTCCCTTCTCCTCCGCGGCCTTTTCGTCCGCGCCGTCGAACCATCGGCCGGCCACCAGTTTCAGCCCATACGTATCCAGGTAATATTCGTCCCCCGCCTTCACCTCCACCTCGAATTGCTTCGCCTTATACCGCTCTCTTAGATTGAACGACGTGCTCGCCCGGTTTTGCGACACCGGTCCCGCGATCGAGAAGCTGACCTTCTCCACCGCCGGGATATCCCCCAGCCGCGAGCGGAACGACTTCATATCCTCCGCCTTGTTGGTGGGGAGCCCGATGTCCACGACGAGATCCTTGTCGAAGCCCATCGGCGCATTGCGCACGTACGCCATCTGCCGGGCCACCACGACCGCGCAGATGATCAACACCTGCGCCGTAACAAATTGGAATACCACCAGCCCGCGGCGCAGGTTCAACACCGAAGCCCCCGGCGTAAAGACCTTGCTCTTCAACGCCGTCACCGGCCGGAACCCCGACAGCACGATCGCCGGGTAGAAACCCGCCAGCAGCGACACGATCACCCAAAGCGCCAGCAGGAACCCGCCGCTCGCCGGCGTCAGCCAGTTCAATGGGATCTGCCGGTCGAGGAATGAGTTCATCAATGGCAGGAACAGCCGGACACTGAGCGCCGCCGCAAGGATCGCCCCTCCCGTCAGCACAAAGGCTTCGGTCAGCAGTTGGCGCACCAGCTGCTGCCGCGTCGCTCCCAGCGTCTTGCGGATCCCCACCTCCTTCGACTGCCGGATCGCCAGCGCCGTCGAGAGATTCGTATAGTTGATGCTCGCGGCCAGGATAAGGAAGAGCCCGATCGCCCCCACGAGATACAGATACTTCGTCGAGATAGTATAGGCCGGGTTGCTATGCGCAAACCGGGTGTCGTAGTGCACAGTGGAAACCGGTTGTAAAAAATAGCGCGTCTTATTCCGGCTTTCTTCGCTTTTGAGATGCTCCTCCACCAGTCCCGCCAGGACATGCTCCGTCGGCGCCACATTCGCGGCCGTGGGCAGGGCGACATAGGTGAAGCCGCTGGCGTTCATGGTCCAGGTGTCGAGGTTAAAGCCGCCGATGAAATCCTTGCTGAAACTTGGATAGGAGATGAGGAGGTGATAGGGGAGGTGAGAATTCGCCGGCGCATCGGCCACCACCGCCGCCACTTCCAGCTCCAGCTTGCCGTTATTGGTTTTCAGCCGTTTGCCCACTGCCGGTTCGCTGCCGAAATACCGCTTCGCCGTCGTCTCGGTCAACGCGCAAAAGCCGGGCTCTTTGAAAGCCCGCGTCAGACTGCCGTCTTTCACTGTCAAAGGGAATACCTGCGGGAACACCGAGTCGGCAAAGATCACCTGGGTCTCTTTTAGCGCCTGGTCGCCCACGACGATCGTCATGTCCCGTTCGTAGTCGAGCTGCGTCACCCGGGCGCCCTGCGGCAATAGCGCCCGCAACGCTTTGGCCATCGGGTAGGGTGTTACACCCGTGAAGTCCGCTCCCTTGTCGGTGCTGTTCTCCGCCACCACCCGGTACACCTTTCCACCGGTCGCACCGCCGCGGTCAAAGCTCGTTTCAAAAAGGATCAGCAGCGCGATCAGCAACGCCGCCGTCACGCTCAGGTACAGACCCATAAAATTGAGGGCAAAGAATCCCTTGTTCTTGCGAAGCCGCCGCCAGGCGGTGAGGAGATGGTTGAAAAGCATAATTTACCCGATCATAAAAAATGCCGTTTTCCCATATAATTGATTTTCAACTTTCTACGCGCAATCTTTTCCACACATCTGTCCGCTTCCGATACAGCTGCCGTCCGCCCCCGAGCACCACATCACTACTGGCGGCTCTTGGTCGCCCCGATCACCACACTCAACGGCATCCCCGTATACGTCACATAACGCCCCTTCGCCGCCGCCTCGCCGGCCCCAACACCATCCCCAACAACCACAATATTAAATACCCGCTTCTTAAACGCCCCGGGAAAACTCCCCTTCTGCGCCGAGATGCTCAGGTTGTGATTCTTATCATGCCAGTTGAACGCGATCGTCGCAAACGCACCCTGCTCATACCCATACCCCTCATTCTCGTCCTCATACAACGTAAAAGATCCATCCGCGCCCGGGTACACCCTCAACTCCAGCGTATCCGCCGGCTTCTGCGTCGCATACTCCATTTCCCGGCCCATCGGCACAATGGATCCCGCCCGTACATACAGCGGCATCGTCGACAATGGCGCGGACGCATCCATTCTAACGCCGCCATCCAACCGCTTGCCCGTCCAGAAATCAAACCAGCCGCCTCGCGGCAGATAAACGCTCCGCGAAGTCGCGCCCGGTGTAGTCACCGGGTTCACCAAAAAAGCCGGCCCGAACATATATTGGTCCTTGATCCCATACACCGCCGTGTCCCCGCGCCAGTCAAAAGCCAACCCTCGCATCATCGTATAATGTTCCTGCGTCACCTTGCCTGCCAGGGAATAGATATACGGTAGCAGCCGGTAGCGCAGGTTATCGTAGGTCAGCAGGGTAGTCCGTGTCGCCTCATCCCAGTTGCGCGAATACAGCGCCCGCTCTCCCTTGCCATGGATGCGGAACACCGGGCAGAATGCGCCGAACTGAAACCACCGGGTGAACAGCTCGCGCATCTCCGGCCGCGACCAGTCCGGCGCCTGCCAGTGGTAATGGTAGCCGCCGATATCCGAAGTCCAGTAGGGGATACCGGAAGCGCATGCATCGATACCCTGTGGCACCTGATCTTCGAAACTATGCCACGTACACTCGATATCCGACGACCAGAGCGTCGCCGCATTGCGCTGCTCCCCCGCAAACGACTGTCGCGCCAGGAAGAAAGCCCGTTTCCCGGGAATATCGCGACGCCAGTTTTTATAAATGCCATCCGTATGCACCAGAGAGTACGTGTTGAAGAAGTCGATCCCCTTCCCTGTAAAGAACTGTGCATCCCTTCTCGCGTCCAGCAGTGATCCGTTGTCTGGCTCACATTGATCGATCCACCACGCATCCCATCCATACCGTTTCACCAGGCTGTCCCGCGCCTGGTCCCAATACATCTCCCGCGCCGATGGATTATGCGCATCGTAATAGGTGTCGAAAGTATGCGTCACCACATTGTCCCAGGTAATGGATGTCAGTCCACCCGCCGCCTTCAGGGCGTTGAAATTCGCCGTCCCCGAACCGAAGACCGGCCAGATAGAGATCATCGCATGCAGGTTCCAGCTATGAAGGGTGTCCACCATCGCCTTCGGGTTTGGATAACGCTGCGGGTTCATCACATGGCTGCCGATGGGAAGCGGCTCCCAATAATACCAGTCCTGCACCACCACGTCCACCGGGATATGCGCCTTTCGGTAACCCGCACCCGCCGCCAGCACCTCCGCCTGCGTTTTGTACCGGTCTTCGCTCTGGAAGAGGCCATAGGCCCATTTCCCGAACATCGGCGCCCGCCCCGTCGCGTCGCGATACTCTGCGACGATGCGGTCAAAATCCGGTCCGTAAAAAAAGTAGTAGTCGATTTGGTTGCCACTCTCCGACACATAGCTGTATTTGGAAGGGTCCGCGCCCACGAATTTAGAGGCCGAATAATTGTCCCACAGCAGGCCATACCCCTTCGTCGACAGCAGCACCGGGATCGCGCCTGTCAGGTATTTAATGAGGAGATCCTGGTTACGGCCCTTATAATTAATGGAACCCGAATCCAGCGGATGACAACCCAGGCCAAACAGGCCTTCGTCCCGCGGCGACCAGAACGTCGTCGAGCAGCTATAGGTGCGGATATTGGCCACCACCTGCGCCTGCATGCTCTTGTTATCGGAACCGTATTCAGCCAATATCGTATTTCCCGCCAGGTCGTCGTAGGTTATGGCGTTGTTCCCCTTATCGACCGTGATCTTTAATTTTTTGGTGGTGATCACCACCGCCGACGACGTCTCGCTCACGGTGAACCCCGTCTCGCTGCCATAGCGGTTGATCACTACGAGAGAATTCTTCTGCTGCATCCGCGGCAGCATCGTGTATTTGACCTCGATCACATCCGGCTGGCAGACCCGAATAGTCATCGACCCGATGTCGAGCGTAAAATTCACGGCATCGCCGTCCTTCGTCCAGGATTTGATCGAAGCCCGTGCCGGCGCCGGCGCCACGATCGTCACAACCACCAAAAGCAGGAAAAACTTAACGCAATTCGTTAGCATGCAATGTATTTTAAGGAGAAGCTTAAAGATAGGCCTTTTCTGTCAGAAAAATACAACCGATTGCAATTTCATCCCGGCAACGCCTTGGGTGTTGTCCGTCTTATTGCTGCTTCCACGGGCCAGGGACCATCTTGCATACTACGAGACCGCAAAGGAAAAAGCCGATGGTCATATCCAGTAGCATGTGGAAGGACAAACCATCCACTCTTTCTTTCATTTACCTTTCATACCATCCGGGTCCGCGAATCGTAAAGGGTTAAATCAGTTAAGGCGGGTCAAATGCTGATGGTTGTGCACAATTTGCCGATTTGCGTGCAGAATCTGTCAAAAACCGTATAAAAGCCATGCATGGTTCGTACGCCTTTTTCATATTTTTTATCTACCGGTCATGAGTAATCCACTACCCCTAGTCAGTCCGGGCCCTTTTGTGGCTATCTTTATGTCCCATGAAATACACGTGCCCGTGCTGTGGCTACAAGACCTTTGATCAGCCGGTGAATGGAAGTTATGCCATTTGCCGGATATGCTGGTGGGAAGATGACGGCGTCCAGCTGGATGATCCGGATTATGAAGGAGGAGCCAACCCTTTTTCACTCCGCCAGTCACAGAAGAATTTTGCGAAGTATGGCGCCTGTGACGAAGGCATGCTTCCCTTTGTGCGGCCGCCCGCAGCGGACGAACCCAAAGACGAGACCTGGCACCCGTTGAAATAATCTCCTGGTTGTCAACGCGGGCAATGGATCAGCCAGGCAACCGGAATTGCGTCGCCGCCCCACCCCAGTAGGTTACTACCAGGCGGTCAGGGCCAAGCCGCATGCCGGCGCCCGTAAAGAGCGTTGTCGCGCCATCTCTCCAGACGAAGGTATAGACTGTTCCATTCTGCTGAATATGTAAGGTCGCTATCACGGTGCCTTCAGCCGGTTCGTCGATCCAGGCGCTTCGATAGTCTCCGGCGGGATCAGTCACGTTGTCTCCATCCTTCCGGGCAATCTCCACAAAGAGTTGCCGTCGAGAGCCTCCCATAGTGTCGCCGGTTTTGAATCGATTGGTCCAAATGCCACTGAGGTTGCCGTCTTCCAAAATTGCATAGAGGATCATACCCATAGGGGACCGGGTTGTGACGCTGCTTTTGCCATAGGTGGTTTATTTTCTTGTTAGAATTTGTGACGATGCGGCTTTTCGATCCTCCAACAGGCCCTTTAGTTCATGAACGTCATAGGCAAGGCGACGCTGCGAAATAATGACAGGGGAACCCCAGCGTCGGCGCCACCGGCGTAGCGCGATGCGTCTCCACCAAACCTGGCGGGAGATATATACATCCTGATCCTGCAGGTGGATGAAAAGGAGATCGATGCCGAACCTCTTCCTGATCTCGATCCCGACGATGTCCTGCCAGGCGACCCTACCTACAGCGTAGATGCTGGACTGGTCCTCAATGCCGGCATCATCGAGGATGAGGGAAGCCTTTTTGTTGAAAGTATTGTGCCAGTAGTCTGCCCATGAGAAGCAGGTGGCCTGGCTGAAGTAAAAGAGTACAACGAGACTCAAGGCGAGGTTGAATGGGATATGGCTATCGATCGTTCCGTTGACCAGCCAGAATACTATCACGCCGGTCACGTAGGAGAGAATAATGGCGCCATATGGGAATCGCTTTCGGTTGAGGGGGATGCTGAAGGATGCCATGCTCATAAAGATACAAAATGCGGGATTTCATGGTGGGCTAGCAAATAGTTGTGTCTTGGATTTAAACGGGCTTCTTTTCGTTTCTAAAACGCCGACTGCCAAACGAAATTCCGGTACGCTTATCCATTTTCAATTCCAGAAGGCAAAACAAATCCGTTGTAATGGGCTTGCGTAGCCAACTTAGCAGCCGAGAACGATTGCCGCCAACAGCCCGAAAAACCAATAAACGTGCAGGCCCATTACGAAACTTCGCCTCCCAGATGGCGTTCGCCCCAGATGAACAGTACAATGCTTCCCAACAATTGCGACATACTTACGCTTCAATTGCGACAACGCGCTCGCCATCGCAGCCCCATATTTCACGATTCGTATCTTTACCTCCATGACCCACCGCGAAGCCACCACCTTCCTCGACACCCCCGCCCTCCGGACACTCATGACCGGCACCCCCACCCATTGGGCCGACCTCGGCTGCGGCTCCGGCACGTTCACTTTAGCCCTCGCCGAATTGCTCGCCCCCCACAGCACCCTCGCCGCCATCGATCTCCAACCTGGAATAAAGCAACAAACCACAAAAAATAACATCACCATCCGCCCCCAGGCCGCCGACATCACCCAACCCAATCCCACCCTCCAAAACCTCGACGGCATCCTCATCGCCAACGCCATCCATTACGTCCGCGACCAACCCGCATTCATAAAAATGCTGCACACCGCCCTCCAACCCGGCGCAGTGCTTATACTGATCGAGTACGACACCGACACCCCCGTCCCCCGCTGGGTCCCATACCCGCTCAGCTACACATCCGCCTCCCGGCTCCTCAGCCCACCCGATTGGACACCGTTACAAAAAGGCAACACCCGCCCCTCTGCCTACGGCCGCGCCAATCTGTACTGCGCATTCACAACAAAGAAATAACAACAGATCAATTGGCTTGGAGCGCTCCGAAACAAATAGTATTCACTCAAACCAATATATCAGGCATTTACAATTTGGCATTGGGAGATGTCGCCGAAAACGGGGAGATTAACGATAGTAGGATCAGCGACAATGGAGATCGAAATAAGATATTAGCCACCGTGGTGAATGCCGTGGAAGGATATACTAAAAAATATCCCCGCAGAAGGATCGCATTCAAAGGGAGTACAGCCGAGCGCACCAGGTTGTATCGGATGGCTATTGGATTGCACCTAAACGAACTAGGCTCAAAATTCGAAATTTACGGGTTAGTGGAGGGCGAATTCAAGCCATTCCACACCAATATGCCGGTCGAAGCTCTTCTTATTAAGAAAAAATTATCTAATTTTACATAATGAAAAAGAGATCCAAACAATCCACCCATCTCTTTGATCGCAAAGTCACATTGATCGTGGATGAAAAGCTCAATCTTTTAAAAGGCAAGGTCCTCGCGCCCAAAAAATTGGCCGAGATGAATGAACTATTGGCCAAGGTCAAATCTCTGCCCAAATAACCGTTCCTCAATCCCCCTCAGGTCTTCTCATTTGCCCACAATTCTCTACGCAGTGCGTAGAGAATCCACTTGCTCACTCCCGCCCATATACAACCTCTTCTTAACACAGCCCGCCCCCAAAAATTGGCTAATTTTATCCTATGCAAGCCAACCAATCCCCCGAACAACCCAACCCGCCCGCCGACAACGCTGCTCCAGCCTCCCGCGACTTCTCCACCATCAGCCCTTCGGCTTTCACTCTCCTGCTGATGAAGGGTCTCACCCCCATTCCCTACGCCCGCCAGGCCGCCGAGCTCCTCCTCGCCTCCCGGCCCAACACCGCCGATCCCATCGCAGCCGCAAAGGCAACCGCATCGAACCCAACCGAATCGAATCCAGATACCCCGCATCCAACCCCATCGCACCCAAGCGCATCGCAGCCAGACGCGTCGCAGCCCAGCGCCCCAAACCCAACCGCCCCCACCCCCCAACCACTTAACCCCTTCGACACCGAACACCGCCCCCCACTCTTCTGGGCCCGCCTCCTGCACTTCGAAAACCGGTATTGGAACATCGACCAATTGATGCAATCCCTTGACATCACCAACATCCTCGAACTCTCCTCCGGCTTCTCCTTCCGCGGCCTCGCCCTCAGCCGGGAAAAACCCGTTTATTACATCGACACCGATCTCCCCGATCTCATCGCCACCAAACAACAATTCGTCAGCGCGCTCACCCGCGAACCCCAACCCACCGCCGCAAACGCACCCTCAACCCCCGCCCCCGGCCACTACGAACTCCTCCCCCTCAACGTCCTCGACGCCCCCGCCTTCCAGGCCATCGCCCATCGCTTTCCCCCAGGACCCCTCCTCATCGTCAACGAAGGCCTCCTCGTCTATCTCGACCAGGCCGAAAAAGAAGCCCTCTGCCAAACCATCCGCAGCATCCTCCGGCAACGCGGCGGCTACTGGATCACCGGCGATATCTATATCCAAAAAGAACTCGACCCCTCGCTCATCGACCGCGAAGACTCCTTCCATCAATTCCTCCAGCAACACAACATCGAAGAGAAAAAATTCCCCGACTTCGAACGCGCCGCGGAATTCTTCACCCGCATGGGCTTCGTCGTCGATCGCGAAGCCGCCATGGACATCAGTCGCCTCTCCGCCCTGCCCCACCTGCTCGCCTCCATGTCCCCCGAGACCCAAAAGAAACTCGCCCAAACGCCCAAAATGCACGCCACCTGGCGGCTCCGCGTCGCCGGCAGCTGAGGGCCCCCACAGCCGCCGCCAAAAAAACTTCCCCTTTCCCTGAAACCATTCCCGGTTTCCGCAGTACTCTATTATACATACACAAACTTCGCCGCCTTATGCTCCGCAACCTCACATCCGCCCTCCGCAATCTGCGGAAGCACCGCGCCTTCGGCATCCTTAACATCGCCGGCCTCTCCATCGGCATCGCCTCCGCCGCCTTCATCCTTCTCTGGGTCGAAGACGAGCTCAACTTCGACCACAACTTCGCCAACCATGACTACCTCTACCGCGTCATGCAGAACGAAAACACCAACAAGGGCATCAACACCAACGGCAACACCCCCGACGCACTGGCTGAAGCCATGAAGGCAGAGTTCCCCGGCATCGTCGATGTGGCCCGTATCAGCTGGCGCATGGACGAACTCGCGGTAGCCGGCGACAAAAAGATAAAGACAAACGGCCTCTATGCCGATCCCTCCTTCCTCTCCCTGTTCACGGTCGGCCTCACCCGCGGCAACGCCGCTACCGCCCTCGCGACGCCTCAATCCATCGTCATCAGTCAGGCCCTGGCGACAGCGTGTTTCGGCGACGAAAACCCCATCGGAAAAACCATCCACATGAACGCCGGCCAGGCCTACTCCGTTGACGGCCTCTATACCGTCACCGGCGTTTTCACCCCTCTTCCCGCCAACAGCTCCTTCCATTTTCAATGGCTCTCTCCCTACACCACCTGGACGTCCGCCAACACCTGGCTGCAAGGCTGGGGCAACAACCTCACCGAAACCTATGTCCAGCTGGCGCCCAACGCCTCCCGTCAGGCCATCGACAGCAAGCTGAACCACTACCTCTCCACCAAACAAAACGGCGCGACCAATTCCCTCTTCCTCTTCAGCGCCAACGACTGGCATCTCCGCGATAAATTCGTCAACGGCGTGCAATCGGGCGGCGCCATCCGGTACGTACGCCTCTTCACGCTCATCGCCGCCGCCATCCTGCTCATCGCCTGTATCAATTTTATGAACCTGTCCACTGCCCGATCCGAACAACGCGCCCGGGAAGTGGGCGTGCTCAAGGTCGTAGGCGCCGGCCGGACCCACCTCATCGGCAAGTTCATCACCGAAGCCCTCCTCCTGTCATTCCTTTCCGTCCTGCTCGCCGTCGCCTTGCTCTACCTTTTCCTCCCTGCCTATAATGCCCTGGTCAACAAGCAGCTTCAACTTCATCTCTTCGTACCCGCCCATATCATCGCCTTATTCGCCGTGGCCCTCTTGTCCGGCCTCCTCTCGGGCAGCTACCCCGCCTTCTATCTCTCTTCCTTCAACCCCATCCTCGTGTTAAAGGGACTGAAGATAAAGACAGGCGGCGGCGCCGTCACGATCCGCAAAGGGCTCGTCATTACGCAGTTCACCGCCTCGGTCGGCCTCATTATCGGCACCGCCATCATCTACCAGCAGGTACAGCACATCAAGGACCGGGACCTGGGTTATACCCGAAACAATCTTGTCTATATCGATCTGCATGGCAACATGAAGGATCATTTCGACGCGCTCAAAGACAAGCTCCTCGCGACCGGTTACGTGGACAATGCCGCGATAAGCCTCCACGATGCCCTGCACGTGTACAGCTACGGCTCCGGCCTCAACTGGCAGGGGAAAGACCCGAACAGCAAGATCCCCATCCACTCCAATGTCGTAAGCCCGGGTTACCTGGCCACCATGCAGATGCAGCTGCTCGCGGGCCGGGATTTTTACCCCACTCCCGGCGTCGACAGCTCAAACGTCATCATCAATGAAAGCATGGCGAAGCTAATGGGGAAGGAAGGGCATCCGGGCAGCCTCCTCACCCGTGGCGCCGGACATTTCACCGTCATCGGGATCGTAAAGGATTTTGTGTATAATGATGTTTACGGAGCCGGTGCGCCGCTGGTCTTCTATTCCGGCGCCTATTCCGCCACGGTCATGGCGCTGCGCTTCAAACCCAACGCCAACCTGCCGCAGGCGCTTGCCAAAACCGCCGCCGTCATCACCACCGAAAACCCCGATCAACCTTTCGCCTACCGGTTCGCCGACGACGACTTCGACACACTCTTCACGGCCGAAACCCTCATCGGCAAACTCGCCGGCATCTTCGCCGTCCTCGCCGTCACCATCTCCTGTCTCGGCCTTTTCGGGCTCGCCGCCTACACCGCCGAACGTCGCGTCAAAGAGATCGGCATCCGCAAGATCCTTGGCGCCTCCGTCCACGGGCTCACCGGTTTGTTATTAAAAGAATTCGTTCAATTGGTCAGCATATCCTGCCTCATCGCCTTTCCGCTGGCCTTCTGGGTCCTCCACGGCTGGCTCCAAAACTATGAATACCGCACGCCCATCCATTGGTGGGTGTTCGGTCTCGCCGGTGCGCTCGCCCTCGTCGTCGCCCTGCTGACGGTGAGTTTCCAGGCGATTCGTGCCGCGCTCGCCAATCCAATAAAAGCGTTGCGAAGTGAGTAGTCCGCGGTCCGCTACTCCACTTTCAAATTTTTGACGGGATTCAACAGCGCCGTCTTCACGGCCTGTATACTCACCGTCGCAAGCGTCACCGCCACCACCAACAACCCCGCCCCCACAAACACCCAGGGCCCGATCGCAATCCGGTACACAAAATCCTGCAGCCAGGAATGCATCGCCCACCACGCCAGCGGGAACGCAATGACAATCGCCACAACGGCCAGTCGCACAAACCCCGCCGACAACAGAAAGGCCAACGACCCCAACGACGCTCCCAGCACCTTCCGGATCCCGATCTCTTTCACCCGTTGTTTCGCCGCATACGACGACAGCCCAAACAATCCGAGGCAAGCCAGCACTATCGCAATACCCGAGAACAGATTCATCACCTTCCCCAGCCGCTGTTCAGACGCATAGAGTTTATTGTAATTCTCATCCAAAAAGCTCACTTCGTAAGGCACTCCCGGCGCCACTCGTTTCCACACCCCCGCCAGCCAGTCCAGCGTCGCCGCCATATGCTGTCCCGACACCCGCACCAACAGCCTGTCCGCCCGATGCGCCGGGAACAGCACCAACCCCTTGATAGGATTGTGCAGCGACTGGAAGTTAAAATCCTTCACCACTCCCTTCACATACCCCGGCCGCGAAGCATCCATATACATCCGCTTCCCGATCGCCTCCGCCGGCGTCCAGCCCAGGTCCTTCGCCGCCTTCTCGTTCAATACAAAATGGTACACCGGCTTTGTGATCGTGTCGGGCTTCGGCCCCTCATCCGGATGCGCGTCGCGGATATCCTGCTTCGTCAACCCCTCACCCGCTACCAGCTGCAGGCCCGCCGTCGAGATATAGTCCTCGTCGACCGGATTTCCATACACCGCCAGCTGTTGATTCTCCGGCATCGTCTCATTGCGCATATTGTATCCCCCATAGATCTGCACCGGCGAAGACGCACAGGTGCTCAGGCTCACCACATCGGGATTGCGCTTGAACTCGGCTTTCAGATAGTCCAGTTGAGGAAGCAGCTGGCGGTTCATCGGCAGCTCGAGGACATGATCCCGATCGTAACCCAGCTTCTTCTCCCGGATATAGCTCAGCTGTTGACCCATGATAAAGGTCGATACGATCAAAAACACAGAAATGACAAATTGGAACACGATCAACGACTGCCGCAGTCCCTGCCCACCCCGCGTATTCTTAAAAGCCCCTTTCAACACCTTCACCGGGTGGAACCGGGACAAGACCAGCGCGGGGTATCCCCCGGCCAGCACCGCGACCACCGCCGCCGTCAACAACGCCAGCCCCAAAAACCACGGCGAAAAAACCCCGCCGACCGCCAGGTGCCTGTCCGCTAATTTATTAAACGCCGGTAACACCCCGGCCACCACCCCCACGCTCAGCACCACCGCGATGAAGCAAAGCAGGAAGGACTCCCCAATAAATTGCCAGAACAGCTGCCCCCGTCCCGCGCCGATGACCTTTCGCACGCCGACTTCCCGCGCCCGATCGACCGACCGGGCCGTCGACAAATTGATATAGGTGCTGCAAGCGATCACTAAGATCAGCAGCGCCACCCCCGCAAGAATATAGATGTAAACAATACTCGTCCCCGGTTCGAACCCAATGTATTCCGAATACAAATGGATCCGCATGAACGGCTCCAGCAAAAAGTTCACCGACGCCCCCTGTCCTTGCATCTCTTTTACCATAAAGGCCGTCACCTTGGCCTGCAGCGCCGGCAACGAAGTATGCTCCCGCAGCAAAAAGAAGGTTCCATAGTTCGCGTCCCAGTACGTCTCGTCCTGGTTCGCGTACAGGGAAGAAAAGGACGCCAGGAAATCGAACTTGAATTGCGAGTTCGAAGGACAGTCCTTCATCACCCCCGTCACCAGGTAGTCGACGGAATCGGTCCCTATCCGCAGGGTCTTCCCCACCGCCTCTTCCCCCTTGAAATACTTCGCCGCCGTCGACTCGGTCAGCACCACCTTCTTCGGCCCCGACAGAGCCGACGCCGCATCCCCCTTCGTCAGCGGCATGCTGAACACCAGGAAGAAGCTCGAGTCCGCAAACATGAAATTGTCCTCTTTAAATAACTTGTCCTTATAGGATACTATCCGCGGCCTCGCCGTCATCCGCACCGCCGACTCGATCTCCGGGAACACCCGCTTGAAGGTCGTCGCCACCTTCGTGCTGTTGTAATTGCCGTATTGCATGTCACCCCCACCGGCGAATTTATAGCCCATGATACTTCGCACGATCCGCGGCCCCCGCACCTCAAAGTCGTCATAGCTCAGCTCGTGACGGATAAAAAGAGCGATCAGCAGGCAGCTCGACAGGCCGATCGTCAGGCCGAAGATATTGATGGCCGAAGCCATGGGGTTCTTGCGAAGGTTGCGCAGGGCGGTCAAAAACCAGTTTTTGAGCATAAGTCAGCCGTTTTAATGTATGGTTTGTAGTCTTTATTCTAATCGAGCATAGTCGATTTTTTAATTGTATATCGTTAAATTTAACTAAGTGCAAACCCTTAAATTGTCGATGTTCGAACGTTATACGTTTTGATTCCAGCGATAATCTCCGTTACTATGCAGTAAGAATCCCACGGGATTTCTTTAGACCTCCTTTAGTAGCCTCACTTAGTAGCGCGCGGGATACCTCCCGCTGATCTCTTAGCTTTTTCCCCAGAGTCAAAATTTTTTTTGTTGGCGACCCCGACCCGGACGCCCCTGTTAACTATTGCAACAGACAATCAGCCTGCTCGCAAAAGCTGCATTGCCGTGGCTAAAAGTCTCCCAAAGAGGCCAGCCATACGACGCAGCCCAAGCAATGAGCAAATAACCATTTGTCATAGGAAACCTATAGGGCCTACCCCCTCTAAGTTAACCCTTAAATCAACCCCTGTATCAAAATTTTAACGCTGATTGCCTCTATCCTCTGCCTGCTCGCGGCCTCGCCGTGCGCGGCGCAACTGACCACTGGTCTGACCGATCCCGCGACGGCCACCGTCGTTTCCCTGGGCGGCGCCACGTTCACCTGGAACAACCCAAACGGCGCGCTGTCCCCAGGGGGTTCCGTCGCCGGTACGGCCAATTTGCTGTCGGTCACCACCGGCGCCACCGATGTCCTGGAGCTCACCAATTTCGGGTTCAATATCCCCACGGGCTCCACGATCAATGGTATCGAGGTCGACATCACCCGCCAGCAATCCGGCGGTCTGTCCCTGACCATTCTCGGCTCCACGATCAACGGGACGGTCAATGACAATCTCGTCCAACTCGTCGGACCCGGCGTCACATCCGTCAACAAGGCCGGCGGCAGCGCCTGGCCGGCCGCCAACGGCAGCGCCGTGTACGGATCTTCATCCGACACCTGGGGCCCCACCGCATGGACCGCCGCGATGGTCAATTCCCCATCCTTTGGGGTCCATCTCTCAGCCGCCATCAACGGCGGCATTCTCTTCGGCATCAACCTGATCCCCGGCGCCTCCGTCGACGCCGTCCGGATCAACATCACATACAGTCTCCCCGCCACCCTGCCTCTGCAACTATCCCAATGGTCCGTTACCCGCCAAGGCAACAACAACCTCCTCCGCTGGCAAGCCGCCGGCGTCGGCGCGGGCGCCGGCACCTCCGGCAATGGCGCCGGGTCGACCGGCAATGCGGACCCCGGGACGTTCGTCGTCGAGCGGAGCGGTAACGGCAGCGACTGGACCGACCTCGCACAGGTCCCCGCCGGCAACGGCAGCGCCAAATATTCGTACGCGGATGAAAACGCACCCGTTCATGGGACGGCCTACTACCGGCTAAAGTTACACAGCGCCGGCCAGGCCGACAGCTGGTCCACCGTCCAGGTCCTCGCCGAAAAGCCGGCCCGGCCCGGGATCAAAATGTATCCGAATCCCTTTCATGAAATCATCAACATCTCCGCTCCCGGGGCCCCTTTCTCCAAGGTCATCCTGCGCAACGCACAGGGCGCCACGATTTGGATAAAGGAATTTCCCGGCGGCGGAGTCAATAGCACACAAATTCCGACGGCAGGTCTGCCCCAGGGGCTGTATTTCCTGACCATTGACAACGCAACGGGGTCCCTCATAAAGGGGTCGTAAACTTAACCTCGGTAGCCTTCGGGCTCCCCTGGCCTCTGGGATCAAGCGATCCGGCGTATTCCTGCGCCGGATATTTTTTTATGGAAGGGGCGTCCCGTAGCCCCCTTTACCGACAAAACACCGCCACTTGCCGCCTTCCCCCCTTCAAGGGGCGATTCCCCCTTGCACACAGCCGCAATACACACTAGATTTGAGAAAAAATAGAAACCACAATGGACGAACAAGAAGAAAGGAACGACATCCGCCGCAGACACAGAAGCGGCAGGATCTGGGCAGGCCTCCTCCTGCTCGTGATCGGCGGTGTCCTCCTCCTCGATCAAATGAACTTCCCCCTGCCCGACTACCTCTTCAACTGGCATGTCCTCCTCATCGTAGTAGGCCTCTGGATCGGCCTCCGCCACAACTTCCACGGCGGCGGCTGGCTCATCCTCATGGCCGTCGGCGGCTTCTTCATGATCCAGGACTACTACCCCGAAACCCATGTTCAACGCTATATATGGCCCGGCGCCCTCATCCTCGCCGGCATCCTCGTCATGCTCCGACCCAACCGCCCCTACTGGCGCCATCGCTATCATGGCCGCTGGGGCCACGACTGGCGCGAACAATATGACAAAGATCGCTCCGCATGGCGCGAGCAATACGAAAAAGACCGCGCCCAGTGGCGCCAGGGCGGCACCCAGGCCTTCGCCACCCAACGCGAGAACTACAGCTCCGAAGATTTCGTCAACGCCACCTCGGTCTTCGGCGGAGTGCATAAAAAGATCATGTCCAAAAATTTCAAAGGCGGCGATATCGTCACCTTCCTGGGCGGCACCGAGATCGATCTCACCCAGGCCGATTTCACCGGCACCGTCCGCCTCGACGTCACCCAGATCATGGGCGGCACAAAGATCATCGTTCCCCCACACTGGGAAGTGCGATCAGAGGTCACCGCTCTCTTCGCAGGCTTTGAGGACAAACGGCAGCAACCCGCGGCGTCCAACCCCGATAAAGTGTTGATCATCGACGGCACGTCGATCTTCGGCGGGATCGAACTAAAGAATTATTAACGCTAATCATATGAACTGGTATCTCAGCAAGATCATCTTCCGCATCATCTGCGGCGAAGGCAACCACACTCCGCAATTCGACGAGCAGCTCCGCCTCATCGCGGCCCACGACGAAGAAGAAGCCCTCCGCAAAGCCATGGACATCGGCGAAAAGGAGCAGGACGCCTTCTATAACCACGAACAGCAGCTCGTCCAATGGAAGTTCGTCAACGTCGCCGAGCTCTACCGGTTCAGCGGCCTCCTCGACGGCGCCGAGATGTACTCGCGCATCCACGAGACCGACGACCCGGAAGGATATACCGATTTGGTCCATCGTCGCGCCGACCATATCCGCGCCAGCACGACGCACAAAATGCTTCACCTGCTCTAACCAAGAAAACGCAACAGCCAAACCAGCCCGTTCATGGCCAAAGCCCCCCTCTCACAACATAAATTCCTCCTCATCTTCCTCTCCTGGTGGGCCATCTGGGCCTTCCTGCAGGTCTCCCTGCTCATCGGCTTCGGCCTCTCCGCCAGGACCTCGCTGATCGACAGCCTCGTCTCCAACACCCTCGTCGCCCTCAGCTGCGGCTTCCTCAGCAACAACATGCAATACTACCTGCCAAAAAAAGAACGCTACTGGTATATCCTCCTCATCAGCCTAAGCCTCAGCGCCATCATTTTATTGGCCTGCAAAGCCATCCTCGTCCCTCTGCTCAGCGAAAAGGCCGACGGCGCCGCCTATGCGGAGTTCTTCAGCAAAAGTTGGCCCGTCCGCTTCGACATCGTCTTCCTGCAGGTCGGCTGTATGGCCATCCTCAGCGTTTTATGGTATTCCTCCGAAGAAGAACAGGAAAACCGCCAGCGGCGCAACGACGCCGAACGCCTCGCCCGCGAAGCCGAGCTCTTCAAGCTCCGCCAGCAGCTCGCGCCCCACTTCCTGTTCAACAGCCTCAACTCCATCAGCGCCCTCATCGGCAGCCGCCCCGAACAGGCCCGCAAGATGATCCAGCAGCTGTCGGACTTCCTCCGCGGCAATCTCAAAAAGGAAGACCAGCAGTGGGTTCCCCTGTCGGAAGAATTACAATATCTCGAGCTGTATCTCGACATCGAAAAGGTCCGCTTCGGCCACCGCCTCGACACGCAGGTAACCTGCGGCCAGGACTGCATGAGCAGCCGCATCCCGCCGATGCTCCTCCAGCCCATCGTCGAGAACGCCATAAAATTCGGTCTCTATGACACCACCGATGCCGTCACCATCGCCATCCGCGCCAAAGTAGAGGCGAAATTCGTCATCATCGAAGTGGAGAACCCCTTCGACCCCGAGACCAGCCGCCCCAAGAAAGGCACCGGCTTCGGCCTCTCCTCGATCCAGCGAAGACTCTACCTGCTCTTCGCCCGGACCGATCTGCTCGAAACCCGGGTCACCGATAATTTATTCACGACCATCGTCCGCATCCCGCAACTGGAGAACATCCCCGCCAAACCTGCCATTGACAACACGCAAACACCGAAAGCATGAGCAACAACACGCCCGTAAAAGCCATCATCATCGACGACGAACCGCTTGCGAGGATGATCGTAAAAGAATACCTCGGGTACTACCCGGAGATCACGATCCTGCAGGAATGCGGCGACGGCTTCGAAGGCATCAAAGCCATCCAGCAACACCATCCCGACCTCATCTTCCTCGACGTTCAGATGCCCAAGATCAACGGCTTCGAAATGCTCGAGCTCGTGGAGGATCCCCCCGCGGTGATCTTCACCACCGCCTTCGACGAATATGCCATCAAGGCCTTCGAGAACCACGCCGTCGACTATCTCCTCAAGCCCTTCAACAAGGAGCGCTTCGATAAAGCCCTCCGCAAATGGCTCGACCAGCGCGCCACCCGGGGCAGCGACGCAATCACGCACGGTCCGGCGGCGGTAGCCCACGGCCCCGGCGGCGAAAAACCTGCGGACAGCACCGAAGCCCTCCTCGAAACCGCCTCCCAGTCCCCTACCCAACAACAACGCATCGTCGTAAAGACCGGCGGCAAGATCAAGATCATCCCCCTCGAGGACATCCATTACCTGGAGGCCGCCGATGATTATGTGAAGATCCACACCCACAATGGCGCCTTCCTCAAGAACCGCACGATGAGCTTCTTCGAAAAGACCCTCGACCCCGTACAGTTCGTCCGCACCCATCGCAGCTATATCCTCAACGTCCAGCAGGTCACCCGCATCGACCCCTACGAAAAGGACAGCCATCTCTGCATCCTCCAGTCCGGCGCCCAGGTGCCGGTCAGCAAGGCCGGCTACGTGAAGCTGAAAGCGGTGCTCGGGCTGTGATCCCGGGTAAATCCCGTGCCCTCAGAAACGCCGGCGCCCCGGGTAACCCTCGCGCCCGCGGTGCCCCCCCCATCCCCTCAATTCCGCGCCGCCGTCGCCTTCACAGGCTCGACCCGGTCGCTGCGGTTCAAGGTCCGAACCAATTCCATCTCGCCATCGGCGACGCGCACGGTCTTGATGGTCGTGCTGTCTTCCAGGTCGATCAGGTAAATGGACTTCCCATTCGTTTTCACCTCCTGCACCGTGAGGATAGCATAGTCATAATATTCCGGCTTGACGATCGCCCGGACGTCCCGCGGCAACTGGCTCTCCCCATAATAGTCGATCGTGAAACGGACCTTGCCCTTCTTATCATAAAATACCCTGGTAGTCTGGGCAGAAGCAACAACGGCGGTGCCGCCAAGCAAAAGGCCGGCAAATGCGAACTTTAAAAATAACTGCTTCATAAATTGTAGATTGTAGTTTGAGTTTGTTTTAACCCAAAACTACTCCGCCCAAACCCCGCTCCGGTCGCCCATTCGACCACCAACCGCCCGCAACGCACACACAACGTCATCCGGCGGACAGGCGCAACCCGCCGTCGACGAATGACATTCGTCGAAAAAGCAACCCCCCAGCCCCCCAATGGTCTAAATTTGACAAAGACAAAGCCAGCAGGCTCCCAGGTATGACCATCCGGTCCATCATATACTCCAACGACCGCCGCCCCCGACTCGTGCGGCACGGCCTCTTCTGGATGGCCTACGCCCTCTATTTCGCCCTGCAAAGCTTCTTCCCCACCGACGAAGTCCGCGCGAACACCGGCTATTTCGTCTATGTCGCGCTGTTCAGTACGGCCATGTACTTCCCCTACTGCTTTCTTTCCGCTTATCTCCTTTTGTATTACCTCTACCCCCGCTACCTCCGCTGGGGCCGCCACCTCGCCTTCGCGGCGCGCTTCCTCGCGCTGTTCCTGGCCGGCCTCGTCATCAATTATCTCGCCGGCATCGTCTTCTACCGCTATACCCATTGGGGCGACGCCAGTTTCTTCAACATCGTCTGCCTCGACGTCCACAACACCATCATCGCCGTCATCGCCAGCGTGTCCATCCTCGGCCTGCGGCTGGGCCGCGAAGCCTGGCTGCAACACGAGGCCAATCTCCGCCTGGCGGCGCAAAAGGCCCGCGCCGAGCTTCAACTGCTGAAGACCCGCATCGACCCGGCGACCCTCTTCCGCACCCTCGGGCAGCTTCGCGCGGAGGTGGCCCATAAGGACCCGGGCGCCCCGGCCGCCATCCTTCAACTCTCGGAAGACCTGAGCGGCATCCTCTACGCCCAGGAGGGCGACCTCGCCTCATCGAACGACAATTTCCGCTACCAGCCGGAGGCCCTCCCGGTCATAGGCACGCCCACCTCGGGTATCGACGGGTTCATCTTCACCGCTCTCTTCTCCCCAAAGCCGGCCATCCGGCTCGTACGTCATCTTGTCTTCTGGCTCGCAAGGTTCGCCAACCTCGCCTTTGTGTACCGGGTGCAGATATATACACCTTCACCGTCGCCGGTCGATTGGCCGTCGACGATGAGGGCCACGCTTACCGAGCTGGGCTGCGAGATGTTGCTCTCCTATGGTATCGCCTATGGCTTGTTCCCGCTCTTCTTCGAGCGGAGGAACTACTGGCGCTTCGCCGCCGGCTCTCTCGCCCTGCTCACCGTCGCCTTCCTGATCACCTACCCGGAACAAATGAATTTTCATTTCCCCCGCCATGCCGCGGGCGTGGCCTATTTCTGGAACGCCCTGATGCAGTTTGTCCGCACGGGCTTCGTCACCTGGCTGCTCTTCATCGCCTGGCGGCTAAACAAGCAGTACTTCCGCCGCATCAGGGAGAGAATTGCGCTGAGCAAAGAGAAGGCCGATATCGAATTCCAGCTGCTGAAGGCGCAGGTTCACCCGCATTTCCTGTTCAACACCCTGAACAATATCTACTCCTTCGCCCTCGACGGCTCCCCACGCGCGGAAGAACTCCTGGCGAAGCTCATCAGCATCATGAACTATATGATCTACGACTGCCAGGCCCATCGTATGCCCCTTCACCGCGAACTCCACCTGCTGGAGGACTACATCGGCCTGGAAAAAGCGAGATACGGCAACCGCCTGGACCTGCAGGTGAACATCCAGGAGGACAGCCGGCAACGGCGCATCGCCCCCCTGCTCATGATCCCCTTCGTCGAGAACTGCTTCAAACACGGCGCAAGCCAGGTCCTGGAACATCCCTGGGTACGGTTGCAGATCCGCACCGCCGGAGATCAGCTGGACTTCCGGCTGACCAATAACCGCCCGCCGGAGACGGCCGCCCTCAACGGAAAGGGCGGCATCGGACTGAAGAATATCCGGCAGCGCCTCGACCTGCTGTACCCCGATCGCTACCGCCTCGAGATTGATTCGGCAGACGGAGTATTCTCCGTCCGCCTGATCGTACCTTTAGAAGAAAATATCGCGTAAGAGAAATGACCAATGAAAGAAAAATAGCTTGCCTGGTCGTCGACGACGAACCCCCGGCGCTGGAGGTCCTGAAGAAATACATCGCCGCCGTCGCCACCCTCGAAGTCGCGGCCACCGCCAACAATGCCATCGAGGCGCTCAACATTTTACAGACCCGCCCGATCGACCTCATCTTCCTCGATATCCAGATGCCCCAATTACTCGGGACCGATCTTATCCGTACCCTAAAGACGCCCCCCCGCGTCATCTTCACCACCGCCCACCGCAAATTCGCGATCGAAGGCTACGAGCTCGACGCCGTCGACTACCTCCTGAAACCCATCTCCTTCGAACGGTTCCTAAAGGCCGTCAACAAGGTGCTCGGCGCCACACAACCCGCAACACCAACGGTAACCACACCCAGCCCGTCAACCCCGACAGATTCCTTCATCCACCTTCGCGCCGACCGCAAAACCATCCCCGTCGCCCTCGACGATATCCTCTACGTGGAAAGCCTCCGCGATTACATCCGCGTCGTCACCCGTAACAAAACCATCGTCACCAAACAATCCATCTCGTCGCTCGAAGAATCCCTCCCCCGCGAGGCCTTTATCCGCATCCATCGCAGCTACATCGTCGCACTCGCCAAGGTCGAATCTTATACCGCCGAACTCGTCGAGATCGGCCGCCAGCAGCTCCCCATCAGCCGCCTCTACCGCCTCGACGTCGAAAAAATCCTCCAACGCCGGCTCTAGGGCCTGGCGATGGTTCATCCTATCGCGGAATGACCTTCCCCCTCCCTGTCAAGGATATACTCCACCATCTCTTTCCGGTCCCTGAAATCCTTCGCCGAGAAATGTTTTCCATATGTCTCATTTATATACCGCAATAGGGAATCATCGGCCGAAGGGTCTCTTCGTAGGGAAGGCATGATCTTCACCTTGCCCCGGGTAACCAACAAGGTTCGGTTCCAGGTCCACACAAACCCATCGACATCCTGTGTCCAGTAGGGATCATAATAGATGGCGACATCCCCCCGTTCTCCCAGTATCCGGCAAGTGCTCCCCTCGATAATCCGATACCGCGCGAGGTCATCCCCACCCGGTAGCTTCACCTGGATAACATCGACGTCCTCCACCGGTATATTGATGATATCGGATTCTTTCGTTTTGTCAAAAGGCAGCAGAGAGAGGTACTTCATGCGGCCGTGGTTGAAATTGGCGATCTTCACGTAGCCTCTTACCGTATCTTTCTTCCTCGTGACCACGTATCCCTCTCTCACCGGGGCCGTCATATAATCATATTTTCCGTCACCGAGCCGGCGAAGCAGCTTGTAATCGGGCCATTTTTTGTCCAGTGCTGACGCCGGGGGGGCGCAGGAATGGACTCCGAGAACCAACAGGCCAAGAACCAGCCATCGTCCCATTTGTCTTGATGGATCCATAGCGGCAGAATTTTCGATCTCCTCTCCCGATCGCGTTCCGCTAGAGCTTGCTGCGCGGTGTCGTCGACAAGCCGTAGAAGGACAGCGAGTACTGGGTCCAGAAGAAATCTCCGTTAAAGATACTGTTAAATATATTCGTCCCGCCAAACCAGCTCTTCATCGACTGACTCGCCGCTGCGCCGGCAAACTTTGACAAGATATAGTTGCCCGCCTTCAGATCGATAGAATTCCCGTACCATTTTGTCGCCTTGCCGAAATCCGAAAGCGCATTGCCCGTCAGCTTCGAGGCGACGGTCGATGTCAATGCCGGCCATAAGTTCGTCGCATCGAAGAAATACCCGAAGCTCAGCCCCTTGCCCCTGGCATCGGTCTCCTTGATCCCACTGCTGATCACCGCCGCCGCCGAACTGGCAATTAATCCTTTGAATAAGGGATCGACCTTGCTGACTTCGACTCCATTCACCAGGTGGGACCCCCAGGCAAGCTTGTCGATGGATCCGCTGACCGGGGCGGAATTCAGGATCCCCGATACAGCCCCCGAAAGCGTCGCCACATACATCTGGTCCCAGTTCCACGAAAGCTTACCGGTATTTGTCAGCGACGAGGCTTCCGTCGAAAGGATCTGCTGACCGATACTCGTGGCGGCGCTGGTGGCGATATTGGTGGCAGTGGCCGATAAGCCAAATAGACTGGTGGACCCTGCAGGCGCCGCCGCCTCCCCGACACCCACGGCAAATGACGCCGCAATAAGGTCGGCCGTCAATGCCCCCTGCCACCATTTATTATTCCACTTGGAGACATCCCAGTGCCCGGCGCCACCCGATTCCAACGAAGCGCCGACATAACCGATCCCCCCAAGCGCGAAGAATGCCCCGATATCCTCCACGATATTCCAAAAATTACCTCCGCTGGGGTCGATGCCATTCGGCCAGTTATTGCCCATCCCCAGGTAGGGACTCCTGTATTGACCGGCGGGATCCTGCGTATTCCACCGGCCCAGCTGCGGGTCGTAGAAACGGGCGGCCATATCATACTGTTCCATTCCCGTGCCGTCGCTGAACTCCTGCTGCTGCAGCTCCTTGCCCGTGTACTTGAACTTCGTCTCCAGCTCTTTTGCCGCCATGCCGCTGATGCCCGCCATGGTCAGGCCGGTCGGATAAAAATTATTCGTTTGCAGCAACGGCCCGCGGGTCTGTACGACCTGCAGATTATCGAAATACACATCCACCGGGCTGGTATTGCTGGCATATACATAGATATAACCGTTCTGCGGAATAGGGATCGCCTGCAGGTCCGCATGATGGTCCTTTACCGTTCCGACGGACCCGACCGCACTGCACCCGCCACCCAAATATTTGAACTGATCGCTGAACACGACATAGTTGATATAGGCCACCGGCGTCGATCCTACCTGGGCCTTGTTGGCAAAAAGATTCAGGGGATTCACCGTCCCAATCGTGTTCTGGCTGATACCCGATACCGTGGCGCCATGGATGATCGTGCTGCCGGTCGGTCCGCCCAATAAATTCGTCAGGAGATCCGAGACGAGGACCGTAGTATTTTGGACCGGGTTCGTCGGCGCATTGGTGAGATAATAGGACTTGCCGAATATATCGATCTTATCCCCCGCCATCACCCGCAACGTGATCCCCAACCCCGTCTGGTTGGAGCCGCCGTTGATCCGGTACATATAATTGCTGTTCATGTTCTGGTTGATCGGCGACGAATTGACATTGCAGTTGGGATCGTTGTTGGCGATACCGTTGTTATCTGGATAGGCCGTGATACCCGGGGGATTCCCCGAAATATAGCTGGTATTCATGGAATAGAACTGCTGCTCCACATACACCGGATCGGTCGTGGTGATCGATGCCGGGTTGACGGCCTCTACCGTCGCCGCGGGGTAGATATCCTGCCGCAATTCATCCGTCAGCACGGCGCGGATATCGCCCAGCTGGTCCCGCAGGAAATAGTCATACGCAAACGACGAATTGTTATTGTACGTCGCCGGGACAAGGGGCCGGACCCGCCCCTCCTCCTGGCCGAAATACTGCAGGACATTGTTCTCATACAAAAAGCCATTGCAGTAGCTGTCGGTGGTCTGTTTGGCGGTGTTGTTATTATAGGGGGCCGCCAGCTCGGAAACCCGCTTCTCCAGCTTATTACCGGAGGCATCGTAAATAAAAGTGATCGTGCCCTTGGCGCTCCCGTCATCGTTCTTGACGGTAACCTGGTACGGCAGGTTCAGATAACTGTAGACGACCGCCCCGCCCGAGGTCTGATCGACCCCGACGGATCCATTAAAGCGTTTGTTCAGGTCGGTCACCTGGTTCCCATTCAGATCATAGCCATAATCGTCGGCGGTGGTATTCTTGTCCGTAAAATCGCCGAGGGCTACGCCCGCCGGCTGGGCGGCATTGTCGGCCACCGACCGGATCTTGTTGCTGACATCGCCGCTCTCGTAGGTATAGGCCAGGTTGTCTATCAACGGGCTGCTGTTGACGACAAGCCCGTTGTGCTGCAATTGCCGGATATTGCCGTTCTCATCATAGGCCATGCTCACGGTCTGCCCGTCACCGAGCTTCTCCGTATAGTCGACCGTATAATTGGCGTTCGCCGGCTCGGTCTTGCCCCAGGTTCCCCCGAAATTCTGGTTGAAGTCGCCGAACATCACCCGCCCCGAGGGATCATAGCCGAAACCGTACGACCGCTCCTGGCCATCGCCGCCGCTCATCCATCGCTGACCGGACAGGCTCCCGGTGAACCGGTTGGTGCCGAAACCCCAGTCATAGCTCAGATCGAGGCCGAACCACTTCGTGCTGCTGTTGACCTGTGAAGTGGTAGGACCCGATGAAGGATAATTCCAATTGATGCCTTTCAGCCATCCCTGGATATTGTAGGCCAGCGACTGATCTTCCAGCGGCGTGGCCGATGGGGCGCTGCCGCTCACGGTCTGCTGCCCGATCTTCTTTTCCTTCGGCCTTCCCAGCGCATCATAGACATACGACGCGATGGTGCGTTGCGTGGTAGAGGGGGATCCTGCATTCCCATCGTTGTTCAGGTTCTTCTTTATGTTCAGCAACCTGCCCGCCTGGTCATAGTTGTAGTTGGTCTTGATATCGAAGAGGTTGATGTTGGCCGCGACATTATTGTGCACCTCGAACAGGCACAAGACCCGGTCGGTGAAATCATATAAGGAAGTGGTGACATCGACTCCCCCCTTATAATTGGTGTTCTGCACCTGGATGGCCCTGCCCTTGTCGTCATAGAAGCTCACCGTCTCCAGCCAGGCCCCCTGCGTCAGGTCGGCCGCATTTTCGATCACCCTCGCCTTCGAGGAAGTCGCCAGGCCACGGGTCATGACGGTACTGTTGGCCGGGAGCGGGTCCCCATAGGTATTCGAACCGGCGTCCAGGCTGGCGTTGTGCGAGTTGTCGTAGTTCTTGTTGGTGTTGGCGTAATTATCGTAATTGGATTCCGTCAGCGGGATGAAGGTGCTTCCCGGAGGAATGGGATCATCCGATACCAGCTCGCTGTTGGTGAAGGAAAGCGGCCCCGAAGAGACGATCTGGGCGACGAAGCTGGCGCCCGTTTCACTGGTAAACCCCGGGTCGAACACGATGCGGTTGCTGGCCTGGTACAGCGTCTGACCGGCAAGACGGTTGTTGACTTCCAGGTTGGCGATGATCGCCGGATCGATAGAAGTGCCCGACACGTTCTGGGCAGTGGTGGTATAGTTGCCCGTATTCGCGGTCACATAGGCCTGCAAGGCGGATGGGGTCCCGGTATACGTGAGCATCCCGGTCTCCACCGGCCGGTCGAGGGCATCGTACAGGCTGGCCATCCACTGGTTGTTAAGCCGCATATTCGCATCCTGCACGAACACCGGTCTGTCCCGCTTGTCGTAGACAGTGTATACCCAACCTGCCCCCGGCGATTTCCGGGCGATCGGCCGTTGCAGGTTATCGTACTCATACCGGAAAGCCAGCTCGTTGATCATGCCCGCGCTGAGCACAAAGCTCGCGGCATTGACCATCTCCGCCACCGCCTTCGGCGGTATGACAAACCGCAACAGGCCCATATCGTCATATACGTTATAGGTGCACAAAAAACCGCCATACCCGCTATAGTCGGAGGCGATGGCCCCGGTTTGCACCTTGTGGAGGACGACGTGCCCGTCAAAATCGGTATAGTCCACCGTGGCGTTTCCTTGTTCGTCGAGGTCCACCTCTTTATAAAGAGTCTTGACGGCATAGGTCGCGGCGGTAGTAGGGATATTGGTCGACACGTCATTATTGACATAGGTCAGCGCATTCGAGGCGATCAGCCATAGCCGCACCTGGTCGTTGGAATTGTTCAAATAATAGAATTGCTTCTTCCCTCTTTCAGTCGCGCTGCCTTCGCTGCCGGCCCAGCTGTTCCCCGGAGCGAAGATCTTGGAGACCCGGTTTAGGGGCGACGCCTCGAAGTCGGTATGGCTGTAATAGAACTGCTCGTTGCGGAGAGCGGGCTGATCGGCCAGGTACGTGCTGCTGAAGAACGTGCTCTGTTCGCCGAATGGGTTGGTCTTGAAGCTTCCGTCGGTCCCGGATGAGGTATATGGCAGGTATTTATACTGCTCCATGCCGGCAGCATCGTAGTTGACAGGGATCACCATGTCCGTGCCTCCCGGCGACTGTTGCCATAGCACGGTCTGCATCGGCCTGCCGATAGCGTCCGAGTATTGGGTGGTCATGCTGACCTGTTGCACCGTTGTCCCCGATGTGACGGCGGCCTTCGTCGTGAAAGGTTGCCGCGGTTCCCAGGTTCGCACATAATTCACGACGGTGCCTGAAGGGACGGCAGGAACGGGCCGTACCGTTGCGGTAGGGGCAGGGACGGAGCCTGCTCCCGATGGGGTATTGGTCTGTGCCGATGCATCCTGCACCACCAACATCCAGGCGGCGAAAAGGACGGTCAAAAAAGGTATTGCTGCAGCTGTCTTCATGGCATATTGTTGACGAAGGATGATCAAAAAGGCATGTATACCTGTATCGGATCGGAAGAGGCGCTCGAAGTGGGCGGCCCCGGTGGATAACAGGTCACGGTGATGGTATAGGTCTGAAAGGCGTCCGGCAGGGTCAGGACCACGGGTCCGCCGCATCCGCTAGACTGGTTACCGCTGTGACCGGCCGTGTTCGTCCAACTCACGACAATGCTGCCGCAGACGCTGGTCGGTATAAAATACAAGTAGATGCCGTGGACCGGCGCGCCGAAAGTCGTACCCAAAATGATGGGCTTGGTCACGGTAGCCCCCGCGTAGCTGTAACTCAGACTTTTTAAGATATTCCCGTTCAAATCGCGTGTCAGACTGGGACGGCCGTATCCGTCATACTCATAATACGTGCTCCTGCCGGCCGGGTCGGTCTCACTCGTCATGCCCACCATCGGCTGATAGGTATAGCTGGTCATCTGCGCATCCGATGGGAAGATGCGGACGTCATCCACGGGTCCCGTCAGGGTGGTAGGCCCCGTATAGGCTTGCTCGTGAAAGCTCCAGGCGCCACCCGCAAGACTCCACCACTGTATGACATAGTTCCGGCTATTGGGCAGGCTGAAATTCACGGCATAGTTGCCATTGTAGTAGTAGTTGCCGGTATGCGCCGTTCCCGAACTGCCCTGCGGATTCTCCTCGAACCCTTCATAGAAAAATTCCTTGGCCCCGCCATCCGTAAGGTTCGACGCCTGCCAGGTGTACGTGAAGGAGGTGCCGATGGAAAAGTCGGAATTGGGAAATATCGTCAGCGTGTACTGCCCCGGCGGCATATTCGGCAACGTTGCGCTGGGCGGGAAGCTGCAGCCTCCCGCGGACCCGTTGATGCAAAGAGTTCCGCTGGTATTGACGGGGCCCTGCAGGGTATAGTTGAAAGTATAGGTATCCGTGCCCGGGAATTCGCTGAAGCCCCCGGAAAGGGTGATATTGCTCGTAAACAGTTGCGTGAAGCTGCCGTTTTGGGAATTGAAGACGCCGGGGTTCCAGGTAAAAGTGTTGGACCCCAGGCCCGTTCCCGAAACATAGGATACCGTGTTGGTGGCATTGACCACCCTGGCGACCGGGTAAGCGCCATTGTAACCAAACTGGACGGAAGCAGGCTTGGAGCCCACCTGCTCGGCCGACACCTGGTGCGAACTGGCCGCGTCATACAGGTATTGCTTCTGGCGCGTTTGAGCCGAATTAAAGTAATCGGTTGTTCCGGTAAGGTAATAGTTCGTCGTGGCGCCATAGGCATAGCCCTGGTAGTTGTAATTGGTTTGCAGCTGCGTCCCGTTGCGATTGGTTGCGTCCTCGACCAGCACGTCGGTATAGCCTGCAGTCATCATACTATTGACGGTCGACAACTCCTGCTGGGAAAGACCCAGCGTCCCGGCATCCTCGCCATAATAGCGCGTCTCCGTCCTTGAAAGGCCCCTCGAATCGGTCGTGGTGATAGTCTTGATGAGCCGCTGGTCGGCGGCATAGGTATAGGTGGTGGTCTCCTGCGTAAAACTGTTTTGATCGTTTGCGTCGTATACGGCCCGGACACTCGTGGAAGGTACATAATTTTCGACCGGGGTATTGTACTCGCCGGACCCGTAGAAGATGCCGCCGGCGGCGCTCTGCAGGTTCATTGGACGGTACGCGAGGGACTTGGCCGTGACGGGGCTGGTCAACCCGATGTAGGTATTGGTCACGGACGACACCTTCGTCACCGGGCTACCGGCCATGTACAGGGTCCGGTCCCGCAGCAATCCGCGTTTGTACGCCGCGCTGGTGGCGGAAACAAAGCTGGGAGGAGCGCCCGACCCATCGGGCGACGTTTCATTGAGGACGTCGCCAAAGCCCGGATCGTTGAAATTATAATAGTGCGAAATACTATAGCTGCCGTTGGGGAATTGTTGTTTGACATAG
Source organism: Puia sp. (assembly GCF_035546395.1). Taxonomy (GTDB): domain Bacteria; phylum Bacteroidota; class Bacteroidia; order Chitinophagales; family Chitinophagaceae; genus Puia. The sequence continues at coordinate 171,125 of NZ_DASZXR010000008.1, read as the reverse complement.
GAATAGCCTGAAAAATTCCCATTGACGTCCTGCACGATATAGGGGGATTCGGAATAGAAAAGCGCGGACGTGCCGAGCCCGAAATACAGCTGGTTGTAGAGAGTGCTCAGGATCTGGCCCGAAGACTGCCCCGAGACGGGGTCCGTGTACGTATAGACTGTGGCAAGGCTTTCACCCGTCGGCATCGTATGCGAAAGCTGGTTCACCCGGAGCCCACCGATCGCAACGGTGGCCGAACCGTTATAATAGTCATTCAGCCCGTAACTGAAATTCCAACTGCCCCCCGTCATCTCGTGAACGGCCGTCAATACCCCGGCTACCGCCATAGCGGCATTCGGCTGCCGGCAGGTGGCATAGTTTGCCAGCGGGTCCGAAGAACACGTAGCGGTAGCGAATCCCCAAAAGTCGAAAGCCCCCGAGTTACGCGCCGGCAGGTTAGCCGTTGTATTGTAATCGAAGGACTCATAGACTATGGGCGGATCCGCAATATTGTTGTCGGTCATGTAGATAAGATCCAACCTCAGCCGCAATTGATTCGGGTCCCCCGAAGAAGCGTTGAAATAGCCATACCGGAAATTCACCGTCTGCAGCGTAGTGCTGTTGGTGCCGGCATGGGGATCGTATCCCTTCCGAACGATGGCGGCAAGCCGGGCGGCGCTGGGGTCATCCGTTCGATCGTAAGCATAGCTGAAATCGAACTCTCCCAGCGCAGAAACGATGGACGTGACCACCTTGGGGTGGATGACGGTCCTTGCCTGGTTGAGGGTCGTCGTCTGAAAATGCCCGAACTGGTCCTCGGTCTCGGACGATTGATAGTGGGTCAGGACATCGTTGGCGGCGGCACTGTCATATTTCAGCGAAATGACGTCCTGCGAATTGAAAAGAACGATCTTGTCGAGATACCAGGTGGTGGGGAAGGTGTAGGATACGCCGTATAAGGTGGTGGTGGTCCATTCCCTCGATGCAGGCGTACTGCCGAAATAATATTGGTTGCCCTGTCCGTCGATCACCTCGAAGAAGGTGTTGCCCGGACTGGAGTTGTTGTACAGGTTGTCGATGATCTGGAGCCCCGTGCTGTTGGAAAACACCGGGTGGCCATTGCCGTCAAAGACGAATTGGAAGCTGAAGGCCGGGGTAGAGACGTAAAACAGGTCGGGCTCGCCGTCGGCAACGGGTTCCGTCAGGGTGCCGTTGCCATTTATACCTTTCAATTGCGTGGCCTGGGCCGATGTCAGATCGCCTGGCTGGCCACTGCCCGCCTGGCCCGTCGAATAATAGGGCCAGTTCGCAAGGATATTCCCCCATTGCGCGGTCCCGATATACCCATTGCTGAATTCATCCGGGAACGCTCTTACCACTCTCGAAACGCTGCCGCCGGCATTCAGCCGCCAGCCAAGACCCGCGGGCCCCGCGTAATCCTGCACATGGATGCCGCCCCCACCCGTATAGGTCAGCGAAACGGGAATGGTCACTCCCTTCGAGGGGAGCGCGCCCAATGGGATATTCGCCCTGGCAGCGCCCGTATATTCGTCCACGCCGACGCTCGCCCCGGAGGCAGTCGTACCATTCTTGCCCAGGAAATTATTGTTGGGGGAAGGCAAAGCGAGCGCCCCGCCAAAGTCGCCTTGCGCAAACAGGGTATGACAAAAGGATAAGAAGAATAAGGATAACAGCTTTCTCACAGTTAGAGTATTAAATGGATGTAGAGTGGTCTATGGATTCAGAAATTGTAACCGACCCTGAACTTCAGCGGGGAGGCCTGCGGCCGTTGGCCGGCCGCCAGCAGATCGTACAGCAGCTGCAAATTCCCCTGCATCTTCTTCAGCCTGTATTTCTTCGTCAACCCCAGCAGGGCGCTCTTTTGCCATAGATCATACCGCCTGAGATCGGATATCCCTGCAAATTGCTGCATATAGTTGTATTCAAAACCGCCGGTGACCCATATGCTGCCCTTCGCCCGGATATCCAGGAAGCTTCGCAACCCGATCCCCTGGCTCGTGAAATGAATATGATCCAACCCGCTGCCCCATCCAAGGTTGTAGCTGACGCCTACCCCCGTCACCGCCTTATCGCTCATCCGGTATCCGACCGTGCCGGCGATCGCACTGGTCACCGGCAACGGGTAAGCGCCGGGAGTGTTCTGGATATTCAATCCGAATTCCAGCCTTTTGAGGAAAGGTTTTGTCCGCTGGTTGTTGGGCGCAAGATCCGGCAGGACCGTAGTCGTACTCCCTCCTCCCCTGGCCAGTTGCCGCAGCCGGCCCTTGAGTTTGTCGATTTCCGATTGCGCGGCCTGCACCTGCTGATCGATGAACTGGCGCGGATCATGACCGCCGGCAGCCATGCCCCCGGCGCCGGCATTACCACCCGCATCGATTCCCTGCACCCCGCCGCCACTGCCGTTGCCGCCGCCGACCCGCTGGGAGATCATCTTCTGTACGTCCGCGCTGGTTTGCAACCCCGCAATGGAGACGGCGGAACCATTGCCCGCCGGGGCAGGGAACAATCTCGCCAACATGCCGTTCTTTTGTATGAAACTTCGGAATGCAGGGAGATGGCTCACCCGCGAAAGGACCGCCTGCTCCAACCGGCCCTTGTCATTCAGCATCTCCTTGTATTCCGCCAGCTGTTGCTGATAGTAATAAACCTTCATATTCATGGCCGATAGCGGGCTGCCCGAGGTGTACCGCCCGAGCTGATCTTTCAGCTGCTGCATTCGCACCGTGGCAAAAGACTGGACTTCGCCGGCCACTTGCAAACGTCCTTCCAACTGTTCCAGCTGTTGGCTGAGGGCCTGTACTTGTTCCAACCTGCCCGCCGGCAGGTTCCCCTGGCTCATAAAATGCAAAGCCGTTTGCAGGCTATCCAACCCGGGGATATATTCCTTGAGCCGGGCGCCGGCAGCGCCGGTAGAAACCCCGGCAGCGGCGCCGGCCGCAGAGCTCAACCGGGACTTCCACTCGGCGTACTTCTTCACCGCCTCGCTCATCAGCCTTCGGCCGCCTGCGCTGTCCTCCACCGGCAACTTCTTCGTAACGTCCGCCTCCTGCTTCTCCATTCCATTCATGAATTTGAGGGTCTGCCGTTCCACCATCTGCCCCATCCCACTGTATTTTCTCTGCAGTGCGCGCAAAGTCCCCTCGCTTACCGCATCAGCGCCCGATAGGGATCCTGGCGCAGTTTCATCGGCGGCCGGGCCCGTCTGTCCGTAGGCTTCGCAGGTCGGGCCGGCGAGGGCCAACAGGATCAGTAACTTGATAAAAAAAGAAACAGAACCACGGAGGGAAGGAGGAGGATCCGCAGGGAAAGGAAGAGCATATGACAGCCACTCGTGTAGCCTGCTCTTTCGGATAAGAGTGTACCACATCGGAAAAAGGTTTATCGGTAAAGGAGACCTGGTAGGGAAGGATTAATCAGGAGTCAGCGCTGCGTGTAGCAGTTGACGTAACGCAAAGTGAATGTAAAACAAAAATTTCAAACTGGCCTATAGGTGTTTTGTAGTAGCTCACCGAAACTCATTTCAACCGCACATCCAGATACACCGAATGCCGCCCGTACGTCTCATAGAACGGCTTGAACACCGCATCATCCACCGTAAACTCCAATTTAGCAGGATCGCCCTTGATCGTCTTCCCAATATCCTCCGCATCCAGCGTGATCTTCCGCCAATCCTTTCTCGCCTCCGGCTCCTGCGCCGCCAGCAGGATCGGCCCGTAGAACAGACTCGCAATATTGGGCTGATCCATCACCGGATCGAGATGAAACGCAAAAGGCATTCTCAATTCCACCACATCCCCATCCTTCCACACTCGGCTGATCGCCAGGTAGGATCCCGGAACCGCAGGCAGCGTCTGTCTCTTCCCGTTAATATTCACAAAGAACCCATGGGTCGCCCATCCCGGCACCCGCACATGCAGATCGAATTTTCCACTCCCCCGGACCATCAGCCGGGTATTGTCGGCATTGGGATAGTCGGTCACCTGCTCGATCCGGATATTCCGTTCCTTCCAGTCCAGCGTCGAAGGGATATACAGATTGACATACAGCGACCCGTCGTCCACACTTTTAAAATAGATAGAATTCTGCAGCTTCGTATTGCTCTCCAACGCCGTTCCATTGCAGCACGTAAAACCCGTCATATCCGGATTGCCGAATTGTTTGATCGACCCGGGCCTCAGCGGGATATGATACGTATTGGCCGGGCTGTTCTCCGCAACGGAGGCCAGGATATCATTGTACAACGCCCGCTCGTAATAATCCATCAACTCCCCCCGCGGATCGAAAAGAAAAAGATCGCTTGTCAGCTTCAGCATATTGTAAGTGGCGCAAGTCTCATTCTGCCCACCCGCGGAAAACCCGTTCTCATACAAGGTGCCGGGAGTGCTGATAAAGCACTCCGCATTATTCGGATTGCGTGCGCCCGCCACCCCGCCGATACTGTACATGTAGTCGTTAACGGCCTTATACCAGAAATTATCCGCAATTGTATAATACGCGGGATCATGCGAATCCCGGTACATCTCCATACTCCCGATAATTTGCGGGATATGCTGATTGGCATGCAATCCCCGGAATACATCTACATTCTTCGCCAACCCGTTCGAATGCGCCGTATCCCCAAAGAACACCCGGATATTATCGAACAAATGCGCCGTCTTCAAATAATTCGCATCCCCCGTGATCCGGTACAACCGCGCCATCACCTCATTCATCCCCCCATATTCCCCGGCAATATAGGTGTTCCACATCTTGATCAGCGTGTCCGTCGGCACCCGGCTCAGGCGGGCGTACACCCAATTGCCCATGCCGGTGGCAATGGCCAGCGCTTTCTTGTTCCCGCTCACCTCATACACATCCAACAGCCCCGCGAGAATTTTATGCAACGTATAATAAGGCGCCCAGATGGAGGTCTTCTGCCCGCCGTACTTCGCCCCGTGTTCGAGCATGATGAACTGATCCGGCGGATAGGCGCTGATAAAACCCGTTCCCCAGTTCCAATAGTCATGACGGATGCCCGTATCGCTGAGATCCGAGTCGTAGGTTCTTTTCCCCGGACCCACCGGCACCGCCGCCGGATCGGCCACATGTTCGCCACCCGGCTCCTTCGCCTTCCCCGACAGCTGCGACAGGTCATACAACGTACCCACCATATACTCCATCTTCGCCGCAAAATTGGCCTGCAGGGCCTTGTCATACCCCGTGCTCGCATAAGCCTGGGCGATCGCCGACAGATAGTGGCCCGTCGCATGCCCCCTCAATTTCGTATCCCGCGAATCCCAAACGCCAAGCGGCTCGGCGCCTTCCGGCTGCGGCTGCCCAAACGCATGACGGAACATATACAAAAAGGAATTGGGATCGGTCTTCGCCAATGTGTCGATGAATTTATCGCGGTTGGCGATGAATTGCGTTGCATGCCCATGCCCGTCGGTGTTCAACGTAACCCGCCCCAGATCGAACGTCGCCAGCTTCAACCCCGGCGTAACGGGACCCGTCACCCCCTTCACCGTGACAAAGGCCTTCGGTTGAAATTCCGTTCCCGGAACCCGGCCCACGATGGTATACCGCCCCGGGGCCAGCACGTCGTGATTGTCCGTCGGAAACGGCCAGATCACCCGCACCTTCGGCCCCTTCCCCTTCATCTCACCGGTATAGGTACCCGATACATAACTCGGCAATCGCGGCAACGTTCCAACGGTCGTCCCCACTTCCACATTTGACACCCCCGTCAACCAGGCATTGTAAAGCCGCGCCTCCGCGGGGGAGAAATGCGGCAGATCCTCCGCAGGACCCCGCCGGCCAGTCGTATTGACCACGCCGTCATTGATGCCCCTTCCCCGAAGGCCATTGTTATAGATTCCCGCCACCTGCCCACCGCTCAAGGGCACGCGGTAGATGCGAAAATCGTGGATCATGGCGTTAAGCAAAGGCTCCCCAGGCAAAAGCGATCTCCCCACATATAATAAATTTCCGCCCGATTGCTTCCCGGTCACCTCGCCAAACTCCTTCGGAATCGGCCTGGCCTCACCCACCGCCTTCCCATCGACATAAGTCATCATCCATCGGGAAGGAACATCGACCACAAGCACCCAATGCACCCAGGTATTCAATTTTACCGCCGGGGGAACCGCCATGGAAAAATGCCGGTTGGCATCCTTTCCAACGTCAAAAAGCCGCTGGCCCGGTTGGTTCGTCCGCAAATAGATCCAGCCCGAGATACTCAGTGATTCCACATCCGCCAACGCCTCCCCGGGGATCGTCACAAACCCGGCCCCCGACAAGGACAACACCTTTCCCCACCGGCTGTCGTTGACAAATTCGCCACCCTGGACCCGCGCATGCAAATTATTTCGGGACCAGTCCCTGGCGTCGCCGTCAAACACATAGCGGGCGGCCATTCCCGTTTCGCCGATGCCATCCAATAGCTGGTCGCCGTTTTGTGCGTCAGCAGCAAGGCCCCCTGTCGCCCAAGCGGCAACGATCAGCGCAATCCGCAACAATAGTTTATTCATCAACAGCAAATTAAATCAATAACCCGTATTTTGTTTCAGATTGTTATTCTTATCGAGCTCATCCTGCGGGATCGGGAAGATCGTCCGGAAGTCGCCGTTGGGTTTGTGGGACAACCAGGATTTCTTCGTGAACACGCCAAAGCGGATCATATCGGTCCGGCGCCGGCCCTCCATCGCAAACTCCCAACCCAGCTCGTCGAGCATTCGCCCATACTGAATATCGGCGCCCCCTTCCGGTGCGGCGATGACGTCATTGACAGCCACGCCATATTGGTAGACACTACCCGCCATCAGGTCCGCACCCGTCACCGTCGCCCGGGTGGGATTGGCCTTGAAACTCCGTTGCCGCACCTGCGTCACGATCGCGGCGGCATCATCCGCCTGGCCCATGCGAAGCAGTGACTCGGCCTTCATCATCAGCACATCGGCATAGCGGAAGAAGGGACAGTCGTTGCTGAGATCGAAAAGCGCGCCCATCCGGAACTCGTATTTCCCCAGCCGGAACCCATCGATCTCCTGTGAGGAATCGATCCCCGGCAGGCTGTTGACGAATTCCAGTTTATGCCCCGACGTAGAGAGTGGCGGATATTCACAACCCAGTTGCGCCCCCGTATTTGCATCGTACTGCGGTCCCTGGATCCAATTCGTCTTCAGCCGGTTGTCGTCCGGGTCGAAGGTTTTAATGAACTGCGGGATCGCGCAGATGCCGCCCCAGGGCGATGCCTGTAAGTTATACGTATGTTGGGAGATGGGTTGCAGGGTTTTTTCGACGAGGTTGAAGCCCGTAGCATATTTCTCATCGAACGGTATCGAGAAGATAATTTCCTGCGAATTCTCATTGTCCGTCTTGAACACGTCTTCCTGGTTCGGCTCGAGAATATAGTGATTCGAGTTGATCACCGAGTCGCAGGCGATCCGGCAGCTGTCCCATTGCGGAGTGCCGGTATAGACGCCCGCATTCAAATACAACTTCGCCAGCAACGTCCACGCGGCCCATCTCGTCATCTTCCCATATGTAGACTTATCCACCACGGGCGTCAGCAGCGGAATCGTCGCATGCACCTCGCTCGAAATAAAGTCATAGACCTCCTTGCGCGTATTCTGTTTGGGCAGCTCGCCGACCTTCACCTCGTAGCTGGTCACCAGCGGGACGTTCCCGAAATTGTCGCAAAGCACCCAGTAATACAGGGCCCGCAGCGCCCGCAGTTCGGCGATGGTGGCGTCCTTGCCGGTCGTCACCGGGATCTTGCCCGATTCGATCTGGTAGATCACCCGGTTGCAGTTGTTGATCCCGGTATAACAATCCGACCATACCGTCTCGATATGCGGTTGCAGGGAATTGAACGTATGCAGGTGCATCGTTTTATACACACCCCCATCCACCCATCCATTGGGCCGGGCAGGAATGACCAGCTCGTCGGCGCAGATCTCTTCGAGATCATACAACGCATCCCAACCCATTTCCAGGTCCCGGAGCGTAGCATAGGCAGGTCCCATCAGGGAATTGAGATCGTCCTTCGTCGGCACAAACGTGTCCGAGTCGATGGAGGAATACAGTTTGTTGTCCACCTTGGTACAGCCAAAGCAAAGCAGGCCGGAGAGCAAGGTATATAGGGATAGCTTCTTGATCATAGATTTGTTCTTTACAGATTAGAAGGAAAGGTTTACGCCAAGAGTATACGTACGGGTCGTCGGGTACTTGTCCCGGCCATCGTCCCCATAGGCCAGGGGCTGACCCGGGTCCTGGATCATCACCTCGGGATCGATCCCTTTATACTTCGTTATCGTCGCCGTATTCAGCGTCGACCCATACACGCGGATAGCCTTGATGTATTTGTTGTTATGCAGGTTGAAGCTGTAGCCGAGGGTGATGTTGTCGATCTTCCAGTAATCGCCGTTTTCCACATAGTAACTCGTATATTCCAGCACATCGTTGAGCTGCGTCTTGCCGAACACCTTGTTATACGCCGATTTCAGGCTGTTGTACTGCGTGATCGTCGGGTTCTCATAGTACATCCGCTGGAAGTTGAGGTTCTGGAATTGAAAGGCCCCGCGCATCGTCACCGAAAGGCTCAGGTTCCTGTACCGGAACGTATTGTTAAAACCCGCGTAGTACCTGGGGATGCCGTTGCCGAGGATCATCTTATTATTGGCGTCTTTGTCCAGCGTCGTCTTCCCGTCATTCGTCGCATAGACCCATTTGCCGTCGGGGGTGATGTCCACGACCTTATAGCCATAGAAATTACCGATCGGTTTGCCGACCTGTACGCGATGAGTCGAGGTCTGAATGGGCTCACCCGTGTAGCCGACGTCGAAATAATCCACCGTCGTTTGATAGAGACTGTTGGACAGCGTAACGAGCCGGTTGTCATTATGCGAGCCATAGATGCTGGCATTCCATTGGAAGTCTTTGCGCATCACGGGGATGAAGTTCAACATCAGCTCCCACCCCCTGTTCTGCATGACGCCGACATTGGCGGTTATCGTCGGGTACAGATACGGTGGCGTCGGCACGCTGTACTGGTACAGCATATCGTGCGTCTTCCGGTTGTAATAGTCGAAGGTGCCGCTGATCCGGTTGTTCAGGATCGCGAAGTCCAGGCCGATGTTTATCTCCGTTTTCTTTTCCCAGCGCAGGTCCGGGTTGGGGTTCTGGTTGGGTAATAATTCCGGTACCCATACTCCGTTGATCAGCGTATAACCCGAATAACCCAGTTGGGGCAAGGCCGCATATTCATCGTTCGGGGCGGTACCCGTGATCCCGTATCCCGCACGAACTTTCAGATCGTTGAACAGCCTCTGCCCCTGCATGAATTCCTCTTTACTTATCCGCCAGCCGGCCGAGACCGCCGGGAAGTTCCCGAACTTATGATTGGCCCCGAACTTGGACGACCCTTCATGCCGGATACTGGCCTGCAGCAGGTATTTCTCCTGGTAGTTATAATTCAGGCGGCCGAAGTACCCGACGAGATTCGAATAGGCCCGGTCCGTATGCTGGACGGCCAGCCCCTCCTTAAGAGCATTCCCCTGCCCGATATTATCCCAACCAAATACGTCCGTTGGGAAGTCCCAGTTTTGCATCCAGGAGTTGGAGTGCGTATTATCCTGGTAGCTGTAACCGGCAAGCGCCGTCAGGGCATGATCCCCGAATCGTTTGCTGTATTCGGCCGTCAGCTCCAGCAGGTTGTCGATAGCCGTCGCCGCACCGTAGGAAGCATACCCATTCCTTCCATCGCGCGTCGTCGAGATATTCTTCTTCGTCTCGGCATAACCCCGCGTCTGGTAGTAGCGGGTGGTCGAGGCCAGCCCTTTGAACCGCAGGCCGGTGATGGGTTCGAACAGCAGCGAACCGCTGTAGCGCGTGTTGGTGGCGTCGTTCTCGCCATGGCTTTCGCGCAGCATGGTGACCGGGTTCTGGTAGACATAGATGCTCCGTTCCTGCCAGTTGCCGGCGGAGTCCTTTACCTGGTCCGTCGGGTTACGGATCACCGCCTGCCGGTAAGTGAGCGTGCTGAAGCCGGTGCCGTCGCCCGTCGTATAATATTTGTTCTCCGAGCTGACGATATCCGCCATCGCCTTCAGCTTGCCGTCGAACATACTATGATTTATCTGCAGGTGACCCGTAAAGGTGTTATTGTCGGAGTTGAGAAAGATCCCCTGCAGGCCGCGATAGTTGGCGTCCGCGACATAATTCGTCCTGGAGGTCCCACCCCGGAGACTGATATTATGGATTTGCGAATAGGGCGTCCGCGTGACCTCCTTCAACCAATCCGTATTATGGCCATAGTCGATGCGGTTGGACCCGGCGGCGGCGAGCCGCTTGTAATCCGCGGCCGTTAGCAGGTCCAGCTTCTTCACGATCTGTTGCGTGCTGAGACTACCGCTGTAGTCGATGGCCGGTTCTGCAGTAGCGGAACCCCGTTTGGTTGTAATGAGTACGACCCCATTGGTGCCGCGGGTGCCATAAATGGCCGCTGCCGATCCATCTTTCAGCACATCGATGGACTCGATATCCTCCGGCGCCACCGTGTTGAGATTGCCGGGGATCCCATCAATAAGGATGAGTGGCTGTGAACCGGACGCCAGCGTGGTAATGCCCCGAAGCATGATCACCGAGTTGCCCGTCGGGTCCCCACTGGGGACGTTGACGGTGACGCCCGCGACCTTGCCCTGGATGAGCTGGCCCGCATCGATGACATTCCCTTTGACGAAGTCGCCGGCCTTTACACTCGCCACGGCGCTGGTCAGGTCCGCCTTCTTCTGCGTACCATAACCCACGACCACGACCTCGTTCAGGTTGGTCGCGTTGGGCTTCATGTCGAAGGTGAAGCTGGTGCGTCCCGCGATGGACATCTCCTGCTGCGCGTAGCCGATCGCCGAGAGGATCAGCGTCTTCTCGTTATCCGGGATGTCGAGCGTGAACTTCCCATTCGCGTCCGTGGCCGTCATCGCCCCGCTGATCTTCCCGCGAACGGTGACTCCCGCCAAGGGCTGACCGCTTTGAAAATCGCGGATAGTACCATGAATGTGAATGGGTGGTAATGGTGGTGAACCGAAGGTGTCCACAAAGAGAAGCAGGCCCACGAGCGTGGGCAGGACAAGGCAAAGCAATCCTTTCATAAAAGTTAAGTTTTTATGGCGTTTTACAATTGAGAAGCAGAGTAGATCAGGGTCTGCCACTAAATTAATGTCAACTTAACAATTATTCCGAACGGATATTAACCGGTTATAAGCAGGAATTAACCGGCTTTCAAAGGACTGCTGCAACAATACATTAATGTGTGAAGCGGAATTCCTTATCAAAAGGGATCATATCGAAGCCCGGGAAGCGGTGGAGTTGGCGTCCGCCTCTTCACTTGTCTTCCCTGTATCGAATCAGGTCTTCTATGGTCTGCGGCAAGGTATCCATCAACAAATAACTCATCCAGGCTTCCTCCGCCGGCGTCAGATCCGTCTTCCGTTCCATAACGAAATGCCATCCGCCCTTCCGGGTCTCGTCGCCAAAGAATTTCTCACGTAACAATTTGCGTTGTTCACCCGCACGGCCCAGTTCACTCAAAAGACGCTCCCCTTTTTGGGCGAACCAGGTTCGCTGGTAGTCAAGGAATAAATTAGCGACGGCCTTTATCCCATCGTCTGCCTGGTGAAAAAAGGAGTGATAATCCGGCATCAGGGTCCATAGTTCGTGACGTAGCAAGGCGAGTCGGAGACCATTGGGTTGCAGCCGCCTGCTGAACCGATAATGGTTCAGGACAAGATTACGTTTCTGCCGCGCCCGGTACACCCGGAATTCAGCACGCAAATAGGCGAACCTCTCTTCCTGTAAATTTCGGGCGCCGAACCCCTCCAGCCCCATCTCCTTATGAAGCTGTGGAAGAAAGGTCTTCCGCAACCAGTTGATATACGTTTGATGATATTCTATTTCTTTCAGCTGCTTCGCGTCGTCCCGGATGAGCTGTTTTTCGTGCTCCCGCAGAAGCATCTTATGCTCACTGACCCACAGCTTGAATTGCTCCGGCTTTAAAAGGGACTGCCACCGATCGAAGTCCCGATCCATCTTTTCCCAATAAGTAAAAAGCTCGCCGTCCGGCCTGCCCATCACATGGTCTTCCTGTTCCATTTTCCAAACAGCCCGCGCCTGCCCGGGCGTCAGCTTCAGCCACCGATACCGGTCCCGTACTATTTTTATTTCCCATTCCAGTTGTGATTCCATGGATCGAATTTATCTAATTTCCGCCATTGTCACGCCTCCTGGCCGATCCACACCGCGCCGCCGATACTATCCCGGCTGGCCCCCGTCACGCTCGCCAGCACGTTGTTCTCCTCGCGCCAGCGAAGCACGCCCATCAGCGCCATTACCAACGCCTCTTTATAGTCCACCAATTGCGCCTCCGGCACGACCACATCGATCCCAAACGCGCGAAGCCGCTCCACCAAAAACGCGTTATGCGCTCCGCCGCCAGTCACCAGGGTTTTACCCCCACCCCCAAGCTGCTCCACGGCCCGCCCCACCTGCACCATGATATGTTCGACATAGGTCCGTAGCGCATCCGCCGTCGGGAGCTCCGCCTGCAACACCATCGGCAGCACCGTCTCCGTCCCGAATTCATTGGCCAGCGACTTGGGATACGGCAGACCGTAATAATCCAACGCATTCAACCGCTCTAAAAGCCGTTCGTCCACGCGGCCCGCAGCTGCCAGTTCCCCACCCGCATCATAGGCCTTCCCCTCTAATTCCGCCAACGCATTCAACACCCGGTTGGCCGGGCAGACATCATACGCAATAGCCCCACGCGAAATATTAGCAATCCCACCCAAATTCAAAAAATACTCATTCCCCGGGAGCAACAACCGCTCCCCGATCGGCACTATCGGCGCCCCCTGCCCGCCCAGCGCCACATCCATCGCCCGCAGATCGCTGACCACATTGACGCCCGTCACCGCCGCAATAGCCGCCCCATCCCCCAGTTGCGCCGTCATCCGCCGCGCCGGATCGTGAAAGGTCGTATGCCCATGACTGGCGATCAGCTGCACCTGGTAATGCAATCCATGCGCCTCGATAAAAGCAAGCACCCGCTCACCCAGGTAGCGCCCATACTCCACATGCAGCAGCTGATACTCCAGCGCCGAAAGGCCCGTCGCACGGGTCAGCCGCCGCCTCCACTCCTCCGGGTAGGGATCCGTTGCCGTTTGCAGGAAAGTATATCCCCAGGCCCGCGGACCCTGCCGCTGCGTGGAGGGTTGCTCCTGTAATTCAACATAGGCGATGTCCAGCCCGTCGAGGCTGCTGCCGCTCATTAAGCCGATGATTTTGTAGACCATGGCGCAAAATTAATGGATCGATCACCTCGACTTGACTTTTTCAGCCGCCGGCGCCTTTCCCACTTCCGGAATATTTTCCAAATACTGCACGGCGCCGCCGCGCAGCCGATTTGTAAAACACTCATTTTCAACGCAAAAAGCACTTGGATCGAGTTTTGCCCTAATAGGTTATCCTTAAACCAATATGTACCGTGAAGACCTTTCTGACCCTATTGACCCTGTCCCTCACCCTGCTTGCCCAGACCCTGACTGCGGCCAACCGGTATTGGATCGCCGCATCCCCCGGTAGCTGGACATCCACCGGCAACTGGTCTGCGAGCCCGGGAGGCGCCGGCGGCGCGAGTGTCCCCGGATCCTCCGACGTGGCCATCTTCGACAACAACGGCCTCGGCAACGCCAGCATCCCCGGCACCCTAACGCTCAGCGGTCTCACCATCAACAGCGGCTATACCGGCAATATCACCCAGGGCGCCGCCGCCATCACGATCACCGGCAATGCAACCTTCGCCGGCGGGACCTTTACCGGCAGCGGTAGCAGCCTGACGGTTAATGGAACGCTCACCCTCTCCGGCTCGACCTTTATCGCCCCCGCCCAGTTGACGCTCAACGGCGGCAGTTATACGCTCAGCGGAGGCTCGATCAATACCACCAGCAACAATTCGAATTTCACCTTCGCATCCGGAACGACCATCACCGGCAGTCAGACGCTCAACAACGTCACCTTTACCAATACGACGCCCTGGCCGATGACCTATACCCTGGCCGCGGGCGCCACCCTTACCATCACCGGGAACATCAACACCACCGGAACCCAGTCCCAGACCTGGTCCGGCGGCACGATCAACATCCAGGGCAACCTCAGCCTCGCCAACACCGCCACCGGCGGTGGCGGGACCACCGTTTTTAATTTCAACGGCACCGGCAGCCAGTCCATCACCAGCAGCCTGGCGATCAGTCAAGGCGCACTCCCCGCCATCGTCATCAACAAATCCTCCGGCACCCTGACGCTGCCCGCTCTCATCAGCATCGGCGGCAGCACCTGGACCTATACGACGGGAACCATCGATGCCACGACCAATAATTCCACGGTCGCCTTTACCGGCAATACGACCATCACGGGCACCCATACCCTGAACAACATCACCTTCGCCAATACGACCCCCTGGCCGATGACATACACCCTTTCCTCCGGCACGACCCTGACGGCAAACGGTACGGTCACCATGAGCGGCACCGCGGCCCAGACCTATACGGGCGGCACCATCAGCCTGATGGGCGACCTCAGCCTCACCAACACGGCCACGGGTAGCGGCGGAACAACGGTGCTCAGCTTCGCGGGTACCGGCAACCAATCCATCCTCAGCAGCCTGCCCCTGGGACAAGGCGCCCTCCCTTCGGTCACCATCAACAAGTCCTCCGGCACGCTGACCCTGCCCGCCCTCATCACGATGGCCGGCACCAAGTGGACCTATAGCAACGGCGCCATCGACGCCACCACAAACAACAACACCGTCGTCTTCAACAGCAATACGACGATAACGGGCAGCCATACCCTCAATAGCGTCAACTTCAGCAACACCACCCCCTGGGGCATCACCTATACCCTTTCCGCCGGAACGACCCTCACGACCGGCGGAACGCTCACGCTGAGCGGCTCTTCGAGCATCAACCTCTCGGGCGGGACCATCAGCGTGACGGGGAATACCGCCCTGACCAACACCTCCACCGGCGACGGTGGCACCACCGTATTGGCCTTCACGGGAACCGGGAGCCAGGCGATCACCAGCAGTCTGCCAATCAATCAAGGCGCCCTGCCTTCGGTGAATATCAACAAACCCTCTGGCACCCTGACCTTCCCGGCCATCCTGACGATGGCGGGCAGCAACTGGACCTACACGCAAGGCACGCTCGACGTCACGACCAATAATTCCAACGTCGTCTTCGACGGCAATACGACCATCACGGGTAGCCATAGCCTCAACAACGTGACTTTCAATAACACCACTCCCTGGGGCATCACCTATACGATCGCGGCCGGTACCACCCTCACCACGACGGGCACGCTGTACCTCAGCGGCGGATCCAGCATCACGCTCAGCACGGGCACGATCAATGTCCAGGGCGATATGAACCTGACCAACACCTCCACCGGCGACGGTGGAACAACGGTTCTGGCCTTTGTAGGGGCCGGCAACCAGTCCATCATCAGCAGCCTGCCGGTGAATCAAAGTTCGCTGCCTTCGGTGAACATCAACAAACCTTCCGGTACGCTGACCTTTCCGGCAATACTCACCATGGCGGGCAGCAACTGGACCTATACCGCAGGCACGCTCGACGCAACCACCAATAATTCAAACATCGTCTTCGACGGCAATACGACCATCACCGGCTCCCATACGCTCGACAATGTCACGTTCAATAATATCACGCCCTGGCCCATCACCTATACGATAGCCGCGGGCACCACCCTTACGACTTCGGGTACACTGTATTATAGCGGGGCTTCGGGCATCACGCTCTCCAACGGGACGATCGACCTGCTGGGCGATCTCAACCTCGCCAATACTTCCACCGCCGACGGCGGCACCACGGTGCTCACTTTCGCCGGTACAGGCAACCAGTCCATCGTCAGCAGCCTGCCGGTATACCAAAGCGCTCTACCCTCGGTGAACATCAACAAGACCTCCGGCACGCTCACCTTCCCGGCGATCCTCACGATGGCAGGCGCAAAATGGACCTATACCCAGGGAACCCTCGACGTAACAACCAACAACTCCACCGTCTATTTCACCAATAATGTGACCCTCACAGGAAGCCATACGCTCAATAACGTCAATTTCACCAACGCCACCCCCTGGCCCATCACCTATACCTTCACGGCAGGCACAACGCTGACCAATGCCGGAACGACCACCATCGGCGGCTCCGCCGGGATCACCTTCTCCGCCGGCACCATCGCACTCCAGGGAGATCTCAATCTCACCAACACCTCAACGGCCGATGGCGGCACCACCGTACTGGCCTTCGTCGGAACGGGCAACCAGGCGATCACCAGCAGCCTGCCCTATAAACAGAACAGCCTGCCTTCCATCAGCATCAATAAGGCTTCCGGCACCCTCACCTTCCCGGCGATCCTCACCATCGCAGGAAGTACCTGGACCTATACCGCGGGTAACGTAGACGCCACAACCAATATGTCGACCGTGTATTTTACCAGTACGGCAACGATCAACTCCGCCGGCATGAATTTTTACAATATCAATTTCACCGGCGGCAGCAGCGCGATCGGCAACGCCCTCTCGGTCAATAATAATTTCACCATCACCTCCCCCGCCGTCCTCAGCGCCGTCGCCAACACCATCTCCCTGATGGGGAATTGGTCCGACTGGGGGCCGGCCGGGTTTACCGAGGGCACCGCCAGTACGGTCAACTTCATCGGTTCCTCCCTCCAAACCATCTCCAGCCCCGGCGGCGAAGCCTTCGCCAACCTGACGATCAACAACTCCGGTCCCGGCATCACGCTGGCCAATAATGTCGGTCTCCTGAAAACCCTGACCATGACAAAGGGGAATATCGATCTCAACACCAACACCCTGACCATCGGCACAGGCACGGCCAACCCCGGCGCCCTCGCCTATACGGCAGGGATGATCATCAATACGGGCTCGGTCACCCGTTGGTTCAAAACAGGGGCGATCGCCACGGGCTCGTCGACAGGTCTCTACCCCTTCGGCACCACCGCAGGCGACTACCGGCCCTTCAGCGTCTCCGCGCCCACCACGGGCCCGACCAGCGGCGGCACCATCACCGTCGCTTATACGGATGGGGTTACCAACACCGCCGTCTCCTTCCCCGATGGGGCGGCGACGGTGCAGGTACGCAAGAACCTCAACTGGGCGGTAACAACGGGCAACGGCCTTAACGGCGGCAACTATAACCTCGGCATCGCCGGCACCAACTATGGGCAGATCGGCAATGTGAGCGATCTGCGGCTTACGCTGGTCAACAGCGTTGTCGGCACCGCTGGCGTCAATGCCGGAACGACGCTCAATCCCCAGGTCAACCGCACGGCCCTCACCACTGCCAACCTCAATAACACCTTTTACCTTGGCTCTATCAATCCGGGAATGTCCTCACTCCCGGTAACGCTGATCGACTTCAGCGCCCGCGAAGCCGGCAGCACCGTACTGCTCGACTGGACTGCCACCCTTATCGGCGAGAACACCGGCTTCACGATCCTGCGCTCCGCCGACGGCAACACCTGGACACCGCTGCAGGTCATCCCCGGTCAGGGCGCCGGCACAACGGCAGACTATACCACCGTCGATCCCACCCCCCTCGACGGGACCTCGTATTATCGATTGAGCATCGCCGGACAGGACGGGTCCCTCTTCTATTCTTCCATTGCCGTTGTCAACCTCTCCGTCAACAGCAGCGCGACCCTCTCGGTCTATCCCAACCCCGTAGCCACCCTGCTGACCGTGAACAATACCCGGCCGGGCGCCTGTACCATCAGCCTCTTCAGCCAATTGGGCCAACAGGTGATCCAGCTAAGGAGCGAAAATGAAAGTCCGGTGCAACTCAACGTCTCGGGCCTTGCCGCAGGTTTTTATTTCCTCCGGATCAGTGGGGTCAATTGGATGGAAACAAAAAAGATCGTCATAAAGCGGTAAGTATAAAAGTCTCCACAGCGAAGCATTGGGATTAATAGTAAGATAACTTTGCTAAAGAGTCAAATCCGCCATTAGCATCCATCTTTGCGTCCGCACCCGTAACGCTTCAGCCGCGGTGCACCGCAACGACCGTGAAAGACAACCTCCTCATAGCAATCAGGAAAGGTGACCGCAAGGCCTTCTACTCCGCCTTTGATGAGTACAACATCAAGCTGCACCAATATATCTATAGGTACACCGGCAACGCCTGGTACGCCGAAGAGACCGTCCAGCTTTCCTTCATCCGTCTCTGGGACAAGCGGGAAAGCCTCTCCGAGCATTATTCCCTCTCCATCCAGCTCTTCCGTATCGCCAAAAGCATCCTTATCGATCTGCAACGGAAAGAAAAGCTGCGCGACACGCGCGAGCTGTCCGATACCTTTATTTCCGGACCAACGGAAAGCGAACGGCTGATGTATAAGGAACAGCTCGAAAAGGTCCTTTCCGCCATCGACGAGCTGCCCGACCAAAGCAAGAAGGTATTTCAGCTCAGCCGCCTCGACGATCTCTCCCATAAAGCCATCAGCGAGCAGCTCTCCATCTCGCCAAAAACGGTGGAATCCCATATTACCAGGGCGTTAAAGCATCTCCGCAAAACGCTGAAACTTTTTTTGTAAACAGGCTAGGGGATTTCCCTTTCTCATCCGAATATAGAGTATGCACAACTCCGACGACGACCTGCATGAGCAAAGCTGGGAGAACTTTCAACCCGACCCCTCCGAACCCGTGCCGACGCAAAAGATGCGCGAGCACATCGAAGGGCATGTCGGCCGGCCGCCGGTAAGAACCATCGCCTATCGCTGGGTCGCCGCCGCCTCGGTCATCCTCCTGGCGGCCGCAGGCCTCCGCTTTTGGAAAACAACAGAAAAACCACCCGTGGCCACGGTCAATACCCAAAAGACGCAGCCACCGGCAACCGCCGCAAGACGGATCATTACGAATAATACCTCTGCAGTCCAACTCTTCTTCCTGCCCGACGGCAGCAAAGTTCGCCTGTCAAAAGGCAGCAGCATCAGTTTTGATAGTGGGCGCGACGCACGCCGCGACATCGCCCTCACCGGCCAAGCCGTCTTCACCGTCGCCCCCGACAAGACAAGACCCTTCACCGTCCACTCCATCGATCTGGCCGTCACCGCCCTCGGCACCGTCTTTGGCGTAGACGACACCCACAGCGCCTTCACCACCGTGCTGCTCTACAGCGGCAAGGTCGTCGTAAAAAAGGCCGCCACGGGCGCCCGCGGGTTCTCCGACGTCTACCTCACTCCCGGCCAGCAGCTCACCGTCGATCGAAACGATCTCTCGGTAAGCATCCGGATGGCCCTGCCGCCCCAAAGCGCCGCGGCCGAAAAGACGCCGGCCGTAAAGCAGCTGATGACCTTTACCCGCCAACCGCTGACGGAAATATTCAACGAGCTGCACAACACCTATCATATAACCATCAACTATGACGCTGCCGCCGTGAAGAACATGGATTTCACCGGCACATTCAACAGCGAGAAGGAAAGCCTCGAGTCCTTTTTGAGTACCCTCTGCGACCTCAACGAGCTCACGCTTAAAAAGACAAAGGACAAGGGCTTCTCGATTCAACCCCGGTAAACCGGCACCCAATCTACAAATCCTCAAATCAAGTGTATGATCAGACATCTGACCAGTTGCATTCTATTGCTCACCTGTTGGGCACAACTATCCGCACAGGCGCCCCCGGCGACGCCGGCCAACATCGCCACAGGCATCATCCGCGATGAGAACGATGTCGAGCTCCCCGGAGCCGTCGTCCGCCTGCAAAATGACGCCAATGGCTTTGACCACAGCGCCTCCACCGACCGACGCGGCATCTTTACGTTCCGAAACGTTCCCGCCGCCGCCGGCTATCGTTTCGTCATCAGTTACATCAACCACGACAACGATACCCTATCCGGTTATGAGATGAAGGAAGGCGGCCGTATTTCCCTCAGCATTACCCTCCACAGCAAACAATCCACGCTGGACAAGGTAGTGGTCGTCGGCTATGGCACGATGCGGAAGCGCGACCTGTCCGCCGCAGTATCGGAGGTTCCGGACATGCAGCAGATAAAGGAGCGGCCGGTTGTCGACGTGGCCAATATGATCCAGGGCAAGGTACCCGGCGTCACCGTCGTCAGCGACGGCGGCCACCCCGACAGGACCCCGTCCGTCACCATTCGGGGCGTCGGCTCCCGCAACGCCGAAGAAGTGCTGTACGTCGTCGACGGTGTTCCGAACGCACCCTACAACCCCGCCGATGTGACGTCGATCACGATCCTCAAGGACGCCGCCTCTTCCGCCATCTACGGCGCCTTCTCCGGAAGCGCCGGGGTCATCCTGATCACGACCCGCCAGGCGGGTCAGGGCAAGCCCGGCGTCGAGTACACCGCCTTTGCCGGCGCAAAGACTGCCTGGCGCCTCCCGCAGTCACTGCCCGCCGCCACGCAGGCGCAGGTGGCCAACATCGCTTACGCCAACGCCGGCCTTACCCCCCTTGACGGTTGGAACGCCAGCCTCAACCCCTACGACCAGGTGACCCGCACCGACTGGGTCCATTCCATCTTCCGCACGGGTCTCGTCCACCGGCACAACATCGCCATCAATGCCGGAACGGATAAATTCTCGACCCTCTTCGAAGGCCGCTACGAGGAAAATGAAGGGACCCTGCTAAACACCTACGCCAAGAACATCTCCGGCCGCTTCAATGCCTCTTATCAATTCGACCCGCATGTCCGGTTCAAACAGGAGGTCTTCGTCAACAGCAACGACAACCGCGGAACGCAAACCTCCAGCGGCTATGACGGGGTCATCCTCTCGGCCATCTATATGCCGCGCAGCGCCACCGTCTACTATCCCGACGGAACCTTCGGCGGCACCGGCCCCCGCAATTCTCCCTATCTCGGTATCCACGGCGACGCTATCAATCCCGTCGCAACGCTCCTGCGCAACCAGGCCTACAACCGCACCCTCGACCTGCAATCCGTATCCGAGCTGAAGGTGTCCAATGTCCTCACCCCCGGCCTGTCCTTACTCTCACGCTTCTCCTATCGCCAGAGCAACCTCCTCAACAAGACCTTCCAGCCCGAACGCACCGAGCCCGGCAAGCCCGTCTTGTACAATCAGCTCAGCTATACCAGCGACCGCAGCTGGAATTGGATCTGGGAGAACACCATCAACTACAATCACACCTTCGGCCGCCACAGCATCGGCGCCATGGCTTCCACCACCGCCCAGGACGTCGGCGATATGTACTTCTATGCAGCCGCCAAGACCTTCGACAACGAAGCCACCTGGGCGCAATTCTTTGTAAACGCCGCAAATTTCACGGATATCCGGCCGCAGGATGGCCAGCTCGACGATCGCAACCTCTCCTATGTCGGCCGCCTCTCCTATAGCTGGGCCGACCGCTACTTCCTGACCGGCAGCTATCGCTATGACATGGCCGATCGCCTCCCGATCCAGCATCGGGGGAAAGGCTTTCCTGCCGCCACCGCCGCCTGGAAGATCAGCTCCGAACCCTTCTTCTCCATCCCCTCGATCGATCTCTTTAAACTTCGCGCTTCATGGGGCCGCATCGGTAACATCGGGTCCGTCAAAACCTACTATGGCTACCCGACCCTGGCCTCCGACTATACCTACCAGGTGGGCAACGGCGGCCCCATGACCCCGGGCCTGTACATCGACAGCCTCTACAACCCGAATCTCTCCTGGGAAACCTCCGAGCAAAAAGACTTCGGCGCCGACATCAGCGTGCTCAACCAGCGCCTGAACTTCACCTTCGATTATTTCAACAAGCTCACCTTCGATCTCATCCAGCCCCAGAGCAACAACTGGCCTAACACCATGGGCCTGAACCCCCCGCTGATCAACCAGGGGAAGATCCGCAACATGGGTTTTGAATTCGCGGTCAGCTGGAAGGGCAATATTGGCAAGGTCGGCTATGAGCTGGGCGCCAATGCAGCCACCCTGAACAATAAGGTGGAATACATCGACGGCAATCCCAAATCCGCCTGGCAGCATTCCGACGCCTGGCGCGGCACCCTCGCTCCCTATCGCAGCACGGTAGGCCAACCCTACTATTCCTATTGGCTGATCCGCACGGCCGGCATCTTCCAATCCGATGCAGCAGCCGCGGCCTATGTCGACAAGAGCGGCAATCGCATCCAGCCCAATGCCAAAGCCGGTGACCTGAAATTTGTCGACGTCGACGGCAATGGCAAGATCGATGACAACGATCGCGTCTATATGGGCAATGCCTTCCCCAAATTCACCTATGGGTTCACGGCCAATTTCACCTGGAACCGCTTCGACCTCAGCCTCTTCCTCCAGGGCGTCGGCGGCGTCAAGCTGTTCCATGCCTTCAAGGAATCCACCCTCAACGGCTCCGAACAGGGCTACGACCGTTGGAACAAGATCCTCGATGCCTGGTCGCCCACCAACCCGAAAGGCAGCATCCCGCGCATCTCCGCCAGCGATCCCAACAACAACTTCCAGACGGCCTCCGACTGGTACCTCGAGAGCGGCAACTACCTGCGCCTGAAAAGCCTCATTATCGGCTACACCTTCCCGCATCTCATCCGTAACAACAGCCTGCGGGTGTACTTCAGCGGCGACAACCTCGTCACCCTTACAAAATACAGCGGCATGGACCCCGAGGTCGGCGGTATCGGCCTCGACGGTGGCCAGTTCCCCGTCTCGCGGACCTTCGCCATAGGTGTAAAACTAAACTATTAATCTTTGAAAACTGCACAGTCATGAAACCTTCGTATATCTTTCCCCTGTTGCTCCTGCTCGCTTCCTGCACGAAGACCTGGGTCGACACAAAACCCTACGGCAGTCCTTCCACCGCCAATCTCTGGACGGACTCCACGGATGCCCTCAAAGGCACCGCCGCCCTCTACATCGCCATGAAGAACGAATCCACCTGGGGCCGCGACCTCTTCTGGATGCAGAACGCCGGTGACGACCTCATCGTGGGCCGGCCAAAGCCCGCCGCCGAGAACATCAAGAACTTCGTATGCACCGGTCATGAAGGCTACATCTCCCAGGGCTGGAGCGATCTCTACAGCATGCTCAACATCGCCAACGAAGCCATCGCCGGTCTGAAGAACGCCACGGCCCTCTCGGCCAGCCTCCGCAATCGCTCGCTTGGCGAAGCCTACTTCATGCGCGGGTTCGCCCACTTCTGGATCGCCTATCTCTGGGGCGAAAAGACCCAGGGCGTACCGTATGACAGCGTCGAGAATCCCCTGTATGGCAAACGCATCGCGCCCCAACAGCCCTCGGTGACGGTGAATTATTCCATCATCGCCGCCGATCTGCAACGCGCCGCCGATCTCCTGCCCCTTTTCGAGACCTATGCCCCCGCAGACCAGGGCCGGGCCCACCGCGCCGCCGCACTGGGCTATCTCGTCAAGACCTACGCCTACTGGGCCCAGTATGATGCCAGCAAATGGTCGCTGATACCCGACCTGGTAGACCGGATCCACAATGAATGCAACCGGGCGCTGATCACCAACCAGCCCACCCCCGCGCAGAACTACAGGTCCGTCTTCACCATCGCCAACAACTGGAGCTCCGAATACATCTGGTCGGTGACGTCAAGCAATTTGGGTGGATCGGAATTCATGGGTGTCGTCCTGGAGAATACCGGCTGGGGCTTATATAATGGGTGGGGTTACTTCCAACCTACCGAAGAGCTCTATGACGAATACGAGGCGAACGACCCACGCCGCGCCGCCACCATCCTGAATTTCGGCGACACGTTCACCTACTTCGGCCAGAGCCGGCAATATTATTCCACCAACAGCCTCTCGGGTTTTCAGCTGGCGAAATATATGGAACCCTACAGCTATGGCTCCAACGGCGATGCGTCCACGGATGGGATGGTCAACCCCAATGGCGACTACCCCACCACCGCCCTCAACCTGCCCCTCATGCGCTACGCCGAGCTGCTGCTGTTCAAGGCCGAGGCACTCATCCAACTGGGCCGTAATGCCGATGCCGCCGCTCCCCTCAACGAGGTACGCGCCCGTGTCGGTCTCGCGCCAAAGTCCAACCCGACCCTCGCCGATCTCAAGCACGAGCGGCGCTGCGAGCTGGCCGGCGAATGGACCGACCGGTTCATGGATTTGAAAAGGTGGGGTAATTACACGAATATCGATATGCCCCTGCACGGACGCATCCATAGCAACAAGACCGATCCTGCTTCTTCCTATACGATCCAGCAGGTGTGGCCCGCCCGGAACTTTGATCCCAACCGGGATATGGCCTGGCCCTTCGATCCCGATGAGATCTCCCGCAGCAACGGAGCCTACAAACAGACTCCGGGCTGGTAACGGCCCCGGTCCGCAAAAACCTTTTCCGAAGGCCGCTCCCACAAGGGCGGCCTTTATATTTTTCCGATCTCCCCCGCCACCCGCTGCGCGCTCCGCAGACAGGACTCCATTCCCCGGCTCATATTGTCCGCATAGGTCCCCGCAAAATAGATGCGCCCTTCCGGCCGCAATATCTCCGGCCAGAACTTATGCATCTCCCCGATGGCAAAGGGCTCCATCTCGCACACCGGCGCATACTTGTCCTTCGACCAGTCATAGGTCACCGCCTTTACGATAGTATCCTTCTTGCCCGGATACAATTTCCGAAACGCGGCCAGCACCTGCTCCGGCGCAAACCCGCTCGGCCCAAAAGCCTTTAAAACCACCCGCTGCGTATCCACTTTATTCGTTTCCATCCAAATGCTATCGATCATCGGATCTCCAAAGTCCATATTGATACTCGGAATGCCTTCATCGAGCCAAAATTTCGAGGTCGCCTCGAACACATAAAATGGATGCGAGGAATATTTGAGGTGGTTCACCACATATTGCTTGGCCGGCGACAACGCCGGCGTAACGGGAATGGCCGAGAAAACCGGCAGCGTGATACAATTCACCAGCACATCCGCCGGCAGCTGCTGTTCCGTCCCGCCCTTCGGCCGGCAAGTCACCGTTACACCCCTTGCACTATGCCGGATGCCCGTCACCGGGCAATTCAAACGGATCCTTTCCCCCAATTGCTTCGCAAACGCCTTCGGCAACTCCTCATTTCCATCTTTCAGATGAAAGGTCTCCCCTTCCGACAACGGAATACCCCGCGAATACATCAGCGACAGCCGCCAAAGCGCGTACAACGCATTCTCATGTCTTCCGCCCAGAAAACGCAACGCCGCCGGCGAAGCGCCCTCCCGCTTATAAATTTCCGCAATCGCCAATTTATCATACGCATCATACCCGACCCCGAATGGCTGCATCGGATCAGTAAAAGCGCTAACATATTTTTTCAGGAACAACGCCCGAAATTCGTGCATCGGATGTTGCGTCAAAAACTCCACCTCCCGAACGTTGAACCCAAAGCCCTTCAATACCACCGGATCCTTCAATTGTTCCGCCCGGTAGAATTTCCCGTCGATGACCTTCAGTTTGTCTTTATCGTAGTGGTGCTCCGAGCCCTCCGCGTTGGGATAGGGAATAGCCGTCAGCCCAAACTCCTCCACATACCCGAAGAACCGCTCATACCCCGGCTTCGTAATATGGTCCGCGCCATAGTCCGCATAAAGGCCGTCCGACAGTCCCTCCCGCCGCGTATACACATGCCCCCCGGTTCGCCCCGAGGCTTCCAGCACCGTCACGTCATGCCCCGCCTTCATCAGCTCGTAGGCGCAGCACAGTCCCGTGATGCCGGCGCCCGCCACGATCACTTTCTTCGGCGCCCCGGCCTCATCGGCCCCAGTCAAACCCGCCGCCGCAACACCAGCCGCCTCAAGCCCTGGCGCCAGCGCGATCCCCGCGCCAGCCGTCAAGGAATTTTTGATAAATACGCGTCGCTTCATAATACAATATACAAAACAATTCTACCTTTGATCTCCGCCTTGCAAATCCGCCGGATGCACCTGTCCCGAACGCCAAACTATTTCTTAGCAACACTCTTCTCTTCATTTCCTGGTATACGACTCAAAATCGTTCGATCGATATAGAACGTCCCGAACGGCACGACACAAGCCACCAGCACCCTCCAGGTCGTCTCCCGGAAGGTCCACCCCTGCTCCACCCCGACGCGAAGCGTATTCAGGACAAAGAGGAGAAACAACATCCCGTGAATGGGACCCAATGCCCGCACCAGCGTAGGATCGTGGCGCCAATATTTCATCGGCACCGCCACAAAAACCAGGACAAGTAAAGAAAAGCCTTCGAGCCATCCGAGCAGCCGCAGCCGCCCGACAGCATGGGTAAGCAACTTTGACATAGTTAAAAATTTCGAAAGTAAGGCCGCTGCGCCAGCGGAGAGAAGGGCCACGGCACAAGCAGCAAGATGATGACAAGCCCGGCGAGGAACCAACGAAACGCCGTCGCAAATCGATCGGCATCGTGCGCGCGCCTTTTAGCCATCGCGCTGCCGATCGTGATCACCGTCACGGCAAGGGTCATCCCCGCCATATGAATAAGGCGAAACCGGTCGGCCACCGGGTTTCGGACAAACAACGTCACGCCAAGCACTAATTGCACATGCGTCACCGTCGCCGTCCAATGCCGGATCGCGTTATCAAGAGGAGAAAAAGGGACGCCGCCACGCCGGCCGCGAGCCATCCTCGCGATCGCACCCGTCAGCGTCAGCAGTACCACCCAACGCCAGGTCGAATGAAGAAACAGGAAGATCATGGCGCAAAGTTCCGGCCGCCCCGATCGTCCCGTTAGGACGTTTCACGCCCCCTCTAGCACTTTTCAATCATTTTAAAAAACCTTCCAAAAACGCCCCCCACCCCCGCCGCCTACCCCAGCCAATGTCACTCCCCCCGCATCATCTTCCGGTATTCCGCCGGCGACATTCCCTCGTACTTTCTGAACAGCCGGCTGAAATAGGACGCATCCCCGATCCCCGCCGCCGAGGCGACCGCTCCCACCGGATCAAGGGTCTGGGCCAGCAAAACCTTGGCGTCTAAAAGAATAGCCTCGTCGATCCATCGGGTCGGCGACTTGGAGGTGGTCTCTTTTACCACCTTGTTGAGATGATTGGGCGTGACATGCAGCAGCGCGGCATAATCGGTCACCCGCTGTTTGTCGACATGATGCTCCTGCAACAGTTTCAGGAAGCGGCTGGTCAATTCGCGGCCCGGCTCGGCCGCCCGGTGAAACAGCGGCCGGTAGGCATTTCCCATCCAGGTAAGCACCGTCATCAGAAAGGTCGGGATCAGCTGGTTCGCAGCATCATAGATATAAAAAGAATGCATATCCCCCAAACTGCCTTCCAGCAGGCTGGCGTCGTGCCGGTCAAACCGGATGCGGGGATTGCTGTACACGTCCAGGAATTCAAATTTGTCCAGCAGGTGCTGGCAACCCAGGGCCGCCCCCAGCCACTGCTCGTTGAAGTGAAACAGATAACCTTTATTGAACTTGTCCGGCGTATGTTCGTCGAAGGAAAACACCTGCCCCGCGGCCACCACCAGCATCTCCTCTTCCTGGATCGTGTAGCGCTCGCCGCCGATCCGCATGTGCGCTTCCCCCTCACACAAATAGATGATCGTATGATTCGTCGCCCGCGACGGCGGCACCGGCTGGCCCACATGCCGATGCATCTCCTCGACGCGCACGATAAAGAAATCCCCGAACCGTCCCTTCAACATCTGACGCACCTCTTCGGCCGGCATGAACTTCCGGGTAAACGTCGCCGTATCGTATAGTGGAATCTTAGAACCCATATTTAAACCCTTTATCCGGATGCGCCGGCACCCGCACCGGCGGCACCGGCTCCGCCGCAATCTGCTTCTTCAAATACTCTACCGCCGCCTCCAGCTGCGCGTCGCGACCCCGGTACGTCGCAAACGGCAGATTATCCACCGCAATGTCGGGGTCAACACCATGCCCCTCGATCAACCACTTCTCCTCCGGCCCAAAGACACCCAGCTCCGCCGCCGAAGCAATCCCATTATCCACCAACCGGTTGTCCATCGACAACCAGATCTCCCCGCCCCAGGTCCGCATCCCGATGACCTTGCCAAGCCCCAGCCGGCGGAAGCCCTCGGTGATCGCCTCGCCGTCGGAGGCCGTCACCTGGTCACAAAGAATGACCATATGTCCGCGGAACGCATACGGCATATTCCAGAAGGGACCGCCCGAGCGCCCCTGCCAGTACATCCACGCCTTGCGGACCAGCTTCTCCAACACCCAGCTATCGATATTGCCGCCGAAGTTATGGCGCACGTCGATGATCAGCCCCTTGCGATTGAACACGGGGTAGAACTGCTTCACGAACGCATCCATATCACTCCCGCCCATCGCCCGCAGGTGCACATAGCCGATATCGTCATGGCTCATGCTGTCCGTCCGCTCGCGGCGCTCCAGCTCCCACTCGCCATAACGCAGGTTATAGTCTTCGCCGCTGCTGAAAGGCTTCACCACCTCGGCATAGGCCTTGCCTGTCTTGTCGACCAGGTCCAGTTTCACCGGCACGCCGACCTTATTGGCCAGCAACACCGAGATATCGGCCACCTGGTTCAACGGGACGTTGTTCACCGCCGTGATGATATCGCCCTCATGGATATGCAGCTCGGGCCGCCGCAGCGGCGAGCAGACATCGGGATAATCCGGATCGCCGCGATAAATATGATCGATCACCGCACCGCGGGCGTCGCGCCCGAGGACGGCCCCCAGGAATCCCACGGGGATCTGGTCCGGCGACACCCGCTTGTCACCGCCGAAGACAAAGGTATGCAGCGCCGACAGCTCGCCCACCATCTGCGAAAGTAGATCATCCAGCTCGTACCGGTCGGTCAGCCGGCTCACCAGCGGCTCATAGCGCTGCCGCGTCGCCACCCAATCCACTTTATGGAGGTCCCGGTCATAGAAATAATCCCGCATCATCCGCCAGGCATCGGCAAACATCTCCTTCCAGTCCTCCGCCGGGTCCACCTGGAAACTCCAGTTATCCAAGGTCAGCTTGTCCTTGTCGACATCGACTTTCTTGCCGTCGGCATCATCGACGGTCAGCGTCCTGTTGCGATATCCGACCATCAGCTTCTTTCGGTTGCCCGACAGACCGAACCAATTCACACCGGCAGCGATCTCCACCGGTTCGTATTTCTTGCTTTCCTTTGCCTTCAGCGCCATCAGCTTCGCGCCGTCTCGATTCCCGGCCGGTCCATAATCAAGCCAGTACAACCAGCCGTCCGCCGCGGCCTGCAAGCTCCCCAGGTTGCCGCTCTTCACCGGCAGCTGGTATAATAAAGCCTGCAATTGATCCCAGTCATAGGTCCGCGCCGCAGGCGTTGTCTTTTTCTTTGCTGCTGCGGGATTAAAAGCCGAATCCGTCAACCAGGTATCCGTCGACAAGAAAGGAAACCGCAGCGAAGGCTCCAACGGCATCGCATAGAAATTATCGGTCTCCGTATAAAAAGGCTCCGGCTGCCGCGGTCCCCAGGGCGATTGCACCCGCGTATGCAGGTTCCGGTCCGAAACAAAATACAGCCAGTTGCTGTCGGCAGACCAGGCCGGGTCGCCGCTGTTCAGCCGCGTCGTCGTCACCGGCGTCATCTTCATCCCACGGGTGTCTACGATGCAGATCTGCGAATTCCGGTTCTCGAGCCCCCGGTTGAAATGCAGAAAACGGCTGTCGGGACTCCAACCCATTCCTCCAACGCCGTCATAAGCCTCACTGTATTCATAGCGCACCGCGCCGCCGGCCACCTCGACGATACGCAACACATCGTTCTGATCGTCATACGCAATATATTTCCCATCCGGCGACACTACAAAGTGGCGGATCATCGTCTTCGTCCCCTTCGTCAGCTGCTTCTCTCCTTCACTGCCATCGGCCGTCACCGTCCAGATCTCATATTCTCCACTCTCATCCGAAAGCAGGGCAAGGGTGTGATCGTTGACAAACTGCACTGCCTTATACCGGATGCCGCTCCGCCGGTTGATCTCCACCCACCGGTCGCTCTTCGCCGGCGAAACAAAGACCCTGCCCCGGCTGATCAGCGCCACATAGTTACCGTTTGGCGAAAGTGCACTAAAGGTTACCGAGGCAGCCGGGCTCTTTATCCAGCACGGCTTGCGTTGATCGAAATCCGAAACCAGCCGGATATCCAGCATCTTCTCCGTTTCCGCAGCCGCATCAAAAAGCCAGATATCCGCCCCCTTCTGATACACTACCGACCCCGCGTACATCGACGCCGATCGCAAGTCCCAGCCCTTCGAAAAGGTATGTTGTTTCAACCCCTTCCCGCCGGTATCCATCGACCAGAGATTCATCGTTCCGTCCCGGTCGGACAGAAAATAGATGCGGCCGCCGTACAACATCGGCCGGGTGCTCGTTCCATCAAAATCGCAGGTAAGACAGGTGGCTTCGTTCCTGCCATCGAACTTCCAGATCTGTTCGATATTGCCGCCTTTATAGCGCTTCGTCTGGCTCCCCTGGAAAGGCCAGCGGGTGAAATACAGGACACCCGACTTATCATAACAACCATCGGAACCCGTCGCCAGGGGAATCGGCTGACGGGAAAGGGTGGACGCATCCAGCCGGACCAGCTGGGTCGACGGAAGCTTATCGTAGGTAGAGGTCCGGTAAACCACCTTCCCATCATTGGTGAAACAGGTGGCCTTCATCGACCCGTCGAAATCATAGGTCAGCCGCTTCGGCACGCCGCCTTCCATCGGCATGCAATACAGTTCCGGTACGCCCTCATATTCGCCCGTGAAATACAGCGTCTTGCCATCCGGCGAGATCAGCGGCAGCGTCTCGAGCCCTTCATGCGTCGTCAGCCGCGACGCCAGCCCCGAGCCCAGGTCATACTTCCAGAGGTCACCCTCCGCAGTAAAGACGACAGTATTCTTGTAAATGGCAGGAGTGCGGTAGTAGCCCTTTTGCTGGGCGCTGGCGCCCGCACATAACAGGACGAGTAGCAGTGCGGCGAGAGTTTTGGCTGGCATAACGGCGTCGATTTAGGGCCGGAATTTAGGACAAATCCAGCAGACCCGTCCACCGCCTATCCATCCGGGTTAATCCAGCACGACATCCTTTATTTTCAGGACCCCGTTGATCTCCTTCACCGCCAGGTGAACGACGATCCGATCCGGGGTCTCGCTAAAAGAAACGGCATACAGATCCTTATTCGGAACCCTCTTCACTTCCAGGCTCCTGATCCATTCCAGCTCGACATCCTGCGCCTTCAAAAAAGGATCATAGTCCAGCGAGCCCGACCACTTCTTGTCATCCAGCCGGGCAAGCAGCTTCGCGTCGCAATTGGCCTTCAACAACGGCTGCAGCTTCCGCTCATCCGTCGGGTATTTATTCAGTGTCCGGATATATTTAGTGTAGAACCCCCTTAACATCGCAAACACTTCTTCGTCCGAAGGCCGGGCCCTCACAAAATCAAACTTCGCATCGAATCCTTCCTGCACCAGCTTCCACTTGCCATGCACCAACTCTTCGCTGCTCACCGGCTTCAGCCGCCCGGCCCGTACCACGAGCTTGTACCGCCGCTCCACGGAACGGATCGTCAGCGTGTCCCCGACCTGCTGATACGTACCGGCCGACTCCTTCCCCAGCTCGCAGGAATAAGTCATCACTTTATGACCCGGCCTGAACCGCAGCCGGTCGGTGCATTTCTGGCCCGTCTTGTTTTCCCACCGGGTATTGGCCAGTTCGACCGCGGTGCGCGCCGGCGGTCCTGCCGGTTTGGCGGCGAAAAGCTGAACGGAGAGATTCATTAAAAGTATAATTCCGGTCATATGGTTTTTGGTCATCAAACGCCATTCCGGCGCTCAAATTGTCCCACGCGTTCCCTGCCGGCGCCATCGCCCTCCTCATCGCCCTGGCGACCGTGAGCCTGCAGACGATAAAAGCGGCGCTGTCCAACCCGACGAAGGCATTGCGCGGGGATTGAACCCTGCACCTCTAAATTCGTATCTTCGGTTATGGCCAAAAAACATTTCCTCCCCCTCCTCCTCACCCTGACCCTCCTCGGCCCCGCCGCAACCCGGGCCCAGAAACCCATCCCCGTCATCTTCGACACCGATATCGGCCCCGACTATGACGACGTCGGCGCCATCACAATGCTCCACGCCTTCGCCGACAGCGGCAAATGCCAGATCCTCGCGACCATGGCCGGCAACCGCTATGAAGGCGTCGCAGCCGTCCTCAACGTGTTCAACACTTACTTCCACCGCCCGGAGATCCCCATCGGCGTGCCCGGCGGCAACGCCCCCGACATCCGCGATCAGCAACACTGGACCGATAGCATCATCGCCAACTATCCGCATACCATCCAAACCAACAGCGACGCCAGCTACGCCATCCCCCTGTACCGGAAGATCCTGGCCCGGCAGCCCGACCACAGCGTCGTCATCATCACGGTGGGATTCCAGACCAATCTGGCGGACCTGCTCAAGACCAACCCCGACGAGAATTCCCCGCTCGATGGCCAACAGCTCGCAAAGAAAAAGGTGAAATTATTGGTTTGTATGGCCGGCGGCTTTCCCCGCGGCAAGGAATTCAATATCCAGCGCGACGTCTCCGCAGCGCTGGCCGTTTCCAAAAATTGGCCCACGCCTATTATTTATAGTGGATTCGAGATCGGCAGGAAAATAAAGACCGGCCTGCCCCTCGTCAACAACAACTCCATCCGGCACAGCCCCACAAAGGACGCCTTCCGTATCAGCATGCGCCAGGCCGCCGAGGACGCGCAGGGCAGGATGAGCTGGGACGAAACGGCCGTCCTCGTCGCCATCAACGGCTACTCCCCCTGGTATAGCCTCCGGCGCGGACATATCGTCATCGACACCTACGGCTCCAACACCTGGGTCGACGCCGTCGACGACAAACAAAAACAATCCTATCTCGTGGAGGCCCTTCCCGCCACGACCGTCCAATCCGTCATCAACAAGCTGATCCAGCACCAGCCGAAATAGCTTCCCTAGTACCGGCAACCCGCTACAAGGAAAACAGCAGGATCATCTGCCCATGTGACAGACGTCATCGATCATTCCCCCGGGAGTAGCGAACTTCAGTCGCATTCCTATTCTATTATCCTTAATAACCTTCCTATGCGCCGGACAAAATTGCTCCTGGGGGTATTGTTGCTATTCCTTCATCCATTCGTATCCGCACAGGCAGTGATCACCTTATTGCAGCCTGCGCCATTCCAGACGGTGGGCGACTCAGTCATGATCCGCGTCTCGGTTCGTTCAGATTATTTGACAAATTCCGTTACCGGAGTCATTGCGGACCCCGGCAACAGGGCCATTTACCTGGAAACGGCATTGGTGTACGACGCCGGATCGGCCAGCTGGTCCGGTTCCTTCAACCTGAAAGGAATACCGGATGACACCCTGACCCTGCTTGTGAACACTCGCGACGCACAGCATTTTCTCCGCGATCAGATACAGACCCGTATCGTCCACGATTCCGTCCTAAAGACCACGCCGGCGCAAGCGCCACAGCTGGTCATCTCCTCACCACTTCCCTGGTCAACGGCAAGGCCGGTCGTTCGTCTTACCGCGAAAGCCAATGCAATGACGGATAGCTGTCAATTGATCCTTAGGGCAACCGCCCAGTCCACCGTCGTCATGGGCGCCTTTCTGGACTCCATTCAGACCGATCTGGACCTTTCTTCCTTTGAAGGCTCGGAAGTGCTCCTGACAGTGCAGGCGATCGATAAAGATCATCAGACGACAACCAGCCCGCCCATGCCTGTCTTTGTCGAGAGCAGCCCAAACTTGCAGGAATACTTCGTAGCCCCGCGGCGGATCGTCAATTTCAATTTCAATCGACTGTTGATAGTGGATGACAGCGCGGTGTCCAATCCACGGATCATCGATCTGGCAGACAGCAGTATCGTTCCAATCCCTTATCCGGGATATGTGGATACCGGGTATATCACTTCCCAGGGGGCTGTCTTCAGCGCGATCCCGGGGAATGGCCTCACTCCGGATTCGCTGTTCGATCTCAACTACGGAGTCCTTTATCCGCTTGGACCCGTCGACCGGGGGACCGCCAAGGTCGCCGGCAACAATCTGATTTGGGTAAAGCCTCCCAGCGACGGTAATTCATCAACGGATAGCCTGTTCCTTCGAGACCTCGCTACCCGGTCGATCACCTACATTGCCCGGAACGTGCTCGCCGGAAGCCGAAGCAGTATTGACGTCGCGGCAAACGGCACCGTCGTGTATGCAGATTCCACTCAAAACATCATAAAATACTTCAACGGCACGTACACTGCGGTGACCAACATAACCAGGGTCCCGACCCAGAGCGCCGGCAATCCGTTGACGGACGGTAATACCATCATTTATCTGTTCAGGAACGAAACGATCAACCAGGCGATGCTGGTTGGACCAACGGGAAATGCGACCCTGACGGGAGGACTGAGGGGTTCTGTGCCGGGCCCCTATTCGGACTACCAGTTGAACAATAACTATTTCGCCTATATAGACATCCCTATCGCAGGCATTCCGCCCGATTCTCCCTTGCACCGGGAAGTTGTGCTGATGGATCCGGCCCTGGTTCCCGTACCTGTTATGAGAGATGCGTTTTCAAACCGTGATGGGCTTGATCTGTTGGGTCCCAATGGGCAACTGATGTTCTTTCATGCCGTGGGGTTCGATCCGCCGGTCAGAGAATGGACTTTTATGAGGGGGCCGGTGAAGCAGATCGCATCGTCGTTGGGCAAAACCTATTATTACGACTCCGGCTGGTATGTCGCCATCGGCAGGACCCTGTTCCGGGTCGATCTCAACGCCCCGCCCGACCGGATAAAAAATTCCACGCTGCTGATCCCGAAGGATTCCACGCATACGCTGACAGCGGCCGACTTCACCGCCAACTTCTCCGGTCCGGGTCAGCTGATCCGCGTAAAGATAACCGGTCTGCCCGCCAATGGGATATTGAAAAAGGCCGGCATCCCCGTCAATACCAACGACGAGATTATCCGCGCCGATCTCGGCTTGCTGACCTATACACCCGAAAACGCCCTTGTCACCAACGATACACTGCAATGGAACGCCTCCGACGGCATTACCTACACCGCCGCCGACGCCCAACTCAGCCTGCGGATGATCGGCAAACCCATCCGGCCGCAGCCGGCAGGATTGAAGGACGCCTATTGCACAAATGCCTCCGCGCCCACCGTCACCATCATCAACTACCCGGGAAATGCCGATGGAACGACCATACAGGTATTGCTGGACAACAGCCCGATCGGCTCGCCAGGAATGGACACGGTCTATTCTTTCGATCCGGCCAGCCTCAGTCCCGGCGACCATACGCTGATCGTCATATTCGTTAATGTCGCGGGTTCCAGCAGCGACACGGTCGGTTTCCGCGTGCTGCAGCCCGTTACCCCGGTCGTGAGCCTGTCCGCGAACCTGGCCACGGTCAACGATCCGGCGGTGGCCCTGACCCTGACGGCAACCAATACCGGCGGCGGCGGTACCGCACCCTTATACACCTTTGCAAGGGACAGGGCGTTTAGCAATGTTTTGCAAAAGGAAAGCAGCGAGAATACCTACGTTCCCGATCCGCGCACGCTGTCTTTTGGCGATAACAGGTTCTATGCCCGGATGCGGACAAGCGATAGTTGTTACACGATAGAAACGGGTGTGGACAGCATCGATATCCGGAGAGAAGCCGCCGTGGGTCTCACCGATGCCGACGACCCCGGCCACATCATCGGCGTCGCCCCGAATCCATTTACAGGTCAATTCGCAGTGGAGGGATTGAGCAATAAGAAACGCTACTCGCTCACCTTGTATCGGGGGAGCGGCGACGTCCTGATCACGGTACCAGTGATCAACCGGTCGTTCATCACCCTGCAATTGCCGCAGGAGGCGCCCGGCATCTATTTCCTCAAGGTCTATGATGCCACCAGGGGAAAGCTACTGGGAACCATCAGGTTGCTGAAAGAATGAGACTATGCGTTAGCCGGCTTGTGCATCAACTTCTGCAACAACCCCGGCAGGGCGCCTGCAATCGCCCCTGTCGCGGCGGGCGATAACCCGAACTTTGCAGCGAGGCTGCTCACCAGCCCGCCTTCCACGGCGCCGGCAAGGGGATTGTTGCTGCCGATGGCAGACTCCAGTTGCCCAAGCAAGCCACCCAGCATCCCTTCCGCACCCGCGGGTGGGTTGGCTGCATTGGCCACATGATTGGCAATCTCATTGTGTATCGCCTCCTGCTGCTCAGCGGGGATGTGTTGAGCGATCTCAGGATTCTCAGCCAGGTGCTGCTTCACGGTGTTTAAGATCTCTTCAAACATATGTAGTGATTTTAGAATACTAAAGCTAACCTTTTTCCCACCGGGATAATCATTATTTTAGCCTTATGGTTGTCCGATTTCTTCGCCGGCACAAATACGCGATCCTCTATGGGACCGGGTTGGCCGTGCTGCTGTTCCTGCTGAAATGGCTGGAATGGCGGTTCATCATCTTCGACCACGCCTTTGAAATATACAGCGGACTCATCGCCGTGTTATTCACCGGCTTAGGCATCTGGCTGGCGACCAGGCTGGCCCGGCCCAAGGTCGTCACCATCACCCTGCCGCCCATCGAGCCCGCCAAAACCCCCGACCCCGGAGCCATCGCCAAACTCGGCCTCAGCACCCGGGAGCTCGAAGTGCTCCAACTCATGGCCGAAGGCCTCAGCAACCAGGAGATCGCCGCCCGGCTCTTCCTTTCCCTCAACACAATAAAGACCCATTCCTCCCGTATCTTCGAAAAACTCGACGTCCGCCGCCGCACCCAGGCCGTCGAAATGGCCCGCCGCCTAAAGCTCATCGCCGACCCAGCCGCTCACCCAAAAGCATGAAAATTCCCACTAAGCCTCAAAATCACCCGAAAGTATGACCCCAATCCGCCACTCAAACCCCATTTTTGAGGAACAAAACAACCAGTCATGAAAAAAACGATCCTGGTCTTCGGCGGCATCGCCAGTCTCATCCTCTGCCTCTTCATCATCTCCCTCAGCCTGTTCCACACCGGCAACGCCATCTGGGGCTACAGCTCCATGATCATCGCTTTCTCCTTTATCTACGCAGGCATCCGAAGCTACCGCGACAAATACAACAACGGCCTCATCAGCTTCGGTAAAGCCTTCCGGATCGGCCTCGGCATCACCCTCATCGGGTCCACCGCCTATGTCCTCATCTGGTGCATCGACTACTACTTCTTTATCCCCGACTTCATGGAAAAATATGCCGCCAGCCTCGCGAAAGAGGCCCGCGCCAGCCTCTCCGGCGCCGCACTGGAAAAAAAGCTGGCCGGTATAAAACAAATGAGCGATCTCTATAAGAACCCCGTCATGGTGGTCCTCTTCACCTACGCCGAGGTCCTGCCCGTCGGCATCGGCATCTCCCTGTTGGCGTCGTTGATCCTCAAACGAAAAACCCCGAAACCCAATTGGCAACCCGCGGCCTGAATGGCATAGACCTGAATAGCCTATATTTGACCACCACAACCAAAAATACAAGCATGAAACGCGTAATCGGCATCGGCGGCATCTTCTTCAAATGCAAAGACCCGGAAAAGACAAGGGAATGGTACAAGACCCATCTCGGCTTCGACATGGAATCCTTCGGCTCCATGTTCTCCTACCAACAAAGCGCGGATGCGGCAAAGGACGGCTATACCCTCTGGAGCCCCTTCGCCGAAAAGACCAAATACTTCGAGCCCTCGACCAGTGGCTTCATGATCAACTACCGCGTCGAAAATTTGGAAGCCCTCCTCGAAGAGCTGGTAAAAGAGGGCGTCACGGTAGTGGATAAGATCGAAGCCTCCGAATACGGAAAATTCGTGCATATCCTCGACCTCGACGGCAACAAGATCGAACTCTGGGAGGCCTAGCGGGACAGGGCAGGTGCGCAAGCTGCTGGCCTTCTCCTATCCTGTCATGGTCTTCCTCGAGCTCTCTCTAATCAGCCGCTCCAGTTTTCCTGCTGAGCTATTACTGCCTCCTCTTTAAGGAAAACCAATTACTGCCCATGCCGATCATGCCGGAGCAGGACGAAATGTTCTGCCATTATGATGTACACAGCATTTTAGCATAAGGCGGAAGCCCATTGGAAACTATCTTTCCCGAAGTATAGCCATTTATCAGGACTCGCATGTGAACTCTTCGAATCCATGTAAGCATGTGGAATAAACCCGCACATTTTTCTTACATCTTGTTACAATGTGAGGAAAACTAAATATATTAGCAACTATGAGGTTTTTCTAGTGAAAAGAATTATTTAACTTTGACAAGATGCCAACCGCAAAGAAAAATATTACTCGCAAGAGAGCAAAGAAGAACCCTCCCACCGTCGTGTTGGTGACCAAGACGTTCCATCCTGTCGAGGACACTCATTTCCCAGAGAAGGTAAAAAAGGTCAGAGAAGTTCTGACCAACGCCGGATTTCGTCCTTTGTGATTTCTAATCTGAAGTTCAAGGTATAGAAATGGGCCCGCCAGGGACAATCACTACCGCGCGTCTGCCGGTAAATAAGGCCTCAACAATTCCATCAGCGAATCGTTCCTATACCAGTTATTGCCTTCGCCAGCGACCCAACCGCCGCCCGTGGTCTTCAGCAGGGCAATGAATGATGACAAATACCCAATTTCGCATCACTGAAGATAATCGTCTCACCGAACCTCGGCGCCGCGGTCAGCCGGCGACGGAAGCCGCCTGTCCCGAACCGGCCCGCCGCCCGTTGAAATAATTCCTTGCCGGCACCTCCAGCCACCGGTAACAAAGCGAGGCCGCCACAAGCGTCACCGCCAGGAAAATGCAGGCGGCAAACCACCCCACGCGGTAGTCCGGCCCAAGGGTAAAGAACCCATTGGGTACCGGCCAACCGAGTAAGGGGGCGATACCCCTGTACGAAAAGAAGATCGGCATATGCACCATATAGATGGAGAACGACCATTCGCCCAGCCGCTGTGCGGGCCGCGTCGACAGCAGCCGGCTGGCCGACCCACCGTTGTACACCGTCGCCAGGATCAGCAACGGGAACAGCGCCACTGTAAGCAGCTCGTTGACATCAAAATGGAAACTCAGGACCAATGCCGCCGTAACGACCCAAAAGAAAAGATTCCGCTGAAACAAGGTCCGCCAAAGCCCCAGCTGAAACCATCGATAGGTAAGCATCCCCAGTCCAAAGCCCGCCGCACACCGGAGAAAAGCAAAATCATTGATGGTATTCAACGTCGCCGGCTGCCGCTGCCATAAATGCATTCCGAATTGAGGCACCAGCCAGTACTTCACCGCCGCATAAAGGCCCCCCACAGCCAGCAGCCAAACCAGCCGCCGCGCCCGGCCACCCCCCAGTAACAACGGGATCAGCAAAGGGAACAACAGGTACATCCACCACTCCGTACTCAGCGACCAGGACACCGTATTCATCGGCGCCGTCGGATATAAATGCAGCGCCTGCACCAACAACAGGCAGGCAGGCGCCGTTCGGATATCCAGGATGAAACGTATCCCCCGGTTCCATTCCGCCGCGATCGGCCCGGCCACCACCAGCGTCCCCGCCGCGATCGTCCACAAAAGCGTAAAGAAATGCAGGGGATAGACCCGCGCAAACCGCGCCCGCAGATAGTTCCAATAAGCCACCCGTGTAACACCGCCCCGGAAGGCATAGCCATAAACATGCGTCAGGATGAATCCGCTGAGAACAAAGAAGAAGTCCACCCAAAGCCAGCCCTTCGCCAGGAAGAGGCTGGCATGCCCATCCACCAACGGGTAAATAAAGATCTGGCTATGGAACAGCACGACGAGCACGGCCGCCACGCCACGCAGCGGGGTCAGCTCCGGCAGGTAGGAGTAGTTCATAGCGGCCGGATATTCTGATTCAGTCGAAAGACATTATTCGGATCATACCGCTGCTTGACCGCCGCCAGCCGCGTATAGTGTTTCCCGTAAGTGTCGCGCACCCGCTGCTGCCCCTCGTCCATCATGAAATTCACGTAGGAATCGCCGCAGGAATACGGATGCAGCGCCGCCCAATACTCCTTCGCCCAGGCGGTGGTTGATTCGGCCGATGCAGGTTCCTCACCGACGCCCGCGATCACCATCGCCAGCGTCGCATCCCGGTAATTCCAGGCCGTATCGCTCCAGGCCACCCGCGCCGCCGCCCCGTTCACAGGATACAGATGCATAATTGACGGTCCCGCCGGCATCTTCCCCGCCTGCTCCACATGCCGCTGGATCGCCTCCTCCGGCAGATCGGCCACAAAGTCGCCCTTCCAATACCATTGCAGGCCGGGCGGCAACAGCGGATCGAACAGCGTTTGAAACGCCGTAAAAGGCATCTCGCCCACCGCGTCTATTAACGGCGTCTTCAGCCGACGCACCTCGTCCAGCACTTCCTTCACACCGGCCGCATCCGCCGTGCAACACCAGAAGATGCCACACGCCCGCTGCCCGTGCAATTCGACCGGGAACGGTTCCACCGGCGGCACGCAGTGGAAGCTGAAGAAGCCGCTGATGTCTTCCGGCGCGTTCCGGATAAAATCGATATACCATCTCAACACATCCGGCGCATCTTCCAGCCGCCAGAACATCGGCCCCGCCTGTACCGTCTGCACCGGGTGCAGCCGGAATTTAAACAGCGTCACCACGCCGAAATTCCCGCCGCCGCCGCGAAGCGCCCAGAAAAGGTCCGGATGCTCCGTCGCAGACGCATGCACAAAACTTCCGTCGGCCAGCACCACGTCGGCCTCCAGCAGATTATCTATCGTCAGTCCATAGCGCCGTGTCAAATTTCCAAGCCCGCCACCCAGCGTCAACCCGCCGATGCCCGTCGTTCCAAAGACGCCACAGGGCAATGCCAACCCATGTTTGGCCGTGGCCGCATCGATCTCCTTCAGCAGACACCCCGCCCCCACCGTAACCGTCCGGGCCTCGGCATCCACGCGGATCTCTTTCATGGCCGACAGATCGATCACCAGGCCGTCATTGCACACACTCAGCCCCGCCCCATGGTGCCCCCCGCCGCGGACCGCTATCGCCAGGCCCTGCGTCCGCGCAAAATCGATACAGACAGAAACATCCATCGCGTGGAAACATTGTACGATCACCGCGGGCCGCCGGTCGATCATCCCATTATATACTTTACGAGTCTCGTCATAGGCAGGATCGCCGGGGAGGATCATTTTCCCCGCCAGTTGTTTACTCAGCTTCATTACAGGAAGAAGATCGGAGATCATTTGAAGTAGTTACCCGCAGTTTTTAGACATCAGCCAGTGCCGCTGCAAGTGATGCAAAGGTAGAAGGCCGGCCCGCCGGCGGGTTTTCCGGAAAGTCCAAAAACTTATCTCTCCGGCTCAATCTTCCCACCCCGGTATTGCAGGGGAGCCATGCCAAACCGGTCCTTAAAGACCCGGTTGAAATGCGTCTGACTCTCGAAACCGCATTCATCCGCGACATCCGCCACCAGCTTATCCGAATGCAGCAACAACCGTTCCGCATGGTCCAGCCGCCGCTGCAACAGCCACTTGCCCGGCGGCATCCCGTACAACGCCAGGAAATCCCGCTTGAACGCCGACAGGCTCCGGTTCGTGATCCGCGCAAACTCATCCAACGAAAGATTATACAGGAAATTGGCCTCCATTACCTCGCGCAGCGACGTTTCTTTATCATCGATCCGGCTGAGATAGGCCAGCAACGCCTGGTTCTCCGGATCCGACAGCAACAGGAACATCATCTCCTTCACCTTCATCTCCACCAGCGGTTCCGGCACGCCGGCCGGTTCAAGGAAATAGGAGATCATCGAATGAAAGAAGTCATGGCTGAGCTCCGTGACATGCAGCGTGATCACGGGCTCGTCCGTCATCCGTGGGAGGGGCCGAACACCAACAGAATGTTGATATTCCGCCACCACGCTCCGCAAATAATGGTCCGGGATAAAGAAGGCCATCACCTGCCAGCCCTTATCAAAAAAACGCTCCTGGTGAAACCCACCCTTCCGGATGAAGGCGCAAGCCCCGGTATTGAGAGGATAAAAATAGTCCCCATGGTGAAAGATCTTCTTCCCATCTATAACATAAAGAATATAGTTCAGGTGCGTATACAGCGCCGAATATCGCTCTTCCTGCGGACACCGGTAGTGCACAAACAGCAGATCCTTGAAGGACAACTTCTTGAAGTCGTCCCCCTGGGATTGCAGAAAGTCGTGCACGTTCATCATAACTATCACTCCTTTTTATCACCGCCGGGTTTGGCGCCGGCCCGCCGGATATTCACGAATTGTATCAGCAGGCTGAACCAAAAGGGGGCGCCCATCGACAGACAGGCCGCCGCAATCAGCCATCCCACCAGCAGCCATCCGATCTCCCCGGCATCCATATTCATGGAACTAAAGTTTGATCGCCCCCTTCAACGCCGTCAGCGCCGTCGTGATCATACCCGTGTTCTTGCTCGCAATGCCTCCCGCCAACGCGATGACATTGGCGGCAATGGTGATCACGGTATCCGTCTTCTGTATTTTCTTCAACGCATCGTTGATATCGTTAGTGGCGTTCTGCACCATTTTGAAATATACATCGGCACCTTCGAACGCGATCGCATCGGAAAGCGCAAAGAACGTATTCGAATACGAGATCAGCCGGGTCTGGTCATTCGACAGGATGGTGAACTCATCAGCCGGGATGTTCCCGATGTTCTCATGCAGATAGTTCCCCACCTGGGTCGCCATGTTCTGGTAGAACCGGGCAATGAAATTCGCAAATTGTGCGGCGGCTACTTGATCCATAGGTTAAGTTTAATGATAGTTTGAGGCAAGCGCGTTCACAAAACCCATCAGCTTATTCTT
Source organism: Puia sp. (assembly GCF_035546395.1). Lineage (GTDB taxonomy): Bacteria > Bacteroidota > Bacteroidia > Chitinophagales > Chitinophagaceae > Puia. The sequence goes on along the minus strand of NZ_DASZXR010000008.1, from coordinate 128,262 downwards.
GAAAGATGCAGAGTGGAGGTTGTCGAGATTGTCGACGATCAACTGGCCACCGGCGATGATCGTCTCCAGCTCCTTCACCCGTTGCTGGTAGTGCGCCAGCGCGGCATCCAGCTCCTTCCGCTTCCGCTCGTAGACGAACAGCACCGGCATTTTCACCGCTTTGTCAGTGGTATAGCTGATCAATGAATCGGCGACCCGGTCCAGTTGCAACTGCAGGTTGACGATCCTCCCCGCAAGGTTGTCCGCGCGGATCTTCAGCAGCATGATCAGCGGCGCCACCGAATCCCGGTACTCCGCCATGAACACCTTTATCTTCTTCGCCTTATAGCCCGTCGTCGTCAGCGTCGTCAGCGCCGTGGCCACATAGGCCGAGTAGCTCGCCTCCTGGGCGCTGAAGTTGACATGTCCATAGGTTCCGGCGGGAACCGGGCTGCCGATGGGCGCAAAGTTGAAGTACGACCCCGGATCGGCAAATCGCGCCAGCGCAGCGAAGTAGGCGCAGAGTTGGTTGTATTCTCCCGCAATATGCGCATCCGCCTGTTTCTCCGCGTCGCAATGACAGTCCACATCGCGAAGATGATCCGGCAGATAGTGATAGAGGTAAGTGGAATCGTGATAGTAGGCGTAGTAACCAAAGTCTTCGGACCGCTGCTTATCAAGCGTCTGCCGGCTGCCGGTGGCAAAGGCATTCACCTCTTTCACATTCGCGCAACGGGTGAACACAGCGGCGCAAAAGAACAGCAGGCAAGTGTTTCTCAGTGATAAGGCCATGTTCATAGATTAGTTGGCACTAAAATACCGCCTTTTTTCCTCATCCCCGCTTCAATATCCAAAAACCGTATTTTTACCCGTTCAAGGCCGATAAAAATCCCCTAACCTTGCACTCTAATATGTGCTGAAAATGCGCATCAAAAAAAATTAGCGCATTTCCAGCAAGCCGCAGATGTCTGTCCTTCGGACAAGATGCCTGTGGCATCTTAAAAACTTCTCCTATGCCGATAAAAGATTATGGCGTCGTTCAGGGTAAGGTCTTCGATCGCGTCCTCGCCACTTCAAAGAACGAACACTATCACATCCTCCTCAACCGCGGCAACAACCCGCATCGCGTGGCCATCAACACCCAGTCCGCGACCCCGCCGAGCCAGGTATTATTCTTTTCGAATCCGGATTTTCAGCACCCCATCACCGATCTCATCCTGCAACAGGGCCTGGCCCTGGGCTATACCCCCCTCGCCTCCAGCCCCGGCGGCATCGCGCTGGACTTCATCCGCGGCAATCTGTTCGACACCGGCGCGATGGCCCCCCTGCCCGCCACCGCCGCCGGCGCCAATAACGATCTCAACGACCAGCTCGACCTCACCGTCCGGCAGGCCATGAGCGATACCGATGCGGTCCTGTATGCCTTCGGTCAACATTGGGTAGATGCAGGCGGCGCGGACAAATATTTCCCCGAGATAAACCCGAGCACGGGTATCCATGACATCCACATGAACCAGGGGAACCCCAAAGGGAGCTTTTTTGGTGATAATGGTGTCTACCAGGATGGCGGGCTGCTGTTCCATTTTCCGTCGCGCAATCGCTGGGCCGCCATCTTCACCGCGTTCCAATCCCAGTCCTTCCACACCGATGACCACACCGGCAATCCCCTCACCGCCGCAGGTCCTACGGGTCCCGATCAACCGCAAAGCAATACCCCCGTACACATCGCCGCGGCCCTCGTCAACCCCCAGGGCGGCGACCCCGGCAAGGAATATGTTTTGCTGCTCAACACCGGCGCCGCCCCCGTCGACCTCTCCGGCTGGGCCATCGCCGATTCCCGCAAGAACAAGGACACCATCGGCAAGCATACCCTCCAACCCGGCGACACCTTCCGCGTCAACCTCACCGGCCACGGCGCGCAGCTGTCCAACAAAGGCGGCATCATCACCCTCCTGAATGCCCAGGGGCTGAAGATAGATGGGGTGAAATACACGAAAGAGGATGCGTCCACAGAGGGGGTGTTGGTGGATTTCTAGCCGGACCGCTCAGTCCCGGCCGCCAGCCGCCATCCAAAACCGCCAACCGCTCATTCCCCCTCCCGCAAAAGCGCGATGGCCAATACATTTACACCTCAAACGGGGCACGCTCCCTAGTTTTGAATGGTATAACTTCGGGGTTCCTTTCCAGGAGCTCCTTTTTTATTTCGTACCTTCCTATAACCATGGACAAAAGAACCTTCATAAAAAGCCTCACCGCCGCCGGCGCGACCCTCCCCCTCTCGCTCGCCGCCCTGGCCGACCACATCGCGCGATACGCGCCTGAACCCCATACCGAAGAATTCTGGACCACCATCCGCGCCGGCTACCGCCTCAAACCCGACTACATCAACCTCGAGAACGGCTATTACAACATCCTCCCCGAACAAACCCTCGAGGCCTTCATCCGCCATGTCCGCGAGGTGAACTATGAAGGCGCCTACTACATGCGCACCGTCCAGTACGATCGCAAAAAAGCCGTCGCCGCCCGCCTCGCCGCCATCGCCGGCTGCTCCCCCGACGAGCTGATCATCACCCGCAACACCACAGAATCCCTCGACATGATCATCGGCGGTTATCCCTGGAACCCCGGCGACGAAGCCATCATGGCCCTGCAGGACTATGGCGCTATGTTGCAGATGTTCCGCCAGGTCCAACGCCGTCATAACATCGTCTGCAAGACCCTATCCATCCCCAACCACCCAAAAGACGATGACGAGCTGGTCGCTCTCTACGAAAAGGCCATCACGCCCAAAACCCGCCTGCTCATGCTCAGCCATATGGTCAACATCACCGGCCATATCCTGCCTGTCCGGAAAATAGCCGACATGGCCCACCGCCATGGCGTCGAAGTCATGGTAGACGGGGCGCACAGTTTCGCGCAGATCCGCCACAACGTTCCCGACCTCGGCTGTGATTACTATGGCGCCAGCCTCCACAAATGGCTCTCCGTCCCGCTCGGCGCGGGCATCCTGTACGTAAAAAAAGACCTGACCGATAAGATTTGGCCGCTGCTCGCCGAAGCCGAGAGCGTGAAGGGCATTGCCCGGCTGAACCACACCGGCACCCTCCCGGTCCACACGGACCTGGCCATCAACGACGCCATCGACTTCTACCAGACGCTGGGCCCGGAGAGAAAAGAACAACGCCTCCGGTATCTCCAACAGTACTGGACCACCAAAGTGCGCAACATCCCCGGTGTCATGGTCAACACGCCCGCCGACCCCGCCCGCTCCTGCGCCATCGCCAATGTGGGCATCAAGGGCATGCCGCCGGCACAGCTCGCAACCACCCTGCTCGAAAAGTATAACATCTACACCGTTGCCATCGATCTCCCGCAGGGCAATGTCCAGGGCTGCCGCATCACCCCAAACGTCTTCAACACCCCGGAAGAGCTGGACACCCTCGCCGCCGCGCTAAAGGAACTCGCACAGAAGTCCTAAAACCAGTATCACATACCTTTCTTATTGGCATCCCACGATGCCTGTGACCTTGCCCAGACCTTTTACGCAACAGCCGTCTCCCCGGGAGACGGCTTTGTTCATTTGGCGGGTTTCCGCTTCGGCAACACCAGACTATCCGCCGGATACCGGGCCTTGAGACTGTCGATCACCTCATGAAACCAATTCTTCAGCGTCACCTTATCGCCTTCCGAAAGCGCCGCTTCCTTATGGATCCACAGATACGACTCCAACGGCATCTCCCCATTGTCGATCTGTTCGACACAATCTTCCATCCGCTTCTTCTGCCGGGCAGCAGACTGCGCCAGAAAAGTATTCAGGTTCAAATGCCGCTTCCCGTCCTTGATATGGCTCGACAGCCACCAATTCACCGGCTGGACCTCCGCATACCAGGGATAGCGGGTAGTATTGGAATGACAGTCGTTGCAAGCCCGTGCGAGGATGCGATCCACCGAATCCGAAACGGGAAATTTCTTCCGGATATCCATGCTTGCCTCCCCCGATCGATTCCGGGCCGGCCGGATAAATTGAATAGCGACAAAGACGATGAGCAAAAAAATAAGGATCTTCTTTAGCATATGATTCGTTGAAATTTTTCAAATATCCTTCCCCGTTATCTGCCGTAACGCTTCCCGGTACGTCTCCCCCACCGGCAACTCCAGCGTACCGATGAACACACTGTTCTTCCGCACTGCGGTAATGGCCGAGACCGACACGATATACGATTTGTGGATCCGGACAAAGCGGTCCCCCGGCAGCTCCGCCTCCAGCGCCTTGGCGCTGATCCGCACCAGCAGGGGCTTGTTGCTGCTTCGAAGATGGAATTTGACATAGTCCCCCGAGACTTCCACCCAGATAATATCCCCAAACAACACCTTCACCAGGCTATAGTCGGCATTGACAAAGATATAGTCCGGTTGCGCCGCCGCAGAGGCTCCCGCTCTCAGTTGATGTAATTCCTGCGCCTTATAACACGCTTTCAAAAACCGATCCATCCCCACCGGCTTGATCAAATAGTCCACCACCTCCAGGTCAAATCCCTCCGGCGCAAACTTCTTATACGCAGTGACAAGGATGAACATCGGCCGCTTCGCCAGGCTCTGGATGAATTGCAGTCCCGTCAGCCCCGGCATCTGGATATCCATAAACACCAGGTCCACCGAAGACTCCTGCAACACCCGCGCCGCCTCAAAGGCGTCCCCGCAAGTCCCCACCAGCGTGAGAAACGGCACCTTCGAAATATATTCCGTCAGCAGGTGCAGCGCCAACGGCTCGTCGTCCACCGCAATACAGGTCAGCATCAGTGTAGATTTAATTCTAGTGAAACAAGGAACCACCCCTCACCATGACTCACCAGCAACCGGTGCTGCGACGCATACAGCAACTTCAGGCGCCGCCGGACATTCCCCAGCCCTATCCCACTTCCCTTATCCTTCACCTCCGACGAGTCCGGATTATACCGGTTCCGTACCGAGAACAACAGCACCCCGCCCCGCACGCGTAACGAGATCTCGATCCCCGGGTTCTCGATAACCCCCACCCCATGTTTAAACGCATTCTCCACAAAGGGTATCAGCAGCATCGGTTCGATCTCATACTCCACCGGCGGCGTTTCCAGCAACACCGTAATGGGTACTTTTTGTCCGAATCTCTGCCGTTGCAGATCGATATAACTCTGCAAATACTCCACCTCCCGCGACAACGACACCCGCTCCTCGTCCGTGTCATAAAGCATATACTGCATCAACCCCGACAATTTCAGAATGGTCGGCCCCAGCTCGGGCGACTTCATCTGCTCCAATGCCACCAGGTTATTCAGGATATTAAAAATGAAATGCGGGTTTATCTGGCTTCGCAAAAACGAAAGCTCCGTCTTCAAATTCTCCTCCTGCCGCTGATGGATAAGCCGGTCCGCCTGCAATTTGTCACTCACCAGGCGCAACGTCATGCTCACCGTCACCATCAGCGCAAACTGCGGCAGGAGGAATCCCATAGCTCCCGTCCAGGTGAACCAGGGATGTTGAACGATCCGGGAAAACAACAGCTCATGGATCATCAGGACCACGCAAAAGCTCGCCAGCAGGCAGGCCGCATAAGGCAGATAGTGCTTCTTGTAGAACAGCTTCGGCAGGAAGAGATAGTAATTGAGATAGAAGGGCCCGACCCAAAGCAAATTCGTCAGGAAGTTCAGGTAAAAGAACCTCCGTTCTATCTCGTCTCTGTCCTGGTGGTGCATCCCATGACGCGTGTCCAGCAGATGGGGCAGTGAAAGGACCACCGCCCACACCAACACATGCGTCAGCACCCGAACCACCCGGCTTTTATACCAATCCGACTTCATGATTATAAATATACTATTGTTCCTCTGATTGTATATTATTGTTCTTCCGCTTGAAAAGGCTCGCATCCACCTTCCCAAAATTATACGTGATCCCGAGTCTCACCACCTGCGGATTCCGCAGCCGGCTATACTCCTGCGTCAGATAGGTACTGTAGGTATACTGATCCTGCTTCCGGCTCCGGAAGATATCATTCCAGCTCAGCATCAGCGACAGCTTATTGTTCAACAGGCCCTTCTTCACCGCAATATCCGCCTCATAAAAGGGCTTGATATAGCCCTGCGAGGCGCTCTGGTTCATCTGCGGCGGCCCGGGTTGGTTGCTGTTGGTGCTCACCGGCAGGTTGCTCTTCGATTGATACATCCCCGAAAGCTGCAAAGACCAGTTGGATGGCAGCCGGAAATTCGTATTCAGCTTCCCAAACCAGCTCCACAAAGCCTGTGGCGCAAGGGCGTCCGAAGCCGCCACATTGATTTTCGACTGATAGGCATTCACGTTGGCCGACAGATCCCACCAGCGGGTCACCGGCAGCTGGGCCGTCAGTTCGCCACCCAGCGAGTAGCTGCTCTCGGCGTTGATAAAGGTATTGATCAGCGTCGTCGTCCCGCCCGAAGAATCCGTCTCGATATATCCCGTGATAAGGTGATCCGTATGCTTATAATACACGGAGGCAAGCAGGGTGCTGTTCCGGCTGAAGGTTTTCAGATAAGACAGCTCCAGCGATTGCGTAAACTCCGGCACCAGGTCCGGGTTGCCCCGGGTGATATTCAGTCGGTTCGAAGAGTCGGTATAGGGCACCAGCTGGAAGAAATTCGGGCGGTTCACGCGCCGCGTATAGCTCAGCTGCAGCTCCTGGCCATCCCCCAATTTCTGTCCAAGGAATAGCGAAGGAAAAAGACTCAGCGGATACTGGTTGCTGAACCCCTGCCCCGAATTCAGCAAGGTCCCGTGGTAGTTGCTACTCTCCACCCGCAGCCCGGCCTTATAGCTGAAATTGCCGATCGTGCTCGCCAGCGTCGCATAGGCCGCATACACGTTGTTCTCGCTTTTGTAATTGCTCGCCGCGGAGGGCGCCAGCACATAGTCCCCCGAATCCGTATTGAAATTGTAGTTGTTGTTGATGTTCCGCCGGCCCTGCAGCGCCGCCCGCAGTCCGGTCTCCAGCGTGGTATGCGGAGTCAGCGGATCGGTAAAATCCGTCTGCAACACGATGTTATGGTCGTTACCCCCACCGATGATCTTTTGCAGCTGCGAGCTCGAAAGCGAAGAGGGATTTCCCGCGGCAAAATAATTAGTCGTATAGTCGGAGTGGTTGTCGGCATTGCCCGAGAAATAGCTCGCGTCCGCCGTCCATTCCTCTTTTTCTTTTGCGAACAGTTGTTTGAAACCGAGGGTCACGCCGCGACCGTTGAACGACCGCGAGCTACCGATCTCCTCGGCGCTCAGCTGATTCACCTTCCAGCTGCTATAAAGACTGTCCGTGCTGAACGCCAGGTTGGACGTGCTGTTCATCCCAAAGTGCACCATGAAGCCCGTCAGCGAGAGGGTAGCCTTGTTGGTCAGGAAATAGTCGAGCCCCAGCCGCCCGAAAATGGCGTGGCCGCGATTGGTATCCAGCTGGTGTTCGTTCAGGAAGGTCGTCGGGCTCGTGCTATAGTCCGTGCGTACGAGCGACCCCGTAGTCCGGTCCCGCATCGCCCGGGCATTGATATCCGCCGAGATATTGAACTTATTTTCCCGGACGTTCAGGCTGGCGCCCCCGTTGACGCCGCCATAGCTGTCGGCCCCGCCGCGGACGCTGCCGTTATAACCCGACTTCCGGTTTTTCTTCAGGACAATATTCAAAATTCCCGCCCCGCCGCCGGAGGCGTCATATTTCGCCGAAGGATTGGTGATAACTTCCACACTCTCGATCGCATCGGCCGGTATCTGATCCAGCGTCAGCAAGGTCGGCTTTCCATCGACAAAGATCTGCGGCGATCCGCCGCGAAGCGAGATGTTCCCGTCGATGTCCACATTGATGCTCGGCACATTCTTCAGCACGTCCAGCCCGCTGCCGCCGGCGCTGACGATATCCTTGGAGACATTGAACACCTTCTTGTCCATATCGACGCTCATCGCCGGCTTGGACGCCGTGACCACTACCTGTTCCAATTCCTTGGCCTTCGACATCAGGCGAAGGCTGCCCAGGTCTTTTTCAATAGAAGGCGCCCGCAGCGTGATCTCCTGGTCCCACTCGCTATAGCCCACCGCCGTTGCCTTCAGTTTCAGCGGCACGCCCACCGGCAGGTCCTCCGCCGAGAAGTCGCCGTTGCCCTGCGTCGTGAGCCCTTTTACCAGCATCTCCTTTCGCTTCCCCGTAGCGTCGACCGACACCTTGAGAATCAGCACCGAAGCACGGCCAATACCCTTGCCCGCCGAGTCTACGAGTTTGCCGTACAAATGGCCGGAATTGGCGCTGGCGCCGGGCCCGAAACCGGGCCCGCCCGGACCGCCCGCGGGCGGTCCGCCAGCCGGAGGCTGCGCCAGCAGCCGGCCGATCGAAAAAAGGCATATAATAACAGCAATGATCTTTTTCATGCCCCAAAACTAGTTCGGGGCTCCCGCCCATTTCAGCCAATGAGGGGAACCCCGAAAAATCTGCGGTCAATCGCCAAAAGTCGGCGGAAGCGGCATCAGCCGCCATTTAATAAAAAAAGGGGCCGAAGCCCCTTAATTTGCTGGATATTTACCGACAAGCTATTTCCTCGAAACCACGAAAATCATTACAGTCATTGCAATCCCAACGACCCAATAAACGGTCTTGATCTCATTGCTGAGTTTATCATGCACCATTTGGATCTTGTCGTTGGTCATCTGTATCTTGGCCTCTAACCTGGCCTCTATTTGCTTCATTTCGGCGATCACCTCTCTCATATCGTTATTAACTTTTACGTCGATCAGTTTCAAAATTGCTTTCCTTTGATCTACGGGTAAGGAGATGTTATCCAGGCTACAGTTTACGTCCGAGAGTTCCATGACTTCAAATTTTCAATTATAGCCTTCCAAACAAAATTACCATTTCCCTCGTTAATTTTCGCAAAGTATAAATTAATATTCAGCCACATTCCCCCGCCGAAATAGTCTACCTTTTCCCAATGAAACAACTCGCGCTCATCGCCCTCTCCCTCCTGCACATAGCCTTCGCCCAATCGAGGAAATACACCCTCCTCATCACCAACGCCAACATCGTCGACGTCGCCGCGGGCAAGATCATCCCCCACCAGCTCCTCGCCATCAGCAACGACACCGTCAAAGCCGTCGACGACACAAAGTTCGCAGCAAAATACAAAGCCGAAAAACAATACGACGCTCACGGCCAATACGTGATGCCCGGCCTTTGGGACATGCATATCCATCTCCGCGGCGGCGACTCCACTATCGAGGCCAACAAGGCGCTATTGCCGCTCTTCCTCGCTTATGGCGTCACCACTGTCCGCGAATGCGGCGGCGATATCACCCCCTCGGTATTGAAATGGCGCAGACAAACCGCCTCCGGCGAACTCGCAGGCCCCCGCATCTTCACGGCCGGTCCCAAGCTGGACGGTCCGCACGCGGTATGGGCCGGGTCCATTCCCGTGGTAACCCCCGCGGACGTCACGGCGGCCCTTGACAGTCTGCAAAAGATACAGGTGGACTTTGTAAAAATCTACGACAGCAAAATTTCCGGTGACGCCTACCTCGAGATCGTCCGCCAGGCCAAACAGCGGGGAATGAAAGTAACGGGACACATGCCCTACACCGTCGAGTTGAAGGACGCCGCGAATCTCGGCATGGATGGGTCCGAACATTTATACTACATCTTCAAAGCCTGCTCGTCAAAAGAGGATAGCCTCACCCAACTCATCCGCGAACGCGAGCACAGCGATCGCCCGATCGGTCTCTTCGGCGCGCTGCCCGCCCTCTACAACAGCTTCGACAGCGCCAAAGCCGCCCGGTTGTTCCAATTCCTCGCGGCAAAGCACTTCTCCATCACTCCCACCCTGTATATCTCAAAGACCCTCGCCGGCATCAAGACCACCGATCATACCCGGGACAGTCTCCAAAAATACATCGACCCAAAGATCATCGCGACCTACGCCGGCCGCGTCCGCAGCGCAAGACGCCAGTCGGATGAGGGCACGAAGTTCACCGAAAAATATGAGGCCCTCGTCATGTCGCTGGTCCCGAAAATGTACAAGGCCGGCGTAAATATCGTCGCCGGCTCCGACTGCGGCAGCTCCAACTCGTATGTCTATCCGGGGGAATCCATTCATGGAGAGATAAAGCTGCTCGTGTCCGCGGGCCTCACGCCGGCCCAGGCGCTGCAGACCTCCGTGATCAACGGCTCGAAATTCTTTGGAGTCCAGTCCCAATTCGGCAGCCTGAAGCCGGGCAAATGCTCCGACCTCATCGTGCTCGGGCAGAACCCGCTCGAGAACATCGCCGCCATCGACCGGCTCAACGCCGTCCTCTCGCACGGGAAGCTCTATTCCCGCACGGACCTGGACGCGCTGCTGGCCTCGATCCGGCATTGAGCAGGCCGCCGGCCCGGCTAATTCCACACCAGCACCGTCTGATACGCCGAGCTCGACCCATTGCTCCAAACGATCTTATATACCCCCTTATTCAATCCATGCAGATCAACCCGCACGGGCCCCGCATTGGGCGGCACGATGATGGTCCGCACCACATTCCCGCTCATATCCGTCACGGTTATCTTCGATGTCGTAGCCGATTGCGGCACCGGCATGACCATCGATCCGGGCGCCGGGTTGGGGAACCCACTCAGCGTCGGCATAGCGCCGGGAACAGAAATGGCTACAATATAGCTGCTGTCCACCCCGCCCGTGGCGCGGATATAGCGAAGCCGGTAGAAGTTCATCCCCGTCCGCTCGATCGAGTCGGTAAACGTATAGGCCGCCGTATCGACGCGCAAAGAAGACACCACGCCCGCCGGGTTGAAATGAGTGCTGTCCGGCGCCCGATCCACCTCATACGCCGCGATGGGCTCGTCGTACAAAGTCGTCCATAGCAGCCTGGGATGCGTCCCGTTCGCCATCGCCTGCAGCGTCACCAGTTGGAAGGCCGGCTTCACCGTGTCCCCTGGCGGCGGCGTCCCACCCGCCGAATCGACATACCGGAAACCCGGCAGCGAATCCAACCCATGCGATCCGCGAACATACACCAGCCCGCTTGCCCCATTGCCGACCGTCGCGGAGAGCAAGGTATCGGATAGAACACTGAACGACTTCGCCGCCACCCCGCCAAAGCTCACCGAGTTCACCCAGGTGAGCCCCGCGCCATGCAGCATCACCGTCGTTCCCCGGCCCCCGCTGGCCGGCGCGTACGAGTGCAGGACAGTATAGACACGAGGAGCCGTACTCGTATCCTGGTACACAAAGCCCGCCAGCGAGTCCATTCCCTGGGGCCCCGAGATCCACACCTGGCCGCTGGCCCCTGCGGCCACCTGTGCAGTGATCAGTGTATCTGACCCCACGGTAAACGTCTGCGCCGCCACCCCGCCAAAACGCACCGCGTTGACGCCGTTGAACGAGACCCCGTGTATCTGCACCAGGTCGCCGGTTTTGGCCATCTGCGGCGAGAAATAACTTATCTTGATCGCCCCCGGCGGCGGGAGATAGAGAAAGCCAAAGACACCCAGATTGCCCCCCGGGCTGATCACCGTCACCGCGCCCGTGTTGCCATAGCCCACGACGGCCCGGATGACCGTGTCCGAGAGGATGGTGAAACTCGCCGCCGGCACTCCGCCGAACCGTACCGCAGTCGCCGTATTCAAGCGAACGCCATACAGTAAGATCACCGCCCCCGGTCCCCCGCTCTTCGGGCTAAAGGAATCCACCCGCGCGGGCAAGATCGTAGGAAAATAGGTAAAGCCGGCTTGCGAGTCCACGCCGTTCGGACTCCACACGGATACATATCCGCTCGCGCCGCCGCCGACGACCGCCGTGATCATCGAGTCGTAGTTGATCGTAAAGGAGGTGGCATTGACCGCGCCGAACCGCACCGCCGTGACCCCCGTAAGATGGCTGCCATGTATCTGCACGGCTTCCCCCGACGAGGCCCCGTTAACGGAGAGCCAGTCGATGTGCGGGGCCTGCGCGAACCCCTTGCCGGCCCCAAGGCAGGAAAGCAGCAGCAGGAGAAAAAGCAGGCGGCGCCCACGTGCGGGGGTAAGGCGGATAGGGGTCATAGCAAAGGTTTTTTTAAGCGAGCATGACTCCTTAAGATAGTAAAAAGAACGCAGATATTTATAAATTGCAGTACCGTTAAAACCATGTTGCTACAATACTGCTCCGACCTGCACCTCGAGTTCCCCGCCAACCGCGCCCACCTGGCCGCCAAACCGCTGATTCCCAGGGGGCAAATCCTCATCCTCGCAGGCGACATCGTCCCCTTCGCTTCCATGGACTCCCATGACGCCTTCTTCGACGGGCTCGCCGCCAACTATCAGAAGGTCTACTGGATCCCGGGCAATCATGAATACTATGGCAGCGACGCCCGGCTGCGATCCGGTTCCTTCCAGGAGAACATCCGTGAGAATATCCTCCTCACCAATAATACCGTGTTCGAAGAGGAGGGAGTGCGCCTCATTTTCTCCACGCTTTGGTCGCATATCAGTCCCCGCTATGCCTTGGAGATCGAACAAAGTCTCAATGATTTCGAGATCATCAACTATGGCCATCGCGCCCTGCGCGCCGCCAACGTCAACCAGTTACACGCCGAAAGCCTGGAATTCATAAAGGCCGGGCTGGCCCGGCCCTCGGATAAAAAGACCGTCGTCGTCACGCACCACGTGCCCACGCTGTTTCATTACCCCGATGTGTACCGGAACAGTCCCCTCAACGAAGCCTTTGCGGTCGAACTGTTTGATCTCATCCACGACTCCCCCGCCGACTATTGGCTCTTCGGACACAACCATTTCAACCTCCCGGACTTTCATATCGGCAAGACCACCCTCTCCACCAACCAGCTCGGCTATGTCGAGCGGAACGAACACCGCGGGTTCAACCCCGAGAAGTTCATCGAGGTCTAGCGGCCCCCGCAAGATCAAGGGATAATCCGTAATTTTACCCCCTCAAAAAGTGAAACCATGGCCAAATACTGTTTGACCTACGACGCCAAAGACGCACTAGCCTGGGACCCCGAAGAATTGAAACTCGAAGTCTCCCGCCTCCTCCTCGACAACGGCGGCGACTACCTCGAAAGCCCGGTGGCCAACACGATCCTCTTCGAAGACGGCAAGGACCGCAACGAACTCCAGCAATGGAACCATCTCCTCAGCAAGAACCTGCACGAAGATCTCTTCTACTACCTCTGCGTCGTCGCCCGCACCAAGGAAGGCGATCACTTCGAACGCAACGAGGGCGACCCGGATCTGAACGATGATTACCAGCAGCTGCTGGAAGATCTCGAGCGGGATTAAGGCCGGGCGGCGCAAAGCCGTCAAAGCCCTTAAGGATTATTTGGGCGTTCCCCTCCGCTACAAGTCCTCGACCTCCTCCGCCAAGCGTCGCGCTCCGACACGGGACTCCTCGTTCGTAACCTTCGCTACGCTCGGTACGACCAACTTAGCCGCCCAAATTTCTTGTCGAGTTTGTTTTGCTCGATTTGCCTCAAAAAGTCTTCTCGCCTATTTATGCACTCATGTACTTTTTGAAGCCAATCGTCCACATCAACGCCATAGGCCTTAAAGTGGATTTTATCCCAGTTTATGCCAACGATTTCCCGATACAATGCTTCCGTCTCTTTACGTCCCTCGTATAAATTGATCTTCAAAATAGCTTCTCGGAATTTGGCCTGATGAAATGAGTTAGTGGTCGCGCTTAAAGGCGCTTTTCGAGCATATGATTCCATGACACCCAAAAGATGACCGATGGATATTTCTTTATAAGACAAAATGGGCTTTTGTTCTCCCACGCTAATCAGCACCTCATTGAAAATTAGCGTGTGGTTTTCGTATGGTATACTAAACTGCTGATTCCTTTTGGTATAAAATTCCTGCACAAGAATTATTGCCGTGAAACACTTGTCAGGGTTCTCTTCCCATAAAGGATACATCACGAAATGCGGACGATATTCCTCCGATCTGGGTAACTTAATCAATTCCAAACCGAGAAGTACACATCCGGCAATCCTATAGAATTTGTTCTGCGCATAGCCGGACAATTCGGGGAAGGCTTTTAGCCAATCGGTAGCGATGATTTTCTTAGTTTCAGTTCTTATCGGCATATTTTAGTCCGGCAATTTGCAAGTTCCAATCACGTCCAATTGAGCATATATCTGTTATTTCAGCGTCTTTATTCCGAATTTTGCTTCTATTCTCCGCGCATCGACGAAAGATTGATGAATATACTGGCATGCATCAAATTCCGACGTGAAATTTCGCACATCATTTTTACCTCCTCTTTCATCAAAATAGAATACTTCGAATGAAGTTCCCGTTTGACACAACACTATTGTGTCGGGCATTAAACCGCAATCCAAACTGTAGTTGTTGGAATTAATACCCAATTCAGTCAATCTTATTTTTAGTTCCTGAACTGTCATATTTTAAATTCGAGGTTGAATTGTCATTTATTTCTTCATTTCCATTATTTTTCCCTGTGCTATTTGTACTGGAAAAGTACCCAATTTAAATTCGCATCCAACATGAAGTTGATCTTTTAGAAAATCTCTATCGATAATAGCTATTTCGGCCATATATTTCTTGCCTGGTTCCATAAAGCCAGTTCCAAGCGGAGTAATTTCAGCTGGAGTAGAAGGATTTTCAGGCGATATCCAGAAGGACATGCGTATCGGATTCATGACCGGGAATTTGAATCCTATCTTGGTGTTTTCAATAAAATTAACCTCAGCAATCATAAGAACATCTTCCATTCAGCTACGATTTAGAAACATTCCGCCATTAATATGGTTTCTTCTGCAATTATCCCGAAATTCATGGTCAATTGTAACCAATAGACATTTTCGAAAAGCAATTTTCCTCTTCCTTCATCACGCCAATCCATTTCAAATTCAACCGTGTCTTCGTGCCCGGGCATTCCACCAAAGCCATCTTGTAATGTCGAATATATCCCCCTGGCCGGCTTCCCGCAAAAAAGAGGCCTCCCGCAAGGGAGGCCCCATCAAAATATAACAAAATCCCCTACAAATCAAACCGATCCCCATCCATCACCTTCCCCCACGCCGCGACAAAGTCCCCCACAAACTTTTCCTTCGCATCCGCAAACGCATACACCTCCGCAAACGCCCGCAGCTCGGCATTGGACCCAAAGATCAGATCCACCCTCGTGCCCGTCCACTTCTTCTTACCCGTGGCCCGGTCACGCCCCTCGAACTCCTGCGCCGCATCCGAAGTCGCATGCCAGCTCGTGCCCAGATCAAGCAGGTGCACAAAATAATCGTTCGTCAGCACGCCGGGAGTGGAAGTCAACACCCCATGGGCAGACCCATCCCAGTTGGCGCCCAGCACGCGCAACCCACCGATCAGCGCCGTCAGCTCGGTCTCATTCAATCGCAGCAACTGCGCCTTGTCGATCAGCATCTCTTCCGCCGTTCCGGGAGCGGCTGCACTCAGATAGTTCCGGAACCCATCGGCCTGTGGCTCGAGCACCGCAAAGGACTCGACATCGGTCTGTTCCTGCGAAGCGTCCACGCGGCCCGGATGAAAGGGCACCGAAATAGAAACACCCCCATCCTTCGCCGCCTTCTCGACAGCCGCACAACCCGCCAGCACGATCAGATCGGCCAGCGACACCTTCTTCCCGCCGGAAGCCGTCTTATTAAACTCAGTCCGCACACTATCCAACACCCCAAGCACCTTCGCCAGCTGCGCCGGGTTATTCACCGCCCAATCCTTCTGCGGAGCCAGCCGGATCCGCGCCCCATTCGCGCCACCGCGCTTGTCGCTGCCGCGGAACGTCGACGCGGAAGCCCAGGCCGTCGAGACCAACTGCGCCACCGAAAGGCCACTCGCCAATATCTTCCCCTTCAACGCAGCAATATCCTGGGCATCGATCAGCGCATGATCCAGCGCCGGCAACGGATCCTGCCAGATCAATTCCTCGGCCGGCACATCGGGACCGAGATACCGCACCCGCGGCCCCATATCCCGATGGGTCAGCTTGTACCACGCCCGAGCGAAAGCATCCGCAAACTCGGCGGGGTTCTCATAAAAGTGCCGCGAAATCTTCTCATACGCTGGATCGACGCGCAGGGCCAGATCGGTGGTCAGCATCGTCGGATGCGTCTTCTTCCCCGGAATATGCGCATCAGGCACCGTCCCTTCCCCGCCGCCGCCAACCGGCCGCCACTGGTTTGCGCCCGCCGGGCTCTTGTACAGCTCCCACTCATATCCAAAAAGATTCTCGAAGAAATTGTTGCTCCACTTCGTAGGCGTGGTCGTCCAGACCCCTTCCAACCCGCTGGTGATCGTGTCGGCGCCGAAACCCGTGCCATAGCTGTTCTTCCAGCCCGTGCCCATCTCCTCCAGCGCCGCGGCGGCCGGCTCCCGGCCGACAAACTTCGTAGATGCGGCGCCGTGGGTCTTGCCGAAGGTATGGCCGCCCGCGATCAAGGCCACCGTCTCGTAATCATCCATCGCCATCCGCGCAAACGTCTCGCGGATATCCCGGGCCGAAGCCAACGGATCGGGTTTCCCATTGGGTCCCTCCGGGTTGACATAGATAAGTCCCATCTGTACCGCGCCCAACGGCTTCTCAAGGTCCCGGTCGCCCGTATAGCGCTTGTCACCCAGCCACTCCGTCTCGACGCCCCAGTATACATCCTCCTGCGGCTCCCAGGCATCCTCGCGGCCACCCGCAAAACCGAAGGTCTTTAAGCCCATCGATTCCAATGCGATATTACCCGCGAGAATCATCAGATCCGCCCACGAGATCTTCCGCCCGTACTTCTGTTTGATCGGCCATAACAACAACCGCGCTTTGTCCAGGTTCTGGTTGTCGGGCCAGCTGTTCAGCGGCGCGAAGCGCTGCATCCCGCTTCCCGCACCGCCCCGGCCGTCGTGGATACGATACGTACCCGCGCTATGCCAGGCCATCCGGATAAAAAAGGGCCCGTAATGCCCCCAGTCCGCCGGCCACCAGGGCTGCGACGAAGTCATCAGCGCGTGAAGATCCTTCTTCACCGCGTTCAGGTCGAGAGAGTTGAAAGCCGCCGCGTAATCGAAGTCCTTCCCCATCGGGTTAAAGACCGGCGAATGCTGCCGCAGGATATACAACTTCAGTTCATTGGGCCACCAATCCCGGTTTCTCGTACCGCCGCCGGCGCTGGACCTCATCGTCCCATTGTGAAATGGACACTTGCTTGTGGATGTGGATGTTTCCATGTTTTTTGGTTTGAGGTACTAAAGCTACCCCTATGGCGGACAGCGGCCAAATTGATATTTTTTATGATCTGATAGTCAATCTCTATGAGTTTGGAAAAATCATCCGGCCGGAGAGGCCGCCCCCTACCTCCCCCGCAACATCGCCGGGGTATATTCATTGGACGTAACGATCCTCGCCTTCAGATCGCTCAGAATAGAATACAATCCAAAATACGTGCGATTCACATACAGCGAATGCCGCGACCCACGCGCCACCTTCGACTCGCGCACCTCCTTCAGGTTGTAGAGATAGTCCACATACGCATAGATCTCCTCGAAATAGGACTCATCTCCAAAATCGAACGTCTCGCGGGTAAACGGCAGTGTCAGCATATCGATCATTTTTTGGAACAATCCCGAGAAGAACACGATTTCCTTCTCCGTATCGGTGGGATGGATCATCTCGAGGTTGGTATAGATCTCCCGCCGCCGCTGTTCGTCGCGTAACACCTCGGGGTTCGTCAGCAGGAAATAATTGACATAAAAATCCTCCGGGATCTCCTTGATACACCCGAAGTCGAACACCCCAACGGTGCCATCATCCCGCATCAAAAAGTTCCCCGGATGCGGATCGGCATGCACCCGTTTCAACGAATGCACCTGGTATTGATAAAAATCCCACAACGCCTGGCCGATGGAATTCCGGGCCTCCTGCGAAGGATTGCGTTGCAGAAACTCCTTCAAATGATACCCGTGCAACCAGTCCATGGTAATAATTCGGTCACTCGACAATTCCGGGTAGTACGCCGGGAACACCAGGTTCGGAATGCCGCCGCACTGCGCCGACACTTCCATGCTCCGCCGCAACTCGAGGGTGTAATCCGTCTCCTCGAGCAGCTTCCCTTCGATCTCGTCGAAGTATTTATCCATGTCCACCTCGTTCATCCCCACGATACGAATCGCAAACGGCTTCACGATCCGCAGGTCCGACTTCACACTCGCCGCCACACCGGGATACTGAATTTTCACCGCCAGCTCCTTACCCCATTTCATCGCCTTATGCACCTGGCCGATGGACGCGGCATTGGCCGCCTTCATGTCAAAGGAATCGTATAATTGCGTGGGCGTCTTGCCCAGGGTCTTGACAAAGGTATTCACCACCAGCGGCCCCGAAAGCGGGGGCGCGCTGTATTGGGACATCGCAAAACGCTCGGTATAGGCCTTGGGCAGCATCCCCCGATCCATGCTCAGCATCTGCGCCACCTTGAGCGCACTACCCTTCAGATCGCTGAGGGTGTCGTAGATGTCCTCCGCGTTATCGGCATGCAACTCCTCCCGCGTCGTCGTGGGATCGATCAGCTTCTTTGTATAATGCTTCAGGTAATTGGCGCCAACCTTGGCGCCGGTCGCGATAAATCGGGTCGCCCGTTCGACTTTCCCGGTCGGGATATTGGTCTGCTCTTTCATTTTTTCGTAAACACAAATTTGCCGAAGTCAAGGATACTATCCAACGTATTACTACTGATCAATTGAAAACTCAGATTCACCGCCTTTTCGATCGCGGCATCCGTCATCTCGAACCCTTCGCTGTCGTCCTTGACCCAGTACTGCAGCACAAACAACGCCTGCAGCCAGAATCCATGAACGTATTGATCCGAGATATACTTGCGCTCTTTCACTTCCCCGCTCTGGTAGCCTTCCTTGATCAGGTCGCGGATATAATCATAGAAGGCGACCCGGAAGAACTCCAGTTGGTCGAGATGCAGGGGCGGGGCGAGATATTTTGCCTTTTGCAACAGGATATAGCTCCGGTTCTGACGCAGCTGCTGGACCCAAAGGAAATAAAAGGCCAATAGCTTCTCCCTGACCCCATAATTGCGGTAGGTTTCGTCCTCTTTCAACTTTTCGAGCGTATCCTCGAAAAAACTACGCCAGGCGTCTTTCTCGACGGCGTCAAAGGAGGAATACTGGTCGTAAAAGCCGGCTTCCGGCATTTCCAGCTGCTGGCAGAAGGCATACACCGACACCGGCCGACGGCCGTTTTCCAGCCAGTACTTGATATAAGCTTCGCGAATTTGCTTTTTGTCCATGGAAGGGGTGTTTAACGTTATGAACAACAGTCCGCGGGACGGGTTGGTTTAGCAAAAAACGACATATTTAGTATAAATTTCTCCCTATCTTGTCCGACATGCGCTACCTATCGCCCACCTCTCTTCCCGACAGCCCGCCGCTTGACCCGCCGGACAAAAAGGCGATTCAATTGTCCCGGAGAAAGCTGCTGGCCGAGCTGGAATTGAGCGCAGATGGCACCCTCCTCCTCAAAGACAGGCCCTTCAGCCGCAACGATATCCTCGAATATTTCGAGACCCTGCAGGACGACACCGTCTTACAATACCACGCCGCCCTCGGCAAGGATGAGGCCCTGCTGGCCTTTCTCGAAGAAGGCATCCTCGGCGAAGACGCCCGATTCGCCGGGGCCCCCATCTATGACGACCCGGGCTTCATCCACTGGATAAGCCCTTATTTCTACACGGCTTTTACCGCGTTCGTTACCGATTGCCTGCGCGACATCGACGAGACCGGCCTGAAGGCCCTGCTGCGCAACCGCCTCCTGTTGACCGGCTATGATGAGGAACAGGCCTGGTTCCACATCGCCCAGGGCTTGGAGAGTACCGTCTCCCGGCTCGAAGAGCTGCACCGCCAGGCGGAACAGGATAACACCGTTCCCCCGCCCGCGGACATCCTTCCCCTCGTCGACGAGGATCGCATCCCACTCATCGTCCTTCTTCCCGAAGCCCCATTTGCGGCGGTAAGGGACCGGTATGCCGTAGCCCTCATGCAGGTGGCCATCCTCGTCTTCAACAAAAAGAAGGAGAGCCGCGACACCGCCCAAAAATGGCTCGAGAACGCCCAGGTCCTCGCCGTATCGAAAGACCTGGCCGCCGAGGTCATGGACAAGCTCCGCGAAGTGGAGAAGATCCGTAAGAAACCCGACGCCGGCCTCGTACGCGCCGCGGTGATCATGGGCATCATCATCCTCAAGTTCGTCGTCTTCCAGAGCCCCCGCAGCTCAGGTTATGAGGCTCCTAAATTCACCAATTTCACGTATATCAACGGCAGAGACACCGTCGCCATCAAGAGTATCCACCAGCTGGATTCGATGATGCATCGCCGGCCCGATTCTGTAAAACTTCGACAGTCCCATTGATTGTTTGTATTTTGCCGTATGCACTACCTAAGCCCCGCATCCTTTCTCGGAGACCATTTTCAACTTCCCCTCGACGCCAGGGCCCTCCAGCGGGAAAGAAAGCGGCTGCTCGCCGACCTCGAGCTCACGGGCGGGGACAGCATCGAACTACAAGGCCGGCATTTTACAAAGAACCAACTCCTTGCCTACTTCGACGAGCTGCAACAGGGAAACATCGCCAGCTGGCACCTCGCTATAGCCGAAGACCCGGTGCTCCTGCGGTTCCTGCAGGACGCGACCATCCGACCCGGCGCCGACTTCAAAGACACCGCCGTATACACCGATCCCGCCTTTATCCATTGGCTAAGCCCCTATTTCAGCTCCGCCTTCACCGACGCAGTCACCGCCTGTTTTGAAATGGGGGATGCGGCCCGGATGCGGGCGATGCTGGATAACAAGCTGCTGATGACCGCGGACCACGAAGAGCAGTGCTGGCTGTTCATCGCCGGCATCCTCGAGAAGAATATCGCCCTGTTCGACCACTACCATACCCGCGGCCAGAAGACCGCGCCGGCCATGATGCCGATCACGCAGATCTCCGCCTTTATCGGTCATGGCTATATAGAGGTCATCCGGCAGCTGCCGGACCACCGGTTTGGCCGTCTGAAAGACAGCTATGCCTTCAACATGCAGCATCCCGCCATCGCCGTCTTCAACCGGGATCTTCGAAACCGCCCCCTGACAGTGATCTGGCTCGAAGAGGCCATCAGCCTGGCCGTATCGCCCAACGCAAAAGCGGTGATCAGGGCAAAATTGGAGGAGTTCAACCAGTTGATGAGAAAAAGGAAAAGAAGGCAGTATTTTCGTTATGCATGGATAGCGATGGTCGTCCTGGGCCTTATTTCCGGGATCTTCGGGGATCCCTCTTCCAATCCGGGCGAATTCTTTTTCCAGAAGACGCCCACCGACCCGGTAAGGACCGTAACCCTACCCGACCCAATGACAGACACCACCGGCCACCTCGACTCGTATACCCCGGAAGTGCATGCACCCGGAAAAGATTCCGCCCGGCATCCTTAACCCCTCAACCCCGTCCCCTTGATCGTCTCGCCGTCACTCTTATCGATAAGCAGATCGTACATCCGGTAGATAATACTGAGTATCTCATCCACATTCTTCCGCCCCAGCGCCTCATCCCCCCGCGCCCGTAGCGCTTTCACCTCCTTTTGATTGCTAAAAAGCTCCAGCGGCTTCATCGCATACATCGTATACAACCACGTGACATACGAAACATCTTTTTTCCGCACTTCCCAGATCTGCCGGTCCATCTCCCTTATCCTCGACCGCAAGAATTGCGTACTCGCCGATTGTATCCATTCCTTCTCCCCGGCGCTGATCTCGTCGAATTTCCGGAGGAGCTCCTGCTGGCCCGAACCCCCGAGCAGCTCGCGGTAGAATTCCTTTTTCTCAAAATATTCCTCCCGCAGCAGGTTTTGCGTCTCCCCCCTGGCCACAGATTCGATCGTTTGGGCGATCTTCCGTTTCTGATCGTCCAGCTGGAATTTGACGTCCGTCACATCCTTGGGACCCAGCCCCCGCAGCTTGCCCTGGATGGCCTCCAGCTGGTCGATGGCCTGTTGCAACAAGGCGCCCTCCTCATAGCGTTCGTTGTCCAACAGGTGCTTCAGTTGACCCGTCGCACTGCGGCGCAGGAAATCGATCTCTTCTTTCAGCCGGGCGAGGTTCACCGCCCGCGACGAAGGATTGAACACTTCCTGGTATTCCTGGTCGATCATCGGGATATAGGCCGTGACCGTTATATCCCGGCTCTCGCTAATTTCGAAGCTGAGTTCGATATCACAGCCTTTTATCAGGTCGGTTTGGAGATCTTTGCCGCTGATGCCGATCACCCCGATGGGTAGATTGGTCTGCGGCGCCGAATAGCGGCTGCCCTCGAGGACGTTGATCAGCAGTTGGTCCTCGCTCCCTTTGGCGATCGTCCGGCTCAACACCTTCACCGTCGTCTTTCGCAGCGGCAGGATCGCGTTGCGCTGGAAGATCACCTCCAGCTGCGTCACCTTGTTATAGGTGTCGTCCACTTCCAGGCAGATATCGTTTGGCAGCGGTTGCCCATGGATCGAGAATTTGCCCTGCACGATCGTAATATCCGGTAGCTCCGCCACGACAGGCATGCCCTTCGCGTCGAATAGCCGGAGGCGAAAGACATTCAGGGTGTTCGGCAACAGGGGCAGCATCTCGCTGATGCGGGCGCCCAACGGCTTGAGCCCGCTGTCAAAGCCCCCGTCCGATCTGCCGATCCGGTACCGGCTCCCCTCCGGTGCATGTTGGATCGCCGCCGCGAAATATTCCTCGCTGTCTTTGCTGTTGCGTGAATAGGCCATCTTGACCTCTACCGGCGTGTGCCCCTGCGGCGCCGCAGGCGCCATAGCACTCCTTTCCGTTTCCACTACGGGCAACCCACTGCTCCGACTACCGGCATACCACGCCGCCCCCTCCACCACCGCCGTCGTCGGATCGATCGACGCATTCACCGCAATGCCCAACTCCTGCGCCAGCAAGCTCCTCACGAGAGGAATATACGTGCTCCCGCCCACCAGGACAATCTCGGTAATAGCCGACGGCGCCAGCTGATTTCGTTCCAGCAGGCGGCGGATAAACTGCACCGAGGCCAGGACCCGATCGCGGATACAAGCCTCGAACCGCGCGCGCGTGATCGTCAAAAACTCCTCGTGGGTCTCCCCCTTTTCGTCCGTAAAGTCGAATTCCATTTCGGCCGTCGCATGCGAGCTTAGTGCGATCTTTACCTCTTCGGCTTTATAAAGCAGTTGGTAGTAGAGCTTGTTAAAGGAACCGTCCGAGGCGCGCATCTTCACCAACAGGTCCCCGATCCCATATTTCTCGGCGAGAAAAGGCACAACCACCTCCTCCAGCAGCAGGTTGTCAAAATCGACGCCGCCAAAATAGTTGTCCCCCTCATGATCGATCACCTTCATCTCGTCATTCTCGATCCGCACCAGCGCCACGTCATAAGTGCCGCCGCCAAGATCGTACACCAGCCACTGCCCCTTCCCGTCGTCCCGGCCCTCCTTGTTGGCGAAGGCCAGGCTCGCGGCGATGGGTTCCTGCAATAGCAGCACCTCCTTGAAGCCTGCGGCATAGCCCGCCTCCTTTGTCGCGTTGCTCTGGATGGTGTCGAAACTCGCGGGGATGGTGATCACCACCGACTCCGGGGTCTCGCCCGTGAAGATGAAATTCTTCAATTCCTGCAGGATGATCGCGCTCAGTTCGATCGGCGTCTTGAAACTACCCGAATTAGGGACGAAGAAGGTCTCGCTCGTCCCCATTTTGCGCTTGAAGAACCCGAAGACGTTCAGGGGGTCTTTCTCGATGTATTCCCGGGCCTTGTCGCCGATGAGTATCCGTTCCTTCCGGAAGGCAATTACGCTGGGGAGCGTCATTTTCATCCCGGCCGGATTCTTAAAAATGTCCACCGCTCCGTTGCCGCCCTTGGCGATCAGGGAATTGGTGGTCCCAAGGTCAATTGCGAAGTTGATCGTCTGCGCCATAGTTCCGCAAGTTAAGCCTTAGTCCCCACGATAACCACCCCTTTCTGCAAAAGCGTCTGTCCCGCGTCCTGCCGCGCATACAGCACCGGTTTGATCACATCGAGCACAAACAGCTGGCCCCCCGCCGACGCAATATTGGCCTCCAGGTCGGTCCGCGTCTCCTGGTAAGGCTCGCCCATCGGGTTCAGCAACAGGACGCCTGCCTCGTCCAGCACATCCTTCATCCGCTGGACATTCCGCCGCACGCCCGGCGAATCGCTATCGCTCAATTTCTTTTCGAGCTCGAAGACAAGATTGGCCATTCTGACCCAAAGTTGTTGTGACATGGGCCCAATTTAGGGAATAAAATGCTAACATCTTTAGTTTTTAACAACTAAATACATTAGCTTCATGATTTTATTGTAAATTTGTAAATTAACTTATAAGTGAATACCTTTGTACTGGAGATTTGGGACAACGAGGCCGGCAAATGTACGTTTTATACGGTACGATGGGCGGACGCCGGGGAGAACGAAACAGATAAGTTCTTTAATAAATATAACGCTATTCCGGAATGGAAAGGCGCGACCCAGCAACTGCTGAGTTTTGTTTTGGATAGCATCGGAGAAGACCATGGCGCGATCGATAGCTTATTTAACCGGTTCGAGAACGAGGTAGTAGGTCTTCCCAACAAGGGGGAGGTTACGGTTGGCGAGATCGTCTTCTTATTCCCAAATTTTCCCTTGCGGCTGTATGCGTTGCGGATCAATAATCGCACCGACCTGGTCATTTTATTCAATGGCGGTGTCAAATCTTCCCAAACTAACCAGGGAAGTCGGGATTTGAACCTCAAATGGCGGGAAGCCTGCCAATTCGCAAGAAGAATAGAAGAAGCTATAAGAAATGGTGAACTGGTGGTAGACAAGAGGAAAAGACGTTTGTACACCGACTTCGGAGACGAAGAAATTCTTTTATAAAAAAGTAAATGATGAAAAGCAAAGTTGCCAAAAGAATACAAGATGAAACACCCGAAGAGGTGAGGATCTTTGTCCGTCAATACACCGATATTGTCGTGCGGATCAATCGGCTCATGCAGGCCAAAGGATACACGCAAAAGCAACTCGCCGAAAAAATGAATAAAAAGCCGTCCGAGATCAACAAATGGTTGAAAGGAAATCACAACCTCACACTCAAGACCCTTGCAAAATTGGAAGCAGAATTGGGCGAACCCATCATTTTTACATCCGAAGAGCAGCTGCGAAAAAAACGTCGCAAGCAAATAGCTTAATCCGCGCCACCCACCAAAGGTTCACCCCTACTTCGCCGCCCTCGCCGCCACGGCGATCTTCGAATCCGCCGTCCCATAATACAACAACCACTCCCCCTTCAACAACGCCAGCCCCTCCAGAAAACACACCTCGTTCACCTGCCCCGTGATCTCATACGGTTTATCCGGCTTCATAAAATATCCCCCCAACCGATGCACGATCTTCAGCGGATCCGCCCCATCCAGCAACACCTCCGAAGCCGCATACGTCCCCTCCGCCAACGCCGTATCGCCAAAAGAAGGCACATTCCGGCTATTGTACATCAGCAGGATACCCTTCGGCGTCAGCATCGCCGGCGGACCCGATTCCACCAGGTCGCTGTCAAAATGTTTACTCCGGGTCGGCACGACGATCTTCAGGTCGGGCATCGCCAGCGCCTGGCCGCGCAACGCCACCGGGTCGGCCTCCCCCGGATGTTTCTCCACCGGCGTCCAATTCACCAGGTCATCCGAAGTAGCGGCCCAGATAAACTGATCGCCCCAATACATCCAGTACTTCCCCCCCACCTTCGTCGCCACCACCCGGCCATCCGCCTCATAAGTCGACACGATGGACCCCGATTTCGACCACTTGTCGATATATTTCCCGCCATAGGCGCGGGCAAACGCCGGGCCCTTCTTCGTCCAATGCACCAGGTCGGGCGAGGTAGCCACCATCAGCCGCGCCAGGTTGCCGTCGTAGGCCGTGTAGGTCATATAATAAAGACCCTCCGCATCCTGCACCACCCGCGGGTCCTCGCACCCCCCCTCCCACTCATATTTCTTCCAGGCATCCTCGGCCGGATACAGCACCGGCGCCGTCTCCCGGGTAAAATGCAGCCCGTCGCCGCTCACGGCCAGCCCTATCCGCGAAGTACCCGCCGGCTTGCCGATCTTGTCCTGCGCCCGGTACAACATATACACCTTCCCATCCCGTACCACGATGGCCGGGTTGAAGACGTCCTTCTCTTCCCAGGACACCCGCTGGTGGCGGATCGGATCGACAAAACTTCCCGTCCCGGGTTGGAGCACCGGGTTGACGCTGTCCACTTTCTCAAAGTTCACCAACGCCCACCCCGTCGAATCGGGCGCCAAAGCCGCGGCCGCACTGTCCACCGTCGTCTTCCCGGCCCCGGCATCACCCGCCCCCTGGCAGCCCCCAAGAACAATGGCCGCGAAAAGGCCCAAAAAAGCTTTTCTCATTGACAAATGATTTAAAGACTACTCTCGTCCGTATAGATCGACAACACCTGCGCATCCGTCAGCGCGGTATTATAAAACCGAATATCGTCCAATGCCCCCATAAAATAGTCGGCCCCCCAAAAATAATTCGGATCGTTGGTATCCGTCAGGTTATACGCCGCCTTCGGCAGCTCATTACCGATCGCAAGGTCGATGGAAGCAGGAACCGGCATCGGCGTCCCCGTCACATCCACCGTCCTTATCAGCTTCCCATTGATATAGAACTTCTCCGTCCCCGGCGTAAACGTAACCGCCACATGCACCCACACATTGGGCCCATCCACCGCCACCCCGCCGTCATCCACGTCATGATACCCCGTGCTCGTCTGCACCGTCAAAAAGGGCAGGTTACCGCTCTGCAGCTGGAACTTATACCCATTCCAACGGTTATACGAGAACATATAGTTGTTGGCGTTAGTCCCGTCCCGCTTCACCCACAACAGGATGGTAAAGCTCTGGGGATTCAGATCCCCGCTATGCGGCACCTGCACCGTCGCCCCATTATTAAAGTAATACGCATTATTCGCCCGGCCAAACCTGTCCGCCACCAGCACAGGCAACGTCCCCCCATCCACCGCCGTGGCCGCACTCGCGCCGACCCATCCCGTCTTCAGCGCGCCATCATGCCCATTCCCCGACGAGTCCTTCGCATTCCCCGTAAAGGTCCAATACCCCACCAGGTTCGCCGCCGACACCTGCTGTAGCAGCTGGTTGCTAAACTGCTGGGCCGCATGCAACAGGCTATTCAACGCGTTGTTCACCTCCTGCTGCGTATATTGATTGCTCGCACTCACCTCCTTCGCGAGGTTGATCACCGAGTCCAGCGCCTCCCGCGCCCCCACCGCATAAGTCCCGGGCTTGGTACCTTCCACGGAATTATTGTAGACATTCGTCAACGAGTCGATCGCCGCATTCAGCGCCGTCTTGTTGGCATTGTAGGAGGCCGGCCCGCTGTTCTTCTTACACGCCACTGCCAGCAACAGCCCGCCGCCAAGAAGTAAAAAAAGTATCCTCATAAAAATATTATTTAAAAAGATTCGGATTCGCATCCCGCTCACTCTGGGGAATCGGGAACCATTTATTCGTATCATAATTGAAATTCGGCGCGATCGGCTGCAACACCGAATTGGCGTAGGCCTTCCCGTACCGGATAATGTCAAAAAACCGGTGGAACTCCAATGCCAGCTCGCTTCGCCGCTCCCGCCGGATAATGTCGCGAAGCTGAGTTTGATCCGTCGTCGTCACATCCGGCAGCAAGCCCGCCGGCACCGAAGGATAGCCGGCCAAACTATTATCGTATTGATAAGAATTCCGCGCCCGGGCCCGCACCTTGTTCAAAGGGATCAGCGCCGCCGCCGGCTGCCCGCTCTCATTCAGCGCCTCGGCGTCGATCAGCAGGATCTCGCCCAGCCGCAACGCCTCGTAGTTCACCGTCCCCACATTCTTCGTCGCCGCGGGAACCTCCGATAGGGGCTGGACCATCTTCTTCGTGTTGTACCCCGTGCTGCTCCACGTCGGATCATAGGGCAGATCGAAATACGAATGCCCCGCCCGCGCGATCGAATAGTCCAGGCGCGGATCCGCCTCCCCACCCGGGGCCGACTCATAATTGTCCACCAGGTTCTGCGTCGGGAGGAAGAACCCATATCCATTCGTCGGCGCCGGCGGCCGCGGCGCAAACCAGACGTTCAGCTCGTTGCCGATCCCCAGCGTCCCCGACAGGTGATTCACCGTAAAGATCTCCTCCGTATTGTCCTTCGTCGCCGCGCTGAAATTATCCGAATACAAATGGGTCAGCTGGTATCCCATCCCTTCCACCTGCTCCGCCGTCTGCGCAGCCAGCTGGTAATGATTCGCCAGGTCGCTGTGAAACAAATACGTCTTGGCCAGCAGCGCCAGCGCCGCCCCCTTGGTGGCCATCCCGAGGGATGGGGCGGTGGCGGGCAAGGCAGCAGCCGCCCCCATACAGTCCTGTTCGATCTGCGCGAACACGCTATCCTGCGGCCGGGCCGGCGTCTGGGCTTCCTTTGCCGTTTCGACCTTCAGGTGCAGCGGGATATTCCCATAACAGGTCGTCAGGATGAAATAGTAGTAGGCCCTCAAAAATTTTGCCTGCGCGATCCCCGAGGCCTGCATCGACGGAGAGACCTTATTGTTCCCCGTCAGCCCGTCCAGCACCACGTTGCAGGCAAAGACCCCGTTGTAATAATTCTTCCATACCGCCTCCACCGCCGAGTTGGAAGTCAGGATATTGAACTGGCTCACCGCCTGGAAATCCTGCTGGTCGCCGATGCTGCCCCCGCCCTTGATCGCATCGTCCGAAGCCAGGTCGCCCAGCACCCAGATCGCATTGTTGGCCCCCGCGTTAAAGGAAAGGAATTTATACGCTTCGTTCACCGCCTGCTGCGCGTTGGCGTCGGAGGTGAAGAAGTTACCGGGTGTATAGCTGCCCTGTACGGGCTGGTCGAGTATCTTCTTACAACCCGCGCCGGCAAACAACGCCGCCACCCCCATAAAAATCAAAAAGCGTTTTATCCGCATGACAATCGAATTAATGAGTTAGAAATTGATATTGGCCCCGATGGTAAAGGTTCGCGCGGCAGGATACGTGCCCCAGTCGATATTCAAGGCTTTGGGTCCCTCATTGGCCGATGCCGCATTGGCGCTGGTCGTCATCTCCGGATCGAGCCCCGAATATTTGGTGATGGTGAACACATTCTGCACGCTCGCGTAAATCCGCATCGACTTTATCATCAACCGCGTCAGCGTCCTCGAACCCAGGTTATACCCCAGCTGGATATTCTTCAGCTTCAGGTAGTCCCCGCTCTCGAGGAATCGCGTCGACATCTGTTTGTTGTTCGTCGCATCCGTCCAGGACAGCAGTGGCACCGAATTGCTCGTTCCCTGTCCGTGCCAGCTCTTTGTCGCCACCTTCTCCGTCATATTGAACGGCCGGTAGAAGCCCTCGATATCCATGCCGACCTGGTTATAGATCTTGTCGCCGCGAACCCCCTGGAAGAACAGGTTCAGGTCGAAGTTTTTAAACGTCACATGCCCCGTCAGCGCATAGGTCAGATCGGGTATCGGGCTGCCCGCGTACACCCGGTCCGTCTGATCGATCACCCCGTCGCCGTTCACGTCGCGGAACTTTATATCGCCCGGCCGGATGCCCGGTCCCTGGTAGGCGTGGACGAACACTTCCTTCGGCGTCTGGAAGATGCCGTCCGCCTGTAGCATATAGAAGGCGCCCACCGGGTGACCCACCGCCGTGCTCGTCGCAAACGTGTTGTTGTCGACCCTGCCGGCAGCGATAGGCTGGTTGTTCAGCAGCGCCAGCACTTCGTTATGGATGGTCGTCACATTTGCATTGACCTCCCAGGACCAGTCTTTGTTGATTGTTTGGCGGTAGCCGGCCTCGAACTCGAAGCCGCGGTTGACGATCTTCCCATTGTTCTCGAAGGCCGGGCTCGCCACCGACCCCGCGCTGCTCGGGTCCTGCGGAGCCTGCAGCAGGTTGGTCGTCCTCTTATTATAATAGTCTACCGACAGGTTAAAGGCCCCGTTGAACAGGCCGAGGTCCAACCCCACATCCGCCATCGTCGAGGTCTGCCATTTCAGGTTGGGGTTGCCCTTGGCATAGATGGTGGACGTGATCACCGGGGTATTGCCAAAGGCATAGTAGCCATTGCTGCCTACCAGCGAAGCATAGCCGTAGTTGCTCAGGGCGTTTTGATCACCCAGCTGGCCGAGACTGCCGCGCAGTTTCAACAACGAGACAGCCCGGATATTTTGCATGAAATTCTCCTTGTCGATGCGCCAGCCCACCGAGCCGGAATAGAAATTCCCCCATTGGTCGGTGGGGTCGAGCCGCGAGGACCCGTCCCGCCGGAAATTGAAGGAAGCGAGATAACGGCCGTCGTATTGATAGGACACCCGCGAGAACAGCGAGGACAGCGCCCAGGTGGATTCATTGCCGCCGACGCCCGGCGTCAGGCTGGTGCCGTTGCTCAGGTATTGGAACGTGGAAGTCTGATCCGGGTAGCCCGAATTGGACGCCGAGATCAATTTCACGTCGTTTTTGATAATTTCCGTCCCCACAAGGGCCGTGATATCATGCTTGCCTACGACAAGATGATAGTTGGCGGTATTGGTCCAGTTGTAGGTGAAGTCTGTCGTATTGGACTGAGCCAGGGCGTTGGGTGAGTTCTGGATGCGTTGGATACCCCAGGTCGGGAAGAATTGTTTATAGTCGGTGATGATAAAATTCGTCCCGAGGTCGGTTTTGAGCGTAAGATTCTTCACCGGGGTGACCTCGAGGAAAACATCCCCCAGCAGCGTATAGTTGTAGAAATTGCGGTTGGTGTTGGCCGCCAGCGCCACGGGATTGAGGCCGTCGCCAAAGACATTGGCCCCGCCAACAGCATCCGGCAGATCGACATACTGCCCCGCATAGGGACCGCTGGAATATTTCACCGGCGTCACCGGCGTCCGGAACAGGGCATAACGGACGATACTCGCTCCCGGATTCGATCCCCCCGGCGCCGAGTAGCCGTCCCCCGAGCTGCCCACCTGCCGCGTCTTGCTATACGCCAGGTTCATATTCGTCCCGACTTTGAACATCTTGTTCAGCGTGCTTGTGATCGCCGTGTGCAGGTTGAAGCGATCGTAGGAAGAGTTCAGGATCATTCCCTTCTGGTTGAAATAGTCGGCCGACACGATATAACGCGTGTTCTCGTTGCCCCCGCCGATGGACAGCTGGGCGTTGCCGATGAAGGCGTTCTTCAACACCTGTTTCTGCCAGTTGACATCCGGCAGCGTGTCCAGCATCCCCGTGGGCAGCGGCGCCCGGTTGCCCGACCCGCCGGCGACAAAATCGTTCGCCGCGGCGGTATTATAGGCGTTGAAATATTGTCTCGCATTCGCCATGGCGATCAGGTGCGCGGGTGTTTGCGTGCCGGTATAACCGTTGAAACTCAGCCGCGGCTTGCCCATACTTCCTTTCCGGGTTGTTATCAGCACCACTCCATTAGCGGCCCTTGCCCCATAGATCGAGGCCGAAGCCGCATCTTTCAGCACGCTGATGCTCTCCACGTCGTCGGGTGCAATCTCGTTGATCCCATCCGAAGTGGGTATCCCATCGATAACGTACAAAGGAGCGCTGCTGCCGAAACTCGACTGGCCGCGGATTATCACCGATACCCCGTCGCCGGGCGCCCCCGTTACCTGCGTCACCGCCACGCCCGCCGCCTTGCCCTGCATGATCTGCGCCGTACCACCCACCGGCAATCCGTTGACATCCTTTGCACCTATCGTCGATACTGAACCCGTCAGATCTTTTTTCTTCGCCGTCCCATAGCCGATCACCACCACTTCATTGATGCTCCCCGCCTGCGGCTGCAAGACCACGCTCACCGTCGTTCTTCCGCCCACCGCCACCTCCTGCGGCTGATAGCCGACAAAACTAAAGACCAGCGTCGCCTCTTCCGGCACCGTGAGTGCGAAATTCCCATCGTTATCCGTCGTCGTCCCCAACTGCGTACCCCTGATCTTCACGCTGGCGCCGGCCAGCGGATCGCCCGCCGCAGAAGTCACTTTTCCCGTTACGCGGATCTCGCTCATCGGCGCCTGTCGCGAGGTGACCACGATGAGATTGCCCGCGAGTAGTTGGTAGGCGAGCGGGGTATTTTTCAGCACCGTCTCGAGAATTTGGGGAATCGTCTGATCGACCACCGACACGTCGATCTTCTGCTTGTGGGGCAGGACATCGTTTTTGTAGAGGAAGGTGTAGTTGCTTTTCTTTTCCAGCAGATCGAAGAATCGCTCCCAGCTGATCCCCTTTTCGGTGAGGGTGAGTCTCTCCTGCGAGTGAACCTTTGCCGACACCTGCAAAAAGGTAAGCAATAGAATGGAGATGGACAGTTTCATGCCCAGAAGGATTTTTTTCATACGCAAGCCGTTATGGTTCCCTATTTTATTTGATGAGGATCGAGTCGCCCGCCAGCTCATAGTGGAATCCGAGTGAGAGTTGCAGGGCGTCCATGACATTTTTTATAGGTTGGTCCTTGAAATATCCCGTCAGTTCTTCGTCCAGGTATTTATCGTTCCCGAAGCGGATGCGGATATTGTACCAGCGTTCCAGCTTCGCCGCCACTTCCCGGAAGGGTTCCTTGCGGAAGATGAGTTTGTCTTCTACCCAGGAGGTTTCTATGATGGTTTTATAGGTGGGGTCCGCGACCACTTTATGCACCTGCTGTACTCCGTTGTGCATCGTCACCTTTTCGCTCGGCCGCAGTGCGATAGCGCGGCCGGGCATATCGATTTCCGCCTTACCGTCTATCAGCGTGGTTTCCACCACCGAGTCCCCCGGATAAGCCCTTACGTTCAATGAAGTGCCCAACACCTTAACGACAACGTTGCCCGCATGTATCAGGAAAGGATGTTCGGGATCATGCCTGATATCGAAGAAACCTTCCCCCGAGAGCGTCAGCTCCCGCTTCCCCGTAGCATACTGCACTTTGCTACCCGCATTCAGCCACAGCTTGGAGCCATCCGGCAGATCCAGGTAACTCCGTGTTCCATATTTCGCAGCGACCTCATGCCATGCGACCGGCGCCTGCATTGGCGTTGGCGGAGGTGTCTTCTTATTATAGCGAAAAACGCCCAGCGTCCCAAACACCACGACCGCTGCCGCTGCCGACCAGCGGATCAGGCGGATGCGAAGCATCCGGCGCGACCGCTCCTTCACGCCTGTTACCTCTTCCATCGGGACCGCCTCTTCCGCGCCGCGGCCCACCACATGCAATCCCGCCGCGCGCAACCTCCACTGCCTCAATCCCCGCTCCATCATCTGTTGCTCTTCGCGTTCCGTCACGCCCCTAGGTGGCGCATCCGTCACCCCATCCAGCGCCGAAGACAAAGCCTGCAGCATCGGGTCCTGCTCCAACGCAAGCCGCAGTTCCTCCTCTTCCGCGGGAGTGAGTTCGCCGGCGAGCCGCCGGGACAATAGGATAGTTATTCGATCGTGATCGGACATCATCAAAACAATATGGTATAAAGGAAGGACACAAATTTTTGAAAATACCCTTAAAAAGAAATAAAAAAATTAATTTTAATGGTCGATCCGTCAATGGACACCACGCTACATACAGCGAAACTGACTCCGACCGGTTTGAACGATGAGCATGCCTTTGAAGAATTGTACAGGCACTTTTTTGTTCGTTTATTCCGGTTCTGTTATGCCATTGTCCATGAGAAAGGCCCAGCCGAAGAGATCGCCAACGATGTCTTTCTCAATCTGTGGAAGCGGCGAGGGGATCTCCCGGCGATCGACAACCTGGAAGTCTATCTCTACGTCTCCGCAAAAAATCATTGCCTCAATCATCTCCGCCGTCAGCGCCCCCAATCCTCCTCGCTCAGCATCGAAGACATCAACGAGGAGGCCCTCCAGTTCCAGCCCGATCCCGAAAGCCTGCTGATCGGCGCCGAGACCCTCAAAAAGGTCATTGCCGCCATCGACCAGCTGCCGCCGAGATGCAAGCTCATTTTTAGATTGATAAAGGAGGATGGCTTGAGATACAAGGATGTCGCCCGGCTCCTCGATCTCTCCGTCAAGACCGTCGAAGCGCAGGTCGCCATCGCCGTGCGCAAGATCGCGCAGGTGCTGGGCCCTACTCAAGTTTGAATACCACGGGTTGGATCTTTATCGCTTCCCGCGGCTGGCCGCCGACCACTGCCGGCTTCCACTCCGGCATCTCCCGGATCACCCGAAGGGCTTCCGCATTGAGATGTTTGTCCGTCGTATAGGTCACCCTCGCGTCCATTATCTGTCCGTCCCGGGTCACCCGGAACTTCACAACCACGGTTCCCTGGATACTATGCTTCACGGCATAGTCGGGATATTTCAGGCTCTTGTTGAAGTAGCGGAGCAGTTCCGTTTTTCCGCCCGGGAATTCGGCATCCTGCTCGAACACCTTGCCCGCCTTGTTCGGCGTACCGTCCTCGTTGAAAAGTACGAGGGAACTCTCTTTTCCGGCCTTGTACACCGCTGTTCCCGCCACTTTACCCGAGGGAAAGTAGGCGGTCCAGGTGCCCGTGCGTTCTCCGCCAAAGTTCTCGCCTTTTAGCATCACGTGGCCACGTTCGTCGAAAAAGGTCTCGGGTCCGGTGGCTTTTCCTTTGTCAAAAGTGCAGGATCGGAATTCGACGCCTTTGTCATTCCACCAATGGAAGACCCCCATCTGCACCTTCATCGAGTCATCGGCGTAAAGACCCATCATATCCGGGGCGCCGGAACGATAACGGATCGCTACCGCCCAGCCCGAATCCGTCTTTGTCTTTGTCACGATATATTCGGCGCTGTCGGCAGTCGTCTTTTTCCAGATGGCGTTGTACCCAATCGTTTCCTGGGCCCGGGTGGCCTGCCAGGTCAGCAGCCCCGATAACAAGAAGAGGAGATTGCGCTTTTGCATAGTTTGATTATAATTCTGTTATAAGGCGGTCTACGAAGTGACGGGTCATCGCGCTGATGTTGGCGTCATATTCGCTGAGATGCTGCTTGGTCAGATTGCGCAGCGACTTGAACATTCCCAGGGTCAGCGTCTTCTCCTGGTCGGCGATCGTGATGCTTCCCTTTTTCAATTCCTCGTTGTTGGCGCCCAATAGGCGGTAGCCGATAACCATATCCTTTTGTTCGGGCTGCACCGATAATCTTTCCCAGCCGACCATCGTGACGATCACCCAGATGATATGACCCTTGTCATCCACGACGAAAACCTGCGGGATTTGTTCGACGGTGAGTTCCAGCCGGTTGCCGTTCAGCTTCTGCTTTAGGCCATGACTCGCATAGGCCAGCAATGTCGACGTGAAGTTGTCGATGGCGATCTGCGGGTTGAGCGTGCAGGTGTTCCGGTAATCGAATTGCCAGTAGAACAGCAGTGGCAGCAGGTGACTGGTATTCTTCCGGGTCTGGGAGAGATTTACTCCCGTTTCCGGCAGGGCGGAGGAGACGACAATGGATTCCGTCTTTTTTCGCTGTGACAACGGAGGCTCTTCGGAATAATGCTGAGCCACCCATTTATTCACCTTGTGCGGCCCGAGACAACTGGAAAGGCTAAGTGCTATGACGCCCCAGACCACTGGAAGCGCCCTCTTTACGGCAAAATTCAACATTGGAATGTGCAGATGGGGTTAAAATTGGCGCAAAATAAAAAAAATCTGCCTTTGCTTTAGGAGACTGAGTGATCGTGCGATTTGACGGATAGTCGTGTCGGTTTGGGTGATAAGCGTGTCCGAACGTCCGGGGCCAGCCGGCAAAACAAAAAAAAGGCCATCCATTACCGATGTAATTGGATGGCCTTGACCCTTTAGACAACCTGTCGCAAATCGTAAAATAGGTTATGGCCGGGCCTCTGGGGAATATGTTACGGTACGTTCGACTTCAAGCGTTCTTCAGGGATACGGATATTGTAGCGGGAAATTTCAAAGGATGGATTTCGCGGGTTTTTCAAGGTGAATTCAGTTGCTTTTCACGGATCGGTTTCAGACGGTTTTAAGGGATTGGATGGTCTTCAAGGGATTGGATGGTTTTCAACGGATTGGATTGGTTTTCAAGGACAGTTTCGGATGGTCTTCATGGATCGGATCAAATGATTCTCATAGGGCGGATTCAGGTTTCTTTCTTCTAAGCGGCTTACATATATTAGTCATCGCAGGGAGTTCCGGTGTAACCGTGATCGACAAATTATTTTTACCGCAAGAGCATCGCTCAGCGCACCCAAACAAAAAATTGTGGAAAACTTGCAGCAGGGAGGAAAAAGACGAGGGCGAAGAAGTCCAAAAAGAATACCTATCTTGAGTAGTATTCCTTGCATACCATTCCGGGGCAGAGGTTCCCCCTGAATGGTTTTTCCAAACCAAGCTTTTACGAATGGATAACTGTGTCTGACGACGATGTCAGAGCCAGATTCTTTTGGCCAAAGAATCCGGCATCGTTGAAACCCACAGGACCGCATGGCCCCCTATTGACCCGAAGACAATTGTACATTTTTGTAAAAATACAATTTATTTGGCTTTTTAAGGCCACAGATTTTACAACAATCAACGATAATTTGCCAGAGCAATGTTACAATAAAATACAATGAAGTACAAATTTTTTACAATAAATATTATCCATATGGCTCCAAAAGGAAAGAAATCCGACGCCCGTGTCCCCCTCTTCAGGGAACTCTATTGGAAGATCAGGGCTATCCCCATCTCCAATGATATGATGGCCGCAAGACTAAACATGGGCGCCGCCAACCTCTCCAGTTACGCATCGGCCGGGGGCAAGACACCCGGTCCCGTATTCCTCAAAAAGTTCTTTCTCGAATTCAAGCCCGAGATCGTCCAACTCGGTTACAAGCTCGACTACGAGGACACGGCCGCCGGTACCGCGGGCGATCCGCCGCTGGGAACGTATGCCCCCCGGGCCGAAGAATTTGCCCGCCTGCTTGATTCACACAAAAGATTGTCCAACAACTTTGATAAAATCGTCGAGACCCAACGGGTCATCGCCAACAGCAACGATCGGATGTCAAAGAGCAACTATATCCTTGCCATCACCACAAAGAAGGTGGTCGATAGGCTGCATCCCGATATAAAACTGGGCCGGCCATACCGAAATAAAAAAGATAATTGAAAGTCGTGAATCCGCGGGGCCGGCATATTGTTCACCGTCGCCGGCCCGGCTTCCCCCAAAGCGCCGGCGCAAAACCCACCGCCACCACCGACGCAATGATCCCCTGTCCCAGCACCGTCGCCGGCGCACCGATCCGCTCAGAAACAGCCCCCACCAGCAGACTCCCCAGCGGGATCATCCCAAAGATCGCCATCAGCAGGATGCCGATCACCCGACCTCGCATGTGCGGCGCCGATTCGGATTGAACGAAGATATTGCTCACGGTATACTGTGCGATGCTTCCGAATCCCATCCATACCGCCCAGAACAGCGCCAGCGGCAGTCGCGTCGTCTCCGCGAAGGCGATCAATCCTCCCGCCAGCAGCAGGGTGCTGACAAGCAGGATCTTTTTGATCGGCGCCTGCGGCGATCGCGACGCCAGGTAGATCGTCCCGACGACCGAGCCCACTCCCACAAAGCTGTTGATATAGCCAAAGGTCGAGGCATCGCCTTTAAAGATCACCTTCGCAAAAATGGGCAACACGGTGTTGTACGGTAACACCAGCAGGCTGACGATGCCCAGCATAAGGATCATCGTCCCGATATCCCGCCGCTCGGTCAGATAGCGAAAACCTTCCGCAAATTCCGCCAGCGCGTGCCGTTCCGTTCGCTTCGGCTGATGCGCGGGCAGGGTCATCAACAGGAGCGAAACGATCACCGCCCCAAAGGTCGCCGCGTTGAGGAGAAAACAGATCGGCGCCCCAAACGTGCTCAACACGATCCCCGCAAGGGCCGGCCCCAGCAGCTGCGCGAGACTCGCCGTAGCGGTGGTCAGCGCCAGCGCGTTCGGCAGATCGGCCTTGTCCGCCACGACATCGTTGATCAGCGATTGCCGCGCGGGAACGTCGAAGGCGTTGATGATCCCCAGCAGAACGCTCAGCACCAGGATCGCCCAGACGACGTTATGCCCCGAAAAGGCCAGTGCCGCCAGCCCTACAGATTGGATCATCGAAGCCACCTGCGTGATCCGGATGATCCGGTACCGGTCGTAGCGATCTGCCGCCACCCCGCCGGCCACCGAGAAAAGGAAGGAAGGAAAAATCTCGCAAAAGATGGTCATCCCGATCAGAAAGGCAGATTGCGTTAGTGAGTATACCAGCCATACCACCGCCGTGCGCTGCATCCAGGTGCCAAACTGCGACACTGCCCGGCCGATAAAATAAAGCGTATAGTTTCTGCTGCGAAAGGCGCGGAAAAGATTGAACTCGCTGACCTTCTTCATGGGACCGTGAAGGTAGGAATAAAAAAAGACCACCCGTTACGACGTAAGGATGGCCTTCGGCTATTCTTCTTCTAAAAACAACAACGCGTTGGCGACTACTAACCAGGCCAACTAACATTAACACTAAGCTAAAAATTTTAATTTGTTCCTCCGTCCACAATTCAACGAACGTGTCGATTACCCATTAAACCGTGTTGTTTGGAGCCATAAACGGTTCCGGTCCCGCCGGCAGCCGGCGGTGCGGCGGCCTCCCTGGCCTGTCGTCAATAGTAGATATAGCTCTTCACCACCGACGACCCATTATCCACCGCATCCGTCTCCTGCGTCACCCGGCCGGCGTTATCGAAGACGTAAGCGTAGGTCACCGTCGCCGTTGGATTACCCGATCCATCCTTGACCGTCATCGTAGCGGGCAGATATTTCGCCTGTGCAGGCCAATAGATCGGCGTAGTCGCCAGTTGAAACGTTTTGTTGGTATAGGTGTAGGTGGTTATGGAATTGATACCACCGGAGCCGTCCCCTTCCACATCCTTTACCAGGTTGCCATTGTTGTCATAGGTGTAGTCGTTCCGGCGAAATACAAAAGGCAGGCCGCCGGAATAGTCGTAGGTGATCTTGCTGATCAGGACATTGCCGTTGAAGATGTATTTCTCCGTCGTCGTATCGTGCGAGTTGTTGTATTGCCAGGTACTGTCGACTACCGTACCGCCTTTGATAAAGGCAAGCTCATGAATGGAGAATTGACCATTCTCGTACAGATCCAAGGTGAAGCTGGCCGTTCCATTATAGGCGTAGGTCATTTTCAGCGTTCTCGAGGTCATGGTCGTAAGCCGCCCGTCGGCGTCGTAGCCGAGACTAAAGGTGTCGGTCTGGTCAAAGGGCGTCCCATGGACGGCTTCGACGTACGACTTTATTCGGTTGGGGTTGGCGGAAGAGTTGGAGTTGCTGCTCTTCTTGCAGGAAACGTACAAACAAAATACGGCCAGGACGGCCAGGTGGAGCTTGCGGGTCATTAGGGTTAAATTAGATAACGAATTTAAGCAAAAACCTGCCCCCGTACTTTTAAGGGCACAGAACTAAACCAGCGTGTAAAAAAGTCGGGAAACCGTGTCGATATCGGTGATAGATGTGAAGCAACCCCGCGCTGTCAATGCTGCCCGAGATAGCTGATGGCGCATCCAACGCCAGGTCGTCCCCGCGCAGATACGCCTGGGTCGTCTTGCAGGGATTGATGTGAATTCCCGGAAAAAACGCCTCGAATAGGCCCGATCAGTACGTAAAAGTCTTCACCGTCACCTCGCCATCGTCCTCTGTATCGGTCTCCATGATGAGCCGGCCGGCGGAGTCGTAGACATAGTCAAAAGTGATGGTTCGCTTAGAGCTCGTTCCATTGGTGATCACCTGTGTTGCAGGCAGATTCTTCGCCGGCACGGGAATATTCGCGGGAAAGACGATCGGTAGCGGACCGGGCTTATTGGTGTAGGTATATTCGTTGACGTATTGATATGAGTTCTGGCCGTCGGTTTGAACGGTCTTGATCGTATTTCCATTAGCGTCGTATGTATATGCCACGACAAGAAAGATACCTGGCGTGCCGCCGTAAATCCAGGACAATGTTTCTTTGCTCAAAAGGCCGCCACTATACTCATATTTCCCCACCATCGAGTCGCTCGGATCTTGTATCCGAAAACTGCTGTCGATCCCTTCATTCGTGAAAAAGTCCTTCTCGTGTATCGACGGCTGTCCGGCCCCCACGAAATTCCATTCAATGCTTGTAGTTGTAGGATAGGAAAAAGTATATTTTAGGTTCTGGGCGATGGCGCCGGTCATTCGGCCTTCCTTATCGTAGGCGAGCTGAAAGGTATCCACCCGGGAATTCGACGGTGAATGATAACTCAATAGGTAGAGTCTGGGTTTGTTGGCAGGGACAGGATCGCCGGAAGCAGCGGGTGTGCCATTCTTCTTGCAGGACACGACTAAACAAAACGCGGCCAGGAGGTTCAAAAGGGGCTTATTGCTCATCAGGGTTTAAATTGGCCCGCGAATTTAATAAAAAACCGGCCTCCGTTCGTCGCGGACAATACTGACTACACCGCCGTGCAAAAAACCCAGGAATTCGTGTCGATCCGGGGGTTATTGTGCTACACCACACACCCCTTGCGGATTACAATTTAAATGTCTAGTTTACCTGGGCAAAAACCCCTCCACCATGTCCTTCGGTCTTACCCCTAACTCCTCCATGGATATCGGCCTCGACGGCCTTCATCCTGCTCAATTCATTGCCCTATCGGTCAACGTCGCCAATGCCCTGGATTGGGACATCCGCTATATCAGCGAAAGCGGCCTGATCGCAAACACCTCGAAAAAGACGTGGAAGCGAAAGCAGGAGGTCACCATCCGGATCGCCGATGACATCGCCAATGTCAGGAGCGTGTCCATCGGAAACGAGATGTACGATCGGGGCGCCAATCGCAGGAATGTCCAGCAATTTTACGATCTCTTGTCGGAGCAAAGGCTTGCCACGTCAGGGGAGGAATTGACACAACAATTCGAGTCCCTGAGGCCAAATGTGGCGAGCGGCAAGGGTGACCTCCTTCAAGGCCCTGCGCCAACCGCAAAGGACCAACGCCGGGCGTTTCTTTCCTTATTCATTCCACGGGGCGGATTCTTCATCACCCCGGTCATCATCGATATCAATATCACCGTCTTTATCCTGATGGTTTTGAGCGGCGTCAATCCTTTACTGCCGGGGACGCACAGCCTCATCCAGTGGGGCGGCAATATCCGCTATCTGACCCTGGATCACGAGTGGTGGCGGATCATCACCTGCTGCTTCTTGCACATCGGCATCTTTCATCTTTTGCTCAACATGTACGCCTTGCTGTACATCGGCATCCTGCTGGAGCCGCAACTGGGCAGGGGGCGCTTCTTATCCGCCTACCTTTTTACAGGCATCATGGCCAGCCTGGCCAGCCTCTACTGGCATCCCCACACCCTTAGCGCCGGCGCCTCCGGCGCCATCTTCGGGATGTACGGGGTATTCCTTGCCCTGTTGACCACCAATCTCATCGAAAAGAAGCGCCGGTCGGCCCTGTTGAGCAGCATCGGCATTTTCGTCGGATACAATCTTTTGGTCGGCAGCAAGGCCGGCGTCGACAACGCAGCCCATATCGGCGGCCTCCTGAGCGGGATCGTCATAGGGTATCTCTTCTATCCCAGCCTGAAGCGACCCGAAGCCCCTGCGTTAAAATACTCCGGCATCGCGCTGGCGGGCGTCGCCGTCCTCCTCACGACGATCGTCGGATTTAAAACCATCCCCAATTACTACGGCCAATACGATGTGAAGATGCGGCAGTTCGGCAAATACGAGCGGCTTGCACTGAATGTGTTCAATCACAATAATTCACAAACGCCGCAGGACCAGTGGGTCAAGGCTCTTCGCGATACCGGAATCTATAATTGGAACCGGGCGCTTGAGGCAGTGAACCAGGCCCGGCAACTGCAACTTCCCGCAGCCCTTAAGTATCGCACCGATACCCTGATCGAATACTGCCACCTTCGCATTGCGAGTTACAACTACTTTATCGAAAAGATCAAGCATACCGAGCCCGAAGGCACCGACTCGGTCGCCATCTACAATGCGCTGATCGACGATCTGATCGCCCCCTTAAAGGCGCCGGTCAGGAACTAAATAATTTCCCCGATTGAGGCAAATTTTACTCAAACCGGCAGAACTCCCACTGGCACAATATTTACCCCCGTGCCTATATGCCCATCCACAAAAGAACCCGGTTCTTCCTCCTGTCCGCGCTGGCGCTGATCATCCTGGCCGTCATCGGCTGGCAATTCTATAAATACCGGCTTGTCCACGAGAAGATCGCGCAGGCCGTGCAGGAAAAGACAAAAGGGCTCTATCTTTTGCATTACGATCATCTGGCCTTCGATGAGGTCGCCGGCATGCTCCACGTCAGCAACATCGACATCCGGCCCGACACCGCTGTGTATCAGCAGATGGTGAGGGACAAGACGGACCCGCACATGCTCCTGCAAATACAGGTGGATTCGCTCGATATCGCGCGGGTAAAAACGCCAATGGCCCTTCTCAACAAAGAACTGGAAGGAGGCACGGTTATGGTCTCAGGCGCGCGGATCAGGATCATGATCCGGCATTTTAAAAAGGACACCACGGTTTACAATCCCGCCCCCGATCTGACGCAACAGTTGCTGGGGAAGTTGTTGAAAATAGCCGTCGACAGCGTACAGATCAGGGATGCATCCGTCCTCGTCGGCAGCCTGGATAGCTCCACCGTTTATTTTCGCGGGAACAAGGTGTCCATCCTGCTGTCCCATCTTCTCATCGACAGCAACGCCAAAAAGGACAGCAGCACCATCCTTCTTTCGCGTGAGCTGACCCTCGGCTGTAAGGAGTTGCAGCTGCCTACCGGCAACAAAAAATATACTGTCGGCGTCGACAGCCTGCTGTTCACCAGCACGGACAATACCCTGCGGGTGGCGCAACTGACGCTCAGGCCCCGCCTTTCGGAGACGGCGTTTGCGGCATCCTTTCCGGCCCAGAAGGACCGGTATGATTTTTTGCTCCGGCACATCGCGCTCCGGCATATCGACAGAAAGGCGATCTGGCGCAAGGCCATCCGGGCCGATAGCCTCGTCATCGGCGAAAGTGCGTTCAAGGTCTACCGCGA
This sequence comes from Puia sp., assembly GCF_035546395.1. Classification (GTDB taxonomy): domain Bacteria; phylum Bacteroidota; class Bacteroidia; order Chitinophagales; family Chitinophagaceae; genus Puia. Next base: position 85,140 of record NZ_DASZXR010000008.1, on the reverse strand, counting down.
CATCTCCCGCCCGCCCGATACCACCAGCAAGGTCGGGAAATACCCGCAACAGCAATTGATGCGACTTCCCTTTCCTGTTTCCATCGGCAAGATCATTTTTGACCACTCCTTCATAGAATACAAAGAGAAGAACGGCAAGAGCCACAACAGCGGGAAAGTTCAATTTTACGACGTCCGGGCCGCGATCCATAATGTCACGAATCGCCGCGCCGACCGGCAAAAAGACAACCGGTGCGTCGTGGACTTCCGCGCCAGGTTCCTCGATAAGGCGCCCGTCAACGCCCGCCTCGTCCTGTTCCTGGGGGACCCCAAAGGCAGGTTCACCATCGAAGGCGATATTGGCGGCATCGCCGCTGCCCATCTCAATCCCCTGATCGAACCGATGGGCCTCGCGCGGCTCGACCGGGGCGAGATAGACCACCTGCGATTCGCCATCCGCGGCACCGATTCCACCGGGGATGGCCGCGTGAGCCTGTCCTATAAGCATCTCAAGGTCTCGTTGTTGAAAAAAGATAAGGATCAGCCCGGGTATGACAAGAAAGGGCTCGCCAGCCTCTTAGCCAATATCGTAGTCAACAACTCCAGCCCCGCCGGCGGACCCGACCCGAAAGAAGTTCATTTCCAGCGCATCCTGAACAAGTCGATGTTCAATCTCATCTGGAAGACCCTGTTCACCGGCATCAAGAAGTCTGCGGGAATGAAATAGGCCAAACGAAATAGACCGATGGATACCACCAAAGATACCCGTCACACCATAACCGCTGCGGGGCAGGTGTTGCGGACCGCGTACCGGCTGTTCCGGCAAAACGATCCGCTGCGAATGGCCGCGGCCACCTCCTTTTTCGTCAGCTTCGCGCTGCCGCCGATCTTTTACGTGCTCATTATCGTGCTGGGGCTTTTCGGCAACCGGAAGATCGTTGGTCACGATCTGTTTCAGCAGTTGAGCGTCGGCCTTGACAGCAGCATTGCCGCCCAGGTGCGGGAAGTAGTGAGGAATATCCGCCGGCTACCCCTTAGCCTGGGCATGCAGATAGGCGGGTTCGTTTTTATGTTGTTTGTCGCCACCACACTTTTCGAGATCGTGAAGAATTCGATCAACCAGTTGTGGAAGATCAGGGGAAAGGCGCAGCAGGGCGTGGGCTTCGTCCTGCTCAACAGGATCCGCGCGGTGGTGGTCATTCTGCTGGCGGGCATCCTGTTCTCGGTTGTCCTGTTGGGCGATGCCGGCGGTTGGCTGCTCCCGCTACAGGTGAATGCGATGTACTACCGGGTGATCATGTTCGTGGCTGTGACCATCTGGTTCTTTGTGATCCTGAAATACCTTTCGTACGGCCGCCCGCAGGCAAAAATCGCCTGGTCGGGCGCCGTCTTTACGACCCTCCTGTTCGCGCTAGGGCAGCAGCTGCTGCAGCGCCTGTTGAACTATGACAGCATGAAGATCATCTATGGTACGTCCACGGCTCTGGCCCTGTTGCTGTTGTTCGTCTTCTATTGCTCCTTTATCTTTTATTTCGGGGCCTGCTTCACCTGGGCGCTGGGCCAAAGGGTCGGGCTGCCGATCCAGCCGTCGCGCCATGGGGAGGTGGTCGAGGCGGGTCCTATCCAGAGATAAGCAGCAGGGGACGCTTTTTTGATACTTTTTTAAAATGATTGATTTGTCCTATTCCGGGGATTAGGTATCAATTGTCCCCCCTTTCCCGGTTAAGCAGCCAACCCGCCTTTCTCATCATTTTTGTCCGCGGCAATGATTTTAGGTATGTAATCCCGTCGATCCGTGCATCCTACCCGAAACCGCCGCTTATGTCCAAAGACCTGTCTCTATCCATCCTGACCCCCTGCTCCGAATCCTGGGAGGCGATGTCCGCCAAGCCCGCGGGCCGCTTCTGCTCCACCTGCAGTAAGACGGTCGTCAACTTCGCCACGATGACCGATCAGCAGGTACTCGATTGGTTAGCGCGCCACACCGGATCCGTTTGTGGACGTTTTCACCCGGATCAACTCAACCGGCCGCTGACTGCGCCATCGCCAAAGAAGCCACGCCGCTATTGGCATTATCTCATTGCGTTGCTGTTTTCTTCCTCGGAACTCGCCGCCCAGACCCAGCCGGCGCGGCCGACGACTACCCAGCAGTTGCCCTTCGGCCGGGAAAACCGGTACCTGCTGGGTGACACGGTGATGGTTTCCGGGCTGACTTCGCCGCCAGCCATCCTTCATGGGAGGCTGGTGGATGAGAGGGGACGCCCGGTGCCCTATGCGACGATCATGTATAAAGAACATAAGGGCGTCGCCGCGGATGCCGATGGCCGCTTTTCCATCGCGACCGCGGATCTGGCCGGCGTTCGTACCCTGACCATCACCGCGGTGGGTTACGAGACGCTAAAAGTCGATGTGAACAACTTGGATTTGAGCGCTGTCATGCAAACCCTGCCACCCATGAAGATGGAAACCGTGCTGATGGGCGACGTAGTCACCGTGGTCCGGCATCGCAAAAGGAGGCCCATAGCCGATACCCTTGCCAGGATCAAAGACACCGTCGCCGCCTGTTTCAGCCCGGTTAAACAGAATTTTACGATCTACCCCAATCCCGTCGCCCGCGGCAATTCGATCACTATCACCGCGCAGGTCGACAAGCCCGGGACCTATGTCGTACAACTTTTCGACCTGTCCGGCACCCTGCTCCAATCGACGACCGCCGCCCGCGAACAGTTATCCCGCGCCATGCAGCTCACCCTTCCCGGCAGGCTTTTACCCGGAACCTATATCCTTCGCATCTCTCATCCCGCAATGGCAAAACCATACACACAATCCATCATCGTCCTTTGATCCGGGCAGATCTGTAAGAGCATTTAAGGTATTGTGATCCGTTAAACGAACCGTTCGGCTTTTCCGAACAGTTGAACTCCTCTACGATTGTTCCAGGAGTTTCTGCATCAAATTGGATAGCGGGATTGCAGTGATGGCTTCTCCCATGGGAAAGGTCTCCAGACCCGAGTAAACAACAAAGCGCTTATCGGGTTTTATATCCTCGCAGCCGGCATAAAACCCTTTTGAAACCGATGGCGCTGAACTACGCTTGATCTCAATAGCCCATTTTTCGCCACCCGGAAATTCCAATACCAGATTTATTTCAGCGCCGCCCGGTGTGCGATAATAATAAGGCTGGACCCTTGAGGGAACTACGGACATAAGATTTTCGATGACAAACCCCTCCCAGCTTCCTCCAACTACAGGGTGACCTAAAAGACCATTATAGTCCGGGATATTGAGCAATGCATGCGTAATACCACTATCGCGCACATAGATCTTGGGAGATTTAACCAGGCGTTTACCCACATTGGTTGTCCAGGGTTTCAGCCGCCTGACCAATAAGAGATCGGTCATCAAGTCAAGATAACGACCAACGGTGGTGCTGGACACATCTAAGTTTCTCGCGAGTTGTGAAGCGTTTAATACAGCGCCCTGGTTATGGGCCAGCATGGTCCAAAACCGTTCGAGTGTTTCGGCAGGGATTCGCGGTCCCATTTGAGGTATGTCGCGCTCGAGGTAGGTTCTGACAAAATCATGGCGCCAGTCCAGACTGTTTCGATCCGAGGCCGACAACAAGCTTTCCGGAAAGCCGCCGCGAACCCATAAGCTATTTAATTTGTCGAGGCTGTTGCCGGCAAATTCGGCAGCATCAACCGGATGGAGTTCCAGGTACGCAATACGCCCTGCCAGCGATTCACTGGATTGCTGTAAAAGATCAATGGATGCAGCGCCCAAAAACAAGAATTGCCCGGCCCGATTCCCCTTTCTGCGTTGCTTATCGATAATCCCTCTTAGGGCCGCGAATATCTCAGGAAGACGCTGGACTTCATCGAGTACGATTAGCTTGTCACTATTTTCGACATGGAAAGCTTCGATATCCTGTACTTTTTGCAAATCTCTACGGTTTTCTAGGTCAAGATAGACGGAGGGAGTGGTTTCGGCGATATTGAGAGCAATTGTTGTCTTACCTACCTGGCGCGGTCCCAATAATGCCACGGAAGGACTGCGCTTCAGTGCTTCGATAATTTGAGATTCCAGTCGCCGCTTAATCATCTGCAAATTTAACATTTAATGTTAAATTTGCAGACTTGAAATTCAACCCTAATATCTTAAGTTGACTATCAATAGTTTAGCCCACTCTCAAGGAAATAGCAGCAATCCGAAAAGTGTTCCATTGGCCTGACTATCCGATAGAAAGTATCGTGGCAACAAGGTTACTTCGTGATAAAAGCAAGGGAAATCCAACAAAAAGTCCAAAAGGACGGAGTCCAGGCGCCACCACATCCAATCAGGTAATATTGCCGTTATGAAGCAAAAACAATCGGCAAACGAGAAGCGTGGTGCAGAGCAATACTATGAGCGCTGCGACAAGATAGGTCTTTGCCTTCGAAAGCCGGCCTCGCATATAGTTCACTTTCATCAGATAATAAAAGATTGGGCATATTAGTACAATAGCGGAAAGAGAATAGGCCAAGTTTAGCCATTTATCCAGACTCGCTGGGTAATTCCCATCACCAACGAATCCCCAAAGAACGAAAACCATAAGGATGTTCATAATAAAGTAGGTAAGTACTACTGCGAGTAGGGCGACAGCGAGCAAATGGCCGATGTCAGTTTTGGCATTGACAATCGATTTGAACATAGATATGAAGATACAATTCAGTGCCAACTCTTTCGTATATTCCCACTTTATTGCACCAACGCACCTAACCCTTGAACCTCTCCGAAGAACAAATTCTTGCCCTCGCACCCGATGACTCCTCCCGGAAATCCGGCAGGGACCTCGCCACTCCCGCCAAATGGGTCACTAAAGGCGCCACCGACGCTGCCCTCTGGGGCGAATGCCAGGGCAGCGGAAGCAAACCCTATCAAACGCAAATAGACCTCAACAACCTTGCCTTCAAGTGCTCCTGCCCCAGCCGCAAGTTCCCCTGCAAGCATGGCCTCGGCCTGCTGCTCCTGCGCGCAAGACAGCCACAAGAATTCGCCGCCACCCAACCCCCCACCTGGGTCACCGAATGGCTCAGCAAACGATCCGAAAAAGAAGAGAAGAAGGCCGAAAAGAAAGACAAACCCGTCGACGAAGCCGCCCAGGTCCGACGCCAGCAGGCCCGCCAACAAAAGGTCGCCGACGGCCTGGATGAGCTCAACATATTTATAAAGGACATTGTCCGCCACGGCCTGCACAGCCTCCCCGGGAAAGGCCCCGGCTTCTGGGAGAACATGGCCAAACGAATGATCGACGCCCAGGCCCCCGGCCTCGCTTCACAACTCAAATCCATCGCGGACATCAATTTCTTTCAAGAAGGCTGGCAGACGCAATGCCTCGACCGCATCCTCAAACTGTATCTCATCATCCAGGGATACAAACACCTGGCGTCACTCGCGCCCGCCCTTCAACAGGACATCCGGTCGCTCATCGGCTTTCCGCAAAACCAAGATGAGCTAAAGGCACAGGAAGGCGTCCGTGATGAATGGTTCGTGCTTGCCCGTCAAACGAGTGAAGAAGACAAGCTCATCGTCGAACGCAATTGGTTCTATGGGCTAAAGACACATCGCTACGCCCTCATCCTGCAGTTCTACGTCAAGAACCAGCCGCCCGCTGCCAGTTATACACCCGGATTGGTCGTCGACGCCACGCTCGTGTTTTTCCCGTCGGCCGTGACCTTACGCGCCCTCGTGAAGGATCAGTACAACACCTGGAAGGCCAAAACCCATCCCGAAGGGTTGAGTGACTGGACGGCCGTTATCGAACGCGAAACTGCCGCCAATGCACGCTATCCTTTCGCGGAAGACTGGCCCTGCATCGTCACCCGGCTAACACCCCTATCCATCAACAACGAATGGTGGCTGCAGGACGACCGGCAACAATTGATGCGCCTCCGCGCCAGGGAAAGCGCGACCTGGAATCTGCTCGCCCTCAGTGGCGGGGCCCCAATGCGCATGTCGCTGATCGGCAAAGAAAAGGAGTACACCCCCCTGGGCGTCTGGACCGATAACGAATACAAAATACTCTGATGGAAGCCTGGAACGATATGATCAATACCGCGCTGCTGGGAACGGAGAAAATGCCCCTACCGGCACAGGCCGGCATCGGGGCGCTGCAACAGGCCATGGCGCAGATAAATTCACAGGCGGGCCTCGACAAGGAAGAGCAGTTTCTCCAACTGGCGGCTGTCACCTTCAACGTCCGTCAAAGCGGCACCAAACCCCTGCACCAGCCCACGCCGAATTGGATACAAGCCGCGGCCGAATCCCTCCCCTATTGTTCGACAAGAGCCGCCCAGGTGCTGAAAGACCTCCTCGAGGACGAATACCAGCCCCTCGTAAATCTTTGGCTCGAGCGCTGCATCGCCGCGAAGCGAATCGTCATACCCGAGCTGGTCCCCACCCTCTTAAACCGCGCAATCCAGCACAAAGAGATCCGCCCATCCGTCGCCACCGTCTGCGGCTGCCGGGGCCAGTGGCTCAGCCGCTTCAACCCCGCCTGGGAGTTCACCAACACCACCGGCGAAGAAGAATTATGGCACACCGGCAACCTCGACCAGCGTAAGGCAGCCTTGAAGCGGATGCGTGAAAAAGACCCCGCCAAAGCCCGGCAGTGGCTGGAAGGATCCTGGCCGCAGGACAACGCCAATGCCCGGGCCGAATTCCTCAAACAACTCGACGGCGCGGTTCAACCCGAAGACGAACCCTTCCTGGTTGGCGCACTCAACGAGAAAAGTCAGAAAGTAAAGGACGCAGCCATCGTCCTGCTGCAGCAATCGCCGGACAGCATCCTGGTAAGAAACTACGCGGAAACCGCCGGGCGGCAAATCACGATAAAGAAGGAAAAAGCGCTGCTGGGCCTCTCGACAAAAACCACGTTACATATTCAGCCGGCCCCGGTGCCTGAAAAGGCAGCCTGGCTCTCCGGCATCGACTACCTCAGTCCAAACAAAAATTACAAGGATGAGGAATACGTCCTTTACCAGTTGATCCAGCATACTCCACCAGCCTTCTGGGAACAGCATTTCGCACTGTCCCCGGTCCAGATCCTCGAATATTTCACAGGGCCGCATGAAAAATATTTCTCCGCCTTCGCCAAAGCCGCCGGTCAATTCAAAGCTGTCGACTGGGCAAAGGCCATACTGCTCGTGCAAGGCGAGGGTCAATTTGGACAATACACCCCGCTGCTGCAACTCTTACCCCTGCCCGAACAGGAAGCCCGCATCATCCGGAGTCTGCACAAACATGAGAACAGCGAAGCCCAGCTACAGAAGGCCATGCGATGGCCGGAAAACTGGAGCCACGAGCTGGCAAAAGAGGTCATCAACTACACCGCGAAGCAGCCCTATAAATGGACCCTTCATTTTTATAAGGATCAAATCACCCGGATCCCGGTTTCCATCGTACCCCAATTAAAAAATTTCGCTCCGGCGGAACCGGCGCACGCGCAGATGTGGGCAACGCTGGCCGACCAGCTCACGCATCTGCTCCGGCTCAAAGAATCCACTCAAAACGCCTTTAACGAATAAAATTATGTCCACACTATTAAGGCAGCATGCCGAACAATTATTCGCCGAAGAACTGGCCGAACTCGCAAAGCAGGACACCGAAAAGCGTCCCGCCAATTGGAAGCTGTCTCCTGCCGGCGTCGTCACCTATCTCGTCGGTGGGAAACTCAGGAACGGTTTTCAGGTCACCCCCAAGTACATCGGTAACCGCCGCCTGATGGAGATCGCCGTCGCTACCCTCACCACCGACCGCGCCCTCTTACTCTATGGTCTGCCCGGCACGGCCAAGAGTTGGGTCAGCGAACATCTTGCCGCGGCCATCAGCGGCGACTCCACGATGATCGTCCAGGGTACCGCCGGCACGAGTGAGGAGTCGATCCGCTATGGATGGAACTACGCGCGTCTCCTCGCCGAGGGTCCCAGCGAAAAGGCCCTCGTCGAAACACCCGTCGCCCGCGCCATGAAAGCCGGAAAGATCGCGCGCATCGAAGAGTTGACCCGCATCGGCGCCGATGTCCAGGATGCGCTCATCACCATCCTCTCGGAAAAATCCCTGCCCGTCCCCGAACTCAATATCGAGATCCAGGCGATCCGGGGTTTTAACGTTATCGCCACGGCCAACAACCGCGACAAGGGCGTCAATGAACTATCCAGCGCCCTCAAGCGGCGGTTCAACACCGTCGTGCTGCCGGTGCCCGAAAGCATCGAGGAAGAAATGGATATTGTCAAAAGGCGTGTGGATAGTTATGGTGGCGGCATTGAGCTGCCCGCAGAACCCCCGGCGCTTGCGGAGATCCGGCGCATCGTCACCATTTTCCGCGAATTGCGGGCCGGGGTCACCACCGATGGCAAGACGAAGATCAAGGTCCCCAGCGGCACCCTCAGCACCGCCGAAGCCATCTCGGTGGTCAACAGCGGGCTGGCCATGGCCGCGTATTTCGGGGATGGACGGCTGACCGCTGCCGATCTGGCCGCCGGCATCATCGGCTCCGTCGTCAAAGACCCCGTACAGGATAAACTCGTCTGGCAGGAATACCTCGAGACCGTGGTCAAACCCCGCGATGAGTGGAAAGATATTTACAGGGCTTGCAGAGACATGGGCGTATGAGCGTACACGTATTAGGCATACGGCACCACGGTCCCGGTTCGGCCCGGCATGTCCGGCAGTTCCTCGAGGAATTGCAGCCGGATATCGTCCTCGTCGAGGGGCCGCCCGAGGCCGATGCCCTCCTGCAATGGGTGGGGCATGCGGAGCTCAAGCCCCCCGTCGCGTTATTGGTCTATCAGCCCGACAGCCCGCAGGAGTCGTCGTTTTATCCTTTCGCCGAATTCTCGCCCGAATGGCAGGCGATCGCTTATGCCCGGAAGAAAAATATCCACGTGCGGTTTATCGATCTCCCGGCCACCAACCGGTTTGCCTTCAAGGAAGCCCCGCGCGAACATATCGACCCTATTGCTGAACTCTCCGCCGCTGCCGGCCATCCCGGCCGGGAGGTATGGTGGGAACAAACTTTCGAATACCGCCGCAGCCACGAAGACGTCTTCACGGCCGTGCAGGAAGTGATGGCCGAGCTCCGCGAGGCCTTCCCGGATCAATCAGACCAACTCACAAAAGTCCGTGAAGCCCATATGCGCCGTACCGTCCGGCAGGCGCAGAAGGAGATGTTCGATCGCATTGCCGTCATCTGCGGCGCCTGGCATGTGCCCGCGTTGGTGGGGATGCCGCCGCAGAAAGAGGACAATGAATTATTGAAAGGCCTCAGCAAGGTCAAGGTCGAGTGTACGTGGATACCCTGGACCTATGGCCGGCTGAGCTATGCCTCCGGTTATGGCGCGGGCATTGCATCATCGGGCTGGTACGAGCATGTCTGGCATCACCCCAATGATGATGGAACGCGATGGATGGCCAAGGTCGCCGCGTTGTTCCGCAAGCAAAATATGGACACCTCCGTCGCCCATGTCATCGAGGCGGTCCGTCTCGCCGGGTCGCTGGCGGCGTTGCGCGGGTATTCAAAGGCGGGGTTGGAGGAGTTGAACGAGGCGACCCTCAGCGTCCTCTGCAATGGCGAGCCGTTGATGATGGCCGTTATTGAGCGGGAGCTGATCGTCAGCAATCGCATCGGCGAGGTGCCGACGGAGATCCCCAAGCCGCCGTTACAGGTCGATATTGAAAAACAGCAGAAACGGTTGAGGCTCCCGCCGACGGCCGACTTCAAGGACTATACACTTGATCTGCGGAAGGACACCGATCTCGAACGCAGTATCTTCCTTCACCGGCTGCAGCTGTTAGAGATCAAATGGGGCCATCGCTCCGATGTTTCCGGCAAAGGCACCTTCAAGGAGCAGTGGCGCCTGCAATGGGACCCCGCGTTTTCGATCGATATCATCGAAAAAGGCAACCAGGGCAACACCGTCGGGGAGGCCGCCGGCAATTACCTCATTCAGCAGGCCCGCGAAGCGGCGTCCCTTTCCGAGGTCTGTGCGCTGCTCGAAAATGCGTTGCCCGCCGAGCTACCTGCCGCCGTCGAGATATTGATCCAGCGCATCAACCATCTGGCCGCCGCTTCCGCCGATGTGGTCCAGCTGATGGAAGTCATCCCCGGGCTGGTCAATGTCACCCGGTATGGGAATGTGCGGAAGACCGACGCCGACCTCGTTTTGGGCATTGCAACGAGTATCATCGTCCGCATCTGTATCAGTCTTCCCCCCGCCTGTACGAATGTCGATGACGACGCGGCGGCCCGGCTGACGGAGTTGCTGTTCAAGCTGAACGAATCCGTGAATTTGTTGCAGGAGGCCTCCATTCTCGCCGAGTGGCAACAAGCGTTGGCGCAGATCGCTAGTGGTAAGACTGTGGCGCCGGTGATCGCCGGCTATGCTACCCGCCTGCTGATGGACTATAAGTTGTTGGTAGGGGAGGAGTTGGTGCGCCGATTCGATTTTGCCATGTCGGCGGCCACACCGCCGGCGATCGCCGCGGCCTGGCTGGAGGGATTCCTCAAGGGTAGCGGGACCTTGTTGTTATTGGATAACCAGTTGTGGAGCGTGGTACATGGCTGGGTAGCGGGCCTGGACTCTGACAATTTTGTGCAGGTGTTGCCCTTGTTGCGGCGCACGTTTTCCCATTATACGAATGCGGAGCGGCGGAAGCTTGGGGAGAAAGTCCGGTCCGGCGATGCGGGCGGGGTCTCCAGGGGGGCCCTGGCAGCCGATTTTGATGTCGAGCGGGCGGTGCGGGGCATACCTGTCGTGATGCAGTTGCTGGGGCTGCCGTTGTCTGCGGCGCCTGCGTCCCCGGGTGCGGGCCAACAGACGGGCTTTTCCTCCAGGGCGGAATCATCCAACTCGAACCTTCAAAATGAGATCGATGAATAAGGAAGAAGATCTGCGAAAATGGCGGCTGATCCTGGGTGGTCAGCAAAATGACGGAACCGGTTTCGCCCTGGACGGGCAGGACCTGAGCATTGACAGGACCCTGGAGGCGTTGTATGACAGTCCAAAGCAGGGAGGCCTCGGCCCTTCGTCGCCGAATGTCAGCCGGTGGTTGGGCGATATCCGGACGTTCTTTCCCAATAGTGTGGTGCAGGTGATGCAGCAGGATGCCTTGAAACGACTGAACCTGACGCAGATGTTGTTCGAGAAGGAGACCCTGGAAAATATTGCCCCCGATGTGCAGCTGGTGGCGACCCTCATGACCCTCAGCAAGGTCATTCCCGCGAAAACGAAGGACACCGCCCGGCAGGTAGTGCGCAAGGTCGTGGACGAGTTGATGAAGAAGCTGACCCAGCCGACGCAGCAGGCTATCACCGGGGCCCTCAACCGCAGCACGCGCAACCGCCGTCCCCGCCACAATGAAATCAACTGGCACGCCACGATCCAGAAGAATTTGAAGCACTACCAGCCGGACTACAAGACCATCATCCCCGAAACCCGCATCGGCTATGGCCGCAAGCGCCAGTCGCTGAAGGATATCGTGTTGTGCATCGACCAATCCGGCTCCATGGGCAGTTCCGTCGTCTACAGCGGCATTTTCGGCGCGGTGATGGCCTCGATCCCCGCCGTCCGCACCCGGATGGTGGTGTTCGACACGGCGGTCGTCGACCTGACCGAAGAATTGACCGACCCCGTCGAGCTCCTGTTCGGCGTCCAGCTCGGCGGCGGCACCGATATTCATCTGGCGCTAGGGTATTGCCAGCAGATCATCACCCGGCCCCTCGACACGGTGATGGTCCTCGTCACAGACCTCTATGAAGGGGGCAACCAGGAGGGGATGCGGAAGCGGGCAGCCGAGCTCGTCGCGGCGGGGGTCAACCTGATCGTCCTCCTCGCCCTCAACGACGACGGTGCCCCCGGCTATGACCACGGAAACGCTCAATTTCTTTCAAACCTCGGCGTCCCCGTCTTCGCGTGTACCCCCGACAAGTTCCCTGATCTCATGGCCGCGGCGATGAGCAAGCAAGATGTAGGACAGTGGGCTGCGAAGGAGGAGTTGGTGTTGAAAAAATAGCAAAAACTCTTAAATTCAAAATACCATATGGACAAACCAGCTATTTGGCAAATGATCAAGGAAGCCGTCGAAAGCCTTGGTGGGCAAGCGGACTATCCATCGATAAAAGTTTACATCGGAAACAAATGGGGTGACGTAAATGAGAACACGGTCAACGCACAATTGATCGCGCTATCTGTAAATCAGCCATCAAGGGTTCATTATCCCCAGAACAAAAAGCCCCGGATCGCTAATGGCCCGTACGATATCCTCTATTCCAATGGACCTGGTCAAGTGGTTCAATACAGACCCCAGGAACACGGTATCTGGGAGATCTATGAAAAGGAATTCGGAGCCCTCGGCGTGCGTTTAATCTCGTCAGACGCGAGCGATGATGAGGAAGGCATCGACCAAGCCAGCAACTCATTATTGTTCCCTCTCGAAGCAAATCTCCGCGATTTCCTGATTGCCAATCTACACACCGTGAAGGACTATCGATTGAACCTTTATACCGACCCGCAGACTGGACGCGATGGCAAGGAATTTCCCACCGACGTAGGTCCTATCGACATTTTGACGCAGGATGAGAATGGAGACTTCGTTGTATTTGAGCTCAAGCTTTCCCGAGGTCCCGACCGTGCAATCGGGCAGTTACTTCGCTATATGGGTTGGATCAACAAGCACGTTGCTGCTGGGAGACGGGTAAAAGGTATTATCGTCGCCAACAAAATGGATGAGAAGATTAAATATGCCGTTTCGGTAACCAAAGATATCGTTTTGTTTGAATACGAATTGCAATTCAAGCTTTCCAAGCCTTCTGCTCTCGAATAGATCTTCCCCTAGAAGCATCACTTTATCTTTAATGGGAAAGTACTGGCTTCTGACCGCACGAGATTGCCCTACCAAAACAAATATAAATCAAACACTTATATCTGATCTCGACTTGCAAAACACAGAACCCAATTCCGCGAATCGAGAGTTGCCAACGGAAAATGGGTGTTTTAACTCTTGCTTTAATTTATTCTTTTTCTTTACTTCGTTTGCCCTAATTTACTTTTTTGATTTACAGAACATTAACTCGATCGCTAGCCTCAAAAAAAAGAGCTAAATTTGTTAGTATTATGTTACTATGTTGGTCGCTTATTGCGAGTCCTAATTAACTATTTATCATAATTTTAGCGCATGGGAAAAAGCATTGGTTCAACAAAAAAAAAGCAAAAAGAAATACTACTAGAGTCACAGTTGGATGCAAGCATCGCAAATATCCTGACAAAACAATACTGCCAAATCGAGGTTAAGGATAATTTGTCCTTCATGCGATCATTGCAAGATCAATCAATGCACTTGATTGTAACTTCACCTCCTTACAATATTGGAAAAGAATATGAGAAAAAAAGGTCCCAAGAGTTGTATATTGAAGAACAAGTAGGAACCATAGCTGAAGCTGTAAGACTCCTTCATCCACAAGGGTCGATATGTTGGCAAGTTGGAAATTACGTAGAAGACGCCGAGATTTTCCCGCTTGACATTTTGCTTTATCAAAAATTTAAGGACCATGGCCTTAAACTTAGAAATCGAATAGTCTGGACTTTTGGCCATGGTTTGCATACCCAAAAACGTTTTAGCGGCCGGCACGAAACGATTTTATGGTTCACGAAAGAAGACAATTATACTTTTAACCTGGACCCAATTAGAATTCCATCCAAGTATCCAAATAAAAAGCATTATAAAGGTCCCAATAAAGGGGAGTTAAGCAGCAACCCCCTTGGCAAGAACCCCGGCGATGTCTGGGACATTCCAAATGTAAAGAGTAATCATGTCGAAAAAACACTGCATCCATGCCAATTTCCCGTAGGCTTGGTTGAAAGACTTGTTCTTGCTCTCACAAATGAGGGCGAAAACGTCCTAGATCCATACATGGGAGTGGGCTCCACAGCAATTGCTGCATTAAAAAATGGACGAAACGCCTATGGTTGTGATGTTACATTGAAGTACGTTGACATCGCCTTAGAGAGAGTTGAAGCCTTTTTTGCTGGGACTCTTCGAACGAGACCAATGAACAAACCTGTATATGAACCACCCTCTAAACAGTAATAATAATGAGATATGTTGAGGCCTTTAATCATCACAATGGCGAAGCCGAATGGAGGAAAAGAGAATTGTTTGACTGGATTACGGACGTATTTGAAGCACCTGGTGTAATGGTTGAGAAACGAAGTACTACTGAGATTAGGTCTCATATCCGAGCCCAACTTGACGATCAAGGCTGGAGCGGAGAAATTCAAATAGACCAAAGTTGTGATTTAACTGTGTTTTCCAGAAAAGACGATCTTGCTTTTCAGGTTCAAACTGGAAATATTAGCAGGGCCTTTTATGATTTGGTAAAACTCAACTATCTATATTCGACCGGCAAAATTGAGGCTGCAGCTCTCGCAGTGCCTTCGTACATAGCAGCGCAACGCATTGGAAGCAACATTGCTAGTTTTACAAGAATAATGAATGAATTATCGTTGTTCAGCCGAGTCATTTCAATTCCATTACTTTTAATCAGTTTCGAATGACTCCTAATTATAAGATTTCAGTTGTACCGCTTGCTGACCGAGAAGCACTTATCATCAATGAATGTGCTTCCGCTCAAAGGACACACCGATTTCATGAATATAGGTCAACACGTGAGGACCTAAAAGTGATTCGGTTGGCAATCAACATCCCGATATACCGAGTCGCGAACTATCGCACCTCAATTCAGCAGATGAAATGGATAAGAGAGAAAAATACCACTCCAAAATATTTTTCAGGTGGCGAGGAAAATGATTCGGTTCAAAGAATCCAGCACAGCTTTCTTTGGAATCTAGCACTTACGGAAAAGGAATCTATTTCTTCGATTGTTGAAAGGCTAAGAGTCGAAAAGCAGCGAGATCCCATTCTAATTTCATCTTCAGGTGTGGTTGTAAATGGTAACCGTCGCCTTTCCGCCATGCGAGAACTCATGATGGAAGATCAGGAATTTCTGGAATCCTTCTCTTTCATCGACTGCATGGTGCTGCCGCAAGAAGCTACTGAAGACGATATGAAGGAAATTGAGGTTCGACTGCAAATGACGCCGGAAACCAGGTTGCCGTATGACTGGATTAGTGAATGCATTGCAATAAAGGATCTAACTATCCGAGGAAAAAGCTTTGATCTGATCGGCAATCTTATGCGCCTGGATCCACCTAAGGTAAAGGAAAAATTGCAGATGCTCAATGAAATTGATTTGTATTTAAATGAATGGAAAAATCGAATTGGCGACTATGATTCAATACTGGATGGGGAAGAAATCATATCTCAAATTACAAGAAGGCTAAATCGCAAGGAAGGGCTACAGCAGGAAATAGCCAGACGATTCGGATGGATCTTGTTAGATCAACGAGGAAAAGAAGGGCGCGTTTACGATCTCAGGGAGGTCACCGGAAATCTTTCCAACATAGTAATCAACAAAATATTGGAGGAATATTCCGATTTAATCAGTTCAGATAGCAGTAACCAAGATGGAGAATTAATTTTGGAAATCCCAGACGTTGCTGCAACTCCGGAGCAAGGCATGCTATCCTTTCTTGAAACGACACGAAATAATGAAGGCCTCCAACAAGAAATTGTAGACAAATTTAAGGTTGTAGTTGAAGCCCAAAAGACACAAAAAATTGGAAACGCAGCCCTACTCGCAATTAGAGATGCACACACAAAACTAGAGGGGGTAGATGTTACTACAGCTGATCGAGGCACCATTGAACCAATGTTACGGCAACTTGCTTCGATTGAACAGCGTGTCGACCATCTGAAAGGGCAACTGAACCAAATAAAATCAATTGCAGCCAGTTGATGCAAGAATTTCACCTTAGCTATGATTCCCTAACCAATTCTGGCGTTTTAACGAACGACAACCTTAACGCACCTGGTACTTGGCAAAGGTTTAATTCGGCAGCTCTCAATATTGATCCCTCTGCTACTCCGAGCCCTAATAATATCCGACTTCCATGGTATCAAATTCTTTCGCTTCTCAGGGAATTTTTGCCTCTCCAAAGAAGTTTATCATTTAGGATTATCCCGGACCAATCAGCTAATATACTCATCCAAACCTTTCTTCGTGATCTAGCAACGACCAAGCAAGCAACCCAAGGGCTCACTTACACAATTACAGAATCAGAAATTATTTCACGACTCAATGAAAACGGCTTTACTGAAAGAGCGCTACGTCAATTTCAAATACGGGATATTATAAAACTTCTCAGTATTCCAAACGGTGCAAATTTTTCTGTCCCTGGCGCAGGAAAAACAACCGTAACACTTGCAGTCCATATTCTTACTACAAACGAAAACGACAAACTGCTGGTCATTTGTCCTAAGTCTGCTTTCCCAGCTTGGAGCGAGATAATAAGGATGTGCATTAATCCAAAAGCGGGATGGCCCTATGGAACGGGTGAGTTTCTAAATTTGAGCGGCTTAAATGATCGAGAAGTGATGGAACTTGTAGGGTCCGATCATCGCTATTTCTTCACGAACTACGAACATTTTGTTTCCAAAAAAGATACATTTTCTTTTTTATTAGCAACCAAGCCCTTTCATCTTGTGCTGGACGAATCCCATAGAATGAAAGCTGGCGAGTTATCGCAACGAGGTTCCGCATTACTGTCAGTCGCCAATTTACCGAAAAGAAAAGATATTCTTACAGGAACCCCTATGCCACAAGGGCCAGAAGACCTGCAGTCCCAGCTTGACTTTCTATGGCCTGGGTCATCGTTAGGTATAAGAATTCAAAAAGGAGAGTTACCTCGTTCTGTCATCACAGGGTTATATACCCGTACTACAAAGTCTGAGTTAGGTCTTCCTCCCATAAACAGACATTTTATTCAGATAGAAATGACTGGGCCTCAGGCTGCACTTTACGGTATCGTGCGAAACGAAGCCTTGCGGCAATTAAGCTCTTTTCGAAGCGGAAAAGGGATTGACGTCATTAAAGCTCGTAAATCGGTAATGCGTTTGTTGCAACTTTCGTCCAATCCTCAACTCGCTATTAGAGGAATATCCGACGATATATTTCTGACGGATAGCTCTATTATCAATGCCATTGTGGAAACACCAATTTCTCCGAAGATGGAAGAGACGTGCCGAATTGTGAGAAAAAACGCTCGTAATGGGCGGAAATCAGTAATATGGACCATATTTACCCAGAATATAATTGACTTAGAACGGCTACTCGCTGATCTTAACCCTTTAAGTATTTATGGCATGGTCAAAACGGGTTTGTCATCAGATACAACTACGCGGGAAGGTAGGCTTCTTCAATTTCATACGGATAATAGCTGCCAAGTCCTTATTGCGAATCCTGCTGCTGCAGGCGAGGGAATAAGCTTGCATGAAGTTTGCCACGAAGCAATATATCTTGACAGAAGCTATGTTTCAACTCATTATTTACAGAGCATTGACAGAATCCACAGACTCGGATTGTCGCCTAAGGAACAAACAAATGTTTACATAATCCAGTCTGCACCCCCCGCGGGATTTGGCTCGATTGACTATAGTGTAAGCCGACGTTTGGCGCGCAAGATTAGAGCGCTTGAACAACTGCTTGATGATGTTGACCTACATGAGATAGCCTTCGATGAAGAAAATGCCCCAGAACCGGTTAATTACAATCTTGACATTGATGACATTATTGATCTGATTCAAGAACTTGAAGGAAAAGGAAAGTATGATCCCACTGACGGCATCTAAATAACATGTCGGTTCCAATCTTAAATATGAGTTGCGTTTTAGCATTACAAGTCCTGCATGAACAGGCTCAAAATGACAATTCATCTTGTAGTAAGCTATTTCATTTCAAGCAAAAATATCATCCTTCTTGGTCTCACCTCGACTGGGATAGTGCCATAGCATGGGCCCAATTGATAGGCATAGAGAAAAGAACCTTAAAATTGGACGACCTGGCTAAAAGTTGCTGCCAAAAATTCATTGCCTCAAATCCGACCCTTATAAAACTTGCCGCCAACGGTAGAGAGTCATTTCTTGGAATTCTTTCCGAAGATGAAAAGCAAGTATTTCGGGTCGCGGGTCTATCGCAAAATAATCTTGCATTAGAAAACATTCTGTGGTGGGATAAGTTCAAATTAGAAAAGCGGACAGAACTAGATGAATTAAAATTGCTCCAAGGTCGGATGGCTGAGCAGTGGACGATGGAGCATGAGCAAAGTGTATTGCGGGGCTGGGGAATTGTTCAGCAGCCGTATTGGGCTTCTTTGGATGCAGACTACTATGGCTACGATATCCGCTCATATCGGCGAGCAGCAGATGGCAGTCTTTGCACTTTATTAATCGAAGTAAAGTCGTTTGCCGAGCCAGCTACGCCAATAATCTATGTTACTAGGAATGAATGGGAAAGAGCTGTGCAGGCTTCACCAAATTATAGTTTTTTTGTCTGGTGCATTCGCGACAAGGCAAAAATGATCTTGTCCGCATCAGAGTTACTATTGCATATTCCAATCGAAACCGATATAGCACACTGGACGACTCTTAGAGTTGACGTAAGCTACTGGTGGAAGAATTCAACAAACTAAATATTTAACTTATTTCAATTCCATATCAAATTAAAGCTCATGGCAAAAAAAAACATAAGTGAAATAAAAAAGAAAAGGCCTATAAAATCGAGTGCCGTGAGCAAATCTCTATCATTTGACTGCCTTCCCATTGTCCAAGGAAATCACATATTAGTTGTCTTTAAAGCGAGCGCTAAATCGCTATGGGACATTGTTGAAATCAACCAAAGAGATACAGATAAAAATACTGGTTATCAAAGGGCGCTTTCAGAGTCAAGAGTTGCCTCTGTACAGAGATATATTGAAAAAGGGAACACAATTCCGATTAGTATATTAATTGCACTTGGCCCAGCGTCACATCTCTCCAAGGATAGAAAGTCTCTGTCAATTCCTCAAATACCCAACGCTGGCTGGGTAATTGACGGCCAACACAGGTTGGCTGGGGCTAAAGAAGCTGCCAACGACATTGAACTAGCCGTTGTCGCAATTCTTCATCCCTCAGAGCAAGAACAGATAAAACAGTTTGTAATAATAAATCAAGAAGCTAAAGGAGTACCTCGTTCACTCTACTATGATTTATTAAAACATTTACCACCCGATAAATCCGAAACTGATTTGGCAAAAGAACGAGCGGTTGATATCGCAAATCAATTAAAAAAAGACGAAAATTCTCCCTTTTATTCGAAGATTGTAATTACAAGTCCAAAAACATCGGAGATATCATTAAATAATTTTGTGCGCAAGGTCTACCCTCTCTTGAGTAAGAATGGTTTCTTCAATACATATACCTTGATCGAACAGACTAAAATTATTGAGAATTATTTTTCTGCATTTAGAAACGTCTTCCCGCAGTATTTCGAATTCGCCTCACCGATTTTTTACAAAACATTGGGATTTGGCGGGCTGATGAATTCTCTTCCTACTATTTTCCAACTAACACTCAAACACTATCAAGGGTTTACTGTTGCAGATATTTCCAAAATTCTTAGAAACATCGCAGATTTTGATTTCGGCGAATGGAACTCTGGCACGGGAACACAAGCAGAAAAGCAGGCTTCCGATGATTTAAATGCGCACTTATCAAGAAGACTAGGCGATGACACCGACGACAATTCGACTACAATCCGGCTATAAAACTTTAAAATGGCGACAGATCAAAAATTTCAATCGTTCTGTGATAAAAATATTCTGAGGAAGAAGTGGGAACGGATTAGAGACAATTGGGCGCCATATCTGGAAAGTGCCAAAAATTTAAATCTTGATGATGACGATTATACCCAATTACCGCAAATATTTTCGGAAGTTGCTTCCATTTACTCGGCCGAAGAACTTGGAACTAAATTTGTTGAGGCAGAATACGTGCGTCCTTTTCTACTGAAAGAATCTATTACTTTATTGAGGAAAGCTTCTAACGTAATTAGCAACGCTCAATCCGGTGTTCTAAAGGGGTACAAGACATGGTCACTAGTCAATGCTTACCATGGTGCCCATTTCGCTGCAAAATCAATTTTGAGTTTCTTTGGGTATACTTTTCCTGTGGTCACAAATCCGTCTGGGATTTCGCATTTGGCTTTTATTGATGTTTGGCCTACTTTGACCATAGGATCTGGTCGCTCTAAGAAAGTAACTTTCGAGGTTGATAAATTTATAAGACTTTCAAAACCTCCTGTTGCAAAGATTGAACAAAGGCATATTTGGATGACGTTACTGCGTCTTCTAAATACTTGTTCCGTCGAAGATGTTTGGCCCAAGAAATACACCAAAGTAATTCGAACCATAGACTTTAAGGAGTTTGGAAGGCAAAGAAACCATCTCTTTTACGACAATAATGCATGGTTGTTCGATGATCTTATAACTTTTATCGTCACTCCCAATTGGGGTATTATTCTAGAGGATTTTTACGACGATTATCGGAGAGCTATCAAAGACATGGATTCAGACTTCTCGATTTTAATTAGCATGGTCCTTCTAAAAATGGCGTATTTGCTGCTAGAAGACACATGCAAATATTCGACAATATTGAATGATTCCTTAAATGACATTCAATCTGTTTTGCAATCAACAGAATGGCATCCACTTTACATACAATCAGCTTTTTGAACGATCATTCCGTCAAAGGACAACTCACCTTGCGAATACTTGATTACATTATTGCTAAACGGCCACTGGGTTATCAAAACGATGGAAAGCATCTGAGGGAGCATTCAACTTATCATGCCATTACGGCGCCCAGGCTCGACATGCGTCGCATCCACCTCCGTCCAGTCCACGGCCACAAACTCTGTCCCCACATAGGGCGTGACCCGCACATTGACCACCAAATTCCTGGCCGCATTCGGCCCATTGTTGGTCACCTGGACATAGATATAATTTTCCTGCCCTCGCTGTACGTCCTCCGCCTGTGCCAACACCGATGGGTCGAAAACATTGTCGTCCATCGGCCGTACAACAATGTCGGCAAAATCCCGAAAGTCACCGCCGGGCGGGGTACTCGGCTCCGCACCCGTATCCGCCGGATAGTCCTTGATCAGGACATCGGCAAAGTCAAGACCCCTGTAAAGGTTGATCCGGCCATAGCCCATCACAAGATTCCAGGAGCCATTGGGAAATACCGGATTATTTACATAAGCCAGCACATCCACCTTATCCGCCGTTTGCTCGATGACCGTCCCTATGTGCTGCCGGGAAAGCGAGGGATACTAACTCCTCAGCAACGCCGCAAACCCCGCAACATGCGGGGTTGCCGCCGATGTGCCGTCAAAACAGTTCACACAATTGCCTGCCGCATCTCCCGCACTGGGATAGGTAACGCAGGGCGCCATATACGGCCCACCCATATTATTAAAGCCCAGCGAAGCCTGAAGATCGGTTGACCAGATGCGTACACGGGGCGCCACGACCGATAACCCTTCACCATAGCAGCTGCTACAACATCCGCCGCACAATTGATCCCATACGCGCATTACGGAATTGAAAAATAACTACCTTCAAACCATGACAAGAACCATAAAATCCTACCGGATCGAACGGGCAACGACCATGCAAGCACTGGTTGATGCCATCAATAAACTCCTGACCGAAGAAACCGGCTGGGAACCCCATGAACAAGTCTTCCAGGCCCAGGTCAAGACGACCGAAGGCTCCCAACTCACCCATTATTATTGCCAGACCATGGTGCAAGTTGCCTATTCCGCCTGATCCTCGACCCGAATAGGAACCGACACCGTTGGGCGCCACGTCGTGATCCATTGGGCCACGGGCCGAACGCCGTTGGTGGCACCCCGGTATCCATTAGACGACTGACCCAGACTACCTCACCACACCGCCGTCCCCTTCTCAATCGCCGCCTTTCCGTCCATCGTCTCATACTGACAATACCACACATACGTCCCCGACGGCGCCGCCTGTCCCCCTACACGCCCGTGCCAACCTACCCATGGCGTCTTCGTCTCAAAAACCCTCCCACCCCCAGCGATCGAATACCGCAAACAGTGCCAGCTACACCCGACCGTAGGGCATCGGCCACAGCACATCAATATGCCCATTGCCATCGGGCGAAAAAGCCGTCGGCGCAAACAACCCGACCAGGCAGGTGGTCCCTTTGACAAAAACGGTATCCGTCGCCGTACATTTGTTCGCATCCGTCACCGTCACCCAATACACTCCCGGATCATTCACCGCAATCCGCGCCACCGACGAGCCATCGGCCCAGCAGCCGCAAGGTAGCCCGGGACGTTCAACCATTCGACCATCCGGCACTTACCCAATAGATACCGGGCGATCGCGCGACGATTTTGAATAACTTAGACGGCCAATTCCCAATACCGCCCCTATAAAATGGCGTTTAATGCGCCGTTTTTGGATATTTATGGATAATTATATGTATATTTTGCCCATTTATGGATATTTATGGGTAATTATATGGATATAAACATTCAAAGCCTCCACATCACTTCCGAGATACTCACCCTTATTGCCGACATCGACGAATTTAAGGGCGCCTGGCGTGCATTGGGCCAACTAGCCCCGGAACAACTAAGTTCACTGAAACAAGTCGCCACCATTGAAAGCATCGGCTCATCCACCCGTATCGAAGGAAGTAAGCTCACCGATAAACAGGTCGAGGAACTACTCAGCAATCTTTCGATCAGAAAATTCTCCAGCCGCGATGAACAAGAAGTCGCCGGCTATTCCGATGTAATGAATCTGATCTTTCAGAATTACGATCTTATTCCGTTATCTGAAAGCTACATCAAACAATTGCACGCAGAATTACTGCAATACAGCGACAAGGACAGCTGGCATCGCGGCCAATATAAAAAATCGCCCAACCACGTCGAGGCGTTCGCGCCGGATGGCAAAAGCCTCGGCGTCGTTTTTGAAACGGCAAGCCCGTTTGAAACACCCTTGCACATGGAAAGACTGGTACAATGGTCAAACGAAGCCTTCGCCGAAAAAAAATTGCACCCTCTACTGATTATATCGGCCTTCGTTGTAGAATTTCTGGCCATCCATCCCTTCCAGGATGGAAACGGGCGCCTCTCCCGTGTACTGACAACGTATCTATTGCTTAAAAACAACTACGCTTATGTACCCTTCAGCTCCCTCGAAGCAGTCATTGAACGAAGCAAGGAGGGATATTACTTATCTCTGCGGCAAACACAAGGCACATTGAGGTCAGAAAACCCGAATTGGCAACCCTGGACACTCTTCTTTCTAAGAGCCTTGCAACACCAGAAACAACGCCTGGAGGGAAAATTGAACCGGGAAAGGCTGCTATTAGGCCAGCTACCGGAACTGTCTTTGCAGCTTCTTGAATTGGTAAAATCCCGAGGTCGGATTACCGTCAGGGAAGCCGTGGCCATGACCAATGCAAACCGAAATACGGTTAAGAAACACCTTGAATCTTTAGTTGAGAAGAATCATTTGCAACAAAACGGGACGGGTAAAGGCACTTGGTATGCTATAAAGGGCTAATAGGTAATCCGGTACGCACTGCGTTCCAAATCGGCCGCGGCTCACCCACACAATACACCGGGTTGCGATCCAACGCCGGCCTTGGATCATAGAGGCCCAGCAGCCGCAAGGTTGACCAACGGCTACCTCATCGCCGAATACGCAGATGGTCGGAAGATGATTGTCGAGGAGATTAACGGGCGGTTGATTGAAACCAGGGAATATCATGCCTAAGACCTCTATGTGGTGGGTGGCACAAACGGCGTACGCAAATCGACCATCCGCGAAGAACTTCTTGGTGCGCCCGTTCCTTACGTCAATGCTGATTTTATTGCAAAAGGACTCAAGGTCCAGCATGCTTCACTGATGCTAGCCGAACTGGCTCGTCAATATGGTAGCGAGCAAAGAAATGCAGAAGTCAGGCTATTGCATCGAACTCTACTATATCGGCGTCAACAACCTGCAGATCACTACAAAGCGAATCCAGGACCGCGTTAAACGCGATGAACATCATGTTCCCGCGGATGAAGTGTATGCTCGTTATGAGTAAGCTGCTACGCCACTATTTCTCGATGCCCGATAAGCTTTTGATCATAGACAACACCGATCTGCTGGCACCGACACCCACAAATGCCCAAGTCGAATTGAAAAATAACTACCTTCAACCCATGACAAGAACCATACAATCCTACCGAATCGAACGGGCAACGACCATGCAAGCATTGGTTGATGTAGTAAATAAACTCCTGACCGAAGAAACAGGCTGGGAACCACATGAACAAGTCTTCCAGGCCCAGGTCAAAACGACCGAAGGCTCCCAACTCACCCATTTTTATTGCCAAACCATGGTGCAAGTCACCTATTCCGCATAGCCCGCAACCCCCAATACCGCTGAACGCCGCCGGGCGCCAAATCAAGATCCATTTGGCGCCGCAGCTGATATCCGTTGGTGCCGTCCCGATATCCACCGCGCGCCGAAAACCATACCTCGTCCCATTCCGCAACAACCCCTGTCACGTAACCGAACACCCGCCCGACCCCACAACCCCGTACACCTCTGAAAAACAGCCCCTTCCAAACTGGCACTCCATGTGCGGCGAAAGCCCTATCATGATAAGAAACCTCCTCCTCGTAGCCTTCCGCAACTTCAAAAGAGACCGCTGGTATAGCCTCCTCAACATCGTCGGACTGATGATCGGCATCACCTTCAGCCTCTTCCTCATCTTTTACATCCAGGATGAGCTCAGTTACGATCGGTATAACGTCAACGCGTCCCGCATCTACCGCGTCGGAGCCTATATCAAAGAACCCGAACGGGCGCTTGCTAAAAACGCGGGCTCCCAGTTCGTCCTCGTCCCACAGCTACGAAAGGACTATCCCGAAATAGAAGAAGCGGTTCGATTTACCAACATGGGCCAAAAGTTGTTGAAGAACGGTAACCTGGATCTCTATCAGGACAAGGTTTTCCTCGCCGACAGCAACGTGTTCAAAGTTTTCACCTATCCCTTTATCGAAGGCGACCCCAACACGGCCCTGGTCGCTC
The DNA here is from genome assembly GCF_035546395.1 of Puia sp. Taxonomy (GTDB): domain Bacteria; phylum Bacteroidota; class Bacteroidia; order Chitinophagales; family Chitinophagaceae; genus Puia. The sequence continues at coordinate 60,060 of NZ_DASZXR010000008.1, read as the reverse complement.
CCAACTCGCTCGTGTTGACCGAATCCGTCGCCGTAAAATATTTTGGCAAAAGCCAGGGTGTCGTCGGCAGAAGCCTGCAGGATGACAAGGGAGCAAATTTCAAAATCACGGGCGTCATGAAGGACGTTCCCACCAACTCCCATTTCCGGTTTCACGTACTGATCTCCATGAGCACGGTGCCAAAGGATTTTGGCGGCGGCTGGGGCGCGTTCAGCGGGTACAGCTACGTCCTCCTTCGACCCAACACCAACCCCGCAGCCCTCGAGAAAAAGCTGCTGGCGCTGAGCAAATTCCTGGACCCCGTGTTCGCCCCGTTCAACGTGAAGATCCACTATGTCCTGCAGCCGGTGACCGGGATCCATCTGCATTCCGGCATGGACAGCGAACCCGAAGAGGTAGGCAGCATGTCCTATATCTACATCTTCTCCGCTGTCGCCGTCTTCATGCTCCTTATCGCCTGCATCAATTACATGAACCTCACCACGGCCCGCTCTGCAAGACGGGCCAAGGAGATCGGCATCCGCAAGGTGACCGGGTCCACGCGCTGGCAGCTCATCGCCCAATTCCTCGTCGAATCCGCGCTCACCGCCCTCGTAGCCATGTTCCTCAGCCTGATGCTGATCGCCCTGTTCCTGCCCGTTTTTAATTCTCTCGCCGGTAAATCCATCGCGACCTCCAGCCTCTTCCAACCCGGAACCATCGGCATCCTCGCCGCCATCATCTTGTTTGTCGGCCTGTTGGGCGGCAGTTATCCCGCCTTCTACCTTTCCAAATTCAACCCCGTGGGCGTACTAAAAGGCAGCCTGGCAACCGGCTCCGGCAATGTCACCCTCCGCCGCATCCTGGTCGTCACGCAGTTTACTATCGCGATGATCATGCTCATCTGCACCCTGGTCGTCTATGGCCAGCTGAACTACCTGCGAAACGTCGACCTGGGCTTTAACCAGCAACAAGTAGTCTCCCTGTCGGCCAACGCGAACTACGATGTCCGAAGCAATATCCGGTCCTTCGTCGCGCAGCTTCGGAAAGATCCCCGCGTCCTCGACGTCAGCACGGCCCAGACCGTGCCGGGACACGGCTCCAGCTTCAACCTCTTCTCCATCGAGACAAAGAATGGCTTTATCCCCGAAGGCATCGCCAACTACGCGGTGGACGACAATTTTTTCAAGACGATGGGGATGACAATCCAGGCCGGCCGGAATTTCAACGGTCTGAGTGATACCCTCCACAGCATCATCGTCAACGAAGCGATGGTTAAGCGCTTCGGTTGGGATCAACCCATCGGCAAACGAGTGAAATACCCGGGCGATACCTCCTCCTTCGCGCTGGAAGTCGTGGGCGTCGTCAAAGACTTCAACCAGGCCTCGTTGTACAATGCCATTGCTCCATTGATGCTGTACTATAGCCCCGTGAGCAATGGCATCCAGGTGAAATTGCGTGGCCAGGATGTCGCGGCGACGCTGGCGGACATCGGAAAAGCCTGGAAAACCAATTTCCCCGATCTCCCCTATTCCTACACCTTCCTCGATCAGGATTTTTACTCGCAATATGCCGCCGACCAAAAACGCGGCAAGATCTTCACGGCATTTTCCGTCCTGACCATCCTCATCACCTGCCTCGGTCTGCTCGGGCTCATCGCGTTCACGACCGAACAAAGGCAAAAAGAGATCAGTATCCGCAAGACGATGGGCGCCCGCATTGGCCAGATCGTGCCCCTCATCGTCCGGAATTTTATTTTCCTGGTGGGCATCGCCTGTCTGATCGCAGTCCCGGTCGCATCCCTGTTTATGGATAAATGGCTGAAGCTATTTCAGTACAACACCGGGTTGACGGCAACGCCCTTTGTGCTGTCCGTGCTAACCGTGCTGACGATCACGTTGCTGACCGTCATCTTCCACACCCTCCGGGCGGCACTGGCCAATCCGTCGAAGGGATTGAGAAGTGAATAAGATGACCATTGCTTTTTGCCGCCACCATCCATGTCCGTCGGTGGCACCCCCATACGACGCCCGCAGATCGACGAAATATCAGTATATTAGTTAACGACACTTATGATACTCTACGCCATCCTCAGATTTTACTTACCGATCGGGTTAATGATCGGTTGGGTATTCTATCAATTGGTCATAAAACGAAAGAGCTGGGACAGCATTTTTGCCGACGCATTGACCTGTTGCGTGTTCGCAGCCGTCTGGATATTCATCGCTTACCTGTTGACTAAGTAGCGAAGCCCTACCGACGCCCCCTCAATGCTTCACCGTATCCGTCTTCTTCTTCCCAAACAACCCCTTGATCAACCCCTTCCCCGCCTCCGCCGCCTTCTTCCCCAAATCCGCCGCCGGAGCCGCAGTGTCCCCCGCCGATGCAGCTCCCTTCGCGCTGTCGCCGCCACGACCCGCCAGCCGCCGCGCCAACTCATCCTTCGCCGCCCCCAACGCCTGCGCCTTCAAAGCAGCCACCGTATCTTTCAGCACCCGCTTCGCACTATCCGCCTTCGCCTGGGCAAAACTCACCGCCTGCTGCTTCAATGCATCGGCCATATTCCCCGCAGCGCCTTTCAGATCGGTCTTCAACTGGGGGTTGGTTAGGGTGCCTCCCAACCGTAGATCCAGGTTCACCGTCTCCCCCGGACTAATGTTCACCCCTTTGGACGCAGCCTGCGACGCAAGGTTATTGATGAGTGCATTGCCAGCGCCACCCAACAGGCTCCTCGGCAGCTTCATATTTATCGCATAGTCTATCGACTCATCGATCCCATGCATCCCCCCTACCTGCATATCGATATCCTTCACCTTGACATGAAAGGGCTTCACCAGCACCTTCCCATTGGCAAACTCAAAGCTATTCCTGATGTCCTGCAACGCCACTTCCTTGAGCTCGCTGACATTCAACGTCGAGGCGATCTTGTCCAACGGTGGGAAATGACCAATCAGCCCCTGCAGAATTTCCAGGTTCCCGCCTCCCGTCAGGCTATTCAGCTCCGGCTTCAGGTCCTTCCCCAGGTTGCCCTTCACCGTCAGGCTCGAACTAAGCGTCCCCGAGATGAATTTGCCTATCGGCGCCAACTTCTGCACGGTGTTGAACGCGTTAAACGTCTTCTGCACCTCCAGCTTCTGAACGTCATAACTGAAGCTTATCGCCGGATTTGTTTTGTTCTCCTTCGTCGAATACGACCCGCTCATCGCAATCGTCCCATCCAATGCCTGCATCCGAATATCCTTCAGCGTCACCGTCTCATCCTTTACCAGCAGCACCCCCGTCACATTATTGTAGTCGGTCTTGTCATAATGCACCTGGTCCACCGCCGCATTCAGGGTGAAGTCGATGTTCGCCGGTACGAGAAATACACCCCTCTGGCCGCTCCCCGCCGTCCCAGACGCCGCGCCCGGAGCAGACGCCGCCGTCGCACCCGCAGCCGCCGAATCCGCGGGCATCCATTTATTCAAATCGATCTTATCCGCCTTCACCGTCAACACCCCACCAAGGGTTCCACTCTTCAGCGCATAGCCCAGCAAATTCGACAACGACCCCTCCGCCGAAAAATTCGTCTGCTGAACCTTCCCGCTCATTTCGCTGAGCGCCACATTTGCCGGATTCCACCGCAACATTGCCTTATGGATCTCCACCCCGTCCGAATAAGCCTTCGACCGGTAGCCCAGGTCCGCCAACGCAATCGTCCCGGCCGCAAAAAAGCCCTCCAACTGCTGCTTTTGCGCCGCGACCACGCTCCCCCGCACCTGCACATCCGCGTCGACGATCCCCTTCAGCAAAGTCCCGGGCTCCAACTTGACCAGCTGAGTTACCCGCGACAGATCCAGCTTCCCTTTCGCCGCCGCATCGATATACCGGCTGGTCATCGGGTTCTTGAGCAGCAGCCGGAAGTCAAAGGGCGCCCCCGCCATCTCGAGATGACCCTGCCGGAGATCGACCACCGTGTGATCCGTTATCCCATCGGGATTGTCCACCTGTAATTGTAAGTTGATGTTCTGCACCGCCTGGGGCAGGTCCGGATACTGAAAGAAACCATCCTTCACCTCCATCCGGACATGATAGGCAGGTATCTGCGAAGGACTATACGTCCCTTTCACCGATCCCTCCAACGCAGCCTGTCCCCTGGTCTTGATGGCCCCGAAATCCTTCTTGTAGATGGACGGCACCAGGGACAGCAAATTCTTAAACTCCGCCGAAGGCATCTTGAACCGGATATCCATCGCATACGTGCTGTCATTCACCAGTTGGAACGATCCATCGCTGGACAGTTGCAACGCGTTGACAGTGACGCCATCGGTTCGCCAACCGAATTTCATCGCCTTCGCATCCACCTGGATATCGGCGCCGATATTCACCGCATTATCGTTGAGATAGGGTACGCCCCCATAGCTAAAGCTCACCGCCCCGGCCTTCGTGTCGGTGGATAGCGTGAACAGGTCGGCGGTAAAGTCCCCGCTACCGCTATGATCCAGGTGCGCAACCGTCGTATGGATATCCCCGCCGGCATCATCATAGCTGAGATAGCCGTCGCGGATCGTGTACCGCTGCAACTCCATTTTGAACGCTCCGCCACCTCCCTCGCCGCCAGCCTTAGCCGTCGTGTCAGGCTTTGTGATGAGATAATTGGCCTGGCCGTCCTTCATAACCATCAGGTGGATCCGCGGCTGATCGAGCAGAATAGAATGGATTGTCATGTTCGAGCCCCTGATCACACTCATCAGATCCACGGCCACGTCGATGTCCTTCACCGCCGCAAGGGTATCACCCTCGAAAACGCCGGTGCCCGTGACCCGGAGATCGCTCAAGGCCAGGGATACGCGGGGGAAATGGCGAAAGAACGACAAGTCGAGGTCCCCGAAATCGACCTTTGCCGTAAGCCGGTCGTTGATCTGTTGCTTGACGATCTGGACGATCTTTCCTTTGAACAGGAAGGGGGCGAGAAAAAGGATCAGCAAGAGCACGGCCAGGCAGATCCCGGTGATTTTCAGGAGGCGTTTCATCATATAGGTCAGTTGAGTACTGCAATTTAATAACGCAAACTCAACTCCACCAACTTCTGCTCCGTATAATGCGCGCCGCCGCCAGCCGGGTCTTACTGCCTTAGCCTCAGCCAGGTCTCCGAATGTATTTACTTGGTTGTCAAAGTATTATACAAAATTAGCGACTGACAATCCGTGCCCCAATCTTAAATCAAACATTTAGGCACTAATTTCGTTGTTATAGTATCGAACTTGTACTATTTTGCAAAAAAACAACAAAATAACCTATGTTGCTGGAATTTAGGGTGGCAAACTATCGCTCAATCGGCGAAGAACAGGTCCTCAGTTTTGTTCCGGCACCGAAACAACGGGAATATCCGGAAAACATCCTGTCGGCTGCGAAATACAATTTGCTCAACGCCATAGGAATCTATGGAAACAACGCCAGTGGCAAGAGCAATCTGCTGCTTTCCATCAGTCTGCTGGACAAGCTGGTGCATTTGTCAGCCCGAACGTCATCAACCACTCCACTTCCCTTTGATCCTTTTTTACTCCGGGAAGGCTGGACCGAAAAACCTACCCGATTGGAAATTTCGTTCATTCTCGAGGCAAACCGGTATCGGTATGGGTTGGAATTTAATAAAAATGAAGTCCTCCATGAATGGCTCTATCGCAAAGGAACGGGGCGTGAAGTCGAACTATTCGAACGCAAAAATGACGTGATCGATGTCTCATCAGGGTTTAACGGGAGCCCCAAATTGATCGATGCTGCTATTGAAGCAACGCGCAACAACGCGTTGTTTCTTTCGATCTGCGATATGTTGAATATAAGTGAAGCCAAGTCGATTTTTGGCTGGTTCAGGAAGCTGAACATGTTTAACGGACTGAATACGGAGGAATTGATGATCGATACGGCTAGCCTGCTCGACGTCGATCCGTACAAGGAACTCATCCGGAACTACTTTTTGCATTTGAATATCGGCATCGAGGATTTCGCAATGGTGACCAAGGAATTCGATCCGGCCGATCTCCCCCCAGGCCTTTCTGAAAACCAACGAAATGCCTGGATCGAGCGGTTACAAGGAAAGAAAGGCTTCAATATCATGGCTGCGCATCGGTATTACGATCGCGGCGGCCAGCCGACCGAGGCCAAAATCAATTGGATGCTGGATAAGAATGAGTCATCGGGAACGACTAAGGCGTTTCAGATCAGTGGTCCCATTTTTTGGACGCTTGTCAACGGTGGCGTGTTGATTATCGATGAGATCGAGGCAAAACTGCACCCGCTTATGACGCTGGACATCATCAACTTGTTCCTGAATAAAGACACCAATCCCAATCAGGCGCAACTGATCTTTGCCACACACGATACCAATCTGCTGTCTTCCTCCAAACTGCGGCGCGATCAGATCTATTTTGCCAAAAAGAACCGGTGGGAGTCAACCGAGATTTATTCTCTGTCGGACATCTTTTATGCTGGTTCAAACGACCCGGAAAAGCTGGAAAAAGAACGACCGGACCGGGACAAAGAAAAAAGATATATGGAAGGTCGTTACGAAGCGGTACCGGAATTCGGGACCCTTGATCCGATTAAACCACTTCTTCAGAAATGGCACGAAAGGGCAAATTAGCTTCCGCTCCAAGGGACGAGGAAGAAAGGCCGGTACGCCTGCGCAGGTATCGCTATCTGCTTCTGATCGTTTGTGAGGACCAGAAGACTGAAAAGCATTACTTTGAAGGGTTCAAGCCTCTCTTCCCCGAACGCACGATCTACCAGCGAACGGTCGGAACCGGCCTCGACCCCAAAGGGGTAGTCGAGCGGGCGCTTACCGAAAGAGAAGCACTGCAGGAAGAGGCAGGTAAAGAGGTTGACAAGACCTGGGTAGTCTTTGACAAAGACGACGCAGATATCAGCGTCGGTAGGCGGGCCCGGTATGAAACGGCACTCGCCCTTGCAAGAGAGAGCAACCTCACCCTGGCGGACAGCAACGAATGTTTCGAGGTCTGGCCGCTGCTACACTTTCAGGATATCCCCGGAGATAAGCCGATCCCGAGACAGCAGGTATATCAGTTGATCCAGGACGCAGTGCGCTTGCATCCCGATTACGGCGAATATACCTATCTTCATGGCAGTACGGAGATCCTGGATATTTTGGTACGGATCGGCGACGAAAGGCTGGCCATCGAGCGTGCAAAGGCTTTACTGGTCCATCATAATCAGAAGCCAAGGATCGAATGTAATCCCAGCACTCAGGTACATCTACTTGTGGAAGACCTTCGCGCCTGGATTGCCTATTATTCTTACATACCGGACAACTCCTGATTCATGCCAACTACTGATCGTCAGCGAGTCGTATTGGATCCATGTTCACCCACGTGCAGGGAGACTTCGCAAGATAGGCAGTTGTCAAGTAATACTTGACAGCTCAGCAGAAAGGAGAAAAGAAACGGGGCGACCCTAAAGCCTGCCCCGTGCCAAATGCCTTCCAGCAAAAATGCTTCAATTCAACCTCTTCTCCAACCTTTGCAAATACCCTGTCCAACCCATCGAACAAGCCTCATAACACTCCACCTCCGGCACCAAGCCCTCATGCACAAAAGTCACCACCGTCTTCTTCCCGTCAGAAACAGTAAACCCAAACCTTGTCCCCTCCCATTCCTCCGGCTGATCCAAAAAGCTAAGATTGGCCTTCGTCACCAACCAGGTCACCTTCTTCCCCGGAACCAGTTCCACCACCTTCTGCTCCGTATAATGCGCGCCGCCGCCGGCCGCAAAGGAAAAGCTATCGTTCACCTTCTCGCTCTTCCCCTCAATCGTCTCTTCGTAGAGACCGCTCCACCACTGCGGTATCTGCAACAACAATCCGAAGACCTCTTCCGGCCGCTTGCCCGTCTCAAAACTGTACGTGAAATTTTTGTTTGCCATGATTCAATGTTTAATGCAGCAAAGCTACTCCCGATTCCCACTCCCCGCAGGGGGCGAAATGGACATTCCAGTGGGATAATTTGGACAGCCGGGTACCGGCGGGCAACAAGCCCGCCGGTACCATGCACATTACATCTTAAGAGAAAGATTCCGCAGTCCTACGCACTGCCGTCACCTTTGCGACAGAGTAGGAAAAATCCGCCGGTATCCCTATTTTTAACCGGACTATTAAACCCCTTCTCATGTTTTTCCGTAAAAAGCTCGACTACGACCAACTTTTCGCAAAGTACCTGGACTCCGACTTCGTCCTATTTCCCGTCGCCGAAAACCCGCCTTCAAAAAGCGACTTAACGAATTTCGAAAAGCAGTTTTCCATATCCCTCCCTGGCGAATTCAGAGACCTTTACAATTCGCGGCTTGGCGGGGTATATATTGAAGTTAAAGAAACCATCTGGCCAAGGCCCAAAGCCTATGAAGCAGGCCCATTCTGGTCGTTCCTCTACGCACTGCATGTATACAGCTTCTCAGCCGACAGCCCGGAATGGCTGAACATCCACAGACAAGCCGAAGCATTCACAAAAAACGTAAACCCCAATTACGTCCCCTTCCTAAAGATCGTCGGCGACGCTGACGTCTACTGCTTCGACAAAAGCGGCTCCATCTTCCAATGGGATCATGAACTCGACCAATTCAACAAGATCGAAAAATCCTTCAACCAACTACTCGAATACGAAATAGCCGAACTCAAGCGGCGCAAAGGCCAAAAAAAAGCCGGCAAGCCATAAGCCCGCCGGCGCAAACGCCATAGCGCAAAAAGATCTAAAGACTCAACGCCACCTTCCCAAACAACCTCATCCCATTGAATCCCATCTGCACCGAATCCCAGGGCCCGCCACTCTCATTATCCTCCGCCCAACCCTTCGCGAGCGGATTCACCCCCAGATTCGGATGCACGTTGAACAAATTATCCGCCCCCACAAAGATGGAAACCTTCTTCGAAAACTTCCAGGAGAAGTAGACATCCGTCACCACCTTCCCCCCAAAATCAAACCGCTCCGGCACCAACACATTCTGATCGGCATCCGTCGGCACCTGCGGGTTGATCCCCGTCTGGTTCGGATTATCATCCGTCGCCGATCCAAATCCCAACAATGTGATCTTCCCAAAATACGTCAAATGCGCCCCGGCCCCAAACTTCCCATGCGTGTAGTCGCCGGACAACGCAAACTTCACCTTCGGCGCCGACGCGATCAAAAAGGCCCGCTCCCGATCGCTAAAGAATGTCTTCCGGTTCAACTCCGTCCCATTCAACGCATCCGGCACATGCACCGCATCGATATTCATATCCTGCACATTCCCCGCCAGCAACAAATGCAACCCATTACCACCACCCCAACGCGTGGAATAATCCGCCACCACATCCAATCCATAATTCGTCGTATTCACGGCGTTGGCGAAAAACTGCACGGTCGTCACCTGCGAAGGTATCTGCGACGTAAACGAAGCCGGCAATGTCGTATCATATCTCGAGAACAACCCCGACAACACGATTCGGTTCTTCACCTTCACCAAATACCCATCGACAGTGAAGGTAAGCCCCCGGCCTGCCTTCCAGCTGAATCCCGCCGAAGCATTCACCGAAGTCTCCTGCTTCAACTCGGGGATCCCGGCCGCCCGGGTAATTGGATCATCGTTGGAAGCAATCCGCGACTGGATCAGCTGCCCGCCGCTAAACGAGGTCAACGTATTCGAAAAATAAATTTGCTGCAGCGATGGCGCCCGGTAGCCCGTCGAAATAGAGCCGCGAATGTTGAAGTCCGGCGTGATCTTGTACCGCGTCGCCAGCTTGAACGTCGCCACTGACCCGAAGTCCGAATAATGTTCAAACCGTACCGCTCCATCCAGCAGCCACTCCCGCGTCACATTCAACTCCGCATCGGCATACAACCCGAGGTTCGACCGCGTCTTCGCCTTCACATCCGCGGGACTGAAACCCGGGAAACCCTGCGACCCCGACGCCGGGGTGCGTAACGAATCACCGGCCCCATCGCCGACCAAATTTTGGTAAACGACCCCGGAAGAATCATAGCTCCCATAACTTCCATATTCCCCCTTATAAATAGCATACCGCTCAAACCGGTATTCGGCGCCCAAACCCAGGTTCAACCCCTCGGCCACCGTCTTAAAGCTCCGGTTAAAATCCAAATTCACCGTATTCTGCAAAAAGTTGAACCCGCCATCGTCAAAATGATTCGGCGTGTTGGATCCCACATTGGACGCGTTGAAGGTCTTGTCGCCGTAGTAATGGAAGTCGTTTCGACCCAAAGTATTGGACAGATCCCAACCCCAGCCGTCCCCAACATCGCCACGAAGCCCCAGGGCGATCGACGCATCCTGCACATGGGTCTGGATATGCGGGTTGAAATAGGTCTCTCCATCATTCGCGACGCGCAGGATGCCGGGCGAAGGGATCAGGTTGCCATTGGCATCCACCGGGAACCGCTCCGGCTTGGCGCTATAGTTCCGGGAGTAAGCATACGCATCGGATGACTTATAATTAAACCCGCCAAACGAATAGAAGGTCGTTCCGCGGGAAGCATTCAACGGCACCTCCATATTATACATTACCCCCCCGGTGGTCAGCGAAGCATCGCCAAAAGCCCGCCGGCCGGTGTTCAAAAAAGGCAGCGCATTCTTGTCCGTCTGCCAATTGGCCGTGTCCACCTGGCGATAGGTCTTTCCCTGCTTGAGGAACTCGGCCCCCACGTTGATAAAACCCCCGTTGCGACCCAGGGCCCACCCGTTGTTCAGGGAAGCCGTCACCGTATTCCCATCGATCGCCGGACCCGAATAATATTGATTGCCCGCATTGAACTTCCGGGCGTTGAATTTATAGTCATCATACCCGCTCCAACCCGCATTCACGGCCAGGTGCCCCACGTCCTTCTTGAGAATGATGTTGATGACGCCCGCGATGGCGTCCGACCCATACTGCGCCGAAGCGCCGTCCCGCAGGATCTCGATCCGATCGACGGAGGATTCGGGAAAGGAATTCAGATCGACCCCCGAGTTGCCCCGGCCGCGCGTGCCGAACAGGGTGACAAAGGAAGTCTGATGCCGGCGTTTCCCGTTGATAAGGACCAGCGTCTGATCCGGTCCCAGGCCGCGCAGAGTACCCAGATCGACATGATCTGCGCCGTCCGCACCGCTCTGTTTATTGTAATTGAAGGAAGGCGCCGCCACATTCAGAATGGAAGTAAGATCCATCTTCGCCGTCGGCATATCCACCTGGTTCACCTTTATGACATCCACCGGCACCGGCGTTTCCAACTTCGCCCTGGGCGCCCCACGCGTCCCGACGAATACTATCTCCGACAACTCAGAAGATGCATTGACCAAACCAACCGTCAGCTCCGTCCGGCCCCGCACCGGCACCGATTGCATACTATAGCCGATCAGGGTGATCTCCAACACATCATCGGCCTTCGCGGTGATCTTAAAGGTCCCATCATTGCCCGTCGAGGTCCCGACGCCCGACGACTTCACTTTCACCGAAGCCCCGGCAAGCGGTCCCCCGTCGCGGGAGTCGACAACTTTACCCGTAATAGTGGATTGAGCATGCAAGCAATAGGAAATCAATAGCAATACGAGGAGCAGGAGGGTGTTTCTCATACAAGCTGGTTTTGGTTATAGGGAAGATAACGATAAAAAAAGGGCTAAACAAATCAAGATTGCCCCAATATCGTCCGCGCCTGCCGCAATTCCTCCCGGTTACACCCCACCGTATCCGCTATAGTTATCAATGCCCGGAAATAACCTTTAGCCTTTTCCTTATCCCCTGCCTTCCAGGCCGCCAGCCCTGCGCCATACACCCCATTGAATCGCCGCGGATGTCCCCGCAGATCCGCCTCGTACTGTCTCAACGCCTCGCCTGGCCTTTCGGCCGCCAACAAAAGGTCCGCCAACAATTCCCGCGCCGGGATCATCTCGCAGGGCGTCACCGGGTGTTTCTCCGTCGAATCCTCCAGGTCCGCGGCCATCAGCATCGCCGCCACCGCATCCCGCACCCTTCCCGCACTGAACGCCATCCACGCCTCGACCGCCTTTTGTTGTATCTGCACCTGACCCGCCTTATACGCATCTTTCCCGGCGAGGAGCCGGTCATGTATCCGCCCCAACGCCGCCAGCTCGGCAGCAGCGCTATCCAGCCGGCCCGTATGCGCCGCCCCCAGCCCCCGCGCAAAATGCACGATGGCCTCCTGCCAGGGATAGTCCTTCCAGGGAAAACCTTTGGGCCCCACGGCCAGGCTCCCGCCGGGGTCCGCATCCTGCCGTAACGCCGAACCCGCAGCCAGACCCGCACCCGATCCCGCGCGAGGCTCCGGATCCCGCTGCACCGTCAACCGCGCCGCAGCCGCCCAATCCCGCCGCTCGAGCACATAACGGACAGGGATCGCCGCAAACGCATAGGCCACCTTAAAATTCAGGGGATACACCGTATCGATCGTCGCCAGGTAGTCCCGCAGTTGCAGCGCCAGGCTGTCCTGTCCCCGCTGCAGGTATGCATAGACCAGGTAATCCAGGCCATGCAATTCTTCATCCCAATGACCGCGTATACCCGCCGCCTGTGCATAGCACTTCGCCGCGTCGACCGAAACCAGGTTGCTGCGGATGTCCTCGTCCCAAAGTCCCAGCCGCGTAAAAATATGGGAGGGCATATGCAGGGCATGAGCCGAAGAAGGCGCCACCTCGGCATATCGTTTCGCCACCGGCAAAGCCAGTTCCGCCAGCTCTGGATAGTCGTACGTGTGTATGATATAATGGATGATTCCCGGATGGTCGGGCATCTGCCGGTACAGGTTGGTCAATATCGCGCCGGCCTTGCGCTGTTTGCTCCGTCCCTTATCCGCCGGGTCCGCCGCCGCCGTCAGCGCCAGCGTATACAGGATCACCGCCTCCTTATCGTCGGGATAGGCGTGGTATAAGGTATCCATCGCCTGCTCCCATCGGAGACAGCGTTTTGCATTCTCTACCTTCTCCCATTCGCCGTAAAATGCCTGCATCGCGCGGATATAGTCCCGCTCCCGGGGCGTTACCCCGTTAATGCCCGCCGCGATGGCCAGCGCCCGCGAACCTTTTTTCAGTTCGGCTACCGTGGGCGGCGCCCACAAAGGATGAAAATTGCTCATGGCCACACCCCAGTACGCCATGGCGCAGGCCGGCTCACGGGCAATGATACCCGCAAACACCTTCTCCGCCTCATCGTATTCGAAAGAATGCAGCAGCGCCATCCCCTGGTTGAAGGCCGCGGCTTCCGTGGGGGTCGAAATGGCAAATACGACCGTGCCGAACTCCTTTTCGGGAGGCCCGCAACTTATCAACTTCCCCTCCTTCAACTGCAATTCCCGGATCATCGCTACCGAAGGGATCGAATGAGCATCCTTACAAGATAACGGGAACAGAAGAAGGAGGATTGACAGTTGCCGAAGGGTCAGTTTGAAGGCCGGGATCGCCATGTATTAAAGTTACGTTTCTTTTATGTTGGATGCGATAGTGCCCGCGACGCCGATCAGTAAGCGGCTCACCGGCAATTATCAATTTATTGGGTATTTAATTTTCAAATTAGTTATTTATTTGGCTACACACTAGTCAATAATATAGATATATATATGTTTATTTATCAATAATTTATATTACTTTCAAAAGTTATGGACAAATATAATTTCCTATTTCTGTCCATATGTACCTCAAAATATACCTTTGTGGACAATTATACATTTCAATCTTGTCCACAACTTCATGGCGCAAACCATCATCGGCAGGGAAGCTGAAAAGCAAATTTTGCAGGGGCAACTGACCTCTGGTGAAGCTGAAATGATCGCGATCCTGGGTCGTCGCCGGGTTGGCAAAACATTTCTCGTCAGGAATTTCTATGAGAAATACCTGGTGTTCGAATTGACGGGGATACATGAGGCGAGCCTTGAAACGCAGCTGCTTAATTTCACAAACGCACTTCAACAAGCAACAAAATCCTCAATTCCGCCGGCAGCTCCGCGCAATTGGATACAAGCCTTTTCGTTTCTCACTGAATTCCTCAAAACAAAGCTACAAAGGGAACCCGTGGCTGTATTGTTCGACGAGTTACCCTGGATCCATACCCCAAAATCGGGGTTCCTATCCGCTTTTGGCCATTGGTGGAACACCTGGGCATCCATTCAGCCGCAGTTGAAAGTCGTTATCTGTGGGTCTGCCGCCTCCTGGATGATACATAATATCATCAACGACCGGGGAGGTCTGCACAACAGGGTAAGCCGGACCATCCGGCTGCATCCTTTCAACCTCAAAGAAACCGAGGACTATCTCAATAGTCGCGGTATCATCCTGGATCAATACCAGATCCTTCAGCTTTATATGGCAATGGGTGGTATCCCTCAGTATTTAAAGCAGGTTGACAAAGGTGAAAGCACCAGCCATGTTATAGATAAACTCTTTTTTGATAAGAACGGGCTTTTAAAGGATGAGTTTCAGAACCTTTATCGCTCTCTGTTTGCAAATGCGTCCCACCACGAATCCATCGTCCGCGCCTTGTCAAAAAAAAACTCCGGCCTGACACGGGCTGAATTGATAACGGCATGCGGATTCGCCACCGGTGGAACAACTACCCGGTTATTTGAAGAATTGGAAGAGTCAGGATTTATTACGCAGTATATTCCTTTTGGCAAGACTTTGAGAGACGCCATCTATAAACTATCGGACGAATACTCCCTATTCTATTTGAAATTCATTGAAAACACCCGCACAAGCGGCGCCGGCGCCTGGCAGAGAATCGCAGCCGGCCAGTCCTACACCAGTTGGAGCGGTTATGCCTTTGAGGCCATTTGCCAGAAGCATCTTCGTCAATTGAAAAAGGCTCTGGGAATTGCCGGGGTGCACACAGAAGCCTCGGCATGGCAATACTCACCGAAAAATGAAGGAAAAAAAGGAGCCCAGATCGACCTGCTCCTCGACCGGCAGGACCACTGCATTAATCTTTGCGAGATGAAATTCAGCAAAGACGAATTCAGGATCGACAAGGCCTACGCCGGTGAACTCGAGAACAAAATAAGGTCGTTCGTCAGCCAGGCAAAAACGAAGAAAACAATCTTCCCTACGATGATCACGCCGTACGGCGTCGTGAAGAACGAATATTACACCAGGCTCATACAGTCCGAGGTGCTGATGAAGGACTTGTTCACGCCATAAAAGGGAAATAGCGACAGCCCCCTACTCCACCTTTCCCAGTATCTCCGTGATCCGCCGCATACACTGGATCATCTCTTCGCACTCCGCCGCCGGCAGCTTTTCCAGCATCTGCCGCACAAATTCATTGGTCATTTGATTATGCTTCTCGAACTCCCGCCGCCCAAGCGCCGTCAGGTGCAGCTGATACGACCGCGCATCCGCCGCCGAAACCCTCTTGGTCAGGTATTTCGCCCGCTCAAACCGGAGGATGATCTTACTCAGATAACTCTTATCGATATGCAACAACGGCACGATCTCTCCGGCCGTGATGCCATCCTTCATCGAAATAGCCTGCAACACCCGCGTCTCCGGCAGGGTCAGGTCGCCATCCATCCACTTGCGGTTCAACACCCCGATCATCGCCGTATACCACCGGTTAAAGGCCCGCATTTCGCTGATATGAGACTCTTTCATACCGGAAAAATAGGTCAAAACTAATTAGTGGACAAATTCCACTAATTTTGTATTTTTGAGTATGACACCGAAAACGCACCCCAATCGCGAAGCCGGTCCATCGAAAGACCTCGAATTCCGGATAATGACCGCCGCTGACCTCGACACCATCGCCCCGCTGGCCAACAAATTACATCCTCACCTGGACCTCGCCACCGTCCGCGCCTCGATGGCGGAAATGTTCGAATTTCCCACCTATCACTGCTTTTGCCTCTTCCAGGCGGGCCGCCCCATCGCCCTGTCCAATGGATGGATCACCGTTCGTATCTATTCGGGAAAACAATTGGAAGTCGACAATGTCGTCGTCGACCCCGACCTCCGCTCGCAAGGCGTCGGAAAATTCTTCTTCGCTCACATCCAGGAATGGGCGCACAAAAACGGCTGCCACACGATCGAACTCAACACTTTCGTCCAGAACAGCAAATCCCACAAATTCTATTTCAACGAGGGATACAAGATACTCGGGTTCCACTTCCAGAAGATCCTCTAGCTATTGGCATTCGGGCGCAGGTACAGCTCGTCCTTCTGAAAGTCCACGATCAGGTCATAGCGCCGGAGCAGCCCGTTGCCGAAACAATTGACCGGGAACCCAACCGGCTGTTGCGCCCCCATCAGCATCGCCGGGACCTGCGTCGCAACGAATCCATTCAACCGCACCGCCGGAATGGTCACTTTTCGCATGGTGAAGTTCCGGCCCCTGGGATCGCGCACCACCTGCGTCCCCGTCACCGGCAAATCCGCAGGGAAATGATTTTGCACCGCCCAGCTGCTATCCACGAGCAGGCCCTGGTCTGATCCGGTGTCGAGCAGGAAATCGCCGGAATACTCTTTCCCGCCGATGAGAAAGGTTCCCGCCGCGCAGGGAAAGCTCCGGATAAAATCCAACTTCGATCGCTTATAGCCTTTCACTCCTCGCGGCATCCGGGGATGGATCACCATTATCCCCCGCTCGTAATTCAGCTCCACCACCTTACCCTCGAATACATCCCATCCGATCCGGCCGTCCATCTCGTGCGCCGTCACGTCCGTCGCGGCGATCACCGGGTCATGCCAGGTCAGGGTCCCCATCCGCAGCGTCGAGACCTCGTTCAGCTTCCGGTAGTTGGGTTTCGCAGAGCCGGCCAATACCTCCTCGCGGTTGGGCAACAGGGCGGTCCGATGCAGGATCGCGTCTTTTGTCAGGTGGAGGCCGAAGGCGCTCAGATCGAAGTGCATGCTGACGGTGTCGTGGCCGTCGATGATTGCCCTGACGGCGATGGCGCTGTAGGCCGTCAGTTTGAAGGGGATGGTGTCTGGCTTTGCCGGCGACGCGCCACCACCCGCCGCCAGCACCGGCGAAATAGAACTCTCAATCCGCGTAAAGCACGAATCCTTCCCCTGGTAAACGATCACAAAATCAAAGCGGCTGCCAGGTGTAACCCTGACCCGGATCGAATCTACGTCCGTATAAAAAGTCACATACTTCGCTTCCCTCATCCGGTCGGCGGAATACGTGTCCGGCCGCAAGGCCGGATTCAAACTCCAGGTGTCCTTGTCAAAAAAGGCGCCGTCCCGGATGGAAACGCTTTTGGAATTCGCGCGAATAACGGGAAGGGATAACTGCGCCGAAGCGCGCGCAACAAAAAACCAGCACAGGAGGAGGGCTAAGAATTTCATAAAGCTAATATAAGCACAAAACATTCTATTGTTTTAGTGCAAACGCGATCACTATTCAACTCTATAAAAATTCAGCTCCGGCAAGGGTGGCACACACCTATTTGTCAGCGGAAGTCGCTTCCACCACATATTGGCAGGCGTTATGATCAAAAAATAAAATAAACCTATAAGTTGATTTTATGAAATTAGTTCCTATATTTGCACCATGTACCGATGAGGGACTCTGGTCAATTTGGCTGGATGGCCGGACTCAAAGTGAATTTGAAAGATTCTTCAGTTGTGTATCCAGAATGCAGTGGCTGTACGAATTCTTCGAACAGAATGAGGCAGATCTCGCCAGCGGTTTTTTTGGTGAAATCTCTATCGACACCGCCATACTCTGGACATTGGCCGAAGCGAAGGATTTTGAAAATGCGATTTTTACGCATGCACAGCGGGGTTCGGCGGGTAATCCAATTAACCTCCAGCACCTTTTTAAACCATTGAACAATTTCGAGTATACGATAGCCGCGCACCAAAAAAGCAAGGCCCGGATCGACAAAGGCTGGTTACGGCTGTACGCAATCCGGTTGGCTGAAAATTGCTACCTGGTAACCGGTGGGGCCATTAAACTGACTCGTGATATGAAGAGGGCCCATTTGCAGAATGAACTCAAGAAATTGGAACTCGCTAAGCGATATCTTCATGACAATTTAATATTGTTTCCGGAAGATTTAAACACCTACAACAATGAATAACCTAAACGAAAAGCTAGCCAGGTTGGCAGCAAAGGAGCCATCAACCTGGCTAGCCGACGCGGAGTACCGTCTCGCAAATCACGAATGGCTTATGAAATCGGGTGCCATCGCCGTGCGGATATTAGGAACCCTCAAAGCACAAGGTCTTTCCCAAAAAGAATTAGCCGAACGCGTAGGCGTCTCCCCGCAACAGATCAGCAAAATTGTAAATGGTCACGAGAATCTGACGTTGGAAACCATCTGCAAGTTGGAGGCGGCACTAGGTATCCAGTTGATAAACTTGCCGACCGGCGACGACAGTCGCCCGCTGAAAAAGAAAAATCCGGCGGCTTAGACACTCGATCGCCAGGAGAAACCCGCCGAAAAAACAGCCTCAAAACTGAAAATAAATAAACGCATTCCCACTCTCCTGGCTCATGATCAGCAGGATCACCATCACCCCCCAAAGCACCCCCACCACCCACCAGGGCAGCCGGTAAAGAATATCCACCAGCTTCCAGTCCCGCAGCCGCCAATGCAGTATCAATAGCCCCAAAACGATCACCCCCACTTTCCACATATCCAACGTAGCCAGCAACGGCTTCCCCTCATGAACCAACCCCACCATACTGCTCAGCATCGCCCCCGCGCCTTCAAACGTCGTCGCCCTGAAAAACACCCAGGTGATATTGATCAGTAAGAAGGTGAACAACACATACGGCAACCCACCCAGCGGCAATTTTTTCCCCGCCGCCGCCGGCGCCGGCTTTGGCAGCACACCGCCCGTCGCCGAAGAAGGAGCTTCCCCGGCAGGCGCCGCCACGACGATCAGCGGCTCCGGCTTCCGCCGGCCGGTATAGAGCCGCTCGATGCACAAATAAAGCCCGTGCAACCCACCCCACACCACAAAAGTCCAGTTGGCCCCATGCCAAAGCCCACCCAGCAGCATCGTCACCATCAGGTTGATATAAGTGCGAATACTACCCTTTCGGTTACCCCCCAACGGGATATAAAGATAGTCCCGCAGCCAGGCCGAAAGAGTGATATGCCATCTTCGCCAGAAATCGGAAAAACCGATGGCCCCATACGGCCACCGGAAATTGACCGGCAGCACGAAGCCAAGGCAGAGCGCCACCCCGATCGCACAGGTGGAATAGCCCGCGAAATCCAGGAAGATCTGTCCCGCAAACGCCAGGGTACCCATCCAGGCATCCAAAGCGGGCATCGGCCCCCGCGCACCAAACACCGTATTCGCCGGAGTCGCCAGCATCGCGTCGGCCAGCGTGACCTTCATGAACAGCCCCAACGACAACAGGAACAAGCCTTCCATCATCTGCCGCTTGTTGGCCCGTCTCGGGGTCAGGAATTGCGGTACCAGCTGCGGCGGTCGCACGATCGGCCCTGCCACCAGGTGCGGGAAGAAGGTCACGAAGAGCGAAAAATCCAACAACGACTTCACCGGTTGGCTCTCCTTCCTGAACATATCTATCGTATAACACAGCGTCGTAAACGTATAGAACGAAATACCCGCCGGTAGGATGATATTGGGCTTCGCCGGATGATAGTCGACCCCGAACATATTCATCAGGTGCACAAAATTCTCGAGTAAAAAGGCGCCGTACTTGAAGAAGCAAAGCATTCCCAGGTTGCCGATAAGACTGATCACCAGCAGCAACCGTTTCTTATGGATGTTGGTTTGCGTATACAACGCCCGGCCCACGAAATAGTCCACCACCGTCGACAACCAAAGAAGCAGGATGAACGGCGGATTCCAGGCGGCATAAAAAATATAGCTGGCCAGCAGCAGGTTTATCTTCTTCACCTTCCACGAAAAGGGAAGATTGTGCAACAGCAGCACGATCCCGAAGAAGAGGATGAAAATGTAGGAGTTGAAGACCATATAGGTGTTTGTAGAGGTTAGAGAAGGGGTTTACGTACAAACGATTCCGGCAATCGGCGGATCAGCGCCTTCGTATACAGCACCGCATCCGCCGGCGACAAATGCGACCATTCCGGGCAGATGAAATGATCGGTCGCCGGATCGTCCGCATAGTGCACTCCGCTGCTATGCGTGGCATCCAACAAAGCCTGCCAGAACATCGCCCGCGGCATCGCCATCTTCTCCACCCGCTCCAACATCCCACTCGAAGGCGGCCGCACAAAGCAGACATCCCCACCCCGCGCCCGGATCTTATCCACCGCCGCCACCGTCCGTTGGATAATGGCCAGCCTCGTCGCTTCCGCCCCGGTCGTATCCGGCGGCCGGCTGATCATGAAGCTCCAGATACCCTTCACCTGGTTCTGTATATTGGTGTCCGCCACAAACACCGGCGCCATCTTATCCTGCCGGTCAAAGCTCACCCGCTGAAAGCTCCAGGGAAAAACAAGGTCCGCATAGACGTAAGGCCGGTTAGCGATCTGCCACTCCGCCATCAGCCCGTTCAGCGAGAGAAAGTCCTTGTCCAGGAAAACGAGCTGCGACTCGAGCGCGTGGTTGAGCTCGAAACTGGCGCGTTGGGCGGGCGTCCGGCCCCTATAATAATCTATATACTGTTTCTGCTCCCGCCGCACCGGCGAATTATCCCCGGCAAAGAAGACAAATTCCATCGCGTCGCAGACTACCTTCCCCGCGAATTTGGGGTCCGCCGCGAGATCCTCCAGGATCGGCAGGGGCGAGTTCCCCTCCATCGCCAGCTGCACCGCATTCCGGCCCGTCATCGCTTTCCAGGTGTCGATATCCAGGTCGTATTTGATCCGCGAACTGCCGATGAATACCGTCGTCCGATCCGGCGACTCATACACTTTGGCCCGTTTGTCCGCCCACAGCTCCTTGCCCTCATCGTAAGAGATGGCAAATCCCCTGCTTCGCAGATGCAGCTCCCAGGCCACGAAAAAAATGGCGACCATGCCGGCCATAAGAATAGCCGCTTTCGAAAGCGTTTTCATGCTTTTTGTTTGTTAGTGAAGAATAAAGAAGGGCCGTCCGGATGACGCAATGCAAAGCGATCCGCAATGCATGGCGGTGCCGGTGATCAAAACCGGAGTCGGTAGCACAAAGTGTGAGTCGGAAAGGTCAGATATTGCGTGAAAGCCGTAGCCAGAGATAGGCAGGAAAGGTTTTCTGAGCTAGACAGGGGGTAAGGTACAAAAACCTTTCTTCAAGTCAATAAGGGAAAGAAGGGATTTTTTGACTCCTTCGCCTTTTCGGGATAATCCGCGATCATGTTCGTCCCTTCGCTCGGGTCCCGGGCCAGGTTGAACAACTCCTTCGCCGGCGATTGCCCGGCATTCGTGATCCTGCCCCACTGGTAGCCGGTACCTCCCGGCATTTCCAATCCCCCTGCCGTACGGCCTCGCAGGCCCAGATGCCACTTACCGATCATCGCCGTCGAATACCCCATCTCCTTCAGCATCTCCGCCAACGTCGCCTCCTGCGGCGGAATGCCGGGCGGCGAGCCCGGCCCGATCGAAGTCGGCAGGTGCATGCGAGAAGCATATCGCCCCGTCGGCAGTGAAGCCCGCGAAGGCGTACAGGAAGGACCCGGAACGACATAATTCGTGGCCTGGAAGCCGCCAGGCAAGCCGGCTCTTGTGTAAGCAACAGGTAAACAAACAGTTGCATTGAAGAATAAAATATCAACAAACAAGTATAAATTAATACTTAATTTCCGTAATTTTATACTATGGCGAAAAACCGACAAAAAGACGATCCAGGTCGTGTCAAAACTAAAACGGGCAACTCCAGGCTTCACCCCGGTAACAGCGAACGCGCTTTGGAGGTGAAAGAAAGCGAACTCGAAGAATATGTTGTCCGCTCGGTGAGGCGTATGCAGACCGCGCCGGCAACTCATATCGGAGGCCGTCGGGGCCGGGTTGTAGCAAACGGTGAATCCCTTGAATTCAGCGAGGGAGACTCCGCGTCCAGGGGGCTGGCGCTGGTCGTCGCCATGCCGGAAACCCATTTGACCTCATTTGAAAAAATAGATCTGATCCGGCAGGGGATCCCCAAAAAGTCACTCGAGTATTTCAAGCAGAAGTCGGGCCTCGACTATGACCAGCTGGCGAACCTGCTGTCGGTGGCCAGGGCGACACTGATCAATAAAAAGGCCAATGAAAAGTTCAATCAGGCGCTCAGCGAACGCATCCTCCGGCTGGCGGATATCTATTCCCAGGGATATGATGTGTTCGGAGACCTGGAGCACTTCAACACCTGGATATTCCGCCCGAACCGCTCACTCGGGGGCAAAGCTCCCTACGACTTGCTGGACAACGACTATGGGCGGGAAGAGGTCGGCAACCTCATTGGCCGGATCGACGCCGGCGTCTATTCATAAATTTTTTGCATGATCGTCTACCGAATCGGCCGGACCAGGTATGCAAACGATCTGACCGGTGAAGGCGCGCGGTTGTTCGGCGGCCGTTGGAATCACAAAGGCGTCCCTTGTCTGTATACGTCCGCCAGCCGGGCGCTCGCACTGCTGGAATATACGGTGAACGTTAACGTGGATGATATTCCGCGCGCCCTCAGCTTCACGACCCTCGAGATCCCCGATGACTCCATACACGAAGTGGCCGTGAGCCATCTCCCGGGCGACTGGCGGGCAGTCCCTTCGCCGGTATCCACCAAAGCGTTCGGAACCGCCTGGCTTTCTTCCCAGGCGCAAGGCGTATGGCGGGTACCCTCAACCGTTATTCCATCGGAGTTCAATTATTTGCTGAACCCTCTACATCCCGGGATCAGCGCGGCAAAGATCCTGGCAGTCGATGATTTTGTCTACGATGTCCGGATCAAGATGGTGTGACCGGCATTCGCCGCGTACCGACTGCTGACTTTATTCATTATATAGGCCAAAGACTTCCAAAATGAGATACCCGATCGCCGTCCTCCTCTTAATAACCTCTTTCACTGCGAACGCCCAACGCCCGGCCGACAACGCCGGCGACCGCCTTCGCCACCGTGTCGACTCGATCGTCGAAGCCGCCATCCGCGCGGACCTTATCCCCGGCGCCGTTGTCCAGATCCAAAAGGATGGCAAGATCGTTTACTCCAAAGCCTACGGCCTCTCCCAGAAATACGATTTCGACCATCAGCCCCTGCCTGACCCGCCCGCCGCCAATACGGCCACCCTCTACGACCTCGCCTCGCTGACGAAGGTGATCGGCACTACGACCTCACTGATGTTGCTGGCCGATCAAGGCAAGATCGGCGTAGACGATCCCGTCAGCAAATATCTGCCGGGCTTCGACACGGGCGCAAAGGCCGCCATCACCCTCCGCCACCTCCTCACCCACAGCTCGGGCATGTACGAATGGTACCCGCTCTTCTATTACTCCGCCCACCGTGACTCTACGGTGCGATTCATCGAAGCATTGCCCCTGCGCTATCCCGTCGGCCGCCAGCGGAAATACAGCGACCTGGGGTTTACGCTGCTCGGCGCCGTCGTCGAAAAGGTCTCGGGTATGCCGCTCGACCAGTTCGAAAAACAATACGTCTTCCAACCCCTGGGCATGGTTCATACCACGTACAATCCGCTCAAGAATGGCCGCACCGGCAACATCGCCGCCACCTCCCTCGGCAACCCCTATGAAATGCGGATGGTGCACGACCCTTCCCTGGGATTTGCGGTACCCGGACTCGACCCCAATTCCTGGAATGGATGGCGCCACTACGTCTTGAAAGGGGAAGTCAACGATGGCAATGCCTGGTATGCCGGCGAAGGCATCTCCGGCGCCGCCGGTCTGTTCTCGACCGTGGGCGATATCCAACAACTCGCCGACATGCTGCTGAACAAGGGAACCGTCGGCCGCCGCCGATTTCTTTCCGCCAGGACGATCGACTCCTTTCTCACCCCCGACACCTTTCACAATGGCCTGGGCTGGATGATGGACCCGGAAAATGCGTTTATGAAGAAAGCGCCGGCCGGCAGCTTCGGCCACACCGGCTTCACCGGTACCAGTATCGCGGTCGTGCCGCGGGAACATTTGTCGGTGATCATTCTGATCAATCGCCAGAATGTGGGGCTGCAACCCAACGGCGTCTACTATAATCCCAACCCGATCCGCGCGGGCGTGTTCGAGGCGGCGATGGATTGGTGCCGGGGTTCATCCACCGTTGCTTTACTCCACACAGCGGAACCCTAAATGCTCCAGCCCACTGTCCTCGCTACGAATTCTATTGAATGACAATCAACCTATTACCAATCTTGCTTTGCCAAAAAAAAGGTCTAATTTTGTAGTTAGCATGACAAAGCTCACCCGTTATACAAGTTTTCAGGAATTAAAGGCGAGTGAGGATATCCTTCCGCCGCAAACCAGCAACTCCAGGCGCGAATTGGAGATGAAGGAATTGCTGTCTATGTTGAAAGATAATTCGTCGCCTTTGAGAAATGCCGATCCCAATGAAAATTTGAACGAATCAAATCGTGGAAAATAAGATAATTGACGGCGTAGCCGCGATTTGCAAAATTCTCAACACACACCTTGTAGAATATTTGATCATCGGTGGTGCGGCAGTTGCGCTTCATGGATTCTACCGATTATCACATGATTTGTCTGGCCGACCGATGGAAAAGCCCGACCTTGATTTTTGGTACAATCCAACATACGATAACTATTACAGCCTGCTGAAAGCCTTGCATGATCTTGGCTTGGACGTTACTGAATTTGTGGAGGAAATTTCCCCCGAGCCCAAACGGTCATTCTTTAAGCTTGAAACGGATAACTATAAAATCGATTTCTTACCTGAAGTCCTGGGATTGTCAAAATTTAGGTCATCATTTGACATCGCAATAGGCACCCGAATCCGAGAGGTCGAGATTCGATACCTGAACTACGATGATCTGATTACAAGCAAAAAAGCCGTTGACCGGGCGAAAGATATTGAGGACTTGGAACAATTGAAGTTAAGAAGGGGCAATCGGTAGTCCTTCCGCATCCTACTCCACACAGCGGAACCCTAAATGCTCCAGCCCACTGTCCTCGCTACTCTTCATGCGCCGGCTCACGCGGTAACCCGTGCAATAGGATTCATTACACAGGAAGCTCCCGCCGCGGATGACCCGCTTCTTCGCATACGGTTCCTCCGGATCATAACTCGTAGCCGGCCCCTTCGGCCCTACCGTCGTCTTCCCCGCTAAGGTTTGATAGTAGTCATTGCGATAATAGTCTGCACACCATTCCCATACATTCCCCGCCATATCCACCAACCCGTACCCATTCGGCGCAAAGCTGCCCACCGGCGCCGAATAATAGGACTTATCAATCATTTTATTTTTATCCGGAAAATGCCCCTCCCAGAAGTTCCCTCTCGGCACATGCGCATCCCGCGCCTCGGGGTGGCCGTCAACCGCACCGGTGTCGCCATCCGGTCGCTCATTTCCCCAAGGGTAAATATTATTGCGAAGCCCACCCCTCGCCGCGAACGCCCATTCCGCTTCCGTCGGCAGCCGCTTGTGCACCCAACGGCAATACGCCACCGCATCAAACCACGACACATGCATGACAGGATAATTTTCTTTGCCGGCGATCGATGACCCCGGTCCATGCGGGTGCCGCCAGTTCGCCCCCTTCTTCCACTCCCACCACTGGCTGTAATCGTTCAGATCCACCGGATGATCCGGCGGCGCAAACACCAATGACGCCGGCACCAACAGGCTCTCGTCGGGCTTCGGCGTTCCCGGCGGCAGCTGCTGCTTCAATTCATTCCAGTCCGGCTTCTTCTCGGCCGTCATCACATATCCCGTCGCCGCCACAAACGCGGCGAATTGTCTGTTCGTCACCTCGGTGCGATCCATCCAAAAACCCGCCGATCGGATCAGACTTTTCCGCCATATTCGGCAAAATTTTTGCTTATAAATGTACAAACGCCCAACCATGAAACAGCTTGCCCTTCTCCTCACCGTATCTACCTCACTGACCCTCACCGCAATAACCGCCGCCTTCGCCCAGGGCAACAGCCGGGTCTACATCATGAAAAAGGATGGGAAACTGACTGAGGTCGTAAATGGCAAACAAGAGGCCGTCACCCACGACGTCATCCTCCCCAATCATGCCACCGTGCATCCCGATGGCAGGGTCGATGATATAGATGGCAACGCCAAAACCTTGAACGAGGGAGAATACATCAGTTTCGTCGACGGCCGTATCCGGAAGCTATCCGCCAGTCCCGCCGCCGTTCCAGCGACGACGACAACAAAGCACGTCACACCCACAACAACGAAAAAGCCCGCGAGCAAATCATAGGATCTACCCCCTATACAGCTTCCGATACTGACTGGGCCGCGCCCCATACTTATTCCGGAAACTCGTCGCAAAATACTCGACACTGCTGAACCCGCTTTCATACGCCACCTCCGTCACCGGTGCGGCCCCATTCTTCAGCAATATCTCGCCATGCTTCAGGCGCAATTGCAACAGGTACTGATGCGGCGTATACGCCGTCATCCGCTTGAAGATGCGCAGGAAATGATAGGGACTCATACAACAATGCGAAGAAAGATCCTGTAGCGAGATATCCTCGCGGAAATGTTCATTCAGATAGTCCTTGCCCCGTTCTATCGCTCCCAGCTGGTTGCCGCCCGGCAGCTCGTTGTCGCCCACCATTTCGGTGCGGTTGGTTGCAAGGGCCACAACCTGGCCGAACAGTTCCATCGCGAGCACATCGACCGCCAGCTTCCCCGCATGCGCCAGCTGCCGCAGCAACTGGTAGTGTAAATAATCCACCTCGGCCGTCGCCCGCATCATCACCGAACAAAAATTGTCATTGGCGAAAAGGAAAAGGCCCCGCAGCCGAAGGTCATCGAGATACCGCTCATAAAAGCTGCTGGCGAAATTGAAGATGGTGCAGCCGCCCGCCGCGGGCCGCAAGCCGTATTCGTAACCGGGCTTGTCGATCACCACGTAGCCCGAATGCATGGTATAGCTTTGCCGCGAGATGTCAAAAAGAAAGGCTCCCTGGTAGACATAAAGAATGCAAAGACAATCGTTGAACCCCCGGGCCATCCTCCGGTCCGGCAGATCGTAGGTCCAATTCTTGATCTCGCATAAACCCGATTCATACAGGACCCCTGATTGCAAATGATTCGATATGAGTTTTTCTCTCTGGATCATCCCACGACAAAGCTGTTGTTCTCTCATGGCGACAGCAAAAGTCCACCAGACCCCGACCGGGCCGGCAACCCGCAGATGGTCAAATTTAGTCGCCGCCCGGCGCCGTCACCTGCAATAAATTGCTTTTCTGTGGCTCACCCCAATACCGCATCCCGCGTCAACGTCTCCGCATCCACATGCAGCACCCGCTGAAAAATGCCCTTTATCACCGGCACGACCTCGTGCCGATTCACCGTTTCCGGATCGCGCCGTGCCCGACGATAATAGTGCAATGCGAATCTGCGCGCAACCTCGCCTACCGTCCCATTCGTAAATTGATTAGCAAACCTCCACGCCACCCTGTTGAGGATCAGACAAACTCCTAGCCCCGCCAAACCATATCGCCAATTGATAAAAATGCCCAGAAAGGCGAGCAAATAACAACCAAACACTCCCCATCCAACACCCCGCCTCAGATCCAACAACCCCATCCCGACCCCCAGCTCCTGTTGCAGCTCCCGGACCTTCCGCTGACGACCTGCAGCAGGAAACAAGGAATCCATCCTCGTAGCCGGTGTGATTCCCGCCATGTCTTTCTTCAACACCTTTCCGATCGCCATCCTCAATTTGTAAAATCCCTGCTGCGCCGTACACCCATCCCGATGCTGCCTCCCCAATGCAGCCATCACTACATCACAATATTCCCCAAATGTCTTCGCATCCTGCAACGCAATAAGTTCGTACTCGATCTCAAGGCTCGCCTGCACAGCCTCTATTGCCTCTCCTATATCCGCCGGGTCGCAGTTGATGAGTTCTATTTTTTTAGGCAGTTTCATACTATTTCACGACTTTCTTCAACACCCCCACCGCCTCCTCCAGCTCCTTCTCATTCATCGACGCAAACCCCAGCCGCACCGCATTCTCCCGCCGCTTCGGATCGTGCCAGTAGTCCTCCCCATTCCCCATCCCCACTCCCAACCGCGCCGCCGCCGCCTGGATCTCCCGCATCGGCATCCCGTGGAAATGCGTGTAAATAGCAAACCCGCCGCTGGGCTCGCAGAACCCCACCCGCGAACCCAATTCCGATCGCAACAACCCACAAAGCCTGTCCCGCCGTTCATGGTAAATTTTATTCGCCTTCTTCAAATGCCGGTCGATATCTCCGTTCCGCAACAGATTCGCCATCGCCTCCTCCATCAGCAATTCACCCTGCCGGTCGATGAGCCGCCGCAGGCGCGTCGCCTGTTCGATCAAATTCACCGGCGCCACCAGGAAGCCAATCCGGATCGCCGGGGCGATAATCTTCGAAAAACTCCCGATGTAAATGACGTTCCCGCAGGTATCCACACTCGCCAGCGGCAGGATCGGGCTCGCGGCATATTGAAAATCGAAATCGTAGTCGTCCTCCAGGATAGCAAAGGAATACCGCCGCGCCAACGCCAGCAAATGCTGCCGCCTTTCGGGACAAAGCGCCACCGACGTCGGCATATGATGGTGCGGGATCACATACAGCATCCGGATCTTCCGGCGCTTGCAGAGCTTCTCCACCGCGTCGATGTCCAGCCCGTCATCGTCGACAGGCACCCATTGCAGCTCGGCGCCCGCAGCCCGGAACACCTCCGAAGCACCGACATACCCGGGGTCCCCAACCACCACCGCGTCCCCCTTCTTCAACAACAGCTGGCTCAGGATATACATCCCCATCTGCGCCCCCTTGGTGATCAGGATATTCGCGGGCGACACCGCCAGCCCCCGGGTCACGTTTAAAAATCTTGCGAGTTCGTTGCGAAGGTTCACCGATCCCTGCTCGGGCCCGTAGCTGAGGAACCTTGCCGTAAATCTATAATTCCCAAATCGGCGATACTCCCGTATCAGCATATCCACCGGCGCCAACCGCGTATCGGGCAGTCCTTCCGAAAAAACCAGCCGTTCTGTCTTCGGAACAAAAAATCGATCATACAGGAACTCCGTCACCTCCACCGGAAAGTCCGTCTTCTGCGGATAGGCCCGCACCGTCTTGATCGGCGGCACCGACAGGCTCAGCTTGATGCCCGTCCCCGCGCCCCCCGGCAAGCCATGACCGGGACCATGCCCCACGCCGGAGCCGCCGGCCCCCGGACCCCCGAAGTCGCCAAGCCCAAAATCGTCACCTGCGGAGCCGGCATCCCAACCGCCACTCCCATCGCCCTCACGCTGCAGCCGCTGCGGCCGCATCACCGGCAGCTCCTTGGCAACAAAAAGCCCCCGCCGCGGCAGCGACTCCGCCCAGCCCTGGGCCTGCAGCTCGTCAAAGGCCGCCACCACCGTCTTGCGGTGGATGTCAAAGGTTTCCGCCAGCTTCCGGCTGCTCGGCAAGGCGGCGCCCGGCTTGAGATGACCCTGCCGGATAAGACTCACGATGCCGTTGGCTAATTGTTGGTAGACAGGCTCCGGCAGCTCCTTGTCAATGCGCACGAGATTTTGAATAACGATCATATTGCGTGGTGGGCGGCTCCGTTTCGTCGCCGCTGGACTAGCTCTTTTATCGATTCTGGACTATAAATATACCTCAAAGCTCGGCTAATTTTACAGGAGAAATACGCGGACATATGAATAACGCATCCCAAAACACCCATCGCTCCGGCGGCCTTCTCCTCATCCTCGCCTTCGCCGCCGTGTATCTCATCTGGGGAACCACCTATCTCGCCATCCGCTACGGTCTCCTCGGCATCCCGCCGTTCCTGCTCATCGCACTGCGATACATCTTCGCGGCCATCATTCTCTTCGTTGGGTGCCTCGTCGCCCGACTGCCCCTGCCCAACCGGTATAACACCCGGGTGCTCAGCATCAGCGGTCTGCTCCTGCTCGTCGGCGGCATCGGCTCCGTCGTACTGGGCGAGCAATACATCAACTCCGGCAACACCGCCGTCATCATCGCCACCTCGCCGTTGCTATTCCTTTTGGTCGATCGCAAGAACTGGAAAAGTTACACGCCCACAAAGCTCGCCGGCCTGCTGCTCGGCTTCTTCGGTGTCTTCCTCTTCTCCCGCCTGAACGGGGGCGAAACCTCCCATGATCCCGTCCATCGCTGGGACACCCTCAAAGGCACCGGCCTCGTCTTCCTCAGCACCCTCTTCTGGGTCTCCGGCACCCTCTATGCCCGGAAGCAAAAGGACAATCACGCTTCACCCGTCGCCAACACCGCCGTTCAACATCTTGCCGCCGCGGCCGCCTGCTGCTTCATCGCCATCATGAAAGGCGAATGGCAGAGCTTCCATCCCGCCGCCGTGCCGGTCGCCGCCTGGAACGGCCTGGCCTATCTCGTCGTCATGGGCTCCATTGTCGCCTTCATGGCCTTCATGTGGCTCGTCAAGGTGCAGCCCCCGGCCATCGTCAGCACGTATACGTACGTCAATCCCGTCGTTGCCGTATTCGCGGGCTGGATCATCGCCGGCGAACAAGTCGGCCTTGCCCAATTGGGTGCGTTGATTTTGGTATTGGGGGGTGTGTTGCTTGTTCAGGCGAAGAGCCTGCCCTTGCTCCATCGCTTCCGGCGGCAACCGCGATGTGAAGCCGGGAGCTGATATTAGGGTTTCCCCCTAGACAATTTTGGATGCAATTGGCAAACTCCGATAAAATTGACATCGATTCCCACCCTCTTAACATCCCACTATATTAAAAAAAAACTCAATTTTAATGAGGCCCTCCCCATAAACCCTGTTGGCCAAACAGCCGCCATTGCTTTCGTATGTGGAAACTTTATACTATTAGTATCCTCCTCCTCTCCGGAACCCTGTCGACGGTGAACGCCGGCGCGCAGGATATCGCACCCACCGGTAACCTCAGCCGCCTCTTACGCCAATACAACACTGCCGGCACCGACACCGGCCGCATCAACGCCCTCTTACGACTCAGCAACTGGTACCTTACGAGGGCCGGGGACGACCGCAACATCCTCGACAGCGCAACACTCCTGGCCAACCAGGCCGCTGCCCTCAGTCATCGCTGTAGTTATTCGCACGGTTATGAAGAGGCGGGCTTCCTTCTCGCCAAGACCGCCTTCAAGGAAAAGGATTGGTCCGGACTTCGCCGGCTCGCAGACCTCTGCCATGACAGCATCCGCGTCCGGCTGGCGCTGACCGTCATGAATGCCCATCATGTTCTCAAAGAGGTTTCCCCCGAGGACAATGACTCCGCCCATGCCTTTTCCAAACATATCCTCCTCACGCCCGCCCCAAACCGGTCTCCACTCCAGCAACGGCTGCTCCTCCTCCGCCTCGCCATCTATTATAGCAGCCGCGATGACAGCGCCGCCGGCACCGCCCCGACCCTCAGCGGCATCGACTTCACAAAAGACGACTGGCACAGATCCCTTCGGCGCTGGCTCAGTTTCCATCTCCGCGCCGACTCCCTCGCCGCCGCCGCTCTCACCGGACTGCCGCAGCCCGACCCGGCAGACAGCGCCGCCCTATACACCATCCAACGCGCCGCCGCCTGGGCCACCGCCTACGAGGCCGGCATCCACTGGTTTGACAGTGAACTCGCCATCGCCGAAAAAGAATACCTCATCGCCATCGATCTCGACCGCAAGTCCCCCATCGTCGAAGGCTGGCCCTATTTCACCATCATCGAATTCTATCTCTCCAACGGCAACGCCAGCAAGGCCCTGTCCTACGGCCTCGAAGCCGTCAGCCGCCTGCAATACACCGGCAACCCGACACTCGAATTCGAGCCATACTGGTGTCTCGGCCAGGTCAATGACGAACTCAACAAGCCCGTCGTCGCCCGAACCTATTACGACAGCGTCCTGGCGATTTTCGACAAGCGCAACCAGAACCCGGATGCCTGGCTTTTCAAAAGCGTCACCCAATCTTATCTCAAGGAGAACAACCCCGCCGCCGGGCTCGAATGGCTCCGCGCCCACGTCGTTCGCGGCGACATGGGCGAGCTGACCTACCGCCAGCTGGTCAACCAATGCTTCGGCGACTGCTACTTCGCACTCGGCCAATATACCCGGGCCGAACCACTCTATATGGACTGCTACAATCTCGGCAGCCGGATCAACCGCTATAACCAGACCCTCGCCGCCTTTGTTCTTGGGAAACTGTATATCCAGACAAAACAATACGACAAGGCCCGTACCTATCTCAAGCCGCTGCTCCAGCCCGCGGACTATTTCATGGTCCCGCTGTATGTGCAGCGCGACGTTCATCTGTTGTTGTATACCGCCGACAGCGCCACCGGCGACTATCTCTCCGCCATGCGACATCTTCGCACGCACCAGGCCCTCAACGACTCGCTTTTCAACATCGCCCGCAATAGCCAGATCCAGGAACTGGCGTTCAAGTACGAGACGGAACGAAAAGACCGCGAGCTCCGCCTCCAACAGGAGCATATCCGGCTGCTGCAGAACCAGGCGCAGCTCCAACACGCTACCCTCAGCCAGGTACGCACCCTTCGCAACACCCTCATCTGGGGCAGCCTCATGCTCGTTCTGTTGCTTGCCGTCTTGTACAACCGCTACCGCATCAAGCAGAAAAATCACCGGCTCCTGCGAAGCAAACAGCTGGCCCTCAACGACAGCAACCGCGAGCTCCAGCGACTCAACAGCCACCAGCAAAAGCTCCTCGCCGAACGCGAATGGCTCATCAACGAGGTGCATCACCGCGTAAAAACGAACTTGCAGATAGTCACCAGTCTGCTCAATATGCAGGTCGGGTATTTGAACGACGAGTTCACCCTTCACGCCTTCGGAGAGATCGGCTCGCGCATCCGCACCCTCAGCCTCATTCACCAGCGGCTCTACCGGGAAGAGGGGAATCTAACGATGATCAATATGCGGGATTACATCTACGAGCTCGCCGCCTACCTTCTCGACGCCTCCGACCGGCCCGAGATCACGATCAACCAGCGGATCGATCCCATCGAGCTCAATATCACCCAATGCGTTCCCGTGGGCCTGATCCTCAACGAGGCCATCACCAACGCGTTGCGCTTCGCCTTTCCCGCCGGCGCCCATCCCCCCGATCCCTTCGCCGCCGGCCGTTCAGGCGCCCCGGACACCGCCGGCGTCATCGACATCACCATGCACCAGTCCGCCGATGGCCGCATCACCCTCATCATCGCCGACAACGGAATCGGCCTACCCCCCGACTTTGACCCCCAACGCGATTCGGCCATGGGTCTCCAGCTGATCAAAACGCTGGGTGAACAGCTCGACGGCGAAGCCATCATCGAAAGCCGCCGGCCAGCCACCGGCCGCCCCACGACCGACGGTCGAGGCCTCCGCATCACGATCGTCTTCCAACGCCAGGAAAGCGATCTCCCCGCGCTCTGACGGGCAAGTCAATGGATCAACGCCGCCGCCCCCAACTCCCACCGGTAAGTCCTGCGCCCACCTCCATCCTTTTCCCCGGCAAGACGATCGTCGCCGAACTATTCGGCGGCACGACCACCTCCACCGTAACCCCCCTTTTCTCCCGCCGCCAGGCGCAACGGATGAACCCATACGGCCCCCGATGCCGGGCCTCGAAATGATCCAGCCCCGCCACAAAATGCGGCTCGACGATCACATGCCGGAACCCCGGTTCCGCCGGGTCGGGCCGGATGCCGCCAAGACCTTTGTACAGCCAGGCGCCGATCTGCCCGAACATGATATGGTTCATCGAAATATCGCTTTTCGCATCGATCGGCCAGTTCTCATACAGCGTCGTGGCCCCGTTCACTATCCACCAACCCCAGGACGGATAGGTTTCCTGCGCCGCCAGCCGGTAGGCCGTCCCGGCATATCCGTTCTCACTCAGCGCATCGAGGATCGCCTTTGTGCCCAGCAGTCCTACATCAAGGTGGTAGCCGTCCGCCGCCACCCGTCGCACCAGCGCCGCCGCGGCCCTCGCCTGGATGCTGTCCGGAACGATACCCCAGTATAGGGGAACGCCCAACTGCGTCTGCGACCCCTCGTCATAAATCCCCGGAGAAGAATGCCAGTACTTCGCCGTAAAGGCCGCCCGGATCTTCTCCGCCAGCGCCAAATACCGTTGATGATCCGCCGTCCGCCCAAACAGCGCCGCCGCCTTCGCGAGGATCATCACATCGGCATAGTAGTAACAGGTGGAAGTCAACTCCACCGGCGTCTTTGTCTTCACCGGTATCCAGTCGCCAAGCCCCCAACTGGTCAGGCCGCCGGGGTATCCTTCGTCGATGTGCTCTACATATCGCCGGATATTGTCATAGCAGCGGGACAACGCCGTGGTGTCCCCGTAAAAAAGATACAGGTTCCAGGGGATGATCGCGATGGTGCTCGTCCAGTCGGGACCGTTTCCCCATTCGTAACCCCATCCATCCGTGGGGATGATGGAGGGTAGAACGCCATTCGGCTGCTGCTCGTCGCGGTGATCCGCCATCCATTTCTCATAGACCGTGATGCCGTCAAAATTGTAAAGACCCGTCTCCGAAGCGATTGCCGCATCGCCGGTCCACCCATTCTTCTCCCGCTGCGGGCAATCGGTGGGATAACCGAAAAGATTGGACAGGTAAGAATTGTTCGTCGCCTCCCAGATCTTGTCCAACGTCGGGTTGCCCGACGCCACACTGCCGGCCGCCGGGACATCGCTATGCAGGAAGCTGGCTTCGACGGAGGCAGGCGTCAACACAGCCGGCCGGCTGAGAAACACCTCCACATACTGGAAGCCCTTGTACCCGAACCGGGGATGGAACCGTTGCACGCCGTCAGCCTTACCCAGCACGTAAATATCCGTCTGGAACGGATCGCTGTCGTCGGTGGGCCGGTAGTGTACGTTGATGTTCGATTGATCCACATGTCCATCCGCCGAAAGCCGTTCCCCGTGCACCATCCGTACCACCGTTCCGGCTTCGCCGGCAATCGCGATGGAACTTACCCCGGCGATATTCCGGCCCATATCGTAAACATAGTCCGTATCGCTGATCCTGGTGAACTTCCTGGCCTGCAACACCACGGCCGCACGAATAGGCGCCATCGCCTGAGCGACGATCGTTTCGGCTGGCGCCGAGCGCCAGACCACTTCCTTCCAGGCCGTATCGTTGAATCCCACCGTATTCCATCCCGGCAACTCCTTGCGGGCATCATAATGCTCGCCGGTATAGATGCTGTTGAACACCACCGGGCTCAACGCCGTCTTCCAATTCTTGCCGGTGGTTACCGTCTCGACGCTTCCATCGGCATAGGTCAGCCGAAGATCCATGCAAAAGGCCGGGCGGTTACGCCAGGGCGCCTTGTCGAAATGCCATACCGCCGTCGACTGATGATTGTACCAACCATTCCCCAGCAGCACGCCCAGGCAATTGCGTCCTTCTTGCAGGTCGGCCGTGACATCATAGGTAACATAGAGCAGCCGCCGGTCGAACCGGGTATACATCGGGTCGAGACGATGGTCGCCGACTGGCCGGCCGTTTATCGACAGTTCATACAAACCCGCTACCGCGATATAAGCCCGGGCCGATACTATCCGCTTCCCCACCGAAAACTCCGTCCGGAAATAAGGGGCGGGCTTAACGGTCCTATCGTTGCCGTCGCTGATCCAGCCGCCGCGCCAGTTCCGCCGGTCCATCATCCCCATTTCAAAGCTCCCCATCGCCGGGGCGGAAGCCAGCCCCGCCGAGTCGCCAAGCACCACCCGCCAGTAATATTTCGTGAAGGGACGCAACCCCGCGCCGGTATAAACGACGAGTTGCGCATCCGAAGGAACGGTTCCCGTCTGCCAGGCATCCCCGCTGCCCGCCATCACCCGCACCGAATCCGTGCCTACCACCAGGCGATACCAGGTTTGCCGGGCGCCCTGGCGCGGGTCGTCCATCTCCCAGGACAGCCGCGGCGCCGGCGCATCGATGCCGAGTGGATCGGTCAGGTACTCACATTGTAAATGGGTGGGACGGCAATCGGCGGCGCCGGCGCGGAAGCCGCCGGCCAACAGGAGGGGGAGCAGGATCTTTTTCAGCATGCACCAAAGATATCATTTAAAGAAATCCAGCAGATCCTTCTGCACCTGCGCCGTATTCTCCTGCACCACCCAATGCCCCGACCCCGCGATCCTCGACTCGCTCACCTTCTCCGCCACCAGCCGGCAATGTTCCGCCAGGTAACCCGCGGCTGAATATTCGCCGCCCAATGCCAGCACCGGCATCTTCAGCTTGTGTTGCATGAAGCGCTTGTTGTCTTCCGCATCCTGGTTAAAGGCGGCAAACCAATGAAAGGCTCCCGTGGTCGATCCGCGCACCGTATACGCCCGCACAAATTCCGCCGTCTCCGCGGCCGTAAAGGCATCGTTTTTATGCCCCACCACCGGCCAGAAATTCCGGAGGAACAACCCCTCCCTTCCGGCCACCAGCTGCCCGCTGGCGCCCCAGCCAAAGAACCCAAACCACCATGCCGATCCCCTTACCTGGCTCCATACCGGCTCGATCCCCGGCAGCAACGCATCCATCAGCGCCAGCTTCTTCACCTCGTCCCCATACTGTGCCGCATAGGCGTACGCCACCATCAGCCCGATATCATGCCCCGCCAGATCGATCTTCCGATAGCCCAGCTTCGCCATCAGGGCATGGATATCCGCCGCCAGCGTCTTTTTGTCATAGCCCGCCAGCGAGGCGCCCGAAACAGCGGCCCCCGCGGCAGCCCCCGAGCCGCCCCGCGCTGACCCGGCACCCGCCCCATCGATCCCCGGCTTCCCCGACTCCCCCAACCCCGGAAGGTCCGGCGCAATCACCGTAAAATGCTTCCCGAACTCCGGCAACAGCCGGTTCCACATATACCAATTCTGCCCAAACCCATGCAACAACAACAGCGGTTCACCCGACCCGCCGGTGACATAATGGATTCGAATGCCATTCACCGTCGCATACGCATGCCTGAAACCCGCCGGCGGCGCAGCCGGCGCCTGTGCCTGCACGGAAATGCAAAGGCCCATCGCCAAAAGTCCGGTAACCATCCGCAAACAAAACAATAGTCTCATAAAAACAATATTTAAAAAATGAAGAGATCAATTTGTCCTTACCCAATCCAGGATATAGGTCGCCACCTCGGCCCACCCGGGCTGTAGCAGCACTCCATGATTACGCCCCGGGAACACCTTATAGTCCGTCACCGAGCCGGATCCGCCGTATCGCCGGTAATTGGCATAATTCAGCTTCGCCGGTATCGTATGGTCCGCCTCGCCCGCCACCAGCAGCAGCGGCCCCCGGGTCTGCCGGAAATCCACATGCGCCGCAGATCCGATCGTATCCCGCACCACCCGCTTGGACTCGGGGATGGCCAGGCAATATTCCTTCTCCTGCCATTCCTGCGGCATCCCATTGGCAAATGCGTATTGCCATTGCCGGAAGCTCATCATAAAGGTTTTGGATGCCGGGGTAAAAAAGCCCAGCGCAGGCCAGCCCGCCCGCAGAAAGGAAAGCGAGAAGACGAACACGCCCTGCGGCGGCACGGAGTGTATCGCCACCGCCTTCGATGCAAGCCCGCGGGCCAGCAACTGCTGTGCGATCAGCCCGCCGATCGAATGCCCGATGACTATCGGCCGCTCGGTCATCCGCATCACCAGGTCCGCAAAATAGCCCGTTAGCCGCGCCAGCCGCATGGCCGCCACCTCCCGGTCGGGATGCCGGCTGCGCAGCACATCCGGCGGCGCGTCCTTGTTGGGCCACGGAGGTGTCAGCACGGAATAGCCCTGGCGCTCGAAGAATTTCACCCACTCCTCCCAGCAGGAATGATGCAGAAATGCGCCGGTCAAAAAAACAATGGTTCTCGAATCTTGCCTGTTCATATACGGGATCGTTTCCCATCTCTCTTCAAAGGATATTCCGTAAATCCAAGCGACTATCAATCAGCCCCTTATTCGTCGTCCGGCGCGGACGTCCGACGGCATATCGTTGTATGACGAAGACAGGAGACGTTTCGTCGTCTCCACTCTCCCGGGTTTTGCTTATATTGGGCTGAAACCAAGACGGTTCCGTTCCCCCCACATTCCGGTACGATAAATGGAGACATCCAACAAGCAGCGCCTGCCCATGAGCATCCTTTCGCCAATAATGCCCCCTGCCGCCTTCATCGGCGTCGCCGCCTTGCTCCTGCTCTCCGGTGCAACCGCTTCCGCGCAAACTTCCGGCAAGCCGATCGCCCAGGTCCCCCAAACCGCCGGCAAGGCCACCCCATCAACCACCCCCGCCCAATACCTCCAAAACAGCCGCCAGGCGCAGGATAACAACAACTACGCCGAAGCAAAGGCCTACGCGCAAAAAGCCGTCGAAGGCTTCACCGCCCTCGACCAACCCGACTCCCTCGGCGAAGCCTTCGTCATGCTGTGGTCCGCCTCCGCCCTCAGCAACATGCCCTTTGCCGACCGGATCCCTCTGCTCGAAAAAGCAGCCGCGGCCTTCGAAAAAGCAGGCAACCGGAAGCGCAAAGCCGACTGCCTCAAGGAAATGGCCGATCTGCAGCAACTGACCGGCAACTATTCCGCCGCCTTCGTCACGCTGCAAAACGCCCTGCAACTCTACCAGTCCGTCAATTACCCCCGGCTGCAAGGCGTGTACGATCTGCTTTGCTCCATCTCCGGTTATTTCGCCGAGTACGACGAGGGCGTCCGGTACGGACTCCTGGCCATCCGCTCCGCCGAAAACACGCAGGACACCAGCCTGTCGCTCTGCACCTTCTACAACCATCTCGGCACCGCCTATTATGGAATGCGGGACTATGAAAAAGGCCTGCAATACTATATGAAAAGCCTCGACGTCGCCCGGAAATACAACTCCGAAGACGGCATCGTCACCCTGTCGTTCAACACGGTGATCCTGCTCACCGCCTGGGGAAGACCCCGCCAGGCGCTGGATTTTTTCACGGGCATACTCAACCGCTATCCCGGCTTCTTCGCCCCCTACACGATCGATGTCGACAGGAACTTACTGGCCGTTACCGACCGGCTGGACCTGCCCGGCAAGTCCTCCGCCTACGCCGCAGCCGTGGAAAAAGCCCTGGCCCGGAAAGATCTCGATTTCGATCGCCAGGCCCAGGGGTATTTTAACCTGGTGTTCCACTATCTCAAGCGGCATCAATACGCCAAAGCAGACTACTGGCTTTTACAATACAACGATTTCATCCAACCCATGAAAAATGCCACCTATACCCGCCAGAACCAGCTCCTGCATTTCATGGTCGACTCGGCGGAAGGAAAGCTCATCAGCGCCATCCGGCACTACCAGCAATTCAAACGGATGAGCGATACCGTCTTCAGCCAGGCCAGGAGCCGCCATGTCGAACAATACACCGCTCTTTACGAGACCGAAAAGAAGAACCGCAACATCCTTCTCCTCCAGCAACAATCCCAGGCCCAGCAGACCCAGCTTCGACAGGAACAATTCCTCAGCCGGGTCACTCTCGGCGGCATCGTCCTGCTGATCATCATCATCGGCTTACTGTACTATACCGTCCGGGTGAAACAACGCAGCAACCGGCTGCTGAAGGTCCAGCGTGCCGAGATCGATCGGAAGAACCACTCGCTCCAACGGCTGGTGACCGAAAAGGACTGGCTCGTAAAAGAGATCCACCATCGCGTCAAGAACAATCTCCATATGGTCGTCGGCCTCCTTGCCAGCCAGGCCGAATACCTCAAAGGAGAGGAAGCCTATGACGCCATCACCGAAAGCCAGCATCGCATCCAGGCCATGTCGCTCATCCATCAGAAACTGTACAACACCGAAAACCTTTCCTCCATCGACATGCCCCACTATGTCCACGAACTCGTCGACTACCTCGAAAGTTCCTTCGATACCGTAAAAAGTATCCGGTTTGTCCTCGATATCGCAAAGGTATCCTTCCCCCTGGCTCACTCCATCCCCATTGGCCTGATCCTCAACGAGGCCATTACGAACGCCATCAAGTATGCTTTCCCCGATGGCCGGAAAGGACAGATCACGATCCAACTGCAACATTCGCTGCCGGGCGCATCCTATCGCCTGATCATCCGCGATGACGGCATCGGCATCCCCGAAGACCGCCGCCGGAAGTCCTCCCTCGGTCTTTCCCTCATCGAAGGACTCAGCAGGGATATCCGCGGTCAGCTCGGCATCATCAATGATAACGGCACTGTAATTTCGCTAACCTTTCCCGTCGCCCCCGCGACGATAACCAGCTAAGAACAAGGACATGCAGCAAAAACCCGAGATTCTCATCGTCGAAGATCAGTTTGTGGAAGCCAACCACCTTCGGCTCATGCTTACCCGCGCCGGTTATCCCGTTTGCGGCATCGCCCGCAGCGTGGAGGATGCGCGGGAGATCATCGCCGTTCGCGTACCCGGTCTCGTTCTGCTGGACATCTTTCTTTCGGGCGAGGGAACGGGCATCGAACTGGCCGGAGAGCTGCGCCAGGCGCAGATCCCCTTTATCTATCTCTCCGCCAACTCCGGCGAAGAGACCCTCAACGCGGCCAAGGCCACACAACCCTACGGATTCCTGGTAAAACCTTTCCGGGAAAAAGACCTGCTCGTGACCATGGCCATCGCCCGCCATCACGAGGAATCCGGTCTTCAATCCCAGATACGGAAGGAGACCCTGTTCCGTCAACAGGTCCGGCGCCTGCCGGAAGAATGTGACGATCCGGAGAGATGCGTACTCCAGCTGGCAAGGGCGCTGCAACCCCTTGTCCCTTTCGATTACTTTATGACCCGGTTTCCCACCGGGGGGGAAGACGGCGGTTCCGCCTGGTTGCGCATTGGATTCGATGAATACCAGATGATCGGCGACGAGGAGATGCAAACCATCACCCGCCTGAAGGCTCATGAGATCCGGCGCTTCCGGCAGGAGATGCCTGCGGATCCCGCGATCGTCCTGGCCACCGGCGACGCCTTCAGAGGACGGTGCCGGCATGGCAACATCGAAAAACTCATCGCCGATACCTTCGGAATGCAGGCGCAATTGTTGCTGCCGGTCCCCTTGCTCATCTCCGGCCGGGGTCACTGCCTCTTCTCCTTTTTCAGCCGCCAGCCGCAGGGGTTCACACAGGAGCACGTTGCCATTGGCGAGCGCCTGCAGGAATCCCTTATTTACACTGTCGAGAAATTGCTTCCCGCCAATGGCAGTCCGATCGCCGGCGGCGGCGCCTCTCGCCACAGCACGCCAAAAGATGCCGCCGCGACCGCCAAAAAAAACGCCGCGAAGACGGGTTTTGAAGGCATCATCGGCCGCAGCCCACTGCTGCTCACCGTCTTCGACCACGTCGCCCAGGTCGCCCCCACCGACACTTCCGTGCTCATCACCGGGGAAAGCGGAACGGGAAAAGAAAGCATCGCCGAGGCCATCCACCGCCTTTCGCCCCGCCGCAATGCCCCGCTGATAAAAGTCAACTGTGCGGCCCTGCCCGGCAGCCTCGCAGAATCCGAACTCTTCGGCCACGAGCGAGGCGCCTTCACAGGCGCCATCGATCGTCGTATCGGGCGCTTCGAACAAGCCCACCACGGCACCCTCTTCCTCGACGAGGTCGGTGACATGCCCCTCGAGATCCAGGCCAAACTTTTAAGGGCCCTGCAAGAGCAGGTCGTCGAACGTCTCGGCGCCTCCGCGTCCATCCGCGTCGATACCCGCATCATCGCCGCCACCAACCGCAACCTCGAAAAAGAGGTCGCCGCCGGCCGCTTCCGCCTCGATCTCTATTACCGGCTCAATGTCTTCCCCATCCATCTTCCGCCCCTGCGGCAACGGCCGGAAGACATCATCGCCCTCACCCGGCATTTTCTCGACAAGTACAGCCGCAAGTCGGGCAAGCCGGTGACCCATGTCTCCAATGCCGCGCTCCAACGGCTGCTGGCCTACTGCTGGCCCGGTAACATCCGCGAGCTCGAGAACCTCATCCACCGCAGCGTGCTTCTCGCGCGAAGCGACGTACTGGAGGAAATCCCGCTACCCCTGCCCGTCAACGCGCAACAGCATGTCGGAGGCACCGATTGGCATACCAATACCATCCGGGAGAATGAACGGGCGCATATTCTTGCCGTCCTGCAAAAATGCAATGGCCGCATCCGCGGAAGCGGCGGCGCGGCGGAGCTCCTCGGCGTTCCACCGACAACGCTGGCGTCGAAGATGCAACGGCTGGGAATAAAGCGATCGCATTTCTAAATGGGCGTTGCGCCGCGCCGCCGGAGACCCAGCCACGACCAACGGCGTTCACCAGCTTACCGCATTTTTCAACCCTACGGTAAAACCGACCCTGAAACTGATGAAACCGACAACAAATGCTCCCCCTGTCTTATCAACTTTACAGGAAGATCATCCGGGGCCGAATGATGCGATATATCCTCCATATCTGCCTTCTGATGGGTAGCATCCTCCCGGCCAAAGCCCAGCTTTCGCCGGACCCATCGACGCATTCGCGGCAACCTGCCGCCGACTCGGCGCGCATTCGCCTCCTCCTCGAACAAAGCGTCTATTATCTCAATAAACCCGGCGACTATCCGGGTGATTTTGACAGCGCCCACCTGCTTGCCCGCCAGGCCGCCCAACTCAGCCGCCAAACCGGCAACGCCGGCGGACTCACGGCAGCCCTCTTCATCAACGACAGCCTTCCCAACGATGCAGCGACCCTCGACCGGGTCAAGACCCTGTTGCCTCCGCTCAGTGACAGCGGTCTCGTCCGCTTCCTGAACGAACTCGCCGGCCGGCGATTCAACGATCCCCGACGCACCCGGCACGATCTCGACATCGGCATAGCGGAATGCCACCAGATGCTCGCCATCGGCAAACGTATTTCCAGTCCCCGCATCCGCACCGAGATCTATATCAACGTCAGCGCCGGCTTTTTCATCAACCACGATACCGCCACGGGCAAAGCTGTCTGGCAGGAAGGATGGCCCTTCGCCCGGGCGGCAAACAACATCGAACGGGAGACGGACTACTTCTTCTGGCTCGTCTTTTATGCAGGCAGGTCCCCATCCACCGACAGCACCTCTATTTCGGCCATGCGGCAGCTAAGTGCCGATGCCCTCCGCCTCCTCCGACCTTCCGATCCGCCCTCCCTGTTCAAGAAAGTCTTCTATTACTTCACCGGTACCGGGAATCAATACTTTATACAGGGGCGGCCCTCCATGGCCATCGTTACCGAAGAGGAAGCCGCCGGGCTCAACCGCCGGTTGCATCAAACCTGGGCCAGCCCCGAAGCAACCCTGGCGAGTATGTATCAACGCCTGGGCGATATGGACAAGGCGCTGCAGCATGGCCTCGAAGCCGTTCGGGTCTCTGAGTCCCGCGGGCTTCCGCCCGTCGAGGCAAACGGCTACAATTCCCTGGGCCAGATCTATCTCTGGCTTGGCGACCTCGACAAAAGCCGCGACTACTATGAGAAAGCGATTCCGATACTGCTCGCCGATAACAAA
Source organism: Puia sp. (assembly GCF_035546395.1). GTDB lineage: Bacteria > Bacteroidota > Bacteroidia > Chitinophagales > Chitinophagaceae > Puia. Next base: position 16,600 of record NZ_DASZXR010000008.1, on the reverse strand, counting down.
GCCGTCAATGACGCTCCGGCCATTTGCAAACGCCTGGCCGGGATCTATATCCAGTTTGGCCGCCTGCAGGACGCCCTTCGGCTCATGGACACCGCCGCAAAGACCTGCCTGCTCGCCCGCCCCCGTGACCGGGAAATGATCGCCATGGGCTATGGCGACTGCTACTTCGCCATGCGGCAATATGAAAAGGCCGAACGCTATTATCTCACCGTGTTCGATTCCGCGAGCCAGCTGAACATCAGCGACCGGCTTCTGATCACCACCGCTGTCGCCAGGCTCTACAACGCCACTGGCCGCTACTCGAAAGCCCAACCCCTGCTCAGCTTCGCAACGGCAGACTCCAACCGCATCGCCAGCGATCTCAACTCGCGCAAAGACGCCTTCTTCCTCGCCTACCAGGCCGACAGCGCCCTGGGCAACTTCCGCACTGCCATCACTCATCTCCGGCAATACCAGCAGCTCAACGATTCACTCTCCAGCCAGGCAAAAAACCGGCAGCTCCGCGAAGCGACCACCCGTTATGAGACCGGCAAGAAGGACCAGAACATCGCCCGCCTCAACGCCGAAGCCCGGCTCCGCGAAGCCGACCTGAAGCAAAGCCGGCTCCTCCGCAACGGCCTTATCGCCGGCTCGGTCCTCCTCATCCTCCTGCTCGCCGTCATCTTCAACCGCTACCGGCTCAAACAACGCAGCAACACCCTGCTCCAGGCCCGCCAACTGGAACTCGATGAAAGCAACCACCGCCTTGTCGAGCTCAATGGCCGCCAGCAGCGCCTGCTGGATGAAAAGGAATGGCTCATGCGGGAGATACATCACCGTGTCAAGAACAATCTGCAGCTCGTCATCAGCCTCCTCAATATGCAATCCTCCACCCTTAAAGACGAGCTGGCCGTCAATGCCTTCGGCGATATCCGCTCCCGCATCCGCGCCATCTCCCTGATCCATCAGCGGCTGTATCAGGAAGGCCAGGACATCATGCGCATAGCGATGCCCGAGTATGTCGACGAACTCGCCGGTTTTCTCGAAGACAGCTTTAACCTGCGACAGCGCATCCGTTTCGAGACGGACATCGATGCGGTCGATCTGGACGTCGCCCAGTGCGTCCCCATCGGGCTGATCCTGAATGAAGCGGTCACCAATGCCATCAAGTATGCGTTTCCGCCGGCCGCTGATCGCGCCGATGCAAATGCAGGCGCCTGCCAAACCGTCACCGACACCAACGCCTTCACCCGGAATGGCTATCCCACCATTACGATCGCTTTAAAACGCGAAGCCGACAACCAGCTCCGCCTGCTCGTCGCCGACAACGGGATCGGCCTTCCCGCCGGCTTCGAACCCGCCGGCAGCGGGTCGATGGGTCTCCAACTGATCCGCATCCTCAGCACCCAACTCGAAGGTTGCCTCCAGATCACCAGCCGGCCCGGCGTCCACATCTCCGTCCTCTTCCCCCCCGATCCCCGCTATCCGAAATCGGACAACCACCACCGTCGTCAGCCAAACTCCGCCTCCGCTGTATGAAGAAATTTTTATTCCCCACCGCCCTTTGCCTCGCCGCCGCTACCTGCTTCGGTCAGCCATTACGCCCTGCCGACAGCGGCCGCACAGCGGCGCCATGGCCTGCCGCCTTCGATTCCCTCCGCCGTTCCCATGATATTTTCAGGGAGTTCGATTACTCCTATGGCAGGGTTGCCGAAGCCGCCAGGGATACCGCGCGGATCCCGGCGGCGCTGGCAATGCTCGACACCGCGATCGCCGACGGAGACCGGCTTCTGCCCGCGGCGTCCGACAGCATACGGCATCATTGCATCCAGACGCTTGCCTTTACCAGCGGGGTGCTCAACAGCTCCCGCCGGAAGACCGCCGCCATACAGGTCGCGCTACAGGGCATCCGGCTGAATGAAAAGCTGCATCAGCACAATGCCTTCCCCTACTTCGTGCTCTCCATCGTCTATTCCTCGCTCGGCAGGACGAGAGAGGGGCTCGCCGTCGCCTTCGACGGTCTCCGCACCGCTCAAAGCCCGCGGGGCCCGGCCGACGGCATGGGTTACCAGGCTGTTGTCAAAACCTACTACACCATCAAGGAATATCAAAAATGCCTCGACTATTTTTACGAGGCGTTGCCCTGGTTCCAAAAGGCGCCCGTCCTGTTCCTCAGTCCCATCGATTTCATCCGCAACGGCACCCTGGCCCATATGCGCCTGCACCAGCCGGAGAAGGCCCTGGCCCTCCTCAGGCAAATGCAATCCCTGTCCGACCGCACGACGCATTTCATGCAACAGGAGCCGTCCGGGTTTACCCTCCTGACAGCCGACTGCTACGCTGCCCTCGGAAAGATCGATTCCGCGGAGTATTTCTATCGCAAGACCCTGACCCAACTGCCGCAACCGGATTTCACCTTTGCAAAAGCCGGCGCCTATCTCGATATCGCAAACTTCGACGTGGACAACCGCCTGTATAAAAAGGCCGAACCGCTGCTGGACACCCTCACTGCCGGAAACAACCGCGGCATGACCAGTATCAACAATATGGAGCGGATCTGGTGGTTGAAATACCGCGTGGACAGCGCGTTGCACGACTATTCCGGTACGACGGCCGCCCTTCGCAACTACCTCGTTTTTCATGACTCCCTGACCAACATCGCCAAGAACAACCAGCTGACCGAAATGAATGTGCAGTTCGAAACGGAAAAAAAGAACCAGCACATCGCCGACCTCGAAAAACAAACCGTCCTCCAGTCCCGTCTCCAGCAAGCCACCGTGAAGCAGGCCCTTATCGTCCGCAACAGCCTCATCGCCGGCGCCACCCTGCTTGCCCTTCTCGCCGCCGGACTTTACAACCGCTGGCAGATCCGCCGCCGCATGTCCCTCCGGCTGGAAGATCTTTCCGCACGCCAACAGAGACTGCTCACCGAAAAGGAACGACTTCTCGGCGAAAAGGAATGGCTGCTCCGGGAGATCCACCACCGGGTGAAGAACAATTTGCAGATCGTCATCAGCCTGCTCAATATGCAGGCCGGCGAACTAAAGGATGAGATCGCCGTCAGCGCCTTCCACGAGATCGGCGCCCGCGTCAACACCATCTCCCTGGTTCATAAGAAGCTCTACCAGGAGGGCCAGGACATGACCACCATCGATATGCAGGAATATGTCCGCGAGCTTGTAGGCTTTCTTCGGGAGAGCCTCGCCGCAAGGCACAAGATCGCTTTCGACCTCGACATCCAGCAACTGGTCCTCGATGCCTCCCAATGCATACCTCTCGGGCTCATCCTCAACGAGGCCATCACCAATGCGATAAAATATGCCTTCCCCGGCGGATCCGGCGGTTCGCCCACCATCTGCATTTCCTTGAAGGAAGCACCCGAATCCTGTATCACCCTCCAAATTGCCGACAATGGGGTAGGTCTCCCCGCCGGCTTCGATGCGGCGGGCTCCAAATCCCTTGGGCTCCAGTTGATCCACACCCTCAGCCTCCAGCTCGAAGGAGAGCTGGTGATTGCAAACCTCCCCGGCAGGCGGCTCTATCCAACCACTGATCCCGGCGCCGCCGGGTCTCAGGGTCTTCTGATCCGGCTCTGCTTTCCCTGGTTGGAACCGATGACGAAGAACGGCCCGGGTACCGATAACGAAATAAGGAGAATATCCGCATCTTTATGACATGAAGATCCCGCCGATCCTCTTCATCCTGGGGCTCACCGCCCTCGCCGTCCACGGACAAAGCCCGCCGGGCCCGCCGTCCCATCCGCCATCCCCTGACAACACCCAGGGCAGGTATCCCACCTCCTTCGAATTCCATCGGCCCATCCTTCGCGGGCGGATGGCCACCGCCAAAACCTATGCGGCATTCGTCGAGCGGCTTTTGACCGTGAAGGAAAAAAAAGAGGTTGTCCGGCTCGCGGTTCAGTATTTTCAGGCTGTTCGCCGGTCCGGCGATATCGTCGCCGAAAATATCTTTGTCAATACGCTTTCCGATCTGGCGCCCATCGATACCACGCTCGTTCCTTTGACAACGCTGATGGTGGACAGATTGGTCGCCGATAATGACAGTCTGTTGCCACAGCTCCCGGCCATCGCACAGCGAGGCGCCATCAACCAATTTGCCGAGACCATCACCAACTTTATTTACGCCCAGCGACCCGATCTCGTGATCCGGTACGAGTCCATCGCAATCCGGCAGAACCAGCGCTTGCGTCAGCATGCGACATTCCCTTATCAAAATCTGTCTTTCTTCTATGTCATCCAGGGTAAAACGAAGGAAGCCCTCGCTCTCGGCATCGACGCCATGCGCGTCGCGGAAACGCCTGCCGGCCCCGTCGACGGAGTAGGCTATGAGACCGTTGCCCGGGCCTGGTTCTCGACTGGGGATCTCGAAAAATGCCTGGAGAATACCGGCAAGGCGCTTGCCCTTTATTTTCAAAACCCGCTCGCCCTCGAATACCCCGGGGCGCTTGTCTTCCGGAATGTCAGGATCCTGTTGCAACAACAAAAGCCCGCGGAGGCCCTCCGCCTGTTACGGTCCGTCAATACCCCTTCCCTCTCTTCGCAGGTGAACGATGGCGACAGGGCGTTCTTTGCCGTTTCCACGGCGGAAGTGTTTCATGCGTTGGGCCAAAACGATTCGGCGGAGCGATATTATAAAAAGATGTTTACGCTGCTGCCCCGCTTGCCTTTTGTTACTCCCTACCAGAAGGTTGTCCCCTACCTCAGTCTTGCGACGTTTTATACCGAGACCCACCGGTACGCCCGGGCCGGGGTCCTCCTGGACACCCTGTTGAGCCCTCGTTTGAAGGGTGTGACCGCAGCCTCCTACCTCGAAAATTGCTGGCTCCTGCGTTACCAGGTGGACAGTGCGCGACGGGACTATATTGGCGCCGTCGCTGCATTGCGGCAATACCAGTTATTGCACGACTCTCTCACCAACTACCGATTGAACAAGGAGGTCGCCGACCTGGGCATCCGGGCCGAGACGGAAAAGAAGAACCAGCATATCACCGATCTGGAAAAGCAAAACGCTCTCCAGGCCCGCCTTCAGCAAGCCACCGAAAAGCAGGACCGCATCGTCCGCAACAGCCTCATCGCCGGCGCCGCCCTCCTTGCCCTGCTCGCCGCCGGCCTCTATAACCGCTGGCAGACCCGCCGCCGGATGTCCCTCCGCCTCGAAAAGATCTCCATTCGCCAGCAAAAGCTGCTCGGCGAGAAAGAACACCTGCTTGGCGAAAAGGAGCGGCTCCTCGGCGAGAAGGAATGGCTGCTCCGTGAGATCCACCACCGGGTGAAGAACAATTTGCAGATCATCATCAGCCTGCTCAATATGCAGGCCGGCGAACTAAAGGATGAGATCGCCGTCAGCGCCTTCCATGAGATCGGCGCCCGTGTCAACACCATCTCCCTGGTGCATAAAAAACTCTACCAGGAGGGCCAGGACATGACCACCATCGATATGCAGGAATATATCCGCGAGCTTGTCGGTTTTCTTCGGGAAAGCCTGGCCGCAAGGCACAAGATCGTTTTCGACCTCGACATCCAGCAACTGGTCCTCGATGTCTCCCAATGCATACCCCTCGGGCTCATCCTCAACGAGGCCATCACCAATGCGATAAAATATGCCTTCCCCGGCGGATCCGCCGTTTCACCCACCATCTGCATTTCCCTGAAGGAAGCACCCGAATCCTGTATCACCCTCCAAATTGCCGACAATGGGGTAGGTCTCCCCGCCGGCTTCGATGCGGCGGGCTCCAAATCACTTGGGCTCCAGTTGATCCACACCCTCAGCCTCCAGCTCGAAGGAGAGCTGGTGATTGCAAACCTCCCCGGCAGGCGGCTCTATCCAACCACTGATCCCGGCGCCGCCGGGTCTCACGGTCTTCTGATCCGGCTCTGCTTTCCCTGGTTGGAACCAATGACGAAGAACAATGCCCGTGCGGACAACTACCCAGTTTCCCGGAATTAGGTGAAGAAGTCCCCCATAGTTGATCTGGAACTCTAGTTCCCAATGTATCTTCGCTGTTCCCCCCAAACCCGCCGCCCCGCCTCTGCTACCTGCCTTCCTGCCTCCGCCGATGAGAAGTTGGCTAAACATATCATCCCTGGAGTTCGCCGCCGGCGCCCTGCTGGTAGGCGTCCTTACCGGTATTTTCTGCGAACGCTATCGCAGCCGCCGGAGATTGGCCGGCCGACTCGAAAAACTCATGCACCGGCAGGATAAATTATTGATGGAAAAGGAGTGGCTCCTCCGCGAGATCCATCATCGGATAAAGAACAATTTGCAGATCATCATCAGCCTGCTGCACATGCAGTCGGTCCGGATGAAAGACGAGAGCGCCATCGGCGCCTTCGAGGACATCGGCGCCCGCGTCAACACCATCTCGCTTGTACACAAAAAGCTGTACCTGGAAAGCTCCGACAGGGTCACCATCCGCATGCGCGATTATGTCCTCGATCTCGTCGAATACGTGCGCGACAGCCTCTGCGCCCACCGGTTCATCGCCTTTCATCTCGATATCGCCGACCTCTCCCTCGACGTTTCGCAGGTCATCCCCCTCGGGCTCATCCTCAATGAGGCCATCACCAATGCCGTCAAGTACGCCTTCCCCGACAATGAGGCTTCCGCCCGAACGTCCGGCTCCTTCATTCCCGCCGAAGCCCATCGTCCCGGCCCGGCCGCCGCCCCACCCACCATCCGCATCTCCCTGCACGAGCAACCCATCGGCCTCAACCCACCCCACCCGCACCAGCGCACCGCCGGCCCGGCGACGGCCACCCTCATCCTCCGCATCACCGACAACGGCATCGGCCTGCCGCCCGGCTTCGACGCCAGCCGATGCGGCACTCTCGGCATCCAGCTGATCCAAACCCTCACCGCCCAGCTGGACGGAACCTTCCACCTCACCAGCGCCCCCGGTGTGGACCTAACGATTACGTTCACCCGCCACTCCAACCCTCTCCACGAGCCCGCCCCGCTGTCTGGTCACCACTTCGCCCAATAAGGATGTCCGCGGCACTCCCCGATCGCAACCCCTGGCGATGGCAACTCCCTGCCGGCCGCCAATCCAGGCCTGCCACAAGCGCGGCAAAATCCAATAAAAGACCTATTTTCGCCCGCAAATCCCGTTTATGGTCGTCAATCTTAGTGAGCAGTATTCCCTGCTGTCCGACTGGATCAGCGAAATCCGCGACGTCGACATCCAGAAGGACAGGATGCGATTCCGCCGCAACCTCGAACGCATCGGCGAAGTGGCTGCTTTCGAGATCAGTAAGACCCTCCCATTCCTGGAAAAAGAGGTGCAGACCCCGCTCGGCATCGCCGTCGTCAAGGTGCTGAAGGAACAGCCCGTCATCACCACGATCCTTCGCGCCGGATTGCCCCTGCACCAGGGATTGCTCAGCTTCTTCGACAAGGCCGACAACGGCTTCATCTCCGCCTATCGCAAGCACAAGCGCGACGGCAGTTTCGAGATCAGCCTCGATTATGTCTCCTGCCCCGAGCTCGAGGGCCGGGTCGTCATCGTCTCGGACCCGATGCTCGCCACCGGCGCCTCGCTCGTCAAGACCATCCAATATTTGCGCGAAGAGGGCCATCCCGCCGAGATCCATGTCGTCGTCGCCATCGCCTGCACCGTCGGCATCGAATTCGTCCTCAGGTCCGAGCCCAATTGTAAGATATGGTGCGGCGCCATCGACGACGAGCTCACGGCCAAGGGATACATCGTCCCCGGCCTCGGCGACGCAGGCGACCTCGCCTTTGGATCGAAGGTGCAGATGTAAGCGCGCGCCCACAACTTTAACTTTCCAATCTCCGCCTTTTTTGTTATTTTTTCGGTCGATTTGCCGCTTTCCACCCAACCGTGTGATTGCTTTTCCCGTCTTTATTTTATTCGTGGTGCAGTCGTTAATGCATAACTGTTTATGAAGCGTTTAGAGAACCTTACAATCCGCAGGACCGCCGCCGCCGCCGGCGCGTCGGTCCCAAAAAACCCGAGCAGCCCGACCCTCCGCCGCTGGCCCCTCTTTTCAGCACTGATCCTCAGCCTTTTATGTAGCATGCCGGCTGCAAGGGCCCAGGACCCGGGATTCTCCCAGTTCTTCGCCTCCCCGCTCACGCTCAACCCCGCCCTCACCGGCAAGTTCAATGGCGTCGTCCGCGTGGCCGGCAACTACCGCAACCAATGGCCTACCATCAATAATGCCTTCATCACGTCGACCATTTCCGTCGACGCGCCGATCCTCACGGGCCGGCTCCCCGAAAATGACACCTGGGGCATCGGCCTGATGGCCATGACCGACAAGACCGCCAGCGGCATCCTCAACGCCAATTACGTCTCGTTCTCCACAGCGTACCACAAAGCCCTCGACCTCGACGGCTATCATTCCCTCGGCGTCGGCTTCCAGGGCACCTACGGCAACCAGTCCCTCGATGGCACCCGCCTCACCTTCGAAGACGGTCTTCAACTCGACGGCACCTGGCTCCGATCGCCGTCCGAAGCCATCAACTCCCAATTTGTCAGCGTCCATTTCTTCGACGCCAACCTGGGACTCTTGTACAATGCCTCCACCAACGGGAATAATAATTTCTACATCGGCGCCTCTGCCTATCACCTCAACCATCCCAAGGTCTCCTTCCTCGGAGTGGATACGATAAATATTCCCACGCGGGTGACTGTGCACGGCGGCGGCTTCTTCCCCATCGCCGGCTCGCCCAGCACCATCTATGTCAGTGCACTGGCCAGTCAGCAGGCCGGCGCCCGTCAGTATGTAATTGGTGGCGCCTGGTCCGTCGCCGCCTCCACCGACGAGACAAACCCCGTCAATTTCTACGCGGGCCTCTGGGGACGTTTCACCAATAATACCACGGACGCCCTCATCCCATACGTGGGCCTCGACTATAGCGACTTCAGCCTCGGCCTCACCTATGACGTCAACATTTCGAGCCTCCAAACGGCATCGCAAAGCCGCGGCGGCATCGAGATCTCGCTTATTTATATCAAGAAGAAAAGTAACGGCCAGCACGGCATTCCCTGCCCGAGGTTCTAGATGAAGGCGCCCAGGGCCGGGAATCCGCAATCCATAACGCACACCCCAATCAGCCGCCCCCCCGCGCCCCCCTTTTACCCTCCAGGGGCAGAATCCCCGCTTTTTTACCACCCTGGGGTCTAATTTGAGCGCCGGTCGCAATAATTCCGGTAGGCGCGCAGTTACTTCCATAGGGCTTCCTAACCCGATCCAATATTGTAACAACGTGAACTACCTCAAGACCCGTACCGCCATCATGGCCGTATTGCTGTGCCCCACCCTCTTCGCCCGGGCGCAAAACACCCTCGACAAAGCTGGGCTGGGAGCCGGCGTCAACGCCAGCGCAGCGTACAGCTTCCGCCGCCTCAGTTCGTCCTACGGCGGCAAATCCATCAACATCCGCCGCAGCAGCGACAACGCCACCCAGGACATCGGTTTCACCGCAGGTGGCGAACTCGACACTGCATCGCTGATCAGCTTCGTCGGCGCCAACAGCGGCTATATCACCACCTGGTATGATCAAAGCGGCAACGGCGTCAACCTCACCCAGTCCACCGCCGGCAACCAGCCCGTTCTCGTCAACGCCGGCATCATCAACCGCGAGAACGCCAGACCCTTTGCCCGCTTCTGGGGCTTCCCGCATGTCGGCTACAACTCCCTCGTCCTGCCTTCGGCCATGACCACCGTCGGCCATGTGTCCAGCGTCATGAAATTCGCCACGGGCGGCTACGGGTTCCTCCTCTCTTCCTCCGGATCGTATAACTGGCACTCCAATCCCGGCGTCAATCTGTTCTACACCTTCGCTTCGACATCCGTTCAGAACGCCGCCGCCTGGTCCAACGGCTCCTCCTATAGCCCCCTGGCCATGCCCTGGCCCGCTTCCCTCAGCCTCGAAGAGGTGGAACCACAAACCCCGTCGAGCGGCACCGGCTGGGACAACATCGGGATGGATCGGGGCGTCTGCTGCCACGTCATCTCCGGCGGCGGCGGATATAGCGAACTCCTCCTCTTCGCCGCGGCGCTCCCCACCGCCAGCCGGCTGGCGCTTGAAACCAACCAGCTCTCCTATTTCGGTCTCGTCACCCTTCCCGTCACCGGTCTCAGCTTCACCGCCCGGGCCGATAACGGCAAAGCCTATCTTTCCTGGCAGACCGCCACCGAGCACAACTCCCGCGACTTCACCGTCGACCATAGCACCGACGGCTATTCGTGGACCCCGCTCGCCACCCTGCCCGCGGCCGGCAACAGCTCCACGCCCCGGGACTACCGGTATATCGATTATTCACCCCAGCCGGGCGATAACTACTATCGCATCGCGCGCACGGACGACGACGGCAAAACGGAATACAGCCCCGTGGCGGCCGTTCGATGCACCACAGCGGGTCAGACCCCGGCCTTCCAGCTGCTGCAAAACCCGGTATCCGCCGCGCGATTATCCCTTCGGGTGAATATCCCCGTCACGCTATCGATCCTCAGCATGGATGGAAAAGCCGTCTGGAAAGGTCGGTTGGATGCCGGCGTCCGCGAGATCGATCTCGACGGCTGCCCGAAAGGCCTGTATCTGGTCAGTGCGGGGGGCACGACCGTCCAGTTGGTCCTAAAGTAAACGCAGGGCCCCAACCATGCAGCCGGTCGTCAACCGGGGCCGGCCCCTTTGGGCCCGCTCACATAAGGATTCCCCTTGATAAAAAGCCGGTACGGCAGCGCCGCATCCTCCCCCGCATAATCCACCCCGATCCTCGGCGTCGCCACGATCCCGCCGCGTTTCACCCGGTATCCATCATCGCCGATAAAAATGGTATTGCCCCGCAGGGAGGTCCCCGTGTGCGAGGTATGAAGCCCCAGCGCCCGCGAGAGATTGCCCGGCCCGCGCGTGAGAGTATGGTCTAATTTCTTCTTACCGGTGCGCCGAAGCATCACCGGTATCCCCTCCATTGGGTCCAGCGCCCGGACCAGCACCGCATGCGGAACGTCGCGCTTGTTCGTCACCACGTTGAACAGGTGGTGGATGCCGTAGATCAGGTATACATAGGCGACCCCTCCGGGTCCGAACATCACCTCCGTCCGGCCCGTCCTCCGCCCCGACCAGGCATGACTCGCCCGGTCCACGACACCGTTATACGCTTCCACTTCCACGATGCGCCCCGAGGTCCGCCCGCCGTCGAAGTTCGTCACAAGCACCTTCCCCAGCAGGTCCCGCGCCACCGCCAGGACGCCCGGCCGATCGTAAAAGGAATCCGGAAGGATAGCCAGTGGCGCCGGCATCGCCTCCTTCTCCCCCTGTCCGCCGCGCGGCGTCTTCTTTTGTTGGTTCGTCATAAATCCGTAGGTTTGGCAGATAGTAACCCTTATCCGCTGCCCGGCCCGACAAATAAACAAAAATCGCCTCTTTTGCTGAAAGAAATTATCATAGCCTTCCAGTCTTATGTAAAAGCCCACCAGTTCATCACCAAGCATAAGCTGTGGAAGTGGATCATCATCCCGGGAGCACTCTATACGATCCTCTTCATCATCGGCATGTATTTCTTTCTCGGCCTCTCCGGCGACGCCGTCGCCTGGCTGAGCCATTTCATCGGCATCGACCGCTTCCTCCAGCACCGGCAAAGCGCAGCCCTCAGCTTCCTGTTCATCATGGGCGGCAGCATGGTGCACGTGGTGCTCGTCTTCTTCTTTTTCTCGCTGTTCAAATATCTGTTCCTCATCATCGGCTCGCCGCTGTTTGCGTATCTGAGTCAACAGACGGAAGCCCTCATCACCGGCAAGGACTTCCAATTCCAATTGAACCGCGAACTCTGGGCCGATCTCCGGCGTGCCAATCGGCTCGCCCTCCGCAACGCCTTCTGGCAATCCGTATACATCGTTTGCATCCTCATCCTCGCCTTCATCCCCCTCATCGGCTGGATCACCCCCGTCATCGCCATCTTCATCGAGTGCTATTATTACGGTTTCTCGATGTGCGACTACAGCGGCCAGCGGCACAACCTCCCCGCCGCCGCCAGCATCGCCTATATCAGCAACCACAAGGGCCTCGCCATCGGCAACGGCATGGTTTTCTATGGGATGCACTTCGTCCCCATCGTCGGATGGGTCCTCGCCCCCGCCTATGCCGTCATCGCCGCCACGATCAGTCTCTATCACCAAAATCTCGAGTAGGATGGCCGCCAATACTCCCCCCCGCAAGGAAGAGGCCCCCGATGCAAGCGCTCCCGGCAAGGGCGCACCTGTCGGAGCCCCGGCAGGCTCCAACCCCGTGCCCCGCACCAGCAATCCCTCGCCCACGAGCCCCCGAAGCCCCGGTCCCACCCTCTACCTCATCCCCTGCTGGCTCGAAGAGCACATCACGGCCCCCCTCCCCGCGTATATCCTCGAGGCCGTAAAGCAATGCACCGTCTTTTTCGTGGAGAACGAACGCAGCGCCCGCCGCTACCTCAAGGCGCTATGGAAAGAAATGGTCATCGATGAGTATGAATGGTACCCGATCCACAAAGCGGAAGAGGAGGTAAAGAACGTCTTCCGTCAAAAGTTGAAAGAAGGCAAGACCATCGGTGTCATCAGCGAGGCCGGCTGTCCCGGCATCGCCGATCCCGGGCAGATCCTCACCGAAGCCGCACACCAGGCCGGCGCCACCGTGCGGCCCCTCGTAGGTCCCAGTTCGATCCTGCTCGCGCTGATGGCCAGCGGCCTCAACGGCCAGCAGTTCCGATTCACCGGCTACGTCCCCGTCGACAACGCCGCCCGCGCCAGGGCGCTAAAAGAGTTGGAAACCGAGTCCCAGCGGCTGAATTGTACGATGCTTTTTATTGAGACCCCCTATCGGAACAATCAATTGCTCGAGTCGATCCTCGCCAACTGCCGCCCCTCCACCCGCCTCTGCATCGCCGCCAACCTCACCGGTCCCGCCGAATACATCCGCACGTTGACCATCGCCGATTGGCGCAAGCTGGCGCCCGCTGCAACCTCCGCCACAAATTCCGCCGCAAAGCCCGGCGCCCCGGGCCAGGCAGATGCAACCGCACGCCCCGACCTCCACAAGCAGCCCACCATCTTCGCCATGCTCGCCTGATGCGCCTGCGGGCTTTCGCCAAGACTGCGCCCCTGGCCCATTTTCTAATCATTGGCCTTCGGCCGGGGCCTCTGGCCCTCAAGGGGCTTTCGGTCCAGGAATCCCTGCCCCTAACGGATCGACACCACGCTATCCACCACAAACTTACTCACCCCCCGCCAGGGCAGCGCCCCCAGGTATTCATGGTAATGCAGTTGTACTTCTTTCCCGCTGGCCAGCTCCAGCTTTTTGGCCACCGCTTCGTTCTCGATGCTGAAAGTAAACTCGTTGCTCTGCAACACGGGCTTGTTCTGGAAGCCGGCGAGGATCACCTCCCCTTCATACGTCTTCCAGATATAGCCCTTATATACGACATAGTTGAGCGTCCCCGCCTTGACGCCTTCGCCAAAGGGCCGCTCGTACCGGAAATAGAACCAGACGATCGCCGCCAACACGATCACCACCACCGCAATGCCGAGAAATTTTTTCATATTCAGGAATTATCCGAAAGTCAGGCAGTCGCCGAACCGCAGCGCCACGGACCGCAGCGCCGCGGACCGCAGCCCGCCGGGGCGCATACCCTCCGGCGGGAGACCCTAAAACCCATATTTATCCACCAGGTAGATCAGCGCCGCCATATTCACCGCTCCCAGCTCCAACTCGCGCTTGTTGACATTTTCAAGCACATCGTTCCGCGCATGATGGTAGTCGAAATAGCGCTGCGAGTCCGGCCGCAGCTCGCCGACCACCGCACCCAGCTGCGGTCCCAGCGGGTTCACGTCGCTGCCGCCGCCGCCCTTCTCGAACTCATAGACCCCATAAGGCTTCAGCAGATGGATCCAGGGTTGAATGGCCGCCAGCTTCTCTTCGGAAAGCGACAGCGTAAACCCCCGCGGCGTAAACCCGCCCGCATCGCTTTCAAGACCCAGGATATGCTTCTCCCCATTCGTCTTCGCCGCTGCCGCATAGGCCCGCCCGCCGCGGCCGCCGTTCTCTTCGTTGGCAAACAGCACCACGCGAATGCTATGCCTCGGCTTATAGCCGATCGCCTTCAGCGCCCGCAGCACCTCGATCGATTGCACGCAACCCGCCCCGTCGTCCATCGCCCCCTCTGCCGGGTCCCAGCTATCCAGGTGACCGCCGACCGTGATATATTCATCAGGGAATTCCGATCCCCGGATCTCGCCAATGACATTGTGGGCAAGCGTATCGGGCAGCATCTTCGCATTCGTGCGGAGATACACCTTTGCGTTCTGCCCGCCAAAGGTTTCCAACAGGTCGGCCAGCCGGTCCGCATCCTTCAACCCCACCGCCGCGGCGGGTATCTTCTGGCTGCTATCGGTATACATCAGCGCCCCCGTATGGGGGTTGTTGTCCACAGATTCACTCATGCTTCGCACCAGCACCGCCAGCGCCCCATACTTCGCCGCCCTGCTCGCGCCCATCGCGCGATATCTCACCGCATCGCCATAGGCCTGGAAGGTCTCGACAAAATGGGGGTTGAATTTATAATTGTAGAAGACGATCTTGCCCTTCACCTCGTCTTTCCGCTGCTCCAGCTCGTCGAAATTGTGGACCAGCATCACCGGCGCCGTGATCCCTTTGGGCCCCGTGCCCACCGAGTTCCCCAGCGCGAGGATATCGAGGCTTCCCCGGGTCGCCATCGTGCCTCCCGTTGCCGCCGCACCTTTCCCGGCCGCCGCAGCCCCCGCGCCATGAACCGTCCAATACGCCTCATCCTTCCCACCCCGGGTCCAGTGCGGCACCATGCACTCCTGCAACCAGACCTTGTCCGCCCGGGCATCGCCCAACGCCGCCTGTCCCCATTTCTCCGCCTTATAATAACCGGCGCTGCCGGAAAGCCGCTGTCCCACGGTCTTGGTCAGCGTTCGCAGATCGCCATAGGTCTTGCCGTCCATAAAGATGGTATCCGCCAGCCGCCGGATCAGCGCCGAATCATCGGCCGTCTGCCCCACCGCGGCTACCGCCGCTGTAACAAATAAAAAGATGAGTAAGCTGCGACTCAACAATTTAGGGTGCATCGATGTTAATTTGCGGCTAAGATAGGTCTCCGCGGGCTTAAACCAAAAAATAAGCCCGCTCCGACCATCATCTAAAGATGGGCCTTCGGCCAGGCCATCTGGGATGGCCTTAAAAATTCCTTTACCTTAGCGAACCGCAAAATTTATCCCATGCGCATCGGAATTGTCTGTTATCCTACTTTCGGCGGCAGCGGCGTCCTCGCCACAGAACTAGGCAAAGCCCTGGCCGACAAAGGTCACCAGGTGCATTTTATCACGTATCAACAACCCGTGCGCCTCAACGAGTTCAACGCGAACATCTTCTACCACGAGGTCCGCGTCACCAATTACCCGTTGTTCGACTATCCCCCGTATGAGACGGCCCTGGCAAGCGCGATGGTGGATGTCATCATCAATCACCAGCTGGACCTATTACATGTGCATTACGCCATCCCCCACGCCTCCGCCGCCTATATGGCCAAAAAGATCGTCGAGGCCCAGGGCCGCTATATCCCCGTCATCACCACCCTCCACGGCACCGACATCACCCTCGTAGGCCGGGACAAAACGTTCGCCCCCGTCGTCGCCTTCTCGATCAACCAAAGCGACGCCATCACGGCCGTCTCCCAGAACCTTCGCGATGAGACATTCCGATCGTTCGCCATCGAAAAGGAAATAAGGGTCATCCACAACTTCGTCGACACGCACCGGTTTCACCGCAAACCCATCGACGCCTTCCGCCGCGTCATCGCCCCCAACGGGGAGAGAATTCTCCTCCATGCCTCGAATTTCAGAAAGATCAAGCGCGTCCAGGACATCGTCCGCATCTTCGAGATCGTCCGCAAGGAGATCCCCAGCAAGCTCCTCTTCGTCGGCGACGGCCCCGAGCGTTCCGGCGCCGAAAGCCTCTGCCGCGAGCTCGATATCTGTGATGACGCCCGTTTTGTAGGCAAACAGGAGCAGATGGAAGAGATCCTGGCCGTTGCCGATCTCTTCCTCCTCACGTCGGAATATGAAAGCTTTGGACTCGCAGCCCTCGAAGCAATGGCTGCCGGGGTACCCGTCGTCAGTACGAATGCGGGCGGGCTGCCGGAGATCCAGGTCCAGGGCGAGACGGGCTATCTCGATGACGTCGGCGACATCCGCGGGATGAGCGAGCACGCCATCCGCATCCTCGAGAACGATGAGGTGCTGAAGACCTTCAAGGCCAATGCCACCGCCCACGCAAAAAATTTTGATATCCACCGGATCGTCCCGCAATACGAGGCGCTGTACAATAGGTTTTTGACCTTAGCCTGACGCCGCATAGCGGCGTCGCGCGAAGCGCCATCATCGGCCCCGCCAGGTTGCGAAGCAACCGGTGCCACCCTCGGGGGCTGCCGCTGCAATCCCTGGCGCAAGCCGGGCGTGGGCGTCGATGGGGCGTTCGGCGGTGCGGTTCCGGGTTGGTAACCCGCGACTGCTGTACCGATTGCTTCGCAATCTAGTAGGGCCGATGTTGGCGCTTCGCGCACCGCCGCTGTGCGGCGGTT
>NZ_DASZXR010000007.1:0-26931 GCF_035546395.1 Puia sp. | reverse complement strand
CGGCGCTTACTGGCTCGACGGAGACTTCCAGCTCTCCATCCTCCAACAAAGCCTCGACCTGCTCGTCGACCACCACGAGATCCTCCGTACCCGGTTCGTTCTTCAGCAGGGCGAACTTCTTCAGCTCATCACCCCCTCCCGCCCAGGCTTCATCACCATCATCGAAGAAGACCTCTCCCACTATTCCCAGCAGCAATGGGACGAACGACTCCTGCAGGAAGAACGATTCGCCTTCCGCCTCGACCAGGGACCACTGCTCCGCCTCTCCCTGCTCCACAGAAACGACCGTCATCTGCTCATCGGCGTCCTGCACCATACCATCAGCGACGGCTGGTCCCTCCACCTGCTGTTCGGCGAACTCTCCCGCCATTACAACGCCCTCTTAAATGGCCAACCCTCACCCGTCCCGGCCCCCACTCTCCAATACCGCGACTACACCGCCTGGATGGAACAAAAACTCGCCTCCCCGGATATGCGCCGGTCCGCTGACTACTGGCACGCCCAGCTCCGACAACTACCCCTCCTCCAATTACCCACCGACTTCCCAAGACCCGCTGCAAAATCCTATCTCGGCGCATCTACACCCATTACCCTCACTCCGCCGACTCTATCCACGCTAACGGCCTATTGCAAACGCAAACAGCTGTCAACGGCCGTTTGTCTTTTGTCTACTCTCCATGCGGTCCTGGCCTGTTTTGCCGATCAGTTGGACATCGTGACGGGGATACCCGTAACCGGCCGAAATCACTACCAACTGCATACCCTGCCCGGCTGTTTCGTCAATACCCTGCTCATCAGGACCAAATTCACGAGCGCCGACACGCTAGCCGATGCCGTCCGGGTTACTTCCGCCACCTTCCGCGACGCCCTCGCCCACCAGGAGTACACCCTCGAAGATATCCTCCAGCAGCCTGACCACCAGCTCGGCGATGGCCAAGCGCCCCTGCTGTCCGTGTTGTTCAACTACCAATCGGCGCAAAGCGAGGGGATCGAGCTATTCACCTCCGGCTTCTTCAAAGAAACCGCGCCGCGCGAAAACAAGCTCACGTCCCGCTTCGACCTTGAATTCGCCTTTATCGAGACCAGTGGTAACGATCTCACCGCCCAGCTGATCTACGATACGGATATTTTCGCGCCCGGCACAGCCTCGCTGATCGCCGGGTATTTTGTTCGTGTGCTCGATCGCCTGGTACAGGACGAGCAGGGTAGGCTCCTGGATTCGCTTTCCCAAACTGCAACGCATCCCCTAAGCGGCAACGCAAATAACCTGCTTACTCCAGCTGCTGCCACCGCTGGAACCCTGATCCAATTGATCGATGCCATCGCAGCGCGTTATCCGTTCAATATTGCCGTTTCCGACGGTCGCGTCAGCTACACGTATCGCCATCTTCAGCAGCTGTCGACCGCCCTCGCTTCCCGCCTGCTTTCCCTGACAGCAGCCCAAAAGCAGCCCATGATCGGCGTTCATTTGGAAAGGGATCCCCTTTGGGCTATAGCCTTCCTCGCCATTCTACGGTCCGGCGCCGGCTATGTCCCAATCGATCCGCTGCTGCCGGAAGAGCAACGCCGTTACACCGCCCGCAAAGCGGGCGTGAGCCTGATCCTATGCACAAGTCAACATACGCCCGGATGGCAGGGAATACCGGAATACAACATAGAAGCATGGAATGCAACCATACCGGTAGCCGAAGACCATGCTAAAAAAAGCGCAGGAAATCTCCTTTTCTATCCTTCCGTCTCCGACCCCGCCGCCCGCCTCGTCATCGCCAGCCCGCGATCCTTAAGAGCAGAATCGATCCACAAAATGCGCGTGCTGGATCTCGACCCGACGTCCGTCTTCGCTCAAACGTCCCCCATCCACCATCCGGGCTCTGCATGGCAACTGTGTTCGGCCTGGCTTTCCGGAGCCTGTGTCCGCATCTATGCGGACGTCAACGACCCAAAATCACTGCTGGAACAATGGGCCGCCGACAAAGTCACCGTACTACCCCTCTCGCGACCACGCACCCTGCAACTGCTCGATCATGTCGAAAAAAACAACGGGGCCAAAGCTCTTTCTCCCGGCATCCGTTGCCTATTTGATGGCACACAGATAAACGATTCGCTCCTCGATGGCATGCGAAACGCCTTCCCCAACGCCCGCTTCCATTGCTTCTTCGGCGAACCCGGCCACTTCGGCGATATTCTTCACAGCACCCCCACCGGAGCTCCCAGCTGTTGCGAAGCCCTCCCGGGCTGCACTGTCACCATTCGAGACAGCCAGGGCAACCCTTGTGTTCCCGGGCAGATCGGCAACATATGGTTCAGCCGCGGACAAAAGAACCATGTCGTCAAAACGGGCCTCATGGCAAGGTGGACGGGTAATCTTCTGTTGGAGTTTTATGGTGCACGCATGTCAGCTCCACGTTGGTTACTCGACGCGCTTTTCCACCGCCCGCTTATAAAGGAAATACTGGTACCAACCATCTCGCGCAAACAGCGAAATCCTGTGGTATACCTTGTCCCTCGGGAAGGGGTGTCACTGGCCGGCATAAAAGCCTACTGGCGCACCCGGTTGCCGGCCTGGATGACACCCAGAGAAGTTTACTGCGTCACCCATATCGACTATTCATCCACCGGCCAACCACTGCTACCCGAAATCGGAAAGCAGCGGGCAATACCGGTTGTCGCTGCCCATCCTCACGAGGCAGATCCGATTTATGAGAGCCTGAAACAACAATGGACGGCCCTCCTGGATCGTCAAAAGATAGACGAAAACGCCGGCTTCTTTGAATTGGGCGGTAACTCCCTTAAAGCAATGCGGTTACTGCTGGGCATCGAAACTACCTGGCGCCTCCGCCTGAAGATGTCGCAACTCTTCGCGCATGCGACCCTTCCCGCGCTTGCCAAACTCATCCGCTCGGAACTCGCCGGCAAAACAGTTGAAAACCCGAATTTCATCAACGCGGAAACTCCCAAAATAGAAGTTCATAGAACACCGATCGTAGCGAACCCGCCAACCAGCCACACCTCCCATCCGGAAGCTAGTCCCGCATCCATATACCCCGCATCCCCCGCTCAATGGCGAATGTGGGCCGCCCAACAGCACAAACAGCCCGACGGCGCCTACAACATCGTCGGCGGACTCGACCTCAAAGGAAATTTCGACGCCGCATCCTGGCAATCCGCGTGGCGCCGCCTTCCCGAGATCCATCCTATGCTCCTCGCCACGTTCTTCGTCACCGACGAACAACTTTATTTTCAGCTGTCGCCGTCCGCCACTATGCCCGACATCCCATTCGCCGACCACTCGCACGAGACTGACCCCGCCGCCACAGTGGGTACGTTTGAAAAAAACCTTCAGGAGACGGTATTCGATCTGCACCAAGGGCCCCTCTTCAAAGGTCAGCTGATCAAGATCGCTCCCCACCATCATGTCTTCTTCTTCGCCATTCACCACATCATCGCCGACGAGTGGTCTATCCAACTCCTCTCAAAAGATATCCTTCGATTATACTCCGATCCGAACGCAGTTGCATCCCCGACCGGTATACCGCGCCAGCCGTCATGGGATGAGCCGTCTTCCGCCGCCTACTGGCAAGAAAAACTCGCCAATCTGCCCGCCCTGACGATCCCCATCGCAGACCGGCCGGCCAAAACAGACCGGTCCTCCAGCGGCAACAGCATCACCCGTCGCCTGCCCGGAGCGCTGCCCATTTTGACGTCCGCCTCCGGACAAACACCGTCGACGACGATTTCCGGCCTTCTCGCCCTCGTCTCCTCCTTGCTCTATCACTATACCGGCTGCACCGACCATACCCTGCTCAGCCCCTTATCCCTCAGAGACAGGCCCGGGCTCGAAAACCAGGTCGGCCTTTACCTGAATACGCTCCCGCTCCGCCTCAGCTTCACGGATTCGGACACCTTTACAGACCTCCTAAAAAAGGCAACGACTACCCTGCTCGAAGCATTCGATCATAAGGCCTACCCGTTTGAATCGATCGTCGCCGGCATCCAACGCCAGCAACAGTCAACCGCTCCCATCACCTTCCCAATCATGGTCGTCTGGCATGAACCTATCCATCCCGAATCGCCCTCCGGCCAACTCGCCGCGGAACCCATGACGATTCCCGACCGGTACAGCAAATTCGACCTGACCTTTCATTTCCTCCCCGATGGTGACGACCTGCTGTTACGGCTCATTTACGCCACCGGTTTATACGACGAGCCAACGATCAGCCGGCTGATCGGTCATCTTACAAAGCTGATAAAGGAGATCGCAGCCGGTACGGAAAGACCCATAAAAGATTGGGATTACCTTTCAACTGAAGAGACCCAAAACGTTCTCCACCGCTTCCAGGGACCAGGTCGCCCGCTGGCGCCAATCACCATCGACGACTGGCTCGCTACGGCCTGTCGTCAGTTCGGTGGACGTACCGCCCTCCAGGACGATCAACGCTCCTTGTCTTACTCGCAGCTGCTGACCCAATCCGACCAACTCGCCCTGCTACTAAAAGAAAAATACGGCATAACCACCGGCGCCATCGTCGCCGTACACCTGCGCCGGTCCGTCTTTCTTATCCTCAGCTACGCCGCCATTGCCCGCCTCGGCGCGGTCTTTCTGCCCATCGACGCCAATCTTCCCGATAGCAGAATGACTTATCTGCTCGAAGATTCAAAGGCAGACCTCCTCATCACAGACGTCCTCGTCGAGACTTCCCGCCGCAAATTGTTACTGGACGACGATGGCATCTCGCTGCTTAACTCCTATCCCCTAAAAACGATCGAAAAAAATCATCAACCCCAAAGCCCGCTCTATATTATCTATACCTCGGGATCGACCGGGAACCCAAAAGGCGTCCTCATTTCCCATCAGAATCTCGCCAACCACGCCCGCGCGTCCATCGACAGCCTGGAAGTCCGCCCCTTTGATAATGCCCTCCTGTTCACCTCCATCAGCTTCGACAGTTGCCAAACCATCATCTGGTCTACCCTGCTTACCGGCGGCTGCCTTTATATCGCCCCGCATAATTCTTTATTCGACCCCCTTTCCGTCCTTCACTGGCTATCGGAAGAGTCGATCACCCTGATCAAATTAACGCCCAGTCATTTCAAACTGCTGCTTTCCGCAAAACAAACATCCGGGCTGACGACTCAGCTGAAAAAGGTCGTCGTCGGCGGTGAAAAGATCGTTCCAGCGGACCTGGCTCAATGGCTGGAAACCGAACCCGACACCATATTTTTCAATTCCTACGGCCCCACAGAAGCAACGGTAGCCATGCTGCTGCAACCCGTCTCGCTGAAAGGTGCCAAAGCCGGTGAGATCGCCATAAACCATTTTGCAACCCGTCCGGTACTAGGCAAACCAATTGGCGCCTCGAAGGCTTATATCCTCGATATGCGCGATCGGCTTTGCGGCATCGGCATCACCGGCGAATTATGCATTGGCGGACCCGGTGTTGGCCTGGGTTATCTTCACCGGCCCGCATTGACAAGCGAACGATTTAGACCCGCTCCCTTCGACCCGAAGGAGATCATCTATCGCACCGGCGATCTGGCCCGCTGGCTGCCTGACGGCACTATCGAATTCATTGGCCGGCGCGACTTCCAACACAAGATCAACGGGTACCGCGTCGAGATGGGTGAGATCGAGTCCGCACTTCTCGACTCCGGAGATGTCGTCGCAGCCGTCGCCCGGGTCATCGAAGACGAAAGCCGATCGGTCCTCTTCGCCTTCGTCACTCTCCGGCCAGGAGCCAGCGCAAAACCAGAAGAATTATTACAACAACTTAAGTCAAAGCTGCCCCATTATGCAGTTCCTTCCCGGCTTATCGTCCTCGCCGAAATGCCACTGAGCAGCAGCGGCAAGATCGACATGGGCCGCCTGACGGCACCCCTTCCAGAAGCGGAACGATCGGACTATGTAGCCCCGGTAACCCCCGTCGAGAAAGCTGTTGCGGAGATTTTTGCCGGTTCCTTCGGCGTCTCCCGAATAGGCCTTACCGACAACTTTTTCCAACTGGGTGGAGATTCCATAAAAGCCATCCAGCTCTCTTCCCGACTGATCAAAGCCGGCTACCCCTGCGAAGTGACGGATATTTTCACCCATCCTCTCATCCGCGATCTTTGCCATGCCCTGGAAGGAATTAACGTGAAACCCGCCAGCTTCCCGCTCGCGGATGCTACCCATTCGGTGCTACTTCAATCGACAGGCGGTACTCCCACCGGACTCCCTCTTTTCCCCGCTCAATTCCAGTTCCTCACCGGCAACGTCAAAAACAAAAGGCATTTCAATCAATCACTCCTGTTACAGGCGACTCAAAGGATCGACCCTTTCCTCCTTGGCGAATCACTCCGCCTCATCGCCAGCCGCCACGATGCCTTCAAAGCCATCTTTTCATTCGTTGATGGCACCTGGAAACAATCGCTCGTCAACACCTCCGACAACCTCTTCCCGCTGCAGCAGCTCGTATTGCAGGATCAATTGGCCGGTTGCGACACCATGATCGAACACTGTGAGACCCTCCAGGCCTCCTTCGATATCTCCGCTGCGCCCCTCGCAAAGGCCTGCCTGTTTTCCACCGCCGAAGGCGACTTTCTCTTCCTGGTCATGCACCACCTCGTCACCGATGGCCTCAGCTGGCGCGTATTACTCGAAGACCTTCAGGATACCTATCGTCGTTTGACAAACGGCGTCCCCACCCCACCACCCCAACCAACTATCACCCTGGCACAGTGGTCGGATCATCTCGCCGAACTCACCACACGACTCGAAGCATCGGAAGAAGCCGTTTATTGGTCCTCCATTTTATCCAAAAGTGCAGTGCGTGCTTTTGTCCCCAGCGCTACCGGACAAAATCTCGTCGCAGATACCGAGAACATTCGCTTCGTCCTGGATTCCGTCCGCACCCGCCAGGCCTCCACAGGCCTTCATAAAAAATATGGCTGCGACCTCCAGCACCTGCTCCTGGCCGCCCTCGGCGCCACGTTGCACCAACTATCCGGGAACAACGATCACCTGATCGTTCTCGAAGGACACGGCCGCGAATCGGCCGGGAAAGGGCTCAGCGCCGCCGGAACGATCGGCTGGTTCTCCACCTGTTTCCCCTTCCTCCTTTCCCTCGATAGGGAAACAGATCCTGTGGCCATCCTGCACCGTACCGCCGCCCAACTCGCTGCCGTACCGATGAAAGGAATCGGCTATGGACTGCTGCGCAGCAGCGGTCACTTTCCTCAACTACCCGATCTGCTCCAAAAAGAAAACCTCGTCTTTAATTACTTCGGTGACTTCAACAATACCTTCTTCTCCTCCACGGAGGAACCGCTGTTCCAATTCTCCCGTTTAGAAAAAGGCATGGACTCTGCATCGGAGAATAGCCGCGGCTGCGGCATCCGCATCAATGCCGTCATCGTGGAGGGCAAACTCGAGGTCATTGTCCAATACAGTCGCGATTGCTACACCGCCGGCCAAATGACGGCACTCGCAAAAAACTATCGACAGCAGTTGCATGACTTCATCACAGCCCTTACCGAAGATCCCGTTGTCATCGGCAATAACCAACGGCAAGTCTATCCCTTGTCGCCGCTGCAGGAAGGCATCTATTATCACTGGAGCATCGACCCTGCCGGCCAAACCTATAAGGTCGATAAAGTCCTTCATTTCAGCGGTAGCCTGCAACCTGCGGTGCTGGAACAAGCGTACCAGCTGTTGCTGCAACGCCATCCTGTTTTATCGACTTCTTTCCATACAAGCGAAGATGGAACATTGATCCAAAAGATACAGGAACAGCCAACGCCCCGATTCGCGCACCACGATATTTCCCTTTCCCCCAACAAAGAGGAGATACTCTCCGCTATTCTGCAAACCGAACAGGACAGTTCATTCGATCTCAACGTTCCATCGCTCATCCGCCTGACGGCGATTACCACCGGCGAACAAACCTTCACCCTCATCTGGACCTATCATCACATTATATTGGATGGCTGGAGCATCGCCAACCTGGTCCGGGATCTATACCAGCTCTACGGATCGCTACTCACCGGCAGCCTCCCCAAGCTCGCCCCAGCCCGTCCCTTTAATGAGTATATTGCGTGGCTTCAGACCGTTGACAGCCATGCAGGCCTTCTCTTCTGGAAGCAGTACTTGCAGGGGTACGAAGGACCAGCGGGATTGCCCTTTCTGCAACGCAGCGACCACACCCGGCCGCGCCGCCAGAGTGAACAACAATTGATCCTCGATACCCCAACCTGCCAAACGATTCAGAACCTTTGTCAGCGCACCGGCATCACCATAAACACCTTTTTTGTCGGTGTCTGGTCCTACCTGTTGGCCCGTTATAACTGCACCAAAGACGTGGTGTTCGGCACCGTCGTCTCGGGTCGCCCATCTCAGCTGGAAGGCGCTGAAGAGATCATAGGCCTGCTGATGAACACCATCCCCCTTCGCGTCCGATACGAAAGCGACACTACCGTCGCTGCCTATCTGTTAGCCATTCAGCGAAACGCCATCAGCACGCTTCCTCACCATTTCAATCGTCTAACCGAAGTCCTGCGCACCGCCGGTAAACCCGACCTCGCTCTCGATCATCTTTTCGTTTTTGAGAATTTCCCCATGGCCCAACCCATGACAGCCACCGGCGGCCCGACGACAATCACATCCCCGCTTCAACTTCTCGCTGCCCAGGAAACAGACCGGTCCGACTACGCCTTTGCCCTTGTCATTATTCCCGACGACAAAAACAAACAACTGCTTTGCTCTTTCCGCTACGATGCCAACGCCGCCACGCATGACGACGTCCGGAACATGACCGGCCATTTCTTCAATATCGTAAACGCTTTTGTCGCCGGCGAAACCGGGAGACTCGGAGAGATCGACTACCTCTCATCGTTGGAGCGCTCCGCATTGATGAAAATGTCCGCTTCTCCCCATTCATCCCGACCTTCTGTCCCAACCGTTATAGAAGCATTTCACCATATCGCCAATAGCCTGCCCGAAGCAGTCGCCGTGTTACAGGGCGATCAACAACTCACCTATCGGCAGCTCCATATGCAGTGCTGCCAGCTAGCCGCCCACTTGTCGGCAAAAGGCGCCTGCCCCGGCGTCACCGTAGTAGTCTGCCATCCGAGAAGCAGCCAACTCGTAGTAGCCATTCTCGCAACAATGCTATCCGGGGCAGCCTTCGTTCCCATCGATCCCTTGCAGCCCGCCGCGCGCCTTACCACGATCGTTGAGGACTGCAAGCCAGCCATCATCCTGACAAACGGTCCCAACGCGCACCTCTTTACCGGGCGGAGTGAACAGCTCGTGCTTCTCCCGGAAGAAGGAATCGACTCTCCACGGGACGACGAGCCGATCCTTTCCACCCATTTCCCTGGCCCGACAGAAATTGCCTATGTTCTCTACACATCCGGCTCTTCAGGAAAGCCAAAAGGTGTAGTCATCGACCATAGTAGCCTGATGAATTATTGCGCCGGCGCAAAAGATCTGTACATAACGGCACGACCGACAAAGGCGGCCTCCTATTTTCACATGCCCGTATCCTTCGATGCCTCCCTCACCGCGCTGTTCCTCCCGCTCGTCACCGGCAAACCGCTCGTTCTCTCACCCGCCGATGCTGTTGACCCTTTCGGGACGACCGAATTTCTCGCCTGCGCCCCGTATGATTTTCTCAAGATCACCCCCAGCCACCTGCCGCTGTTGCAAGCCGCCCTTCAACAATCCAACACCCTACCCTTCCATACCCTGGTACTCGGTGGCGAAAAAGTAGCATCGGCTCAGCTCCATTTCCTTTTTTCGACGGCCTTCAAAGAGGAAATAACGATCATCAACGAATATGGCCCTACCGAAGCAACCGTTGGCTGTGCCGTTTATGCCGTCTCCAACAAGCAACCATTTCACGAGCTGCCCGCCTTCCTGCCGATCGGCCGGCCGATGGCCGGCAACAGCGTCTTCATACTCGACGCCGAATTCCAACCCTGTCCTCCCGGTATCCCCGGCGAACTTTTCATTTCTGGCAAAGGATTGCTCCGCACCTACCTCGGGGATCAACCGGCCTATCACCAAAAAATGGTTCACCCCTCCTCTCTGACGGGAATTCCGCTCTATCGCTCGGGTGACTGGGCTAAGTGGATGCCCGACGGGCAACTCAACTTCCTCGGCCGCCGGGATGAACAGGTAAAAATAAACGGCCACAGGATTGAGCTAGCCGAAGTGGAAGCCGCACTCCTTCGCCTGCCAGGCATCGCCAACGCGGCGGTCCTCACGGTATCCGAACCGGCCCCGGCCGCAACAGACGAACAGCTGATTCCTCCTTACCTTCTGGCGGTTTATCAGACCAGATCTAACCTGAACCCGGCGACGATCAGAGAAGACCTCTACGCATTACTGCCGGACTATATGATACCCCGCCACTTTATCAGCCTGGAAGCACTCCCGCTGAATGCCAACGGCAAACTCGACCGAAAAGCGCTCGCCGCCGCCATCAGCGCGGCAGTCCAACCGCCCGGGGAATCGGCAAAAAAAGAAGCCGTCACCCCCATCGAAAAAGCACTCGTCGGAACCGTAAACGATCTGTTCCCATCTAGGACGGTAGCGCTCAGCGATAACTTCTTCGAGCTCGGCGGCGATTCGATAAAAGCTATCGTTCTGGCCGGATTACTCCGTAAAAAAGGCTACGATCTTCCCGTCCGCCACATCCTTCGTTATCCCGATCTCAACGAAATGACGACCGGTATCAATCCGGTCGGCAAAGATCGACAGGAACAACTACCCGCTCAACCAACGTCCACACCCGCCGGACCGCTGCTCCTTGAACCCAGCGCTTCCCAAAAAAGACTCTGGCTCGTCGATCAGCTCGATAACCAGCCAACTATCTACAACAGCCCGTTCGCCCGCCGGATAAAAGGCCATGTCGATCCTGTTGCCCTCCAGGCGGCATGGCACGACCTCATTGATCGCCACGAATGCCTCCGCGCGTCCTTTCCAACCAGCAATGGCTTACCAAAACTTAGGATCGGACAGTATGACCCCGCACTCTATGCCATCACTTCGATCGACCTCTCCGCAAGCGAAGACCCCGCCAAACTATGCAAGACAGAAATGCGGCGGCAGATGGACACTCCATTCGATCTTTCCATCCCACCCCTGGTCAAAGCCTTTCTTTTCCAATTGGCCCCGGATACCTATACGCTGTTCATCAACATCCACCATATCATCGTCGATGGCTGGTCGAAAAAAATAATGGATGAGGACCTGTATGCTTTTTATACCGCCCGGCTGAAAGGCGAACAGCCAAATCTGCCGCCGCTGGAAAGCTCCTACACCCGTTACATCGACTGGCAGGCAACATCAGGTGACAACCCGGACATGGCCGCTCATCGTCAATACTGGCTGCAAAAATTTAGTGGCGAGATACCCGTTGTCAATATCCCCACTGACTTCCCCCGGCCTACTACCCGCCGGTATCACAGCCGCCGCGTCACCGTAACTGCCACCACGGAAACAACGGCGCTGGTCCAGGCCTTCGGCCGCGAACACCGGACGACTCCCTTCTCCATCCTGCTGGCCGCTACCCAGGTCCTGCTAAAACGCTACAGCGGACAGGATCAGCTGCTGTTCGGCATTCCCGTTGCCGGACGGCCGACGGCAGAGCTGCATCGCATCGTAGGCCTCTTCCTCGACACGCTCCCAGGCCAGATCACCCTCGATAATAAGGAGGATTTTTTCACGGTCGTCGGCCACGTCCGTGACGAACTGCTCGCCATCTTCCAACACCAGGCCTTTACCTTCGATCAGCTTGTCAGCGAACTCAACCTGCAACGGCAACCCGGCCGGTCCGCACTGTTCGATATACTGGTCGTATCCGAAGACTTTAAATTAGCGGACGATGGCCGCGAGACTGCTGGAAGCCTGTTCTCCGTAGAATCCGAATTGCCGGATGACGACCGCTCGGCCAATAAATACGACCTCACCTTCTATTTCAGCACGGTCAACAATACCATCACCTGCACGATCGGCTACGATTGCGATCTTTTCAGCGCCGAACGTATCCAACACATGGCCGCACACGCAATGACCCTGCTGCATGCGCTGGTGAGCCAGCCTGAAAAACCCGTCGGCTCCCATCCCTATCTCTCTTCGGACGAAATTAGCCGGCTCGTATACGAGTTCAACGACACTACCCGCCCCTATGGCAGGGACAAAACACTCCACGGGCTGTTTGCCGAAAGCGTCCAACGTTTTCCCGACCATCCTGCCATCCGCCAGGACGGGGCAAGCATCACCTACCAGCAGCTGCAGCATTGGAGTTGTCGCCTCGCCGGTCAACTTGTCGGCAATGGCGTACGGGCCGGGGACAAGATCGCCGTCATCACCCACCGCCGGCCGCCAATGATCGCCGCCATGCTCGCTATATTGCAGTCCGGCGCCGCTTATGTGCCGGTAGACCCGCGATATCCCGACGAAAGGAAAGAATATATTCTCACCAACGCCGGGGTCACCGCCATCGTTACCGACGATCCCGACACAATCGATTCGCTTCCCCATTCCCTAACCGCACTACCGGTTATCCTTGCCGAAAACGCGCCCGCACCCGTCGACAATCATCCGGTCATTCCCGGCTCCGTCCACGCACCGCATTCGCTTGCCTACATCATTTATACTTCTGGCTCATCCGGCCGGCCCAAAGGCGTCATGATCCAACATCATTCCGCCGTCAATCTCGTCGAATGGGTCAACAGCCAGTTTGCCGTGACGGAGAACGAACGCCTGCTGTTCGTCACGTCGATGTGTTTCGATCTTTCGGTCTATGATATCTTCGGTACGCTGGCCGCCGGAGGCACCATCGTCATCGCAACGGAGGAAGATGTCCAAAATATCGGCCGTCTGAAAACCCTGCTCACGGACGAGGCCATCACCTTCTGGGATTCCGTTCCGACAACGCTGAATTACCTGGTCACAGAGCTGGAATACGAAAATGCCGGGTATCTCCAGCAGTCCCTCCGCGTGGCCTTTAATAGTGGCGACTGGGTCCCCGTCCAACTCCCCCAGCGCATGAAGCCCTTCTTCCCCGCCGCACAGTTCGTGTCGCTCGGCGGCGCCACCGAGGCAACAGTGTGGTCCAACTTCTACCCCGTAACCAGCATCGATCCGCATTGGAAAAGCATCCCCTACGGCCGCCCCATCACGAATAACTACTTCTACATCCTGGATGAATACCTGAACCCCGTACCGGCAGGCGTCACCGGAGAACTCTATATCGGCGGATGCGGCGTCGCTGATGGGTATAGGGACGATCCCGAGAAAACGGCCGCCGCCTTCCTCCCCGACCCTTTCCGCACCGAACCCGGTAGCCGCATGTACCGAACCGGCGATCTGGGCCGCATGACATCCGGGGGACAGATGGAATTCCTCGGCAGAAAAGACTTCCAGGTCAAGATCCGCGGCTTCCGCGTAGAACTGGGAGAGATCGAGGTCACCCTCTCTCAACTCGAAGGCGTTGAACAGGCCCTCGTAGCCGCCGGCAAGGACAACGCCGGCCTTCCCTATCTCGTTGCCTATTATGTCGGCCCGCAACCCCTTTCCATACCTGCCATGACGGCACACCTTGCCCAATACCTGCCGGAATACATGTTGCCGGCGTATTTTGTCCATTTAACCGCCTGGCCCCTTAACGAAAACGGCAAGATTGATCGGAAAGCCCTCCCGGCACCACGCGAGTTGCATACGGCCGGGCACATCGCCGCAAAGCCGCCATGTACCGAAACCCAGGTTTCCCTCGCCGGCATCTGGACATCTATCCTGAATAGACCGGTGCAGGGGATCGATCAGAATTTCTTTGCCATCGGCGGCCATTCTCTAAGTGCGGCACAACTTTCGGCAAGGATCGAACAGCAATGGAATGTATCCTTCTCCATTCGCCAGGTGTTCCTCCATCCTACGATCGAGTCGCTTGCCGCACAACTCGACGCCGTATGCGCAGCAGCCCCACTTATGAGCCCAATCCAGTCAACCCAACCATCAACTATCCTCATATGAGCCTCACCGAAGCCATCACCCTGCTGGAGGATCTCCACATTGCAGGAATAACCATCAGCCTGCGGCAACAGCAGCTCGCGCTCGATTA
This sequence comes from Puia sp., assembly GCF_035546395.1. Classification (GTDB taxonomy): domain Bacteria; phylum Bacteroidota; class Bacteroidia; order Chitinophagales; family Chitinophagaceae; genus Puia. The sequence continues at coordinate 12,829 of NZ_DASZXR010000007.1, read as the reverse complement.
CTTCGGCGAACCGCCCAGCCCCGCTCTTCTGCAACGCGTACGGACACAAAAAGAGACGCTAACGGAACTCCTGCGCGGAAAAATGCTCCCTCTTTCCAGCCAGCAGCAGCGGCTATGGTTCCTTTGCCAGACCGATCCTCACTCCCGGGCGTACTACGTTACCCATCATTTCGCTCTGGACGGCCCACTGAATATCCCAATGGTCGTCCAGGCATTCCGAATGGTGATCGACCGCCACGATATCCTTCGTACCGTGTTTCTCGTCCGCGACGGCATTCCATATCAGTGGGTGATCCCCCAGGAAGAGATGACCATTGAAATAGATCAGGCGTCAGTAACAGCTGAGTTCCTCGAAGAACTCGGGCACTGGTCGTCCGGAATTCGTCTACATCTCGAAAAAGGCCCCCTGCTGAAGATCCGCCTCTCGGAAACACCCGAAAAAAGCCATATCGTCTCCATCGTGATCCATCATATCATCTGCGACGCCCTGTCCCTGCAGGTATTGTTCAACGAAGCCCTTCAGAACTATCATTCCCTCGTCACGGGCGCGCCCTTTTCCCGTGACCCGCTTTCCAGACAATACGGAAATTACGTCCTCGCCGAGCGCATCGCCCGTCACTCCCCGGAATTTGCAAAAGACAGAAGCTATTGGCTGGAAGTTTTTCCCACCGTTCCGGAGCCGCTGGTCCTGCCCTATAAGGTCGACCGGCCGGCACGAAAAACTTTCAATGGCAACTTTTTATCCGTTGTTTTCCCGGAGGTGATCGTAGGGCCGTTCCGCCAGCTAAGCAAAACCCGGCAGTGCAGTTTTTTTTCCTCGCTTCTCGCTTTGCTGACCGTTCTCTTCAAACGATATAGCTCGCAGCGGGATATCATTATCGGCACCTCTGTCGCCAATCCAAAATTAGCCCTGCAAGATCAGATTGGCCTTTATGCCCAAACCCTCCCGCTTTGCCTGCGCCTCCAGCCGGAAACATCGTTTCATCAGCTGCTGGACCAATCCGCCTCCGTCCTCCTCGGGGCACTCAGCCATCAGGCCTATCCCTTCGAAACTTTGGTACAGGAACGGTATCAGATCCGCGACCTCAGCCGCTCCCCATTCTTCGATTGCATGATCGACTATTTTGCGATTAGCGGTGATCCCGGTAACCCATCCATCGGCGTCCGCTCTCTGAGAACACCCTCGTTCACCAGTAAATTCGATCTGACCTTTACTTTTTCGGATAATGAGGAGCATTTGTCCCTGTCCGTCGAATACAATACGGATCTCTTCGACGAACCCTTCGTCAGCGCGATGTGCACCCATCTCGCCAATGGGATGAAAGCAGCCGTCGCCGACCCGCAAATGGCCATCGATCGACTCCCTCTGTTTGACGACAAACGGCCGATCACCCGCCCTTTGGTAACTGCGGCCAACAAAACACCCCTTCGCAACCGCCTGATCGAAAGCGCCGCCAAATACAGCCGGCAACCGGCGATCTGCTACCACCAGCAGACCTACACCTATCAATGGCTCGATACCCGTTCCGACAACCTGGCGCGCCAGCTGCTCGATATGATTCAACCCGATCGGAACGCCGCAGCACCTCCTGCCGACGAGCCGTCCGTCATCGCCATCTTCCTCGACAATAGCCCCGATTCCCTTGTCTGCCTGTGGGCAATCATAAAAACCGGTCATTCCTTTCTTCCCATCGATACCGGCCTCCCAAAAGACAGACTCGCCCACATCCTCCAGGACAGCGGGACCGCCATCCTGCTCACAACAGCCGACCATATCTTCCGTCTTCCCCAGGGCTACAAGGGAAGGATCATGGCCGTCGATATCCAATTGGACAACAGCACCGAACCCGCCCGGCTACCGGCGACTACGATACTTCCCGATCAAACCGCCTACCTGATGTACACCTCCGGCTCGACCGGTCAGCCAAAAGGCGTCGCCATAACCAATAATAATTTATTGAACTACCTCGACTGGGCCTCCGTATACTACTACGAAGGCATCAGCAGCGGCCTTGTTCCCTGGTTCACGTCCATCTCATTCGACCTGACCATCACTTCCCTCTTCCTGCCATTGCTGACGGGAGGCGCCATCGACATCCTCCCCGCAAACCAGCAAATGGAGAGCATGTCGGAGATAGCCAACGCCGCTGTATCCGGCAAAAAGTATGGCCTGGCTAAATTGACCCCTTCTCATCTTGACCTTCTCGCTATGCTCGAACCCGGCTCCTTTCCTGTCGACGCCGTCATTTGCGGTGGGGAAGAGTTGTTGCAACGGCACATAACACTACTGCAAAAGTTAAATCCCGCGATCATTATCTATAATGAATATGGGCCTACCGAAACCACCGTAGGCTGCACGGTCGAACGGGTAACCGCCAATCGCCTCCCCCACAGCATCGGCATTCCGGTTCCCTTTGCCTCCGTTTATATTACGGACGAATACCTGCAACCCGTCCCCGAAGACGTCTGGGGGGAGATCGTCGTCGCCGGAAGTGGCGTAGGAAAAGGTTATCTCAACCGACAGAACGAGCAGGCGAAGCGCTTCATATCGCTTGCCCTTGCCTCCGGCGCAAGGGCCTACCGGACAGGCGACAAAGGAAGGAAAAGGCGCAATGGTGTCTTCGAATGCGCCGGCCGGCTGGATGACCAGATTAAATTCAACGGTCAGCGCATCGAACCAGGCGAGATCGAAAAACTAATCAGCCTTGTCCCCGGAATCACCCAGTGCGCCGTATTTCTCCGCTGCGGTAAGCAGGAACAAAAAGACCTGGTCGCCGTTTATTCCAGTCGTACAGCCGTCGATCCAAACGCTATCCGGAGTTTCCTGCTGGCACAACTACCCTCCGCTTGGATACCCAATTTGATCATTCCCTTGCAGCAGCTTCCCCTGACCATGAACGGCAAACTGGATAAGCCACGCACCCTGGCAGCTATCGACGCCGTGAACCTTCCGCCACACGACATAGATTCCACCCTATCGCCATTGCAGCAGCGACTGGCCGCCTATTTCCGGACCCTGCTGGACACTGACCACATCGGCGTCTCAGAGAACCTCTTTACCCGCGGCCTGGATTCGCTCAAAGCCGTCAAAGCCCAAAGCGATCTCAATCAACTTTTCCCCGGTTCTTTCGAAATAAACGATCTTTTCAGCCATCCTACAGTCAGCGAGCTCTCCACGCTCATCGGAGAACCGGACGCCAGCCTCCAAAAAGAAACAGGTCCCGAACTCGTCGAATTCTAACAGCCAACTTCAAAATATAACATATGCTAATCTGCGGACTTAAACTAACGCATGACGGAGCCGTCGCGCTGCTCCAGGACAACCGGTTGCTATTTAGCATCGAAATGGAAAAAATCGGCAACAATGACCGTTATTCAGCCATCGAGGATATCCGCGATGTAGAACAGCTGCTTGCCCGGGAGGGATTCACCCTTTCCGGCATCGACGAGTTCGTAGTGGATGGATGGGGCGGCGATGACGCCGATGCCCTAGCCGTACAACCCAGATTGCAAATAACTGCCGAAAACAATTTCCTCTCCCTTCTCAATTTTGGCCGCGAAGCAGAGCTGCCCGTAGCCCGCTACCAGGAAAAAACGCTGGCCAGCGACGTCCTGGAAGAGTTTCGCTTCAACCGGCTTCCTTACAAAGGAGCACAGTTGCCATACAGCAGTTTCCTCCACGTCACCGGGCACCTGATGAGCGCCTACGCCACCAGCCCCTTCGCCGCAAAAAAAGAACCGGCCTTCCTCCTTATCTGGGACGGCGGCATGTATCCCCGGCTCTATCATTTCGATCCCGCCGTTAATACCATGACCAATCTGGGCCCGCTTTTTCTCATGATCGGCAATATGTACTCCATCTTCGCCCAACACTTCGGACCATTCCGGGTCAAAGGAAACTTTGCAAAAGACAGCCTGTCTGTGGCCGGTAAGGTCATGGCCTATATCGCTCTGGGAAAAGTCCAGCCCGAATTGTTCAAAAAGATGGATGATGTCTATTACGAACATTACGAAACCCCGATGGGCTTCGCCAACGTTTTCACCAACGAATTCAAAAAGAGCATCGAAGGGTGTGATATCCCCGATGAGAACATCCTCGCCACCTTTCATGATTACCTCGGATCCATGCTGGTTGAAAAACTGGGGCAGAAACTAAGCCGCACACCACTAAAAGCCGGCAACCTTTGCCTCGCCGGCGGGTGCGCCCTCAACATCAAATGGAACAGCCAGATCAGGCAAAGCGGCCTGTTCCGCCAGGTCTACGTCCCTCCCTTCCCCAACGATTCGGGCAGCGCCATTGGAATGGCCGCCGCATTACTATACAAACGCACGGGCCTTACCTGCCTGGATTGGAACGTCTACGGCGGCCCTGCCCTCGGGCGTCCCTCCGCCCCGGAAGGATGGCAGCCAAGAGCCTGTTCGCTAAAAGAACTGGCGTCCCTTCTCCACCACTCGGGAGAACCGGTAGTCTTTCTCAACGGCCGCGCCGAACTCGGGCCACGGGCCCTCGGCAACAGAAGCATTCTCGCTTCCCCTGCCTCGCCGGGAATGAAGGACATCCTCAACGACATCAAACAGCGTGAACATTATCGCCCGGTCTCCCCCATCTGCCTTGAGGAATATGCCGCCGATATCTTCTCACCGGGTCACGCCGACCCCTATATGCTCTTCGATCACCAGGTCAGGAGACAATGGCTGCACCGAATTCCTGCCGTTACCCATCTCGACGGCTCAGCCCGGCTTCAAACGGTCAATAGCTCGCAAAATCCCGAGATACACGAACTGCTGATGCATTTTTGCGCCGAGAGCGGTATTCCCCTGCTCTGCAACACCAGCGCCAATTTTCATGGAAAGGGATTTTTCCCCGACGTAACCTCCGCGGCCGCATGGGCAGGCACGAATTACATCTGGAGCGACTGTACGCTCTTCGAACGAACAAGCAGACTCCTAAGACAACCTACCGAACAACACGCGGCACAAATCGCCTGAATTCATTTCTTTCATGGAACAGCAAATCGCAGTTATCGGCATGGCCGGCCAGTTTCCCGGCGCAGCAAACCTTTCCGAGTTTTCCCGGCAGTTGCAAAAGGGCATCGGCGCCATCGGCGAAATATCACCGGAAAGGCTTGCGCTCACCACCCTCCCGCCCCACCGGCGCTACCAACGCCGCGGCTACCTGGATCGCATCGACTGTTTCGATCACGCCTTCTTCCAGATCCCCGCAGGGGAAGCGATCCATATGGATCCCCACCAACGTTTGCTCATCGAACGCGTCCACGAATGCATGGAAAACGCCGGCTACACGCGCAACGATCTCCGTGGCACCAACACCGCCGTTTTTGTCGCACACGCCAGCATGCAATACTACCGGCACGCTGAGGAATTCGCGCCTACGCTCGTCACCGGCAATGCATCCGAATTCCTGGCCGCCCGAATCAATCGCGTTTTCGATCTTCAAGGTTCGGTCGCTGTCGTCGACACTTCCTGCTCCTCGGGTCTCGTAGCACTCCACCACGCCTGCAACGAGTTGCTGTTGGACAATGCCGACCAGGCGTTTGTCTGTGGGGTTAATCTCGAACTGTTTCCCTTCCTCGACCCCGGCCAGCATATCGAAGTGGATTCCCCCGATGGACTGTCGATCCCCTTCTCTGACAGATCAAACGGCATGGTATACGGCGAAGCGGTCATCACGCTTCTTCTCAAACGCCTGTCGCTCGCCCGGCAACACGGCGATCCGATCCAGGCAGTCATCCGTTCTTCCGCCGTCAACAATAACGCCGCCCGTTCCGCCAGCCTCACCGCTCCAGACAGTATCGCCCAGGCCGACGTCATCGTCCGGTCCTGGAAAAAAGCGGGGATCGACCCACGCGACATCGGCTTCATCGAAGCGCACGGTTCAGGCACCCAATTGGGCGATAGTCTCGAAGTAGCCGGCCTCAACCGCGCTTTTGCTCAATTCGGCGCAGACCCAAAGTCCTGTCCCATCTCCACCGTCAAGGCGAACATCGGGCATAGCCGCTCGGCGGCCGGCCTCGCCGGCCTGGTCAAAGCCATTCTGTCGGTCCAGCAGGGCGCCGTCTTTCCCGCCATCTACACCGGTCGCTCCAACCCTCATATCGATTTCAACAAAGGTTCGGTCTACATAAGCCAACAGGCGACCCTAATGAGAGTATCCGGCAGCGGATCGCATCTCGCCGCCGTCAGTTCCATCGGCTTTAGCGGCACCAACTGCCACGTGGTCGTCGAGGACGCTCCCGCAATTACGCCAACCATTTCCCGAACAGGCGATAGTTATCCCGTTTGGTTGTCTTCCTGGCATGAGCAAGGATTGACGGCCTTTGCGCAGGAAATACTTAACTATGTCCGCCTTAATCCCGATACCTCGATTGCCGACCTCAGTTTTACTTTGACCTCCCGGCGTGAGCATTTTTCCCATCGCAAAGCCTTCCTCGCCGCCTCCGTCCACCAATTACAGAGCTCCCTCGAGTCCTTCCTTCTAGCTGCCAATACCCAATCGGAGGCAAAACCACCTCTCCTCATCTTCCTGCTCGGCGGCAGCGTTCTAACGGCGGACCCTGCCCACCACAGGTACTCCTTCCTGCGTCCATCGCTTGACCTGCTCCGCACCAGGTTTGCGGAGACCGGCCTGCCGTTGACCCAAACGATCAACATGGCCCTGACAGAATTAGCCGCTTACCAGTCGCTTTGTGCAATGGGATTTACACCGGGGAAGATGGTTGGGATCGGACGCGGAAAATGGATCGCCGAATACATCGACGGTCGCATCGACCTGCAGACAATGGCGCTCGCGCTCGAGACCCATCAACCACTTCCGGAGAACGATTTGTCTGTCCGCACCACAAAACTCATCCTCCGCGAAGCACAGGATGCCACCCCCTTCTTCGTCGCCGCCGACACCGCCAACCTCATCTATCGATTTCTAACCAATCTGTCACCCCTGCCCGTCTCCTGTCATACATTCGCATTGATCGAAGCCGATCACTCGAACCGCGCAGCACACCTCTGCTCGGCCCTTTTCGACGCGGGGTATGCCCTCAAACAACCTTACCGATCCGGCTACGCCGGCAACTGCATCGCCCTCCCATCCCGCATCTTCGTTTCCACCCGATGCTGGATAAGGGAAGACGTTCACCCCGCCTTCCGCCCGGATAATAGTACCCCATCGGCCTCTCCGTCGCCCCTTCTGTCTCCAATTCTTACTGACCCGTTGGGAAAACTACTCCGCCTCGCTTGGGAATCAGCACTGACAATTTCCATTACCGACGCGGAAACCGATTTCTTCGCGGCCGGCGGCAACTCGTTGAAAGCGACGAAAATGATCAACGTCCTGCGCCGCAAGCTCCACCTGTCCCTTTCTTTCGAGGATATCTTCGACTATCCCGCATTCAGCTCCTTCCGCAGTTATGTCGAAAGTCGCATGACCACCGCGGATGGGATCCTGCTGGTTTGGAAAGAGGTATTAAAAAAGGACAATTTGACGGTAGATGATGATTTTTTCCAGCTGGGCGGCCACTCGCTTCTCGCCAACCAAGTCCTGAATCGTCTCCGCACCCAATACAATATCCGCCTGGATTTCGAGGACTTTTTTAGATATCCCACCGTTCGCCAGTTTGCCGACCTCATCGACAAGCGCGTTCTCCCCCGGCAAGCCAGTTTAACCGGTCAGCTGATCCCCCCCGCGCCGCCGGCGGCCGATTATCCCGTCACGCACGCCCAGCGCCGCCTTTGGATCCTTGACCAGGCATCACCAGAGCCCCTCCTGGCTTACAACGAAACCAATGCCTTCCGATTGACCGGCAGCCTCGATACCCAGCGCCTGGCGACGGCGTGCCGGCTCCTGATCGAACGGCATGAAGTACTCCGCACCTGTCTCCCTTTGCTACACGGCGAACCCAGACAAAAAATACTCGACGCCGACAGCATCCCAGGTTTGAAGATCGTCGACCTTTCTACCCAATCCGACCTTGACGCATCCGCCCAGCAGGCCATCGACGGCCTAGCCGCCCAACCCTTCGACCTGCTCACAGGTCCCCTCATCCGCCTGTCGCTGTTCCGCCTCTCCAAGGACCAGCACCTGCTCGCCGTTTCCGCCCATCACGCGGTCACCGACCAATGGTCGTTCCGCATCCTGTTGCGCGATCTGTGTCTGCTATACGCTCAAGCGGGCAACCCCAATCCAACCTTGCTCCCGAACCTGCGCATCCAACATAAGGATATCGCGGTTTGGCTACTAAGCCAGACCCAAACCGAACGGCGCCGGCAAGAAGAACTTTTCTGGCAAAGCAGTTTCGAAGGTACTCTTCCGGTTTTGAATCTGCCGCTCGACCATCCAAGGACGTTACAACGAAGCTATTTCGGCAACCGCGTCACCAGGGAACTACCAGCCTCTTTCGTGCGCGACATGCACCAGTTGAACCGCCGCAACGGCATCACCAGCTTCATGACCCTGCTCTCTTTCACCTGGCTCCTTCTCTCGAAATATGGCGATCAGGATGACATCATCCTCGGCACCCCCGTCCTCGGCCGGGAAGAAGCCGAACTCGAAGATCAGTTAGGCCTCTTTGCCAATACCCTGGCCCTCCGCATTCGCGCCAATCCCGATCAGCCGCTCGCAAGCCTACTAGCCCATTGCCGGTCGGTCGTCACCGGCGCCTTCGCCCATCAGTCCTATCCCTTTGATATCCTGGTCGAACAGTTGGCAAAAGATCCGGACCCGAGCCGCTTCCCCCTTTTCGACGTCATGGTCGTGTATAGAAACGAAAGCGGCGAAAACATCGACTCCCCCCTTCCGGACCTTGGGATAACACCCGTCGCCACCGCCGTCACGACGAGCAAGTTCGATCTCACCTTCCACTTCGTCGAGAGCAGTGACAAAATTCGCGTCGACATATTCTATAATACCGGACTCTTCCTCCCCGACACTGTCGGGCGGCTTGTCGATTATTTCTGCCGCCTGGCCGAAACCGCCGTCAATGCCGATAGCATCCTCCTGCGCCAGATCGACTATTTGCCCCCCGCGGAAAAACTGCCCATTGCCTACAATGGCCAATATGCACAGATACGCGACAGCTGGGGAGCAACGGTCCCGATAGACGCAGAAGGACTATTATTCGTCGGCCCAACTTCCGGTGATCTCCAGCCGACAAATCGGCGAGCGATTCGAACAGCAAACAACGATATCCGCCTCACTGTCCCGGCAGGAAAACTCCTCTACCACAAAGGCTACCGGCTCAACGCCGTCGACATTGAGTCTGTTATCAATCAACATCCCGAAATAGCGGCCAGCCTTGTCGTCACCCGGGATGCTGACCTGATAGCCTTCGTTCAGCGTACCTTACCAACACCTGCAGCTATCCCATCCGCCGAGCCGCTCGAAACGCAAACAAACAACCCACCAGTCACTAGCAAAGAACTCGCGCTTATCGAGTCCTTCCAACAGCCCGCCAAACCCATTGATACCACCCGATTCCTCCCCGATTACCTCGATCACTGGTGCCGGCGCCATCCCGATAACATCGCGGTCCGCTCGGAGCATAAGGAACTCACCTATCTCGAACTGGCCCATCGTAGCATCTTCTTGGCCCAACTCCTCGATTCCCAAGGCATCCAAAAAGGCGAGATCATCCCGGTATATTGCACCCGGTCCGAAGATTTGCTGATCGCTATGCTTGCCATTTTCCGTCTCGGCGCGGTGTACCTGCCGCTGGGGATAGATCTTCCCTTTCAACGTGCCGCCCACATCATCCAAGCAGTAAAAGCCCGGCATCTGCTAACCACCAACGCCACTTTCCTCGACGAGAAATCGGTGATTTCCCGGGACGACCTAAACCGGATGGTTGATACCATTCTGATAGAGGAGTCATCCCGGCTTAATGGTATAGATCAATCCCAGGAATTCGCTAGCCGGCTAACACCCGGCGATCTCGCCTACATCATTTATACCTCCGGCACTACCGGTACGCCCAAAGGCGTAATGATAGAACACGCCGGCATGATGAACCATCTCTTCGCTAAGATCGATCTGCTGCAACTCAACCAGCAAAGCGTCATCGTTCAGAACGCCCCACAAAGCTTCGACATCTCCATCTGGCAGTTACTCGTAGCCATCGTCACCGGCGGTACGGTCCTCATATATCCCGACCACCAGCTCCAACAGGTCGGCCCGCTGCTCAAACGACTGGAAACCGACGCTCCCACGATCATGGAAATGGTACCTTCTTTCGCGCACACCCTGCTTACCGTATTAGAACAGCGCCGGGAACCGATCAGCTGGCAGCCCGAATTCGTGCTGATGACCGGAGAAACCCTCCATCCTTCATTGGTAAAAAAATGGTTCGACATCTTTCCGCGCGTCCGTCTGGTAAATGCATATGGCCCTACCGAGGCAGCCGATGACATCACCCATCATATTCTCACCGGGTATGATCCCGCCGAAATCCGCATTCCGATCGGCAAGCCCATCCCTAACATGCGCATCCGAATTCTCAACGATCAGCACGATCCCTGTGCTATCGGCATCAAAGGTAATCTCTATGTTTCCGGCATCGGTGTAGGCCGCGGTTACTTCGGGGATCCGGAAAAGACCGCCGCGTCTTTCATGCATGATCCGGAAGATCGCACCACCCGCATGTACCGTACCGGCGACATCGCCAGCTGGCGATCCGACGGCAGCATCGATTTCTTCGGCCGTATGGACGGTCAGGTAAAGATCAACGGGAATCGCATCGAACTTCCGGAAATTGAACAGCATCTGCAACATGTCGACGGCATCCTTAACGCAGTAGTTATACCCTTCCCGCACCACGACAACGGGAGCTATCTGGCTGCCTTCCTCATTGTAGCGCCTGACCAATCCCGCGACGCCGCCTTCATCCGTCAACAATTAATAGACAAGCTGCCTGCTTACATGGTTCCGCAATCCATTGCCTTCATTGAGGAGATGCCGTTGACGCCGAATGGGAAAATAGACCGGTCCCGGTTCATGTCTCCCCTGGTCGCCCTCGATGACGCCCGGCTCGTCGATTCTCTTCGGGACCAACTCGCGACGGTGCTACCCCCTCCGCTGATACCCCAGTCCGTTTACGTTGTCGACAGGCTGCCAGGCATTACCGACCTGGGACAAACAATAAAGGATTGGCAGCGGATCATTCGGCCAACTATTTCCCATGCTTCCGCGCGTCCTCCTGTCACGACAGATCAACAAATTATGGCCGGTATCTGGGAGTGCATCCTTGGCCACCCGATGCCATCGATCACCAATAATTTTTTCGAGCAGGGCGGCGACAGCCTCAAAGGAATGCGCCTCCTCGCGATGACCGAAGAACGCATGGGCCGGCGACTTACCCTTCGACAGTTGTTCCTTCATCCTACTATCGAAGAGTTGTGCGGCAGTCTGCAAGACACCACAGCAACCACCGCGCCGCCGATAACGCCGGTGACGGCCGCCGAATGCTATCCCGTATCCCACGCACAACGGCGCATGTGGCTCCTGGATAAGATGGGACAAACCGGCTCCGCCTACAATATCCCCGGGGCAATGCTCATCGACGGCGACCTGCTCTTACCCGCCTGGTTCGAAGCCTGGCGCCAACTCCTCCGTCGTCACGAAGTGCTGCGTACCGTCTTTGTCATGCATGACGGCCAGCCGGCACAACGCATCCTTTCCGCCGATGATCCCGGATTCACCATCACCGCCCTCGATTATCGTTTCGAGGCCAACAGGGAAGAAGCGATCGGTCGATTCCTGGATCAGGAAAGCCGTTACCGCTTCGATCTGGAAAGTGGCCCCCTCCTTCGGGCCGCACTGATCCAGCTCGACAGGCATCAATTCCTTTTCTCATTCACCATGCACCACATCATTTCCGATGAGTGGTCGCTCAACATCCTCGGCCGCGATCTGATGACCGCTTATCAAGCCGCCTCGACCGATGCCCGACCCGACTGGCGTTTACTTCCACTTCAATACAAGGATTATGCGACTTGGCAGTCGTCGCTGGCGAACGATCACTGGCGACTCAAACGGGATTTTTGGACCACGCAGCTGGCAGGAACCCTGCCCGTGCTCCATCTGCCTGCCGATTTCGACCGTCCCGTTGTCCAAACCTATGATGGCAAAAGCATTGGGCGGTTACTAACCGGTGCCGGCAAAAAATGGGAAAAGAAGAATAGTCGCCAGGGTTCGACGCTATTCATGAATATGCTCGCACTCGTCCAATGCCTGCTCCATCGGCTCTCCGGACAAACCGATATCATCATCGGCACTCCTGTCACCGGCCGCTATCTCCCGGAATTACAGGATCAGGTAGGACTTTATCTCAATACCATCGCTCTCCGGACAAATATCGATCCGGAAGCGGCACTTCATCAGCTGATGACGTCCGCAAGACAGCTCGTCACGACAGCCTTCGCACACGAAGATTATCCGTTCGATAAGCTCGTGGACGAACTTGATCTTACCCGCGATTTCAGCCGGTCGCCCATCTTCGATTGTATGCTCGTGGTACACGAAGCGGTACAACCCGAATCACCCGGCAATGACACCGCTCTTCGCATCAGCAGCTACCAGCGGCCATCCACCGAAAGCAAATTTGACATCAGTTTTCACTTCCGCGAATCGGGAGACGACCTCTACGCCGGAATAAACTACAATACTTCCTTGTTCAAGGCGTCTACCATTGAACGCTGGCTGCAGCTCCTCGAACAGCTTATGGACGAGATGCTCGAACAGGATAACCTTACCCTCGCCCACGCCGGCCTGCCGAAGAACGACCAGCTCCAGCTGCTCCTCGACTGGGGTCAAGGCCCCCTC
>NZ_DASZXR010000006.1:0-550606 GCF_035546395.1 Puia sp. | reverse complement strand
GGCGGGCAATCACGGACTGAACTCGAGGTTCCGGGCGAGCCGGGCCAAGCCGGTGACGATGTATGTGAGCGATTTTGATCAGAATGGGACGGTGGAGCAGATCGTGTGTTGTTACAATGGGGACAGGCAGTACCCGATGTGCCTGCGGCATGATTTGGTGGCGGCGTTGCCGGGGTTGAAGAAGAAGTATCTGCATTATAATGAATACAAGGAGCAGACGATGACCGATATTTTTACGGCCGAGCAGATGGCGGGTTCTGTGAAATTGGATGCCTATGAATTGCGGAGCTGTGTGTTTTTGAATGACGGGACGGGTGGGTTTGTGAAGAAGGCGTTGCCGGGGGAGGCGCAGTTCTCGCCTGTTTATGGTATCCTGCCGGGGGATTTTGATGGGGATGGGAAGATGGATCTGTTGGTGGGGGGTAATTTTTATGAGTCGAAGCCGGAGGTGGGGATCTATGATGCGAGTTATGGGTTGTTGCTGAAGGGCGATGGGCAGGGAGGATTTGTGCCGGTGCCGGCGGAGAAGAGTGGGTTCTTTGTGAAGGGGGCGGTGCGGGATATCGAGAGGGTGGGGGACCGGGTGGTGGTGGCGAGGAATAATGATAGTGTTAGAACATTTTTACCTTTAAAAAAATAATGACATGAACAGCTATGATGCGATCGTTATCGGCAGCGGGATCAGTGGAGGATGGGCGGCGAAGGAGCTGACCGAGAAGGGGCTTACCGTGTTGATGCTCGAGCGGGGCCGGCCCTTCGAGCATATCAAGGACTATAAGAGCGCCGACAAGAATCCCTGGGACTTTCCGCACGGGGGGAATGCGACGACGCAGATGCAGCGGGAACGGCCGGTGTTGTCGCGGTATTGGGCGGCGTATGGGACGGCGGCGCATGAGTTCAATATCGACTATTGGGCCAATGAGAAGGATTGCCCTTATGTCGAGGTGAAGCCGTTCACGTGGTGGCGGGCGTACCAGGTGGGTGGGCGATCTATCCTTTGGGGCCGGCAGAGCTATCGATGGAGTGATCTTGATTTTGAGGCCAATCTGAAAGATGGAATCGCTGTGGACTGGCCGATACGATATAAGGACCTGGAGTCCTGGTATACCTATGTCGAGAAGTTTGCAGGGATCAGCGGATCGAAGGAGGGGTTGCCCCAGTTGCCGGATGGACATTATCTACCGCCGATGGAGCTGAACTGTGTGGAGAAGGACGTGCAGCAGCGGATCAAGGATGCCTATAAGGGGCAGCGGCATTTGTTTATCGGCAGGACGGCGAACCTTACGGCGCCGATTCCCGGCAGGACGGCCTGTCAATTCCGGAACCGGTGTTGGGAGGGGTGTCCTTTTGGAGGATATTTCAGTACGCAATCTTCTACTCTGCCGGCGGCGATGGCCACGGGTAAGCTGACGGTGAGGCCGTTCTCGATCGTCACGCGCATCCTTTATGACAAGGATCGTAAACGGGCGACGGGGGTGGAAGTGTTGGATGCGGAAACGAATAAAACCTATACCTATTCTTCCAGGATCGTATTTTTGAATGCTTCGGCGTTGAACAGTGCGTGGGTGTTGATGAATTCTGCGACGGATGTCTGGCCCGAGGGGCTTGGCAGCAGCAGTGGGGAGCTTGGACATAATGTGATGGATCATCACTATATGCTGGGCGCGAAAGGATCGGTAGAAGGGTTCGAGGACAAATATTACTATGGCCGGCGGGCGAACGGGTTTTATATTCCGCGATTTGCGAACCTGTTCGGCGACAAGCGGGACTTTTTGCGTGGTTATGGTTACCAGGGGAGTGCAAGCCGGGAGGGATGGAGCCGGGATGTGGCGGAGATGAATATCGGCGCGGACTATAAGCAGGCGTTGACCGAGCCGGGCCCCTGGGAGATCGGGGCAACGGGATTTGGAGAGATCCTGCCTTATCATGAGAACCGGATCTACCTGGATAAGGAGCGTAAGGATAAATGGGGGTTGCCGGTGTTGGCGATGGATGCCGAGTTAAAAGATAACGAACTGAAGATGCGGAAGGATATCGTGAAGGAATTGGTGGCGATGTTTGAGGCGACGGGGGTAAAGAATATCACGACCTGGGACAGTGACAAATATGCGATCGGGCAGGGTATCCATGAGATGGGAACGGCGAGGATGGGCCGGGACCGGAAAACGTCGGTTCTGAATGGTCACAACCAGGTTTGGGATGCGCCGAATGTCTTTGTGACGGATGGGGCCTGTATGGTTTCGTCAGCCTGCCAGAATCCTTCGCTGACGTATATGGCGTTGACGGCGCGGGCTGCGGATTTCGCGGTAGGGGAATTAAAGAAAGGGAATATTTGAATTGCGCAGGAGACCTCTATATTTTTTTGCGGTACTCGTTCTTTTGACGGGTTGTGGGCGGCGCGGGAAGACGCGCTTCGAACTGTTGTCGCCAGACCGGACGGGTATTCATTTTCAGAATTCCGTGTTGGATACCGACACGCTGAATATCCTGGACTATCTCTATTATTATAATGGCGGCGGCGTGGGCATCGCGGATTTCAACCGGGATGGGTTGCCGGATATCTTCCTGGTGAGCAACCAGGGGGCGAACGCTTTATACTTCAACAAGGGTGATTTTCATTTTGAGGATGTGACGGTCCGTGCGGGGGTGCGGGGGGCCGGCAATTGGAAGACGGGCGTCACGGTAGCAGATGTGGATGGGGACGGATGGCCGGACATCTATGTTTCGGAGGTGGGAGGGTACAAGGGATTTCATGGGAGGAATGAGCTGTTCATTAATAATCGGAATGGAACATTTACGGAGCGGGCGGCGGAGTATGGGTTGGATGTTCTGGGTTTTAACACGCAGGCGGTGTTCTTTGATTATGATCATGACGGCGACCTGGATTGTTTTATCGTGAATCATTCGGTGCATTCCAATGAGAGTTATGCGGATACGAGCGAGCGTCGGGTACACAATGATGTGAGCGGCGATAAACTGTTTCGCAACGACTCTGTTGAGGGCGGCAGGCATTTTGTCGAGGTGACGAAGGCTGCGGGTATTTACAGCAGTGTGACGGGCTATGGGTTGAATGTGCTGGCGGGCGATTTGAACAATGACGGGTGGGACGATATTTATGTGAGCAATGATTTTCATGAGAACGATTATTATTATCTCAATAACCGGGACGGCACGTTCTCGGAGATCAACAGGCAGGCTTTTGGGCACGAAAGCAGGTTTTCAATGGGCAGTGATATGGCCGATCTGAACAATGACGGCTGGCTCGACCTGGTGACGCTGGATATGTTGCCGCCGAAGGAGGATGTGTTAAAGCGGAGCGGCGGGGATGATCCGTTGAGCATTTATCGGATGAAGATGAAGTATGGTTATCATACCCAGTATTCGCGCAACTGTCTTCAGTTGAATGTTGGTGGCGGGATGCGGTTTAGCGAGATCGGGCTTTATTCGGGTGTTGCGGCGACGGACTGGAGCTGGAGTGCGTTGGCGGCGGACTTTGACAATGACGGGCGAAAGGATCTGTTTGTTTCGAATGGCATCCAGCGGAGGCCCAATGACCTGGATGTATTGAAGTTCATGGCTTCGATGCCGGTAGCGTCGGCGCTGCAGAAGGGGCGGGCGGCTGACCTGGCTACGGTGGAGAAGATGCCGCCGGGGAAGGGGAATTGTTTTTTGTTCCAGGGAACAGACAGTCTTGTTTTTAATGATCGGAGTGCGGAGTGGGGGTTTACGCATCCGGCGTTTTCGAATGGGGCGGCGTATGCGGATCTCGATAATGATGGGAATCTCGATCTTGTCGTCAATACGGTGAATGAGCCGGCGATGATCTATCGGAATCATGGTGAGGCCGGGGTGCATTACCTGGATGTGGAGTTGCGGGGGCCGTTGGGGAATTTGTTTGGGATTGGGGCGAAGGTGGCGGTGAGGACGGGGGGGAGGGTGCAATATGGCTATTGTTCGGTGACGCGGGGTTTTGAGAGTGGGTCGTTGGGGCCGGTGCATTTTGGACTGGGGCGGGAGGGGCATGTGGATACTTTGGAGGTGGATTGGCCGGATGGGCGGCGGCAGGTGTTGACGCATGTGGGGGCGGATCGTCGGGTGGTGGTGGAGCACCGGGATGCGGTGTCGGGGAGTGGGGGGATGTGGCCGGGGGGATGGGGTGTGGGTTTGCCGGGGGCTAGCCTGGCGGGTGTGGGTTTGCCGGGGGTTAGCCTGGCGGGTGTGGGTTTGCGGGAAACTGCTAACGGGTTGGGGGTGGAGAAGGGCTTTTTGGAGGATGTGACGGCGATGATTGATTTGTCCTATCGGCGGGTGGATAATCCTTTCAATGACCTGGATGCGCAGCCGTTGATGCCGCATGAACAGTCGACCCGGGGGCCGAAGATGGCTGTTGCGGATATTGATGGGGATGGGCTTGACGATATTTTTATCTGTGGTGGGGCGCGGCAGCCGGGGAGTCTTTTCCGGCAGGAGGCATCGGCGCGATTTGTGGCGGTGGACACCGCTTTGTTCAAGGCGGATGGATTTTGCCCGGATGCGGATGCGGTGTTTGCCGATGTCAACGGCGATGGGCATCCCGACCTGGTGGTGGTGAGTGGAGGGGGGCAATTGGCTCCTGGTTCGGCGGGGCTTGTGGACCGGGTGTATTTGAATGACGGGCATGGGCATTTTCAGAAGGGGCCCACGTTGCCGGGTCCTTCCGGGAACAAGGCGGTGGTAGTTGCGGCGGATGTCGATCATGACGGGGATGTCGATGTTTTTGTGGGTGGGAGTCCTTTTTACGGACGTCTTGGAGAGACGCCGGAGTCGTATCTGTTGCTTAATGACGGTAAGGGGAATTTTACCAGGGAGCCTGGGATCGGGAAGCTGGGGTGCGTGACGGCAGCGGTGTGGGCCGACCTGGATAAGGATGGATGGGACGATCTTGTTGTTGTAGGGGAGTGGATGCCGGTGACGGTATTCATGAATCATAAGGGGAAGCTGGAGAACCGGACGGAGGCGTTTGGCCTTGGCCGTACGAGTGGTTGGTGGGAGAGTATTTGTGTGACGGATATGAATGGGGATGGGAAGCCCGATCTGCTCGTGGGCAACTGGGGTCTTAATTCGAAGCTGGCCGCTTCCGTGCGGAATCCTTTGAAATTGTATGTGGGGGACTTTGATGCCAACGGCGTCGAGGATCCGGTCCTTGCGGTGGAGAAAGGGGGAAAGTATTATCCTTTTCTTGGAAAGGATGAATTGGAGAAACATTTTCCGGCAATTGTGCGCAAGCGTTGGAACAGCTATGCAGGTTTTGCGGGCAGGACGGTGGAGGAGATCTTTGGAGCGGAGTTGGATAAGGCGGTGGAGTTGGATGCGGAATGTCTTGCTTCGGTGTTGCTGACCAATACGGGCACGGGTAGTTTTGTGGTGAGCCGGTTGCCGAAGGAGGCGCAATGGTCGCCGGTGTTTGCCTTTGTTCCGGGGGACTGGAATGGGGATGGGCAGGAGGATGTGATTGTGGCGGGCAATTTTTATGGGGTATTGCCTTATGAGGGCCGATATGATGCGAGCTATGGGAATCTTTTGATTGGGGAGGGGATCATGAGCGGGCGGACGGGGTTTTGCGGGGATGTGTCGGGGGATTGCCGGCCGGGCCTGCACGCGACGGCGATGGATGTTTCGGGGTTGGCGCTGGATGGGGAGGTGCGGGATGGGAAGGTGTTGCGGACGGCGCGGGGGGAACTGCTGGCGTTTTCGAAGGTTGGAGGGGGGGTGGTGTTTTATAAAAAACGACCCGGAGGCAATGCCCCCGGGTCTAACCATGAACCGTCCCGATGAATATCTTTTTTTTCCTTTTTAGTTTCCTTTCTTTTCCTGACTAGTTGTGGATATCGACGTTGAAGTCGACGCCGGCGGGAGGAGGAGTATGGTGGCGGCCATACCATTCGCGCGTGTGGTGATGGTATTGGTGATAGTAGTGGCTTTCGTAGCAGCCTGTCAGGGCGAATACCGTCAGGCCGATGAAGAGGGTCAGGCTAAGGAGATTCTTTATTTTTTTTTTCATGATGAGGCGTTTGGGATGACCCGTCAAAAAACCTTGCCAATGGCGAACCCGTTGAAAAACGGCGGGTTAGCGGCAGGAGGGTGGTCCCGATCTGTAGAAAAAATTCCACCAAAGTGGTATTGTCGGGTGGAACCCCGGGGTGTAATTTTGGGGTACCGTTGCTGACCTATTCTTTGCTGACCTAACTTATTATGGACGGTTTTCACTTTCAGCCATCGGCGGATCCCCTGCAAAAGGGGACCGCCTTTCGCTTTTTTGGGGGGAGTTGTGGTGGTAGGCGAGGTATTGTTCGCTTTTCTGGAAGTCCGATCTGATATTCTTTACCAGGTGTTCGGTCCAGGCCGGTTTTTTCTCGTTGCGGAGGTGCGCGAAGAGGGCCAGGCCGTAACCCCATTCCATTTGGGTCATGCGGGCGTTCTCCCCCGTGGTGCGAAGGTTTTGGCTCATGAAGGCTGCGTTGGCGTTGAAGACGCCGAGGCCGAAGATGAGCGTCGTGAGGTCGGTTAGGGGCGCGTCGGGCCTGGTGATGCGTGCTTCTCCCGACAATTTTATTTTGGCCAGGTCGCGGGCGAGGGTAGCCACGAGCAGCTCGGGGTTTTGAAGGCGGGACTTTTTCAGCGTGATGGGGTATTTCCCTGTTTCGTCGACTGTGGGCCAGGGTTCATCGGCGGGCGGTTCGCCTTCGGTGACGACGGCCAGCCTGGCGCCTGTGGGGGAACCAGTAGAGAGCTGGTTATAGCTGTCATCGTAGATGTTGAGTTCCAGGTCCGTGGTGGAGATTTCCATTTGCGCCGCCACGATGTCGAGTGTGTCGGTTGCCGTTTGGGGGTCACCGTTGTAGCGGATGGGGAAATGGGAATAATGCGGTACGAGGACCTTGCGGTGCAGGATGGCTTGTCTGTCGAAGACGGTGGTGAGCCATTGAAAGGAGCTTTCGACCCATTGCCGGCGATGGTCCTTTAGCGGGCTTTGCGGAGCGCTGTCTTTTTTGAATAACCCTAGCATAGGGTAGCAAAATACGATGGCGTGCGGAAGCGTAGGCGCAGGGACGATCAATAGTGGGGCGTTCTGGGGGCGCCCGCGTAGCGGGCACCCCCTGGTTTCAGTATTCATCGTTGAGCGCGAAGGTCGGTTTGCGGTACATCCACTGGCCGCTGGTGAAGTCGGGGAAGGGGACGGTTGCGTTGCCGAGCTCGATGGATTGTTCGCTCAGCGGGGTGATGGCGCTCCACGCGGCGGCGTCGTAGACGTCCTGGGGTGTCGGGGTTTTCCGCTTGACCGATTCGATGAAGGCGTGGACTACGAAGAAGTCCATGCCGCCATGGCCTGCGCCTTCCGCTTCGTTTGTCCAGCGTTTCCACAGCGGATGATCGTATTTTTCCAGCCAGGTCTTTGCCGCATCCCATTCGTCTTCTTTTGACTGGCCTTCCACGTAGACGCCGTTTGCGACATCCATCCATAGCCCGTTTGTGCCCTGGACGCGAAAACCGAGGGAATAGGGGCGGGGGAGGTTGGTGTCGTGCTGAAGGAGGATCGTTTCACCGTTGGCGCAGTTGATGGAGGTGGTGACGATGTCGCCGAGCTTGAACTTCACCTTTGCGCTGGGATGGTTCTCACCGCAGTGGCGGACGACATAGTCATGCAAGCCGCGGGATTTTGTGGAGAAGGAGCTGAGGGTGGTAAAGACGTTGCCGCGGTTGATATCGATGTAGTGGGCGAGGGGGCCGATCCCGTGGGTCGGGTAGAGGTCGCCGTTGCGACGGACCGAATGTTCGGTGCGCCAGCGGGCCTCGGAGAAGGCTTTCTCGCCGAATTCGCAGCCTACGCCGCCATTGGTCTGGCCGTTGTTGAATTTTATCCCTTGCAGGCAGTGCTGGTAGCCGCCTTGCAGGTGGACGATCTCACCGAACAGGCCTTGTCTTACCATATTGAGGATGGCCATGACATCCCTTCTATAGCAGACGTTCTCCAGCATCATGACATTGGCATTGTATTTTTCCGCCGCCTTTACCACATCCCAGTGGTCCTGCAGGGTGATGCCGAGGATGACCTCCGTGGCGACGTATTTTATTCCTGCTTCGAGGGAGCCGACGATCATGGGTTTGTGCCATTCCCAGGGCGTGGCGATCAGTATGGCGTCGACCTGTTCCTTTTTCAGAAGATCCTGCCAGGCGTACGGGCTGCCGGTGTAGACCTGTGGTTGCTTTTTTCCGGATTTGGTGACGGCGGCTTTTGCCCTTGAGAGCATGTAGTCGTCGACGTCGCAGATGGCGACGACGTCGACGTCGTCGCGGCGGAGGAGGAGGTTGAGGTGGCTTTGACCGCGGAGGCCGGTGCCGAGGATGGCGAGGCGTACTTTGGGGCCGGCGAAGTGGAGGGGCGTATCCCTTGGGACTGTGATGGGTTTTGTTCTGCCTGCGTTGATGGCGGGGGCATTTGGTTCGAGGGCAATTGCGGGGGTGCTTGCGGCGAGGGCCAGGGCTGCGAGGCTGCTGTTGCGGAGAAAGGATTTCCTGTTCATTGGCGAAGTGCGTGTTTGGGTCAAACTTAAAGGATTCGGGAGGGATTTCTATGCGCAAACGGTTGCTTAACCTTGTACCGGGGAGCGCATTTGGAGCAAGTGGCCGTGAAAGCCGGCTTTTTCATAGGCGCGGATGGCGGCGTCGTTGACGACATAGACGTCGAGGCGGAGCTCGGTGATGTTGCGGGTGTGGGCCCATTGGCGGAGGGCGGCGATGATGAGCTGGTTGACGCCTTTGCCGCGGTGGGCGGGGTCGACGTACATGAAGCCGAGGTAGGCGTGGTGGGTGTGTTTGAGATAGAGGCGGCCGGTTTCGATGCGGGCGTAGCCGGAGGCGATGAGGTTGCCGTCGAGCTCGGCGACGAGGAGCTGGATATCGGGGGATTCGAGCATGGCGGGGAGGTTGTAGTAGTGGATGGGACCATCTTTGATCGTCGGGTCCATGGGGCGCTCGGCGGCGATTACGCCTTGTTCGAATTGAAGGAGGGTGGGAAGGTCGGCGGTGGTAGCCGGCCGGATGTTGATCTGACGTGTCATGCTTAAAGATAGGGCCGGACAGCGGATGTATCAAAAACGGACAGACTTGCCTGGTAAGGGGTGCTTTAAGGGGCTGATTAATAGAGAAATGCACGGGCGGTACGATTGTCGCTAGGATTTTGGCATGTTTACTAATTTCTTCCTCACCGCCTGGCGCAACCTGCGCAAGAATGTGGCGCACTCTACTATCAATATTTCGGGGCTGGCGATCGGCATGGCTGTGGCCTTATTGATCGGTCTTTGGATCTGGGATGAATTGTCCTTTGACAAATATGATCCGAGCTATGACCGGGTGGCGCAGGTGATGCAGAGTCAGACCTTCAATGGTACGGCCCGGACGGGGAAGGCCATTCCTGTTCCGCTGGGTGAGGAATTGAGGAAACATTATGGCAACGATTTCAAGAATATCGTGATGGCGTCCTGGAGCTGGGAGCATATCCTGGCGGTGGGAGACACCAAGATCGAGCAGTCGGGAAGTTTTATGCAGCCCGATGCGCCGGAAGTGTTTGGGCTAAAGATGGCGGAGGGTTCGAAGGGGGCGCTTGCGGACCCATCGGCCATCCTGTTGTCGCGGAGTGTGGCGACGGCGTTGTTTGGCAACACCGATGCCCTCAACAAGGTGGTACTGATGGACAACCGGAGCAATTTTGTCGTCAAGGGGGTTTACGAGGACCTGCCCAACAATTCCCAGTTTCATCAGAGCAATATCTCTTTTCTTGCGCCCTGGGACTATTATATGCGCGACCTCGTCGACGAGCGTACGAAGCAGGATTGGGGTGATAATTCCTTTCAGCTATTCGTCCGGTTGGCCGACGGCGTGGATGTCAACTCCGCGTCCCAACGGATAAAGGACGCCAAGTTGAAGTACGTCAGCAAGAAAGAGGCCGTGTACAAGCCCACGCTGTTGCTGCATCCCATGAAGAAATGGCATTTGTATTCCGAGTTCAAGAACGGCGTCAACACCGGGGGAAGGATACAATCTGTATGGTTGTTCGGTACGATCGGACTATTTGTCTTATTACTGGCCTGTATCAATTTCATGAACCTGAGTACTGCGCGGAGCGAAAAGCGGGCGAAGGAAGTGGGCATCCGCAAGACCATTGGATCGTTGCGGCGGCAACTGATCGTGCAATTCTACTGCGAGTCCGTGCTCATTACGCTTCTTGCCTTTGCGTTTACGCTTGGGATCGTGGGGTTGTTGTTGCCTTTGTTCAACGCAGTGGCCGATAAGCAGGTGCATATTTTGTGGAACAGCCCGGTGTTCTGGCTGATGAGCGTTGGTTTCTGTGTTTTTACGGGGATCGTGGCCGGAAGCTATCCGGCGTTGTATCTCTCGTCTTTCCGCCCGATAAAGGTGTTGAAGGGAAGCTTCCGGGCGGGCAGGCTGGCGGCTTTGCCGAGGCAGGTGCTGGTGGTGCTGCAATTTTCGGTGTCGGTGATCCTGATCGTGGGGACGGTCTGTGTGTTCCGGCAGATCCAGTATGCCAAGGACCGGCCCACGGGTTATGACCGGGCGGGGCTTGTCAATGTCCGAATCTCCACCGACGACGTACACAATCATTTTGCCGCGATCCAGGCAGACCTGACGGGTAGTGGGGTGGTGGCCGATATAGCCGAATCCTCCAGTCCGGCGACCCAGATGAACCATAATACGAGCGGGGTCAATTGGGCGGAAATGGATCCGCATGCCACGTATGATTTCGCCAATGTGTGGGTGAGCACCGCCTATGGGAAGACGGTCGGCTGGCAGTTTGTCGCCGGCAGGGATTTCTCGCCGCAATTTCTTACGGATTCGAGCGCCCTTGTTCTCAACGAGGCGGCGGTGCAATATATGAGTTTGAAGGATCCCATCGGAAAGACCGTGCAGGTGTGGGGAAAGGATTACCGGGTCATCGGGGTGATCCGGGACATGGTTGCCACGTCGCCTTATGAGCCGGTGAAACAATGTTTGTACCGGCTGACCGGAGACAGGCAGGACTACCTGAATATCCGGATCAATGCGCGGGTGAGTCCGCATGTGGCGGTCGCGGGAATCGAGAAAGTGCTGAAGAAATATGCGCCTGCCGTGCCTTTTACGTATCGGTTCGCCGACCTGGAATATGCGCAGAAATTTTCCGATGAGGAGCGTATCGGTAAGCTGGCGGCCGCTTTTACGGTATTCGCCATCTTTATCAGCTGCCTGGGTTTATTCGGGATGGCGTCCTATATGGCCGAACAGCGGATCAAGGAGATTGGGGTGCGGAAGGTGCTTGGGGCATCGGTGGTCAATCTCTGGGGCCTGCTTTCAAAGGATTTTGTCGTGCTTGTGCTGATCGCGCTGGTCGTGGCATTGCCGTCGGCAGGATATTTCATGCACCACTGGCTGGAGAAATACACTTATCACACGAATATTGCCTGGTGGATCTTTGCGGCGACAGGAATTGGCGCGGTGGCGATCACGGTGCTGACCGTGAGCTATCAGAGTGTGAAGGCTGCATTGACCAACCCGGTGCGATCGTTGCGTTCGGAGTAGGGCGTTATCTTGTGCGCAAGAATTTCCAGAACATCCCAAATTTGTCGGTGAGCTCTCCATAGGTCGAGCCCCAGAAGCCTTGATGCAGGGGCATTTTTACCTGGCCGCCGGCAGAGAGTTTGGTAAAGCATTGGGTGATCTCCTCGTCGGTGCTGCATTTGATGCAGAGGACGACTGAATTCCCTTGTTGCGGACTTTCTCCGATCATATCGGACCCCATCAAAAGAAGGACTCCATCTTTTGTGAGGCTTCCGTGGAGGATATTGCCCCCTGCTTCGGACGGCATCTGCACGGCAAACGGAGACTCCGCTATTTTTTGCAGGTTGAGATCGCCGCCGAGGCATTGCTGATAGAAGGTCATTGCTTCGCGGCAGCGACCGTTGAAGTTGAGGTAAGCGTTGAGGTGGGTAGACATACTCTTAATTATTGAACATAGGGACCATACAGCGGACATCGGTGGTGCTGATGTATTCTTCCACGCCTACGGTATTCGGATGAACGCCGGGTGCATCGACCAATTGGCGGAAGGCCTTGCCGATGGAGGGGATATCATTCATGAAATTGTGGACGGTGGTGCTGAGGTATTCGCCTTTTTTCAGGAGATAAGGTTCCATGCCCATCTTTTCTGCTTCCCCCTGGTATTTCTCTTCCACGGCGGCTTTATAGATCATGCTTCCTTTTCCATCGGGCCAGGAGACGCCAAAGAGACGACGATGCCCCTGCTGGTCGGGGAAAATATTCATGAGTTGCTGAAAGGCGGCCATTACTCCATCGGGGAAGCTCTTTGCCGGGACGCAAACGAGGCGGATGTCGTGGTCCATGTGGTAGGGTTCCATTGTCGTTTTATTTTGTCAAACAAAGCTAGGATCTCTTTGTGGATTGGGGAATGTGGAAATCCGTCAATTAAAGGGGTTGTTTGCGACATCGTTTGGGCCTATCTTTATACGACAGATCCGGGCCCTCCGGATCGAAAATTAAACTCGAGAACTATGAAGCAGATTGCCATCCTTGTGCCGGAGACCGCCGTTGTTGAAGCCGTCGCTGATCCGCGTTACCTATTTACAGCCGTGAATGAATTCCTGAAGAGTGCCGGTGCGCCGCCGGTGTTCAATGTGCAGCTGGTGGGGCTGACTCCGGAAGTACGAGTGACGGACGGGCTTTTCTCCATCCATACCGATGCGGTGCTGGCCAATGCACGGAAGCCCGATCTGATCGTGGTGCCGGCCGTCAGTGGTAACCTGGATACGGCGATGCGGCTGAACCGGGACTTTATTCCCTGGATCGTGGATCACTATAAGACGGGGAGCGAGGTGGCGAGTCTTTGTCTTGGCGCGTTTCTGCTGGCGGAGACGGGTTTGTTGAGCGGCAAGCCCTGTTCGACGCATTGGTTGTTCGCCAATGAGTTCCGGAACCGGTTCCCGGATGTCGAGCTCACGGATGATAAGATCGTCACCGATCAGAACGGGCTTTATTCGAGCGGCGGCGCGAACTCCTACTGGAACCTGCTACTTTATCTTGTCGAGAAGTATACCAACCGGGAGATGGCGATCCTGGCTTCGAAGTTCTTTGTGCTGGACATCGACCGGAACAGTCAGTCGCCTTTCAGCATCTTCAAGGGACAGAAGGTGCATAACGATCCGGATATTGTCCGAGTGCAGGAATATATCGAATCGAATTTCCAGGATAAGATCACGGTGGATGAGTTGTGTGAAAAGTTTGGGATTGCGCGGCGGACCTTTGAGCGTCGCTTTAAGAAGGCGACGAACAATACCGTGCTGGAATATTGGCAGCGGGTGAAGATCGAGGCTGCAAAGCGGCAGCTGGAGATCAGCCGGAAGACGGTCGGGGAGGTGATGTACGAGGTGGGGTATAATGATACGAAGGCGTTCCGGGATATTTTCAAGAAGGTGACGTCGATGTCGCCGGTGGATTATAGGAATAAGTATAATAAGGAGGCGTTGAATTAGCGATGTATAAGTAGCTGCACTGCGGCCTCGATCTGCTGATCTTCCCCGGAGAGGATCTTATTATAGTCGTCGCTGACGCGGATATCGGGATCCAACTGATGGTTCTCCGTCGGGTGGTCTTCGCCGGAGCCATAGCTGGCGACCATCGGTATCCCAAAGACGATCCGGGGATTGATCTGCGTTTCCCACCAGACGGCGGTGCCGGTACCGGCGACGGGCATGCCTACGAGCTTGCCGATGCCCAGGTGTTTATAGGCATAGGGGAACATGAAGGCATCCGAGTAGTTGCCTTCGCTCATCACCACGCAGCTGGGTTTTGTCCATTTGTTGAGGGATTCGCCGCCTTTTGTCGTATGGTTTTGCGGGTGGAGGGTGAAGTAGAGCTTTCCGCCGAGGAAGGTGACGAGATCGTCATGGAGCCAGCCGCCGCCATTGTACCGGGTATCTACGATGAGGGCTTCCTTGTCGATATTCTTTCCCAGCACTTTGTCGAAGGTGATCCGGAAGCTGGGGTCATCCATGCTTCGTACGTGCACGTAGCCGAGGCGTCCGCCGGACAGGCTGTCGACGAGACGTTCCATGCGGTGGGTCCAGCGGTTATAGAGCAGGGTGGCTGTTTCTATTCTCGGCTTT
The DNA here is from genome assembly GCF_035546395.1 of Puia sp. Classification (GTDB taxonomy): domain Bacteria; phylum Bacteroidota; class Bacteroidia; order Chitinophagales; family Chitinophagaceae; genus Puia. The sequence continues at coordinate 536,396 of NZ_DASZXR010000006.1, read as the reverse complement.
ATAGGTTTTACGCTTTCTTCGTAGGCGGCATTTGTCTTTGGATCGTGAAAGCTGATGAGCGTGAGCTGGCCTGCCTTGTGGTTGAGCAGGGCCGACCAGTCGGCGGACATCGTTACGGGGTTGCCGTCGATCTTGTCGATGATGACGCCGGGTGTCATGTGAGTGCCGTCCTTATCGAAGGGCCCACCTGCAATAATTTCCTTTACGAGGAGACCGTCTTGTTTTCTCTCGAGGTCATAGAACAGACCCAGAGCAGCGGTTTCGTCGCCATTGGGGAAATCGGGGGCATAGCGGCCGCCGGTATGGCTTGCGTTGAGCTCTCCCAGGAATTCGCTCAGCAGCAGCTGGAAGTCGTAGTTGTTGTTAATATGGGGAAGGAACTGGCGGTAGTTGTTGTGATAGTAATCCCAGTCGACGCCCTGCAGTTTGGGGTCGAAGAGTTTTTTCTTTACCTGTTTCCAGGCGTGGTCGAAGATATACGTTCTTTCGGCGGAGGCATTGAGCTCCATCTCGGTGTTGATCTTTACGGGGCTGACTTTGCCGTCTTCGGTGTTGACCTTATAGATGGAGCCGCCGGCGAGGACGAAGAGGAATTTTCCGTCGCGGGTCATTTCGATGCGGCCGCCGGTTGCGTCGAGCTTAGCGAGCTGTTTTGTCTCGTGGGTGCGCAGCGTGGCTTGCCAGAGATCGAAGCCTTTTTCATACGCGGCCAGGTAGTATAGCTTTTCGCCGTCTTTCGAGAGTTTTGCGCCGGAGAGTATGGAGGAGGTGCTGGTGAGGCGTTGGGTGCGGTCATCGAGGTTCCTGAGATCGAGCTCGAGGGGGGTGGTTGGTTTTTTTGTGGTGTCTTTCTTTTCCAGTTCTGTTTTCAGATCGAAGTCCTCTTTTGAGAGTTGGAACCGGTCCCAGGCTTTCGGGTCGAAGAACATCGCATAGACATCGGACTGGCCGCCGCGGCTGAGGTTCTTCATGCCTTGTTTGTTGCTCAGCCAATACATCATTTTCCCGTCGATGCCCCATTGAGGGTGCAGGTCGTCGAAGCCGCTGCCGGTGAGGTTGGTGCGCTTGCCCGAGCCATCGTCTTTCAGGAGGACCACTTCACGGGACTGCCAGCCACCGCTTTCGCCGGATTGGGCCAGCAGCCATTTGCTGTCGGGCGACCAGGCGAAATATTGATCGCCGTCGGAATAGGAGTAGTTGACGCCTTCGGGGATGAGCGTGTTGGTAGCTTTGGTGGCGAGGTCGACCGTTTTGAGGATGTTGCGTTCTTCGAGATAGGCGATCTTTTTGCCATCGGGAGAGTATACCCCCTGGAATTCGTCTTTGCCGGAGGCGACGACGGGTGTCGTGGTCAGGAGAGTGGCGGCGTAAAAGTAAGGTTCGGTCTTTGAGGCGATGGTGGTTTGTTCGATGTCCCAGGAGGCCTCGTGTTCGGCGGAGTAGAGGAGAGAGCGGCCATCGGGACTGAATTCCACCATTCGCTCCTGGTAGGGAGTGTTGGTAATGCGGCGGGTGGTGGCGCCGTCGGCGGAGGTGACGAAGATGTCCCCGCGATAGACAAAGGCCACCTGTTTGCCATCGGCGGAGATCGCCATTTCGGAGGCTTCGCCCTTCACGGGTATTATGGTGGTTTCGTCGCCGCTGAAATCGGCGTCGAGGGTGATGGTGATCTTTTGGGGCTGGCTACCTTCATTCAGGGTGTAGAGATCGCCATTGTATGTGAAAGCCAGCAGGCCGTCGTTGCTGCGGGAAAGATTTCGGACGGGGTTTTTTTCGAAGCTGGTCAGTTGTTGTGGGCTGGCGGGGTTGGCCAGGGAGCCTTTGTATAGATTTTGGTTGCCGTTGCGTTCGCTGAGATAGTAGAATTCGTCGCCTTTGCCCCAAACGGGTTCGCGGTCTTCGCCTTTGAAGTCGGAGACCTTTGTGTATTCGTGTGTCTTTGTGTCATATACCCAGATATCCCGTGTGACGGGGGAGGTATGGTGTTTGCGCCAGGGGTCTTCGTAGCCTTTTCGATCCTGGAAGATGAATTTGTCGCCTTTCTCATTGTAATGGAGGAATTCGGTGCCGGCGCTGTTGATCATACTACTTGCACCGCCTTTGACCGGGACGCTGAAGAGTTTCATCCAGTAATTGTCGCCGGGGAAGCGGGCGGAGGTGTAGATATCATGGCGGTCGGTTCCGAAGAGGACCTGCTGGTCGTCGGTGCTGAAATCGCAGGGGATGTCCTTTGCGGAGTTGGCTGTGAGGCGGGTGGCTTCGCCGCCGGTCGAGTTCACAATGAATATATCGAAGTTGCCATAGCGGTCGGAGGCGAAGGCGATCTTTTTGCCGTCGTGGCTCCAGACGGGGTAGCCGTTGTAGAAGTTGTTGATAGTAAGGGGAGTGGCGGGGCCGCCGGTGGAGGGGGCTTTGAAGAGGTTGCCTTTGTAGCCGAAGGCGATCCACTTGCCGTCGGGGGAGAGGGCGGGTTGAATGAGCCAGCGAGGTTGGGATTGGGCGTTGGCGGTGGAGCCCTGGGTCAGGATGAGGCCGATGGCGATGAGGAGGTTTCTCATGTTTACAGTTTAGTTGTTTGAAGATAGATAAAAATGGGTTACTCCTCTTTTTTTGAGTTGAACGGGATTGAAATGGATTTGAATAGGGGGTTTGAGGGGGGACGGACATATTTGCTGAAAAAAATAAATATGAAAAGACTTGGTATACTTGGATTGCTTTTTTGGGGATTCGCGGTATCGGCGCAGAAAAGAATATCACTGAAGGCAGAGGCCTGGACATTCCGGCCTGGGATCGCGGCGTTCGATGACAGCGCGGGGATGGCGCGGTTAAAGGTGATCGACGGGCGGGGGTTTGTGGTATTGAAGGACCTTGACTTTACGGATGGGACGATCGAGTTCGATATTCTTCCGACGAACCATGATTTTGCCTCCTTCTTTTTCCGCTTCCAGGATACGGCGGAGACCGAAACTTTTTATCTGCGGACGAATTGGGCGGTGAATCATCCTTATGCGATGGAGGCGGTGCAGTATACGCCTATCGTCAAGGGGGTGATGTATTGGGATGCCTTGCCGCAGTACCAGACCTTCTCGGATTATACGCTAGCGAAGGCCAGTCATGTGAAGATGATCGTATCGGGGAAGCAGATGAAGGTGTGGGTGAACCACCCGGAGCGGCCTACGCTGGAAGTGCCGCGGTTGGAGGGGGATGTGACCCATGGGACGCTGGCCTTCCAGGGGGAGCAGATCATTACCAATCTTATCGTGAAGCCGGGGCAGGTAGAGGGGCTTTCGCCCGTGGAAGGGACCGATGTGACGGGGTATGATTCCCGGTACCTGCGGCATTGGTGGATGGTTCCGCCAGATACGGCGAATGAGGATGTGAGAAAGGCCAATCTGTTGGGGATCCGCGGGTTGCCGGGCGCTAAGGCGGTTTGGAAGCCGGTCGATGCGGAGCGGCGGGGATTTGTGAACCTAAGCCGGATCTTTGGGGCCACAGTGCCTTTTGGGGTACCGCGGATGATGTTCTTAAAGACGACGATCCAGGCCCGGGAAGCGAAGATGGTTCAGTTGCGGCTTGGATTTCTTGATGATGTTGCGGTGTTTGTGAATGACCGGTTGATCAAGGTGGACAAGAATAATTTTGGGTTTCCCGTGGTGAAGGTGCCGAACGGGCGGTTATCGATCGAGAATTCGACGGTGGAGCTGCCGCTGAAGGCAGGGGACAATGTAGTGATGCTGGCGTTGGGGGGAAATTTCTTTTCGTGGGGGATCGTAGCGAGGTTGGATGATATGGATGGGTTGGTTATTGAGCGGTGAGGTGGCGGGCGGTGAGGACCGACCAGGAGAGGCGGAGGGCGAGGATGCTGGGGCTGGGGTTGTCGGAGACGAAGGTGTGCTCGTAGCGGAGGGCAAAGTTGAGGGGTAGTTTTGGATCAGGAAGGATATAGCCGATGCCGAGGCCTGCGGTGGCGCCGGAGAGCTTTTGATCGACCTCGGCGCCGTCTGAGTTATAGACCGGCTGGCCGGCGGCGTCGAGCTTGGGAATATCGGTGCCGCCGATGCTATAGCCGGCGAATGGCTCGATGTACCAGCGGGTGCCGCTGTGGTCGAGGGTATGGCGATAGCCGAGGAGGAAGGGAACGAAGATCATGTGGGACTGGTTGGGGGCGAAATAGTAGACACCGATCTCGCCGCTGATCTCATCGCCTTTTGAAACGGGGAAGCCGACGTGAAGATTGCCGCCGAGCCCGGTGGCGGAGTGTCCTTTTGTGATCAACTGGGCGAGTTCGAGCTGTGCGTGGAGGGATGCGCTCGCGGTGATGCCAATAGCAATTAGGAATAATTTTTTGAACCGGGTCATGACGTTGATATTGGATGAACTGGATAGGAACGAAAATTTCGATTTGTTGTTTTGCTAAAGGAATATTTTGATACATTTAATGCATACCAATATGAATTAATATGAAACGATTGAGCGCATTCGGCCTGGCGGCCCTCGTATTTTTGGGTGGAGCGTGGACCAATAGGGATGCAAAGTGGGTCTCGTTATTTGATGGGAAGACGTTGAACGGATGGAAAGTGGGGGAGAATGCGTCGACGTTCTCGGTGGATAGCGGGTGTATCATTGCACATGGGAATACGGCGCATTTGTTTTATGAGGGTCCGGTGCACAATCACGATTTCAAAAATTTCGAGTTCAAGGCCCGGGTGATGACCCGGCCGGGGAGCAATTCAGGTATTTATATCCATACCCATTACCAGGAGGGCGGTTGGCCTGCGAAGGGGTATGAGGTGCAGGTGAACAATTCGCATACGGACTGGCGGCGGACGGGGAGTCTTTATGGGATCGAGGATGTGAAGGAGGTGTACGTGAAGGATAATGTTTGGTTTACGGAGTATGTAAAAGTGGAGGGGAAGCGGATCGTCATCAAGATCAATGACAGGACGGTGGTGGATTATACCGAGCCGGCGGATGTGAAGCGGGAAAAGGGCAGCGAGCAGCGGGTGTTGTCGAGCGGGACCTTTGCGCTGCAGGGGCATGATCCGAACAGTAAGGTTTACTTCAAGGATATTATGGTGCGGCCGCTGGACTAGGCGATGCGGTGTTGGGGTTTTGGGTAGCCGGGCTGAAAGCAGTTGTAGTTGATGGTCCTGATATCGCATTGGTAGAGGGTGGTCATTTCTGCGATGGCGTCCGCGACGATCTGCATCAGGGTGAGGCGATCGGTCTGTACGCGGGCGTTGATGAGGAGCGTGGTGGGCGTTTGCCAGAATTTCAGGCGGCGGACGGGAAAATTTTCCTTTTCTAATTTGTCGTGGAGGGCGGTCATCAGGTGGTTGGCGGCCTGTTCCGAGTCGACGGCTAATTCCTGGTCGAGCCAGGCGAGGCGGGCTTCGCCTTCGGCATAGATATCGTAGTCGATGTCGAGAGAGGGCAGGACCGGGCGTGGGGGGAGGGATTCGAGGGTGTCGAGCCAACGCCTGATATCGGTTTCCTTGTAAGAGTTGTGGAAGAGGATGGTCTTGCCGGGGAAGCGGGCCCGGACTTCTTTTTTCCATTGCCCGGGGAATCCTTCGCTGCGGGTGATCGCGAGGATCTGGGCTTCTTCGAGTTGTTTTTGATAGATATAGCGGATGGTGGGGTCATGGATGGAGGCATCGAGCAGGTGGGCATCGGCGAAGACCGAGATAGTGGGTTGCCATTCGGGATGCCGGTCGAGGAGCGGTTTAAGCACAGTAGCAATGATATCCGTGCAGGAACCTACGGACTCGGCGAAGACCATTGCAGGGCGAGTGGCTGTCGTCAACATGCCAATATTTTCTTCGAGCGTATTATAGTTGCAGCAGAGACAGCCGCCGGAAACCTCGCGGGAAGGGATGCCGAGGTGTAGGAAGCGGTTGCCGTCCACGAGCCGGTCGCCCTGATCGTTTGTGATGACGGCGATGGGGATGTTTTGTTTTTGGAGGTATTGACTGGCCTGTTCGATGGCTGTGGTTTTGCCGGCGCCGAGGAAGCCGCTCAGCAGGTGGATCTTTGTGAAGGGAAGGTAATGGCCGGCGTGGATTTCAGCGGGCGTTGCGTCGCGGACGGCCATGAGGGTGACCTCGAAGCTGAAGTCGTCGTCGGCGCCTTCGGCGCCTTTGGGGAGTGCAATGATTTTTTTGTCGGTGGGTTGGAGACCTTCAAGCTGGGATTGGAGCAAGGGTGAAAGGGCGGATGATCCGTGGAGGAAGCTGGTAGTGGCTTCTTCGAGCTGTTCCCCGCGACCGTTCTTCATGATATAGTGCAGCGTTAGAATTTTCATGCGATGATCTTTTGCACCGGGATAGACCCGAATGTGACATCGAGTTTTGCTTTACCATTCTTATAGGTAACGGTGCCGAAGCCGGTGGCGGTGGACAGGAAGCAGGTGAAATCGCCGATGTGCGAGTTGAGGTGCAGGGTTTTTTCCACGGCGTCGTAGCGCAGGCCGGTCAGACCTTGTAGAAGTCCGTAGCTGGACATAGCGCGGGCATACCAGTGGCCGCACTCGTATTCGTTGAAGGGGTTGCGGATGCGACCGTCATAGCGGTCGCGGCAGAGGCGGACGATCTCGAGCCCCTGGGCGATGTTGCCTGTCAGGAGGAGATGGGAGGCCACCTGGTATTCGATGCCGGTCCAGACCTCATCGCTGTAGACGAAGGGCAGGGAGAGCCGGCCGCCTTTTGGCCAGGTACAGAGCAGGAGGCCGCCTTCGTGGCCGAGAGCATAGGCGGGGCGTTGGGGGTTGGCGTGTTCGCTGAGGTCTTTGCGGAGGTTGTAACGATGGATGGCCAGCAGGTGGCTTTTGATCTTTGTTGCGTCGATGAAATCTTCGAGGCCGGCCATTTTTCCGATCCACGCGCCGAGGACGCCGTCGCTAAGGCATCCTTTGCCGTATTGGTATTTTGGGCCTTCCTTTTGAAGGAGGTCGACGGCTTCCGGCGAATATTCGCCGCCGTAGGATTGGGCTTTTGCGGGATTGGGGGCGTTGAGGCCTTTGTATTCGATCTCCTGGATGAAGAACTCGCCGTCATAGAGGCGGGTCTCCATGTATTTTCGGCCCTTTTCATACAATGATTGATATGTGCTAATGTCCTGATGCAGGTGGTTGCCCATTTTTGTCATGGCGTATAGTGCGCCGAGGTAGAAGCTGGTGCACATGCCGTCGGCGCCCCAGAATTCGATGTCGTAGGTGTTGTGATGCGGTTCTTCGACGACACCTTTTGCGCGGGGATCCCAGGTCCTGATGCAATAGTCCATGCTTGTTCTTACTTTCGGATACATGTCCGCGAGCCATGTGTCGTCGCCGGCGATGCGCCAGTCGCGGTAGACTTTCATGATGCCGCCCAGTTGTCCGTCCGCGGCCGCGTGGAAGTCGTGTTTTACGGGGCTGATGGGGAGGTTGGCGCGGAAGGTCTGGTGGCCTTCTTCGTTCTGGTCTTCGCCGAATTCCGTTTTGCGGAGGGAGCGTTCGAGGGCGGGGAAGAGATGGGGGATGGCCTGGGCGTAGTTCCACACGTGGGTACAGGAGCCGTGGCAGCAGCCGTTCTCATCGGCGCATCCTTCCCAGCTCCAAAGGCGGCCGTCTTTTTGGCGGAGGACGGTGGGGGATTTGAGGATGGTGAGGTTGGCGGCTACGGCTTCCATGACCTCGGGTGGGAGCGTGCTGGCGTGGAAGGCGTCGTGGAAGAGGGTGGTGTTTTTTTTGAGTTCTTTGTAATGTTGTCGCCAGTAGTCGATGACTTCTGCGATGTTAGCGAAGCGGCCGGCATACCAGGGTTGGTAGGTGGCGCTTTCGGGGAGGGAGTCGCCGATGTGCAGGGTGGAGTTGGGGGCGTACCAGGCCGTCAGCACTTTTATTGTTTTTGTCGCGCCGGGGGCGAGCGAGAATGGGACGAAGAGGGAGGCGCCGGGGGCATCCTTTTCGACGGGCGAGGTGTTGCGAGTCTTTCCTTCTTTGACAGTATTCCAGGTCATGGTGAGGGGGTCCCACCAGCCGCCGCGGAACCAGCAGTGGTCGATGAGGGCTTTGTCGTCGGTTGTGAAGACGGCGAAGTTTGTTTCCTGGCCCGGCTTGTCGGTTCGAAGAATGAAGCCGCCGGGAGTGGCGCCGATGCTGTTGGGAGTTTCGTCGCCGTTATGAAGGAAATTCTTTGTGTTGAACGAGAAGACGGCGTCGATGTGGGTGTTTCCGGTGTTGACGAATGAATATTCGAGGGCGCCGACCGGGAGGGAGGAGTTGTCTTCGTCGGTGGGGATGAAGGGGCTCCAGCCGGTGAGGGTTGCTTTTATGGGGAGGTCTTCGTCGTGGAGATGCAGCGTTGCGAAGGGGAAGCGGGCTTCGAAGGAGGCGTGGCGGAAGCGGGGGAGGCCATAGGTGGCGCCCGATTCGCCGTTGCCGGCGCCGCGGGGACCGAAGTATTTCCAGGTAGGTACGGGGCCTTCGAGGACTTTGGCGCCAATAGCCGCCGGCGGGGCGGTTGCATCGAGGGCCTTTACATGGAGGGCGGCGAAGATGGGTGGTTCGTTGTAAACTTCGGGGTGGTGGCGGATGCTCATATGGGAGACGGCGCCGGCGCCTTCGAGGCAGAACATGCCGGCGCCGAGGCCGCCGATGGGGAAGGCGACGCGGTTGAGATATTCGCCGGTGTAGGGGGTGTTGTATGGGCGGCCTTTTTGCGCAGGGGTCCCGTCCGGCGGCGGGGTCGTTGCTGATTCCTGTGCGGCTTCGAGAAGGGATGTAGGGACAGCGGCTGCGCCGAGGCTGCCGATGGTGACTGTTTTGAGGAAGGTCCGGCGGTTGTTAGGCATTTTGGGAAGTTACGAAGATTGTAGCGGTGGCGAACAACCGGGTGTTCGGAGGCGGACAGTTGTGTTTGGGATGGCGATTGAGGATGAGAGGGTTGAGAAATGGCAGGGGGTTTGAGGGTGAGTGGGTATGTTTAAAAACTATTTCCGGACGGCCTGGCGCGGGTTGCTGCGCGGCAAGGGTTTTTCCTTTATCAATATATCGGGTCTTGTGGTCGGCATGGCGGGGGCGGGGCTGATCCTATTGTGGCTGATCCATGAGGTCGGCTTTGACCGGTTTCACGAGAAGGGGGACAGGATCTACCAGGTGTATGCAATGACGGACTATCCCGGAGAGAAGCGCAGTGCGATTCCGGTAGTGGCGCAGCCTTTGGGCCCGGTGATGCAACAGGAGTTCCCGGATGTGGAAGCGGTATCGCGTGAGGAAGACGTGGCATTTCTGCTTCGGGCCAATGGGAAAAGCGTGGTGCCCCGTTATGGCATCATCACGGATTCCAATTTTCTGCGAATTTTTAGCTTTCCCCTGCTATATGGTAAACCGGTCGACCAGCTGACTTCCGCTTATTCCATTGTCATTACGGAGACGCTGGCGAAAAAGCTTTTCGGAGTTGCCGATGTCGTGGGCAAGACCATCCGGGTCGACAGTGTGGATGACTTTACAGTTACGGGCGTGTTGAAGGATCCGCCTGTCAATTCCAAATATCGATACTGTGAATATTGGTTACCGTGGGACTACATGAAGAAGTCTGGCCGCGTCAATGAGAGCTGGCTCAGCAATACCATCTATACCTATGCTTTATTGAGACGGGGTACGGATGCTACGGCCTTCAATGCCAAGATCCGGAATCTGTCGCGAGTGAAGTCGGGCAGAAGCAATATCTGGGTCCATTTTCTTTACCCAATCGCCAAATGGCATTTGTATGATGAATTCGACAACGGGGTTCCTTCCGGAGGAAGGATCGATACGGTGCGGATGTTCGGGCTTATTGCCGGGTTCATTCTGCTGATCGCCTGTATCAATTTCATGAACCTGAGTACAGCGCGGAGTGAGAAGCGGGCAAAGGAGGTGGGTATCCGGAAGGTGGTGGGGGCCGCGAGGATACTGCTGATCGGGCAGTTTATCGCCGAGGCCTTTTTGACCGTGTGTGTCGCCGGGGTGCTGGCGGTCGGATTGGTGGAGTTGGCGTTGCCGGCTTTCAATGCGTTGCTGGGAGAGAGTCTGGCGATGCCGTTTGGGAGTATCGGGCTTTGGATCTCCGTGGTGGGTTTTATTCTTTTTACGAGCCTGCTGGCGGGGAGCTATCCGGCTTTTTATCTTTCCTCGTTTCGGCCGGTTAGTATTTTTCGGAAGCAATTCCGGAAGAGTCAGTCGGTTTTTTCCCCGCGGCGCGTTCTTGTCGTCTTGCAGTTCTGTTTTGCGATCATCCTGATGATCTGTACGCTGATCGTTGGGTCTCAGCTGCGGTATATCGAGAGCCGGGACACTGGATATAATAAAAATAACCTGATCTATGTGAATTTTGCGGGGGATATCCCGAAGCATTATGGGTTGATCCGTCAGGAGCTATTGGCATCGGGTGTCGCGGCGTCGGTGACGAAGACGTGGACGCCGATAACTTACGGCGGCGGGCATAGCTGGGGATTCCGATGGGTGGGAATGGCTGCCAGTGATACGGGTACTGCGATGACCATCTTTTCTGAGGATGCCGATCTGTCGAAGACGGCCGGGATGAGGATAATCGAAGGGCGGGATATCGATATCTATCGTTATCCGACAGATAGCTTTGCCGTGGTGTTGAATGAGAGGGCGGTGAAGAAGATGGGGTTTGGGCGGCCGATCGGTCAGGTGTTGTGGACGCCGAGCGGCAAGAAATGGCATGTCGTAGGGGTTGTAAAGGATTATGTGGATGCGGTGCCGTGGGAGGAGACGCCGCCGGTGGTGATCGAGGGGCCGGCTTCGGATTTCCGGGCGATGCATATCAAGTTTGCTCCGGGCATTACTACGCGGCAAGGGTTGGCAAAGGCGGAGACTGTGTTCAAGAAATACAATCCAACCTATCCCTTTGAGTTTACTTTTGTCGACCAGGAATATGCGATGAATTTTGATAATAACCAGCGGACCGGGCAGATGGTGGGGCTTTTTGCGGGGCTGGCCATCTTTATTTCCTGCCTGGGCCTTTTGGGGTTGTCGGCGTTTGTGGCCGAGAGCCGGGTAAAGGAGATTGGGGTGCGGAAGGTCCTGGGAGCGTCAGTGGCGGGGATTGCGCGGTTGTTGTCGATGGAGTTTGTGCGGTTGGTGTTGATTTCGGTGGTAATTGCTGTGCCAGTGGCCTGGTATGTGATGAGCCGGTGGTTGGGGGGCTATGCGTATCGGGTTTCGATCGGGTGGGGTGTGTTTTTGGTGGCGGGGGTAATGGCGATGGTGATTGCGTTGGCGACGGTGAGTTTCCAGGCGATTCGGGCTGCACGGGCGAATCCGGTGAAATCTCTGCGTAGCGAATAAGCCCCTTCGGGGCTTTTGCATTGCGGAGTGAGTGGATTATTTATATATCTTTTCGACCTGGCCGTTGGCGTCATAGACTTTTGTCTCGAAGTTGAGGGGCGAAAAGCCGCAGGTGAAAATTTCCATTGTTTTATTGTCGCGCAGGAATTGCGAGGGAGAGATGCCGAACATGCCGACCAGTATTTTGTGAAAATGGCTGTTGTCGGTGAATCCGGCTTCCCAGGCGGCATCGTTGATCGGGCTGCCGGTCATTATTTTGTTTATGGCGTACCGGATGCGGCTCCAGAGGATGTATTTGTGAAGTGAGACACCGGTGTGTTCTTTGAAGAGGGCGCGGAGGCGGCTTTCGGAGAGATGCACTTCTGCGGCGAGGGCTGTTGTGGACAGATCGTCGGGACGGCCGGTGTCGATGGTTTTTTCGATGATCCGGATGCGAGGATCGGATTGTGTGGGCGTAGTCTGACCGGCGAGGGTCTGCAGGATACTGCTGACGATGACCAATAGGGATTGGGCGTCGGGTTTCAGCAACACCTGTTGCAACTGATTGGGCGGGATGATGCCGAAGAGATCGAAGTCCGGTTGGATGGCGTCGCCAGGGTATCGGGCTTTTATCGCTTTTGCGGCGGAGGTTTCGACATCGAGATAGATGATGAGCTGGACGCTGTTGTTTGTATCGAGCTGGTGAGGGGTGTCCTCTTTTATGATCAGGTTCTTGCAGGTGCGCCAGGGGCTATCGCCGATGCGGCATTTGAATTGGTCATGGATGTCCACCAGTATTTGCATGGTATTATGGCTGTGGACATTGGTTACACAGTTGGAGAAGAAGATGGCTGAGACGCCATTCCACAGGTAGAAGTTGGACCGGAAAGGGCTGGTGGTGGCTTTCATTTCAGTTAAAATATACAACTTTTTCGGGGGCCGGGGTATTACCTTGGGCGAAACTAAATGCTATGCTTAGTAAGTACAATCTGATGGCGTTTGTCTCCACGGCCGAGCCGGCGGTGGGGCGGGCTTTTTATGAAGGGAAATTGGGGCTGACGGTGTTGGAGCAGGATAATTATGCGATCACTTATGATGCGAACGGAATCCGACTGCGGATGTCGTTTGTGCGGGAGCTATATCCGGCGCCTTATTCCATTTTGAGCTGGTTGGTGCCGGATATTCACGGGATGGTAAAGGAATTGAGGAAGCGGGGAGTGGACTTTGAAGTATACGAGGGATTTGGCCAGGATGCGGATGGGGTTTGGACCGCGCCGGGGGGGACACAGGTGGCGTGGTTCAAGGACCCGGGCGGGAATTTGTTGTCGTTGACGCAGTTCGCTTAGTTGAGCGGCGAGAGTGTCTGGAGCTGGATGTCCAGCTGCTTTTCCATTTTTTGGGCCTTTGGAATGAGGACTTCCTCTTCGATGTGTGCGTGGACGCTGAGGTCGTGTTCGAAGACCTGGAGCTGCAGCAGCAGGATGCGGTAGAGGGATGCGTTGGTTGCCGGTGGTTCGTACAGACGGATCGTCTGGCGGATATCTTTCAGTTCGTCCTCGGTGTCGTGGTGATCATTGAGGAACCGCCCGACGGAGTATTCCTGGCGATGGAGCAGGAAGCGGGAGAAGCGGTCAGGGGAATGGCCGGCTTCGCAGAGATTATTGATATACGGCAGGAGCAGGGTCTCTTCGGCCTGGATGTGTTCGGACAGGTCCTTTACATAGCGATGGAAGAAGTTGCGGAGGGCGGCGAGGATCGGGTGCTGCGCCTCGTAGTGACCGGACAGCAAAAGGATGCTCTGCTCTATTTCCGGCAGCTTTTTTTCCAGGTAATATACATGGGTCCGTTGGATATAATCCACGATGAGCTCTACGGGAAAGGAGTCAAAATCCTTGGCGTTGAACACTTTCTCTTCGAAAACGCGCAACAGCGCATGGATGAAATCAGACTGTTCTCCAGGTGGTGGCTGGGTTTGGTACCGTTGCATCACCTGGGGATAGAAATCGCTGTTTTCGGGCATAGCCTTCAATCATTTACAACCAGCAACAAAAATAGGATAAAAAATCAGAAAAAAACAAGGACTGCGGGATGGTTTCCTGTGAAGGGGGATATCTTAGGCGCCAACCAAATCTGTTATACCATGAAAAGAATCAATTCGTTACCCTGGACCGCGCTTATGGTCCTGTTCTTTTTTGCGACTTCCTGCCGCAAAGATCTATCCTCCTCTACCCCTACAGGGGCGACCACGCCGCGCGGCGTGACCTCTTTTAAGGTCATCGGGTATCTGCCCAGTTGGGCGGGGAGTGTGAGCTCTATCCAATTCAGCAAGCTGACCCATATCAACTATGCGTTTGCGCTGCCCAATTCCAACGGCAGCTACCAGGCGATCGACAATACCTCCAAGCTTTCCAGCATGGTCAGCAGCGCTCATGCGGCGGGGGTGAAGGCCTTGCTTTCCGTCGGCGGCGGGGGTGGTGGCGGCGGTTTTGCCGGTATCGTGGCCAGCTCCACCAACATCAACAATTTTGTGAACAACACGATCAGCCTTTGTAACCAGTATGGGCTGGACGGGATCGACATCGACTGGGAATACCCGAGTCCGGGCACCCAGGCGAACCAGTTCCTCACGATGATGACCGCGTTGTCGACGGCGTTGCACAACAGCGGGCGGGTGTTGAGTGTGGCGGTGATCGGGGACAATGACGGCGGGCAGATCGTCAGTGGGATCTTCAACGTCGTGGATATCGTCATGATCATGGCTTATGACGACAACAATTTCCTGCATTCGACCTATGAATTGGGTACGCAGTGTATGGCATACTGGCTGGACCGCGGTTGTCCGGCTTCGAAGGCCATTTTGGGCGTTCCTTTCTATGGGCATGATTCATCGCAGGATCCCAATTCGGACGCCGCCGAGGTGGAATACAATACCATTCTTTCGGATGGCGCCAATGCCAGCCTGGATGCGTACGGGACCTTCGGTTATAATGGATTGCTGACGATGAAAAGCAAGACGAGCTTTGCAATGAGCGCCGGCGGGGGGGTGGGCATCTGGGAGCTTTCGGGGGATGGGACCGGGGCCAATTCGCTGTTATCGGCCATCAGTGCGGTGATCAATGCAGGAGGGGCGGTGCCGAGCGGTGCGCCGGTGGGGACGACGGTGACCTTCAAGGGGAATAATGGCCTTTATGTGAGTGGGGAGGATGGGACGAAGGCGATGAACTGCAACCGGGCTACTCCGCAGGCCTGGGAGGACTTCCTTGTGGTCGACGCGGGTCATGGGAAGGTGGCGTTGCAGAGTATGAATATGTATGTATCGTCCGAGGATGGGGTGAATCCCATTACGTGTAATCGTGCGGCATATGGTACCTGGGAAGAGTTCGACTGGATCCCGGCGGCGGATGGAAATGTGACGCTACGGGGGACCAATGCCTTGTATATCTCGAGTGAGAATGGGACGAAGTCGATGACGTGTACGCGAGCGATGGCTCAAGGGTGGGAAGAATTTGGCGTGAACAAATAGAGTTGGTTGAAGAGGAACTTAAATGTGCCATGTGTTTGGGCCCGGAAGGTGATTTCGGGCCCAAATACTTCCAGCTTGCCCTGGCCGACGGTGGCTTCGAAGGCGGCGACGCCGTCGCGGAGGTAGGCCTGGCCCCAGGCCCAGCCGCTGCGGAGGGTCTTATCGGAGGCGAACCAGGCGATGGGGCGGATGGACCCGTTTGCCGTTGCTTCCGGGTTGATGTGGAAGACGGGGCTTTGCTCGAAATAGACATCGGCCTGTGCGGCGAGGCCCCAGTTGGGCTGGATCGTGGTGTCGACGTTGATCTGCATGACGCTGCCGGGGATATAGAATTTTTCGTTGGGCAACCTTCTTTCTTTCCCATTTACCATTTCCACCAACGCATCGTGTACTGGGAGATCGAGCTGGAAGGCCAGGTTGGCGCTGCTACCGATGGTGACGATATGGCCGCCGGCCTGCAGGAATTCTTTTAGCCGGGGGATGGATTTTTGTGCGGTGATGCGGCCCAGGTGGCTGCGGTATTCGGCGGGGATACTATCGGGTTTTGGTTGTTCGAACCGGCCGCCGAAGCCACGGCCGCTGCCGTCGCCTGTCGCCACGGCGGGGATGGCCCCGCCGGCGAAGACGATGACGTCATATTTCTCTTTCAGGTGTCCGGCGTCGATGTCGGCGGGGTAGATGATGTCGACGGGGAAATGGTATTGTTCCATTATATAGCGTATCCAGCCGGAGGGCATGGAGCCGCCGTAAGTATCCCAGAGCGCTATGCGGGCGGGGGTGATCTTTACGGTGTTGCGGGGTTGGTGGCCGGCGACGTAGAAGTTGCCGTTGGCGGTGCTGCGATAGACCGGTTTGCCGGCTTTCAGGAGGTCGTTGACGGCGGTGAAGGCGGCGTTGCTACGGGCGTCGAGCCAGGAGTCTTTTGCAGCCGGTGGCGTTGTCGTTTGCAGCTGGCCGTATGGGATGTGTTCGAAGGGGCCGTCGAAGGGTTCGAGGAGCCGATCGAATTTTATACCCATGGTGTAGGCGAGGGTCCAGCCTGCGGCGTCATAGGGCGCGATGGGTGGGCCACCGGGATAGGCGAAGTCGTTTGGATGGTCCTGGGGTTCGAACATGTCGAGGACATGGGGGCGGAAGGCCTGGTCGGTTTTGACGATGTAGGAGCCGGCGGGGTAGGTCTTGCCGGCGACGGTGAATTGCGCGGTGGCTTTTTCTACTCTTATACCGGTGCTGATGAGAGCGTTGATGAAACGGGTCGCGGTTGGAAAGTCGGGTTGGTCTGCGGTTACGATGTAGCCGCGGGGGTCGCGTAGGGCGGGGTTTTTCAGGACGCTGTCGAAGTATCGTGTTGGGATGGTGTCGGTGCGTGTGGGTGTGGTGGTGGCCGGTTTGGAGGCCGCGTATAGCTGGTTGATGGCGTCGGCGCGTTTTGGCGAAAGGGTCCAGTAGTCTTTTTGGCCGCGTTCGATGGAGTTGCGGCCCATCTTGTAGATATTGTACAGCAGTTCGTCGCGGTAGCGCATGGCATAGTCGAGGACGGCGTAGTTGAGGGAGACGGAATAGTCAATGGACTGGCGGAAATACCATTTGCGGGGGGTAACGGGAAAGGGGGTGGAACCGCTTGGGATCAGCCGGTTGGGGATGAGCGGCACATCCTGCGGCTTTGGGCCGCCGATGATCTCGGTGAGGAGACCGATGATGTTATGGAAATAGGTTGTTGTGCGGAGGCCGCCGTTGTACCAGGTGGAATAGACGCTTCCGGCGCGTTCGGTATAGCCGGGTTTTCCTTCGACGTTGAGGCGGTTGACCATGGCGGCGCCGACGGCATCGAGGCTGGTCATTACGAGGGGGTCGAAGACATAGTTAAACGGATCGCGATAGGGCGGGCCGGCGAGGATCGAGCCGGGAGGGCCTGCCTGGTGGTGGTTGTACATGATCTGCGGGATCCATTCGACGAAGAGCTGGCGGCCAATGTTCTGGGTTTCCTTCAGGTTGAGCATGTAGAAGTCGCGGTTGTTGTCATGGCCGGCATATTTCTCCCAGAGACGGGGTACGCCATCGAGGGAGCGGCTTTCGGGGCGCGGGTTGCGCATATACCAGCCGCAGACCAGTTCCTGGCCGTCGGGGTTGGCATGCGTCATCAGTATGATCACCTTGTCGAGGATGTTCACCGTTTCGGCATCGGTGCGGCTGAGGAGTTGGTAGGCTGTCTCGATGAGCTGGTGGGTGGCGACGACTTCGGTGGCGTGGAGCCCGCCGTCGATCCAGACGATGGACTTGCCTTCGGCCGCCAGGGCGCGGGCCTGGTCGTCGGTGAGGCCTTCGGCGTGGGCGAGCCGTTGGGAGATGGCTTTATAGCGATCGAGGTTCTTTATGTTCTCCGGCGAGGAGACGATGAGCATGAATTGGTCACGGCCTTCTTCGGTCTTGCCGATGACGGTGAATTTTGCCCGGTCGGAGGCCGTGGCCATTTTTTCGAAATAGGCTTTTGTCTGGGTGTAAGTGGCGAGTTGGTAGTTGTCGCCTATATCGAAGCCGAAGAAGGATTTGGGGGTAGGGATCTTTGCGTTGATCTCCTGGCTGCGAGCGTTGGTCGCCAGCAGGAAGGACAGGCTAAGCAGGCAGGTGTAGATTCTCATGATGGCTGAAAATATTGATATTTGGGGTTTTGACCCAAAAAATACATGAGTGGGCGAATGAGGGTTTGGTGATTTATGTAATTTTCAGTCCTCTCAAATTAAAAGCCATGAGTCATCTAACCAAAACTGTTGTTTTTTTTGCCTTTGTCGCTACCGGTTATGGAGGTTGGGCTGCCCCGATCGATTCCACCGGAAAGGACACTACGAAATACACGAGCTTTAAGGACCTGCCGCTGAAACCGCAGCGGACCATCGCCTTCACCACCACCGAGGGGACCTGGACCTCGCTGGATGTCAGCCCGGACGGGAAGACGATCGTTTTCGATATGATGGGGGACCTTTTTACGGTTCCCATTGCGGGTGGGAAGGCGACTGCGGTGACGCAGGGTATTGCCTTCGATTCGCATCCCCGGTGGAGTCCGGATGGGAAGAAGATCCTTTTTTCTTCGGACCGGAGCGGGGCCGAGAATATCTGGTGGATCGACCTGGAGAAGAAGGATACGTTCCAGGTGACAAAGGAGCGGGATCAGAACTTCCCCAGTGCCGCCTGGACGCCGGACGGAGATTATATCGTGTATTCGAAGGGGAAAATGAATGTGCAGCTTTACCTGGTACATAAGGATGGGGGCGCTGGTACGCAGCTGATCTCTATGCCGGCGAACCTGAAGACGATCGATGCGGCGGTGAGTGCCGATGGCCGGTATGTCTATTTTTCGCGGCGGATCGGGCCGTGGTCGTACAATGCGGACCTGCCGCAGTACCAGGTCGGGGTGTATGACCGGGAGAACAGCAAGATCAGTACGATCACGAGCCGATATGGAAGTGGATTCACACCGGTGTTGTCGAAGGATGGGCGATGGCTGGTGTATGGCAGCCGGTATGAGGATAAGACCGGGCTTGTCTTGCGGAACCTGGCTACGGGTGATGAGAAGTGGCTGGCCTATCCGGTGCAACGGGATGACCAGGAGTCGATCGCGACGATGGGGGTATTGCCGGGGATGGCCTTTACCCCGGACAGCAAGGCGGTGGTAGCGGCTTATGGCGGGAAGATCCACCGGATCCCGCTGGACGGGAGTGCGCCGGCGGAGATTCCGTTCAGTGTCGATCTGCGGCTGGAAGTTGGGCCGAGACTCGAATTCAAGTATCCGGTTTCGGACTCGGCATTTGGACTGGCCACGCAGATCAGGGATGCGGTGCCGAGCCCGGATGGAAAGAGGCTGGCCTTTACGGTGCTGGACCGGTTGTATGTAATGGATTATCCGAAGGGCGCGGCGAAGCGGTTGACGGCGAACAATTTTACGGAGGCGCAACCGGCGTGGAGCAGGGATGGGAAGACGATTGTATTCGTAAGCTGGACACCGCAGGGAGGGCAGCTGTACAGGGTGGCTGCGGCGGGCGGGCCGGTGCAACAGCTGACCAAGGCGCCGGCGCTGTACCAGAGTCCTGCCTTTGACAATAGCGGCGACCGCATCGTGTTCTTACGCAGCCAGGCGCAGAAATACAAGGATGCCGTCGAGAGCGGCTATGACGATGGGGAAGAGGAGTTGTGTTGGATGGGGGCCAATGGCGGGGAGATCACGAAGATCGAGATGGCGCGTGGGCGGGCTAATCCGCATTTCGTGAGGGGTGAGGACCGGATCTATCTGAATGATGGGAATGGCGACCTCCTATCGATCAAGTGGGATGGAACGGATGAGAGGACGGTGGCGCATATTACGGGGATCACTACCTATGGGATCAGCATTTATAAGCATGGACTGCCTGTGTCCGGGGACAATTGTATGTTAAGCCCGGAACAGGCGGAGGCCATGGAAGTGCAGCAAGCCAGCCCGGCGGCGGTGATCACGATGTCACCGGAGGGGAAGCGGGTGATCGCGCAGATCAACAACGAGATCTATACTGCGACGATCCCGATGACGGGGAAGACGGTGACGATCTCGGTAGCCGATGCGTCGAATGCGGCCTTTCCGGCGAGGAAGTTAACCAAATTAGGAGGGGAATTTCCCAGTTGGGAGGCGGATGGGAAGAGGGTGCACTGGAGTCTTGGGAATGCCCATTTTGTGTATGATTTGGAGGCGGCTCAGAGTTTTGATGATAGTGTGAAGAGGGCGAAGAAGGCCGAGGCGGATAGTTTGGCGAAGGTCAAGCCTGATACTGCGAAGAAGAGTGATAGTACTAAAAAGAGTGATAGTGCCAAGGCCAAGAAGAAGGAACCGGCGTATGAGGCGATGGAGACGGCCGTAAAGGTGTATTACCAGCGTGATATACCGCAGGGAGTGGTGTTGCTGAAGGGGGCGAGGATCATTACGATGGAGGGCGACCAGGTGATCGAGAATGGGGATATACTTGTTGAAAATAACCGGATCAAGGGGGTCGGTGCGTCGGGGTCGTTGACGGTGCCGGCGGGCGCCAAGGTGGTCGATGTGGCGGGGAAGACGATCGTACCGGGTTTTGTGGATACCCATTCGCATATGTGGCCGCAGTGGGGGATCCATAAGAGCCAGGTTTGGAAGTATGCGATGAACCTCGCCTATGGCGTCACTACGACCCGTGATCCGCAGACGGCGACGACGGATGTGCTGACCTATGGCGACGAGGTGGATGCGGGGATGGTCGAGGGGCCGAGGATCTATAGCACGGGGCCGGGTGTGGGTTTCTGGGATTATAACGTGAAGGATTCCGCGCAGGCCGAGGACATTCTGCGCCAGTACAGCAAGTACTACAACACCCACTACATAAAGATGTACCTGACGGGTAACCGGCAGCAAAGGGAGTGGATCATCATGGCGGCGCGGAATCAAAAGCTGATGCCGACGACGGAAGGCGGGCTGAACACGAAGCTGAACATCACCAACCTGTTGGACGGGTATCCGGGTCATGAGCATGCCATACCGATCTATCCCTTGTATACCGATCTTGTGAAGTCGATCGCCGTTTCGCAGATGTGCGTCACCCCGACGCTGATCGTAGCCTATGGAGGGCCGTTTGCGGAGAATTACTGGTGGGAGACCGAGAACCCGTATCACGACGCCAAGGTGCAGTACTTCATGCCTTACCAGGAAATGGCGGCCAAGACGCGGCGGGACAAGGCGGGTTGGTTCATGCCGGAGGAGCAGGTGTTTCCCAAGCATGCCAAGTCGATGAAGGCGATGGTCGAGGCCGGCGCCCTGGCGGGGATCGGCAGTCATGGGGAGTTCAACGGAATCGGGTATCACTGGGAGATGTGGGCCATGGGTTCCGGCGGGATGAAGCCAATGGATGTGTTGCGTGCCGCTACCATCCTTGGCGCGACGGGGCTTGGGCTTGACCAGGACCTGGGTAGTCTGAAGGCCGGTAAGCTGGCCGACCTGGTGATCCTCGACAAGAATCCGCTGGAAAATCTGCGCAACACCAATACCGTGAAGTATGTGATGAAGAATGGCCGGTTGTACGACGGGAATAACGGCGGTGAGATCTATCCTGTGCAGCGGCCGCTGGACAGGAGTGACTGGCTGTTTGCGAAACCCAGTAATACCACGGGCGTAGTGGAATAATTGGAATTGTGGCCAGAATTGGTCTAAAATTCTCTTTTTGGGAATAAAGTATTCTTAAGAACTATAATAAAACACTTATTGTCAAATAGATAGAAATTGGAATAATAATAGATGCCCAGGTAGAAGTTAAAATTCAAATCCGATGAAAGGAATTGTACTTGCCTTCTGCCTGGGCATTGTCGTGCATGCCCAATCCCAAACCTCCTATACCTGGAAAGGGACGATATCCAGCGCCTGGGATGTAGCCGGTAACTGGCTGCCGAGCGGCGTGCCTGGACCGGCGGATAATGTTACGATCGTAACGGGCGGCAATATCTGCGTACTGCCTGCGGCAACCAGCATCAACAATCTTACGGTGACGAGCGGCGTGCTCGATCTTGGCGGCCTTCAGCTTACGGTCAGTGGCGCCACTGCGAGCTTTGGCGGCGGTACCGTGCAAAACGGCCGGCTGTGGATGAAGGATGTTGGCAATACGAACTTTGGGAGCGGTGCGACGACGCTGAATTGCAAAGTATATATCAATTCTTCGACGGTAAATGTGCGGAACGCTACGTTCCAGGATTCGCTGGTGCTGACCAAGACCGGGACCAGCAATGACGCCAGCGCCGGTGGGAATGTGTTCAATGGGCCGGTGGTGATGACCAATACGGGCGCCGGTTATCTCTTGATGGGTAATGGCAGCGCGGACCACTTCAATGCCAGTGCCCAATTCACCGATTCGGGGTCGGCCAATCTTTATGTCGCCTATAACAGCAGCAATAATGTATTTGCGGGACCGGTGACCTTCAACAGCTATTCGTCCGTCAATGGCGGAATTTTTGTAAGCTCCTATTCGGCGGGTACCAGTTTTGGGGGGAATATCACGGTGAACAGCAATGCCGGGCTGGGTGTGCAATTTTGTACCGGTAATTCGACGGCGACGGCGGCCCTTGCGGCGGGGATGACCCTGACCGTGGGTGCGGGTGGTTTTTCCGCGGGTTCCCTCGTGCTGCGGCAGTTTACCCAGGCAGGGGCTACCGCGCAGAATTTCCTGCTGACGGGTACTGCTTCCCTGTATTTCGGGCCTTCTTCTTCCTTTGACGGGAATATCGTGAGTTCGAGTCCGGGGCTGTTGCTTAACGGATGCACGTTCAATGGTTCGACGGATCTGACCAAGACCGGATCCAGCGGCGACTGGGGACAGGGCGGGAATGTGTATAACGGGGTGTGTAGCATTACCAATTCCGGCAGTAACTACCTTTTGATGGGAAGCACCAACCCCGACATCTGGAACAGTGATGTGACTTTTACCGATAACGGGTCCGAGCGACTGCTACCCGGATGGGGAAGTACCGGTAACCAATTCAACGGGAACATCTACATCAATACATCGGGTAGCGCCACGGGTGTGCAGTTCTGCGGCGGTAACACGACGGCAACGGCTGTGTTGGCGACGGGCAAGACCATCCAGGCCGGTAGCGGGGGCATCACGGCGGGCTATCTTTACCTGAAGCAGTTCACGCAGGTGGGCGCTACGCCGGTAACGCTGACGGGTAGTGGCAGCAGCAGTATCTATCTCGGTCCTTCGAGCAGCTTTGATGCTGCGGTCACTGTGACGGCGCCCAATATCTGGGCGCAGGGTGCGACCTATAACAGTCCCGTGGTGTTTACGAAGACGGGTGGCGGGAACAATCACAACAATCAATACCCAAATGTTTTCAATGCGAGCTGTACGATAAACCAACAGAGCAGTGGCGGTTATTTTATGCTGGGGTACAATTCGAATGATCTTTTTAATGACAATATTATCGTGAGTTCGACCGGTACCGGCGGGATTCTGCTTGGATATACTTCGGGCACGGGTACGCCGACCATGGCAGCGGGCAGGACCATCAGTGTCGGTGCGGCTGGTTTCAGCTCGGGGTATCTGCAGCTCAACACTTTTACCCAGCTGGGGAACGCGCCGATGAACTTTGCGTTTACGGGAACGAATACGTCGATCACGTTTGCCAGGGGGTCCGTGATTGGCGGGGATGTGACGGTGACCTCACCCGATATCCTGCTGAGCGGTTGTACGTTCAATGGGGCGTTGACGGCTACCAAGACTGGTGCGGGAGGGGACTGGGGCCAGGGTGGGAATGTGTTCAACGGGGTATGTAACCTGACCAATTCCGGTGCGGGCTATTTCTTATTGGGCGGCACCAACCCCGACACCTGGAACAACGATGTGACCTTTACCGACAATGGAACCGAGCGGCTGCTGCCTTGCTACTACAGTACGGGAAATCAATTCAACGGCAATATCTATGTGAATACAGCGGGCAGTGCGACGGGTATCCAGTTCTGCGGTGGTAACACTACGGCAACGGCTTCGCTGGCGGCGGGCATGACCATCCAGGCGGGGAGCGGCGGGCTTACGGCAGGGTATCTCTACCTGAAGCAGTTCAGCCAGGCGGGGAGTGCGCCGATTACGCTGACGGCGACGGGCACCAGTTCGGTGTACCTGGGTCCCTCCAGTAATTTTGGCGGTGCGGTCACGGTGACGGCCCCCAATATCTGGGCGCAGGGTGCGACCTACGCCAGTCCGGTTGTATTCACCAAGACGGGCGGTGGCAGCAACCACAACAATCAATACCAAAACATCTTCAACGGGACCTGTACGATCAACCAGCAGAGCAGTGGTGGTTATTTTATGCTGGGATATAATTCGAACGATCTGTTCAATGACGATATTATCCTGACATCGACCGGCACCGGGGGCATTTACCTTGGGTGGGTCTCGGGAACGGGAACCCCGACGTTGGCGGCGGGTAAGACCATCAGTGTCGGGGCGGCGGGCTTCAGCTCGGGTTATCTGCAGTTCAATACCTTTACTCAACTGGGGAATGCGCCGATTAACCTGCTGTTCACGGGTACAAACACTTCGATGACGTTTGCAAGGGCGTCGGTGTTTGGCGGAGATGTCACGGTGAGCACCCCCGATATCTATCTGAACGGCGCTACGTTCAATGGGCAGTTCAATGCGACCAAGACCGGCGCCAACGGTGATTACAGCCAGGGTGGGAATGTGTTCAACGGCCTCACTCTCCTGACGAATTCGGGAAGTGGCTACTTCCTGTTGGGAAATACCAGTCCGGATACCTGGAACAATGATGTGATCTTTGCTGATAATGGATCGGAACGGCTGTTGCCTTGTTGGGGGAGCGCCGGTAACCAATTCAACGGGAATATCTTTGTCAGTACCGGTGGGAGTGCGCAGGGCATCCAGTTCTGCGGTGGCAATGGAACTGCCACGGCGACGCTGGCGGCGGGTAAGACGATCCAGGCCGGGGCGGCGGGACTGAATGCCGGGTATCTTATCCTGCGGCAGTTTACTTCCCTGGGCACGGCCGCCATCAACCTGACATTGGCTTCGACGGCCACTTATCTTCAGTATGGACCGGCTTCCAGCTTTGCAGGAAATGTTACCAGTTCGAGCCCGGGTTTATATTTCAACGGCAGCACGTTTGGCGGCACGGTGAATTGTATAAAGACGGGGGCATCGAGTGATGCGTCGGTTGGCAACAACGTCTTTAATGGCGTAACCACCCTTACCAACAATGGCGCCGGTAATTTCTTCATGGGCAATGGGAACCTGGATCAGTTCAATGCCGATGCGACTTTTATCAATACCGGCGGAGCGAATATCTATGTGGCATACAACAGCGTGAACAATGTATTTGGCGGAACGACGACCTTTGTCAATCTGCCTACGGGCAATACCGGCATCTATGTGAGCCACTATTCCGCCGGGACCAGCTTTACGGGGAACATCGTCGTCAACAGCTCCGGCGGCCAGGGAGTTCAGTTCTGCGCCGGTAATTCGACGGCTACGGCGACCCTGGCCGGCGGCAGGACGATCGCAGTGGGTTCCGCGGGCTTCAGCGGGGGCACTCTTTTGTTGCGGCATTTTACGCAGACTGGTGCGACGGCTCAGAACCTGGTGTTGACGGGGAACGGCAATCTGACAATCGGCCCGTCGTCTTCTTTTGATGGGGACGTCACCGGTTCGAGCCCTGCTTTGTATCTGAACGGTGCGACCTTCAATGGGATAAGCAATTTTAGCAAGACGGGTGCGACGGGAGACCAGAGCCAGGGCGGAAATGTGTTCAACGGGGTGAGCAGTGTGACCAATTCGGGATCGGGATACCTGCTGCTGGGCGCCAGTCTCCCGGACATTTGGAACAACGATGTGACGTTTACCGACAACGGGTCCGAGCGATTGTTACCCGGTTGGTCGACCACGGGGAATCAATTTAACGGGAATGTCTATGTCAATACATCGGGTAGTGCGACCGGCATTCAGTTCTGTGGGGGGAACAATACGGCGACGGCATTGCTGGCAGCGGGCAAGACGATCCTGGCGGGTGGTGTGGGGCTTAACGCGGGTTATCTGCAATTGCGACAGATCATCCAGGCGGGGAGTGCACCGATCAACCTTACGGTGGCGAGCACCGGCTCTTATATTCAATATGGACCTTTGTCCACGTTCGGCGGGAATATCGTGTCGAGCAGTCCCGGGTTGTATTTTGTCAGCAGCACGTTCAATGGATCCGTGAACTGCACCAAGACGGGGAACAGCAATGACAACAGTGCCGGGGGGAATATCTTTAATGGCGCCTTGACGCTGACCAACAATGGGAGTGGTTATCTATTGCTGGCGAACACGGCGGGTGATGCATACAACAACAGTGTGCGGCTGGTCAAGAGCAGTTCCGGGTTGATCTATCCGAATTACAATGCTCCCTGTACTTATGCCGGCAATCTCAGTGTGAGCTCGGCTTCCACCATAACCTTCGGCAGCGCCGTGAATGGGGTGGCCAGCTTTACCGGTAGCGGTGCGCAGAGTATCGGCACCGATCCCGGGACTCCTGCGCCGGTGTTTACGAGATTTGTGATTGCCAATACGGGGAGTGGCGTCACGCTGAACAACCCGGTGAATGTGTCGAGCGTGATGACGTTGACCTCGGGTCTGTTGAATACCAGTACGGCGGGTTTGCTGACCTTGTTGAACGGGGCGAATACGGCGGCGGGGACGGCATTGTCGACAAGCTATGTCAACGGGCCGATGTGTTTCCAGAAATCCACATCGGGGGTAACGACCCTCAATTTCCCTGTCGGATCGTCGCCCGATTGCCGGCCTGTTGTACTGACGGTGAACCATTCCAACGGCACGCTGTACAACTACACGGTGCAGGTGTACAATATTGCTCCTGCGACCCTGGGATATACCCTGCCGCCGACAATCACCTCGCTTCCGACCTCTCACTATTATACTATCAGCCGGACCAATGCAGCCGGTACGAGCCAGCCCAATCAAAACCTCAACGGCAACCAGACGGTGCAGGTGTTCTTTGGGGCCAACGACAATATTGTGGATGGAACGGGGATATCGGTGGTAAAAAACACTTATACGGCTACAACCGCGTGGATCGATATCGGCGGAACGGGTGGGCCGAGCTATAGCGGCGGCACTAACCTGACGGGTAGCGTCACATCCACCTCTGCCCCGAGCTCCTTCAATTCCTTTTCGACCTTTGCATTGGGCATCAATCACTTCTATCTCTTGCCGACAAAGCTCCTGTACTTCAAGGCCCAGCCGGATGGCGGCAAGGTGGATTTGAGCTGGTCGACCTCGATGGAGGCCAATTGCAGCGGGTTTACGGTCGAGAAGAGCCGGGATGGGGCGGCTTTTGCGCCACTGACCTGGGTGGCGTCGCAGGCCGATGGAGGGAACAGCAGTGTTCCGCTGGACTATTCCGCGGTGGATCCTTCGCCGTATACCGGGGTTACTTATTACCGGCTTGCGCAAACCGATCGTGACGGGAAGGTCAATTATTCGCAAGTTGTAACCGTGCATTTCGATGTGGCTGCGGCTATCTCGGTGTATCCCAACCCTTCACGTGGGACGTTGTGGATCAGCGGGCTGGAGGGCAGCTTGTCTACGGTGGCCGTCACCCTTTATGATCTGGGTGGTAAGCCTGTGCTGGAGACCAATGCGGCGGTGCAGGGCGGGATGGTGCGGTTGGATACGCGGTTGAACAATGGGGTGTACGTGCTGAGATTGCAGTATACGGGTGGGGCGCCGGTTGTGCGAAATATCGTTATTTTGCGGTAGGTGCTGCTTTTTGCGATGGCTTCGGCTTGCGATGTTTCGTGACGGCGTAGCCTTGCGATGTTTTGCGGTAGCCTCTGATTGCGATGAGAACAATTGTGCTATTGTGCCTGCTAATGGCGGCCCGGATGGCGGCTGCGCAGACCTGTACCGGCGGGTTGGGTGACGCGATCGTGAATATCACGTTTGGCGCCGGGCCGGGTTTCGGCAAGCCGTTGCCGTGGGTGTCGGATTTGAATTATCAGGCGGCGGACTGTCCCGAAGATGGGTATTACACGATCACGAGTCATTCGGACGGCTGTTTCGGCCGGACCTGGTGGGATATTCCGCAGGATCATACCGGTGACCCGCAGGGTTATTTTATGCTGATCAATGCTTCCTATCAACCCAGTACTTTTTATTTTCAGACCATCAGCGGGCTTTGCGGTAGTACGAGCTACCAGTTTGCCGCGTGGGTGATGAATGTCGGGATCCGCACCGACCAGATAAAGCCCAATATTACCTTTACTATTTCGAGTGCCGACGGTACAGTCCTGAATTCCGGTACAACGGGAGATATTCCCGGGGGTATCCGGGATAACTGGCAGCAGTATGCCTTTTATTTTACCACACCGCCGGGGGTGAACTCGGTGGTACTCAAGATGGTCAATAATGCGCCGGGCGGGATCGGCAATGATATCGCCATCGATGATATCACGTTTCGGACCGCGGGATCGTCGGTGGGGCTAAGTGTCCAGGGATATACCGGCGACACCCTGCAGGTGTGTGACTATGCACAGACGAATATGTCTTTCAATGCCGCTGTGGAGAGCTGTTATCCTTCGCAGGAAGTGCAGTGGCAGACGAGCGCCGACAGTGGGGTCAGTTGGCAGGATATTGCCGGAGCGAGCACCGCCAGCCTAACCCGGGGTCCGACGGCGGCGGGTCAATATGAATACCGGTTGTTGGTCGCTCAGCGAGGTAATCTCGGCATCAGCAGCTGCGAGATCGCCTCCAAGCCGATTGTAGTGAATGTGGTAATGAAGCCGGCGCCGGCGGTTTCGATAGCCGGCCCCAGTTTGGAAGCCTGCATCGGGGTGCCGACCCATTTTACGGCTACGCCGGTCGATGGAGGGAAGATGCCGGCGTATCAGTGGAGGGTGAACGGTGCGCCGGCGGGGCAGGATTCGGCGGGGTTAACCGTTGTTTCGCCGCCCGGGGGGCTGGTCGTCAATTGTACGATGACCAGTGACGCGGTTTGTGTGCTGGGTCCGGTTGTGGTTTCGAATACGTTAACGTTGCCACCGGTGCCTGTGCCGGTGCAAAGCGTCGGGATCGATGCTTCGGCGACGGCGATCTGTAAGGACAGTCTTGTGCGGTTTGTCGCCAAGCCGGTGAATAGCGGGTCCGCCCCTGCCATTCAGTGGCAGGTGAATTGGTTGAATGTGGGCAGTGGCGATGCTTATAGTACGAGTGGTTTGAACGATGGGGACATGGTGAACTGTATCATGACCGGGAGTCTTGTCTGCAGTCAGCCGACGAGTGCCGATGCAGCGATCAGGATGACGGTGTATCCTTTGCCGGCGGTCGAATTGGATTCGGTGGTGGTCATAGTGTCCGGGTCTACGGTGCGGTTGCGGCCGACGGTCACGGGGAATATCCGGGATTTTTTCTGGACCCCTGTGACGGGGATCGATGCTCCGTCGGCGGCTGAACCGGTGGCGAGCCCGTCGGTTACGACGACCTACCGGTTGTATGTGGTGACGGATGATGGATGTCATGCTGAGGCCTCGGAGCGGGTGGAGGTGTATTATCCGTTGCAGATGCCGGAGGCTTTTACGCCGAATGGGGATGGGAGGAATGATGTGTTTCGGGTGCCGGCGGCGGCGCCGGTGACGATCCGGTCGCTGGCGGTTTTTAACCGGCACGGGGAACGGGTGTTTTATACGACGGATGTGGGGAAGGGGTGGGATGGAAGGTTCGGTGGGACGGATCAGCCTCCGGGCACTTATGTATGGGAGCTGGTGTTTGTGAACCCTGTTACACATAAGACTGAGGATCGAAAGGGCACGGTCATACTAATCAGGTGATCTAAGGTTTTCAACGGGGTTTTGGCGGGCGGCCTTTATGACGCGGGCGGCGACGGTCAGGCCGGTGATGCCCAGGAGGGTGATGGCAGCAAGCGCGAAAATCGATACCGAGAGGGTCGTTCGATAGGCGTAGTTCTCGAGCCAGCGGTGGAGGCCATAGGCGGCGATGGGTATGGCGATGCCGAAGGCGATGGTCAGCAGGAGAACGAATTCTTTTGTCAGCAGCAGTATTATATTGGATATCCCGGCGCCGAGCACTTTTCGGATGGCGATCTCTTTTTTTCTTTGTTCGGCGGTGAAGGCTGCGAGGCCGATCAATCCGATACAAGATATAAAGATGGCGATGGCTGTGGCGGCTTGTACGAGCCAGCCCAGTCGTTGGTCCTGTTGATAGAGTTTTGCGATGGACTCATCGAGGAAGGTATAGCTGAAGGGTTGGTTTTTGACGATGCTTTCCCAGGTGGATCCCAGGCGGGGCAGGGTTTGGAGGATGTTCGCGAGGTGGAGGGCGATGGTGTTCTCGAAGGTGGACCAATGGCCGATGAGGAGGGGAACGATGGCGTCGTGGAGGGAATTCTCGTGGTAATCGGCGATCACGCCGACAATGGGCCAGCTGGGTTGATCGACGATGTTGAGGGAGTGGCCGATGGCGTCGGCTGGGTTTTTGAAGCCAAGTCCCCGGCAATAGGTGGCGTTGATGAGGAATCCGTTGAGGCTGTCGCTGGGGGAGAGGTTGTGACCGGCGAGGAGTTTCAGGTGATAGAAAGGGAGGAAGTTTTCATCGGCGCCCTGCAGGCGGACGAACATATTTGTCCTTTCCTGGCCGTCGAGGCGGACCGGCCGTTCGACGGTGGCGGATCCGGCGGGGGCGTAGCTTTGAAGGGTCCACCCGGTTACGTCCGGGAGCTGTGCGGCTTTTTGAGCAAACTGGTGTAGCTCGCCTGGGGTTGCGCTGAAGGCGTTGACGGTGACGACTGCGTCGGTAGCGAAGCCCATGTCGGCGTCGAGCATGTAGTGGATCTGGCGGCTTGCGGTGATGGAACCGATGATAAAGATGCCGGAGATGACGAACTGGAAGACGATGAGGCCTTTCCGGATGGAGCCATGCCGGTCTTTTGGGTTGTTCTTAAGGGTCGTGGCCGGGTTGTATGAGGCGAGGACCCGGGCTGGATAGAAGCCGGCCAGCAGGGTGGTGGTAGTGATGACGGTAATGGTGAAGAGCAGGGTTTGGGTCGATAGGGGGTGAAACCGGATGCCTTCGAAGAGGTAGGACCGGAAGAGGTGCAAGACGGGTTGAACCAAGGCCATGCCCAGGAGGGCGGCGAGGGTGGTGATGAGGGCCGTTTCCGTGAGGAAGCGGAGGGTCAATTGGTTTTTGCTGCCGCCGAGGACCTTGCGAACGCCGATCTCTTTTGTGCGACGGAGGGAATGGGCGGTGGAGAGGTTGATAAAATTCACGATGGCCAGCAGCAGGATGAATGCGGCGATCCCTATCAGACCATAGAGGGCGGGGCGGTGCGCTTTTCGCAATCCGTCGTGGGAATAGGCTTCGTTGAAATGGATATCGGCCAGTGGTTGGAGGATGAGGTCGAGCCGGATGATGTTGCTCAGACCGCCCGTGGCGGCTTTGTCATAGCGGCCCCTGATGCCGGCAATCTGTTTTTGGATTTTTACCGGATCGCTGTGGGGTTTTATTTTTACCAGGGTAACGGGCCAGGGGTTGTTTGGGCCGGGCGCCCAATTATCGGGATGGAACCGGTTGTGCAGGAAGGTATGGGCGATGGTTGAGAACGAGATGAATTCGGTTTGCGGAAAATCGGTGTTGCCTGTCCAGTCTTTTAGGATACCGGTGACCTGGAGATGAAGGGAGTCGTCGAGGGTCAGTGGTTTGCCTATTACGGCGTCAGGAGTTTGGCGGCCAAACAGTTTGAGTGCCTGGGATTCGGTGAGGACGATGGAGCCCGGGGTGGTGAGGGCCGTCTTTTTGTTTCCGGCGAGCCAGTCATATTGAAGGATGTCGAAATAGTCGTTGGTGGTGAGGATGGCCGTGTCATTGTAGCGATAGGCAGGAGCGACAGTCTCGATACCGGGGATATCGGCACGGATGTGGCCGGGGGCGGGTGGGGGAATGTGTTCGACGAAGAATTCCGAAGCGAACTTTTGCGTACCAAAGTTTTGGGAGACCTTGCCACCGACGCGGTAAATGCGCTGTCGATCCGGGTGGAAGTCGTCGAAGCTGAACTCGTAGTGGGTTATCGTGTATATCGCGATGCAGGCGCAGAGGCCCAGGGCGAGGCCGAGGATATTGATGGCGGTGGTGGCCGGGTGGCGGGTGAGGGTCCGCCAGGCGAATTGGAGGTGATTTTTATCCATTTGTTTTTTTGGGATGCGGGACCGGGAGGATTCCATAAAAAATTGTAGATTAGGAACCATGAAAAAAATAACCTTTCCTGCTGTTTTATCCTTGCTGGTATTTGTGGCTGCCTTTGACGTGAGCGTCTTTGCGCAGACCGGCGGACTGCGTGTGGCGTCGGGAGTGCGATTGCCTGAGGGGGATTCCGTGCTTGTTGACGGCTTGCGTGGATGGCTGGAAGCGGTGAGCGGACCGGATAGTCTTAACCGGTATGTGGCCGAGGAAGACCGGCCGGCGATGGCGGTGTTGACGGGTCAGCTTCGGAGGTTAAAGGGACAGTGCTGGCTGGGTGGGGTGACGCCGTTAGACAGTGTGCACTGGCAGATCCAGTTGAATTATATGAGTATTCATAAGGATACGCCGTCCCTGGAGGCCTGTTGTACGGTGCTGGCGCGGCGGGAGGGGGGCCGGTGCCTTGTCTCGTCGCCGCTGGCGGAGCATACGGCGAGCTGGAAACAAAAGACGATCGGTTGCTGCACTTTTCATTACCCGTCGACCATCAATTTCCGGAAGGCGGCCGAGTTCGAGCGGTTGGTGGAGTCGTATGACCAGCGGCTGAAGATCGCGAAGCCGGTGATCGATTTTTATTGTTGCGGGAATTTCATGGAGGCGGCGAAGCTGGTGGGGATCGATTATATGTCCAGCTTTGGCGGGTTTGGGTATGCGGATGTTTCCAATGACTATGGTTTGCACCAGGTGATCGTTTGCGGGAATGTGTGGAAGGATGGGTTTTCCACGATCAGCATGCATGATATGTGGCATGGGGAGCTGCATCGGGCGGTGTCGACCAAGGTGATCAACCGGCCGGTGGATGAGGGGATGGCCTATTTGTATGGCGGGAGCTGGGTCACTTACGATTGGAAAGATATTTTGAAGCTGATGAAGGATTACCGGGCTTCTCATCCTGACGCGGACTGGCTGGCCTTATATAAGGACGGGACCAACGTGATCCCGCCGCCGAAGATCATCAAGATCTCCTATATCATCAATGCGCTCATCGTGCAGCGGCTGGAGAAGGAGCATGGGTTTGCTGCTTCACTTCCGCTGTTGTGTTGTGGGCCGAAACAGGCCGGGGATGCCAATTATTTCGCTGCGCTACGGACAGTCACGGGTGTCGATGAGGCACATTTTAACGCCTACATCGACGGTTTGGTCAAGGATGCTTTATGAGCCGCTGGAAGCGGCTCGCCCGAAGGGCAGACGTTAGCGGTTTGCGCGAAAAAGCCTAGTTTTTGAGGAAGGCTTTTTCGCGGCCATTTTGACGTTCGAGTTCGTTTATTTGTAACAGCAGCTGGTAGCTGGACAGGATATCCTGCGCGAATTCGATCTGTTTGTCCGATAAATTATTTTGTTTTCCTTGTAGCGCCTGTTGGGCGCTGATGGCCAGCCGTTCGTCGGTCATGCTTTCTCCTCTCGACTGGTAGTATCGCATTTGTTGCTGCAAATCTTTTTTGAGTTCACCTGCGACCTTTGCGGCGAGTGTTGGGTCATCGGCTGCATAGCAGGTCTGGAGGAAGTAGAGCGAGTAAGAGTTGTCGAGGTTTCCCGAGTTGCCGGTGATGCCATAGGGGAAATTCTTGCTATCTACATTGTGGTCATAGTGTTCGAGCACCTGGCGGGCTTCTGTTTTCCGGCCGGCGGCGACGAGGCTTCCGGCGATCTCCGCGTGGGTGAGCTTGATGAGATTTAGCTCGCGGCGGTTGTCGCCGTCAAAATAGACGCCGGGCGTGCCGGCGTGTCCGTATTGAAAGTTCGTCATGATGTGTTTGAAGGCGACGTCGTTATCGACGCGGCTGTTCTCCACGGGGGTCAGTTCGTAGGCGAGACCGCGGTTGCGGACGTATTTGCCGAGGCCGAGGGCGTTGATCTCTCCGGGCATGGTGAAGCAGATGGGCCGTTGCCAGCGGTTGGCGGCGATGATCGCCAGCATGGTCAATTCGTTCTTGAGGAGGTAGTTCTTTTGTGGAGAGACGTCGAGATGGAGCTCGGGAGAGATAGTCTCGCCGGGGTGGGCGGCGCCATTGGCCAGCGCGAGGCGGGCGTCGACGGGGACTGTGAATTTGCGGGTGGGCAGGGTGTTCAGCTGCATGCCGCTTTCGGCTTGAACCATATAACGGGGATCGTCGTTTGCGAGGACTGTTTTAAACGTATCGTAGAGATCGTAGTATTTGTCTTTATTGAATCCGGGATCGCGATCGGTGAAATAGACGATCTCCTTTTTTGAGCCTGCGATCTGGCCGGCGGTGAAGAGTGGGTCGACGGGCGCTGCGTTGTTGATCTTATACCGTAGGGAATTGATCAGCCAGTCGGTGCCGGAGAGCGTGTTGATGATCACGCGCACATCGGGGCGGACATGTTCCACCTCCTGGGCGTACCAGATGGGGTAGGTGTCGTTATCGGCGAAGGAAAAGAGGATGGCGTTGGGCGGGCAGGACTCGAGGTAGTCGACGGCGAGGTCGCGGGCGAGGGTCTTTTTGCTGCGGTCGTGGTCGTCCCATTCCTGGGAGGCCATGAGGACGGGAACGGCCATCCCGCAGAGGGCTGCGGCAGACCAGGCTGTTGCGGTATGGGGGAGACGGATTGCGAATTTTTTGATCAGCTGCTGGATGCCGATGACGCCGAGGCCGATCCACATGGCGAAGACGTAACAGCTGCCGGCGAAGGCATAGTCCCGTTCGCGGGGTTGAAGGCCTGCCTGGTTGAGGTAGAGGACGATGGCCCAGCCGGTGAAGAAGAAGAGGAGGCCGGTGACGATGGCGTCGCGGCGATTGCGGCGATATTGCATGAAGAGGCCGAGGAATCCCAGCAGGAGGGGCAACAGGAAGAGCCGGTTGTAGGATTTGTTGTTCTTGTGGATGGAGTCGGGCATCTTGCTTTGGTCGCCATAGAGGAGGTTGTCTACGAAACCGATGCCGCTGACCCAGTTGCTGTCGCGGGCGTTGCCGTAGCCCTGGACGTCGTTTTGTTTACCGGCGAAGTTCCACATAAAATACCGGAGATACATCCAGTTCGTCTGGTAGTTAAGGAAGTATTTGATATTATCCGCCATGGTGGGGTTGTCGCCGTCGCTCATGCCGGAGAAGCGTTTGTAGGTGTCGATCTCGTTGCGGGTGTTGTCGCTGCTGTACATGCGGGGGAAGAAGTGGGCGTTTGGAGCGTGGGACCAGTCCTGGGCATATTTCTTGCCGGCGATATCGTAATGGTGATCTCCTTTTTCGTACTGGTTACCGGCCTCTACGGTGGGGGCGGGGTCGGTGAAATCGGGGCCGTAGAGGATGGGCCAGTCGCCATAGGTTTCGCGGCCGAGATAGCCGGCGAGGGCGATGGGGTTGTCGACATTGTACATGTCGACGGGCGTGTCGGCGTTGCTGCGGATCATAGTGGTGATATAGGTGGAATAGCCGAGCAGCATAAAGGCGACGCCCCAGAGGCCAATTTTTATATAATATTTGTTTCTTTTCACGGCCCAGCGGATACCGAATACGATGCCGGCGGCGAGGAGGACGAAGAACGTGGTGAAGCCGCTGAAGAAGGGCAGGTTGAGCGAGTTGACGAAGAAGACGTCGAAGGCGCCGGCGCCTTTGATGGTATATTGGATGACGAATACCTGGACGAAGCCGGTGATGGTGCAGCCGATGAGGAAGGCTGCGATGGCGCCCCATAGGGTGGGCCGGTAGCGTTTGAAATAGTAGACCATGACGATGGCGGGGATGGTCAGGAGATTGAGCAGGTGGACGCCGATGGAGAGGCCCATCATATAGAAGATGAAGATGAGCCATTTGTCGGCTCCCGGCTTGCCCGCTTGTTGTTCCCATTTGAGGATGGCCCAGAAGACGATGGCGGTGAAGAAGGCGGAGGAGGCGTATACTTCGCCTTCGACGGCGCTGTACCAGAAGGAGTCGCAAAAGGTGTAGGCGAGGGCGCCGACGGCGCCGGCGCTGAGGATGGTGATGGTTTGGTGATTGTTGGGTTCTGCGGCAGTTGCATTTGGGTTGGCGGCGGTGTTTGCGGGTTGCATTACGAGTTTGCGGGCGAAGTGTGTGATGGTCCAGAAGAGGAAGAGGATGGAAAGGCCGCTGGCGAGCGCGCTCATGCAGTTAACGGCGCGGGCGGCGGTGTGGGGGTTATCGCCGAAGAGGATGATGAAGAAGCGGCCCATGAGGATGAAGAGTGGTGCGCCGGGGGGGTGAGGGATCTCGAGCCGGTTGCAACTGGTGATGAACTCGCCGCAGTCCCAAAGGCTGCCGGTGGGTTCCATGGTGAGGATGAATACGGTGCAGGCGATGAGGCCGACGATCCAGCCGGTGATGAGGTTTACCCGTTGGAAGTTGTTTCTGGCGATGAGTCCCTTCATAAGAATTTGTTGTGCAGAGATTTGCACCAAAGAAGGTGCCGGTTGCCAGTGGGTGGAGGATCAACGGTTTAGGATGCGCGCGGGTTGGGGGTTGTACGGTTTTGATACAGTGATTGTATTGAATGACTACAGGGTGATCAGTAGACGAACTTTACGATGTTGCTGGGTTTGCTGAGATTGGGGTAGACATATTTGCCGGTGGCAGGATCGATATAGTAACTGCTGCTGCCGTAACCGCCGAAGCCGTTGCTTTGTGGGTTATTCCGGTCGTGTACCCAGGGGTTGTAGGTGTATGCTACAGCATAGAGGGTATCCCCCGGCGTGACTGGAGTCGTAGGGGTTGGAACATTCGACTTATTAAAATTTATGGTGTAGCCGCCGATGCCGTCGGGATTGGCTATAATGAACTGATTCGCCATGGTAGTCATGTAGTCTGTAGGGCCGACCGTTTTGTTCTTACTGATGAATACGATCATATTCTCACTGAATTGCTGATAAGTCAGGGAGGAGGTGTCGAGGCGCAGGTCGAAGCCGGCGGTGGTAGGACTGTTTGAGACGAGGATAAAGGTATCGGGTGCTGTTTTTACCGGAATCTGCTCCAGGAGTACATATCCTGCCTGGGTGCCGAGCGTGCCGCCCCCAAAATGAGACAGCCCGAAAATTTTCATTGTGCCGTAACCGGGTTTTGCAAAGGAGAGATCATAGGTTCCCGTAGTTATCCCCGGAAAAATGTAATGGCCAGTTGCATCGGTCGTTTGTGTTTGTTGTTGTGAGCCGCTGCTGAGTGTAATCACGACGTGGGAGCCATCGTTTTGAAAAACAGAAAATTCGTCGACCAGATCCAGTTTTCCGAAGATGGAGGCTGTATCTGTGGCCGACCCTTTGCCGGTTGCGCCGGCTGGGCCTTGTAGTCCGGCGGGACCGGGTACGCCCTGGTCTTTTGTACAGGACAGGAAGGTAAGAAGAAGGACCGGGTAAAATATGTTGTTTTTCATTTTTCGTGGGTTATGGCATTTGAAACCAGTTTAATGTGGAATCCCCGAGAAAAGGGTATCGTACACCGATGTTGTTGGTATAATCGAAATAATAGGATTCGATGGAAAATGGGTGATAGATAATGCTTTTGAGCCAAACGGTGTCGCCCGTATGAAAGGGTTTGGTTGCATTTTGCGTGAGGTTGATGAGAGGATAGCTTTCCATGAGCTGGTTGCCGATGACCCCCTGACCCGATCCCGATGCATAATCGAAGTTCCTGCTGGACACGGTTTTGGAATGAGAGAAGTAGTAGAAGAAATCCCGTTCGTGGTACCCGCTGCTGGCGCCGGGATCAAGGGTGAAGCTGGTTGTGATCATGAGGTTGGTATTACCTTGAACGGTCAGGGTCTGGCCGGTGATCTTTGTGGAAAGGGTTTGGATGAGGTTTGTAGAGCCGATGAACTTGGCCTCGTCGCCGCCGCTGTGCTGGACGAAGATCTCCAGTGAGTCGAAGCCGGTTTTTGTCACGTGAATACTATAGTTGCCGGGAGGGAGTGCCGGGAGGGAGAATTTGCCGGTGCTGTCCGTGGTTGTTCTCAGGAAGGAATCGCCTTTTTGAACGGATATAGCGACGTTCGGAGAGTATGGGTAGGGATTTCCGTATGGGTCAAGCAGGGCGATATACCCGGTGATGGCGCTGGATTTGACACCTATGCCATTGGCGCCTGCCTGGCCTGCGGCTCCTGTGGCTCCGGGAATACCCTCGGCTTGTTTCGTACAACCTGCGGCTACAGCCAGGAGCAAAGTAAGGAAAAGGAGTTTGGGGAAAGGATTGCGGTGCATACTAGAATTTGTGTTGGGCGTTGTTTACGATCACTTCGGGCGATGCTTTGGCGGCGCTTGAGGCGACTGAATTACCCTGTTCATCGACGTAAATGTTGAATGCCGGATTTATTATTGCGACACTAAAATAGAGATTGGAGGTGTTTGTGAACTTTCCGGAGAGTTGGGCCAATTCCCATGGGTACGATGCGTATGTAAGGATAGAATCGTTGATTTGGGTCCATGTATCTATCCATGCGAATTTGTTGTGGCCGCTGGCGACGCCAGTGGAATCATTCATATAGATGATCAGCAGATCGCTGCCCAGGTGGCGGGGATTTGCGAGGAATGCCGTGAAGTTGAGGTAGGGCTGGCCGAATTGGATGCTGCTATCAATCTTCAGGGACTTGATGTCGTAGCCAGAGGGCATGAGTTGGGACGCCGAGATGGCGCCGAGCTTTGTTGGTGTTGGTGTGCCGGTGTTGAGGATGCGAAGATAACGCATGGTCCCAAACCCTTGCTTCTGGATGGAGAGATTGTAATAGCCTTCGTTGGCCACGATGGTGAAGCTGCCGTCGGCTGCGCTGGTGGCCTGAACAAGGGGATTGGTATTTTCGAGAGTTATGGTGGCGCCACTATTATCTGCCAGGGGTTTGCCCAGAGTATCGTACAGGATCACGGTTCCCTGGAGGGGGCCTTTTTGAAGATTATCGGCTCCGTTGGCGCCGGCGGGGCCCTGGGGGCCGGCGGGACCGGGGATATTCTTTTTTTGACAGCTAAGGGCAAACAGGATCAGGCAGCCCAGGGATAACCGGAATAGGGTCATAAGAGACAGGTTAGGGATTTGGCGAGGGAAGTTAAGGAGATGTGTGTGAAATGGGGGCGAGATTTAATAGGCGTGTGTATTCCCGGATAGGCGTGTTGTTAGCGGGTAAGATCGTGCAGGTGGAAGATGGGTTCGAGGTCGGCGAAGTTGGTCTCTTTGAGGATGCGGTTGATGGTTTCGAAGGGTTTTTGGTTGTCGGCGAGGTTTGAGAAGAAGACGATGCTGAGCTCATCGGCGGGGAGTTGGATGACGAAGTTGGAAAAGCCGCAGGTGCTGCCGGAGTGGAAGAGGATGAGGGGAGGGTTGGCGTATTCGAACCAGCCGGCGGCATAGTAGCTAGTCGGATTGATGGGGAAGCGGAGGCGTTTGAGGGTGGTTGGGAGGTTGATGAGTTTGTTTTGCTGTAGCGCCCGGGTCCATTTTGCATAGTCATTCAGAGACGTGTAGACGCCGCCGTCGCCTTTTGTGGCGCTGGTGACGCTTTGGTCATTGGGATATCCCATGGCGCGGCGGGGGATGTGGGCGCCGGGGATATAGACGGCGCTGCTGTCCATGTGCAGGGGGAGGAAGATATTTGTTGCGACGAAGTTGGAAAATGAGGTGTGGGCTACGCGTTGGATGATGAGAGCGAGGAGGCAGTAGCCGGAGTTGCTATAGCGGAAGCGGCTGCCTGGCGGGAAGAGGGTGGAGTCGTGGGTGGAGAGGAGGCGGAGGACATCGGCGTCGAGGACCTGGGTTGTTTGGGTTACGGGGATGAGGTTTTCATAGTCGAGCAGGCCGGAGGAATGGGTGAGCAGGTGGCGGATGAGGATGGTCTTGCCGACGTGGAGGGGAAGTTCGGGGAGCCAGCGGCCGATGGGATCGTCGACGCTGAGGGCACCTTGTTTTTCCAGCAGGAGGATGGCCATGGCGGTGAATTGTTTGGTCACTGAGGCCATGCGGAAGTTGGTGGTGGAATCGAGGCCATGCCCCGTGGTGTTGTAGTAGAGGGGTTGGCCGTGTTTTTCGATGGACAGGACGAAGCCGGGTTGTGCGGGGGACTGCTGGTGGAAAAACGAATCCAGCCGGCTTTCGAGGGCCGGCTGGGGGTATGCAAAATGTGTCGTAAGTAAGAGGATGAGGGCCGAAATGGTTCTCATACTCTGAAGATAGTACTATTTTATAATGCTTCGATCGAGAGGCGAGTGGTTTTTTCTTTTTTATTGAATTCGTAGACCATCACATAACCCTCTTTTGCCGGGAAGACCGCGACCCTATTGTTTCCTTCTTTATGGGGGATCGTGCGCGCCACTTTTTTCTCATTGATATTATAGATGTCGATATCCTTTGCCTTATCGATGATGAGGTATTGGGTGCGGGTGTCGGAGTTCTTTACCGTATAGTAGGTGTTCGGGTTGTAGGTGGAAACGGGGGAGGTGGCGAATCCGTAGCTGCTGCGGGGAGCGGGGACGGTCGTTGCAAGGTCGAGCTTTCCGGAGGCATCCTGTCTGAAGAGGAGGACATCGCGTGTAGCGAACTTATTCGTTCCTCCATACAGGAAGGCGGGAGCGCCATAGATCGTCCACACGGTGAGTACGGCGCCTGCAATCGAGCCCCAGCGGACCTGGCTTTTCAGACCGCAGGCGGCGAAGATCGTATTGCCCTGGTAGTCCTTAAAGGCCCGCTCGATGTACGCGTATTCATGGGCTTGCGGGAGGTAGCCCGTTTTGTCGATGAAGGATTGAGAGCCGTCGTTCCAGTAGGAGAAGGAGGCCTGGATATCTTTTCTTGTATGACCGTTGAGACTGATCGAGAAGACCCCCGTGTAGGGACCGTGCCTGACGGCGCGGCCGGTGCCATAGTGGTTGCCCCGCTGGGGATCGATCACGAGGCCGGCCAGGTAGGGTTTGCCGCTGACGGGGTCATTATCGAAGGCCAGGACCTTGAGGGCGTTCCCTTTTTTGTCTTTGAGCAAAAATTTGGGATAGGCGGTAGAGTCGACGGAGTTGTAGCTAAGGACCTGGAATCCGCCCTCTTTCATTTCCTCTTTCATTTTTACGAGGAGGGAGATCTCGGTCCCGGAGGTAAGCAGGGTGAAGTCATCGGCATTCTCCTTTACCTGTTTTTGCCAAAGGAGCTTTCCTGAGGCGCCAAAGACCAGCAGGTCGTTCTTGCTGTCGTCGCCATAGAAGCAGGCGAATCCTTTGCCGCTGATGTTGCGCAGTTGGATATTGTGTTTCAGCCGGCCGTTGCCGATCACCCTGCGGTTGCTGTTTGCGGCATAGGCGAAATCCGGCTCGATATTCATCGGCGTGCTGATGGAGCTGAGGATCTTGCCGTTGAGACCGAGGAACTGGCTGAAGAGGGCAGCCTTGCAATCATACCGGAAGTTGCGGAATTCCTTTTCATTCTTGAATTCCCTGCCGACGAAATTCGTCTTTACATAGGCCAGGAAAAGAACGTCCTGGTCGAAGGAGACGGCTTTGAGGTTAAGCTTCTCTTCGCGGAATTTGACCGAGCCGATGTCGTTGAGATTCTCGTCCATGATCTCGATGCGGTAGTTGAAGGAGTCGGCGCTGGCCCGTTCCAGCTGGGTGAAGACGAGGTAGCCGACGAGGTTGCCGTCCTGTATAATGGGTTCGAAGTCCTGGGACATGTCGTCCGTGACGGCTTTAAACACTTTTGTCTGGGCCTGTGCGGCCGTGGTGGTCAGCAGGGCCAGGGCCAGGATCCGGAGTAAGGGATTCATAGTTATTTCTTTTCGAAGTTTTGAGCGAGTTCGTTGTACATGCTGTTGGCGTTGCCGCTGGTGAAGAGATGGGCGGCGCGGGACTTGTTCTTGTCCGAGTCGTCGGGGTCGAGGGCGAGAGTGAACACAAAGGATTTAAGATCTTTCTCAACGGAAGGCATATTCTTCCAGAATCCACCGTCCTGTAGCGTCTGGCAGGCTTGTTTCAGGTTGTCGCGGGGGATCTGTTCGAGCAGGGTCTGGAGGGCGTAATATTGTTTCGAGATGACCTCTTTTGGGACGACGCCGATGGCGTTGAAGCGATTGAGCATACGATCGGAGTAGTAGAGGCCGGCGAAGATGTTGCTGAGCATGAAGTCGTACCAGAGGTCGGTGTTGCCTTTATCCTTTATCAGCAGGATGCGATAGAGGCAGGGCGTGAGGTCGACGTTGGAGTACATATTCCACAGGAGCATTTTGTTGGCCTTATCCTGGATGGCGGCTGGGATGGCGGTGTAATGCGCGTTGGGGGTGGTAAGGCTTTTTGTTTTTGCGTAGCGATCGACGCAGTCGGGGTGTGTCTTCAGGGAGTCGGCGAGCTTGCCCGTGTCCGAGAAGGAATAGGCTTTTGTCGAGAGACCGTGGCCCCGCCGCTGCGTCCAGGTCTCCTCATAGGGAAGATGATAGGCTGTGAAGAAGGCTGCGATGGGATGTTTCAGCGGCTGCTGGTATTCGAGGTCGGCGCTGTCGAGGTGGAGGAAATAGTTGGCCTGGAAAGCGATGTTGCTTTTCCTGAGCAGGATGATCGCCAGGGAATCGGCCTCGCTTTCGTGATAACGCTGGTGGCGGCTGCGGCTGAAAGTGTATCCTTCAAGGACCTTCTTCAGGCGGGAGAGGCGTTCGTATTTCGAATCCAGGACGGCGTTGAGCGACTGCCTGTAATCGTCGGAGCTGAGCCATTCCGCCTTTTGGTACATGGCGTTCTCCACATGATGGAGGATGTTATGGGACATCTCATGGGCGATGGCGAGGGCCAGTTCTTCGCGGGTGGTCGAGAAGGTGATCAGGCCGA
The DNA here is from genome assembly GCF_035546395.1 of Puia sp. GTDB lineage: Bacteria > Bacteroidota > Bacteroidia > Chitinophagales > Chitinophagaceae > Puia. The sequence goes on along the minus strand of NZ_DASZXR010000006.1, from coordinate 494,019 downwards.
GGTTGACGGCCAGGAGGTTGCCGCCGACGGCGTAGGCGTTGACCGAATAGCTGCGATCGATGAGGAGGAAGGGTTTTTCGGGAACGAGCTGGCGGTTGGCTTCGGCGATCTGGCGGACGATGGCATCGACGTAGTCATACACTTCGTTGTCATGGACATAATCGTCGTTGTTGATGGCGCCGGTGATGCCGTCGGTCCTGGCGTCCCAGATCTCCTTGTATTTTTTCTGGGCGGCTTTGTCCTTGAACGAGGAGGGGCATACCCAGGCCTTTTTGAGGGAGTCGCGTTGCTTGCCGTAGTAGAAGTGGGAGAGATCCTGATAGGAGTACAGGGATTGGGAATGGGCACCGATGGCCAGCAGCAGGGTGATGGCGCAGGCGGATAAGTGGATTTTGGCGCGGAACATCGAGTTTACAGATAGGTTCGATGGATAACGGCAAAATGGGGAAAATATTGAGCGTGGCTGCGGGAGGGGTGCGGGGATGCTGGCTAAATTGAGAAAACGTTTGCTTTATGACATTCAAAACTAAAATCCCGGGGATTTCCCGGGTAGGATTCTGCTTACTTTTGATCACAGGTATGATCGCCTGTAAGAAAAATTTGCGCTCATCTTCCGGCGACGCGGGGGTAGCCACGACCCAGCGGGCGACCACGTATTCCCTTGTGTGGGATGAGGAATTCAACGGTACCAGTGTGAATACGGCCAACTGGAACGTCGATGTCGGTAACCCGGGTGTCAATCATGAGCTGGAGTATTACCAGGCGTCCAATGCGACGGTAAGCAATGGGAGCCTGGCGATCACAGCCCGGCAGCAGTCGGTCGGCGGGCAGCCTTATACCTCGGCCAAACTGGAGACCTATGGAAAGTTCAGTATTACGTACGGCCGCGTGGAGGCCAGGATCCAACTTCCGATGGTGAACGGCACCTGGCCGGCTTTCTGGATGCTGGGGACCAGTATCAACCAGGGGACGCCCTGGCCGGATTGCGGGGAGATCGACATCATGGAGCATGTCAATACCACCAATACGATCCTTGGGACGATGCACTGGAATGGCGGGAGCGGGCATGTCCAATATGGCAGCAGCACCACCACCACGCCCGGCGTCTATCATGTATATGCCGTGGAGTGGGATGCCAACAGCATTCGCTGGTATGTGGATAACAGTCTTTATGTGACCGGTAATATCGCCAACAATATCAATAATACGGGGGCTTTCCATCATCCGTTCTACATCATCCTGAACCTGGCGATGGGCGGGGATCTTCCCGGGAATAATATCGACAACGGCAGTCTGCCGACGCAGATGCTGGTCGATTATGTCCGGGTATACAGCATGACCCCCAATTCGGGACCGCCCATTGGGCAGACCATTTCGATCATGGGGAACAATAACGACTTTGTGAGCAGCAATAATGGGGCAAGCGCCATTACCTGTGACCGGACGGTGGCCCAGGGCTGGGAGCAATGGACGGTTGTGGACGCCGGGAACGGGAAGATCGCGTTGCGGGGGAATAACGGCGACTATATGTCCTCGGAGAACGGGGTGCAGGCGATGACCTGTAACCGGGCGACGTTCCAGGCCTGGGAAACGTTTACCTGGATCGATAATGCGGACGGATCTTTCTCGCTGAAAGGTAATAATGGAGATTTTGTTTCTTCGGAAAATGGAGCGCAGGGGATGACCTGTAACCGAACTACGGCAAGCCTATGGGAAGATTTTCGGGTAGTGCATTAATATCCGCGTTGTTGCTGATCGGTCAGTGGGCCAGTGGTCAGGGACCGGAGGCTGCCGTCGCGGGTGGTTTTCAGTCGATGAACCTGCGCTGGTCCATTGCCGGCAACAGCGCCGGGCGATGGCCGAATGTGTATTCTGAGCTCAGGTGGCGGCGGGTTGGCGGGGTTTCTGCCGATGCTGTTTTGCGGTATGGGGTGGGGCGACGATGGGTGTTGTTTGGAGAAGGGTTGCGGTTGTTTACATCGACGGGGCGGGTTTCGGACCGGGATTATTCGCAGGACAACAGGAATGGTGTCCAATATTCGGGGGACTTTTCGGGTGGCGGTGGGTATGGGTATTCGATTGGGGCTGGGGCGGGTTACCGGTTGTGGCCGGGTTCGCGATTCGAGCTTGTTCCCGCGGTGGGCTACGGGGTTAGTGGCCAGCATCTCACTATTACCGACCCTGGTGGATTGTACGATTTTCTGAATAGTTATTATCAGACATCCTGGTATGGACCATTTTTTCGGGCATTGGCTTTGTGGAGCTCCGGCCGGTGGCGGGTGTCGGGGATGGTTACGTATCACCAGGTGAGCTACCGGGCGAAGGCCGATTGGAATCTGATCGCGGATTTTGATCATCCCGTCAGTTTCCGGCACCGGGCGGATGGATTTGGCATCGAGGGCGAGTGTCGTGCTGGTTACCGGGTTTGTACGGGGTTGGAGGTCTTTGCTGCGATGAGCGGGAATGTGTGGGAGACGGGGATTGGGATCGATGAACTTTATCGATCGGGCGGGGCGACGCAACAGACGCAATTAAATGAGGTGATCATGACGGGGTTCGGGCTTCGCGCCGGTGTTCGCGTTGGGCTTTCTTCCATTGCTGGTAAAGGGGCTTTTGATCGGCGGTGAGGAGGGCATTTATCTTTTGATCGGCGTCGTGGTTGATGCTGCGGCGGGCGTGGCTGTTGGAGCGGCGGTCGCCGGAGGGGTCATTGCGGAGGCTGTCGAGGGCGACATCGCGTTGGATGAGGATCACCTGCATTTGAGTCACCTGGTCTTCGGTGAGGTTCAGCTGTTGCTGCAACATTTTCAGCTGGCGGACGGCTTGTTTGTTGGGGTTCGGTTTTTTTACGGCTGACGTATCGGTGGACTGGGCGTGGAGGGTCAAGCCGAGGCTTAGCGTGAAAATGAGAAGGCTGAGCGATCGCTTCATGTGTATTGTTGGGTTTGGTGTTGGACTTCAATCCAGTGAAAAGGTTTAATATCCTTTTAAACCTTTTGCTGATGGCGGCTTCCAACCGGAAATTCCTTGTACATGAAATTTGTGATAAAAGTGATCGCTGTTGCTCTTGTTGTGACGGGGGGATGGGCATTCGTCGGGTCGGGTGTCGCGCCGGCGGCGCGGTTTCCATATGCAAAGGCGGGGTTAACGGAGCGGCAGGCGGCGGCGCATCTGATCAGCCGGTTTACGTTTGGCGCGAGGCCGGGGCAGGTGGACACCGTGGTGCGGATGGGGTTGGAGAACTGGTTTGCGAAGCAGCTCGTGGGGCTGTTGCCGGATGACTCACTGGAGGAAAGGCTCAGCCATTATGATGCGTTGGAGCTGAGCAACGAGCAGGTTGCCAATACTTATCCGCGAAACGGGCAGGTGGTGCGGATGGCGATCCAGGACGGGGTGATCAACAAGGATTCGGTCAAAACGGACCGCAAGGAATACCGGGAGATGTTACAGGCTTATATGGCGCAGAGGGGGTTGAAGCAGGAGCAGGACCTGTTCCGGCAGCTATTCTGTCAGAAGGTGTTGCGGGCGGCTTATTCCGAGAACCAGCTGCGGGAGGTGATGACCGATTTCTGGTTCAATCATTTCAATGTTTCCCTTACGAAGAATGACTGTTCGCCATTCATCCCGGCGTATGAGCGGGATGTGATACGGCCGAATGCGTTAGGGCGATTTACGGAGTTGTTGTTGAAGACGGCGAAATCGCCCGCGATGTTGTACTACCTTGATAATTTTCAAAGCAGTGGGCCGCCGAAGGGGTTGAACGAGAACTATGCGCGGGAGGTGATGGAGCTGCATACGCTTGGCGTAGACGGCGGCTATACTCAGCAGGATGTGACGGAGGCGGCGAGAGTGTTGACGGGATGGGGCGTCTACCCGATGGGGCAATTTGCGCGAGGTGGGATGGCACGGCTGGCGAAATTCACGGATGCGCAGATCGCGCAACGGGGTTTTGTGCATGATGGGGATTTCTTTTTCAACAGCAACCGGCATGATAAGGGAGAGAAGACGGTGTTGGGGCATGTTTTTCCGGCGGGTGGCGGGTATGAAGAAGGGGTGACCCTGTTGAGTCTGCTGGCGCATCAGCCGGCGACTGCGCGATTTGTGTGCCGGAAGATCGCAGTCCGGTTTGTCAGCGATGACCCGCCCGCGTCGCTGGTGGAGAAGATGGCCAAGACCTTTCTGGAAAAGAACGGGGATATCCGGCAGGTGCTGCTGACGATGGTGCAGTCGCCGGAGTTCTGGAGTCCTGTGGCGTTGAGGGAGAAGACCAAGTCGCCCTTTGAGTTGGCTATCGGCGCGGTGCGGGCATTGAATGGGGATATCCGGCAGCCGTTGCCGTTGTTCAACTGGGTGGCGAGGATGGGGGAGAAGAAATATTACTACCAGGCGCCGACGGGATTTCCGGATCGGGGAACCTATTGGATCAATACGGGTTCGTTGTTGAACCGCATGAATTTTGGATTGGCGTTGGCGGCGGGAAGGGTCGCGGGGGTGCAGATCGATCTTTTGGCGTTGAATAATGGGCATGAGCCGGAGAGTGCGATGGCGGCTTTGACTATTTATGGGAAGATACTATTACCGGAAAGAGACCTTGCGGCGACGGAGAAGCGGTTGACGCCGTTATTGACCGATCCAGGGCTTGTGCAAAAGGTTAATGCGGCGGCTGGAGATGGTTTTGCCATGGTGCAGGATCGTGGGATGTTGGCGCAGGCGGTTGGAATCATTATTGGGTCACCTGAATTTCAAAGGAGGTAAGCGATGGTTTCGAGAAGAGGTTTTTTGAAAGGGAGCGGGCTTGCGTTGTTTGGCGTGGGCCTGATGGGGGGTATCCCGGCCTTTATGGCGGAGGCTGCGGCGAGCGAGAAGCTGAGTCTGCCGTATAAGCGGAAGCGGGTGCTGGTATGTATCTTCCAGCGGGGGGCGATGGATGGGCTGATGGCCGTCACGCCATTTACGGACGAGTATCTGCAGGTTGCGCGGCCGAACCTACTGGTGCCGGCTGTCGCGAACGGGAAAGGGAATGTGCTGATCGACCTCGACGGCCGGTGGGGTTTGCATCCCAACATGAAGGCCTTCGAGCCGTTGTTCCGGGAGGGTAGACTGGCGGTGGTGCATGGGATCGGGAGTCCCAATACTACCCGCAGTCATTTCGATGCGCAGGACTATATGGAGTCGGGTACTCCTTTCAATAAGGGGACGGCCAGCGGTTGGCTGAACAGGGCCGTCGGGCTGCTTGGGCATGATGCCGTTACGCCTTTTACGGCGGTGAGTCTTACTTCGGCTTTGCCGCGATCGTTCTATGGGGATCATCCGTCGGTTGCGATCAGCAATCTACAGGATTTTGCGATCCAAATGCGGGGCAATCCGGCGGTGGTCAATACAACGGCGAAGAGTTTCGAAGAGCTGTATGACCAGACCTCGGCGGGACTGCTGCGTGATACGGGTAAGGAGAGCTTCGAGGCGATGAAGGTGTTGCAGCAGGCGGACCTCAGGGGCTACCGGCCCGCGGGCGGGGCAGTCTACCCGGGGAGCCCACTGGGTAATTCCCTGCGGCAGATCGCGCAGCTGATCAAGATGGATGTCGGGCTGGAGGTAGCCTTCACTGAGTCGAACGGCTGGGACACCCATTTCAACCAGGGCACGGATAACGGCATTTTTGCGCGGAATGTCGGGGACCTGAGCAATAGTATTGCTGCCTTTTGGACTGATCTGGACGCTTACCAGGACGATGTAACGGTGATGACTATGACCGAGTTTGGGCGGACGGTGCATCAGAATGGGACGGGAGGCACGGACCATGGGCGGGGAAGTTGTAACTTTATCCTTGGGAATAACGTCCTAGGGGGGAAGGTGCATGGAAATGTGGCCGAGCTGGCGGTGGAGAACCTGGAGGATGGAAGGGATCTGCCTGTGACGACGGATTTTCGGGGGGTGTTCAGTGCGGTGGCGGATGGGCATTTGAGGATCTCCGACGATAATACCCTTTTTCCCGAGTGGACGGGAACGAGGGCTGCCGTGATGAAAATTTAATACGATATGTTCCAAAACTACCTCAAAACGGCTCTCCGGAATCTCCGGATGAACAGCAAATTTTCCGCGATCAATATTGTGGGTCTTTCGCTTGGCATGGCTTGCAGCCTGCTGATACTGCTTTGGGTACTGGACGAGTGGAACCGGGATGTGCCTCCGGCAAATGCGGACCGGTTGTATGCGGCAGTGCTCCGGGTGACGGCCAATGGAAAGACCGATGCAGGGTATTCAACGCAGGGTTTGCTGGCGAGGGAGATCGCCCGCAAGATCCCCGATGTGGAGGCTACCAGCAGTTATTTCTGGACCATGCCGCAGACCTTTTCGGCCGGGGACAAGGTCCTGAAGATGCCTGCCAATTATGCGGGGGCGGACTATTTCCGGATGTTCGGCTATCCTTTGCTGGAAGGCAGTGTCATGGGGGCGCTTTCCGGGCCATTGAACCTGGCGATCTCGCGAAAGATGGCGGTGGAATTCTTTGGGAGTCCGGCTGCCGCGATGGGGAAGACGGTGCGCGTGGATAACCGGAAGGACCTGCGGGTAACGGCAGTCTTTGCCGATCTGCCGGCCAATGTCACCGATCGTTTCGAGTGCCTGATGAATTGGGATGGTTTTTTGGCGGAGAACGACTGGCTGCTGGGTTGGGGGAATACGACCCCGGTCACGCTGGTGTTGTTGCGGAAGGGTGCGGATGTGGCCAGGGTGAATCGTGAGCTCACTCATTTCCTGGAGGCTTATATCCCCTCCAGTCCTGATCTTAAGCGGGAGCTGGGCTTACAGCTGCAGCGTGACCGGTATCTGTATTCGCGTTTTGAAAATGGGATGCCTGCGGGCGGCAGGATCGAATATGTGCGGCTGTTCGGCCTGGTGGCCGCCTTTATCCTGCTGATCGCCTGTATCAATTTTATGAATTTGTCGACGGCCCGGTCTGCCCGGCGGGCCAAGGAGATCGGGGTGCGCAAGGTGCTTGGCGCCGAACGCCGGTCGCTGGTATTCCAGTTTATCGGGGAGTCGGTCCTGATGGCTTTTCTGGCGGGGGTGCTTGCGCTGGCGGTGGTGTTTATTGCGCTGCCTCCGTTCAATGGACTTACGGGTAAGGAGATCCACTTGCCTGTCGGGCACTATTATTTCTGGCTTGCCGCGGGCGGGCTGGTACTTGTGACCGGGGTGGTCAGCGGCAGTTATCCGGCTTTGTTCCTATCCGGTTTCCAGCCTATCCGCGTACTGAAGGGGATATTACCAGCGGGAGTTGGAACGGGCTGGCTTCGGAAGGGGCTTGTCGTCTTCCAGTTCACGCTTTCGATCATGCTGATCCTTGGAACCATCCTTATCTCGCAGCAGGTGAACTATGTACTTCATAAGAACCTTGGGTATGACCGGGAAAACCTGCTGTATGTTCAGCTGGAGGGCGATCTTCCCGCCAAATATGCGGTTTTCAAAACTTCGGCGTTGAATATGCCTGGGGTTGGGGCGGTCAGTGAGCTGTCCGAGCCCTTTACCAATCTCGGGAACGATTCGCGGGACCTGGACTGGGAAGGAAAGGCGAAAGGAGTATCTGTTCCCATCGCCGTGGAGAATGCCGGGTTGGATCTTGTCAAGACGATGCGGCTGCAAATGGCGATGGGGAGGGATTTCTCGGCTGATTTTCCTTCGGACAGCAATGCTTTTATTTTGAATGAGGCGGCTGTGGCGAAGATCGGTTTTACCGATCCGATCGGGAAGGTGCTTTCGTTTTGGGGAAAGAAGGGACCGATCGTCGGGGTGATGAAGGATTTTCATTTTCAGTCGCTGCATGAGGCGATCCGGCCGATCATTCTTCGGCGGGATGTTGCCGAGGCGTATGGGGTGGCGGTGATCCGGACCCGGCCGGGAAAGACGGCCGAAGTGCTTGCGGGGCTTGAGAAGCTGTGCAAGCAGTTGAATCCGAAATTCCCTTTTACGTATCAGTTCCCGGATGAGGAATATGCGAAACTGTATAAGAGCGAGCAGACGACGGGGAAGCTTGGGGTTGTTTTTGCATTCCTGGCTGTGTCGATCTCCTGTCTTGGATTGCTTGGTTTGTCGATGTTCGCTGCGGAGCAGCGGCTAAAAGAGGTGGGTATCCGAAAGGTGTTGGGTGCGGGGATGGGATCTTTATTTTCACTCCTATCGAGGGAGCTGTTGCTATTGGTTGGTCTCGCCTTTTTGATCGCGGCGCCGTTGGGGCGGTGGGTGATGCAATATTGGCGGGATCAGTTTGCGTATAAGGCGCCGGTGCCGTGGTGGGTTTTTGTGGCGACGGGGTTATTGGCGTTGGTGGTGAGTCTGCTGACGATCGGCTGGCAGGTTGGACGCGCCGTAAGGGCTAATCCTGCCGAGGTGTTGCGGACTGAATGATTTGCGCTTCGGGCTTAGAGGGGAGATACGCCCTTGCGCAAATCGGCTAATGATGGGCCTTCCGCCAGCCGGCCTGTGACCGTCTCGATGACAAAAGAATTGCTATATGAGCGGATGCGGACGCATCGGCTCGGGGTGTTGGCGACGGTGACCGATGCGGTGACGGGGCAGCCTGAGGCTGCGGTGGTGGGGATCGACGTTACGCCGGATTGTGAGATCGTCTTTGATACGGTGCGGTCGGCCCGTAAGTATCGTAATCTCGTGGATCGGCCGAGGGTGGCGCTGGTGATCGGCTGGAAGCAGGAGACGACGATCCAGTATGAGGGTGTTGCCCGGGAGCTGGGGGGGCCGGAGGACGATCGCTACCGGGAAGTGTATTATTCGATATATCCCGACGGGCGCGAGCGGGCCGCCAGCTGGGAGGGGTTGGTGCATTTTGTCGTCAAGCCCACCTGGGTCCGATACAGTAATTACAATGAGCCTGTAGAGATCTCCGAGTTGTGTTTTTAATTGAGCTTTCCCTTTTGTTTGTAGTGTTCTTCGCGTTGTTCCTTCTCGTCGTCCATGTCGGGTCCCTTCTCTATTTTCCGCCAATCGATCGTTTTATTGTACCGTTTCATGGCCATTTGCGGGTCGAAGACCTCTGTGGAGGGGAAGACCAGGTCGTAGGGGCGGAAGTCGGGCTTATCGGTAAAGAAGTCCTGTAAGAGGCTGGCCGTTGCGTCATATTGGTTGACGTAGGGGACATCGAGGATGGTATAGATCGTTTTCAGGATGGACCCGAAATTAGCGTGCACGTGCGAGGTATAGCCGTGTTTTACGTAGGGGCCTGCCATCAGCAGGATGCTGCGATGTGCGTCGATATGGTCTACGCCGCCCTGGGGGTCGTCCTCGGTGATGATCACCAACATCTTTTTCCAGTACGGTGTCCGGGAGAGGAAGTGGAGGATGCGGCCGATAGCGAGGTCGTTGTCGGCGACGTAGGAGTGGATGAACGGATAGCCATCGCCGGGCCGGGGATGGGCAGTATGATCGTTGGGTACCTGCATCGTGATGAGGTGTGGCATCTTATGCTTCCCATCGAGCCACATTTTTTTGAACTCCGATTCGAACTGTTCCATCCGGAACTGGTCGGGGACGTTGGTGTTGAAGCCTGCATAGTTGTGGCTGGTGCGGGGCCAGAGCGCTTTCTGCATCGGCACCATCACCGCGTGAGACGCGCCGGTGGCGGTGTCCATCCATTCTTCTCGAACGTGCGCCGTCTCATTCGCTTCCCCGAAATTATAAAAAGAGACATGGCTGCGTTCGAAGGCTTCCCAGAGTCCGCCGCGTTCCGCATAGTCTTCCGGGTCCATGCTGCCGGTGGAGCCGGGGAAGCGGCGGCCGGAAGCTTTGGAGAAGATCTTTGCCGTTTTGTCGACGCTGGAATTCGTCTCCACCCATTCGTTGGGGATGACCCCGAGCATCCAGTGGTGGCCGTGGATGGAGGCGTCGCTGTCACAATAATAATTATCGGAGTAGCTGAACTGACCCGCCATTTTAAGATGGTTGGGGGCGATGTTCATATGATATAGCGTCTTGTCCTTTGCGATGAGGTTGACCCCGACACCGAATCGGGCCAAAGTCGAATCGCCTTTGCCCGTGGGCATCTGGCCGAGCACCTCGTCATAGGTACGGTTCTCTTTTGTGATATAGACGATGTATTCGATGGGGCTTTTGCGGAGATGTTGCAGGGGTGGGAGCGGGTTGCGGCCATCGTCGGTGACGGTCGTTTCGGTGAAGGTATTGTTGATGGCTTTTTGCGTGTAGGTTGTCAGCTGTGCTGCATCGGGTACCGGGACCTTCTGGAAGGTGCCCAGCTGGATATCGCCGATATAGGTTCCCTGGACGGGGCTGACGAAGTGTGCGCCGCCGTTAGGGCCTGCGCCGTAGCCTCGGCAGGAGATGACATAGATATCCTGTTCGTCTTTGCTAAGAAGGACGCGGCTGGGTCCCCAGCCGGTTGGGATGAGGCCGGTCGTCGTGCCCGTGGGCAGGTGGATGACGGCGATAGCGTTGAAGCCCAGGAGGGCCACGTAGAGCGTTCTTTCATCTTTACTTAGCGTGAGGCCGAAGGGCAGGAGGCCGCGGTAGCGGTCTATTGCGGGATCGACTTTTATGGGGATGGTGTTGACGATACGGTGGTTGCGGTAGTCGATGACCGAGATATTATCGTTCGTCGCATTCGTGACATAGGCGTATTGACTGCCAACCGCCAGGGAGTTGGGACTTGCGCCGCCCACTACTTCGGCGCCTTCGACCATCTGGCCGATCTGGTGGCCCGGCTTGTAGCGATCCGTGACGGTGTTGGTGGACAGGTCGATCTCGTATACGCTCATTGCTTCGGGGGCGAGCGGATCGCCGACGCCGGGGATCTTCCGGCCGTTGAGCGTGTAACCATGTTTTGATTGCGGGGTATTGTCGCCGTAGGGGTGGAAGGGGATCACCTTGCTGTTGTAGTTCGCCGGGGTGATATCGGGAAGGAGGGGATAGTCATACAACCCTACGTTGGCTTCGAAAACGGTTTTGTGATCGGGGCTGATGGCGAGGCCGAAGGGCTGGCGGCCGGTGCGGATGGAGGCGGTGATCTTTTTCGTCGCCAGGTCGATGCGGACCAGGCGGAAATTGCCTCTGTCGAGGACCAGCAGCTCGTTCTTGTCGCCGTTATAGAGCAGGTCGGAAGTGAAGCTATCCTGGTAGTCGACGGTATCGGAGGGGTTGTGGCCGTCGAGGGAGATGGAATCGATGCGTTGGAGGGTAGCGATATCATAACCAATGACGGCGCCGTTGTCGCCGCCGCTGAGGTAGACCGTTTTTGAATCGGGGAGGAACGCCACTCCGAGGAAGGAGCCTTTCGAGAGGGGGGAGCGGATGGCGCCGTCGTAGGAGGGGACGCGGGTGTTGGTGAGGGTCTTATTATCGATGATGGTGAATACCCCGTCGTGGAGCGTTACGGTTGTGGCGCCGTCGGGGGAGACCGCCATGCCGAAGGGGTCGTGGGTGATCGTGATTGTCTGGCCCGCGGGTGTGCAGAGGCGGCCACTGGGGAGGACGCTGGTTCCCGCGGCGTCGATGTGGGTGTAATCGGCGGCGCCGGGCACGGAGAGGACGGGATAGGTGTGCTGTGACTGGGCGGTGAGGGCGAGCAACAGCGAGACAGGCAGTAGGAGGCGGGTGAACATTGCTATAATATTTAATTTTGGGTCTTCGGCCAAAGGGCCCGGGGCCCTTTTGAGGGTTAAAAGTAGTGTACAATTATTACCTTAGGATTAAATCGAAAAATTGGACGGCGTTTGGCAGGTATTGATCGACAATTTTACGGTGCTGCGGAAGCGGGACATGCGGGTGTATCTCACCGGCAACGGCGTCAGTCTTATCGGGGACTGGATGCAGCAGACGGCCCAGGCCTGGGTGGTCTGGCAGCTGACGCATAGCGCCACCGCATTGGGGGGCGTCGCATTTTATTCACAGCTCCCCTTTTTTCTTTTTGGGCCCTGGGTGGGAGTTCTTTCCGACCGGTATGACCGGCGGCGGATCCTGCTGGTGACGCAGGTGCTGATCATGGCCTGTGCATTTATCCTTGCTTTATTGGTGGAAAGCTCGTTGTTGCGGCTCTGGCATGTCTACGCGCTGGCTTTTTTTCTTGGCGTAGTATCCGCGTTCGATGTGACGGCCGAGCAGGCTTTTATTGCGGATATTGCCGGGGAGGGGAATATCCGGAAGGCGATCGCGCTGAACAATTCGCTGACCCAGCTGACCCGGCTGGTGGGGCCGGCGCTGTCGGGTTACCTGATCGCTACCGTGGGGGTGGCGACCTCGTTCTGGCTCAATGGGGTCAGTCTCATCGTGTGTATCATCTGCCTGCTGGCGGTGCATTCGAAGGCGACGAAGGAGCCGGTGACGGGGAAGGGGCTGCAGCAATTCAGGGAAGGGTGGAAATTCTTTACGCGGCATCCTTTTTTGCGGCTGATCGTCGTCTTTGCGGCGGTTCAGGCCTTTTTCGGGCTTTCCACGATCCAGCTGTTACCTGCTGTCTCGTCGGAAGTGCTAAAAGGCGATGCAAGAACTCTTGGACGGCTGCTGGGGGCTGCAGGGGGCGGGGCGTTGATCGGTATCTTAATCGTGTTGCCTTTTCTGCAACAGATGAAGCGCTCGTGCATCGCTATTGGGGGAGCGCTGATGTGGAGCGGAGCCTGGTATGCCGCCTTTTCCTTTACGCATAGTCTGTGGGTGGCGATGGTTTGTCAATGTATGACGAGTCTTGGGGCGGCGAATGTGGTGACTTTATCCATCGGGCTTGCGCAGGAGATGACCCCGCCGGGCATGCGGGCGCGGATCGTGAGCGTCTTTCTGATGATCATTTTTGGGTTGCAGCCTGTGGCATCCTACCTGATCGGCGCCGGGGCAGACCGGATCGGTCTGCAGACCATGATCCTGATCAATGGCGTGCTGATGGTGGTGATCCCGGCGCTGTTGTTAGCCGTTCCCCGGTTACGGCGGTACCGGCGTGGGGCCAATGACGCCTCGGTTAAGGAGCATTGTGTGGGTTTTTAGGGGAAATTGTCCTAAATTTTCGGCTAAAAAGATGCGGGAGCGGATCCAGCTCATTCTCAAATTCCTTCTTCTTGTTTTCCTGATAGCCTTTCTTGTTCTTATCTGGGAGAGCCTGCCTATCATCAGCGGTTATGCGGCGAAGGTAGCCTGCTCGGCGGTGTTTGCCGCGGGACGGCCTGCCAACCAGGTGTTGAAGCAGGACCTTGGCTCTTTTCCCGTGGATCTTGCTTCCTGCGCCATCGATGCGCAGGACAGCAGCGTGACGGCTTCCGTGCTGGGGCTTGCCAGCCGGAAGGCGATCTACCGGTGGAAGCTGGGGGCCACGCTGGTGACGGGGGATGTGAGTGAGGAGGCTTTGCGGGAGCAGCATATTCCGCGATGGGCCCCGCCGGCGATCAATCCCGATACGGTGGACTGGCCGATGGGCGACCGTGTGACGGCGGGTGGTGGGATGGAGGGGGTGGATACGGTGAAGCTGCGTACTGCGCTTGGGTTTGCGTTTGGTGAAGGGGGTGCGCCGGTGACGGGGACCAGGGCCGTGGTGATCGTTTATCATGGGCGATTGGTCGCCGAGGAATATGCCCCCGGTTTTGACCGGCATACCCGATTGACCGGCTGGTCGATGACGAAGGGGATCACCAGTGCGTTGGTCGGCATCCTTGTCGGGCAGAAGAAGTTTGCGCTCGATACGCCGGCGCCGGTTGCCGGATGGGTGCATGATGACCGGCATTCGATCACGCCGGCCGAGCTGATGCATATGAACAGCGGGCTGCGGTGGTGGGAATTCTATGCAGGCCCGAGCGATGCCACGCGAATGCTTTTCAAGGAATCCAATATGGGTGAGTATGCGATGCGGAGCAGTCTGCGGAATACGCCGGGTGCGGTCTTCAACTATTCCAGCGGTACGACGAATATCCTTTCCGTCCTCATTCGAAAGGCGGTGGGTGATGGGGAATACTATCATTTCCCCTATCAGCAGCTGTTCGAACGGGTGGGGATGTATAGCGCTTTGATGGAACTGGACGGATCGGGGACCTATGTGGGGTCGTCGTATTGTTATGCGAATGCCAGGGACTGGGCGCGGTTTGGCCTGTTATACCTGTATGACGGGGTTTGGAACGGGCAGCGGGTATTGCCGGAGGGGTGGGTGCGATGGACGACTACGGGGGAGAGTTATGGGGGGATGTGGTGGTTGAATCATGGTGTTGGCGGGAAAAGGCGGCATCCTGAGTTGCCGGAGGACTGTTTTGCCTGTGAGGGGTATGAGGGGCAGTATCTTTGGGTGATACCGTCGAAAGACCTGGTGATGGTACGGCTGGCTTGCGAGCAGGGGAGTAAGCTGAATCCTGATACGTTTGTTCCTGAAGTACTTAGAGCTTTACACTAGGCAAAAAAAACCGACCAGGACAGCAACGGAGATGGTCCGGAGCATCCCAGCCGGTATGGGTCGGGGTAAAATGCGTTCGGTTAGACCCTGGGGTCCAGGGGCAGAGGAAGCGATAAGAATGATAAGGAGAAAACACTTATTCGAGCGGACGTACTAAGATAGCTTTTTTTTTGAAATGCGAAGGTATCGTCATGAATTTTAATGTAGTTCGATCCGGCGGCCTTCTTTGGCGGATTGTGAGGCCGCTTCGAGGATGCGAACGACGATGAGGTTGTTGGGCAGAGAGGAGAGATCGTTGCCCGGATCGGTCTTGCCGGCGAGGACGTCGGCGAGGTAGGGGATATTGTCCCGATAGAGTGCGGGGTGGACTGCGACGCTGTCGTAAGAATTCTTTTCGCGTTTGACCAGCTGGCGGCCGTTCAGCGCATGCAGGTAGCCGGTAGTTCCGAACACTTCCCAGTCTTTTATGCTAAAGGGCCAGTTCCAGGAGGCTTCGATGATGCCGGTTGCGTCGGCGTATTCCAGCAGGATGGTGGCGTCGTCATCTACTTTTGGATAGATGGAGGGTTTTATGTGGTGGGTGACGGCGGTGACTGCGATGGGGGCTTTGCCGTGCATGAGCCAGGTCATGAGGTTGGCGCCATAGCAGCCGAAGTCACGGATGGCTCCGCCGCCGTTCTTAACCGGGTCGGTGAGCCAGTTCAGGAAGTCGGGGCTGCAGCCGATCTCTTTGGGGCCTTCGTGACCATCGTGGACGATGATTTTACGGGGGATGCCGATGGCGCCCTGGTTGACCATTTCGAAGATCTGCTGGTTGGTGTCGTACCAGGTGGTTTCGTAGTTTACGAGCACCTGGATGTGATATTGTGCGGCGAGGGCGGCGATGCGATCGGCGTCTTTTACCGTTGTGGCCAGCGGCTTTTCGACCATGACGGGGATGTGTTTGGGCGCGCAGCCTTCGACGACGGCGAGATGTTCGGAGATGGCGTTGTAGGCGAGCACTGCGTCGGGGTGGGTGTGGCTGAGGAGGGTTTGAAGATCGGGATAGAAGAGGGAATCGGGAAGCTGATATGACTTTTTATAACGGGCGATGAGTTGTGGGTCGGATTCGGCGATACCGGCGATGATGACTTCGCCGCGTTTGGATTGGTGCATGATATTGTGGACATGGTCGTGTGTGAGACCGACTACTCCTACGTGTAGAACTTTTTGCCCATAGACGGTAAACGTTGTGAGTATTAACATAAGGTTTACAACGTAGTACGAAATTTTCTTCATGTCTGGCTGTGTTATTGTATTAACTATTGTGGTTCAAATTTAAATATATGAAAAAGACCGTTCTATCACTCACTTTATTGTTAGCCGTCAGCTTGATGGCGATACAAGTGGATGCACAAGTAAGTGTCGGCATATCCGTACGGGTTGCGCCTCCTGCAATTCCGGTATACGTACAGCCACCTTGCCCGGTGGAGGGATATCTTTGGATACCCGGTTACTGGGCCTGGGATGAGGATGCCGGTGACTATTATTGGGTGCCGGGTTATTGGTCGGCGCCTCCCTCGGTTGGTTTGTATTGGACGCCTGGATACTGGGGTTGGAATGGTGGCGTGTATTCCTGGCATGTGGGATATTGGGGACCGCATGTGGGATATTACGGTGGCATCAATTATGGTTGCGGGTATGGCGGTACGGGATATTATGGCGGGGAATGGTATGGTGGTCGCTTCCGGTATAATACGGCGGTGACTCGTGTGAATACGACGGTGATCCATAATACTTATGTCAACCGGAGGGTGGTCAACAATGTCACGGTGAACCGCGTGAGTTATAATGGGGGACCTGGCGGGGTGAATTACCGGCCGAATTCGCGGGAGCAGGCGGCGATGAATGAGCGGCATGTTGAGCGGACGCCTGTGCAGATGCAGCATCAGCAGGCGGCGATGCGGGATCGGGGTGGATTTGCGAGTTTGAATCATGGGAGGCCGGCTACGCCGGCTGTGAGTCGGCCGGTGGTGAATCGACCGGTTGTGAATCGACCGGTGGTGAATCGACCGGCTGTGAATCGACCGGTGGTGAATCGGCCGACTGATAATCGCCCGGTGATGAATCGGCCTGGGGCTGCGCCCGGCAGGCCGGTCAATCGTCCGCAGCCGCAGATGAACAGACCGCAGGCGCGGCCGATGCCACAGCAAGCAAGGCCGATGCCGCAGCAGCGTCAGCAGCAGCCTCAGCCCAGGCCGATGCCGCAGGCCCGGCCGGGTGGGCAGCCGCATGGTGGGGGTGAGCGGGAGCATCATCATCGTTAACAGGCGCATGGCGCCTTTTTTTTGTGGTTGAATTATCTTTGAGTTAAGCCTAACGGAGGTGCGAGTGCTAAAATTGAAATGCCGCAATTTGCGGCGGTTATGGAAATTCCTGCTTCTTTCCGCGAAGGCGATCATGCTGTGTTCATTGAGGTGTATAAGTTGTTTCATGCGAGATTATTCCGATGGTTCCTCAAACGGGTGTATTTTCACGATACGGCGATGGATCTTACGCAACAGTCCTTTATGCGGCTTTGGCAATACCGGGAGTCCCTTTCTCTTGATCATGAGCTGGAGAAGCGAGTATTCATTGTTGGCCGTAGCGTGCTGATCAATCATTTGAAGAAGGAGGCTACGCAGAAGAAGCTGAAAGCGGAGGCGGGCCGGCATTTGCCCGTCGGGAGCGAACCGGTGAACGATTTGTACCAGGAGCGTGCCGGGGAAGTGAATGCAGCCATCCAGACCCTGCCCTCCGTCCGGAAACGGGTGATCACTTTAAAAGCCTTTCATGGGTTCTCCAATAAAGAGATCGCGCAGCAGCTGCATATTTCCGTCAAAACTGTCGAGGATCATGTGACGAAGGCCTTTCGTCATATCCGGCAGGTGGTCGCCCTTTTTTAATTTAAACCGGGGAGGTGGTTTGTGATGGACCAATTTATCTTATATTCGAAGGGTCCGTTTATGCGGATCCTTTTTTTATGCTTGACAGAAGAAGATTTATACGTAATGCGGGGATGGGTGCCCTTGGGCTACGGCTTCCGGCCCTTTCGCCGGCGGCTTCGCCGGCGTTGCCTTTGAAGCTTGGGATCGCAGGGTATAGTTTTTTGCATGTGCCGATGGACCAGGGGATTGCGATGATGAAGCGGGTGGGGATCGAGGCCTTGTCGATCAAGGATTTTTATTTGCCGCTGGATAGTTCTGCGGATGTGATCAAGGGGGTGGCGGCCAAATTTTCGGCGGCGGGCATCCGCATCTATGCCGCGGGCGTTATTTATATGAAGAGTCAGGCCCAGGTGGACAGGGCGTTCGAATATGCGAAGATGCTGGGGGTGGACCTGATCGTGGGGGTGCCGAACCCCGAGTTGCTGCCGTACGCCGAAGGGAAGGTGAAGACCCATAATATCCGGTTGGCGATACATAATCATGGGCCGGACGATGTGTTTCCGACGCCGGCGGAGGTCTATGAGCACATCAAGGGACTCGATCCGCGGATCGGGCTTTGCGTGGATATCGGGCATACGGCCCGGGCGGGCGGTGATCCGGTGAAGATGGTGCGGGATTATTCGACCCGGGTGTTGGACTTGCATATGAAGGACCTGTCGGTGATCGCTAAGGAGGAGCATGCGATCGACCTGGGGATGGGCGTATTGGACATCGTTGGACTTATAAAAGCACTTATGCATATCCGGTACAGTGGATATTGCAGTATCGAGCACGAGCTGGATATGAACGACCCGTTGCCGGGGATTGCCGAGTCGGCGGGGTATTTCCGGGGTGTGGTCCGGACCTTGCAGTAGGCCCCGGGCGATACAATAGTGGAAAATGGTGATTGTATTCTGACAGTTGCGGTACAGGCAACTGCCTTCAAGGAAATTCCGTTCGTTTTTTGTTTCCCACCGTAGAATGGGCCGGCCGGCCGGTTGACTGACTATCGCTACCGCGCGAAGGGATTCTTCGTGTATCAAATCCATTCTAACTTTAAAAAATTGCTGATTATGAAAAGCTTTCAAGGATTGCTGATCTTAACGCTGCTGTTTGGGATCTCCTGTCATAAAAGAGTGATCGACAAGGACGACCTGCGGAATTTCGAGCAGGTGAATCTCGTTGCCAATAAGGCTATGTACGGACCGAAGCTGGTGGACACGACCTTGCAAAACGCCTGGGGACTGGCCTGGTCGCCGACGGGTATTGCCTGGGTGAACTCCAATGGGTGTCATGTCAGTGAGTTGTATACGGCGGAAGGCGCTATTGTCCGGACGCCGGTGCGTATCCCGTCGCCTACCGACACGATGGGCGGTGAGCCGAGTGGGATCGTTTTTAGTGGTGGTAAGGGCTTTACGCTGGCCAATCGTGCGGGCTCCAATTTCCTGTTTGTCGGTGAGGATGGGGTATTATCGGGGTGGAATGGCGCGGCGGGGAATAACGCACTGCGGATCAAGGATGAATCGGCGAATGCGATCTATAAGGGGCTGGCGTTGGCTTCGACCGGCGGGGGCAACTTTATCTATGCCGCCAATTTCAAGAGTGGCAAGATCGATGTTTGGGACACCACTTTTACCCCGGTGTCGATGCCGTTCCATGATGGCGCGATCCCTGCGGGATATGCGCCTTTCAATATCCAGGCGATCGGGAGCTGGTTGTTCGTGAGTTTTGCCAAGCAGGGGCAGGATGGGGATGAAGCCGATGGTCCGGGTCTTGGGTTTGTGGATATTTTCAACCCGGATGGTTCCTTTGTCCGGCGGTTCGCCTCCCGTGGGACTTTGAATGCGCCCTGGGGTATGGCGATGGCGCCGGCCGGGTTCCTGGAAGAGAACGATATGGGTGATGACGGCGGCAAGGGGCATATGGGCAAGGGGGAAGGGAAGGATGATGTTTCCGCGCCGGTGATCCTGATCGGAAATTTTGGAGATGGGCGGATCAATGTGTTTGCGCAGGATGGGCAGTATTTGGGGCAGTTGAAGAGTCATAACAAAACGATTGTTATCGATGGGCTTTGGGCGATCGGGTTTGCGCCGACGACGGCGACGACTGTCGACCCGAAGCGGTTGTATTTTACTGCGGGGCCTGCGGGTGAAAGTGACGGATTGTTTGGGTATTTGTTAAAGCAGTAGAGTATAGGGGCCGCGGGCGGCCCCTATACTTTTTCGAGGAAGGTGCTTTTTATCTGGCTTGACTTGAGAACATAGGTGACGCAGATGGCTGCGTAGAGGATGGTGCGGATGAAATGGGCCGTCAATTCGTAGCGATAGGTGTTCAGGACCGAGGGAATGGGGATGAAGGTATAGAGGAGGATGAGCAGGAGGCGGCCTGAAAGCAGGATGCCAATGTACCAGAGGAACATGCGGGGGAAAATATCCCGTTTCTTTATAAACCAGAACAGGACCACGGCGCCGCCGGCGATGAAGGTGAGGTGCAGGGCCAGTTCCGAGAGGAAAAGATATTGAAGATTGAGTCCGCCGGTGTTTCCGAAGAGGACCCAATTGTCATTGCTGTAATAGTTCTCCCGGAAGAGGTTAAGTCCTTCGATGAAGAGATTTATCGCGATGCTGATCCCGAGCAGGACGATCCAGCCGCCGAGGGGGTAGCCGGTGCCGGGGGCATAGAGGGTTTCTTCCGCGCGGGCGTTGAGCCAGGCGAAGAGACGGAAGAAGAAGAGGGAGAAGAAGAAGGTGAGCCATATGGCGGGCCAGCCAACCTTCCATGTCCGGGAGACGGTGGCCGCTGCGGTTTCCTTTTGTGTGGACGTCTCTTCGGAAGCGGAGCCATCGGGTGTGCTGTTCTTGTACAGCTGGAAAGAGATCTTGGCGAGCATATTCTTGTAGTCCTCTTTATACTGGCCGATGGAGGCTGCAGGGATATTGTCTTTGAAAGTCCTGAGGGTATAGGTGAGGGTCATTTCATTGCCTTTGACGACAGGCGTGAAATCGAACTGGTAGGAGTCGTTCTTTATATGGAGCTCGCCGCCACCGAAGTCCCAGTCTTCGGGAAGGGTCAGGTGGAGCGTGTAATGTACATTGTAGGGATAGTCCAGTGCGAGGGGTTCGCCTTCGCCGGCATCGGCGGGATCGGGGAGGGCCTGATCCAGTATCCTGGCGGAAAATTCGAAATATTTCTTGCCCTTTTTATCGGTGTTCCAGAGCTGTGGGATCGCGTACTGCTTGTGGACCGAAAATTTGTTCCCGGTACTGTCATCATCGAAGGTGATGGGCGTGGTCTGGCGAATGCCTTCGAAAAGGGATGCATAATATTTGCGGTATCTGTCTTCGATATCCTTAAGACTGCTCTCCGCATAAGAGCCGCGGACATCGTCGGCTGCGCCGCCGGTGTAGACGGAAGTGACGTCGAACCGCGACGTGTCATAGTATTTTGCGACGAGGCGTTCGGTGATGGTATAGTCGTTGGTCCGGCCCGGGGTAACGGGTTCGAGGCCGGTCTCGCCGTCTTCCAGCACGAGAGCGTAGCCGTAGGCGGGGATGAAAAGGTCGGCAAGTTCTCCGCGCTGTCCCGAGTTTGTCGGATCGACATAGGTATATACCCCTTTTGCCCGGCGGATGGCGACGATGGCGTGATCGAAGTCGCGGGGTGAGGGGGCGATATCGGTGAGTTTGCCGCGGGTGTCGGTGCTGACGAGGGCGACGGAGGCGGGGATGCCTTCCTGCCGGAGGATCGCGGTGAGGAGGAAGGCCTTGTCCTTACAGTCCCCAAAACGCTGGTTGAATACATCGGCCGGATCGTGGGGTTGGTGGGTATTGACGCCGATCTCCATGGCGAGATAGCGAATCTCGTTCTGTACGAAGCGATTGGCTATATTGGCAAAGAGGTCTTTGTCGCCCTTTGCCTGTCCGCGCCAGGCGTCGATCTTTTGATGGAGAGAGGCGGGGAGAGAGAACCGATAATTCTTGAATGTTTTGATGCCCCAATCGATGACTTCTGCCCAATTTTTGTACTCTGTAATATAGATGGCAGGCGACTTATCAAACCAGGAGGGAACATCCGCGTCGGTATCATAGGACCGGAGTGAAGGGTTGGTCCAGACGTAGGAGATGGTGTTTCCCTGGCGCTGTTCGACGGGTGCGGGGGCGTTATTGACCGGCAAGATATGAAGGGGACGGTCAGCGGGGGTGAGAATAGTCTTATAGTAGTTACAAACGGCGGTGGATGTGCTGAACGAAAAGTCGTCGGAATATTTGTTCCCAAAAACGGGGTTGAAGCCAATAACCGAGTAAGCCACATCGATCCGGTCTCCTTTGCGAACATCTTTCAGGGTAAGGAATGCCCTTTTTAATCCGTTGTATTCAAATTCGTCCGATCCTTTTTCTTCTTCGATGACCTTGATGCGGGAGAGGTTCAGCTGATCGAGGGTGGCTCCTTCGCGGATAATAGCGACGCGGTGGAAAACGACGTGCTGGAATTCGGGGGCGAAGGTGACGGACACCTCGGATGCATTCTGGATGCCGGATTCATTGGCGATAGTAATAATATAGTGGGTATACCTGGTCTTGTTGAGGAGATTGGTTTGGAGATCGAAGAGCTGATAATAATAACCGTCGCCGATGTCATCGGAAGCCGGAGCTTTGGCCAGGTCGGGGTGTATGGTGTATAGCCATGTGGGGAGCGGGCCGGATGTAACGGCGGGGTGGGCGGATAAAGGGAGAAAGAAGAACGAGCTTAGGATGATGGACAATGCGATACGCATCATGTAAAATAATAAAAAGGGGGGCAATAAAAAAGGGCCAGGATAGAAATCCAGCCCCGTTTTTAAATCCAATATCCTATGAAAAACCGAAGTATATAAGGCAACCCGCGTGCCGGAAGGCGTGTCAGGACCCCGGGGTTAAAAAAAGTTTTTTACCCGTTTGATTTTTAGGCATTTATGGGTTCAATTACAACCTTATGCGAAATCGTAAAAATGAAACGATGGCTGTTTTTCTCCCAAGAAAGGAAATTTTTTCCCAATGCAGGAACGGTGCTTGGGCATATTAAAAATATTGTTAACTTCAAAAAGAAGGAGTTGGTATGGGATGGCGCATGACGATAACACTACACACTTATTTCTTACTGAGTTGTCTTTCACTTTCTGCACAAACGGTGTCGTATTGTGAGCCTTACAGTGACCGGTTCACCCTGCGACAGGAAATGCTGGGAAAGGTAGGGGATTACTATTGGGTGTCTGCGATCAATCGCAAGAAGGCGGTTCGTCATGCGGATGCGTTTACCAGTACAGAAGAACGTGATTTCGTGGTCTATGATTCGAAAATGGGGATGAGGAGCGTGATCGAGGACCCGTTGTATACCATGAATTCCGTGCGGGAGTATCTCGTGGTGGCCGATGAGCATTTCGACCGGATCAACCTGTTAAGGAGTGGGAAGGAGACGGAGGTGCGGCTTCAGCGATACGAGGCGACGGGTGAAGCGCCGGAGCCGGATCATACGATCGGCGTCTTTCCTTTTGCGGAGCCGGGGACGAGCTTTATGCTGGTTCGCAGTCTGGACCGGCGGCGGAGCCTCCTGCTGGGTTTTGAATTCATGCCGTCGGGTTCGCCGTGGTTGCATGCCTTTTTATATGACCAGGACTGGCATGTCCTTTCCAAGCGGGTTTACCGGCATCCCTACCTGACGCAGCCGATCATCCAGGACGACTATTCCACCTATCCGCTGGAGGATTTTACGAAGGCGCCGATCAAGCTGGCCGATGACGGGCAATGGTTGATGTTGAGTCCGTCGCGGGTGAATAGTAATTTCCTGCTTTTTCATTTTGGTGCGGTAGATACGGTTGTTTCCTGCCGGGAGGTGATGCTTCCGGGGACGGCGCTGATGGAAGATGTCTGTTTGTCGATCGACAATTCCACGGGGGAAGCGGTCGGCGGGATCCTGTCGACCTTTCATTATTCGCCGCTGAAAAATGTGCAGGTGGTGCATTATTCGATGAAGACAAGGACTTTCAGCTTCGATTCGTCGTACCGGCTGAATACGCTTGGCGGGCGGCGTATCCGGAACGATAACCTGGTAAAAGAGAATTTTGTCGCGGTGCCGGGCCGGGGATTCCTGCTGTTGAAGGAATATGGCCGGGCGTATGAGCCCGAAAACGATGAGGTGAACTATGATGAAGGTTGGGACCCGGCTTTTCTTTTTGCTTCCAACGATATTCCCGAGGCCAGTGCGATGGGGCCTTCGGCCGTGCGGATGCGATTGCCGGCGCCGAAGTACGGCTATGCGCGGTACCGGGAGCGGACGAGCCCGGAGTATCATGACAGGGGCGACCTGAGCCTTTATTATTTCCCGGGGAGCCGCAAGGACAGTTGCTGGAGCGGGATGATCAGCCAGCAGCAGGTGACCGAGCTGAATTCGCCGAACCTTTCCTATATGTTCCTGCCGATGCAGGACCGGATCGTGTTCCTGTACAATAGTTTCGTACACGGGGAAAAGGTTTATGCCTCCACTACCGTGATCGATCCGCGCGGCGAGCAGGTGACCAGCGAGGGTATTCTTTTCTGGGGGCTGAGGAATACGCTCGATTTCCAGAATTCGCGACAGATCGCTCCCGACCAGGTGGTGATCCCCTATGACATCTATGTCAATGGGAACGCAAACGGGAAGGTCGGCTTTGCGGTTGTGCTATTTCGATGAAGGCTCGCTGGCTGCCAGCAATTCCTTCAGGTAATCCCCCCAGATGGTGGGGTTGGAGTGTGTGCCGTGACCGGAGGTCTTTTCGGTGATCGGCAGCAGGATATATCTTCCTTTTGGCACTTTTTTTATCGCGGGTTCCATGATGTTCATTTCGGGCGGGTTGCATTCGTCGTCTGCGGAATTGACGGCATAGAAGACGCATTTTATCTTTTCCAGATTGGGTTCGGGGTTATAGAGACGTGAGGCGTCAAAGGCATAGATCATGTCGTTCGCGTCCTGGTGTTTGATGAAGTTCTCCGAGCCGAAGGTGTATGCCCGTTCGGCCTGTTCGCGGGTGCCGGAGCGGCGTTGCATCTGCCAGGGGCTGCTTGTCATCCACATCATGGAGGTGTATGCGCCGCGAAGGCCGGCGGCGGGTGGTTCGGTGTATTCGCCGCCTTTCCAGGCGGGGTCCGATTCGACGCATTGGATGGCTGCGTAGCGGGACATGCGGTTGCGGCCGGCAATCTCGACGGGTTCGCTGGCGTTTGCCATACAGGCGTCCATGAAGTCGGGATAGGTTTCGGCCCATACCCAGCAATGCATGGCTCCCATGGATGTCCCCAGGATGAGGCGGAGATGGTTGATGCCCATCTGTTCGGTGAGGACGGTGTAGTCCGCCCTGATCATATCATCGTAGGTATATTTTGGAAATTTCATGTGCAGGCCGTCGCTGGGCTTGCTGGACTTGCCGTGGCCGATGCCGTCGGGAAGGATGATGAAATATTTCGAGGCGTCGAGGAGCTGACCGGGCTGGAAAAGATTGCCGGCGAAGAGGCGGTTGGTGAAGTTGTGGCTGTTGCCGGTGGTTCCGTGCATGATATAGACGGCGTTGATGACCTGTCCTTTGGCGTTCTTCACGGGTTTGCCGAAGGTGGTATAGTGCAGTCTGAGCACGGGCAGGGTTTCCCCGCTGACGAATTTGAAATTTTTCAATTCGTGGTCGACTTCCGTGGAGTCGGGGAGTTGTGCACGCAGGCGGGCGGCGCCGACGAGCATCAGCACTAAGAGAGGCAGGAGCTTTTTCATGTAATGAATGTAAGAATTTTATTAAATTCAGACTTTCTACGATCTTGACGGATGGTCACCGGATTTTACCCTTTCGCCATTACTACGCTAAAAATGAGTCTTATGAGATATTGCTTTTTATCAGCCCTGGTGTTGTTTTGTCTGAGCCGTTGTGCTTCACCTACGGTCGACTATTTTGCGAAACAGGATTCGGGGGTACAGACCGGGAACATCAAAATGGTGGAGATCAGCACGCCGAAGGGCAAATTTCATGTGTGGACGAAGCGTTTTGGGAACAACCCGAAGATAAAGGTCTTGTTGTTGCATGGAGGTCCGGGGGGTACCCATGAGTATTTCGAGTGTTTCGAGAATTTCCTGCCGAAGGAGGGGATCGAGTTCATCTATTATGATCAGCTGGATTCCTGGTACAGTGACCGGCCTAATGACAGCAGCCTATGGACGACCGATCATTTTGTGGAGGAGGTGGAGCAGGTGCGGCGGGCGCTGGGACTGAATAAGGACAATTTTTACCTGCTGGGTCATAGCTGGGGTGGGATATTGGCGATGGAGTACGCGTTGAAATACCAGGCCAATCTGAAGGGGTTGATCATTTCGAATATGATGGCCAGCATGCCGGAGTATGAGAAATATAATGGCACGCTGCGTTCGAAGATGCGGAAGTCGTTGGTGGATTCGCTGAAGGGATATGAGGACAGGGGATTGTACAAGGACAGTGTCTACCAGGCGCTGGTGATAAAGGAGTATTATCATGAGCATTTGTGCCGGCTTGCGGAGTGGCCGGATCCGGTGACCCGGATGTTCAATCATCTGAGCGAGGGCATCTATGTGACGATGCAGGGGCCGAGCGAGTTCAAGACGGGAGGGAGGCTGATCACCTGGGACCGGAGCAAGGATCTGGGGCAGATCACGGTGCCAACCTTGATGATCGGCGGGGAGTACGATACCATGGATCCCAGGTATATGGAGTGGATGAGCAAGCAGGTAAGGAAGGGGTCGTATGTGTATTGTCCGGAGGGAAGTCATTGTGATATGTGGGACGATCAGGCGCATTATTTTCCTGGACTTATAAAATTTCTGAAAGATGGCGACCAAACTAACTAAGACCGCTATTGCGGCGCTGCTGCTTATTTCTTTATCGGGCGAGGCCCAGCCTACACAGAAGCCGCCGTTGCACGGCAATCACTGGATGGCCGTTACGGGTAAGCCGTTGGCGGCGGAGGCGGGGGCGCAGATATTCCAGAAGGGGGGGAATGCAATAGATGCCGCATGTGGGATGTTGGGTGCGGTGTGTACCATGTGGGACGTGCTGAGCTGGGGTGGGGAGACGCAGGCGCTGATCTATAACCCCAAGACGGGGAAGGTTATCGCCATCGATGCGCTGGGTTGGGCGCCAACGGGGGCGACGCCGGCCTTCTTCCGGAGCAAGGGATATAATTTCCCACCGGAGTACGGTCCGCTGGCGGCCGTCACGCCGGGCACGCCGGGCGGGCTTTGCTATATGCTGGCGAAGTATGGAACGATGAGCCTCAAGGAGGTGCTTGCGCCTGCGATGGAGATGGCGAAGGGGTATGCGATCGAGGCGCAGACAGCGAACAGCTTCGAGGCGCAGAAACGGCGGCTGAAAGAGTGGCCGTACAGCAAGGCGTTGTTCCTGCCGCATTTGGGGGAGAAGCGGGAAGCGCCCGAGGCAGGCGAGGTGTTTGTACAGAAGGATCTGCTCGAGACCCTTACGAAGATGGTCGAGACCGAGCAGGACGCGCTGAAGCATAAGAAGACGAGGGAGGAAGCCATTATGGCGGCCTGTGACCGGTTTTACAAGGGGGATATCGCCAGGGAGTTTGTGCGGGGCTGCCAGGAGCAGGGCGGGCTGATCACGATGGAGGACCTGGCTGCGTGGAAGCCGATAGAAGAGGAGCCGATGCATGTCGACTATAAGGGGATCGAAGTCTACAAGCTGCAGCAGTGGACGCAGGGTCCGGCGATGTTGCAGGCGTTGAATATCCTCGAGAATTTCGATCTGAAGGGGATGGGCTATAACAGCAGCAAGTATATTCATACGATCTACCAGGCGATGAACCTGGCCTTTGCGGACCGGGACTTTTATTATGGCGATCCGTACTGTTCGACGGGACAACCCATGAAGGGTTTGCTGAGTAAAGAATATGCTAAGGAGCGGGCGAAGATGATCAATTTCGAGCGCAATGACGCGACAGTGGGGCCGGGTGATCCTTATCCTTTTGAAGGCAGGACGAATCCTTTTACGGAGTTGTTGAAGCAGCGGGCGAAGCTGACCGGGCCTACAAGGGGAGCTTCCGGCGCCAGTGGGGCGATGAATGAGACTGCGATGGTGGATGAGGCGTTGTACCACGACCGGCTTTGGCGGGGAACGACGAGCATCGAGGCTGCGGACAAGGATGGCTGGGTGATCTCCGTGACGCCGAGCGGCGGCTGGAACCCCGCCTGTGTCGCGGGGCATACCGGGGTGGGGATGAGTCAGCGGATGCAGAGCTTTGTGCTGGATTCCATCATCGATCCGTTCAATGTCGTCAAGCCGCATCAGCGGCCGAGGGTAACGTTGACGCCCAGCCTGGCGTTAAAGGAAAATAAGCCTTATCTCTGTTTCAGCGTGCAAGGTGGGGATACGCAGGATCAGAATCTGTTGCAGTTCTTCCTCGATATGGTGGTATTCGGGATGACGGTGCAGGAGGCGACAGAGGCGCCCAATATCAATTCCGATCAGCTGTGGCTGTCCCTTGGCGGGGAGCGGATGGAGGACCGGCGGCCGAGGCCGGGGCGCATCCTGTTGGGGAATGTGACGCCGCCGTACGTGCGGCAGGAGTTGAGGAAGATGGGGTATTTTGCAACGTTTGGGGATCGGACGAGCGGGCCGATCAATGCGATCATGGTGGATTCGAAGCATGGTACGTTTTGGGGCGGCAGCAGTAATAACGGGGAGGACTATGGGATTGGGTGGTGAGGTTTAACGGTGAATTGCGTGTATGTGACGCCCGCGCGGCCATCGGCGGAGAGCCCCTGGACGACGACGAGGTAGTCGCCGGGGACATCGGAGGTGAAGAATTCCACGGGTGCGGCGGTTGTTCCAGGGCGAAGATCGGGGGACCAATACAAGAGATTGCGAAAATCCGGCAGGCGTGTTTGCGCCTGCCGGTTTGTATTGTATGCCGGGGCGTAGAATTGCCGACGGTATTGCATTCCATCGTATTCGATCTGGAGGGAATTGGGGTCCAGATCCAGGCCTTCATAGTCGCCCCTGAAGGTGGTGAAGCTGGCTATGCCGCTAAAGTGCGCGGGACCCAGAATATATTCGCGGGGTATAACGTCGAGTTTTTTTATTTTGAGTGCGTCATAGGAGAAGATGCGGTCATCAGGAACTGGCACGCCGTCGAGGAGAACGAGGGTTTTGTTGTCGCTGAAGACCGAGTGCATGGGTTCGTTGAGCATGGTGAGATGCAGGTGGCCCTGTTGGTGGGTGACGTTAATCTCTCTTATGTATTCCCGGAGGATCTCCTCGATGCTTGTGAAGCGGGTGTAGTTGTCCATGAGGTAGGTGTAGGCGCCTTTTGAGAAGAACGGGATCGTGTCGATGGGAGGGGTGATGAAGTGGTTGAGGCTGTCGCCGGAGTATACGTTCAGGACCTGCATAGCGATGCTGTGGCGTGTCAGGAGGGGGAGCAGGGAGGAGGAGAGAGAGAGGGGGGGGACGGGGGCGCCTGCATATTGTTCCGAAAAGGGTGATGTGATTTGCACTTTGGCAGGGGTTTCGGTATGGACGACGATGCCATCGCTGCCGAAGAAATCCTTTATGTCGAACAGGAATTTGCCAGTGGAGTCGGTTTGGGTGGCGCCGAACTGGAAGGTGAGGCCGGGAGTGGAGATCCAGGTGTCCGTTGCCTTCAGCGCTAAGCCGGTTTGCGGATCGGATAGGCGGCCGGTGATGAATTGCCCACGGATCTCGGGTGCGAAGAGGCGGGGGCCGGAGGGGTGAGAGAGTACATCGGTCCAGCGAAATCTTGTCCAGCCGTGTGTGAGGGCATACAGGTGTGCGAGTTCGGGGTCGTCGAAGATCCGGTTTACGGGTATCGTGCCAGTCCATTCCGAGGAAGTCCATAGGTAGCGGAGGATATCGGTTTGGGGATAACCCTGGAGGGAATCCAGGCGATAGACGGCGATGGAGAGGTGATTGCCGGAGGTATCGGGGTTGGAGATGCCGATGTCGAGATGAACTTTTTGACGGGTGGTATAATTTGCCTGCTTGGTGGCAGCGGTTATGTTCAGTTTCGTGTGGGGGGGGATGAAAAATAGACGTTCCGCCTGCGGGCGGCCGGCGGCGTCAAAGAGTGTGAAGCGGGTGTTACCTTCCGGCAGTGTATTTTTTTCGATGATGAAAGAGGCCGAATCGCCCGAGAGGGTGGGTGGTTGGCCGGTGAAGGAGGATCTTGTTCGCGAGTGAATGAAGAGCCGGCAATTTTGGGGGGCGAGGCCTTCACTTGCGCGTACGATCAGCTTGAGGTTGGGTCCACCGTCGTCCGCCAGATGGAGAGTGTAGCCGTGCGGGAGGATCTGTGGGATAGGCCAGGTGCGGGTTTTGCCATCGGGGCAGTTCAGGATGGCCTTATACGTCAGGCCGGGTTTGGGTGTGAATAAAAGGAAGCCCATGCCCTCCTGTTGCGGATGGAGAGTCGCGATGGTATCGTTGTTGGAGGTGAGCAGGGCGCCATCGGCGACCAGTCCATTGCCTTGTTCATCGAGCGCTTCGAAAGCGAGAGTGGATGGCAGATTGGCGACCAGGTCACCGCCTTCCGGGAAGAAGGAGAGTGTGTAGTGGCTGCCTGTCGTGTCCGGGTGTTCGAGTGCGGCCGTGTCGACCCCTTTTATCGTATTTATGACCGAAACGGTCTGGGTGAAGAATGTTTCCGGGCCGAAGTTCTTCATCCAGTTGGTGTAGGCCCGGAGCCGGTATATGCCGGTGGGGATGGAAGGCGGGATATGGAGGCAGCCGTCGCCGAAGCCTTTTGCCAGGGCTATTTTGACCTGGAGCAGCGGTTTGTTATCCCGGTCCAGCAATTCCACATAAGCCAGTTTGCTCACGTCGGACGGGCGGTGCGAATCTCCGTCCACGCAGTAGAGGCGGCACCAGAGGAGTTCGCCGGCGAGGTAGAAGGAGCGGTCAGCGTGGAGGAAGATTTTTTCCTGCAGGACGACGTTTCTCCAGGTATCCGCGCGGGTTTGCACCGAGGTTAGCGCGTCGGATTGTGCGAGGGCCGGTATGGAGCGGAGGGACAGCAGGAGGAGCAAGGGGATGGTTCTCATTTCTTTCTTTTACCAGAATGATGGACGAATATTTGATGGTCACCACCAGTAGGGGCGTTGATTGGTTCCGGAGAGTGTGCAATCTACGCAGCGGCCCGGAGCCATGTGCGTGAGGGGCGGATTGAAGTCGGCTTTCCAGGGGAGGTAGCCGATGCTATAATAAAAGGCGATGCTGTCCGGGATGGGCGGCACTTTATAGTCGGCGCATTCGGGGTCATAGAACCAGGGTCTGACCTGGTCGATGGTAATGAAAGTGCGCAGGGATTGAACGGAGCCGCCGCTGACGAATCCGAGGACCTGTTCGGCGGTATCCGTCAGGCAGTGCATATTCCCTTTGTTCGCCGAGGGTTGGACGCCGAAGATGGAGCCGATCTGTTCGGAATTTTTTTGGAGGATCTGCCACCAGTCGAAGGCGGCTTGCGGAAGTGCGTACTGTTTGACCAGGATACTATAGCGGACGCTGATCTGTTGGGAGTTGAGGGGTATTTGGAGTAGTGGTGCTTCGTGGATGACATCCGAGGCGAGTTGGGTCGACGTGCCCAGGATGATGCTGGTGGAATTATCGTTATGCCAGCAGGTGGAAATGGTGTTGGGGGAGTAGTTAGCGGTCATGCCGCGGGGGACGTATTGAATGTTAGCGAAGTACGCGGAATGGAATTCCCAGGTCTCTTCGTATTCCCAGCGATAGAACCTGGTCTTGTTCTGCGGGTCGTGGGTGTTGGCGTAGACGGTGACTCCCTTGTGATCGTCGTCATCCATGCGTTTGAAGCTGATGCTGTCGATGGGGGGAGAGGCTATGAGGGGGAAATAGTCCGAGGCGTATTGCTTGCCGGTGGCGGTGACGATATGCAGCCGATAGCTGGTGTTGTAGTTGAGCGTGGAAAGGGAGGCGGTATAGGCGCCGTTTCCCGATTCGTCGAACTTGTAGAGGGTGTTGTCCGCGCCTTCCACGGTGACGGTGGCGCCCTGTTCCGGGGAAATGAGGGGGGTATCGAGTTTGACGGTATGTGAAAGGCGGATAACGGTGTTTTCGCCGGCATTGGTATTGAGGAATGCTTCCACGACGAGGTAGTTGGGCGGGTTGGCGATGGCCGGCGGCAGGTAAGACTGTTTGCATCCAAGAATGGAGATGATCGCGATCAGTAGGAATGATATGCCTGTCTTCATCAAAAACGGATGTTAAAGTTAATGAATGGGATTGCGCTGCCGAAGATGGAGAGTTTATAGCCGTTGATCCCTCCGTTCTCGGACAGGAAGTACACGTTATAAGGATTTTTTCTGCCTGTGAGATTGTAGACGCCGATGGTCCAGGAGTTGTGTGTACGTTGGTGGACTTTGTAGTTACCATCGAGGTTGAGGGAAAGGTCGGTGCGGAAGTAATCGGGGATGCGATAGGCGTTTCGATCGGAATAGAGGACCCTCGCCGAGTTGGCATAATAATATTCGGCGATCGGCAGTGTGATCGGTCTGCCTGTGTAGTAGAGGAAGTTGCCCGAAATGCTGAAGCGGTGGTTGAGCCTATAGTTGATTGCGGCGCTGAAGTCGTTTGGGATGTCGAAGTCGGCGGGGTACCAATTACCATGATTGACTATTTCACCGGCGGTGGGGTCGTCAGTTTTCAGGAAAGTGCGGGACCACGTATAGCTGAGCCAGCCGGTGAGGTGGCCGGCCGTTTTGCGGATGCTCAGTTCTACGCCGTAGGCTTTTCCTTTGGAGTTCAGGACGTCGGTCTCGATATGAGGGTTGAGGATCAATGTGGCGCCGGACCGGTAGTCCAGATAATCGTGAAGGTGCTTGTAATAGACCTCTACAGATGTTTCGATGGTGTTTGACGCCATGTTCTTATACAGGCCGAGGGACAGTTGGTCGCCGAGTTGCGGGCGGATGTGCGGATCGCTGAGTTTCCAGATGTCCGTTGGGGCCATGGAGGTGGTGTTAGAGAGCATGTGCGTATATTGGCGAAGGGAGTTGTAGCCGGCTTTTATGGAGAATGAGTTTGTGAGGGCATAGCGGGCGGAGAGGCGGTATTCGGGGCCCTGATAGGTTTTTATTAATTTTCCGCCCGCGAAGTAAGCGGTGCCGATTTGGTCGAGGACCGTTTTCGGTTGGCCCTCCGGGTAGAGGTTTTCGGTATGGGGGCCGAGGTAGCCGAACAATGAATACCGGATGCCGGCGACGACAGAGAAAACCGGGTTGACGGTGATCCTGTCGGAGACATAGATAGCGTTCTCCTGGCCATATTCCGGCTGCATTTTATTCGGGGTGACCAGGGAGCTCGTGTCATAGGGTTCGTAGTTGCCCGGATGAAGGATATAGCGGATGCTGTTGAGGCCGAAATCGACGGTATTGCGGGCGTTGAGATACCAGGTGTGATCCGCCTTGAGGTTGAATTGGTTGATGTCGAAGCTCAGTTTGAATCCGTTGACGGGGTTCCCGTCACTGCTGATATTGTATTGGTAGCGATCGTAGCCGAGGGTATAGGCGCCTGTGACCTTATTGCTGAAGGTATGTTTCCATTTTATGTTCAGGTCGCGGTTGCCGTACTTGTAAAAGGTGTCGCTATTGAGGTTGAACCGGTCGTTGCTGAGATAGCCGCTGAGGTAGAGGTTGTTTTTTTCGTTGATGTTATGGCTGATGAGGAGGTTAAAATCACTGAAGGAAGCCTTGCTGTGTTTGTATTCCTGCGGTAGGAGGTTGAGGAGCCAGTCTGCGTAGGTTGCGCGGCCGCCGGCGATGAAGGAAGTCTTGTCTTTGTCGAGAGGCCCTTCGATGGTTACGCGGCTGGTAAGCAGGCCGATGCCCGCGCTACCCGTGAATTCCTTTTTATTTCCTTCGCGGGCGGTGACATCAAGGACGGAGGCCACGCGGCCGCCGTATTGGGCGGGGATGCTGCTTTTGTAGAGTTCTACGCCTTTTACCACTTCGGGGTTGAAAGCCGAGAAGAAGCCGAAGAAGTGGGAGGGGTTGTAGATGGTGGCGTCGTTGAAGAGGATCAGGTTTTGGTCGGCGGAGCTGCCGCGGACGTTGAGTCCGGTGCTGGCTTCGCCGACACTTTTGACGCCCGGGAGGGTCAGGACAACGCGAAGGATATCGGCTTCGCCCATGACGGTGGGCACCTGTTTTATCTGTTGGATATTGAGTTGTTCGACGCCCAGTTGGACTCGGTTGACGTTGAGCGTTTTTTGAGAGGAGACGATGACTTCGCGGAGCGTGGTGACCTGTTCACGGAGATCCATATCCATCTTTCCATCGGAGTAGAGCATAAGTTGGAAGTGGCTGTCACGGAGGCCCAGGCCCTGGACGTTGAGGGTGTGGTGGCCGCGGGGAAGGGAGATTGAGTAGTAGCCATAGCGGTCGGTGACGGTAGCCATGCCGGGTGGTTCGGGGCTGATGACGACGTTGGCGATGGGTTCGCCGGTCCGGGCGTTGCGGACGACGCCGGATATCACGGCTTTCCCGGGGGCGAAGGTATTGGTTCTTGGGCCGATATCGTACAATTTGCTTTCGGAGCTTTCTTTGTGGCGGGCGTTCTTCTCTTCGCCGAAGCGGATCGAAGTACGGCGTGCCGAGTCCAGTTGGTTGGAGACGGCCGGAGCCAGGCCGGTTTGGATCGTCCATCCTTTTGTGAGGAAGACGTTGCCATCTGCGTCGATGGCGTAGTGAAAGGCGGTGTTCCTGAAGAGTTGGTCCAGGAGTTGGTCGAGGGGTATGTTGGAGACATTGAGGTCGACGTCGAGGCTATCGAAGCTGGTTGCGTCGTAGTAGAACCTGACCGGGATTTGGGCTTCGATGCGGGACACGAGAGAGTCAAGGCGGGCATGGCTGAGGGACAGGGACAGGCGATTTTCAGCCGCTTTCTGTTGGGCATAAGCTGCGGAAAGGGCAGCGAGAAAGACCGCGAGAAGGGTCAGTAGGGACCGGCGCATGATCAATGGGGTAATTGGTTATAGTGATCGACGATGGCCTGCATCGCGGCAGCGGGATCTTTTTTGAAGCGGATGTGCTGAGCGTGCTGGAATTGCCGGAGCTGTTGTTTTTTGTCAGAGAGGAGGGTAAGCAGGTGATTTGCGGATGGTACCGGGTAATAGTGCTCCTGTTTGAAGAGGATATAGTCATCGTGGCTGGAGATAAAGCGGAGGAGTTGGGCGGATTCCAGTTTTTCCTCGATTTTCTTTTTA
Organism: Puia sp.; assembly: GCF_035546395.1. Taxonomy (GTDB): domain Bacteria; phylum Bacteroidota; class Bacteroidia; order Chitinophagales; family Chitinophagaceae; genus Puia. Next base: position 459,409 of record NZ_DASZXR010000006.1, on the reverse strand, counting down.
TGGCGGACATAAAGGGACGCGTAGCCGGAGGAGAGGCGTTCGTAGAACCCCGGGGTCCTGTTCGCCGGCTGATAGATGAAGGTGTGGTTTCCGAGGGTGAATTGTTGAACTTTTTCCGGCGCCAGGATGAGGGTTTGGCCTTTGGGGTCGGCGATGACCAGGTCGTCGAGGACCAGATCGTACATCAGGGGTATGTGGGTATAGGTCAGATCTTCGTAGACCAATGAGCCTGAGACGAGGTTGGGGGATTCGAACCAGGGGTTGCCTTCGATACCGCGATAATCGGGCTGATAGGCGACGCCGTTATAGATGGCTGCGTCCTGGCCGATATAGGATTGGTAGAAGATGGCGGCCCTTGCGGCGGGGATGCTGTCGGCGGGGGTGGGTTGGGCAAGGGTGGATTGTCGCAAGAATGACAGGGCCAGGGACAGGCATAGGATGGGCTGCAAGCGGTTAGTTTGAATGATCATAGCGGAATAAATATACCAAAAAAGAAACCGCCCCTGGATTAAAATTGGCGGTTTCTTTTTTGGCCATTGATGTCCGGCATGGGAAGCATGCCGGGGAAAAAAAAGGGCTGTCGCAAGACAGCCCTGTGTATATTCACCGATTTTAATCAGGATTTGAAGTTGAAGTTCGTTTTGTTGGCTTGTTTGAAGCGAAGCCAATCGGGGATGGAGACGTGCTCTACGTAAGGGTTTTCGGGATGGTTCTTTATGTATTCCTGGTGATAGGATTCGGCGGGGTAGAAGCTGTTGAAGGGGAGTACCTGGGTGACAATCTTTCCGGAGTACTTCTTCGAGGCGTTGAGCTTTGCGATCTCGTCGTCGATGACCTTCTTTTCCTGAGCGTTGCGATAGAAGGCGATGGAGCGGTACTGGGTGCCTTCGTCGGGACCCTGGCGATTGAGCTCAGTGGGATCCATGCTGGCGAAGAAGGCAGCCACGAGTGTGGAATAGGAAATTTTTGAAGGATCGTAGAACACCTGTACGGTTTCGGCGTGGCCGGTTTCGCCGGTGCAGACCTTTTCATAGTCGGGATGTTTGTCGGTGCCGCCGGCATAACCGGAGACTGCATCGCGAACGCCGACGAGGCTTTGGAAGACGATCTCCGCATGCCAGAAGCAACCTTCCGCGAAATAGGCGACGGCTTCATTGGAGGAGGGCTTTGTCTGGTCTTTTACCGGGATGTTGACCGGTTGTGTGTTCCCGCAAGCTGCCAGAAGGAAGAGGGCGCCAAGGGTTATAAAGAGTCTTTTCATTTTAGTGTGATTTTGTTGGTGCGGGTTGGCCGTCGGGCACGAAGATGAGTGCCGCGGAATTCATACAATATCTTTTTCCCGTGGGGGCGGGGCCGTCATCGAAGACATGGCCGAGGTGCGAGCCGCTTTTGCTGTCGACCACTTCCCATCTGTCCATGCCGTCGCTGCCGTCGTGTACGAGGCGGACCGCATCTGGGTTTATCGGGGCATAGAAGCTTGGCCAGCCGGTATGGGAATCGAATTTCGTATCGGAGCTGAAGACGGGTTGGAGGGAGGCTGCAGAGTAGTAGGTCCCTTTTTGATAGAAGTGGTCATATTTCCCGGTGAAGGCGCGTTCGGTGCCCTGTTCCCGGAGGATGTAATACTGGTCGGGCGTCAGGCGGGCCTTCCAATCGGCATCGGAGAGCTTCATGGGCCAGGCCGCTTTTGGGCCGACCGTCGGGGGATCGGGGTATTTCTTCGATTGTGCCGCGGCGGGCAGGGCTCCCAGGAAAACTACGGCCAGCGTGAGGATTGTCAGTTTCGTGATGCTCGGTTTCATGATCGTTTGTTTAGTATGTTTAAATAACGAAGGAAAGGGCAGGAGGGTTTGTTAAAGCGGAAAAAGTGAGAATTTTGTTAGAATTGCTGCAACATTTTGTATCCCATGCCCGTCCTATTGAAAAAAATGCGGGTCCATGTTTACCAACTATTTAAAAGTCGCCTTTCGCAACCTCTGGAAGAACAAGGGGTTTTCCTTTATCAATATTGCCGGTTTGGCCATCGGTATGGCCAGCGCCATCCTGATCCTGTTGTGGATCCAGAATGAGGTGAGCTATGACGGATTCCATGAGAAGCGGGCGCGGATCTATGAGGTCTGGAACCGGGCGGAATTCAGTGGGAGTCTGCATTGCTGGAATACGACGCCGAGGGTATTGGCTTATGCGATGCAGCGGGATTTCCCGGAGGTGGAGCATGTATGCCGGGTGGACTGGCAGCGGCGGCTGCTTTTTGAAATTGGTGACAAGAGATTGATGATCAAGGGTAATGTGGTAGATTCCATCTTTTTACAGGTGTTTACCTTCCCGATGGTGGAGGGGGACCCGAAGACGGCCTTGAATGACGGGCATAGCCTTGTGATCACGCAGTCGACGGCCAAGGCGCTTTTTGGGAATGCGGATGCGATGGGGAAGGTGGTGAGGATCGATAATAAAGACAATTATACCGTGACGGGGGTGTTGAAGGACCTGCCCAACAATACCCGGTTCAATTTCGACTACCTTCTGCCCTGGCCTTACAATCGCCGGGAGGGGAACGATGACGCAAATTGGGGTAATAATTCGACGCGGACCTATACGTTGCTGAAGGAGAATGCGAGTCTGGCGTCGATTGCGCCCAAGATGAATGTGATCAAGACCCGGTATGACAGTTCGGAAAAGAAGTGGGAGATGTTTTTATATCCCATTAGCCGGTGGCGGCTGCATTCGAAGTTCACCGGGGCTGCCGAGGATGGAGGGTTGATCGAATTCGTGCGGTTGTTCGCCATCATTGCGAGTTTTATCCTGCTCATTGCGTGTATCAATTTTATGAACCTGAGCACGGCGAGGAGTGAGCGGCGGGCGAAGGAGGTTGGGATCCGAAAGGTAGTCGGGGCGCCGAAGTCAAAACTTATTGCCCAGTTCATCGGGGAATCGGTGCTGATCTCGTTCCTTGCGGCGTTGGTGGCGATCGGGATTGTGTTGTTGAGCCTGCCGGGATTCAATACGCTTACACAAAAGCAATTGTATGTTCCGTTCGGGAGTGTCTGGTTCTGGGTTTCAGCGATAGGGTTCATTTTATTTACGGGTCTGCTGGCGGGGAGCTATCCGGCTTTCTTCCTCTCTTCCTTTCAGCCGGTGAAGGTATTGAAGGGAACATTCAAGGCGGCGAATGCCCTGGTGAGCCCAAGGAAGGTACTTGTCGTGGTGCAATTTACCTTTGCGATCATCCTGATCATCTGTACGATCATCGTGACGCAGCAGATCAATTATGGGAAGGACCGGGAGGTTGGATATGAAAGAGCCAATATGGTGTATCATTTTATGACCGGGGATATCGGGAAGAACTATGAGCTGATCCGGAGGGAATTGTTGTCTTCGGGCGTGGCTACGGCGGTATGCCGAACCAACAGTCCGTGGACGCAACGGTATAGTGATACCTGGGGTTTTGTATGGGAGGGGAAGGACCCCAATGACAAGACCGATTTTATCCGGGAATGTGCGGATGAGAATGTCGTGGCAACAACGGGTGTCAAGCTTGTGGCTGGGCGGGATCTGGACCTCGTGCACTATCCGACCGACAGCCTGGGTATCCTGTTGAATGAGTCGGCGGTAAAGGCGATGCATTTCAAGAATGCGATCGGGCAGACCATCAAGGATGATGACGTAGCCTTTCACGTGGTGGGGGTGATCAAGGATTTTATCATCGAGTCGCCGTATACGCCGATCGAGCCGATGGTGATCGTTGGGGCGAAGCAGTCCTGGTATAATTGTCTGAATCTCCGGCTTAACAATAAGAATTCGACCGAAGCGAATCTGAAGAAGATGGAGGCTATCTTCCGGAAATACAACCCGCAGTATCCTTTTGAGTATCAAATTGTCGATGAAGAGTATGCCCGGAAGTTCGATGATACGCGACGGATCGGCACGCTGGCCGCCCTGTTCGCTGTTCTGACCGTCGTAATTTCCTGCCTGGGGTTGTTTGGGCTGGCGACGTATATGGCCGAGAACCGGGTAAAGGAGATCGGGGTGAGGAAGGTGCTTGGGGCGTCGGTGGCCGGTATTACGACTTTGTTGTCGAAGGAGTTTTTGATGCTGGTATTGATATCGTTTGGGATTGCGACGCCGATCGCGTGGTTTGCGATGTACAAGTGGTTGCAGGGGTATCCCTTCCGGGTGGATATCGAGTGGTGGGTGTTTGCGATGGCGATGGTTTTATCACTGTTGATTGCTTTGTTTACGGTGAGTTTTCAGGCGATACGCGCGGGGATGGCGAATCCGGCGCGGTCGTTGCGGAGTGAGTAAGGGACTTCGGCCCGGGCGTACCGCCCGGGCCGAAGTATTATTTGGTCGACCAGCGGAAGTAACGGATGCCGAAGAGGGTGAAAATTGCGGTGTAGCCGATGCTGGCGAGGAGGTACATATTGGTTTGGTTTACCCAGGCGCCAGGGGTGAAGGCTGCTGCGAGAATATTCTTTGTGGTGCCGTAGGGGGACCAGTCGGCGATGGCTGTGATCTCGGGCCCAAAGGCGCCGAAGGAGGCGAACTGGCCGATCATGATAAAGAGGAAGAAGACCAGGCGAGTGGTGACGTTGACGGTTTCCGGCGTTTTTACGAGGCCGACGATCATCTGGCCGAGGCTCAGGTAGACGGCGCCGCCGACGATGGCCGTGAGGAAGCCGAGGGCATAGCTGGATGCTTTCAGGATGATGTGATCGAATTGGTAGCCTATGGCGAAAAGAAGCACCGTTGTGATAAGGATCATGAAGAGCTGGACTGCCAGGCGGCTGGCGATGATCGTCCAGCGGGGAGCTGGTGTGACGCGGAGGCGTTGGAAGATGCCTTTGTCGCGATCGCGGGCAATGGCGTTGGTGTAGCCCATGAGCCCGATAGCATTGAGGCCGATGGCGATGCAATTCGAAAGGGCGAACGCTCCGCCTTTGAAGGCGACGATACTTTTCCAGGAAATGAGAATGATGGACGGGATCAGCACGACCATGATGGTTGCGCGGCGGTTGCGCCACTGGGCCGTGAGGTCGGCCTTGAGGAGGCTGGAGAAGACCGTTTTGGCGGAGGGGAGGGTGAGGGCAGGCCGGCTTTGCCGGGTGATGGGGGCTGCGGTTGTTATCGTGGATGACATGTTTGTGTTTTTTGCGGATGAGTTAAGAGCGGATAGCGGCGCCGGTGAGGCCGATAAAAACGTCTTCGAGGGTGATGCGGCCTTTGCGGGAGGCGCGGATGACCTCGGGATTGTCGCGGTTAACGTCGATGATGGCCTGGGGTGTATCGATGGTGATGATCTGGCCGTGGTCGATGATGGCGATGCGGTCGCAGATCGATTCGGCTTCTTCCATCGAGTGGGTGGTCAGGAGGATTGCGTGGCCTTTGTTGCGCATGGCTTCGATGCGTTCCCAGAGCTGGCGGCGGGACTGGGGGTCGAGCCCGGTGGTGGGTTCGTCCATCAGGACCAGGGGTGGTTGGTGGATCGTGGCGATCACGAGGGATACCCGCTGTTGCTGGCCGCCGGAGAGCTGGCCGAATCGTTTGGATGCGCTGTCTTCGAGTTTGATATCGGCCAGGATGGCGGCGGTGCGTTCGTTGGAGAGCTCGATGCCATGGATGCCGGCGAAGAGGCGGATGATCTCGGATATGTTCAGTTCGGGTTGGAAACTGGTGGACTGCAGCTGGACACCCATGGAGGCGCGGGCGTGGAGCGGTTGTTCCCGGGTGTCGTGGCCGGAAATGCGGATCGAGCCGCCGTTTGGTTTTAGCAATCCTTCGATGGCGCTGAGGGTGCTGGTTTTGCCGGCGCCGTTGGGACCGAGGAGGCCGAAGATCTCGCCAGGTTGGACCTCGAAGGACACTCCCTTGACGGCCTGGAAGCTGCCGTAGCGGACGAGAAGGTTCTCCACTTCGAGGACAGGCTGGTTGGTTGGCTTGTTCATGGTACTAAGGTAATGCGCGCGGGGCAACGGGACAAGGGGAGGGCGGCGGTGATGGGGGGAATTGCCGGTGAAATCAATGGATTTCACGGCGAAGGCCTTTGTTTCGGCGACATTGGCCGGCCGGGGTAGGGGTTAACAATTACATAATATTAAAGACCGATCTTGCCGTTCCATGTCATATTTTGGCCGGCTTACAATGTCTGACCTTCGGTCGAACCGCATCCTGCGGCTCTTGATAATGTCGCTGCTGACTGCTTTGAGGGTTTCGGCGCAGGAGGGCGACCGGGCGGAGCTTGTGTATACCCAACGACTCAGCAAACGGTTCCCTGACAGCGCTTTTTTGTTGTTGCGGGAGATGTACAGCCAGGCGTTGGTGCGGAAGGACCGGCTGGGAACGGGTAGCTGTCTTCAGCAGATGGGCCAGATCTGTTTTTATCTTGGCAATTTCCCCAAGGCTTTGGATTTTCATGGGCAGGCGGATAAGCTTTTCCGGGAGGGTGGGAGCGCGGACCTCGAGCGGGTCGCGGCGAACCTGAACGATATGGGGATCGTCTATTATTATAATAAGCAGACCCCGCTCGCCTGGACGCAATATGAGGAAGCGTTGGGTATTTACCGAAAGACGAACAATGTCGAGGGGATGGCAGATACGTATGGGCGCATCGGGCATCTTTTCGAGAAGCGGCGGCGGTATGACAGCGCCATTTATTTCCAGCGGATGGCCTTGCAAGAGTATAGCCAGATCGCGCATAAGCAGGGGATGGCCAAGATCTATGAAAATGTCGGAAGCATTTATGAGGATCTTGAACAATATGATTCCAGCTGGTATTATTTCACCCGTTCACTGGAGCTGTATGAACAGGCGGGAGAGGAAGTGGCCAGCATCGAGGTCGTGAACAACCTGGGTGATATCTACCGGAAGACGGGCCGGTACCGGGAGGCCATTGTGCAGACGGGCAAGGCGTTGGCGCTGGCGGAAAAGACCAACGATCTTTATGAGAAGGGGGCGGCCTATCGCGATCTTGGGAAGGCCTATGATCTGCTGCACCAGGAAGACAGTGCCTATCATTACCTCGAGCTGTCCCGGCGGGCCACCATCGATATTTATAGTAAGGAAAATACCCGGCAGACGGCTTTTTTGAGCGTGCTTTTCGATATCGACAAGAAGAATGACGAGATCGTAAGGCTGGAGAATGCCCGGAATATCACCCTTATTGTGACGGTGGCCGTGGTCGTCGTTGTGTCGCTGCTGGTAGCGCTTGGGTGGATGATGGTCCGGCGGCAGAATGAGCGGATGGAGGCTGAGCTGGCGCGGAAGCAACTGGAGGAGGAGCGCCTCAAGCGGGAACTGGAGACAGACCGTAAGGAGCTGGATGTCAAGAGCCAGGAACTGGAGGTAAAGCGGAAGGGGCTGACCTCGTATACTTTACACGTAATCCAAAAGAACCAGCTATTGGAAAGCCTGCGGGACCGGCTGGCCTTTCTTGTTAAGGAGGACAAGCGGGACCAGAAGAAGCAATTGACGCAGCTGATCCAGCAGATCAACCAAAACTTCAACCATGACCAATACTGGGAGGAGTTCCGGGAGACTTTCGGGCAGGTGCATCAGCAATTCTTCGATACGCTCAAACGACATTCCGATGATCTTACGGCGAATGACATGCGGCTTTTATCGCTTATTAAGCTGAATCTGGCGTCGGCCGATATTTCCACCTTGCTGGGGATTTCCCAGGATAGCCTCCGGGTGTCGCGGTACCGGCTGAAGAAAAAGCTGAATCTTGGGGCCGATGAGAGCCTCACCACGTTTGTGCAAGGGGCCTAGTAACAATTTGGTAATGGCGATTTTGTTTCTCTGTCTTTTATTGATAAATAAGGAGTTGCGCGTTGTCTGTTAACGGTGCTGCCGCTGCGTATACGGTATTGGGGAGCCTGTTGTCATTTTGTTCACTCCCGTTTTTTCCCAGTGTTTCTACAGGATTGCATTTTTGGGGAGAAAACAAAAACCAGCTAATATGAAGCGACTAATCCCTTTACTTATTTTTTTCCTGGGTGGCTGGACGGCGGTGTTTGCACAGACTGCCCCGTTTGCAGGAACCGTAAAAGATCAGCGTACCGGGGAGCCTTTGCCCGGGGCGAGTATCGAGTTGTCCATCAAAGGCGTAGAAGGTAAGCAGAGAGATATTCATTTAATCGCGGGGCTTGACGGCAGTTTTGTGTTGCGGCATGTTCCTTCGGGTCATTATGCCGTATCCGTGAAGGTTGTCGGGTACGAGCGGGTTTCCCAGGAGATGGACCTGGTGGATGGAACGGTCAAGTTCTTGAATTTTACCATGGAGCCGGGTAAGAAAGAGCTGACGACGGTGAATGTTACGGCGGCCGGCGGTGGCCGGGGGACCGATCGGGGTTCGCAGCTGGCTGACCGGCGGGCGGATATCGTGCAGAATTCGCTTTCGGCGAGGGCGATCGAGGTGTCGCCGGATCTCTCGGTGGCCAGCACCTCGCAGCGGGTCTCGGGGGTTACGACGGAGCGGGGTAACAATGGCGAGGCGCAGTATGTGATCATCCGGGGAATGGACAAGCGATATATCTATACGCTGGTGAACGGGATCAAGATACCGAGCCCGGACAATAAGAACCGGTATGTGCCGCTGGATATTTTTCCGGCGGACCTGTTAGAACGGTTGGAGATCACGAAATCTCTGACCCCGAATATGGAGGGGGATGCCATTGGCGGCGCCGTCAATATGATCATGAAGGATGCTCCGAATAAATTCTCCGTGAATGCGAGTGGGGCGTTGGGGTATGCGAATGATTTTTTTACGCAGGATTTTCAGAAATTTAGCACGAGTGGGAGTTTGGACCGGTCGCCGCGGGTGTTGAATGGGCCCAGCTACCAGGCGACGATGAAGGATTTTCCCAATAATGCCTTTCTCCATAGCAAGAGTCACCATCCGTTTGGAGAGGTGCTGGGATTATCGCTTGGGGGACGGCTTTTTGGGAACAAGCTGGGTGTGCTGGTCGCGGGAAGCTTTCAGAACACGTTCCGGAATGTCAAGTCGATCCTTTTCGATCAACCTGATGAGCTTGTCGAGGGCAAGGGGCAGCTGGGTGATCTTTCCGTCCGCCATCTTTCGGTGCAACAGCAACGAAGCGGTACGCATTTAAAGTTGGACTACCAGCTGAATGATAAGAATAAGCTTGCCTTTTATGGAGGCTATATGAACCTGATGCGGCAGGAGTTCCGCAATGCCACTGATACCAATTTAGAGTTGGGGCGTACGGGACCGGGATTGGGCCGGGTCAGCAACAGCAATCGCGATCTGCATGAGGTGCAGCAGATCATCAATTTTACGCTGAAGGGAGAACATGCGATCGGCAGCAATTTCTTCCTCGACTGGACGGGGGCGTATTCGAAGGCTATATTGAACCGGCCCGATGAGGGGACGATCAATTGGGATGGTGGAGCGCAGACGGACAGCTATACGGGTGCGATCGTGATCACCAAGCCAACACTGGAGCGGTCGACGCGGGAGTTTACGCATAGCAGCGACGAGGACAAGAGCGGGTATTTGAATCTTCGGTATGCTTCGCTGATCGGCGGGGCTTCTGTAGATTGGACGATCGGTGGGATGTACCGGGATAAGAACCGGAACAGCCAATACGATGCATACAACCTGGACCCGGCTTCAACCGCAATTACACAGACCTACAATGGGGATGCCAACCAGAATAGCTGGACTGTGAATAATTCGACGGGTACGCCGGGCAATCCCCTGAACTATACCGCCGAAGAAAAAGTCGGCGCGGGTTATGGGATGGTGAAGATCGAGGCCGGTCCCTGGCTGATCACGGGGGGGGCGCGGTATGAGCATACGGATCTGACCTGGCTCAGCGCTCTTCCTTCCGATCAAAGTGGTAAGACCGGAGACATTGCTTATTATGATGTATTGCCCAGCGGCAACATCAAATATAGCCTTGACCGGAAGCAGGCGGTGCGGCTGTCCTATTATTCCGCCATCAGCCGGCCCAACTTCTATGAAGTGATACCGCATACCCTTTATGATCCGGAGACCGGGCAATTGGAAAGGGGGAATCCATATCTCAAGCGGACGACGGCCGACAACTTCGACCTGCGTTATGAATATTATCCGAAGGGATTGGATCAACTATTGGTGGGCATCTTTTACAAGAAAGTCCAAAATCCCATCGAATATACGATCACGAATATCCCTGACGTAACCCAGCCGCAGGTGCCCAGCAACAACACCTTTTATATGGCCGAGAACTTTGGCAATGCCAACAACAAGGGAGCGGAACTGGATATCACCAAATTCTGGCGTTGGTTTGGGATAAAGGCGAACTATACTTTTACCGATTCGAAGATCACTACTATCAAGCAGCGTGAAGTTGCGGCTACGGGGAGTAATATACACAGTACTCCCGAGCAAAGCCGGCCGCTGCAGGGTCAGTCGAAGCACGTCGGGAATCTCTCGTTCCTGTTCAAGGACGACAACAAGCTGGGGTTGAATGCGCAGCTGGCATTCCAGTATACGAGTGCGCGGATCAATACCGTTTCGCAGTACTATAACTACGACATCTGGCAAAAGGCGTTTGCACAAATGGATTTCTCGGTCGAGAAGCGCCTTGTGCGTCGCTGGTATGTTTTCGTCAAGGTGAACAATATCCTGAACACGCCCTATGAGCTCGAAGTCCATCAGCCTTACGATACGCAAAACATTAATCCCTATGCGCCGTATCAGAAGGAGGGCAAGAACCTCCTGATGCGTAAGGATACTTATGGGGTCAATTACCTGCTTGGCGTGAAATTTAAACTTTAATCTCTTTTAAAAACAGTATCATGTACAAGAGTATTTTAAGGATGAGCGTTGTGGCGGCTGTTTTGGTTGCGATTGGGGCTTGTCATAAGGAATCGAAGGTGTATGTCAGTCCTGCCCAGCAGACGGCCAGCCATCCGATCACCAGCGATTCACTGACGGGGGCCGTCGCAGGGACCCTGCTTTCCGGGAGGACCTATTATTTTTCTGCGGATATCACGATCAACAAGGGGGATACGTTGTTCATGCAGCCCGGTTCCCGGCTGGTTGCTATCGGCGATGGTAAGACGCCGCAGACGAGTCCGCAAGTGACCTGTAACGGCACTTTTATCAGCGTGGGAACGGCCGACAGCAATAACTATATAACAGTGCCGGACAATCTGCGTAACGCTGCGAGTATCGGTATGGGCCTTTGGGGTGGTATCCAGTGTGGCGAGACCAGCGGGGACGTGGTCATCAAGTGGACGCATATCGAGTTTGCGGGTGGTCCGGCGGGTGCCAATGCCGATCCGAATGTGTTTGCGCCCGCAGACCCGCGCAACAGTTTGTCGTATACCAATATCGATGGGAATATCATACTCGAGGATTCCTGGATCTTTGGGACCTCCGATGACGGGATACGGTTATTGCACGGACATGTCAGCGTGATGCGGAATACCTTTGAGGACTGCGGAACGAAGGGCGGGGAAGGGCTGAACCTTAAGAATGGCTGTGTAGGGGATGTAGCGTACAACCTGATCATCGGCGCTGCGACGAATGCCTTCAAGATATCCAATAGCGGTGGTGGTCCGGTAGAGAACAAGACGTATTTGTACAACAATACGATGGCCAACTGCGGTTTCCGTCAGCTCAAAACGGGGCGGGGCGGGTCTATCGACTATGAGAAGGGAGCCGGCGGGAAGATATATAATAATGTGATCGTCAACTGCCGGTTTGGGGTGCGGCTTACGCCGGACGCCGATCTTCCGAATATAACATATAGCAACCAGTTGTTTTATGGGAATGCCGCCTATCTGCTGGGACAGTTCTATTCCACTGACGGCAAGGGGGTGAAGCAGGGTGCGGACATCATGAGCGCCACGCCGAAAGATAACAATCCGCATTTTGTCAACTACAATGTCGACCAGTTTGACTACAGTACGGTCACGCCGCCGTTGTCGGCTGCGGCAATGCCGATGGCGATCGTGACGGATGCCGGTTATGATTTTACGTTGTTGCCGAGCAGTCCGGGATATGGCAAGGGGTTTACGGGCTTCCAGCCTTTGAAGACGGTGCCTCAGGGTGGGGTAACCGGCGCTACGACAGTGGGTCCCAATGTGGATATGGGGGCATTTCCTTCGGATGGGACCGGCAACAAGCATTTTACTTCGAGTCTGAGTTCGACAAAATAAGAGGCATGAGAAAATTCAAATGGGTACTTGTATTTGTGTTTGCGGCGTGGGTACAGCGGACAGCTGTGTCCCCGCCGCTGTTTTTAGGGACGAAGACCCCATACGAGGCGCCGGTGGGGCGGTCTACTACCGCGCCCGCAGGTTACCGGCCGGTCTTTGTGAATTATGTCGGCAGGCATGGGGCGAGACATCTTACCAAAGCCGGGGCGGATATCGGGACATTGCGGGTGTTGGACGAGGCGGCGGGTAAACAGGGGCTTACCCCATTGGGGTACCGGATGCGGGCGGCGGTGAAGCGGCTTTGTCTTATCGAGAAGGGGCAATATGAGAATATCACGTTGCTGGGAGCGGCCGAACAGCGGGCTATCGCGCAGCGGATGCGGGGCCGGTATCCGGGTGTCTTCCAGGGCCGCGGGCTGGATGTGGTGATGACTTATAAGATTCGGACGAAGCAGAGCGCAGATGCGTTCTTACAGGGACTCGGCGGATATCATGGGACGGTGCGGATGTCGCGGCTGCCGGATTCGCTGGATGCGGTCTTGCGGTTCTACGATCTTTCGCCGGCTTACCTTAAATATAAAAAAGGGGATGTGGTGAAGAAGGGGATGGATTCGGTGGATCGGGATGCGCGGACGGCGGCGGTTGCGGCGGCGGTGAGCGAGCGGATCTTTACGCCTGGGTATTTGAAGGGCCGGACGGCGGCGGAGGCAATGACCTTTTCCGATGACCTTTACGATCTGTTCTCGGTGCAGTTCTCGATGCCGGGGGAGATCAGGGAGCGGGGATGGAGTGCTGATAGTGTTGATCTTTCGCTTGCATTTAGCCGGGAGGATCTTGTTTGGGATGACTTTCGGAATGGGGCGCAGGATTTTTTGGAGAAGGGGCCGGCGCGTGATCCGTTGGGGATACAAGTGAAGGTGGCGGCGCCGTTGCTTGTTGATTTTGTCCGGACGACCGATGAGTTTGTCGCGGCAGAGGGGAAGGATGCGGTGTTGCGGTTCACGCATGCCGAGGCGATATCGCCATTTGCGAGCCTGTTGGGTATCCCGGAGGCCAGTGTGGCGGCGCCGGGTATTGCGCGGTATCATGACCATTGGCGGGCGGAGCGGATCATTCCCCTGAGTGCGAATATCCAATGGATCATCTATAGTAATGGCGAGGATGTGCGGGTGAAGCTGCTGCTCAATGAGCGGGAGGTGGAGTTGCCGATCGGAGGCGGTCCTTATTACCCGTGGAAGGAGTTGCGTGGCTATTGCATAGAGCGGTTGAAGGCTGTGCAGGCAGGGATGCAGGGGGATATGGTCGGGTGGTTGAAGGAGCTGAAGTAGGTTAAGCTATCGCTAAGGTTTAAGCGTTGGGGGATAGAAAGTGGGCGGATCGGCTAATTTGCGGGACAAAATTTTCTTTTATGCGCCTATTTGCGATCGCTATTCTTATTCTTTTTTTGTCTGTGGGAGCTAACCATCTGCAGGCACAGTCGCTGGCCAATACGGCCTGGAAATTCTATGTGGAACCGTTGCATGATACGCTGACGATGCATATCGGGGCGGATACGAGCTTTTCTACTTCGAGCTCGGGGGAGATGATCGTCCGGTCGTTGTGGAAGCAGGTGAAAGATACGGTGAAGATAAATGACCTGGATGGGATGTATCCCTGTACGGCCGGGGAGGGTGTTTACCGGGTGAGTATCGAGGGGGAATATCTGAATTTTATCATGGTCACCGACCCTTGCAACCAGCGGGCGGATGCGTTGAACGGGGTAAAATTCAAAAAGGCGGATCGGTAAACCGATCCACCTTTTTATCAATTTGGATAAATTAGAGCTGAGTTGCGACTGTGTTCTCGGTTACGGTCTTGCTAACCTGGAACTGACGAACGATCTCGGTGTTATCGGCGGTGCGGATAACGAAGGTCGGGTGGATGTCAGAGTCCGTGTCAGCGATGAAGACGTTCCTGGAGAAGTGAGCGTCGCTGAATTGCTGGTGGTAAACGATGTCCCCGTTGTCATTCTTGATGATGAGGGAGAACTTTTCGCCGGTGGGGTTTTCGAATTCGACCTTAAAAGCGATGGCGTTGTTAGTGGCGCCCTGGTATTTTACGGTTACCTGTTGTTCGGTTGCTGCCTTCTTGTTCTCACCACCGTTTGCGAGGGTGGTCAGGGGGTTGCCGGCGACGATTACTGCTGCGGTGAATGCTACTGCTACGATCTTTGCTACTGCTTTCATACTATTGTTATTTTTATACTTTACAAAATTGTTAACAAAAAAACTTTTTCGGCAGGCAATAGTCTTGGAGTGGATGGCAGGAGACAATCGGGATATGGCGAGAACAACCGGGTGAGCAATTTTCCTGTTTGGGGGCGGTTGGGCGCCGCTTTGCTCTTTTGTTACACAAATGTAGAACGGAATTCCGGCGCGTGGAAACCGTATTTAGTCGCCGTTTATTATGTCAACGGAGTAGAGTATTCAGGCAATGGTCTGAAAATTAAGTGGTTGTAGTCTGGTATTGAATGATAACCAACCCAGTTTGAGGCTTCGGAAAAGGGTGGTATATTGTGTGCTATAGAGAAAATATTCAACCTTACGATTTCTGTGGCCCCTATGAGTATTGAACGTATTCCTTTAGTACCCCCCACTATTGCTCCAGTCGGCGCCGGAGTCAGGCGTCCATTGTTCTCGGTTATGATACCGACCTATAATTGCTCTAACTATTTACGGGAGTCTTTGCTGAGCGTACTTGCCCAGGATCCGGGTCCTGACCGAATGCAGATAGAGGTTGTGGACGATTGCAGCACCGATGCCGATGTGCAGGCGCTGGTTGCCGAGATCGGGAAGGGCAGGGTTGGTTATTTCCGGCAGGAAAAGAATGTGGGCAGCTTGCGGAACTTCGAGACCTGTCTAAACCGGAGCACGGGGGAGTGGGTGCATCTATTACATGGGGATGACCTGGTGAAGCCGGGGTTTTATCAGGAGATAGAAGCTCTTTTCCATGAATACCCCGAGGCTGGGGCCGCGTTTACCGGCTACTTGCATGTCGACGAGCGGACGGATGTGTTGTATCCTAATGAGCCGTTATCGGACCGGCCGTGTATTATCGAGGACTGGCTGAGCGTGATCGCTTCGAGTCAGCGGGTGCAGCCGCCGGCGATGGTCGTGAAGCGGTATGTCTATGAGCGTCTGGGCGGTTTTTTTGCCTTCCATTATGGCGAGGACTGGGAGATGTGGGTGCGGATCGCGGCGTACTACCCGGTGGCGCATTCCCCGAGGCATCTGGCCAAGTACCGGGTCCACAGGAATAATATAACGAGTAATTATTTTTGCAGTGGGCAGAATATCCGGGATATCGAGCGGGCGATAGAGATCGTTCAGGAGTATCTCCCGGAGGATAAGCGGGCCGTGTTGTACGAGCGGGCGAAGCGGCATTATTCGCGGTATTTTGCCCGGACCTCGGACATGGTCTATCATGGTTTCCATCATCCACAGCAGGCGCTTGCGCAGGCGAAGAGGGCCTTTCGGATGGACGCGAATCCCACGACGGCTTATTTTGTGTGCAAGATGTATGTGAAGTTGCTGTTCCGGTACCGGTTCAAGGATATTGGTGGAAACGGGCTTCAGGCAAATTCCTAAACTTTGTGGGGGGCGTTGATGAGATGGCCCCATTTTTTCAGCATGATCACGAGCTGCCCGAGATCGACGGGTTTGCTGATGTAGTCATTCATGCCTTCTGCCAGGCATTCGTCGCGGTCCTGCCGGGTGGCGTTGGCTGTCATGGCGATAATGACGGGTTGGTGGCCTTCGCCGCGACGGATGAGACGGGTGGCTTCGAGGCCATCCATTTCCGGCATTTGGATATCCATCAGGATGAGGTCGAAGGGGGCCTTGTCGAGCTGGTTCAGTACTTCTTTTCCGTTGACGGCCACCATGGGGTTATAGCCCATTTTTGTGAGGATGATCAGGGCCAGCTGCTGGTTGATGGGGTTATCTTCGGCCAGCAGGATACAAAGCGGATATTTGTTGGCGAGAACGGGGATGGAAACGTTATCGGGAAGGGCATTTATTTCGACGGGATGAGCGAGGATGGTGAAGGTAAAGGTCGATCCGACGCCGGGGGTGCTATCGATGGCGATATGGCCGTTCATCAGTTGGACCAGTCTTTCGGAGATGGGCAGCCCGAGGCCGGCGCCGCCGTATTTGCGGCTGATGGAGGAGTCGGCCTGCGCGAAGGATTGGAAGAGATGGCTGAACTGATCGGGCTCGATCCCGATACCGGTGTCTTTTATCTCGAAGCCGATCTGGACATGACCGGGCGGAGTATCGGGCGGGAGGGGCCATGAAGGAAGGAAGAGGCGGATGCAGATCTCTCCCTGTTCGGTGAATTTCATGGCATTGCCAACGAGGTTGAGCAGTACCTGCCGGAGGCGGGCGTTGTCGGTGATAATGCGGGCGGGGACGTCTTCTTCGATCTGGCAGTGGAGGAGGATGCCGGCGTTGATGGCCCTGGCCATGAACACTTCCAATACCTCGTCCACGCAGCGGCGGAGATCGGTTTCTTTTTCTTCCAGGATGATCTTGCCGGATTCCATGGTTGAGAAGTCGAGGATATTATTGATCACGGTGAGCAGGGTATCGCTGCAGCTGCGGATGACTTCGACATAGCCGCGTTGTTCTCTTGTGAGGTTGGTCTGGGAGAGGAGGGAGGACATGCCCGTGATGCCGTTCATGGGCGTGCGGATCTCGTGGCTCATATTGGCAAGGAAGAGGCTTTTGGTACGCATGGCTTCTTCGGCCAGTCGGGTTTGCTGGTCCGCCAGGAACTGCAGCTGTCTGGATTTTTTTCTCAGCCTGCGGATGGTGACCAGGCAGTATGCCAGACAGGACGACAGGAGGCAGGCCAGTACTGTTATCTTAATGGTTAATGACAGCATCTGCTTAGGTTTCAGGGCTAAATAATAATATAGGATAGGACCGCGGGGTCTATGGTTAACGGCGCCTAAGGGGATGTATTTTGGGCTTTCGGCCCTATTTGGCCGTCATAAGGGTTTTCGCTTATTTGCGTCACTTTGATGGTTATAAAATCTGACGGTTAGGGCTACATGCTCTCTAAGGGTTAATTCTAAACTCCGCGACGGCACTGCCTGTTTTTCCGTCCGTGGTGATGCCCTGGACGATCACCGAGTAACGGCCGGGCATATCGGAAGAATAGAAGCTAAGCTGTTGTTTGCCTTGCGGGCCGGTGAGGATGTCGCCGGACCAGTAGAGGACGTTGCGGAGGTCGGGGATGCGGGAGGTCTGCCTTTCTTTGGAATCGTATACCGGGGAGTAGAATTCCCGGTGGAGCTGCCAGCCGTCATAGTCGACGGTATAGGCGTTTGCGTCGAGGGGGAAGCCGGAGATATCGCCCTGATAGGTGTTATAGCTGACGATGCCGTCGTAGAGCAGGCCGCCGGCGTAATAGCGTTTTGCGACCACTTCGATCCTTTGCATTTTCAGGGGATCGAACCGGATGATGTTGTTGGTGTTTGTGGTGGGTACTCCGTCCACGAGGATGAGCGGGGTTTCGTCGAAGAAGAGCTGGTTGGCCTGATCGGATTGGACGTGGAGCTCGAAATCTCCTTTCCTGGTGTTAAGGCGGACCTCTTTTACGTATTCGCGGATGACCTCTTCCATGCTTGTGAAGCGGGTGTAGTCGTCGAGCTTATAGCGGCGGTCGGGACGGCCGTAGAAGGCGTTGGTATCGGTTTGGACGGGGCGGGTAAAGTGCTGGCGGAGGGCGGCCTGATAGGCGTTCTGCGCCTGGGCGCCGATGCTGTGCTGGAGCAGCTGGGTTGATGAGGGGTGTGGTAGCGGGAGGTGGGTGAAGGCGGGCTTCGTGGCGGCGTCTGCGAAGGGGGAGGTGATCTCGATGTGGTAGTTGCTGTCGGTCGTTGCTGGTTGGACGACCAGCTCGCGGGCTCCATAGAGGTCGCCCATGTCCCAGAGGATGATGCCGTATGCGTCGCTGGTGGAGCGAGCGAGCTGGTAGTGCTTGCCGGGGGCGCTTAGCCAGGCGGGGATATTTGGGGCGGATGCGCCGGTGCGGCGATCGGTGATGTGTCCTGAGACGAGCAGGCCGCCGTATTCGGGGATATAATGGGGTTGCGACTGCGTCATTTTCAGGCGGCGCCACCCCTGGGTCATCAGGAGAAGGGAGGCGATGTCTTCGCGGTCCGTGTTTTGGGGCGAGAAGTAATAACCGGGGGATTCGACCTGTCCTCTGCAGTCGGCGGCCAGTCCGAGATAGTTGACGATATCCTGGTCGCCGGCGGACTGGACATCGTCCTGCAGGACCACGGCAATGGAACCGTTTAGGCTGAGCGGGGTATTACCGGCGTCCTGCGCCGAGAGGTCGAGGGTGATCTTTTCCCTTTTATTATAGGTGGGTTGGTCGGAGACGACTGTCAGTTTGAGCGGGGTCGGGGCCTTGAACCAGCCGCGTTCGCAAACCGGGATCATCGATCCGGTGATCTGTTCGGCCAGCACGGTGAGCCAGGTGACGCCGTCGGGGAGGCTGTCCTTCGGGATAAGGAAGGACGCGTTTCCGTTAGCCGGGGTTGTTAGGCGGGTAGTGATGGGGCGAAGGGTATGGGCGAGCAGCTGGACCGGGAGATTCTGGGTTTGGCCGGCCGAGTGGATATCGATCTGCAGATTGCCGTTACCGGCATCGGCGACGTGCATGGCGTAGCCTGAGGATTCGGGGATTGGGAGCGGGTGGAGGCTGGGTGGAAGGCTTCCGGTGCGGATTTGGGCAGTATAGCGGGTTTTTTCGGCTGGGGTGAGGGTAAACTCGCCCATGCCGAAGCGTTTTGTCCGGAAGTGGGCGAGGGTGTCGCCGGTGTTGTTGGTTACGGCGCCTTCGGCGCTGATGCCTTTGCCGGTGCTGTCGACGATGCGAAAGGCGATGTGGTTGGGGGTGCCGGCG
Organism: Puia sp.; assembly: GCF_035546395.1. Taxonomy (GTDB): domain Bacteria; phylum Bacteroidota; class Bacteroidia; order Chitinophagales; family Chitinophagaceae; genus Puia. The sequence goes on along the minus strand of NZ_DASZXR010000006.1, from coordinate 440,284 downwards.
ATGAGGTTGCCGCCTTCGGGAAAGAATTGGATATCGTATGGGGGTGTGGCTGTTGTTGGGGTTGGAGGGGTTGCGGGGTTGTTTCGGAGGGTATTGAGGATGACCAGCTGTTTTTCGAACCAGCTGTCGGCCGGCGAATTCTTCATCCAATTGGTATAGGCACGGAGCCGATAGTTGCCGGAATGCAGGGAGAAGGGCAGTTGGAAGGAGCCGTTTCCGGTACCGCTGTCCAGGGCGATGCGGGCCTGGAGGACGGGTTTTTGTTCATCGGAGAGGATCTCGACGAAGGCGGAGCGGCTGAGCCTCCCTGGGCGCCGGGTGCCGCCATCGACAACATAGAGCTTCATCCAAAGGATCTCGCCTGCGAGGTAGGTGTCTTTGTCCGTGTGGATGAAGAGCTTTTCCTGCGGTTGCGAGTGGCTGAGGAAGGAGGTGAGGAGGAGACCGATGATATAGATAAAGCGATTCATTTTCGATGTACGTTGTTATGGCCAGTAAGAAGGTTTTTGAAGTGTTCCGCCTTGTAACCGGCAGTCGAGGCAATCCCGTTTTGTCAGATAGAGAACGGGTCCCGAGAAATAATAGGGGCCCCAGAGGGTATCGGGATAGCTGTAGTTATGAAAGTTATTTGGGTCCCAACCGGTTTGCCGGAGTGGGCAATCCAGTGCGAGGGTATCCCAGTTGTGTACCTGTTTGTTATCGATGAACAGCCGTTGTTGGGAGATGGAGCTGGCGGTGAGGTAGCCGATGACGGGTTCCTTTGGATTCGTCAGGCAGTGGATGTTCCCAGCCAGCTGGGAGGGCTGCGGATCGAAGAGGGTGCCGAGATTTTGCGTGTTCTTTTGAAGGATCAGCCAATATTGATAAGCATCCGGTGTGAGGACGTACTGGCTGGCGAGCATGCTGTATTTCACGCTGATCTTTTGCGCGCCCCGGGGGACTGTTCCTATGGGCTGCTGGCTGACGCGATCCTGACCGAAGGAGGTGGTGTTACCCAACACGATATCGGTGGAGTTGGCCGAGCGCCAGCAATAATAGATGAGGAATTGCTGGGTAAGGGAGTCGATGGCGTAGTAGATCTCGCCATTGATCAGCTGGAGTTCGGCCTGGAGGGGGGCGTGGTATTCCCAGGTCTCGGTGTAGAACCAGCGGTAGTAGTGGCTGTTATTGCCCGGGTCGTGGGTATTGACACTGACGATGACATTGCCGGAGCTGTCATCCTGCCGCCAGGTCAGGCTGTCGATGGATGGGGCGATCTTTGCAGAGACCGTGTCGGATTCGTATCGACCACCGTTGCGGGTGGTGATCTTCAGCCGGTATTTCTGGGCTGGGTCAAGGGAGAGCTGTGTGGAGCTATAGATGCCGTTGCCCAACTCCTGCAGCGGATAGCTATTCCCGTTGCCTGCGAGGATCGTGACCGTGGCTTGCAGTTCGGGTGTATATGCACCCAGGCTATCGCCGAGCTTTTGCGACCGGGAGAGATTGAAGGCCGTGGTAGAATTGGCGCCCATGTTGATAAAGCCGTCGATGACGAGGATATTGGGATTTGTCTGGAGGGCGGGTGGAGTATAGTCCCGTTTGCACCGGGTGGCGATGAAGAGAGTGAGCAGGAGCGGTATGGTCAGTGTCTTTTTGCGCATGGTCAGAACCTGATATTATAAGAAAGGAAAGGAATGGCGGTGCCAAAAATGGAGAGCTGGTAGCCTTTTATGACGCCGTTCGTTTCAGTGAAATAGACCGAGTAGGGGTTCTTGCGGGCCGTCAGGTTATAGACGCCGAAGGACCAGGAATTGTGGAAGCGCTGGTGGACCTTTGCGTTACCCTCCATGTTGAAGGAAATATCGGTCCGGAAATAGTCCGGTATCCGGTATTGGTTCCGGTCCGAGTAGTATACCCGCTGGCCGCCGCCGAGGTCGAAGGTGGCGATGGGCAGGGTAATGGGCCGGCCTGTGGTATAGATGCCGGTAAGGGACAGGCTGTAGCGATGGGAGAACCGATAGTTACCGACAAAATTGACATTATTCGGCCGGTCGAAATTGGCGGGATACCAGGCGCCGTTGTTGATCATCTGGCCGGCGAGGGGGTCATCCTGCTTCAGGAGGGTCCTGGACCAGGTGTAGCTGAGCCAGCCGTTGAGCTTTCCCGTCGTCTTTCTTATCAGCAGTTCGGCGCCGTAGGCTTTGCCGCGGGCATTGAATACATCGGTCTCGATATGGGGGTTCAACAGGAGGCTGGCCCCGCTTTTATAATCGAGATAGTGTTCGATCGTCTTATAATACAACTCGAGGGAGGTTTCGAGTGTGTTGGACCGGAAGTTCCGGTAGAAGCCGAGACTGATCTGCTTGCCCAACTGTGGCTGAAGGTGCGTGTCGCTTAGCTTCCAGATATCGGCAGGCGAGATGGCCGTGGTATTGGAGAGCAGGTGGATATATTGCCGAAGGGTATTATAGCTCAGCTTTACGGAGGTATTGCCGTCGAGCGTATAGCGGAGGCCGAAGCGGTATTCGGGTCCGCCATAGGTCTTTACATTCTTCCCCGCTGCATAATGAACGGTATCGAGGATGGTCGAGGTCTCTTTTGGCAGGCTGGGTTCGTAGTCGTAGACATCGTGAGGACCGAGGTAGTTATAATGGGAATAGCGAAGGCCGATATCCAGCGCCAACTTGTCGGTGATGGCAAAGCGGTCGCCGGCATAGATTGCCGATTCCAACGCCTGTTCTTTTGGAACGACGTTGGGGGTGACGATGGACTGTTCGCCTGAGGGCTGCATGGAGCCGGGCTGGAAGGCGTAGCGGCTGGAGCTGATGCCGAAGTCGATCGCGTGTTTGGCCGAGGCGTTGTAGCTGAAGTCGATGCGGGCCGAGGCCTGGTCGAGCTTGTAGGCGAAGTCGTAGGCGTTCACCGGATTCCTGTTCGCCGACTGGGAATATTGATAGTGATCCAGTCCCGCGGTGATGACACTGTAGAAACTATTGCTGAAGATGTGCTTCCATTTGATGTTGGCGTTGCGGTTGCCGTATTTATAGGTTGTGTCGCTGTTGAGGCGGAACTTGTCGTTGCTGAGATAGCCGGTGAGGTAGAGGCTGTTCTTTGTGTTCAGGGCATGGGCGATATGGAGGCTGAGATCGTTGAAGGAGGCGCTGCTGTTGTTGTATTCCTTGTCGGGCAGCGTTTTCAGGATCCAGTCCGAATAGGTCGTCCGGCCGCTGACGATAAAGGTCGTCTTATCCTTGACGAGGGGTCCTTCGAGGGTCAGCTTGCTGGTGAGGGGGCCGATGCCGGCGTTGCCGGAGAATTGTTTGCTGTTGCCGTCCCGGGTCGTCACATCGAGGACGGAGGAGAGGCGGCCGCCGTATTTTTCGGGGATGGAGCTTTTATACAGTTCGACCCCTTTGATAATATCGGCGTTGAAGGCTGAGAAGAAGCCGAAGAGATGGGAGGGGTTGTAGATGGTGGCATCATTGAAGAGGATCAGGTTTTGATCGGCGGAGCCGCCGCGAACGTTGAAGCCTGTGCTGGCTTCGCCTACCGTCGTGACCCCGGGAAGAGTGATCACGGCGCGGAGGACGTCCGATTCGCCGAGGACGGAGGGCATTTGTTTTATGGAGCGGACATTGATCCTTGCCACGCCCATCTGGAGGGCTTTTATATTGGATTGTTTTTCGGCGACGACGGTGGCGGTCAGGAGGCTTGGGATGAACTCTTCCATTTCGATGTTCAGCTTACCGTCGGAGTGGAGCAGGATCTGGCGGTGGGTGCTTTTCATCCCTGCGCTGCTGATTTGCAGGACGTGGCGGCCGACAGGCATTTGGAGGGAGAAGTAGCCGAATTGGTCGGTGATGACCCCGATGGCAGGTTTGTCGAGATATACTGCGGCGCCGACGATGGCCTCGCCGTTGCGGACGTCCCTGACGTAGCCGACGAGGGTGGCGTTGCCCTGGCGGGTGCGGCCGGTGAGAGAGCCGATCTCGAAGAGCTTGTTTTCGAGAGAGGTGCGTAGCGCCCTTGCGGCGGGGTATTTTCCCGCCGGCCATTCGGTGGTGTCCGAGGTCTGGCTATCGTGTATGTCTCCGGCGGCGCCGAGGGTTGTTTTGATGGCGTTGAGGCGGGTGATATAGACGTTGTTCTGATCGATGCCATAGTGGAAGACCGTGTTCTTAAAGGCAGCGTCGAGGACTTCCGGGAGGAGGGCGTGACGGGCTTTTAAATTGATGATGAGTGTATCGACCTCTTCGGGGTCGAAGAAGAAATGGTAGTGGGTGATCGATTCGATCTGGCGGACGAATTCGGGAAAGGGTTTGTCATTGAAGTCGGCGTCGATGCGGGTGGGCTCCTGGGAGAATGCATGGTAAGAGACGAGGAATGCGATAAGGAGGGGTAACAGGCGACGAAATCCCATGCGAGTTTAATTATTTGTTTGATTGGCTAAGGAGTTCCGCGGCGGCGGTGAGCGCTGCGACCGGGTCTTTTTTAAAGCTGATGTTCTTTGAGTGGAGGATGTTTCGAAGTCCTTTGTCGCCGGCGCCGAAGGCTTTCAGGAGGCTCTTCTGGCTATGGATGAGAAGATAGCGGTTGTTCATTTCGAGATACCAGCTATCGTATTGCCGGTAGATGGTCAGGTTCTCTTCTGCCTTGCCGTTATTCTGGACCTGTTTCCAGTGTTTCGCGAGCGCACGGGCCTTGCCGTTGTATAGGAGTTGGTAGTACCCGGCTGTGGGTTGGCCTGTGGCGGTGCTGTCTGCCGGGAGGTAGATGAATTTGTCTTCGCCGAGGCTGAAAGCGGTGAGCTTTTCGGTGAGGAGCTGAACGTAGGCGGACTTTTGTTTGTCGGGGATGATGACGATATCTTTTACGAGGTCATAGGAGAGGTTGAGGGCTGGGAAGAAGATGCCGTCGTAATCAGCGGCGCCTGGCTGGGGACCGCCGGAGCCGAAAAAGGGGTGGCCCTGGGCGTGATGGTCATAGCCGAGGTAGAGGGGGCCGTTGTATAGCCGCCATTCAGCGGCGGAGCTGCCGGTGTAGGCAAGTATGGCTTGCTGGGCAGCGGCTGGAGGGTGGGAAAGGATAAGGCCTAAGAGGATCGTCGGGCAAAGCAGTCGTTTTGGGTTCATCGTCATATCTCATCCAGGTTGAATGGCAGTTTTCGAATACGCTTATTTGTCAGGTCGAAAATGGCGTTGCATAGGGCAGGCGCCAGGGGCGGGAGGCCGGGTTCGCCGACGCCGCCGGCTTTTTCATCGTTGTCGACAATATGCACTTCAATTTCGGGGATCTCGTGTATACGTGGCATTTGGTAGGTGTCGAAATTATGTTGCACTGCCATGCCGTCTTTGAATTGGATGTCGTGTTTTGTTGCGGCGCCGAGGGCCATGACGATGCTGCCTTCCACCTGCTGGCGGATGATGTCGGGATTGACGTACCACCCGCAGTCCATCAGGGCGATGACCTTGTCGACCTTTATCTTACCGTCGGGTTTCCTGGACACCTTTACTACTTCGCCGACGATGCTGCTGAAGCATTCGGTGATGGCCACGCCCCAGCCCTGGTTCTTTCCGCGGTTCTTCCAGTCCGTTAGGGTGATCAGCTGGTCGATGAGCGCCTGGTAGCGATCGTTGTCGAGGTGTTGGCGGCGAAATTCCAGGGGGTCCTTGCCGGCGGCATGGGCCATCTCGTCGATAAAGGACTCGTAGGCGAAGCCGTTCGTGGAGGCGTATACGGAGCGCCACCACATGACGGGGATGGGCGAGGCGGTGGGGATATCGGAGAAGCTGTAGTTGCTGAAGGAGTCATAGTAGGGTTTGCAGAAGCCGTCGAGGGTGTCGCCGTTGTAGGTGTGGAGGTCGGCCCCGGGATTTTGGAGGCCCATGTTCTGGGTGGCAGTTTTTGTCTGGAAGGCTTCTACATGGCCTTCCTTGCTAAGGCCGCCTTTGCAGGCGTAGACGGCGCCGGGGCGGAAGGGGCCCTGGGTAATGTCGTCTTCGCGGGTCCAAACCACTTTGACGGGGGCTTTGATGGCTTTCGAGATGACGGCTGCTTCATGGGGATAGTCCAGGAAGGCTTTGCGTCCGAAGCCACCGCCGAGGAAGGTCATATTGACGGTGACCTTGTCGATGGGCATATTCATGCGCTGGCTCAGGTCGGACTGGATCCAGTCGGGGCCCTGGATCGGTCCCCATATCGTGATGGAATCGTCCTTTACGTCGGCGATACAATTGAGGGGTTCCATGCAGGCGTGGGCCTCGTAGGGGGCTTCGTATACGGCTTCGACCTTTGTGGCCGCATGCTGGAAGGCTCTTTCGAAGTCGCCGCCGGTGCGGTCGTTCAGGCCGGGTTTTTTCAGGTCTTCGTGCATGCGGGCGAAGAGCTGGTCGGTGCTGACGTGTTCGAAGCCGGTGTCATCCCATTGGACTTTGAGGAGTTTGCGGCCTTCCATGGCGGCCCAGAGGTTGTCGGCGACGACGGCGACTCCTTCGAACATGTTGTCGAAGACGGTGCGTTTTACGGCGATGACGTGCCGGACGCCGGGGATGGTCTTTGTCTGGCTGTCGTCGAAGCTTTTGACTTTGCCGCGGATACGGGGGCTGCGTTCGACGACGGCATAGAGCATGCCTGGGATCTTTTTGTCGATGCCGAAGACGGCTTCGCCGTTTGTTTTTAACGGGATATCGCGGCGGGGGAGGGGTTTGCCGATGAGCTTATAGTTCTTTCTTGCTTTTAGCGTTACTTCTGTTGGCGGCTGCAGCTTTGCGGCGTCCTGGACGAGATCGCCGTAGTTGAAACTTTTGCCGGAGGGTTTATGGAAGACCTTGCCGTTTTCTGCATAGCAGTCCGACTGTTGTGCGCCCCATTTTTTTGCGGCGGCTTCGATGAGCATCTCGCGGGCGGAGGCGCCGATGCGGAGAAGATGTTTATAGGAGCCGCGGACGGTGGAGCTTCCGCCGGTGATCTGGCTGCCGTATTTCTTTTGGTTGCCGGGGGCGAAGGCGATGTTGATCTGATCCATGGCGACCTCCAGCTCTTCGGCGATCATTTGCGGGACGACCTGCCAGGCGCCCTGACCCATTTCGGAGCGGTGGTTGAGGATGGTGATCTTGCCGGTGTTGTCGATGGATATCCAGGTCATCAGTTCGATGGCCTGCGGGAGGACGCCTGCGGCGGCGTTGATGACCTTTTGATCGGCGCCCGGGTGGCAGCCCGGAAGGTAGGCGCCAAGTACGAGAGCGAGGCCGGATAGGCCGGTGTCCTTTATGAATTGACGGCGGGACCGTGAAATAGTCGATTGCATGGCTGTTTAGTTGAGTGTGGAGGCGGGTTTGGCTGCGGCGGCGGCCGTTTTTATCGCTTTGCGGATGCGGGGATAGCAGCCGCAGCGGCAGATGTTGCCGGACATTGCCGCGTCGATGTCCTGGTCGTTGGGATGGGGGTTCTTGCTGAGGAGGGCAGCGGCGGCGAGGATCTGACCGCTCTGGCAATAGCCGCATTGGGGTACCTGTTCGGCGATCCATGCTTTTTGTACGGGGTGCGAGTTGTCGGTGGAGAGTCCTTCGATGGTGGTGATGGGCTGACCGGCGACGGCGGATGCGGGGATGGAGCAGGAGCGGATCGGGTTGCCGTTCAGCAGGACGGTGCAGGCGCCGCATTGGGCGATCCCGCAGCCGAATTTTGTGCCGGTGAGGCCGATGAGGTCGCGGATGACCCAGAGAAGCGGCATTTTTTCGTCCGCTTCGATGGTGGTGGACTTGCCGTTTATGTTTAGCGTGTATTTGGGCATGGCAATTCGGCTTTGGTGTGTCAGAAAGGTACCGAAATTATGGCAGGCCGGAAAATAATTTATAGGAACGGTTGTTCCGGATAAGCGGGACGAGCGGGCTTTAACAATTCTTTACGTTATTTATTGGTTATAGGCGACTTAGCTGATTAATCCTTGTACCATTTTTGCCTTCTTATACTAGATTCAAGAACGAAAAAATAAAAACTATGAAACGGATACTTGTAATACTGTTCTCGCTTGGCCTGGCCTATGGCGCTTCGGCCCAGCGTGGTCATTTTGCGGGAGGCGGATTTTATCATGGCGGCGGTCGTGTCGTGGTTGTTCCCCGGACTTATGTAGGAGTCGGATTCGGTTTTGGATATCCCTGGGGTTATCCATATGGCTGGTATGGTCCCTGGGGTTTGCCCTATCCGCCGTACTATTACGGCTATGGCGCCATGCCTTCCCAGCTGGAGCTGCAGGTGCGGGACATCCGGCAGGATTATGATCAGCAGATCAAGGATGTAAAGCACGACAAGTCGCTTACCAAGCAGGAAAGAAGGGCTAAGGTCGATCAGTTGAAGAAGGAAAAGGAGGACGCCATCGTTCAGGCCCGGCACGATTATTTCGACCGGAGCCGGAGGAACTATAATCCTCAGCCGAACAACAATCAACCAAATAGCAATCAGCCGAACAATAACGAGCCGAAGAACGGTTCTTCGTCCGGTGATGGACCGGAATACCAGAGCGGTGATACCGGCTCAAAGTAATACTTAGGTTTGTTGATAAAATATAGGGCCATCTTGCGGTGGCCTTATTATTTTTAATACATGAAAGTCATTTGGATCACCGGCGCCTCCTCGGGGATCGGGGAGGCGCTTGCTTATGCTTTTTCGGCTGCGGGAGACAAGGTGCTGATATCAGCGAGGAGAACGGAGGAACTGGAACGGGTAAAGGCCGGATGCGCCAATCCGGGTATGGTGAGAGTTTTGCCGATGGATCTGCTGGATACCGCTTCGTTTGGCGAACGGGTGAGGGAGGCGATCGGCGCGTTTGGGCAGGTGGATATCCTGGTGCATAACGGCGGGGTCACGCAACGCGGGTATGTGGTGGATACCGAGCTGGCGGTGCAGCGGCAGGTGATGGAGCTGGACTATTTCAGCTATGTCGCCTTGACGAAAGCGATGTTGCCGCATTTTATCGAGCGGAAGTCGGGGCATTTTGTCGTGATGAGCAGCGTGATGGGGAAGATCGGGACGCCGATGCGGAGCGCCTATGCGGCGGCCAAACATGCGCTGCATGGATTCTTTGATTGCCTGCGGGCGGAGGTTGCGGCGATGGGAATCCTGGTGACGGTGCTGACGCCGGGTTATGTCCAGACGAATATCTCGCAGCATGCTATTACCGGGGACGGGTCTGCGCTTGGGAAGGCTTCGGAGAATATCGAAAAGGGGCTGCCTGCTTCGCGGGCAGCGGACAAGATCATGCGGGCGGTGCGGAAGGGGCGTTATGAGGCGTATATCGGGAAGAGGAGTATGGAGTGGGTTGCGCTTGTGTTAAACCGGCTGGCGCCGGGTTTGGTTATGAAACTTGCCCCGAAATTTGTGCCGAAGTGAATCATATTTTATTCAGGGCGTACATGATGATGTTGACGCCGAATTTTGTGTTGTCTTCGGCCAGGAAGCGTTTGTTGCGGAAATCGTAGTCCCACTCACAGCCATAGTCTTTGTTGCTGTAGAGTACGGCTATACGGTCATCGATCGTGATGGCCTTGAGATAGTCGTGCACGAGGTCGTCGCCCCAGCCATTGAGCTCGAAGCCGGTATTCGGGGGGCCTTTTTCGAAATGAAAAAAGGAGTTGTAGATGGCATGGTTGTTTGGGATCTTTTTCAGGCTCCCGGCGCCGAAGAGGGTAGCCATCTGGGTTTCGAAGCTACGGGCGAACAGGCCATCGATGTCATGATTGCAATCATCGGCGAATACGAAACCCCCATTCTCCACATATTTTTTGAAGTTGGCGCTTTCCTGCGCATCGAACTGGACGAGCTTGTGCCCGCTTAGATACGCGAACGGATAATGAAAGATCTCCGGGCTATCCAGGGCGACAACCTTTTCCTGCAAATTGACGGGGACCGTCGTGTATTCAATAAGCGAATTCAGCAGGTTGGTGGGCATCCGCTGATCGGTGTCCCAGTCGCCGGACCGGTAGCGCAGCCGCATGAAGGTAAATGGATTCAACCGTTCCTGTAATTTTTTTAAAGTTGGTGATTTTATGGGTAATTTTCTCATATATGTTTAAAAGTTATGTTGAAACCCAGGTGGAGTCGCTGCTTGCAAAGCTGTCGCAACTAAAGGTCGAGATGGGGAAGGTGATCGTGGGACAGGAAGCCATCGTGGAAGAGATGCTGGCGGCGATGCTGGCTGGTGGACATTGCCTTCTGGAGGGTGTGCCGGGCCTGGCGAAGACCTTGATGGTGCGTACGTTGGCGCAGGCGCTGGACCTGGATTTCCGGCGGATCCAATTTACTCCGGACCTGATGCCGACCGATATTGTGGGGACCGAGGTGTTGGAGGAAGATCATGGAACGGGACGGCGCATCTTCAAATTCGTGAAAGGGCCGTTGTTTGCCAATATTGTGCTGGCGGATGAGATCAACCGGACGCCGCCGAAGACCCAGTCGGCGCTGCTGGAGGCGATGCAGGAGTTTTCTATTACCTACGGCGGGGTGACGTATCCGCTGGAGCGGCCTTTCTTTATTCTGGCGACGCAGAATCCCATTGAGCAGGCGGGGACGTATCCGTTGCCGGAGGCGCAGCTGGATCGATTTCTTTTGTATATACGGATCGGGTATCCTTCGGCGGAAGAGGAGACGCGCATTCTTTCCGCTACGACGGGGGTGCGGCAGCCGGTGGTCGGTGCGGTGCTGGGAGGGTTGGAGATCAGGCAGCTGCAGGGGCTTGTGCGGGAGGTGAGTATTTCCGATGATCTTGTCGGGTATGTGGCGGCATTGGTGCGGGCTACGAGACCCGGTGATGGCGGGGATGGTTATGTACGGGAGTGGGTGCGGTGGGGCGCGGGTCCGCGGGCGGGGCAGGCGTTGATATTGACGGCGAAGGCCAGGGCGCTGTCGCTTGGCCGGTATGGAGTGGTGCTGGAGGACTTGCATGCAATGGCTTTGCCGGTTTTGCGGCATCGGGTGTTGGTGAATTTTAAAGCCGAGGCCGAGAACATCGGTTCGGATGATGTCACGCGGCATTTGATCAAGGCGGTATCCCGGCCGGGAGGGCGGTTGTGATGGTAAGACCTGGGGAAATATTGGCCATTAAGGACCTGTCGCTGGCTGCGCGCCGGACGATGGATGGGTTTATGGCGGGCATCAATAAGAGTCTTGTGAAGGGGGTGGGGCTGGAATTCAGCCAGTATCGGAGCTATCAACCGGGGGACGATCTGCGGTGGCTGGACTGGAAGCGGGTGGCGCGGACAGACCGGTATTTTATTCGCGAGTCGGAGCTGGAGACGAGTATTTCGGTGCGGTTGTTGGTCGACGCGAGTAAGAGCATGGACCATCGTGACGGTTCCTTTTCCAAACTGGATTATGCGCGGCATTTGGCGGCGGCGCTGGCGTGGCTGGCGCATTCGCAAGGCGATGCCGTTGGGCTTTACACTTTTCGGGACGGGCAGGCGTACGCGGCGCCGGCGCGGCGCGATCCGCAGCATTTGGCGCGGGTGTTCCATCAGCTGGAGCATTTGACGGCGGGGGGAGTGGTTGGGGATGCGGTATCCTACCGGCATATCTTTTTAGGGGAGCAGAAGCGGGAGTTGCTGGTTTTTATCACGGATTTTTATGAGCGTTCCGGCGAGATCGGGCGGATGTTGGAATTGTTGGCCGCGTTGCGGCATGAGATCATCGTGTTCCATGTGATTGGGGGGAATGAGTTTTCGCTGGATTATGGTGGATATAGCCAGGTGGAGGATCTTGAGACGGGGCAGCGGGTGGTTGTTCCTTCGGGCACTGCTTTGCAGGGTGCTTATGGGGAGCGACTGGCGGCGTGGTTGTCGGGTGTCCGGATGGGATGTCTTGACCTGCAGATCGACTATCAATTGATGCGGATGGATGAGCCGATGGATGCTGCGTTGCGGAAATATCTGAAGGGCCGGATGGGGGCCGGCGGGGTTTGATCCATTTTTTACAACCTATAGGCTTGTTGGCCATGGCCGGGATCGTGATCCCGGTGATCGTTCATTTGTGGAAGGACAGGAGGGGCAAGGTTTTGCGTATCGGGAGTGTGGCCTTATTGACGGGGGGGGCGGCGCGGGCGGCGTGGAGTCCGCGGCTGACGGAGCTTTTGTTGTTGTTGTTGCGTTGTTTGCTGGTCATTGCGCTTGCGGGGTTGTTGGCGGGGCCATATTATTTTCGGCCCGCGTCGCGGAGGAAATGGGTGCTTGTGGCGGGGCGTAACTCCATTGCGGATTCATTGGTGAAGGTGGGGTTTGAGCGGCACGCGCTGGACAGCGGGGTTAATTATTGGGATGCCTTTCGGCGGATGGATAGCGTTGCGCCGGCGGGGGTTGCATTTTTTGTTTTTACGCCGGATCTGTTGAGTGGGTTTGCGGGTAGCCGGCCTGTGACGTCGAGGGAGGTTCATTGGGAGGTGTATCCGGCAGGCGATTCGGTGGAGCGATGGGTGGAAGGGGCTTACCGGGTTTCTGCGGATAGTGTTTTGGTGACGCGGGGGGTGAGCCGGGCTACGGGGACTAGTTTTTCGAAGGAGCGGGTGGCGTTGCGGGCGGATCGGTTTGAGGGCATTGCGGTGGATACGGCGGCGGTGGCGGTGATGGTGGATGATGGGGGTGATGTTCGCAGGGGCAGGCAAATCCGGGCGGCGTTGAAGGCGCTTGAAGAATATACGGGAAGGAGGATCCGGGTAGGGGCTGCGGGTACAGTGGTTCGTTGGCGGCCGGAATGGGACGAGGCGGCGTGGGATGGAAGGTTGCCTGTGGTGTTGGGGGAATTGATCTTTCCAGGCGGGGTAAGTGACAAGGACCGGCGGGTGATCGATCCGGAGCAAGCGGAGCCGGTGCATGTTGCCGGTGCGGCGGGTGGAGTTACCGAGCGGGTAGATCTGCGACCGCTGCTGTGGGTCATTGTACTTGTATTGTTTGTTTTGGAGCGGATAAAAGCATTTCATCATGGGCGCCAAAAAGCTTAGGAGCATCTGTTGGCGCTGGCGTGCAGGCGGGATCCTCTTCTGCCTGCTTGTTGCGTTGGCCGCCACAGTTGCTGTGGTGGAGGTGGGGTGGTCGGATTTCAAATGGCCCTTGTGGGCTGTGTTGCCTGTGTTTGCCGGAAGTTTTGGGGGAGCCTTATTGCTGTTCCCAACCTGGCGGATAAGATTGGCGGATGTGGTGAGCTACCTGGACCGGCGATTACCTGAGCTGGAAGACAGCTGCGGGTTGTTGTTGCGACGGCCGGAAGATCTGGGGAGGCTGGAGAGGTTACAGGCGGCGCGGGTGGAGGAGCGGCTTTTGTCGGCGAAGCTTCCGAGGCCGATGCTGCGGAGGTTGTTACTTGGGATAGGGTCGGTTGGTATCGGAATATTTGCGGGTATGGCTTTTCTTGTGGTCGGGGATCATTTCGGACCTGGCAAGATCCGTGATCGTTGGCCGCTTCCTGATATGCCGGCGGTCGGGGTTAGGGCGGTGCAGGTGCGGATCACGCCGCCGGCCTATACCGGGCGGGTGGTGAGAAGGCAGGATAATTTTTCCCTGGAGGCAGAGCAGGGGGCGCAGGTGAATTGGGAGGTGGTTACGAAGGGCGTGGCGGATACGGTGGCGTTTGTTTTCAATGATACGGCGGTGAAGGTGTTGAGGCGGGAGGATAGCGTGCGGTGGACCTTCTCGGAGGTTGCGCAGCAACCGGGTTTTTACCAGGTTCGGGTGGGCGGACAATTGTCGTCGTTATACCGGTTCGATGTGGTGAAGGATGAGCCGCCGAAGGTGCGGATCGTTCGGCCGAAACCGTATTCGATGATCGATTACGGGGAGTCCATGCGAATTCCTTTGCGGGTGGAGTTGACGGATGATTATGGGATCACCGGTTCGTCGGTGTTTGCGATGGTGTCCAGTGGGAAAGGGGAGGCGGTAAAGTTCAGGGAGCAGGAGCTGCGATGGGACCGGGGCTTTCCCGGGGGAAGGGATTATATGTTGAACCGGGTGCTTGATCTGCCGGCGCTGGGACTGAAGCCGGGGGACGAGCTTTATTTCTATTGCACCGTGCTGGATAATCATGGCCAGGAGGCGCGGTCGGATATGTATATTGTTGCGCTGGCCGATACTGCGCAGTTGATGAGCCTCGAGGGGATGACGATACCAACGGATGTCAAGCCGGAGCTCTTCCGGAGCGAGCGGCAGATCATTATCGAGACGGAGCAGCTGTTGAAGGTGAAGGATACGATCGCGTTACGGGCGTTCAGGGATAAGAGTAATGACCTGGGGATCGATCAAAAGCTGTTGCGGTTGCGATATGGGAAGTTCCTGGGTGAAGAAGCGGAAGAGGGTGGGGCGAGGAGCGATACCACGGATTTTGGAACCTTTGGCGACGCGGCGAGGATATTGGATGTGTATTCGGACAAGCACGATAATGCGGAGGATGCGACGTTTTTGGAACCGGCGGTGAAGGCGCAATTGAGGGCCACGTTATCGGAGATGTGGAAGGCGGAGCTGCAATTCCGGGTGAATAAGCCGCGGGATGCGCTGCCTTTTTGTTATAGGGCGTTGCGATTGCTGAAGGACCTGCAGCAGCAGTCCAGAGTGTATGTGGCGAAGACGGGGGTGCGGCTGACGCCGTTGAACCCGGATAAGAGACTGACGGGAGAGTTGGGGGCGATCGAGGCGCCGGTGCAGCGGCTTGGGCGGATAGATGAGTTGCCGGAAGAGGAGGTATTGCGGATGGGACTGGCGGTGCTGGAGGGAATGCGGGTTGGGATGCGCCTGGGTGAGAGGGATCGGATGGTATTGGGGCGGGTTGAGCGGCGATTGGGTAAGGAGGCGGCGGCGAAGCCGGGAAGGTTTCTGGCGGGATATGAGGGGATGAAACGGCTGAGTAACGAGGAAGAGATGGTGGCGGCGGAGAAGGCGATCGGGATGTTGTTGCCGGTGGCGGAGCAGCGGCCTGGTTTGCGGAATGTCGCGGCGGATGGCGGATTGGGAAGGCTTTATTTTCATTTTATTAAATGACCAGCTGGCATTATATCGTATTGGGGCTTTGCCTGGTGTTGTTAGGAGGATTGTTGTGGGCTGAGTGGCGGCGGGTGAACCGGGCGAGGTTGTTTTGGCGCTGCGCTGCTACGGTGGTGGCAGTGGCGTCCTTCGCGTGCCTGGGATTGCCGATGTATCATTGGCGGGAGATGGCGCGACCGAGTCCCGTGGCGGCGGACCGGCATTTGAGCGGTGTGGTGGAAATCGACTGGCAGCGGAAGTTGAATCGGGGAGAGCGGTTGCAGGTGCATGGTAGCTGGGCCGGCGGACCGGCGAAGCTGTTGTTGATGGGGATGGGCGAGGTGGTGGATTCGACGAAGCCAGGGGCTGGGGGGCGTTTTTCGCTTGGCGTTGTGCCGGCCCAGGTTGGGAGGGCGGTGTATCGATTGGTGGGTATTGTGGGGAAGGATACGGTGGACCGGGAGGAGGTGCCGGTGGAGGTGGCGACCGGAGGTGCGTTGAGGGTCCTGTTGCTGGCGGCCTCGCCGGATTTTGAGAATAGATTTTTGGTGAAATGGCTTTCGGGTGATGGGCATGTCATTGCGAGCCGGACGA
This sequence comes from Puia sp., assembly GCF_035546395.1. Lineage (GTDB taxonomy): Bacteria > Bacteroidota > Bacteroidia > Chitinophagales > Chitinophagaceae > Puia. Next base: position 424,721 of record NZ_DASZXR010000006.1, on the reverse strand, counting down.
TGGTGAGCAGGGGGAAGGCGGAGGAGACCTTTGTGAACCGGGACCGGATAGCGCTGGCGCCATTGACGCCGGCGTTGCTTGGGAATTTTGACCTGGTGGTCGCGGATGGGGCGGCATTACCGGCGCGCGGAACGGTGGAGCGGGGTGTGCTTCAGCGGGAAGTAGCGGAAAGGGGACTGGGATTGGTGGTGAAGGTGGATAGTGCGGGTTTGGACTCGATGGTGCGCGTTATGGGGGGACGGATTTCGAGGGTGCTTGACCGGGATCCGGCCGGAAAGATTGTTGCGGGGGCTTTTTTTGAAGGGAGCGGGAAGGTGGTTTTTACGGCATTGGATACGAGTTATAGCCGGTTGCTGGCGGGAGATCACGTGGGGTATGCGAGGTATTGGTCGGAGTTGTTGCGGGAAGGGAGGAAGAAGACGGGGGCCAAGAGGGGTGGAGGGACTGGACGACTCAGGGTGGGTGAGGAGACGGTGGTGGAGTTGCCAACAGCAGATGATTGGCCGCAGGGAATTGCCGGCGAAAGGGCGGTGTATTTGGCGCAGGATGCGCAGCTGAGTTTTTTATGGAGGGGCAAATATTGGCCAGAGCGGGCGGGTTGGCAGGCAATAAGCCGGCCGATGGGGGATACTGTATGGTGGTATGTGTGGCCTGCGGTGCATAATGCGGTTACCGGTGAGCCTGTCGGGCGGGGGCAAGTGGAGTTTCCAAAGATCTGGTTCTGGGGGTTGTTCCTGTTGGGGGCGGTCTTTTTATGGGTTGAGAGAAAGATGGGCGGGATGAGCGGATAGATGGATCGTCTTTTTTTCGATAGCTTGGGTTATGAAAAGAAAAGAATTCCTACACATGGCGGGGATGGGGCTGGGAGCCCTTGCCCTGCCGAAGCTTCCTTTGGGCTCGCGGTTGATCGACGAGGCCGAGGCGCTGCAGGGCGGGATGGACGTGGCTACCAAGAAGAGCCTCGCCGATGTTGCTCTGAATGCGGCCAAATCGGGAGGCGCTACCTATGCCGATGTTCGCATCGGGAGATACCTGAACCAATTTGTTATCACGCGGGAGAACCGGGTGCAGGCGATCGCCAATACGGAGTCGTTTGGCGTCGGCATCCGGGTGATCGCCAACGGCAGCTGGGGCTTTGCGGCCACCAACGACGTTACACATGACGGAGTGGCGCGAACGGCGGCCAAGGCGGTAGCGGTAGCCAAGGCGAACGCGAAGATCATCACCGAGCCGGTGCAGCTGGCGCCCCAGAAAGGGTATGGGGAGGTTTCGTGGAAGACTCCCATTATCAAAAACGTCTTTGAGGTTCCGTTGAAGGAGAAGATCGATCTGCTTTTGCAGGTGAATGGAGCAGCGATGACGGGAGGCGCCAGTTTTGTGAATTCTGCGTTGCTGGCCATCAACGAACAGAAATATTTTGCTTCGACCGATGGGTCCTATATCGACCAGGACATCCACCGGTTGTATCCGAATTTCAATGTTACGAAGATAGATAAGGCGTCGGGTAGGTTCCAGACGCGCCGGAGTTTGAGCAGCCCGGTGGGGATGGGGTATGAATACCTGACGCCTACGCCCGAGGGCAAGGTGGCGGGGATCGTGACGCGGTATAAGGACCGGTATGATATCCTGGAGGACGTGAAGAATGCGACGGCTGATGTGGCGCAGAAGATTACCGCGAAGAGTGTCGAGCCGGGTAAGTATGACCTTGTGCTGGATCCGTCGCATCTCTGGCTGACCATTCATGAGTCGGTAGCGCATCCTACCGAGCTGGACCGGGTGCTTGGCTATGAGGCCAACTATGCGGGGACCAGCTTTTTGACCCTCGACAAGTGGAAGTCGGGGAATTTCCATTTCGGGAGCAAGCTGATGAATATCGTGGCGGACAAGCTGCAGCCCGGATCGTTGGGAGCCGTGGGTTATGATGATGAGGGTGTTAAGTGCGGCAAATGGGACCTTGTGAAGGACGGGGTGTTGGTGAACTACCAGGCCATCCGTGACCAGGCGCATATTATTGGTCTGAAGGCTTCGCAGGGCTGTTGTTATGCGCAGAGCTGGGCCGATGTGCAGTTCCAGCGGATGCCGAACGTTTCGCTGCAACCTGGTAAGGAGCGGCTTAGCGTAGACGACATGATCAAGAACGTCCAGAAGGGCATCTATATCATCGGGGACGGAAGTTTTTCGATCGATCAGCAGCGGTACAATTTCCAGTTCGGCGGTCAGACCTTTTATGAGATCAAGGATGGGAAGATTGTGGGGATGCTGAAGGATGTGGCTTACCAGGCGACAAACCAGGAGTTCTGGAACTCACTGGTGGCGGTTGCCGACGAGCGGGATTACCGGCTTGGAGGCGCTTTCAACGATGGGAAGGGTCAGCCGGGTCAGTCGAATGCCGTTTCGCACGGAAGCGCCACTTCCCGGTTCAATGGGGTCAATGTCATTAACACTGCAAGAAAAATCGGTTAAAAAAATAATTGTATGTCCATTTTTAGCAAAGAAGAAGCACAGAAGCTGTTAAAGAAAGCGCTGAGCTATTCCAAGGCGGAGGAATGCGAGGTCGCGTTGAACGGATCGGAGTCTGGAAATATCCGGTATGCCCGCAATGCGGTGTCGACGGCCGGGGAGATCAGCCGGATGAGCCTGGTGGTGAGCTCCAGTTTTGGCAAGAAGACGGGTACGGCCAGTATCGATGAGTTCGATGACGCCTCCCTGGAGAAGGTGGTGCGGCGCAGCGAGGAGCTGGCGCAGCTGGCGCCGGAGAATCCCGAGCATATGCCGTTGCTGGGACCGCAGGAGTTTCCCGAGTCTATCACGTTTGTGCCGGCGACGGCGTCGATCACGCCGGATACCAGGGCTGAGGCGGTGGCAAAGAGCATCCAGGTGTCGAAGGATGCGAAGCTGCAGGCGGCGGGTTACCTGGAGAACAGCACCAATAGTGTGGCTATCATGAATTCGAAGGGGTTGTTTGCGTATAATAAGGATACGGATGTGGTATTCTCGGTTACGACGCGCAATGAGGAGGGAACGGGTAGCGGCTATGCAGCGCGCGGGTTCAACGATGTGTCGAAGCTGGATACGTTCTCGGCGACGAAGGTTGCTACAACCAAGGCCAATGGGAGTGTGGGTGCGCGGGCGATCGAGCCGGGGAAGTATACCGTTATCCTCGAGCCGGTGGCGGTGGCGTATATGCTGGAGAATATGTTCTTTGGGCTGGATGCGCGGAATGCGGACGAGGGCCGGAGCTTCATGAGTAAGCCGGGCGGTGGGAACCGGCTCGGGGAGCAATTGATGGATCAAAAGGTGACGATCTATTCCGATCCCTTTCATCCCGAATTGCCTTCGTCGACCTGGAATCGCGAAGGGCAGTTGCTGACCAAGCGGAACTGGATCGAAAAGGGAGTGGTGAAGAACCTTTCGTATTCGCGGTATTGGGCGTCCAAGAAGGGGGTGGACCCAGTGCCGGGGCCAGGAAATATCATCATGGAGGGTGGAACGGAGAGTATCGAGGAGATGATCAGGAGTACGGAGAAGGGGGTTCTTGTTTCCCGGTTGTGGTATATCCGGATGGTGGATCCGCAGACGTTGTTGTTGACGGGTTTGACGAGGGATGGTACGTTTTATATCGAGAACGGCGAGATCAAGTTCCCGGTGAAGAATTTCCGGTTCAATGAGAGCCCGGTGATCATGTTGAACAATGTCGAGACTCTTGGGAAGCCCGAGCGGAGTATCAGTGTCGAGTCTTATCGGAGTTATCTTGTTCCGGCGATGAAGGTGCGGGACTTTACGTTTACGTCGCTTTCAGACGCGGTTTGACGTCGGCGGGTTTTCGGAGGTCGTGCGCCTTATTTTTGGGAAGATCCGGGAAATCCGGATCTTTTCACTTCGGGGGGCTGCCGGTGACCTCGAAGTCGGCGAGTAGATTGGTATCGGGATCGGGGACGATGCTTTCCGGCTTTTCTACGAAGGGTATTTCCAGGTGGGTGGTTTTGTGGCTGATGTCGAGGTGCTGGCTGATGCCGTCGATGCTGAGCTCGAGGGGGAAATGGAAGATGTGGTCGCCCTGCTGGGTGCAATCGAGGAGGACGGCTTTTTTATCGGGATCGTATTTCCAACTGATGTTAAGATGGGGATGGCCGGGGGTGTTTAGCCATTGATGGAAGAAGGTGTGGAGATGGGTATGGGCTACGGAGTCTACGACGTGCTCGAAGTCGGTGGTGGAGGCGTTCTTGTTGCGATAGAGGGTGTAGTAGGTACTGACGGCGTTCCAGAAGGCTTTGTCGCCGATGGTGCGGCGGAGCATATGGAGTACCCAGCCGCCTTTCTCATAGCTGTTGGGGTTGAGGAGCTGCATATAGTCGCTTTTCACGGTGGTGTCGACGACGGGCGTGAGGCGGCGTTTTTCGAAGCTGATGACTTTTTTCCGGTCGGCTATAAGGCTTTTTTGAAGGGTATCGGGACCGTATTTGTTCTCCAAATAGCATAGGGTCATATAGGTGGCGAAGCCTTCGCTGAGCCAGAGGTGTTGCCATTGTGTCTCGGTGGCGGCGTCGCCGAACCATTGGTGGGCTATTTCGTGGGCCATGAGGGATTCTATGCCGGGTGAGCCTACGGAGTTCTCATAGTAGAAGATGGCGCTGGCGTTCTCGAGGCCACCGAAGCGGGTCTTGGACTGGACGTTGCCGCATTTCTCGAAGGGGTAGGGGCCGATATGGGTGATGTAAAAGGGTAGGATGTCGAGGGCGTAGGCGTAGCTTTTAAATCCTTCTTCCTTATTTTCTTTATAGACATAGTTCCAGACGGGGATGCCCATTGCGTTGCCGGGGTGGTCGACGGCGAAGTCGGCGACGCCGATGACCATTACTTTGGGCGAAAGGGGTTGGGATTCGACCCATTGAGTGAGCTTGCGGTGGTCTTCGAGGGTTTGTTCGTTCTTCAGTGCACCGTTTGCGACGACGGTGTAGTGGTCGGGGGCGGTGATGTTGAACGATACGGTGGCTTTGTCGGAGGGATGGTCGACGCAGGGCAGCCAGTTGTGGGCGCGGTTGGGCCAGTTGTCGCCGAAGAAGCCGCGGCGGCCGAATTTGTTGTTGGAGATGATGAGGCCATCTGCGGGGATGCCTTCGTATTTTATCGTGAAGGTGTGCTGGGAGTCTTTTGTGCCGGTGGAGTGGATGACCAGGCGGTCCGTCTCCTGGGTGAATTTGATGGGGCTGTTGTTTTCGGTTATACCTGTGACGGTCATGCCTTTGCCTTCGGCGTTCTTTTTTGCCAGGTCGAGGTGGAATTCGTTGGCATTCGCGCGGAAGCGGATGGATACGGCGGCTGAGCCGTGGATCACGTTATTGCTATCCGAGAGGGTTAGATCGAATTCATAATGTTGGACGTCGATCGTTGGGTTTTGGGCGTTGAGGCGGGTACAGAGGAGGGCCAGGATGGCCAGGGCAATCAGTTTTGGCATTATACTTTGTTTAGGTCGAAGGGCAGTTTACGGATGCGTTTGCCGGTGGCGGCGAACACGGCGTTGGCGAGGGCGGGTGCAACCGGGGGAAGGCCGGGTTCGCCGACGCCTTTTATCACGGGGCCGCCTTCGGCGAGGATATGGACTTCCACGGCGGGCATTTCGTTGATGCGGAGCATGCGGTTGTTGTGGAAATTCGATTGGATCGATTTGCCGGCTTCGAAATGGACGGCGTCTTTTGTGGCGGCGACGATGCCCATGACGATGGCGCCTTCGACCTGGGCTTTTACCATGTCAGGGTTGACGACGGTGCCGAGGTCGATGACGGTGATGACCTTTTCGATCTTTATGCTGCCGTCCTTGCGGGTGGAGACTTCGACCACGTTAGCGGCGAGGCCGGCGAAGAACTCATATTGGGCTATGCCGCGGCCCCAGCCTTTTGGAAGAGGGTGGTCCCAGTTGGAGACCTCTTTCAATTTTGCCAGGACGCGTTTGGTATCCGACTCTTTTGTCAGCATTTCGAGACGGAATTGCAGCGGGTCTTTTTTTGCGGCGGCCGCCATTTCGTCGATGAAGGATTCGTGGGCGAAGGCGAGGGTGCTGCTGGTGACGGAACGCCAGGGTTGCATCGGGATATGGATGTCCGCGAAGACGTAGGCGTTCTTCATATTTGGAATTTCGTATTTCTGATCGCTGATGCCTTCGGTCATGGAGCGATCGGGTTTGGTCTTGTCGTATTTGTCTGATTTTGTTGCGCTGATCGAGGGGGAGATGACCTTGTGCTGGAAGGCGAGGGCTTTGCCGTCCGGGGTGACGGCCCCTTTCATAGCGGAGAAGGTCATGGGGCGGAAGGGTCCGAGTTGGATATCGTCTTCGCGGGTCCAGATGATCTTGACCGGTTTGTCAAGTTGTTTTGAGATCATGGCGGCTTCGCCGGCGTAGTCGGCTGCGAGTCTTCTGCCGAAGCCGCCGCCGAGGAAGGAGATATGGGCGGTGATGTTGTCCTGGGGGATGCCGAGGGTTTCCGCGAGTTCGCGTTTGACGATGCCGGCGCCCTGGACGGAGGTCCACACATCCACCTTATCGCCTTCCTGCCAGTGGGCGAGGCAGTTCATGGGCTCCATGGTGGCGTGGGCTACGACGGGTGTTTCGTAGAGGGCTTCGATCTTGTGGGTTGCGTCCGCGTCGGCCATGGCTTTGTCGAAGTCGCCGCTGTTGTGGGCGATGAGACCGTCGGTGGCGGCGAGGTCGCGGAGGTGTTGTTCGTAGTCTTTTGTATTGAAGCTGTCGAAGCCCTGGTGGTCCCACTGCACTTTCAGGGCTTTGCGGCCTTTGAGGGCGGCCCAGTAGTTGTCGGCGATTACGGCCACGCCTTCGTATCGGTTCTTGCCCAGGACGCGTTCGGCTTTTACTGTTTTTATGACGCCTTTGACCTTGAGGGTAGCGCTGTCGTCATAGCTGACCAGCTTGCTGCCGAAGACGGGGCAGCGTTCGACGGAGGCGTAGACCATGCCCGGCAGTTCCATATCGATGCCGTAAATGGCGCGGCCGGTGACCTTTAGTGGGATGTCGAGGCGGGGCATGGACTTGCCCAATATCTTAAAATCCTTTGGATCTTTCAGTGTGGGGTTGGCGGGTACTTCGAGGGTGGAAGCGGCTGCTGCCAGGTCGCCATAAGCGAGGGTCTTACCTGTTGCTTTGTGAACGATCTTTCCATTTTCGGCGATGCATTCTTCTGTTGCGACGTTCCATTGTTTAGCAGCGGCGGTGCGGAGCATTTCTCTTGCTGCGGCGCCGACTTTTCGGAGGTTGGCGTAGCTGCCGCGGACCGAGGAGCTGCCGCCGGCGGATTGGCCCGGGATATTTTTCTGGCCGCTGCTGGTAATGATGGTAACGGCGTCGAGGGAAACTTCGAGCTCTTCGGCGATGAGAGCAGGGATGGATTGATACGTACCCTGGCCCATTTCGGGTTTGGGGTTGATGATCGTTATTTTATTGTTGGGTTCGATGATGATATACGGGGTGATATTGGCTACATCGAATGCCGGGGCGCTCATTGCGGCGGCATCGATCCCGGCGGCGTGTAGTTTTGTGATGGCGGCGTTGGCTTCTTCGGTGGTGGCGATCCCCAGGATGAGGGCGAGGCCGGAGAGGCCGGTATGTTTGAGAAATTCCCGGCGGGCGATCTTATGTGGAAACGACATAATTTGTTTTTTTAGCTATGTGTAAGCGACTTTTGCAGGGAGGTGGGGTGGGAGGGCATGGCTGCGGCCTTGTGAATGGCTTTGCGGATGCGGTCATAGGTTCCGCAGCGGCAGATGTTGCCCTGCATGGCGACGTCGATCTCGGCGTCGGTGGGTTTTGGGTTGCGGTGAAGGAGGGCCACGGCGCTCATGATCTGGCCGGACTGGCAGTAGCCGCATTGGGGCACCTGCTGTTCGATCCAGGCTTTTTGAACGTTCTCTGCCTGTGGGTTGCCGGCGAGTCCTTCGATGGTGGTGATCTTCTGGCCTGCTACTTCGGAAACGGGAATGCCACAGGACCGCACGGCGCTGCCGGCGAGATGAACGGTGCAGGCGCCGCACTGGGCGATGCCACAGCCGAACTTTGTCCCTTTCAGGCCGAGGAGATCGCGGATGACCCAGAGAAGGGGCATGTCTGGTTCGGCATCCACCTGAACGGGCTTGTTGTTAACGGTGAAAGAGTAGACTGCCATAGAGAAGAATTTACTATAAATATACTTCAATTTGTCCTATTTTTATCTCACTCAATAATTCGTTAGTGTGCCTGAATATCTGAATTGTCCGAATTGGTTTCACCGGTTGCCCTCTATCTATAAGCTGCTTGTCAGTTTTTGTGTCGCCACGATCATTACTGCGTGTTTATGGCCGGTAAAAATGGAAGGCATGACGAGGGTCATGATCGGGTGGGATTCTTTTAGCATTTGCATGATCATCATCAGCGTCGTCATTTTTTCGAGCATGCGGCCGCGCCAGATCCGGGTGTTGGCCAAGCAGGAGGACGCGGGGCGGATCGTGGTTTTTTTGATCGTGCTGGCGGCAACATTAGGGAGCCTGTTAGGGGTGTTGTTGTTGTTGCAGAATAAGGAGCCCTGGTTGTTGGGTAAGGGGATCGAGACGGCGATATATATCACGGGCGTCAGTACCAGCTGGGTGTTGTTGCATACGATGTTTGCGTACCGGTATGCGTTGTTGTATTATGGGGAGCACCCGCTGGACCCCGATATCCATACGGTGGGCTTGCAGATTCCGAATGAGCTGTGGCCGGACTATCTTGATTTTGCCTATTTCTCGTTTGTGATCGGGATGACCTTCCAGGTCTCGGATATCGAGATCTCTTCGCGGCTGATCAGAAGGCTGGCGCTGGTGCATGGGATGCTTTCCTTCCTATTTAATACGGTGATCGTGGCGTTGACGATCAATGTGATCGTGGATTTGAGAAGCTGATGATCTTTGCTTATGATCGGTCTTCGTTTTTGCGAGATCATCTGAACCGGTCGGAGATGGTGTAGGCGACCTTGTCATTGAGGCGGAAGAAGACGGATGCGTTGATCTTGCGGATATGGCGGCGGCGCCGGCCGCTGAGCAGGCGGCCCTGGTTGTCGAAGTATTGGGGTTGTTGGAAGTAGGTGAGGATATAATATTTCTTGTTGACGAAGGGGGAGTTGAAGGCGCGGGGCCAGAGGGAAAGATAGATAAGGGAGTGGCGCTGTTGTTCTTCGTAGTAGTCGAGCTTGTCTATCCAGGTGCATTCCATGCTGTGCATCCGGGTGATGAGCCAGTCGATGGGGAGGCTGTCGTAGCCGTATTTTTTCAGGGTATCCTGCAGCCGGGTCTCCCCGATGCGATATTCGTAGATATAGGTAAGGGTGTCGGTGATGAGCTCCAGCGAGACGCGATCGAAGGGCCGGTCGGTAAATTCGATGGAGAAGGGTTTTTTGCTGTATGCTTTCCGATAGGTGTCCTCGATGCTGTCGAGGGCGGGATGGTGTCTTCGATAATATTTGGTGATGTTGAGCTTTGTGCAGGAAGTTGCGCCTGCGGTAATGACGAAGATGGCGATGAGGAGGGCCTGATATGGCAGGATCGTTCTCATGAGTGTTGGGGTGGGGTGCAGTGACTGACCCCGAAGAGTATTTTCTTCAGGAACCGGAGGTCTACCTGGCGGAGGGTGCGGCCGCCATAGTCCCAGTATATGATATCGACCCGGTCTCCGTCGCCGGGGAGTCTTGTGATGCTTTCCAGGACGATATAGTGGGTCGGGAAGCTTCCCCTGAATTTATTGTGGTTCTTTTTGTGAAGGTAGGTATTGTTGACATAGAGATAGGTAGTGCCGGTTTGCAGGCAGTTGGTGAGATAGTCGAAGAGATCGTGGAAATGGGGCCGGAAGAGGTCGGAGCCATGGGCGGTCACGTGCCATCCCAGCATTTGACGGATCATGCGATTGAACTTGCCGTAGTTGCAGGCTGCCCAGAACGTGTCTTCGGAACCGGGGTGGAACCGGCGGTTGAAAAAGTTGAGATAGCTGCGGAAGTGATCCGCGAGGGCGAGGAACCATAGTTGGTCGGCGGGGCGGATGTCGAGGATGCCTTTGAAGCGAAGGGTTCCGGCGGCCTGGTGGATCTCTTTGGAGGGGCGAAAGACGATGTTGTTCCATTCGGCTTCGCCATTGAGGTAGAGTGTGAGCATGAAGTGGGTCCAGCCGACCGGATCGTCCTGCAGGGGGAGGTAGGAGAAGGCGGCGTAGCCGCAGAAATTGGTGTTGCTGCCCTGGTACATTTTCAGGGGTTCAGTTATATTGGCTTTTAGGTTCTCGATAAACAGATTGAGCTTGATATTGGGCCACCAGATGCTGGAGTCGGGGAGTTTTATGTTTTTTATTAATTCGAGCGCTTGCTGGCTGGCAGAGGTGTGCCGGGCGGTGTCAATATTAGCGAACCCGGCGCGCCCAAGGGCGAGGGTGAGAAGAAGCAGTATAATCCTGATCGGTGCGAAGCGGTTCATGGTTGCGGTGCAAATTTACCGGATATTGGTTAACTTCCTACACATAAACAGGGCACTATGTATATACGTTATGGGTTATGGTTTGTTACATTTTTCGTTTTTTGGGGTGGGGTGGAGGCGCAGAAGAATATCCTGACCTATGGGGAGCCGGCGAAGATATGGACGGAGGCGTTGCCGGTGGGGAATGGGCGGATCGGGGGGATGGTGTTTGGCGGGGTGCGGGAGGAGCGGATCGCGTTGAATGAGGCGACGTTGTGGTCGGGCGGGCCGGTGCCTGTATCTATCAATCCGGAGGCCCGGCAGTATCTGCCGCAGTTACGGAAGGCGGTGATGGCGGAGGACTATTCCGAGGCGGAGCGGTTGGCGAGGAAGATGCAGGGGGTGTGGTCGGAGAGTTATTTGCCGTTGGGAGAGCTGGTGATCCGGCAGGAGCTGGGCGGGAAGGAGGTATCGGATTACCGTCGGGAGTTGAACCTGCGGGATGCGGTGGCGAGGACGTTGTACAGGGTGGATGGAGTGCAATATACCCGGGAGGTGTTTGTGTCGGCGCCGGACCAGGTGATGGTGGTGAGATGGATTTGCGACAGGATGGGTGCGCTGAATGTGGCGATCGGGGCAACGAGTCTGTTGCGAAATGAGAAGAAGACGGGGGCGGGGTACTGGGAAATGAATGGAAAAACGCCGGCGCATGTGGAGCCCAGTTATGTGGAAAGTGATAACCCCGTGGTGTATGAGGATAATAACCCTTGCCGGGGGATGCGGTGGGCGATGAGGGCCCGGGTGGCGAATAAGGGCGGGTCGGTAACGAGGGATACGAGTGGGATAACGGTAAAGGGTGCGTCGGAGCTGGTGTTGTATGTTTCGATGGGGACGAATTTTAAGGGTGCGCTGCGGTGTCCGGAGGGTGATCCGAATATGCGGGTAGTGGATAAGCCGTTTGAGCGAATTTGGACGGATCACCTGGCGGATGTGCACAAATATTTTGACCGGGTAGAATTGCGATTGGGAGAGACGCATACCGGGGTGTCCGCCACGGATGAGCGATTGGCGGCGTATGCAAAGGGTGGGGCCGATCCCGGGTTGGAGGCTTTGTATTTTCAGTATGGCCGGTACCTGCTCATGAGCAGCTCGCGGACGCCGGGGGTGCCGGCGAATCTGCAGGGCATCTGGAATGCCGAGCTGCGGGCGCCGTGGTCTTCGAATTATACGAGTAACATAAACGTTCAGATGAATTACTGGCCGGTGGAGGAATGCAATTTATCCGAGATGCATGCGCCGCTGTTCGGGTTGTTGGAGGCATTGGCGGTGACGGGTAAGCGGGCGGCGCAGGAATTCTATGGCGCGCCGGGATGGGTCGTCCATCACAATACCGATATCTGGGCATTGGCGACGCCGGTGGGGGATAAGGGCAAGGGGGAACCGAAGTGGGCGAACTGGCCGATGGGCGGCGCGTGGATGGTGCGGGATCTCTGGGAGCATTTTTTGTTTACGCGGGATACGGCGTTCCTGCGGGGTACGGCCTATCCTTTGATGAAGGGGGCGGCGGAATTTGTGTTGGGCTGGCTGGTGAAGGATGCGGAGGGGCGGTTAGTGACGGCGCCGTCGATGTCGCCGGAGAATGATTTTATCTATGCGGATAAGAAGGTCGGGGATGTGAGTGTGGCTACGACGATGGATATGGGAATCTGTCGTGATCTGTTCGACGCGCTGTTAGAGGCGGGGAAGGTGTTGGGCGGCGATGCGGGATTCCAGGCCCGGGTCGGGGAGGCGAAGAAGAGGTTGTTCCCATACCAGGTGGGGGCCCAGGGGCAATTGCAGGAATGGTATAAGGACTATCCGTCGCCGGACCCGCATCACCGGCATGTGTCGCATCTTTATTCGCTTTACCCGGCCGATGAGATCTCGGTGGCCCGGACGCCCGATCTGGCGAAGGCGGTGGAGAAGTCCCTCGAACTGCGGGGAGATGTGGGGACGGGTTGGAGTATGGCCTGGAAGGTGAACCTTTGGGCGAGGCTGCGGGATGGGAATCATGCCTACCGGCTGTTTCGCAGCCTGTTGCGGCTGACGAAGGAGAATGATATCAATATGCATGGGGGCGGTGGTGTCTATCCCAATCTTTTCGACGCACATCCGCCATTCCAGATCGACGGAAATTTTGGCGGGACGGCAGGTATCGCGGAAATGCTGTTGCAGAGCCAGGATGGGGAACTGTCCCTGTTACCGGCGCTGCCGGATGCCTGGGAAGAGGGCGCCTTCCGGGGCCTGGTTGCGAGGGGCGGATTTGTCGTGGATGTGGAGTGGAAGGCGGGGAAGGTGACCACTGCGGTGATCCGACCGCGGGTGGATGGGGTCTGCCGGGTGCGGACGGCAGGGCCGATGCGGCTAATTGGGGTAGGTTTGGCGTCTAAAAAGACTGCCGATGGTTGGGTATTGACTTTCAATGCCAAAAAAGGGGGACGGTATGTGCTTGGGCTGTAACTTTATCAATGGATGAAACGTCCTAACGCAAATTGCTATTTATGAAAAAAGTATTGTTTTTACTGGCTTTTGGGTTGCCCGTGGTTTCTTTGTATGCCCAGCGTGACCATGAACCCTATCTTCAGAAGAGTTTTGCCCGGGGAGCGGTGCATGAGTTGGAAGCCCAGACCTCGGGGGGGAATATCTCGGTTGTTGGAACGACGACCGGGGAGGCCCGGGTGGAGGTATATGTCCAGGGGAACAATGGCCGGTGGAACCTGAGCCGGGAGGAGATAAAGCAGCGGCTGGATGAGCAATACGACCTGACGGTGGAGCTGCAGGGGAATAAGCTGGTGGCGGTTGCCAAGGGGAAAAAGACTTTCAACTGGAATAATAATCATGGGGTTTCCATTTCCTTCCGCATCTTCACCCCGGTGGAGGTCAGCTCGCATGTGCGGACCAGTGGCGGGAACCTGGATCTGAAAGATCTTTCGGGGAATGAGGATTTCCGGACCAGCGGTGGGAATATCGACGCCGAGCATCTTGTCGGGGCGATCATCGGCCGGACCAGCGGTGGAAACGTAACGATCAGCGACAGCCGGAACGATATCGACCTGCAGACCAGCGGAGGAAATATGGACGCCAGGAATTGCGAGGGGAAGATCCAACTGGAGACGAGCGGCGGGAATGTCGGGCTTCGTGGCGTCAAGGGCAGCATCCGGGCGACTACCTCGGGCGGCCAGGTAGAGGGCGGGCAGATAACCGGGGAGCTGTACGCGCATACGTCGGGTGGAAATATCGATCTCGGCGATGTCAGCGCCAGTCTCGAGGCCTCGACCAGTGGTGGGAATATCCATGTCAATCTTCAGTCTGCGGGGAAATATGTGAACCTTTCCAATTCCAGCGGGGACATCACGGTTCAATTGCCGGGTAACCAGGGGATGGATCTGCGGATCAGTGGGGAGCGGGTACATGTGACCGCGATGAATAACTTCCGTGGGGACCAGGATGAGCATCATATCCGGGGTACGCTGAATGGTGGTGGGATCCCGGTGAAGGTAGATGGGAATGGGGGAAGCGTGCATGTGAGCTTTAAATAATAAAAGAAGCCCGCGTCAGCGGGCTTCTTCTTAATTGCGCACCGGCGCTGAATTTGCGTCGGGTGGGTTGAAGTCGAGCTCGTTTTGTGGGATGTCCCAGTAATCGGAGAAGGAATAGTCGATGAAGCAGGGTAGCACCTGGGCGGCGCTGGAGCCGATCAGGCTGCCGGGCACTACGATATTGCCGATCCGGCCGCCGCCCTGGGATGCGGGTGTGGTGATGCCCCAGCGGCGGGCATCGTACCAGGACACGTTGTGCAGGTAGAGTCCGATGCGTCTTTCGCTGTGGAGATGGGCGATGGCTGAGTCCTGTGAAATGCCGGTGCCTCCGAGGGCCGGCAGCCCCGCCCCCTGGGAAGCGCGCACCTGGTCGATCAATTTCACTCCTGCGTCGACGTTACCAGTATAGATATCGGCCTCGGCCGTCATCAGGGCGGTCTCCTCCCATGTGGGCGCAATGGGGACGGTAGCCGAGGAAGAATAGTTCTCAGTGGCGTATTTGCCGCCTTTTTCGATGTCCTGGGCGATGTACCGGGTGCCGAACTGGATGCCGCGGTTGAGGACGTTGACTACGGCGCCTCCCGGATAGGGCGCGAAGTAGTTGAGGCGCTGGTCACCCGGCCGGATATCCTGCACCAATCGTTCGCTGATGAAGGACAGACCGCCAAGAACGGTATGCAGCACCATGGGGTGGAATAAGGACGGGAGACCTTTGGTGAGATCGGGCACGCCGAGGGGAGCTACGCCCCACTGGAGGGTGAAGTCTCCCTGGGTCATGCCTGCGGCTGCCAGGTTCTGCACGGCCGTCCAGTCGGCCGCGGTCATGGCCGCCACTTTGCGGTTTACCAGGTAATTGCGGGCCTCGAAGCTTTTGATCTGCCGGACCCACATAGCGGGGGTGATGATATTGTTGGGCAAATTGAAAGTGGGGATGATCGCTTTGAAGGTGGCATCATAATCGGCATTTTCGGTGATGCTGCCGAAGATGGCGGCGGCCTGCTCGAAATTTTTATTGGCGGCGGCGATGACCTGGTCATGCGGAACATACAGGTTGCTGGTCAGCCCTTTGGCGGAGCTATCGGGGGAGTCATCGATGACGCCGGCGAGATACATCGAGCCGATCTTGGAGTAGGAATACCCTTTCCAGTAGTAGGCCCATGCCTGGAGTAGTTTTTTCTTGGTAGCGGCATCACCGGTGAGCTTGAGGGCGGGATTGTCGAGGGCCGTCAGCAAGGCATTTGCTTGTGAGTTGACGAAGTAAAAGCAATCCCATTCGTATTGAATGGAATTGCCATCACCGGCGGCGCGGGTGTTAAAAGATTGCAGGATCTTCAGTTGTGTGGCGAAGCCGGATGGGTTTTTCACGACGGTGTTATAGGGTGCCGGCAGGGTGATGCTGGCGATGTTCATGGGATAGCGGGAGCCGTAGTTGGAATAAGGTGTGAAGTCTTCGTCGCCCATATTGCTTTCCATATACCAGGCGATATCGAAGAAGTTGAGATTGCCATCGCCCGTCTCGAAGGCGATCCATTTGTAGAAAATGCCCTGGGCGAAGGCATCTATCCCGCCTTCTGTGACGAGGGAGCCCTGGGGCGTAGGCGCGTTGGGATTGGGGAGCTGCAGGATCGTTTTTTTACACGCGCCCAGGATCAGAACGGTGGACAAGAGAAGATATCGTTGAAATTTCATTTTAGTAAGATTAAGTTGATCAATTAGAATCCGACATTCAGGGCGAACTGATAGGACCGGAGGTTCGGCGTGCCGTAATAGTCCACACCGGTGAAGGCCCCGATCCTTTGACCCGATAGGTTGTTGCCCTGTTCGTCATAGGCGCCGGTATTCTCCGGATCGAGACCGCTGTATTTTGTGAATGTGAGCAGGTTACGCCCTGAGGCGGTGATCGTCAGCCGTTTGATGGCCTTCGTACCGGTAACATACCGGGACAGGTCATAGCTGATGGATACGTCTTTGAGGCGGATATAGGAGCCATTCTCGATGAACGGAGAGACGGGCAGACCGACATTGTAAATGGAGTTATAATAATTGACGAAGGACCCGGTCTGTCCCTGGATGGTGATCTTTTTGTCCAGGTCCCTGGATTCCCCGCCCTGGCCGCCGGTTCCGCCTACCGGTCTGTAGAGCCACTGTTTGGTGACATTGTAGATGCTGTTGCCGTGGATCCAGTCGAACTGGAAGGAAAGGCTCAGTTTGTTGAAGAAGGTGAACCGGTTGGTCAATGAAGAGGTGAAGTCCGGATAGGCGTGACCAACGGCGGAGAGATTGTTTGTTGGCGTATACTGCACGTAGTTATCGCTGTTGAGCACCACCATCCCTGTGCTGGTAACCGAGTAGTTGCCCTGCTGCGCAACGGGGATGAGGGGTGTCTTGCCATCCGGTCCGAGCTGGTTGACGGAGTGCAAGGGGGTTTGCACATAGAACAGTCCCAGGGGCTTGCCTTGTTTCAGGGCGAAGGCGAAGTCGACAACATCCTGGCCATTGGCGATCTTGTTCACGATGGCACGGCTGTATCCCCAGCGGGCGCTGATATCCCAGGTGATGGTATGACCCTTGTATATACTGGCGTCGAGCGAGAAGTCGACCCCATGGGAGGTAATGGTGGTGAGGTTGTCCAGGCGGGTGGAGTAGCCGGTGGAAGGCGCTACCTGGGCGTTCTGATACGCATCTTTTGTCTTACGGTTCCAGTAGCTGACGTTGACCAGCAATCGCGGCAGCCATTCACCATTAAAGGGAGCGACGGTGAAGTCGGTGCCGACCTCCAGCTCGTAGTTGATGGCCAGCTTGAGGCTGTCATTTGTCGCCTGAGACGGGTTGCCGATGGCTACTCCCGTGCCGAGGGTGACCGGGGTGAGTGTGAGTTGGCGGTCGTAGGGTGCGGGTTGGACGCCTGCTGCGCCATAGGCTCCGCGGACTTTCCAGTCTTTTAGCCATCCCTGCTGCCCTTCCATGAGCTCAGACGGCCGGAAATAGACGGTTCCGCGAGGGAAGGTAGCTGCCTTGTAAGCGGCACCGAAAGCGCTGCCATAGTCGGAGCGGACGCCGGCGGAAATCCCGAAGAGGTTACCCCAATCGATGGTCTGGTTGATCAGGTAGCCGTATGTTATCGTCGATTGGTAGAAATCGCCGGCGGTCTTGGTTGTCGCAATGCCTATCGAGGGCGGCGGATAGGATGGTAGCCCGATACCTTCCCCGTAGTACTGTCTTTCCGAGAACTTGCGGTAATCGTAGGCGAACTCGGTGGTTGTCGTGATCGGAAGATTGGAGTGAAAATCTTTTTCGAAGTCGGTACGGACGAAGGCAGAATATAATCCGTTTTGGAAGACGTTCGTGGTGTTCTCGTTCAAAAGTGCGCCCTGTCCGCTGGGTCCCCAATAGGTATTGAATTTGATGTATTGGAGGTTTGCGCTTTGATTTTGATAGTAATTCTTGAAATCGTCATTGTTGTAGTCAATTCCGTATTTGGCATCCAGTTCCACGAAACGCGGGAACTTATAATCCACATCGAAGTTTTGGAAGATATCGAGCGTATGGTGGTTCTGGTGGTGCCATTCGTTCTCCGACAGGGTATTATATCCGCCGGAAGAATTGTTTGTTTTGAAGGGATAGTGACCCGTCGAGTCCCGCCAATTGAAATCGATGAAGTTATAGGCCGTCAGCATATTGAACCGGTTGCCGTTGAGGAGATTCTGGTAGCCGGCGATCGCCTGGGTGATCGTCCGGAAGGTGAACCCTTTAAAGGGATGGATGCCGAGGTTGACGCTGAAATTGGTACGGTCGAACTGATTGCTCAGCACGTCCTGCTGGTTGAGCTCGGAGGCGCCGATGGCATAATCTGCCGTTTGGGTGCCACCTGTGATATTGACTGAGTTCGTGAAGGTCAGGGCCTGGCGGAATCCCTGTTTCAGGTGATCGTAGGTGGGAATGTCATAGGTCTTGTCATTTGTAAGGAAGGCGTTGGCGGGGGCGGTTGCGATAGGCACCTGGGGGTCGCTCCAGATTCCGGTTGCATCCTTCGCGACGAGGTGGCCGGCGGCGTCCAGGAGGTTGTTATTGGCATCCGTCACGAAGTGGTGGTGGTTGCTGAGGAGATTGTGGTTGCCCTTGAGGATATTGTCAACGCTGACCTTAGAGTTGAAGGTGATGGCCATTTTGCCATTGAGCGCACCTTTCTTCGTGAACACCTGGATGACCCCGTTGGCGCCCTGGGCGCCGTAGAGCATGCCGCCGGCGGGGCCCTTTACGACTTCGATGTGGTCTACGGTGGAGGGGTCAAGGTTGTTGATATTGTTGGCGGAATTCATCTGCACACCGTCGACCAGGATCAGCGGATTGGTATTGTCCAGGCTGTTGACGGCCCGAAGGATGATATTGAAGTTGGCGCCGGGTGTTCCGCTGGTCTGCTGGATGCTGGCTCCTGCGATCTGGCCGTCGAGGGCCTGCTGGACGTTGGTGGTGACGCTAGGGGCGAAATCTTTTGAAGATACGGTTGCCACGTCGATGGGCACCTTCTTTCTGCTGGTGGCGACGCCGACGCCGGTTACCACGACATCGGACAGTGCTTTTGATTCGGGATTAAGGGTGATCCGGAGCTGGTCTCTTGCTTCCACTTCCAGGGCTTCGTACCCGACATAGCTGATGATGAGCCTGGTTTTTGGCCGAACCTGGAGGGAGAAGGTGCCATCCTCTTTCGACGTGGTAGCGGTTCGGGCATTTTTTACCAGGATGGTGGCGCCTGCGATGGAGGCCCCTTTTTCGTCTGTGACTTTTCCAGTGACAGTGATTGCCGTTTGGGCTGTTCCTTGCGCACAGGCAAATAGAATAGCCGCGGCTGCAATTAGCAGTCGTCTCATAAGCGTGTTTTGGTTGATGATGTGTTAAGGTCTCCGGGAAGGTAGCGGAAACTGGATGATATTTTTTTGCAGCGGAGACTAAAATTTAACAAAGGGATACACTAATAAAACGCGTAGTTGAAGAAAAGCAGGATATTTGTCAAAACTGCTTATTACACATGAAGAAGCTTCTCGTTATTGCGTTGTTAATGGGAGTCGTGTACAGTGGACACGCTCAAACCACAATTGTTCGTGATCCGGAAATAGAGGCGATGGTTAAGGAAGTGAATGCGGACAGTCTGCAATCTTATATTCGATCGATGGTTGCTTTCGGAACAAGGAGCACTGTTAGTTCGGTGACCGATAAGAAAAAGGGGATCGGAGCTGCGCGCAACTGGGTGCTTAGCCAATTTCAGCGATGGGCGGCTGCTTCGGGCGGAAGGTTGACGGCATTTGTGGATACGACGACCTACCCGGCGGATGGCCGGCGGGTGAAGGAGCCGATCAATTTGGGGAATACCGTAGCCACGCTGAAGGGGACTGACCCTAATGACAACCGGATCTTTCTGATCAGCGGGCACCTGGACAGCCGGCGGACGGATGTGATGGATGGAGTTAACGACGCGCCGGGGGCCAATGATGATGGCAGCGGGAGTGCGGCTGTTATGGAGTGTGTGCGGGTGATGAGCAGACATTCATTTCCCGCGACCATCGTCTTTGTGACGGTGAGTGGGGAGGAGCAGGGTTTGCTGGGCGCCAATTATATGGCCAAGAAGGCAAAGGCTGCCAACTGGAATATCGAGGCGGTGCTGAACAATGATATCATGGGCAGCAATAACAGTAACGAAACGAACATCATCAATAATACCCAGGTCAGGGTCTTTAGCGAGGGGCTTCCGGCGTATGAGCTGGACAAGCAAGCCAGGAATATCCGGCAGCTGGGTTTGGAGAATGACGGGAAGGCGAGGCAGCTTGCGCGATATGTAAAAGAGGTGGGGGAGCGATATGTGGATAACCTGGAGGTGATGCTGATCTATCGCAATGACCGATTTTTGCGGGGCGGGGATCATACTCCTTATGTCGAGAACGGGTATGCGGCGGTACGGATCACGGAGATGAACGAGAACTACAACCACCAGCACCAGGATGTCCGGACGGAGAAAGGGGTTGTTTATGGCGATCTGCCGGAATTTATGGATTTTGAATACCTGCGAAAGAATACGGCCATGAATCTGGCCAACCTGGCCAACCTGGCGAAGTCCCCTTCGATGCCGCAGGAGGTGAAGGTGGAGGTGCGGAATCTTACCAATGGGACCCAGCTGTCCTGGAAGGCGCCGGCCGCAGGGAAGCCTAAGGGGTATTATGTATTGCTGCGGGAGACGACGAGCCCGGTTTGGCAGCGGAAATTCTTTGTTGCGGGTACGGAGGCGAATTTACCTTATTCCAAGGATAACTATTTTTTTGGGGTTCAGGCGGTGTCGGAGGGGGGAAATGAGGGGCTTCCGGTGGTGCCCACTCCTGGAAGATAACGGCCCTGTACGGGGTATTGGAAAAGTAGCCCGCGGGCCGTTACGCTAATGATGGGCCCTCGGCCGGCCGGCCCGTGGCCGTCCCTGAATGTAACCTTTTATAGGGATGGTGCGTCATAAGGATTTAACCATTGCCTAATGCTACGCAACTACTTCAAAACGGCGTTGCGGAACCTTTGGAAGAACAAGGGGTTTTCCGCCATTAACATTGTCGGGCTGGCCATTGGCCTGGCAACCTGTCTGCTGATCCTCATCTTTGTCATGGATGAGCTGAGCTATGATCGCTTCAATGCCAACGCCGACCGGATCTATCGATTGGATGGGGAGATCAAGTTCGGCGGGAATCATTTTATCCTGGCGGTGGCACCGGCTCCTGCCGGGCCGACCATTTTGAGGGAATATCCGGAGGTTGTGAAGGAGGTTCGTTTCCGGAATAACGGCGGGAGGTTGGTGAAGAAGGGGAATCAGAATATCAAGGAGGAGTCGGTGATCATGGTGGATTCCACGCTTTTTGATGTTTTTTCGCTGCCGATGATCGCCGGTGATCCGCATACCGCGCTGAAGGAGTCGCGGAGTGTGGTGCTGACGGAGAAGATGGCCAGGAAGTATTTTGACGGGACGAATATCGTGGGGCGGACGTTGCTGATCAATGATTCGGTGCCGTATAAGGTTACGGGAGTGATCAGGGATCTGCCGGCGCAATCACATTTTCATTTTGACTTTTTTCTTTCCCTGACCGAGTCGGAGGAGGCTAAACGCACTGATGATGGGTGGCTGAGCAACAATTTCAATACCTATCTCGTGTTGCGGCCGGGGACGGATGTAAAGAAATTCGAGGCGAAGATGAACCAGGGGATCCTTGTGAACCATGTCGCCCCGTTGATCCATGCGGCGGTGAATATCACGATGGCGGATTTCGAAAAATCGGGGAACCTGGTGCGTTTTGGACTAACGCCGCTAACCTCGATCCATTTACACAGTAATAAGACGGCCGAGCTGGATGCCAATGGGGATATCAAATACGTCTATATTTTTTCGGCGATCGCGGCTTTTATTCTCTCGATCGCGTGTGTGAATTTTATGAACCTGTCGACGGCCCGAAGCGCCAACCGGGCCAAGGAGGTGGGTATCCGGAAGGTGCTTGGATCGTTGCGGGGAAACCTTATCTCGCAGTTTATTATGGAGTCTGTGCTGATCAGTGGTTTTGCGATGGTTCTTGCTTTGGGTCTTGCTTATTTATTGCTGCCTGTTTTCAACGTGCTTTCCGCCAAGCATATGGAGATCGGGCTTTTCTCCCGCCCCTGGCTGCTGCCTTCGATGGTTCTGCTGGTGCTGGTTGTCGGGCTATTGGCGGGCAGTTATCCGGCCTTTTTCCTTTCGGCCTTCCGCCCGATCCTTGTTTTGAAGGGAAACGTTGCGGCGGGCTTCAAGACCAGCTGGCTGCGTAATTCGCTGGTGGTGTTCCAATTCGGCATCTCTATCTTTTTGATCGTCGGTACGGCCGTTATTTACCGGCAGCTGGACTTTATCCATAACCGGGAGCTGGGCTTTAACCGTGACCAGGTGATGATCGTCCACAATCCTTATGTCATGGGCGACCAGTCAAGGACTTTCAAGGACAAACTGCTTAATCTGCCGGGTGTGCAGGGGGCGACGCTGACGGGATATTTGCCCACCTCGGACAACCGGAATGACGACGCCATTTTCCTGTCGCCTGACCTGGACATCAAGAAATCGATCAGCATGCAGACCTGGCCGGTGGACGATCAGTATATCCCGGTGTTGGGCATGAAGATGGCAGAGGGGAGGAATTTCTCGAAGGAATTCCTTACCGATTCGAATGCGGTGATCGTGAATGAAGCGGCGGTAAGGCTGATGCAGGGACAGAAACCGCTGGAGTCGAAGCTGTATGAGATCGACGATATCAAGACGAAGAAGACGAAAGAGTATCATATCATCGGGGTGGTAAAGGATTTTAATTTCAATTCGCTCCGGGAGAATGTCACGCCGGTGGTATTGTTCCTGCGGCGGGACTATGGGCAATTGGCGTTGCGGGTGGGTACGAAGAATATCCATCTATTAGCCGGACAGATCGAGAATGAGTGGCGGAAGATGGCGCCGTCGCAACCGTTCGCCTATAGCTTTATGGACGACGAGTTCAATAATATCTACCGGACCGAGCAGCGGATGGGTGGGATCTCGCTTTCTTTTTCGTTGCTGGCCATTTTTATTGCCTGTCTGGGTTTGTTTGGGTTAACGGCCTATGCGGCGGAGCAAAGGACGCGGGAGATCGGTATCCGGAAGGTGCTGGGTGCGTCGGTGACGGGGATCATCCGCTTGTTGTCGAGGGACTTTTTGCGGTTGGTGGTGATCTCGGCGGTGATCTCGTTCCCGCTGGCCTGGTGGGCCATGCATACCTGGCTGCAGGATTTTGCCTACCGGATCACGATCGGCTGGGAGATATTTGCGGTGGCGGCGGTGATCGCGGTGGGCATTGCTTTGTTGACGGTGAGTTTCCAGGCCGTGAGGGCGGCGTTGGCGAATCCGGTGAAGAGTTTAAGATCAGAGTAGGTTACTTGGCGAACAACTGGCTGATGTCCTGGAAGGCTTTAAACTCGAGGGCGTTGCCGGAGGGGTCGAGGAAGAACATGGTTGCCTGTTCGCCGGGGAGGCCTTTGAACCGGATATAGGGTTCGATCACGAACTTTATTCCTTTTGCCTTCAGGCGGCGCTCGAGCTGGTGCCAGTCTTCCCAATCCAATACTACGCCATAGTGCGGGACGGGAACATCGTGGCCATCGACGGGGTTATGATGGAGGCCTTCCGCTGCGGCGGGTTTTGGCTTGAGATGGATGACGAACTGATGGCCGAACAGATCGAAGTCGACCCATTGGTCGCTGCTTCTGCCTTCTTCGCAGCCCAGAACGTCGCGATAAAATGCCCGGGTCTCGACGAGATCATAAACGGGGACTGCTACGTGGAAAGGAGTGATCTTTTTCATGTGGCCGAAAATACGATGGAATCCCCTATCTTAATGGGCAAATTTTAGCTATGACCAGGTGTTTTTTACCGGCATTGCTGCTTTGTATCGGACTTAGCGGCGTGGCGCAGAAGAGGATCGTTGTATATCAATCCGATTTCGGGCTGAAGGATGGGGCGGTGTCGGAGATGAAGGGGGTGGCGATGGGCGTTTCGCCCGATCTGAAGCTGTTCGATGTGACGCACGAGATCCCCGCCTATAATATCTGGGAGGCGGCTTACCGGTTGCAGCAGACGGTGCCTTACTGGCCGGCGGGAACGGTGTTTGTGTCGGTGGTGGACCCGGGTGTGGGAACATCGAGGAAGTCGGTGGTGTTGCTGACAAAGACCGGTCAATATATCGTGACGCCGGACAACGGCACGCTGACGTTGATCGCCGAATCGTTGGGTATTGCCGCGATCCGGGAGATCGATGAGGCGGTGAACCGGCGGCAGGATTCCAAAAAATCTTACACTTTTCATGGGCGCGATGTGTATTCGTATACGGGGGCGAGGTTGGCGGCGGGGGTGATCTCCTTTGAGCAGGTCGGGCCGATGCTGCCGAAGCAGGAAGTAGTGTCGATCGCCTATCAGCATGCGGTGATGGAGGGAACGGTGATCAGGGGGACGATCCCGGTGCTGGATGTTCAATTCGGGAATGTATGGACGAATATACCGGGCGAGCTGTTCCGGCAATTGGGGGTGAAATTCGGCGAGACGATCGAGGTGCGGGTGCTACATGGGGGTCGCGAAGTATACCGGGGGGATATGCCTTATTCGGCAACGTTTGGGGCGGTCGATCCGGGGAAACCCCTGGCTTATCTCAACAGCCTGCTGCAATTATCCTTTGCTTTGAACCAGGGCAATTTTGCGGCTAAACACGGGATCGGCAGTGGCGGGGACTGGACTGTGGAAGTCAGGAAGAAATCATAGATAAAGTTGGACCATGTGCCGCCAATAACGGGCTTTGTGGGATTCTCCGTCCCAGAGGTGGAGCGCGTTCCAGATACCTTTGTCCCAGAGAGCGTTGCTGATGGATTTGTTGTTGTCGAGAAAGACGTCTTTTTCGCCGACGACGAAGATGATCTCCATGGCTTTGAGCTGGCTGATCAATTCGGGATTGTTGAGGTTGGGGATGAATCGGCCGGGCATATTGAAGTAGATGTTCTCGTCGATATAGCCGTCGAAGAGATCGTCAAAATGCTCCATGGTGGTAGTGAGGTCATAGCGGCCGCTGAGACCGACCATTTTGTGAAAGAGGGTGGGATATTTAAAGGCGAGGTTGGCGGCGTGATAGGCGCCGAGGCTGCAGCCGGCGGCGACGAGTGTCGGATGGGAGTTCAGGCTTCTAACGAGCGGCAGGACTTCCTGCAGGAGGTATCTTTCATATTCGAGATGGCGGGTGATGCGTTGGGCGGGATGCAGGTCTTTTGAGTAGAAGCTTTCCCGGTCGATGCTGTCCAGGCAGAAGACCTGGAGAAAGCCCGATTCGATTTTTTTTCGCAGTGCGTCGATGACCTGCCAGTCCTCGTAGTCATAGAAGCGAGCCGTGCGGGTTGGGAAAAAAAGTACGGGGTCGCCGGCATGGCCGAAGACCAGCAGCTCCATGTCTCTTCCGAGATGGTTGCTGTTCCATTTGTAGTATTCTCTTTTCATGTGGTCCTCGCCGATAGGTATTGCCAAATGATCTCTTTCCATAAAGCATAGCCTTTGTCGTTGATGTGCAGTCCATCGGGGTCCAGAAATTCCCGTTTCGGATAGCCGGCGTTGTCGGTCATCCGGTTGTATATATTTATGAAGTACAGGTTGTTGGCCTGCCGTTTTATTTCTTCAGCGATGATCTTATTGGTATAGCGGATGCTATCGACGATGTTCCAGCGGGTGATGCTGGGCTTGATGGAGATGAATGCGAGGGGAATGTCGCCGAAGCGCTGGCGGGTGCGTGTCACCAGCTGTTGGAAGAAGATGAACACCTCTTCCGGATGACGCCCGTCACCGAGGTCGTTGTCACCGGCGTAGACGATGATCTGTTCGGGATTGAACGGGGAAACGAGGCGATCGAAGAACCAATCGCAGGCTGCGAGCGTGGAGCCGCCGAAACCCAGGTTCACGGGGTGGTAGCCTGCGAAGTCCTCGTTCAGGCTTTCCCAAAGCCGAATGGAGGAGCTGCCGTAGAAGAGCAGTTTGGGTTCGTAGGTGAGGGCTGCTCTTTCCTGTTCCAGTCTTTGCACTTCGTTTTCGTACCAGACCATAGAAGGGGTTTGCTTATCAAATATAAGCTATCGGGGCGAGAACCCTTTCCATGGGCGAATTGGTAAACTTAAGATAACAGGGATGCGGCGGATAGGGGACCGAGCAGGGATCGGCGCAGGCGGACCCTGAGACCGGCGATGATTGTCGTTGTCATAGAAAAATTTGATCGGTTTGAATGGACCGTATTTGTGTTGTTCCGTGGAGAAACTGTCTGCATAGGGGCCGAAGGGATGATCAACCGGTTTACGGGTGATGTCGGGCCAGTCTTTTGGGAAGGTTTTTTGCGGACGGGGACGGCTGTTGATAAAGGCGGCGACATCCCATGCCTCTTCATCAGACAGTGGCGGGGTATCTTTTGTACGATCGAAGGGCATATTCTCTTTTACATAGCCTGCCAGGCGGCTGAGCCGGTAGAGCCCGGCGCCGGTGTTGAAGCTGTTCTCGCCCCAAAGTGGCGGGTATGTATAACCGGTACTGTCGGCGTTTGGCGTGCCGGCGCCCTTGGCACCGTGACAGCGCTGACAGCTGGCCTGGTATATGGAGCGGCCTCTTTCCGGATCCGCGGCGCGGTTAAGGAAGGGAAGATCCCTAATGCCTGTGCCTTTGGGTTTTGTTCCTTTTGGGACGTTTTGCCCGAGCCATTTCATATAGGCGAGGATGGCGGCCATTTCCCGGCCGGCGGTGTCGAGGGGTTGACCGTTAAGACTTCTTTGGAGGCAGTCGTTGATCCGGCGGCATATGGTTTCCAATGACCCGCTGCGGTCCCGGTATTTCGGATAGGTGGAGAATACGCCGCCATAATTGTTCCCCCAATTCTTTGTGCCGGCTTCGAGGTGGCAGTTTTGGCAATTCATGCCGTTGGAGATAGCGGCTTTCTTTCCCTTAGGGCCGAGATAGCGGGAGGTATTGGCAATCAAATCCCGGCCGTACCGGATGAGCCTGCCTTCATCCGTGGCCGGGATCTGAGCCGTATCGGGCGGGTGCCAGACAAAGTCTTTTTTTACTCCGGTGTTACAGGAGCAGGCTATCACCAGAAGAATGGCGTACACCTTTGTCCCTATCGGCGACATATCCTAGCCGGCGAAGATGTAGTTGCAGCCGTGTTCCTGGGCGCGGCCGAGAGCCCATACGCCGGAGGGCATGGGCTGTACACCGGGGAGCAGGCCGGACAGCCAATCTTTTTTTACATCCGCGGGATCGGCTCCGGCTGCCAGGGCCGCGCTGTACACCGTTATTGCCATATCGCAAACGCAGAACATCACACCGCTGTCCTGCAGCTGATTGATGCCGATGTCCACGTTGCCGAGGCCGGGGATCGAGAAATCTCCGGTAGCGGGTTTCCAGAATGGGTTACGGGTGCTGGGGGCTTTTGTTTTCGGATCGTTGATCTTGAATACTTCGCCGAATTTATATTTTGACCAGATGCGATCTTCGAAGGCATAAGGGATGCCTTCGTGACGGAGGACCACCACGACATTCGTTTCCTTTTCGGGTGTGCCGGTGGCGGCATTGGTCAGCAGGAATACTTTGGGCCATGCGAAGGGCATAAGCTCATTTGGACGGGGTACGTCGAGGACCATGCGATGTTTGCCTTTGAGCTGGCTGAACCAGGCATCGGGGTCGGCGGAGGGGGAAGCGGGGTTGGTTGCCGGGGATGCGGACAGGGTGAAGGGGAGGTTCAGTGCTGTGAGGGCGGCGGCGCCGGCGGCTATTTTGCCGAGGAACTGGCGCCGGGGTGCATTCAATTCGGAAGGAGGGCGTTGCATAGATCGTTTTCCCGCAAAAATAGGGTGGCCCGGAGGGGCCGTCAATCGCATGATGATGCTGTTTACAGGATATTATCGCGGAGGGCTTTGGAGACGGCTTCGCGGCCGCAGTTGACATGGAGCTTGGAGTAGATGTTTCGGATGTGGCCGCGGACCGTGTCAAGGCTGATGTGGCATTGGCTGGCGATCATTTTATAGCTATAGCCTTTTACGAGGTATTTGAGCACTTCTTTTTCGCGTTCGGAGAGATGGTATTGAAGGCGGCCCGGGTTGGCGGGCCGGAAGAACTGAAGCACTTTCTTTGCGATGACGGGTGAGAGTGGGGCTCCGCCGTGGAGTACGTTCTCGATGGCTTCGAGCAGGTGGACGAAGGAGGTGTTCTTGAGGATATAGCCGTTGGCGCCGCCGCAGAGGCATTTGAACAGGCGATCGTCGTCTTCCAGCACGGTGTGCATGATGATGAAGGTCTCGGGCCGGTGTTCCTTTATAATGCGGAGGCCTTCGATGCCGTCCACTCCGGGCATGTCGATGTCCATGATCACCACGTCGGGTTGATGTTGCCGGACGACGTCCGCCGCCCGGGCGCAATTCTCATAGTCGCCGCAGACGGCGTACCCTTCTACGCCGCTTAGCAGTACGGTCAGCGTTTCGCGGAGCCGGGAGTTGTCTTCGAAGATGGCGATAGTGGTGGCCATAATGGGGGTTAAAATTAGCCGCGGAGGATCGATTGTCAATAGCATATTTATGCTATCCGGTATCCAGGATGATGGTGGTCCCTTGTTGGAAGCGGGATCGGACCTCCAGTTTCCAGCGGTGTTGGCGGGCGCGTTCGCGCATGTTCCGGAGGCCATTGCCGGTGGCATTGGCGACGGCGTCGAAGCCGGTGCCGTTATCGGCAATTTTCATGCACAGCGATCTTCCTGAGAGGTAGAATTGAACCATCGCGCGGGTGGCTTTTGAATGCCGGACCATATTGTTCAGGGCTTCCTTGAAGATCAGGTAGAAATCCCGGCGTTGCCGCATGGTCAGGCGGAGGCGTTCGACTTCGGGGATGATCTCGGCCCGGAGCTCGATCCTGTTTGCTTCGAGCAGGTTGGAGGCGTAGTGAAGCATCCTGGGCAGGGCTTCGCCCAGGGTATCGATCTCGGGGTTGATGCTCCAGACGATCTCACGCATGGATTCCGATACGAGCTGGCTGTCCTGGTAGATACGATCGAGGATGCTGCTGACGGCTTCTTCGTTGCTTAGCTGCCGCTGGGCCAGCAGGCTGCTGAGGGAAATATTTGTCAGGTTGGCGCCGACCTCGTCGTGGAGGTTGCGGGAGATCTCGCTGCGAATCTGGCGGGTGCGATCCGATTGTCTTTTTCGATAAATATAGAGGGCGATGATACCTGCTGCGGCGAGGCCTATGAGCAGGGCATAGAAGCCGGCCGTTTGAGCAAAGGGGGGATCGATGCGGAAGCTGATGGCGGCGATCGAAGGGGTTGCTGCTGTGTTTGCGGCTTTTTGGTTTGCTGCGACCTGGTTTGGCAGTGGGTTGCCGGCGGCGCGGACCTGGAAGGTATATCGTCCGGGGGGCAGATGACTGAAATTAATCTGACGTTGTTTGCCTGCCGACATCCAAACGGTATCGGCGCCGATGAGCCGGTAGAGGTAACGGGTGGAGGGGCCGTCGATGAGATCGACAGCGGCGTATTGGATGGAAATGTCGTTCTGCTGGGAGTGAAAGGCGAGGGGTTTGTCGCCCTCGGGGCGGCGGGGAGTCCCGTTGACCTGCATGGCCGTGATAACCATTCTTTTGGTGGTTTGGCCGGGGGAGATATTTGCGGGGTCGAAATAAAACCAGGCGCCGTGACCGCCGGCATACATTCGTTTCCCTGCACTATCGTAAAAGAAACTGCCTGTGGGATAGGTCACCGGGAGACCGTCTTTTGCCGTGTAGTTGGAGAAGGTTTCGGTGCGTGGATCGAAGCAGACGAGACCGCCTTCGGTCACCATCCAGAGTCGTTGCTGCCCGTCTTTGCGGATATCGGTTATGTGACAGTTGTTCAGCCCATGTTCGCGATCATAGTACGACACCGTTTTGCCGCGGGGATCGAATCTCAGGAGGCCCCCGGTGACATCACCCAGCCAGAGAACGGAATCGGCCTGGCAGCAGATGCCGCGGAGGGGGCCGGTGCGTTTTGGGTTGGTTGCAGGCAGGCCGACCTTTGTGAAATGCCGGGTTTTACGGTCCCAATGAACGAGGAGGGTGCTTGCGTCGTTTGTGAACCAGAGATCTTCGATCGCATCTTCTGTAACGTCTGTGGGATAGCGCAGCGGATAGCCATCGGCGGTATTGCCTGGGTACCAGGTGAAGTGATGGGTGCGTTGATCGTAGATGCAGCATCCTTTGCCTTTTCCAAGCCCCATCCATAACAGGCCATGGCTATCGAGGTATTGGGTGGTGATGGCGACGGAATCGAGTACCGGGGGTTTGTTTGCATAGCCGACCAGCCGGCCGGACTTACCTGTACCGGTCCTATACCAAAACAGACCGTTTTGGGTTCCCAGGAAAAGGGTGTCCTTGTTTTGCGGACTGACGTTCCAGACGAAGTTCGACCAGGTATCGTTACCGGTGCCGGTCAATTTGTGCTGGGTCTGGCGGCCGGTGGAAAGATCGATCCCGAAGAAGCCATCGCCGTATGTGCAGACCCAGAGAGTGTCGCCGAGGCGCTTGCAGGAAATCACTTCGTAGCGGGTGGGTCGTTGGGTTTGCCGATCGATGAGGCTTGTGCCGGTGAAATATTGACGGGAGGGTGAGATTTTTTGCAGGCCTTCCTTTGTCGTGGCCAGCCACCAGTTGCCCTGGTGATCCCGGAGGGCCGTTTGGTATTCGCTTTCCTCGAAGAGCAGGGGTGAGAGCGTTGTGAGGCGGGGAATGCCGGAGTTCCAGGTCAGGGGGATGATCAGCAGGCCGTAATTATGCAGGAGGAGCAGGATACGAAAGGAATCGATGGCCACCAATTGCTGGGACCAGGAGATGAAGGGATATTTGTTATAGGGAAAGAAGCAGCCACTTTCTTGCCGGCCCTGCTCATCGAGAATGAGCAGGCTATCCTTACCGGGTGGAATGGCCACCAGGTGCCGGTTGAATACCGGGAAGAGCCGGCCGGGTGGAAAGACGGCGGCGTCACCGACCGGCAGATAGGGTGGAGGATGCTGATAGCGAATAAGGCTATCGGAAGCCGAAGAGTAAAGCG
Organism: Puia sp.; assembly: GCF_035546395.1. Taxonomy (GTDB): domain Bacteria; phylum Bacteroidota; class Bacteroidia; order Chitinophagales; family Chitinophagaceae; genus Puia. Next base: position 394,030 of record NZ_DASZXR010000006.1, on the reverse strand, counting down.
CCCAGCCCGTATGGAGATAGAGCAGGACGTCCCCGTTGGAGAGCGGGATCATCTTTTCCACGAAGCTGAGCCTCTCTTTTGCCGCCGTGGATTCGGTGAACGGGGAGGGAATTATCTTTTTCAGCTGGTGGCGGGCATTGAAGATATAGATGCACGCGCTGGAGGCGGCCCAGCAGTTACCGCGAGCGTCGGCGACCAGTTGGGTGATGGTATTGTTGTAGAGATCGAGGGCGGGCTGGTGGTGGGAGTAGAAATTCCGGAAAGTGCCGGCGCCGGTGTTGAAGAAGCTGATGCCGGCCGAGGTGCCAACCGCAAGCTCGTTGCCTGGGAGTTTCAACAAGCAGTTGATGTAACTGTGAGGAAGGGAGTTCGTATCGGGTCCGTGCATGAAGTGGACCGTTTCCGTTCCGTCGAAGCGGTCGAGACCGTCGGGAGTGGCGATCCAGAGGAATCCATTGTCATCCTGGACGAGATCGGTGATAATGTTGCTGCTGAGGCCTTCGTTGATGGTCAGCTTTTCTACAAAATGAGGGATGCCCTGTGCGGTGGAGGCATTGGGAAGGGAAAAAAAGGTTAGCAGGCCGAGTACTATGATACGGCTACTTGTCATTGCTATAAAGGTAAACAATTAGGGGGCTAATCGAGGATTTCGGGGTGGCTGTTGATCCGATCGCTATGGAACTTGTTGATCCGGTCCAGCAGGCTGACGAGCAGGGCTTTTTCTTTTTTATCCAGGGCATCCAGGAAGGAGGTGTGAACGGGGGAGAGGCGGTGGTAGCCCTGTTCGAGAATCTTTCTCCCTTTGTCGGTGATACTGAGCAACGCGGAGCGGCGGTCGTCGGGGTCGGGTCTTTCGGCGATGAAGCCTTTTCCTGCGAGGCGTCGGGTGATCTCGACGCCGGTGGAGTTTTCGATCAGCAGTTCGCGGCAGAGTTCTTTCTTGTTGGGGTGGTCCATGATAGCGACGTGGACGACCGCGGAGAATTCCATGTCCTTTGTGAAGCCTAGATCTTTTATTATGGGTTTTGAAAAGAGGCGGAGGATGCGGTGGTTGCGGGCGATCAGGAGGGCGCCCCGGGCGGTGTCGTCGAGCGGTGTTGTTGTCTTAGGGGCTGGTTGTATGGGTGGCTGATTTTGGGACTGGGAGTGGTTTTCGGAATGGGCCGATGCTGGGTCGTTTGCCAGGACCCATTTTGCGAAACCTGTTACATCACCATCCGGGTGCTCGGTGGTGTATTTCTCCCAAGCTGATAATAAAGGGATTACAGATCTTGCCATGCCACTCATCGGTTGAAACGAATTTGATCCAAGTTACAAAAATAATTAAACAAAATTGTTTTAATTTATAACAAAGTTGTTTATTTTTGATTGAATAATTAGAACAAAATTGTTTTATATGGATCGGAGTCTTTTCTTTCTTCTTCTTTTTTTGTGTTTAGACTGGCGGTGGCGGGCTTTTCTCTGCGATCAGCTGGGATCCTTTATCGAGCGGATGATCGGATGAGCTATCTTGCTGAAAAATCGACGATGCGATATTTGTTTATCGGAATGCAGGCTATTTTTATCGGTGTGCCGGCTTTTTGTGGCCGGGCGATGGCCCAGGCTCCTGCTTTTGATTCGGGGTGGGTGGTTGCGGAGGGTGCGATCCAGCCGCAGCTGGTCTCTCATCAATTTGCTTTTACGGAAGGCGCGGCGGTGGATAAGGCGGGAAATGTGTTCTTTACCGATCAGCCGAATAATAAGATCTGGGAATATACCCTTGAGGGGGAGTTGGTGTTGTTCATGGACAGTGCGGGGCGGTCGAATGGGATGTATTTTGATCCTGGGGGACGGCTGGTGAGCTGTGCGGACGAGCAGGAGCAGTTGTGGGCGATCGGTCCGGACAGGCGAGTGAGAGTTTTGTTGCGGGATATCGGGGGCCGGCGGCTGAACGGCCCGAATGATCTTTGGATCGATGCGAAGGGGAATATTTTCTTTACGGACCCGTATTATCAGCGGCCTTATTGGAGCCGGACGCGTTCTGAGCTGGACGGAGAGAAGGTGTATTATCTGCCGCGTGGGGCAAAGCAGCCGGTGGCGGTCGTGGCTGATCTGAAGAAGCCGAATGGGATCGTAGGGACTCCGGACGGGAAAACGCTGTACGTGTCTGATCTTGGGGATGGGAAGACCTATGCGTATTCGATCGATCGCGGCCGGCTTTCGGACCGGCGGTTGTTTTGTATGCAAGGGTCCGATGGGATGACGCTGGACGAACGCGGGAATGTGTATCTGACGGGAAATGGGGTGACGGTGTATGATCGCCTGGGGAAAAAAATTGCGCATATTCCTGTTCCGGAGCAATGGACCGCGAATCTTTGTTTTGGGGGAAGGGATCGGAGGACTTTATTTATTACCGCTTCGCAGGGGTTATATCTGCTGCGGATGCGGGTGAAGGGAGTGGAATGAGCTTTTTTGGCCGGTTGTGCTGTGTGAACTGTTTAGTGGGCGACGAGGAACTGTTCGATCATTTCGCGGTAGGCTTGTAAGGAGTCGGGTTTGGCGACAACGTCCTGGGCTCCGAGCTCGAGGCATTCCTGGTAAAAATCCTTTACCTGGTAAGTAGAATAGACGATGGTCGAGATGTTCCGGTAACGTTCGCTTTCCTTTAGAAAAATAAGACTTTCCTTGCCTGTCATCTTGGGCATATTCTGGTCGAGGATGATCATGTCGGGCAAATCGTCGTCGGTGATTTTATCCAGCAGGGCCACCATCTCGAGTCCATTCTCGGCTGTGACGACCACGACTTCGGGGTCGATCCCCTGAATGACCTCCTCGAAGATCTGCCGGTCGTCGGCATCATCGTCCACCAGGACTATTTTCTTGTATTTCAACATATTCTTCATTTAACCCATCAATGATCGAGGGGTAATATGATATCAAATTGCGTTCCTTTCCCCTCGGTGCTATGGGCTGCGATGAGGCCGTTGTGCCGTTCGATGATCTTCTTTGTTATTGCCAATCCTATGCCCGTACCTTCAAACTTATCCTTTGAGTTCAGGCGTTGGAATAATTTGAAGACATCGTCCGAGAATTTCTCGTCAAATCCGATGCCGTTGTCGGCGAGAATAAGCCGGTAATATTTGCCTTTGGGATCATCGGGGCTGTCAAAAGACCGGTCCTGGATGCGCCGGACCTGGAGGGTGATCACGGGAGGAGTATCCGGACGGCTGAACTTCAGGGCATTGCTGAGCAGGTTATGCAGTACCTGGCGGAATTGTCCGGGGATGAGGTCGATTTCCGGAAGGGCGCCTGCGGTGATCGTTGCATGTTTTTCCCGGATGGCCACTTCGAAATCCTCGAGGGTTTCGGTGAACATGGTCTGCAGGTCCGTCCGCCGGAAAACGGGGACTTCCGCCGACAGTCGCGAATAGTTGAGGATATCGATGATGAGGGCCCGCATGCGTTCGGTGCTGCGGGTGATCTTTCCGAACCAGGTCTTTATGTCTTCCGGCAGTTGGCCGCTGAATCTATCCTGGATCGCTTTTGAGAACATGTGGATCTTTCTCAGGGGTTCCTGCAGGTCATGAGAAGCTATGGAAGCGAATTGCTGGAGGTCATGGTTGCTGGTTTCGAGCGCTTCGTTGAGCTCCTGCAATTGGGCCGTGCGTTCGGCGACCTCTTCCCGGGTGGTGATCAGCTCCAGGTAGCTTGCGCGCAATTTCTCTTCAGCCTGTTTGCGTTCCGTATTGTTGGTGAAGGTGGCTACGAATCCATCCATCATTTTTACGATAGTCACCTCGTACCATTTCCCTTCTTCGCTGAAATGGAGGAGGTCATGGTAGTTCCGGTCGCCATTGACCACTTCCTTGTATCTTATCATCAGATCGTTGACGAGAAGTTGTGGAAATTCATCGTTCAGACTTAGCCCCTTCAGGTCGTCGTTCGAACGGCGGACCATCGCATTAGCGGCGTAGTTGCTTGACAGGAGAGTGAAATCCACGATTTTGCCCTCGGGACCGCGTTTTGCCTGGAAGGCGAAGATGGCGCTGGGGCTGCTGTTGAATACCCCGCGGATGATATTGTTCAGGTCGGTGATCGTGGTGATATCGACGAAGGCGATGATGACGCCATCTTTCTTGCCATCGTGGGTGAGATAGGGCATGATCCGCATAAGCAGGTTCTTCCCGCTGTGGAGCTGGATCTCTTTTTCAATGGCGCGGCCGTGATTCAGGACGGATTGTACGTCGGAAAGCAGGGTTTCCGAACGGATGTTGTTCGAGATATGTGTGAGGGGACGGCCCAGATCGGTATCGATGAAATTGATCATTTTTACCGAGGCGGGATTGAATTTCCGAATGAGGAGCCTGGAGTCGAGGAAGACCTGGGCGATGTCGGTACTGCGGAAATAATTGTTGAGGTCGTCGTTGACCTCGAGCAGCTCTTTGATCTTTAGCTGGTGCTCGGTATTGAGCGTAATGAGCTCTTCATTAAGCGATTGCAGCTCTTCGTTGGAGCTTTGGAGCTCTTCGTTGGCGGAGAGGAGTTCTTCATTGGTGGACTGGAGCTCTTCGTTGGTGGATTCCAGGTCTTCGATCGCCAGTTGCAGATGGTTGCGGGCCTCCGTAAGCTCGGATTCCAGGGCCCGGACGTATTCTTCCTCGTGGCCCAGCAGTTCGTGGGCGGAATGGTTGTGCCCGTTGCCATTGTTGTGGCCATTGCCATTGTTGTGGCCGTTGCCGTGGTTATTGCCATTGCCATTACCGGGATGATCTTCGTGGACAGACTCCCGTAACATTATCATGGTATAGACATTGTCTGTGCCCTGGCCGCCGGGGCGGATGAAGATCTCCATGGAAGCGCTGCCTTCCTCCCTTTTAAAAATGATGTTCCGAAGGTGTATCTTTTCTCCTGTTCGCTCCGCTTTGCGGATCTCGGCGCTTAGAAGAACGGAGATGCCGGAAGGCACCATTCGCAGGATATTGAGGTGCAGCTGCCGGCGGGGAAGGGTCAGGAATTTCTCGTAGGGCCCGATGGTCTCCCTGATCTCGAAATTTTGGTCGATATAGAGCACTACGAAGTTGAGGTCCTCCATCAGCACCTGTCTGAAATCCTCCCAGAGAATGGCCTGGCCGCGGGTATCCCTTGGGGGGTTGGCCCCGTCGAGCTTCGCTTTCCGGGCGGTATAGCTTTCCAGAATGCTTTGCTGAAAATAGTAGCCGTGCTTCGACTCGGCCGTTTTCCGATAGATCTTCCAGCGGGCGCTGATCTCCTTTACGTCCTTTTTTATGATCGAGGAGTTCTCCGTGGGGCCGAGGAAGATGAATCCATCCTTTCCGGCAGCGAAGAGCAACAACGAGAATATGCGTTGTTGCATTGCCGGGCTGATATAGATCAGCATGTTGCGGCAGCTGATGAGATCGTTCTTAATGAACGGAGGGTCCTTTATAATGTTGTGCCGGGCGAAGACGATCTGCTTGCGGAGGCGAGGATTTATAATGTACGATCTGCCCGTTCGGGTGAAGTATTTGCGCAGCATCCGGGGTTCGATATCCTTTTCGATCGAGATGGGGTATTCCCCGATGGAGGCGAACTGGATGGCTTCCGGGTCGATATCCGATGCGAATATCTTTACCGTAAGGTTCTTCGAGGTAGCGTTCAATACTTCATCGACGATCATTGCGATGGTATAGGCTTCTTCACCGGTACTGCAGGCGGTGACCCAGATCTTTATCGTGTCGTCGTCTTCCTTGTCCTCGATGATGGCGGGGATGACCTTTGTTTTGAGAATTTCGAAGGCTTCCGGATCCCGGAAGAAGCGCGTGACGCCGATGAGGAAATCCTGACCCAGCTGTTTCACTTCTTCCTTGTTCTGCTGGAGGAAGCCGACATAGTTATCGGGATCCCGGAAGCTGCCCTGGAGCATGCGTTTGTTGATGCGGCGCATGATCGTCGGGGTCTTGTAAAATTGGAATTCTACGCCCGATTCCGCTCTGATCAGATCGAATACGGTCTTGAGGAACTGGTCGTCCTTTTTTTCGTTCCCGTACAAGATTGATGAGGGTGGGGAGATATGGTTGGCGATCTCCGCGTAGATGGCGGACGGGGGGAGGATAAAGTCTGCGCTACCCGCTGCAATTGCACTGTTGGGCATTCCATCGAATTTGGCGGTGGCGGGGTCCTGGACGATCACCAGGCCGCCTTCCCGTTTGATGGCTTCCGCGCCTTTTGTGCCGTCCGTTCCGGTGCCGGAAAGAATCACCGCGATTGCTTTTTCCCTTTTATCTTTTGCGAGAGAATCGAGAAAGACGTCCACCGCGTTGTTCGGCATTTTGTGATGCGCCTTTTCGGTCAACTGTAGCCGGCCTTTGCGGATGGTGATGAATTTTGTGTTTGGGATAACGTATACGCATTTTCGTTCGATCTCCTGGTCATCCGTGGCCTCAAAAACCTTCATATCCGTGTGCCGGGCCACCAGCTCGACCAACAGGCTTTTGTAATCCGGCGACAGGTGCTGGATGATGATGAACGAGCTATCGGGTGTACCGGGCATGCTGTCGAAGAGCTCATGGATGGCTTCGAGGCCGCCTGCCGAGGCTCCGATGGCGACGATATAGTGCCCGCCGCGTTCCGGATCATAATTGGAGTTAGAACTCATGTTTGTTGCATCCTTTTTTCTTTGATTTGTGGAAAGAATGGGGAACTTATTCCCCATTCTCGTCCGTTGCTCCCGGGCACGATGGTATCGCTTCAACGGAGCAGCAAATTACCCATTGAAAGAAAACAAAAACGCGGCCATTTTTTGGAGAGACCGGAGGAATGGTTACTACGGAGCTGTGGTCTTTTGCAGGCGGATGATGACGAGCTTGGAGACCGGCGTATTGCTTTTTTTTGCAACGCTGTCGATGGGCACCAGGACATTCGTTTCGGGATAATAAGTCGCCGCGCAATCGCGGGGGATCGGATAGGGGACAACGACGAAGCTTTTTGCCACGCGATGAGCGCTGTAAATGTCTACGACGTCGTTGGGCTTGAGATCCTGTCGCTGCATGTCCTCTTCGTTGAGGAAGATCACGCGTCTTTCGTTGAATATCCCGCGATAGCGATCGTTCAGGCCGTAGATGGTGGTGTTGAACTGATCATGGCTGCGGATCGTCATCATCATCAACTCCCCCGGCTGCAGGGCGATCGTTGAAGGGTTGGCAATATTGAATTGTGCTTTTTGATCGGGGGTGTTGAATTTCCCTTCTCTTGGTCCGTTCGGCAGGTAGAAGCCACCGGGCTTGCGTACCCGCTCGTTGTATCTTTCGAAACCCGGAATGGTGCGTTCGATGTCCGTGCGGATAGCGTCATAGTCCTGTTCGTAGACGTCCCAATTCACCTTTGTGTTCTTTATAGTCGCTTTGGCGAGCTTACAAACGATCGCCGGTTCGCTTAAAAGGAGGTCCGATATGGGGGTGAGCACCCCTTGTGAGGACTGGACCACGCCCATGGAATTTTCGCAGGTAACGAACTGTTCCCGGCCGCCGGTGAAGTCGCGATCGCTGCGGGCGAGACAGGGCAGGATAAGGGCTTCTTCCCCGTGGACGAGGTGGCTGCGGTTTAGTTTTGTCGATACGTGGGCGGTCAGGCGGCAGCGGCGAAGGGCGTCCGCGGTGTATTCGGTGTCGGGGGTGGCGGATAAAAAATTTCCGCCCATGGCGAAGAAGACGCTCGCCTTACCGTCGTGCATGGCTTTTATGGCGTTGACGACGTCATAGCCGTGTTTTCGCGGTGGCTGGAAATTGAAGACCTTTTCGATGGAGTCGAGGAACTTTTGCGTGGGTTGTTCCCAGATACCTACGGTCCGGTCGCCTTGTACGTTGCTGTGACCGCGGACGGGGCAGGTGCCGGCGCCGGGTTTGCCGATGCTACCTTTTAAAAGGAGGAGGTTGGCGATCTCTTTTATCGTGTCGACGGCGTTTGTGTGTTGCGTGAGACCCATGGCCCAGCAGATGATGATCTTCTTTTTGTGTTTTATGATCCCGGCTGCTTTTGCGATCTCTTCTTTTAAGATACCACAGGCGGCCGCGAGTTCGGGCAGGGAGGCCTTTTGGATGTGTTGGATGAATGCCTCGTAGCCGGCGGTATTCTTGTGTATGAATTCGAGGTCGAAGACGGTACCGGGGGCGTTTTGCTCTTCCTGCCAGAGAAGAAACTCGATGGCCTGGAGCAGGGCCATATCGCCATTGAGCTTTATGGGGAGATAGAGGTCCGTCAGGGGGGTGGCGATGCCAAGAATGCCTTTTAGCTGTTGTGGGTTGTTGAATGCCATCAGGCCGGTCTCGGGTAGCGGGTTGACGGAGATGATGGTAGCGCCGTTGTTTTTTGCTTTTTGCAGGGCCGTGAGCATGCGTGGGGCGTTGGTACCCGGGTTCTGGCCCATGATAACGATGACTTCCGCCTCGTGGAGGTCTTCGAGGGTTACCGAGCCCTTACCGAGGCCGAGGGATTCTCCGAGGGCGACTCCGCTTGATTCGTGGCACATATTGGAGCAGTCGGGGAGGTTGTTGGTGCCGTATTCACGGGCGAAGAGCTGATAGAGGAATGCGGCTTCGTTGCTTGTGCGGCCGGAGGTGTAAAAGACGGCGGCATCTTTTGAGGGCAAGGCGTTGAGGTGGTTGGCGATGTGTTTGAATGCGTCCTCCCAGGAAATTGGCATGTAGTGGGTCGCTCCCTTGGGTAGGTACATGGGCTGGGCGATGCGGCCTTTGCCACCGAGGTGGTAGTCCGTGAGCCGGGCAAGGGTGTTTATATCGTTGTCTTTGAAGAATTCGGGGGTCAGCTTTTTTGTCGTGGCTTCTTCGGCGACGGCCTTTGCGCCGTTCTCGCAGTATTCGGCTATGCCCGAGCGTTCGTCGTCGGGGTCGGGCCAGGCGCAGCTGGGGCAGTCGAAGCCGCCTTTCTGGTTCATGTGGGCGAGTGCTTTCAGACCGCGGGCGAGGCCGGCTTCGCCGATGGCGTGGCGGAAGCTGGAGACGATGGCGGAGAGGCCGACGGCATTATGGCGGATGTGACCGATGTGAAGGCCGGTGAGGCCGGTGGGATTTTCGGCGGAGGGCTGGGCGGCGGATGTGTTGTTGGCGGCTGCGTTTGCGGCGGCTTCATTTTCGCTCGAAGGAAGATTGTTCATGGTCTTGGCTTTATACGTGGATGCGGTGGGCGCCGGAGTAGATGTTGAACCGTTGTTGCCGGAGGAAACCTACCAGGGTGATACCGGTGTCTTCGGCTTGTTTTACGGCCAGGCTGGATGGAGGCCCTACGGCAACCACCATTTTTATACCGGCCATGGCGGCTTTTTGAATGAGCTCGAAGCAGGCGCGGCCGCTGAGCAGCAGGATCGTCTGTGATGCGGGGAGCCATTGCTGTTGCGCGGCATGGCCGATGAGCTTGTCGAGGGCGTTATGGCGGCCGATGTCTTCGCGGAGAGCCATGAGACGGCCCTGGTGATCGAAGAGACCTGCGGCATGGAGACCGCCGGTGGCGTCGAAGATGTCCTGGCTTTCGCGGAGGAGGTTTGGGAGAGGATAAAGGAGGGTGGCGGGGATGGTGAGTTCGGTATCCGCGGTTTTGGGGATATCGGCCCGGAGGCTGTCCAGGGAAGTTTTGCCACAGACGCCGCAGCTGGAGCTGGTGTAGGAATGGCGCTGGGTGCGGGATAGATCGGGTGTCGGGCCTTCCGGCAGGAGGATGGTGATGGTATTTGGGGTGGATCGGGTCAGGACGTCCTTTGCGGCCGTTTGGACGATGCCTTCGGTATACAGCCAGCCGAGGGCGAGCTCTTCGTCGTTGCCCGGGGTGCGCATGGTGACCGAGAGACTTTGCTCCTGCCTGCGACCGGCGGGACCGTATTGAATCCGGATTTCCAGAGGGTCTTCGATGGCGATGGGGTCGTTTGTCGCCTGGAGAGAGCTACCCGCTATTTTTTGCACCGGCAGCCGGGTGATGCCGGGGGAGGGAACTACTATTTCGGATGAGTCGGGCATATTCAAAATTACGTTAAATTAGGGGGATGAATAAACAGTCGATGTCAGCGGGTTGCCGCTACTGGGTACTATTTTCCTTATTCTCCGGAGTCGTTTTGCCTATGTTCGCTTCCGCGCAGAGTTTTTCTGCTGCGGACCGGCAGCGTTGCGAGCAGGAAGCGAAGCAGGTAACGATCGTCCGGGATAAATGGGGCGTTCCCCATGTCTATGGCAAAACGGATGCCGCCGCGGTATTTGGACTATTATATGTGGAATGCCAGGAAGATTTCCCCCGGGTGGAAAAGAACTATCTCGAGATGCTGGGACGTCAGTCGGAGGCTTATGGGGACAGCTATCTCTATACGGACATTATGATGCGGTTAATATATGACAGTGTGCAGGCGAAAGCGGATTATGAACATAGCCCGGTCTGGATGCACCAGTTGCTGGATGCCTTTGCCGATGGGGTGAATTACTATCTGTACAAAAATCCCGCAACCGTACCGTTGGTGTTGAAACATTTCGAGCCGTGGTATGCGTTGATGTTCACTGACGGCAGCGTCTCGGCGACCAGCCTGGGCGGGATCCGGATGGATGAGATCAAGAATTTCTACAGTCAGTCGCATGCAATTGCAAAGGCGGCGCTGCGTGCTGTAGCCCCGGATGTCGAAAGAATGGTTTTGGAGGATCGGGGAATTGGCGTTTCTACGGGCAAGGGAGAGGGAGGCGGGCATGAGCCGGATGATGGATCGAAGAACGAACCCCATGGCGAACTATCCGATGAGCAGGATCATGGTTCCAATGGTTTTGCACTTGCGGGGTTCCGGACCGCATCGGAGGCGACGGAGCTGTATATCAACCCGCATGTTCCCTTTTACTTCCGGATGGAATGCCAGCTGGTGAGTGAGGAAGGGCTGAACGCCTATGGGGCCGTCACGTGGGGGCAGTTCTTTATCTACCAGGGATTCAATGCACATTGCGGCTGGATGCATACGTCCAGCTATGCGGATGTGGCCGATGTTTATGCGGAGAAGGTGAAACAGGAGGGAGCCGGTTGGGTGTATGAATACGAGGGGCAGACGAAGCCTGTAAAGACCAAGGACCTTAGGGTATATTACAAGAAAGACGGTGCGGTGCAGGCTCTGCCGATCCAAGGCTATTTTACGGATCACGGGCCCGTGATGGCCAGCCGCGAGGGGAAATGGCTTAGCCTGAAGGAATACAACCGGAGCCTGAATGCGCTGGAAGAGGCGTGGCTGATCACCAAGGCCAATACCTTTGACGAGTACAAGAAGGCCATGGACCTCCGGGCCAATACGACCAACAATACTGTCTATGCGGATGACCAGGGGAATATCGCCTACTGGCATGGCAACTTTATGCCCAGGCGGGACTCCTCTTACGATTGGAGCCAGCCGGTGGATGGGAGTATTGCCGCCACCGAATGGAAGGGTCTACATGAGCTGGATGAGATCGTTCATGTTTACAATCCTGCGACGGGTTGGATCCAGAACTGCAATTCCACGCCTTACTCCCTGTCGGGCAACAGCAGTCCGGAGCGGAGGAAATATCCAGCATACATGGCGCCTGACGGCGAGAATTTCAGGGCCTTGAATGCGGTACGATTGCTGAGTGTCGCCAATAATTTCACATTGGACAGTCTTACGGCCAAGGGGTATGATCATTATCTGTCGGCGTTCGATGTCCTGCTGCCGTCGCTTTTTGCCGCTTATGCGGCGGCTCCGGACAGTATGCGTAAGGCGCTTCAGGAGCCTATGGCCGTGTTGCAGAAATGGGATCGCCGGTCGGGTGTTCGTTCCGTTGCCACCAACCTGGCTGTGGATTGGGGAACGCGGATGGCGCAGTATGCGCCGAGGCCGAGAACAGGAGAGGAGGCTTCTAACGCCGTTGGGAATGTCGAAATGGAAATAGAACGGAGTACCCCGGAGCAAAAGCTTGCCGAATTTGCCGCTGTTGTGAACGAGCTACGGAAGCAATATGGCAGCTGGAAGATCGAGTGGGGCGAGGTTTGCCGGTATCAGCGGCTGACGGGGAAGATCGTCGAGACCTATGATGACCGCAAGCCGAGTCTTCCGGTGGGACTGGTGTCTTCGGCGTTTGGGGAACTACCTTCTTTTGTGAGCCGGGTGATGCCAAATACCCGGAAGCGTTATGGCGTGTCGGGGAATAGTTTTATTGCTGCTGTTGAGTTTGGCAAGAGGGTGAAGGCCAGGACCATTGTCACCGGGGGTGAGAGTAGTGACCCGGCTTCGCCGCATTTTGGAGATCAGGCGGCGATGTATTTGAATGGGCAGTTTAAGGATGTGCTGTTTTATCCGGAGGAGGTGGAGGGGCACGTGGAGAAGAGGTATCATCCGGGGGAGGAATAGCAGGTGCAAAAATAAAGTGAAACAGGAAGTGATCTCAGCACGAAATTTGGGCGGTTTGTGGAAAATGTTATCTCATGAAATCACAAACGCAAGAAAAAACGGGGGGAGCTCCGGGTGGAGGGGCTCCTATTCTTTTGGAAGGGAGTTGGAGGGAGTTGCGGCCTGGCGCGCAGGTGTTGGGCGTGGCGGATCCCGATGAGTGGCTGGAGCTGACGATCAAGTTGAGGAGGAAGAAGGCGTTGCCGGAGCCGGGGAGCGGGGGCGGCGCCAAGGGGGTGAAGGTGTTCAGCAGGGCCGATCTGCAGGCGCAGTATGGGGCAGATCCGGCGGATATCGATAAGGTGAGGGCCGTGCTTACGGGGTTGGGGATGAAAATATTGAAAGAAGATGCGGCGGCGTGTACGGTTCGGGCAGGGGGAACGGTTGCCGTGGTGGAATCGATCTTCCAGGTACGGCTTTTCCATTATTCTCATCCGAGGGGAAATTACAGGGGCCGAAAGGGTAATATTCATGTGCCGGCCGAACTGGCGGGGATCATACTGGCGGTGTTCGGGCTAGACAACCGGAAGATGGTCAAGCGGCGACCGCTGCGACGGAGGACGGCCTCGCTAACGTTGGCGCGGCGTGCGGCGGCAAACCGGAGCTGGTTCTATCCGGCGGAGCTGGCGACGATCTATTCTTTCCCATCCGGCGATGGGTCGGGTCAGACGGTGGGGTTGCTGGAATTTGGCGGCGGATTTTTTGCGGATGATCTTGCTGCTTTCTGTCAGAATGCGAATGTTGCTGTCCCGAAAGTGAATTTGGTATCGGTGAACAATACGCCCACTAATCGGCGGGATGGGGCGGAGGGGGAAGTGATGCTCGACGTGGAAGTGGTCGCTGGGGTCTGTCCCAAGGCCACTATCGTGGTTTATTTCTCCACTTTTGATGAAGTGGGGTGGGTCAGTGCGGTCGACACGGCCATTCATGACGAACAGAATCCTATAAGCGTGCTCTCCATCAGCTGGGGTTATGCGGAGGATGCCCCCGGGGCCTGGACGGATGGCGCGCTCGACGCCATCAACGATTCATTGAAGGCGGCGGCGTTGCTTGGAGTGACGATCTGTGTCGCGGCGGGAGACGATGGTTCTGATGACGAGGTCGGTGATGGCCATGCGCATGTCGACTTTCCGTCCTCGAGTCCGTATGTTCTCGCGGTAGGCGGCACGACGCTGAAACGATCGGCCGCGGGCGTCATTACAGAAACGGCGTGGAAGGATGGGGACGGATTGCGAAAAGATAACGGCGGCAGCACCGGCGGAGGGGTGAGTACTTATTTTGACCGGCCTTCCTGGCAGACGGTGACCATCGACGCGGTAAACCCGGGATCGATCGAAGGGCGGATCGTGCCGGATGTTGCGGCGGACGCCAGCGCGAATACGGGATATTGGATGGTCGTGGATGGGCAGGGTGGGGCAAGCGGCGGCACCAGCGCTTCGGCGCCGCTTTGGGCTTCGCTGATCGCGCTGCTCAATGCCAGTCTAGGCAAACCGGTGGGCTATCTGAATCCGTTGTTGTACCAGGCAGGTGCGGACGGTAAGACGCTGGGGCAGTCCGGTTGCAGAGATATCATTTCGGGTAATAATTTTACGGCGTCGATCGGCGGGTATTTCGCCGGGCCGGGTTATGATGCGGTGACGGGATGGGGGGTGCCGGTTGGTACGGCGTTATTGAATGGGTTGAAATAATGAATTGAACTTATGGGTCCAGGGGATCATAGGGGTCCATATGCAGGGATTCCATTACGGGGTAATAGCTTACTTCGTGGATGCCAATCCGTTGCTTCTCCTTATAGGGCAAATAGCCGAGTTCGCGCAGGTTGCGCTGATCGAAGCGTCCCTGCGGGAGATCGATGTAATCAATCTGCGACTTTGTGCTAACGACAACGGAGGGCATCGTGATGGGGATGCCGTAGCGGATCATGAGGCGGTTGGCGTTACGAAGGTTGGTGGTGGTATGGCGGGCATGGGGTTCGATGATGATGGCGCTTTCAGGGATTCCCTGGGTAAGGAGGTATTTCTTCATTTCGAATGCCTCGGCGTAGGGGGTTTGGAAGGGATGAACGAAGCCGCCGCTGACGATGATAAAGGGGGCAAGCCCTTTGCGGTAGCGGTCAGCGGCCAGGTTGCAACGCATGCGGCCCATGGGGTCGAGGGCAACGGTAGTCAGTTCGGGGCCTTCACCCGGTACTACGATGGTCGCATATTTATATTTTGACCAATTCGTCAACTGGACAGCCGCGAAGGCTGCTTTGTTCTCGCCGGCTTCGAGGGGTTCGAATCGGGCGGCCTCATCCCGGTCATTGAGATCCATCAGCTGCAGGGCAATGAAAAGCGAGGGTTGATAGAAAAGGCTCATCGAGTCGGTCTTCTCGCTGAGGTAAGCAAACATCTCTTTTAGCGCCGCCCGGTAGTAGCGGCTATTGACGTCATAGGTGACGGAATCTATGGAGGGATACCTGAGTCTCTTCCCGAGGCCGTATTGGTCGATGATATAGTTGATACCGACGATGGTCTGGGACCAGATGTTCAAGAGAAAGGTTTCGTTGTTGCCGGCGGAAAAGCGTTGATAACAGTGCGAGGGTCGCAACTGGTGATCGATCAGGTCGTCGAACAGGGCTGTGTGTGCGTGGTAGAGGGCGAGCAGGGCCTTTGCGACTTCGGCGGAATCGGTGGCGGAGAAACGGAAGTCAGTTACCAGGGAGGGGGCCCAGCTACAGGTGTCGGTCGCGTGGGAGCGAAGGAGGGACTGGCGTGTTTTGCAAAGATCGTTCAAGGTTGGGTCGGCTGAGAGGAGATGTTGGACGGCCGGGGTCCGGGCGATGGCCGAGAACCAATAGAAATTCTTGTCGGCGACGGTGCGGGGCTGAGAATAGCTCCGGACGGCGAAGATCAGAAAAAACACTACAAAGAGCATGAACTTGTTGGAAGCGAGTATCATTTTTAGTGATTTTTTTAGTAGTCTACGAAAAGAACAAAAGAACTACCCACTCCGGAGGAATTAATAATTATTTCAACATTCCCTAATCCAACCATAACACCTTAAAAAAAGGGCGCGAATGAAAATGGGCAATCTTTGCAAAACTTATGAGACCTTTACTCCTGCTTCTCGTCTCCGGGCTTTGTGCGGCACCCGTGGCTTTTGACCGATCTGACCCGGGTAAGCCAGAGATGCAATTATCCCACTCACTTACCATCGATTCATTGGGGGCCTGCCAGGGTATTTCCTGGCAGAAGGGCAAGGCCTACCTGTATGGGGACAGGGAGGTCGGGATGATCCGGGAGTTCGATGTCTCGGGGGACTCTCTTCAATACACCGGTAAGGAATACCGGCTCACTCTCAATGATACGGATGTCATCAATCACCCCACGGGTCTTGCGATGCACGGGAAGGATCCCGTCTTTATGGGCAATAGCGTATTGCTCGACCGGGCGACCAATAAATGGAAGGCCATAATTTATTGTATCGACTGGCCGGGGCTACGACGTACCGGAACCCTGGACCGGGGGAATCTGAAGAATGTTATCGAGGATGATGCCTGTATCCAGGGCACGCGTCCGGAGTATGTGGAATACAACCATAAATGGTATGTAGCGACGGCGGACTATGGCAACCGGGCGAATGAGGTGCGGTTGTATGATCCTGCGGTTCTGGCACATGCCCAAAAGACGACCGATAAGGGAGTTTTGTACAAGAAATTCACCTGCGGCCCCTGGGTGCAGAACATGCAGTGGATCGCTTCGAAGGGGCTTCTGTTGCTGATCCAGAACCAGGTGGAAGGGCGCAAATGGCGGTTCACTTTCGTCGACCTGAACAAATCCCTGGAAACCGGTAAGGCAGAAGTGGTGACGATGATCGATACTATCGACCGGGGTGACGAGCTGGAGGGGTTTTCATTCCTTTCCACGCTTTCGAAAGGCGTAGCAGTGACTTCTTCCCGTAGGGGGAATGTCAATTTTATAGATATAAACTGGTAAGGCGACATGCAATCGGACCGGCGTAGCGATAAAGAGCTTTGGCGGCTTATTTCGCAGGAGGACGACAGAACTGCGTTTGAGCACCTGTACAGGCGTACCCTGCACGCCCTGTTGGGAGCCATCTATAAGTGGACGGATGATGCCGAAGAGGCGGAAGATATCCTGCAGGAGGTTTTTCTCGATCTGTGGGAGAAGCGGGCGGGGATCCAGATCAGGAATGAGATTTTTCCTTATCTGTACAGCATGGCCCGGTACAAGATCTTCGACCGGATCCGGGAGAAGCAATTGACCGAGAAGCAGATCAGGGCCTGGACGCTTGTCATGCAGGAAGAGGCGGTATCGACGGCCGCCTTTTTGGAAGAGGACCTGGCTAATCGGGAAGCGATCGTGTCGTCGGAGCTGGAGCAGTTGCCTGCACAAATGAAAAGAGTGTACCTGCTGAGTGCGGAGCACGGTAAGAGTATCCGTGAAATCTCAGAAGAACTACTTGTCAGTCCCTATACCGTAAAGAATCATCTTCAAAAGATCCGCAAGAGATTGCGGAACGCCGCCGTGCGGCTGTCGGCTTTTTTCCTCTAATGTTACGTCCATATTAATTCCCCTTTTTCAAGTAGTCCTTTCTTTTTGATCGGAAGACTTCAATACGTATGTATCAAGAATCAATCAAGGAGTTATTAGAGCGGTATATCAAGGGCACCTGTTCGGATGAAGAAGCGGCGCTGTTGGAAAAATGGTATGACCGGTTGACCTTCGAGAAAGATGCAACACGATTGCTATCGGAAGCCGACGAGCAGCGGCTTGTACAGGAGCTGTGGGAAAAGATTTCTTTCCGCGAAAGCCCTGAATTGGGAAAGGAGACGGCGAACCGGCTTCGAAACCGGAAGGTTTTGCGATATGCGGCCGTCTGGGCCGGGATGATCATGGTCTCAGGCGGGATCTGGATGCAGTGGAATAAAAAGGGGCTGCGCACCGGACCGAAGCGGCCCGCGGCATATACGACCATCTCTACCGGTTATCAGCAAGTGCAGAAGCTGCGGCTTCCCGACAGCTCGGTCGTCTGGCTCAATTCCGCAACCCATCTGTCCTTTCCTGCCGATTTTGTCACGAACCGGGAGGTCAGACTCAGCGGAGAAGCCTTTTTCGAAGTGCGGCATGATGCGGCTCATCCTTTTGTGGTGCTGGCCGGGAATATTTCCACCAAGGTGTTCGGCACATCCTTTAATATATCGGCCTATCCGGAGGCGGGCGAACTGCGCATTTCGCTGAAGAGCGGCAAGGTGGCGGTCGAATACGGCGATAAGGTGCAAAAGGTGTTGTTGCCCGGCGAGCTAATGATCTATGACAGGGAGTCGGGCAGCGGGCAGGTGTTGCAAGAGGCAATGGGAGATATGGATGTCTGGACCGTGGGCCGGATGGTATTCTACAAGACGCCGCTGAAGGAGGCGCTGGCGCAGATCGAGGCGCGATATGGATTGCATATTATTTATGACCATTCGATAACGAACAGGACCATCACGGCAAGATTCGATAATACAGCGCTGGAGAAAGTTCTACAGTCCCTTTCGTTCGGCTGGGACCTTCATTTTACCAGGGCCGGAGATACTTTACACGTCAGATAATCTTAAAACAACAACTCGTAACGGTATGACAAGAAAACTAAAACGCAGCTTTATGGGGTGTGGGCTGCTCCTGATGTTCCTGGCGTTGGGACAAAGAGGATGGGCCCAGACGATCAGGCTCGATCTGAAAAGAACGGATCTGAGTAAGGTCGTGGCGGCGCTGCAGCAGCAGGCGCCGACGGTGAATTTTACGTATAGCCAGGAAGTCCTGGAGAAAGTGAAGGTCGACAGGATCCAATTGAAATCCGCGAACCTGCAGGATGCGCTGGAAGTATTGCAGAAACAATATGGATTGCATTACCTGCTCGATGGAACGAACCTTACACTGAAATATGTGCCTGTGAATTCCAATACGGATGCGCCGATGGCCGGTGGCCGGAAGATCGAAGGCTTCGTGACCGATGAGAACGGTCAGCCTGTCCGCGCTGCCACGGTGAACATCAAGGGGACGCAGAACTCCGTGATCACCGACGACAACGGTCACTACTCCATTAGGGCCATGGCCGGGGAGCACCTGGAGATATCCTCTATCGGCTACAACACCCAGGATATGCTTGTAAAGGGCGTCAGTCCGCTGAATATCCGGATGCACCAGGGGCGTGACGCGTTGAACGAGGTGGTGTTCGTAGGTTATCAAAAGATGCGGAAAAGCGACTTTACCGGCGCTGTTGCGAGCGTAAAGGCCAGTGAGCTAAACGTATCGGCGCCCACAGTGGGCCAGGGGCTGGTGGGTAAGGTTGCCGGGGTGGTCGTATCGCAGACCGATGGATCGCCTTATGCCAGCCCGAAGATCCGGGTCCGGGGGGTAGGTTCTTTTAATGCCAGCACCGACCCGCTTTATGTCATCGACGGTTATCCTGCGGCCGCCGATCTTTATATCAACCCCAACGACATCGAGTCGATCGACATCCTGAAGGATGCCGCTTCGGCGGCGATCTATGGTTCGAGAGCTTCGGGCGGCGTGGTGCTGATCACGACGAAGCGTGGCCGGGCCGGTAAATCGAAGTTGGAGTATGATTACCAGTATGGGGTCAACCAACTGGCGCACAAGGTGAAGCTGCTCAATGCCAACCAGTTTGCGCAACTGGTGATCGACGGCCGTAACGACAGCTATAAGGACCTTGTCCAGAACCAGGGGCTTGTGTGGAATGACAATATGTATCTCGATGACAACGCCACGCGGGTTGCCCGGGTGGGTAATGGTTCGTCCGTGAGCATCCCCACCGAGCTGTATGACTTTACGACGGGTAAGGCCATTCCGCAGAAGATCAATACCGACTGGCAGGACGAGCTGTACCGGAATGCGCCGTTCAATCGTCATAACCTGGCTTTTTCGGGAGGTACGGAGAAGGTCCGGTATATGATCAGTGGGGATTACCAGAGCCAGGATGGGATCATGCTGAACACGAGCCAGCAGCGGGTGAACTTCCGCGCCAATATCGATGGCGACGTCAGTGACAAGCTGAAGGTGGGCGCCAGCCTGTCCTATACCGGCAATACCAATCATGAGACCCAGGAGGGCCGGTGGGACCACAGCCCGGCATTTGGGGCACTGATCTATATGCCGACATTCCCCGCCTATAACCCGGATGGCAGCATCGCGCAATATCTTGCAGACGCGGAGTCTGCGCAGTTTGGATACCAGTCGATCGAGAATCCCATCGCCACGGCCAAGCTGACCCAGATCAAGCGGCAGGGCAACCGGGCTACTTACAACGCTTTCGCGACGTATGAGCTGATCCCTCATCTTGTGTTCAAGACGAACCTGGGGTTGCAGACCTACAGCGAAAAATACGACTATTATCTTCCGACCTCGTTGAGCAGCGGGACCAACCCGCCTTTTTCGGCGCAATCAATCGCTGCCGCAAATGCCGTGGCGCAAACGGTGAACCAGAAGGACCAGCTGGCCGAGTTTACGCTCACCTATGACAGGCATTTCGGTCCTCACGCAATCAATGTCCTGGCCGGCTATACGGCGCAGCAGACCAGCAGCGATGTCTTTGGGATCACTGCCAAGGGCTTCCAGAACGACCTTGTTCCCGAGGTGACCGCGGGTACGCCGGGTCAGATCACTATCCTCAACGGAACGGGCAAGGGCACTTACACGCTGAATTCTTATCTCGCCCGTGTTCAATATAATTATGAGGGTAAATATTACCTGACCGGTTCGTTCCGGACGGATGGTTCTTCGCGGTTTGGTGAATCCAACAAGTGGGCGGTATTCCCCTCGGTCAGCGGTGGCTGGGTCATCTCGAAGGAGAATTTCTATCGCGGATGGCTGGAAGAGCATACGACCCTTCGTCTTCGAGCGAGCTGGGGTCTCAGTGGGAACAACAATATCGGGAACTACAACACGGTGCAGACCTTCAACAGTCCTTCGGGCGTCATCTTTGGGAACAACGTGATCTCACAGGCGTACCATGTGGATACGGTAAGGGATCGGAACCTGGAATGGGAGTCGACCTCGCAGTACAATCTAGGTCTGGACCTCGGACTGTTCCACGACAGG
Organism: Puia sp.; assembly: GCF_035546395.1. Lineage (GTDB taxonomy): Bacteria > Bacteroidota > Bacteroidia > Chitinophagales > Chitinophagaceae > Puia. The sequence goes on along the minus strand of NZ_DASZXR010000006.1, from coordinate 373,516 downwards.
GTGCAGATCATCGCCAACTACTACGATAGCCGGAGCTACAACCTGCTGGTGCAAAACAATATCTCGGCGGTTTCGGGCGCGCCTTCGATCCTGACTAATCTGCGGAATTCGAGGATCAGGAACAGCGGTTTCGATATCCAGGTGGACGGCAAGGTGATCCAGAGCAAGAACGGCTTCAACTTCAATATGAGCGGGAATATTTCGATCAACCGGAATAAGGTGCTCAATCTTGGCGGGGCCAGCACGATCATCAGCATAGGCGGCGCCGAGCGGCAATACATTACGCATATCACGCAGACGGGACAGCCGATCGGGATGTTCTATGGATACAAGGTTGCCGGCATGGTCCGGGCCAAGGATACGGCCGGTATCAATGCCGATAACGCGGTGTATAAAGCGAACGGCCAGTCCTTTCCCAAGGGATATAAATTGCAGGGACCTCCCCGTTCGCTTGCGCAGACCAATCCGCTTCGCCCTGGTGACCTTTATTTCAAGGACGTCAACGGAGACGGGGTCGTAAACTCCAGCGATCTTGGAATCATCGGGACACCGTATCCGAAGTTTACTTATGGCTTTAGCCTGTCTGCCAGCTATAAGGCCGTCGACGCCAGCGCAGCGTTCACCGGCAGCTATGGCAACCAGGTACTGGACGGCCAGGACTATTACCTGTTCAATATGGAAGGTTCCGGTAACCAGTACGAAGAGGTCGCTCATCGCTACCGGTCGGAATCGGAGCCCGGCGACGGTCATGTGTATCGCGCTTCACGTGCGGGTACGCAGAGCAACAGCACCCGGCTTTCCACTTTCTATCTGCAGGACGGGAGCTTTTTGCGGTGCACCAATATTTCGATCGGGTATAACCTGCCGGATATCTCGGCGTTACACCGGATCGGGCTTAGCGGCATCCGTGTTTATGCAGGGATGAACAATGTGTTTACGATCACCAAGTATAAGGGTTATAACCCGGAAGTAGATTACAACTACAGCATTGGGAGCAGTACGGCCAACCTGACGCCGGGTGTTGATTATGGAGAATATCCGTTGGTAAGGTCCTATAATATGGGTGTTCACGTAACCTTCTGATCATTTTAAAAATAATAAAATGAAAAATAAATATTTCGAGATACTATTTATGGGATTGGTGGTGTTCTGCAGCTGCAAGAAGAGCTTCCTGGAGCAGACCAACCCGAATGCGGTGACGATTCCCGCGTTCTTTACCTCCGAGACCGATGTCCTGCTGGCGTTGAACGGCTGTTACTATGAAATGAAGAACAACAATGCGATGGGTGAGGAGAGCGACCTGTTTACGGACCAGCGGTCCGACGATACGGGTACGAACGATAACCAATCGAATGCCGGGGAGCCGTTCCAGTTCAACAATTTCTCGCTATTGCCGACGAACTCTTATCTCTACACCCATTGGAAGCAGATGTACCTGTCGATCGCGCAGTGCAATCTGCTGCTGGCCAATATCGATAAGGTGAAGTTCACCGACAGTCTGAAGCCCACCTATGCGGCGGAAGCGAAGTTCCTGCGGGCCTTACAGCTTTTCGATCTTGTGAGGGAGTTCGGGGATATCCCGATGACGACCGTGCCGTTGACCACGACCGCCCAGATCACTGCTGCTACCTTCCGGGTGCCGGCGGCGCAGGTGTACAACCAGATCGTTGGCGACCTGGTCGACGCCACTAAGAGCAATTTGCCGATCCGCCAGCCGGCGGGCAATCGCGGACATGCGTCGATGCAGGCGGTCAACTGCCTGCTGGGAACCGTTTACCTGACGAAGTTTGCGATGCTTGACGGTGGTAATAACGGGGCGGCGCCCAATTCCGATCTCGACAGCGCGGAGTATTACCTGAGTGCCTGCTGGAACGAGCGGACTTTTACGGATCTGACGACGATCCCTTATACCGACAATTTCGATGTCAACAAGAAGGCCAGTTGTCCCGAGCTGATCTTCCAGCTGGTATATCTGCAAGGGGATGTTACCTATTATTCCCATCTTGCGGCCGATGCCCAGGCAGCGAACGAGAAGATCAATACCAAGAAGGTGCAGAGCGGGGTGGGATACAATGTGACGCATGATCTTGTCAAGGAATATGAGCCTACCGACCTTCGGGACAGCTTTTCGATCCGCTACGACACGTTCAAGACTGTGAAGGACTGGTATGTGACCAAGTTCAGAGACACGAGTGCCGCTGCGGGCCCGAATGGTTATGGCGGGAATGATTTTCCCGTTATGCGGTATGCCGATGTGGTGTTGAAGCTGGCAGAGGTGAATCTATACCGGGGAAATACGGCGCAGGCGATCCAGTATCTGAATATGGTGCGTATGAGGGCCAAGATGCCCGACTACGCCACTTCGATGGCGGATCCCAGCTATAGCGCCAAGTTCCCGACGTTGAAGCTGGCCCTTCTTCATGAGAGGCGTAGCGAGCTGGCTTTTGAGCATTATCGCTGGTTCGACCTGCTGCGTTTCTTTAATATCAATGATCTCGTGACGTATATTCATAGCAAGAATGCGGCGGACTGGGGTCTGGCGAATATTGCGAACTTCAGTACGAAAGACGAATTCTATCCAATACCCTATAATGAGACCATCCTGGATCCGAAACGGATGTACCAGAATCCGGGATATTAGGTTTGCGACCGGTAGGAGGGCCTCCGGGGATTAAATTAGTGAAATTGAGCATGTGGCAAAAACCGCGATGATCGTCGCGGTTTTTCGTTATTTTTAGTCATGCATGAGCTAACTCGGAGAGAATTTCTGAAAAGGGCGGGATTTCCGGCGGTGATGGCGATGGGATTGATACCGGCGGCCCCGGTGCATCCGTTCCGGTTGGAGGGGAGCGGGAATGGGAAAGAGGTGGTGATCCTGGGAGCGGGGCTGGCTGGGTTGGCGGCGGCCTATGAGCTGACCAAGCTTGGGTATCGCTGTACGATCCTGGAGGCGAGGGAACGGGCCGGGGGGCGGTGCTGGAGTGTGCGCAGGGGATCGGTGAATGAGGAAACGGGGTTCGGGTCGCATGCGGCCGGCTTTGACGAGGGGCAATATTTCAATGCGGGGCCGTCGCGGATCCCGCATCATCACGGATTGACGTTGCATTATTGCAGGGAGCTGAACGTACCCATACAGGTTTATAATAATGTGAATGAGAATACTTATTACTATAGTGAGGGGAAGGGGCCATTGTCGAATAAGAAGATAAGGGTCAGGGAGGTGCACAATGATACAAGGGGCTGGATGGCGGAGCTGCTGGCCAAGGCGATGGATGGGGGAAAGGTGGATGCGGGAATGAGTAAGGAGGATGTGTTGAAGGTGATCGAATATCTGAGGGCTGAAGGCGGGTTGGATATCGACAAGCTTTACAAGGCATCGGCGAGACGGGGTTATATCGAATCTCCGGGACCGGGGGACCGGGAGGGGAAACTGGGTGAGCCGCTGACCCTGCTGGCGATGCTGCATTCGGGTTTGCTGGACCCCGACTTTTACAATGTCGCAGAGTACACCTATGAGTTGCAAGGAACACTTTTTCAGGCGGTTGGGGGGATGGACCGGATTGCCGCGGCCTTTGAGCAGAAGGTGAGGGCGATGATCCGTTACCAGGCTGAGGTGAAGGGCATCCGCAACCTGGAGCAGGGGGTGACTGTAACTTATACAGATAAGATGGGTGAAAAGGCTTTAAATGCCGATCTTTGTATCTGTACGATCCCCTTGCCGGTTTTGAGCAATATCGATCATAATTTTGGCTCCGATGCCAGCCGGGCGATCGACACCGTGGTGTATATGAATACCGGGAAGATCGGGCTGCAGTTCAGGCGCCGTTTCTGGGAAGAGGATGAGGGGATCTATGGGGGTATCACGCATACGAACAATCAGCTGACGCAGATATTCTATCCTTCCTATGATTATTTGAGTGGTAAGGGAATATTGATAGGATATTATAACTTTAATGAGAAGGCCGTAGCGACAGGCAATCTTTCCTATTCACAACGGGAGCAGCTGGCCCTTGAAAAGGGCAGCCTGATCCACCCGCAGTACCGGCAGGAGTTCGAGACCTCTTTTTCTGTAAGCTGGCATAAGACGAGATATAACCTTGGAGGGTGGGCGCTGTATTCGGCGGAGGAGCGGCGGAGTTTATATAAGGCTTTGTTACAGCCGGACAAGCAGGTGTATTTTGCCGGGGAGCATATGACGTATTTGAATGCGTGGATGGCGGGGGCGCTGGAGTCGGCGAGGAGTGTTGTGGCGGCGTTGCATAGCCGGGTGACGGGGCAGCGGTTTTCGTATCCGGTGCTTGGAAGTTGATCGTTAAAGTCTGACCTTCGGTGGAACCACCGAAGGTGGTTAAAGGTATTCAACCACCAAAAATAAACTGTTATGGGCAACTCAATCAGTCGTCGCACCCTTCTCAAGAGGGGCGCACTATTGGCCGGCGGTCTTCCTTTTGCCGCCAGCCTGCTGGACCAGGTACAAGCCAGCCCGGTGATCACTCATCCCGGAACTCTTTCCGCTCCTTATGCCGAAGCGTGGACGGAAAAAACGATTGCCCTGAGTGCGCCGGTGCCGCTGAAGGCACGGCTCTTTGCCAATGAAAATCCATTTGGTCCTTGTGACAAGGCCAAGAAGGCGATCATGGACGCCTGTCCGACCGCCTATCAGTATCCTTTCCGTTCGATGCCGGAGCTGACGAAGAAGATCGCCGATTTTGAAGGCATCAAGGAGGAGAACATCCTGCTGGCCTCGGGTTCGTCGCCGTTGCTGATGGCTGCGGCGCTGTATTACAGCAGGCCGGGCGGGAATGTCATTACCGGTGATCCCTCGTACGAGGATCTTCCTTCGAAGGCGGTCCGGATGGGGGAAAAGTGGGTGAAGGTGCCGCTTACGGCGGAATACAAGCTGGATCTAGATGCCATGGAAAAGGCGATCGATGCCAATACCGGTCTTGTTTATGTCTGTAACCCGAACAATCCTACGGGGACGGTGGTGGACGCTGCGAAACTGAAGGCTTTTGTGGAGCGGGTGTCCAAGCGGGTCCCTGTTTTTGTCGACGAGGCTTATATCGATTATCTGCCTGATCCGCAGGGTACGACGCTGATCCCCATGGCGAATTCGAATCCGAATATCATTGTTGCGCGGACCTTCTCGAAGTTGTATGGGTTTGCCGGGTTGCGGCTTGGGTATGTAGTGACGCAGCCTGAAATCATCAAGAGTCTGACCTTGCACACGGAGGCCTTCATGTCTATCTCGGCTACTACCCTTGCCGGGGCGATCGCCACTTACCAGGACCGGGAATATCTTGACGGCGCGTTGAAAAAGACCCTGGCTTCCAAGGAATATCTGTACGAAGTTTTGAAGAAGGAGGGCTACACCTATGTCCCTTCCAGCGCGAATTTTGTGCTTTTTCCTATCAAGATGGAGGGCAAGCAATTCACGGATGAGATGATGAAGCGGGGGGTGGGCGTGCGTTTCTGGAAGTTCAATAACCAGGAATGGTGCCGGGTGAGTATCGGCCGGATGGATGAGATGGAGGCGTTTGCCTCTGCATTTAAAGAAATCTCTTAAAATTGATTTGTTTGATGAAGAACATTCTATTGACGGCCGGCCTTCTTGTGGCCGGCCTTGTCGCTGTGCGTGCACAGGATTCGGCCTCGGGCCGCGCTTTGACGATGGCAGAATATGAGAAGGCTCCGTCTTTTCATGTCAAGGACCTGGATAAGGATACGTATGTCAAATTCGAGAACGCGTATATCCTGGATAAGAGCGGGTTTGGGAAGCCTTATTTTATAACAGGAGATGATGGGAAGAGAAAGCGGATGGATCTGTATAGGCTGATCCTGAAGGAGGGGCGTGTCGAATTGGGGACGATGATCTTTTATACGAACGAGAAGGGCCAGGGTTGGGTAGCTTGCATGCCCGGCTACAGGGCCGGCGCCGATGTATGGAAAAAGTATTTTGAAGATATCCATGCTATCGAGAAGGATGAGCCCAATTTTGTGCTTAAGCTGTCTTATGTTCTGTCGAAGGAATTAGGCTATCAGCTGTATCGCAATGCGGGAAAGGACGTGAGCCGCGAGGCGGGGACCTATGGCAATGACATCTGCTTCCCGGGGGACATGGAAGTGGCGATGGCCGGTGGCGGGAAGAAGCTGCTCAGCGAGGTGAAAGCGGGGGACGCGGTGGTGACGATGGATCCGGTGACGAACCGCGAGAAGACCGTCGTCGTGAAGGAATTGACGGTGCATGAAGCGAAGAATTATGCAATCACGCGATTGGTGCTCGTTGCGGTAAGAGAGAGGGGGGAGCGGGACCTTGTGTTTTCCTCGCGGGTATTGGAGGCGACGCCGAATCATCCGATGGTGGGGGGAAAGAAGGTTGGAGAGCTGAAGGTGGGAGATGCGGTGTTGTGTGCCGATGGGGTTTTTACCGTTTGGGAAAAGACGGAGGGCGCCGGCGGGGTGCAGCGAGTGTATAATATCGTAGCGGACGGGGAAAGCCCGCTGATGGTGAATGGGGTGATCGTGAAGCAGAAATAGATTATTTTCGTAGGATGCAAAAGCCTGTTTTGGTTATTAAGCTTGGTACGGCTGTGCTCACGAATGAAAAGGGAGAGATCAGTCAGGCCACTATCAGGAAAGTGGCGTCGGGGATTGCCGCGTTGAGCAGCCGGTACCGGGTCATCCTGGTGTCGAGCGGGGCGGTGGGCAGTGGCAGGGGATTTTTCAGCGGTTATAAGGGGACGCTGGCGGAGCGAAAGGCGGCCGCGGCGGTGGGAAATCCTATCCTGATCCGGCATTATCAAAAGCAATTTTCGGTATATAATATGCCTGTGGCGCAAGCCCTGTGCGAGCGGCAGCATTTCTCCAGCAGGCCGCGTTTTTTGCAGTTGAAAGAGACCTTCGAGGAGTTTTGGAAGAACGGCATTTTACCGGTGATGAATGAGAACGATCTTGTCAGCAATGTCGAGTTGAAATTCTCCGACAACGACGAGCTGGCGACGCTTACGGCGATCGGGTTCGATGCGGAGGCCTTGTTGCTTTGTACTTCCGTCGGCGGGTTCCTGGATGATGCGAAGAAGATCGTTCCTCTGGTGGAAAGGGTCGACGGGAAGATCATGAGTTTTGTGCAGGAGGGAAAGAGCAGTCTTGGATTGGGGGGCATGTTGTCGAAGCTGACCTTTACGCGGCTGGCGACATCGCTCGGCATCCGGGTCGTCATCTGCGGGCTCAAGGGGAAGAGTCCCTTTGCGGATGCGTTGGAGGGAAAGACCGGTACGAGCTTCCTTCCCAGGGTAGCCAATCTCAGGGCCCGGCAAAAGTGGCTGGCCAGCGGGTCGATCACACTGGGCAGTCTTTATCTGGACAAGGGGGCGGTACGTGCGCTCGAGCAGCGACATAGCCTGCTTACCGTCGGGATCCGGCAGCTGCAGGGAAAATTTGCCGAGGGTGAGGTGGTACAGTTAAAAGACGAAGAGGAGCAGATCATAGGGGTTGCCAAGGTGAAGCTCGGGGTTGCCGAGATCACCGCAAGGTTGAAAAATAAGAACACAATTGCCGCGCATGCGGATGACATCGTATTGTTTTGACATGAGCACAAGGAAAATAGAGCCGTTGATCCGAAAGACCCACCGGGCTGCGGTGGAGTTGAGAAGGGCCGGTGACCGGCAGGTGAAGTCCGCGTTGCGGCTGCTTGCGAAGAGCCTCGAAGAACAAAGCGCCGTGGTCCTTCGGGCCAATGCGAAGGATGTCGCGCGACAGGACCCTGACAACCCGCGAACGGACAGGCTGTTGTTGAATGAGAAGCGAATCCGGGCGATCGCCCAAAGTATCCGGAAGGTAAGCCGGCTGCCTGATCCGTCGGGAAAGTTATTGGACAGCAGGACGCTGGCCAATGGACTGAAGGTGGAGAAACGGGCCGTTCCGCTTGGGGTCGTGGGGGCTATCTATGAATCGCGACCCAATGTTACGTTCGATATAGCGGCACTTTGTCTGCGGAGCCGTAACGGCTGCCTGTTAAAGGGGAGCCAGGAGGCTGCCGAGACGAACCGGGCGGCCATTAGACTGATCAGGAAGGCATTGGAGGCATCGGGTATTCATCCCGATTGCGTGACCTTGCTGCCACCCGAGCGGGAGGTGGTGCAGGAATTGTTCACGGCTACGCGGTGGGTCGACGTGCTGATCCCCCGGGGCTCCGACGCGCTGATCCGTTATGTCCGTAGCAATAGTCTTGTCCCGGTGATCGAGACCGGCGCCGGGGTTTGTCATGTGTATGTGGAGTCGACTGCCGATCTGGAGAAGGCGGCGGCCATCGTCGTCAACGCCAAGGTGTCGCGGCCGTCCGTCTGCAATTCGATGGATACGCTTGTGGTGGACGCTGCTGTTGCAGGGGCGTTGGTGGAGCGGTTGCGTGGGCCGTTTGAGCAATATGGGGTGGAGGTGTTTGCGGATGCGGTGGGGGCAAAGGCGTTTGCCGGGTACCCTTTGCTGAAGCGGGCGAAGCCGGAGGACTATGACCGGGAGTGGCTTAGCCTGAAATGCGCGGTAAAGGTGGTGAGGAATATGGACGAGGCGCTGGATCATATTGCGCTGCATTCGACGAAACATTCGGAGGCTATCGTGTCGAAGGACAAGCGGCTTTGCGAGCGGTTCCTGGCGGATGTGGATGCGGCGGCGGTGTATGCGAATGCGTCGACGCGATTTACGGACGGAGAGGAGCTGGGGCTTGGGGCGGAGATCGGGATCTCCACACAGAAGCTGCATGCCCGCGGACCTTTTGCATTGGAGAAGTTGGTGACCGAGAAGTGGGTGATCCGGGGGACGGGGCAGGTAAGGGAATAGCGGCCCGGGGGGGGGGAGGCGCGCGCGGGGCGGGCCGGCTCCGGTGGTAGGGAAGAAATTTTATTAATTGTCAAAAAAACGATTAATTTAGGGTTCCTAAATAACTTGCATATGAATCCCACCAGGAACCTGCTTTTTTGCACACTGCTTTTCTTTTCCTTTTCGCTATCTGCACAAAATTCAGCCGGGCTTACGATCCGCGATACGGCGGGGCCGCAGATCAGCCGATTTATCTATGGGCATTTTTCCGAGGACCTGGGGCGATGTATCTATGACGGTTTCTGGACGGGAGATCATATCCGGATGGATGTCGTGGAAGCGTTGAAAAAGATCAAGGTGCCGGTGCTTCGGTGGCCGGGCGGATGTTTTGCGGATATGTATCATTGGCGGGATGCCATTGGTCCGCGCGAACAGCGCAAGCATACGGTGAATACCACCTGGGGCATGGTGACGGAAGACAACAGCTTCGGGACACATGAGTTTTTGCAGCTTTGCGACTTGCTGGGGTGTCAGCCGTATATTGCCGGGAATGTCGGTTCGGGTACGCCCGCAGAGATGGCTGACTGGTTGGAATACCTGAACTATAACGGCAAGAGCACGCTGGCCGATCTGCGCCGGCACAATGGGCGGGAGCAGCCCTGGAATGTTTCCTTCTGGGGAGTGGGCAACGAGAGCTGGGGTTGTGGCGGGAGTATGACGCCGGAATATTACTCGGGGGAGTACAACCGGTATTCGGAGTTCTGCCGGAACTATCCCGGGTCCAGCCTGAAGCTGATCGCCAGCGGCGCGAACGGCGACGATTACAATTGGACCGAAACGGTCATGAAGAATATCAGCCGGGGACGCACGTGGGGGATCTCAATGCATTATTATACCCTGGCGGGGAGCTGGCAACATAAGGGATCGGCTACGCAATTCTCGGAAGACGAATATTTCAGGGCTCTTGCGGCTTCTTTGCGGATGGATGAGATCGTCCGCCGACATTCGGCCATCATGGACAAATATGATCCCCATAAGCGGATGGCGCTTGTCGTCGATGAGTGGGGCATCTGGACGGATGTCGAGCCCGGCACGAACGGGGCGTTCCTTTACCAGCAAAACAGCCTGCGGGATGCGTTGATCGCGGGTACGACCCTGAACATCTTCAACAATCATGCGGATCGGGTTAAGATGGCCAATCTTGCGCAGACCGTGAACGTCTTGCAGGCGCTGGTGTTGACGGATAAGGACCGGATGCTGCTGACGCCGACCTATTGGGTCTTCGATCTTTACAAAGTACACCAGGACGCGCGATTGCTACCCGTGCAGTTCTATACCCCGGATTATGCGCATGGTTCCGAGAAGATCCCGGCGGTGAATGCGTCGGCGTCGCGGGACAGCGGCGGGGCAATCCATGTTTCTTTTGTCAACCTGGACCCGGCCAAAAAAATCACCGTGCGGGCGAATCTGCCGGGGATGACTTTCAAGACCGTGACCGGGCAGGTGCTGACCTCGGCGAAATTTACCGATGTCAATACGTTCGACGAGCCTAACCGGGTGAAGCCCGCGACGTTCAGCGGAGCCAGGAAGGAAGGCAACGATCTCGTCGTCGAATTGCCGGCAATGTCGGTTGTCGTTCTCGAATTGAAATAATGTCTATGCGAATCCTTTGCTGGCTGCCGCTGTTGTTCCTTGCTGCCGGTGTTTCTGCGCAGGTGGCACAACGGCCTCCGTTGGGCTGGAACAGCTACAACTGCTTTGGCAGCGCGGTGCATGAAGAAGAGGTCAGGGCTAATGCGGACTATATGGCGAAGAACCTGGCCCGGTATGGCTGGCAGTACATCGTTGTCGACTTTCTCTGGGCTTATGACAACCCGCCGGGGAGCCGGATAGGGAACCCTTTTCAGTACAGGCTCGGGGATGGGAGCTATGTTCCGTGGCTGGCCATGGACTCCTGGGGGCGGTTGCAGCCCCATGTCAATAAATTCCCGTCTGCTTTTGGCGACAAGGGGTTTAAGCCGCTTGCGGATTTTGTTCATTCCCTTGGATTGAAGTTTGGTATCCATGTGATGCGGGGTATTCCCCGGCAGGCCGTCTGGGCGCATAGCCCGGTGATGGGGGGCGGTGGCGTTGACGCGGCGGCTATCGCCGACACGAATTCGACCTGTCCGTGGATGAACCAGATGTATGGGCTAGATATGCGCAAGCCGGGAGCGCAGGCCTATCTCAATTCTCTGCTGGCGTTGTATGCCGGGTGGGGTGTCGATCTGATCAAGGTAGATGATATTTCACGGCCGTATAGTGCGGCAGAGATCGAGGGATACCGGAAGGCGATCGAAGCCTGCGGGCGGCCGATGGTCCTTAGTCTTTCGCCGGGGGAGACCCCACTTGCGGATTCCGCCCATGTCAAGCAATGGGGAAATATGTGGCGGATGGCGGATGATTTTTGGGACAGTTGGCCGGAGGTGCTGAAGATGTTTGGCTATGCCAAGAAATGGGCGGGAGTTGGGGGGGAGGGTCACTGGCCGGATTGCGATATGTTGCAGATCGGAAAGATCTCCAAGCGCGGGCCGGTGGGTCCGGAACGATACAGCCGGTTTACGGAGGATGAATTGATGACGCATATCAGTTTTTGGTGTCTTTACCGGTCGCCGCTGATGATCGGCGGGAACCTGCCGGAAAACAGGGCGTTGGAGGAAAGGCTGCTTGGAAACCCGGAGGTATTGGCGGTGAACCAGGAGGGCATGAATCCGCGTGAACTGGCACATGATGCGGGGCGGATGATCTGGGTTTCCGATGCGGGTGGGGGCGCCTTGTATGTGGGTGCGTTTAATATTGGGGACAGCGCGCGCGAGGTGTCGGTGGATCTTTATTTGTTGGGTATCCGGCGTGGAGTGGCGGTGCGGGATCTTTGGGCGCAGCGGGAGTTGGGAAGGTTTGGTAAGACGTATTCCCGAATGTTGCCGGCGCATGGTTGTATGTTGTTAAAAATAATTCCCTACCTTTAGGGCGTACTTTAGGGGTGCTCGTTTGCTCGGGCTGAGATGATACCCTCAAAACCTGATCCGGATAATACCGGCGAAGGGAAAAGGCGGACTTCTTCTTTTCTGCGATTCGCAGCACCTCGAATTTATATGTTCTTAACAGCCTTGGCTGAAGCCAGGGAGGGGGTATTTCTTATGCCGGAGGTGTCGATCAATCAACAAAAATTTCAGTTTCCTGAAAATGGCTGTCTGGCCGATGTCTTGCCGCTATTGCAGATCGTGCAATCGGATGGGATAGCTATTGCCGTTAACGAGGCCGTGATCCCGCGTTCTCAATGGGCGGGGTGGCGGCTGCGGGAGGCGGACCGGGTTTTTGTTATCCGGGCGACCCAGGGCGGGTAAAAAACTATTTTATGAAGACATCAGTAAGCCGGGAACCCTTTCCCGCGTCGAGAAAGATCTATGTACCGGGGACCGTGCATCCGCTGCGAGTCGCCATGCGGGAGATAGCCACCGGAGACGGGCCGGTCCAGGTTTATGACACCAGCGGTCCCTATACCGATCCGGCTGTCGATATCGATCTGGAGAGAGGTTTGTCGCGGATGCGGGAGGAGTGGATCCGTCCGAGGAGGGGAGAAGGGAATGTGACACAGATGCATTACGCGCGGAAGGGTATCATCACGCCCGAAATGGAATACATTGCGGTTCGTGAGGGTGGTGGGATCAGGCCTGAGTTTGTGCGTGACGAGGTGGCCAGGGGCAGGGCCGTGATACCGGCCAATATCAATCACCCCGAGAGCGAGCCGATGATCATCGGGCGGAATTTCCTGGTGAAGATCAATGCCAATATCGGGAATTCGGTCGTGAGCTCCAGTATCGAGGAGGAAGTGGAGAAAGCCGTGTGGGCCTGCCGATGGGGTGCGGATACGATCATGGACCTTTCCACTGGAAAGAATATCCATGAGACGAGAGAATGGATCCTGCGCAACTCGCCGGTGCCGGTAGGTACCGTGCCGATCTACCAGGCGCTGGAGAAGGTGGGAGGGAAGGCGGAGGAGCTGAACTGGGAAATTTACCGGGACACACTCATCGAGCAGGCTGAGCAGGGAGTGGACTATTTTACGATCCATGCGGGGGTATTGTTGCGTTATATCCCGCTTACCGCCCGGCGGATGACCGGTATCGTGTCGAGGGGCGGCTCGATCATGGCCAAGTGGTGCCTGGCGCATCACCGGGAGAGCTTTTTATATACCCATTTCGACGAGATCTGCGAGATCATGAAGGCGTATGATGTGTCCTTTTCGTTAGGAGATGGGTTGAGGCCGGGGTCGATCGCCGATGCGAATGACGCCGCGCAGTTTGCCGAGCTGGAGACGCTTGGCGAGTTGACTGCGAAGGCCTGGGCGCAGGATTGCCAGGTGATGATCGAGGGGCCGGGGCATATCCCGATGCACCTCATCAAGGAGAATATGGACAAGCAGCTGGCCGTGTGTGATGAAGCGCCGTTCTATACCCTGGGTCCGCTGACCACGGATATTGCGCCGGGGTACGACCATATTACGTCGGCGATCGGCGCCGCGATGATCGGGTGGTATGGGACCGCGATGCTTTGTTATGTGACCCCAAAGGAACATCTGGGTCTTCCCAATAAGAAGGATGTGAAGGACGGCGTCATTGCCTACAAGATTGCCGCGCATGCGGCGGATCTGGCGAAGGGGCACCCTGGGGCGAGGTATCGTGACGATGCGCTTAGCAAGGCCCGTTTCGAGTTCCGGTGGGAGGATCAATTCAATCTTTCGCTCGACCCGGATACGGCGCGAAGTTTTCATGACGAGACCTTGCCGGCCGAGGGAGCGAAGGTGGCGCATTTCTGTTCGATGTGCGGGCCGCATTTCTGCAGTATGAAATTATCGCAGGAAGTTCGGGCGGGGATGGATGAGAAGGCTGAGGAGTTCCGGGAAATGGGATCGGAGATGTATTTATGATGCGTACTGATTTTCTCATAGCGGTGTTGACCCTGCCGGGAAGCTTTCCCGGCGAGCCGGAGCGTCTCGAGGACTTGCTCGAGGCTGGGTTGGAGCGATTGCACCTGCGTAAGCCGGAAATGAGCTTGTTGGAGCTGGAGCGTCTTGTATCCCGGCTGGCGCCGCGATGGGCGTCGCGGCTGGTGTTGCATTACCAGCCGCAGTTGGCGCTGCGGTATGGGATACCGCAGGTGCATGGGCCGGTGAATATGGGTGAAGGTACGGGTTTGAGGGTGTCTACGTCCGTGCATAATTGGGCGGAGTTCGCGGCATTACCCGATGGGCTCGAGTATGCGTTTATCAGCCCCTTGTTTGACAGTATTTCAAAGCGGGGATATTTGGCAAATGCCGGGTTGCTGACCTTGCCGGGGGGGGTGTTGCCCTGCCGGCCGATCGGGCTTGGCGGGGTTGGAGTTGGAACGATCGGTGAACTGTTGGGAAACGGATGGACGGGGGCGGCGGTGTTGGGATGGATCTGGGAGGAGCCGGGGAAGGCGGCGGAACGATTTTTACAACTAAAGCGCGTGGTGCATGGATAGACCGAGGGTGTTGGTGGTGGCCGGATATGATCCCAGCGGCGGCGCCGGCGTGTTGGCGGATGTCAAGACGTTGGAATCGCATGGCGTATATGGATACGCGGTATGTACCGCAATCACCTGGCAGAACGAGCGGGTGGTCCGTCGGGTGGACTGGCTGCCGGAGAAGGATGTCCTCGAGCAGGTGGATGTCTGTTTTGAGGCGGCGGGTTTTGACTGGGTGAAGATCGGGATCATGCCGTCGATCGGGTTGGTGGGCAGGGTCGTGCGACATATCCGGCAGTGGAACCCCGGGGTTCGGGTGGTATGGGATCCGGTGATCCGAAGCAGCAGTGGGACTGACTTCTGGGTGAAGACGGAAGGATGGGAGGAGGTGGCCGCGCAATGTTTTGTGATGACGCCCAACTGGGAGGAGATGGGGTGGTTGGCTGCCGACGGGGAGGGGGTGAAGCGATGCGGCTGTCATTTGCTCCTGAAAGGCGGTCATCATCCCGAGCATCCCGGCAGGGATTACTTGTGGATGGAGGGTAAAATGGAGGTGTTGGAACCGGTGGATGGGGGAGCGGTGTACCCCAAGCATGGGTCGGGTTGTGTGCTGGCTTCCGCTTTGGCGGCAAACCTGGCCCTGGGGTATGCGTTGCCGGTGGCGGCTGTCCGGGCAAAGGGATATGTTCGAAATTTTTTAAGCAGTAATAAAAGTCTATTGGGATGGCACGATTGTATTTCCTGACGATGGACGATGCGCCGATGGGTCCTGTTCAGCAGGTAGAAGCGGCCTGCCGGGCCGGCATCCGGTGGATACAGCTTAGGATGAAGCTTGCATCGGATGAGGAGGTGCTGGATGCTGCCCTGGCCGCGAGGGATATCTGTAGTGAATGGGGATGTAAGCTGATCGTGAATGACCGGGTGGGGGTTGCTTTGGAGGCTGATGTCGATGGGGTTCACCTGGGGAAGCAGGATATGCCGGTGAGTGAGGCCCGCCGGCTGCTGGGGAAGGAGAAGATGATCGGCGGGACTGCCAACACCATTGAGGACATCCGGGAGCATTGGAAACACGGAGCGGATTATATCGGGCTTGGGCCTTATCGGTTCACGACGACGAAGAAGAATCTGAGCCCGATCCTTGGATTGGAGGGATACCGGCGGATCATGGGGCAGGTGAAGGCCGAGGGGATCGGGTTGCCGGTGGTGGCAATTGGTGGGATCAGGATGGAGGATGCGGCGGCGTTGTATGGGGCCGGAGTTCAGGGTATCGCCTTTTCTGGAATGCTAATAAAAATGATATGCTGACTATTGCGGACACGACCTTTCAGAGCCGGCTTTTTACCGGGACGGGGAAGTTTGGCTCGCTGACGGTGATGGAGGAGGCCTTACTGGCCAGTGGGAGCGAGCTGGTGACCGTGGCGTTGCGCAGGGTGGATACGCGGGCTGGCGACAGTGACCTGGTGCGTTACCTGCGGCATCCCCGGCTGCATTTGCTGCCCAATACATCGGGGGTGCGGAATGCACGGGAGGCCCTCTTTGCCGCGGAGCTGGCGCGGGAGGCGTTGGGGACGAACTGGCTCAAGCTCGAAGTCCATCCCGATCCGCGGTGGCTGATGCCTGATCCCGTCGAGACCCTGATCGCGGCGGAAGAGCTGGTCAAACGGGGGTTTGTGGTATTGCCCTATGTCCACGCCGATCCTGTGCTATGCAAGCGGCTGGAAGAAGTGGGTGTGGCGGCGGTGATGCCGTTGGGGTCGCCCATCGGGAGCAATAAGGGGTTGAAGACCGTGGACTTCCTTGAGATCATTATTGCGCAAAGCCGGGTGCCGGTGGTCATTGATGCCGGGATCGGGGCGCCTTCGGATGCGGCGAAGGCTATGGAGCTTGGCGCGGATGCGGTGCTGGT
The DNA here is from genome assembly GCF_035546395.1 of Puia sp. GTDB lineage: Bacteria > Bacteroidota > Bacteroidia > Chitinophagales > Chitinophagaceae > Puia. The sequence continues at coordinate 357,264 of NZ_DASZXR010000006.1, read as the reverse complement.
GAATACCGCCATTGCGGCCAGCGCCGACCCGGTGACAATGGGGCGGGCTTTTAAGCTGGCGGTCGAGAGTGGCCGGATGGCTTTTGAGGCTGGGTTGGCGGCGGGAGGCGGCGGGATGGGGCCGATGCGGGCTGAAGCCAGCAGTCCATTGACGGCATTTTTGGATGAATAGATCTTTATGTTTACTGGAGTATTCGATAAACATGATTGGGGTGCTGTCTGGCAGAGCATCTATGCCAAGACCGCGCGGGATGTGGAGCGGGCGCTGGGAAGGTCCGGTCGTGACCTGGACGACCTCAAGGCTTTGCTATCGCCTGCAGCGGCGCCTTACCTGGAAGAGATGGCGCAGCTGAGCCGGCGAATGACGGAAAAGCGTTTCGGCAAGGTGATCCAGCTGTATATCCCGCTGTATCTGTCGAACGAGTGTCAGAACATCTGCACGTATTGCGGGTTCAGCTATGACAACCGGATTGCCCGGCGGACCTTGAGCGCCGGGGAATTGCTTAGCGAGACGGCGGCCATCAAGGCGATGGGGTACGAGCATGTGTTGCTGGTGAGCGGGGAGGCTAATCAAACGGTTGGGGTGAACTATTTTGTAAAGGCATTGGATGTGGTGCGGCCGCATTTTGCGCAGGTGAGTATGGAGGTGCAGCCGCTGGAATGCGAGGAATATTCCTTGTTGATGAAGCATGGGTTGCACAGTGTTCTTGTGTATCAGGAGACGTATCACCGCGAGGATTACCGGCTGCATCATCCTAAGGGAAAGAAATCCAATTTCGAGTATCGGTTGGGGACGCCGGATCGACTTGGGAAGGCAGGCATTCATAAGATGGGGTTGGGGGTGCTTATCGGGTTGGAGGATTGGCGGACGGATGGCTGGTTTACGGGTTTGCATCTGCGGTATTTGGAGGGGCGGTATTGGCGGACGAAATATTCCCTTTCCTTTCCGAGGCTGAGGCCGCATGTGGGTGGGCTGGCGCCGAAGGTGGCGATGAGCGACCGGGAGCTGATCCAGCTGGTCTGCGCGTACCGGCTGGTGGATGAGGAGGTGGAGCTATCCTTGTCGACGCGGGAGAGCCCGGTTTTCCGGGATCATGCGGTGCGGATGGGGATCACCTCGATCAGTGCGGGGTCGAGGACGAATCCGGGGGGATATTCGGTAGACCCGGGGTCGCTGGAGCAGTTTGAGATCCATGATGACCGGAGTCCTGCGGAGATCGCCGCGATGATCCGGCGGCAGGGATATGATCCGGTATGGAAGGATTGGGATATGGCTTTGCAGTAAGTTAAAATCCGAGAAGACCGGGCCCCGAATTTGGGTTATTTTGGCAATATGCCAAAAAAACTACCGCTTATTGTGTTCTTTCTTGCCATTGCCGTGACCGGGTCGGCCAGGCCGCAATTCCGCTATACGCTGCTGGTGGAGCATCCCGAGCGGCACAGCTATCATGTTCTTTTCCGGATCGAGGGGATCGAGACCCCGGTGATCGATCTGAAGATGCCGGCCTGGATGCCGGGTTATTACCAGTTGTTGGATTATGCCGGCGGGCTAAGTGGATTCAGCGTAAAGGATGCGCATGGAGATACCGTTGCCTGGGAGCGGACGGACCGGCGCACCTGGCGGGTCGCGGTACCGGGGAAGGGAGGGGGCTTTACGATCGAGTATGATATTTATGCCAGCACCAATTTTGCGGCGCAATCGCTGCTTGATTCGGCGCATGGGTTTGTGGCGCCCACGGGGATGTTCCTTTATCCCGATGGGTATTTACGCCAGCCGGTGGAGCTGGCGGTGGAGCTGCGGAACGGATGGACGAAGATTGCGACGGGATTGGACGCCGTGGCGGGTGGCGAACATCTTTATTATGCACCCGATTTTGATGTACTGTACGACTGTCCCATCCTGATGGGGGAGCTGGAAGATCTGCCATCGTTTACCGTGCGGGGCGTTCCGCATTATTTTGCCGGGTACCGGATGGGAGAGTTCGATCGGGGCCGGTTCATGGCCGAATTGAAGAAGATCGTCGAGGCGGCCGTCGAGATGATCGGGGATATTCCTTACCGGCATTACACTTTTTTGGGGATGGGATCGGGTCGGGGCGGGATCGAGCATTTGAATTCCGCGGCGGTGCCATTTTCGGGGAACCAGCTGGCCACGGAGGGTGGCCGTAAGCGGGTGTTCAATTTCCTGGCGCACGAATATTTCCATCACTACAATGTAAAGCGGATCCGGCCGATCGCGCTTGGGCCTTTCGATTACCAGGGGCCCAATCGTACTCACGGGCTCTGGGTGTCCGAGGGGCTTTCCGTCTACTATGAGTATATGCTTGTGTTACGGGCGGGGCTGATGCAGGACAGCGATGTGTTGCATGATCTGCGGAATAATATCGCGGCCTATGAGAATAAGCCCGGGCATCTGCGGCAATCGCTTGCGCAGGCCAGCTGGGACAGCTGGAACTACGGACCGTTGGGGGGAGGTGCGGATTCGACCATCTCTTACTATGACAAGGGGCCGGCGGTAGGGCTGTTGCTTGACCTGGCCATCCGGCATGCTTCCGCCAACCGGAGCGGGCTGGACGAGGTGATGCGGAGGCTGTACCGGGAGTTCTATCAGGCGAAGGGACGTGGGTGGACGGATGCGGAGTTCCGGTGGGTATGCGAGTCGGTGGCGGGTGAGCCGTTGCCCGAGATATTCGATTATGTCTATACGACGAAGGAGCCGGATTATGCGAAATATCTCGCTTATGGCGGGCTTGGGATCGATTCAGGGTGGCGCATCTTTTTGTTGCCGGATGCGTCGCCGCAAGCGGTGGCGATACGGGAAAGTTTATTGAAATGAAAGGGGGGCCTGGCGGCCCCCCTTTATTATGGGAGTGAAATTGTGAGTGTCGTCGTTGTGACGCGGACGAAGTAGATGCCTGGTGGCAGTTGGGATAATTGGGTCCTGCCGTTGGACAGGTTACCGGCGCGGAGAAGGCGGCCGGCCGCGTCATAGAGTGCGTATGGCTCGTCGCTGCCTTGTTGAAGCCAAACGCCGGCGGACGATCTACCGGTAATGTACCAGATGAGCCTGGCTGTGGTCGGGAAGTTGACCGAGCGGACGAGGCTATAGTCGAACTTTCCGTCCTGGTCCACTTGTTTCAGCCGGTAGAAGTTGTTGTTTGGCATCGGTTGGGGGTCGGTGTAAGCGTAGTTTTGCAGTGTCTGGCTGTTACCTGCAGCCTCTACCGAACCGATGGCCGTGTAGTTCTTGCCGTCGGAGCTTCTTTCGATGACGAATTCGCGGCTATTCTGTTCCGTTGCCGTCTGCCATTGGAGGACCGTCTCGTTGCCCGAGCGGGTGGCGGAGAAGCCGGCGATGGTCACCGGCAGAGGTACGGAGAGAAGGGCATGGGTTGTGAAATTCGAAGATGTACCGTTTAGCGCAAAGTTCATCAGGGCGCCGTCATTGGCGTTTGCCGTGTTATCGAAGGCCGTCGTGAGGCCGCCGTCATCGGCGTCGGAGGCGCCCTGGTCAAAAGTATACTGGGCGATCAGGCCGGTTTCGGTGCCGGTGAGGGTAGATTTCCAATTGGCGCTGATCTGGGCGGCGTTGCGCTGGGTGCTCCAGATGCGGACCTCGTCGATGCCCCCGGAGAAGGGTTTGTCGTCGCCGCCGGAGGTGTTTTTTGCCATCCCGAAGGTCAGCGGTTGGCCGGATGCGGCGCCCAGGGAGCCGTTGATGGTGCCTTGAAAGGCTCCGTTGACATAGACGGTGGTGGTGCTGCCGCCATCGTAAACGAAGGCAAGGTGGGTCCAGTTATTCGGACCGGTGGGGACAGCGTAATCGAGGACATTCGGACTGGCGCCGCCGTTGTCCAGGCCGATCTGGGTTGCGGAAAGATGGAAGCTATAACGGACCCCGCCTGCGCCGCGGTTACCGACGATCGTTGCCCATCCGCTCGAAGGGAGCGTAGTGGGGTTGACATAGAACTCGACCGTTCCACCGGAGGTAAGATCGTATTGGTTGCCCGTGAGAGCGGGGATATCCACCTGGTCATCGACGCCGTCGAATACCAGGGCGTTGTTGCCGTATTGGATGGGTGATCCGGCCCAGGAGTTGGCGCCGCCGGTGTCGCCGCTGATCACGCCGTCCTGGCTGCTGCCCGTGGTAGCGGCCGAGTTGGTGACGGCGGTGCTGCTGCCATCATTCATTTCGTAGTAGGCGATGAGGTTGTTGTCGCTGAAGTTCGGCGTGCCGAACATATCCGACCTGACCTGGGGCTGGGTGCGGGAGGTCTTCCATGCTTTCACCTCGTCGATCCTTCCGATGAAGGGTTGGGTAATATCGACCTGCACTCCTATGCGGAAGGGCTGTTCGTCGTTGAAGAAGAAGCCGTCCACCGTTGCCACGTTATGGCCGTCGAGATAGAGTTGGGCGTTGCCCCCGCCGCCGGTGCTGTAAGTAAGCGCTATATGGGTCCATCGGTCCTTTGGAATTTGGATGCCGGTGCTCGGGAACCAGCCGGGATCGCCCACCTGAATCGTTCCGTCGCCCAGGTAGCCGATGGAAAATTCGAATCCGGCCGCGCCTTCTGACGCCATTTGGTGGACGGCACCGTCGACTGCGGTGTTTGGAACGTAGGCCCAGAATTCGAGCGTGAAGTCGCCGATAGGGTTTATGACGTCGACGCCTGCCGTGACGTAATTGGAACCGGTGAAATTCAGGGATGAATTTTGGGAGAGTGCGTTCAGGGAAATGCAAAGCGATGCCAGGAGAAAAGGGTAAATTTTTCTCATAGGAAACGGATTTAAATTTAGGGTCAAGATAGTTAAAAAAGGCGATCGGTGAAAGGCGCATGGCGGAAATAACCCCCCTCTAGGGGTTATTCCTGACTGTAAAACGCAACCCTGTTCTACAAAGAATTTCCATTTTTGCAAGGAAGGATTAATTTACAGGCAGATGGCGAAGAACCTACCAAATCTGGATGGTTTTCTGAACATTTCCGCGGCGCAACGGGACGAGTTCAGGGACAACGGGCATCTGCTCGTGCGGAGTGTATTGTCCTCCACAGATGTGGCAATTTTTCGACAGCAGATTGTGGACGCGGTGAAGAGGCAGAGCCGGGAGAAGAAAAAATTGCCGGATAAGGGTATTTATGGGCGTGCATTCGGGCAGATGGTGAACCTGTGGCGGACGGATGAGGGCGTAAGACAATTCGTGCTATCGAAGCGGTTGGCGAAAGTGGCGGCCGATCTGCTGGGGGTGGCCAATGTGCGGATCTATCATGATCATGCGTTGTTCAAGGAAGCGGGTGGGAAGGCTACCTACTGGCACCAGGATCAATATTACTGGCCGCTGGATTCGGCCGATACGGTGACGATGGCGATGGCGTTGACGGATCAGAGCCTCGAGATGGGGATGTTCATCTTTGCGACGGGATCGCACCGGCAGGGCACGATCATTGACCCCAAGCTTTCTTCCGAGCCCGATGGTACCTACCGCAAGTATATTCGGGAGGGGCGTTTTCCGTTGAGCCGGGCGGCAGGAATGCGGGCGGGGGATGCGACCTGGCATTATGGAAATACGGTGCATCATACGGCTGCGAATTTTTCCGACCGGCGAAGGGAGATGATGACTATTACGTATATGGCGGATGGGGCCAGGGTGGCGCAGCCGATCCATCCTGCCCAGGTGAATGAGCTGAACAATTGGCTCAACGGGCTGCCGCCGGGAAGGCTGGCGGCTTCGGAGTTAAACCCTTTAATTTTATAAGATATTATGCTATACGGACATCGCATTTGCCGGGCGACGATGTTTTTTTTAAGCGGCCTGATTGTCGTGAATGGAGTAGCGCAGGGCGGGCGGTACCTTGTGGCTACGGGTGAATATCATTGTTACATTCTCGATCAATCGACGCACCGGTTGTATTCGGTGATGACGGGAAGGGCCGAAGAGGTGGAGGGGTTGCCGCAGGGAAAGATCAGGACTGCGTCTTCGGGCGCGCACCATGCGCTGGCGGTGGATGAGGATGGGGCTGTTTGGGCCTGGGGGACTAATCAGAATGGAGAATGCGGAAATGGCAGGATCGGGGAGGATGTAGTGGCACCCCGGCGGATCGAGCGGGACAGTATGGGGGCTCCGTTCAGAGGGGTTGTTGCGGTTGTCGGAGGCGGTGGGGATGGGGGGTGGACGAGTGCTGCACTCAAGGCGGACGGCACCGTATGGGTGTGGGGAAATACCAGGCATGGGATCAGGGGAAACGGGGGTGAAGGTGGGGATAATCCTTTGCCAGTTAAGGTGGTGTTCCCGAAAGGGACTGTTATCGTCAAGTTGCTGGTGTATGAAATAGGGATCGCATTGGATAAGAATGGGAGGGTGTGGACCTGGGGGGGAGGGGGGCAATACGGGGTGGAGTACCAGTTGGCGAGAGGCAAGAAGGTGGTGGATGCCTATCGGCCTGAAATGATCCCGCTTCCGGGGCGGGCGAAGGATATAGCGGGAGGGAGTAAATGGAACTATGCTTTGCTTGAGGATCAATCCCTATATGGTTGGGGGCAATACACCTCGTACCTTGGACTTGGGGAGGGGGGATTCAGCCGACAGCCGGCGCCGCAATTAAGGCCTCAGCGTTTGGATGAGAAGTTGAAGTTGCCGCAGCCGATCCGATGTATCTGTACGAATTCTGTAGCGACGTATGTGATCCTGAAGGACAGTACGATTTGGGCCTGGGGTGATAATTCGATGGGTGCGATAGGGATTGGTGAGGAGCTTGATTTTGCCCATTACCGCCGGGGAGATGGTCATGCCGCGCCTTATGCCTGGGATTGGGGTGCGGGTCAGTTGCTGGTGCAGAAGCCGGTACACCTAGCACGGGGTTTGCATTCATTTACGGGTATGTGGACGGCCAATAGTCTTGTATACTACGTATATGCGGAAGACAGGCAGGGACAACTTTATTCGTGGGGTCGGAACAAGGGGGGGATGCTAGGGAATGGGGTTGTGGAATCGGACAGGGAACGGGGGCAGATCGGCGCAGAATATCCGAATTCGTGGGATGTCACGCTGGTGACGCCTGTGAATCCATTCGAACGTAAGCGTGTTTACAGGGCTACTTCCCCCCACTGCATGGAGCACCCGGAGAGTAAAGCCTGCAACCTTTACCGTACTCCGGACGGGTTCGAGCCGAAGGCGGTGGCGAAGGTGAAGGAGGTTGGGACGGTTTCCGGGCAGGCGGTGTTGGACGGAAGCGGGAGCCATGACAATTTGATGGACAGTTCGCGGGGGATCATTCGGTTTTTGTGGAAGCAGGTGAGCGGGCCGTCGCGTGCGACGATCGTTTTGCCCTCGATGGCGAGTCCGGTCGTCGTGGCTCCTGTTGCCGGGGAATATGGTTTCCGGCTTGTGGTGACGGATAATGGGTGGAAACAGGATAGTACAACGATAAGGGTAAGGCTGCCGGGATCGTAAATATACGATAGGTAAGTTGCGACCAAAAATACCCGGAATGTGGGATTTTTTACTTGAAAAAATTACGCACCTTTGCAATGTCAGGTAAAAATATTCGACGATTAGTTTGCAGATTAGAAAAGTATCGCTTATTTTTACGTCAATATTAGCACCTGCCATTTCACTGCCTCTGAATGTAGGCGCGTAACTCTTACAGTATAGCCGTCGTTTCCCAATCCTTGAAATCCCCACTTGTTGCCATCTTGAAAGGGACTGATAATCCACATCGCTATTTCGTAAAGCCTGCTTCTGATATTGAAGTATTTTAATTACGCCAATACCTCGTGTCAGCCGACTTAATTCCATTGCCATCCTAGAAAAGTTAAGTGTCTACTTAATTGGAGCCGTTAATAACACCCTAAAACACCTTGGTGATGAAAAAACTTATTTTGGCAATTGATGACAGCAAGGCTATTCGTTTCCTCCTCCAGACGGTATTTGGAAGGGAATACCAGATCGTAACCGTTCCGGATGGTTACTCCGCCTTGTACTTTCTTAATCATCGTAATCTTCCCGATCTAATTATTGCTGACCCGCGGTTACCGGATATGCCGGACTGGGAGCTGATCAGACAGATCAGCACGAGTGGCATGTACGGTCAGATCCCCGTGGTGGTCTTATCGAGCCTTGACCGGCATGAGACTGAGATGCAGTGCCGGGACCTGGGGGTCGTGGCATGCTTTATGAAGCCATTTAATCCGGTTGAGATGCTGGAATCAGTAAAGCTGTTAATGAATGAAGGTATCGGCGCCTCCGTAATGGCCGTCTAGACCGAGTTGTCCAAAATCCTGTTCAATAGCCGATATCGATTGAATTGCCGTATTTATGAAATCGTCAACCTTTATTATGAACCCTTCAGTTTTTCCAAAATTTGCGCAGAGTAAGGTGGATGTAGTTCGAAAGGGCTTCAAGCATTATTATGTTTTGAATGCTGAGGACTCGCTTGGCCATGGCCAGCCCCAATACAGCGGATTCATGTATGTCGGAACGGATGCGGGAAATATTTCCCGGCTGGCTTCTGTGCATGAGTATGGCAGTGTGTGGGCGACATGCGGTGATGCGCAATCGAATCTTTTACGGGCATCGGATCAGGCGCGTTCAGTGCTTCCGGAATTCATCGTTTGTGAATCCAGCATGAAGGTGAGAGAGATCAGGAGGCTGCGCGAGGCGTTGTATTCGAATCCTCTTTTGCGTTGTATCCCGCTATTGGTGGATGGGACTGCGTTGAGTCCTGCCGATCTCAAGACGATCAAGCTGGTAGGCCGGCCGGACGAGATCATTTCGCTTAAGGGAATGACCGAGCAGGAGTTTCAGGGGAAGATCCGGTTTCTCCGCAGCTTCAAGGCGAACGTGGCGGTGAGGAAGGCTCCGGAGATAGAGGAATACCGTGCGGTCAACACGGATCTTGGGTTGATGTTCAAGCGGGCATTTGATATTTTTGTGGCAGGTATAGCGTTGCTTTTGCTCAGTCCGCTGATGGCGTTGATCGCATTGGCGGTGTATATCGAGTCGGGCGGCCCTGTTTTCTATGTCGCCAAAAGGGCGGGGCGGGGATACAAGGTCTTTGATTTCTACAAATTCAGGACAATGGTTGTTGATGCGGATAAGAAGCTGCGTGATCTGGCGCATCAGAACCAATATTCAGCAAATGGCAGCGGCCCGGTGTTCTTTAAAGTGAGCAATGATCCGCGGATCACCAGGGTCGGCAGTTTGCTCCGGAATACGAGCCTGGATGAGTTGCCGCAGCTGTTCAATGTACTGAAGGGTGACATGTCGCTGGTAGGTAATCGTCCTTTGCCGTTATATGAGGCGGAGAATCTGACCACGGATGACTATGCCGCGAGGTTCATGGCGCCGGCCGGTATCACCGGATTATGGCAGATCAAGAAGAGAGGGACGAAGGACATGTCGGTCGAAGAAAGGATCAGCATCGATATCGATTATGCGAACAAGTGCAGTTTCTCGACCGATCTATGGATCATGGCCAAGACTCCCACGGCACTTTTGCAAAAGGAGAATGTATAGCAACCCTCCATTCATGGATCCTTCGTTGCCTATTATTTCGATCATCGCGGTCAACTTCAATAACAGTGCGGTCACGGTTGAGTTCCTCCGGTCGATTCGCGAGCACAATACTTACGAGAACATCGAGGTGATCATCGTTGACAATGGTTCGGCAGAGGATCCTTCGGAAGCCTGCAGGGAGGTGTATCCTGAGGTTAGAATGCTCCTGACGGGGAAGAATCTGGGTTTTGCCGGTGGTAATAACGCGGGCATCCGGGTAGCCCGAGGGAGTTATTTCTTTATGGTGAACAACGACACGGAGTTCACTGCGGGGCTGTTGGAGGGGTTGATGGAGGTGTTTCGGGTTCATCGGGACGCCGGTGTGGTGTGTCCCAAATTCCACTATTATTTTCGTAAGGGGACTATCGAGTATGCGGGGTATGGGGCCATGAATGTCTTTACGGGCAGGAATGGGATGATCGGCTGCGGTGAGCGGGATGAGGGACAATATGACCAGATGCGGGAGACGAATTTTGCCCATGGGGGCGCCATGTTGGTATCCCGGGAAGTTGTGCAGCGGGTGGGTACCATGTATGAACCTTTTTTTCTTTATTATGAGGAATTGGACTGGTCGGCCCGGATCAGAAAGATGGGTTATAAGATCTATTATCAGCCGGCGTCGCTTATCTATCATAAGGAGTCCATGACGACGGGTAAGGCGAGTCCGCTAAAGACCTTTTATCTTACCCGTAACCGGATCTTATTCATGCGTCGCAATACCCGGTTGCCTGTTTTCCTCGTTTTTGCCAGTTATTTCATATTTTTCACTATGCCCAAGAACACGATCGTCTATTTGTTTCGGGGTAACAGGGAGCATTTGCGAAGTTTCTGGAGGGGTATCCTGTGGCAATTCAATCCTTCGATCGGTTTCAATGGGCATGCCAAAAAGCCATGAACAGAAAGATCCGAGTTTTAGAATGTATCCGGCAGGGACAGATCGGCGGGGGGGAGACCCATTTGCTGAGTCTTACCGGTGAGTTGGACAAGTCTCTTTTCGAGCCGGTGGTGCTTAGTTTTACGGATGGTCCGATGATCGAGCGGCTCAAGGGAATGGGGATAGAGACGCATGTGATCTATACGGAGAGGCCGTTCGACGTCACGAAGTGGGGGCGGGTGAAGAGATTGATCGAAAATTTACGGCCGGATCTCGTGCATGCTCACGGCACGCGGGCGAGTTCGAATGTATTGTGGGCGGCGCGGTCGTTGGGGATACCGGTGATCTATACGGTGCATGGCTGGTCTTTCCATAAGGATCAGTCCTTTTTAGTGCGGCAGATGCGGACTTTTGGGGAGCGGTATATTACGCGCAGGACGGATCTTAATATTGCCGTGTCGCGTGCGAACGGTGAGGCGGGCAAGCGGGCGATCCCAGGGTTTGAGTACAAACTGGTATTGAACGGGATTGACCGGGACAGGTTTTCGCCATTGCGGAGAAGTAAGGATGTTCGGGCCGAGTTAGGTATCGGCGCCGACGCGGTGGTGGTGCTTTTCCTTGCCCGGTTTACCGTTCAGAAGCAGCCTATAGCGGCGATCGAGGCGTTTCGCCTGGCGCTGCCGGAGGTGCAGAACCTGCGGCTGGTGATGGTTGGGGATGGGGATCTGAAGGAGCAGGGGGTAATGCTCGTGGAGCAGTATGGGTTGCAGGACAAGGTGACCTTCACTTCATTCAGGCAGGATGTTCCGGATGTCCTTGCGGCAGCGGATATTTTTGTTCTTCCTTCTTTGTGGGAGGGGTTGCCGATCGGTTTACTGGAGGCTATGGCCATGGGGAAGGCAGTGATCGCATCTGATGTCGACGGGACGGCCGAAGTGATTCGTGACCGTGTGAATGGGAGGTTGGTTTCTACAGAGGAGCTTGTGCCGGCTTTATCGCGGGTGCTGATCGAATTGGCGAATGATCCTGTGGAGCGGAGAAAAATGGGAGAGAGGGCGATGGAGTCGATCAACGAAAAGTACAATGTTGAGGCAATGACGGAGCAGATCGAAGGGATCTACCTGGAGATAGCGGCAAAAAAAGCTGTATTGTAACGTATTGTATTATAATAAATTATGGCCTGCCAGGGGGAACTGGCAGGCCTTTTACGTCTTATACGATCTTAAGGGCATGGCCGGGGCGAACAACTTCGAGAACCGGAGCCTGGGTGAGTTCGCGGTCATCGAGGGTCTGTTGCAGGACGGCAGCCAGGCTTTTGTAGTTGGGGTCGAGCAGAAAGGTTTTGTGATCGCCGGGTATGTTGTGGATGCGGATCCCTTTTTCGGCGTAGGGTTTCCAGCCGAGATAGATCGGGTCGTCCAGGAAATATAGGCGGGTAGTGACGCGGAACAGGTCGATGGTTCCATTGAAGGGTTGCATGCGGTATTGGTAGAGGGCCCTATAGTGGGACTCGTTGATCCGGTTGGCATAGGGGGACAGTTGTTCTTCTTCTGTCGGGAGCGGTTTTACCCATCCTATGGCTTCGAAGATGCCCCTGATGCGACTCTTGAAGGAGTACGTCTGGTACGCGAGGGTGGCACTGGGGCTTTTGACAAAGGAGTTTGCGATGAAGCGAAGTTTCGGCAGCTGGCGCATGATCTTCCTCTTCCATCGGACGGACCGGGTCACGAGGTGATCGGAGTTGTCGGCGTTGGTGTCGAAAATAGCCAGGGTACTGATCTGTTTTCCCATTGCGGTGAGTTGCCGGGCCATTTCGAAAACGACGATGCCGCCGAAGGAATAGCCGGCGAGGTTGTAGGGGCCTGTCGGGTTATGTTCGAGGATCTCGGCAATATAGTGAGCGGCGATGTCTTCGATGGAATCGAAGGGGTCTTCTCCGTTGAGGCCGTGGGCCTGCAGGCCATAGACCGGTTGGTTTGGCGACAGGGATTTGGCCAGGGAGTTGAATACGAGGACGGTGAGGCCGGAGCCGTGAACGATATAGAGGGGTGGTTTGTTACCTTCCGGTTTGATCGGAACGAGGCAATTCCATTTGACGGCCACTTCTTCTTTTTCGAGGAGCTGAGCGACTTTGCGGACGGTTGGCGCCGAGAATAGTGTGGTGATCGGCAGGCGATTGCCGGTTTGTTCATCCAGGCGTTTCATCACCTGGATCGCGATGAGTGAGTGGCCGCCCAGTTCGAAGAAGTCGTCGTCGAGGCCGATGTTGGTGCGTCGCAGGGCTTCTGCGAAGATCGCGGCAATGGTCTTTTGAAGGTCGGTATGTGGTTGGTTGTCGGATTGGGCGGTGGTGTTGCCCAGGTCGGGGTCCGGCAGGGCGCGTTTGTCGGCTTTTCCGTTGGCGGTAAGCGGGATTGATTGAAGGTGGACCCATTGGCGTGGGACCATATAGTCAGGAAGTTGGGAGTTCATCCAGGCGGAGATTGCGGTCTTATCGAAGGGGCCTTCGGGTACGATGTAGCCGATGAGCCGTTTGTCGCCTTTTTGATCGTCGCGTGCGATGACGACGCAATCTTTTACGCCGGCAAATTGGCTGAGAATGGATTCTATTTCGCCCAGTTCGATGCGGTAGCCGCGAATCTTTACCTGGTCGTCGATGCGGCCGAGGTATTCCACGTTGCCGTCGGGTAGCCAGCGGGCGAGGTCGCCGGTGCGATACATTCTGGCGCCTGGTGTAGGTTCGAAGGGGTCGTCGAGGAATCGTTCGGCGGTGAGTTCCGGCCTTTTGAGGTAGCCGCGGCCGACGCCGGCGCCGCCGACGAACAATTCCCCGGTTTCGCCGGGGCGGCAAAGTTTGCCGTGGGTATTGAGTATATAGGCGCTGCGGTTGCTGAGGGGGCGTCCGATGGGAATGGGGACGGGAATTTCGCCGGACGTCATGGTATAGGTGAGCGAGAAAGTAGTGTTCTCTGTTGGGCCGTAACCATTGATGATGACCATGCGGGGGTAGGTTCTTCTAAGCAGGCCGATATGTTTTTCGGACAGTTTTTCGCCGCCGGCCAGGACGGTCCCGAGGCCCTGGAGTATCGTGATATCGAGGTTGATCCATTGATTGAGCAAGCTGGACGTGATCCACATCATGGAGATATTGCGGGATCTGATGGTCTGCTTGAGCAGGTTGGTATCGAGGAGGGTCTGTTCCGAGGGGAGGACGAGGATACCTCCGTTGAGGAGTGTGCCCCAGTATTCGAAGGTGGTGGCGTCGAAGGAGGGTGAGCCTGTGGAGAGGATGACTTCGGTGCCGTCGAAGGTGACGTAATCGGAGCCTCTCACCAGGCTGGTGATATTCCTGTGAATGATCATTGCTCCTTTGGGCCGGCCGGTGGATCCGGAAGTATAGATCACATATGCCAGGGAAGACGGGTTGGTGCCCGGGTTTGGGGACTGGGTGGGGTTGCCCTGGCAGCGGTTCAGGAGGTCTTCGTAGAGGAGGAGTTCGCAGCCGGTGCCTTCGGGGAGTTTTGCAGCGGAGGTGCGGTCGGCGAGGAGGAATTCCGCATTGATATCTTCCAGCATGAAGCGGATGCGTTCAAGGGGGTATTCCGGGTCGATCGGCACGTAGGCGCCGCCGGCTTTAAGAATGGCGAGGATGGAGACGATGAGTCCCGGGGAGCGCCGGATGCAGAGTGGTACCATGGTTTCCGGTCCGACGCCCCTGGTGCGCAGAAAATGAGCCAGGCGGGAGGAGAGGTCGTCCAGTTGCCGATAGGTGTATTGCTGGTCCTCGAAGATGAGGGCGGTGGACGAGGGTGTTTTCCGGGCCTGGGCGGCAAAGAGGTCGGTTACGGTGCTTTCTTTATCATAGTCGGTCTCCGGTCCGGCGAGCAGGACGGTCGGTTGTGGAAGGATGGGGAAGTCCATGATCCGGCAGGCTGGGTTTTCCACGAGGGTTTTCAGCACTGTCGTATAGGCCTCCATGAGGGCGGCGATGGTTTCCGGTTTGAAGAGTTGGGTGTTGTAAGACCATTCCAGAACGAAGGACGATTCCGAGCCGCTGGCGTTTAGGAATATTTCAAAATTTTCGAAGGCCCTGGGGTTGTAAATGAGTTGGTGTTGCAATCCTTCGAAGCGGACGCCGTTGTCCATTCCCATGTCGATATTGAAGGCGACCGGGACGAAGGGGATGCGTGAGGGGTCGCGCGGGATGTTTAGTTTTTTCAGGAGGCTTCCGAAGGTGACCAGTTGGTGATCGAGATCGTCGAGGACGGCTGGTTTTCTGGTCCGGAGGTAGTTTGTGAATGTTTGGTCTCCGGTTGGGCGGCTTCTGAGAGGCAGCAGGTTGACACAATGGCCGATGAGGGAATGGTTTCCGGTGGCGGATTGGCCGGCGGCGGGCAGGCCGAGGACGATATCTTCCTGGCCGGTGAACCGGTGGATGACGATCTCGAAGGCGGCCAGCAGGGTGATAACGAGGCTGCAGCCGGCCGAGGCGCCGGTTTTTTTAACGGCGGCGATGAGGGCGGTGTCAAGGGGGTAGTCGTCGCGCCGGCTTTTATAGGTTCTGTTGGCGGGTCTTGGGAAGTCGGTGGGCAGGTCGAGAATGGGGACCTGTTGGTTGTATTGGCGGAGCCAGTAATCTTCTATTTCGCGATATTCTTCGGTTTGTGAGAATTCCCATTGTTGAACGGCGAACTGGCTCAGTTGTACCGGGGCCGGCAGGTTGGGGCTGGCACCGGTGGCAAAGGCCGAGTAAAGTTTGCCGAGGTCCTGCATGAGGATGCCGAGGGACCAGCCGTCGCAGACGAGGTGATGGCCGGTGAGGGTGAGGTAGTGTTCGTTGGCGGCGATCTTGAAGAGGGCGGTGCGGAACAAGGGGCCGTTGAGGATATCGAAGGCCGTGTTGGCGTCCTGGCGGGCGAAGTCCCTGATGAAGGTTTCCCGGTCGGTGGCTGTTTTACCGGAGATATCTTCGAAGTAGAATTGTGGTTTCCAGTCTTTGAAGACACAGATCCTGGCGCCGTCGGCGCTGAAAACCGAGCGGAGGCCTTCGTGCCGGGTGATGAGGGCTGTCAGGGCTTTTTGGAAGGCATCGGGCAGGAATGTACCGGACAGGCGGAGCGAGACCGATTCATTATAGGCGCGGTTGGCATCTTCGCCGCCGAGGGCGCAAGCGACCCAGAGTTCGAGTTGCGGCTCGATTGCCGGGGCCAGCCTGACTATTTCGGGACCCTGAAACGGGTCAAAGTCAACGGCGATCGTATCGGGGGTCTTGTTCATGGTCGTTAAACAGTTATCGGTTAGGAGTAGGTGGGATTGTCAGTTTAGTTGAAGATATTTTCCGGGGCGGTCCGGGTCGGCAATGAACCATGCGGGGTTGCCTTGGGGGTCTCTGCCTATGCGGGCTCCTTTTCGGGGTGGTATTTCTTCGATGGTTTTGCCGACGATGCCTTTTGACCGGGTGGCCGAGGGGAGGAATCCTGCCGCTACCAGTTCGGTTACGCTTTCCGTGAATTTTTCGACTATTGTATCAATTTCCTGATCGGTGTGTGCTTCGGTGATGAAGCAGGGGAATCCGTCCCAGATATGAATGCCTTTTTCACGCATCAAGGTAAAGATAAGTTCCGAATATGGGATCTCTTCTTTCCATTTCAGTTTCCAAAGTGAGCCGAATTGGGCGGCGTAGCAGGCCAGGCCCAGGTGTTGGCAGACCGCGTTGATGCCGTCGGCGAGGCGGGCCGCTTTTTGGGTAAGGTTTTCCTGGAGGGCGGGGCCTTTTGCCTTCATGTATTCGAGGGAGGCTTTTGAGGCGGCGAGGGCGAGGGGGTGTCGGACGAAGGTGCCGGCGAAGTAGGTCACGCCGGCTTCAGGGGTGGAATTGTCTCCGTAGTTCCAGGCGCCGCCGTCGAGTGCATCCATGAAGGTGCGTTTGCCGGCGATGACGCCGATGGGCATGCCTCCGGCGACCACTTTTCCGTATGTCCCGAGATCGGCCTGGATGCCGAAGAGGGCTTGAGCGCCGCCGGGGTGCATGCGGAAGCCGGTGATCACTTCGTCGAAGATCAGGGCGGCGCCGGAGGCGGCGGTGATCTCGCGTACTTTCTTAAGGAATTCTATCGGTTGGTATTCGGGTCTGCGGCTTTGGACGGGTTCGACGAGTACGGCTGCCAGTTCGTGGGCCCTTTCGGTGATGATGCGAAGGCTTTCATCGGTGCCATAATCGAGGATAAGCATATTTTGTACCGCTTCGGGCATGATGCCGGGTGCGGCGGGGAAGGATTTCAATTTCTTGGTGCCGCGGACGATGACTTCGTCGACGATTCCGTGGTAGGAGCCGGAGAAGGCGACGATCGTGGAGCGGCCGGTGACGGTGCGGGCGATGCGCATTGCGCCGAGGACGGCTTCCGATCCGGTGTTGCAGAGGGCTGCCCGGTCGAAGTTGGTGAATTCGCAGATGAGTTGGCAGACCGGTCCTGCGAGTTCGTGTTGGGGCCCCAGTTCATAACCGTTCTCCATTTGTTCCCAGACCGCCTTTTTAATGATATCGGGTTGGTATCCAAGCATATTGGAGCCGAAGCCATTGAGTGCATCGATGTATTCATTGCCGTCGATATCCCAGAGGCGGGAGCCTTTTGACCGGTTGACGACGAGGGAGTAGACGATCTCTTTGGTAAGGGGGCGGAAGCCAGACACGACGCGTGGGTCGGCCATGTGGGGTCGATGTTCGGCGGTGTAGGCTTTGCTGCCGGCGGTCTTTTTGTTGTACCGGGCAATGAGGTCGCTGAGGAAGGTTTGTTGGGTGGTTGACAGCGTGGTTGCGTGTTTTTCGATGCGGGCGGAGGCGCCGAAGGGTTTCTTGAGTTCGACGATCTCTTCTTTTGTGAGGCCGTTGTCCTGTGCAGGCGTCGCTGCGGGGCGGGGTGCTGGGGCTGCGGCGGCATGTACTGCGGTTGTCTGTGCCGGTATGGCCGGAGGGGGCATGGCGCCGGGATCGCCCTGGAGGAGGGAAAGCTGCTGACCGAGCAGTTGGATCTGGCGGGCGATGAGGCCCAGCAGGTTGTCATTGCCGGAGGGAGGGGCCGTATAGAGGGGGTAGTTGACGGCGAGCGCCGGTTGGGCCGGGTAATGTGGTTGTGGGCCGGCCGTTTGGGGGGCCAGGGGTGTGGTTTGGGCCGCTTGTGGTGCCGGAGCGTATTTGTCCGCGGGCAGATTGGCGTCGAGGAAGGCGGCCAGTTGTTCGAGAGTGCCATATTCCTCATTTAGCTGGCGGAAGGTGATCGGCAGGCCGAATTCTTTTTTCAGGTGGAGGGATACCTGTGTCAGGAGCAGGGAGTCCATACCCATTTCGATGAAGCTCATGCCTGGGGTGGCTGTCGTCAGGTCGATCCCGGAGGCATCTTCGAGTATGTTGCGAATTTTGTCGGCGAGAAGTTGTTTACGCATAGGTGTTGTAAGGGTTTGAGTAACTGTCAATTGGTTTTCCGGCGATGCGGAGGCTGCCGGTGTTTGTATGGGGTTTGTCGCCACTGGGGCCGAAATCGGGTCGACCCAGTAGCGGGTTGGTTCGAAAGCGTAGGTTGGGATGGCCATTTTCCGGCGTTCTTCGTTGGCGAAAAAGGCTTTCCAGTCCGGTTGGAAGCCGTTGAGCCAGAGTTGGCCGAGGGCGTTGAGCATGGAGCGGTAGTCGGAGCCATATTCCTGTGGGTGCAGGCTTGCGATCGAGAGGACCGGTGGGGCTGCGAGTTGGCGCCGGGCGAAGCTGGTCGTTACTGCTCTTGGGCCGACTTCCAGCATGAGGCGATAACCGTTATCGATGAGGAATCGGAGGCCGTCGGAGAATTTTACCGTGGCGCGGATATGGTTGATCCAGTACGCGGGGTCGGTTGCCTGGGTGTCGGACAGCCAGCCGGAGCCGACGGTAGAGGCGATCGGGATGCGTGGGATGTTCAGTTTTATCGAGTGGACGATGGTCCCGAAGGGTTCTATGATGGGGTCCATCATGGGGGAGTGGAAGGCGTGGCTTGTGTAGAGCGGGCGTACGGATATCTCGCGGTTTTCGAGCAGTCTTGTGAGTTCCAGGATGTGTGGTGCCGGTCCCGATACGACGCAGGAACCGGGGCTGTTGACTGCGGCGATGGCGACATCGGGCGGGAGGAGCGGGATGATGGTTTCGTGGGTTGCCTGAACGGCGATCATGTCGCCGGTGGGAAGGTCTGCCATGAGGCGTCCCCGGCTGGCGACCAGGAGAAGGGCGTCGCGGAGGTCGAAGACCCCTGCCAGGTGTGCGGCGACGAATTCGCCGATGCTGTGGCCGATGAAGGCCGACGGTGTGATTCCCCAGCTGATCCAAAGTTTGGCCAGCGCCAGTTCCACGGCGAAGAGGGCGGGCTGGGTATAGAAGGTATTGTTAATGATGGCGTCGGAGCCTGTGGAGGGGTTGGCCGGGTAGAGGATGGTGCGAATATCCGCCTCCAGCATAGGTTCGAGCAGTTCAGCGCATTCGTCTATGGTTTCCCGGAATACCGGCTCGTGTTGATAGAGTTCGGCGCCCATCGCGGTGTATTGGGAGCCCTGGCCGGGAAACATGAAGACCAGGTCGGTCGGTGTTTCCAGCAGGTGATGGGGGGAATATCCGGTGGATCGTAGTTTTTCTTTTAGTTCCGCGGTATCGGCTGCTATGATGAATCCCCGGTGTTTTGCGGCTGCCCTTGTGGTGTCGAGGGTATAGGCGAGGTCGGCGAGGTCGATGGATGGGTTGGCATCCAGCCAATGGGACAGGTCGTGTCCGTACGCGTCGAGCGATTTGGCGGTTTGGGCTGACCAGGCGATGAGTTGCGCGGGCCGGCTTTTGGAGCCGGGATTCGGTTGTTGGTCCCATTCTTCGAGGATGAGATGGACGTTTGTTCCGCCGACGCCGAAGGAGCTGACCCCTGCTATCCGTTGGCCGGCGGGGGTCCAATCCCGGAGGTGGCTATTTACGAAGAAGGGACTGTTGTTAAAGTCGATATTGGGGTTTGGGTGTTCGAAGTTGATGGAGGGGGGGATCTGTTTATGGCGGAGAGAAAGGATGGTCTTTATCATTCCGGCAATTCCGGCTGCGGCGGTGAGGTGACCGAAGTTGCTTTTGACCGAGCCGATGGCGCAGTATTGATTTATCGGGGTCGGGCCGAAGGCCATGGTAAGGCCTTCGATCTCGATAGGATCGCCGAGGGGGGTTGCGGTGCCGTGGGCTTCGATGTAGGATATGTCGGTGGGGGCGATGGCGGCGTCATCGATCGCTTTGCGGATCGCGTCGGCCTGGCCTTCTGCGCTGGGGGCGGTGAAGCTTCCTTTGGTCCCGCCGTCATTATTTACCCCGATGCCTTTGATGATCGCATAGATGGTATCGCCGTCCCTGATGGCAGCCTCTTTTGTTTTAAGGAGGACCGCCCCTGCTCCGTCGGAGAAGACGGTACCCTGGGCTTGCGAATCGAAGGGACGGCAGTGGCCGTCTTTGCTGAGCATGGCGCCTTCGTGGTAGATGTGGCCGCTTTTGATAGGTGCGGTAACTGCGACGCCGCCGGCCAGCGCCATGTCGCATTGTCCGTCCCGGAGGCTTTGTACGGCCTGGGCTACGGCGAGGAGCGAGGTGGAGCATCCGGAGTGAACGCTAACGGCCGGGCCGGTGAGGTTCAGGACAAAGGAGGTACGGGAGGCGACGTAATCTTTTTCGTTATAGGTCATCACGTGGAACGAGCCGGCTTTATCCACGAGGTCTTTTCGTTGGAGGACGTTGTTGAGGTAATAGCTGTTATTGCCGCTGCCTGCGAAGACGCCGATGGAGCCGTTGTAGGTTCCCGGGCCATACCCGCCGTTCTCGAGGGCGGCCACGGCGGTCTCCAGGAAAATGCGTTGTTGGGGGTCCATCAGTTCGGCCAGGCGCGGGGATATTCCGAAGTATGCTGCGTCGAAGGCGGCGGCGTCGTCGAGGATGCCGCGGGCGCAGACATAGGAGGGGTCGTTTTTTTCTTCGGGGGGTATGGAGGGGTGCAGTTCGTCGGGGCTGAAGAAAGCGGTTGTTTCCCTGCCTTCTTTCAGTACGGTCCAGAGTTCGGTGATGTCGGCGGCGCCCGGGAAGCGGCCTGCGAGGCCGATGACGGCTATGTCGTTGTCGGTGTTTGAGGTTTTGCGTGGTTTGGTTGTGGTGTTTTGCCCGTGTGTCGATCTTCCTCCTTCCAGCCATTGGCAAATGCCGGCGATGGTCGGGAATTGATAGATCCGGGTAATTGGCAGGTTCCAGGAGAAGCGGGTTTGGACGTTTGCCACGGTTTTGAGGGCGAGCAGCGAGTTGCCGCCGAGTTCAAAGAAGTTGTCGTTACGGCCAACGCGGTCGATCTGCAGTAGGGAGGCCCAGAGTCCCGCCAGTTGTTGTTCGGCGGGGGATGTGGGCTTAGCGTATGGGATCGCCAGGTCGGGTCTTTTGTTTTCCGGTTTTGGCAGGGCTTTCTTATCGACTTTTCCGCTGGTGGTCTTCGGGAAGGAGCCCATCCATACGAATGCGGAGGGCATCATATAGTCGGGCAGGTGGTCGCTGACGGCTTTACGGATCGACCGGAGGTCTTTATTTCCGTCGGCGGACACCAGATAGGCCACCAGTTTTTTCTGACCGGGGACGTCTTCGCGGGCGACGACCACGGCCTGGAGGATCCCTGGTTGTTCGTTGAGGAGGACTTCGATCTCGCCGAGTTCGATGCGGTAGCCGCGGATCTTGACCTGGTCGTCCCTGCGGCCGAGGTAGTCGATGTTTCCGTCAGGGAGGAAGCGGGCGAGGTCGCCGGTCTTATAGATTCGGATGGGTCCGTTTGTGGGATGGGCCCAGGTGGCGAATTTCTCCGCGGTGAGTTCGGGGCGGCGGAGGTATCCTTCGGCGAGGCAGCTACCGGTTATGCATAGTTCCCCTGTTTCTCCGCCGGGCAGGAGCTTACCCTGTTCGTCGATGATGAGGATCGAGGTGTTGTCGATAGGTATTCCGATGGAGGGGAGGGCGGGCCAGGCGGCTGGGTCGCCTTCCAGTCGGAGTTCGGTTACGACGTGGCATTCCGTTGGTCCGTACTGGTTGAGCAGGACGCAACCGGGCAGTGCGCTGAAAAAGCGTCTGACCTGTGGGGTTACCTTCAGTTGTTCTCCGGCGGTCATCACTTCGGTGAGGCTGGAGGGGAAGAAGTTTTCGGCATCGGCGGATTCTGTGAGGAATTGCAGTGCCACGAAGGGCAGGAAGATGCGGTTGACCCGGTTGTCCTGGATAAAGTGAAGGAGGCGTTTCGGGTCGAGTCTCAGTTCATCCTGTATCAGTATGAGGGTGCCGCCGGTGGCGAGTGTCGCGAATATTTCCTGGAAGGAAACGTCGAAGCTCAGGGGGGCGAACTGGAGGGTGCGGGTGCCTGCGGTTGCCGTGGAGTTCTTTTGCTGCCACAGGAGGAGGTTGACGAGCGGACCGTGGCCCATGCAAACGCCTTTCGGGGTGCCGGTTGAGCCCGATGTATAGAGAACATAGGCGAGGGAGGGCGGGGTGGGCGGTTGAATCCCGGAGGGGGTGGGATAGTTTTCCGCGGTATCGAGCGTTTTGAGGCCAAATTGGGTGAAGAGCGGGAATTCTTCGCGGCTGCAGAGGGCGAGGGTGATCTGCGAATCGGTGCAGATCTGCTGTAGCCTTTCCTGGGGGTAAGCCGGGTCGAGTGGGAGGTAGGCTTTTCCGGAGCGAAGGATGGCGAGCACTCCTATGACCATTCCGATGTTGCGGGTGGTGCTGATGGCGACTATGGGGTCGTTGGGGGCCTGAGCGAGGATCGCCTCCGCCAGGGCGCGGGATAAGTTATCCAGTTGGGTGTAGGTAATACTGCCATCGCCGAATTGGACGGCCGTTGCTTCCGGAACTTTGCGACAGCCTTGTTCGAAAAGCGAATGTACGGTTGGAATCGAAATGTTGTTTGGAGTCAATCGATCGTAGCTGCTCATATTCATGGGATTCCGGTTAGGGGAATGGCGACAAAATACAATTTTATCCCTTATTGATCTATGATTTAGATCAACTGGGATGGAAAAATACCAAATTGCCCTTCTTGGGTGAAAATTTTTATATAATATTGATAATCAAGCATTTTTTAACTTTGGTCGGGAATTTATCCTGCACAACTGACCTGCCATCCATGCGTAACTGTACTGGCCGATCGCTTTCAGTTTGCCTTCGCGCATCTTGAATTGCCAGACGTCTTTCAGGAAGGCGCTGAAGTTCTTGGCGTTCAGTTGGTCGAATGCGACGGAGATGGTGGGTTCGAGCGAATAGGCGGAGTGCCAGGTTCCGGCGGGGATGAAAAGTGTCTCTCCGGCTTCCACGGTGAAGTGGATAGGTGTCGCTTTGCGATAGAGGGGGAATTTCTCGTAGTCCGGTTCGAATATATTCAGGGCCGAGCGCCAGGGGTCATCGGGGCGGGGGTAGAGGTATTCGTCCTGTCCCTTGGGGAAGACGGTGAATTGTTTGCGGCCATAGAGTTGGTTGATCCAGGCGTTAAGGTGGTAGAAGTCGATGTGGAGGTACGGGAATTTGCCGCCGGGTCCGCCGATGAAGACTTCGAGGGCGCTGCCCCAGTACCCCTGGGAGAACCATTTGCTCTGTAGCCAGTTCGGTTTGGCATAACCGAGGTCGGTGGGTTGGATATAGGGTATGAGTTCGTGGAGGTTGGTCGGGATGTCGAAGATGAACGGGTATGGGGCCGGGTTAGCTTCGGTGCTTGTTTCGACGAGGTCGAGAACTTCGCGCATGGTATAGGTGCGGCCGTTCTTTTCGATGGTCTTTTCGCCGAGGTTCTTGCGGAACCAATCGGGGGTGAACACGGTGCTTGCCTGCCAGGCCTTTGTTGCTTCTTTGAATACGACGGGTATGCCAGGCTTATAGAAGTTCTCCATGAAGTCCCGGTAACTGATCTTGTCTACTTTTTGAATATCCATATGCGTTGGTTTTTTGGGGTTTTATGAGTGTTGTTATGAACGGCCCGCAGGTCGGATCAGGGCTTTGACATAGGTATGATAGAGTTCCGGATATATCCTGGCTCCATATATGAAGGAATGGAGGAAATTGACCTGGAATTGGCTTTTGAGGATGGATTGCATGACGATAAAGAAGATGATATCCGAAACCAGGATGGCGTAAGCTGCGCCCATGATGCTGTATTGTCGTACGAATATGTAGGTGAGGGTAAGGCTTGTGAGCATGAAGAGGGTAGTGATGGTGAAATTGATCCTGGGTTTTCCCACCGAGTCGAGGATTATCCCGAACATGCGGTTGAAGGGGTTGAGAAGGCAGGTGATGATGGTCACCTGGATAAGGGGGACGGTGTCTTCGTAGGTGCGGCCGGCGATGATGTCGACGACGAAGTAGGCGCTGATGTAGAGTGCCAGGAGGGAAGGTACAAGCATTGCGAGGATAACGCCGACGGACTTTTCGTAAAGGTATTTTGCGGCTTCGCCTCCTTGTTGTTCGAAGCGGCGGGCGCTTTGCGGAAAGACGATGGTGCTGATCGCATTAGCGGGGATGTCGGCGAGATTAGTGATCCGGAGGGCTACGTTGAAGGAGCCTGCGGCATCGGGGGAGAGGAATGTGCCGACGAGTATCTGGTTAAGGGTGCCGGTGAGCATGGAGCTGAAGTTGGTGCCGAAGGCGTATTTGCCGTAGCCGAAGAGGCGTTTGCACCAGTCCCAGTGGATGCGGCGGGCGAATGTGAGTTGGTGGTTGACGAAGAAGTATTGAACGATGGCGGCCAGCAGCGCGCTGACGCCCTGGGCGTAGATCAGGGAAACGAGCGTGGTATGGATGTGGAGCAGGAAGCAGGCTAGGACGTAGATGAAGAAGCCTGCCTGGCGGATAGAGGTGGTTATGAGGACGCCTTTGAAGCCGAGGTAAGCCTGTTCGATCCATTGGAATTGTAGCATGAGGCCGGCCAGCAGATAGACGATGCTGTAGATGTAGAACATGGAGGTCAGACCTTCGTAGTGCCAGAGGTGGGCAAGGAAGCCGGCGAGGCAGATGTTCAGCGCCAGGCAGATGACCAGCAGGGCGGCGCTGATCAGAAAGGAGGAGGAGAGGATATCGGGGTGTTCTTCGGCCGGTGAGGCGGCCAGGAATTTTATGAGTGCGTTTTGGATGAGGCCGCTGCGGGCGGTTTCGAGGACCGTTGTTGTTGCGACGAACAGGCTCCAGATGCCGAATTCGTGTTTGGTGAGCATGCGTACGAGCAGATAGAATCCGCCGAATCCGAATACCAGGTTCTGGATATTTAGGACGAGGTTGAAGGAGCCTGCTTTAAGCCAGTAGTGTTTGTTCTGAACGTTCATAGTTTTGTTTTGTCTTTGCTCCGCGGGGGTGCAATCCTGTCTGCGGAGTAGGTGGTATCGATATTCAGGCTGTATAGCGTATAGGTGTCGTTGCTGTGAAGTTTTCTGGCGGGGACCCTGAGTGGGGCGTCGCCGGTCAGGTTGTTCGGGACGAGGGCGTAGTGTACCTTGTACTGTTGAAAGGTTGCGCGTGCCGAGGCCGGTTCGCCGGTGCAGAGGTAATGGACCATATTTAGGCGGTCGGATTCCCTGCGGATGAAGTCTACATACGGGTTTGAGAACGTGAATGCCGTGGAGACCATTTTTCTGCCTGTGGCCATTACCGGGAAGAGTGAGGATGAGTCTGCGGGGCAGAGGATGACACCTTCGGCGGGGACGTGGCTGACGATGTAGTTGTAGGCGTCGACCTTATCTTTTTGCTGTTCTTTGTACAGGGCGGCTTTGCGGAGGGCGGTGAAGTCATCGCGGTCGCGGTAGAAGGGGTAGTAGGCGATGCAGCACGCGATGACGATTGAGCCCAGGGTGATGGCCGATGTTGCCGGGGAGGCGGAGGGTGCCAGGCGGCGCATGGCGAGGCGGAACAGGTAGATGAACCCGAATCCGAAGAAGACGGATTGGGCTGCTTTCAGATAGAAGAAGTAGTGGAAGGAGGGGACTGTTCCGGGCAGGTGAATATGGTATTTCCAGTCGAGTTGGGCGACGAGGGTGGAATAGCAGTAAAGGAAGAGTGCCAGTCCTATCCAGCCGAGAAGGATCTTTCGGAGAAGGGTATCGACGGTGTTTTTCCAGAACCAGGCGAATCCGATGATTGAGATGAGGAGGGCGACGGAGAGGTTGGCCCTGATCATGGCGGGGAGGTTCTTTGGGATAAAGATGCCTTCGGTGTATTCGAAGGTTTCGCGATTAATGGAATGGAGATGGTATTTTCCCACCACGTACCAGGTGAGGGGGAGGCTGGTGATAAGGAAAGTTGCGGCGGTGATCAGGCTGTGGGTGATGTGGCGGGTGGCGAGGCGGCCTTCTTTTTTCCGAAGGGCGTCGAGGATATTGCCGGCCTGGAGGATGGCGATGAGCAGGACCAGGATGACGGTGGGGGCGGCGTGTCCGAGGAACAGGGTTCCGGTGATGGCGCCCAGTGCGGCGAACCAGGAAAGTTTCCCGGTTGAAAATGCTTTGTAGCAAAGGAGGATACCGATGTAGAACATCCATTGCGCGAAGCAGACGGGGTAGAGCCAGGGAGAATAGGTTGCGGCGCCCCAGCCGGGGATGTTGCCGGATGACAGGAAGAGGAAGGCCAGCGTGGATGCGAGCGCGATCTCGAAGCCGAGGAGCAGGGCGGCCATGGTGAAGAAGGCTGCCGGTCCCAGGAGGTTGAGGTAGGCTCCGGCGCGGGTTACGACGTCGTTTATGGGCAGGCCGGTGGCCTTTACGAGAAGGGTTTCCACGGAGAAGAGCAGTGGGTTGTACCAGAGGTATTCGCCGGCATAGCTTGGATCGTCTCCGAAGTGGCCGTCGAGGGTTCCCTGTACGTAGGAGATATCGCGGTCAAAGTCGGCATCAGCGGCCCAGTGAAGGTCACGTGTGGTCGTGACTCCCCGGGAGAAGGCCAGCAGGAGCATCAAAAGGAAGACCAGGACGAAGCCTGTCCGGGAATATGATTGCCGAGGTTTGATTCTATCCATTTTACCAATTTGGATGCAATGGGGCGGCTGATCACCGGAGATTGGTTATTGTGGGTCTTACACAAAATGGTGTTGGTTTCCGGTAGAATTGTTCAGGCGGGCTGAAAAGAGTCAATTACTGTTGCGCATACCGGCGCTGGAATCCAAAGGATTTGACTGGATTCTAAGATGGCTCTAAGGTAGGCAAAAAACGGCAAAGCCGGAAATTTTCGAGCGTTGTTTTTCCCTTGTCAGTCAGATTTTTGAGTTTCAGGAGATTGTCCATGAGCTCTTGCCGGGATTGGGGAAAATCGGTATCTTGGTGGAATGAATGATGCAAAATCCTCGTTGCACGAGCGATTGGCTATTGCCGTCGCGGGAGTTATCTGTTTATATTTTTTTCTAAAAATCCTTTTCTTTTAGCAAGATATGTGGTTGCGGAAGGTATTTCAGCAAA
Organism: Puia sp.; assembly: GCF_035546395.1. Lineage (GTDB taxonomy): Bacteria > Bacteroidota > Bacteroidia > Chitinophagales > Chitinophagaceae > Puia. Next base: position 330,358 of record NZ_DASZXR010000006.1, on the reverse strand, counting down.
GGGCGATGTGGGGTTTCTTCGTCCTTTTTGCGCTTTGGTTCGGCTATGTTACGGCCCATTATCTCGTGGTCGGGCTTGGGATCGTCGGTGCGGTGATCTCGTTGCTGCTGGCTTTTCTCTGTTTTGCGAAGGTAGAGACCGGGGTCTATATCCTTACTGCCTATGCGCTGTTTAACAGTGGTTTGGCGGTATTGCTTACGGGGGGGCATTTTCAGGCCGGTATCCCGTTGGATATCGTGTTGCTGATCACTTTTGCCGGGTTGTTGGTTCAGAAGACGAGGGTTCAGGAGGCGGGCCGGGAGTTCTTTGGTACGCCGATCGTGGTGATGTGGATGGTCCTGTTCGGGTATTTGATACTGCAGGGGGCCAATCCGCTGCCGATCTCCCGGGCCGGCTGGTTGCAGCAACTGCGGAAATCATTGGAAGAGATCGGGTTGTTGTTCATCTGTTATTGTGCGTTCGATACGCCGCAACGGATAAGGCAATTCCTTAAAGTCCTGTTTGTGTTATGCGTGCTGGTTGGCTTCTATGGTTGCATCCAGCAATGGCATGGGCTGTTTCCCTTCGAGTTGAACTGGGTCAATGCCGATAAGACCCGATTCGGGCTGTTGTTCGTCATGGGCGATTTCCGGAAGTTCTCGACGCTGGCCGATCCGACCACGTTTGGGATCGTGATGGCGGCGATGGTGGCTTTGTATATCATTGTGGCCATGCACCAGCGGGCGAAGTGGAAGAGGTGGCTGTTGATCGTGGGGTGTGTGGTCATGATGCTGGGGATGTTCTATTCGGGCACCCGGACGGCGAATGTCATTTTGCTTGTGGGGCTGTTCATGTATATGTTATTGAATGCGGATAAGCGGGTGACCTGGATTTTTGGGCTGACGATGGCGGGTTTGTTGTTGGTGGCGTTGAATCTGCCGATCTATTCCAGTTCGACCCTGAACCGGTTCCGTACGTCTTTCCAGGGCGCCAAGGATGCTTCGTACAATGTGCGGGAATTGAGCAGGCATTTTATTCAGCCGTATATCCACAGTCATCCGTTCGGCGGGGGGATCGGGACGACGAATGACTATGGGAAATTGACGAATCCCGGCCATTATCTGGCGGGATTTCAAACGGACGACGGGTATTTGAAATTCGCGTTGGAGATCGGTTGGATCGGGTTGTTGATGATCTGCGTGTGGAATTTCATCATTTTGCGGACGGGTATTCATGGTTTTTTCCGGGCGCGGAGTCAGGAGGCGCGGTGGTTGTACATTGCGACATTGGCGGGGCTGGTGCCGTTCATGGTTGCATTGCTGGCACAGGATGTGATCGGTCAGATGTCGAACGATGCCATTATCTTTCCATTGATGGCGTTGATGATGCGGCTCCCGGTGTTCGACCGGCAGGAGGCGTCATAGATTTCCTTTTTTAAGTTCGGAGACGGCGTAGTTGCAGGCTCTTGCCGTCAGGGCCATATAGGTCAGGGATGGGTTCTGGCTGCCGGAGGAGGTCATGCAGCTACCGTCTGTGACGAAGACGTTGTGGGCGTCGTGAAGTTGGTTCCAGGAGTTCAGGACGGAGGTTTTGGGGTCGCGTCCCATTCGGGCGGTGCCCATTTCGTGGACGGCTGCGCCGGGAGGGCGGAGGCCTTCGTAGGTGCGGATATTGGAGAAACCGGCAGTTTGCAGCATTTCCTGGGTCGTGACCAGGACGTCCTTTGCCATTTGCTTTTCGTTATCGTGATAGTTGAAGCTGATGCGGACGATGGGTTGTCCCCAGGCATCGACCTTGTGTTTGTCAAGGGTGATCTTGTTCTCGTAGTAGGGCAGGGTTTCTGCCCAGGCGCCGAGCCAGATCGACCAGGGGCCGGGCTGGAGCAGTTTTTCTTTGAATCCGGTGCCTGACCCTGGGGTGGTCATCATCAGGTCGGTCCAGCGGATGCGCATGCCCATTCCCTGCAGGCCGTATCCGCGGAGGAAGTCTTTGCGGGGTTTGGCCGGATCGAGGTTTCGGAATCTTGGGATGTAGATGCCGGCCGGCCGTCTGCCGGAGAAGTATTGGTCTTTCATTCCTTCGTAGTCGCCCTGGGCGCTTGGGCCGATGAAGTGGTCCATGAGGTTGTGGCCGAGCTGCCCGCTGGAGTTTCCGAGTCCGTCGGGAAAGTCTGCGGGTTTTGAGTTAAGGAGGATGGCTGCGGTGGCGACCGTCGAGGCGTTGAGGAAGATGATGCGGGCGAAATATTCCGTCATCTTTCCGGTGATGCGGTTAACGACGCGGACACCGGTAGCTCTGCGTTTTGCCGGGTCGTAGAGGACTTCGGTTACGATGGAGTCGGGGAGAAGGGTCATGTTGCCGGTGAGTGCCGCCGCCGGGAGGGTTGCGGCGTTGCTGCTGAAGTATCCGCTGAACGGACAGCCGCGGCTGCACAGATTGCGGTATTGGCAGGGGCCTCTTCCTTTCCAGCCTTGTGAGAGGTTGGCCACGCGTGCGATGGTGACTACGCGGCCGGGGTAGTGTTGGTGGACGTTTTGAGCGAAGAAGTTCTCGATGCAATTCATTTCCATTGGGGGGAGGAATTGGCCATCGGGGAGTTGGGGGAGTCCTTCGGCGCGTCCGCTGACGCCGATAAAGTCTTCGACGTAGTCATACCAGGGGGCTATGTCGGCATAGCGGATGGGCCAGTCGACGGCGATGCCTTCTTTTGCGTTGGCTTCGAAATCCAGGTCGCTGAGCCGATAGCATTGTCTTCCCCAGGTAAGGGAGCGGCCGCCGACCTGGTAGCCGCGAATCCAGAGAAATGGATTGTCCTGGATATAGGGGTGCTCCTTGTCGGAGACGAAGAATTGTTTGTTGCCTTCATCGTAGCTGGTGCCCTGGACCGGGTCGTCCTCCAATTGTTTTCGGGTGGGTTGCAGGTGGTTGGGAAAGTCCCAGGGCCGCATGAAGGCGGTTGTATAGTCTTTTATGTGTTCTACCTGCCGGCCTCTTTCCAGGACGAGGGTCCTGAGTCCTTTTTCACAGAGTTCCTTTGCGGCCCAGCCGCCGCTTATACCGGTGCCTACCACGATCGCATCGAAGGTGTTTGAGTTTGCCTGCTTGTTATTATCTTCTTGTTTGGGATCGCCCATGGTTGATCTTAAAAAGTTGCCCAGGCCTTCTGGCCGGGTGAAAAGGGTATACAGCCGTGGTAGGAGCCGGGGACCAGGACATAGGCCAGGCCTTTTGTTGCTCCTGTTTCGGAGGTGCAATAGGCGATTGCCGTGCATCTCTTTATGGATAGGAAGAAGGGGTCGCCGAGCAATTTTCGCTGGATCTTGCCGCCGATGCCTTTCAGGAGCCGGTCTTTTTCTTCGAAATGGGCCAGGGCGGCGGATTTCTCATTGTCACGGCAATGTTGGAATGGGTTATTGTACTTTTGGATGCACCAGTCGTCGATATCCTTCAGGCCTCTGATGAAGTTATTGGCTGTCGGTCTTGTCATGCATTCCCTGACCATTTTCAGGATAAAGGGGGTGACTCCCGCTTCCAGGGCTCCGGGGGAGTCGGCGGTATGGGGGATGATGGCGTCGGCCAGGGCTGTGATCAGGTCGTCGTGCCGGTCGGCGAAAGCATAGTCCGGCGGGCCTTCGTAGCGGTACCATTCATAACCTGAGAAGGCAAGGCCACCGCCGAGGGTAGCAAGGATGATGCGGCCGATCGCTCTTCTTCTGTTCATTTGCACTAGATTGAAGGTTGGTGTTTGCCCGTGACTGCCGGTCAGTGGGGAACGGATTCCAGTTTTACACCGATGAGCCTTTCCAGATCGAGTTTGGTTATTTCGGCCTGGAGCTGGAGGGAGAGGATCTTTGCTTTTTCTTCGTTGTAACTGTGGGATGCGGAGCTGAAGGCTTCGATGGTGATAATACCGTCCCTGAATTTCTTTTCTATTTGGGTAAAGCCTGCGGAGAGGTCGTCCATTATCTGGTTCTCGATAACGGCGAGTTCCCTGTAATTCTTATAGGTGGCGTATTTGCTGAGAACGTCGGCCCGTATCTGGCGGGCGAGGAGAGCCTGGTTGTCCTGGGCTATCCTCACGTCTTCCCTTGCGGACTTTATTTCGGAGCCTTTTGAGATGATGGTGCCGATCGGGATGACGAGTCCGAAGAAATACTTCGGATAGATATAGGTATTCTGGGAGTTGACGACGTTGTTGTTCTTTGAAAATTCCAGGTCGTTGTAGTTGAGGGAGAGGGTGAGGAGATTGAACCAGGATTGTTTTGCCGCTCTCACTTTATATTCGGCGATGCGCACCTGGTGGGACGAGGCGTCGTACTGAGGGCCGCCGATGGCCAGTTGGACGAGCCGTTCCTGGAAAGCTGAATCGTTGAGTGGTGGTGAGGGACGAACGGCGGCGGAGCGTGGTTGGTTTTGCGCCCCGGCTGCGAGAGAGAACATCATCAGAAAGAGGTAGGGAAGGCCGCGTTTCACGAAAAGATCCATATGTCTGGTCATTTGAACTGGAGTTTAATATAAGCAAAAGCGATTTAACAATGCTGATGGCGGCTGGTCAGGTGAGTGAAACCATTTTTACGTCAACTTTATTCAGGACTGCGCCGCAGAATTTCCCATTGAGGTCCCGGAAGTATTGCAGGGATTCCTTGTCGATTTGGTTCAGGACGTGATCGGCGGAGAAAACGGCGATCACGCCGTCGACATACTGGGTCAATTCGCGCGTATCGGAGAAGTCATTGAGGGGCGGGCCTTCCAGGAAGATGTAATCGTATTCTCCTGTCAGGGTATGGAGGTAGTGGAGCAGGTTTTTCCGGGGCAGGATCTCGGAGGGAGTATAGTCGCCGCCCTGGGAACCAATGATGAATATGCTGGTATTGCCGACCTCTTTGGAGAGGCTGCGTACCTGTTCGGCGAGCGATTCGGTGTTACGGTCGCTGGGAATGATCTTTTCGAGGATGGGGGCGGCGTCCAGTTTGAGCGTAAGGTCGTTATTGCAGAAGTTGGTATCGATGATGAGGATGCGTTTTTTGCTCAGGCTCATGCTGTAGGACAGGGCCTGGATGAGGGTGGATTTTCCTTCTCCTTTAGTGGTGCTGGTGAAGAGGAATATTTTTTTCCCCGTGATCTCTATTTCGTACCGCAGTTTGCGGAGTGATTCCCGGAAGACGTTATGGAACCGTTGTTTGTCCTCGGGATCGTAGGTTTGGTCAACGGCCATGACCAGGTCGTTGAGGTTCTTTTGTTTGAGATCCATGAGGTTGACGATGCTGATCAGTTTCAGGTCTACGTTCCGCGAGAAGATGTACGGGGTACGGATAGAAGAGTCGAGGAATGCGAGCAGGACGATGATTACGATGCCGATGACGAATACGCCGACGGTGGCAGCTCCGACGATGAGCAGTTTTTTGGAGGCTTCGGGTTCGATGGCGGGCTGGCCGATGAGTACCTGGCGGAAATTGCTTGGCGCCGAGGTGGTGAGGTCGAGGGCGTCGGTGTAGCGTTGTTTGGCGGCCAGGTATTCTTTGTTGGCCTGGTCGGCTTCTTTCATCAACGTGCCCATGGCCGCGTCTTTTGAGGCTTCCGCGACGGCATTTCCTCTCAGTTGGTCGAGGCGTTGTTGGAGGTCGGCGATATTGGCTTCCGTGGCCTGGATATCGAGGTTCAGGTCATTGCGTTTTTCGATGAGCGTCTGCTTGCGCAATTGGGGATTATCGGAGCCTTTATCGTCGGGGGAGGCGTTTTGGGGGGCTATGGAGAGCAGTTTGGTCTGGTATTGCTGTTTGAGGCTATTGTATCTGTTCAACAGGGCCTGGTCGGTGGATCCGCCGTTGACGTATTTCGCGTAGGCCTCGTTCATAGACGTCCTGAGTGCGAGTAGTTCGCTGTTGGCGTTGGAATTATCCGTTACGACGGCTTTTTCCTGGGTGCCGACGCCCATGTCGGCAAGCCGTTGGTTGATCTTGCGCAGGTCGTAGTTAAGGTTGGTTTGTCTTGTCTTTTGGTCGACGATGGTTTTTTCCAGATTGGCGATCTGGTCGTATTTATGCGCGTCGAGTGTCGGGCTCGCGGGTTGTTCGCCCCGGAGAAGGGCGTTCTTGGCTTCGAATTCCTGTCTTTTTCTTTCCATCAGGCTGCGCAGGGTGTCTATGGATTCCCGCGAGGTTGCCGATCGTGTCGTATTGTAGTACCGGAGGAATTGCTGGTAAACGTTGTTGACTACGAATGCGGAGAGTTCGGGATTGGACGAGGCGTATTCGATTTGAATATAGTCGGTGCGCTGCAGCCGGAACGCGGTGAGCATTTTGGAGATGGACTTATAGTCGTATCTATAGAGCGCGATAAATTCCAGAAGTTGTTTTTCATTGGGGTTAAAGGAGTTTAGCAGGGTCATGCTTTGGAGATTCTCCTTGAACTGCATCAGAGCCTTCGGTATATCGACCGCGGTATACGTCTTCGATCGCTTTTGTTCGGGTTTGAGGGTGCGAAAGGGATGGGAGGTTTCCAGGTCGTGGATGATGAGTTGATAGGAAACGAGGTCAACGACGCTTGGGGAGGTCATAGTGACCAGTACGTTGCTGAATTTGGTGTCGACGGCGACGAAGTCCTGGTTTTGGTCCAGGCCTATCCGAATCCCGTCGGTGATGGTGTAACCTGTGGAAATCTGGGTGAAGGAGCGGTACGTCTTTTCTTCGTGGCGGGTAAAATACCAGGCAACAAAGCCTGCCAGGATGGCCGACCCAATAATGACCCACTTTCGGTTCAATAAGAGTCGGTATAGGTACTTGAAATCCATTAACGATAGCTTAAATGATACTTTCAATAATTACTGAGAACATACGATCGGCCGACCATAGGAGTGGATTGGGCGCGTGCAAGGGGCAATTTATTTAGGTGCGTAAATATAACACCATATTTCAATTAATGCAAGTTATCGGGTCACTGGGGCGGGAGGCTGCCGGTGGCCCTGCGTGCCTTTTCCCAGGTAGCGGACTGGCGGCCGCCCAGATACCTGATGAATCCTTTGATCACCGAAACGTTCATAAACAGAAAATAATATGAGAATCTGGCGAGTTTATTTTTTTTCCGGATGGCGGGAGAGGCTGCTGCGGACAGACCGGGGAGGTAGAATGCGATCTGGCAGGCGAAAAGCACTTTGAACAGCAGGATATCCGTACCGAAGCAGAGGGCGGCGTTGGACAGGGCAGCCAGGATAAGGCAGAAGGGGCTGAGGGCCCAGCGAAGCACGCGATGGGAGATAAAGAGGAAGGACAGGCGCGGATGTTTCCAGAAGGCGAGCAGGGGGGTGAGGAGGGAGATAGCCTGGAAGCCTCCGGCTGCGATGCGGACCTTTCGTTTTCCCTCGTCTTTCAGGGAGAAGGAAGGCAGTTCCATGGCATAAGCATCGGGCTCATAGCGGATCGGATATCCTTTGCCGGCAACTTTCAGGGACAGTACGAAGTCGTCGAGGATGATATCCTGTGGCAGGGCTTCGTACAGGTTTCGGCGGACGGAGAAAAGTTCTCCGGCGGCGCCTACCACGGAATAGAAGTCGGAATCCAGTTTCTTGAGGAAGGATTCGTATTTCCAGTACAGGCCTTCCCCTGCTCCCACTTCATCGGGGCTGCCGTGGGCGGTCAGTACTTTCTTTTCGCCGGCGACCCCGCCAGTGGACGGCAGGAGGTAATGCCGGGCGATATTGAGGACTGCGTCGGGGTTGAGAGCTGTGTTCGCGTCGCTGAATATAAGGATATCGTTGGTTGCGTGGGTTACGGCCCTGTTGAGGGCTGCGGATTTTCCCCGCCGTGGGGCTTCATGGAGGCCGATTATCCGGGGATGGCTGGAAACGATGGCTGCGGAGCTGTCGGTGGATCCGTCAGTGATGAAAATAAACTCTATTCGACCGGGTGGGTAATTTTGTTGTAAAGAGTTGGCTATCTTTTCTTTAAGGCAATCTTCCTCATTGTAGGCTGCGACGATGAAGGAGACGGTGGGGAGTTCATCGGGCCGGGCGGGAGTGGTCGGGGGCGTCTTTTTCAGGCTGTTCAGCAGGAATACGATGGCGGCGTACCCGACGTAATTATAGAAAACGATAAAGGCACTGAGCAGGAATATCCACGATAAAACTGACGTATAATTATTTGGAAACATGTATAAATATGAATCTGCTAACGCTGTAACGAAAGTCTGCACAAAATAAGGCGAATACGTATCTTCGGCAAATTAATAAATCGTGCTATGTCTGTCACCGGTATACTTTTTATCCTTGTTTTTGTGATTGCCGGTTTATCCGTGCTTTATTTATTTCTTCTTTCTTTTTTTGGGCGTTTCTTTTACCGCGAGAGGTGGGGGGCCGTTGAGGGGGGGATGAGGAGGATTGCGGTGTTGGTGCCGGCGTATAAGGAGGATGGGATCATTGTTTCGACGGCGAGGGGTTTGTTGGCACTGGATTATCCGGAAGATCTGTATGATGTTTATATAGTGGCTGATTCGTTCCAGCGGTCCACGGTGGAGGAGTTGCGGCGGCACCGGGTGAAGGTGGTGGAGGTGAGTTTTGTGAAGAGTACGAAGGCGAACTCCCTGAATGAGGCGTTCTCCCGGATCGGGGAGCGGTATGACATTGCTTTGATCTGTGATGCGGACAATGTGTTGGCGGTTGATTTCCTGCGGCGGGTGAATGCGGCTTTTGGCGGTGGGGCGCGGGTGGTGCAGGGCAGGCGGGTTGCGAAGAACCTGGACAGTGCTTTCGCTGTGCTTGATGCTTGTAGTGAATCTATTGGTAATCATATATTTAGAAAAGGTTCGAATGCGTTGGGATTATCGGCGTCCCTGATCGGGTCCGGGATGGCGTTTGAATACGGGTTGCTTCGGGATATCTTGAAGGGGATCGATTCGGTGGTGGAGGATAAGGTGATCCAGTTGAGGATTGCGGAGCGGGGTGTGATGATCCATTATTTGGAGAGTGCTGTGGTCTTCGATGAGAAGGTCAGTTCTTCCAAGGCTTTCCAGAATCAGCGGAGGCGGTGGGTGTCCGGTCAGTATGCGTTTTTGTGGGATTCGTTCCCGTCTGCCTGCCGGCAGTTATTAAAGGGGGATCTCAATTATTTCAATTTAGGGTTTTTGCACAGTGCGGTTCCGCCGCGATCTTTTTTGTTGGTCTTGTTGCCGTTGTTGGTTGTGGCCGGATTCTTCATGGGGACGGTTTGGGGCTGGGTCTGTGCGGGGCTGTTGGTTTTGTTCTTTTTCTCATTGAGGATGGGTATTCCCAATTCTATGATAAACAAGGATTTCTGGCGGGCGGTAGCCAAGCTGCCGGGCGCGGTGATGATCATGTTTGGAACTTTGTTTCATTTGCGTCGCGGGCATAAATCGTTTATCCATACGGTTCATACGAAGACCGATGTGAGCAATGAATTTTTTCGGGACACGGGCAAGTAGGATTTACAATGTGGTTGTAACCAGCTGTCGTTTTGGGGTGGCGATCTCTTTTTCGAGGAGGTTGACCAATTCGCTGTCGTAGTCGAGATCGAGTTTCCTTGCGAAGAATTTGCCGGAGGAGATGATTTTCTGGAAGTCGGCTTTGTCGAGGATGCGGGGGTGTCCGTCGGATCGGCCTGTCCAGTCGACATAGGTGAGATTGTCTTCGATGCGTTGGCGGAATGGGGAGTTGTAGAGGATGGTTGAGAATATCAGTTCGTCTGCGCCCCAGCAATATTTGAAATATCGTACGACGGACGGGTTATTTTCGACGAAGTCCAGTATATATTTTACGGCATCTGCAGAGATGGTGAACCAGTTAGATCTTCCGACGAGGCTGTAGTTGAGGGGGAATCTCCGTTTTGGGAGGATGCGGTTGATCAATTTTTCCAGTTTGAATTTACCCGGGATCCTCCAGTTGATGAGGTGATAGGACATGACCCGGGGGGCTGCGGCTTTCCATTTGTCCTCTATGGATTCGCAGGTGATGAATTCGGCGGAGTTCTTTTTTCTAAGGAAGGTGAGGAATTGTTCCTGGCTTTGGATGGGGAAGTCCTGACCGGAGATGACGTTTACGTAGTCGTAGCGATCTTTTTTTAGGATCTCGACAAAGCCGTTGAGGGTGGCCTGGACGGTGCCATAGCCGGCCCAGTAGACGGGGATGCGGCGTTTGATGAAGACGATATTGGGTTTTTGGGCAAGGTGGAGGAAGCCATCGATGGGTGTTTTCCTGTCCAGATGGATGAAGATGTCGCATGAGGGGTGCCTGAGGGCGTCGATCAGGCGTTCGAGCTGTGCCGGGTCTTTCTTATGAGTTAAGATCAGGTGGGCGATTCTCATACTAAGAAGCTTTTTTTTGTGAGATAAGGCCAAGCACGTTAGTAAAGATAGTTTTGTATTGAACTATCATATATGTTCCTATTGTAGATAATTTCATGCCAATCTCCCTGTTCATCACTTTGTACCACACAAAAGCCCCTAAAATGAAGGTGGCGAGGGTACCCAGGGCTGCTCCGTAGAACCCAATATATGAAAAAAAAATGTAATTGAGAAGTAAATTGACCAGTAGTGAGCCGGTATTGAGGTAAAAGCAAAGGCCGGATTTGCCGATGGAGTTCAGGAGGTTGGCCGCCTGGTGTTGCATTGGGCGGAGGATCCCGGTGACCATATAAAGCCGGAGGATAGGGGCTGCTGCGGCGTATTTGGATCCGGCGATGATCTGGATCACCAGGTTTGGGAAGAGAATGATCAGGAGTGCGGTTGGGGCTGTGAAGCAGAGGAGGACGGCTACCATGCGTTCGAAGAGGTATCTTACTTTTTCGGGGCCTTCGGCTGTGGAGGCCATTGATACTTTTGGGAAGATGACTTCTGCTGCGGCGAAGGAAGGGATGTCGATCAATTGGTTGATCCTCGATGCGGCGTTATAATAGGCGACCGAACTGGCGTCGGGCATGAACCGGGCGGTCATTACCTGATCGAGGTTGGTGACGAGGTTGGAGATGATACCGGAGCTGAAGATATAGCCGCCGTAGTTGAAGATTTGTTTTGTCCAGCGTTTGCTGGGGTTGAAGCGGTGGAGGATATAGGGGCGGCTGTACAGGTAGATGATGATGGTGCCGATGATGATTGCGATGGACTGATAGAGCGCCAGCAGGCGGACTGAATAGGGTTTGTGGAGCACCATGTGGCCGGCGATCATGAGAAAGAAGAGCACTTGGCGGACGAATCCGCCGGCGAATACTCCCTTAAAATCCAGGTGGGATTGTTGAATCGCTTCCAGGTGGGAGTAGAATACCATGGCGATGAGTCCGGGGATGAACCATTTCAGCATGGTGGCCAGTTCCTGGCCGGTGTGCAGCCAGACGCTTACGTGATCGGAGAAGACGAGGATGAGAGTGATGAAGATGGCGGAAATGGAGGCGTTGATGAGCAGCGATGAGGAGGCGATGGCGGCCTTATCTTCTTTGTCGGTGCTGCTGCTTACGTAGCGGATATGCGCATTTTTCAGCAGGCCGCTTTTTGTTATTTCGAAGATGGAAGTGACGACGAGGAAGAGCGCCCAGGAGCCCATTTGGGCCTTGCTCAGGCTTCGGATGAGGACGATGAAGTTGATGAGGCCGAACAGGGTAATGGAGAAACGCTGCAGGACTGTATAAAATGCCGAGCGGATCCAGTAGGACGAGAGGTACTTCTTCACCATGTCTGATTGGGATTAATCCTTTGGCTCTGTCGAAGGATATGCGGGAAAGGCCCGCAAATATATATATAAAAAATTCAAAAATTCATATTTATCTCCACTTAGCGACGGGAATTGTTCCCGGGGCGGGATTTCTTTGAGGAATTTATCATCCTTTTTAGCGTTTGAGCATAGATGGCGGAAGATCAGGGGATTGTCCGGATGTTAAAAAAAATAGGTAATTTATTCATGGATCGTTCGCCAATTTGGTATGAAAGTTGTTTTCTGAGTAACGTTTTTCGCAAGTGTTTGAAAATTTCCACGGCCTTGTCCGCACCAGTATCTAAGAATATTATTAAAAGCAAAGGCTCTTACGGGCTTTATCTTTAACTGCTAAAATCCAATAGGACTATGAAAGCCAGAAGTTTACTCCTGCTAGTAACAGTTGTATCGTTTTTTGTGTGCCCGGTTGTAGGACAAACACCGAAGTACCAAGTGGGTCCTGGAGAGTACAACTGTCTTATCTTGAACACGGCGACGCATCAAGCGTATTCCACCACCTCGGGCGTACCCACGTTAGTGCCGGGGATTCCTTCCAACATTCAGTCTGTTGTTTGTGGTGCTCACCATTGGATGGTTATCGATGGTGGGGGTAATGTTTGGAGTTGGGGAACGAATCCCAACGGGGAATGTGGTGTAGGAACTATTTCTGCGACTGTGGACAATCCCACGCAGATCAAGGTTGACAGCAAAGGGAATGTCTTCAACAACGTCATTCAGTTGTGTGGCGGGGGGCCTGCCGCTACTTCCGGTTGGGCGACCGCGGCGTTGAAATCGGATGGAACGGTTTGGGTGTGGGGGAACACCACCACGGGCATGCGTGGGGACGGGACGTATGGGGGTAATGATGCGAGCCCGGTGCAGGTGCCTTTTCCGGCCGGTGTGGTGATCAAGAAGATCCAGTTCGATTATATCGGGATTGCCCTTGACCAGAGTGGGAATGTGTGGACCTGGGGTGGTTCGGGTATTTATCAGAGTCCGTACAATCTGGGTCAGGGCACGTCTAACCCGGATTATAATACTCCTCATAAGATTGCGTTACCGGCCGCGGCGAAGGATATCGCCGGCGGTTATTTGTGGCATTATGCCCTGTTGACGACCGGTCAGTTGTACGGATGGGGTTTTTTCAATCCGTATCTGGGGATCGGCACGGGTGGTATCGCGGGTAACAGCAACCAGTCTTATTCCCCTCAGTTGCTTGACGGTCAGTTGAATCTGCCTCACCAGGTGAGCAAGATCTATACGAATAACAGTGCGACCTATGCGATCCTCACGGACAGTACGCTTTGGGCCTGGGGGGATAATGCGACCGGTGCGATCGGCAATGGGCAGGAGATCAACTATGCGACATACAACCCTGCATATGCCTGGGATTGGGGGATGGGAGAGTTGATGGTCCAGAAGCCGGTACAGATCGCAGCAGGGCTGCATAGTTTTACGGATGTTTGGGTGAGCAGTGCACTTTGTTTCTATGCCTATGCCGAGGATGCCAAAGGGCAGTTGTATGCCTGGGGCCGGAACAAGGGTGGGGTTATTGCGAATGGGGTTGTGGAGGCGGATGGGATTGCGGGGATCCTTGGAGGTAATTATCCGAACAGTTGGGATGTACCTTATATTACGGCCATCAATCCTTTTTCAAATAAAGCGATACCTTCTCCTTCGCCGTTTTGTCTTGGGAATCCCGGTGTTGCGGGTTGTAGCCTGGTCAAGATGTTAGTTGGGGCTGTGCCGAATGTATCGGCGGGGCCTGACCAGAATATCAACACTTCTACGACGACATTGCAAGGTACGGCTTCCGGCAATGCGGGGGCGGTGCCTGTGTATACGATCTGGAGCCAGGTTTCGGGGCCCAGCAATGCCCTGATCACGATCCCTTCGGGATTGTCTGCGCAGTTATCGGGATTGGTCGCAGGGACGTATGTTTTCAAGCTTACTGTTACTGACAATTATTGGAAAGTGAATTCGTCCACGGTGACGATCACGGTAGGCGGTGTGTCTACGGCGCCGACGGTGAATGCGGGATCGGCGCAGACGATTACGTTGCCGGTCAGTTCAGTGAACCTTACGGGAACGGTGACGGCGAGCAGCGGCAATTCGGTTGCGTCGACGAAATGGACGCAGGTGAGCGGGCCGAATACGGCTACGATCGCTGCGGCCGGCAGCCTTACTACTGCGGCCAGTGGCTTGGTGGCGGGTACGTATGTATTCCAGTTGACGGCCACGGATAACAAGGGGCTTACGGGGTCGGCTACGGTTACGATAACGGTGAATGCCGCTGCTGTTCCGCCGACGGCGAGTGCGGGTGGGGCGCAGACGATCACGTTGCCGACCAATTCGGCGACGCTGACGGGTTCGGCCACGGCCAATGGGGGTGCGACGATTGCATCGACCACGTGGACGCAGACCAGCGGGCCCGGTACGGCCACGATCTCGTCTCCTTCGAGTCTGAGTACGGCGGTTGGATCGCTGGTAGCGGGCACTTATGTGTTCCAGTTGACGGTGAAGGATAATAATGGTTTGACGTCGACGGCCTCGGTCAGCGTGACGGTGAAAGCCGCGGTGGCGCCGCCGACGGTTGATGCCGGGAGTGCGCAGACGATCACATTGCCGGTAAGTACGGCGACGCTGACTGGGACTGCGACCGGAAATGGGGGTGCGACGATCGCTTCCACTACGTGGACCCAAACGGGGGGCCCGGGGACGGCTACGATTGCCTCGCCTGCGGCTCTGAGTACGACCGTTTCGTCACTTGTGGCGGGGGTATATACTTTTAAATTGACTGCGAAGGATAACAATGGTCAGACGGCCAGTGCGAATGTGACGGTGACGGTGAAGGCTGCGTCCGTTGCTCCGACGGTGAGTGCGGGCAGTGCTCAGACGATCACTTTGCCGACGAGTTCGGTGATTCTGACCGGTACGGCGTCGGCTGGCAGCGGGTGGAGTATTGCCACTACGGCCTGGACGCAGGTTAGCGGTCCGAATACGGCTACCATTCAGTCCGCGGTCAATCTGAAGACGGTGGTTTCGGGGCTGGTCCAGGGTAGTTATGTCTTCCAGCTTTCGGCCACCGACAATAATAATATGACGGGGACGGCGACGGTCACGGTGACTGTCAACGCCGGGGCTGTCACCAATGTTCCGCCGACGGCAAGCGCGGGTAATGATGTGACGATCCAGTTGCCGACGAGTTCGGTGGCGTTGAGCGGTTCGGCTATCGGCAATGGGGGCGCTACGATCAGTTCGACGGTGTGGACGCAGGTGAGCGGGCCCGGCACTGCGGTGATCACCGGTGGTACGGGGCTTGCTCCCACTGTTTCGGGTTTGGTGGCCGGGGCCTACGTGTTCCAACTTACGGCCAAGGATAACAATGGACTTGCTGCCAGCGACAATGTGAATGTGGTTGTGAATGCGGCCAATATTGCGCCGACCGCGAATGCGGGTTCGGGCCAGAATATCCAGTTGCCGGTCAGTTCGGTTGATCTGAGCGGTACTGCGACGGGAAATGGCGGTGGGACGATTGTGTCCACTGTTTGGACGCAGGTAAGCGGGCCTGTTCAGGCGACTATTTCCGGGGCGCAGGGGCTCAATCCCCAGGCGTCGGGGTTGACGGTAGCGGGGTCGTATGTGTTCAAGCTGACTGTCAAGGACAATCACGGGTTGACGGCTACGGCCACGGTAACCGTGGTGGTGAGTGCCGCGGATGTTGCTCCGACGGTGAGTGCAGGCACGGCGCAGAGTATTACGTTGCCTGTCAATTCGGTAACGCTGAGTGGCAGTGCCGCTGGGAATGGCGGTGCGACGATTGCTTCTTCTATCTGGACGCAGGTTAGCGGGCCGAATGCGGCTGTGTTTGCAGCGGCAGGTCATCTTTCAACGCTGGTGAGCGGGCTTACAGCGGGCACTTATGTGTTCCAGCTTGGCGCTTCGGATAATCATGGTCTGGCTTCCTACAGTACGGTGACGGTGACGGTTCATCCTGCCGCTGTTGTTCCGCCGACTGTGAGTGCGGGTAGCGATGTGTCGGTGCAATTGCCGACCAGTTCGGTGAAGTTGACTGGGACCGCGCAGGCGAACGGGGGTGCGACGATCGTGTCCACTGTCTGGAAGCAGGTGGGTGGGCCGGCGGTGGCGACACTTACCGGGGCGAATACGCTCCAGCTTTCGGTCTCGAATCTTACTGTGGCGGGGACCTATACTTTCCAATTGATAGCTACCGATAACAATGGGAGCGCCAATTCGGCAACGGTGAAGGTGACTGTTCTTCCTTTGCCGCCGAACCAGCCGCCGGTAGCCAATGCGGGTTCGGACCAAACGATCACGCAGCCTACAGCAACGGCTAAGCTGGATGGAACCAAGTCATATGATGCTGATGGAAATATTGCCGCTTACAACTGGTACCAGGGATCCGGCAAGGGTGGCGTTACGATCGCCAATTCGAATACGGCGACTCCGACGGTAAGCGGCCTTGTGCCCGGCCAATACAGCTTCGTGCTGGTGGTAACGGATAACAGCGGGGCGACTGCCCAGGATGAGATGTCGATAACGGTGAATGCCTCCGGTTCGGTCACACCTACGACGCTGGTGGCCGATGCGGGTAAGGATACGACGTTGGTGCTGCCTGCGAGCTCGACGGTATTGGACGGCAGTGCTTCTTCGGCTTCGGGGTCAAGCATAACCGCTTACAATTGGACGCTGGTGAGCGGGCCGGTTGGGTCAGACATTGCCAATCCGGACCAGGTCGCCACTTCTGTGACCGGGCTGCAGGGTGGGTTGTATATGTTCCGCCTGACGGTTCAGGATGATAAGGGGGATACGGCGAGTGCCACTGTCAAAGTGCGGGTTATGAGCGTTACGCGGCATGGCGGGGACCAGGGTATCTTCATATTCCCGAACCCGGCGCATGATGTTACGAATGTGCAGATCAACACCAGTGTCGAAGGGGTTGCGACGATGACCATCTTCAGTCTTGGCGGGGGATTGGCGGACAGGCAGACGATGTCTTTGCAGGAGGGTACAACGACGATCCCGGTGAATGTTTCGAAGCTGAGTGGCGGGGTCTACTTCATACACGTGATCCTGAAGGATGGATCGGTGATCAGGACCAAGCTGGTAAAGCAGTAAATAGTAGTTTTGTTGTCGATCATAGCAAGGCCGTCTGCAGAGCAGGCGGCCTTTTTTATCTTTTTCCGAGAAAGATGCGTTTTGCTTTTTTCCCGAGGGCTTTCCAGAGTCCTCCGTCGATCTGGTTGCGGCGATCGGTCGTCCAGACGAGGGCCCGGATGTTCGTTACGTAGTGCAGTTTGCCGAATCCTTTGTTGCGGAGTTTGAGGGCGAGCCAGCCGTCCTCGCTGGCCTGAGGCGGGTGGTCGAAGCCGTCGACCTCGAGGCCCTGGTCGCGGCGGAAAGAGGAGTTGAATCCGTAGACGTTGACCGCTTCTTCCCGGAAGAATTTATTGAAATAGCGAAGCATGTCGGCGGCGTATTCATAAAAGAAGTATACGAAACGGTTGGTATTGCCGACGGGGATGAAGGAGAATCGGCCATAGCAAACGGCGGTGGCGGATCTTTCCAGTGGCCGTACCATTTCGTCGATCCAGGCGGGTGGGTAGATGGTATCGGCGTCGGCGTTGATGATGAGTTTGCCGCGGGCGGCACGCAATCCTGTGTTCCTGGCGGCTGCGATGCCCTGGCGGGGTTCGTGGATGCAGGTTATCCCGACGGCTTTTACGAGCGAGGCGGTTGCGTCCCGGGAGTTATTATCGACGACAATGAATTCGAGGGACCGTTGGGAGGTTGTGCAGCTTAGGGACGAAAGGGTCCGCAGGATGTTCTCCTCTTCGTTGTATGCGGGTATGACCACGCTGATTTCCGGGGTTCCCTGTTGCAGGCGCTTGAAGCGTTCCCGGATGTTTTGGACGTTGCCGAGTAGAACGCTGTTGGATTGCAGGTGTTGCCGGATGGAGGCTGGAATGGAGATCGGGCGCATATTCGATTACGGGCAGTTTTGGGGTCAAATCTAGGTAAAATAATGTTCATGCTTTTTCCCATTCCCCTGTTTGCGGATTAAAGCGGCGAAGCGGTCTTGCGGGATTGCCGCCGACCACGGTGAAAGGGGGGACGTCTTTTGTCACTACGCTTCCTCCTGCCACTACGGCGTGCTTGCCGATGGTGACGCCGGCGGTGATCACGACGTTTGCGCCGATCCAGCAGTCGTCTTCCACGATGATGGGAGCCGTATCGCATTTCTGGAGGTGAACGGGTAGGTTGATATCTGCATACCCGTGGTTAAGACCGGACAGGACGACATGTTGCGCGAGGATGACATCGTTGCCGATGGAAACGGGGCCGATGAGGGTATTGCTCAGTCCGATCGTGCAGTTGTTGCCGATGGTGACATCGCCCATGCCGTTGTTGATGCAGGAAAAGTCTTCGACGATGGTCAGGTTGCCTACCGAGAATTTGCGGAAGGGAAGGATATCGAGGCGGACCGAGCGCCGGATCACGGAATTCCTGCCGCGGTGGTGAAGGAAGGGGTTAAGGAAGTTCCGGACCCACCATCTCGGTCTCGCCTGACCGCGTGGTATGAGCAAGCGGAGTGCAAGCGCTTTGCGGCGGGGGTTGGACTGGATTTTCTGAATTATACTCATATGGGTCGTTTATTTTCGATGGCTGCATAAATGTTCCTTACGCTGGCTTCCCATGTGTGAGTGTTGGCGAGCCGGATGCGTTGTGAGCGGCGATCGGGTGCGTTGCCGGAGAGGGCTGTTTCAATAAGGGGTGGATAGTCTTCGGCTGTATCGGCAAGGTAGACGGTGTCGCCGAAGGTCGACATTGTTTCGGTCCGGGTGGCCACCACGGGTTTGCCCATAGCGAGATATTCATCCACTTTCAGGGGATAGTTACCGATGGTAACCTCGTTGATCCGTTGGGGGTTGATGCATACGTCGAAATGGCTGATATAAGCCGGCAGGGCCGGGATATCTTTTTTTCCGAGGAAGCGGACGTTGGGCAGATGATGGAGCGGGCCTTCGGCGAATGTAGTGTCTTCGGGGCCGACCATGATGATATTCCAGTCGGGTCTTGTCCTTGCGATGTGTCCGATGATGTTCCCGTCGATCCGGAGGTCGACGATGGCTCCTACATAGCCGATGATCGGGCCGCTGATGTCCTTGATATCGTCGGGCCGGGGATAGTTTTTGTCCGGATCGAAGAGTTTCAGATTGCAGCCCTGCCCGATGTAATGGCTGTTGGGGTTGTATTTGCGGAGCATATTGGCAAGGTAGACGGAGTTTGCGACGCCGATGTCGGCCTTTGCGATATGAAGGGGTTCGAGTGTGGAACCGTGTTTTTTCCAATAGGGTACTCCGAGCAGGTTGTCCCGGCTATAGTAGATATAGAGTTTTGGATGGAGCAGGTCCTTTAGATAGAAGGAGCGGAAGATATCGTTATCGTTAAAGAGTATATAGTCTTTGAATCCGAGGGTGTGGGTGGCAGCTCGGATATCTGCTGCGAAACGGTGACCATTGATGAGGCAGGCGAGTTTGAACAGTTTTGTGCTTGGCAACCAATTGGCCGATTCGAGGATATGTTTGGGGTAATAGTTCCAGAGGTTGGGAGCGATCGGGATGATGCGTTCGCGGCGGTTGCGGATCAGGTCGAGGTGGTGGAGGATCTTGGGATCCGGGGATCTGCCGGCCGCTGTCTTTCTGTCGATCGGCATATTGATGTAGAGAACCCGGTGTTCTTTCGCGAATTCGAGAGCGATGCTTTTGCAATTGCTGCCGATTTCTACGTACCAGGGTTGAAGGCCGACTATGACGATGTCCATAGATGAAATGCGGGTTGGTTGAGCTTAATCTTTCGTTTAATGGAAAGGTTTATAGAAACGGACGGTGCCCATGCTGAGGAGGGGCAGGTCGGCACGAGAGTCGCCATAGGCGTAGATCTCATTTGCGCCGGAAAGGTCGTATTGCCGACGGATGCGTCTTGGTTTTTCTTTGCCATGGCAGTTTGCGCCGGATATCTTCCCGGTGAGGCGGATGATACCTTTATTGTCAACCGTTGTTTCCAACTGCGTGCCGATGCAATCTGCGCCGGTTTCCGTGGCCCAGGGTATGATCCAATTCTCCGGAGAAGCGGAAACGATGACCACTTTAAAGCCAGCGTTTTGGAGGCGAAGCAATTCGTTTGCGGCTTTTGGGCGGACCAGGCCGGGAAGAACATCGCGATTGAATTCCCTGCATTGGCTGTCGAAAGATTCCAACGATCGTTTTGCATAGAAAAAGGTGAGGATGCGCTGTTTGGCCTGATGATTGGAGACGAGGTGCAATCGCATGGCCAGCAGCCAGGGTGCGTTGAGTATAAAACCCAGTGCGAGCCTGAAGGGGCCGTGGGTGAACCGGATGAAGGACAGCAATGTGTCTTTGCTGGTGATCGTCCCGTCAAAATCGAAAAAAGCGATCCGTGTCACAAATTTAGCTTTTTAAATATGTTTTCGGGAATACATTTGATTACCAGCATGATCCATCGCCAGACCCATCTCACATAGATGACGTTCTTTTTTTTGTTGACAGCTTTGACGATGGCATTGGCGACCTCTTCGGGGGTGGCCGTTACCGGTGCGGGCAGGCGCATTCCTTCGGTCATGCGGGTGTAGACGAAGCCAGGTTTGACGGTGAGTACGTGGACCCGGAGATGGGAGAGGCGGTTGCGGAGACCCGATAAGTAGGCGGTAAAGCCCGCCTTGGCGCTGCCGTAAAAATAGTTCCCGGCTCTTCCCCGTTCGCCCGCGACGGAACTGATGCCAGTTATGCAGCCGTATTGGCCGTTGGCGTAATGCGCCGCGGCCAAATTCAAGATGGAAACGGCGGCAACATAGTTGGTGATCAGTATCTTTTCGCATTCTTCCCAGTTCTCCTCGGCTATTTTTTGGTCGCCCAGGTAGCCAAAGATGCAGCAGGTAATGTCCGGTTTGGGGTCCAGGGAGGTCCAGAATGCCTGGTGGGTGTCGGTCCGGGTTGCGTCGAAGGGGTGGAGGGATGCCCTGGCGCCGTAGCGGATCTGCAAGTCGGAGGCCAGTCGCCGGAGGTTATCGGGGTTGCGGGCGGCCAGTTGCAGACCATAACCCAACGATGCATATTTGCGTGCCAGGGCGGTGGCGATATCGGAGCCGGCACCCAGGAGAAGGACGGTTGTTAACTTTGTCATTTACTTGAAGAATGGGGCGTCTTTGAAATAGAGGATGCTTGCGAAACTGACGATCCACAGCAACAAGGTTATCTGGAGGAAGCGGTCTTTGTAGAGGATATTGGTGGGGGATCCCGCATCTGCGGTGACATAGATAATCTGCAGGTAGCGCATGAGCCCGGCGATGACAAAGATAGTCGTATAGTAGAGCCTGTATGTTTGCAACCGGGTTATTACCTCGGGGGAGAGGGTGTACATGAGATAGGCGACGATGATGACGGCGGCGACAATCGCCAGCATCGTGTTCAGAAATTCGAGATTGTAAGATTTGACGGATTTACGCATATCGGACCCGGATCTGATCTTGAGAATGAGGTCATCCCTACGTTTACCGATCGCCATGAAGATCGAAAGCAGGAGGACCATGATAATGATCCATTCGGAAAGGGGCACCTGGGAAATGATCGATCCTGACTTGATGCGGAGGACGAAACCAAGAGCGAGGATGAATATATCGAGAATCGAGATGTTCTTAAGGCCGAAAGAATATCCGAGATTCAGAAGGAAATAGGCTGCCAGGACGATGGCAAAGTCGCGGTTCAGCGCCCAGGCGATGGAGCTTCCTGCCAGCAGCAGCATGGTGCAGATCGTCAGTGCTTTTTTGGGAGATACTTCGCCGGACGCCAACGGGCGTTTGCATTTCACGGGGTGTTTCTTATCCTCTTCGCGATCGCGGTAGTCGTTGATGATATAGATGCTGCTGGCTACGAATGAGAAGGCAAAAAATCCCAGCGACAGGAGGGTCAGTTTGACCGCATCGAGGAGATCACCAGCGAAAAAGAGAGGAATGAATAAGAAAAGGTTTTTTGCCCAATCTTTCGGTCTCAACAAAGTCAGATAAGCCAAAACGATATATTGTCGTGTAAAATACAAACAAAACGACAAAAGTTATAACTTATTTTTGTGTAAATCTTTAGTTTCATTTCAACTTTGGCATCCATACTTTCCAACCCGATAGAATACCTGAAAGGAGTAGGGCCGTTGCGGGCCGAGCTGCTGCAAAAGGAACTGGGTATTTTTAGCTTTCGGGATCTGTTGGAGCACTTTCCCTACCGGCATGTGGACCGGACGAAGATCAACCTTATCCGCGAGATAGAACCGGCTACAGAATATATACAGGTGGCGGGCAAGATCATCAGTATCGGGGTGATGGGCGACAGGCGAAGCCGGAGGCTGGTGGCCGAGTTACGGGATGCATCCGGGAAGCTCGAGCTGGTATGGTTCCAAGGTATCCATGGTGTCCAGAAGTTGGTGCAGGTTGGTGGAGAGTTCCTTGTGTATGGCCGGGTAAGTTTTTTCCAGGGGAGTCCGCAGCTGACGCACCCGGAGATCGAGGTGTTACAGGGTCAGGGTGCGGGCAGGCCCGACTGGTTGGAGCCGGTGTACCCGACGACGGAGAAATTAAAGGTTCGGGGGCTTGGGGGCCGGCAATTGGGCAAACTGACCCAAACCCTTCTTAACATGTTGAAAGAGAGTGATTTGCCAGAAAATTTACCAGATTGGGCGATGGAATATCCGGACGAGGAGACCGGGGAGCGGCGGAAGTGGCTATCGAGGTACGAAGCCTACCGGCAGGCCCATTTCCCGACCCAGCCGGCGCTGTTCCGACGGGCTGTTGAGCGCCTCAAGTTCGAGGAGTTGTTTTTGGCACAGGTGCGGCTGGGGTTGATCAAGTCCAGAAGACACCGGTTTTCGAAAGGGGTTGTTTTCTCGCAGGTGGGGGAGATGTTCAACCGGTTCTATACCCAATACCTGCCTTTCGAGCTCACGGGGGCGCAGAAGAGGGTGTTGAAGGAGATCCGGCGGGATACGGGGACGGGGCGGCAGATGAATCGTTTGTTACAAGGGGATGTCGGCAGCGGTAAGACGATGGTGGCGTTGCTGGCGATGCTGCTGGCGATCGATAATGGGTTTCAGGCCTGTCTGATGGCGCCGACGGAGATCCTGGCGCGTCAGCATTTTGCCGGCATCTCGGAGTTGTTGAAGGAGCTGCCGCTGGAGGTGCGGTTGTTGACCGGGTCGAGCAAATCGAAAAGCCGGAAGGAGGTGTTGGGCATGGCGGCGGAGGGCAGGCTGCATATCCTAATCGGGACGCATGCGGTGCTGGAGGAGGCGGTGAAGTTCCAAAGGCTGGGACTGGCGATAGTGGATGAACAACACCGGTTTGGGGTGGCGCAGCGGGCCCGGCTCTGGAATAAGGCGGAGGTCCCGCCGCATGTGCTGGTCATGACCGCCACGCCTATTCCGCGTACGCTGGCGATGACCGCATACGGCGATCTGGATTATAGCGTAATGGACGAATTGCCTCCCGGAAGGCAACCAATTCAGACTGTTCATCGTTTCGAAGACAGGAGGCCGCAGGTGATGGATTTCATCCGTCATGAAGTGGCGAAGGGCAGGCAGGCCTATGTGATCTTTCCGTTGATCGAGGAGTCGGAGAAGCTGGACTATGAGAACCTGGAAAAGGGGTATGAGAATATAAAAGCCTGGTTCCCCGAACCGAAATATTGGATCAGCCGGGTCGATGGGAGACAGAAGCAGGAGATACGGGATACGAATATGCAGCGTTTCCTCAGCGGCGATACGCAGATCATGGTGGCCACGACGGTAATCGAGGTGGGCGTGAATGTGCCGAATGCGACCGTCATGGTCATCGAAAGTGCGGAGAAGTTCGGGTTATCGCAGCTGCACCAATTGCGGGGCAGGGTCGGCCGGGGGTCGGAGAAGAGCTTTTGTATCCTGATGACGAGTCCCCGATTGGGAAAGGAGGCCAGGGAGCGGATGAGTATCCTTACCGAGACCAACAATGGCTTCAAAATTGCGGAAAAGGACCTCGAGATCCGGGGACCAGGCGATATCGAGGGGACCAGGCAGAGTGGGTTACTGAACTTTAAGCTGGCAAATATTGTTCAGGATAGGTATTGGCTCGAGCTGGCCCGAGAACGGGCGACAGAGCTGCTGGACAAGGACCCCGATCTGGCTACGGAAGAGAGTAGAGCGCTGAAGGCTTTCCTGCAATCGCAGCACGGCAAAACGGCCTGGAGCAAGATATCGTAACTATGCTAAGAATAAGCCTTTTTTTTACGCTGCTCTTCCTGTCGGTTCTGGAGCTTACTGCGCAATCCGGGGGCTATTCCAATCTTGAGTTTATCGAGAACAAGGGGCAATGGGACCCCACGATACGATTCAATGCCGGGATCAGCACGGGTAATGTATTCATGCAGCAAAAGGGATTTACCGTTCTGCTGCATGATACCAATGATATGAAGCGGATCGGGTTATTGCTGCATGGGGACTATGCGGAGGCGGGGGTTGTTCCTTCGGGAATGGCGGGGGGTGGGAGCAAAAAAACGGCCACCTCCACGCCAGGGATGAATTATCCCTCCAAGCCGGGCGCCGGTGGTGCCGGATCGGCGGGCGATCCTTTTGTGCTGCACAGTCATTCCTACCGGGTGAGCTTCGAGAATGCCAACGACAAAGTGGAGATCGCGGGCGATAAGGCGGTGGATTCCTACAACAATTATTTCATCGGTGATCAAAAGAACTGGGCAACGCAATGCCGGCTTTACCAGGGCATCTGGTACCGGAATATGTATGACGGCATCGATATCCATTACTATACGAACCTGGGAACGATCAAATACGATATTGTGGTCCATCCCGGAGCCGATCCCGGTAAGATCGTCCTGAAATACGAGGGTCAGGATAAGCTGACTATTCGAAAGAACCGGGTCTATGTGCAGACATCGGTGGGGACTGTAACGGAGCTCGAGCCGCGAAGCTACCAGCTGACCGACAGCGGAAGGACGGATCTGCCGTGCAGCTATTCCCTGCTGCCGGGGAACCGCATCCAGTTCAAGATAAAGAATCATACGCCGGGGGCAATGGTTGTGATCGATCCAACGGAGGTGTTCTGCTCGTTCACGGGCAGCAAGTCGGACAACTGGGGATATACGGCAACGTATGATGGCGGCGGGAATTTTTATATGGGGGGGATCGTGCTCGACGAGACAGACCAGGGGCGGGGAAATCTGAATGGTTCGGGTTACCTGGCGAGCCCGGGTGCGTTCCAGACGACCTTCCAGGGTGGGGATGGCAGCGAGGGAGATGGATACAATTATGATGTCGCCATCATGAAGTTGAACCCGAGCGGCACCAAGCGGGTCTATGCCACGTACCTGGGCGGCGCCGGTGACGAGCAGCCGCATAGTATGATCGTCGATAACAGCGGCAACCTGATAGTGACGGGGAGGACCAGTTCCGGCAATTTCCCACCCAATCTGCCTTCTACGGTGTATGGGCAAAATGCAGCCTCGTTCGATCTTTTCGTGGTGAAGTTCAATTCCACCGGAACCGGGTTGTTGGGCAGTAAGCGGATCGGGGGCTCGGCCTGGGATGGGGTGAACTTTGCGCCGAAATATCTTATTCAACCGCCGACGTATCCTGAAGGTGCGTCGGGCTTGCGGCTGAACTATGGAGACGATGGCAGAAGCGAGGTCGTCCTCGATCCTGGGGGAAACGTCTATATCGCGGCGTGTACGCAGTCCACCGATTTTCCCACTACTGCGAATGCCTTTCAAAAAACTTCGGGTGGCGGGCAGGATGGCGTGGTGCTGAAGCTGAGCCCCGATCTTAGTAATGTGCTGTTCAGCAGTTATCTTGGCGGAAAGGGAACCGACGCCGCTTTTGTTCTGGCGCTGAACCCGACGGACAACACGATCTGGGTCGGCGGGGGAACGAGCAGCGCGGACTTCAATGGCACCGGCAATGCGACGGTGCTGCACTCCGGTGCGATTGGCGGTATCGATGGATTTATAGCGGTGGTCAGCAATGACGGGAGTACGCTCATCAAATCCTCTTATTTCGGTACTACGGCCAATGATATGATCTATGGGATGGATTTCGACAAGTACGGTTTCCCTTACATCGTGGGGACGACCGACGGGGTTGTTCCGGTGATCAATTCGCCCTTTAACCAAAGTAATCCCAATCAGTCCAATGGGAAGCAGTTCATTACCAAACTGCAGCCGGATCTCAATGGAATCGTATACAGCGCCAATTTCGGTCCCGGGAATACGGGCCACCCCAGCATTTCGCCGACAGCCTTTCTTGTCGACCGTTGTCAAAACGTATATGTATCCGGGTGGGGTGGTGGGCCGGACAGCACGGAACACTACGCCAACAGCGGTACGTGGAATCTTCCTGTGACCGCAGGCGCCCTCAAGAGCAATACCGATGGGAAGGATTTTTATTTCTTCGTACTACAGAAGAATGCCGCCAGCCAGCTTTACGGCAGCTATTTCGGGCAGCAGTTCGGAAATTATGGGGACCATGTGGATGGGGGAACGAGCCGGTTCGACCAGCAGGGAGTGATCTACGAGGCGGTTTGCGCCAACTGTTATCTTGGTGCTACCTTTCCCACAACGCCGGGTGCGTGGGCGTCCACTAATGGAGCCGGTTCGCTTGGCTGTAACGAAGCGGCTGTGAAGATCGCCTTTAATTTCGCGGGGGTGGCTGCGGGGTTGAAGGTGGTGACGCATGGCCGGGGCGACAGTGTCGGGTGTGTGCCGCTGACGGCGACCTTTTCGGATACGATCCGGAATGCCAAATCGTATATCTGGGATTTCGGCGACGGGACCGTGATCAATAACACGACGCAATACAGTTTTGATCATCTTTATTCCAATGTCGGCGTGTACAAGGTGACGATGATCGCCATTGACAGCAACAGCTGTAATGTTGCCGACACGGCGGTTCGTTACGTTGTTGTGAAGAACTTTCCGGCGGCTGTGGATTTTCGATATGACAAGGTGGGCCCCTGTGAGTCCTTCCAATACGTCTTTACGAATCTTTCGACCTTCACGGCGGGTTCGCCGGTGGGATTCAGCGACACTGCCTTTACCTGGTCGTTCGGGGTTGGGGCGCCGCTGACGGGGCAGAATCTGGCGAGCAAGCCGACCGTTACTTATCCTGCGCCGGGTCCTTATAAGGTGACGTTGTCGCTGGTGGACACGTCCTTCTGTAATTCGCCGATGGATACGACCAAGCTGTTGTATGTTACGATGAACGATACGGCGCGGTTCACGACGCCTCAGTTCGGCTGTGCGCCGTACAATGCCCTGTTTACCAACACCTCTATTGGCGGACAGAAATTCTATTGGGATTTCGGGGACGGTAGCGGGATCGACAGCGTGGATTATTCGCCTACGCATCTGTATCCGAATATCGGGACCTATACGGTCAAGCTGACGGCGATAGATTCCGCCACCTGTAATATCATCAGCATGTATTCCTTTACGATAACGGTGCAGGGGAAGCCGAAGGTGGACTTTTCGTATACACCGGAGCCACCGCAGCCGGCGAATACCCCGACAGTGTTTACGGATGCGTCGTCAGCTGGGGTCAAATATGAGTGGTTCTTCGGTGACGGCACTTCGGAGACGAAGACCACGCCGGATACGGTGGTGCACGTTTATATCCGCACGGATACCTTCCAGGTGTGTGAGGTGGTGACCAATGAGTCGGGCTGTACGGATACGGCTTGTCACCCGGTGCCGGCCGTGATCAATCCGTTGCTGGACGTTCCCAATGCGTTCACGCCGGGCCGGTTTGGGGTCAATGCGGTGGTCAAGGTGGTCGGGTTCGGCATTACGCATATGACGTGGCGGATCTATAACCGATGGGGGCAGCTGGTGTTTGAGAGCGTGAATCCTTATGTTGGCTGGGACGGGACGTATCATGGAACGCCGCAGCCTATGGATGTGTATGCCTATACGCTGGAAGCGGAGTTTTCCGATGGGTCACATGCGACGAAGAAAGGGGATATTACGTTGATTCGGTAAACCGGACAATTTTTGTAATTTGTAAAAATGCGCTATTTGCAAAGGCGAGTATTATATATTGTTATCCTACTGATTGGGACCGCTTTAAAGGGATATTCCCAACCGGGCTCGTCCAACATAGAGTTCGTAGAGAACAAGGGGCAATGGGATCCGCGGGTGCGATTCAAGGGCGAGCTGTCGAATGGCGCACTTTTCCTCGAGAAGACGGGTTTTTCGGCGTTGTTGTACAATTCCGACGACCTGATCCGGATCAACCACGAGCATCATGGTATGGTGTCCGGTGACGGAGCGTTCCATGGGGCGGGGCCCAAGGTGATGAGTGCGGGGGCCGCCGGGGCTGTGGGCGCTGGTGCGGAAGCCGGTCACAGCAATTCCATGATGAATGTGCGCGCACATGCTTACCGGGTGAGCTTTGTGGAAGCCAGCGATGCCGTTACGATCGTTCCGGATAAGATACTGCCGGGCTACAACAACTATTTTATCGGAAATGATCCTTCGAAGTGGGCGGGAGACTGCCGGGTCTTCCAGGGTGTGACCTACAAGAACCTCTATCCGAATATCGATGTCCGGTATTATACCAATGAGGGGCAGCTAAAATATGACATTATCGTTCATCCGGGCGGTGATTACCGGCGGATACGCATGAAATACGAAGGGGCAGACCGGCTGAGCATCAAGAAGAGCCAGCTGGTGGTGGGTACGTCGGTCGGGGCTGTGACCCAGCTTGCCCCTTATTCTTATCTCTACAATGAGGCGGGGCGAACGGATATCCGTTGCCGGTATGTCATCCGGGATGGCAATACGGTGAGCTTCGATCTGCCGGATCACGATCCGAATGCGACGCTGATCATCGACCCGACAGTGGTCTTTTGTTCGTTCTCGGGCAGCAAGGTGAGCAATTGGGGTTTTACAGCGACACCGGGGCAGGACGGCAGCTTCTTCCTTGGGGGGATCGTTTTCGGTTCGGCTTTTCCTTTTACGACGGGGGCGCTGCAGCCGGGGTGGGGCGGCGGGAGTTTTGACGTGGGTATCCTGAAGCTCAATACGAGCGGCACCAGCAAGGTCTATGCAACTTACCTTGGCGGCGGGGCGAATGAAACGCCGCATAGTCTTTTTTGTGATGGGCAGGGTAATCTTGTCGTGTTGGGGAGAACTTATTCCGTGGATTTTCCCTTTAAGTCGGCGGCGGGTCCCGGGGGAGGGGCGGATATGTTCGTCACGAGGATCAACCCGAGGGGGAATGGGCTTACCGGGAGTATTCGGATCGGTGGCACCAAGAGTGATTGTGTGAATATGGAGGACCAGGCGGCGCAATCGCCGCCCAATGAGCGGGCTGATTCGTTGATCCGCAACTATGGGGATGATTCCCGGAGCGAGGTTATCGTGGACGGGCAGGGCAACATCCTTGTCGCCGGGTCGTCGCAGAGTCCCGACTTCCCGATCGTGGGATCTGTTTTTCAGCCGACCTTCAGCGGCGCGCAGGATGGTGTCGTGATCAAGCTCGATCCAACCTGTAACCGGATCATCTGGTCGAGCTTTTTGGGGGGATCGCGGCGCGATGCGGCGTTCGTGCTCAAAGCCAACCCCTTAACAGGTGACATCTTTGTGGCCGGAGCTACGACGAGCCAGGATCTTCCGGGCGTGGGTGGCGGGGTGATCCAACCCGCATATGCCGGCGGCAGTTCGGACGGATTCATCTCGCAGATAACGGCGGATGGATCCCGGCTGATCAGGAGCACCTATCTTGGAACGACCTATGGGGATGCCATTTACGGGTTGCAATTCGACAAGAAGGGGTTCCCGTATGTTATGGGAACTACAAACGGCACCTGGACTGTGGTGAACGTTCTGTATTCTGTCGGCGGTGGGCGGCAATTTGTTTCGAAGCTGAAGCCCGATCTTTCCGGTTATGTCTATTCCACCACGTTTGGCACTCCTTCGGGGGCTGCCCGGGGATTGCCGAATATCTCACCGGTGGCGTTTTTGATCGACCGGTGCGAAAATATTTATGTCAGCGGCTGGGGCGGGTGGATCCTTGGCTCCGGGACCGATCCCTATGGGTTGGCCGGTACGGCGGGATTGCCGACTACCCCGGATGCGTATAAGCGACTTAGCGATAACCGGGATTTTTATTTCATTGTCCTGAAGAAGAATGCCGACAGTCTTTTGTACGGAACCTTTTTTGGCGAGAACGACAACTCCACCAGTATCAGTGAGCATGTGGATGGGGGAACGAGCCGGTATGACCAGAACGGGGTGATCTACCAGGGTATCTGTGCGAACTGCAGCGGTCCGGGTGCAACCGGGCGTTATCCGACGACGCCAGGCGTCTGGTCGCCGGTGAACGGAGCGAGTGTCGGTTGTAATATGGCAGCCATAAAGATCGCGTTCAACTTTGCGGGGGTGGCGGCGGGGCTGCAGGTGTCGGTCAATGGGCGGAGGAACGATACGGCGGGTTGTATCCCGATGGATACCTATCTGCAGGATACGATCCGCAATGCGAAGCAGTACATCTTCAATTTTGGGGATGGGAGTCCGGATACGGCGACCATCAGCTATGCGGTGGAGCATACCTATACCATTCCGGGAATCTACCGGGTGATGATGGTCGCGATCGATTCCAACAGTTGTAACGTCGCCGATACCGTGTACCGGCATGTCATTGCGCGGACCGACAGGGCAGCTGTGGATTTCGATATTGCGAAAGCGTTGGGAGTAGATTGTAACCTTTTGGAATATACTTTCACCAATCAAAGCCAGGCGCCTGCGAATAAGCCTTTCGGGCTGCAATCCTTTGTTTGGGATTTTGGGGACGGGTCGCCGCCGCTGACTACGGGATTCGGCACTGTGAACTACAGCTATAAGAGTCCCGGGACGTATTTCGTGAGTCTGATCCTGGGTGATACGAATTATTGTAACTACCCGGATACGTTGACGAAAATGCTGCGTGTTTCACCCGTCGCCAAGGCCCAGTTCGTGACCCCATCGACGGGTTGTGCGCCGTATACGGCTTCGTTCGACAATACCTCTCTGGGGGGAACCTTGTTTACGTGGACTTTCGGTGATCCGGCAAGTGGGGCGGCGAATACCTCGAGCGAGGTTAATCCGACGCACCTGTACCAGAGCCCGGGGACCTATCTCATCACGCTTCATGAGGAGGACCCCAACACCTGTAACCGGGTGTCGGATACGAGCTTTACGATCAATGTGTATTCGAAGCCGAAATCGGCCTTTACGTTCGCCCCTGTGCCGCCGGTGGCGAATGTGCCGATCGTCTTTACGAACGCCTCGCAGGGTGGCGTAAGTTTCCTCTGGAATTTCGGGGATGGGGACACGGTGGTCAAGAATACGCCGGATACGGTCCAGCATTTGTATATTGCTACCGATAGTTTCCCGGTTTGCCTGGTCACCACCAACGAGTATGGGTGTACAGATACGGTTTGCCATACGGTGGCGTCGTTGATCAACCCGTTGCTGGATGTCCCGAATGCTTTTACGCCGGGCCGGTTCGGGCAGAATGCGATCCTGAAGGTGATGGGTTTTGGGATATTACATATGGATTTTAGAATATATAACCGATGGGGGAAAATGGTCTTCGAATCCGACAACCCGAATGTGGGGTGGGACGGGACCTACCTGGGCGTCTTACAACCGATGGATGTGTACGCCTATACCCTTGAGGCTCAATTCTCAGACGGAAAGCATGTAAGTAAGAAAGGAGACATAACTTTGGTTCGATGACAACCAAAATCGCGTAACCTACGTTAATAGAAAAAATGAGGGGATCGAAAATAATACTGGCGCTATGCTGCGGTATGATTCTGGGAGTGCTGAGTGCTGCCGGCCAGGATTTGCATTTCTCCCAATGGTTCAATGCTCCCCTGATCACCAATCCTGCCAATACCGGGTTCATTCCCGATGCCGACTACCGGCTGGGGGCCAATTACCGGGATCAATGGTCGGCGATCATGTCGGCGCCATACCGGACGATGAGTATCTGGGGGGATGCGCAAGTGTTCCGGAACAGGATCGAGAACGGCTGGATGGGGCTTGGCGGGGTTGTCCTGCGGGATGACGCCGGGGCGAGCACGCTGACCTCCACTTCGGTGTATGGGTCGGTGGCCTACCACCAGATGCTGGGTTTTGCCAGTCTGCTTACGTTTGGGGCCAATGCAGGGTGGGTGAACAAACGGATCAACACTTCCAATTTGAAATTCCCCGATCAGTTTGACGGAAAATTCTTCGACAATACCTTACCGACCAGTGTCATCATCGATCACCCGGCGGACAATTATTTGGATCTGCAGCTGGGGATGAATTATGCGTATTTTCCCACGAACAAGATGTATCTGAACGGGGGTTTCTCGGTGCAGCATATCAACCGGCCGAGGGAGTCTTTTTTCAATACGGACCCTGCGGGTTTTGACAGCAAGATCAAGCCGCGGTACACGGGTTTTGTCAACGCCAGCGTAAAGGTGAATGACCAGGTGATCGTGAACCCGATGGGATATTATACGCAGATGGCGGGTGCGATGGAGATGGTTGTCGGGTTGAATGCGCAGTTCAATCTGCAGGATGAGGGGGATCAGCAGTTGATCGGCGGGGTGTATATGCGGCCGGGGGATGCGATCATCCCGATGATCGGTTTTGTGTACAAGAATATCAGGCTAATGTTCACATATGATGTGACCACATCGTCCCTAAGCCACTATGATGGCGGGCATGGCGCGTTTGAGTTTGCGCTGCTAAATCAGGGCTTTTACAGTCAATATAACGGAGATAAGCGGCAGTCTCTTTGTCCGACATTCAAACCCTAAGTACTATATTTACACAATGACAAGAAAGGTTGTATTCGCATTTTCATTTTTGCTGGTATGCCTGGCTGGAATGGCGCAGGATCATATGCCCAACCGTACGTATACGTATTCCGATGAAGCCCCTGCGTCCGGATTTTCGAAGGAGACGCTTTTTCTTGGGGGGAGCCTTGGGCTCGGCTTTGGTTCTTATAATTTCGATATCGGGGTTAACCCGGAGGTCGGGTTCTCGTTAAACCGCTGGCTGGATGTGGGTGCGGTTGTGAACTTCAACTATAGTTCGATCCGGGCCGATCCGAATTTTATCTACAACCCGGATGTCAGCAGCAAGCAATTTACCTATGGCGGCGGAGTATTCGGCCGGGCTTATGTTCTGCCTTTTCTTTTCCTGACCGCGCAACCGGAGTTCAACTGGACCACCATCCGGGAAAAGGATGAGACCAGTGGAGCAACGGCCAACTTCAATGCGAATGCGCCGAGCTTGTTGCTTGGGGTTGGCTATGGCCGGCGGGTGGTTGGTGAGAGCGGGTTCTATATTGCGCTGATGTTCGATGCCATCTCGAATAAGAATTCTCCTTATAATGATATCTACGGTCATCCGCTGCCCGTGATCCGGGCTGGTTTTGACGTCTTCGTGCACCGGAGGTAGAAATTTTGTTACATTTGGCGAATGTCGTCCTTTTTGCTTTTTGCCTTTGTCATCGGGTACTTCCTGTTGTTGTTGGTGGTGGCCTGGCGCACTTCGCGTCATTCCAACAATGAATCGTTCTTTATCGGCAACCGCAATTCCAACTGGATGCTGGTGGCTTTTGGGATGATCGGGACCAGCCTTTCGGGAGTAACGTTTGTCAGTGTCCCGGGTACGGTGGGGGACTGGTCGGGGGATGTGCACAAGGCATTCGGCTATTTCCAGGTGATCATCGGGTATTGGTTTGGGTACCTGGTGATTGCGTTTGTTTTGTTGCCGCTGTATTACCGGCTGCATTTGACCTCCATTTACAATTATCTGCATACCCGGTTTGGTTCTATTGCGTACCGGACGGGGGCCTTATTCTTCATTATTTCCCGTACGGTGGGAGCCACAGCGAGGCTTTACCTTGTCATCAACGTCCTGCATATCTTTATCCTGAAGGATCTTGGCGTGCCGTTTGGGCTGACCAGTCTGGTCATCCTGCTGATGATCCTGCTTTATACTTTCGAGGGCGGGGTAAAGACCATCGTCTATACGGATACTCTACAGACCACTTTTATGCTGCTCGGGCTTTGTGTCTGTACGGTGTATATCCTCCAGCATCTTCATCTTTCGCTGGGCGGGGCCATGCAGGAGCTGGGGGCTCAGGGGTTCACGCATGTCTTTAACGGCGATGTCAACAGCAGGGGGTTCTGGGGCAAGCAGGTGCTTGGCGGGATGTTCATTGCGATCGCGATGACGGGGCTGGACCAGGAGATGATGCAGAAGAACATCAGCGTCAAGAATGTCCGGGATTCGAAGAAGAATGTCATGACCTTCAGCTTCATCATGGTGCTGGTGAGCTTCCTTTTCCTGTTGCTGGGCGGACTGCTGTACCTGTACTCGTTGAAGCAGGGGGCTGTTTACCGGGGGCATGCCTTCCTCTTGGACGGGCGGAATGTCATCGGGGATGATCTGTTTCCCACGCTGGCGCTGCACTATCTTCCTTCCGCCGTGTCGATCATATTTATCATCGGGCTTATCTCGGCGTTGTTCCCCAGTGCGGATGGTGCGCTTACGGCGCTGACCTCGTCCTTTTGCATCGATCTGCTGGGGTTGAAAGATCGGGCCGATATGAGCGAGGAGCGGAAAAAGCGGGTCCGGATGACCGTGCATATCAGCTTTGCCTTGCTTTTCCTGCTTTGTATCCTTGTATTCAAATGGGTGGATAATAAATCCATCGTCAACACCGTCCTCGAGCTGGCGGGGTACACGTATGGACCGCTGCTGGGACTTTTTGCCTTTGGCATCTTTACGAAGCGTGTCCTGCCGAATACGGGGATAGTTACGGCATTGTGCCTGCTGGCGCCGGTGTGCTGCTATTTCATCAGCCAGTATTCCGGAAAGTGGTTCGGGGGATTCCAGATTGGCCTGGAATTACTGGTCATCAACGGTATTATCACTTTTTTAGGGTTGTGGGCATTGTCGGATAAGGGGTAGAATCCGAGAAGCCGGAAGCCGTATCTTTGTCACTATGGAACTTGTCAACCAATTGGCGCAGACCTATGCGGAGCGTTATTCTTCGCGGCTTGATCCTTTGCTGGAGGAGATCGCGGCATATACGGCGGTAAATCACCCTGAGGCGCATATGCTCAGCGGACCCCTGCAGGGCAAGCTGCTGGAGATGATCAGCCGGATGCTTTGTCCGCGGCGGGTATTGGAGGTAGGTACCTTTATGGGTTATAGTGCCCTTTGCCTTGCCGCGGGGCTTTCCGGGGACGGGCGGCTACATACGATCGAGCTTCGGGATGCCGATGCGGACCGGGCGGCGGGCTATTTCCGGCGATCGGAGGGGGGCGACCGGATAATATTGCACCGTGGAAATGCGTTAGCCATCATCCCAACCCTTCAAGAGGATTGGGATCTCGTTTTTATAGATGCCGATAAGCCGGGGTATATCGATTATTATGAAATGATCCTGCCTCGGGTGAAAAGCGGGGGGATGATCATCGCCGATAACGTGCTTTTTCATGGACAGGTGC
Organism: Puia sp.; assembly: GCF_035546395.1. Classification (GTDB taxonomy): domain Bacteria; phylum Bacteroidota; class Bacteroidia; order Chitinophagales; family Chitinophagaceae; genus Puia. The sequence goes on along the minus strand of NZ_DASZXR010000006.1, from coordinate 295,058 downwards.
TGGAGGAGTCGGTCACGGGGAAGAGCGCGATCGCCATCCAGGCTTTTAATGACCGGGTGGCGGCCGATGACCGGGTGGAAAAGGTGATGCTTACGGTGAGGGATGGGTTGTTTTTAATCCGGAAGAAATAGTTTTTGATGCCAATAAAGAGAATTGTAACGGTGGGATTTTTGTTGATCGCGGTAAAGTGGGCGCCGGCCCAGATGAGTGTCGCCGGGGTTGTCTATGTCAACACCTATAAGTCGCTGGCAATTGCCGAGGAGCAGCGGTCGGGAATCCCGGCTTCGATCACCCTGGCGCAGGGGCTGCATGAGACTATGGCCGGGACGAGCGACCTGGTTAAGGCGTCGAACAATCATTTCGGAATCAAGTGCAAGGACGATTGGAAGGGCCAGGTGGTGTATCATGATGATGACGCCCGGCAGGAATGTTTTCGGAGCTATGCGACGGCGGCTGATTCTTACCGGGACCATTCCGATTTTCTGCGCCGAAGCACGCGGTACGCTTTTCTTTTTCAGCTGCCGCCGACCGATTATGAGGGGTGGGCGTACGGATTGAGGAAGGCGGGCTATGCGACGAATATCAAGTACTCGCAGATATTGATCAAGCTGATCAAAGATTATAACCTGCAGCAATATACGCTGATCGCGATGGGTAAGATGAGGCCTTCGGATGAAGTCGTGCTGACGATGCCGGGGGGAACCGAGGTCACGAAGGTTCCGAACGAGGACGGGCGAGGGACGACGCCCGGCCGAAGTTCTGTGGTGACGCCGGTGACGTCGGATGTGGCTGGGAGTGGGGCGGCTAACGGTGTGGGGGTTGGTTCCGACTCCGGGGCGGGCCTGACCAAACGTGATCCGGCGGCAGGCGCCGGTGGGGTGAGCGGTGCGCCGGATGTGGCTTACCCCGAGGGGGAATTCTCGATCAACCGGACAAGGGTCATCTATGCGCAGGCGGGCACGTCCCTGCTGGCGATCGCCAATCAATACGATATTTCGTTGCCGAAGCTGATGGAGTTCAATGAACTGAAGGAGCAGGACGTATTGGTGAAGGGTCAGCTGATCTTTTTGCAGCGGAAGCGGAAGACCGGGTCGCTCGAGTTCCATGTGGTGCGTGAGGGCGAAACCGTGTATGATATCAGCCAGGCGGAGGGGATCCGGATGGAGGAGTTGATGGAGTTCAACCAGTTGGGGCCCGATTCGAAACTGTCGCCCGGGCAACGGGTTCTTTTGAGCAAACGATAAAATTATTTTCACCTATATGTCCATTATACGGGTTCATGACAAGGAGTTTGGTCCTTACTTGGAAAAGGAGTTGATCGATGAGAAGATCCAGGCGATTGCCGATGGGATGAACAGGGATTATGCGGATAAGCGGCCGTTGTTCATCGCCATACTGAATGGGGCGTTCATGTTTGCTTCCGATCTGTTCAAGAAGATCACGATCGAGGCGGAGATCAGCTTTATCAAGCTGGCGTCGTACAAGGGGACCAAGTCGTCAGGGCAGGTGATCACGGCGATCGGTCTCGACACGGATTTGCATGGTCGGCATGTGGTGATCCTGGAGGACATTGTAGATACGGGGAAGACCCTCAGCGAGTTCCTGCCGCAGCTGGAACACCAGCAGCCGGCGTCCCTGAAGATCGCGGCGCTGTTGCACAAGCCGGAAGCCACTGTATACCCCATCACCGTGGATTATCTCGGCTTTTCGGTGCCGAATAAGTTCCTGCTTGGCTATGGTCTTGATTATGATGGTCTCGGACGCAATATTCCGTCGATTTATCAGTTGGTAGAGTAGGAGGAATGCATTTTTTTGAATATCCCATTGAAACCGGCCATCCTAGCGCTTTTGAGTTCTCTTTTGCTTGGTTCCGTGAATGCCCAGTACTACTTGCGGGGCGAGGTAAAGGATGAGAACAACGGCCCCTTGCCAGATGTCAATATCCGACTGCACTCTAGCGGATATCTTTATCATTCTGGGAGTACGGGGGCGTTTGGGATACCTATCCCGGGGGTAGTCGATACACTGACCCTGACGGCGGAGGGATTTCAGACACTTGTGGTGGCTGTCGATGCCACCAAATATCAAAATCTACATTTGCGGCAGGCTGGGAGGGCGTTGCCATCGGCAGCCCCGAAGAAGAGCCTGCTGTCGTTGACCAAGGATCTGAGGTCCTGGGACCGGAAGAGTTGGACCGTTGCTGCAGAGACCTATAGTAGTTTGATAGAGAACGACTTCATCCCGGCCCGGAAATACCCTGAGACAGGTTTTGCCGTGACAATCGACAAGGCCTCGTACAGCAATGTGCGGCGGTTCCTCAACATGAACAGCACGATCCCGCCGGATGCGGTCCGGATCGAGGAGATGCTCAATTACTTCAATTTCGGGTACACCGATCCGCCGAAGGATAGTTGTTTTGCTTTCCGGTCGAGACTTTCGGATTGTCCCTGGAATCCGGCGAACCGGCTTCTTTTCCTGCAGGTAAGCGCCAGGAAGATCGATCCCACCCGCATTCCCCCGGCCAATCTTGTGTTGCTGATCGATATTTCGGGGTCGATGGACCTGCCGAACAAACTCCCGCTTTTAAAGTCTGCTTTTCGTTTGTTAGTCAATAATTTACGAGACATCGACACCCTGTCGATCGTGACCTATGGCGGGTCGGTGGCCGTTTCGATGGGCCCTACTTCAGGAGCTGAAAAAAAGAAGATCCTGGAGGCTATCGAGGACCTGGCGCCGGGTGGCGCGACCCCCGGCGAGGCGGGTATCCGAGCGGCTTACCGGGTGGCAAAGAGCCAGCTGATCAAGGGGGGAAATAACCGGGTGATCCTGGCTACGGACGGAGATTTCAATGAGGGGGAGACGTCGGAGGAGGAGCTGGAGAAGCTCGTCTCGCAGTATCGGGATTGGGGCGTTTACCTTACCTGTCTGGGGGTTGGGATGGGGAATTACAAGGATTCCAAGCTCGAGGCGCTGGCAAAGAAGGGGAATGGGAATTTTGCTTACCTGGACGACGAACGGGAGGCGGAGAAGGTGTTGGTGCGGGAGTTTACACAGACCGTTTATGCGGTGGCAGACGATGCTCATTTGAACATCGAGTTCAATCCTACGCTGGTGCGGGACTACCGGCTTATCGGGTTCGACAATAAGGAAAAGGTGTTATCGGATACCCTCAGCGAGCTACAAGGTGGAGAGGTGGGGAGCGGACATTCCCTGTTGGCGCTGTTCGAGCTTATCCCTGCCAATCCGGACAGTGCTGTTGTGAGAGACGCCGGCTTCCTGGCTCAGGTGCAGCTGAATTACCGGCTGCCGAGGGACCCGTTGCCGCGGGCCAGCACGTTCGTTTGTGCAAATCAGTCTGTTCCGTTCAAGGATCTGCAGCCCTGCTACCGGTTTGCCTCTTCGATCGCCTTGTTTGGCGGGTTGCTCAAGCGGTCCCGTTTCATCCGCCAGGCCGACTGGAAGGATGCTATCGAGATGGCCGAGCAGTCGAGCGATCCGGGGGACGGCATGCAGCAGGAGTTCATCACCTTAATGGAAAAAGCCCGTAAGATATACGGGCATTATAAGCATCACAAGAAAGATGAAGATTGATCTTCGTGGCGATCTTTTTCGGCGGCTGTCGGGCTAGCTGAACATTTCTCTCACTTTATCGAAGAAGCTTCGTTCGTTCTTATCCGGTTTCGGCTGGAAATTCGGACTATCGCCGAGCTTTTCGAGGATGGCCTTTTCTTCCGGCGTCAGGTGTTGGGGGGTCCAGACGTTGACGTGGATGAGCTGGTCTCCTCGTTCATATGAGTTGACGCCCGGAAATCCTTTGCCTTTGAGGCGGAATATTTTACCGCTTTGGGTGCCGGGTGGGATCTTGATCTTTGCTTTTCCGTCGATGGTTGGGACTTCCGCCTGGATGCCAAATGTGGCATCGGGGAAGGAGAGGTGCAGCTCGTAGGCCACGTTAAGGCCATCGCGGTGCAGTTCCGGGTGTTGTTCTTCTTCGATGAGGATGATCAGGTCGCCGGGGGGGCCGCCTCTTTCGCCGGCATTGCCCCTGCCGCTGACGCTGAGCTGCATGCCTTCCTGTACGCCTGCGGGGATATCGATGCTGACCGTCTCTTCACCGTAAACGCGGCCTTCGCCTTTACAGGCGGGGCATTTTGCGGTGACGATGGAGCCTTCGCCGTTGCAGGTGGGACAGGTGGTGACGGTTTGCATCTGGCCGAGGAAGGTGTTGCTGACCCTGCGTACCTGGCCGCTGCCTCCGCAGGTGGAGCAGGTCTGGACGCTGTTCTTGTCTTTGGCGCCGGAACCGCTGCAGGTTGTGCAGCCGACGTATTTCTTCACCTTTATATTCTTGGAGACGCCTTTGGCAATCTCTTCGTAGTTGAGCTTGATCTTTACGCGCAGGTTGCTGCCTCTTACGCCGCGGGCGCGGCCGCCGCCCCCGCCTCTGCGACCACCGCCGAAGAAGCTGCCGAAGAGGTCATCCCCGAAGATATCCCCGAACTGGCTGAAGATATCATCCATGTTCATGCTGCCTCCGCCGCCAAATCCGCGGCCGTTGCCGGAAAGGCCGGCGTGGCCGTAACGATCGTACTGGCCTCGCTTGTCGGCGTCGCTCAATACTTCGTAGGCTTCGGCGGCTTCCTTGAATTTCTCCTCGGCGGCCTTATCACCAGGGTTGCGATCGGGATGGTACTGCATGGCCACCTTACGGTAGGCTTTTTTGATCTCGTCGGCAGATGCTCCTTTCGCTACCCCCAATACTTCATAGTAATCTCTTTTTGACATATTCTTTGCAGGGATGTTGGGGTTTTATTTACCTACGACGACTTTGGCGAAGCGGATGATCTTGTCGTTGAGGTAGTATCCTTTTTGTACTTCGTCGATGACCTTCCCCCTGAGAGCGGGGTTTTGTACCGGGATCTCGGTGATGGCCTCATGTTTTTCCACGTCGAAGTCCGTATTGATACTTTGCATGGGTTTGAGTCCTTTGCTTTGCAGGACGGAACGCAGTTTGGAAAAGACGAGCTGTACGCCTTCCTTGAGGGGAAGGTCTTCAGTGGACTGCAATTGTTTTTCGGCGCGGTCGCAGTCATCGAGCACATCGAGGAGGGAGATGATGACCTCCTTGCCGGCGGTTTGCCGCAATTCGATATTTTCACGGGCGCTGCGTTTGCGGAAGTTGTCGAACTCCGCAAAGAGACGAAGATACTTGTCCTTTTGTTCCTGTACTTCTTCTTTGAGCCGGTCAATCTCTTCTTCCCGGGCGCCCAGCTCTCCGAGATGGGTCGACCCAGCAATGTTCTCATCGGTATTCAGGTCTTCCAGGTCTTCGCGGCCCTGGTCATCGATATTGATATCCTTCATAGTCATAATTATGCAAATGTACGGTTGTCAATATTCCTGCCAAGCCTGATTTCTAGACAAAATGTCACTAATTCTTTTTGCGTACCTTCGCGCGCATGACAAAGGTATTCCTGAAGAAAAAGATCAGCAGGCGGGTGGAGAATGGTCATCCATGGATATTTGGAAATGAGGTTGCTACGCTGGAGGGGGACAGTGCGGGCGGGACTACGGTAGACGTTTTTACGCATGATAAAAAGTTCATTGGCAGGGGATATATCAATCTCCAGTCCCAGATCGCGGTCCGGCTGCTGACCCGGGACAAGGCAGAGACCATCGACGATGGCTTTTTTTATTCCCGGCTGCAGGAGGCCTGGGAATACCGGCAGCGGCTGGGGTATACGGACAATTGCCGGCTTGTATTTGGGGAGGCCGACTATTTGCCGGCGCTGATCATCGACAAATTTAATGATTATTTTGTCCTTCAGACGCTTGCGTTGGGTATGGACCGGTGGAAGCCGGCGATAGTCGATGGCCTGCAGCGCATCTTCCGGCCAAAGGGTATCTACGAACGGAATGATGTGCCAGTCCGGGAGTTGGAAGGGCTGGCCCAGCAGAAGGGTTTTCTGTCTGCACCGTTCGATACGCAGATCATCATCCAGGAGAATGGGCTGCGACTGCATGTCGATATCGAGAACGGGCAGAAAACGGGCTATTTTCTCGATCAGCATGATAATCGCCGGGAAATCCGGCACATTGTGAAGGGTGCCGATGTTTTTGGGGCTTTTTGCTATACGGGCAGCTTCGAAACGCATGCCGGCTTTTACGGGGCGAAGTCGGTGCTGGGGCTGGACATTTCCGAGAACGCCGTGGCGCAGGCCCGGCGGAACGCCGAGCTGAACGGGCTTGGGGAGGTTTGCCGTTACGAGGCGGTGAATGCCTTTGATGCTTTGAAGCAATGGAGCAAGGAAGGGCGGCAGTACGATGTCGTGATGCTGGACCCGCCTGCCTTTACCAAGAGCAGGGAGACGATCCAGAAAGCGATAACCGGGTACAAGGAGATCAACCTTCGCGGAATAAAGATGGTGAAGAAGGGCGGGTTCCTCGTGACTTCTTCGTGTACCAATCTCGTGCAGCCCGAGCTTTTCCTGGAGACGATCCAACTTGCGGCAAAGGACGCCAGACGGAGGTTGCGGCAAGTGACCTTCCGGGCGCAAGCCGGCGATCACCCCATCATCCACGGATGGGAGAACACGAACTATCTGAAATTTCTGATCGTGCAGGTGTTATGATATCACTGCCTTTAGCGGCCGGTGATGGTTGAATAGAATCGGGTGAAACGGCGGTTCAGGAATGCTGCGATCATGAATGCGATCAGCAACACCGCGGCCAGCGACACCATCAAAAAGAGGAACAGGAACAGGCCGTTGTGCAGATAGTTCCGTGCGCCGAGGCTCAACAGCGGTCGTTGGACGATGGAAAAAAGGAATACGTTGATCGCAAAGAGGAAGAATGAATACCCTTTATATTTGTTAAGGTAGCGGAAGAAATAACTATTCTGATTGGAGTCGAAGATGTTGTAGAGAGTGACGATATAGAGGGTGTAAACGAAAATCTTGATCGGCAGTACGAAGAGTCCGTCGTCTTTGAAAGCGGAAGATTTGAGGCCGACCAGGAGCAGTATGGGAATCAGCAACCAGGTTGCGGTCTTGCTGATGGAGATCTTCGGGAAGGTCATTTCGTGGTAGCCAAAGTATGCGCCGACCAGGTAATATGGCAGAAATCGGGCGGAGAAATAAAGTGAAGTCCAGTCGAACATATAACAGCAGACGACCAAAGCGACGAAGCCGATATAGATGTATTTGTTCTTGAGAAGGTAGTATATGATGATGCTGAGGGGTGCTATGAGCATGAGATTTTGGAGGTACCAGAAATTTTTCAGGGGGGGGTGAATGACGCAGTCGAGAATATTCCGGAAAGAGATTGTTTCTTCGGCGGCATACCAAAAGGTCTGGTTGAAGATGCGCGAGTATAGCTCTTTGATCAGAATGTAGACAAGGAAGAATGAAAAGGCCCAGAAAAGATAGGGGACGACGAGACTAAAGAATCGGGATTTAAGCTTTTGGCCATAGCGAAGGGAGTCGCGTGTCCTGTAAAAGAACAGGTACCCCGATATCATGGCCAGGATGGGTGAAGTAAGATCGATGAAGATGTCAGAGATCCTGTGGTCGTAGGAGACATTGAGGAGAAACAGGTTAAGGCTCCAGTGGTTGATAAGTATGAGATGGATGATGAGGAAGCGAAGTTCATCAATGTGTTGCAAGTTGCGTTTCATTTTCTACGATTTGGGGTGGGTTTAGCAATTTAGCGGCTAACCAAAGGGATTGGATTCCGGCTGGTCAGGAGATGGATTCAAAAAAGGCTATTTTATAACCTGGAAAATGCCTGAGTCGGTAATACGGCCTCCTTCATCTTTCAGTTGAAACGTGTAGATGCCACGGTTAAGGTCAGAAAGATTAACGGTGGTTTTGTCCTGGATATCGGCAACATTTTTCACCATGCGTCCCAGGAAACTATAGATTTGCAGCGTGCAAGGCTTTTCGGCCTTGACCAGTTCGAAGGTGATATAGGAGATTGCGGGATTTGGATAGAATTTTATGACTTTATGGTCAGGCTCGGACAATGGGCCGCGGGCCTGGCTTTTAGCCTGGGTGGAGATCAGTAGAATAATGGATAACATGATGTAAAAAATCCTCATACACAGGTATATTTTACATATGGTGCCAAAATAGTCATATCTTCTCAAAGATACAAATTAGCCCCTGAAAATAATGCAAGAAAATAATCGGCCGAATCAGACCGGTATCGTTCGTAATTCATTGAATTGCAATCAATTGAGATTTTTCAATATCGTCTGGATCGCGGTAAAATCCGGCAGATCCGAGGCGGTTTCGAGCACTTCGGCATAGCGGACGATTCCTTTGGCGTCGATAATGAATGCCGATCTTTTGGAGACTCCTTTCATATCGAGTACGAAAGTATCGTAGAGGGTGCCATACCCGGCGGAGACCTCCTTATTGAAATCGCTGAGGAGCGGGAAATTGAGCTGCTGATCTTCCTTGTACCTGGCGAGGGTGAAAACGGAATCCACGCTTATGCCGAACACCTGGGCGTTGGCCCGATCATAGAGCGCGATGTTGTCGCGCGTGCTGCAGAGTTCTTTGGTGCAGGTGCCGGTGAAGGCCTGCGGGAAGAAGAGAAGCAGGACGGTCTTTCCACGGTAATTGCTGAGGGTCACTTTTTGCTTTTCGGTGTTATAGAGGGTAAAATCGGGCGCTTCCTGGCCCAGTTGGATGGAGGGAAAATTCATGATCGATCTTTTAGGGGGTAAATGTACTGAAAATGCCCTTTCGGCTAAAATCGCGGATCGTGAAATCCGGCAGGAGTCTTTTCGCGGTTGCGATCCAGTAGGCCGATATACGAGAGCGATAGTTCGAACCCACCGCGGCTATTGCTGACAGTGTTGAGCCGGGATACGTTAACGTCGTAGCTGAGGCCGAGATTAAAGGAGTACATCTCGAGTTTGATCACGGGGATGAGGGCGTCATTCCACCTAAGCAGCGTACCGAGGGTAAAGGTATAGGGATAGTTGTCGGGGTCGGGGCCAAGCTTGTACGAATAGAGAACGCCGCCGATGGTCTCCGTCGAGGGGCCCTGACGGGAATAGTCGGCATAGAGCGTAAAATAGGAATAGTCGTTGACACCGATCTTTACGCCGCCGGAGAGCACGATCTTGGGATCCAGTTCGACGGTGGGATTCTTATAGAAAGAGTTCTTTGGCCGGTTGAGATGATGATAGGCAAACCCCACGTACATCGAATTGGCGTTCTCGGCGCCGAAGGCCGTATTGAAGCTGATGCCCAGGCTGCCGTCGAGATAGTGGACGTTCGGGGTAAGTATCGTTTCACCATTTGGCAGGGCCGGGTCATAGGCCGTACCGTTGAACTGGCTGTTGGTGGTCACTTTGGAGAGGTCGAGGGTTTTCTCGACCAGGCCACCCATAAAGCCCAGGGAGAGGAACATGGGTTTGTTGTCGCTTAGGGATTTATGGTAATTGAAGGCCGGCAGGAGTTCCGTCGTGGTCAGGGCGGCGGTGCCGGCTTTATCATAGAGTACCTGGAGGGCAGTGGTGAAGTAATCGTTCCCGTTGCCGACCGGCCATTTCAATTCCGCGTTAAGTGAACCGGTACGGTAGGCATCGGTGAAGCTGTTCCATTGATCGCGAAAGACCGTCTGGACGCGGTAGTCGCCGGTGAAGAGGCCGGCAAGAGCGGGATTGCGGAGAAGCGGCGTTTCATAGAACTGTGAAAAATGGATATCCTGGGCCCGGGCGGCTGTGCCCAGGATCAGGAGGAATATGATGATTATTCTTTGTTGTCTCACGAATTAGTTTTTGTAGTCTGCTATCGCACCAGGGTGACGGAGCCGTGTATCGCCACGACCTGTGCGTTCTCACATATAACTTCCACCATATAGACATAGGCGTCTGCCGGTGCGGGATGACCGTTGAAATTGCCGTCCCAGCCCATGTTCTGGGCGTTAGCCGGGAAATCGCGCCGTTGGAAGACCATCTGTCCCCAGCGATTGAAGATGGTCAGAGATTGAACGTTGTACAGGCTTTTACCGCGGGGATAAAAAACGTCGTTGACTCCGTCTCCGTTCGGTGAGAAGGTGTTCGGCATGAAGATATTGTCGGTGGTGCAGACCGTCTTGATAAAGACACTGTCCATTGCCCGGCAATTGTTGGTATCTGTCACCATGACGATATACTGTGTGCTCAGGATCACGGTTGCCACGGGGTTGGGACAATCAGCGCAGTCGAGATTTGTCGCCGGTGACCAGGTATAGTTGGTCACGTCGCTGCTGTAGGTGAAGGGGATGGTTACCGGGAAGCCCAGGGGTGTGGTGATCTGTTTGGGACCCTTGATCACGGGGACCGGGTTGATCGTGATCTGTTTGCTGGTGGTGTCCGCGCAACCGAAGCTGGTGGAGGCGATGAGGATGACGGCATAATTGCCCGCGTCCATGTGGATGGCCGGATCCTCGGCTTTGGCGGTCTGGCCATTGCCAAAGTTCCAGGTCCAGTTGATGGTGTCCACCTGGGGGGCATCGATGGAGCCGTCGAATTGGACGATCCCTGCGCAGGCCAGGCTACCGAGGGCAATCGAGGGATGGGGCGTCTGGTAGACGTGGATCGTGTCGAGATAGGTTTCCGAGCAGCCGCTGTCCGTCGTCACTTTCAAGGCAACCTGCCAGGGACCGGGCTTATTGAAGTATTTGGAGACGTTGAAGGCGCCGGTGCCGGGTGACTGTGAGGTATCCGGCGAGCCGTCGGCGAAGGAATAGGTTTCGGTGGCCAAGCCGTTATTGGAGATAGTATAGTCGGCGAAGGCGACGATGCTGCTATCGCAGAATTTATGTTTGCTGGCGGTGAAGAAGGGGGTGGAGCCCAGTACGATGATGCTTTTCTGGCCTGGATAGGTAACGATGCAGCCTGTGGCGTCCGTCATCTGGAGTGCGGGCCGGTAGTCATTGGGGTTTCGATAGATATGGAAAGAGGTACTGTCGCCCGATTGGTCACTCGCGCCGTCCCCAAAGGCCAGGAAGAAGCTGGTATAGCCGGGGACTACGATGCTGAAGTTGACGAGCACGGAGTCGCAGCGTTGGAGTGGGCCATAGATCAGCTTTGTGATCGTGGCCGGATTGAGCACGAGTACGCGGCGATTGGCGGAGTCATAGCAGCCGCCGGGGCCAACGGCGTAGAGCGTAGCGGTGAAGGTGTCGATGGTGTTATAAAAATGGGAGGTGACAGGCAGGGTGGAGGTGCTGCCGTCGCCGAAGTTCCAGTACAGCGAATCGTAGAATTGAGAATGGGAGGTGAACTGCACCTGCAGTGGGGTGCAGATGGCCGTTGTGTCGGCGATGTCAAAGGCCGCGACGGGATTTTGGATATTGACGGTTTTGGTGACCTGGTTGTTACAGTTGTTCGTATCGGCGATCTGGAGGGTGACGTTGTAAATGCGTCCGGGAGTGGCATAGCTGTGGGAGCCGAGGTTATCCGAGGGGCTGCCGTCGCCATAGGTCCAGGTCGGTTTCAGGCCAAAGCCGAGGGAGGAATCGATGAAATTTAGGGGTACGCCGGGGCAGTAGAAGCTGTCGGGCACGCCGAAGTTGGCGACCGGGGACGTGATGTGGACGGAGTCGGGGGATGTCCAGTAACCATAGCAGGTGCCGTCGAAATCTTTTAGGGTGACGTGGTAGAAGCCGGTGTCCGTGTATGTGTGGCTGACGGTGGGGGTGCTGACTATTTGGGGGCTGGTGCCATCACCGAAGGTCCAGGTCCAGGAGGTAACTGGCCTGGTTTTGGGGTCGGCGGTCGAGGCATCGGTAAAGACGGTCGCGCCGTTCTTACAGCCGCCGCCGGATGGTGGTGCGTTGAAGCGGGGGGTGGGGCCGACGATGGTTACCGGTGTAGCGGCGCTGGTGACTTTGCAGCCGTAGATGTCGACGGTGGTCAGCGTGGTTGGATAGACTCCATTTGTGTCGATGCCGGTATGATCGCCGGGGTATGAGGTAGTGTCCGTATGGCGGGTGCCGAAGGTCCAGATGTAGGATTTGATGTATTGGTCGGGGGTGACTGCTGCCGGGGTGAGGGTGGTGGTGGATTTGAGATCGAAGGAGACATTCTTGCAGGTGGGGGTGGGATATGGGGCGAGAGAAGGGAACACCTTGGCTAATAAGAGGGTTTTGGTGTAGGTCTGCGTGCAAGCTCCGTCGACGATGGTTAGCTTGATGTCGTAGGGTTGGAGGATTGGGAATGTATATGACGGATTCTGCTGGGAAGACGTGGTGAGGCCGCCAAGGTCCCATGAGAAAGAAGTAGGGTGGTTTACGATGGATGAATCGGTCGAGTTAAAATCGACTGGAGCGACATTGGGATCGCAGGTGACCTTCCAGCCGAAGTTGGGGAAGGGTGGCTTGACAGTGAGGGTATGGTTGGCGCTTAGGGGACAGCCGTGATTGCTCAGGTTGAGGGTGATGCTTGCCAGGTTTTGTGGCCGGCTGTAGGAATGTGTTATCGTGTTGGTCGTTTGGGGGTTGGAAGTGGTGCCATCGCCGAAGTTCCAGGTATAGGTGTATGGACCGACCGGGCTGGCGGTGAGAAGTATTTGATCACGGCCGCACACTGATCCGCCAGTGGTGATATCTGCCAGTGTGGAAGCGTTCTGGATCGTAAACGACGGGGTAGCCGGGCTGGTAACGGGAAGGCCGACGGCGACTGTGCTGGTCGCTGAGGCCGTACAGCCGTCGGCGGTGGTGACGGCGACAATGATGTTATAGTCGCCAATCGCGCTATAGGAAAATGTTGGAGTGGCGGAGTTGGAGCTGGACGGGCTCGCGCCGGGAGCAGTCCACGAGTAGCTGCTGATCGGGGTCACACTCGAAATATGGAGTGTTGGAGTGATATTTTCGGAACTGCCGCCCGATCCGGCCACACAGGTGCCAAGGCTGTTGGCTCCGTTGATGCTGACGGTTGGTGCGGTGATGTTGATATAGCCAGCTTTTGTGAGTACTCCCGAGCAGCTGCCGGAACCGCCGCTGGTCGTCAGTGTCACATTGAAGGCTCCGCTTGTCGCATAGGTGTGAGACGGGTTTTGGCGGGTGTCGGTTTGGCCATCGCCGAAGTCCCATAACCACTGAGTTGGGTTGCCCGGGCTTTTGTCGGTAAACTGTACGGTAAAATTGGGTTGGCAGGCAACCGTGTCGCTGGCCGAAAAGTCCGGAACGGGAGCATTGATCACCGTGATCGGGACGATAGTAGAGTCAATGCATCCGGCGTATCGATTGATAAGCTTTACGTTATAGGTGCCGAGCGTCGAATAAATTTTTGTGGCGGGAGTGGCGCTTCCGGTGGTCCCATCGCCGAAGTCCCAGATGCTGCCCGAGGAGACGGGGGTGGAGGTGTTGGTGAACGTGGCCAGGCTGCCGAGACAGGTGCTGGCCGGGGCCGTGAAGCTTGCGGTGTACTGGGTGAAGCTGATCGTCTTTTGAAGGGTCTGGCTGCAGCCAAGGCTGCTAACCACCTGGAGATTCACGGTATAGTCGCCGGTGTTGGGAAAGATGATGTTCGAGGGGTTGGCAGCGGCAGAGGCGTTCGGATTGGAACCGGCGCCGAAATTCCAGGCATAAGTTAGATTTCCCGGGCCGGCGGTCTGGTTGATGAAATTAACATTGAACGGCGGTGTACAGGCCGGGGACAACTGGTCGTAGGTGAAATTCGGCTGGATACCGTCTACGATACGAATGTAGCGGGAAACGGTGACTGTATTGGAGCAGCCGCCGCTGTTGGCAACGGTTAGGGCGACATTATAGTAGCCTGTTTGGGTGTAGCTGTGGCTGGGATTTTGTGCGGTCGAGGTAGTACCGTCGCCAAAGCTCCAGTTCCAGGAGACGAGATTTCCCTGCCTGGGGGCCGACTGGTCCATGAACTGGATCGTTGTAGGTGCACAAGCTATCTGCAGGTTGGAACCAAATGCGACAGATGGGAAGGGATAGACGGTAATGTAATTATCTTTTCGGACGGCATTGGATCCATCCTTGTTACGGACGATTAGCGTGATCGTATAGTTTCCGGGGCTCGAATAGACAACCACGGGGTTTTGTTGGCTGGAGGTTTGGCCATTGCCGAAATCCCAGCTCCAAAAAATAGGACCGCCGGAAGACTGGTCGGTAAATTGGACGCGGAGGGGACCACAGCCGGCCGTTGGGGTAGCCGAAAAATCGGGGCTGGGACCCTGAGCATAAATTTTCCCTAATCCCAACAGAAAGAAGCAGCCAAGAGCAGCCAAAAGTTTTCGGTTCAACGAAACGCGTTTAGGTAATCGAATAGTGGTCTTTCCAGTCGGATCGCCGACCGCTTTTGTTAGGAATTCAGGATTGCAATCGAAGGGAGGCGGACTACTGTTTTTTCAGCTGCAGGATGTTGGTTGTATGGTTAACGGTGTCGGTGCATTTGGCGGAGACGCTATCGGTATAGCTGTCTTTGATCGTCCAGGTCTCGTTCAGGTACACCAGCGGCGCCACTGCACCAGGGAAACTCGCGGTTATGGTCCGGGCGACAATATTATCCGACCATTGGCCGGAGGTCGAGACACTCCCTTTTGTTCCCGTTACCGTGTTATTAGCGTCAAATTTAAAGAGATAACCCGAGAATGCAGCGGTGATATCGCTATCATTTTGATTATAGCCGCTGACGTACCAATATCCATCTGTCATGATGGATACTGCTTCCTTCTGCGCTTGTTTTTCGACGTATTTTTTGCATGAATAGAAGGACAGGCTAAGGCCGGAAATGATGGTAAACAGCAACGAACGCGTCATAGGCTATTGAATTTATATTCAAAATTTATAAATATTATCGTATTTATCAAGTAAATACCCCAAAAAAAAGCTGATATCGAGGGTTTTTCCGGTCGATCTGAGGCATAATTCCTCGCTGGTATAGCGCCGGCCCCAGCGATGGATGTTCTCACGAAGCCAATGGAGCAAGGGCCTGGTGTCGCCCTGGCCGATGGATGCCTCCAATCCGGCGACCTGGTTCTTTGCAGCTGCGAAGAATTGGGCCGCATAGAAGCTGCCGAGGCTATACGTTGGGAAATAGCCGAAGCTCCCGTGACTCCAGTGGACGTCCTGGAGGCAACCTCGTTTGTCATCCGGTACGGTAACCCCGAGCCAGGCGGCATAATGTTCATTCCACCAGGCGGGAATATCGGTGACGGAGAGGTTTCCTTCGATCAGCTTTTTTTCCAGTTCATAACGGATCATGACATGGAAATGATAGGAGACCTCATCGGCTTCGGTCCGGATGAGGGAGGGTTGCACCTTGTTGATGGCTTTATAGAATGATTCCAGTGAAACGGCCCCCAACTGTTTCGGGAAGACCGACTGCAGCCGGGGATAGACCGTCTGCCACCATTCGTAGCTTCTGCCTATGTTGTTCTCCCAAAGCCTTGACTGGGATTCGTGGATGCCGAGGCTGGCGTACTCCCCCAGGGGCAGGCCGTAATATTCGGCGGGCAGCCCCTGTTCATAGAGGGCGTGGCCCGTCTCATGGATGCAGCTCCATGTCATGTTGCTGAAGTCGTGCTCATCCACGCGAGTCGTAATCCGGACGTCGTGGCTGTTGAAGTTGGTGGTGAATGGATGTTCGGACAGGTCCTGGCGTCCCGCTTCGAAGTCGAATCCCAACTGCCGGATCAGCTCCATACCGAAGTCCCATTGTTGTTGTTTGGGATAATTGCCGCGCAGGAACTGATCGTCGACAGGCCGGCCGCCGGAAATGCGGTCCAGCAGTTGCCTCAGCGGTTGACGAACCTCCGAAAAGACCTTATCCAGCAAGGAGACCGTTGCACCTTTCTCGTATTGATCCAAGAGCGCATTGTAGGGATGTTGCTCATAGCCGGCGAGTTCGGCCTCTTCCTTTTTCAACCGGATCATGTTTTGCAGCTCGGGGCTGAACACCGCAAAGGAATTGGTCGTGCGGGCCTGGAGCCAGGTGTGAAAACAACGGGAACTGGCTTCGCTGAGGCGGCGAACGAAGGCGGGTGTGAACTTTTTCTGTTTATTGTAATCTTCCAGGCTCAAGATAACGTTCCGTCGCTGGTCATCGGTAAGATCATGCCGACCATACAATTCTTCCAGCAGCTGGCCCGATTCGGCTGCGGTGAACCATTCATGTGCGATCTCCGAAAGGGTGGCCAGCTGGCGCGCGCGGAATTCGGCGCCTTTTGGCGGAAGATAGGTCTCCTGATCCCATTGTAATACTGCTGCCGAATACTTTACATCGGCGATCTTTTGCATTCGAGCCGTATATTCGCCGTAGAGCTCCTGAGAGGACTTTGTTAAAACCATTTTAACAATTTAATTTCCGAAATTAATCGCTTGAACCGGGCGGAGCCCGGTTAGTGCACGAGGTCAGAGACCGAAATGCACCGAAATTATGGGTATTGCGGCATAAAATTATATTTTGGCAATTTTTTGTCGCAATTCAAATTGAACGATATGAAAAAAAATTGTTGCCTGTTACTTGCTTTGCCTCTGTTGATCCCCGTGCTGCTGCGAGCGCAGAAGATAGATTCCATGATGAGCATTTATGCCGACCGGTTTCCGCAGGAAAAGGCCTATGTTCATTTTGACAAGAATCTTTATCGCGCAGGAGAGACTATCTGGTTCAAGGCTTATATTTTTTCGGGGGCGGATCCTTCTCTTTACAGCAAGAACTTTTATGCGGAGCTATCCGATGCTTCGGGCGTGATCATCCAGCGGAAGGTGTACCCGATCTCCGAGTCGAGCACGGCAGGTAATTTCGACCTGCCCAAGGACGTCAAGTCCCGGCACCTGCATTTCCGGGGATATACCACCTGGATGACCAATTTCGACACCGCTTTTTATTTTGAGAAAGATATCCGTATCTATGATCCGCGGGACAGTGTTATCACGGTGACCGTGGTTCCCCGGGAGACCCGGTTGCAGTTTTTTCCGGAAGGTGGAGATATTGTGGCGGGAGTGGAGTGTATGGTTGCTTTCAAGGCCGATGACCAGTTCGGTCTGCCCGCGAACGTCAAGGGTTCAATACTGGACAAGACCGGGAAGGAGGTGCTCACGTTCGTATCCGAACATGACGGGATGGGCCGATTTCCGATAACGCCTGATAGGGGCGATTCTCTGACGGCAGTTTGGCGGGATGATAAGGGCATTGAGCATCGTACGGGTTTACCGCGGGTCAGGCCAGCCGGTGTCGTTCTTCGGGCCATCTCCGCCAATCAGAAAGTGTTGTTCTCCGTTGCCCGGAGCGCGGAAGGGGCGCCGGAGCAAAAGCATCTTACGATCATCGCCCATATGCATCAGCACCTGGTCTATAAGGCCCGGATCACGCTGGAAGAGAATTTCATGAGCGGGGGCACAATACCGACCGGCCAGTTGCCCAGCGGCGTGCTGGAGCTGACCATCTTTAATTCGAATATGGTGCCCGTCGCCGAGCGCGTGGTGTTTGTCAATAATCACGAATATCTTGTCCAGCCCAACGTGGGGATGCAGATGAAGAGCGTCGCCCGGCGGGGAAAAAACAGCCTGATGGTCGATGTGGACGATACCCTTCGGGGTAATTTCTCTCTTTCGGTGACGGATGCCACAGCCGATGGCTTGTTCCCGAATGAGGACAATATCGTGTCCCGGTTGCTGCTAACGGGCGAGCTGAAGGGGAAGGTGCATGATCCATATTATTATTTCAACGGTACGTCGGATAGTCTTATGGCGCAGCTGGACCTGGTGATGATGACGCATGGCTGGCGCAGGTTCAAATGGGATGCCCTGGTGCGGGGACAGCTGCCGGTGATCAAGCATCCAGAGCAGGATTACCTTTCGATGCGGGTGGATGTGCTGGGGGTGGATCCTTATAAGATCGCCAAGGATGAATCGCTGAACGTCATTATGAGCAAGAAGGATTCGAGCACGCAGATGTATGCGGTACCGCATATTGCGGGGACCAAATTCGGTCTCACGGGACTTGTCTTTTATGATACGGTAAAGGCCTATTATATGTTCAATGTCAACCATGCGCTTTCCAATCAGGCGGCTGTGACCTTTAATACGGGGCTCGTACCCAGCGTGAGATCGGCAAAACCGTTGTTCACCGCATTCGAGGGCTGGACCGCCGAGGATTCCGCCTATTTGCGGCGCAACAGGTATATCGCGCAGGAGGCGGCCCGGGTGCAGCCGATCGACAATCAGAAAGTGAAGACCCTGGAAACGGTCACCAAGACTGCGAGGGTGAAGACCGAAAAGGAAAAGATGGACGAACGATATGCCTCCGGGTTGTTTTCCGGCGGGGATGCGTACTCCTTCGATCTTGTGAACGACAATCTGGCCACGGCTTATCCGGATATCTTTACCTACCTTCAGGGGAAGGTTGCGGGGCTGCAGATCACGACCGGCCAGGGGCCGGGAGGAACGGCTTCGCTATCCTGGCGGGGAGGCAGACCATCGTTGTACCTGAATGAAATGCAGACCGATGCGCAGCAACTGCAATCAATCCCCGTGACGGATATCGCTTATGTAAAGGTTTTCCGGCCCGGGTCGGGCGTTGGATTTGGAGGTGGCTCCGGCGGGACGATCGCCATCTATACCAAGAAGGGGGGAGACGAGAAGCGGAACGATCCCAATATCAAAGGACTTGACCGCGCAATCCTCATCGGTTATTCGCTGCCGAAGGAGTTCTATTCTCCGAACTATCTCGAGAACAACCCGCGTAACGAAGAGGAGGACCTGCGGACGACCCTGTACTGGAAGCCGTATGTGTTGATGGACAAGGATAACAAGCATGTGAGCGTGGACTTCTTCAATAATGACATCACGAAGAAGTTCCGGGTTGTGCTGGAGGGATTCAACGAGGAGGGAAAATTAGCCCATATCGAACAGATCGTGCAATGAGCACATCCATCGCGGATATCGTTCATTTCCTGGAAGCCCTGGCTCCGCCGGCTTACCAGGAGTCCTATGACAATGCCGGTCTGTTGACAGGCAGCGGGAACTGGGATTGTACGGGGGTGTTGACGACGCTGGATGCTACCGAAGAGGTGGTGATGGAAGCCGTTTCCTGCCGGTGTAACCTGATCGTGGCGCATCACCCGATCATTTTTGGCGGGTTAAAAAAGATCACGGGACGTAATTACGTAGAGCGGACGGTTATCGCGGCGATCAAGCGGGATATCGCGATCTATGCCATTCATACGAACCTGGACAACGTGGTAGCGGGCGGAGTCAATGGCCGGATCGCCCAAAGGTTGGGCATTGTGGGCGGCAAGCCGCTGCTACCAAGGGAGGGGACCTTGCAGAAGCTGTATTGTTTTGTGCCGTCGGACCACCTGGAATCCGTGAGAGCGGCCGTTTTTGCAGCAGGCGCGGGGCATATCGGCGGTTATTCGGAATGCAGCTATTCGGTCGAAGGGACGGGTACATTTACCGCAGGAGTGGGAACCAATCCCTATGTGGGTGAGCCGGGCCGACGACACTATGAAAAGGAAGGGCGGCTTGAGGTGATCGTGCCTACGCATCTTAGCCGGGAGGTGGTCCAGGCGATGATTGCGGCCCATCCCTATGAGGAGGTAGCCTATGACCTTGTACCGCTGGCGAATTCCCACCCCGGGGTAGGATCGGGGCTGATCGGCGAGCTTCCTGCCGAAATGGGAGAAACCGAGTTCCTGGACCGGGTCCGGCGCGAGTTCGAGGTTCCGGTGATCCGGCATACCCGGCTTACAGGCCGCCCGGTGAAAAAGGTAGCTGTTTGTGGGGGTGCGGGAAGTTTCCTGATTTCCAGGGCTTTAGCAGCCGGAGCCAACTTTTACGTCACATCGGATGTTAAATATCATGAGTTTTTTGATGCCAACGATCATTTGGTCGTCGCCGATATAGGGCACTTTGAAAGCGAGCAATTCACTGTGGACCTGCTTTTTGAGGTTTTGCAGGAAAAATTTCGTAATTTTGCGGTCCTTAAATCGGTGGTCAAAACGAACCCGATAAAATACTATTACTGAGCCGCCACGGGCGGCTCGGCTGAAGACCCGACATTAGTGGGTTTAAGCCGGGCCGGGATTTTGGGGCGAAGCCAACCGGGCCGGCTTAAACTAAACATTATGTCAAGCGTAAAAGAATTCTCTGTTGAGGAAAAGCTCACCTCCCTGGTGACCCTCCAAAAAGTTGAATCGAAGTTGGACGAGTACAAGATCCTGAAAGGCGAGCTTCCGATGGAAGTAAGCGACCTGGAAGACGAGATCACGGGTCTTCATGCCCGTCAGACGCGCGTAGAGGAAGAGATCAACGGTATCCAGGAATTCATCAATCAAAAGAAAGAGGCTATCAAAGAAGCTGATACGCTGATCAAGAAGTACGATAAACAAAGCCAGAACGTAAAGAACAGCCGCGAATTCGAGGCGATCAACAAAGAGATCGAGATGCAGCAGCTGGAAGTCAAGCTGGCCGAGAAGCATATCAAGGATGCCAACGAGGAGATCGCCGAGAAGGTGTTGCTGCTCGAAAAGGCGAAGAAGAACATCGGCAGCAAGGAGTCCGTGTTGAAGAACAAGAAGGACGAGCTGGATAAGATCATCGCAACCACAGAGAAGGAAGAAAAGCATTTCACCAAACTTTCGCAGGAAGCGCGCGAAAAGGTGGAACCCCGGCTGCTTCACTCCTATGACCGTATCCGGAGCAACTACCGGAACGGACTGGCCGTTGTCCCGGTGTTGCGGGATGCCTGCGGCGGCTGCTTCAATGCCATCCCGCCCCAGCGTCAGAGCGAGATCCGCCAGCGCAAAAAGATCATCGTTTGCGAAAACTGCGGCCGGATCCTGGTAGACAATGAGCTGAACGATGCCGTTGAGGTTAAATAAACTTGCGCTTGTCGCCTGCTTATTCTTCCCCATTTTAAGCATAGGACAAAAGCATTACGATTTCAATAGTACTTGCCGCCAGGCCTACCGGTCCATAATTGCGATGCGATTGGATGAGGGAAGCCGCCTGTTGGAAATTGAAAAGAAAAGGGATCCGAATAATCTGATCCCTTTTTTTCTTGATAACTATATCGATTTCTTTCAACTTTTTTTTAATGAAGATGCCGGGCAATATGCTGCCTGGAAGGACCGGCTCGACCAGCGCCTCGAGTTGATGAGCCTTGGCCCTGAGTCTTCCCCTTTCCATCTTTTCACCCGGAGCGTGCTCCATTTCCAATGGGCCGCGATCCAGATCAAGTTCGGCAATAACTGGGATGCAGGTTGGGATTTTCGCCGCAGCTTCCTGCAGAGCCGGGATTGTGCCAGGCGGTTCCAGGAGTTCAGCGCTGCTGGGATGCTTAGCGGCGCCATGCAGGTCGTGGCCGGGACGATCCCCGACGGCTATAAATGGCTGAGCGGCCTCTTGGGGATCCGTGGGAGCATTGGGAACGGGATGCAGCAGCTGGAGCGGTTTCTGGCGATGAATGATGAATGGGCGGAACTATACCGGGATGAGGCCACGTTCTATTATCTCTATTTAAAATTCTACATTCAGAACAAGCCGGAGGAGGTATTCACTTATATCCATCTACGTCAGCTTGATATCCGCAGCAACCACCTGTATACCTATCTCTACGCCAACCTTTGCATCAATGATCATAAGAGTGCCCAGGCCTTGCAGGCGATGCGACAGATGAACAATGGGCCCGGCTACCTGGATATGCCAGTCTGGGACCTGGAGATGGGTTATGCCAGCCTTAATCATCTCGAACCCGGGGCAGCCTTGTACCTCGAGCGATTCCTTCGACGTTTTAAAGGGAGGTTCTATGTGCGGGACGCCTTGCTGAAGCTTTCCTGGTACTACTATCTGAAAGACGAACAACCCCATGCCGACAGCTGCCGCCTGCAGATACTTCGAAGGGGTGGCGCAGACGCGGATGCCGACCGACAGGCCTTGAAGGAGGCGAAGAGCGGGAAGTGGCCCAACAAGCTGTTGTTGCAGGCCCGACTGCTTAGCGACGGTGGATATTTTGACGAGGCTTTGCAGTTGTTGCAGGGAACGAGCAGCTCCGGTTTTTCGACGGCAGAAGAAAAATGCGAATATGCCTACCGGCTTGGGCGGATCTATGACGGGCTTGGCCGGAACGATGAAGCAATAGAGGCCTATCTTACCACTGTCAAAACGGGGCAGCGGCTTCGGGAGTATTATGCAGCAAGGGCGGCGCTGCAGATCGGATATATTTATGAACAGCGTGGGGATAAAATGCGGGCGGTGTCGTTTTTTGAAAAGTGCCTTTCCCTTAAGGATCATGATTATAAGAATTCTCTCGACCAGCGGGCGAAGGCGGGGCTTGCGAGGTGTAAAGGTGAATAGCACGAAATTTCCTTAATTTGCCCTTCGTATGCTACAGAGGATACAAATACAGAACTATGCCATCATCGATGCGCTTAGTATCGACTTTTCCCAACGACTGAATATCATCACCGGGGAAACGGGCGCGGGTAAATCCATTCTGATGGGGGCGCTTTCGCTGATCCTTGGGGACCGGGCCGATTCGGCCGTGCTATTGCAACGTGACAAGAAGTGTGTTGTGGAAGGTGTTTTTGCGTTAGCGGGTAAGAAGGAGGCTGCGGCTTTCTTTGCCGCTCACGACCTGGATGGAGAGGATGAGGTTGTTATCCGGCGGGAGATCGCGCCTTCGGGCAAGTCAAGGGCCTTTGTAAACGATACCCCGGTGAATCTGGAACAATTGCGAGGGTTGAGTTCGTTGTTGGTCGACCTACACCGGCAGTTTGACACGCTTGAGCTGGGCGAGTCGGATTTTCAAAGGGAGGTATTGGATGCCCTGGCGGGGCAGGGGAATCTGCTGGAAGAGTATCGAGGCATCTACCGGGAATACCAGGCCGCATCCCGGGAGCTGGCCACGTTAAAGGAGCAGCAGGCGCAGTTCAATAAAGAGCTTGACTATAACAAGTTCCTTTTTGACGAGTTGAGCGATGCGAACCTTCGCGAGAACGAACTGGAGGAACTGGACCAGGAACTGAAAATCCTGAATAATTCGGAAGGCATTAAGACCGCGCTATCCAAGGTATATTATGAATTGAAGGAGGGTGAGCAGCCCCTGCTGCAGCAGCTGAAGACCTTGCAGCATTCATTGGCGGGTTTTGCGACCTACCATCCGGAGTTGTCGGGTCTTGCGGGTCGGATGTCTTCGGCACAGATAGAGTTGCAGGACATCGCGGGGGAAGTGGACCGGATCAACGAAGAGGTAGGATATGATCCGAAGCGGATCGAGGAGATCAATGAGCGGCTTTCGGCAGGATATAAGCTGTTGAAGAAGCACGGGGTTCAGACGACGGGCGCCTTGCTGGAAATATATCGTCAGCTGGAACATAAACTAAAGGATTCCTTCCAGGTGGATGCGGGTATCGCCGCCGGGGAGAAAGAGGTAGCCCGGCTTTTGCAGGAGGTGAAGAAAAGGGCAGCGGTGCTGTCGAAGAACCGACAAGCTCAGACCGGGCCGCTGGAAGATAAGGTCAATAAATTGCTCAAGCAGGTTGGAATGCCCAATGCTCGACTGAAGGTGCAGATATCGCCGGCGGGTTTGGATGCATTCGGAGGCGATGCGATCGAGTTTCTTTTCGATGCGAACAAGAGCGACCGGTTTGAGCCGATCCGTAAAGTCGCGTCGGGCGGTGAGTTGAGCCGGCTGATGCTTTGTATCAAGTCGCTTGTGGCGGAGTCGATCGATCTGCCGACGCTGATATTCGATGAGATCGATACGGGGATCTCGGGAGAGGCGGCAAGACAGGTGGGGATCATCCTGAAGGGGCTTGCCAAAAAGCGGCAGGTGATTTGTATCACGCACCAGCCGCAGATCGCCGGGAAGGCCGATGCGCACTATTTTGTTTACAAGGCTGTCAAAGGCGAGGCTATCCAAACCAATATCCGTCTGCTGAACCAGGATGAGCGGATCACTGCTATCGCGCAGATGCTGAGCGGGGAGAAGCCTACGGCGGCGGCGCTGGAGAATGCCCGGGAGATGGTTTTGGGATAACGATGATGAGATTGCGATCACTATTGATATTACTGGTTATCGGGCTGGCTCTCGTACCGGCGTTCTATCTCAACCGATGGCTGCAGCGGATGATGCGCCCCCGCGAGGCGGCGGCGCGCTTCTTTCTTTATATAATGGCGAATTTTTTGCTGATCGTTGTGTATACTATCCTGGTGGTGGGCCTGATCGTGCGGTTGTTTGGGCGATAAAATCTATATTTGGGCCTCAAAATTCAATCTATGGCATATAACCTGCTTAATGGGAAAAAAGGGATCATATTCGGGGCGCTGGATGAGAACTCCATTGCCTGGCGGACGGCGTTAAAGTGTTATGAAGAGGGTGCGCAGCTCGTGCTGACGAATGCGCCGGTGGCCCTGCGGATGGGGGAGATCAATAAGCTGGCCGAGGCGGTAAAGGCTCCGGTGATCGGCGCGGATGTGACGAATATGGACGATCTGAAGAAATTATTCGAAGAGTCGATGAAGCATTTTGGCGGGGGCATCGATTTTGTCCTACATTCCATTGGAATGAGCCTGAATATGCGGAAGGGTAAGAGTTATACGGAGATCGACTATGAATGGAATAAGAAGACGCTGGATATTTCGGCGATGTCTTTGCATCGCGTGTTGAGGACGGCCTGGGATCTGGATGCCCTGAACGAAGGCGCAAGCGTCGTTGCGCTGACCTATATCGCGGCGCAGCGGGTGTTCCCGGACTATAATGAAATGGCGGATGCCAAGGCATTGTTGGAGAGTGTGACCCGGAGTTTTGGATATAATTATGGAATAAAGAAGAAGGTTCGCGTGAATACCGTTTCACAGTCGCCGACCCGAACGACGGCGGGTAGCGGCGTCAAGGGATTTGACGGCTTTATTTCCTATGCGGAAAAGATGAGTCCGTTAGGGAATGCTACGGGCGATCAGTGTGCCGACTATTGTGTGACGCTGTTCAGCGATCTGACGAAGATGGTGACGATGCAGAATCTATTTCACGATGGCGGATTCTCTTCGACCGGGGTTACGGCAGAGGTGATCGAGCAGATGGAGAAATAGTTAACGAAAAAGCGCCCCGCCGGGGCGCTTTTTTATGGATTTTAGTATTCATCCTCGTTGAAAAAGAAATCTTCCTGGCTGGGATAGTCAGGCCAGATGTCGTCGATGCCTTCGTAGATCTCGCCTTCGTCCTCGAGCTCCTGCAGATTCTCTACGACTTCGATAGGGGCACCGGAACGAATTGCGTAGTCGATCAATTCATCCTTGGTAGCCGGCCAGGGGGCGTCTTCGAGATAGCTTGCCAGTTCAAGTGTCCAAAACATCGCTCTTAATTTTCCGCAAAAGTAATTTTTAAAATGATTTCACCAAATTTCTACTTTGCTAATTTAAGATGCCGGAGGCATCTTGTCCGAAGGACCGACATTAGCGGTTTGCGGGCAATGCGCTATTTTGCGCCGGGAAGCGTATTGCCCGCACATATTTTGGGTAGTAGGTTTGTGAACGCTGCAACCAAATTAATAGTATGTTAACAGCCAAGGGAATAGAAAAATATTACGGGAATCTGTGGGTTTTGAAGGGGGTGACGGTGGACATTGCGAAGGGGGAGATCGTGAGCATCGTCGGGCCTTCGGGGTCAGGTAAGAGCACTTTACTGCATATCCTTGGCACGCTGGATGTGCCGGCGAAGGGGGAAATTGTGCTGCGGAACAGGAAGATACACGATCTAAAAGGGAAACCTCTGGCGGCGTTTCGCAACAAACACATCGGTTTTGTCTTTCAATTCCATCACCTGCTGCCGGAGTTCAGCGCGCTGGAGAATGTTTGTATTCCCGGCTGGATCGCGGGACGGAAGAAGCGGGACGTGGAGGAGCGGGCGATGGAGCTGCTGAGGGTGCTTGGCGTGGACCACCGGAGCGATAACAAGCCAGGAGCCTTGTCAGGCGGCGAGCAGCAACGGGTGGCAGTGGCGAGGGCGCTGATAAACCAACCGGATATCGTCTTTGCGGATGAGCCGACGGGTAACCTCGATACTGCGAATGCGAAGGAGCTGCATCAGCTTTTCTTCGATCTCCGGGACCGGTTCCAGCAGACCTTTCTGATCGTTACGCATAATGAAGAGCTCGCTACGATGAGTGATCGCGTGTTGCATATGAAAGATGGGATGATGGTGGGCTGAGCTGGCGGTTGCTGCGTGGGCGATAGGTGGGTTAAATCCTTGGCTTCCAGGGTATTTCGGGGATGGACAGGCGGTGGCCGATAAAGCGGGCCAGCTGAAACAAATAATCACTTAAACGATTTAGGTATTGGAGGACGAGGGGTTCGACGGGCTCTTCGTCCCGGAGGCGGACGACGCAGCGTTCGGCGCGGCGGCAGACGCAACGGCAGACGTGTGCGGTGGAGACGGCGGGGTGGCCGCCGGGGAGGACGAAGGATTTCATGGGCGGGAGTTCGGCGTCCATGGCGTCGATGGCTTTTTCGAGGCCCTGGATGTCGGTTTCGCGGAGGTCGGGGATGGCGAATTTGGGTTCTTTTTCGGGGTCGCAGGCGAGGGAGGCGCCGATGGTGAAGAGGCGATCCTGTATCTCCCTTATCATGGTGGGAAAGGCGGGTGGAAGATGGTCGCCGAGGAGGCCGATGAAGGAATTGAGTTCGTCGATGGTGCCGTAGGCTTCGATACGGAGATGGCTTTTTGGCACTTTTGTGCCGCCGATGAGGGAGGTGGTGCCTTTGTCCCCTGTTTTTGTATAGATCCGGTTGGCCATGGCTATGTGGTGGCTGTCGCGGCGGCGCGGCGGCGATCGCTTTCTATTACCCCGTCGCGCAACCGCACGATGCGGTGGGCGTAGTTGGCGATGTCCTCTTCGTGGGTGACGAGGACGACGGTGTTGCCGGCGGCCTGGATCGCGGAGAAGATATCCATTATTTCGATGGAGGTCTTTGTATCGAGGTTACCGGTGGGTTCGTCGGCGAGGATGAGGGAGGGGTTGTTGATCAGGGCGCGGGCGATGGCGACGCGCTGGCTTTGTCCGCCGGAGAGCTCGTTGGGTTTGTGATGGCTGCGATCGCTTAAATTGACCTTCTCCAATACTGCCAACGCGCGTTCGATGCGCTGTTTTGGCGGTACCCCGGCATAGACGAGGGGCAGGGCGACGTTTTCAGCGGCGGTAAGACGGGGCAGCAGATTGAACTGCTGGAAGACGAAACCGATCTCGACGTTGCGCACGTCGGCGAGGTTATCGTCGGACATTTTGCTGACGTCCTGGCCGTTGAGCACGTATTTTCCCGAGGTGGGAGTGTCGAGACAGCCGAGGATATTCATGAGGGTGCTCTTCCCCGAACCCGAGGGACCCATCAGGGCGACGTATTCGTTCTTCATGATATCCAGGGAGACGCCTTTGAGAACCGGCAGGGCCTGCTTACCCATGAAGTAGCTTTTGTGGATATTGTCAAGGTGGATGATGGGTGTCATTATAGGTTGGTGGGGGGGTATTATTTTCGGATGACTTTGGGAACTTCGAAGTAAGTTCCGTCGGTGGAGGGTGCGACAGAGAGGGCCGCCTCGCGGGGGATGGAGCCCTGCAGGACGTCTTCCCGGAGCACATTGACCTCGGGGCTCATGTGCAGCAGGGGTTCGACGCCGGTAGTGTCCAGTTCGCCGAGCTTTTCCACGAAATGGATCATCTTCCGGAGGTCGTTCCTGATCGCCTCCTTTTCGGCGGTGTTGAATTCCAGGCGGGCGAGATTGGATAAATTGTCTATGAGGGCGTCGTTGACTTCCATGCCAATGCTTTGGGACAAAAATAGCTATCTTCGCGGTCCAATGGAAAAAAAGACTGATATTGTTATGAGCGGTATCCGGCCGACGGGGTTCCTGCACCTGGGGAACTATTTTGGCGCGGTTAGGAACTATGTGCGGATGCAGGATGCGTATACGTGTTATTTCATGGTGGCTGATCTTCATGCTCTTACCACGCTGAACGAGACCCGGGAGCTAAGGACGCATGTCCGGCGGGTGATGGCGGAGAATATCGCCTGCGGGTTGGACCCGGATAAGGTGGCTTTTTACTGTCAGAGCCATGTGCCGGAGACAGCTGAGCTCTACCTGTTTTTCAATATGATCGCTTATAAGGGAGAATTGGAAAAAACCCCCACTTTTAAGGATAAGGTGCGGTTGCAACCGAATAACGTGAATATGGGTCTGCTGACCTACCCGGTGCTGCAGGCGGCGGATATCCTGCTGCACCGGGCTACGCTGGTGCCTGTGGGTAAGGACCAGGAGCAGCACCTGGAAATTGCGCGTGACTATGCCCAGCGATTCAACCAGCGATACGGTCGTGACGTCTTTCCCGAGCCTTATGCCTTCAATTTCGGCGAGGCGCTGGCGAAGGTGCCGAGCCTGGATGGGGCGGGGAAGATGAGCAAGAGCGAGAACCAGATGGCGACGCTGTACCTGGCCGATAGCGATGATGCGATCCGCAAGAAGATCTCCAAGGCCAAGACCGATAGCGGCGGAGAACCGGGAGCGCCGATGCCGGATTCGGTGGCCAATCTTTTCCAGTTGTTGCGGCTGGTGGCGCCGGAGGATATGATCGCGAAGTTTGCGGCGGACTATGAAGCGGGGACGATCCGCTATGGGGATATGAAAAAAGAGCTGGCGGAAGGGATGGTCCGGTTCATCGCGCCTATTCGCGAGCGGGCGACGGACATCCAGAACGATGACGTATACCTGCGGCGGGTGATGGAGCAGGGGGCGGCAAAGGCGCGGGCCAGCGCGAAGGTGACGATTGAATTGGCCAAGGATGCCATAGGATTGAATTATATTTGACCAACGACTATGAATAAAAGCAAAAAGCCCAAACACATTGCCGTTGCGGGGAACATCGGCGCCGGCAAAACGACGCTGACGGAGATGCTGAGCAAGCACTATAAGTGGATCCCGCAGTTCGAGGATGTGGACCATAATCCGTATCTGAATGATTTTTATGAGGACATGCCGCGCTGGTCGTTCAATCTGCAGATCTTCTTCCTGAACAGCCGGTTGAATCAGCTGCTGGAGATACATACGGGGACGGAAACGGTGATCCAGGACCGGACCATCTACGAGGATGCGCATATCTTTGCGCCGAACCTGCATGAGATGGGGCTGATGAGCAAGCGGGACTACAATAACTATTTCCAGTTCTTCCAAACGTTGAAGCGGATGGTGCAGCCGCCGGACCTGCTGATCTATTTACAGGGGTCGGTGCCGACGCTGGTGGCGCAAATACAGAAGCGGGGACGGGAGTATGAGGAGAATATCCGGCTGGACTATCTGAAGCGGCTGAACGATTTTTATAATAAGTGGATCGAGGGATACAAGGAGGGGCCGCTGCTGATCGTGGATATTGATAAGAATAAGTTTCCGGAGAATGAGGAGCATTTGGGGGAGATCATTACGCGTATTGACTCGCAGTTGTACGGGCTGTTCTAGAGCGGCGGCCTGCGGCTGCCGCGGGCAATAAAAAAACCCCATCGTGGGATGGAGTTAGTTTTGGCAAACAATCGAAGACTGTGTAAAAAAGTGCTGCCAAGCTCAGTTTTTTTCCGGACAAAACAAAATTTTTAGCCTTATTTTTTTGGCGTAGGTGCGGCGGACAGGATCTCGGCATCGACGCCGTCCGCGTATTTTCCGAAGTTTTTGAGGAACCAGCCCGCGACTTCGTCGGCCATCCGGTCATAGGCCCCGGGGTCGGGCCAGGTATTGCGGGGGTTGAGGAGCCCGGCGGGGACGCCGGGACAGCTGAGGGGCATGGCCATGCCGAAAACGGGATGGGGCGTGTATTCCACCGCGTCGAGGGCGCCTTCGAGGGCGGCCGTGATCATGGCGCGGGTGTAGGCCAGGGAGATACGGCTACCCTTGCCGAAGACGCCCCCCGACCAGCCCGTGTTGATCATCCAGACTTTTACGTTGTGCTGTTTCATCTTTGCGCCCAGCAGCTGGGCGTATTGTCCGGGGTGCAGGGGCAGGAAGGGGGCGCCGAAGCAGGCACTGAATGTTGGTTTTGGTTCGGTGATGCCGGTTTCCGTCCCTGCGACCTTGGCGGTGTACCCGGAAATGAACTGATACATGGCCTGGCCCGGAGTGAGGCGGGAGATGGGCGGCAACACTCCGTAGGCATCGCAGGTGAGGAAGAAAATGTTCTTTGGCGTCGGGCCAAGCGAAGGCTCGAGCGCGTTGCTGATATAACTCAACGGGTAGCTTACGCGGGTGTTCTCGGTGATGGAGCCATCTTCGAAATTGATCTTATCGGTTTCGGGATAGAACCGGACGTTCTCGACCAGCGCGCCGGGACGGATGGACCGATAGATCTCGGGCTCCTTGTCCTCTTTGAGATTGATGCATTTTGCATAGCAACCGCCTTCGAAATTAAAAATACTGTCGGCGGTCCACCCATGTTCGTCGTCGCCGATGAGCTGGCGGCGCGGGTCGGCGCTGAGCGTTGTCTTACCTGTTCCACTGAGCCCGAAGAAGATCGCGGTGTCTCCCCTGGGACCTCGGTTGGCGCTGCAGTGCATGCTGAGCACTTTCTTTTCGCGGGGCAGGAGATAGTTCAGGATCGTAAATATCGACTTCTTGGTCTCGCCGGTGTAGCCCGTGCCGGCGATGAGGATCAGCTTAAGACGGAAGGAGATAACGACCGCATTGGAGCTGCGGGTGCCGCACAGGGCGGCGTCGAGCTGCAGGCCCGGCGCAGAGAGGATCTGCCAGTCGGGGCGAAAAGTCTCGAGCTCCTCCTCGGTGGGGCGGAGGAACATATTGTATGCAAAGAGGTTTGTACTGGCGAGCTCGTTGATGACGCGGAGATTCAGACGATACTGGGGATGAGCGCAGACACAACAGTCACGGACGAAGAGCTCGGGGAGGGCGTTGAGGTATTGGGTGATGGACTTGAAGATCTTGTCGAAGTGGGGGGCGTCGAGGGGTTGGTTAAAATCGTTCCAATGAATAGTGCCGGCCGTGATCTCATCTTTGACGATATACCTGTCTTTTGGGCTTCGCCCGGTGAAAGCGCCGGTTTTGATGACGAGTGCGCCGGTGTCGTTGAGGACGCCTTCTTTGCGGCGGAGGGCGTGACGGACGAGTTCATGGGGTTGGAGCTGGTAGTGTAGAGAGTCGGTAATCTTCAGGCCCAGGCGGACGAGATGGTCCGTGGGGATGACAAAAACAGGCACTGACATATGTTGAGCTATCGTTTGTTTATACAAAGCTAAAATTAAAATATTTTATAGCAAGGGCCTGGCGGGCTGCTTGATTAGAGATTATCAAATTACGGGGGTCATTGGTTAAAATATTGCTAAACTAACAATTGTTAGTTTTGGCCCGGTTTATGAAAATCCCGGTTTTGGTGATCAATCCATAAATTTGTCGGACTATGAGGTATTTTCCCAATAATCCGGGGTTGTTTGCGGAGAACCGGCGGCGGTTTGTGGCGGGGATGGGTGTCGGCGGCGGCGTTGGCAGCGGCGGCGGTATTGCGATCTTTGCGAGTAACGACGAGATGCCGGCGAATGGCGATGCGCATTATCCGTTCCGGCAGAGCAGTGACTTGTTCTGGCTTACGGGCGTTTGGCAGGAGGACACGATGTTGGTGCTGTTCCCGGGGCACCCGGAACCGAAGTACCGGGAGGTGCTGGTGCTGGTGCGGCCGAATGCGTTGAAGGAGAAGTGGGACGGGAAACGGCTAAGTGCCGAGGAGGGGAAGGCTATTTCGGGCATTTCGACGGTGCTGTGGGCGGACATGCTGGACACGCTGCTGCCGCAGTGGATACATATGGCCGATAGTATCTATCTCAACTCGAACGAGAACGACCGGCGGAGGGGGCCGCTTATTTCGCGGGAATATCGACTGATCGACGAACTGCGTTCGCGGTTCCCATTGCATACGCTGCGGAGGGCGGCGCCTATTTTACGGGAGCTGCGCGCCATCAAATCGCCTGCCGAGGTAGAACTGATGCAGAGGGCGGCGGACATTACGGGTGAGACGTTCCGGCATCTCTTGCATTTTATCCGGCCGGGGGTGATGGAATACGAGATCGAGGCGGAGATCTGGCGGGGGTTCGTCTCGCGACGGAGCCTGGGTCCGGCTTACGAAAGCATCGTGGCGAGCGGCGACTCGGCGCGGGTCCTCCACTACATTGCGAACAACGGCGAGTGCCGCGACGGCGAACTGGTGCTGCTGGATTTCGGGGCTTTGTATGGGGGATATGCCGCGGATTTGACGCGAACGGTGCCGGTGAATGGGCGGTTTACGAAACGGCAGGCGGAGGTATACAATGCCTGCCTGGCGGTGCACAATTTTGCGAAAGGCTTGCTGCGGCCGGGCCTGCTGCCCGCCGACTATACGCGGCAGGTGGGTGAGGAAATGAGCCGGCAACTGGTCAGGATCGGCCTGCTGACGACCGCGGATATTGCAAATGCGGGGGTGGACGGCCCGGCGCCGCACTCCAAATATTTCTATCACGGGGTTTCGCATCACCTGGGGATCGATGTGCATGACCTGGGGCCAAGGCATGAGCCGTTTCGGGAGGGGATGGTGCTGACGGTGGAACCGGGTATCTATATCGAGGAGGAAAAGATGGGGATGCGGATAGAGAATGATGTATGGATCGGCGTGAACGGGAATCTGGACTTGATGGCGGGTGTACCTATTACGGTCGAAGAGATCGAGAGTGTTATGGCGCACGGGCGGCATGTTGTTTAGGATCGAATAATTTACTGTAATTTTCGGGCATGAAGTATATACCCAACCTTTTCACCCTGTTGAACTTGTTCTTTGGCTGTATTGCGGTGATCCTGGTCCTTCAGAACGGCATTGCCGTGATGAGCTTCGGCGATGGCACCCAATACATCAATATGCCGGAGCGGGTGTGTTGGGCCTCGTTGTTCATGGGGCTGGCGGGGCTGGTGGATTTCTTCGACGGATTTGTCGCGCGACTCTTCAAGGCGACCTCGCCGATGGGTAAACAGCTGGATTCACTGGCGGACCTGGTGAGCTTTGGCGTGGCACCGGGGATGATCCTGTATCAACTGCTGCGGCTGAGCTTTGCGGAGCAACCGGATGGACTGGATGTTTCGGTGGGCTGGTTGCTGCCGGCGCTGATCTTTCCTTGCTGTGCCGCCTACCGGTTGGCGCGGTTCAATATCGATGAGACCCAGGTCTATGGATTCAAGGGCATGCCGGCGCCGGCCGCGGGTTTGCTGATCGCGTCGCTGCCGTTGATCGGTTGGTATGCGACCAGCGAGAAAGTGAGGGCATTGGTGACGAACCGATGGGTGCTGTATGGACTGATCGTGGTGGTGGGCTGGTTGATGGTGAGTAAGTTGCCGTTGATGGCGCTGAAGTTCAAGGATTATGGACTTCGAAATAACTGGCCGAAGGTGCTGTTGCTGGTGCTGGCGGTGCTGGCGGCTGTGTTTTTGAAGTGGCTGGCGGTGCCGGTGGTGTTCATCTTTTATATTATTGTATCTTTGGTCGCTAAAGAGAAGACAGTATGATTTATACGGTTCAGGTAAAAGTTATGCCTTTAAAGGAATTGTTGGACCCGCAAGGGAAGGCGGTGATGGGTGGTTTGCAGAATCTGGGTATTCGAAGTGTGAGCGATGTGCGCATTGGGAAGAATATCCATCTGCAGATCGAAGCGGCTTCGGCGGATGAAGCGAAAAAGATAGCGGAGGAGGCCGGGAAGAAATTGCTTGCGAATCCCGTTATGGAATACTTTGAGATATCTGTCAATTAACAATTGTTTTGCTTTATATCGTTCCATCTCCCATTGGGAATTTGCAGGATATCACGCTCAGGGCGCTGGAAGTGCTGAAGAGTGTGGACCTGATCCTGGCAGAGGATACGCGGAACTCTTCGAGGTTGCTGAACCATTATCAAATCGTCAAGCCGCTTTCGCCCTACCATCAACACAATGAGCACCGGGTGTTGGCGCATCTGGCCGATCAGTTGTTGTTGGGCAAGAAGATGGCTATGCTGACGGATGCGGGGACACCGGGTGTATCAGACCCGGCTTTTTTATTGGTGCGGGAGTGTATCCGGATCGGGGTCAAAGTGGAGTGCCTGCCGGGGGCGACGGCCTTTGTGCCGGCGCTGGTGAACAGCGGCCTGCCGATGAACCGGTTCTGCTTTGAAGGGTTCCTGCCGCCGAAGAAGGGACGGCAGACGTTGCTGAAGCAGCTGGCGTTGGAGGAGCGGACGATCGTGTTGTATGAATCACCGTTGCGGTTGGTGAAGACGTTGGAGGAGCTGGCGGGATACTTTGGGGCGGATCGGCATTGCTGTGTGAGCAGGGAGTTGACGAAGGTCTTCGAGGAGAATCGCCGGGGAGGGTTGAAGGAGGTGTCCGAACATTTTAAAGAAAAGGGTGTAAAGGGAGAAATTGTCATTGTTATCGAGGGGGTGAGTGGGAAGCGGCGGGCAGCGGTGGAGGCGCTGGAGCGGGGGGATGTGTCGGAGGGATCGGAGCGGGCGGAGGATGTTGATGAGGTGGATGAGGCCGAGCTGGGGGGCGAGGGATGAGGAAATAAACCTAAAATATACTTTTATGAAGAAGATCGTATTTCTGTCGCTTTTCTGCGGGGCATTGTTTACGGCTCACGCGCAGTTTCGTAGCGTTCCGGCCGTGGTGACGGATTCGTTCAAGGCGAAGTATCCGCATGCGTCGGCAGTGAGCTGGTCGGATAAGTTGCTGGCCGGGAGCTTCCAGGCGAGCTTCACGGAGGGAAAGGATAAATTCGTGGCCCGGTTTGGCAACAACGGCGAATGGCAATGGTCGACGAAGAAGATCACGAAGGACGAGTTGCCGGCGGCGGTGAAGGATGGACTGGCGAAGAGCAAGTATGCCGGGGCCGAGTGGGAGGTGAAGACGGTGACGATAAAATTCATGCCGGGCAATACTGTACAGTATTTGCTATTCGTGGAGAAGAGCGACCTTAATAAGAAGAACCTGACGTTTAGCTCCGAGGGACAACTGTTAAAAGATTCGAGTACACTATGATAAAAACGATAATGATTGCCGGGATGCTGATCCTGGGATTTTGCGCCGGGGCTTCGGCACAGCCGGACCGGTGGCAGCAACGGGTGAAGTATACCATGACGGTGGATGTGGATGTGAACACGAACCGGTTCACAGGGAGCCAGACGCTTGTCTACACGAACAATTCACCGGACACGTTGAAGAAGGTGTTCTACCATCTTTACTGGAACGCGTTCCAACCGGGGTCGATGATGGATACCCGTAGCCGGGAGTTGGGGAAGATCGTTTATTCTTCCGGGCGCCGGGGTGGAGGCGAGCAACGGGACTGGGACAGCCGGGTGAAGGATCGCATCCTGAATCTGAAGCCGGATGAAATTGGTTACCAGCATGTGCTGGCATTGACGATGAACGGGGCGCCGGTGAAATATAAAGAAGAAGAGACGATTTTGGAGGCGGAGCTGCCCAGGCCGATCCTGCCGCACGCGACGGTAAGCTTCCAGATGAAGTTCGAGGCGCAGGTGCCGTTACAGATCCGGCGGAGCGGGAGGGACAATCCGCAGACCGGCGTCAGGTACAGCATGAGCCAGTGGTACCCGAAGATGTGCGAATATGATTATGAGGGCTGGCATCCGACGCCGTATGTGGCGCGGGAGTTCTATGGGGTATGGGGTGATTATGATGTGACGATCAAGATCGACAAACGATATATCCTTGGCGGGACGGGGTATTTGGAGAATGCGGCGGCGATTGGCTATGGATATGAGTCGGCGGGGACGAAGGTGGTGCGGCCGGCGGGCGATAGGCTGACCTGGCATTTTTGGGCGCCGGAGGTGCATGATTTCATGTGGGCGGCCGATCCGGATTATAAGCATTTGGTGCGACACGTTCCGGGCGGACCGACGATCAATGTGCTTTATAAGAACGCGAGCGGGGATGCGCGGCAGGATACGCTTTGGACGAACCTGGCGGATGCGGCGGTGATGGTGCTCCCTTTTATCGAGAAGCATTTCGGGAAGTATCCTTACAAACAGTATTCTTTTGTTCATGGGGGTGATGGCGGGATGGAATACCCGATGAGCACGCTGCTGGTGGGACCTTCGCTGGGCGGTGCGTTCCACGAATGGATGCATAGCTGGTACCAGGGCATGCTGGGGACGAATGAGTCGATGTATCCCTGGATGGACGAAGGGTTTACGACGTATGCGGAGGGGGAAGTGAGCGCCTACTACCATGAGGAGATGCTGAAGAGGAACCCGGACAATAGGTATTGGCAGGATCAGGTGGCGAAGGACCGGCAGCTGCCGCTGCATCAAAGCGGGTCGTACAGCTCGTATTTCGCGTTGCAACGGAGCGGGTTGCAGGAGCCGTTGACGACGCACGCCGACCATTTCAATACGAATTTCGCGTATAGTATTGCGTCGTATTCGATGGGGGCGATGTTTATCGACCAGCTGGGATATATTGTCGGCGACCCGGTGCGGGATGCGATTCTGCTGGAGTATTACCGGGAGTGGAGGTTCAAGCATCCGAATGCGAGCGATTTTCTGCGGATTGCGGAGAAGGTGAGCGGGATGAAGCTGGATTGGTACCGGGAGTATTGGATCAATACGACCAAGACGATCGATTTTGGGATCGACAGTCTTTGGGAGGAGAATGGGAAGTCGAATATCCGGCTGAAGATGGTGGGGCAGATGCCGATGCCGTTGGATGTGCTGATAACGTATAAGGATGGGTCTAAGGAGATGGCCTATATTCCGCAATACCTGATGTTTGGGGCGAAGGAGGCGGAGGATGCGTCGGTGCCGCGGACGGTATTTGAGCCGTGGAAGTGGACGAGTCCGACGTATACGTTTACGGTGAACCGTAAGTTGTTGGATATGAAGATTGTGGAGATTGATCCAAGCCAGCGGATGGCGGATGTGGATCGAAAGAATAATAAACTCGAACTCAATTGGTAAAGCGAAGGCCGGTCTTGCGACCGGCCTTTTGCTGAAATAAGGTGTAATGACTAACGGATTTGATTATTAGCAACCCCCGGCAAAGGTATGTGCCCCTGGAGGGTAAAACAATACCACTTTGTGGTACTATCTGCCGTAAAACTTGTTGATGGCCTCGACACGGTTGTTCACATGTAGTTTTTCGTATATATGATAGACATGTTTGCGGACTGTTTCCTGGCTGATATAGAGACGGGCGGCTATTTCTTTGTAGAGCATTCCCTGGGCGAGGAGTTCGAGGATCTCGTTCTCGCGGTTGGAGAGGATGCTGATGGTCTTTGCGGAGGCGCTGGCGGCGCCGGCTCCGGGGTCGGAGGGGCCTTTGACCTGGAAGGCGTTGACGACTTTGCGGGCTATTTGGGAGCTCATAGGCGCGCCGCCTTCGTGCAGCTCGCGAAGGGAGTCGAGGAGCTTGCCGGGGGCCGTCTTTTTGAGGATATAGCCGTTGGCGCCTGCCTTTAGGGCTTCGAATATTTTTTCGTCCTCTTCATAGATGGTACACATCATGAAAAGTATTTCCGGGTATTGCGGTTTCAGCTGACGGACGCAATCGATGCCACTCTCTCCATCTCCCAGATTAATGTCCATGAGGACTACGTTGGGTCTTGCCTCGGGAATCTTCTGCAGGGCTTCTTCTGCGTCGGCGTAGGAGCCGGCCAGGGTGTAGCCATCTGCCATCAGGATGATCTGTTCGAGGGCAGAGCGGATGTCTTTGTTGTCATCTACAATGCAAACAGATATTGTCATGGGGCAAAGGTCCGGTCCTTTGGCGAGATGGCAATACCACATTGTGGTAATTTTCAATAGGGGACGTTGAGGAGGTATTTTTCGCGGAATTCACTGAGAGGGAAGAGCTCATAGACTTCCATGATGCGGGGGCGGGTGTTGCTTTCCGATATTTCGGCGGCGAGGTCGCCGCCTTTGAGGCAGATGAGGCCCGAGGGGTTGCCGGGGCGGGGTTTGCGGAGGAGGGGGCGGGACCAGGCGTGGAGATGTTTCAGGGGGGCGACGGCGCGGGAGACGGCGAGGTCGAATTTGCGATCCTTTATGTCTTCGGCGCGGGTATGCCGTGTCGTTACATTGGTGAGGCCGGTGGCCTCGCGGACGGCGTCGACGACCTTGAGCTTTTTGCCGATGCTGTCGACGAGGTGGAATTTTGTTTGGGGGAAGAAGATGGCCAGCGGGATGCCGGGGAAGCCGCCGCCGGTGCCGATGTCGATGACCTCCATGCCGGGGGCGAAGGTGAAGGCCGCGGCGATGGCCAGGGAATGGAGGACATGCTTCTCATAGAGGCTGTCGATGTCTTTGCGCGAGATGACGTTGATCTTTGCGTTCCACTCTTTGTAGAGGGGACCGAGCGCTTCGAGCTGTTGCAGCTGCGCCGGGGTGAAGTCCGAGAAGTACTGCAGGACTATTTCCAGGCCTTTGGGCGTTTCCATAACGAGGTCGAGAAGATGAGATAATAGGCGAACATCCAGATATCGAGGAGCCACCACCAGGGAAAGAGGTCTTCTTCGCCGAGCTTGCGCATGGCTTTGTGGAAGATGAATCCCTGGGTGATCGATCGAACGCCGAACAGGATAAGGGCGATGCGCCAGTCGAAGAAGAGGCTGGCGATGAGCAGCGGATAGAAGAGGACGTGGGTGGCGGAATAGAGTCCGAGCAGGAATTTATGAATGGGTTTGTAGTACCTGGCGGTAGTGTAGTGGCGGGTCTTCTGGCGATACCATTCGGGGAAGGTCTTTTTGGGTTCGGAGAGGGTGAAGGTATCGGGGTCCACGACGATGGCGGTGTTGTCCTTTGTGGCCACCTTGTTGATGAAGAGATCGTCGTCGCCGCCGGGGACGTGGTTGAGTGCGGAGAAGCCTTTGTTGCGGAAGAACAGGTCTTTTTTATACGAGAGGTTGCGGCCGACGCCCATATAGGGATAGCCGGCGAGGGCGTAGGAGAAATATTGCAGGGCGGTGTGGAAGGTGTCGAAGCGGATGATCTTGTTGAGGAAGCCGGGGCTTTTTTTATAGGGGCTATAGCCGAGGACGACTTCGACCCCGTCGATGTATGCGTCCTGCATCTTCTGGATCCAGAACTCGGTGGCGGGGATACAGTCGGCATCGGTGAGCAGGACGATCTCGTGCTGGGCTTCCTTGATGCCCATGCTGAGCGGGTATTTCTTACCGGGGATGCCGAGGGCTTCGTGTTCGAGGTTTACGATATGGAGGCCCTTAAAGGTCTTTTTAAATTCGTCCAGCAGGTAGCGTGTTTCGTCCTGGCTGTTGTGGTTGACGACCATGATCTCGTGGGTGCTGGGATATCGTTGGGCGAGGGCTCCCGGGAGATGGGTGACGAGGCGGGCGGCTTCGTCGCGGGCGCAGATGATGACGCTGACGGGGTGTTGTTGGGAATGTTCTTTTGGTGGGGGGGAATAGAACGCCAGCCTTCTGAAGAACCAACCGTAGTAGAATAATTGTACCAGGGTGATCAAGCAAAAAAGGGTGAAAAACAGTTCGAGCCAGGGGAAACTCCGGAATATTGTCATAGTGGTTTACGTGGCGAAAATACAAATTTGGGTGTAATTTGCGCCCTTTGAAATATGGGAGCGTTAACATTTGCATTGGAAGGGGGGGCGCCGGGGTCGGTGGCCCGGGCGGGGCGGATCACCACCGATCACGGGGAGATCGCGACGCCGATCTTTATGCCCGTCGGGACGGTGGGGAGTGTAAAGGCCGTGTCGCAGCAGCAGCTGAAGGAGGAAGTGCAGGCGCAGATCATATTGGGAAACACTTACCACCTGTACTTGCGGCCGGGGCTGGAGGTGCTGGAGAAGGCGGGGGGGCTGCACCGGTTCAATGGCTGGGACCGGCCGATTCTGACGGATAGCGGGGGGTATCAGGTGTTCTCGCTTTCGGGTACGAGGAAGATACAGGAAGAGGGAGTTGTCTTTCAATCCCATATCGACGGCAGCCGGCATTTGTTCAGCCCCGAGAAGGTGATGGACATCCAGCGGACGATCGGGGGGGATATCGCGATGGCCTTCGACGAGTGTCCGCCTTATCCCTGTGAACGTAATTATGCGGAGAGATCGATGCACCTGACGCATCGCTGGCTGGACCGGTGCTGGACGCATTTTCACCAGACCCCTGACAAATACGGGTATACGCAGAACCTTTTTCCGATCGTGCAGGGCAGCGTGTTTCCCGAGCTGCGGAAGGCGTCCTGCGAATACGTGGCCAGCAAGGGTGCGGTGGGGAATGCGATCGGGGGGCTTTCGGTGGGCGAACCGGAGGAGGAGATGTATTCGATTTGCGCGGCCTGCTGTGATGCGTTGCCGGCGGACCGGCCGCGGTACCTGATGGGTGTGGGGACGCCCTGGAATATCCTGGAGTGTATCGACCGGGGAGTGGATATGTTCGACTGTGTGCTGCCGACGCGGAACGGGCGGAATGCGATGCTTTTTACTTCCAGGGGGGTGATCAATATCGATAATAAGAAATGGGAACTGGACTTCTCGCCGATTGACGACGGCATTGGGTGCGCTTTCAGCGCTTATTATTCGAAGGCCTATTTGCGGCACCTGGTAAAGGCGAAGGAGATACTGGGGTTGACGATCGCGAGCGTGCATAACCTGGCATTTTACCTGTGGTTGGTGGGTGAGGCGCGGAAACATATCCTGGCGGGGGATTTTGCGGGTTGGAAACGGGAGCAGGTGGAAGTGTTAAAACAGCGGCTGTAGGGTTGTTTGATGCGGGAAAATGGGGGATATGAAGTAAATTGCGGCGGCCGCACAACATATGATCAAGCTGCTCGATCGATACATATTAAAAAAATTCCTGGGTACCTTCATTTTTACGATGCTGGTGATCACCGTGATTGCGGTGGTGATAGATACGAGCGAGAAGGCGGATGACTTTGTGCGAAGCGGGTTGAATGCGAAGCAGCTGATCATGCTGTATTATATCGGGTTCATTCCGTTCATCATGTCGATGATCTATCCGCTGATGGTCTTTATCGCGGTGATCTATTTTACGAGCAAGCTGGCGGGAAGGAGCGAGATCATTGCGATTCTCGCGGGTGGGGTGAAGTTCAACCGGATGCTGCGGCCATATATTATCGGATCGGTGTTCCTGTCGCTGATCTTCTGGCTGGCGAGCCAGTATTTCATTCCCAAGGCCAACGAGATCCGCACGGATTTCCAGGCCGTTTATGTGGACCGGAACAGCAGTTACAACGGAGATCCTTACAAGAACAGCAATTTTTACCTGCGGGTGGACCCGGTGACCTTTGTCGGGTTCCGCTATTACGATACGCTGAACAAGGTGGCGACGAATTTCTTTCTTCAGAAGCTTAAGGGGAATAAGGTGACCTATAATATCCGGGCGGAGTCGGTGCGCTGGGATCCGGCCAAAAAGGATTGGAAGCTGACGTCGGTGGTGGAGCGGACGATCGATGGGGTGCATGAGACGCTGAAGCGGCAGGATACATTGCATGTCAATCTGAACGTACAACCCAAAGAACTGCGACGGGACGATTACCTGAAAGACAAGCTGACGACACCTGAGCTCCATCAATTCATCCACATGGAGGAATTGCGGGGTTCGGAAGGATTGAATACGTACAAGGTGGAGTTGTATCACCGGGATGCGACGCCTTTTTCGGTGATCATCATGGCGATCATCGGGGCGATCATTGCGTGCCGGAAGATCCGTGGCGGCAGCGGGCTTCACCTGGCGGTGGGGATCGTGCTGGCGGCGATCTTTGTAGTGATGGATAAATTTTCGGTTACCTTTTCCACGAAGGGGAATATGCCACCGATCCTGGCGGCGTGGTTGCCGAATATTATTTTTAGCGGAGTCGCGTGTGGATTGTATATAAAAACGCCAAAATAAACGTTTTGTAGTGTACATTTACGAACAATAACAGGATCGCTATGGCAACAATAAAAGAAAGGTTCAAGGCGAAGGCCGATGGGCTGTCGGCCGAGATAAAGGATATCATCAAGGAGCATGGGAATAAGAAGATCGGAGAGGTGACTTTGGCGCAGATATACCAGGGGATGCGGGGAATTACGGGGCTTGTGACCGAGACGTCTTTGCTGGATGCGCAGGAAGGCATCCGTTTCAGGGGATATTCGATACCGGAGTTGCAGCAGCGGCTGCCGAAGGCGGCCGGTGGGACCGAGCCGCTGCCGGAGGGTCTTTTTCATTTGATGCTGCTGGGGGAATTGCCGGCCGAGAGCGATGTGCACGATATTACGGCCAACTGGCAACGGCGAAGTCATGTGCCGAACCATGTTTTTGCGGCGATCGAAGCTTTGCCGAAGGATTCGCACCCGATGACGCAATTCACGGTTGCTATTATGGCGTTGCAAACGGAGAGTAAGTTTGCCGAGCGATATGCAAAGGGGATGGCGAAGAAAGATTATTGGGAGGCTGTTTTTGACGATTCGATGGACCTGATCGCGCGCCTGCCCCGGGTTGCCGCGTATATTTACCGGAGAAAATATAAGAACGAAGATCATATACATCCTGACGGACTACTGGACTGGGCGGGAAATTTTGCGCATATGCTGGGTTATGAGGATGAGACGTTCCGCGAGCTGATGCGTCTTTATATGACGATCCATGCCGATCATGAGGGTGGTAACGTAAGCGCGCATACGACGCACCTGGTCGGTTCGGCGTTGAGCGATCCTTACCTGAGCCTGGCGGCGGGGATGAATGGGTTGGCGGGTCCCTTGCATGGGCTGGCGAACCAGGAGGTGATCAAATGGATCCTCGAGATGCGGGAGGAGCTGGGGGTGGAGCGGCCTTCGCCGGACCAGATCGCCGAGTATGTACAGAAGACGTTGAGTGAGGGGAAGGTGGTGCCGGGATATGGGCATGCGGTGCTGCGGAAGACCGATCCGCGGTTTTCGGCGCAGATGGAATTTGGGAAGAAGCATATCCCCAATGATCCGTTGGTGCAGACCGTGTGGACTATCTATGAAACCGTGCCACCGATATTGCAGTCGCTTGGGAAGATCAAGAATCCCTGGCCGAATGTGGATGCGCACAGCGGGGCGTTGCTGGTGCATTATGGACTGGTCGAATACGAATTTTATACGGTGCTGTTTGGGGTGAGCCGGGCGCTTGGGGTGCTGGCGAGCCTTTGCTGGGACCGGGCGTTGGGATTCCCGCTGGAGCGGCCGAAGTCGGTGACGACGGAGAGTGTAAAGGGTTGGTTGAAGGGGGAGGGGGATATTTGGGGTGAGTAAAAGATAAAATTGAGCCCGGCGCTGCCGGGCTTTTGAATTAGAGAGCCTGGACGACATCCGAAAGGATGTCGTCTTTGTGTTCGAGGCCGACGGAGATGCGGATGAGGCCGGGGGTGATGCCGACGGCGGCGCGCTCTTCATCGGTAAGTTTTGCGTGGGTGGTGCTGGCGGGGTGGGAGGCGATGCTTCGGGTGTCGCCGAGGTTGGCGGTGAGGGAGAGCATCTGCAGGCCGTCGAGGAACTTGCGGCCGGCTTCGAGGCCGCCTTTGAGTTCGAAGCAAAAGATGCCGCCGCCATTCTTCATCTGTTTTTTGGCGATCGTGTGTTGCGGGTGGCTGGGGAGAAAGGGATATTTCAACGAGGCGATGGCGGGGTGGTTCTCGAGGGATTGTGCGAGGTAGAGGGCGTTGGACGAGTGGCGTTCCATCCGGACGTCGAGGGTTTCGAGGCTTCGGCTGAGGACCCAGGCATTGAAGGGGGAAAGCGAGGGGCCGGTGCTGCGGCAGAAGAGGTAGACGTCCTTTATCAGTTCTTTTCTTCCCAGGACGGCGCCGCCGAGGACGCGGCCCTGGCCATCGATCCATTTTGTGGCAGAGTGGACGACGAGATCGGCGCCAAAATCGATGGGCGTCTGACCAATGGGGGTAGCGAAACAGTTGTCGACATTGAACAGCAGGTTGTGCTTCTTTGCGATGGCGCCTGCGGCGGAGAGGTCAACGATGTCGAGACCCGGGTTGGTGGGGGTCTCGAGGAAGATCATTTTGGTATTGGGTTTTATTTGTGCTTCCCATGTCGAGGTATCGGTGTTGACGTAGGTGTACTCGATGCCGTATTTGGGGAGGTACTTGGTGATGACCGTGTGGGTGCTGCCGAAGATGGCGTTGCAGGTGAGCAGGTGGTCGCCTTTTTTGAGGAAGGTGAGGAAGGTGGCGACGATGGAGCTCATGCCGGATGCGGTGGCGAAGCCGGTTTCGGCGCCTTCGAGGGCGGCGAGGCGGTCGGTGAATTCCTGTACCGAGGGGTTGCTGAAGCGGCTGTAGATGTTGCCTTCTTTC
Source organism: Puia sp. (assembly GCF_035546395.1). Lineage (GTDB taxonomy): Bacteria > Bacteroidota > Bacteroidia > Chitinophagales > Chitinophagaceae > Puia. Next base: position 250,740 of record NZ_DASZXR010000006.1, on the reverse strand, counting down.
TCGTCGGCAAAGACGGCGCGCATCTCTTCGGCGTCCTCATAGCAGAAGCTGCTGGTGAGGAACAGGGGGGTGGAGTGTTCTTTTTCGGGGGTCTGGTCGGCGCGGATGCGGATGGCTTGCGTTATGCGATGGGACATGGGGGGTGTTTTGGGAGATTTTTTTAAAATGATTGATTTGTCCTATTGGCAGCGGTAGACTGACTGGTTGTTGACGACGACCTCCCAGGTGATGAGGCAGCGGGCTTCGCGGAGGGTGGCGGCGACGGAGCAATATTTGTCCATGGACAGCTGGCAGGCTTTTTTTGCCTTGTCGGGGTCGATCTCTCCTTTGAGGTCGAACTGGATATGGACGGTTTCCCAGAGGGTGGGTTCCTTGCCTTTTTCGCGTTCGCCGTCGATGGTCATGTGGAAGCCGGTGACCGTCTGGCGTTGTTTGTTGAGGATGGAGACGATATCGATGCCGCTACAGCCGCCGAGGCCCATGAGCAGCATTTGCATGGGGCGTACCCCGAAGTTGGCCCCACCGGATTCAGGGCTGCTATCGAGGTGTACGGTGTGACCATAAGCGTCTTTTGCTTCGAAACCAAAGTCCCCGTTAACCCTGTCCAACTCGATTCGGATCATAAATGGAAGATTTTTGCAAATTTACGAGGTGTAAGCACTTATTTTGTGTCCAAAATTGGGCGGAGCCCAATTTGTTTCACGAGGCAATGGGCCGAGTGAACAGATATTAGCGGATTTTCGGCAAAAAATTATATTTTTCTCATTTTTTGCCGGCATCATTTTTATCACATTGATGAATTATCTACGACTGGATCAGCCTTTTGTGCTGGAAGCGGGTGGGTCACTGCCCGGGATCACGATCGCCTATCATACGTACGGGAGGCTGAATGCGGACCGGAGCAATGTGGTTTGGGTTTGTCATGCCCTTACTGCGAATTCGGATGTGGCGCGGTGGTGGCCGGGTGTCGTGGGGGAGCATGGGGTTGTGCGGCCGGAGGATTATTTCATTGTTTGTGCCAATATTCTTGGTTCCTGTTATGGGACTACGGGGCCGGTGGGAGCGGGACCAGGGGTTGGGGAGCATGGGGTTGGGGTTGCCGGAGCGGCTGCTGGGGAGCGGATCGGGGGGGATGCGGCGGGCTCTGGCGGAGCGGCTGCTGAGGAGCGGATCGAGGGGGATGCGGCGGGCTCTGGCGGAGCGGCTGTCGACCCGTGTTCTGGGGGCGAGCGGCCGTTGTATGCCGATTTTCCAATGATCACGATCCGGGATATGGTTCGGGCGCATATCTTATTGCGTCAGCATTTGGGGATCGATCGGATCTATCTGCTGATGGGGGGAAGTATGGGTGGTTACCAGGCGTTGGAGTGGGTGGTGATGGAGCCGGAGGTGATCGGGCGGTTATTTCTTATTGCGACGTCGCCGACGGAGAGTGCGTGGGGGATTGCGGTGCATACGGCGCAGCGGCTGGCGATCGAGGCGGATAGCAGCTGGCGGGAGGCCAGGCCGACTGCGGGGCAGAAGGGGTTGAAGGCGGCGCGGGCCATTGGGATCCTGACCTACCGGAATTATGGGATCATGGTGCAGAAGCAGACGGACCCGGATGCGGAGAAGCTGGACGGGTATCGGGCCTCTTCCTATATAGAATACCAGGGGAAGAAGTTGGTGGAGCGGTTTAGCGCCCATTCTTATTGGTTGCTGACGAAGGCGATGGACAGTCACCATATTGCGCGGGGCCGGGGAGTTGGGGCGGGGCGCGTGGGCGGCGAGGGAACTGGTGCGAGCCGGGGGCATTTTGACGACAAGGGGCATGCAGCAAATGCGGCGGCTGTTGGAAGTGAGGGGCGCGTGGATGGCGGGGACCATGCGGCGGTTGGCGGGAATGTGGGCAGCGGTGGACATGCGGCGGTTGGCGGGAATGTGGGCAGCGGGGGACATGTGGCGATTGTTGGAAGTGAGGGGCGCGTGGATGGCGGGGCGCATGTGGTGGTGGCCGGGAGTGTGGGTAGCGGGGGACATGTGGCGGGAGAGGGATCGCGCAGAGGTTGGAACGAGGATGTGGAGGCGGTGTTGCGGGGGATCCGACAGAAGACCTTAGTGATCGGTATTACGAGCGATATCCTTTGTCCCTTCGAGGAGCAGCGGCATCTGGCGGCGCATTTGCCGGATGCGCGGTTGATCGAGATCGATTCGGCCTATGGGCATGACGGGTTTATGGTGGAAGGCGAGAAGATAGCCATTCACTTACGGGAATGGCTATCGGAGTAGTTTATGGGATCGCGAGGCGGCCCTGGTAGTAATCCAGCACTTTTGTACGGAAAATGTAGGCATAGCGCGAGTAGGCGGCGTTGACCGTCGCGGCGTCGCTGCGTGCCTTTGCCTGGATGTAGACGTCGCCTGTTACGACGCCTTCGGTGAACCGGATGTTCGTGATGCGGAAGGATTCGGCGTAGGCAGCGGCCTGATCGTTATAGAATTTGTATGACTTGTAGGCGGCGATCATGTTCTGGAAGGCCAGCTCGACCTGTTGCTGTAGGAAGTAGCGGGCATTATTAGCATTGTTCTTTGCGGCCTGCAGGTTGATTTTCTGGTTGCGGACGTTGTTGCGGACCCTGAATCCATTGAGGATATTCCAGTTGAGACTAAGGCCGATGAATTCGGCGCGGTTGTCTTTGAACTGAGTGCCCCAGGGGATCTTGGCATTGTTGGCGTCTTCAGCGGAGCCATTGTAATAGGAGGTGACGCTGGCGCCGAAACCAATGGATGGCCAATAAGCGCCCCGTGCTGCGGCGACCACTCTCTCGGCGGCGAGCACTTTCAGGCGGGAGGATTCGATGGTGGGGACGACCTGCAGCGCGGTGTTGAACAGGGTATCGGGTGAGACCTGGTAGTCGGCGATATTGGAGGTGTTGACGCTGTTCTCGTATTCCACATCCCGTTTGTAGGGAACGTTCATGAGAGCGAACAGTGCGACCTTATTACTTTCCAAAGCATTAACGGAGCTGGCGATATTGATCTCATCCTGTGCTACCTGGCCCTGGACATCGGTCAGGTTGGAGAGGACGAGTACGGCGCCTTCCTTTGCCTGGGCTTCGAGCCGATGGAGCTGGGCCGTATCCTGGGCTTCCTGCTGACGGACGGCTACCAGCTGGTCGCGGGCGCTGAGGACCTGGAGGTAGGCGAGCAGGACGCTGAGGGTGATATTGTCCTTTTGCCATTTGAGATCGTAGCGGCTGGCCTCGAAATTATACCGGGCCGCTTTTACACCGTTCTGCAGCTGCAGACCCTGGAAGATGGGAATGTTGGAGCTGAGGCTATAGTTGCCACTACCGGTTTGCTGGGTGACGTATTGGTAGGTGGTCGGGTTGAGGCTTCGGCCGAAGTTGATCCCCTGTTGGGCCTGGAGATTGAGCGTCGGCAGCATGTATTGCCAGGACTGGTCGAAGGCGACCTTGTAGGATTGCGACTGCAGGTCCTGGGTGTTTACCACGAGGTTGTTACGGATCGCGATGTCGACGGCCTGGCGAAGCGTAAGGACGGTGCCGATGGAGTCGGCGGCGTTGGATTGCGCCTCGAGCGAACTGCTGCATAGGGCGAGGGACAGAAACAAAAATGAGAAAGATAGAGTGCGCATATTGTTGATATAGTTATGGCTTATGATGGGCTTTCGGCCGGCGAACCTGTGGTTCGCCCTGATGCTCGCGGTTAGTTGAAATTGTCGATGCGACCGTCGAGCAGGTTGATGATCCTTGTGCCGTAAGCTGCGTTCTTTTCCGAGTGGGTTACCTGGATGATGGTGACGCCTTCGTTATTGAGCTGTTTGAACAATTCCATGATCTCTTCGCCCTGGCGGGAGTTGAGGTTGCCGGTGGGTTCGTCGGCGAGCAGGAGCTTGGGTTTGCCAATGAGGGCACGGGCGATGCCGACGAGCTGTTGCTGGCCGCCGGAGAGCTGGGTGGGGAAGAGGTCCTTCTTGCCGACGATCTGGAAACGGTCGAGGATGTCGGCGACCATGGCCTGTCTTTCGGAACCCTTTATATTCTGGTAGATGAGCGGGGTCTCGATGTTCTCATAGACGGTCAACTCGTCGATGAGGTGATAGGCCTGGAAGACAAAACCGATGTATTGTTTGTACAGCTGGGAACGTTGCTTTTCTTTGAGGGAGTGGACGCCCTGGCCGAGGAAGTAATATTCTCCTTCGGAAGAGTCGTCGAGCATGCCGATGATATTGAGTAAGCTCGATTTGCCGGAACCGGAAGGTCCCATGATGGAGACGAATTCCCCTTCTTTTATTTCCAGGTTGATGTCCTTCAAAATAAAATTGGGTTTGCCGCCTACATTCACCCATTTCGAGATACGCTTGAGATCGATCATAATTTGTAATTAGAGATTTATTACTTGGGTTTACTATACTTGCAACCTTGTGCCGGTTTGCAAGACATTGAAAATTAATGTGTTACATTGGTGTTCGGCAGTTTTTAGTCCGATTTTGATACAAGAACTGTCCGGTTTTGATACACTTTATTCGGTGCGTAAGGCTGTTATGGGATTCGCCATGGCGGTGCGAATGGTCCTGATACTCATTGTTAAAAGGGCTATTGCCATCATCCCGATGCCGGCAAGGGGGAATATCCACCAACTGAGCGGCGCCCGGTATGCGTAACTATCGAGCCATTTGTTCATCGCTCCCCAGGCGACCGGGGTAACGATCACAAAAGAAATGATCAGCAATTTTACAAAATCTTTTGACAGCAGGGTGGCGATGGCGGTTACAGAGGCGCCGAGCATTTTTCGGATGCCTATTTCTTTTACCCGGCTGTTGGTCGTGAAGATGACGAGGCCGGCCAGTCCGAGGCAACTGATCAAAATGGTGAGACCGGCGGCCCAGGTCAGGAGATGGGAGATATTCTGTTCGTCCGCATAGAATTTGGCGATGGTCTCGTCGAAGAACTCGTAGGTATAGTCGGTATCGGGATAGAGTTGTTTGAATTCTTTGCCAATGGCGGCGAGGGTTGCGGCCCAGGTGGGGTTGCCCGGGATCTGGGGGCGCAGGCCGATGAGGAAGTCGAACTCAAAAACTTTCGACGACCCGAGTGCGAGGGCATGGATGGCGGTCCGCGTCGAGGCCTGGTGGAAATCCGCCATGACCCCACAGATGGGATAACCGGGGTCATTGCCGAGGACCTTGCCGATGGCTTCGGCCGGGGTCTTGAATCCAAGCAACTTGCGGGTGGTCTCGTTGATGACGAATTCCCGCGCGGTGTCTGCGGGCCTGGGGGCGCGGCCTGCGAGGAGGTGTAAGCGATAGAGCTTTATATAGTCACTGTCGCCATATTTTATCTCGAGGCTGACGGGTATCTCTTTCTTTCCGTCCCGGTAAACAAGGTTCTGGCTCATGCCGCCGTCCCAGGCGGGTGAGAAGCTGCCCGTGCAGGCGAGCTCGATGCCTGGGAGGTGGCGGAGCCTTTCGAGCAGCAGGGGCCGGCGGGTATCCTGTTGGCCGAAGGTCCAGGGCGTATGCACGGTGACGATAGCGTCTTTTTTATAACCCAGGTCGGTGTTGATGGAGTACTGCACCTGGCGGCCGACGATGAGGGTCGCTATGATGAGGAACTGCGCGATGGTGAACTGGAAGACGGTGAGTGTTTTCCGGACCAAGAGGCTGCGGGTGGTGGGGCTATCTGTGAATGCCTGGTTCTTTAGAACGAGGACGGGTTTATAGCGGGAGAGGACGAGGGCCGGGTAGAAGCCGGCCAGTACGGTAACGGCGGCAAGCAGTATCCCGAGAAAGGCAATGATGCCGGGTTGCCTGATGGAATTGAAATGGATGTTCCGGGGGATATACTTGCTGAAGGCTGTGAGGATCCAGGGTGTCAAAGCAAGGGAAAGGGCGAGGCTGAGAAGTGTCAGGAAGAAGGTTTCACCCAGGAACTGGCGGATCAATTGGGGTACGGAACTGCCCAGGGTCTTGCGGATGCCGATCTCCTTTGCCCGATGGGAGGCCTGGGCGGTGGTGAGATTGATAAAGTTGATGCAGCCGAGAAGCAGGAGGAAGGCGGCGATGATCAGGAGGCCGTAGAGGGTGGGTTTGTGTGCCTGCGGCTGGTCGAGTCCGTCGTATCGGTGGTCGAAGTGAATATCGGTGAGGGGCTGGAGGTGATGGGTCGTTTTTGTGAGGCTGGCGGGGTCCGGTTTTGCATATTTCTTTTGAAGTTGGGCCAGTTGGGTTTCGATTGGGGTCTTATTCGTTCCGGGCATCAGTTTGATGAAGCACTGGTCGTTGCCGTTGACGCTGTTCCAGTCACCGGCTCCATCCCTGTTCGGCGTGTCGATAGTGGCCAGCGAGATGAACTCGTGGAAGCCGAGACTGGTGTTTTCTTTTATATCGGCGACGATTCCCGTGACGGTAGCGGTCATCGTGTCGTTGTAGACGATATGGCGGCCGATGATCCTATCGGGGGTAATGCCGGGGAAATAGAGGGCTGCGCGGCTTTGCGTGAGAACGGTGGAGCGGGGATTGACGAGGGCTGTTTTTGGCGAGCCGGCGAGCCAGTGGTAGTTATTGAAGAGGGCGAAATAATTACCGTCGGCGAAGATGGTGCTTTGCTGGCCCCTGAAACTAAGGTTTTTGGAGATGGTGACGTTTGGATAGGTGGTGGTGAAGGCCGCGCATTGGCGGATGCCGGTAACCTCGCGGCGGATGGCGCCGGGTACGGGCAGGGGGACGCCGGCGTTATTGATCTCGCTGTTGACAGTCCTGATATCGGAGACGACCCGGTAGATGTCGTGTTTGTCCGGCTGGAATTGGTCGAAGCTGAACTCGTAGTGAACGATGAGATAGATGACGAGGGCGGCGCTGATGCCGATGGAGAGTCCGAGGACGTTGATGAGCGAAAAGACGCTATTGCGCCGTAGATCGCGGAGGGCGGTGCGAAAATACAATTTGAGCATGGTCAGGGATTTAGGTTCATTCCGTGCGAAGATTGGTGACGGGTGAGGCGCTTAAAGCACGGAGTGTGAGTCCGCCGATGACGAGAAAGGCGATAGAAAGGATGAGGACTTCGGTCAGGACAAAGAGGCCTGTGCTGACGGTGACGCGATAGGCGAAGTTGTCGAGCCAGCGATGGATGAGCCACCAGCTCAGCGGGAGTGCGATGACGGAGGCGATCAGCGCGAGCCTGATGAACTGCCCGGATACGAGATGGAGGATATGTAATTTTCCGGCGCCGAGGACTTTGCGGATGCCGATCTCTTTTGTGCGACGTTCGATGGTAAAGAGGGTGAGCCCGATGAGTCCCAGGGTGGCCAGGAGGATGGCGAGGATGGTGAAGAAGGTGATGGCCTGGCCGAGGAGCTTTTCCTTTGCGGCGAGGCGGCCGAAGTTATCGTCCATAAAGTTGATGGTCAACTGTTGATCGGGGATGATGGTTTCACTTTGTTGTTTTAGCCAGTCGAGGAAGGCTGCGGGGTGTGCGGTGGAGACGTGGATCGCGAGGGTGCTGCCGCCATTAGGGCTGAAGCGGATGACGGCGGGGGCTATCTTTTCGTGGAGGGAGGCGTAATTGAAATCTTTTACGACGCCGATGACTTTTTCGCTGCCGTTGAGCAGGGTGCCGACGGGGTGGAACAGTCCCATGGCGGCGACGGCCGATTCGTTGAGGATAAGGGAATTGGTATCGCTGAGCAGGCCCTTTGTGAAGTTGCGGCCATCGGTGAGATGGAGGCCCAGCGTTGCCATGTATTTTTCATCTGCCTGGAAGGTTTGCAGCAGCACTTCTTTTTTTGTCGCGGGGCTGAGATAGCTACCCATGCTCATGGAGTGGCCGGCCGGAGCGCTGTGGCAGAAGCTGGAGCTGGTGACCTGGGTTTGCTGGTCGATGGTCGTTTTGAGGGTTTGAAATTTCCGCATGGCTACCGGGTCGTTATTGATGCCGAAATCTTCTACGAGGACGACGCCGTCGGTACGGAAGCCTTTATCCTTATTCTTCATGTATCGTAACTGGCTGTATACGACGAGCGAGACGAACAGCAGACCGATGGCGATGATGAATTGGAGGGTAACGAGGCTATTGCGAAGCAGGGGAAGGTTCTTACCGGCGCCGGCTGTGGAGCGGACTGTGAGGCCCGGACGAATACCGGTGAGATATACGGCGGGATAGATGCCCGCGACGAGGCCGACGCCGATAGAGAAAGCGATCAGCCAGAGATAGTTTGCGGACAGGAAGGGGATGGGTCCTGTGAGGGTTGCACCGGTCGAATATTGATAAAGAAAAAGGATGACCTGGATGAGACCGCAGGCGATGAGCATGGCGAGACCGCTGAAGAGCAGGGATTCTTTTAGCAGCTGGGCGATGAGGTCCCAGCGGGGGGCGCCGAATGTCTTTTTGAGGCCGATCTCTTTCATGCGGATGGAGGACCGGGCGGTGACGAGGTTGACGTAGTTGATGACGGCGAGCAGGATGAGGAGGATGCTGATGGCGCTCAGGAGCTGGACCTGGGTGAGGCTGCCGCCTTCGAAGTCGTCGAACTTGCAATCCGAATGGAAGTAAATGTCTGTAAGGTGTTTTGTATAAAAGCGTACGGAGGTACCTTTTGATTTCCAGACTTTGTAGGAGTCGGTCGAGCCGCTGGCGGGGTAGACGACCTTTTCCCGGAGGCGTTCGAGCCAGGCGTCGAGGCCGGCGAGGGTGCCCTGGGGTTTTAGCTTGACGTAGTTATAGATCTTGACGGACATCCAGTTGGCCGATGCTGCGGCTGTGGATGGGGGTATGGGGAGGAGGATCTGGGGATCGACAGTGGATTTGGCGAAAGATTCCTTGAGGACGGCGATGATCGTGTAGGGGGTGAGTTCTTTGCCGACGAAGATGGTTTGACCGACGGCTTGTTTGTTACCAAAGAATTTTTTTGCCTGGGTTGCCGAGAGGATGGCCTGGTTGGGGGCGAGCCCTTTTTGAGGGATGGCGCCTGCGGCGGACTCGAAGGAGAAGACGTGGAAGAAGGAGGAGTCGATGAGATAGCTTTGGATGCCGGTGAAGGCGCGGTCATCGCGGCTGGTGCGGATGGGATCCTGGTTGATGTCGAAGCCGGTGGCGTCCTCGACGTCCTTGCAGGAGGCGATGGCCAGGTCGCGGAGCATGGGTTGGCTGAAGGCGAAGGGGCCGAGCTGGAAGAAGTCGGTGCTGATGCGGGCGATGCGGTCTGCGTCGCGGAAGTGGCGGTCGGTGCTGAGTTCGCGCTGGGTGTAGACGAGGAGGATAAAGGATGCGGCGATGCCGATGGCCAGGCCGCCCATATTGATGAGGGAGAATACGGGGTATTTCCGGAGTTGGCGGAGGGCTGGTTTGAGGATGGTTATCATTGTTTAAAGCTAAGGTTTTTTAGTCTGTTCTCAGCGACTTTGCCGGGTTGGCTGTGGCGGCTTTTAGCGATTGGCTGCTGACGGTAAGAATGGCGATGAGGAGGGCCAGGGCGCCGGCGGTGAGGAAGAATCCTGCGCTCAGGGGGATATGATAGGCGAAGTCCTCCAACCATTTGTGCATGGCATAGGCGGCGATGGGGGTGGCGATGAGAATCGAGAGGAGAACGAGGCGGACGAAGTCGCGGGAGAGGAGGGCGATGATATTGGGGACGGTGGCGCCCAGTACTTTCCGGATACCGATCTCTTTTATGCGTTGTTGTGCGGTGAAGGCGGCGAGGGCGAAGAGGCCGAGGCAGGAGATGAGGATCGCGATGGCCGAGAAGAGAAGGATCAGGGTGGAGATCTTTTTGTCGGCTTTATAGAGGTTATCGAACTGTTCGTCGAGGAAGTAGTAATTGAAGGGTTTTGTGGGAGCGTAGCGGGAAGCGAGGGTCCGGGCGGCGGCCAGGGCCTGGGGCGTCCGGCCCGGCAGGGTGCGGACAAAATAGAGGGTGCGTCCGTAGTCGCGGTTGCGGATGATCAACGGTTGGATCTTTTCGTGGAGGCTGGCAAAATGAAAATCCTTTACCACGCCGATGATGGTCCCCGTATCCTGCTGGAAGCGCATTTGCTGGCCGAGCACGGGTTTGCGGAGATTGAAGAGAGCGACGGCCGTCTCGTTGAGAACGAAATTATGGGTATCCTGCGGAGTTCCGGCGTCGAACCACCGGCCCTGGGCCATTTGGAGCTGCATGACCTTTTTATAATCGGGGTCGGCGGAGAGCATGTAGACGTTGGGGCGGAAGGAAGTATCATGACCCTCCCAGTCGGCAGAGCCGGTGTTGAAATTGGTGATGTTGACGATCGAGTTATTGGCGACGGTGACTCCTGCCACGCTGGTCTGTTCGAGCAGTTGTTGTTTGATGGCGCCGACGGCGGTATCGGGGATGCTGACGGCGAAGATCTGGCTGCGATCGTAGCCCGGGTCGGCGTGCTGGATATAGCCCAGCTGCCGTTGGATAACGATGGTCCCGATGATGAGGATGATCGAGAAGGTGAATTGTACGACGACGAGTCCTTTGCGGAGGAAGACGTCCTTGAATTTCAGAATGGCGACGCCTCTTAGAACGTTCAGGGGTTTGAATCCGGAAAGGAGCAGGGCGGGGTAGATGCCGTTCAGGGCAGTCGATGCCAACAGGGTGATGCCGATGATCTGCCAGGTCAGCGGGAGGGTAAAGGGGGCGGAAAAGGATTTATCGGTAAGGTTGCGAAAGGCAGGAAGGGAGAGGCTGACGAGGGCGATGGTGATCCCCAGGGCGAGGATGCTGACAACGAAGGATTCGGTGAGGAATTGGAGGAAGAGGCTTTGTTTGCCGGCGCCGACGATCTTGCGGATGCCGACCTCTTTGGCGCGCAGACTGGCGCGGGCTGTGGTGAGATTGACGTAGTTGATGCAGGCGATGACCAGCAGGAAGATGCCGAGGATGCTGAAGATGTCGACCGTGCTGCGTTTGGCGTGGATGATCACGCTGCTCGAGCTGGAAAGGCCGGTCTCGAAGTGAATGTCTTTCAGGCCGATCAGCGAATACTGTGCGCCATATTTATTGTCGGTGTTACGGCTTTGTATCGCGGTAATAGCCGCGGCGGTGTTGTCGAGCCGGGCATCGGGGCGAAGCTTCAGGTAGATCTGACAGTTGTAGTTCCAGGAGAGTTCGTACTGGCGGCGCGCCGGATCGGAGAGCAGGGCATCGAGCGGGATGAGAACATCGAACTGAAAGCTGCTGTTGGCGGGATTCTCCTTTATGACGCCGGCCACCCTGTAGTCGAACGTGTCGATGCGGAGGGTTTGGCCGATGGGGTCTTTGTCGCCGAAATATTTTTTTGCCGTTCCGGTGGTCAGGATCAGGCTATGGGGAGTGTTGAAGAAGTTGCGGGGGTTGCCTTTTATGAAATCGTAGTGGAAGACGGTGAACCAGGCGCTATCCACATAGGCGGACTTTTTTTCGATGAAGAACTCGCCGGCCAGTTGGAAGGTGGGGCTGGCGGGTTTGAGGCAGGTGACGGATTCGACGGCGGGAAGGGTGCTGCGGATGGCGCCGAGGAGCGGCAGGGGGGCGGATTCCAGGGTCCATCTGAGCTTTGGGACATTTGTCGTGGTGCGATAGATGCGGTCTGCGCCGGGGTGGTAATTATCGTAAGTGAGTTCGTTGCCGACCCAGAGGAAGATGAGGATGGCGGCGGTCATCCCGGCGGCGAGGCCAGTGATATTGATGGCATTTGTGGAACGTTGCTTCCAAACGTTGCGGAGGGCGGTGTGAAGGTGGCGGAGCATGACGGGTTGGTTTTTTGTGCTTATTCCGTTCGGAGGGATTTTACGGGGTTGGCGTTGGCGGCCTTAAGGGTTTGGGTGGTGATCGTCAGCAGGGCGACGAGCAGGATGAGGATGGCGGGGCCGATGAAGAGGCCGGCTGTGAGGGAGATGCGGAAGGCGTAGTTCTCCAGCCATTTTTCCAGCGCGAGCCAGGTGAGTGGTGTGGCGATGAGGAAGCTGATGAGGATGGGGCGCATAAAATCCTTTGTGAGGAGGGTGAGTATGTTGCCGACGCCGGCGCCGGAAATCTTTCGGATGCCGATCTCTTTGGTACGCTGAGTCGTCACGAAGGAGGCGAGGCCCAGGAGGCCGAGGCAGGAGACGAAGATAGCGAGGCCTGCGAAAAGGCTGAATGTCTGGCCGAACTGCTGATCGGACTTGTATTGTGCGGCGTAGTGGTCTTCGAGATAGAAGTATTCGAAGGGGTTGCCGGGGAAGAAGCTTTTGAAGCGGGTTTTGACGCCTTCGATGATCGCTGCGTTGTTGGCCTGGTCGCCGGTGAGCTTTAAGGAGTAGTAAGTGTTGGCGTCGGGGATGAGGCGGAAGATATGGGCGTCATAGGCTTCGCGGAGGGATTCCTGGTGATGGTTGGAGACGATGCCGACGATGGTGTATTGTTTTCCCCAGAAGTCGATGCGTTTGTTCAGGACTTCCTGTGGCGTGCGGAAGCCCATGTTCTTTATTGCGGCTTCGTTGAAGATGACGGCGCCGGTGTCGGAGCGGAAGTCGCGGGAGAAGTTGCGGCCGGCGAGTATTTTCATGCCGAAGGCTGGGACGAAGTCGTAGTCGATGCCGATGACGCGGTATTGGCGCTGCTTTGTCGCGTCGGCGCCGACCTCTTTGATCCCGCCGGCATTCCAATCCACTTTACGGCCGGGGACCTCGGTGGATGAGGTGATATAGTGGACGCCGGGGATGCGGAGCACCTCATCGCGGAAGCCGGTGAGCTTGTTGTCATAGGTGGAATCAAGGACGCGGGGTCCTTTGAGTACGAGGGTGCGATCGATGTTCATGCCAAGGTTTTGTTTCTGCATGAAATTCAGCTGGCGATAGACTGTGAAGGTGCCGACCATGAGCAGGACGGAGGCGGCGAACTGGCCGACGACCAGGGCCTGGCGGAGGAAGGAGCCGTGGCTGGTGGCAGTGAGTTTCCCTTTTAATACGGTGATAGGTTTGAAGGAGGAGAGGACGAAGGCGGGATAGAGGCCCGCGAGGAGGGTCCCGCTGACGAAGATGATGGCCAGGGTAGACCAGAAGCTGCTGGTAGCGAGCAGGGAATAGTTTAGGCTTTTGCCGGCGACGGCATTAAAAACGGGCAGGCCGGCGGCGATGAGGCCGATGGCAAGTATTGCAGCGATGGTATTGATGAGGAAGGATTCGAAGAGGAACTGGCCGATGAGCTGTCGGCGGAGGGAGCCGAGGGTTTTGCGGATACCGACCTCTTTTGCCCGTTGGATGGAACGGGCGGTCGCGAGATTGACGTAGTTGATCCACGCTATGACGACGATGAATAGGGCGATGATGAGCAGGAAGCGAACGGCGGTCCCATCGCCGTTGACCTCGGCGTCCATCATGTAGTTGGGAGAGAGGTGGATGGAGGCGAGGGGTTGAAGGTGGAAGACCATGTCCTGTTTGTTCTCTTTCATCTCCTTACCCCAGCGGCTTTCGCTGAGGGCGTTGATCTTTTTTTCGAGGGCGATGGGATTGGTACCCGGACGAACCTGGATATAGGCGAACCAGCCGTCCCAGCCCCATTGCGTCGTGGCGGGGTCGTTTATGAATTTCTGCCAGGTGGAGAAGGAAAGGAGCATGCTGAACTTCAGGTGGGTATTGGCCGGCGGATCGGGGATGACGGCGGTGACTTTGAAGGGTTCCTTCTTGTTCATCAAAATGGTCTTCCCGATGGGCTCATCGTTGCCGAAATATTTGCGGGCGGAGGATGCGGTGAGGACGACCTGATCGACATCTTTGAGGGCGTCTTTTGCGGAGCCTTTCAGGATGGGGTAACCGAACATGGGGAGGAAGCCCTCATTGGCCCAGAACATTTTCTCTTCCCGGAATTCCTTGTCCTGGTAGGACATAATGGCTTGCCAGGCGTGAAGGCGGGTAAGGTTGGTGACTTCGGGGAGGCCGTCCTTTACGACGGGGCCGATGCCGGCCGTGCCGGCTGCCCATTGGGTGGAGAGTTTTCCATCGTTATAACGGTCGAGCTGGATGCGATAGATGTTGGGGCCGTTGGCTTCGAATTTATCGTAGCTGAGCTCGAAGCGGACGTATTGGAGGATGAGGAGGCCGGCGGCCATTCCGATGGCGAGGCCGATAATGTTGATGAAGGAGAATATCTTGTGTTTGAAGATGTTGCGGAAGGCGACCGTGAAGAAGTTGGTGAGCATTGGCGGAGGATTGTGTGATATAGTCGTTGGCTTCCGGGGTTTTGTTGCATCATTCTGACCTTAATGATCTTACCGGGTTGGCGGTGGCGGCTCTCAATGAGCGGTAACCGACGGCGACGGCGGCGATGAGGATCGTGACAGCCAGGCCAATGAGGAATAGTTGGGGGCCGACGGTGATCTTGTATTTGAAGTCTTTGAGGTAGTTGTGTGCAGCCATCCAGGCGATGGGGGCGGCGATGGCGAAGGCGATAAGAATGAGGCGGAGGAACTCCTGGCCGAAGAGCCAGCCGATCTGGGCGATGCTGGCGCCGAGGACCTTGCGGACGCCGATCTCTTTTGTGCGGCGGACGGCCATGAAGGAGACGAGACCGTAGAGGCCGAGGCAGCTGATGAAGATGGCGATGCCGGAGAAGACTTCGACCAGCTTCAGCAGGATGGTGTCGATGAAGTAGAAGTCGGCGATACGCTCGTCGAGGAAGGTATAGGAATAGAGATAATCGGGGTAGGTGTTGTTCCAGATGGGTTCGATGGATGCCAGGACCTGCGGGAGCTGGCGGGGGTTGATCTTCAGGCTGCAGCCCTGATAATTGGCCGAGGCGGAGGTGATGGCAACGGGGGCGATGTCGTTCTTCAGTGAATAGGCGTGGAAATCCTTTATGACTCCGACGATGGGCGCTTTGTTGTCATTGATGTTGATCATTTTTCCGAGGGCCTCGAGGGGGGAATTCAGGCCGAGCTTCCATACGGTAGTTTCGTTTACCAGGTATTCGCGGACCGTATCGGAGGGAAAGAGGTTACGGCCGGCTACGAGTTGCAGGCCGAAGGTGGGAACGTATTGGTCATCGGCGGGCTTTATGTTGATGTCCCACCGTTCGGTCTTTGGACGGTTGTCGAACTGGATATCGGTATTTTGGTTGCGGCGGGAGGCGGGGGGTTGCATACAGAAGGAAAGACTTTCCACTCCGGGGATGAGGGCCAGGCGGGTGCGCAGCGTATGCATTTTGATGTTGTCGCGGGTGGGGATCGGGATGGTCACGATGGCGTCCTTGTTGAAGCCCATATCGAGGTTCATGGAATAATGCATTTGCCAGGCGATGATGATCATGGTGATGATGAGCATCTGGGAGATGCTGAACTGGACGACGACCAGGAGACGACGGAGGGACAGACCGCCGATGTGCGCCTGGGAGAGCTTGCTCTTAAGGGCGAGGACCGGCTCGAACCGGGCGAGGACGAGACCGGGGTAGGAGCCTGCGGCAAAGACCAGGAGGATGATGATCCCGAAAAAGAAGGCCATCATGCGCCAGGTAGAGAAGAGTTGGAGGCTCATTTTTGAGAAGGTAAGCTGGTTGAGGGAGGGTAGAGCGAGGATGGCAACGCCCCAGGCGAGGATGCCGGCGGCGAGGGTGATGAGGGCCGTCTCGGCGATGAATTGCCAGAAGAGCTGGTTGCGGAGGCTGCCCATCACTTTGCGGATGCCCACTTCCTTGCCCCGGTTGAGCGCCTGGGCGGTGGCCATATTGATAAAGTTCATGCAGGCGGTGGCCAGGAGGAATGTGGCGATGATCAGGAGGGTCCAGCTGTATTTTTTATCGAAGGTCCCGTCGATTTTGGTGTTTGTGTGGATGTCCTGCAGGGGTTGGAGGTGGTAGCTGGTGGCGGCGGCGCCTTCGGCGTCGAGATATTTTTTTGCCATGCCGACGAGGGCTTTATCGACGGTGGCGGGATTGACGCCGGGGCGGAGCAGGACGAAGCAGTTGCTGCCGGAGTAGAGTGCTCCCCAGCTGCTATCGCTGGCATAGGAGCGGTTCCAGTCCTTGAGGTTGTCATAGGACAGGTAGATCTCCTGTTTGCGGTCGGTGTTGGGGGGCAGGGGTTGCAGGATGCCGGTGATTGTAAAGTCGATATCGTTATTGACGCGAATCGTTTTGCCGATGGCGTTGGGGGCGTCGCTGCCGAAATATTTCTTTGCGATGGATGTTGTGATGAGGGCGGAGTGGGGGTTTTGGAGGGCCGTTTTCCGATCGCCCTGGGCGAGGGGGAAGTTGAAGATGTCGAAAAAAGCCGGTTCGGTGAAGGCGACTCCTTCGTCCTCTTCGAACTTCTTTATTTCTTTTTCGTTGGGCAGGGAGACGAGGGTGTTGCGGTAATATACGATCCGGGCTGTTTTCTCTGCGTAGTTGTAATCGTTGCGGAAGGCTTTGCCGAGGGGTTGCGGTGCACAGGCGAGATGGGCGAGTGTTTCGCTGTTGAGATCGGTGCCGATGCGGTAGATGCGTTGTCTGCCGGGATGGAAATCGTCGAAGCTCAGCTGGTAGGAGACGAGGGTGAAGATGAGGAGGGCGGCGGAGATGCCGAGGGTGAGGCCGATGATGTTGATCGCGGTGTAGGTTTTTTGGCGGAGGAGGGTGCGCCAGGCTATTTTGAGATAGTTCTTGATCATATTATTCTGTTCTGAGGCTTTTTATGGGGTTTGCGATAGCGGCTCGGAAGGCCTGGAAGCCGACGGTGAGCAGGGCGATGGCCAGGGCGAGGATGCCGCCGAGGGCGAAGACCCACCATTGGATCGAGATGCGATAGGCATAGTCCTGCAGCCAGCTGTGCATTGCATACCAGCTAAGGGGGATGGCGATGGTGAGCGAGATGAGGACGAGCCAGAGGAATTCCTTCGAGAGGAGGACGACGAGGCTTTGTTCGGTGGCGCCGAGGACCTTGCGGATGCCGATCTCGCGGGTGCGTTGCAGGACGTTATAGGCGGAGAGGCCGAGGAGTCCGAAGCAGGCGATGATGATGGCGAGGGTGGCAAAGAGGCCGAAGGTGGCGCCGAAGCGGGTGTCGGCTTTGTATTGCTGGTCGAAGGATTCGTCGAGGAAGTAATAGTTGAAGGGGTCGCGGGGGAAGTAGCGGTCCCAGGTCTTTTTTATTCCGGCGAGCGTCTCGTGGGGCGTGCTGCTGGTGAATTTTATCGAATAGTAGTTGCGGTTCTCGGGTTGGCGGAAGACACAGGTCGGTTGGATCGCATTTCTGAGTCCCTGTTGGTGGAAGTCTGTGAGGACTCCGACGATGTGAAAGGTGTCGCCGATGTTCAGTTTTGCCTGCAGGGCTTGTGCCGGGTTTGAAAATCCGAGGAGCTTGCAGGCTGTCTCGTTGATGAGGACGGCATGATCGTCGGTGGAGTATTGACTCGAGAAGTTACGGCCGGTGGTGAGCTTAAGCTGATAGGAGGGCAGGAAGTCGTAGTCGACGGCGAGGAAGTAGAGTGTTACGGCGGCTTTTTTGCTGGCGCCTACGAGGCTGACCCCACTGGTCCAATAGATCTCCTGACCCATGACGTTGGAGGAGGCGGTGACGCTTTGGATGCCGCTTTGCTGGAGCAGGGTGGTTTTGAAGGGCTGGAAGACCGTTTTATAGACGGAGTCCTGAGAGAAGGAACCGGGTCCCTCGACTACGACGGTTTGGTTGATGTTGGCGCCGAGCTGTTGGCGGCGCATATATTGGACCTGTTGGTAGACGAGGATGGTGCCGGTGATGAGAATGACCGAAACGGCGAACTGGCCGATGATGAGTCCTTTTCGCAGGGCCTGTCCGCGGGTGGAATTCTTGAAAAGGCCTTTCAGTACGGTGATGGGATGGTAGCCGGAGAGGATGAAGGCGGGGTAGAGGCCGGAGAGGAAGGAACCGAAGAAGAAGAGGGTGACGAAGAGGAGGATGAATTTAGCGGGCAGATGGAAGGCGCCGGCGTCGGTGCCGACGAGGTTGTCGAAGGATGGGGCCAGGAGCCAGGCGGCAAGGATGGCGAGTCCGAGGGCCAGGGTGTTCAGCAGGAAGCTTTCCGCGAGAAATTGGACGATGAGGTCGAGGCGGACGGCGCCGAGGACCTTTCTCAGCCCGACTTCTTTTGCGCGTTCGAGGGAGCGGGCGGTAGCCAGGTTGGTATAATTGATCCAGGCGATGGCGATGATGAGGAAGGCGATGAGGAAGAGGAAGCCTACGGCTTTACCGTTCCCGTTGACTTCGGCCTCCTGGTTGGCGTTCGAATAGAGATGGATATCGGAGAACGGAATGAGGTAGAGCTCGCTTACGACGTTGTTCTTCTTTCGCCATTCGTTGTTGTTGATATGGCGGTCGCAGAATGCGGGGAGCTTGGCTTCGAGCGCCTTGTAATCGGCGCCGGGTTTTAGCTGGATGTAGTTGTAAAAGTCGTACCATCCCCAGGCGGTCTCGGTGGCGTTGGAGGAGTCGCCCTGGGCGCGGATCTCTTTGCCCAGGGTGGGATAGGAGACGAGGTGATGGAGGATGAGATGGGAGTTGGTGGGGTATTCTTTGAAGACGCCTGTGACTACGAGGTTTTCGGTATAACCGTTGTTTTGGCCCCGGAGGCGTTTGCCGACGGGGTTTTCGTCACCGAAGTATTTTTTTGCCATCGATTCCGAGAGGAGGATCTTATCGGGGGCGTCGAGGGCGGTGGCGCGATCGCCTTTCAGGAGGTCGACGTCGAGGATATCGAGCATGTTGGCGTCGGCGTAATAGCCTTTGAGTTCGTTGAACTTTACATTCTTTTCCGGGTTGGTGATGAGGAGGTTGGCGTCGATGAGGCGGCCGGCCTTTTCGACTTCCGGAAATTCCTTTTTCATGGCGGGGGCGATGGCGGGGTAGGAGGTGGCGGATTGCCAGGCCAGTTTGCCCTGTTGCCAGGTGTCGAGGCGGACGCGGACGATGTTCTTCGCGTTGGCCTGGAAGGTGTCATAGCTGCGTTCGAAGGCGACGTAGTGGAAGATGAGCAGGCAGCAGGTGATGGCGATGGAGAGGCCGAAGATATTGAGGGCGGAGTAGCCTTTCCTTTTCAGGAGGCCGCGCCAGGCGATGCGGAAGTGGTTGCGGAACATAGATTTTTATGTTTGAAAGCGGCCTGTCGGCCGCTTTTATTCGCTTCTGCGCCGATCATGTAGCGCTCATTCTGAGCGCAAGGCTTTCACGGGGTTGGCGATAGCTGCTTTTATCGCCTGGAAGCCGATGGTGAACAGGGCGACGGCGGCGGCCAGGACGCCGGCGGCGATGAAGACCCACCATTGGATGGAGATGCGGTAAGCGAAGTCTGCCAGCCAGCTGTGCATCGTGTACCAGCCGATGGGAAAGGCGATGACGGCGGCGACGGCGATGAGTTTGAGAAAATCGGTGGACAGCAGGGTAACGATGCTGCCGGTGCTGGCCCCGAGGACCTTGCGGACGCCGATCTCTTTTATGCGTTGGCTGATCGCGAAAGCGCTGAGGCCGAGCAGGCCGAGGCAGGCGATGAAGATGGCGATGCCGGCGAAGGTGGTGAACAGGGAGCCTTGTTGTTGTTCGGATTTATAGAGTTTGTCAAATCTTTCGTCGAGGAAGGTCGATTCGAAGGGTACTTCGGGGAGATATTGTTTCCAGACCTTTTCTACATGCGCCATCGTGGCGCGGATATCGTTACCGGCGAGTTTGATGGAGATACGGCCAAACTGGTCCGAGTTGGCGGGCGGGATAACGAAGATGATGGGCAGGATGGACTGGTGCATATCTTCGAAGTTGAAGTCGCCCATGATACCGACGACCTTGCCTTTTACGCCGCCGTAGGCGAAGTTGCGGCCGACCATTTCCTCCGGGGTTTTCATGCCGAGGACCTTGGTGGCGGCGACGTTGAGGAGGTAGCCGGTGCTGTCGGTGGCATAGTTGCGGGAGAAGTCGCGGCCGGCTTTGATGGGAATGCCGTATGTTTTTACGAAATCATGATCGACGGCTACGTATTTGATATCGGCGTTGACGGGCCGGAGCGAATCGCCGGCTTCGGTTTGGGCGCCTTGTTCGTCCAGGAGGCGGCCGCTGGGGATACGGGAGGAGCGGGTGGCGGCGAGGACATGGGGGTCCTGCCGGAGGGCGTTGCGGAAGGATTCGAATGTTTTGTCGAGGCCGTTATTGTAGGCAAGTGTGACGATATGTTCCTTGTCGAAGCCGAGTTTGGCGTGTTGCATATAATCCAGCTGCTGGAAGACGATCGTCGTGCTGATGAGCAGGACGATGGAAATGGAGAATTGCAGGACGACGAGCACTTTACGGAAGCTAACCGTTTTGCCGCCGGCTTTGAAGAGCCCTTTCAGCACTTTTACGGGTTGGAAGGAGGACATGAAGAGGGCGGGGTAGATGCCCGAGAGAATGCCGACGACGAAGGGGGTGAGGACGATGGGTATGAGGACGGCGGGTTTGAGGAGGAGCTGGGCGGACAGGTGGAGGCCGGTGAGGCCGTTGAGCCAGGGCAGCAGCAGGATGGTGAGGGCGGCGGCCAGGATGATGGCGAACCAGGAGATGAGGACCGATTCGCTGAGGAACTGGGTAATGATCTCGTGGCGTTGGGCGCCGGACACTTTGCGGATGCCGATCTCTTTGGCGCGGAGGGTGGACCTCGCCGTGGAGAGGTTCATATAGTTGATACAAGCGATGAGCAGGATGAAGAGGGCGATGGCGCCGAAGATGGTGACGCGGCTGCTGTCGCCATTGGTCTCGATCTCCTCATCGGTGTGGCCGTGGAGGTGGATATCGGTGAGCTTTTGGACGAAGAGCTTTGTGTATTTGGAGGGTTGGGAGGCCGGGTCTTTTTTGTTGTAGGGCATGTGCCGGTCGATAAAGGCCGGGAAGCGGGCTTCGAGGCTTTTGGCCGGGTAGTTCTCCGGTAGGAGGAGGTAGGTGAAGAAGGCGTTGTTACCCCAGTTGGTGGCGAGGTTCTTTTCGCCATAGATGGCGGAGTCCTTGAGGGTGTTGAAGGAGAGCAGGATCGAGGGGTGGAAATGGGAATTTTCGGGGAGGGGGGCGATGATGCCGGAGACCCTAAGGTTGTAGCGGTTATCCATTCGGACGACCTTGTTGATGGGGTCGGCGTCGCCGAAATATTTGTGGGCGACCTCTTCGGTGATCACGATGGAGAAGGGGTCGGTGAGGGCGTTGGTGCGATCGCCTTTGAGGATGTTGACGTCGAAGACGCTGAACAGATCGTTATCGGCGAAGAAGATGTTGTCTTCGTTGAAGAGTTTGTCTTCGTAGCGGACGGGGGTGACTCCGGTGGGCAGGAGGCGGGTGACCTTCTGGATATCGGGGAAATCGTTTTGCAAGAGGGGGCCGAAGGGGGGAGCCACGGCCCCGAGGTGCAGGGAGACGATGCCGTCTTTGTTATTGAAGCTTCGGGTGACGCGCCAGATACGGGACGCTTTGCTGTTGTACCTGTCATAGCTTTCTTCATGCAGGATATAGGTAAGGATGAGCAGGCAGCAGGAGAGTCCGACGGTGAGGCCGAAGAGATTGATAAAAGAGATGACCTTGTATCGGGCCATGTTGCGGAAAGCGATCTTAAAATAATTTTTGAGCATAACGGTACTGTTTGGCCCTTGCGGGCCATTGCAAAAATTTTCGAAATAGCTTCCGTTGGTTGACGTTAAGAGCTATCCTTAGATCAGGATATTCTCTGTAACGGCCTGGCCGTCCAGCATGCGGATGATGCGATGGCTGTACTTCGAGTCGTGTTCGGAGTGTGTAACCATGATGATCGTGGTACCCTGTTCGTTGAGATCGGTGAGAAGGGTCATTACTTCATTCCCGTTCGAGGAGTCCAGGTTACCGGTCGGTTCATCGGCGAGGATCAGCTTGGGGTTGTTGACGACGGCGCGGGCGACGGCGACACGCTGTTGCTGACCGCCGGAAAGCTGCTGGGGGTAGTGGTTGCGACGGTGCATGATCTGCATTTTGTCGAGGACCACTTCCACGCGTTGTTTTCTTTCCGGGCCTTTTACGCCGAGGTATATAAGGGGGAGTTCCACGTTTTCGAATACGGTGAGCTCATCGATCAGGTTGAAACTTTGGAACACGAAACCGATGTTGCGCTTGCGGAGGTCGGCGCGTTTCCTCTCGTTGAAGTGAGCTACTTCGATGCCGTTGAAGAGGAAGCTGCCGCCATCGGGATCATCGAGCAGGCCGAGGATGTTCAGTAACGTGGACTTACCGCAGCCAGAGGGTCCCATGACGGAAACAAATTCGCCTTCTTTTACTTCGAAGGTGAGCTTGTTCAGGGCGATGGTCTCCACCTCTTCCGTGCGATATGATTTCTGGAGTTCAGTGATCTTGATCATACTATGAGCTGTTTAGAGTGTACTATTTTATGTGGCTTTTTAAATAATAAGCAGTTTGTTGACGAGCAGCGTTGAGTTCTCTACTATCACCGAGGAGGCTGGGGTCGGTTTGACCGCTGTCTTCCGGCAGTAGCGGGAGCACTCGTTGGAGGAGGCGATGGTCGCCATACAAAGCACGAGGCCGAGGGTGAGAAGCAGACGCAGGCGCATATAGTTGGTTTTTTGTAATAGACGCTTGTCAGCGGCGTCATGTTACAGTTTGGACAATATAGTTATTTTTTCAGCACTAATTCTTGCATATTTCCATAGTTCTCATAGCTGCTGGTGACGACTTTGTCGCCGGGTTTGAGGCCGGACAGGACCTCGTAATAATCCGTGTTCTGGCGGCCGAGCTGGATATCGACCCGATAGGCGACCTTGCCATCTTCGCTGAGCTTGAAGATCCAGTTGCCCCCGGTCTGTTGGTAGAATCCGCCTTTGGGTACGAGGACTGCCGTGGTCTCATCACTGAGCGCAAGGGTGATCTGGAGGGTCTGGCCTTTGCGGATGCCTTTGGGGACTCTTCCGACGAAGTTCATATCCACCATGAAGCGGCCGTTTGTGACCTGAGTGTATACCTTTACGATTTTGAGTTTATAGGTGGTATCGTTGCCTTGTCCCAGGGTAAAGGTGCCCGTCTGGCCGGTGAAGACGCGGTTGATATAGTGTTCATCCACGTCGGAGAGCCGAACTTTGAAGCCGTCGAGTACGTCGAGCTGGCCCAGGGGGGCGCCGGGGCTCTTCGACTGACCGATCTCGGCGTCGAGGGAAGTCAGCTGACCGTCGACCGGGGCGCGGATAATAAGGCCTTCAACCTTCTTTTTTACGATTTCGAGTGAGGCGCGGGCCCGTTCGAGATTCTGTTTATTCTGTTCGCTTTGCTGTTGCCGGGAGATCGAGTCCTGCCGGAGAATCTCCTGCTGCAGCCCGAGCTGGTATTTATAACTGTTATAGTTGTTCGTGGCCTGGGCCATTTCCTGGGAGCCGATGGCGTGTTGCGCGAACAGCTTCTTATCCAGGTTGTAGATACGCTCAGCCTCGCTGAACTGGAGCTGCATGGCGGCCAGGGAGTTCTGCTTATTAACCGTATTCTGGGCGGCCTGTACTTCGGCGTACTGCATGGTGGCGAGCATCTGCGAAACCTGGGTGGCCTGACCGGACATGGTGAGTTCAAGGTCGGTGTTGGCCAGTTTCAGGATCGGATCGCCTGCTTTCATGATGGCGCCGTCTTCTACAAATCTCTTTTCGACGCGTCCGCCGTCGGTGGTCACCAGGTAAATGGTGGTCAGGGGGAGCACCGTTCCGTTCTGGGGAATGGATTCCTGGAAGGGCGCCTTTGTTATCTCGGATACCGTAATCCGTTCAAGGTCAACATTTAGCCTGGATTTTCCAGAGGTGAAGTAAAAACTTCCAGCGATCAAGAGTACGAGGGCTAGGATGCCTGCAATGGTCATCAGGCGTTTGGTTGTCCATGTTTTTTTCGGTCTGACTATGTCTACCATAAAGAATTTAAATTTGAAGAGGTTCGTTCGTTTTAAAAAGCCCCCCAGTATAAAGATACCGGGAGGACTACACATGAGAAAATTCTTAAAAAATTCTTGTCAGTACAGTTACAAAGACATGCCAGAATATAAGACCAGTGATTTACAGATGGTTAGGTACGTCGGACGGAATTTGTAGTTCATTTTTGATACAAGAAGTGTCCGGTTTTGATACACTTCGGTTTTAGAGGGTTTTTATATAAAAAATTAATTGCCATACTTTTATATTTAAGGTATACTTGTGGGAGGCGGATGTTGCATGAATGGCAAAAAAAATTTGGCCATTCTGCAACATTGTTAATTGATGATGGCTGGCGCGGTCCGCCTGTGGGGGCCTCCGGCATCTGTAAACAAAAAAAATATGAATCTTAAAAATGCCAACATACTGGCTGTCGATGACGATCCGGATGTTTTGACGGCGGTGAGACTGTTATTAAAGACAGAAGCTGCGGACATCGTCACGGAGAAGAATCCTGAGAACATCCGGGCCCTGCTTGCGAAGCGGAATTTCGACCTTATCCTGTTGGATATGAATTTCAACAGCAGTATCAATACGGGGAACGAGGGTCTTTTCTGGCTACGGAAGATCAAGGAGTTCGGTTCTACGGCGGCGGTGATCATGATCACGGCCTACGGGGATATCGACCTGGCGGTGCGTTCCCTGAAGGAGGGTGCGGCGGATTTTGTGGTCAAGCCCTGGCACAATGAGCGATTGATCACGACCATCAAGGAGGCGTTGAAGAAGAACGACCCGAAGAAGGCGGGGTATGAGGCCTTGTCGGATTCGGTGATCGGGAGCGAGCTGCTGGGGGAGTCGGAGGTGATGCGGGATATCTTTTTTAAAATTTCAAAGATCGCGCCGACGGATGCGAATATTTTGATTCTTGGGGAGAACGGGACGGGGAAGGACCTTATCGCCAAGGCGATCCACCAGCATTCGTTGCGGGCGGAGAAGCCGTATATAAAAGTCGATGTCGGGGCCTTGACGGAGACGTTGTTCGAGAGCGAGCTTTTCGGGCATAAGAAAGGCGCCTTTACGGATGCCCGGGAGGACAGGATGGGGCGGTTCGAGTCGGGTAGCGGCGGGACCTTATTCCTCGATGAGATCGGGAATATCTCGCTGCACCAGCAGGCGAAGCTGTTGTCGGTGTTGCAGAACCGGGTGGTGACGAGGCTTGGGGCCAATCAGTCCGTGCCGATAGATATCCGGTTGATCTGTGCGACGAATGTGCCGATGTCCGAGTTGGCGAACGAGAGCCGGTTCCGGAAGGACCTGATCTACCGGATCAATACGGTGGAGATCGTGGTGCCGCCGCTGCGGAAGCGGGAGGAGGATATCGTGCTGCTGGCGCGGCATTTCGATAAGATCTATACGAACAAGTATATGAAGCCGATCCACGATTTCGATCCGAAGGCGGTGGAGAAGCTGAAGTCCTATCATTATCCGGGGAATGTGCGGGAGCTGCAATACACGATCGAGCGGGCGGTGATCATGGCCGAGGGGGATGTGCTGCAGGCGAAGGACCTGATCTTCTCGCCGATAGAATCGGCGCCGGTACAGGCGGATGAGCCGCAAGAGCTGAAGCTGAGCACGATCGAGAAGAATGCGATCCTGAAAGTGATCGAGAAACACAATGGGAATATTTCCAAGGCGGCCAAGGAGCTGGGGCTTACCCGAACGGCATTGTACCGGAGGCTGAGTAAATACGATATTTAATGATCTTTGCGTATGATATTTAAACGCTACCAGGAGAGGATCCTCATCCGGGTGCTCTTTATGTTCCTGACGTTGTCCTGTGCCTCTTTCCTGTTGGTGAAGGGGATGTATGAGAAGCTGGTGCCGGTGCTGGTAGTCGTGGTCTTCCAACTGATAGATTTTTATAATTTCCACCGGAAGGCGCAGCAGGAGGTGGAGCAGTTCGTGGAGTCGATCCATTACCGGGATTTCTCGCGTTATTTCGATGTCAAGGAGGCGCCGGTGGAGCTGCAGTCGCTACGACAGGGTTTTAATGAAATTAATTCCACTTTCAAACTGATCAGCCGGGAGCGGGAAACGCAGTTCCAGTACCTGCAAAAGATCCTGGAGCTGGTGAATACCGGCATTCTTTCGTATGAGCATAAGAGCGGAGAGATCGGGTGGATGAACGAGGCGATAAAGAATATGCTGGGGGTGCCTTATCTGAAGAGCATTTCGTCGCTGGAGCGGCGGGATGCGACGTTGTACCAGGAGATCATGAATCTGCGGCCAGGGGAAAGTAAGATCGTGTCGTTGACGCGGGACAAGCATGTGTTCAAGACCTTGCTGGCGGCGACGGCTTTTCAGACGGAAGGGCGGGTGTACAAGCTGGTTGCTTTCCAGGATGTGAACGAGGCGTTGGATGAGACGGAGGCCAAGGCCTGGCAGCGGCTGTTGAGTGTGATGACGCATGAAATCATGAACTCGGTGGCGCCGATCTCTTCGCTGGCCGAGACGATGTTGCTTAGGCTGCAGGAGTCTGCGAAGTTGTTGAAGGGTGAGGGGCAGGAGGGGGCGTTGGAGGACCTGGAGCTTGGGATCGGGACGATCCGGCGGCGGAGCGAGGGTTTGCTGAAATTTGCGGAGACGTACCGGTCGCTCAATAAGATCACCACCCTTAATCTGAAAAAGGTGTATGTGCGGGACTTGTTCGAGAACCTGCATGTGCTGATGGAGCCGACGCTGGAGCAGAAGCATATCGAGCTGGAGATCATTATGCTCGACCCGGATATTACGCTGGAGGCGGATTCGGCGCTGATCGAGCAGGTGTTGATCAACCTGGTGGTGAATGCCATCGATGCGGTAAAGGAGAAGGAGGAACCGACGATCACGTTGTCGGCGGTGACGGGGCCGAACGGGAAGGCGATCATCAAGGTGGCGGACAATGGGATGGGGATGTCGCCCGAGGTGATGGATAATATTTTTATCCCGTTCTTTAGTACTAAAAAGACGGGGAGTGGGATCGGGTTGAGTCTTTGTAAGCAGATCCTTTTACTGCATAAGGGCAATATACAGGTACAGTCTGTTGAAGGACTGGGGAGTTCTTTCCTCCTGCATTTTTAGGGGTGGTTCAGCTTTGTGCGATCCATTTCTTGAATGACGCGGCGTTCTCCTGGCTGATGATGATCTCTTCGTTGACGGGGAGGGTGAGTTCTACGCTGATCTTGCTACGTTCAAGGGGTTTAAACCGACGGATATAGTTTGCGTTGATGATGTATTTGCGGTTGGCGCGATAGAAGATGTTCTTGTCCAGTTCTTCCTCCAGCTCGCTGAGGTTGCTTTTCTCCGCCATGTATTTCCGGTTGTCTTTGTCTACCAAAAAGATCAGCTTATGTTCGGTGAAGAAATACCCGGTGTCCTCGACGCGGACGGCCTGGAATTCCACGCCTTTTCTGACGAGGATGCGGGACCTGACGCGGTCGGAGTGGTGGGCGGGGTAGGAGTCGCCGTTGAGTTGCGAGCCGTTGAAGGTATGTCCGTTGGGGTGTTCATGGGCTTGGACGAAATGGTTCCGGAGGTTCTTGTATTTCCGGATGGCGCTTTTCAACTTATCCTGGCTAATAGGTTTTAGCAAATAGTCGATGCTACTATATTCGAATGCTTGCGTGAGGTATTTGTCGTAGGCAGTGGTGAAAATGACGGGGCAGGTGATCTCGCAGGCTTTGAAGATATTAAAGGACAGGCCATCGGAGAGCTGGATATCCATGAGGATGAGATCGGGTGTGGGATTCCTGCTCAACCATTGAATGGTCTCATCCACGCTGTAACAATCGGCCACCACGTCAATTTTATCATCAATGGCCTGTAATTCTTCGATCAGGTTCTCTGATGCGGGCTTTTCGTCTTCCACGATGAGGACTTTCATTTGGCTAGGTTTTGATGATCAAAATTAGTCAGGATCTGTTCTTTTTCATTACCGTTTATCCTTCGATCATTCGGATAGACGCAATCCTGCTGGTAAATGTTGCACTTTGCGCTGGTGATTGATATGGCCGGTCTCAAAAGCGGACGATCGGCAACTTCACCGTAAAGGATTCGAAATTGTTTTCCACCTGGATATTTCTTTTTGTGATGAGTTTATAGCGGTTGTCGAGATTGCTCAGGCCGATCTTCGAGGTTTGCTGGGGGTTGCTGCGACGATGGATCACGTTGCGGACGATGACATAGTCGGAGGAGATGGAGACGTCGATGGAGAGCGGTTTCTTCTCACTG
Organism: Puia sp.; assembly: GCF_035546395.1. Lineage (GTDB taxonomy): Bacteria > Bacteroidota > Bacteroidia > Chitinophagales > Chitinophagaceae > Puia. Next base: position 222,630 of record NZ_DASZXR010000006.1, on the reverse strand, counting down.
AATTCGTTGTGTTTTATGGCGTTCTCCACCAGGGCCTGGAGCGATATCGGGGGGATCAGGAAGTTCTCGGCGGAGAGGTCGGTTATTTCGATGGACATGCTGACGGCGTCGGCGAAGCGGATCTTCAGCAGGTAGAAATAGTTGCTGATGAACTCCACTTCTTCGCGGAGGAGGACGAGGTCCCGTTCTTTGTTGCTGAGGATATACCGGTAGACGCGGGCGAGGGTGTCGTTGTAGAGGCGGGCGCTCTTTGGGTCGCGGGTGATGAGAAAGGACAGGGTGTTGAGGGAGTTGAAGATGAAGTGGGGGTCGATCTGGTTCTTCAGGGCTTCGAGTTCGGCCTGCGCTTTGGCGACGTTGAGTTGTTCGACGCGGGTTTCGTTGTATTCTTTTTCGAGGTTGAGGAAGAGGATCTCATATATATTGGTGATGAAGCAGGCGGCGATGATGATGATCAGGATGGCGTTGATAAGGTGTTGATTTTCTCCCTGGGGTTCATGTGAACAATACTGCCAGAGGTGGAGGAGTACGCCGGAGAGGAGGCCGGAGTAGACGATGTTGGCGAAGAAGAGGGCGATGATGATCTTATAATAGGAGCGTTTGGACCAGGGGAACCGTTGGCGAATAAAGTACATGAGGCGGACGTTGCCTTCCCAGACGAGGAAGGCGACGACGATGAAGAAGAGGTAGCAGGCGGCGAGTTCGGAGTACGAATAGAGGCGATTTGTGATGAGTCCGGATAAATTAGGGATGAACAGGCCGAGGGCAGGGACGCCCACAGATTTTACGAGACGGTCGTTCAAAGCGATCTGATGGTTCATAGCAGGTTCAGGCCCGGTTTGGAGCCGGGTCGATGGTTTTAACTGTTCTGGGAAATGTAGTGACTGGTAAGCGGACTTCGTCGGTGGTGTAGTAGATTGGAATAACGGCAAGTAATTCAATTGTGCTGTATTGGAAAAGTTAATTTATTGCAAAAGGAATTATTGATACATACGAACGGGCGCGATGAGTGTTGAACGGCGCGCAACACGTTCAACCCTTTAATACGACCATTGGAACCGGAAATTTCCCGTTTGAGTCAGTTTACGCGGTTGCGGAATAGAATAGTATCTATTTTCGGGTGTGTGACTTAATAAAACTCATTCCGGGGGAAAGGTATTCTACTAACGGGCAACTTCCCCGGAAACACATACAAGTTGTCCTTAGAAGTTTTCTCATGTGACCCGCAGGTGGTTTCTACCACCTGCTCTTTTTTTTACAGGATACCCCACTTTGTTCATAGACTACTCTGTCTGCTTTTTGCCTGGCCGAATTTCAACGATCTCCCTGTTTTCTTCAATGGTTTTTCCGACACCGGTTATGGATGATCTTTCTTCATCCATTCTACTGGTTTGGTAGGGTGCTAATTCGTCGGATTATAACGTACTTAAAGTGACTATTTTCCTGTTTCGGTAAGAATGAAGGAAATGCGTGCCTCAGGCTCGTTATTTTTCTTGTCTTTTTTGAATTGCGGCAGGCCTATGCCTGTCAGCATTGAGTTAACCTACATTATTACCATTACAAAACCAAACAGCAAATGAGAAAGCTTATTCTGTTTCTTATGGCAGGCCTGCTGTTATCGGTGCTGGCGAAGGCACAATCCCGGGAGGTGACCGGGAAGGTGACCGATTCGGCCGGCAATCCGTTAACCGGAGCATCAATCAATGTTAAGGGGGCGCGTGGCGGGACCAGCGCCGGGCCGGACGGCAGTTTCCGGATAAATGTGCCCGCGGGTCGTACTACTCTTGTCGTCAGTGCGGTCGGGTTTTCGTCACAGGATGTGCCGATTGGGTCGGGCGGGGCATTATCGGTTACGATGATGCGGGACACGCGCAACCTGAATGAAGTGGTCGTGACGGCGCTTGGCATCCGCAAGGAGAAGCGATCGCTGACGACGGCGCAGCAGACGATCAATGGGGACGAGCTGAACAAGTCCGGGACGGGAAATCCGCTTGGCGAACTGGAAGGGAAGGCCTCGGGTCTGACGGTTATCCAGAGTACGGGTGATCCGGGCGGGGGCACTTATCTGCGGTTGCGGGGGGCTACCTCCATTACGGGTAACAACCAGCCTTTGCTGGTGGTCGACGGGATACCGATCGACAACTCCATCAACAATTTCGACGCCACGGCAGGGGCCGGGAATAATTCCAACGGCGCCAATGGCAACCTGATCGGCGGTCAGCAGCCCACCAACCGCGGGAATGACCTTAATCCGAATGATATCGAGTCGATCAACGTGCTGAAGGGGCCGGCCGCTACGGCGCTGTACGGTTTACAGGCCGCCAGCGGGGCGATCGTGATCACGACGAAGAAGGGCGGTGCGGGAAGAAGGACGGCGGTAACCTTTAATTCCTCGGTGACCATGGATAAGGTTGGATTGCTGCCGAAGCTGCAGAATCAATGGTCGCAGGGGAGCAACGGAAAATATTCGCCGCCGGAAGCCGGCGGTTCGACGTCCTGGGGCGCCAAGATCGATACGCTGGCCTGGGACGGGGCGACGGACTACCCGTTCGACAAGCATGGGAATATCGTCGGCAAGTCGAGCCCCAATGCCAAGATCCCGGTGACTCCCTATGACCGGTACAATTTCTTCAAGACCGGGCTGACCTATAATAATAATATCTCGCTTTCGGGTGGGAATGAGACCTCGGGTTACCGGTTGTCGCTGGGTAATGTGTCGCAGACGGGGATCATTCCCAGGGCCAAGTACGAGAAGACGACCCTTAGCCTGAGCGGATCCTCGAAGATCAGCAGCCGGCTGAGCACTTCGGCGAGCATCAACTATATCCACTCGACCAACTACAAGGTACAGCAGGGGTCCAACCTTTCCGGCGTGATGCTGGGTCTTGTCCGGACGCCGGCGACCTTTGATAACTCTGATGGATTCGGGACTGACGCCTACAAGCACCGGGAGTCTTATGAATTTCCTGACGGAACGCAGCGGAACTACCGTGGCGGCGGGGGCTATGACAACCCGTTCTGGGTCGTCAACAATATCCCCACACATTCCAACCTGGACCGGGTGTTTGGCTTTGGCCAGGCCGATTTCACCGTAGCGCCCTGGATCTCGCTGACCTACCGGGTGGGGGGTGATATCTACGCGCAAAACGATAAAACGGCGTATGATATCAATTCCGGCATTTCACCGGCCGGGGCGATCTACCTGAACAACTACAATGTCAACCAGTTCAACTCCGACTTTATCGTTACGTTGAAAAAGAATTTCGGCGACGACTGGCAGACGTCGTTGCTGGTGGGCCATAACTATTTCACTTCGCAGAACAACAACCAGCTGACGACCGGGAACGGCTTTAACGTAAGCGGGTTCTACGATATCTCAAATGCGTTGTCGTATCTCGCGGCGGAAACGGATATCCACAAGCGGACGATGGCCTTCTATGGCGACCTGGAAGTGAATTACAAGCGGATGTTGTTTCTGTCGGTGACGGCCCGGGATGAGGAATCGTCGACGTTGCCGGCCGCGCACAATACGTTCTTCTATCCGTCGGTGAGTGCGGGCTGGGTCTTTACCGAGCTGCCGGGGATGAAGGACAGCAGGCTGCTGTCCTACGGAAAGCTGAGAGCGTCGTTTGCGCAGGTGGGTAAGGATGCACCGCCTTATTCGCTCAACACGCCGTATACCACGGCGGTATTTAATGACGGGTTCACGGGTGGCATTCAGTTCCCGGCCAATGGCAGCGCGGGTTACCAGATAAGTTCGGGTATAGCGACGATCGGCAATACCGAACTGAAGCCTGAGAACACTTATTCCTACGAAGGTGGGGTCGATCTTGGTTTCCTTCGGAACCGGCTGACTTTTAATGCAACGGCCTATTACAGCCGGACGACGAACGGTATCATGCCGGTCTCGCTTCCATTCACGACAGGATTTGCGGGGAAGTTGCTGAATGCGACGACTATAACCAACAAGGGACTCGAGTTGACGTTGGATGGTACGCCTGTCCAGACCAGCTATGGATTGAAGTGGAATGTGATCGTGAACTGGAGCCGTAACATCAGCAAGGTCGTGCAACTTTACCCGGGCATCCAGACCTTCTTTATGGGTGGATTCGGATCGGGTGGCGAAGCGGGGATCTATGCGGTGCAGGGAGCGCCGTTTGGCGTGATCTATGGGAATACGACGCCACACTCGGTGCTCAACGATCTGAAGAGCCCGCTGCTGATTGACGACCGGACGGGATCAAGCAGCTATGCGCAGCCGATCCCGGGCGCGGTGGGTCCCAACCTGGTGCTTGGCAATCCCGCACCGGACTGGACGGGGAGCGTGATCAGCAATCTCTCCTATAAGGGATTTATGCTGGGCGCCCAGGTAGATGTGCGACATGGCGGTGCGATGTGGAACGGTACCCGGGGGGCATTGGCCAACAAGGGTACGGCAGAGGAAACGTCCAATCGCTATCAGCCGACGGTATTCAAGGGTCTTTTGGGCCATTTGGATGACAACGGCAACGTGGTGCACTTCGAGGGTGGCGTAGAGAAGCCCGGACCCGGCGCGGCGAATACCATCCAATCGTCCTTCAACCAGAATTACTGGCAGAATACCGGGAACAGCTTTGGCGGCGGCCAGGAGACGGATATCGAGAACGGTGGATTTACGCGGATCCGGCAACTCAGCCTGAGCTATGAGCTGCCGCGGGCGATGCTGAAGAAGGGTCCGTTCACCAGCTTGTCGCTGACGGTTTTTGCCAATAACCTGAAGGTGTGGACGAAGTATGACGGGGTCGACCCGGAGACGAGCCTTGGAGGTCCGAGCAATGTGCAAGGATTGGATTATTTCAATAACCCCAATACGAAGAGCTACGGACTGCGGCTGAATATGGGTCTTTAGTTAAAATTTAAAATGAGTAACATGAAACTACGATATAAAGCGGGGTTGATGGTGATGGTCTCCGGGCTGTTGGTCGCCACTTCCTGCAAAAAGAGCTTTTTTACCGATCAGAATGTCAATCCGAATGCATTGGCGACGGCGACGCCCGACCTGCTTCTGCCTACTGTAGAGGCCGCGTTGGCTTATACGCAGGGTGGGGATGAAAGCCGGTTCACTGCGCTGCTGACGCAACAGATGTTCGGCGCCAACAGCCAGTCGCAGACGTATTATAACTATGGTCTAAACCCGGGAGTGTTCGATAATCTCTGGCCGGACCTTTACACGTCCACGCTGGAGAATGATTATGACCTGATCCGGATCGCCGACAAGGGCGGGTATGCGCGGTACGGAGGGATCGGGCGCATCCTTATGGCCTATCAGATGCAGGTGGCCGTCGACTTGTGGGGGGACTTGCCGTATTCAACTGCGTTCAAGGGCAACGCCGATCAGGCGATCCTTCACCCGACGTATGATAAGGCGCAGGGGCTTTATGATACGATCGCTTCCCTTATAAATGTAGGGACGGCGTTGTTGCAGTCGGCCAACCCGGGTTCGCTGGTGCCCACTACGCAGGATGTCATCTACGGTGGCGATGCGGCGGCCTGGATCAAATTCGGACATGCCATCAAGGCCCGGCTGGCGTTGCACCAGAGCAAGGGGAATGCGCAGATGGCGGCGACGGCATTGACGGAGATAGCTGCTTCCTTCGGTTCCAGCGCGGACAATGCGCAATATGTGTGGGGAACGACGGAGACGTCCGCCAACCCCTGGTACCAGTTCTACCGCGACAGGCCGGGTGATCAGGACTGGCCGGAGAGTACGCTGGCGGGGTCCATGGCTGCGGATAATGACCCGCGTTATGGGGCGTTGGACCTGGACAGTAGCAAAAATGGGGCTGCCGTGAACTATTATAACCAGATAAATTCCCCGACGGAATTGATCACGTATGAAGAGCTGCTGTTTATGTCTGCGGAGGCGACATTGCGCAATGGCGGGACGGTTGCGGCTGCGCAGGCTTTCTACCAGGCCGCTATCACGGCCAATATGAAGAAACTGGGGGTTGCCCAGGCGGATATCGACGCTTATCTCCTGACGCATGGGACGTTGCCGGCGGGGACGGATGCGGCGATCGCGAAGATCGCTTCGGAGGAATACATTGCGTTGTTTTTGAATCCGGAGGTGTTTGTGCTGTGGCGGCGTACGGGGTCGCCGGTGTTGACGAGTACCACTGGGAATCAGATACCGCGGCGTTTGCTCTATCCTCAAAGTGAGTTGAATTTTAATGCTTCCAATGTGCCGAGCGTGACGCTGTATGCGCCGACGTTGTTTTGGGATAAATAGGGCGGCCACTGGGCGGGCCGGCCGAGTCGGGATGGGCCGGGCCGGGACGTCCTCGCCGGCGCTGCGGATTATCTTGCGTTGGTTTTTTGGATGGTTGTGAAGACCATCCGAGGCGCCTTGCGAGGCATCCCGGCGCCGGCCGTCGCTGAGGGGCGGGTTTTGAGGAGGGGGTGTGGCCCGGAGTTGTTTTCGGCTTTTGTGACGGGATGCTTTCTGAGGGGATGCTTTCTGAGGGGATGCTTTGTGACGGGATGCTTTGTGACGGGATGCTTTGTGACGGGTGGGCTTGCTTTGGTGATCTTTTTGCTGTCAATATTGAGTGTAAGGGCCTCCCGTTCGGGGGGCCTTTTTTATGGGCTGAAAAGCCTATATTGGGGGAATGGAAAAAGCACTTTCGCGGAGCTTGGGGCCGTTGTTGTTGTGGGGGCTTGGGGTGGGGTATGTCATTTCGGGGATGTATTTTGGGTGGAACCTGGGGTTGGCGGAGGGGGGCAGCCTGGGGCTGGCCATTGCTACGGGCGGGGTTATCGTGCTGTACATTACTTTTACTTTCTCTTATACGGAATTGGCTTGTGCGATCCCGCGGGCGGGGGGTGTCTTTGATTATGCCAGCCGGGGGCTTGGGAGGGACTGGGGGTTTGTCGCGGGGGTGGCGCAGCTGATCGAATTCCTGTTTGCCCCGCCGGCGATCGCGGCGGCGATCGGGGCATATTTCCATATTTTCCTGCCTGGCATACCGGTGACGGCGATCGCTATCGCGGCCTATTTTGTATTTACGGCGCTGAATATCTATGGCGTGAAGGCGGCGGCGGGTTTTGAGTTGATCGTGACGGTGCTGGCGGTGGCGGAACTGTTGATCTTTTCGGGGGTCTGTTTCCCGCATTTTTCTTTTGCGAACCTGGAACGGAATGCTTTTCCGCATGGCTGGAAGGGGATCTGGGCGGCGGTGCCTTTTGCCGTCTGGTTTTTCCTGGGCCTGGAAGGGGTGGCGAATGTGGCCGAGGAGGCGAAGCGGCCGCAGCGGGATGTGCTGCTGGGTTTCGGGTCGGCATTGCTGACGCTGATCGTACTGTGCGTGCTGGTGTTTGTGGCGGCGACGGGTGTTGCGGGATGGGAAGCGATCGTTTACCCGACGCCGGGGGTTGCGGAGACTTCGGATTCCCCGCTGCCGCTGGCCTTGGCCCGGATAACGGGAACGGGCGGTTGGATCTATCATCTGCTGATCACGATCGGGCTGATGGGACTGGTGGCTTCCTTTCACGGACTGGTGCTGGCGGCGGGCCGGGCGACGATGGAGTTCGGGCGGGTGCGTTATCTGCCTGCTTCGGCGGGCCGGGTCCATTCGCGACGGGGAACGCCGGCCAATGCGCTACTCATCAATATGGTGGTTGGGATCGCGGCGTTGTTGTCGGGGAAGACGGCGGATATTATTACCATTTCCGTATTTGGGGCGTTGACCTTGTATGTGCTGGCGATGGTCAGCTTGCTGGTGCTGCGGAAAAAGGAGCCGGGGCTGGAGCGGCCGTTCAGGGTTCCGCAGTATCCGATATTTCCCATCGTGGCGCTGGTGATCGCGTCGGTGTGCCTGGTGGCGATGGTGACCCTCAATGTTAAATTATCCATCATTTATTTCTCCCTTCTGTTGGTGAGTTATATTTGGTTTCATTTTTTTGTTAAAAAGATGCTTCATGGGCAACAATCAATCGCTTCCTGAGCTGCTTGCCCGACTGGGTGAGGAGCGGGTTGAAAAAGTCAAGCTGGCTATCGCGGATGTGGATGGCATTTTACGCGGCAAGGTGGTCGCGTATGATAAGTTCGCGGCAATCGCTTCGACCGGTTTTGGATTTTGTGATGTCGTGTTTGGTTGGGATGCGGAGGATCGGGCGTATGATAACGGCAGTTTTACGGGCTGGCATACGGGTTATCCCGATGCAATGGCGGTGGTGGATACGACGACGATGCGGAGGGTGCCGTGGGAGGGGGGATTGCCTTTCTTTTTAGCGGACCTAAAAGGTGCGGGTGTTTGCCCGCGCAGTTTGTTGAAACGCGTGATCGGACAGCTGGGGGAAGCGGGGTATTCGGCGTACTTCTCACAGGAGTTCGAGTGGTTCAATTTTGTTGCGCCTGCGACGGCGGGGGCTGCGCCTTCCGGTGGCGGTGGATGGTCGTTTGGGGATCTGAAGCCGATGACGCACGGGATGTTCGGGTATAGCATTTTGCGGGCGTCCCAGAAGAGTGATTTTTTTCTTGACTTGTTCGACAGTCTGAAGGCGTTTGGAGTGCCTTTGGAAGGACTACATACGGAGACGGGTCCCGGGGTTTACGAGGCGGCTATCCTATATGCCGATGTGCTGGAGGCGGCGGACCGGGCCGTGTTGTTCAAGACGGCGGTGAAGGAGATCGCGCACCGCCATGGTATACTGCCGACCTTTATGGCGAAGCTGAGCCCCGAGCTTCCGGGCTGCAGCGGGCATGTGCATCAGAGCCTGTGGACGGCGGACGGGAGCCGGAACCTGTTTTTTGACAGTGGTTCGCCGACCCGTATGAGTCCGTTGATGGAGAGCTATATTGCGGGGCAGCTGTATTGTCTTCCGTATATCCTGCCGATGATGGCCCCGACGGTGAATAGCTATAAGCGATTGGTGGAAGGCGCCTGGGCGCCGACGACGCTGACCTGGGGGATCGATAACCGGACGGTAGCGTTGCGGGCGTTGCCGGGCGGTGAGAAATCGACGCGGCTGGAGACGAGGGTGGTAGGGTCGGACACGAATCCTTACCTGGCGATGGCGGCTTGCCTGGCGGCGGGGTTATATGGGGTGCGCAATGGGATGCGGCTTTCGACGGCGGCGACGGTGGGAAACGGTTATGCCGACAAAGGCCATGGGGTGTTGCCGAGGAATCTCTGGGAGGCGACGCAGATGATGAAGGAGTCGCCGGTCGCGATGGAGTTGTTCGGGCGGGAGTTTACGGATCATTTTGTGAGGACGCGGGAGTGGGAGTGGAGGCAATTCGGACAGGCGGTGACGGATTGGGAGTTGCAACGGTATTTTGAAATAATATAGACCAATAGTATGATCGACTTTAATAGTGTAAGACAGTACAATTTTCCGACGACGATAAGATTTGGGGCGGGCGCGATCGAGGAACTGCCGGATGATCTGCGAAGTGTGGGGCTGCAGCGGCCGTTGCTGGTGACGGACCCGGTGGTGGAGAAGCTGGGTTTCTTTTGCGATCTGCGGAAGAAGCTCGAGGCCCGGGGGTTATCGGTGGAAGTTTTTTCGGATATCCATAAGAACCCGGTGAAGTCGGATGTGGAGAAGGGCGGGGCCGCGTATCGCGGCACCGGCCGGGACAGTATTATCGGGATCGGCGGCGGGGCGGCCATGGATGTGGCGCGAGCCGTCGCCCTGCGGGTCAATCACCATCGCGATCTGTTTGACTATGATGACCTGATCGGCGGGGATGTCTTAGTGACGGAGGAGGTGCCCTATTTTATCACTGTTCCGACGACGAGCGGGACGGGGAGCGAGGTAGGGAGGAGCGCCATCATATCGGAAGACGACACGCATCGGAAGCGCATCCTTTTTTCGCCAAAGTTGCTGGCGAAGAGGGTGTATGCGGATCCACTTTTAACGATGGAGCTGCCACCCTTTGTTACGGCGGCTACGGGGATGGATGCGCTGACGCATAATATGGAGGCCTACCTGGCGAAGAACTGGCACCCGATGGCTGAGGGGATCGCCCTGGAGGGTATCCGGCTGATCCATCGATCGATCGTGAGAGCGACGAATGAGCCCGACCTGGAGTCGCGGAGCCTCATGATGATCGGTTCGCTGATGGGGGCGGTGGCTTTCCAGAAGGGGCTTGGGGTGGTGCATTCGCTGGCGCATCCGATGTCGTCGTTGCTGGATACGCATCATGGCTTGGCGAATGCGGTGAATCTGCCTTATGGGATGAGATTTAATATTTCCGGATTTGAGGATAGGTTTCGGGTGATCGCGCAGGCGATGGAGTTGCCGGTGGATGGGGGGCAGGGGACGAGGGCTGCGTGGGAGCGGCGGAGCAGGGAGATTGGGGCCGGAGGGGCTACTGCGGGTGGGGTCCCGGCGGGTGAGTTGGGCGGTGGCGTTACCGGTGCTGGGGTTCCTGGCGCGGGGGATATCGGGCGGGCCGCGGGTGAGGCGGTGGTGGAGCGGTTGTTCGAGTTGAATAGATGGTTGGGGCTGCCGACGCGGCTGCGGGATGTGGGGGTGAGAGAGGAGCATTTGGCGCCGTTGGCGGACCTGGCGATTGCGGATTTTGCGCATCCGAATAATCCGAAGCCGGTGAGCCGGGAGGATTTCTTTAAATTATATACGGAGGCTTTATGAGACTGGGGTTGACCTACACGGGGGCGGATTGGAAGCATGAGAATTATGTCCGTTGGCTGAAGGCGGAGGATGCGGGGATCGAGGTAGTGCGGCTGGAGGTGGGTGCGGGGCCGGATGTACCAGCGGGACTCGACGGGCTGGTGTTGTCGGGGGGAGTGGATATAGCGCCGAGTTTTTATGGCGGGACCGATCGATATGTGAAGGCGCCGGCGGATGGCTGGCAGCCGGTGCGGGATGGGTTCGAGCTATCGGTGCTGGAGGAGGCGTGGAAGCGGGGATTGCCGGTGCTTGGGGTGTGTCGTGGATTGCAATTGATCAATGTGGCGCGGCAGGGGAGTTTGTTGCAGGACCTGGGAGTTGTGGGGGATGAAGTGCATGAGAATGTGGCCGGGGTGGATAAGGTGCATGGGGTGGTTTTGGAGGCGGGGACGTTGCTGGAGGAGGTGGTTGGGTTTGCGGGCGAGGACGGTGGCGGACACCGGGCGTTTCGCGGGATGGTGAACAGTGCGCATCACCAGGCGGTGGAGCGGCTGGGGGCGGATCTGCGGGTGAATTGCCGGGCTGAGGATGGGACGATCGAGGGGATCGAGTGGGAGGAGCCGGCGGGGAAGCCTTTTTTGCTGGCGGTGCAGTGGCATCCGGAGCGGATGTTTGTGAATGGGGTGGGGGATTCGGTGTTGTACCGGGCGATCAGGGATCGGTTTATGACTGAAATAAAAAGGAACAAAAAATAATCATGCAAATCATTAATCCGGCTACGGAGGAAGTAATTGAAGAGGTGACCGAGGATACGCAGGCGTCGGCCGAGGCGAAGTATCGGGCGGTGAAGAAAGGGCAGCGGAGCTGGGCGGCGCTGGGAGTGGAAGAGCGGCTGGCTTGCATTGGGAGGTTTTATGAGGCGCTGGAGACGGAGAAGAGGGTGCTGGCCGAGACGTTGACGGCGGAGACGGGGAAGCCTTTGCAGCAATCCTATAATGAATTGAACGGGGCGAGGGGACGGATCAAATTCTTTTTGGAGAATGGGGTGCGGTGGCTGGCGGAGGAGTGGGTGGTGACGGAGGGAGCGACGCGGGAGAAGATCGTTTATGAGCCGCTGGGTGTGATCGCCAATATCTCGGCCTGGAACTATCCTTACCTGGTGGGGGTGAATGTGTTCATCCCGGCATTGCTTGGGGGCAACGGGGTGCTTTACAAGCCGTCTGAGTATGCTACGTTGACGGGTTTGCATATCCAGCGGCTGCTCTACCGGAGTGGGATACCCGAAGACGTTTTTTCGGTTGTGGTGGGGAAGGGGGATGCGGGGGAATGGTTGCTGCAGTTGCCGTTGAACGGCTACTTTTTTACGGGCAGCTACCGGACGGGGCGGCTTATCGCGGAGAGAGTCGCGTCGAAGCTGGCGCCCTGCCAGTTGGAGCTTGGGGGCAAGGACCCGCTGTATGTGATGGATGATATCGACAATGTGGAGCGGGTGGCGGCGGCGGCGCTGGAAGGGGTTGTCTATAACAATGGGCAGAGTTGCTGCGCGGTGGAACGAATCTATGTGCAGGAGGGCGTATATGATGCTTTTGTCCGTGCTTATACCGAGCAGGCGAAGAAGCTGGTGGTTGGCGACCCGATGGAGCAGGCGACGGAAGTCGGCGCGCTGACGAGACCCGGGCAGCTGGAGTTTCTCCTGGGGCAGATCGATGATGCGGTTGCCAAGGGGGCGAGGGTGTTGGCGGGAGGAAAACGAATTGACCGGAAGGGATATTTTATCGAACCGTCGGTGTTGGTGGATGTGAATCATGGGATGAGGCTGATGACGGAAGAGTCGTTTGGGCCGGTGGTTGGGATCCAGCGGGTGAAGGATGATGCGGAGGCGGCTGCATTGATGGAGGATACGGAATACGGGCTGACGGCGGCGGTGTATTCGGCGAGCTTCGAGCGGGCGGAGAAGGTGATGCAGCAGTTGAATACCGGTACTGTGTATTGGAACTGTTGTGACCGGGTCAGCGCGACGTTGCCATGGAGCGGGAGGAAACATTCGGGTCTCGGGATGACACTAAGTTACCAGGGGATACGGGCTTTTGTGCAACCGAAGGCCTATCATATACGGCCCTAACCGGCTGATATTTAAAAGTAGCCGGCTCCGGCCTCTGGCTAATGATGGGCCTTCGGCCAGACCGTCTGTGACGGTCTAAGGGACTGATAATTATGGGGATATAGGTGTTTGCACAGGGCGTGTATAAGCGGTGGTTGGAGATGAGAGAGATGTTGCCTAATATTATGATATCATAAATTTAGTGATGGGGAAGTACAGAATAGGACCCTCGCCTCCGGCGAGGGTTTTCATTTTTTGCAAAAAGAGAGAGGGCAATAGACATTGCCCTCGCGTCACGACTTTGTGACCATTCAAAACTAAAAAGTTAATTGTCAAATTTACCATTCTAATTCAATTAGACAAGCACTCCGGCTTACTATTATACGGATTTAGCAAGAATTTAATGCCTTTGCGTACGGGCTACGCAGTACGGAAACGTTTGCGTGAGCTAAAAATCGTTTGCGAAATTTTAGTAAACGGCCGCGAATTTTTTGCAGATGGTGTTGTGCCGGTTTTTGGGGGAATGTTTACAGAAGAAGTTTGTCGGGGTTGGGAATGAAGTTGAGGAAGGCCTGGAAGTTGGCTTTATACTTTCGTTTGTCGAGTTTGTAGTAGAAGGCGCCTTTTTTTGAGTTGGCTTTGTCTTTTTCCTTTTGCTTGATGAGAAGCTCGGTGGAGAGTACTTTGCGGCTGAAGTTGCGATTGTCGAAGGCCGTGTCGTAGATGCCTTCGTAGAGGATCTGCAGCTGTGGGATGGTGAACTTGGCGGGCAGCAGTTCGAACAGGATGGGGTGGAGTGCGGCTTTATAGCGCAGCTGTTTCTTTGCGGCTTCGACCATGCGTTTGTGATCGAAGATCAGCTCGGGCAATTTCCGGATGTGAACCCATTCGGCGTGGTATTCATTGCTGAGCTGTTTTTCATATTGGTGGATATCGATGAGTGCAAAGTAGGCGATGCTGAGGGTGCGTTCGACGGGGTCGCGGCTGGGTTCGCCGAAGGCGCGCAACTGTTCCATATAAACGCCTTCGAGGCCGGTGAGTTTTTTGAGGATGCGGTTGGCGGCCTGTTCGAGGCTTTCTTCGGGTTGGAGAAAGCCGCCCATGAGGGACCATTTGCCTTTTTCGGGTTTGAGGCCGCGTTGGATAAGGAGAAGTTTTATATCTGATCCGTCGAATCCGAAGATGATACAGTCAACGGCTACCAGCATGCGGGTTTCGCCAGCGTAACGATTCATTTATTGGTCCTTTTTGCGTGAATATAGGGCTTTTACCAGAATTTAACATATAGCCCCATCAGAATGACTAAGGTAACTACGATCAATACCATGGTCGATGGCTGAACTTTGAACATGGACCGGTCGAGCTCGAAGGCGTGTGGGTTGATGCGGGGGCCGGCGAGGCTGATGATCACCATGACGATGACGGTGAAGAGGAAGGCGAGGCCCATGCAGATGAGGAAGGGGATCTGCCAGACGGTTGTCAGAACGCCGTTCTTTGCGACCTGTGTCTGGTAGGCGGTGTAGAGCCAGGTATGGTGACCCAGCACCTGCGGGGCGAATTCGTTGAAGAATGTGCACAATACGAGGCCGGTGACGAGGCCCGCGACTGCGGCGGCGCCGGTGGTCCTTTTCCAAAACATGCCGAGGAGGAACATGGCCAGGACGCCCGGGCTGATATAGCCGGTGTATTTCTGAATGAAGGTGAAGCCGCCGCTGCCGCTGATGCCGAGGAGGTCTTTCCAGGTGAAGATGATGCCGACGAGCATGGCCAGGCCGACGGCGATGCGGCCGGTCCACACCAGTTTTTGTTCGTCGGCTTCCTTGTTGATATACTTCTTATAGATATCCAGGGTGAAGATGGTGGAGATGCTGTTGATCTTGCCGGCGAGGGAGGAGACGATCGCGGCGGTGAGGGCGGCGATGGAGAGGCCTTTCAGGCCGGCGGGGAGGAAGCCGAGGACGGCGGAGTAGGCGTAGTCCTTGCTGCCGCCTTCGAGGTTGAGGTGGCCGTGTTTGTAGAGCACGAAGGCGGCGATGCCGGGGAGCATGACGATGATGGGCATGAGCAGCTTGAGGAAGCCGGCGAAGAGGATGCCGGTGCGGGCGGTTTGGAGGTTGGCTCCAAGGGCGCGTTGGGTGATGTACTGGTTACAGCCCCAGTAGTTGAGATTGACGATCCACTGGCCGGCGGCGTACATGGCGAGGCCGGGGAGAATGAGGTATTTGTCGACTTCGAGCTGGGAAGAGGCGGGTGTGGGTTTATGGAAGATCATCCGGAAGTGTTCCGGGGCGTCCTTCAGCATGGCTGTGAAGCCGGCGAGTGCGTTGGAGCCGAGCCCGAAGTTGTCCGCGACGACGGTAAGGGCGAGGTAGGAGGTGGCGAGGCCGCCGATGATGAGGACGCCGACCTGAATGACATCCGTGAAGCCTATGACCTTCATTCCGCCGAGGGTGATGAGGAGCGAAAAGATGGCCAGGGCGATCATGATGGTGTGGAGATATTGCCCCCCTACGAGGCCATTAATGGCCACAGCCCCCAGGTAGAGGATGGAGGTGAGGTTGACGAAGATATAGAGCAGCAGCCAGAAGATGGCCATGACGAGGGCTACCGTCTCGTTGTATCGCCGCTTGAGGAATTGCGGCATTGTGTAGATCTTGTTTTTGAGGTAGATGGGGATGAACCAGATGGCGATGATGATGAGGGCTATGGCGGCTATCCATTCATAGGCGGCCACGGCGATGCCGGCGAAGAATCCGTCGCCGCTCATTCCGATGAATTGTTCGGCGGAGATGTTGGAGGCGATGAGGGAGGCGCCGATGGCCCACCAGGTGAGGGTGCCTTCGGCGAGGAAGAAGTCCTTGGTGTCGGTGACTGTCTTCTTTTTGCGGCGATAGATCCAGATGCCGTAGGAGGCGACTATGATGAAGTAGACGATGAAGACGACGTAATCAGAGAATACCAGGTTGCGGTTCATGGGCAATCGTTTTGGGAGTTTTTTGGGGAGGGGCAATGCCCCTCCCGGTTATTTTTTATTTTGATAATAGGCTTCGTTCCAGCGGAGCTCGTTGCGGAATTGGTAGAGATCGGTGTTCTTGCCGATGAGGGCGAATTCGATGCCGGCCATATCTGCGAAGTCGCGGAGGTGTTCGGCGGTGAGATTCTGGCTATAGCCGGTGTGATGGGCGCCGCCGGCGAGTATCCAGGCGGTGCAGCCTGTCCGCATGTCGGGGTAGGGTTTCCAGAGGACGCGGGCGACGGGGAGCTTTGGCAGCTGGTGGGTGGGCGCTACGGCTTCGACTTCGTTGACGAGGAGGCGGAAGCGGTTGCCCATGTCGATGATGGAGGCGTTGATGGCTGCTCCTGCGGCGGAGTTGAAGACGAGCCGTACGGGGTCGGCTTTGCCCCCGATGCCGAGGGGGTGGATCTCCGCGGCTGGTTTGCCGTCGGCGATGGACTCGCAGATCTCCAACATATGGGCGCCGAGGACGAGGTTGTTACCCGGTTCGAAATGGTAGGTATAATCTTCCATGAAGGAGTTGCCGCCGGGCAGGCCGCTGCCCATGACCTTCATGGCGCGGACGAGGGCGGCCGTTTTCCAGTCGCCTTCGCCGGCGAAGCCGTAGCCTGCGCCCATGAGGCGTTGGGCTGCGATGCCGGGCAATTGGACCATGCCGTGGAGATCTTCAAAGGTGTCGGTAAACCCTTTGAAATTGCCGGCTTCCAGGAAGGTTTTGAGGCCCAGCTCGATCCTGGCGGCGTCGCGGAGGGAGCCATGTTGGGACTTGCCTTTTCTCAAGGTATCTGCGAGGGTGTATCGGTCTTCGTATTCTTTTATGAGGGTGTCGACGGCGTTGTCTTCGATGGCGTTGATCGTCCTGACGAGGTCGCCGACGCCATAGGTGTTGACGGAGTAGCCGAATTGCATTTCGGCTTCCACTTTGTCGCCTTCGGTGACGGCGACCTGGCGCATGTTATCGCCGAAGCGGACGAATTTTGCGCCTTGCCAGTCGTTCCAGCCGGCTGCGGCGCGGGCCCAGGCGCCGAGGCGATCGAGAGTATCGGGGTCTTGCCAGTGGCCGGTGACGACCTTGCGGTCGAGGCGCATGCGGGACATGATGAACCCGAATTCGCGGTCGCCATGGGCGCTTTGGTTGAGATTCATGAAGTCCATATCGATGTCGCTCCAGGGAATATCGCGGTTGAACTGGGTATGGAGGTGGACGAGGGGTTTTTGGAGGATGCGGAGGCCGCCGATCCACATTTTGGCGGGTGAGAACGTATGCATCCAGGCGATAATGCCGATGCAGTTCTTTGTGGTGTTTGCTTCGAGGAGGGTTTGATAGATCTCTTCAGGGGTTTTGACGGTGGGCTTGAAGACGACTTTGACGGGGATTTGTTTTGCCGCGTCGAGTGCTTTTGCGATGGTTTGGGAGTGGGTGGCTACCTGTTTGAGGGTTTCTTCTCCATAGAGGTGCTGACTGCCGGTGACGAACCAAAGTTCCAGTTTCTTTATGTCCATGTTTATTTGATTTTGTAATGGGGCCTTCGGCCCGTGATTTTATGATGGGCCTTCGGCCAGCGGACCCGTGGTCCGCTACTGTCCGTAATAAGAGTGTGGGCCGTGTTTCCTTTCGTAATGTTTCTTGATGAGGGAATCCTTTAGCCGGGGGCAGTCCTTGCGGAGCTGTTCGGTGAGGTAGGCCATTTGGGCGACCGATTCGAGGACGGCGCTGTTGTAGACGGCCTTTTCGGCGGTCTTGCCCCAGGTGAAGGGGGCATGGTTGCCGATGAGGACCATCTCCACTTCTTCATAGCTGAGATTCCTTTCGCGGAAGATATTGAGGATCTGGAACCCCGTTTGGTATTCGTAGTCGCCGAGGATCATGTCGTCGTTCATCGGCGGGGCGCATGGGATGTCGACGGTGTTATGGTCGGCGTGGGTGGTGCCGAAGATGGGGATATCGCGCTGGGATTGGGCCCAGGAGGTAGCGTAGGTGGAGTGGGTGTGGGAGATGCCGCCGATCTTCTCCCAGTGTTTGTAGAGAACGGCGTGGGTCAGCGTGTCGGAGGAGGGGCGGAGCTTGCCTTTGACGACCTTTCCGTCGAAGTCGACGATGACCATTTTTTCGGGCGAGAGGTCGCTATAGGGGACGCCGCTGGGTTTTATGGCGAAGACGCCCTGATCGCGGTCGGCGGCGGATACGTTACCGAAGGTGAAGAGGACGAGGCCGAGCTTTGGAAGCTGGCGATTGGCATCGTAAGCGGCTTCCTGGATATCTGTGTATTTACTCATAAAAGTGTGTCTTATTCGGTGGCCATTGTTGTGTGTTCGATGTAATGTCCGAGCTGGCCGTACCGGCGGAGGCGCAGCTCGTAGAGGGCGGCGCGGGCGGGGTCGGGAGTATAGGTGGCATCGAAGCCCTGGCCGATGGCGGCCATTGCGGTTTCTACATTGGGATAGAGGCCTGCGGCGGTGGCGGCGAACATGGCGGCGCCGAGGGCGCAAGTCTGTTCGGAGGAGTGGATGCGGAGTGGCCGGTTCATGACGTCGGCCATCATCTGCATGATGAAGGGGGATTTTTTTGCCACGCCGCCGAGGCCGATGAGGCCTTTTACGGGGACGCCTTCGGCGATGAAGCGGTCGACGATCGTGCGGGCGCCGAAGCAGGTGGCTTCCACGATGGAGCGGAAGATGCGGGGGGCGTCGCTGGCGAGGTCGATGCCGGTGATGGCGCCTTTGAGCAGCTGGTTGGCGTCGGGTGTGCGGCGGCCGTTGAACCAGTCGAGGGAAAGTTCCGCGCCCGGGTCTGGGGGGAGGGCGGCCGCCTGGCGGCTTAGTTCGGGGATGATCTTATCTATTGCGGCGTTGGCGATCTCCGGACTAAACTGTTGGAGGGGCCAGGAGATGAGGTTGCGGAACCAGGCGTAGGCGTCGCCGAAGGCGGATTGGCCGGCTTCCATGCCCATCATGCCGGGGATGACCGAGCCGGGGACCTGGCCGCAGATGCCTTTCACCAGCAGGCCTTCCACTTCCCTGAGTGGGGCGACGAGCATATCGCAGGTGGAGGTGCCCATTACCTTGCTGAGGTGGTAGGGTTCGATCTGGCCGCCGACGGCGCCCATGTGTGCGTCGAAGGCGCCGATGCCGACGACGACGTCGGCCGGGAGGCCGAGGCGTCCGGCCCATTCGGAAGAAAGGCGGCCGGCGGGCTGGTCGCTGGTGTAGGTTTGTTTCCCCAGCCGGGCGGCAAAGCCTTTGAGGAGGGGATCGAGGGAGGTGAAGAACTCGTCCGGCGGGTAGCCGTTGAATTCTTTTGCCCAGAGTGCTTTGTGGCCTGCTCCGCAGACACCGCGTTTCAGTGCGGCGGCGCTGCTGCCGCCGGTGAGGAGGAAGGGTATCCAGTCGCAGTGTTCGACCCAGGAATGGGTAGCGTTCCTAACAGATTCGTCTATCCTAAGAATACGGAGCAGCTTTGCCCAGAACCATTCGGAGGAATAGATGCCGCCGACGAACTGCAGGTAATTGACGTCGAAACGGGCCGCGTGGCCGTTTATGGCGGCGGCCTCTTTTACGGAGCTATGGTCCTTCCAGAGGACGAAGAGGGCGTTGGGATTGTGTTCGAAGGCCGGGAGAAGACCGAGAGGCGTACCTGTTTCGTCGACGGCGACCGGGGTTGAGCCGGTAGTATCGACGGAGATGGCCCTGACGGCTTTTGTTACGATGGGGCCTGCCTGGGCGAGGCAGTTCTTTATCGTGTATTCGAGGCCTTCGATGTAATCTTTCGGGTGTTGGCGGAAGACGTTCTCCGCGGGGTTGCAGTAAAGGCCGTCGCGCCAGCGGGGGTAATAGAAGACGGAGGATGCGATCTCGCTGCCGTCGGCTGCGTTGACGAGGAGCGAGCGGACGGAATCTGTGCCGTAATCTACTCCTATGACAAAGTTATCCAATTGCATATGGCTGGGTGGGTTATCGTGTGGTCTCCTGTTGATCAAGACTTGTCAAAGTAACATTTAATTTTTTGTTTTTTAAAAAAATTTCGGGGTGGTTTGGGGTAAATTCCGGGGCGGTTCAGGGGCGGCGGCCCGGGGTAAATTTTGAGGCGTTTGGGGTAAATTTCGTGGTGGTCTGTGTTAAATCCGGTTGAGCGGGGGTGTGTCGAAAAGGTATACTCTTTTGGGGGAGTGATGGCGAGTGGGTGTGGTCGAATGGGGCGAGTGGGTAAAAAATGCTGCGGGCCGAAGTTTTGCAAGGATGAAAGAGTCAGGTGATAAATCCGGCGGGGCGGACGAGGGGTCGTCCGGCCGGACATATTACGCAAAATAAAAATGTCAGCGCTTTGCCCAAATTTTCTCGTGCCTATTGTAAGATACGTAAGGATTATTTTATAATACGACACACTGATCTATAGATACGCTGAGGGTATACGGGCTGTGCGGAAGGCATTGATTCAGAGAAGATTATCTTCGTTTTTGCGTATGGGTTACAGGAGAAATAGCCTAAATTGTCTTACCCCTCAAACCGCCGGAGAAATGGAAAACAAGATTAAAATCAACAGGATCAAAGCCGTCTTAGCAGAAAAAGATGTATCGCATAAGGAATTGGCGATGAGAGTCGGCATCGCGCCTAATAGCGTGACCAGAATCTGCAACAATGAATTTCAGCCCACTCTAAAGTTATTGCGGGAGATCGCGCTTGCGTTGGATGTGGATATCCGGGAGTTGCTGATCTCCACCCGGGTCCCCCAGTCTTCCCAGTAGTTATCTTATTTATTGTTTGGTGGAACTACCGTTCCCGTTTCCGGTCCGCCCGGGGCGGAATGGGGAATTGGGGAGAGGAGTGTGGAAGAAGTGCCATTTTTTTATAATGTGATGAATTGCAGCCTGATCTTTTAAGGAGGATGGTATCTTTAGGGCATGCGACCCTTATTCTTTCTTCTTTTTCTTATTGCCGGGCTGCGGGTATATGCGCAGGGACCTGATGATTTTTTTACCGATAGTCTTAAGAAGCGGCTTGCGGAGGCGCGAACGGTGCCGGACAAGGTGCATTTCCTGATGGAACTGGCGTCGGTTGTGGCCGATTCGGCGCAGCAGGAGGTGTATGCCGGTGAGGCGCTGATGGATGCCGAGCTGAGCCGGGACCGCCTGGTCATGGTGGGGGCGTATATCCGGAACGGCGAGCGGTATGGTAATAACCAGGGGCTTGCGGGCAACCTGGAGAAGGCGCAGCGCAGCTTTGAGCAGGCGGCGCAGCTGGCTAAGGAAGCGGGGCTTTCGAGGCTGCTGACCGACAGCTATGCTTCGCTTTCCTCGGTTTGGCGCAACAAGGGCGATAATGAGAAAGGCTTGGCTTACAGCAACATGGCGCTGGCCGTAGCGATCAACACGGACAATGATACGGCGAAGGTGCGGGCGTATGTTTCCCTGGCGAGCGCTTATCAGGAGATGAAGAACATGCCGCTGGCCTACGAGAATTATTCGGAGGCGATGGCCATCGCGGAAGAAGGCAAAAATGACAAATTATTACGGAGCGTATACTGGGGATTGAACTTTTTCTATGGGGCGATGCATGAGTACGGGAAGGCCATCGATGAGACGATGAAGGCCTATGCGCTGGATCGAAAGCTGTGGAGTGGCTACGAGATGCTCAGGGATCTCAACAGGGTGGGTGAGCTGTTTGGGTTCAGCAAGCAAGATGATCTCGCGCTGAAGGTGTATGAACACTCGCTTGCGCTTGCGGATACCCTGCATTATGGTGTTTTCAAGATCTACAGTTATTTCCGCATCTTCAACCTTTATTATGGGAATAAGCAGTATGTGAAGGCGGAGCAATATCTTCTTTCGAGGCCTGAGATGCAGAATTACCTCGTTCATTTCGGCTTTCGTTTTTATCCGCTTCAAATCCGGGCGGCGGCCTTGACCGAAGAGGGGCGGTATGACAGTGCCTTTTATTATTTCCGGGAGGCGGAGCCGTTGGTGCTTGCAGGAGCCAACACCGATGTAAGGATAGGCTTCTATCAATCCTTTGGGGATTACTTTATCAAGCGAGATCAGTATCCGGCGGCGATCGGCTATTATAAAAAGGCTTATGAGCTGGTTACTGCCGCGGAGGACCTGGAGTACCAGCAGATCCTTGCCGACACGTTGCGTAAGCTGTATGAGCGGGCGGGGGATTGGAGGGCTGCACTTACCTATACCCGGCTGGCGGGGGACGAGCGGGACAGCTTGCGGGCGAAGACGCAGGAGACGGAGCTGATGAAGCTGGAGGTGGAGACGGAGAACCGGCGGAAGGAGCGGGCGGCGCGGGACGAGGAGCTGAATACGGAGCGGCGGCACAATATCCAATATATGGGTTTTACGGCCGGGCTGGTGTTGCTTTTTATCAGTGTGGTGCTGTTGGGGAGGTTGCGGGTGCCGGTGCCGGTGATCCGGACGGTGGTGTTCCTTTCCTTTATCTTTCTTTTTGAATTCATCATTCTGTTACTGGACCGGAGTATCCAGGCCTGGACGCATGACGAGCCCTGGAAGGTGCTTTGTATCAAGATCGTGCTGGCGGCGGGGCTGGTGCCGTTGCATCACTGGCTGGAGCACCAGGTGATCCATTATCTCAGCCAGCGGCATAAGCCGGCGGTAGTTCCCACGCATAAAAAGAGTATTGTATGAGGGTGGTGATCGCGTTTGCCATTGTGTATATCGTTTGGGGGTCGACCTATTTCTTTATCCGGCTTTCGGTGCAGCATATCCCGCCGATGATGGTGGGGGTGTTGCGTTACCTGGTGGCAGGTGTGCTGATGCTCGCCTGGTGCCTGGTGCGGCGGGAGCCATTGTTCACGAAGGGGGTGATCGGTCCGGCCTTCGTGTCGGGGTTCCTGTTGCTTTGCGGGGGGAACGGCATCCTGATCTGGTCCGAACAGTATGTTCCGAGCAGCCTGGCGGCGGTGCTGCTGGCATCGGGGCCGATCTGGTTCGTGTTGCTGGACCGGAGGCAGTGGGGTGTGAATTTCCGGAGCAAGAGCACGCTGCTGGGACTTTTCGTGGGATTTATAGGGGTTTTGCTCCTCTTTTTGGAGCGGCTGCGGGGCGTTTCGGGGGTGAAAGGGAAATCCACGGTGGCGTTGCTGATGTTGATCGTTGCGTCGATCTCGTGGGCGGCGGGTTCCCTGTATTCCAAGTACCGGAGTGCGCCGGTGTCCAATTCTGTGAATGCGGGTTGGCAGATGTTGCTGGCGGGGTTGGTCTTTGTTCCCGCGAGCGGGATCAGCGGCGAGTGGGTGAGCTTCCATTTCCGGGAGGTGCCGTTATCTTCATGGCTGGCGATCGCTTACCTGGTGACGATGGGGTCGCTGGCGGGTTATAGCGCCTTTGTCTGGCTGCTGCAGGTGCGGCCCGCCACGCAGGTGAGCACCCATGCCTATGTCAACCCGGTAGTGGCGGTGCTGCTGGGGGGCTTTTTCGCCGGCGAGAGCCTTTCGCCGATGCAGCTATCGGGTCTGGCGGTGATCCTCACGAGCGTGCTGCTGATCAACCTTGCGAAGTACCGGGGAAAACTTCTTATGTCTAAGTAACAGATATTGTTGTCAAATGTCCCGATTTCAAACAGAATCGGCTATAATTTGTTAATTTTCTGCCATGGATCATCGAAGTCTTTTGGAGCAGGCCGAGCATTATGTCAGGAGTAGTTACGACACGAATGTGAACGAGAAGCTGTATTACCACAATCTGCGGCACACGGAGAAGGTGGTGGAGGCGGCGACCCAGATCGCGCAGCATTACCAATTGAGCGATGTGGATTTTTTTACCGTATGTGTGGCGGCCTGGTTCCATGATCTCGGGTACCTGACGGGGGGCGCCCAGGGGCATGAGGAGCGGGGTGCGCGGATGGCGCAATCGTACCTGGAAGGAACCCCGGTGGAATTCGGGGTGATCGAGGCGATCAAGCGGTGTATCGTTGCGACCCAGCTACCGCAGCGGGCGGTGGGTCTGATGGAGCAGATCGTCTGCGACGCCGATCTTTTTCACCTGGGGACGGACGAATTTACGGAGCGGAACAAGCTGATGCGGAAGGAAGCGGAGGCGGTGCAGGGGAAGAAGATAAGCAAGGAAGAATGGCGGCGGAACACGATCCGGTTCCTGGAATCCCACCAATATTACACCGACTACTGCCGGCTGCTGCTGAATGAAAAGCAGCATGAGAACCTGATGAAGCTGAGGGCGAAGGACCCGGAAGCGCCGGAGAGTGGGATCAACCCGATCAATTCGCTGTTGCGGGAGCATGGGCTGGAACGAAGCGAGGATGAGGAGGTGCAACCGGTGGACAAGAAAAAGAAGGATAAGAAAAAGGACCCGGGCCGGGGGATCGATACGGTTTTCCGGATCACGTCCAACAACAACCAAAAGCTGAGCTCCCAGGCCGACAGCAAGGCGCATATTCTCATCCAGGTGAACGCGATCATCATCTCGGTGTTGCTGAGCCTGCTGTTGCGGAAGATCGAGGACCATACGAATCTTGCCATTCCTGCAACGCTATTGCTCGGGGTGAACCTTGTGACGATCGTCTTTTCCATCCTGGCCACGCGGCCGCATATTCCGCCGGGTACTTTCAACCAGGCCGATCTCGATGAGAAGAAGGTGAACCTGCTGTTCTTTGGGAATTTCTACAAGATGAGCCTCGAGCAGTATGCCAATGGGATGCTGATCATGATGGACGACCGGGATTTTCTTTATGGCAGCCTGATCCGGGACGTGTATTTCCAGGGGATCGCACTGGGGAAAAAGTATCGTTGGTTGCGGCTTTCCTACAATGTGTTCATGTACGGGCTGATTGCATCCGTGCTTGCTTTTTTGATCGCGGCGCTTGCTTTTCCGCAGGCGAAGTAAAATTATCAGCGTGCAAAATTCAGTCATTCATATCGTCAAGGAGCTGGAGGGGGCGGGGAAGGTAGATTCGCGGCTTTCCTTCGACGGGTTTATTCATTTTCTGAAGCGGCGCCGCCAGGCGGACCGGACGATGCGGGTCAAGTTCCTGGATTTTGTCATTCATTATTTCGAGGAGCGGCTGCAGGGGAAGCAATTCCTCGACGTGGAAGAGATAGGCCAGTACAGCGATCTTTTCGAGTTGGTGTATACCGTGTGTTTCCCGCCGGTGGCCGACGAGCGGGAAACGGCCTGGGCGCTGGGGGTACCGGTGAAGCCGATCATCATTTACGGCACCGACTTTTTTTACAACCAGCTGCGCGATCCCGAGACCCATGCGGTAAAGGCGTGTATGATCGATGAGCAGGACCAGGTGCGGACGAAGGTAAACCTGGAGCTGATCTATTCGATGATCCTGCTGCAATGTTACAATTATACGCTGCCGGCGGGCAGTACGGTGATCCGCAGCCTTCGCAACCAGGAGACGGGATTGCCCGGGTATTACCGGCTGAACATCGACAGCAGATTCGTCGAGGTGTCGGCCAAGAACAAGCTTCCACCGTTTGACCCATCGCAGCTGGACACGAAGCGGCCGGTGAAAGAGGTGATCGACCGGCTGTTGGAGCATCTGCCGTTGGAGTGCTTTGTCTTTTCGGGGATCTCGGCGCTGACGGTGACGGATGTCACCGAGGAGTATGTGGTCGACAGTGTCAAGAATCTCATCCTGAATCCCGATGCCTGTGACGAAAGCAATCATCATTCGGAGGTGCTCCGATACCTGACTGTCCTTGCCGGCACCAAGGACGTGAGCTTTGGGCTTTTGCCCTTGTTGCAGGTGAACGGGCGGGCGGTGTACTCGGAGAGCAGCTGTTATCACAGTATCATCGGCGAGTCGGCCGAAAGCGGGGAGGAGGATACGGAGAAGATCTATCTGGCGCTGATGGATGAATATTTCAAGCATCCGAAGCAGGTGTTGTATGAGACCCTGCCGGAACCGGCGGCGGGTGAACACTTCTTTTTCGGGACCTTGAGGCAGGCGGGCGTCGTGTCTTATGCGATGGTGCCGGTGTATTATAATAACCGCGTGGCGGGGGTGCTGGAAGTGTCTGCCCGGAAGGCGGGCGTCCTGACGGCCGATCTGCTGGCCCGGCTGGATGTGCTGATCCCGTTGCTGGCGCAGCTGCTCCAGCGGGGTATCGACGAGTTCGAGGCCGATCTGAAGGCGATTGTGAAGGAGAACTTCACGTCGATACAGCCGGCGGTGGAATGGAAGTTCAACGAGGCGGCCTGGCATCATGAGCGGATGCGGGAAATGGGGAAGGAACCGGCGAGGATCGAGACGATATATTTCAAGGACGTATATCCCCTGTATGGGGCCGTCGATATCCGGAATTCGACGATCGAGCGGAACAGTGCATTGCGCCGGGACCTGCAAACGCAATTCCGCCTGTTGACGGAGACGTTGTCGTCGTTGCAGAAAGTGGTGGAGTTGCAGCTGCTGGACGAGCTGCTGCACCAGGCGCAGAAGTGGGAGCAGGCGATGAATGGGGCGTTGACGACGGCCGATGAGCTGAACCTGAACAGTTTTCTGCGGGACAAGGTGGATTTTTTCCTCCGGCATTTCCGGGAGACGAGACCGGATCTTGCCGATCTGATCACGCCGTACCTGCAAGCGACGGAGGAGGCGGAGGGGGAGGCTTTTGTCAACCGGCGGGAACTGGAGACGTCTATCCAGCTGGTCAACCGGACGGTGAACAGGTGGCTGGAGGAAACGATCGCGGAATTGCAGAAGTCCTATCCGTTCTATTTCGAGAAGTTCAGGACCGATGGGGTCGAATACGATATTTATATCGGGCAGTCTATATCGCCGATGCGGCCTTTCGACCTGTTGTACCTGCGTAACCTCCGGCTGTGGCAGCTGAAGTCGATGGCGATGATCGCGAGGGAGACGCATAAGCTGTTGCCCGAGATGGCGACGCCTTTGCAGACGACGCAGTTGATATTCGTGCATTCGACGTCGATAGATATCAGCTTCCGTAAGGACGAGCGCAGGTTTGACGTGGAGGGGGGCTATAATATCCGCTACCAGGTGGTGAAGAAGCGGATCGACAAGGTGCGGGTGCAGGATACGAATGAGCGGCTGACGCAGCCGGGGAAGATCGCGATCATTTATTTCAATGATCGGGAGGGGGAGGAATATGAGGGGTATATTAAGTATTTGCAGGAGAAGGGGGTGTTTGCGCTGGAGGTGGAGCATTTGGAATTGGAGGAGCTGCAGGGGGTGAGCGGGTTGCGGGCGTTGAGGGTCGGGGTGCTATGGTAGGGGGGCGGGCTTGCGCGGGGCTTGGATGCGGCCGCCAGCTCGCGGTGGGCTTGGATGGGATGATGATGAATAAATCTATGATACTTGTGGTTGCTTTGTCTTGTGTGGCTACCGTCTCGTGTGGTGGGGGCCAGCAACCCAAGGTGAAGGAGGATGCGAATGCGGTGAAGTCCGGCGCGCCGGCTGTGCCGTCGCCGCGGGGGTATGATCTTGGCGCGCCGAAGAAGACGGTGCTGCCTGAATCGTTGCATGAGATCTCGGGGATCAGTTTTTTGCGGAGCGACCTGGATACGTTGTATGCGATCGAGGATGAAACGGGGCGGCTGTTCTATTTTCACCTGGGGGATGGGCGGTATCGGAGCTGGAAATTCGGCAAGCATGGCGACTATGAGGATGTGACGGTGCTCAACCATTCCGAATTCGTGGTGTTGCGAAGCGATGGGAGTCTTTTCGTCTTCCCGGCCAGTATGGTCCGGAGTGCGGATAACAAGGGGGTGAAGGTGTATGAGCATATCCTGCCGAAGGGGGAGTATGAGGGGCTGTATGGCGATGAAGGAAAGCTGATCGCGCTTTGTAAGAATTGCCCCGGGGATGATCAGCGGGACGAGGTATCGGGGTATGTATTGCAGTATGACGAGAAACATGTGTTGAGGGTGAGCGACCATTTTCTTGTGGAGGTTTCCCGGAAACATCTGAAGAGTATCCATAAGAAAGTAAAATTCCATCCGTCGTGTATCGCGAGGCACCCCGTGACCCATGAGTGGTATATCATCTCCTCGGTGAACAAGGTGTTGCTGGTGTTGGATGACGGGTGGAAGGTGAAGGAGGAGTTTGCTCTCAATCCCGACCTATTCAAGCAACCGGAGGGGCTGGCTTTCGATGTGAGGGGGAATATGTATATTTCGAACGAGGGGGTGCAGGGGAATGCCAATATCCTGTACTTTCCTTACAAGCCTTAGACAATTCACGATCATGAGAAGAATAGTACGAATCATCAGCCTGGCGTTAGTTGCGGGTGGGGGGATATTAACGGGGTACGGCCAGTCCGACCCGGTCGTTCAGCGGATGTTCCTTGTCGGGGATGCGGGGGAGCTGCGGGATGGGCATCATCCGGTGTGCGACTGGCTCAAGCAGCACGTCGACTGGAATGACAGCAGCAATGTGCTGGTGTATCTTGGGGACAATATCTACCCGCACGGCATGCCGGCCGATGGGGCTGCGGACCTCGACATGGCCCGGAGGATACTGGACTACCAGGTGTCGGTGGTGGCCGGGAAGGCGGCTAAGGCCTTTTTTGTCCCGGGCAATCATGACTGGAAGCAAGGGAAGATCGGCGGCTGGCAGCAGGAGAGGAACGAGGAGGCGTATATCAACGGGCTGGGGATGCCGAATGTCAGGCTTCTGCCTGGCGATGGCTGTCCGGGTCCGGTTGCGGTGCCGCTGGGCAATAAGATGGTGCTGGTGTGCATGGACAGCCAGTGGTGGCTGCAGGAAAAGAAGGAACGGCCGGGTCCTCAGTCGGCATGCGATTGTAATGACCCAAAATCGATCGTCAATGGTTTGCGGGATATTGTGAGCTTGTACCCGGACCGGCTGATCGTGCTGGCTATGCATCACCCCTTTTACACCCACGGCGAGCATGGTGGCTATTACACGCTGAAGCAGCATATCTTTCCCCTGACCGATCTGAAGCCGGGGTTATATATTCCGCTGCCGGTGATCGGCTCGATCTATCCTGTGTCCAGGGGGGTCTTTGGGAATGTCCAGGATACCCGGAACCCAAGGTATAAGGAGATGAGGGATGCGCTGGAAGAGGTTATCCACGGGCATTCGAATATCGTTCATGTTGCGGGCCATGAGCATACTCTACAGCTGTTGCAG
This sequence comes from Puia sp., assembly GCF_035546395.1. GTDB lineage: Bacteria > Bacteroidota > Bacteroidia > Chitinophagales > Chitinophagaceae > Puia. The sequence continues at coordinate 193,798 of NZ_DASZXR010000006.1, read as the reverse complement.
CATGACAGTGTGTACTACGTCGTGAGCGGGGCGGGTTCAAAGAATACGCGGGTGAAGATGGGAGCGAATTCATTGATGGCCCGGGAGGAGATCGGGTTTGCGACGATCGAGCTTCATGCCAGCGGCAAGAGCGAGATCAGATTTTATAATGTGGGTGCGGGAGGGCTTGACCAGTCCTTTTACTCGGCCGCGGTACCGCAGTTGCTTCGACATGTCGATACGACGGCGATCGTCCGGAATTTCCCGGATAGCGTAACCGCGGTAGGTGACCCGGAGTTCCTGGCCGGGGGGTTCAAGCGCTGGTTGCTGGGGCCCAATTACCGGAAGGAGTGGGCGGCGCCGATAAAAGTAAAGGTCTTCGATATGACCGGCTGGACTCCCTTACAACGGGGCGGGGGCAGTCAGACGAGATCGTTGCGGATACTTGCTCCTGACGGCAAGCAATATGTCCTGAGAGGGGTGAAGAAATATGTCGACGACCGGGCGCTACCGGAGGCGGTGCAGGGGGATGCGTTTGTCCGGGATATCGTAAATGATGGGGTATCTGCTTCTTATCCGTATGCTTGCCTTTCGATACCACCATTGGCCCAGGCTCTAGGGGTACCGCATGCGACACCCCGGCTGGTGTATATTCCTGATGATCCCCGGCTGGGAAGGTTCCGAGCCGACTATGGCAATCTATTTGCTTTCCTGGAGGAACATGAGCCGGGGAATGGAAAGAAGACCTATAACATGTGGGACCTCGAGCGACTGTTAAAGGAGGATAACGACAATGTAATCGATCAGCAGGCGACGCTGCGAGCCAGGATGCTGGACATGTTTGTCATGGACTTCGACCGGCATGAAGATCAGTGGCGGTGGATGGCTGTGGATAACGGTAAAGGGAAGACGTTGTCGCCAGTACCGCGGGACAGGGATCAACCTTTCTTTATCAACAATGGTTTTCTCAGCTATATCGTAGGGTCAGCATGGGCCGTCCCGCAGTTACAAGGTTTCCGGGCGAAGGCCAGGAATATCATCGCTTTTAATTATGCGCCGCGCAATTTCGACCGGAATTACCTAAATGAGCTGGGGGAGAAGGAATGGCGGGATATGGCGGAGGAAGTCGTCGCGACGATGACCGATACGTTGATCGGGTCGGCGTTGCGCCTGCAGCCATCGACTATTCGAGGGTATTCATTGGACTGGATCATCGCGCAATTAAAGGAGCGGCGGAAATATTTTGTCGGGGAAATGATGAAATATTATACGTTTCTTTCCAAGAGCGTCAGCATATACGGCAGCGACAAGCGGGAATTGTTCGATGTCGAACGGCGCAACGGAGATTCGGTGATCGTGAATGTCTACAAACTGAGCAAGGAAGGCAATCCCGGAAAGAGGCTGTATAGCCGGAGTTTTGCTTCGGACGTGACGGGAGAGATACGGCTCTATGGGCAGGGCGGGGATGATCAGTTTCATATACATGGCGAAGAGGGAGGCAGAACGATCGTGCGGATCATCGGCGGGCCGGGGAATGACGATTTCCGAAATGAGGTGCGGGCTCCGGCCGGCAAGACAAGGATCTATGACCTCAATACGGAAAAGAATTCCTTTGAGGGCACCGGGGCTGAGCGGAAGTTCCTGTCGGCGAGCCCTTCGGTCAATGAAGTCGTCCGGATGGGCTATGTCGGTAACTCGGGACTGGGATATCATTATAATGTGCTTGCCCCGTTGCTCAGCTTTGCCTACAACCCCGATGACGGCGTATTCATCGGCGCGGGATTCCGGTATACAACAAATGGGTTCCATAAGGATCCTTATAAGACCTTGCAGATATTTACGGCAGAACATTCGCTGTCGACAAAAGCGTACGCTTTTAAATATTCGCTGGAGGCCATCAAGGCGATCGGTTCGCTCGACCTGTTGGTCAACGCAAGGGTGCTCGCTCCGAACAATACGATCAATTTTTTTGGATTTGGGAATGAATCGGGTTTTGACAAGCACACGAAAGAGGGGATACGATATTATCGGGCGCGGTATAACAGCTATGATCTCGACGTGCAGCTAAGGAAGCGATTTGGATCGGTATTCTCGTTCTCCGCCGGTCCGGCCGTGCAATATTTTAAGCTGGACAGCACTGATAACTTCGACCGATTCGTCAACCAGACGGCCGTCAACGGGTTGGATGCGAGCCAGCTTTATCGCGACCGGGCCTACGCCGGCGGCCGGGCGACGGTGGTGATCGATGACCGGAACGACAAACTATTTCCTTCGAGGGGTATTCTTTGGGAAACGAAATTCGGGTCTTATGGGGGTCTGAACGACGCCAGCCGGGAGTATTCGCAATTGAACACCGACCTGGCCTTGTATACGAGCTTTAATACCAGGGCCAATTTTGTCATCGCCAACCGGGTAGGTTGGGGCAAGAGTTTTGGCAACTATGAATTCTACCAGGCGCAGACCCTTGGAGCCCTGGAGAATCTGCGGGGGTATCGCAAGGACCGGTTTACGGGCGGGGAGGCTTTTTATCACAATATCGATCTGAGGATCAAGCTGGCGGAGTTCAATACCTACCTGTTCCCGGGTTCTTTTGGGATGGTGCTTTTCAACGATGTGGGGCGGGTATGGCAGGCCGGGGAGACGAGTCGCCAGTGGCATGACGGGTATGGGGGAGGGTTCTGGATCAGCCCGTTAAGCCGGTTGGTGTTCTCGGCGAGCTATGGGCAGGGGACGGATGGGGGTGTGGTATTAGTCAAACTTGGTTTTCAATACTAATGGCGCCTGGGCGCGATTTGGCTAATGATGGGCCTTCGGCCGGCGGACCCTTGATCCGCCAGGGATGGGTTTGGGCCATCCGCGCTGCGTATTAACATATAAGGAACGATTACAATAAATTAGACCCGGGTTTCGTTCAGTACGGAACCCGGTTTTTTATCAAATTATGTTGTGGTCGACCCTTAAATCCTGGTGCCTTTTGTGCTTGCTCCTTCCGGTCTTTGCATTTCCTCAAAATATGCATCTTTCTTTTGAGCATCTGGGGACTACCAGGGGGCTTTCGCACAGCAACGTGCTATGCGCGTTGCAGGACAGCCGTGGGTTTATGTGGTTTGGGACGCGGGAGGGGCTGGACCGGTATGATGGGTATTCCTTTACCGTATACAAGAACAAGGCAGGCGACGACAAGAGCCTCGCCAATAACGTCGTGAACGCCATTGCCGAGGATGGCAGGGGATACCTCTGGATCGGCACCTGGGGCGGCGGGGTGGACCGGTATGACCGGAAGACCAACACTTTTACCCATTTCCGACATGATCCGGGCAATCCTGCGAGTCTTTCGAGCAACCTGGTGCTTTGTCTTATCCGGGACAGCTGCGGGACGATCTGGGTAGGTACCGAGGATGGAGGGTTGAATAGCATCGACTCGACGGGGCGTTGCGTCCATTATGTTCACCGCAGTGGGGATGCGGCGAGCCTGGCCAATAACTGTGTCAAGACCCTTTGCGAGGATCAGAACCACCGGCTTTGGGTGGGGACCGTCGGAGGCGGGCTTGATGCGTTTGACCGGGGTACGGGCGCTTTCGAGCATCATGTATATGACGCGAAGAACCCGGGAGCGATCGGCAATAACTCCGTCTCTTCCCTTTTCGAGGACAGCCGTCACCGGCTATGGGTGGGGACCTATACGGGGCTCGAGCGGTATGACCGGGAGGCGAATGTGTTTGTGCATTACCGGAAGGATGCCCGACGCGGCGATGCCGGCGCCGGGATCACGCATAATATGATCAATTCGCTGAATGAGGATGGGGACGGCGATCTCTGGGTAGGGACGGAGAATGACGGGCTGATCATCCTCGACACTGCGGGCGTGTTGCATCATTTCCTGCATGATGATGTGGACGCCTCGAGCATCGGGACCAATTCGCTTTACGGCATCTATCGCGATTCGAAGAACAATATGTGGATGGGGTCCTTCTCGGGGGGTGTGGATTTTGTCAATTCGGATACGCGGCGGTTTGCGTTGTACCGGCATAATTCCTCTCCTTACAGTCTTAGCGACAATCATATCCTGCGCATTTTCGAAGATTCGCGGAGCAATCTATGGATCGGGACGGACGGGGGCGGGGTGGATCTTTATGACCGGAAGACGGACCGGTTCACGCATTTTCGGCATGATCCGGTCAATCCGCAGAGTGTGTGCGGAGATCATATCCTGGATGTGATGGAAGATGACAGGGGGAACCTCTGGTTTGGCAGCTGGGCGGATGGGTTGACCATTTACAATCGCAAGACCGGCCGATATACAAACTTCAGGGCCGATCCGGACCGGGCCAACAGTCTTAGCAGCAACAATATCTGGGACATTTGCGAGGACCGGCAGCATCGGGTCTGGGTGGGCACCTATGAAGGCGGGCTTGACCTGTATGATCCCGCGCATGGAGGCTTTATCCGATACCGTCATAAGGATGATGATCCGCGGAGCCTGTCCAACGACATGGTGCATTCGGTGATGGAGGACAGTAAGGGGCGTCTGTGGATCGGTACGGATGGGGGCGGCCTCGATCTGCTCGATCCGTTGACGGGAACCTTTGGCCATTACCGGCATTCGACCGATGGAAACAGCATCTGCAGCGACTATATCAACAACGTCGTGGAAGGCAGGGACGGCGCATTGTGGATCAGCACGACGGAAGGGTTGTGCCGGTACGAGGTGAATGCGAATCGATGGACCACCTATACGACGAAGGACGGGTTGCCCGACGATGTGACCTTTGGCGTGATCGAGGAGTCGAGTGGCGTGCTCTGGATCAGCACGAACAAGGGCATCTGCCGCTGGGACCGGAACCATCACCGGATACAGAATTTCGGCGTGTCGGACGGTTTGCAGGCGAACGAGTTCAAGGAGCAGGCCTATTGCCAGAGCCGCGAGGGGCTGCTTTATTTCGGGGGTATCAACGGTTTTAATGTCATCGATCCGCGGCATGTCGAGACGGCGTCATTCGATCCACCGTTGGTCTTGACCAATTTCCAGGTGTTCAACCGGGAGGTGCCGATCGGCGGAAAGGGTGGGCCGTTGAGAACGGCCATTACGGAAGCGCAGCAGATCGTGCTGCCTTACAAGAGCAGTGTGTTCAGCTTCTTCTTCGCTTCGTTGAATTATACGAGCGCGGACAAGAAGCAATATGCCTATATGCTTGATGGGTTCGATAAGAACTGGAACTATGTCGGGGGCGAGCGGAGCGCGACGTATACGAATCTCGATCCGGCCACCTATACCTTCAAGGTAAAGGGGCTGAACAATAACGGGGAATGGTCGGACAAGGTGCTCAGCCTGCAGGTGCAGATCACGCCGGCCTGGTATATGACCTGGTCGTTCCGGCTGTTGCTGGTGTTGATCATCATCGGGACGATCTTTGTGTTCTACCGCTTGCGGATCAATACCATGAACTCCCTGACGCGGGAGCTGGAGCGGCAGGTGCAAGAGCGGACGGAGCGGCTGACGAGCCTTACCCTCGAAGAGACGAAGGCGAGAGAGGAGGCCGAGCAGGCCAATAAGGCGAAGAGCATTTTCCTGGCCACCATGAGCCATGAGATACGTACCCCGATGAACGGCGTTATCGGCATGGCTTCGCTGCTGGCGCAGACCTCGCTGACGCCGCAGCAGCGGGAGTATAATACGACCATCCTGAATTGCGGCGAGAGCCTGTTGAATGTTATCAATGATATCCTCGACTATTCGAAGATCGATAGCGGGAAGATGGAGATAGAGCAGCGAAGCTTCGAATTGCGGCAATGTATCGAGGGGGTGCTGGACCTTTTTTACGAGAAGGCCTCCAAGTCGGACTTGCGACTGCGATATCATATCGGTCCCGAGGTACCGCCGTTTGTGGTCGGGGATGCGTTGCGGCTGCGGCAGGTGCTGATGAACCTTGTGAGCAACGCCGTGAAATTTACGCATCAGGGAGAGATCTCGCTACGGGTGCATTTGCCGGCGGGGGATGAATCCGGAGATATGCGGCTGTGTTTCGAGGTGAAGGATACGGGGATCGGCATTCCCGAGGAGAAGATCGGGATGTTGTTCAAGTCTTTTTCGCAGGTGGATTCCTCTACGACCCGGAAATATGGTGGAACGGGACTGGGGCTGGCCATTACCGAAAAGCTTGTGTTGCTGATGGGGGGGCAGATATCGGTGAAGAGCCGGCCGGGACAGGGTACGGTGTTCAGTTTTACGATCCGGAGCCGGCGGGGTGATGCCGGGACTTTGCCTGAGAAGGAGGAAGTGGGTGGCCAGGAGCGGATGTCGACCGACTTTGCGGAGAACTACCCGTTGCGGATCCTGGTGGCGGAAGACAATATCATCAATCAGCAGCTGATCCGGCAGATATTGGGTAACCTGGGTTATGATGCCGACTGTGTGGAGAATGGGGTGCTGGCGGTGGAGGCGTTGCGGGGGAAGGAGTATGATATGATCCTGATGGATGTGCAGATGCCGGAGATGGATGGACTGGAGGCGACGCGGCGGATACGGTTGCGGAAGGGTGTGCAGCCGGTGATCGTTGCGTTGACGGCCAATGCGATGCGGGGGGACCGGGAGGATTGTATGGACGCGGGGATGGATGATTATATCAGCAAGCCGGTGCGGTTGGATGAGTTGATGCGGTTGTTGCGGAAGTGGGCGCAGCCGAGGGCGCGGAGGGTTGTGTAGTTTGTGGCAGGGCTTGTTGGCGACAGGCTTCGTTTGGGCGGGGCTTGTTTTTGCTTAAACTTTACGGTGGAGGGATGATTCGCGGATGATGAGTTCGCTGCGGATAATGATCGTGTCGGTGGTGCGGGCGGAGGTGAGGCCGGCGAGCTGGTCGAGGAGGCTGCGGGCGGCTTGTTCGCCCATTTCTTCGCCGGGATAGTTGATCGTTGACAGCTTTGGCTGCATGACCCTGGAGATGGCGTCATTGTTGAAACCGACGATGGCGATGTCTTCGGGTATTTTTATTCCTTCTTCTTTGAGGCTTTGCAGGAAAACGGCGGCGAAGAAGTCGTTGGTGGCGAAGACGCCGTCGGGGCGGTTGTTCATGGCGGTGACCTGTTTTGCGGTGCGGATGGCGGCGGACTCGCTGAGGTCGTTGACGAGGACGAGATCGGGGTCGAAGGGGAGGTTGTAGTCGGCCAGGGCTTGCTGATAGCCTTTGAGGCGGCCGGCGTATACGTTACGGGCCAGGTTGGCGGTGATATGGGCGATGCGGCGGCAGCCTTGTGCGGCGAGATGGGCGGTGGCTTCGTAGCCGGCGCGTGTGTTATCGATGATGACGCGGGTGCCATAGGGGAAATCTTCGACGCGATCGAAGAAAACGATCGGGATGCCTTTTTTTACGAAGGGGTCGAAATGATCCATGTCCTTTGTGTCGAAGGCGAGGGAGGCGATGAGGCCGTCGACGCGTTTATGAAACAGGTTGTGAGCGTTGGCGGCTTCCTTGCGGTAGGTTTCGGAGGAGTGGCCGATGATGAGATCGTAGCCTGCTTCCGTAGTGACTTTCTCGATGCCGGCGAGAACGGAGCTGATGAACTGGCTTTTGAGCTCATGTACAATGATGCCGATGGTGTTCGTCTTCTGCATCCGGAGGTTGGAGGCGAAGCTGTTGGAGCGATAGCCCATCTCGCGGGCGGTGTCCATGATGCGCTTACGCGTCTTTATGTTTATAGCGGGATGGTCTTTCAGACCGCGGCTGACCGTGGCTGGAGAAAGGCCGAGGACTCTGGCGATGTCGTAAATGGTGATATCCTTTTTTCCGGTCATAAGTAGCTGGCAGGGGGTGGCCCCCGGGGGACTAAAAATAAGTGCTTAAAATTAAGGATTTTAAAAAAAATTATGCAATCGGTTACATTTATTGGAAAACAGGGGTATATTTACCCGCCCAATCCCATTTTCAGGTGTGGTGGTGGGTTTAAATGATTGCGCCATGTTGTTATTAGGCATTGACCTTGGTACTTCTTCCATTAAAGTTTCTGTGACGGATGCGGATACGCACCGGGTGCTTGCTTCGGCGCAATATCCGGACGAGGAGGCTGTTATTGTCGTCCGGGAGCCGGGATGGGCCGAGCAGTCGCCTGAGGGCTGGTGGCAGTATGTGCAGGAGGCGATCCGGCGGGTGAATGGTTCGGGGGCATACGATCCGCAGGATATTGCGGCGATCGGCATCGCCTACCAGATGCATGGGCTTGTATTGGTGGACAAGGATCAGCGGGTGCTGCGGGACAGCATCATCTGGTGTGACAGCCGGGCTGTGCCTTATGGGGACCGGGCTTTTGCGGGCATCGGCGAGAAGCGGTGCCTGGAGCGGCTTTTGAATTCGCCGGGAAATTTCACGGCGGCGAAGCTGGCGTGGGTGAAAGAAAATGAACCGTCGCTATACGAACGCATCGATCGGGTGTTGCTGCCCGGGGATTTTATTGCGTTGCGGCTGACGGGGGAGGCGACGACCTCGATCCCGGCTTTATCGGAGGGTATCTTCTGGGATTTTGCTTCGAATGAATTGTCGGAGGATGTTTTTACCTTCTTTGGTTTCGACCGGGCATTGATCCCTGTGGTGCGGCCGTTGTTCTCGGCGCACGGCGGCGTGCGCGCGGAAGTGGCTGCGGCCTTAGGACTGAAGAAGGGGATTCCTGTCACTTATAAGGCCGGCGACCAACCCAATAACGCTTTGTCTTTAAATGTTCTCGAACCTGGTGAGGTGGCGGCTACGGCCGGTACTTCGGGGGTGATCTATGGGGTGAGCGACGCGCTGACGTATGATCCGGGGTCGAGGGTGAATAGCTTTGCGCATGTGAATTATTTGACTTCGTTGCGTCGGGTAGGCGTGCTGCTTTGCATTAACGGGACGGGTATCATGAACCGTTGGGTGCGGGATCTTATTCGTGGGGGTTCCGGCGATAGCCGCGGGGCGACCTATGAAGAGCTGAATGCGGCGGCTTCGCGGGTTTTGCCCGGATCGGCGGGATTGAGTGTGTTGCCTTTTGGGAATGGGGCGGAGCGTATCTTCTATAATAAAATATTGGGTGCGCAGGTGCGGGGTCTGGATCTGAATGTACATGGTGCGGCGCATCTTTACAGGGCGGGACAGGAAGGGATCGCTTTTGCTTTCCGGTATGGACTGGATATTATGCGGGAGAATGGGATGAATCCGGGGGTGATCCGGGCGGGGCGGGCGAATATGTTCAAGAGTCCTGTGTTTGTGGATGCTTTTGTCAATTCCACGAATGTGCCGGTGGAATTGTATGAGAGCGACGGAAGTGTGGGGGCGGCGATTGGTGCGGGGATCGGTGCGGGGGTATATCGGGACGGGCGGGAAGCGTTTGCGGGTTTGCGTCCGGTGGAATTGATCGAGCCGGCGAATGCCGGGGTGTATGACGGGTTTTACAACGAATGGAAGCGATATTTACCTTAAATAATAAATAATAATTGTATGGAATTTTTTAAAGGAATCGGGCCTGTGAAGTACGAGGGGCCGAAGACGGATAATCCGCTTGCTTATCGATATTATGATGCGGAGAAGGTGGTTGCGGGGAAGCCGATGAAGGATCATCTGCGTTTTGCGGTGGCGTATTGGCATTCCTTTGTCGGGAACGGGGCTGATCCATTTGGGGAACCGACGCATATTTATCCCTGGAACGAGAAGAGCGATGCGATCGGCAGGGCGAAGGACAAGATGGATGCGGCTTTCGAGTTCATTACGAAGTTGGGGATGCCTTTTTATTGTTTCCATGACGTCGATGTGGTCGACTATACGAATGATGTGGCCGATAATGAGAAGCGGCTCCAGGCGCTTGTCGACTATGCTAAAGAGAAACAGGCTGCCAGCGGGGTGAAGCTGCTGTGGGGTACGGCGAACCTGTTCTCGAACCGCCGGTATATGAATGGCGCGGCCACCAATCCCGATTTTCATGTGCTGGCCCATGCGGGTGCGCAGGTGAAAGCGGCGCTGGATGCGACGATCGCGCTGGGCGGTGAGAACTATGTCTTCTGGGGTGGCCGCGAGGGTTATATGAGCCTGCTCAATACCAATATGAAGCGGGAGCAGGAACATCTTGCGCGTTTCCTGCATGTGGCGAGGGACTATGCGCGGAAGCAGGGTTTCAAGGGCACTTTCTTTATCGAGCCGAAGCCCTGTGAGCCGACCAAGCACCAGTACGACTATGACTCGGCGACGGTGATAGGTTTCCTGCGGCAGTACGACCTGTTGAAGGATTTCAAATTGAATATCGAGGTGAACCATGCGACGCTGGCGGGGCATACTTTTACACACGAGCTGCAGGTGGCGGTGGATGCCGGGATGCTGGGTTCGATGGATGCCAACCGCGGGGATTACCAGAACGGCTGGGATACGGACCAGTTCCCGAATAATATCAATGAACTCGTTGAGGCGATGCTGATCATCCTGGAGGGTGGCGGCTTCCAGGGTGGGGGGATCAATTTCGACGCCAAGCGGCGGCGGAACTCTACGGATCCCCAGGACCTTTTCTATGCGCATATCGGGGGGATCGATTGTTTTGCAAGGGCTTTGCTGGTGGCGGACACTATTCTGCGGGAATCGGATTATTTCCGGGTCCGGGCGGAGCGGTATGCTTCGTTTGACGGCGGAGAAGGGGCGGCGTATGAGAAGGGGAAGGTGAGCTTGGAGGAATTGAGGAATTATGCTGTCGCCAAGGGAGAGCCGAAAACCATTAGCGGGCGGCAGGAATATCTGGAGAATCTTATAAATCGCTATATTTAGAGTTCATTGGCTCCCCGCGACAGCGGGGAGCTTTGTAATACAGTTTGCTATATGAAGATGCTACAAAGCCAGGACTACATCGTTTTCCTCTTTTATTTCGTGATCGTTGCTTGCTATGGGTTTTGGATCTATAACCGGAAGAAGACGGCGCAAACCAACTCGAAGGATTATTTCCTGGCAGAGGGGGCGCTGACCTGGTGGGCGATCGGGGCTTCGCTGATAGCGTCCAATATTTCGGCGGAGCAGATGATCGGGATGAGCGGATCGGGCTTTAAGCTGGGGCTGGCCATTTCGACGTACGAATGGATGGCTGCGGCGACGCTGCTGATCGTGGCGATCTTTTTTATCCCGGTGTATCTGAAGAATAAGATCTATACGATGCCGCAATTCCTTTCGCGGCGCTATAACGATACGGTGGCGATGATCATGGCGATCTTCTGGCTGGCGCTGTACATTGTGGTCAACCTGATGTCCATTCTTTACCTTGGCGCCCTGGCGGTGAGCAGCATTTCGGGCGTCAATATCGTGGTCTGTATTATTTTACTGGCGGTTTTTGCCGTGGTGATCACGCTTGGCGGGATGAAGGTGATCGGCTATACGGACGTAATCCAGGTGTTCTTCCTGATCCTTGGCGGGCTTGTCGCGACCTATATTGCGCTGCACCTGCTGGCGAAGCAATCCGGGGAGACGGGGCTTGTGGCGGGGTTCAAGATCATGACCTCACAGGCGAGCGATCACTTCCATATGATCTTCCACAAGGATTCGCCGAACTATGTGAGCCTTCCGGGGCTTTCGGTGCTGATCGGGGGGATGTGGATCGTCAACCTGAATTACTGGGGCTGTAACCAATACATCACGCAGCGGGCGCTTGGCGCGGACCTGCCAACGGCCCGCAGCGGTATCCTTTTTGCCGCGTTCCTGAAGCTACTGATGCCGGTGATCGTGGTATTGCCGGGGATCGGGGCGTATGTCCTTTATCAGCATGGGATGTTTCACACGGAGATGCTGAGCTCGTCGGGAGCGGTGGATGTGAACAAGGCCTATCCCAACCTGATGACCCTGCTGCCGGCCGGTTTCAAGGGGCTGGCTTTTGCCGCGTTGACGGCGGCCATTGTGGCTTCGCTGGCGGGCAAGGCCAACAGTATCGCGACTATTTTTACACTGGATATCTATAAGAAGGCGATCAGCAAGGATGCCGACGAGCGTCATCTTGTGAGGACGGGGAAGATCACCGTGATCGTTTCGATGCTGCTGGCGGTGTTGCTGTCGCTGGTGATCGGGGAGCAGCTGATGGGTGAGGGCAAGCAAGGGTTTACGTATATCCAGGAGTATACCGGCTTTTTCTCCCCGGGTATCCTGGCGATGTTTCTCCTCGGGTTCTTCTGGAAACGGACGACGTCCAATGCGGCGTTGTTTGCGACGATCGGTGGATTTGTGCTGTCGGTGATCCTGAAGTTCCTGCCGAGGTGGGTGAACCTGGACTGGCTGACGCCCTATGGATTTTACCAGGCCAACCCGGAAAACAAGGGGGCCTTCGAGATCCCCTTTATCGACCGGATGGGGTTTGTGTTCGTGTTCTGCTTCCTGGGGATGGCGCTGATCAACTTTTTTGAGAACCGGCGTGGGGTCGAGAAGAAGGGGCTGGAAGTGGACACGAGTATGTTCCGGGTGAGCCGGAGCTTTGCGATCGGGGCGCTGGTGATCGTGGGGTTGCTGATCACTTTATATACGGTGTACTGGTAGACGCCTCAACTATTCACTGCCTGGGGCAAAGTGATGGGGATGAAATTTATTTACAACAGTCCTTCTTACGGATGAAGATAGCTTTCAATATGCGGAGAAGGACCTTCATCTACGGGCGTGTTGGGTGATGTAGTCGATGACGGAGCCGACGGTGGTGAGCTTTTCGGCGTCTTCGTCGCCTATTTTTATTGAGAATTCTTTTTCCAGGGCCATGAAGGTTTCCAATACATCGAGGGAGTCGAGGCCGAGATCGGAGGAGAACGCGGCTGTGTCGACGAGGGCGCTTTCTTCCACGCCCAATTTTTCATGAATTATTGTCTTTATTTTTGCCGCGATCTTATCGTGCTTGCTGACAGTTGCATTCATAACATTCCATTTTACATTTAATGGCAAGCGTCTACAAAGGTAATATTATTTTATTTTTGCGGCGGCGTTTTTGGATATAACTTATGGGCTTTTAAGCCTTTGCAATTTATTAACAAAGTTGAGTACAACAAAGAAAACCATCATTTTAGCAGGTACTCCCGTCACGGGACTCCTGCTGAATTTCAACCAGGAAAAAAGGGGCGGGATCGCGCTGGAATTGTTGCTGGTGCTGGAGAAAAAGGAGGGGCGGAGCTATCAGCGGATCCCACTGGGGGGGAACCATTATAAATCTTATTTGCAGACTCTTCCGGGACCCGTTGGGGCGGTTTTGCGCCGCGCTTCGGACGAGGTGCTTGTGGAGCAGCTGGTGAGGGGTGGATTTGGCTGGCTGCGGGATGCGGATAAGCCGTTCGAGCAATTGGACGAGCGGCATTTGCCGATTTTGCGGCGGTGGATGGAGGATGTGCTGCAGGAGCTGAAGCCGTTGACGCCGGCGATAAAATATCTTTTCTATCTGCCGCCGACGGAGGCCTATCATTCAACGGCGGTGAGACCGGCAGCGATCAGCGCGGCGAGCCCGGGGCTGCACTTTGTGCTTGAGAGGCGGGAGGGGAAAGTGTATTTGCGGGTTCTTGTGAAGATAGATAACGGGTTATTCCCGGTGGATGATTTTCATTCCTGGGCCTGTTTCCTGCGAAGCGGGAATGAGTTCTTCCTGTTGAAGAAGGAGGACCTGCGGGTGCTGGACCGGTACCGGGCGGGCGACCTGGAGGTGCGTGAAGAGGGCCTGCCGAGGTTTATGGCGGAGGTGGTGCGGCCGTTGGCCGAGCGGTACCCGGTGAATATGGATGCGGTGATCCGGTTTGAACGAGTCGATGAGGCGCCGCAGGGGCGGGTGTATGTGAGCGAGCTGAACGAGAACTTTCTCATGATCCGGCCGAAATGGCTTTATGGGAGCGAGGAGCTGGATGACGATGAGGAGCTGGAGACGCGGGTGGAGCGGGAGGACCGGGTGGTGATTGTGGCCAGGAAGAAGGAGGAGGAGGGGCGGCTTACGGCTGCTTTGCGGGGCTTGCACTCGAAATTCGAGGGACAGAGTAACGGGTACTACTATCTGAACTTTAAGGAGGCGTTGGAGAAGAGCTGGTTCCTGCGATTTTACCAGCTGATGCAGGAGATGGATATCCCGGTGCTGGGGATGAACCAGCTGCGGAAGTTCAAATACAATACGAATGTGCCGTCGTTTGAGATGGTCGCGGGGAAGGGGATCGACTGGTTCGATCTGACGATTCGCGTGAGCTATGGCGATCTTGTGGTGCCGCTGGCGGAGTTGCGCAAGGCGATCCTGGGTAAGCAGGAGTTTATTTTACTTTCCGATGGAAGCCTGGGGCTGCTGCCGAGGGAGTGGCTTGAAAAATATTCGCTGTTGCTGCGGATGGGGCAGGTGCATTCGGGCGGGATCAGGTTGCCGGCGTTGCATTGGACCGTCCTGGCTGAGGCGGGCGGTACGGCGGACGAGGCCTTGCGGGTAGAGCTGGAGGAGAAGAAGCGGCGCTGGGCCTCGCTGGATAAGGGGAAAGAATGGCCGGTGCCGGCGGCGGTGCGGGCTTCGCTGCGGGATTACCAGGTGGCGGGTTTTCAATGGATGTGCCTGTTGGATGAGATGGGTTGGGGTGGCTGCCTGGCGGATGATATGGGGCTTGGAAAGACCTTGCAGACGCTGAGCTTTTTGCAGCATGTGGTAGAGCGGTATCCTACGGAGACGCATTTGGTGGTGTGCCCGACCTCGTTGTTGTACAACTGGGAGGGGGAGCTGCGAAAATTCGTGCCGGGGTTGGATTACTATCTGCATTATGGGGCGGACCGGGAATTGGATGAAGACAGGTTCCGGCAGGCGCATGTGATCATTACCAGTTATGGGATGGTGCGGAACGATATCGATCATTTTTCTGCCTACCGGTTCGGGTATGTGATACTGGATGAGAGCCAGGCTATCAAGAATCCTGCTTCGCAGGTGCGCAAGGCTATTCAGCAGCTTCATGCGCGGAACCGGATTGCGTTGAGCGGGACGCCGGTGCAGAATAATACGTTCGACCTGTATGCGCAGATGGATTTTCTGAACCCGGGGATGCTGGGTGGGGCGGATTTTTTCCGGGCGGAGTTTGCGGGGCCGATCGACCGGAATGGGGACAAGGAGGCGGCGTTGCGGCTGAGGAAGCTTATTTATCCATTTATCCTGCGCCGTACGAAGGAGCAGGTGGCGAGGGATCTGCCGGATAAGACGGAGATGATCCTCTGGTGCCAGATGGGGGACGAGCAGAGGAAGATCTATGACAGTCATAAAGATCACTATAGGGAAAGTCTTTTGGAAAGGATCGCTTCCGAGGGGGTGGGGAAGAGCAGTATTTATATTTTGGAGGGGTTGACGAAGCTGCGGCAAATTTGTGATAGCCCGGCTTTATTGTCGGAGCCATTTCCCAATGTGAGTGTGAAGTTGGAGGAGCTGGTTCGGGAGGTTACTGAAAATACGGGGAACCATAAGTGTTTGGTGTTTTCTCAATTTACGTCCATGCTGGGGTTGATCCGGGAGTCACTGGATGCGGTGGGCATTGACTACCTGTACCTGGATGGGAGTGTGGCGGCGGAGGAGCGGCGGCGGTCGGTTGAAGCGTTCCAGGAGGAAGGGTCTGCGCGGGTGTTCCTTATCAGCTTGAAGGCGGGTGGGGTTGGATTGACGTTGACGGCGGCGGATTATGTGTACCTGGTGGATCCGTGGTGGAATCCCGCGGCAGAACAGCAGGCGATTGACCGGAGTCACCGGATCGGGCAGGTGAAGAAGGTGTTTGCGTACCGGATGATCTGTAAGGATACGGTGGAGGAGAAGATATTGCAGCTGCAGGAGAAGAAGCGGAGCCTGGCGGCGGACCTGGTGGCGGATGAGGCGGGGTTTGTGAAGCAATTGACGGGGGAGGATGTGGCGTATTTATTCAGTTAAAATACTACCTACGGGGTATTGGAGGTGGGGGGAAAAGGGCTACTTTTAGAGTAATCTCCTTAATTCCCAATCTATGACCTTTATTTCCGGGTCCCTGCTGCGACGGGGTTTTTGTCCTTTCCCCTTCATTCGACCGGGGATTTGTGTATTTCTATTCCTTTTATCGGGGTTTATGGCTCGGTCGCAGGGGCCGGATGCTATTCTTTCGGCTATTCAGCGAAATGATGTTGCGGCTGTGCGGAGCTTGCTGGACAAGGGGGTGAGTCCCGCGGCCGAGGATTCGGATGGAGACAATGCGTTGTTCTATGCGGCTTTGTATTCGTCGCCGGAGTGCATGGAGTTGTTGCTCAGCCGGGGCGCTGATGTCAATGGGCGAAATAGAGGCGGTCAGACGCCGCTGATGTGGTGTGCGCATGACACGGCCAAGATGCGGTTGTTAATCCGGTACAAGGCGGATGTGAATGTGGTGGGGCGAAGTGGAAATACTCCGCTGTTGGTTGCCGCCGTAGGAGTGGATACCTACGATGCGATGAAGCTGTTGCTGGACAACGGCGCGGACGTACATGCGGTGAATAAGAAGAAAGAGACGGTGCTGATGCGGGCAGCCTGTTTTGGGAACGCGCGGAGCGTCGGTTTGTTGCTGGGAAGGGGTTTGAAGATCGATGCGCAGGAGGCGCAGGGGATGACCGCGTTGTATCTCGCGCTGATCAATGAGAACAAGGACGCTTTCCGATTGCTTTTGGACAGCGGGGCGGATGTGAATGTGATCTCCCGGTCAGGCTGGAGCGGGTTGACGGCCGCGATGATCGACGATCCGGAGCTTTTTCAGGCCGTGCTGGACAGGACGCGGGATGTGAACCATGCCGACAACGACGGGATGACGCCGCTGATGTGGGTGGTGTATAACGAGCATGACCGGCCGGAATTTGTGCGGGCCTTGCTGGATAGGGGGGCGAGGGTAAATATGAAGGCCAAGGATGGGAGTACGGCCCTGATGTGGGCGAGGAAGAAGGGGAATACGGCAACCGTTGCGGTGTTGGTAAAGGCAGGGGCGAAATAGTGGTGGGCGATTGGGATCGACAGAACTAAATGCTACTATATATGAAAAAATGGATGGTGGGTGGAGCGATCGTGCTTTGCGGTGTGGCGTGGCATGGTATGATGCTGCCTGTCGGGCAGGAGGAGATCCGGGCGGCCGTCGGGAAGAGCCTTCCCCTGCTGGCGAAGAGCAGCCATATTTTCCTGGAGAATGCCGGAGGGTGTCATTCCTGTCATGGACAGGGAATGGGGTTGATCGTTTTCGGGATGGCGAAGGAGAAGGGATTTGCCGTCAATTTGGCCGCTTTGCAGGAGGCGATAGACAGTGTAAAGAATGATCTGAACGGTTTTCGGTTCACCTGGGCCGAGGCTACGGACCCGCAGGCGTTGGTGATCGGGGGCGGTTATGATATCTGGGGGTTATCTGTCAATCACTATCCCATTAATAAGCAGCTTTTGCTGTGCGTGCGCGATATGATGGAGCGACAGGGAGCTACGGGCAACTGGATCCCGCCCGGGTTGCGGCCGCCGTTGGAATATTATCCTGTTTCGGCTACGGCCATGGCGGTACGGGCGATGCGAATCTATGCCGCGGCGCAATGGCCTGATGAGGTTGCCCGGAGGACGCAGCGGGCTGCGGACTGGCTGGCGCATAGTGTTGCGCGGACGAATGAGGAGCGGGTTTTTCAGTTGTTGGGTTTGAGCTGGGCAGGTTGGCGGCCGGAGCAGATGGCGTCCATGGCAAAGGGCTTGCTGGCACGGCAGCGGGCGGATGGCGGTTGGGCGCAGCTGGATTCGCTGGAGAGCGATTCTTATGCGACGGGTCAGAGTTTGTTCGCTCTGGATCAGTCGGGGCAGTTGGCGGTGGAAGCGCCGGCGTATCAGCGAGGTGTGGCTTTTTTATTGAGAACGCAGTTGGAGGATGGGTCGTGGGAGGTGAAATCGCGGACGATCCCATCGGTGCCATTTGTTTCGAGTGGGTTCCCGCATGGGGACAACCAGTTTATTTCGGCTGCGGGGACCAACTGGGCGGTGATGGCGTTGGTGTTGGCGGCGAAGCCGGGAGTTGCGGGGCGGTAGGGAGTTATTGGGCCAGCTCGATGCCGGCGTCGGTGATAAGGATCTTCTTTTCTTTATAGAGGCGACCGGTGGTCATTTTGAATGTCTTTTTGCTCATGCCAAAGAAGGAGTAGATGGCTTCGGGCGCGGATTTGTCGTGGTAGGGGAGGTGGCCTTTATTCTCTTTGAGGAGGCGGATGATCTTCTCGGCGGCATCGTCCGTCTTTTCATAGCCGGGGCGGCCGGCGACGACGTCGATCTCGGTGGTGCCGGAGGCGGAGCGGTCGGGGCCGACGATGTTCTTGATGAACCCGGGGAAGCGGTCGCCGGGTTTTATGTCGCGGAAGATCTCGTCGGAGTGGAGGACGCCGGTATGGCGGTTATTGATGATGACGAGGTAGCCGATATCGGTGCGGCGAAGGACGGTGAGATTGACGAGGTCTTTTTCCTTCAGGGTAACGTTTAGGTTGTTGAGGAAGGCTTCGATCTTTTCGGTGGCGGCGAGGCGGCCCGTCTGTTCGTCGAGGTATATTTTAACCAGATAGTCGCCGCCGAGGCGCATGCCGGTGAGCTGTTTCGATTTGGGCACGAACAGATCTTTCATCAGGCCCCAGTCCAGGAAAGCGCCTTGTGGGGTGAGGCTGACGACGCGGAGCATGACGATGTCGCCGAGTACGCCTTTGGGCTTTTGGGTGGTGGCGATGGGGCGGTCTTCGCCGTCATGATAGATGAAGACGTTCAGTTCGTCACCGGGTTTGGCGCCGCGGGGTACGAATCGTTTTGGCAGCAGGATTCCTTCCTTGCCATCATCGAGAATGAGGCCAAAGGCCAGTTCCTTTTTTACTTTTAGCTTGTTGTATTCGCCGATGCGGATCATGGCCGCAAAGGTAAGATTTTGTAGCTTCATGGCTTATGAAGTATCTGAAGTGCTGTTTTGCGGCTTTCTGTTCTGGGGGTTTCTGTTCTGGGGGGTTCTGTTCTGGGGCTTTCTGTTTTGCGGCGTGCTGTTTTGCGGCGGCGTTGGCGTTGTCGGGCTGTCATGGGAAGTCTGAGCGGGTGCTTGGGGAAGGGGCCAATTATCATGTCGGGGCGGGGTATCCCCGCAGTTTCCGGCTTTCCGACGGCAGCACGGTGCTTGTTCTGCCGAACACGACGGTGGCTACGGCGAAGGGTTTTGGAAGGGATAACCGGGACCTGGATGTGGACGGCGAGGTGATGATCGAGGTCTCGGGGGCGGCGGGACCGCCGTTCGTGGTTCATACGCGTGACCTGGTGATCGAAGTGTTGCAAGGCGGGGCGCGTTTTCATGTCGACGCCAACCGGGCGCGTCCGGGGGAGGAGACGGATTTGTTGGAGGGGCGACTGCGGGTCCGGAAGTCGTATCATTCCGACACCGACAATGAGGTGGAAGAGCTGGGTGGTGGGGAGATGGTGATGATCAACCGGGATATCGACCTCATGGAAAAAGAGAAGCTCAGTCCTGCTGAGCTGGACAAGGTGAAAGAAAAGGTTGGTAACTGACGACTGGGATGTTTTTACGGCCCGGCCCCGAAGGGGCCGGGCCGTTGTTTTAGAGGGGCACTCCCACTTTGAAGGTGGCGGTGTAGCCGTCGGTCGTATTGCCGCTGATGGTGAGGAGTTCGCTTGTGTAGGAGTCTTTCATGATGCCGTCGGCGGTATTGGTAATGCTATTCTGTCCGTGGGCCGAGTAGAGGGAGGTCTTGTAGACGGTTGTGTTCAGGCTGTCGGGGAAGGCCAGCTGGGTGGTGAGCTTGAGCACCGAGTTGACGAATACTTCGACGTGGATATGGGTGACGCGGCCGGTGTACCAGCCGGGATAGATGGTGGTGAATTTTACCTGGCCGTTCGTGTCGCTGAGCTGGATGCCGCGGAGGAAGGTCTTGCCGGTGTTGTCCTGGGTGCCGAGGTAGCCGGGTTCGCTGTATTCGGAATAATAGCCGTCCTTGTCGCAGTGCCAGATATCGACGCGGGCTCCGGAGATGACGGCGCAGTTGTTATTGGAGTTGACGATGGTGAGGGTGAGACTGAGAGGGATGCCGGTTTTCCCTTCGGTGATGTCGGTGCGGAAGATGGCCGAGTTGCTGCTGAGGTCATAGGGATATGGGCCGGCCGTTTCGGTGGGGGAGGCGGCGCAGGTGCCGCTGCCGGCGCCGGTGTAGGTGCTGTCGCTTCCGCTGGTGGTGGAGCTGCTGCTGCCCGAGCTGCCGCTGCTTTTGCTGCAGGCTTCGATGAGGACGGGGATGGAGGTGGCGCCGATGAGGAGGCCTTTTAAGAATTTTGCACGGGTGTTTTGTTCCATGGTATCGTTTTTTTAGGTTACGGGGGCTTGCTGCGGCGAGTTGCCGTCTTAACACCCTGGATGAGGCGAATGGCAGGAATGTTGAGGTGAAAGGGGCCGTGCGGCTAGGCTGAGCGGTGGCTTTGTTGGCTGTGGCTAACGGCCGAATTGTTTGAGGAAGGCGGCTTCGTAGTTGGTTCCGATGGGGAGGTCGCGGCCGTTGACGGAGACGAGCTTGTTGCGGACGTTGTCGATGCGGCGGAGGGCGACGATGTAGGAGCGGTGGATGCGCATGAAGGTGTTGGGAGGAAGCATGGCGCCGATGCTTTTCATGGTCATGCGGACGGTGAGCGGGGGTTTGTTCTCGCGGTGGATCTTGAGATAGTCGTCAGCGGCCTCGACGAAGAGGATGTCGGCGGTGTCGATGCGGACGAGGCTGTAGTCGGCGCGGATGAGGAGGGCTTCGGCGAATTGTCCCTGTTGCCGGACGTTGCGGAGGGCGAGGTATTCGGCGGCTTTGGCGACGGCCTGCTGGAAGCGTTCGAGGGTGAAAGGCTTTAAGAGATAATCGACGGCATTGAGGTTGAATCCTTCGACGGCATATTCGCTGTGGGCGGTGGTGAAGATGGCGAGGGTGTGGGGGCCGATGGTCTTGTAGAGCTCGAGGCCGGACTGGGAAGGCATCTGGATGTCGAGGAAGACGAGGTCGACGGGGTTCTGGCGCAGAAAGCCGAGGGCTTCTGCGGGTCTGCGGAAGGTGTGTTGCAGCTGAATGGTGTTTGTCCGGGCGCAAAAATTCCCGATCACTTTCAGGGCCGGTGCTTCGTCATCTATGGCGATGGCTTTGATCATGTCAGGCGTAAAGTTAGCAAAACATCGAAATCATCTGCTCCATCGGTGATGGAGAGGGTATGTCTTCCGGGGTAGAGGATGCCGAGGCGTTGCCGGGTGTTGTCGATGCCGAGTCCTGCCGGGGCGGAGGGCAGTGTTTTGGCGACTACTTTCTTATTGGCGACGTGCAGGCGGATCTCCGATGCCCCGATGTCAATACGGATGAGAATGGCGGAGGGTTGTTCGGGGTTGACGCCGTGTTTAAATGCGTTCTCTACGAAGGGGATGAGGAGAAGGGGGGCGATGGTTTTGCCGTCGGGCCGGCCGGTGACGGAGAAGTCGAGGTCGAGGGCGTCTTCGAAGCGGGTTTGCTGGAGGAGGGTGTAGCCGGTGAGATAGGCGAGTTCCTGTTCGAGGGGGACGCGATCACGGCCGGCTTCGAGGAGGACGTAGCGCATCATCGAGGAGAGTTTGACGACGGCGCCGGCCGTGCGTTCGGAGCGTTCGAGGGCGAGGGCGTAGATGCTGTTGAGGATATTGAAGAGGAAGTGGGGGTTGATCTGGGCTTTCAGGTAAGCCAGTTCGGCGTGGAGCTTTTCTTCTTCGGCCCGTCTGAGGCGGTCGCGGATTTTCAGCAACAGGGCGAGGAAGAGGACGACGAGGAAGAGGAAGAGATGCTGACTGAGGTCGCGAAAACGATAGGGTTGGAGGCTGCCTGGGGGATTTGGGGGTGGGTTGGTGAAGGTGGTGGGGTTGGGCGGATTGGAGGGACCGGGGGAGGTGTTCTGGGGTGGAGGGATGAAGCGAAGGTATCGGGGGGTGGGATGAGGGATGAGGACGAGGGGTATGAGGATGAGGAGGGAGAAGCAGAGGGTGTTGAGGAAGATGAAGGGGGCGTATTTGCGGGGAAAGTAATATTTGGGGATGAGGAAGAAATAGTTGGCGTAAAAAATAGCGAGGACGAGGATATAGATAATGAGATCGCGCTGGGTCGGGGGATTGGTCAGGTAGGCACGGAGGGTGAGGGATTCAGGGGAGAGGAGGATGGGCAGGGACAGGAAGAGTACGCATCCTGCGAGGTGGAGCAATAGGGGGTGTATCCGGCCTGTCATGCCGTAAAGCTAGGGGATTTTGCGGGGACCGTGACGAGGGGGCCGGCTGTGCGTGGGGATAGTGGATGATGCGTTGGTTGGGGCCGGGATCGCGACTTGCTGCTTGCCGCTGACCGCTTCTGACGGCTATTCGTGTTCGGCGAAGGTGAGGACGTAATTGTTGTTGTCAAGGATGGAGAATTCGGTGGCGCCGTAGAAGGTCCTTTCGAGGCCCTTGAGAACGGTGACTTTGTCCTTTATCGACTCAAAGAAGCTGCGGATATCCGTCAGATTTATATACAGCAGCAGGGACCCGCCGTCGGTGCGATGGATGGCGGGGAGTGTATCGCCGAGGCTTTCGATGGTTTGAAACATTATCGTGACCTTTCCATTGGTCATCATTGCCCAGACGAGAGGACCGTTTGGACGCCTTTCGCCTTGTTCGGGGACGGACATTGCGAGCTGGAAGCCGAGGCGGCTGTAAAAGTCGAGGGTGGCGTTGATGTCTTTGACGAAGAGGTTGGGAGTGAGGGATTCCATGGTGGTTATTTTTTGCCCTAATGTACTAATAATTTTAGTTTTACCGACAAGTTGTTTAGTATTTTATTTTGGGGGTGTCAAATGGCTTAACTTGAATGGCTATGTTACACGTCGTGTCTTACCAGATAGCGGATAGTATTGATGTAAAAGGCTTTCGATCAAGCTATAAGGAGGGTATCTATCACTATGACGCGGACGAACTGTTCTATAAGACGGGGGAGCTTTCCTTTGTTTATGTTTTCAAATATGGGGTGGTCTGTTTTCTGAACTACAGCGAGTCGGAGCGGGATGCGTTCCTGGGGCGGATCGCGCCGTTTTGCAAAAATGTATTCGAGTTGAAGCTGAGCGAGGAGTTCGAGGTGGAGACGAATGCGAAGGAATACAAATTCGGTTATAATAAGATCGAGATCGTCTCGCCGGATATCGAGGTGTTGAGATTGATCATGCTGAATGTCAGTCAATCGGTGTCCCTGGATTATTATTCTCAACTTTCGAATCTGCTGTTGGAAGAAACCAATAGTCATACGCAGAGCCTGGAGCGGCGTGGGCGGCTGGCGATCTCGGGCCAGTCCCTGAAGATGTATATCGGCAAGACGCTGAACCTGAAGAACCGGATCTCGGAGAACCTTTACATTTTCGATTCGCCGCCGGAGGCCTGGGAGGATGAGAACCTGAACCGGATCGACCTGGGGCTGAAGCGGACCTTCGATCTGCAGGAGCGGTACCGGGATATCCGTGAGGGGTTGGAAATCGTGAAGGAGAACCTGGAGCTGTTCAAGGATCTGCTGCAATACCGGAACAGTACTTTTCTCGAATGGATCATTATCGCGCTGGTGTTTTTGGAGGTGTTGAATCTTCTGATCGATAAGATCTTTAAGGTATAGCCCTACATTTTGACGAAAGGCGTCCCGAAGGGCGCCTCAGAAAAAAAAGAAGCCCAGATGGAAATCCAGGCCGTTGCTAAAATCCAATATCCTATTAAAAGCCTAAACAGTAGAGCAAAATGTAGTCCAGATTCATTCTAAAGCGGGGGAGTCATTTTTGCGCGCAAAAAAGTGAGGAATTCCTTCGACAATTGTTGAGCTATTTCCTCATCGTGGCGACAATTTGGTCAATTTTTTATTCTCTTTTATGAATGCAAGTGTGATCAACGGCATTGAGAAAAAGACTGGGGTAGCCGACATCGTTGGGTTGTTGGCGGAGCGTTTATCGGGTAGTGAGCTTGGTTCGCTGCTATTGGCGGTGTACGAACGTAGAACGGAGCGGATGAAGCCGGCGGAATTGTTAAGGCAGTATTGCGGTAACCGGCTTGTACGACCGGCCGTTACCGATATGATCGAATTGGACGCAGCGGTTGTTGGGGAACCGGAAGGAGCGGTTGCTGATCAGTGGGTTTGGGTTGGAGATGTTGGTGAAGATGAAGAGTGGATTACTATAACTTTGTTGTCATGATAACTGATACGGATGTTTTGTTTTTGCGGCAGGCGATCAAGCTGGCGGTGGAGGGGGTTGAGAACGGGAAGGGAGGGCCTTTTGGGTGTGTGATCGTGCGAGACGGCGTGGTGGTTGGGAGGGGTTGTAACGGCGTGACGTCAACCAACGATCCGACGGCGCATGCGGAGATCGTTGCGATCCGGGATGCCTGCCGGCGGCTGGGGGATTTTCAACTGACGGATTGCGTGGTATATACTTCCTGTGAACCTTGCCCGATGTGTCTTGGGGCGTTGTATTGGGCACGGCCGAAGCGGGTGGTGTATGCGGCGACGCGGCATGAGGCAGCGGCGGCGGGGTTTGACGATGCCTTTATTTATGAGGAGATCGGTTTGGGGGATGGGGAGCGGAGAATTCCGTTTGAGCATCAGCCAGTGGCTGGGGCCGGGGAGTTGTTTGGATTATGGCGGGAGAAGGGGAACCGGCGGCTTTATTGATATTCGACTTTATTATTGACTTTCGGGTCCCTTGGCAGCCGGCTGCCCTGACGTTCGATTTCCCTGACAATAAAAGACCCCGCCGGGGCGGGGTCCAGGGGTGCTTATTCGTAGGTTAACTGTTATTCTTTGCTTTTCTTTTCGTAGGTTTCCCAGGAGTCGCTGCCGTTGGAGCGGAGGGTGACACGCTGGTCGGCGTTTTCGAGGGTGATGTAGTAGTTGCTGGCGCCGTCGCCGGTGAGTTCAAACAGATCGCTAATCCAGTAATCGGCGTAATTCTTCTTCACTTCCAGGAGCAGTTGGATGGGCAGTTGGTTGGAGGTGATGTTCCGGGTGACGGCGAGTAACTGGCCGTTGTCGGAGTAGAAGGCGAACATGACGACACCGTTGAGTTTGAAGGTCAGCTTGGTGAAGGTGGCCTTGACTTCGGTAGCTGTCAGTTCGGCTTTTTTGAAGTCTTTGTGGAAGGCGACTTTTACAGCTTCGTTGCTGTCGTCGGTGGGGGTAGCGAAGGTGCTGCTGGCTGTGAGGAGCATGGCTACCAGGGCGAATGTTTTGATTGAGAGTGACATATACTTAGGTTTTATAATTTGAAAAAATTGGTTGCTTTTGTTTTTTGCTTTGCCGTTCTGAATTGCTTTTCTGTTTTCTTCGTCGCCTTTCTGAGCTGCTTTTCTGTTTTCGTTGTCGCCTTTCCGACCGGCTTGCATAACAAAGATAATATCATTGGAAGGTACTTTACAATACATAGTACCGTGAAAGGCCAAATACTGGGTTAAGCGGTTGGAATTGCTGGATGAAGGGTTGCGGCGGCGACGGGTGGGGGTGGTTTCAGCGATATCCTGGGCTACGGGGCGGGCGGCTTGGCCGGGGTTGACCGGGATTGGCTGGCTGGTGAGGCGGGCCTGGGTTTGAACTATTGTTTTTTGCGTTTCCATGATCTGTTTTTTTGCCTTTTGGAGCCTTATTGGTGGCTGCCGCGGGCGTTTATGGCAATGCCAGAGCGGTGCCATAAAATGGTTCACTTGATAATCATATCGTTATGGTTTTTGGGTTGGCCTGGAGTGTCCGGTTTTGATCGGACGGGTGTCCGGTTTGGGATGGATGGAGTTAGGGGAGTGTTAAGGTGGGGGCGAACGGGAGGAGGATCTCGCGGAGGATGCGGTTGGTGGTGTCGGCGCGCTCGAGGAGGAACATGTGGCCGGCCTTCTTAATGATATGGGTGGGCTTTGTCAGCCCGATGGGGAAGACCTCGTCGCGGGTGCCGTGAAGATGGAAGAGGGGCTGGGGGATCTCCGCGTTGTTCCATTCGAGTACGGCGTTGAGGGCCCAGCGGATGAACCGGTCGTCGCCGGAGCGGATAACGTCCATCATGAGCCGGCGATTGGCGGCGGGGCGCATCATCAGGCCGTGTTTAACGGAGGTTGCGGCCTTTAGCAGGGAAGCGGGCACCCATTTGCCCAGGCCCAGCTGGCCGGCTACGCGATAATAACGGGGGAGATGGGCGGACACGGGGACACTGCTTATAATGATGGTGCATTGGGGCTGCAGGCGTTTGGCCATTTCGACGGACATGATGCCGCCGAGGGAGAGGCCGATGAGGGCGAAGGGTTGGCTGGTGTCGATCTTTTTGCTAAGGCGTACGGCGTAGTCGGGGAGGGATTCGTTGGGGAGTGGGTCTATCCAATCAATATGGACGGCTTCGAATCCTTCGGGCAGACGGAGATGGGTGAAGAGCCGGTAGTCGGCGCCGATGCCTGAGGTGAAATAGACTTTCACAGTTGCGGAATTTAATGACTGTAATTTACGATTTACCGGGAGAAGGGCGGCTGCGCGGGGAATTTTTTGCGGGTTCAGAGGCGAGGTCTTTGTAAGGGTGTTGGTTGTTGCATTTGTTGATAATATATGCAACAAAGGCAGTTGCCAAGGCAATTGTTGGGGTAGGATAAATTACTGCTTTTATGGTATTTTTGGATATGAGCCCCCGATCTGCCGATCTCATTCCCGAGACTTTGTATGAACTTTACCGATCGCTGGGTCTTCCGCTGGACCTGCTCGACGCTGCGGATGCTTTTACGATCCATAACGTGCGGGACCTGCTCAGGGGTGAACTGCCCTACACATCGCCGAGCTACCGGCCGAACTTTTTCAATTTCCTGTTTGTGAAGGATGCGCGGGGGAGGTATACGATTGATGAGATGGCATTCGATCTTGAACCGGGTACTATCTATTTTACGAACCCGGGGGTATACCGGACCTTTGGATGGCAGGAGATCGGCGAGGCCTGGCTTATTACTTTCAATGAATCTTTTCTGAAAGAAAATGTGCATCCGGATATTTACTCGGAGTTTCCTTTCCTGCTGACCGAAACGATCCGGCCGTTGCGGTTGTCTCCGGAGGCTTTTCTCGAGTTCGAACAACTGTATATGTTGATCCATTCCGAACAGCGGGGGGAGTCGCATTTCAAAAATAAGATAGTCGGGAGCCTGTTTGTGGTGATGTTGTTGAAGATCAAGGCCCGGTTCTGGGCTGACTATAATCCCATCTCCGAGGGGAATCGTGGTAGCGAGATCGTGAAGTCGTTCAAGCGGGACCTGGAGAAGAATTTCCGGGACCTGGTGCATGGGAAGGCGGATAAGGTTTTGCGGGCGAGCGAGTATGCGGCGTTGCAGAGCCTGCATCCCAGCTATCTGAACAATGTGATCAAGAGTAAGACGGGTAAACCGATCACGACCTGGATCGCGGAGAAGACGGTTTCGGAGGCGAAATCATTGTTGGGGCAGCCGGCGGTGGCGATCAAGGAGGTGGCGTATACGCTGGGTTTTGGGGAGTCGACGCATTTTAGTGCGTTCTTTAAAAAGCAGACGGGGTGTTCGCCGGCGGATTACCGGCGGCAGGTGGTGAGGGGGTAGGGCGTGGTGATGGTCGCGCCTGGCGAGAGGGCTTCTTCGCTGGTACCGGGGAAATTCAGGTAGACGTTAAATGCGGTCATACGGGAGATCTTTATGTTAGCAATTGTCGGGTAAAGCTATTGATCATCGTTCTCTTTTTATCATAAAGGCGTTGTCGAGTTTGTCCATTCCTATTTTGGGGTAATACTCCATTGCCGATGGTGCGGCGAGCAGGAGAAGCATCGACGAGGGGCCGATGGCTTCCTTTGTCAGGCGGACGAGTTCCTGGCCGATGCCTTGTTTTTGATACTCCTTGCGGATGGCCAGGTCGGAGAGATAACAGCAGTAGTGGAAGTCGGTGAGCGATCGGGAGACGCCGACGAGGAGATCGCCGTCCCAGGCGGTGACGACCAGGTTGGAGTTGGCGTACATGCCGGCGATGCGTCTTGGGTCGGTTGTGGGCCGGTTAAGGCCGGAGCTGTTGTAGACTTCGATGATCTCGGCGGTGGCGGGGATGAGGCCCGTTTTGTAATGGATGTTCATGGTGTTGCTTTGGCGGGTGTTTTGTTTCGCGGTGTTCTGTTTTTTGGGTGTTCTGTTTTTTGGGTGTTCTGTTTTCGGGGTGTTTGATTTTGGGGCGCTCTGCTTTGCGGGTTTGAAGGTACGATGTTCGGAGATGGAGTGGGGCGGCCAGATCTGAGATTGGGGGTAGTCCAGGGGTGTGTCGCGCGGCTTTGTTTAGCGGCGGCGTGTTGGGGGGCTTTATTTCGACGGCGATGACGTGCGATACGGCGTGTGCGGTGGGGGTCTTAACTAAATATTAGCAATTGGAGGCTTGGCGGACTCGGGCGGAGTTGCTTGCTTCGTTGCAGAAATCATCTTTTATGCAACGGGTTTTCTTTTTCTTTTTTGCATTTTGTTTATCCTGGTTGGCGGGATCAGCCCAGGACCTGGGGGCGAGCCTCAAGGGCTGTTTGTCGACGGTGCGATCGATAGAGCCCAGTGATACTGATTTTTCAGATATGACTGGCCTTCGGGCTGCAGTCGGCAATGCGCGGATCGTACTGCTTGGGGAGCAGACGCACGGAGAGGGTTCGACCTTTTCGGCGAAGGTCCGGTTGATCAAGTTCCTGCATGAGAAGATGGGTTTTGATGTGCTGGCGTTCGAGAGCGGCCTTTATGATTGTGCGCGGATATGGGAGAATGTGCAGCAGGGCGGGACATTGTCGCAGGAGGTGATAGGCAGTCTTTTCTATATGTATGCGACGAGTGTTCAGATGGGGCCGTTGTTTGACTACGTGCAGGGGGATCTTCATGCGGCGCATCCGCTTGTGTTGACGGGGTTTGAGAGCCAGCATACGGGCGTGAAGGCGAAGACGCAGCTGTTCGATGACTTCGAGCGCTTTTTGCGCAAGGCGTCGCCATCGGCGGTCGACGAGGAGTGGGAGCTGTTTCGCCGGGTGAGCGTTGCGACCTTTGGTTCCCGGGATTACCGGCCAGGAATAGAGGAGCAGGCGCGATTTTTTCGCAAACTGACCGAGCTGCAAAAGCTGTTGGATGATGGCAGCCGGGTGACGGACTCGCTGACGAGCAGTGCGGGGTTTTGGTATCAGGTGGTGAACAGTATCGAGTCACAGACGACCCGGTATTGGGGGATGGTGCAGGGTAACGAGGTAAGTGTCAGGGATGCGCAGATGGCGAAGAACCTTACCTGGTTGGCGGAGAAGGCTTACCCGGGGAAGAAGATCATCGTCTGGGCGCATAATGGACATATTGCGAAGGGAATGGGATCGTTGGGCGACGGGCGGGCGCCGGCTAATCCAGCGGATGCTTTTGTTCCGATGGGCGCCGCGATCCATCGGACCTTTGGCAGTAGAGCCTATTGTATCGGTTTTTCGGGATCGGAGGGAACCTATATGAACTATGTGAACGATCAGACCGTGACGGTTGCGCCGCGGCCGGCTACCTCCATTGAAGGTACTTTGGCGGCTGCGGGGAATACCTATGCTTTCCTGGATTACCATAAGGCATCGGGTGCGTTGCGCAAGCCGCAGGATGGGACACTGAGTGATTTTCAGCCTGCGAAGGGGGTATGGCCTGAAGTCTTTGACGGGTTGTTCTTTATTGCCAGGTTGTATCCTGTCGAACGAACGGGGAAGTAGGATCAGCAGGCGTACTGCCTGATCTTTAGATTACCGCATTTGTTGGCGTGATCGACGATGGAGTTGAAGACTTTTTTGTTTTGGAGAGAGTTCGTAAAAATGTCGATCTCGTATTCGTCGAGGTTTTCGTCGCAGAAAGTGATGCTGATCTTTTTTGCGAGGTGCAAGAATTTCAAATGCCGGATCAGATAGGGGAGGATATTCCTTTTTTCCTCCGGCTTGACGATGGTGGTCAGGGCGATGTGCCCTGAGAGGCCGAGGAGGGTTGTATATTACGGGTAGGGTCAACGATCATGTCGTGAGAGTGGATTATCAATGAGTCCGAATTTGAGCCACTGAATGATGGTGATCCGAGCAAACTTTGATAACTTTCAGGTGAGGATGCGGATAAAAAATGCTTTACATTTTGGAGTTGTAAAGCATTGATCGTGAGTGGAGAATATCGGAGTCGAACCGACGACCTCTTGCATGCCATGCAAGCGCTCTAGCCAACTGAGCTAATTCCCCTGGTTATTTTGGGTGGATCGCTTTAGTGCGGCCCGGGCCAATCGGCCGGCGTAGACCGGCTGAAATTGGGAGTGCAAATATAGAGGATTTTTGGTCAAACAATCCAAAATGGGGGGTGTTATTTATCTTTGGGTGGTAATACAGCGAATTATGGGAGTTTGGAGACAGATCGCGGAATACTTTTATATCAAGAAGCGGGATCCGGATGCGCCGAATACGCAATGGATGCGGTATATGCATGGGATCAACCGGATCTCCATTTTTATGTTCCTTGTGGGGATCATTTTTCTGATCCTGCGGATCTTTTTTTTCAGGAGACTTTAGGGGTGGCCGGGGGCGGCGGTGCTTGAGGCGGCGAAGGCTGCCCGGGGGCGGCTTGCGCGGGGTGAAGGGTTGTGTTATGGGCCTTTGGTGGTTATGCGGAGCGCTATTTGCCGGGTGCGGCGGGTTGGGCGCGGAGGTAGGTGAGGATGCTGCGGGCGGCGTTGGCGGAGGCGTGGCCGCCCTGGCTGAGGAGGGTTTTGAGTGATTGGTAATCCTGGGCGAGCTGGCGGCGGCGGTCGGGGTTGTTGAGGATCGATTCGAGCTCGCGGCGGAGGTTGGCGGGGGTGAGGTCGTCCTGGATGAGCTCTTTGACGAGGGGTTTATCCATTATGAGATTTACGAGGGAGATGTACCTAACCTTGATCAGCCTTCGAGCGATGTGGTACGAGATGGGGCTTCCCTTGTAGCAGACTACTTCGGGGACGCCGAAGAGGGCGGTTTCGAGGGTCGCGGTGCCGGACGTTACGCAGGCGGCGGATGCTTTTTGGAGAAGGGGATAGGTTTGGTTGCTGACCGCTGCGACATCGGGATAGGGAGCGAGCAGGTGGTTGTAGAACGACTGTTCCTGGCCGGGGGCCTGTGCAACGACGAACTGATAGCCGGGAAACGCCTTACTGACCTCAAGCATGACGGGCAGCTTTTTCAGGATCTCCTGTTTGCGGCTGCCGGGTAGCAGGGCGACGATGGGCTTTTCGAAGGCGGGGATCGCGCCGGCAGGGGCGTGATAGCCGTCGATGACTTCTACGAGGGGGTGGCCGACGTATTCTACTTCATAGTTCCATTTTTTGTAGAACTCCTTTTCGAAGGGGAGGATCACCAGCATTTTGTCGACGGTGGCACGGATCTGTTTGACGCGGTTCTCTTTCCAGGCCCAGACCTGTGGGGAGATGTAATAGATGATGCGCAAGTGGGAGGTGGCCTGCGCGCCGGGGAGGGGGGGATTTTTGGCGGGTGCGGAAGAATCCCGGGCAGGCGTTGTGGCGAAGTGTTTGGCGGCGGCCTGGCGTTGTGCGTGCGCCCATTTGGCGATGCGCAGGTTGAAGCCGGGGTAGTCGATGAGGATCAGGGCGTCGGGCCGGTATTCGAGGATATCCTGCTTGCAGTAGTCGAGGTTGTGGAAGATGGTGCGGAGGTTGGTCAGCACTTCGACAAAGCCCATAAAGGCGAGGTCTTTGTAGTGCTTGACGATGTGGCCCCCAGCCGCCTGCATAAGGTCGCCGCCCCAGCAGCGGAAGTCGGCCTGTGTATCCTGTTCCTTGAGTTGTTTTATGAGATTACTGCCATGGAGGTCGCCAGAGGCTTCACCGGCAATGATGTAATACTTCATGCCCGGCAAAGATACTTTTTTTTGTTACCTTGTATACCAAACCTACTACGCACTGTATGACTGCTTATAATCGCCGACGGTTCCTGGATACGCTTGGAACCTTTTCTGCCACCGCCTTCCTGGCGGGATTGGCCAAGCCGGCCTGGAGCCGGAACCTAGACAAGGCGCTGCTTGGAGCAACGCATCGGGCGCCGGAACAACTGGCGGGCGACGAGGTCTTCTGGACGTCCATTCAACAGGCGTTTACGGTTAACCCCGAAATCATCAACCTCAACAACGGCGGCGTATCGCCCTCGCCCAAGGTGGTGCAGGACGCGATGAAGCATAATTTCGACCTCTCCGAAGGCGGTCCCAGCTATTACATGTGGCGTATCCTCGACCAGGGGCGAGAGCCGTTGCGTAAGGAGCTCGCACGGATCTCGGGCTGCCCGGCCGAAGAGGTGGCGATCCAGCGGAACGCGTCGGAAGCGCTGGAAACTGTTATCTTTGGCCTCCCGTTGAAGGCGGGGGACGAAGTGGTGGTCTGTAGGTTCGATTATCCCAACTGTATCAACGCCTGGAAGCAACGCGAACTGCGGGATGGGATCAAGCTGGTTTGGGTGGACCTGAACCTGCCGAGCGAGGACAACGAGTACATGGCCGCGCAATACATCCGGGCCTTTACGGCGAAGACGAAGGTGGTGCATGTGACGCATGTCTATAACTGGACGGGGCAGATAGTACCGGCGCGGCTAATCGCCGACGCTGCGCATCAGCGGGGGATCGATGTGCTGGTCGACGGAGCGCACAGCTTCATGCATTTCGAGTATACGATCCCTTCGCTCGGCGCCGACTATTTCGGGACCAGCCTGCACAAATGGCTGGCGGCCTGCATCGGGACAGGTATGCTCTATGTCCGAAAAGAGAAGCAGGCGGACTTGTATCCACTGTTCGCGGCGCCGGATGCCAGAGCCGATAATATCCGGAAGTTCGAGAACCTGGGCACGCGACCCTTCTTTATCGAACAGGCCATCGGAAAGGCGATCGAGTTCCATGAAATGATCGGCCCGGAACGGAAGGAGAAGCGGCTGTTCTATCTGAAGAACTATTGGATGGAAGCGGTGAAGGATGTTCCTGGGATAAAGTTCTATACTTCGCTGAAACCGGGGTTCGGGTGCGCTATCGGGGTGGCGGGATTTGAGGCAAAGGCAGGTAGGGGAGAGCTCGAAGCCTTTCTTTTTAACAACTATAAGATCCACGTGACGACTATCAATTGGGAGAACGTTCATGGGGTGCGAATCACTCCGAACGTCTATACGACGACCAGAGAGCTCGACCGGCTGATCACCGCGCTAAGGGAGTACGGCAAGGCATGAGGGAAAAGACAACCGGGAAGCGGCCCCCGCAGGCGGTACACGAGCTGAAGCGCGAAATAAGTCTTTTACAGGCCACCTCGATCAATATGATCGATATGGTTGGGATCGGGCCTTTTGTCAGTCTCTATTTGGTCATTCAAGCCGTTGGCAGCAACCTGTTTATCTGGGCCTGGGTTTTCGGGGCCTTTACCGCATTTGTGGACGGGATGATCTGGAGCGAACTGGGCGCGGCCTATCCGCTGGCCGGCGGCAGTTACAATTTCCTCAAAGAAGCTTATGGCAAGAAGGGAGGCCCCCTGATGTCCTTTCTCTTCGTCTGGCAGACCTGTCTGCAATCCTCGCTGGTGGTAGCTTCGGCGGCGATCGGGTTTGCGCAATATGCCCATTACCTGGTCCCCATGAACTGGTGGGAGGAAAAGGCGCTTTCCGGGCTCGTTGTGATCTTTATCACGGTCCTGCTGTACCGGAATATCCGGACGATCGGCAAGATGGCGGTATTTCTATGGGCTGGGGTGATCATTATCCTTTTGTGGATCATTATCAGCGGCTTTACGCATCGCCAGGTCGCCTATTCCCCGTGGCCGGAGAAAGGGCAAACGATGGTCAGCTGGGCATTCCTGGCGTTGGTAGGGCATGCTTCCGTGAAGACGATCTACAGCTTTCTGGGCTACTACAATGTCTGCCACCTCGGAGGGGAGATCCGAAATCCGGCGAAGAATATTCCCCGAAGCATTTTTATTTCTATTGTTGGGATTGCCATCCTTTATTTGGCCATGAACTTCAGCGTCGTCGGGGTTATCCCCTGGCAGGAAGCCCAGCATTCGAAATATACCATCAGCCTTTTCATGGAGAAGATATATGGCTCGCGCACGGCGCAGGTGGCGACCGTGTTGGTGTTATGGGTGGCGTTTGCTTCGCTGTTCGCGGTTATTCTTGGCTATTCGCGGGTGCCTTATGCGGCGGCGGCGGATGGAAATTTCTTCCCCTGGTTTGCCCGGCTGCATCCCCGCAAGGATTTCCCCTATGTTTCCCTGCTGTTTGTTGCGGGATTGGGATTTATCTGGAGCCTGTTGTTGAAACTGGAGGATGTGATCAATGCGATCCTTGCGATGCGGATCCTTGTCCAGTTTGTAGCCCAGGCGGTCGGCGTGGTTCTTCTCCGGCGAAGGAATGGTACGGCCAAACTGCCCTTCCGGATGTGGTTCTATCCGTTGCCGGTGATCCTTTCGATAATTATCTGGCTGTTCGTGTGGTTGTCCACGGGGAAAACGGCATTGGTGGGTTTACTGCTGGTGGCCTGTGGGGTCATCGTGTTTTTTGTTGCGCGGAACCGCTGGTTCGCGATTGCTAAAGAGAAAATAGTGTAGTTTAGGTGCAAATTGATTGACCATAATGAGACGGAGACATTTTATTCAGCAAAGTATGTTGGCTTCGGCGGGGGCTATGATGGCGGGCAGAGTGTTGGGGGCCGATGGTATCGGGGGGGCGGGGAGCGCGGATTTTCCGGTGGTGAGGATACCGGAGGGAAAGCGGAAGTTCAGGAGCCAGGCCGTCGAAAAGATCATCCGGGAGGTGCGGAGCGGCGCCGGCAATAAGGAGATCGGCTGGCTTTTCGAGAACTGCTTCCCCAACACGCTGGATACGACGGTTGATTTCAGCACGATTGGCGGTAAACCGGACACCTATGTCATCACGGGGGATATCGATGCGATGTGGCTCCGGGACAGCAGCGCACAGGTATGGCCCTATCTCCAGCTGTGCAAGGAGGATAGAGATCTGCAACAACTGGTGCGCGGGGTTATACACCGGCAGGTAAAAAATGTGTTGAAGGACCCGTATGCCAACGCTTTTTATAAGGATGAGACCAAGATCAGCGAGTGGAAGACGGATGTCACGGACATGAAGCCGGGGGTGCACGAGCGGAAATGGGAGGTCGATAGTCTTTGTTACCCGATTCGCCTGAGCCATGGATACTGGCAGATCACGGGCGACACCTCGCCCTTCGATGCCGACTGGGTCGCGGCTATGGAGAGGATCATCCAAACCTTCCGGGAGCAGCAGCGAAAAGACGGGAAGGGGCCATATAGCTTTATGCGGAAGACCGAGTTTGCGACCGATACCGTGCCGCTACGCGGGTATGGGTATCCGACGAAAAAGGTTGGGCTGATCCATTCGATGTTCCGGCCCAGTGACGATGCGACGGTGTATCCTTTCCTTATCCCTTCGAATATCTTTGCGTTGAACAGCCTCGCCGATATGCGGGCCATCTTCCAGGCGATCGGGGTGCATGGCAAGCCTGTGGATGATGCGGCGTATAAACTGATGGATGAACTGCAGCAGGTGCTGCTGGAGCATGCGATCGTGGCGCATCCGGTGTTTGGCGAGGTGTTTGCCTACGAGGCCGATGGTTTCGGGAATCATTTACTGATGGATGACGCCAATGTGCCGAGCCTGCTGGGGCTGCCGTATCTGCAATCGCCCCATTTTACGGGTCCTTTGTCCGTGCTGCATCCCGAACAGCGGGGGTATATGGTGTACCAGAATACGCGGAGGATGTTGCTGAGCGATTCGAATCCGTTCTTCTTCAAGGGGAAGGCCGGGGAGGGGATCGGAGGTCCACACGTGGGGATGGATATGGTGTGGCCGTTGAGTATTATCATCCGCGGGCTGACGAGCCATGACTCGCAGGAGATGGCGACCTGTTTGAAGATGCTGCAGCAGAGCAATGCTGGGACGGGCTTTATGCATGAGTCCTTTCACAAGGATGATGCGGCGAAGTTTACCCGGAAGTGGTTTGCGTGGGCGAATACGCTTTTCGGCGAGTTTGTGCTGAAGGTGCATCGCGAGCACCCGGCTTTGTTGAGTTAGGTGCGGGCGGTTTTGGCCGGGGTGGCTGCTAAGCTACCGTGACCAGGTAATAATTCTTTTTTCCTTTTTGGGCCAGGATATATTTTCCGTGCAGGAGCAGCGAGGCATTGACGGCGAAGTCGGTGCCTTCGATTTTTTTGCGGTTGATGCTGATGCCGCCGCCCTGAATGAGCTTGCGGGCTTCGCCTTTTGAGGGGGCGATGCCGGTTTCGGCGAGGAAGGTGACGATGTCGACGCCGGCGGAGATCTTTGTGGCGGTGTAGTCGAAGCGGGCGACGCCGTCGAGGGATTGGAGGTCTTCTTCGCTGAGGGATACAGCGGAGGCGGACTGGTTGGCGAACATCTTTTCGGTGTCGGCGAGGGCCTTGTTGTACCCTTCTTCTCCGTGGACGAAGGTGGTGACGTGCCGGGCGAGGGTGCGTTGCAGGAGGCGGGCTCCCGGATTGGCGGCATGTTCCTTTGCGAGGGAGGCGATTTCGACGGCGGGCAGGAAGGTGAATATCTTTATCCATTTTTCGGCATCGGCGTCGGTGGCGTTGAGCCAGAACTGGTAGAAGGCGTAGGGCGAGGTCTTTTCCGGATCGAGCCACACATTGCCTTTCTCGGTCTTTCCGAACTTGCCGCCATCGGCCTTTGTGAGGAGGGGACAGGTGAAGGCGAAGGCTTCGCCATTGCCGATGCGGCGGATGAGCTCAGTACCGGTGGTGATGTTGCCCCACTGGTCGCTGCCGCCCATCTGGAGCTTGCAATTCTTATTCTTCCAAAGCCAGTAGAAGTCGTATCCTTGTACCAATTGGTAGGTAAATTCGGTGAAACTCATCCCGTTTTCGCCTTCAAGCCGCTTCTTTACGCTGTCTTTTGCAGACATGTAATTTACTGTAATATGTTTGCCGACATCGCGGATGAAGTCGAGGAAGCGCATGTTTTTGAACCAGTCGTAGTTGTTGACCATCTCGGCCTTGTTGGGTTTTGAGGGGTCAAAATCGAGGAATTTTTCGAGCTGTTTTTTTACGCCGGCGAGGTTGTGGTTGAGGACGTCCTCGCTGAGCAGGTTGCGCTCTTCGCTTTTGCCGCTGGGGTCACCGACCATGCCGGTGGCGCCGCCGACGAGCGCAAATGGCTTATGGCCAGCCTTTTGCAAATGGACGAGGAGGAGAATGGGCACGAGACTTCCTATATGGAGGCTGTCGGAGGTAGGGTCAAAGCCGATGTAGGCGGAGGTCATTTCCTTGCTGAGTTGTTCTTCTGTTCCGGGCATGATGTCCTGGATCATGCCGCGCCATTTGAGTTCTTCGATGAGATTCATGTGTGAGAGGGGCCCGTGGCCCAATTTAGTTTCACCACGGGCTTTTATGGTCAAATTTGCGCCCGTGGCGAAACAATCGCCAATGATGGGCCTTCGGCCATTGGGCCCGTGGCCCAATTTTGGGGCAAAACTAGGGGATTCCTTCAAGAAATTGCGGGATTCCCCGGTATGCGGGCCGGGAGGTGGACCGGGGGCGTCTGGAATGATGTTAACGGGACAATATTGTGAATACCGGGGCGTTATAACTGAATGATCCGCACCGTTGAAGGCTATGAGTATAAATACCTTATTAACCGTTGGCTTATGCTGAAAGGAATGCGGGGCAGGAAAACCCTCTGCTCCATCTTACTGGTT
Source organism: Puia sp. (assembly GCF_035546395.1). Taxonomy (GTDB): domain Bacteria; phylum Bacteroidota; class Bacteroidia; order Chitinophagales; family Chitinophagaceae; genus Puia. Next base: position 156,072 of record NZ_DASZXR010000006.1, on the reverse strand, counting down.
GTTGCCGGATCTCTTGTTCACTTGTCTGCGTCTGCCCAGTTCTCCAAATATTCGAATGAATTCTTAAACATCGGCGCCGGTGCGCGGGGGCTTGCCATGGCAAGCGCTCAGGTGGCTTCGGTTTCGGATGCTACAGCGGGATACTGGAATCCTGCTGCGCTTGCCAATATCCGGGACAATCCGCAGGTGAGCCTGATGCATGCGGAATACTATGCGGGCATCGGGAAATACGACTTTGCGAGCCTCGCTTTGCCGCTGAAGGACAACAAGCGGGTGCTGGGTCTTACGGCATTAAGGTTTGCGGTGGATGATATTCCCAACACGATCTTTCTTGTTCAGCCGGATGGAACGGTGAACTTCGACAATATCACGACATTTTCTTCGGCCGATTATGCTTTTATCGTTTCGTTGGCGCAGCAAGAAAAACTTTCAGGGAACAAGCTGATCAATTTCGGCGTGAATGCGAAGATCATCCACCGGACGGCGGGGGATTTTGCCACGGCCTGGGGTTTTGGGTTTGATGCGGCGGCGCAGATGACGGGCGACCGCTGGAAGGTGGGTATCGTGGCGAAAGATGTGACGACGACCTTCAATGCCTGGTCCTTTAGCTTGAACGAGGCGATCCGGGAGGTCTTCTATGAGACCCAGAACGAGATCCCCGGCAAATCGATCGAACTGACGGCGCCGCAGCTGTTGGTCGGCGGCAGCTACAATTTCAGGCTGGGGCGGAAGCTGAGCCTGCTGGCGGAGGCGGACATCGACGTGACCTTTGACGGAAAGCGCAACACGGTATTGAGCACGAACCCGGTGAGCATCGATCCGCGGGCGGGGCTGGAGCTGTCATTTAAGGATATCTTCTTTGTACGGGGCGGGATCAACAATTTCCAGAAGGTGCTCGACGACCGGGATACCCTGAACAAGAAGAAGGTCTGGATCTACCAGCCGAGTGTCGGTGCGGGTTTCAAGGTGGGGGATATCCAGATCGACTATGCGTTCGTCAATTTGGCAAACCAATCTTATCCGTTGTATACCCATGTTTTTTCTTTACGGTTCGATTTGCGGAGAAAGGAGAAGAAGAGATGAAGGTAAGGACCGACAAAAACCCTATTGGTATGAAAAAATTATTTACTCTTTTGTTGTTGTTGATGGGCCTGGGCGCTATAGCCCAGCCGTTCGGTAATGAATGGATCGATTACAGCAAGACCTATTATAAGTTCAAGATCGGATCCAACGGTCTTGTCCGGATCCCGCAATCTACCCTGGCTGCTGCCGGGTTGGGTGGAGTGCCCGCCGAGCAATTTCAGCTGTTCCGGAACGGGCAGGAGGTGCCGATCTATGTGACGAATGGAACGGGGGTGATGGGGGGCAGCGACTATATCGAGTTCTGGGGTCAGATGAATGACGGGGTGCCGGATAAGCCTTTGTACCGGAGTCCGAACTATCAGCATACGACGCAATGGAGTCTCGAGACAGATACCTCGGTGTATTTTCTGACGGTGAATCCGACGGGGAATGCCTTTCATTATGCGAATACGGCCAACAATGTGTCGGGCAGTCCACTGAGTCCGGAACCTTATTTTATGTATACCGCGGGGAGTTATTTCAGGAATATCATCAACCCCGGGTTGGCGCAGATCGTAGGGGAGTATATCTATTCCTCTTCCTATGATGTCGGGGAATTTTGGAGTACCTCGACGATCGGTCCGGGTTCACCGTTCTCCGATAATAAGGCCAATCTGAATGTTTACGCGGGTGGTCCGGACGCGTCCATCAAATTCGGCATGGCCGGTACCGCGGACAATCCCCGGACGGTGCAGGTTTCGGTCAACGGTACGGTGGTAGGAGATACGACGATGAATGGCCTGAACGACCTGTTGACGACGCGGCCCGTTCCGTTGTCGTTGATCGCGGCCGGGACTGCGACGACGAATTTTATCAACAATTCAACGGTCGGGACAGACAGGATGGTGGTGTCTTTTTATGAGTTGACCTATCCCCGGCAGTTCAATTTCGGCGGCAAACCGACTTTCAGCTTTCAGCTTGCTGCCAGGGCGGCAGGTTATCTTCTTAATATAACCAATGTGGCCGCGTCGAGCGCGACGCCGGTGCTGTATGATCTTACGAACGGCTTGAGGTACACGGGCATTGTCTCCGGAGGGACGGTGTCGTTTGCGTTGAACGGGTCGGCGGCTACGATGCAACTGGTGTTGGTGAATGAGGACCCGGCGACAATACGAACAGTGAGCTCCTTAACTACCAAGACCTTCGTGAATTTTACGAACACCGCCAACCAGGGTAATTATCTTATTATCAGCAATCCTCTCCTGTACACCGGCAGCAGCGGCAATAACCCGGTGATGGACTATAAGAACTACCGGAGCAGCGGGGTGGGCGGGGCCTACAATGCGCAGGTTTTTGATATCAATGAGCTGGTGGACCAGTTTGCGTTCGGGATCAAAAAGCATCCCCTGTCCATTCAGAATTTCCTTCGCTATGCCCGGGCGAGATTCGCGGCCAAACCGCAATATGTGCTGCTGATGGGTCACGGGCTGATGTATACGGATTATTACACCTATAGCGAGATCCAGCATATTCCGCTGGCCGACCAGCTGGACCTGGTGCCGACCTTCGGCAGCCCGGGATCGGACAATAAGCTTAGCGCCGACAACGGCGCGGATGCGACGCCGGTGACGCCGATAGGGCGACTATCGGTAGTTTCGGGTAAGGAGATCGAGACATATCTGACCAAGGTGAAGGAATACGAGCAGGTGCAGGCCACGGCGCCCAATACGGTCGACGGCCGGCTCTGGATGAAGAACGTGCTGCATCTGACGGGGGTGAGCGAGCCCTACCTGGGAACGATCATCTGCAATTATATGGGCTACTACCAGTCGCTGATCGCGGACACATTAGTGGGCGCCAACGTGTATACCTTATGTGACGGAAATGCCTCCACTGTAAGCCAGGTGCCAAGCGGCTTTATCAGCACGCTCTTCAGCACGGGTTTCAGCATGCTCAATTACTTCGGTCACTCGTCCAACCAGGTTCTCACCTATGACCTGGATAACCCGTTGGTGTATAACAACCAGGGGAAATACCCCGTCTTTTACCTGAATGGTTGCGATGCGGGCGACTTCTTTATATACGAGGCAACGCGGATGTCGCAGACGAATACTATTTCGGAGAACTATGTGCTCGCCCCCGAGCGGGGATCGATCGCCTGCGTGGCGGCGACGAGCTTTGGAATCGTCAACTATCTGAATATCCTGCTGGACGAAATGTACCAGGATATCGACGGTCCGGACTACGGAAAGTCGATCGGCATTCTTGAGAAAGACGCCCTGAACCAGCTGATGGCGGCGGTGCCCGGAGACTTTTTCGCACGGCAGCATGCCGAGCAAATGACGATCCATGGGGATCCGGCGCTGCATTTCAATCAATCAGCGCTGCCGGATTATGATATCGAGACCCCCCAGTTGCTGATCTCACCGACCTTCGTTTCGGTGGCCAGCAGCTCGTTCTCCGTCAAGGCAAAGTTCTATAACCTGGGCAAGGCGGTGAAGGATTCTATCACGGTCCTGGTCACCCGGAAATACCCGAATGGGACCAGTACAGTGCTGTTGCAAAAAAAGATCCGGGGGATCGCATATGCCGATTCGGTGAGCCTCTCCGTACCTGTCGTGGCAACCCGGGACAAGGGACAGAATTATATCACGGTAACCGTCAATTCGGACAATGCCGTGCCGGAGATCACGATGGCGAATAATACGGCGACCGTCCCTGTGTATGTCTATGACAACAGTGCCGAGCCGGCCTATCCTTACGACTATGCTATCATCAATACACCCACTTCGAAGTTGTATGCGTCGACGGCGGATCCCTTCTTCCCCAACAGCCAGTATGTGATGGAGTTGGATACGTCGACGTTGTTCAATTCTTCTTTGAAGATATCGAAGACGGTGACTTCGGCAGGGGGACTACTTGAATTCGATCCGGGGATCACCTTTATGGACAGCGTCGTTTATTATTGGCGGGTGTCGAAGGTGCCGGCCTCGTCCAGTGAGTCGTATACCTGGAATGGTGCGTCGTTTGTCTATATCGACCCGGCCAACAGCTCGACGGGTGAGAATCAGTCACATTTCTACCAGCATACCCAATCGACACTGACAGGGCTTGTGGCGGACAGTGTGGCCCGGCAGATCAGGTTCGATAAGTTGCTTAATGAGTTGTCCATAAAATGCGGGGTCTTCCCGGATGGAGCGAATCAGGCGCAGGATATTTCCGTGCTTTTCAACGGCGACAACACCAATACCGAATCCGTGTGTGGAACCAACGAGGTCATCTTCACCGTGATCGATAAGAATACATTCCATCCCTGGTACAATGCGCCCACCGGCTCTCCGGGCCGTTATGGCAGCCTGTCACCGTGTGGATCGTCGCGGGAATGGCAGTTCATGTATAACGTGGGTGACCCGGCCAACAGGTTGGGTGCGGTCAACTTAATGGATGCCATTCCGGATGGTGACTACGTGGTCGTCTACAATTGTGCGTATACCAACCCGGCCAACAACACGTATGCGGCCGCCTGGGAAGTGGATACGGCTACTCTTGGGTCGGGGAATTCTCTTTATCACCGGCTCAAGAATGCGGGGTTCACGAATCTCGACAGTTTCAACCGGCCGAGGGCCTTTATTTTCCTCTATCAAAAGAACAGTGCAGGGAATTTGGCACCGCGGTCTATATTCGGTAACCTGACGACGGACAAGATCACAATGCAGGCGAGCATCCACACTCCGGATTCTGTCGGGCTAATGGAATCGCCGTCGCTGGGGCCCGCCAAGAAATGGAAGAACCTTCACTGGCGTGGGGCGAGTCTGGAGTCGCCGTCCACGGACTCGATATTGGTGCAGGTGTTGGGCGTCGATACACTGGGTAACGTTTCAGGGCCGCTGATGACCCTTGGAACCGCAAGCCAGGATGTCGATATCTCGGGCATCAGTGCTGTCCAATATCCCTGGCTTCGCCTGAAGCTGATCACCCGCGATACGCTGAATGGAACTCCGTACCAGCTGAAGTACTGGCGTCTCAATTACGACCCTGTACCGGAGGGAGCCCTGGCTGCAAACCTTTTCTCGCAGGTGATGGACACGGTGGCTTTGGGCCAGACGCTGAATTTTGGGATAGCCTTCAAGAATATCAGCCCGACGCCGTTCGACAGTCTTGCCGTCAAGCTGGTCGTCACGGATAAGTCGAACACTCCCCACAATATCCAACTTCCAAAAATGAAGCCGCTTGTCAGTGGAGATACGGTGAAGTTCGTCTACCCGATACCGACGAACGGGATGAGTGGGTTGAACCAGCTATATTTAGCCTTCAATCCGAACTACGCCCAACCGGAGCAATACCTGTTCAATAACTTCGTGTATAAGAATTTCTTTGTGAGCGGCGAATCAAGGATCCCGCAGCTGGATGTGACCTTCGACAATGTGCATATCCTTGATCAGGACATCGTTTCGGCGAGGCCGCATATCCAGATCCGGCTGAAGAGCCAGTCACAGTATATCCTGCTGACGGATACGTCGCTGATGAATGTACAGGTTAAGTATCCCGACGGATCGTTGCATAAGTACGGGTTCAACAACGACACGTTGCGGTTCACGCCGGCGACCAGCGGGTCGAACAATACGGCGACGGTGGATTTCTATCCGAACTTCACGCAGCAGATAGATCCGAACGGGGATGTCTATGAACTGATCGTGTCCGGGAAAGATCAACTGGGTAACCAGGCGGGGCTTACGCCTTACCGGGTGGATTTCAAGATCATCTCGAAGCCGATGATCTCCAATATGCTCAACTATCCCAATCCGTTTACCACCTCAACGGCCTTTGTCTTTACGATCACGGGCAGCGAGGTGCCGCAGAATATCAAGATCCAGATATTGACCATTACGGGCAAAGTGGTGCGCGAGATAACCAAAGAGGAACTCGGTCCGTTGCATATAGGGCGGAATATTACGGAGTTCAAATGGAACGGTACGGACATGTACGGGCAACGACTGGCAAATGGAGTCTATCTTTATCATGTCGTCACCAATCTCAATGGAAAATCGTTGACGAGGTACAAGTCTGCCGGCGATGATACGGATAAGTATTTCAACAACGGGTATGGGAAAATGTATCTCATGAAGTAAATATTGCATACTTTGCGCTATGCGGAGAGCTGGGTATTTTCCGATGTTGGATATTTTGCGGTGGGCCGCATGTTCGGCTGTCGTGATGACGCATTCCCTTGACTATTTCCCCTCTTCGGCCGGTGAGCTGCACTTTGGCGCTTTTATCCAGAATGGGGGTTACCATGCGGTAATCTTTTTCTATACCTTGAGCGGGTTTCTGATCAGTTATCTGCTGCTGGTGGAAAAGGAAAATACAGGGGGGATTGCGCTGACGGCTTTTTATAAGCGCCGCGCGCTGAGAATATGGCCGTTGTATTATCTGATCATCCTGCTTTCGTATTTTGTCTTTCCCTATGTTTTTCCCTCGATGGCCTATCGCGAGCCCGGCTGGTGGAAGGTCTTGTTGCTTTACCTGGTATTTCTTCCCAATGTTGCCGTGATCGGGGCCGGCGGCGGCTTGCCGACCTGTTTTCAAACCTATACGATAGCATACGAGGAACTGTTCTATCTTTTCTGGCCGTTGGTGGTTCGGAAAATGCGCAGGTCGCTGCCGTTGTTTATGGTCTGCCTGTTTACAATCGTCTTCCTGCTTGAAGCGGCGCACCGGCGGATCATCGAGCGGGGGCTTCCCTTGCCGGACAGGTGGGTGTGGGGGACGAAGGTGGCACTTACCTTCATCGACTATTCAAGTCTGCCGGCATTTGTCGCGGGGGCTGCCGGCGCATGGTTTTATTTCAAACGGCGAACGATGCTGCGATGGCTGATTGGAAACTCTTTCGTAGCTGTAGTGCTGATCGCGGTAACGCTGCTGTTGATGACCTTTGGCCGGCCACATTCGCTGGGGTATGTGAACCTGCTCCCAGTTGTTTTTGTCATGCTGATCCTGAACCTGCTGGAGGTCCATGTTGCGAAATCAGGCAATTGGCTGGTGAAAGGGGGGCGCATTTCCTATGGCATCTATATTTATCACCCTGTTGTGTTCCTCAGTCTGTCCACTATCATGAAAAGGTTTGGTCTGGCTGCTCCCGGGATGCCGTTACTTTCATATATCGTCTATCTTGGCATGTCGTATTTCACAGTGGTAGGATTGTCGTATCTCAGCTATCGGTATTTTGAGCAGTTCTTCTTACGCAAAAGGCCGTCGCGGTCATTCCCGTCTGAAACCGGGAATGACGCCTACAGCAAGGAAGATCAGGAAAGGAGAGATACCGAGGAAGAAGCGGTTGGACCAGTCGTCGCAGCTGAGAATGACGGTGATCCAGGTCACCGCGACGGGCGTCGCTAAAAACAGGAAGGAAGAGATCTGTCCCCTGCGCTTCCACCAGGGGAACGAGATGAGGGCAAGGATAATGATAGGGTAAAAAAAGAGGGCGAGATATCTGTTGTGTCCGGCACTGTAATAGCTTCTGTATACTCCCCAGAAGGAAAGAGTCTTTAACCCCGCCAGGCGGATGAAGTTACGGAAATCATGGGCAATGAAGTCGAGCAGGGAAAAGAGTGTGCTATTCGAATCCGAGACCGGAGATGTTTTAGGGCTGAGAAGGGTTGGGCTGCCGCAGATGATATGTTCCTCTCGGAAGGGAAGCGTGAAATCGAAATCGCCGCCGCTGTTCATGGCGAAGTTGATGACGGAGAGCATTGCGAGACAGGTCAGACCGGCGGCGATGAGCTTTAGGGTCGTTGAACTTTTGGAGAAGAGGAAAAAGTAGATCCCTGCAAGGGGCCAATACAGGAGTCCTGTGGGTCTGATTACCGAAAGAACCAGCAGGAATAGAGTCATCATTGCCAGGAACCGGCCCGACCAGGCGTTTTGTCGCACGAAGGAGCAAATGAGCAGAAGGCTCATGCTGTGGAACAAGGACTCCGTCTGGAGAGAGCTATTGAGTGCCTGATAAGGCAGGTTGAGCAGGAGCAGGATAGTGCCTGCAGATGCGGCGATGGGGGACCGGAGAACGGCGACGAGTGTTTTGTGAAAGGATAGCGTTGCAGCCAGTGCCAAAGCGCCCTGTATGGCTATTATCCAGGCAAAGCCGCAATGAAGTTTTATACAGGCGGAGAGCAGGAAGATGACTACCGAGTAAAAGAGGAAATTACCGGATCCCAAATGACCGTTATCCAGGAGGTAGTGCGCTTCGTAGATGTATTTACCCGCCTCACCGGAGGTGTATATCCCGTTCTTTACCAGAAAGAATCCATTGACAAGCAACCATCCCATCACAATTGGTGCTTGCCGGTAGAAAGGGTTTGGGACAAACCTCATGGGTAAGAAGGCGTTTTTGGCGTTACCGGCGGGCGACATATTTTCCGATGATATCGAATTCCAGGTTTACGATGCTGCCGGGAAGGACCGACCGGATGTTGGTGTGCCCGAAGGTATAGGGGATGATGGCAACGGAGAAGCGGCTTTTTTTTACGTCGAAGAGCGTCAGGCTGATCCCGTTGAGGCTGATGGAACCTTTTTCGATGACGAGCCGGCTGAATTTTTTGGGGAATTCGAACTGGAATTCCCAGCTGCCCTTCCCTTCCTTTCTTTTGAGGCAGGTGCCGACAGCGTCGACGTGACCTTGTACGATATGGCCGTCGAGGCGACCGTTCATGATGAGACAGCGTTCGAGGTTGACCTCGTCGCCGGGCTTCCAGCTGCCGAGATTGGACTTACGGAGCGTTTCCTCGATGGCCGTGACGCGGTGGGTATTTTCGTGAATTTCTTCGACGGTAAGGCAGACACCGTTGTGGGAAAGGCTTTGGTCAATTTTGAGCTCATGGGAGATGGGGGATTCCAGCCAGAACGTTTTGTTGGTGCCATTCTCCGTGATGGAGAGGACCTTGCCGAGGGATTCGATGATTCCGGTAAACATGCCTCAAAAATCGGAATTAATTTTTTTGAAGGGATTTTTGAAATTGGGCGATTTTCAGTATTTTTGCCGCCCTAAGGAGGTATAAAATTATGCTGATCATCGATTCCAAAGATTGCGAAAACATTGACAAAGCGCTGAAAAAGTACAAGAAGAAATTTGAAAAGGCGAAGACCCTGTTGCAACTTCGTGAGCGTCAGTCGTATACCAAGCCGTCGGTACGCCGGCGCGGGGAAGTGTTGAAGGCGATCTACAAGCAGCAGGTTGCCAGCGGCAAGTTCGAGTAGTAGTATTCTATCTATAATTTTGGAGGCTGTCCGATTGGGCGGCCTTTTTGTTTTGTGCTTATACTACTCAGCGGCTGCCTGTTTTGATGGCCCGTTTTGTCTTTGTGGGTATATCACCAGCAGCTGCCGATGTTGACGGAAGGTTTGTTTTGCGGCCGTTCGAGTCCAATTTGTCCCGGATGGTCCTTTTTTTTGTAAATTAGACTGTGATTCAGCCATTTATTGACTACCTGACCTTCGAGAAGCGGTATTCCGAGCATACGATCCGGTCGTATCGGGACGACCTGGAGGCGTTTTGGGGTTTTGTGGGGGTGGAGTTTGGGGAGATGGGGGTGAAGGAGGTCACGCCGGCGGTGGTGCGGACCTGGCTGGCGGCGTTGAAGGACGAGGGGATGAGCAGCAGGACGGTGAACCGGAAGATCTCGGCGTTGAGAAGCTTTTATACCTTTCAATTACGGATGGGGGGTGTGGAGCAGTCGCCGATGACGGCCATTATTGCGCCGAAGGCCAACAAGCGGCTGCCGGTGTTCGTGGAGCAGGGGGATATGGCGAAGTTGTTTGAGGCTGTGCGGTTTCCCGACGACTGGGAGGGTTTGACGGACAGGCTGATCCTGGCCATTTTGTATCATACGGGAATAAGGTTGAGTGAGCTGGTGCATTTGCGGGAGGGGCAGGCTGATGGGGGAACGGGGACGTTCAAGGTGCTGGGGAAGGGGAACAAGGAGCGGGTGATCCCGGTGAGCCCGGTGTTGATGCGGATGGTGGAGGAGTATAAGCGACTGAAAAGGGAGGAGTTGGAGGGGGCGGATATGGAGTTTTTACTGGTGGGGAAGAAGGGGCGGAAATTGTATCCTCAATATGTTTACCGGGCGGTGAAGGGGTACCTGGCGCAGGTGACCACTATCGACAAGAAGAGTCCGCATGTGTTGCGGCATACGTTTGCGACGCATTTGATGAATGCGGGGGCGGAGTTGAATTCGGTGAAGGAGTTGCTTGGGCATGCGAGTTTGGCGGCTACGCAGGTGTATACGCATAATACTATCGAAAAATTGAAAGATATCTATAAGAAAGCGCATCCGAAGGCCTGAGTTGACGGGTAACTTTCGATCGGCGAAGGCTCATTTTTAACGCAAAAGCGCCGCGGGGGCGACCCACGGGGGCGCCGGCCGAAGGCCCATTTTCAGCGGTTGCGGCGCGATGCGTTATCTTCAATTTTTAGCGCAAAAGCGCCGCATTAAATTTGGAAAAACCCCCTGTAAAGATTAACTTCATAGTCGCACTGAAGCGCGATCTCATGTTACGGCGCGAGTGACCTTATCCTGCGGCGGTAGTAGTTCTTTCATTTATTGTTCACTGATTAAAATTTGGGATGTATGAACGTAAACATTCAAACTGTGCACTTCGATGCAGACGGTAAGTTAGTAGAGTATGTTCAGAAAAAAATGGTTAAACTAAACACGTTTCATGACAGGATCATCAAAGTAGACGTATTCCTCAAATTGGACAATGTGGTTCACACCATCAAGGACAAGATCGCGGAGATCAGGGTCCATGTTCCCAGGCACCACTTTTTTGTAAAATGTTCCTCCAAATCATTCGAAGAGTCCTTTGACAGCGCATTCGAGTCGCTGGTCAACCAGGTAAAGAGAAAAAAAGATAAAACACTTGCATAAGACATAGAGACCCCCTTTTTGGGGGTCTTTTTTTTGTCCTGACCCGGCTGTGCGGCGGCCTGTTTTTTCGGCGGATTTTTGCGGTGTTGTTCCGGGGACCTTTGTCTGGTGGAGTTTTGAGGGCGATCTTGCGGCGGCGGCGGGGGAGCGGGGAAATGGGATGGGGTGGCGGTGAAAAGGAATAACTTAAAAAAACAGGTTGAAAATTTTTGAAGTTCACGATTTTACATACCTTTGCCTTCCCAAAAAAATCAGTCAATCAGTGTGATAAGTGTTTTGGGATCCAAAACTGCCGGAGGCAGTTTCGCCAGTTGAGGCAGATTTAATGAGTTATAAGCCGGCGTAGCTCAGTTGGTAGAGCAGCTGATTTGTAATCAGCAGGTCGGGGGTTCGAATCCCTTCTCCGGCTCGGTAGGAACGGGAGATGGCTCCCGGGTGTGAATGATCAGATTAAGTGCCGGGAATTTTTCCCGGTGTTGAAAAATGGGCAAGTAGCCAAGTGGCCAACGGCAACAGACTGTAAATCTGTCCTCTTCGGAGTTCGGTGGTTCGAATCCATCCTTGCCCACCCTGTTCAATGTCCGTCAAGCATTGGCTTGACGGGGTCAATGGATTGCTATCCTGGTAGCGGTCATGCGGAAGTAGCTCAGTTGGTAGAGCGACAGCCTTCCAAGCTGTAGGTCGCGGGTTCGAACCTCGTCTTCCGCTCCATGTAGCCGATGATGGCCCCCTTGGGCGGGCGGTATAGTGTGAAAGGGGCAGGGACCGTGGCTGAAATGAATCAGCCGTTGTAGCTCAGGGGTAGAGCACTTCCTTGGTAAGGAAGAGGTCGTGAGTTCAATTCTCATCAACGGCTCAATTTTGGTTTTTGTGCGATGGAATCGTAAGTAATGGAAACAGGTTTCAAATCCCAGGAAGGGGGTGGGGGACCTGCTAAAATTTTAAAATACAACTTAAAAACAGATAACAATGTCAAAAGAGACCTTCAAGAGGGACAAACCCCACGTTAACGTTGGTACGATTGGTCACGTAGACCATGGTAAGACCACTTTGACTGCTGCTATTACCACCATCCTTTCTTCGAGAGGTTTGGCTGAAGCAAAGAAATATGACGAGATCGACGCTGCACCGGAAGAAAAAGAGCGGGGTATTACCATCAATACAGCACACGTTGAGTATCAGACGGCTAACCGTCACTATGCTCACGTTGACTGTCCGGGTCACGCTGACTATGTAAAGAATATGATCACGGGTGCTGCACAGATGGACGGCGCAATCCTGGTAGTTGCCGCGACTGACGGCCCGATGCCCCAGACGAAGGAGCACATCCTGCTTGCCCGCCAGGTGGGTGTACCCCGTATCGTGGTATTCATGAACAAGGTTGACCTTGTTGATGATCCCGAGTTGCTGGAACTGGTTGAGATGGAAATCCGTGAGCTGCTGACCTCTTATGGTTTCGATGGTGACAACACCCCGATCATCAAGGGTTCTGCAACGGGCGCCCTGGCTGGTGAAGACAAGTGGGTCAAGGCGATCGACGAGCTGATGGCAGCTGTCGACAGCTACATCCCTCTGCCTCCCCGCCCGGTTGATCAGCCCTTCCTGATGTCTGTTGAAGACGTCTTCTCCATCACGGGTCGTGGTACGGTTGCTACGGGTCGTATCGAGCGTGGCCGTATCAAGGTAGGTGAAGCTATCGAGATCGTTGGTCTGCAGGATGCTCCGCTGAGCTCCACGGTAACGGGTGTTGAAATGTTCCGTAAGCTGCTGGATCAGGGTGAAGCTGGTGACAATGCCGGTCTGCTGCTCCGTGGTATTGAAAAGACCCAGATCCGTCGTGGTATGGTTCTTTGCAAACCCGGCTCCATCACTCCGCACACCGAGTTCAAGGGTGAAGTGTACGTTCTGAGCAAGGAAGAAGGTGGCCGTCACACTCCGTTCTTTAACAAGTATCGTCCCCAGTTCTATTTCCGTACTACGGACGTCACCGGGGAGGTTACGCTGCCGGCGGGTACTGAGATGGTGATGCCTGGCGATAACACTTCGCTGTCGGTTGTTCTGATCCAGCCCATCGCTATGGAAAAGGGTCTGAAATTCGCTATCCGCGAAGGTGGCCGTACGGTAGGTGCAGGTCAGGTAACTGAGATCATTAAATAGCCTGAGATTGGCTTCGGTCAATATCGGAAGATTTTTATATCTTTATGGTCTGAAAGCTGTTCCGAGTTCCTTCGGGATAGCTTTCAGCTTTAAAGCGCCAACGGCGATTTCGGCTTTCCAATTATGAGGTTTTTGCCAGAAGGTGGCGATCTTTTTTCGGCGACACTTTCCGGCAATTTCTACGGGCATAGTATAACGGTAGTACAGAGGTCTCCAAAACCTTCAGTCTGGGTTCGAATCCTAGTGCCCGTGCAACTTTTTTTATAATGAACAAAATATCGACCTATTTCCGGGAGTCGTACAAGGAGTTGCTGGAGAAGACGACGTGGCCTACCTGGCCTCAGTTGCAGCAGTCGACGGTGATCGTGCTGGTTGCTACGGTCCTGATAACGCTGATCGTGTGGGTGATGGATTTGGTGTCCAGCTCGATCCTGCATTTTGTGTATTCTTTGTTCGGCCAATAGTCAGACCCCGGCGTTGGTAGCGGGCTAAAATTTTTTTTATGACGGAGACAGTCAATCAACAGGAAACAAAGACCCAGCAGCAGCCGGAGACGAAGTGGTATGTACTGCGGGTCGTCAGCGGGAAGGAGCGTAAGGTAAAAGAGTATCTTGATAAGGAGATCTCCCGTGGCGGATGGAGTGAAATTGTGAAGCAGGTTTTTCTGCCGGTGGAGAAGGTATATAAGGTTCAGAACGGCAAGAAGGTGATGCGGGAGCGTAACTATTACCCGGGCTATGTGATGGTGGAGGTGACGGAAGGGAAGCTCGGTGATGATCTGAAAGAGGTGATCAAGAATACGAACAGTGTGATCCACTTCCTGGGCAAGGAGAATCCGATAGCTTTGCGCAAGGCGGAGGTGAATAAGATGTTGGGTAAGATGGATGAGATGGCCGAGTCCGGAAGCATGAGCATGAGTGAGCCGTTCATCATCGGGGAGACGATCAAGATCATAGAAGGGCCGTTCAATGACTTCAACGGTATCATTGAAGAGGTGAATGATGAGAAGAAGAAATTGAAGGTGACGGTGAAGATCTTTGGCCGGAGCACGCCGGTGGAGTTGAACTATATGCAGGTGGAGAAGATAGCCTAGGGGGCGATTCGTCGACCAGCCATCTAAAAATATAAAAAGCCTTCCGGTTGGAAGGCTTTTCTATTTTGATCTCTTTATCTAGAAATTGCCATTGTCATTGTCGGTATCGAAATGATGAGTTGCGGGAGCGTCATCAAACGTCGAAGGGGCAGGTTCCGGCATTGGCTCGGGCATTGAAGTTACGACGGGCTTGGGTGCCGGTTTTTTCTTAGCCGGTTTCCTGGCGGCTTTCTTAGGAGCGGCTTTTTTCGGAGCGGCTTTTTTGGGAGCGGCTTTTTTTGCAGCTTTTTTCGGGGCCGCTTTTTTCACGGCTTTTTTAGCAGCCTTCTTTGCAGCTTTTTTGGGAGCTGCTTTTTTCTTGGCAACCTTCTTTTTCGCAGCCTTTTTAGGAGCCGCTTTTTTCACTGCTTTTTTAACAGTCTTTTTGGCTGCCTTTTTAGGCGCTTTTTTGGCCGCTTTCTTAGACTTTGACATAGTTTGTTGAGCGTTTTAAGTTGTTAGTAAGAATTGTAATGGATTAATAGTGCAAAAGTTAGTCAGAAAAATCGAATTATAAAAAAATGGGGCGGAAATTTCTTTTGATAACCGGTTCGCACCGAAGGAAATAACCCTAAAGATGGGTGGACCGGGCTGAGATTGTTCGGGTGAGGGTTAACGGTTGGGGGCCCTGCGGCCACCGGGTTTGGAAGATTTTTATGGGGTTATTGTTCGGATTTCCCCGGATTTTATTAACTTTGCGTCCCCAAATAGAAGTTCTTTTATTGGTTTGGGAGTCTCGGCCGGTGCCGGGACGTTAACACCAAAAATAAGTAACATGGCAAAAGAGATTTCCGGTTATGTCAAGTTGCAGGTAAAGGGCGGTCAAGCCAATCCTGCACCTCCTATCGGTCCGGCGTTAGGTTCTAAAGGCGTGAATATCATGGAGTTCTGCAAGCAGTTCAATGCGCGGACCCAGGATAAGATGGGGAAGGTCCTTCCCGTTCTTCTCACGGTTTACACCGACAAATCCTTCGAATTTATTATCAAGACCCCGCCCGCAGCGGTACAGCTGCTGGAGGCTGCCAAGCTGCAGAGCGGGTCGAAAGAGCCTAATCGTAACAAGGTTGGGAAAGTTACCTGGACGCAGGTGGAAGCGATCGCAAAGGACAAGATGCCCGATCTGAACTGCTTCACCGTTGAGAGCGCGATGCGGATGGTAGCCGGTACTGCCCGTAGTATGGGTATCACTGTAGAGGGTACTGCGCCCTTCGAATCCAAGGTACTTTCCGGAAAATCTTAACCATTAAACTGATTACGAAATGGCTATCACGAAAAAAAGAAAAGCAGCCGCTGCAAAGGTTGACAAGAATAAATTCTATACGCTGAAGGAAGCTTCTGCGCTGGTGAAGGATGTGAATACGACCAAGTTCGACGCTTCCGTCGATCTGCACGTCCGGCTGGGCGTCGACCCGAAGAAGGCCGATCAGTCCATCCGTGGTACGGTGAACCTGCCTCATGGGACGGGTAAGACCAAGCGGGTACTGGTGCTTTGCACGCCCGATAAAGAGGCGGATGCGAAGGCTGCCGGCGCCGACTTTGTCGGTCTGGACGAGTTCATCACGAAGATCGAAGGTGGCTGGGTGGATGTGGACGTTATCATCGCGACGCCGTCGGTCATGCCGAAGATTGGCCGTCTTGGTAAGGTGCTGGGTCCCCGTAACCTGATGCCGAACCCCAAGACCGGGACGGTTACCAATGATGTCGCTGCGGCGGTCAATGAAGTAAAAGGCGGTAAGATAGCTTTCAAGGTGGATAAGGCAGGGATCATTCATGCTTCTATCGGCCGGGTGAGCTTTTCCCCCGAGAAGATCGCGGAGAACAGCCAGGAGCTGATCAACGCCATTATTAAAGCGAAGCCGGCTACGGCCAAGGGAACGTACGTGAAGAGCGTGTTCATGGCCAGCTCGATGAGCCCGGGTATCGCTTTGGACGCTAAAGCATTTATTCAGTAACCATTAGGGCCGATTGGACCTACGTAAAGTAAGAGTTATGAACAAAGATCAAAAAAATGAAGTCATTGAGCTGTTGAAAGACAAGTTCAATCAATATAACAACTTCTACGTCACCAACACGGAGTCGCTGACGGTAGAACAGGTGGGTAAGCTGCGCCGGATCTGCTTCGACAAGAAGGTAGAGATGAAGGTGGCTAAGAACACGCTGATCAAGAAGGCGTTGGAGAGCATCGACAGCACCCGTTTCTCGGGTGTGTACGAGAGTCTGAACGGGGTTACGGCCCTGTTGTTCTCGGAGAATGCCAAGGAGCCGGCGATGATCATCACTTCGTTCCGGAAGGATGCGAATACGGAGAAGCCGATCCTGAAGGCTGCCTTTATCGATGGGGATGTCTTCGAGGGGAATGACCAGCTGAAGACGCTGACCACGCTGAAGAGCAAGCAAGACCTTATCGGCGAGATCATCGGGCTTCTGCAGTCGCCTGCGAAGAACGTTATCAGCGGCCTGAATGCAGGCGCCAAACTGGCGGGGTTGATCAAGGCATTGGAAGACCGCGCTGCGAATTAAGGAAAGGGGCGCCACGCCATGCGTATGCGGTTGGGCGCCTTGGAAAATAAAGCCCAAGTCCGGGGGCTTGAAGACCGGACGAATTTTTTTAAACAATCCGCCGGAGCTTATCTAAAGATTGCGGTGAAGGCGGAAAAAATTTACAACTATGGCAGATCTGAAAGCATTCGCAGAGCAGCTCGTTGGGCTGACTGTAAAAGAAGTTAATGAACTCGCAAAGATCCTTAAGGAAGAGTATGGTATCGAGCCTGCAGCTGCAGCTGTAGCCGTTGCCGCTGGTCCTGCTGCCGGTGGTGGCGCTGCTGCCGCTGAAGAGAAGACCTCTTTCAACGTTATCCTGAAGGCCGCCGGCGCTAACAAGCTGAACGTCGTTAAGGTAGTTAAGGACCTGACCGGTCTTGGTCTGAAAGAAGCCAAGGACCTGGTTGACGGCGCTCCCAAGCCCGTTAAGGAAGGTATCAGCAAGGCCGACGCGGAAGCGCTTGTTGCCAAGCTGAAGGAAACCGGTGCTGAAGTCGAGATCCAGTAATTTTGCGATAATCGAAAGGTTTTGACCCCAGCCGAAGGCTGGGGTTATTTTTTGTTGGTAAGCAAAAAAGTGCTATTTTTGCGGTCCGTTTCCCTGGGCTAAGGTACTCATTGATAATCATTTATGCATTTAAATAGATGAGTTTCAATGGGTTAGGTTCATTGATACACAGATAAAAAACCGGTTTTTACATATATGTCTTCAACAAAATTGCAAAACAGGGTCAACTTCGGTAAAATCAAGCACCTTGCCGAGACTCCTGACCTTCTTGAAGTGCAGATCCAATCTTTCAAAGAATTCTTTCAACTTGAGACTACCCCGGACAAACGTAATATCGAAGGTTTGTTCAAGGTGTTCAAGGAAAATTTCCCGATCACCGATACGCGGAACATTTTCATGCTGGAATTCCTGGATTACTTCATCGATCCGCCCCGTTACACGATCGAAGAGTGTATGGAGCGTGGTCTTACGTATGCGGTTCCCCTGAAGGCCAAACTGCGTTTGAGCTGTAACGATGAGGAGCATGTGGACTTCCAGACGATCGTCCAGGACGTGTTCCTTGGTAATATTCCTTATATGACCCCGCGGGGGACGTTTGTGATCAACGGTGCGGAACGTGTTGTCGTGTCGCAGCTGCATCGCAGCCCGGGCGTGTTCTTCGGTCAGTCCATCCACCCGAACGGCACGAAGATATATTCTGCGCGGGTGATCCCTTTCAAGGGCGCCTGGATGGAGTTCGCCACCGATATCAACAACGTGATGTATGCGTACATCGACCGGAAGAAGAAGTTCCCGGTGACGACGTTGCTTCGCAGTATCGGTTACGAAACCGATAAGGACATCCTCGAGCTGTTCGGCATGGCCGACGAGGTGAAGGTGGACAAGAAGACCCTCCAGAAATACATCGGAAAGAAGCTTGCTGCCCGTGTGCTCCGCACCTGGGTGGAAGACTTTGTCGATGAGGATACCGGTGAGGTCGTTTCCATCGAGCGGAATGAGATCGTGCTGGAGCGGGATACCATCCTCGACGAGGAGGCCATCGACATGGTCGTGGAAATGGATGTCAAGAGCATCTTTATCCAAAAGGAAGATGTGGGCGGCGACTATGCGATCATCTATAACACTCTGAACAAGGATACTTCCAACTCCGAGCTGGAAGCCGTTCAGCATATCTACCGCCAGCTGCGGGGTGCTGACGCTCCGGATGATGAGACGGCAAGGGGGATCATTGATAAATTATTCTTTAGCGACAAGCGTTATGACCTGGGCGAGGTCGGCCGTTATAAGATCAACCGCAAGCTGAACCTGAACCAGCCGCTGGATCAGAAGACGCTGACGAAGGAAGATATGATCGAGATCATCAAGTATCTCGTCCGGTTGACGAATGCCAAGGCTGAGATCGACGATATCGATCACCTGAGCAACCGCCGCGTGCGGACGGTCGGCGAGCAGCTATATGCACAATTCGGCGTTGGTCTTGCGCGTATGGCGCGTACCATCCGTGAGCGGATGAACGTTCGGGACAACGAGGTGTTCACCCCGGTGGACCTGATCAACGCGAGGACCTTGTCTTCGGTGATCAATTCGTTCTTCGGTACATCGCAGCTCTCGCAGTTTCTCGACCAGACCAATCCGCTGTCTGAAATAACACATAAAAGAAGGATCTCGGCCCTGGGACCGGGCGGTTTGTCCCGTGAGCGGGCAGGCTTTGAGGTCCGTGACGTTCACTACTCTCACTACGGCCGTCTGTGTACCATCGAGACGCCGGAAGGTCCGAACATCGGGCTTATTTCCACGCTTTGCGTTCACGCGAAGATCAACGAGATGGGCTTTATCGAGACTCCGTACCGCAAGGTGAACGATGGTAAGGTGGATCTGAAGAAGCTGACCTATCTCAGCGCGGAAGAGGAAGATATTGCCAAGATCGCCCAGGCGAATATCGCGCTGGATGAGAAGGGGAATTTCGTGGAGGACAAGATCACGTCGCGTCAGACGGGTGACTTCCCCATCCTGGATAAGGGTGAGGTAGAGTTCATGGACGTCGCGCCCAACCAGATCGTGGGACTTAGTGCGTCTTTGATTCCCTTTTTGGAGCATGATGACGCCAACCGTGCGTTGATGGGATCGAACATGCAACGGCAGGCTGTTCCGCTGATCCGTCCCGAGATGCCGATCGTCGGCACGGGGCTGGAAGCGAAGGCTGCCCGGGATGCGCGGATACAGATACACGCGGAGGGCGAAGGGGTTGTAGAGTTCGTGGACGCCAATGAGATCCATGTCCGTTATGACCGCAACGAATCGCAGAAGCTGGTCTCTTTTGAAGAGGACCTGAAAGTATATAAGCTGACCAAGTTCATCAAGACGAACCAGGAGACCTGTATCAACCTGAAGCCCGCCGTGAAGAAGGGCCAGAAGGTGAAGGATGGGGATTTCCTGACCGAAGGGTATGCGGTACAGGATGGTGAGCTGGCGCTGGGTCGTAACCTGAAGGTGGCGTTCATGCCCTGGAAGGGTTACAACTTCGAGGACGCCATTGTGATCAGCGAGAAAGTGGTGAAGGAAGACCTGTTCACCTCGGTGCACATCTCCGAGTACGAGCTCGAGGTTCGGGATACGAAGCTGGGTGAAGAAGAGCTGACCCCGGATATCCCCAACGTTTCCGAAGAAGCCACGAAGGATCTCGATGAAAATGGTATCATTCGTGTCGGGGCCCAGATCAAGGAAGGCGATATCCTGATCGGTAAGATCACGCCGAAGGGCGAGAGCGATCCGACCCCGGAAGAAAAGCTGCTGCGCGCCATCTTCGGCGACAAGGCCGGCGATGCGAAGGATGCTTCGCTGAAGGCGCCGAGCGGTACGGAGGGTGTGGTTATCTCCAAGAAGCTGTTCCAGCGTGCGAAGAAGGATAAGAACGCGAAGGTTCGTGAGAAGGCGGCGCTCGAGAAGATCGAGAAGGTGCATGAGAAGAACACTTCCGATCTGATGGATGTGTTGTTGAGCAAGCTGACCGTGCTGT
Organism: Puia sp.; assembly: GCF_035546395.1. Lineage (GTDB taxonomy): Bacteria > Bacteroidota > Bacteroidia > Chitinophagales > Chitinophagaceae > Puia. The sequence continues at coordinate 135,730 of NZ_DASZXR010000006.1, read as the reverse complement.
TGAAAGAGCATGTATCTGCGGGCGTGAACAACAACTTCGGCGAGGTACAGATCGGCAAGGGTGCGAAGTTCACTGCCAAGAACCTGAGCGGCATCGACTATCTGAACGTCAACCCGCTGGGTTGGACGGGAGATGCGAAGACCGATGACTCCATCAACATCCTGTTGCACAACTATAGCATCAAGTACAATGAAGAGCTGGGCCGGTATAAGAGAGAGAAGTTCAATATCTCGATCGGCGACGAATTGCCTGCCGGGGTGTTGAAGCTGGCGAAGGTCTATCTCGCCGTCAAGCGTAAGCTGAAGGTGGGTGATAAGATGGCCGGCCGGCATGGAAATAAAGGGATTGTCGCGAAGATCGTAAGAGCAGAAGACATGCCGTTTCTCGCTGATGGGACGCCGGTGGACGTCGTTCTGAACCCGCTGGGTGTACCTTCGCGTATGAACCTTGGCCAGATCTATGAAACGGTGCTTGGCTGGGCCGGTGAGAAACTGGGTGTGAAATTCGCAACGCCCATCTTCGATGGGGCTACCGTCGAGGAGATCGCCGAGCATATCTCGAAGGCGGGTCTGCCGAGCTTTGGTCATACCTATTTGTATGATGGTGAAACGGGAGAAAGATTTGACCAGAAGGCGACCGTAGGGATTATTTATATCATTAAGCTGCATCACATGGTTGATGACAAGATGCACGCCCGGAGTATCGGGCCGTACAGTCTAATCACTCAACAGCCGTTGGGTGGTAAGGCACAGTTTGGTGGTCAGCGTTTTGGTGAGATGGAGGTTTGGGCGCTGGAAGCCTACGGTGCGTCGAATATCCTGCAGGAACTGTTGACCCTGAAATCCGATGATATCATCGGTCGGGCGAAGACCTACGAGTCGATCGTGAAGGGGGATAATATTCCGCGCGCGGGTATCCCTGAGTCCTTCAACGTGCTTGTGCATGAGTTGAGGGGGTTGGGATTGGACCTGAAATTCGATTGAGACGCGGCCGGACGCGACGAACATTTGCTCCGCTAACTGATGAATAAATATCAAAGCCACCCCAAGGGGTGGCTTTTTTTATTGGCGGCTTTTTTTATAGATAACCTAACCACCATTTGGTTGCCTGGTGGGCGCGTTTGTAGGTGTCGAAGCGCTTGCAGAGGGGGTACAGGAGGAGGATGACCGTCAGCCATACGGCATAGACGGTTGGAAGGTCAAATCCATATCCTTTTAGTCCCGGCACCCAGGAGGGCCGGGTAGGCAGGAAGAACATGATCCGCCAGTTGTGGATCGAGATCGCGGCGCCAACGACGGCCAGCAGGTGCGCCAGGTAAATATGCGCGATATAGTAGAACATGGGGACGCGACCGAAGACGAGGACTCTTTCGCTCAAACCATTCTTAACCCCTTCCGAAAGCGCGAGGAAGAGCATGGCGGGTCCCAATGTCATCAATATATAAAGCAAGGAGGGGGGATATTTCGTAACGTTCAGGAACGACATAATACTGAAAAGGGCGTCTTTTTGAACACTCCATGGGGCATAGTCGCCGTAGGCATTGAGGGCTCTGAGAATGATAAAGAGGGTAATGGCCCCGGCGCCAAGGCAAAGGAGGATGGATCGCCTTGCTCCGGCGTCTACACCGGGACGGTAGAGTTGACCGACGCAGTAGCCGACGGCCAGCACGCCGATCCACGGCAGGACAGGATAGCGGACAAATACCGGTGTATGACCGATGTGGAAGGTGCCTGGGTCATGGAGGACGCTCCATAGGAAGGCGGCGGGGCTGTTGCCCGGAATATGTACGTTATCCAGGCAATTGTGACCGGCAACCAATATCAAGCCAATGAACAGGATGAGCCGAAGGGGCAGATGGATCATGACGGCCAGTGCGATCATACAGGCGCCGATTGCCCAGATGACCTGGAGATTGATATAAGGGTAGTGCGGGTTGAAAGACCAGCCCAGGGTAATGATGAACAGTTCGACGAAGATCAGCCAGATACCGCGGGTAAGCAGAAAGAAAGCAAGCGCCTTGCGGCCTTTGCGGGCGCCGTATAGATGAGCGGAGATGCCGGCGAGGAAAATGAAGACCGGTGCGCAGAAATGGGTGATCCACCTGGTAAAAAAAAGTGCGGGGTTGGTATGGCTGAGGTCGGTAGGATCATACAGAAAGCCGTCCCGGTGGAAATAATCCCGAACATGATCGATCGCCATGATGATCATTACGGTACCCCTGAGCAGATCGATGGACCCGATACGGGTGTTCCCTATTTTTTTCGGCCGGTGGCTGTTAACCGGCTGCGTTGCGGCAATGGTGGATTCGTTGAACATGGGCGCAAATCTAGGTGTTGGCGGGATGCCTTCCGGGGGAGAATCTTTCAACGGAGGCCATGGATTCACTTGCGGTGGCGGCGGGTTGTGCAACGGCGGAAGGGTGTGCGAACCCGCATGAACCGGGCCAACCGGTGGTTAGAAAGATACCGCCGATGGTAAGAGGATGGTTTGGGTTTGCCGGGGCGGGTCCTATTTTCGGGCCGGATAACCTAAAAAACACCAAGAAATGAGGAAACCTATCTGCACGTTACTGCGTGCATGCTGCTTTATTATTTTTATTGCAACCGTTGAACGGAGTTCCGCCCAGGCACCGAAGCTTAGGGGAGGGATCAAAGATGCGGACACCTTGCGTTTGGATGAGGTGGTGATCGTGGGCTCAAGGTCGCGGGATGCGAGGAGCAAATTATCGACGCCGGTGGCTGTCGATGTGATCCGGACCAAGGACATCAAACCTTTTGCACAGATGGATGTGACACAGATGCTGACGTTTGCGGTGCCTTCGTTCCAGTCCGCACGGCAGACGATCTCGGATGGAACGGATCATATCGATCCGGCGGGCTTGCGGGGCCTGGGACCGGATCAGACCCTTGTGCTGCTCAACGGCAAGCGGTTGCATTCCACGGCGCTGGTGAACATCAACGGTACGGTAGGCCGGGGTTCCGTGGGCACCGATCTGAACACCATTCCCGCCGCGGCTATCGACCGGATCGAGGTATTGCGCGATGGTGCGGCCGCGCAATATGGGTCCGACGCTATCGCGGGTGTTATCAACGTTGTGCTGAAAAAGAACTACAATGGCTGGACCGTTTCCGGCACAGCGGGTGAGAATTTCACGCGGATGCCCTATAAGGGAGGCGTGGGGATCAATGACGGGGCCAATACGCAACTGGACTTCAATGGCGGCTTTGCGAAAAGCAATGGCTCGTATCTGAATGTGAGCGGGCAATGGTTGCGGCGCGAAGCAACCAACCGAAGCGGAGAGGACAATTTTCCGCTGATCTATCTTGGCAATGCGGGTGCTTTTCCCGCAAACCCCTATACCGGTACGGTGAGCGACGTTCAATACCGGCAATGGCTGATGGACCAGGATGCGGCGGTGGTCAAACAGCGAGGCTATGACCGTCACAATAACGTTGTTGGAAATTCTTTCGAGCAGAATTTTTCCGTTTATGTGAACGCGGGGGCGTCCTTGTCGCGCAACGTGGACTTTTTCGCGACCGGGGGACTGATGCGGCGGGAGGGGCTGGCGAGCGGCAATAGCCGGAACCCCAATTCGGTGGCGCAGCAGCCGGTACTGGCCGATGGGCAGCGGCGTTATCCCGATGGGTTCTTACCGCAGATAGCGCCCACCATCTATGATTGGAACCTGCTGGAAGGGGTCCATATAAAGGCGGGGAGCTGGCTATTGGAGCTGAGTGATATCGCGGGACAGAACGGGCTGCACTATGCCGTTAAACGCTCGGGGAATGCCTCCCTGCCTGCATCGGATGCGGTGCAGACGGAATTCGATGCGGGTAAACTCAGCTTCCTGCAGAATACGGTAAATGCCGACCTGAGCCGCTTCTACCGGTGGTCAGCCGGCAGCAGTTTGAATGTGGCCTTTGGCGGGGAATTCCGGAGCGAGGTATTCCGGATCGATGCCGGTGAGCCGAACAGCTACAACAATGGCAAAAGGCTTGCCCATGTCGATTCCATTGCGCCCTACCCGGGCATGACGAAGTATACCACTTTTCCGGTCGCGGTGGCGCCGGCTTCGGGAGCGCAGGTGTTTCCCGGGTTCAAGGACCAGGATGCGGTCAGGGCGACGCGGACTATCTATGCCGGCTATGCGGACCTGGAGTTGACGGTGGGGCGGTTGTTGATTGACGGCGCGTTGCGCTATGAGGACTATGCGGAAAAGGGGATCCACTATGACAACCTGGGTGGGAAGTTAAGTGCGCGGTACGAGTTGACCCCGCGGTTAGCTATCCGGGGTTCGGTGAGTAACGGTTTCCGGGCGCCGTCGTTGCATCAGCGCTATTTCCAGAATACTTCGACTCAATTCGTCAATTCCCAGCCATCCAACTCGCTGACCGCTAATAATTACAACCCGATAGTACGGGATGCGTTCGGCATCAAAGAATTGAAGCCCGAGATGTCAACCAATTTCACGCTCGGGGTTTCGGGCAAGCTGGGCAGCGGCGTCGTATTTACGGTAGATGGATATTTTATTTCGATCAGGGACAGGATCGTGTTGTCGACCCCTTTCAACCGAAGCAACCCCTTGGTGAATACTATCCTTAACAATAATCATGTGGACTCTTCCACTTCTGCCTTGCAGTTCTGGACCAATGCCGTCAATACGGAGACCAAGGGTATCGATGCGGTGTTGACGGATAAGTTCGGGATCGGAAAGGGGGTTGCATCGGTATCGCTGGCCGCGAATTTCAATCAGAACCGGGTCGTTGGAAGGATCCATACCAATTCGGTCATCGATGATCCGAAGAACAATCCCAGTACGACGAATGCGTCGGCTAATCCTTCGAATGATCTTGCCGCCACCTTATTTGATCGCCAGCAGCGGGGCCGGATCGAAACGGCGCAGCCGAACAGCAAGATCAGCCTGGTGATGACGTATTCGATAGGCCGTTGGGATCTGCTTGGACGTGGGGTGCGATTTGGCCAGGTGCAATTTCTCAATAATGTAGACCCTGGGCTGGTCAACAAAGGCACGGGAGCTTTTCTGAACGATGTCGCCCTGGGCACGGACCAGGTCTTTGGCGCGAAGATCACCACGGACCTGGTGGTGTCGTACAGGGTCCGGCGGGGGATCGGTATTTCGGTTGGGGGTAATAATATTTTCGATGTCTATCCGGACAAGGTGTTTGTCGACCCGCGGAACAGCCTGCAGGCCGTGCGGGCCAACCCGATACAGGGGGCCAACAAGGCGCCGGGAGGGTATAATTCGGGGCGGGACGCCTCCAACCGCGGGCGGCTCCTTTTTAATCCGAATCAGTTTGGGTTCAACGGGAGATTTTTGTTTGCGAGGGTTTTGGTGGAGTTTGGGAAATAGCCTTTTTTTTATTCGTGGAGGATACGTTGGGTCTCGACACCGGTGGTTGAGCGAACCTCGAGGATATAGATGCCGGGGGCGAGGGTAGCTCCATCGATGCCCAGGTGGGCACGGCTGCCATCGGACTGTACGCCGGATCGTTGCCAGAGCAACCGCCCGGTGATGTCGAGGATGCGGACCCTGACGGGGCCATCCGGCACGTGGCCGAACACGATGTCGAGGCTGGTGGTGAACGGATTGGGCAGGACGGTGAAGCTGGGTATTGCGTGGGGATCGCGGACGAGCACGATCTTGCTATAGGTGGCGTGGCCGTCGAGGCTGATCTCTTTCAGCTGGTAGTAGTTGCTATCGGCGGCAAGCGAGGGATCGGTGAAGGTGTAGTCCTTTTGGGTGCTGCTGGCGCCCGCGGCCGGTACGTAGCCGATCTTCGTGAAGTGCTGGCCGTCATAGGATCTGTCGACCTCGAACCGGGCGCTGTTTTGCTCCCCGGATGTCGACCAGGAGAGGACGGCATCGTTGTTATTGAGGCGGCCCGTGAAATCCAGCAGGGTGACGGGCAGGACGGTGAGGCTGGGGACGCCGGCGCCGAAGCCGGAGAAGCCGTTGGTGAAATTATAGGTCAGGCCCGTGTTGGTACCGAGGGCGCTGATGGTGGGAGTCACGATGGTTGGGGTTCCGGCGGCGTTGGGGGCGGCGGGAGTGACGGAGGATATCTGCCCGGGGACTTTGACGAGCTGGATGGCGCTGAGGGTTTGGGTTGTAGCGGTCTGCCAGCCCTGGACCTCGGCTTGTGTATAGTAGAGTGTGATGTTGTAGCTACCCGAAGAGTTATTGGTCGTGGGAATGACATGGAAGGTTTTATCCATGAGATAGTTGGCGGTGTTGGTATTCCAGAATTGGGTGGCGGTGGTACCTGCGCGGTCGATGACCACCTGAGTGCAGCCGTAGTCGAAGCTGCTGAGATTTTGGATGCGGGCCATCAATTGGCCGTTGGTAGCGTCGTAGAAGTAGACGTCGGCATTGGGGCCGAGGTATTGGGATTGGGAGGAGTTGAGGGCGGTTTGAATGAAGGTTCCGGGGTCTGCATCGGTTAAGCGGATGATGGGTTTTATTCCGCCACCGTAGTAGTTGATCATGCTGTAGCTGGAACCGCAGGAGATGGGATTCCATATATAGTTAATATTCCCTGATCCGTCGATATAGCCCTGGACATTGTCGTCGGAGGAGGTGATGGCATTGCTGTAGCAGAGCTCGACGACGATGTTGGAAGTACCGTTCCAGTTGAATGGTGTCGTGAGAGTGAAATTGTTCCACCCGTTAACCGTCGTTGTGTTGCCACTGTAGACGGTTGTGAAAGATGCTTCGCTGATGGGAAATTCGGTGGAGCCGTTGTACAGCGAGCTTTGGGTGGTTGCCGCGAACTTTATCGTAAAACCCTGGTAGGAAAATGAAGCGCCGCTGTTCTTGGCGATATCGAGGGCGATGGCGGAGAGGCTGCCGGCCTTGATGCCTTGTGCGGTGAGTTCGCTTGCGTAGTAGAGTATCTGGGACTTGTTTTGAGTTTGTGAGGCCTGGAATGGGCCTGTGATCGTGCCCTGGCTGGTTCCGATGGAGGCGGTGACAGTGGTCGGGCCATAAGGGGCGATATCGTTGTCGTCGATGGTGAGGGTGAAGGTGGGGCGTCCGTCGCCTGCAATGGCGTTACCGCCGCCATTGTTGACGGAGAAGGCCAGGACGGCAGAGCGGGCGCCGTTGAGGCTGGCGTCATCATAAACGCGAATGGTGAAGGGTTGGGATGCCGTGGATCCTGCGGGGAATGTCAGCTGTTGGCTAGGGCTGGAGAAGCTGCCGTTGGTGGTAATATCAAAATCGATGCCCTGGGTGGCGGTGCCGCCGCTGTTGACGGTGATGGTGGCTACCGCGGCTGCGGATGGATAGGTACCAATGACCATATTGTAAGTATAATCCTTATAACTGCGGCAGCCGGCGGTTGCAGCCGTGGTTTCGGTGTGGCGGTCGCCCTGCAGTTGAAAGTCGATCTTTGGAGCGCAGGCTGCATCGGGAGGTGTTCCACCGAGGGAGGTGGTAAGGCTGGAACGGTAGGGACTTGCGGCGAACGCCTGCAAGCGGGCTGCCTGGCCGGGGGTGAACAAGGTAAAGCAATTAGTATAGTTCATGAAGTTGCTTTCCGTTGCCGCGGTATACGGGTTACCTCCTGCGCAGCTATTGGCGCCTGAGCGGCAGGTGAAGTCGACTACTCCGGTGGTCGAGTTGATGTTTTCGGAGATCGGGTCCGTGTCGCATACCTGGTCGCCGTCCTGGGTGCAGTCGTTGTAGGTGGCAGGGGGGCATTGAGTTACATCCGTCGATCCCTGGAAGGGATGATAGAGTCCGAACGCGTGTCCTATTTCGTGAGGCAGGGTCTTCTGGCCTGCGACCATCTGGGTGGCCAGCATCACTATGCCGTCTATGGTAGAGGGCGCCCCGGGAAGGTATGCATAGCCGGCGACGAATTGGCCGCTGGTGCCGTCATTGCCGTCGATCTTGTTTACGATCCATACGTTGTAATACTGAGTATTGTCCCAGCGGCTAAGATTCTTGATATTGATCTCGTTGGTGCCGAGGGTGGTATGGACATTGATTCCACCCGATACGTAGCCGGCCACCGACGAGCCGTCGATACGATTGATCCCGTTTGTCGGATTGCAGTTGGGATCGCGTTGGGCGATGACGAACTGGATGCCGAGATCGCCTGCGCCAAGGCCCGTGGTTACGAGGCCGGGCCATGTGCCGTTGTATACCTGGTTCAGGTAATCGATTGCGCCGGTGATCTGGGCATCTGTAGGATTGTAGATCGTCCCTATATCGCCCCCTGTGTGGATGACGTGTACGACGACGGGTATTTCATAACTGCTGCTCAGTACATGCGGCTTGCCGCCGGTGATGGTTTTGCGCTGGTTGCGGCGAATGAGAAGTTCGGGATGTTGCCGGATATAGTTGCGGATGGAGATGGTTGCGGCTTCGACGTTTCTTCGATACCCAGGATCTTCGCTCATTTGCCTGGCGTGGGCGCGATCGAAGCCGCAGATCGGCTGGGCGATGGTGCGTAGGGATATTAGCCCGAGGAGGCCGGCCAGGAAGAGGGGGAAGAGGCTTTTCATGATAGGACGGATGATCCGTCCTAAGATAACAGAAAATCCTTCAAATTAGTGTATTGTGCGGTGATTTTTTTGCTGTGTTTTTGCTTGTCTAAGAGGGATTGCACGGAGGCGGGTAAGGGGATATTCTGTTGGATGATGGGTTCTACCGTATCGTAGAATTTTACGGGGTGGGCGGTCTCGAGAAAATAGCCTTTTGCGCCCGGGTGTTTGTCGAGGTAGCGTTGCAGGGCGAGCCAGCCAATGGCGCCGTGCGGATCGGCGAGATAGTGATGATCGTTATGCAATCTGCGGATGGCCATGATGGTCTCTTCGTCGGTGATGCTCACGGCAGAGAGCGTTTGTTTGAGACTGGGGACCTGTTTTTGGAAAATCTCCAGAATCCGGACGAAGTTGCTGGGGTTGGCGACGTCCATGGCGTTGGAGAGGGTGGCCTTTGCGGGTTGTGTTTTGAATTGGCCCGTCCGGAGGAAGTTGGGGATGACGTCGTTGGCGTTTGTGGCTGCGATGAAATGGGTTGCGGGGAGGCCGGATTGATGGGCGAGCAGGCCGGCGCAGATGTTCCCGAAGTTGCCGCTTGGGACGCAGATGACGGGAGGGTTGGTCTTGTCCGTCCATTGTTGCCAGGCGAAGAAATAATAGAACTGCTGGGGTAGCCAGCGGGCGACGTTGATAGAGTTGGCGGAGGTAAGAAAGAGCTGTTGCCGGAGGCTGGTGTCGGCGAAGGCTTGTTTTACCATCTGTTGGCAGTCGTCGAAGCTGCCTTCCACTTCGAGGGCGGTGATGTTCTTGCCGAGGGTGGTGAGCTGGAGTTCCTGGACGCTGCTGACTTTTTTTGACGGGTACAAGATGACGACGCGGATGCCTTCCACGCCATAGAAGCCGCTGGCGACGGCGCCGCCGGTGTCGCCGGAGGTGGCGACGAGGACGGTGACGGGGCGTTTGTTATCGCGGACGAAGTAGCCGAGGCAGCGGCTCATGAATCGGGCACCGACGTCTTTGAAGGCGAGGGTGGGGCCGTGGAAGAGTTCTAATGACTGAATATCCGGGGAGACATTTGCGAGGGGAAATTCGAAGGCGATGGTTTCGCGGACGATGCGGCGGAGTTCGTTCCCGGGGAGGGTATCGCCGGTGTAGGGGCGGATGACCTGAAAGGCGATCTCTTCGCGGGAGAGGGTGTCTATGTTTTTTAAGAGTTCGGTTGGGAGGGTAGGGATGGTTTGGGGGAAATAGAGGCCTTTATCCGGGGCCTGGCCGCGGATGGTGGCTTCTTTGAAATCGACGTATGTGCCGGGGCTGTTGAGGCTATAGTAGTTCATATGATCTTTACTCCTTGTTGGTTGATGGTGGTGACGTAGGTGTGGTGGTCGAGGCCGATGCGGGTATAGATCTCCTGCATGGTCTTTTCGACGGCCAGGGCGGTGGGTTTGTCTTTGCTCAGCATGAAGATGGAGGGGCCCGATCCAGAGATGCCGCCGCCGAGGGCGCCTGCGGACTTGCATTTTTCTTTTACCTCGTCGAAGCCGGGGATGAGCATGCTGCGAACGGGTTCGATGATGACGTCTTCGAGGCTGCGGCCGATGAGATCGTAGTCATTCTTCATGAAGCCGGCCACCAATCCGGCGATGTTGCCCCATTGGCGGATCGCATCTTTCAGCAGGACCTGCTTGCGCAGGATCTGGCGGGCGTCGGAGGTTCGGACTTCGATAAGGGGATGGACGGCCGTGACATGGAGGGCCGGTGCGGGGATCGTGACGATATCGAGGGGAAAGATGGAACGGATGAGCGTGATGCCGCCGTAGATACAGGGGGCGACGTTGTCGGCGTGCTTTACGCCGGAGGCTACTTTTTCGCCGAAGAGGGCGAATCTTACGAGATCTTCTTTTGAGTACGGGCTGCCGAGGAGGTGGTTTGCCGCGACTACGGCGCCTGCGGCGCTTGCGGCGCTGCTGCCGATGCCGCTGCCGGGTTTTATCTGTTTGGTGATGGTGACTTCGAAGCCGATGGGTTGGCCGAGTTCGGCGAGCATTTCGATAAGGGGCGCGCCGGCGGTGTTCTTTGCGGGATCGGTGGGGAGTGAGAAGCCGTCTTTGCTGCTGACGGTGACTCCGGGTTCGTCGCATAGGCTGACCTCCATGATATCGCAGGGATTGTCCAGGCAGAGGCCGAGGATATCGAAGCCGCAGACGAGGTTGGCGACGGTGCCTGGGGTATGTACAGTGACTTTCTTCTTCATTGTTATGAGTTGATGACGCGTAAGACGTCGGCGAAGACGCCTGAAGCGGTGACGTCGGCGCCGGCGCCGGCGCCTTTTACGACGAGGGGTTGTTCGGGGTACCGGTCGGTGTAGAAGAGGACGACGTTGTCCTTGCCGTACAGATGGTATAGATCGTGCTCGGGTCCGATGTGCCGGAGACCGACGGAGGCCTTGCCCTGGTCGAACTGGGCGACGAATTTCAGCTTCTTCCCTTCTTTTTCCGCGGCCTGGAAGAGCGCCTTGAAATGGGCTTCTTCGGTTTTCATGGCCTTGTAGAAGTCATCCACGCTGCCCTGCATGCAGGAGGCGGGCATGAAGGAGTTGTTGGCGATGTCTTCCATTTCGGTCTTTTCGCCGGATTCGCGGGCGAGGATCATGATCTTGCGCATGACGTCGGTGCCGCTGAGATCGAGGCGGGGATCGGGTTCGGTATAGCCTTCGTCCTGAGCCTGGCGGACGACTTCGGAGAAGGGCTTTTTGCCATCGTAATTGTTGAAGACGAAGTTGAGGGTGCCGCTGAGGACCGCCTGGATGCGCCGGACCTTGTCGCCGCTGCGCATCAGGTCGTTGAGGGTTCCGATGACGGGCAGGCCGGCGCCGACGTTGGTCTCGAAGAGGAAGCGGGCGTTGAATTCGCGGGCGAGGTCTTTGAGGCGGCGATAGTTCTTGTATTCCGAGGAGCAGGCGATCTTGTTGCAGGCGACGACGGAGATGCTTTTCTGGAGCAGCGCCGCATAGCGCGTAGCGACTTCGTTGTTGGCGGTGACGTCGACGAAGACGGCGTTGCGGAGATTGCGTTCGGTGATGCCCGTGATGTATTCGTCGAGCTGCATCGGCTGACCTTTGTCGAGCGCTTCCTGCCAGTTTCGCAGGTCGATTCCTTCGTTGTTGAAGATCATTTTGCGGCTGTTGGCCATGCCGACGATGCGGACCTGGATGCGGAGGTGCTCGAGCAGGTAGTTCTGTTGTTGCAGCAGCTGGGCGATGAGGCGGCGGCCGACGTTGCCCGTGCCTGTGATGAAGAGATTCAGTTGTTTATAGGAGGTTTCGAAGAATTCTTCGTGGAGGACGTTGACGCCTTTTCGGACATCGGCGGCGGCGATGACCGCGGAGATGTTCCGTTCGGAGCTACCCTGGGCGATGGCGCGGACGTTGATCCCGTTGCGGCCGAGGGCGCCGAACATCTTGCCGCTGACGCCGGGGTGGCTTTTCATATGATCGCCGACGAGGGCGACGATGGCCAGGCCGGTTTCGATGATGAGGGGTTCGACCGTTCCGGTGCTGATCTCCTGGTTAAATGCGTTGTCGACGGCTGCTTTGGCGGCGCCGGCGTTGGCTTCGTCGATGCCGACGCAGATGCTGTGCTCCGAGGACCCCTGGGTGATGAGGATGACATTGATCTGCTTGTCCGAGAGGGCTTCGAAGAGGCGTTTGGAGAAGCCGGGGATGCCGACCATGCCGCTGCCTTCGAGGCTGAGCAGGGCGATACGGGGGATACTGGAGATGCCGCGGATGCTACCGCCGCCGTTGCGTGCGGCTTCGAATTCGATGACCGTGCCGGGATCGGTGGGGCTGAAGGTATTTTTTATCCAAACGGGGATGCCTTTCTTCATCACTGGCTGGATGGTAGGGGGATAGATGACCTTGGCGCCGAAATGGGAGAGCTCCATGGCTTCCTGGTAGGAGATGTATGGGATCGGGCGGGGATTGGTGACGAGGCGTGGGTCGGCCGTCATCATACCGGAGACATCCGTCCAGATCTCGAGGGTTTGGGCGTCGACGGCTGCCGCGAGGATCGCCGCGGTGTAATCCGAGCCGCCGCGGCCGAGGGTAGTAGTGGAATTGTTGTCGTCGGCGGCGACGAAGCCGGGGAAGACGAAGAGGTTGACGGCGGGGTTGTCCAGCGTGTATTGCAGGATCAGCGCATTGGTCTTTGTGAAATCGACGGTTGCGTGACCGAAATGGGAGTCGGTGCGGATCAATTCGCGGGAGTCTTTCCAGGTGTTGGCGACGCCGAGGGATTCGAACCGGGCGGAGATGATGAAGGAGGAGAGGAGTTCGCCATAGCTGACGATCTTATCCTGGGTGCGGGCCGAGAGCTCGCCGAGGAGGAATACCCCGCTGCAGATATCTTCGATCTCGTTACAGCGGGTCTTTACCGCACTGAGGACGGCACTCTGACCGGTGAGGGGCAGGAGGGCGCGAACGGTCTCGAGGTGGCGGTGTTCGATGTGCTGAAGCTTTTCTTTATACGATTCGTCGCCGATTGCCGCGGCCTGTGCGGCGTGGATGAGCATGTCGGTGATGCCGCCCAGTGCCGATACGACGAGAAGGGTACGATGTTTTACCAATGCCTGGCTGACTAACGCTATTACTTTATTTATGTTTTCGGCGTTTGCTACGGAGGAGCCACCGAATTTTAGAACCTGCATACAATAGTTATGTTTTGTAATTGAAAGGAAGAAGATCCCCGGGGGTGATATGGAAATTGACAACCCTTAACGGGTTGTAATGGAGATAATAGTTGTAATTTCAACAACTGTGAGAGGGGAGATGATATGGGGATGACCGATGATCACGGACGCTAAGGTAGGGAGAAATGAATGCAAAAACAAAAAATTGCCCGTTTCTTAGTTAAAATTAGATAATTTTGCGATTGTTTTGAATGATTACTGCGAGACGGCAGCGTTTTTTGAACGGTATTAAATTCACTATATGAATTATCAACCATCCCAGGGGTTGCAGCAATTCAAGAACCTGGTGGGCATCAAATTCCAATTATACAACAGTCTTTTCACGTCACTGCCTTTTCATCGGATCGAGAAAACGGGGATCCTGCTTTCGTTGTTGCTGACGATCTGCGAGGATGGGTATAAGAAGCGGCAGAGCCCGGAGCAGATCCTGGAGGAGTTCTTCCAGAAGCATACGACGTTGGCGGGGGAGCGGGAGAAGGCGGATGTGTTGTTCCGGTTCGTGCAATATGTGGAACGGCAGATCGTGCTTTTCGATGCGTTGGAAGATGCGGCGTTCAAACATGTGAACGATATGAGCGGGGCAGGGACGTTGAAGCATTTGTTATCGGAGGTGATCCAGACCAATAAGGAGGAGGAGCTGACGGAGAAGCTGAAGGATTATTCGGTGCGGATGGTGCTGACGGCGCATCCGACGCAGTTCTATCCGGGGGCGGTGCTGGGGATCATCAATGATCTTTCGCGGGCGGTTATCGAGAATAATGCGGCGGACATCAATCTCTACCTGCAGCAGCTGGGGAAGACGCCTTTTCTTAAAAAGCAGAAGCCGACGCCTTATGACGAGGCGATAAGTCTCATCTGGTATCTCGAGAATGTTTTTTATCATGCGAGCGGGCGAATTATTTCGGCGCTGAAGGATCAGTTCCCGCATGCGGTGGATAAGAACAATTCGGTGATCAAGATGGGCTTCTGGCCCGGGGGAGACCGGGACGGCAATCCTTTTGTCAAGGCGGAGACGACGTTGCGGGTGGCGGAAGCGTTGAGAGGGGCGATCATCAAGTGTTATTATCTGGATGTGCGGCGGCTGAAGCGCCGGCTGACCTTCAAGGGGGTGGACGTGCTGGTCGCGGAACTGGAGCAAAAACTATACAATAACATCTTTATTCCCGGGCTGAAGACGGAGTTGACGAAGGACGAGATACTGGAGCAGCTGGGACAGATCCGGGAGATCATCATCTATCAGCACAATAGTCTTTTCCTTGGGATGGTGGACAACCTGATCGGGAAGGTGCAGGTATTCGGGTTGCATTTCGCCACGCTGGATATCCGGCAGGACAGTTCGGTGCATACGAGCGTGCTGGCGGCGATCGCGGCCAAGGAGCGGTTGGTTCCCGAGCACTATGCGTCGTTGCCGGATGCGAGAAAAGTGGAGTTGTTGACGGAGTTGAGCGGTACGGTGAATCCGGAGCTGTATGACGACCCGTTGATCCGGGATACGCTGGATTCCATCGCGGCGGTGCGCACCATTCAACGTGGGAATGGAGAGGACGGCTGCAGCCGGTATATCATCAGTCAGTGCAGTACTGCATCGAATGTGCTGGAGGTGATGGGGTTGTTCCTGTTGTGTGGATGGTCGAAGAAGGATCTGACGGTGGATATCATACCGTTATTCGAGACGGTGGATGATCTGCGGGATGCGGCTGCGGTGATGAAGACATTGTATGAGAACCCGCATTACCGGGAGCATTTGAAGCTTCGCGGCGAGACGCAGACGATCATGCTGGGTTTTTCCGATGGCACCAAGGATGGCGGATACCTGATGGCCAATTGGGCGATCTATAAGGCCAAGGAGGAGCTGACGGCTATTTCGAAGGAGTATGCTATCGATGTCGTGTTTTTCGATGGTCGGGGGGGGCCTCCTGCGCGGGGCGGCGGGAAGACGCACAAGTTCTATGCGTCGATGGGAAAGAATATCGCCAACAAACAGATCCAGCTGACGATCCAGGGGCAGACCGTGAGCAGCAATTTCGGAACGGTGGATACGGCGCAGTACAATATCGAGCAGCTGCTGCATGCGGGTATCTCGAACGATCTTTTCTCTTCGAAAGAGGTGACGTTGCAGGCCGACGAAGAGGAGCTGCTGCATTCGTTGTCGGTGGAGAGCTATAAGGCCTATACGAAACTAAAGGAGCATCCGCATTTCCTGGCCTATCTGAACGAGGTGAGCCCGCTGCGGTTCTATAATGAAACGAATATCGCCAGCCGGCCTACCAAGCGGAAGAGCAGCGGGCGGCTGGAGCTGAAGGATCTCCGCGCGATCCCGTTCGTCGGTTCGTGGAGCCAGCTGAAGCAGAATGTAACGGGATATTATGGGGTCGGGACGGCTTTGCAATGGATCGACAAGCAGGGGAAATGGGCGGCGGTGAAGCGGCTTTATGTCAATTCGCCTTTCTTCAAGACTTTGCTGGACAATTGCGAGATGGCGATGAAGAAGTGTTTCTTTCCGCTGACCGAGCATTTTTCCGCGCATCCCGTTTATGGGGAGATCTGGTCGCTGATCTACCAGGAGTTCGAGCTGACGCAGAAATACATTTTCAAGCTGTCGGGGAAGAATGAGCTGATGGCCGACTACCCGGTGGAGCAGCTGTCGATCCAGATGCGGGAGCGGATCGTGTTGCCGTTGAGTACGATCCAGCAATATGCGTTGACGAAGTTCCAGGCGTTGGAGAAGAGTGGGGCGGCATCGCCATTGAAGGAGGTTTACGAGAGATTGATCATGCGGAGTAGTTTTGGGATCATCAATGCTGCCAGGAATTCGGCATAGTCAACATTTCGAGCGCAGCACCTGTTCGACGAAGACGGAGTAGAGGCGGGAGGGCATGTAGGATTGAACCATCCGCCATTCCACACAGTTGCAATTGCACATCAGGGAAGAAAAAGAATAGACGAAGATGTTCTCCACGGCATTCCGGACGATGGTATTGCCTTTTTCGTAGAATTTCCCGATGAGGGTCATGCATTTTCCCACCATATTAAAATCGTGTTCGAGGGCCATCCGTTTTGTGTAGTCTGTCAGTACCTGGATGGACTGATAGACGGAGGGCATTGTGCCTGCCAGGCAGAGGTCGTGTTGTACCTGGGGCAACTGGCGGGCGATGAGGGCCGGGATCTGTTGTTGATTGAGCATAGTGATTACGATTATGGCTATCAGCTGCCAAAGGAGATGCCAAACCGGTTTTAAGCGGGAAATGGGCGTTTTGGGAGGATCGGCGCCTACCGGAATGAAAAGGCTTTTCAAAATAGGAGGGTGGCAAGGGGCTGTGATTTGGGTTGTTGTGCTGATTTTCAATTGTTTGTGCGAAGCGGAACGACGTTTGGCCTTCTCGGGCAAATTGAATTGAAAATGAAAGAAGAACCCGAAGGTGGGTCATTCGACATTAGGATTGCCGTGCCCGCCGATGTCAAGTATGTATATCCGATACTGGAAGAGATGGAGCGTAGTGCCCGGACCAGGGGGACGGGTATAGCGAGGAGGACTCCGCAGTCGCTGTGCAGGAAGATCTATGAGGGGAAGGCGGTGATCGCTGTTACGGCGGATGGAGACTGGGCCGGATTTTCCTATATAGAGACGTGGGATGGCGGGTTTGTGTCCAACAGTGGACTGATCGTGAATCCTGGGTATCGCGGAGCTGGGGTTGCCCGGGCTATCAAGGAGCGGGTGTTTGCGCTTTCGCGTGAGCGGTATCCTGCGTCTTCGGTGTTCAGTATAACGACGGGCGCGCCCGTGATGAAGATGAATCACCGGCTTGGTTTCGAACCGGTGACGTACGACCAAATCACGAAGGACGAACGGTTTTGGGAGCAGTGTAAGCAGTGTGTGAATTTTGGGATCTTGCAGAGTACCGGGCGGACGAAGTGTCTTTGTACGGCGATGTTGTTTAAATCGCGGCAATTTGCCGAAATGGAAAGTAAAGTTTCCGAAATGGAAATTATTGTCGGGGGGCGAGAGAACCGGGGGCTTCGGGAAAACGTAGTGTATCAGCGGGTTTCAGGGGATAAGTGTGGAATTGGTATATGATTGGCAAACGGGATCGTAACAAAGATTTTTACCATGAAGAAACACCTATTTGGAATCGTTCTGACGGTTCTTACTACTGTCAACATTTATGCGCAAGGCGATGTGCCGGCAAACAGGCAGGCTATTATCGATCAGATCAAGAAAGAGATATTGGATTCGTTGAGAAAGAATCCGGGCTTATTGGATAAGGGAGTGGCGGAAGGCGTTGGTACAACGGCGGTTCAGGCACCTGCCAAGATCCCATTTGATGATATCGAAACCAACTGGCAAAATGGTAGCGACCGAAGGGATTCGCTCCCTTTTGCGGGCAAGTATTTCACTCCGAGCCTGATGGTGGACCTCAATTATACCTATTCGTTCAGGAATCCGATCGATAATACGGTGGTTGGCTCCACGGCGTTGGCCAGGGACAATGAGATACAGCTTTCGCATCTCATACTTGGGGGCGAGTTCAACTATGATCATGCAAGGGCCAAGGTATCTTTGCAATTGGGCACGCGGTCGCAGGTCATTCCGAGAAACGATCTGAGTCCTTACCGGGGGCAATATAAATTGGCCGATGTCTATCGTTATTTGAGCGAGGCGTATGCCGGCTACCATTTCGACAAATGGTATGGCATCAATGTGGATGCGGGCCTATTCCTCTCTTATATCGGGCTTAATTCCTATTACCAGGTGGAGAACTGGGAATACCAGGCATCCTTTACGTCGGATAATACGCCGTGGTTTTTCAATGGGGTGCGAATCCAGATCTTTCCGACCAAGCATTTGAAGATAGAACCGTGGATCATCAACGGTTGGCAGAGCTATGGCAAGTTCAACTCGATGCCTGGTTTGGGGGCCAATGTCACCTGGAATCCGACCAGCAGCTTCAAGATCCTGACCAATAATTATTATGGCAAGGATGCGGCCGGTATTCCGAATAGAAAAAGGTTTCATTCGGACAACAGCGCACTGGTGAGGTATTATAATAATCCCGGGTCGAAGGGGATCAGCAGGATGGCCTTTTCGGTGACGGGCGATCTTGGGTTTGAAAAGGGGGGTGGAGTGAACGGGTTCAAGGATGGCGATGCTGCTCAGGGTCCTGCGCAATATTTTTTGAGCGCCATGGTGTATAATCGGATATGGTTTGGCAAAAATAAATTTGCCTGGACCGTCGGGGGTGGTGTGATGACCAATCCCGGCCGTTATCTTGTGCTGTATCCTACGGGGCAGGCGAGTCCGCTGCCCGATCCCAACAATCCTACGCAGACGGAGGGGAAGTTTCCGTTCAGCGCTAATCCGGGAGATCAATTCAAGGGATGGGATTGCTCGACCAATTTTGACTGGATGCCGAACCAAAGTATTGCTGTCCGGTTGGAATATGTACACCGGCATGCGAGCGTGCCGTATTTCGCGGGACGGGGCGGGGTAACGTCTCCGAATGGGTATACGACGACGCCGTTGCCGCCGGATTGGAGGCCTGACCTGGTGAAGTCGGAGGACAGGGTTATCCTGGCCATCTTATTCAGGTTGTAGTTTGCCCCGATAGGTAAGATCGAAGAATAGGAGTTGGAATAAGGATTAAAAATAAATACAATTATGTTAAACGCAGTAGTGTTGAAAGCGGGTATCCTGCTTGCCATTGCAATGCAGCAGGTTCCGGCGTCGGCGGTCATGAATTACCGGATGGTAGGAAAGGAGAAGTATCAGGTTGTAGATTCGTCAGGGTTTTTCATCTATAGCAAGAGAAAGCTGGTGCAAGGCGAGAAGATAGCGCGTCCGGAGACTGTATTTTACTTTAGTATAGATTCCCAGGGGCCTTTGCGGGAATTGACAAGGGCAAATCTCGAGGATGTTTTTGCGTCGAATGCAAAGTTCCGGTATGCGCTGGAGCAGACATTCCGATCGGACAAGCAGTTGCTGGAGTATGACCGTTATCTCAAAATGTATAAGATAAAATACTTATATAATCAAAGCCTTCAGGAATAGAATCGGACGCTGATGGCGGGGTCAGGCTGCCGTCAGGTTTATATCTGCCTGGGGCTCGGGTTGAGTGATGGGCAGGGCTACTGTTACGCGCTTGCCGCCGATCACCCGGAAGTAAACAAGACTTACTACGAGGGAGCATAGGACGCTCGCCAGGATCGAGATCTTCGAGATATTACTGAATTCTCCTTCGCCAAATGCGAGCATGGTCGTGAAAATGGACATGGTGAAGCCGATGCCGGCCAGGGTGCCCATGCCAAAAAGCTGGTTCCATTGCGTGTTGGAAGGCAGGTGGGCGATGTTACAGGCGACCATGAGGCGGCTTACGAGGAAGATACCCAGGGGTTTGCCGATGACCAAACCGCAGATGATGCCTATGCCAACGGTGGTGCCAAGGGATTGGATCATGCCCGCGGGGAGGAGGATGGCGGTGTTAGCCAGTGCAAAGAGGGGTAGTATAAAGAAGTTGACGGGTTTATGGATAAATTTTTCGATGAGGGCCAGGTGTTTCACCGGCATGGCGAAAGCGAAGAGTACGCCGCTGATGGTGGCTTCGACACCCGATTGCAGGAGCCCATACCAAAGGGCCAGGCCGAGGATGATCTGCAGGAGACCGAATTTCACTTTTAGAAAGTTGCAAAGGAGGAGGGCGCCGTAGATAAGGCCGGCGATGGCGAGCCATATTGGATGAACGTGTCCGCCGTAGAACAAAGCGATGACGATGATGGCTCCGAGATCGTCAATGATGGCAAGCGCGAGCAGAAGTATTTTCAAACCCACGGGGAAACGTTTGCCGAGCAGGGAAGCGATCCCTACGGAAAAGGCGATATCCGTAGCAGTTGGTATTCCCCAGCCGTGTGCGTGTTGGGTATGGAGGTTAAATGCGGTGTAGATCAATGCGGGGAAGAGCATGCCGCCGAAGGCGGCGCCGAAGGGGAGGATGGCTTTTTTGAAAGAGGAAAGTTCGCCGTTGAGTAATTCTCTTTTTATTTCCATACCGGCCAGGAGAAAGAAAAAGGCCATCAGGAAATTATTGACCCATTCGATGGGAGAGGAAGGGAGGTGGAGTGTGTCATGGCCTGGCAATGCTGCTTTCCATCCGTTGGTGTACCATCCGCTGCCGGTGGAATTGGCGATGACCAACGAGACCAGGGTGCAACCGATCAGGAGGACGCCGGTTGAGCGGCTGTCGTTGAGAAAATCCCGGAGGGGGGTCATGATCGGGTGGCGGTGTGATTTGGATTGTGCAGTAAGAAGTGCCATGGTCAGTCAATTTAGAAATAAAAATTATATATGTTTATTCTTACCTTTCTCTTAAAATTACTGAAAATGGAGGGAATAGAACAATATTTCGGCGATATGAGTAAAATATATACATATATTTTGTAATTTAATATTTACTAATTAATTGAAAGAAAGGCGATAAGAATTTTATCGCCTTTCTCAATTTTGCCATTGGGTTAATCGACATAGCCATGGACTCCCATTTCCGGAATATCCAGGCCGGCGACTTCTTCTGCCTCGGGAACACGCAGGCCGATCTTTGTGCTCTTGATGATTTTAAAGAAGCCATACATAACCGCGAAGACGAAGACGAAGCAGACCAGGCCGCCGATCAATTCAGCGAGGAATTGTTTGGCATCGCCATAGAAAAGGCCTTTTACGGTGCCAGGGACGCCGTTCCATCCGTCGCCATATTTTCCGTCCGCAAACAATCCCAGGGAGAGCACACCCCAAAAGCCGTTTGCTCCATGAACGGCGAAAGCTCCAACGGGATCGTCTATTTTCAATTTCCGGTCGAGGAAATTATAGACAATTACAACCAATATACCTGCTATGGCGCCGATGATAATTGCGCTGGTGGCATTTACAAAGGCGCATGGGGCGGTGATAGCTACGAGTCCTGCGAGCATTCCATTAGCGAGCATGCCGGGATCGGGCTTACCGTATTTGCTCCAGACGTATGCCATTGCTGCCAGGGCTCCGCTTGCGCTGGCCAGCATCGTATTGACGGCGACGACGCTTATACGAAGGTCGGTGCCTGCCAGCGTAGAGCCGGGGTTGAAACCGAACCATCCGAATGCCAGAATGAAGGTGCCGATGATCGCCATGGGTATATTATGGCCGGGGATGGTATTTACGCTGCCATCTTTCCCGTATTTCCCGATGCGGGGGCCGATGACTATCGCGCCGGCGAGGGCGGCCACGCCGCCTACTTCATGTACGACGGAGGAACCGGCGAAGTCCACGTGTCCGTGACCCAGACCGAAGTTGGTACCCAACTGTGCGAGCCAGCCGCCCCCCCAGACCCAGTTACCGAAGATGGGATAGACGAACATGGAGATGAAGAATCCATAGACAACGAAAGATTTGAATTTCCATCTTTCCGCCATGGACCCAGTCGGTATGGTAGCCGTAGTATCCATGAAAACCAATTGGAACAGGAAAAGAGTGAAAATGCCTACGTCATAAACATTGCTGTTGAGGAAGTAGCCGGCTTTCCCCCAGAGTCCGAAATCGTGTCCGAAAAGATGAACGGTGAATTCGGAACTGGCGACGCCCGCGGCTCCTCCCAGGCTAGCTACGTTGAGAGCTCCGCCAAACATGAATGCAAAACCGCATATCCAGAATCCAACGACACCGATGGCATAGACAAGGAAGTTCATCGCCATGGTATGGGCGACGTTTTTCTTTTGTGTAAAGCCTGTTTCCACCATTGCAAAACCGGCCTGCATGAACATGACGAGGAAGCCGGTTATCAGGGTCCACATGATGTTGATCGCGATCTTATTGTGGCCGCTTGCATTGCCGACGGTATTTACCGTGGCGAGCATTTTGTTGAGAACGGTGTCCTTCGTGGCTGCCAGGGTATCGATGCTAAGGTCCTTGATAGAACCGGTGTTCGTTCCCGCCGGGTCCTGGGCCATGGATACGGAAGGAATCAGGAAGATGAGGAACATACCCAGCGCGGCTGCACGAAGAAGGCAGGAAGGAATGTTGAATTTCGGCATGACTTTTAATCCCATTTGCTTAGGTGTTTTTGATTTTGAAAGAATAGTTGGTGCTGATTTAATTTAGTTAATTGGGCAGGTCAAAAAGAATATATTGCTGCGAGGATAAAGCTGCCGGAGGTTTTGGTGGATGTGCCGTCATGTTTGGAAAATATCTCTTCACTGGCATGGTCGATCCGGAATTCCGGGATGAATATGAATCCGTCCACTTTGAAGTTGGCTGACAGGGTCGTCGCGAATATTTTAGAGGGGGCAGGCAACTTCACGCCGTCCTTATCACTGAAATACTCGCCGCGCAGGGTCAGACCGCACCAGCTTGCCGGATCGAGGTTCAGGTAAACCGCGGAGCCCCACCAGGTTCTCGAAACGGAGTGATCCTCTTCGGAAAGACTTGATTTATTGACGGTGCCGTTGACCCCCAAACTGAAAATATTGCTGGCTTTGATATTTGCCACAAGGTCATATTGATGGATCTTATTGTCGGCTACATCGCGTCCGCCGACGTAGTTGAGGAAGAGCTTGAGATTATCATTCGGCGCATAGCTATATTGGGCGATCAGATTTTTGTTTTGCTGGCCGCCCGCGGGAATCGTCCGGTAATCTGTGGGGTTAGCTACGCCGATCATAAACCCGCTTTTGCCAAAGGTGAGGTCCGCCCTGAGGCCAGTGTGGGAGAACGGACCGTTGGTGAACATGTAGGACATGCTGTAGTTGCGGTTGGCAAAGGCATCCAGTACTTCGTAGCCGACGTGGGTGGCCCAGGAGCCGCCGGTAAACTTGATCCAGGGGGCCGGGGAGTAGCTTATATATAATTGTTTGATGGCCTGGTCGATGCCTTTGCCGGCGTCGGCATAGTCGAACTCACGGGCCCTGGGGCCGAAGCCGAGGTCGGCGACCATGTCCAGTTTGGTTGTCTTATATTCGAACTTCACGGAAGCCATTCCCAGGGTGAATTGATCGTGAGAATTGGTGAAACTGGTGAGGTTGTTGTTTATGCGGGCGAAATCGTAGCGGTAGTAAACGTCGGCCGAGCCGGTGATGGCCAATGCGGGCGGCGTTTTTTTGACCGTGTCTGTGCTTTGAGCGAATCCATCAAGGGCGAGACCAATAAATATGATGATATTACATATGTGTTTTTGCATGGTTGCTAGTTTTGGTGATGAAAAAATGGATTCTCCACAGGATGGACAAAAAAGGGCAAAGTCGCTTCAAGTCCCGGGTCTTGCTACCGGAACCTTATAGCAACAGCAATCGCGAAATCACATTATAAATATTTGTAATTAATGATCTTGTTGCCAAAATATGAATTATTGAATTAACTTATAGAAATAAAAATATATAAAATGAATTGTAATATGTATTTTTTAGTACGACTATGGTCATATAAATATATGATGTATAGTTATTTATAAATAATATACTAAAATTGTAGGCTTTTTAAATATTGATATTTTTTAAAAAATAATAAATATTTTTATGTTTTGTTAACGTCGAGGGCTCTTATTGCGGGGAGGGAGTTGTCAAAATGGGTGGCGGGTTTGCCGAAATGGGGTGCGAGGGCGGCGGCGGGCGGCGGGGAATGTTTTTGCCGGATGCCCGGTGGGTGGTGGTTACGGGGTGGATCTCTGGGTCGGAAGGGCTATATTGGGTCAAATTTACCAGCGTGACCCTTTATAATGCGTTTGCGATCCTGACGGTGCTGGCGGCGCTTTTTGCTTATCTCAATCATCGCTTTATCCGGCTTCCGGGGACGATCGGGATCATGTTGATCTCGTTGCTTTTGTCGCTGGCGCTGCTTGTGGCGGGGTGGATCGATCCGGCGTTGGTGGGTGGGATCACGAAGTTGATCAAGAGCATCGATCTGTATACGATCGTGATGAAGATCATGCTTCCTTTCCTGCTTTTTGCGGGGGCGATCCATGTTCATGGAAGGAGGTTCCTTTCGCAGCGATGGTCGATCCTGACGTATGCGACCATCGGGACCGTGTTGTCTACGTTCGTGGTGGGGGTGTTGTTGTTTGGGCTTTGTCGGTTGCTGGGTTTTCCGTTGGGCTTTTTGTACTGTTTGCTTTTTGGGGCGTTGATCTCGCCGACGGATCCCATTGCCGTGTTGAGTATCCTGCGGCAGGCGCATATTCCGTCGACGCTGGAGGCGAAGATCAGCGGAGAATCTCTTTTAAATGACGGGGTGGCGGTGGTGCTTTTTATCGCCATTTATGAGATCGTCTCGCCGGGGCCGATCCAATTCGATGCCTGGCATATTACGGGGCTTTTTCTGCAGGAGGCGGGGGGCGGGCTTCTTTTTGGCGGGCTGCTGGGATATTTCGGCTTCTATTTATTGAAGAGCATCGATCATTACCAGGTGGAGGTGATGCTCACGCTGGCGCTGGTAATGGGAGGGAACCTGCTGGCGGACCAACTGCATATCAGCGCGCCGATAGCGATGGTTGTCGCGGGGCTTATTACGGGCAATATCAGCCGGGCGGAGGTGATGAGCGATACGACGAGGGACTATGTCGATAAATTCTGGGAGATGACGGATGAGTTCCTGAATGCCATCCTGTTCCTGCTGGTGGGGCTGGAGCTGCTGGCGCTGCCTTATAACCGGATGTATATCGTGCTGGGTTTTCTCTGCATCCCTATCGTATTGCTGGCGCGATATCTTTCGGTGCTTTTGCCGATCGGGTTCCTGAAGTATCTGACGACGTTCGAGAAGAATGCGATCCCAATATTAACGTGGGGAGGGTTACGGGGAGGTATTTCTGTTGCGCTTGCGCTGTCTATTCCCATCGAGATGGAGGGGGAGCTTTTTCTTGTCGTCACCTATATCGTTGTGTTGTTCTCTATCCTTGTGCAGGGCCTGACGATCGGGAAGATCGCGAGGAGGCTTGCTTAGGAAGGTCGTCTTTTTGATCAGAGTGCGATGAGGCTGGCATCCTTCCTTTCCAATTGAGAGGCTCCGATGAGGTATTCGTCGACTTTGCGGGCGCATTCGCGGCCTTCGCTGATGGCCCAGACGACGAGGGATTGGCCGCGGCGCATATCGCCGGCGGTGAATATCTTGGCGATGTTGGTCTGATAATTCTTTTCGGAGGCCTTTACGTTACCGCGTTCGTCGAGCTCGATGTCAAGTTCTTTGAGGAGGCCTTTGTGCTGGGGGTGGACGAAGCCCATGGCGAGGAGGGCGAGTTCGCAGGGGAGTTCCTGTTCGCTTCCGGGGACTTCGGTGAAGGCGGCCCTGCCGTCCTCATTTGTTTTCCATTCGAGCTTTACTGTTTTGAGTGCCTTGAGGTTGCCGTTGGCATCGCCGATGAATTCCTTTGTGGCGATGGCCCAGTGTCTGTCGGCTCCTTCTTCGTGGGAGGAGGAGGTTTTGAGGACCATGGGATAGGTGGGCCAGGGCATCTGGGCGGTGCGGCTGTGCGGTGGTTTTGGCATGAGCTCGAACTGGGTCACCGACATTGCCTTATGGCGGTTGGAGGTGCCGACGCAGTCGCTGCCGGTGTCGCCGCCGCCGATGACGACGACGTTCTTATTGGTTGCGAAGATGTTCTCGCCTTCTACGGGGAGATGGCTGACGCGTTTGTTTTGTTGCTTGAGGAATTCCATTGCGAAGTGGACGCCTTTGAGATGGCGGCCGGGGATGGGCAGGTCGCGGGGGACCGTGGATCCGCCGGCGAGTACGATGGCGTGGAATTCTCTCAAGAGGTCGTTGATGCTGATATTGGCGCCGACTTCGGCATTGCATTTGAAGGCGATGCCGGCTTCTTCCATCAGCTTAACGCGTCTTGCGACGACCCATTTTTCGAGTTTGAAGTCGGGGATGCCGTAGCGGAGGAGGCCGCCGGGCTGGTCATCGCGTTCGAAAACAGTGACGGTATGACCGGCTGCGTTCAATTGGTCTGCTGCGGCGAGTCCTGCGGGGCCGGAGCCGACGACGGCAACCTTCTTGCCTGTGCGCAGGGTCGGGTGATTGGCTTTTACGAATCCTTTATCGAAGGCGATCTCGATGATATGGCGTTCGATCTCCTCGATGGCCACCGGGGGCTGGTTGATGCCGAGGACACAGGCGCTTTCGCAGGGTGCGGGGCAGATGCGGCCTGTGAATTCGGGGAAGTTATTGGTGGAGGTGAGGATCTCGTAGGCTTCCTGCCATTGCTGGCGGTAGACGGCGTCGTTGAATTCGGGGATGACGTTGCCCAGGGGGCAGCCGCTGTGACAGAAGGGGATGCCGCAGTTCATACAGCGGGCGGCCTGATGGTTCAGTTGTTGGTTTGAATACGTGTTGACGAATTCATTGTAGTCTTCCTTACGTTCGCTGACGGGGCGTTTGGAAGGAAGTTCGCGGTTGTATTCTAAGAAACCTGTGGGTTTGCCCATAGTTGATCATTTTTGGAGTGCCAGGCTACAGAGAACAACGGAGTGGCTGAGTCACACATGAGAGCCTACTCCGCGTTCTCAATCGTTGGAATTACCTTTGAGTAGTTCTCTGTAGCCGGGCTTCTTTTTCCAATAGTACTTTTTTATAATCTGTCGGGAAGACCTTTACAAAATGCTGTAATTGATTTTCGAAGTCGTCGAGGACAAATTTCGCGACGGTGCTGCCGGTGTAGGCATAGTGCCGCTGGATCATGTCCCTGAGCTCGGTGGCATCATCGGCGCTAACGGGATCGAGGTCGACCATCTCGCGGTTGACATTTTTGCCGAAGGCGCCCCGGACGTCGTAGACGTAGGCGATGCCGCCGCTCATGCCGGCTGCGAAGTTGCGGCCGGTGTTGCCGAGGATGACGATGCGGCCGCCGGTCATATACTCACAGCCGTGATCTCCCACTCCTTCGACGACGGCTTTTACGCCCGAGTTTCGGACGGCGAAGCGTTCGCCTGCTTTCCCGCGGATAAAGGCTTCACCGGAGGTGGCGCCATAGAAGGCGACGTTGCCGATGATGCTGTTGTCTTCGGGGACGAAGCCGGCGTTTTGGCTGGGGTAGACGATGAGTCTTGCCCCTGAGAGGCCTTTGCCGAAGTAGTCGTTCGCGTCGCCTTCGAGTTCCAGGGTGACGCCTTTTGTGTTGAAGGCGCCGAAGCTCTGGCCGGCGGTGCCGGTAAACTTGAAGTGGACTGTGTCCTGGGGGAGACCTTCGGCTTTATAGCGTTTGGAGATCTCGTTGGAGAGGATGGTCCCGGCGGTGCGGTCGGTATTCTTTATCGCGAACTCGGCGAACACTTTTTGCCGGTGATCGAGCGCGGGTTTTGCCGCATCCAGCAGTTTCCAGTCAAGGACATCGGCGAGGCCGTGGTCCTGTTCTTCCTGTTTGTGCAGACCGGTGTAGAGACTTGCGGGTTCCTTGTAAAGGATCGGGCTAAGGTCGAGTTTGCCGTATTTCCAGTGGCTGACGTTCTCGCGGATCTGCAGGCTATCGACCTGGCCGACCATTTCATCGATGGTGCGGAAGCCGAGCTCGGCCATGATCTCCCGGAGTTCCTGGGTGATGAATTTGAAGAAGTTGACCACGTGGTCGGCGTCGCCAGTGAAGCGTTTGCGGAGTTCGGGGTCCTGGGTGGCTACGCCGACGGGGCAGGTGTTGAGATGGCATTTGCGCATCATGATACAGCCTTCCACGACGAGGGCGGTTGTAGCGAGGCCCCATTCTTCGGCGCCGAGCAGGGTGGCGATGGCGATGTCGCGGCCGGTCTTCATCTGGCCGTCGGCCTGCAGGACGACGCGGCTGCGGAGTTTGTTCTTCACCAGGGTCTGGTGGGATTCGGCGAGGCCGAGTTCCCAGGGCAGGCCGGCGTGGCGGATGGAGCTGAGCGGGGATGCGCCTGTGCCACCGTCATGTCCGGCGATGAGTATGACATCGGACTTTGCTTTTGCGACGCCTGCCGCGATGGTGCCGACGCCGGCCTTGGAGACCAGCTTCACGCTGATGCGGGCGGCGCGGTTGGCGTTCTTCAAATCGAAGATGAGCTGTGCCAAGTCTTCGATGCTATAGATGTCGTGGTGCGGGGGCGGGGAGATGAGGCCGACGCCGGGGGTGGAGTGGCGGACCTTGCCGATCCATTCATCCACTTTATGACCGGGTAGCTGGCCGCCTTCGCCGGGTTTTGCGCCCTGTGCCATTTTGATCTGGAGCTCGTCGGCCATGGTGAGGTAGTAGCTGGTGACCCCGAAGCGGGCGGAGGCTACCTGTTTGATGGCGCTGCGCATCGAGTCGCCGTTCGGCAGGGGCTCGTAGCGGAGCTCGTCTTCGCCGCCTTCGCCGGTGTTGCTTTTTCCGCCGAGGCGATTCATCGCGATGGCGAGGGTCGAGTGGGCTTCATGCGAGATGGAGCCGAAGGACATGGCGCCGGTGGCGAAGCGACGGTAGATCGCTTCGGCGGGTTCCACTTCCTCGATGGAGATCGAAGGCCTGTTGCGTTTGAAAGTGATCAGGGAACGCAGGGTTGCGGCCTTCTCGCTTTGATCGTTGACGGCTTTCGAATATTTTTTGAATGTGTTGTAATCGTTCATCCGCGTCGAATACTGGAGCAGGTGGATGGTCGTGGGATTGAAGAGGTGGAATTCCCCTTTCCGTTTCCACTGATAGATACCGCCTACGGGCAGGCGTTCGACCGGGATGTCTTTCCTGCTGAAGGCGAAGAAGTGCTTTGCGAGAACCTCTTTTGCTATTTCATCGAGGCCCATTCCTTCGATGCGGGAGGTGGCGCCGGTGAAGTATTTGTCTACGACGCTCCGATTTAGTCCAATGATCTCGAAGATCTGGGCGCCCTGGTAGGATTGGAGTGTGGAGATACCCATCTTGGAGAAGACTTTGAGGAGTCCTTCGTTGACGGCTTTTGTATAGTTCTTTTTCAGCTGTTCGGCGTCGAGTTCGGTCTGGAGCCGGCCGCTGAGCTTCATATCCCGGATGCTGGACAGGGCCAGGTAGGGGTTGATGGCGGTGGCGCCGAAGCCGATGAGGCAGGCGAAATGGTGTACTTCCCAGACGTCGCCGGCTTCCACGATGATGCCTACCTGACCGCGATAGCCTTTGCGGATGAGGTGGTGGTGGACGGCGGAGCAGGCCAGCAGCGAGGGGATCGGTGCGTGGTCGGAGTCGATGGCCCGATCGGTGAGGATGAGCACTTCGAAGCCGTCTTCCACGGCGTCGACTGCGTAGCGGCAGAGGCGATCGATGCCTTTTTGCAGGGAGCCGGGTTTGCCGTCGGCGCGGAAGTAGGTTTGGAGCGTCTTTGCCTGGAAGATGCCGGTGTCGATGGAGCGGATCTTTTCCAGCTCATGATTGCTGAGGACGGGATGTTTGAGTGCTACGCTGTGACAGGCGAGGGGGTCTTCTTCCAGCAGGTTGGCGTTACCGCCGACGAAGCTGGCGAGGGACATGACGAGGCGTTCGCGGATCGGGTCGATGGGCGGATTGGTCACCTGGGCGAAGAGCTGTTTGAAATAGCTGCTGAGGTGCTGGGGCTGATCGCTGAGAACGGCCAGCGGGACATCGGTGCCCATGGAGCCAATGGGTTCTTTGCCGTCGAGGGACATGGGGGCGATGAGGGTATCGAGATCTTCCGTGGAGTATCCGAATGCTTTCTGGTATTTGAAGATCTGGTCGTGTTCGAGATGGGTGAAGAGGACCCGGGGTTCGGGCAGCTCTTCCATGCGGATCTTGTATTTGTTCAGCCACTCTGCGTAGGGCTTTTGAGCGCAGATGGTTGCTTTGAGGTCGTCGTCGCTGATGATCTTTTCCTGTTCGAGATCGACGACGAACATCTTGCCGGGCTGCAGGCGACCCTTCTCTTTGATGAGGCGCGGGTCGACGGGCAGGGCGCCGGTTTCACTGGCCATGATGACGCGGTCGTCTGTCGTCACGCAATAGCGGGACGGGCGAAGGCCGTTGCGGTCGAGGGTGGCGCCGATGATCTTGCCGTCGGTGAAGGAGATGGAGGCCGGGCCGTCCCAGGGTTCCATGATGGAGGCGTGGAATTCGTAGAAGGCTTTCTTTACGGGATCCATCTGATCGTTACCATCCCAGGCTTCGGGGATGAGCATCATCATTACATGGGGCAGGCTGCGGCCGCAGAGGGTCAGCAGTTCGATGACGTTATCGAGGCAGGCCGAATCGGAGGAACCTTCCGAGATGATCGGGAGGAGCATGTCCATCTCTTCCTTTGTGAAATAGGGGGTAGTGAAGGTCTTTGCGCTCGTCTTGAACCAGTTAAGATTTCCCTGGAGGGTGTTGATCTCGCCGTTGTGGGCGATGTATCGGAAGGGTTGGGCGAGCTTCCACGAGGGGAAGGTGTTGGTCGCGAAACGGGAGTGGATAAGGCCAAAGGAGGAAACGACGCGTTTGTTGCTGAGGTCGGGGAAATAGTTCCGGACCTGGCCGCTGGTGAGCTGGCCTTTGTAGACAATGGTCTTATAAGAAAGTGAGGCCACGTAGAAGCCGATGGCGTCCTTTTTTATCGTGTTGTTGATGGTGTTGCTGGCGTAGTTGCGCAGCAGGAACAGCTTCCGTTCGAAGTCGTCGGGCTGTTTGATGTGGTCGGGGCAGGCGATGAATACCTGTTCCATTTCCGGTTCTACGCTAAGTGCTGTCGGGCCGATGCCATCGGGGTTGACGGGAACTTTGCGATAGCCGAGGATCTCGAGGCCCAGTTTTTCGGCGCTACGGGCGAAGATGTCGCGGCATTCTTCCTTGAGGCGGATGTCCCGGGGGAAGAAGAGCATCCCGACGCCATATTTGCCATAGGCGGGGAGGTGGATGCCGAGGCGGATGCATTCATCGAAGAAGAACTCGTGGGGAGTCTGGATCATGATGCCGGCGCCGTCGCCGGTGTTGTTCTCACATCCACAGGCGCCCCGGTGTTCCATGTTCTCGAGGATGGTCAGCGCGTCGGAGACGATCTGGTGGGACTTGTTGCTTTTGATATTTGCGACAAAACCAATGCCACACGCATCGCGTTCAAATTCAGGAGAGTATAATCCTTCTTTGATCATTTTTGCTAGCAAGATTAGACATTTTTCAAAAAAATTACTGTTTCCTTAGAATTTCGTATGGCATTCGCGATGATCAGTTGGCTAAAATTACGCAAAAATTTGATTTGATGCGCGATCCTGCTAATTTTTCTTGTTTTAATTGTCCACAGGGTTGGTGGGGTTGTCCACGCGCCTTCGGCGCTGTTAGACCAAATAACTAAACAGGGTATTGTCCTTGTTCAGCTCGGTGTAATTGATGTTAAATTTTTTCATGTTATGGATGAGGGTCTCGTAGTCTTCGCGGGCGGACAGTTCGATGCCGACGAGGGCGGGGCCGGTCTCTTTGTTGTGTTTCTGCATGTATTCGAACCGGGTGATGTCGTCGTTTGGTCCGAGGACATGGTTGACGAATTCTTTGAGTGCTCCGGGGCGTTGGGCGAAGGTGACGAGGAAATAGTGTTTGAGGCCTTCGTATTGAAGGGATCTTTCCTTTATCTCCTGCATGCGGTCGATGTCGTTGTTGCTACCGCTGACGATGCAGACGACGGTCTTGCCTTTTATGAGGTCGGCGTGATGGTCGAGGGCGGCGATGCTGAGGGCGCCGGCCGGTTCGACGACGATAGCGTTCTCATTATAGAGCTGCAGGATGGTGGAGCAAACGAGGCCTTCGGGTACGGTGGTCATTCCGTCGAGGACTTCGTGGCAGATGCTGTAGGTGAGGTCGCCGACGCGTTTGACGGCGGCGCCGTCGACGAAGCGGTCGATGTTCTCGACGGTGACGGGGTGGCCGGCTTTGAAGGCTGCGACCATGGAGGGGGCGCCTTCGGGTTCGAGGCCGATGACCTGGGTTTTGGGAGAGTAGGTCTTGAAGCATGCGCCTGTGCCGGAGGCGAGTCCACCGCCGCCGACGGGTACGAAGAGGTAGTCGATGCCTTCTTCGCCGGGTGGGAGGTCTTCGAGGATCTCTACGGCGACGGTGCTTTGGCCTTCGATGATCCGGGGGTGTTCGAAGGGTGGGATGAAGGTCATTCCTTTTTCGCGCGTGTATTGTTGTGCGGCGAGGTTGCAGTCGTCGAAGGTGTCGCCTGTGAGGACGATCTCGATGTTCTCTTCGCCGAACATTTTTGTCTGGGTGACCTTTTGCCGGGGTGTGATGATGGGCATGAATACGACGCCTTTTACTCCGAGCTTTTTGCAGGAGTAGGCGAAGCCCTGGGCGTGGTTGCCGGCGCTGGCGCAGACGACGCCATTGGCGAGCTGTTCCTTTGGCAGGCTGACCATCATATTATACGCGCCGCGGAGTTTGTAGCTACGGACGACCTGCAGGTCTTCGCGTTTGAGGTAGACGCGGCAGTTGTACTTTTTTGACAGGGTATGGTTGTATTGCAGCGGCGTATGATGAACGACCTTTTTGAGGCGTTCGGCTGCTGCGTGGAAATCGAGATCCCACCCCTTGACTGGGGTGGGGTCTGCGACGGTATTAGTTTGTGACTGCTTCACTCTTACTTGATTTTGCGGGTTGATTTTCGGGACGGAGGCTGCGCACTGTTTTGCCGGCCTGCCAGAGTTCGCTTTCGCGGAGTTCTTTGAGTTCGGCGTCGAGCTTTTCGCGATAGTCGGGCTGGCTGTTGGAGTCGATGCTGCGTTGGGATTCTTTTCCGGCGGCTACGCTCTCGTAGAGTTCGTTGAAGACGGGCAGGGTGGCGTCGCGGAATTTCTTCCACCAGTCGAGGGCGCCGCGTTGGGCTGTGGTGGAACAGTTCGCGTACATCCAATCCATTCCATTTTCTGCGACGAGGGGCATGAGGGATTGGGTGAGCTCTTCTACCGTTTCGTTAAAGGCTTCGGAAGGGGTATGACCTTTCTTGCGCAATACTTCGTATTGTGCGGCGAAGATGCCCTGGATAGCGCCCATGAGGGTTCCGCGTTCGCCGGTGAGATCGCTGTATACTTCCTTTTTGAAGTCGGTCTCGAAGAGATAGCCGCTACCGACGGCGATGCCGAGGGCGGTAACGCGATCTTTTGCTTTGCCGGTGGCGTCCTGGAAGATGGCGTAGCTGCTGTTGAGACCGCGGCCCTGGAGGAACATGCGGCGCAGGGAGGTGCCGGATCCTTTGGGGGCGACGAGGAATACATCAACGTCTTTGGGAGGGACGATGCCGGTTTGATTATTGAACGTAATCCCGAATCCGTGGGAGAAGTAGAGGGCTTTGCCGGGGGTGAGGTGCTTTTTCACGGTAGGCCACAGGGCGATCTGGGCGGCGTCGCTGAGCAGGTAGCAGATGATGGTGCCTTTTTCGAGCGCTTCTTCGATCTCGAAGAGGGTCTGGCCGGGGACGAAGCCGTCGCGGACGGCTTTATCCCAGGTTTTGGAGTTCTTGCGTTGACCGACTATGACATTGATGCCGTTATCTTTTTGATTCAGCGCCTGACCGGGGCCCTGTACGCCGTAGCCGATGACGGCTACCACTTCATTCTTCAGTGTCTGCTGTGCTTTGGCGAGAGGGAATTCTTCGCGGGTGATCACGTTTTCTTCCACGCCGCCGAAATTGAGTTTTGCCATGTTTGGTTTTTATTTTGTTGTTTGTTTTTGACCTGGTTCGGTTCCGTTGGAACCGCGTTTGTGAAGCGTTGATGTTTGTCCTTCGGACGACGGGCTTCCAGCCCGTCCGGTGGCCTTCGGACGACGGGCTTCCAGCCCGTCCGGTGGCCTTCGGCCGGCCGGCCCGTGGCCGTCCTACATTGAGAATACTTTGTCCTGTTCGTTGAGGTATTGATTTTCCACGACCTCTTCGCCGGGTTTGGTGAGTTCGAATTCCTTCAGCTTTTCGTGGAAGCCTGCGCTTTCCTTGATGATGGCGACGCGGGCGCTGCGGACAAACTCAATGAGGCCGTAGGGTTCGAGGACGGTGATGAGCCGGTCGATCTCTTCGCGCTGACCGGTGGTCTCGAAGACGGTGTAATCTTTACGGATCACTACTGCGCGGGCGCCGTATTCGCGGAGCAGGCGTTCGACCTTTACTTTTTCGGCGATCTCGTCGGTGGAGACCTTGTAGAGGGCGAGTTCCTGCCAGATAATTTCTTCGTTGGTGTTGTAATAGGCCTTGAGGATCTCCACCTGTTTTTCCAGCTGGCGGCAGAGTTTGCGAACCACTTCTTCGGTCTCGTTGATGACGATGGTGAAGCGGTGGATGCCGTCCACTTCCGAGGGGGAGGTGTTGAGGCTTTCGATGTTGATCTTCCGGCGGGAGAAGAGGATGGCGATGCGGTTGATGAGGCCGATCTGGTTCTCGGTGTAGACGGTGATGGTATATTCCTGCTTGTTCATGACTATAATTTTACTGCTGCGATGCGCAGCCTTTTATAATTACCGTACCAGGCGCCGTTGCGGTAATTGGTAGGTCGGACGGCTTCCTGTATCTCGGTGAGGATAGGATCGACGGCTCTTTCCGGGATATCGACGAAGAAGGCGTTCCCAAACATTTTTATAAATTCCTTGATCCCGTTCTCTGTGTCTTTGAGTTCCGTGGGACGATCGAAGTGAGCTGCGAAGCGAACGCGGAATCCTTTTTTCTCCAGCAGGGTCGTGTATTCGCTGATCGATGGGAAATACCAGAGCTGGGTGGATGCGTTGCTGTAGTAGCCGTGCCGGGTGAGGACCTTGCGGGTAGCGACGACGATCTCTTCGACGTTTCCTTTTCCGCCCATTTCGAGGACGAGCCGACCGCCGGGGCGGAGGGCTTCCGCCATGCAATCGACGGCGGCCTCTTTTTCGAGCACCCAATGGAGGACGGCGTTGGAGAAGACGGCGTCGAAGGGGGTGTCGAAGTGGAAGTCGGTGGCGGACATCACCCGGAGATCGAGGTCGGGATAGACGGCCTGGGCGCGTTGGATCATGGAATCGGAGTTGTCGATGCCGATGACGCGGGCGCCGGCCTGGGCGATGAGATTGGTCAGATAGCCGGTGCCGCAGCCGATGTCGAGGACGCGTTCCCCGTTTTGCGGGGCGAGCAGCTGGACCACATCTTCTCCGTACTTCGCGACGAAGGTATGCTTGTCATCGTAGAGAGTTGGGTTCCAGTTTGTATCGTGTTGTAATGTTGCCATTTTCGCTAATTATTTAAGTCTGATCTCACTTACGCTGCAGCCCTGGGGTACCATCGGGAAGACGTTGTTTTCCTTTCCGGTGAAGACTTCGAGGAGGTATGAGCCCTTATGGTCGAGCATGGTTTTGAGGGCTGCCTTCAGGTCTTTGCGATCGCTGATGCTGTTGCCTTCTATGTAATAGGCCTTTGCCAGGGCCACGAAGTCGGGGCTGGTGATATCGACGAAAGAATACCGTTTGTCATTAAAGAGTTCCTGCCATTGGCGGACCATGCCGAGGAAGCGGTTGTTGAGGATGAGGATTTTCACTTCTGCGCCGTATTGCATGATCGTACCCAGTTCCTGCAGGGTCATCTGGAAGCCGCCGTCACCGATGATGGCGACGACCGTTCGGTCGGGCGCCCCATATTTTGCGCCGATAGCGGAGGGCAGGCCGAAGCCCATGGTTCCGAGGCCGCCGGAGGTGACGTTGCTACGGGATTGGTTGAAGCGGGCGTAGCGGCTGGCGACCATCTGGTGTTGGCCGACATCGGTTACGATGACTGCATTGCCGCCGGTCAGTTCGTTGAGCACCTTGATCACTTCGCCCATGGTCATTTCCCCGGCGGTGGGATTCAGCTCGTTTTTGATAACGGCTTCTTCTTCCTGCCTGTAACAGTCTTTGAAGCGTTGGAGCCATTCGGGATGGGTCTTTTCATGGACGAGTTCCGTGAGCAGGGGCAGGGTCTCTTTGCAATCGCCCCAGACGGGTACGGTCGTCTTTACGTTCTTATCGATCTCGGCCGGGTCGATGTCGAGGTGGACGACCCTGGCCTGTTTTGCGTATTTGTCGAGGCGGCCGGTGACGCGGTCGTCGAAGCGCATGCCGACGGCGATGAGGACGTCGCAGTCATTTGTGAGCAGGTTGGGCCCGTAGTTGCCGTGCATGCCGAGCATCCCGACATTTAAAGGATGATCAGTGGGGAGAGCGCTGAGACCGAGGAGGGTCCAGGCTGCGGGGATGCCGCTTTTTTCCACGAAGGCTTTGAACTCCTGTTCCGCTTTGCCGAGGATGACCCCCTGGCCGAAGAGGATAAAGGGCCGTTTTGCCTCGTTGATCAGTTCTGCGGCTTTTGCGATATATTCCTTGCGAACGATGGGCTTGGGGCGATAGCTGCGGACGTGTTCGCATTTCGTATAACCCTCGTAATTGAATTTCTGTACCTGGGCGTTCTTGGTGATATCGATGAGCACGGGTCCGGGGCGGCCGCTGCCGGCGATATAAAATGCCTTTGCCAGTGCCGCGGGGATCTCGGTCGCGTCCGTGACCTGGAAGTTCCATTTGGTGACGGGGGTGGTGATGTTGATCACATCCGTCTCCTGGAAGGCGTCGGTACCGAGCAGATGGGCGAAGACCTGGCCGGTGATACAAACGACCGGTGTGCTGTCGATCATGGCGTCGGCGAGGCCGGTGACGAGGTTGGTGGCGCCGGGTCCGCTGGTGGCGAAGACCACACCGGTGCGGCCGGATGTCCTTGCATAGCCCTGGGCGGCGTGGATGCCGCCTTGTTCGTGACGGACGAGGATGTGCTTCAGCTTGTCCCGGTAATCATAGAGGGCGTCATAGATCGGCATGATCGCTCCGCCGGGGTAGCCGAAGATAGTGTCGACGCCTTCTGCGAGGAAGGCTTCGAGGACGGCGGCGGAGCCGGTCAACTCCCGCGCCACCGGGGCCGATTCTTTTGCGGCTTTTGACTTGGGCGGGGTGGATGTTGTGACGGGAGTTGCGGTTATATTACTCATACAATTCTTTTTTAAATGCGGACCACGGGTCCGCTGGCCGAAGGCCAATTATTGGCCATTTTGAGCCCGGGCGTATTTTTTTGTTTCGCCCCGGGGCGAAAAATCATAGTTCATCAGTTACGCAGCCTTCGGCTGCGTTCTTTACTTGTTTTGCGTATTTATACAGGAGGCCTTTTGTGGCTTTGAGGGCAGGTTGTTTCCAGGCTGCTTTTCTTTTGGCCAGTTCTTCCGGGGTTACTTTCAATGTGATGGTATTCTTTGTGGCGTCGAGCTCGATGGTATCGTCGTCTTTGACGAATGCGATGGCGCCGCCGATATGGGCTTCGGGGGTGATGTGGCCGACGACGAAGCCGTGGGTGCCTCCGCTGAAGCGGCCGTCGGTGATCAGGGCGACGGACTTGCCCAGGCCTGCGCCGATGAGGGCGCCGGTTGGCTTGAGCATTTCGGGCATGCCGGGTGCGCCGACGGGACCGACGTAGCGGATGACGACGACGTCGCCGGGTTTTATCTTTTTGGTGTTGATACCCTGGATGAAGTCATGTTCGCCGTCGAAAACGCGGGCGGGGCCTTCAAAGCGTTCGCCTTCTTTCCCGCTGATCTTTGCGACGCTGCCACCTTCGGCGAGGTTGCCATAGAGGATCTGGAGGTGGCCGGTGGCTTTGATCGGCGTATCGAGCGGTTTGATGATATCCTGTGTTTCGAAATCGAGCGTGGGGATGTTTTCCAGGTTCTCTGCGAGGGTCTTACCGGTGACGGTGAGACAGTCGCCGTGGAGGAGACCTTTTTCGAGAAGATATTTCATCACACTGGGGATGCCGCCGTGTTCGTGGAGATCTTGCATGAGGTATTTCCCGCTGGGTTTGAAGTCGGCGAGAACCGGGATGCGATCGCTGATCGCCTGGAAGTCGTCCTGGGTGAGGGGGACGTCGACACTTTTTGCCATGGCGATGAGGTGGAGGACGGCGTTTGTGCTGCCGCCGAGGACCATGATGGTGGTGATGGCATTTTCGAATGCCTTCCGGGTCATGATGTCCTTTGGTTTGATATCTTTTTCCAGCAGGTGGCGGACGGCGGCGCCTGCGGCGGCGCATTCGTCTTTTTTCTGCTGGCTGAGCGCGGGGTTGGATGAGGAGTAGGGGAGGCTCATGCCGAGGGCTTCGATGGCGGCGGCCATGGTGTTGGCGGTATACATGCCGCCGCAGGCGCCGGCTCCCGGGCAGGAGTTGCGGACGATGCCTTTGAAGTCGGCGTCGCTGAGGGTGCCGGCGATGTTTTGCCCGAGGGCTTCGAAGGCCGATACGATGTTGAGATCCTGGCCTTTGTAGTGTCCGGGGGCGATGGTGCCGCCGTAGACCATGAGGGCGGGGCGGTTGAGCCGGCCCATGGCGATGATGCAGCCGGGCATATTCTTATCACAGCCGGGAAGGGCGATGACCCCGTCATAATATTGTGCGCCGCAGATGGCTTCGATGGAGTCGGCGATGACGTCGCGGCTGACGAGGGAATAGCGCATCCCGTCGGTGCCATTGGCCATCCCGTCGCTGACGCCGATGGTATTGAAGATGAAACCGACGAGGTCTTTTTCCCAGACGCCTTTTTTTACGATCTGGGCGAGGTCGTTGAGGTGCATGTTGCAGGTGTTGCCGTCATAGCCCATGGAGGCGATGCCGACCTGGGCTTTTGCGAGATCTGTGTCCGTGAGACCGAGACCATATAACATTGCCTGTGCACCGGGTTGCGTGATATCCTGGGTGAGTGTCTTGCTGTACTTGTTCAGTTCCATTTATATCGTTTCTAGTTTGGGTTGTTTTTTGCGCCTAGATCGTTTCGAGCTTTGGTTGTTTTTCGATGACCTTGTCTTTATAAGCCTGTTGAATCTTTTTGCTTTGGGTTGTCTTCCAGGGTTGGGGGAAGGTGTAGTCGTCGATGGAGGCCCAGCCAATGACTTCGGCGGCGGTGCCGCAGAAGAAGGCTGCGTCGGCTTGTTTCAGATCGGCTCCGGTGTACCGGCCCTGTTCGACGGGGATGTCCAGTTCGGCGCAGAGTTCCAGAACGGTTGCGCGGGTGATGCCCGGGAGGATATTGCCGGTGGCCGGTGTGTAGAGCCTGCCGCCTTTTTCGAAGAACATATTGGCGCCGGGTCCTTCGGCGATGAAGCCGTTCATATCGGTTAGCAGCGCCTCGTCAAATCCTTTGCCTTTTGCTTCGTGGCTGGCCATGATGGAGTTGACGTAGTGGCCGGCGGCTTTTGCTTCGATCTTGAATCCTTTTGGGTTTGGCCGCTGGAAGGAGGAGGTCATTACCTTCAGGAGTTTTTCTCCGAGGAAGGGCGCCATCTCCCAGGTTTCGATGACGGTGAAGGATTCGGTGTTGGGGTTGAAGGACATGTTGGCGGGGCCATATACTACAGGGCGGATATAGGCGTCCTGCAGGTTGTTGCGATCGAGGATGTCGTAGGCGGCGATGATCAGTTCGGGGGTGGTGTAGCGGTAGGGCATGTTCAGCGCGGCGGCGGAGCGCTGGAGGCGGTCGAAGTGTTCTTCGGCCTTGAAGATCTTCGTTTTTCCGTTTGCCGTGCGATAACTGCGGATCCCTTCGAATACGGAGTAGCCGTAATGGAGGGACTGGCCGTAGAGGTCGGTCCTGGCTTCGGAGGCTTTCAGGATTGCTCCGTCCAGCCAGAGAACGGTGTTCTCGTTATAATACTGTGCCATAATCTGTAATTAAAAAAGCGGCCCGCCTTTGGGAGGCGGGCCGCTGGTATTTTGATTTGTCGTAGTTACAATTACCACCCTCCTCCCTGTGTCGCAGGAATAATAATCACCACCACGATAATTATTACGGAGAGCAATTTCATGCTACGAATATACGTCCGCCTTATGAAAAAACCAAAGAACTTTTTTTTTGATATCAGCCGGTCCCTGTCATTTATCGGTCCCTGCGGGACCGCATTTGTGAAGCGCTAATGATGGGCCTTCGGCCGGCGGGCCCGTGGCCCGCCTAGATGATCGTCGACTTTCTCAATTCTATATTGTCGCGGTGGATGTCACCGGGGGTCTTGCCACTGACGTAATCGCTGATGAGTTCGCCGATGGTAGACGTGAAATAGAAGTTGATGGGATCGATGTCTTTTGTGACGAACCCGTTCTGCAGGGTCCAGTTGGCGGCTTCCCGCACCTTGTTGGCGTCGGCGTGAAGACCGAAGTGATCCAGCAGCATGGCTGCGGAGAGGATGCTTCCCAGTGGGTTGGCAATGTCCTTGCCTGCGGCCTGGGGGTAGGAGCCGTGGATGGGTTCGAAGAGTGCGGAGCCTTTGCCGATGGAGGCCGAGGGCAGAAGGCCCAGGCTGCCGCTGATGACGCTGGCTTCGTCGCTGATGATATCGCCGAACATATTTTCCGTCAGGATGACGTCGAATTGTTTCGGGTTGAGGATGATCTGCATCGCTGCGTTGTCGACGAAGAGGAAGTCGACCTTTACGTCGGGGTATGTGCCGGCGATGTCCTGGACGACCTTGCGCCAGAGGCGGGAGGTTTCGAGGACGTTGGCCTTGTCGACGAGGGTCAGCTTCTTGCGGCGTTGTTGCGCCTGTTTGAAGGCGAGGTGTGCGATGCGTTCGATCTCTTCGCGGGTGTATACGCAGTCGTCGGATGCCTGTGTGCCTTCCGCGTTGACCTCTTTCTTACCGAAGTAGATACCGCCCGTCAATTCGCGGAAGATGACGAAATCGACGTTCTCGAGTATTTTCGCCTTGAGGGGAGAAAGGTGCTGGAGAGAGGGGTAGGTGGTCACGGGGCGGATGTTGGCGAACAACTGGAGGGATTTCCGCAGTTTGAGGAGACCCTGTTCGGGGCGGACCTTTGCCGTGGGATCGTTATCGTATTTGGGGTGACCGATGGCCCCGAAGAGAATCGCGTCGCCGTTGAGGGCGGCTTCGATGGTTTCGTCGGGGAGCGGGTTGCCTGTCTTGTCGATGGCGCAGGCGCCCATGAGGTGGTAGGTGAAGTTGAATTCATGACCTCCTTGTTCTGCTACGGCATTGAGGACCTTTATGGCTTGCCGGGTTACCTCGGGGCCTATCCCGTCGCCTTCGATGACTACAATGTTCTTTTGCATAGATGTGTTATTGGGTGGGGTACAGTTGGGTTATATTATATGGCCAGGTGTTTTCGTTCGAATGCTTCGATCTCGGGTTTGATGCTTAGTAAATAGTCGATGTCATCGTACCCATTGAGGAGGCATGTCTTTTTATAGTTGTTGATCTCGAAGGATTCGGACTTGCCGTCCGCGGTGATCGTCTGGGTTTCGAGGTCGACGTTGATCGTTGTTTTGGGATCTTTTTCGACGGCGGCAAAGATCTGTTGCAGGAATTCTTCGCTGACGGTTACCGGCAGCAGGAAGTTGTTCAGTGCGTTGTTCTTGAAGATGTCGGCGAAGAAGCTGCTGACGACGACGTCGAAGCCGGCGTCTTTGATGGCCCAGGCGGCGTGTTCGCGGCTGGAGCCGCAACCGAAGTTCTTGCCGGCGACGAGGATCTTTCCGCTATAGGTTGGGTTGTTGAGGACGAAATCTTTTTTCGGGGTTCCGTCGCTGTTGTAGCGCCAGTCGCGGAAGAGGTTGTCGCCGAATCCTTCCCGGGTGGTTGCTTTGAGGAAGCGGGCGGGGATGATCTGGTCGGTGTCGACGTTCTCGAGGTGGACGGGGACCGCGGTGCTGGATATTTTATTTATTGACTTTGACATCGTTACTCGTTTATTCTGCGGACCTTCGGTCCGTTTTCGCTAATTATTGTCCTTCGGACAGCGGGCCCGTGGCCCGCTTAGATCCACTCGCGTATATCGGCTACTTCACCGGTGATGGCGGCTACGGCGGCTGTCAGGGGGCTGGCGAGGAGGGTCCTGGCGTTGGGCCCCTGGCGGCCTTCGAAGTTGCGGTTGGAGGTGGAGATGCAATATTTTCCGGCGGGGATCTTGTCTTCGTTCATGCCGAGACATGCGGAGCAGCCCGGAGAGCGGAGAAGAAAGCCGGCTTCGGCGAATACTTTATCGATCCCTTCTTTTATGGCCTGTTGTTCGACCTGTTTCGATCCGGGGACGATCCATACTTCGACGTTATCGGCTTTTTTGCGGCCTTTGACGAAGGAGGCGACGAGGCGGAGGTCTTCGATGCGGGAGTTGGTGCAGCTGCCGATGAAGACGTAGTCCACTTTTTTGCCTTTGATGGCTGCGCCGGCCTGGAGGCCCATGTAGGCGAGGGACTTGGGATCGGTGCCGGTCGGGATCTGACCGCTGACGGCGATGCCCATACCGGGGTTGGTGCCGTAAGTGATCATGGGTTCGATCTCGGCGGCGGCGATGGTGATCTCTTTGTCGAATGTCGCGCCTTCGTC
Organism: Puia sp.; assembly: GCF_035546395.1. Lineage (GTDB taxonomy): Bacteria > Bacteroidota > Bacteroidia > Chitinophagales > Chitinophagaceae > Puia. The sequence goes on along the minus strand of NZ_DASZXR010000006.1, from coordinate 93,170 downwards.
GGAATAGAGCTCTTTCCATTCGGCAAGCTTCTTATCCCATTGGTCGCCTTTGGGGGCGAACTGGCGGCCTTTTATATAATCGAAGGTGGTTTGATCGGGGGCGATCATGCCGCCGCGGGCGCCCATTTCGATGCTCATGTTGCAGATGGTCATGCGGCCTTCCATGGAGAGGCTGCGGATGGCGGAGCCGGCGTATTCGACGAAGTAGCCGGTGGCGCCGCTGGCGGAGATCTGCGCGATGATATAGAGGATGATGTCTTTCGAGGTGACGCCTTTGTTGAGGGCGCCCTCGACGTTGATGCGCATCAGTTTGGGTTTGCTTTGGAGCAGGCATTGAGTGGCCATGACCATTTCGACCTCGCTGGTGCCGATGCCGAAGGCGATGGCGCCGAAGGCGCCGTGGGTGGAGGTATGGCTATCCCCGCAGACGATGGTCATTCCGGGTTGGGTGACGCCGAGCTCCGGGCCGATGACGTGGACGATGCCCTGGTAGGGATGGCCCAGGCCATAGAGTTCGATGTGATGTTTTTTTGTATTGTCGACGAGCGCTTGTACCTGGATGCGGGAAAGCTCTTCTTTGATCGGGAGGTGCTGGTCGAGGGTGGGTACGTTGTGATCGGCGGTGGCGACGATCTGTTTTGGGCGGAGGACTTCGATGCCGCGTTTTTCGAGCCCTTTGAAGGCCTGGGGGCTGGTGACCTCGTGGATGAAGTGGCGATCGATGTACAATACGGAGGGGCCGCCGTCAATGGTTTTGACGACGTGCTTGTTCCAGATCTTTTCGAATAGTGTTAGTGGCATATTTTTGTAATGCTATGGCTTGTTTTTATACTGCTATGGCCTGAACGGTCTTTGCCAGTTGATGAAGATCTTCTTCCACGACTTCTTTCTTGGTATCGGCGATCTGCAGGAAGCGTTCGTAGAGTGCGTCGACTTCGTTGCGGGTAAAGGAGTAGCCGATCTTATGGAGGCGGAAGGCGAGGGCGCTGCGGCCGCTGCGGGCGGTGAGCACGATCCGGGAGCCTTCGGCGCCGACTTCTTCTGGGGCGATGATCTCGTAGGTCGAGGCGTCTTTGAGGAAGCCGTCCTGGTGGATACCGGAGGAGTGGGAGAAGGCGTTGGCGCCTACGATGGCCTTGTTTGGCTGGACCGGCATGCGCATGGTATCGGAAACCGATTGGCTCATGGGGTTCAGCGCCTTTGGGTTGATGCCGGTGTAGAAACCCAGGTCTTTGTGTTGTTTGATGACCATCACTACTTCTTCGAGGGAAGTGTTGCCGGCGCGTTCGCCGAGGCCGTTGATGGTACATTCGATCTGGCGGGCGCCTGCGCGGATACCGGCGATGGAGTTGGCGGTGGCGAGTCCGAGGTCGTTATGGCAGTGGCAGGAGATGATGGCTTTGTCGATATTGGGAACATTATTGACGAGCCAGGCGATCTTTTCGCCGTATTGGTCGGGGAGGCAGTAGCCGGTAGTGTCGGGGATATTGACGACGGTGGCGCCTGCGCCTATGACGGCTTCGATGACCCGGGCGAGGTATTCGTTTTGAGTGCGGCCGGCGTCTTCGGCGTAGAATTCGACGTCGTCGACGAAGTTCTTTGCCCATTTGACGGCCTGGACGGCGCGTTGGAGGATGTCTTCGCGCGTGGAGTTGAACTTGCTTTTTATGTGGGAGTCGCTGGTGCCGATGCCGGTGTGGATGCGGGGCCTACGGGCGTGTTTAAGCGCCGCGGCGGCCGTTTCGATGTCTTTTTGAACGGCGCGGCTGAGGCCGCAGACGGTTGAATTCTTTATGATCTTTGCAATTTCCTCGACGGAGTTGAAATCGCCGGGACTGGAGATCGGAAAGCCGGCTTCGATGATATCGACGCCGAGGGCTTCGAGCTGGAGGGCCAGTTCGATCTTTTCTTTTGTGTTTAGCTTGCAACCGGGCACCTGCTCGCCGTCGCGGAGGGTTGTGTCGAAGATGAAGATTTTTTGATCGGACATTGAAGTAAATTTGTTCGGGAGATGCACTTTGGGAGAAATTAGCGCATCTCCCTCAAAGCGCTAAAATCTGGCCTCCGGCCGACGGACCTTTGGTCCTATCCCGGCGGATGGATAAATTTAGCTTTGTTTAAATTCGCCCTAAAATCATAATCATACAGGTTTTACGGACCTTAATGGGTCGTAATTCGCCTGAAACCCGCTCCTGTAGCGATTCTTACAATTTTAAATTACGATGCCCAACCGATCGTCAGACGTATTGTTCCAGCTCATAAAATCTCTGGAAAAGAGCGAGAAGCGGAATTTTAAGCTTTATATCAAGCGAAATTCGGGGAGTGAGGAATTGAAAAGCATCCAATTGTTTGATGCGATGGACAAAATGGAGGAGTATGACGAGGCCCAATTGTTAAATAAAAACAAAAATTTACGCAAGCAGCAGCTGTCCAACGCCAAGGCACATCTCTACCGGGAGATCCTGACGAGCCTAAGGCTGATAAGGCAGGAGGAAAACATTGATATTCAGCTACATGAGCAGCTTGATTTTGCCCGCATCCTATATAACAAGGGGCTTTATCTCCAAAGTCTCCGTACTCTCGACAAGATCAAAGAGCTGGCGCGGGCGAACAACCAGGAGACCTTCTTACTGCAGGTCCTTTTCTTTGAGAAGACGATCGAGGGGTTGCATATCACCCGAAGCATGCAGGACCGGGCCGATCAGCTGGCCAACGAGGTGGATGTCGTCAACGATCATTTGCAGATGATCAGCCGGCTATCGAATCTTTCGCTGGAGCTGTACAGTTGGTATATCCGAAATGGGGTGGCGAGGAATGAGAAGGATGAGGTGGCGGTGCAGGAATTCTTCGAGCGGAACCTGCCTGCCGATACCAGTCTTTGCCAGGGCTTCTATGCGCAATTGTATTTGTACCAGAGTTTTTCGTGGTATGCCTTTATCCGGCAGGACTTTTTGATGTATTACCGGTATACCCAGAAGTGGGTCGATCTGTTCGAGAAGGAGCCGTTTATGCTGCGGATCGAGACTTCACAGTATATCAAGGGGATGCACAACCTTTTGGGGGCGCATTTCGACCTGCTGAACGATCAAAAGTTCGAGGAAACGCTGAAGCAGTTCGAGGACTTCTCGGAGTCGGAGATCGTGAAGAACAATGTGAACAACCGGATCCAGACCTTTGTTTACCTCTATATCTCGAAGCTCAACCAGCATTTCATTTACGGGACGTTCACGGAGGGGTTGTCGCTTGTTCCCTATATCGAGCAGAAGTTGAAGGAGTACTGGATCTACCTGGACCGGCACCGGATCCTGGTGTTCTATTACAAGATCGCGTGTTTGTATTTTGGCAGCGGGGATTATGAGAAGACGATCGACTATCTGAATAAGATAATCAACTGGAAAGTCGACTTAAGGACGGATCTGCAGTGTTATAGCCGGTTGTTGCATCTTATCGCGCATTATGAGCTGGGGAATTTCGGGTTGCTGGAGTACCTGACGAAATCGGTATACCGGTTTATGGCCAAGATGGAGAACCTTAGTCTTGTGGAGGAGGAGATCTTCCGGTTTGTGCGGAAGTCCTTTAACCTGCGGCCCGGGTTGATGAAAGAGGAGTTTGGGAAGCTGCTGGGGAAGCTGAAGGCCTATGAGAAGAACCGGTTCGAGACGAGGGCTTTTGTGTACCTGGATATCATTTCCTGGCTGGAGAGCAAGATCGAGGATGTGCCGGTGCAGGACATCATACGGCAGAAGTATGTGAGCGGGAAAAGGAGGGGATAGGCCGGGCGGGGGCGCCGGGTGGGTGTGCGGGTTGGCGGGCCGGGATTGACAGGGGTGGAAAATATTATTTTGTTGTGTAAAATTCGTACCTTTGCCCTCCTTGATTTGGGCCCAGCAGCATATATTCAGTACGTCAGGTAGCCTCCCAGAGTAATACTGGGTAGGGTATCTTTTTGATATATAATGGGTTAGAAGAAAGGCTAAAAAAAGCATATTGCAATATGGCTATCAAAAAAGAAAATCGTCCAAGAGCCACTTTTTCCAAAATCACCATCGGTCTTGCTTCGCCTGACAGCATCCTGGAGAGGAGCTATGGGGAGGTTTTGAAGCCTGAGACCATCAACTACCGGACCTACAAGCCGGAGAGGGATGGTTTGTTCTGCGAGCGGATCTTTGGTCCGGTGAAGGATTATGAGTGTGCCTGCGGAAAGTACAAGCGTATCCGGTATAAGGGTATCGTTTGTGACCGTTGTGGGGTAGAAGTAACGGAAAAGAAGGTCAGGCGGGAGCGGATGGGCCACATCAAGCTGGTGGTCCCGGTGGTTCATATCTGGTATTTCAAGTCTCTTCCCAATAAGATCGGTTATCTGTTGGGGATGAGCAGCAAGAAGCTTGAGAGCATTATTTATTATGAAAGATATGTCGTCATTCAGCCTGGTATCCGGACGGATAAGGGGCAGAACTATGGCGATCTTCTGACGGAGGAAGAATACCTGGAGATCCTGGATACGCTCCCGAAGGACAACCAGTATCTGCCGGACGAGGACCCTGCCAAGTTCATTGCCAAGATGGGTGCGGAGGCGGTTCACGATCTGCTGGAGCGGATCGAGCTGGACCAGTTGTCCTTCGACCTGCGTAATGCGGCGGCCAACGAGACTTCGCAGCAGCGGAAGGCCGATGCGTTGAAGCGGCTGAGCGTCGTGGAGGCTTTCCGTGACGCCAATTCGCGGATCACGAACCGTCCCGAGTGGATGGTGATGCAATATATCCCGGTCATTCCGCCCGAGCTGCGTCCGCTGGTTCCCCTGGATGGGGGCCGGTTCGCCTCTTCGGACCTGAACGACCTGTATCGCCGGGTGATCATCCGGAACAACCGTCTGAAGCGGTTGTTGGAGATCAAGGCGCCTGAGGTGATCCTGCGAAACGAAAAGCGGATGCTGCAGGAAGCCATCGACTCATTGTTTGATAACAGCCGGAAATCAAATGCGGTGAAGGCCGAGGGCGGTCGTGCGCTGAAGTCTTTGAGCGACGTGCTGAAGGGCAAGCAAGGCCGGTTTCGTCAGAACCTGCTTGGTAAACGCGTCGACTACTCCGGTCGTAGCGTAATCGTAGTAGGGCCTGAGCTCAAACTGCACGAGTGCGGTCTGCCGAAGGACATGGCTGCCGAGCTGTTCAAGCCCTTTATCATCCGGAAGCTGATCGAGCGCGGCATCGTGAAGACGGTGAAGAGTGCGCGTAAGCTGGTTGATAAAAAAGAAGCCATTGTCTGGGATATCCTCGAGAATATCCTGAAGGGACACCCGGTGATGCTGAACCGGGCCCCGACGCTGCACCGGCTTTCGATCCAGGCTTTCCAGCCGAAGCTGATCGAGGGTAAGGCGATCCAGCTGCACCCGTTGGTGTGTACGGCGTTCAACGCCGACTTCGACGGTGACCAGATGGCCGTCCACGTGCCGTTGTCCAGTGCGGCTATCCTTGAAGCGCAGCTGTTGATGTTGTCTTCGCACAACATCCTCAACCCACAGAACGGAACTCCCATCACCCTGCCTTCGCAGGACATGGTGCTTGGGCTTTACTATATCACCAAGGGTAAGAAATCCACCGCCACCGAAAAGGTGAAGGGTGAGGGCAAGCATTTCTACAGTGCCGAAGAGGTGATCATCGCCTATAACGAAGGCCGGGTCGATCTGCATGCGTATATCAAGGTGAAGACGAAGGTGCGGAACAACCATGACCAGCTCGAGACCAAGCTGCTCGAGACGACGGTTGGCCGGGTGCTGTTCAACCAGAACGTGCCGACCGAGGTTGGTTTTGTGAACGCGCTGCTGACCAAGAAGTCGCTGCGGGAGATCATCGGCAATATCATCAAGTGGACGAATATCCCGAAGACGGTGAAGTTCCTGGATGATATCAAGCAACTGGGCTTCCGGATGGCGTTCCGTGGCGGTCTGTCGTTCAACATCAATGACCTGATCATTCCCGATACCAAGGAAGAGTTGCTGGAGAATGCGAAGGGTGAAGTTGACGAGGTTTGGGACAACTACAATATGGGTTTGATCACCAATAACGAGCGATATAACCAGATCGTCGACATCTGGTCCCGGGTGGATACCCGGATCACCGAGACGCTGATCCATGAGCTTGCCACCGACAAGCAGGGTTTCAACTCCGTGTATATGATGCTGGACTCCGGCGCGCGTGGCAGCAAGCAGCAGATCAAGCAGCTTGCCGGGATCAGAGGTCTGATGGCCAAGCCGAGGAAGTCGGGTTCGACGGGGAGCGAGATCATCGAGAACCCCATTCTGTCGAACTTCAAGGGTGGTCTGAACGTATTGGACTACTTCATCTCCACGCACGGTGCGCGTAAGGGTCTTGCGGATACGGCCTTGAAAACGGCCGATGCGGGTTACCTGACCCGTCGTTTGGTGGACGTTGCGCAGGACGTGGTGATCACTGAAGAGGATTGCGGTACGCTGCGGGGTATTGCCACTTCGGCCCTGAAGGACAATGAAGATATCGTGGAACCGCTGTACGACCGTATCCTCGGGCGTACTTCGCTTCATGACGTATATGATCCTGCCAATGATAAGCTGATCGTCACCGCGGGTGAGCAGATAACCGAGGAGATTGGAAAGGCGATCGAGGACGCGGGTATCGAGACGGTGGAGATCCGGAGCGTGCTGACCTGCGAAAGCAAGCGCGGGGTGTGTGTGAAATGTTATGGTAAGAACCTGGCGACGGGTTACACGGCTCAGAAGGGGGATGCGGTGGGCATTATCGCCGCCCAGTCCATCGGTGAGCCTGGTACCCAGCTGACCCTGCGTACCTTCCACGTGGGTGGTGTTGCAGGCAGTGCGTCTGTCGAAAGCACGATGCTGGCCAAGTTTGAAGGGACGGTGCAGTTCGACGGGTTGCGGACGGTAACGACGCAGAACAACGAAGGCGCGAATGTACAGATCGTCATTGGCCGTACCGGTGAGGTGCGGATCATGGACGTGAAGAATGACCGTCTGCTGATCACCAACAACGTGCCTTATGGGGCCATGCTGAACGTCAAGGACGGGCAGAAGGTGGCGAAGGGCGATGTGATCTGTAGCTGGGACCCTTTCAACAACGTAGTGATCGCCGAGATCGCGGGGAACACGAAGTTCGACGCCGTTATCGAGGGTATCACTTACCGGGAAGAGGCGGACGAACAGACCGGTCACCGGGAGAAGGTGGTTATCGAAACCAAGGATAAGACGAAGATCCCGTCGATCAATATCGAGGGCGCCAAGGAGGTGAAGAGCTATAACCTCCCGGTTGGTTCGCATATCGTGGTTGAAGAGGGCGAAGAAGTAAGGTCCGGCCAGGTTATCGTGAAGATCCCGCGCGTGTTGGGTAAACTGCGGGATATCACCGGTGGTCTGCCGCGTGTAACGGAGCTTTTCGAAGCGCGGAATCCCGGGAATCCTGCGATCGTGAGCGAGATCGACGGTGTGGTGACCTTTGGTAACATCAAACGCGGTAACCGCGAGATCATCGTGGAAGCCAAGGATGGGGTTGTCAAGAAGTACCTCGTTCCGCTGACCCGCCAGATTTTGGCGCAGGATGGTGACTTTATCAAGGCCGGCGCGCAGCTGTCCGACGGTCAGGTCGCCCCGGCGGATATCCTTTCGATCAAGGGTCCGTTTGCGGTACAGGAGTATGTAGTGAACGAGATCCAGGAAGTTTATCGCTTGCAAGGTGTTAAGATAAATGATAAACACATTGAGGTCATCGTTCGCCAGATGATGCGTAAGCTGACGATCGTCGATCCGGGCGATACGCGCTTCCTTGAAGAAGATACCGTCGACAAATTCGAGTTCCTCGAAGAGAATGACTGGATCTTCGACAAGAAGGTCGTTACCGATCCGGGAGAGTCCACCAAGCTGAAGGCGGGTCAGATCGTGAGCCTGCGGGAAGTGCGGGAGGAGAATTCGATCCTGCGGCGGAACGACAAGAAGCTGGCTGAGTTCCGGGATGCCAATGCCGCCACTTCGGCGCCGTTGCTGCTCGGTATCACCAAGGCTTCGTTGGGTACGCAGAGCTGGATCTCGGCGGCTTCCTTCCAGGAAACGACGAAGGTGCTTTCTTCGGCGGCCATCCAGGGTAAGAGCGACGATATGCTCGGCCTGAAGGAGAATGTGATCACGGGTCATCCGATCCCGGCCGGTACGGGTCTGCGTGACTTCGAGAACATGATCGTGGGCAGCAAGGAGGAGTACGAGCTGTTGCAGACGACTCGCGAGGCTATGCAATTCGATGAGGAAGAGTAAGATATAATATTGTTAAAAAAATATGGGAAGGAGGTCTACGACCTCCTTCTTTGTTTATATTCGCGGTTACTATGACACGAGCCGAAGGCGAATTGCATTTGGCCCTTGAAAATCATAAACTCCAAATGAAGTATATCTCTACCATTTTAAGCGTCGTTGCATTGGGACTTATCGGAGTGCTCTTTTTTTCGCAGAAGAGTCAGCTGGAGCAGTTGAAGAAGCATGTGGAGGGGGAGAAGACGATGGCCGGGACCGGTTTTAAGATCGCGTATTTCGACATGGACAGCCTGGAGGCGCATTACGACTACTTCAAGGATGCGCAGGCGCAGGTAAAGGCCCAGGAAAATGCTATGACGCAGGAATTGAGCAGCCTGGATCGCAGCAATCAGAAGAAGGTCGATGGCTGGCGGCAGAAGGGGAATACGATGACGCAGGCGGAGGGGGAGCAGGCGCAGCGGGAGTACCAGGAGATGCAGCAGCAGTTTGCGAGCCGCAAGCAGAACCTGGAGCAGGCGTTGTATAAGAGTACGGAGGACCTGAAGACCAAGATCCGCAAGCAGATAGAGGATTACCTCAAAGATTACAACCGGCAGAAGAATTTCTCCTATATCATCCAATATGACGCGAACTCCTTTATCTATGCGAAGGACAGCGCCTATAATATCACGACGGATGTGGTGGATGGGCTGAATGCGGCCTATAAGAAGAAATAAATCCTTATATTGGTGGCTATGGCAGAAACCACCAAAACTACCCATTTTAAGCCCACGCTGGGCTTGCTTGACGGCACGATGATCGTTGCCGGTTCCATGATCGGAAGCGGGATCTTTATTGTCAGCGCGGACATTACGCGGAATGTCGGGAGCGCCGGCTGGCTTATATTCGTCTGGCTGATCACTGGTTTTATGACTTTGTCGGCGGCGGTAAGTTATGGCGAACTCAGCGGGATGTATCCAAAGGCGGGCGGCCAGTACGTCTATCTCAAGGAGGCGTATAACCCGCTGACGGGGTTCCTGTACGGCTGGAGCTTTTTTGCGGTTATCCAGACGGGTACGATTGCAGCGGTGGGGGTGGCCTTCTCCAAGTTTGCGGGTTATTTCTTCCCGCCGCTGGAATTGAAAGACGAAAATGTGGTCTTTATGCTGGGGAGCTGGAAGATATACTGGGCGCAGCTCGTGTCGATCGTATTGATCGTGTTCCTTACCTGGGTCAATACGCGCGGGATCGACGGTGGAAAATGGATCCAGCGCATTTTTACTTTTACCAAGCTTTTTTCTTTGTTCGGGCTTATCATCCTGGGGTTGTTGCTGGCGGCCAGCAGCGAGGTCTGGAAGCATAACTGGGCGGATGCCTGGAATATGCATCGGCTGACGGCCTCTGCGGACGGCGGGAGCATAACGGGCAGCAGTCCGATCGTTGGCATCGGGGTGCTCGGGGCGATCGCGGCGGCGATGACCGGGTCCATTTTCTCCAGCGATGCCTGGAATAACGTTACGTTCATTGCCGGGGAGATGAAGAATCCCAAGCGAAATATCGGGCTTAGTCTTTTTTTGGGTACGCTGATCATTACCGTCATCTATGTATCTGCGAACCTCATGTACCTGAGTGTGATGCCACTCGACCGGATCGCTACGGCGCCGCAGGACCGGGTAGCGGTGGCGGCGGCCAAGGATATCTTTGGGTTTGGGGGGACCTATGTGATTGCGGTGATGATCATGATCTCGACCTTTGGTTGCAATAACGGGTTGATCCTGGCAGGAGCGCGGGTGTACTATACGATGGCGCAGGATGGGCTTTTCTTCCGAGAGGCGGGAAAGCTGAATAAGAATTCCGTGCCGGGCTGGGCGTTGTGGGCGCAATGTGTGGTCGCGGGTATCCTTTGTCTGAGCGGAAAGTATGGCGACTTGCTGGATATGATCGCCTTTGTGGCGGTGGCCTTCTATGCGCTGACGGTGTTGGGTATCTTTATTCTCCGGCGCAAGCAGCCGCAGCTTGAACGGCCGTATAAGGCTTTTGGCTACCCGGTGCTGCCGGTGATCTATATCATTTTGGCGATAGTCTTTTGCGTCGCGCTGATCATCCAGAAGCCGACCTATTCCACCTGGGGTTTGATCATTGTGCTGGCAGGCATACCTTTGTACTATCTTGCGGCGGGAGCCGGACGGGCGCCCAAGACAGGGGGGCGCTGACGGTCCGGCAGAGGGCCGGCGCACAATAAAAAATTAGCATGATGGATCTTAGCAAGTTGTTCGGGCAGTTCGATCAGATAAAGGCGGGCGTTATCGGCGATATGATGCTGGATACCTATTTGTGGGGGCATGTGGAGCGGATCTCGCCCGAGGCGCCGGTGCCGGTGGTGGCGTTGGAGCGGCGGGAGAACCGGATCGGGGGAGCGGGGAATGTCGCGTTGAACCTGGCGTCGCTTGGTGCGAAGGTGACGGTGTTCTCGGTGCTTGGCGCGGACCCGGACGGGGAGCGGCTGGAGGGGTTGTTGCGGGAGGAGGGGATCAATACCGACTATCTGCTGACGACTGCCGATCGGATCACGACGACCAAGGCCAGGGTGATGGGCCGCAATCAACAGATGTTGCGGCTGGATTCGGAGACGACGGCCGATGTATCATCGGGGATGGAAGATGAGATGCTTGGGGAGCTGCGGCGGTACCTGGAAATGGAGAAGCCACAGGTGGTGATCTTCGAGGATTATAATAAGGGGGTGCTGACGCCCCGGGTGATCCGGGAGGCGGTGGCGCTTTGCCGGCGGCATGGCGTTGTGACGGCGGTGGACCCGAAGCGGAAGAATTTCTTTTCTTATGAGGGGGTGACGATCTTCAAGCCGAATCTGAAGGAGGTGAAGGAGGGATTGAATATCTTTTTGGAGGAGGTGAGCGAGGCGGCGATGGGTTTGGTGCATGAGAAACTGGCGGACCGGTTGCATCATGAGATATCGTTTATTACCTTATCGGAGAAGGGCGTTTATTGCCGGCGGGGCGAGAAGGGGTTGATCATCCCTTCGCATCTGCGGAATATTGCCGATGTATCGGGTGCGGGGGATACGGTGGTGGCGGTGGCGTCGCTGGTGTATGCGGCGACGAAGGATGTGGGATTGATGGCGGAGGTGGCCAATATTGCGGGTGGGCTGGTGTGCGAGGAAGTGGGGACGGTGGCGATAGATAAGGGGCGGTTGCTGGAGGAGTGTAAGAGGCTGCTGCGTTGAGACGGGCGGTTGAGCCTGTTGATGGGATGCAACAAAAGTGGGCGGACGTTAGTTGATGTTCAAACATCTTCGAATATTCTTCAAAAATATTCCTCGCTATTTGGAGTAGCTTCGCACTATGTCCAGATATACTCTCGCGATCCACGGCGGGGCAGGTACGATCCTGAAGGAAGATATGACCCCTGAGCTGGAAGAAGCCTATCTCAAAGGCCTGCAACAGGCGATGAACGCCGGGTTTGCCGTATTGGAACAGGGTGGGTCGGCCATCAATGCGATCAAGGCCACCATTGTGATCCTCGAAGACAATATGCTTTTCAATGCCGGGCGGGGTTCGGTGTTCACCAAGAAGGGGCTGCAGGAAATGGATGCGGCCATCATGGATGGGCGTACGCTGGATGCCGGTTCGGTTACGGGTGTCCGTAACGTCCGGAACCCGATCGAGCTGGCGACGGAGGTGATGTTGAACAGCAACCATGTGTTCCTGAGCGGCAAGGGGGCGAGCGATTTTGCGATCAAGCAGGGGATCAAGCTGGAGCCGGACGAGTATTTCTTTTCGCAGTTCCGGTATGACCAATGGAAGGCGATCCGCGATTCGGATACGTATTCTTTGGACCACACGCATCAGCGGCTGGAGGAGCTGATGCGGGACAAGAAGTTTGGGACGGTTGGCGCGGTGGCCTGCGATCAGCAGGGGAATATTGCCGCGGCGACGAGTACGGGCGGGATGACGAACAAGAAATACGGCCGGATCGGGGACAGCCCGATCATCGGTGCGGGGACCTATGCGAATAACCTTACCTGTGGCATCAGTTGTACGGGGCATGGGGAGATGTTCATCCGGGCGGTGGCGGCGCATGATGTCAGCTGCCTGATGGAATATAAGGGGCTTACGCTACAGGAGGCGATGGAGGTAGTGGTGCATGAGAAGCTGATGGCCATTGACGGCGAAGGGGGGATGATCGGGGTGGATGGACAGGGGAATGCGGCGCTGGTGTTCAACAGCCAGGGCATGTATCGCGGATATAAGAGCAGCGATGGTTCCGGCATGGTAGCGATTTATAAGTAACTTGGGGCATGAATAAATATGCCGTGATCGTTGCGGGCGGGTCGGGTTCGAGGATGGGGGCGCCTGTTCCCAAGCAATTCCTGTTGCTGGAGGGTAAGCCTTTGCTGTGGTATTCAATCAACATTTTTTTGGCGGCTTATGATGAGCTTTCGGTGATCCTGGTGGTTCCGGCCGGGCATTGGGAGGTGGCGAAGGACATTGCCGCGAGTGTCGCGGAGCCTGGGCGGGTACGGATGGTCGAGGGTGGGGAGACGCGGTTTCTGTCGGTGCGGAATGGGCTGAGGCTGGTGGAGCGGGAGTCGGTGGTGGGTGTCCATGACGGGGTTCGTTGCCTGGCCAGTGTGGGGCTTGTGCGGCGGTGTTTCGAGCAGGCTATACGGCTGGGATCGGCTATCCCGGTGGTGGATTGTAAGGATAGTGTGCGGTGGGTAGAGGGGGAGGGCAGCCGGCCGTTGGACCGGAGCCGGATCAGGCTGGTGCAGACGCCGCAGACGTTTTTGGGTGGGGTGTTGCTGGATGCGTTTGGGGCGGCCGCTGATGGCGGTGCGTTTACGGATGAGGCGACGGTGGTGGAGGCGGCGGGGCGGACGGTGCACCTGGTGGAGGGGGAGGTGAGCAATATCAAGATCACTACCCCGGACGATCTTGTTCTGGCGGCGGAAATGTTGCGATGGCGACTTTAAAATCAGCCGTTGGTCATCCGCGTCGGCGGCTTAAGAAGTCGGACGGGCCAGGGCAGGGTGTTGGAGCGATAGAAGAAATAAGGCTGGAGGATGCTTCCAAAGGCAGCGTAGAATCGCGCAACGCCGGGGTGTTCGGATCCTTCGAAGTCGAGGATCATCGGCTGGCCGGAGAACTCGTGGATGAGCCGGTCAACCAGGAAATGGTTTGCGCCCCTTTCCCGGCCTGCCGGAAGTGCGGTGGATTGGAGAAGATAGAGGCGGTGGGCATCCCGCAGGAGAACGGCTATCGCCAGCCATTGCGATTGACTATCTTTCACTGCTCTCAGGATCAATTGTTCTTTTTTCCGGTATTGGTAGCACAAAGCGGCAAAGTTCCGAAAGTCCCTGTTCTTTGCATTCCGAATTCGATGACGGTAGAGTTGTTCATAGGCCTGCAGCGCATGATCAAGGGGTACGTCGGGGGTGTATTGCAGCGGGAGCGTGGGGACGCGTCGCAGGATGCGGCGAAGATGGTGTGTATAGGCGGCAGCCAGGAGCTCGTAAGGTTTGTCAAGCGGCAGGATGAAGTTGTTGCGGGGTTCCAGGCCAGCGGCGGGGTTGGCATAGTTGAGAAAAATTTCAACGAAGGGGTAGCGACTGGAAGCCGCCCGCAGGAAGGCGAGGATGAGGCCGATGGAGGGAGTTTCGGGGGCGAAGATGCCTGTTTGCTGGGTAAACGGAGGCTGGGCCAGGTAGGTGATGCCATATTTCCGGCGCCAGGTAAGGGGCATAACGGCCCGATAATCTTCCCAAATGAGAGCGTCCCAGCGGCCGTCCGTCATCGTGTCGAGGTAAGGGTGGAAGGCATAGATCAGGCGATTGTTGGATTGGGTGATGCAGGCGTCCCAGCGGGCGGTATCGATCTGCTGCCTTTTAAGGAAACGTATATGGAATTCGGTGTTCATCAGAATGGGGAGATCCCAAATAGTTTTCCGAGGGAGATGTTCTGGAGGTCGATGCTAAAGGATATCTTTTTGATGAAGGTGTTCTGGTCGGAGACGGTCTTCAGTTGGGTGGAGAAATCGCTGCTGTAGAAGAGGGGTGCGTAGATGCGGACGACGTCATGGATCAGCGAGAGTTCGAGGCCGGCCACGTAGAGGAAGTGGCTGGTCGGCGGATTGTTCTGCCAGGCCTCGGCGTAGGTGCCGGCGTCGAAGAAGACCCGGAGGGGGAGCCATTGGGGGACGATCGCGCGGGGAAGCGTAGAGCGGAGATTGACTGAAGCCACCCAATTGTCGGAGCGGCCCTGGAGGGACTGGAAGAGATCGGTCCGGAGTTTGAGGTCGCCGTCCCGCATGAGGATTTGCTGGCTGGCTCCGCCGGTAAATTCGTTGCGCCCGATGAAATAGTCGCTGTAGGTGTAGTCCTCATTTCCCCGAAGGGCGGTGAGCTTCGGCATGTAGCGGCTGAGATCCTGCGAAGGCGAGCGGGCGCCGAGATAGCCGAATTTGGCGCCGAACACCCGGAAGTCGAGGCCGCCGCCGTCCGCATAGTTGAAGAAATAGTTGGCGACGAAGTTGAGGCGGTACCAGGAGGCGGCCTGCTGGAGTTGGAGGCGGGCATTGAACGGATAGAGGGCGCGGGTATCGCGGATGTCGAAGGAGAGCTGGTTCAGGTATCGGAAATCATATTTCCCGGGTGTGGGGTAGTAGAGGGAGTCGGTTGACTTCCTGACGAAGTGATCGAGATTCTTTTCACCGATCAGGAAGGTCTTCCATTCGAGGGACGACTCGAATGTGCTACGGGCGGATGCTTTTGGAAAGACGATGCGAAGGCCGGGGGTGATCTTGTAGTACTGGCCGAAGATGGTTTTGCCGCTGCTGTCGGTGGCGCTCATGGAGGAGAGCCGTTGGACGCCGAGGAGACCCTGGATCTTCTGCAGTCCGTGATCGGGATAGAGGGTGGCGATGAGGCCGCCCGCGCCATTGACCTGGTGGCTATTGAGGGCGTACACCGGCGCTATGAAGAACTGGATGGGGTTGGGGGGCCAATTGAAATTGTGCACCAGCAGGCCGACCATGAGGTGATCATACTCGTTGTAAGCGACGGCCGGGGAGAGGCCGATGTAATTGTACTTGTCGGTATCCCTCGTGCTGAACAGCAGGGCCGGCTTCAGCTTCCGGTGTGCGGGCAGGGGTGGGAGGGCGCCTTTTTTGTCGAGGAGCGCGAAGAAGGTGTCGAGCCGGCGCTCGCTGGTATGCGTGACGACGGTCTTAAAGTCCTCCGGGTAAGGGTGCCTGAATTGCCAGTCGTGATAATATTGTTGCATGCAGCGATCGAACGTTGCGGCGCCGAGGCTGTCTTCGAGCATCTTCATCCAGTTGCCCGTCTTGGTATAGGCGATGTCGAAATAATTCGACTCTGTGAAGTCCTGGGAGGGTGTGGAGATGGGTTGATCGCGTTTCTGAACGGCGGCGGTGTAGAAAGTGGGAACAGTGTTGTCCTCTGCCGGCGGGTATTTTGCGGTTTCGTAGCGGTTATCGTAGTAGGTGTTGATCCCTTCGTCCATCCAGGGATAGCGGCGTTCGTTGGTTCCGAGGATGCCGTAGAACCAATTGTGGCCTACCTCGTGTTCGATGGTGAGGTCGATTTCGCGGGCGGGGCCGGGGGTGTTGATGGCCGTGATGGTGGGGTATTCCATGCCGCCGGTGGTTCCCATTCCTGCCTGGACGGCGGTGACGACGTTGTAGGGGTACTCGCCGATGAGGGCGGAGCGGAAACGGACGGCGTCCTTTATGAAGGTTGTGCTGTTGTTCCAACCGTCGGGTGCCGTGGGGGTGTAGTAGGAATATATATCGATGATGCGGCCGGAGGGCAGTTGGAGGGTGTCGTGATCGACCTTGAATTTGCGGTCTGCGAACCAGGCGAAGTCATGGATGCGGTCCTGTTTGTAGTGAAGGGTCTTTGTGGTTGTTGTCGAAGTGGTATCCTGTGACTGGCCGGTGGCGGCGACGATGAGATTCTTTGGGACGGTGATATGGACGTCGAAGCTGCCGAACTCGCTGTAGAACTCGCCCTGGTCGAGATAGGGGATGGGATGCCAGCCGTGGCTGTCATAGACGGCGGGTTTGGGGTACCATTGGGTGACCTGGTAGGCCAGGATGGGGGGTGTTGGTGCGGAGGTGGGCGGTTTGCCAAAGGCGTGGTGGATGGGTTTTTGGGGTGTGGCCGTCCAGCCGCCGCGGGAGAAGTTATAGGGTAATTTCACGTGGAAGGGAGTGGTGATGGTGGTGCGGCCGCCGGGTGCGAGGGGTTTTGGCAGAACCAGTTTTATGATATCGATATAGAGGGGGTGGTCCTCCATTTTTGCTTCCTGGCCGTCTACGCGAAAGTCGAGGCGATTGATATAGCCGCGTTTTTCCTTATTGGAGAAGTAGAAGTCGGTGCGGCCGTTGCCGAGGAGTTGTTCGCTGAAGGCGGTACGATCGTTCTTATAGGCGTTGGGCCAGAGGTGGAACCAGATGAAGGAGAGGGTATCCGGGGAGTTGTTGGTGTATTGGATGCGGGCGAAGGCGTCGAGGGTTTTTTCGGGGTCGTTGAGGGAGACGTCGATGGTGTAATCAACCTGTTGTTGCCAGTAGGATTGTGCCTGGGCGTCCTGCGGCCGGGCCAACAGAGCAATAGAGAGTATTAGGAGGGTCAGTGCGAGTTTCTTCATAGTTTTTTGCGCCTTTGGCGCTTTAGCGCTAATGTCTGGCCTTCGGCCGAAGCGCTTCCAGCGCTTCCTATTTTCCCTGTCCCGTTAGGATGATCCGGAGGGTGTGCAGCATGATCTTCATATCGAGTACGAGGGAAATGTTCTCCAAATACATGAGGTCATATTTCATCCTTTCGAGCATTTCATCCAGGTTGCCGGCGTATCCGAACTGGATCATGCCCCAGGAAGTGAGACCGGGCTTTACCTTTAAGAGGTAACGAAAATAGGGGGTGCGGAGGTACAATTGTTCGACATAATATTCCCGTTCGGGGCGGGGGCCGACCAGGCTCATTTCGCCGCTGAGGATATTCCACAATTGCGGAAGCTCGTCGATGCGCCATTTCCGCATGGTCCGGCCCCAGGGGGTGATGCGGGGGTCGTTATCGGAGGAGAGGGCGGGGCCGTCCTTTTCCGCGTCCTGGGTCATGGAGCGGAATTTATAGATCTGGAATTTCTTGCCTTTGAAGCCGATTCGTTCTTGTTTATACAGGATCGGGCCTGGGGAGGAGAGCCGGACGCGGATGGCGGCGTAGAGCATCAGGGGGGAAAAGAAGACGGACCCGATGACGGCGCAGGAGATGTCCATGATGCGCTTGATATTTTGCTGCCATTCGGGCATCGGGCTGGTATAGATGTCGGAGAGGACGGCGCCGAGGACGTTGCTGGTGCGTACCGATCCGGCGAGGATGTCGAGGGTGCTGGGAATGATCTTTATTCGGACGTCCTTGATGCTTAGTTTTTCGACGATGGCCTCGAGTTCGTGCCGGTCGCCGGCTTCAAGGGCGACGACGACGAGGCGGATGTCGTGGTCATCGATGGTCTTTTCTATCGTTTCGGAGCTGCCGAGATCGGGGAGCCAGTGGGCGATGCCGTTGCTGGAAGAGTTGCCGTTGCTGACATAGCCGGTGTAGCGATAGCCGGAGAATGCGAGGCCTTCCCGGGTATTCTTATAGATATGGGTAGCGACCTGGTCGCAACCGACGAGGAGGGTATTGAAGAAGATCTTTCCCCGGCGGACCTGGCTGCGGACGAAGTTGAGGATCAGGATGCGGCCGATGGCGGTGAGGAGGAATTGGGAGAAGAGATAGATGAAGTAGGTTTGATAGAAGTAGTGATAATCTTTTACGGGGTCGTTGAAGACGATCGCGAAGAAGACGATGGTGCATCCTATGAGGCAGGAGATGAAGGTGTTGGTCATCTCGGTTAGCCGGGACTTCTGGTAGAGATTCTGGTAGGAGCCGGCGATGGTGAAGAGGATGAGCCAGCAGACGGGGATGGTGGCGGCGCCAAGCCAGAATCGTTGGGTCAGGAGGAGGTGGTGGTTGACGAAGATCGCTTCTGATAAAAGGTAGCGGCGGCTGAAGTGGAAGATGTTTGCTGCCAGGATGGCGGCCAGGTAGTCGCTGAGGATATACCAAAGGATGGAGATGGTATGTATTCTTTTGGACGCCGGCATGGACCTGTCAGGTATTGATCGTATTGTGTTTTATCTTTTGCAGGATCTGGTGAGCGATGTCCATGGCCCGGAAGCCGTCCACTTCGGATACGCGGGTGGGTGTGTTTGTGAGGATGGCGTCGCAGAAGGTTTCCAGTTCCATCCGGATGGCGTTGACCTCGGGGACGGCGGGATTGGAAAGGGCAATGGTCTTTTTGCCGTTGGGGGTTTCGATGTCGAAGGCGAAGACGTCCCGGTCGTTAGGCGTCTTGAGCTTGATGACCTCTGTCTTTTTATTAAGAAAATCGATGCCGATATAGGCATCTTTCTGAAACAGTCTCATTTTGCGCATCTTCTTCATCGAGATGCGGCTGGAGGTAAGATTGGCTACGCAGCCGTTGTTGAACTCAACGCGAACGGAGGCAATATCCGGGGTATCGGTGAGGACGGCGACTCCGCTGGCGGAAATGGATTTGACCTCGCTTTTTATGAGGCTGAGGATGATGTCGATGTCGTGGATCATGAGGTCGAGGATGACGCTGACCTCAGTGCCGCGGGGATCGAATTGGGCCAGGCGGTGCACTTCGATGAAGAGGGGGTGTAGCGCTACCGATTCGAGGGCGAGGTAGGCGGGGTTGAAGCGTTCGACATGGCCTACCTGCAGCTTAACGTTGGATTCCCGTACGAGCTTGACGAGGATACGGGCTTCCTCCATGGTGTTGGCGAGGGGTTTTTCTACGAAGACATGTTTCCCTTTGCGGATGGCTTTTTCGCAGAGCTGAAAATGGAGGGGGGTAGGCGCGACCACGTCGATGAGGTCGCAGGCGTCGATGAGCTGGTCGGGGTCGGTGAAGCGGGTGAGCTGGTATTTTGCGGCTACCTGTTCGGCTATCGTGTCGTTGGGGTCATAGAATCCGGTCAGTTCGGCCTTTTTTATCTCTTTCCAGTTGTTCAGATGAAATTTTCCCAGGTGACCGACGCCGAAAACACCGACTTTGAGCATTTATTAAATTTTATTCTGCCCCAAACCTACATCAAAATGGCGAGAAAAAGACCAGGGTAAGGTCTTGAAGGTCCTTTTGAGGGTGGCGAGCAGCAAGCCGATCTCGAGGATGAGAACGATGTTGAAGCAGACCATGTAGGTGTTCATGAAGTGGGTGCGAAGCGAGAAGCCGTCGACCCGCTGGGCGCCGAGGACGAAGGAAAGGGCCTTTTTCATGGCGGGCATGATCACGGGGATCTTGGTCCAGTTGGTATAGCGAACGTCCTCGTATTTGTAGCTAAGATCGTAGTCATCGGGAACCTGCCGGGCGTACCAGGACCAGTTGCCGTGAACGTCGGCGAAATTGGCGAGGATTCCGTCGGGGCGGCTGAAAGCGAGATTGAAGGTGGGATCGAGGAGCACCCAGCGTTTGCCGGTATAGGCCTCGACGACGTTGTGGGCGCCGTAGTAACCATGGGCTTTCATCTGGGCGATGCGAACGGGGTAGTGATAGGAATCGATAATGCGGGCCAGGACCTGGGAATAGCTGCCGCAGGCGCCGCTGGCGGTCATCAGGTCGACCGCGGTGGAGCGGAAGATGCCGGCCTCGAGACCCATTGCCGCGTCGACATGATCAGCGTTGAATGTGGCCGCGCGGGGTTTCATGAGGAAGTAGCAGACATTCATGGATTTTACCACGATGGAGTCTGCGGTATCGTCTGCGTCGATGCGTTGGTTGATGCTGGTTTTGATGGAGGAGAAGAGTCCGTCCTCGTACGAGGCCTGGATCTTAAAGCAAAGCAGAACGGCTATGAGGAAGCCATTCAAAAACATAAGGAAGTAAAGGTTCCTGAACAATGACCGAATAAAGGTAAGCGACAACTTCATACGCCGATATTGGAGTTGGAAATTTTAAAGGTCTTTCTCGAAAATAAATAAGGGTCTTTCCTCATTATTCAACAATTACACAAACGTAAATACGAGTGTTTATTGTACTGAATACCAAAAACTTTGCCGGATTCATCCATACGTAAGAGGGATTACTTAACGGAGTAAGTGTTTTTACTTATTCCGACCCCTGTGATCTTGAGGCTTTTCCAGCCCGCGGGCAGGCGGGTAGGTAGTTGGATGACCCCGTTGGGGGTGATATCCAGCCCGCCGAAGCCATTCAGCATGGCCTGGAGGACGCCGCCGGCGCCGGTGGCGAAGTAGGGATTATTGCCTGTTGCGGTCTCTGCGATGACCCCGAAGGGTGGCCGGAGATTGGGCGTATAGCCTTGTTTCAGAGCCGATAGCGCTTTATCGGGTTGGCCCAGCCGTTCGTACAGGATGGAGAAGATGGCGTGGGTCATGGCAGGGCCTTCTCCTACTCTTGGTTCGTAGTAGTCGAGGTCGCGGCGGATCGCGGCGGCATCGGTAATCTCTTTGAGGGGGTAGGCGAGGAGATTGACATCGGCCTGTTTAATCTTTTCTCCATTATAGCTTGCGTGTTCGCGCGTCACTCCGTCGGGGAAGCGGAGGATGGGAATATTGTTCCGCACATTTGTCCAATCTGCGTCCGGGGTCAATCCCAGTACGCGCGCAGCTTCCGTGGCATATTGGAGATTTGCGCGCGCGGCTGCGTTCGTAAAGGCATTGTTGTCGATATTCTCGGCCCATTCGTCGGCCGCGACGACGTTCTTTATATCGTAGTGGCCGGGGCCGTTGCGTTCGACGCGGCTGGCCCAGAAGTCGGCGGTAGCCTGGAGGATGGGGTAGCCTTTTTCTTTGAGCCAGGTCTTGTCGCGGGTAACGAGGTAGTAGTTCCACGCGGCGATACCGACATCGGCGGTGATATGGTGTTCGAAGGGGCCGCTGAGAGCCCATACGGGGGTCTCTTCGTTGCCGCTGGCTGCGCTTTCCCAGGGGAACATTGCGCCTTTGTAGCCGTGGTCGGCGGCGTTTTGCATGGCGGCCGGGAGACGGCGGTAACGATATTCCATAAGGGAAGCCGCGATCCTGGGTTGCAACAGGAGCAGGGCGGGGTACATCCATATCTCGGTGTCCCAGAACGTATGGCCGTTGTAGCCGAGACCGCTGAGGCCCATGGGTGAGAGGCTATAGGCGGTGCCTTCGCGGGCGAAGGAGTAGAGGTGATAGAGCATTTCCCGGATCTCGCGTTGCATGGCGTCGTCGCCGTCGATGATAATATCGCTTTGCCAGAGTTGTTCCCAGGCCTGTTGGTGGGCTTTTATCAGTTGTTTGCTGCCCTGGAGGGTAGCGAAGAGCGTGAGGCGTTCGGCTTCGTTGAGCGGGTCTTCGTTGTGGGCGGAGGTGAGGGTGGAGCCGACGACGGCGAAATGATAGGTAGTGCCGGCGGTGAGATGTTTTTTGAATTTGATGAGATGCATGTTGTTATCCCACATTTCATGGATGATGTCCGGTTCTGTGCCGTGGGGCTCGTCGAAGAGGATGCTGTTGGAGGCCGCCATGAGGAGTTTGCCGGTGGGACTCTTTGCGGTCGAGGTGAGGAGGGAGATGGTGACATGGGGGCGATCGATCTCGTTGTAGTAGTTCTCGACGTCCTTCAGCATATCGGGCGCTTCCATGACACTGGCGGGGATGATATCGATGTCCTTGCGGGCTTTGATGGAGACGTCCACCAGGGCCGTATAGGGCAGCTGGCGGAGGGAGTACCAGGTATAGCTGACGGTGGCCTTGCCGGCATAGTCGAACTGTGTGGTGAGGCAGGCGTGCTTCATGTCGAGGGACTGGCGGAGGTTGCTGACCTGCCTGAAGTTGTCGATGCGGCTGCCGTCGATGTCGAGGTAGAGGTTGACGAAGTTGAATGTTTTGAGGATGTTGCTGACGCGGCCGCGGCCGTAGAGGTCGAAGGCGCCGTTGAGGACTACGTCTTTTGCCTTGAAGGGTTCTGTGGAGGAGACGAGGCCGACCATGCCGTTGGCGACGGTGACGCCGAAGTAGTTGGAGGGGTCGATATTTTCTGCGTTGATGGTCCAGGTATCGGTGGCGGCGGCCTGGGTTGTGGAGGTTGATTGTGCCGGCAGGAGGGTGGGGAGGCCGAGGCAAAGGGTGAATAGAAGGAGTATGGCGCGCATGGGTACAATTTACACATTATTGTTTATTTTTAGCGCCATATGAAAAAATGGGTCTTCGTTGTTGCCGGGGTGTTGCTTGTTGCAGTTGTACTGATCGATGTCTTTATTCCTTCTACGCTTACGGTCTCGCGGGTTGAGCTTTTGAAGTGCAGGGCGGTTGCTGCGTGGCCATTTTTGAGCGAGGGGTCGCGGTGGGAGGGCTGGTGGCCGGACAGCGCGACGCGGAAGGATTTTCATATCCAGAGGCTTTCCTATCATGTGGTGCATATTGGTATCCGCGATCCGCGCGGCGAATTGAGCAGCCAGCTGCGCCTGCTGCCGGTAGGCATCCAGGACTCCACCTTGTTACAATGGGAGACGCAGCTGCATTGCGGATGGAGTCCCCTGGACCGGATCCGGCAGTACCGTCGGGCGGCGGGGTTGAAAAATGTCATGGACCGGGTTCTGGCGAAGGCTGGATCTTTTCTTTCCAAAAAGGAGAACCTTTATGGCGTCGGCATCAAGATCGAAATGTTGCCGGACACCCTGCTTATCGCGACGCGGATGGAGAAGAACGGCCTGCCGACGACCGAGGACATCTACGCGCAGATCGCCAAGCTGTCGAGATATGTTTCGGCTATGCATAGCAAGGCCACGAACCACCCGATGGTAAATATCGCTCCCGAGGAGGGGCACCCCGGGAGGTACAAGCTGTTGGCGGCGGTCCCTGTGGATACCCGGCTGGAGAACAAGGGCGATCTTTTCTTTATGCGGTTGATCCCCTGGCGATACCTGGCTTGCGAAGTGAAGGGAGGGCCAGGTACCGTGGATATGGCTTTCAGGAGCATGGATAAGTTTATTCGCGATTACCAGTTAACGGTCATGGCAATTCCTTTCCAGATGCTGGTGACCGATCGCCGGGCGGAGCCGGACAGTACGCGTTGGGTTACGCGGATCTATTATCCCATTTTTTAAGATCGTTGACTCCGTGGTCTTGCGGGGTTATGGTTTGGGGGCAAACCGGAAAACCTTTACGCTGTCGTTGTTGCAGACGGCGAGCCAGGTCTTTTTGCCGGCGACGGTCAATTCGCCGAGGTGTCTGACCTGTCCTTTGAGTGCTATTCCATTGAGCGGAACCGCATCGAAGGCCGCGCCGCCTTTGTTGAGGAGGATCGTGCCGAAGTCCGCATCGTACCGGCCCATCTGGATATTGTTCTCGTAGTAATTCCCGGCGAGGAGGATATCCGGCAGGCTGTCGTTGTTGGCATCTACAAGGGCTGCGGTCCGATAGGAGGAGAGCTGGGCTTCCCAGGGCATGGCCTGGATGCGGAAGCTGTTGTCGCCCTGGTTGATGAGGATCGCGTTGGAGAAATAGTCGGCGGTGAGGGTATCCGCTTTTTGCAGGTCCTCGCGGGAGAAAAGATCGGTAAGGCTCGCCTTTGCGAAGTCGTCGGCATAGAGGAAGTTCTTTTTCAACACCGGCATCTGCTTTTCCAGTTCTTCCTTGTTGGCGAAGGGGAGTTCCCGGCCGTTGAGATAGTAGGTGAGGACCTGGTCTTTCTTCCCGTTGCCGTCGAAGTCATAATAGTAGAGCCGTACGGGTTGTTCCGATGTGGCTTTGAGCCGGCTGTTGAGGCCGAGGTTGCCTGCGACGAGGTCGATGTTGCCGTCGCCGTTGAGGTCGACGGGGAGAACGAAGTTCCACCATCCTTTTTTGTCGCAGAGGGTCTTTTTCTCGAAATGGCCGTTCTTGTCGAGGAAGGCGACGATGCCGCCCCATTCGAGGGTAAGCAGGAGGTCTTTGCGGCCGTCCCTGTCGAGGTCGAACCATTGGGCGGAGGTGACGAAGCCGACGGTGGCCAGTTCTTTTGAGAACCGTTCGGTGGCGTCTTTGAAATGACCTTTGCCGTCGTTAAGCAGCAGATAGCTACGAGGGATCCTGCCATATTCGAAGGGGACAGATCGACCGCCGATGAAGAGGTCGGGGGCGCCGTCGCCATCGATGTCGTTTGGCGCTACGCAGGAAGCGTTGAGATAGAGATGGAAGAAGGCGTCAGGCAGTTTTTGAAGGTTGCCCTTGCCGTCGTTGAGGTATACGGCGGGGCTTCTCCAGGGTTCGTCGCCGAAGTATTCATTGCCTCCGGGAGCCAGGACGAGGTCGGGGGCGCCGTCCTTATTGACGTCGACCCAGGTGGCGCCGGCGGCTTCGAAGGTGCTGTCTTTGTCGAGTGCGGGTTCGGGTTGCCGGGAGAAGTGGCCGGAGGTGTTTTGGACAAAAACGGCGGCTTTTTTCCATTTGGCGCCGCCGATGCAGACATCGGGCAGGCCATCGTGGTTGATGTCGGCGATGGCGAGCGCGGGGCCTTCGGTAGAGAGCATGTGGGGGAGGAGGGGTTCACGATCGAACTCATGGAAGTCGTTCTCCTGGTGGCGCCAGGTCAGGCCGGTGGCGGCGGTGATGTCTTCGACGGGGCGGGTTGGATTCTTATGAAAAGCGGTAATCTCCTCATAATTGAAACGGGGGAGCCCCTTTGTGTAGGAAAAGGTCAATTTTCCGCCGGTGGCCGGAAGGGTGATGTGCTGGCAGCCGTTGTCGGGCCAGACGAGGAATGCCGAGTCGGGGTGAATGTTGTATAGGCCGACGTGGAGGGGTGTTTCCGCGCTGGACAGGAAGCCATGAACGGGATACTTCTCATAGGTGTGGATCTCGCCGCCGGCGAAGAGAATGACCTTTGCCCCGAGGGCGTTGCGGTTGTTGGCCGGTCCCCTGAGGGTTATTTCCGCAGCCGGTCGGGGGGATCGCTCGTTCAGTGTGTTCTGGTAGACGATGGCGGGCTCGTCGATATTATTGACGACGAGATCGAGGTCGCCGTCGCCGTCGAGGTCGGCGACGATCGCGCCGTTGGAGAAGGTGGGATGTTCGTTCTGCACGGCGTCGCTGATGTCCGTGAATTCCATATGGCCTTTGTTGGTAAAGAAGCGGCTGGGCAGCTTTATCTCGGGGAATTTATCGATCAGGGCGAGGTCCTTGTCGGTGAGGTCACGGTTGGCCATTTTGCGCTGGAGCTCGTCATTGAGGATAAAGTTGATATAGTCGATATCGTTGAGCCTTTTGGGGATGCCGTTGGAGATAAAGAGGTCCTTGCGGCCGTCGTTATCGAAGTCGACCCAGAGGGGTGACCAGGACCAGTCGGTGGCGGCGATGCCCGAGTAGAGGCCGATCTCGCTGAACTGGCCGTTGCGGCGGTTGTACTGGAGGTTGTTGCGGGTGTATTGGTAGCTATAGCCAAAACTTATCTTCTGGTAGAAATTATCCCAGTTATCCTCGCCGAGGGAACGTTTCAGGATATAGGGATCGCTGGGCAACATGTCCATGGAGATGATCTCGGGGAACCCGTCGTTGCTAACGTCGGCGATATCCACGCCCATGGAGTATTGGCTGGTGTGCATGAGACGTTTGGCCGATTGGTCCTGGAAGGTGCCGTTGTGCTGGTTGATATAGAGATAATCGTTCTCATGAAAATCGTTGCAGACATAGATGTCGGGATAGCCGTCGAGGTCGATATCGGCGATGTTCAGGCCGAGGCCGTAGCCGATGACCGAGCTATTGATGCCGGCCTGTTTGGTGACGTCGGTGAAGTGGCCGTTGCCGTCGTTGTGGAAGAGGTGATCACCGGAGAAGGGGGTGGAGGTGGCGAGCTTGTCCTTTCTGACGCCGAAGGTGCCGTTTTGATGAATGGAATGATTCATCAGGTACATGTCGAGGTACCCGTCGCCGTCAAAGTCGAAGAAGGCGGCCTGGGTGCTGAACCCCGAGAAGTCGAGGCCGTATTGGGCTGCTTCTTCCTTATAGTGTGGGATGCCGTCCTTGTCGATGCCCTGGCAGATGAGGAGCTGGTTGTGGCTGGCGGGTAGGCCGTTCAGCTGACCGACGCGGCAGATATAGATATCAAGGAGGCCGTCGTCGTTGATGTCGACGATGGAGACGCCGGTGGACCAGCCGCCGTCTTCGGGGATACCAGCTTTTTTTGTGATGTCGGTGAAGTGAAGGGCGCCTTGATTCAGGTATAGTTTGTTGTTTTCCTGGCTGGCGGCGAAGAAGAGATCGATACGGCCGTCGTTGTTGAAGTCGCCGGCGCCAACGCCGCCACCATTATAAAAATACATGTAGTCAAAAACATTGAACCCCGTCGTTGGGTGGAGGGTGTTGCTGAAGTCGAGGCCTGTCTTTGAATGGTCGAGGGCTTTGAATGGCGGTGGGCCAGTTTGCTCCTGCGGGGTGGGGTGACATCCCTGCATAAAGGCGCCTGCGAGAACGAGGAGGAGGGCTACCAGGGACGTGCGGCTATTCATGGGGCTGGAGATGATTGATGCGATATAACACTGGAGTCTCATCGTTTTGGAGGAATAGGAGGTTGCCGGCGATCTTTTCGATGTCGCGGATCTGGCCATTCAATTGAAGGCCGGAGCGGCTGGGGGGCAGCCAATGGAAGTGGCCTTTCCCGTCGCCGAGGAGGACATGGCCCTTGCTTGCGTCGAGGCGGCCAAACTGGGGCAGGAAACCGAAATCGTTACCGCCCATGACGAGGTCCGGATGGCCATCGCCGTCGACGTCCAGGTATTGGATGGCGTTGACCGAGGACAGCTGGACCATTGCCGGCAGGGGTTGGATGGAATAGCGGCCGTTCCCGAGGTTGTAGGCGATGACGGAGGAGCAATAGTTGAAGGGCAGGACGGTGCAACTGTCGAGTTGTCCGGCCGGCAGCAGGTCATGGATCGTCTTGCCGGCGTATTGTTCGTGTTTCAGATTTTCTTTTTTCAGCATGGGTAGTTGCCGTTCCATTTCATGTTTGAGGAATACGGGCATGTCCTTGCCGTCGACGCGGCGAGTGAGGATCTTATCGGGAATGCCATTTTTGTCAAAGTCGGCGATCCAGAGTTTTACCGGATGGGCGGAATCGGGGTGGAGATAGAAGTTGTCGCCGATGTTACCGAGGATGAGATCGGGCAGGCCGTCGCCGTTGCAATCCTGCACGGCGAGAGACTCCCACCAGCCGTAGAGGTTGCCGAGAGAGGTCTTTTTTTCGGCGAAGTGGTCCTTGTCCCAGGTATAGATATGGGGGGCGAGCCATTCGCCGGTTATGGTGAGTTCGGGTGAATGGTTGGGAAGGGCGGTCCAGGCTGCGGCGGTGATCATCCCGAGGCCGGCGATGTCCGGGTTTTTCGAGGGTGCGATGTCCTGGAAGTGGCCTTTCCCATCGTTGATGAAGATGCGGCTTGCGGGGGTCGAACCATATTCGCGGGGGACGCTGCGGCCGCCGACGAAGAGATCGGGGAAGCCGTCGCCGTTGAAGTCGGCGGCGACGGCCGCACCGGTGTTGCAACCATTGGCGATGGTTGGGAAGGCGTTTGCGTCGAGGGTAAAATTGCCTTTGCCGTCATTTTTGAATAACCGGAATTGCATTTCGCGGCTGTAGGAGGGGGCGGCATTGCCGGCCGGGCCGAGGAAGAGATCGGGGTGCCCGTCCTTGTCGGCGTCGATGATCGCGACGGCGCCGTCTTCGAAGTCGACGAATGGATTGAAGGCGGGTTCGGCTTTTTTGATGAACCGGCCGCCGGGTTGCTGGAGATAGACCTGGCCCGGGTGGCCTTTTGCGCCGGCAATATAGACATCGTCGAGGCCGTCGCCGTTGAGGTCGCCGACCGCGGCTTTTGGTCCTTCGCGGGACAGCATTTTGGGCAGGTTAAGCTCGTAGTAGAAATCGGTGTTCTCGTCTTCGACGTGTTTGTCGAAGGTGGCGGCGATTGGACGGAGGAGGGGGTTTGCGCTGTCTACGGGCTGGGGTTGTCCGGTATGTCCTGTGGCGTTTGCCTGGTCGAGGGTATAGTTGCTATCGGGGGCCGGGCGGATGAGGCGGGTGAGAGCCTGGCCGGGCCAGGTGATGATGGCGGAGTCGATGCGGGTCTCCTTACCGAGGCCCATTTCCACGCGGTAATCTACGGAGGACTGGAAGCCCCTGCTGGGGACCAGTTCGCGGTAGCGGGCGCCATCGGGGGTATAGACGCTGACCTTTGCGCCGATGGCGAAGAGATTCTTGTCCTTGCCTTTCAGGCTAAATGCGATATAGTGGTTGTGATTTATCTCGCGCGAGTTGTTGCGATAGACGAAGGCGGGGCCGTTCTCATTATTGATCACCAGGTCGAGATCCCCGTCGTTGTCGAGGTCGGCGTAGGCGGCGCCGTTGGCGAAGGAGGGGTGGGTGAAACCCCAGTCGGCGGAGGCGTCTTCGAAGCGGAGGTTGCCTTTGTTGCAGTAGGCTTTATGGCGCATGGGATTGACCGGGATCTTTTTCAGGATCTCGTCGATCTCTTCTTTTTTCCCTGTGAGGACCATTTTCTGGATGACCTCGTTGGCGAAGAAATCCATGAAGTCGAGGTTTGTGACGTCCTTGTTGACTCCGTTGCAGACAAAGATGTCGTTGTTGCCGTCGTTGTCCATGTCGAAGATGAGGGCGCCCCAGCTCCAGTCGGAGGCCGATACCCCGCTGTAGTTGGCGATGTCGACGAAATGGCCGGTGCCGTCGTTGAGTTGGAGGCAGTTCTTCATGTATTGGTGGAAGAAGCCGGCTTTCAGCTTGGCGTTGTAGAGGTCGATGTTGTCGAAGGCGCCGAGGGTCTTGAGGCGGTTGTCGTCGTCGGGGAGCATGTCGGTGGTGAAGATCTCGGGATGGCCGTCGTTGTTGATGTCGGCGAGGTCGGCGCCCATGGAGCTGAAGCTGGTGTGGCCGATGCGGTCTTCGAGCTCGTCGCGGAATTTCCCGTGGCCCTGGTTGATATAGAGGTAATCCCTTTCGTAGGAGTCGTTGGATACGAATACGTCGGGGAGGCCGTCGCCGTTGACATCGCCGACGGAGACTCCGAGGCCGAAGCTGATGAGGCTGCCGTGGATGCCTGCTTCTTTGGTGACCTCGGTGAAGTGGCCGTTGTCATTGCGGAAGAGATGGTCGCCGCCGCCTTTGAGGAAGGGGGCTACGGGCCATTGGGCGTCGGGGAGGTCGCGGCGGTTGGCGTTGTTGAGTGTGTTGACGGGGATGGGGCTGTTGTTGATCATGAAGCAGTCGAGGTCGCCATCGCCGTCGTAGTCGAAGAAGGAGACCTGGGTAGTATAGGCGGAGATATCGAGGCCGTAATATGTGGCGGAGTCGGTGAAGGTGTTGTTGTGGTTGTTTATATAGAGTTTGTTCTTCCGGAGCCCGTCCTTCATGTGGCCGGAGTTGCAGATGTAGATATCGAGCCAGCCGTCGCCGTTGACGTCGGCCATGACGGCGCCGGTGCTCCACATGCTGTCCTGGCGGAGGCCGGCTTTTGCGGAGATGTCCTCGAACTTCAAGCCGCCTTTGTTGAGATAGAGCTTGTTGTCCCCCATATTGGAGGTGAAGAGGATATCGGGAAGGCCGTCGTTATTGATATCGCCGGTGGCTACGCCGCCGCCGTTGTAGAAGTTGCGGAAGAGGAAGCTGTTGGCGAGCTTGCCGTCGACGACCTTGTTGTCGAAATCGATGCCGGTGTTGTCGAGGAGGGTGAAGAGTTTACCCGGTTGCTGGACCTGATGGCAGGAGCAAAGGAAGCAAACGAGGAGGAGGGCGATGAGTTTAAAGCTATTCATTTAAAAAGACCGAAGGCCATCGGGGATGGCCTTCGGCGAATTTATCGATTCTATTTAAATCTTTACTGTTAATATCCCGGGTTTTGTTTCAGGTTGGGATTGACTGCAAGCGCCTGGTTCGGTACGGGGAACACGAGGTATTTCGGGTCGTCGGACGGTTTGTACTGCCAGAGGTTGTTGAAGACCCCGAAGCGGATGAGGTCGGTCCTTCTGACAGATTCCCAGTAGAGTTCGCGGCCGCGTTCTGCGAGCAGGGTATTCGGATCTTCCACGTTGGCGGTGTTAACCAGGGGCATGGAGGTGACGGTGGATGCGCCTCTATGGGTGCGCAGGTCGTTGATGATCGCGAGGGCTCCCACATTGTCAGGGGTGCTCAGGCGCATCTTAGCCTCAGCGACCATGAGGGCCACGTCGGACAGACGGATGAGCATGATCCAGTTACCGGAGTTGGATGAGTAATATTGACCGGCGGCGTTGGTGAAGTCGGGTACGTATTTGGCGACGCGAATACCGGTGACTTCGAGGTTGGAGCCGGTCTCGATCATGTTGGAAGCGATGTCGGGCGTGAAGTAGAGGGGGTTACCCTTTCTGTCCTTGAGGGCTACGCCGTTCTGGTCGAATTGCTGGCCGACGAGGAAGCCGGGGCGGATGCCTGCTGTTTTGTACGATAGAACATTGGAGGTAGTCCGGCGGCCGATGCGGGTGTCGATCGCCGTATCGGCGAGTGTGTAGTTGGTAGTGCCGCCGACGGAGAAGGCGTTGTAGAAGTCGCTGATGGTAGAGAACCCGTTCCAGCCGGCGTTGGGAGCCTGGCCGTCATACTCGTTGTAGTGAAAGGTCATCATCCAGCGGGCCTGGGGGCCGGAGTTGTTCGCCGCGACGCCGGAGCTGTTGGGATAGGCGAAGATACCTTCGGTCGAGCTGCCGTTGGTAGCCGTGAAGTTGTCGAAGTAGTTGGTCTGGTACGAATATTTGGTGTTGCTCATGATCTGCTGGCCGAGCGTAACCACCTGTTGCATATCTGCGTCTGCGAAGGTGGGTTTTGCGCGATTGTTGAAGGCGCCGCGGTTGAGATAAACTTTCATGAGCAGGGCGCGGGCCGCATCGGGGTTTGCCAGGCTCATGCCATTCGAGCTGCTGAGCTTGGGGATGACCGCGGTCAGTTCACTGATGAGGAACTGTACGGCGCTGTCCCCGGTGTAGACCTTGGGTGCATTGAGCAGGTTGTCACCCGGGTTGCGGAAGGGGAACTGGTTGTAGAGGTCGAGCAGGTAGTACAGAGAGAAAGCGCGCAGAAAGCGGGCTTCGGCGGCCTGTTCGTCGGTGGGCCCGAATTGGAGAACGTTGGTGGCGTCGAAGTTGAGCTTATTCAGGTTGTTATACACCTGCAGGACCTGGGCGTGGTCGGCGTTCCAGGTATGGTTGTGGAGGACACGCCAGACGCCGTTATCGTCCCAGTCACCACCGCGGGTGGGGACTAGGGCTTCATCGGCTACGCACTCTTCGAGGGAGAACACTTCGTCCTGGCCGGTGAAGGGTGTAGCAATGTCGGAATAGGCGCCTTGCAGCAGGATGGTGGTCCCGGCTGAGCCGAGGCCGGCGGTTACCTGGGCGTTGGTGAATGAACTCTTATAGTCTTCGCGAAGTTTGGTACAGGCGGCCAGTCCGAGTAGGAGCAGGGCTGCTGCGGAAATCTTGCTATATCTAAACGTTGTCATACGTTTTACTTTTTAATTTTTTAGAGTGTGAAGTTAAGGCCGGCCGTGATGCTTCTCGGGGTCGGGTAGGGAATGTATTCGATGGATCTGGAGGGGTAGCCGTTCTGATTCTTGTCGATGTTCACCTCGGGGTCGAAACCGGAGAACTTGGTGATGACGAAGAGGTTGGTACCGCTGACGAAGAGGTTCAGGTTCTTTACGTACGATCCGACATTACCCACCGAGTACGAAAGAGTAACGTTGCGCATCTTGAAGAAGTTGCCTGACTCGAGGAAACGGGCCGAAGCAGCTACGCCGCTGCTGGGTTTCTCCGCGGAATTGTATGCTTTGAGGTCGATGTTGCGGCCCTGGGCGATACCGGAGATGTTGGTTACGGAGGTGGCGGTGTTGTTGTAGATGACATAGCCGCCAGAACCGCCCGCGTTGACGGTAAGGCCGAACTTCTTGTAATTAACCGTTGTAGACACACCAAACAGGGTTGTCGGGTTCGGGTTGCCGGCATAGGCGGGATTTGCGCCGACCTTTTGGTTGCCGCCCTGGTCAAAGCCCTGGAAGGGTTTCAGGAAGAACTCATCGATAGGTTGGTTGTTGGTGATGATCTGGCCCAGGGTACCGGAAACGCCCTGGCCGTTGATCTGACCGGTGTTGATCACGTACGGCTGACCCGTGGAGGTGAGGAAGTTCTTAACCGTGTTGTGGTTGTAGGCGAAGTTGCCCGTTATATCCCAGCTGAGGTCTCTTGTGTGAACGAGATTGGCGCCCAGGGTCACTTCAACCCCATTGTTGATCAGGTGACCGGGGAGGTTGAGCCATACCGTAGCGGCGGGGCCGGGTTGGATAACGGTACCCTGGAAGAGGATATGCGAGGTATTCTTGTTGTAATAGTCAACGCTACCGAAGATGCGGTTGTTGAGGAAACCGAAGTCAAGACCGAGGTCCCATTGGGTGGTCTGCTGCCATTTCAGGTTGGGATTACCGACGTTGGCCTGGGTAGCGTGGTTGTAAGAATTGAAGGTGAACTGGTCGATAGCTGCGCCGGAGGGGAAGTCCTGGCTGCCGGTGATCCCCCATGTCCCACGGAGGGAGAGATTGGAGAACACCTTGCTGTCCTTCATGAAATCTTCGTTGGAAATGTGCCACATGGCGCCGAAGGAGGGAAAGGTTCCGTATTTGTTGTTCGCTCCGAACTTGCTGGAACCGTCATCGCGGATGGTGGCGGTGAGGTAATATTTATCAAACCAGTTGAAGTTGACGCGGGCGAAGTAGGATTGCACCTGGGTGGTGATATCCTTGAAGACGCCGGGAAGGTTTTGTGCATTTCCGTCCTGCAATACGTCGGTGTACTTGATGTTCAGCAGGTTGGCCTGGGAATTGTTAAAGTTGAAGCCCAGTGCGGAATAGTTGCTGTTGTTGTAATCGGATTTCCAGTACTCATAACCGGCCAACGCGTCGAAGTGCAGGTCGGAGGTGATATCGGTGCGGTAGGTCAGGAGGTTCTGTGTAACCTGGGAGATCAGTTCTGCATTGGAGTTTACGCCGAGGCCCTGACCGGTAATGGGGCTGAGACCCTGCATGAAGCCATCGATGTTGGTGGCCCGGGTGCCGGCGCTGGTGTTGTTGGAGTAGAGGAATTTGTATTCGAGGCCTTTGACGATCCGGTAAGTAGCGGAGATGCTGCCGAGGAAGGTGTTGACTTTGGCCAGATCGTTATAACCGCGGATGAGAGCGAGGGGGTTTCCCGAGCCGTTGGAGGGATAGATGTACTGACCGTTGGCATCGGCGAATGCCTGGGTCGGGTTCCATTGCAGGGCCGAGCTGATCAGATTGCCTTGTGATCCGGCTGTATTGGACACCAGCACAACGTTCTCGTTCGTATGAGCCGCGATGAGGCTGAAGTCGATGGAGAGGTGTTGGTCGAGGAATTTATAGGAACCTGCGAAGGTCCCGATGTATTTATCCAGCTGGTTGGACTTGATAAAACCGGGAGTACGGGAGGCGAGGAACGAAGCGCGGTATTTACCGTTCTCGTTACCGCCGCTCATTGCCAGGCCGTAGTTCTGGATCGTGCTATGCTGGGTGATCTCTTTGAGGGCGTCTACATTGCCGCCATGGTCGAGCGATAAGCTGAGCGTATCGAGCGTGTATTTGTGAAGGGCGGAGCGGAACTGGCTTGCGTCGAGAACGTCGTATTTCTTCATGTACCCTACGTTCCAGCCTTCTGAGATGTTGGCTTCCAGCTTTGCGGGGCCGGAGGTGGCCTTTTTCGTCGTGATCACCACTACACCGTTGGCGCCGCGGGAGCCGTAGATAGCCGTTGAGGAGGCATCCTTGAGGATCGTGATATCCGCGATGTCATTGGGGTTGATGTAGATGAGGGGGTTAGCATCGGGGGTCTGACCGAAACCGCCGGTACCCAGATTGACACCCGGGCGGGCATTGCGACCGTCGAGCAGGACACCGTCCACCACGTAGAGCGGGTTGCCGTTGCCGTAGATCGAGCTATTGCCGCGGATCTTAATGGTGGTTGCGGAACCCGGCTGACCGCTGTTGTTGACCACTTCAAGGCCGGATACTTTGTTGGCCATCAGCTGATCAGGAGAGGTGATCACCCCTTTGTTGAATTCTTTGGAGGTGACGGTTGTGACGGAACCGGTGAGGTCTTTCCGTCTGACTGAGCCGTAGCCAATGACTACCACTTCGTTGAGGGCGGCCTGTGTGGGTACGAGGGCGACCGAAACGGTGGTGCTGCTGGCGATGGAGACGTCCTGGTTGGCGAAGCCTACCGAGGAGATGGTCAGGGTGTTGGCGCTTTGGGGGACATTGATCGTGAAGCTGCCGTCGGCGCCGGTGGAGGCGCCTTGTTTGGTTCCTTTCACGGTGACGGTTGCGCCCTGCAGGGGTGCGCCTTTGTCGTCGAGAATCTTACCTGTAATTGTTTTTGTTTGGGAAAAAGCAGTTTGTGTGAAAATTACACAAAGCAGCATAAAGCTTACCAATCTAGCAAGCAGTCGTTGAATGGTCATAAAGCAAAAGTTTAGCAATTATTGATCGAAGGTAAAAAAATTAAAGGTTACTTAACAAAATTATTTTTACGATCTAAAATGTTGGTGTTCTTTGTTGTGGACAGCCTTATTGCGTGATTTGCTGCGTTGGCGGCTGCGATTTTTCGCTAAATCGTATTAGCTCGGGTTGTTTGCGATGGCTGGAGGAGCGGTGCGCGCAATTGGTTGATTGCCTGGCGACCGGGCTTTGTTCCGGGGGGCTTTGTGGCGGAGGGCTAGTGGGTTTTGGCGAGGGTGAAGATGGTGATGGCGCAGGTGGGGAATGTATTGGTTAGGGTTTGGAGGATGGAGAGGATGGTGGCGCCGGAGGTGAGGATGTCGTCGAGGAGCAAGATCGAGGTCAGGTCCATGGTTGGGTGGATTTTGTGGACATTCTGGAGTTCGGCGGTGCGTTGTTGGCGGGTGAGGCTTTGGGCGACGGCGGTTGGGCGGGTCTTATATAAAAGGTGTGGGAGGTAGGGGGCGCCGAGCTGATGGGAGAGGGCCTGGGCGAGACGATCGAGGGAGGAGGGAGGATCCGTCTCGGGGCGGGTCTCTTTGTGCCGGAGGGCGCGGATGATGACGGTATCGGGGGGCAGGGTGACCGGGGTTTCGCGGAAGCCGCGGAGGGTGCGGTCGATCCAATTGTCAAGGTCGGGCTGGGCGCCGCGTTTGAATTTGAGCAGGCTGCGGGAGACCGTATCGATGCCGGAGCCAAGGGGGAGATATTGGCAGCAATAGAAGTGCCGATAGCGGTTCTTTTGAAAAAAGATGGAAGTTTCCTGCAGCCTCATGATCTTTGCCCCTATTCTTTTGTGAGCCTAAAAATACGAATGAATGGACAATGAAAATCTTTTGTCAGGATGGGAAATGCGGTTTGCCGACTATATCCGAAACCATGGAGATGTAAAAGACGGTTCGCACGATCTGGGGCATTTTCAGCGGGTGTGGAGAGCAGCCCGAAGGATCAACCAGGAAGAAGGCGGCGTGGCCGATGAGCTGGTGCTGCTGGCGGCGGCTTATTTTCACGATTGGGTATCCTATCCGAAGAACCATCCGCAGCGCGGCGAGTCGTCGCGGCTTAGTGCGGAGCGGGCGGTGGAGCTACTGACGGGGGTGTTTGGTGATTTCCCGGCGGACAAGGTAGAGGGGGTCCGGCATGCGATACATGCTCATAGCTGGTCGGCGCGTGTAGCGGCGGAGACGCCGGAGGCGAAGATCCTGCAGGATGCGGACCGGATGGAGTCGTTGGGGGCAATCGGGGCGGCACGGACATTTTATATA
This sequence comes from Puia sp., assembly GCF_035546395.1. Classification (GTDB taxonomy): domain Bacteria; phylum Bacteroidota; class Bacteroidia; order Chitinophagales; family Chitinophagaceae; genus Puia. The sequence continues at coordinate 56,975 of NZ_DASZXR010000006.1, read as the reverse complement.
TCGGGGCAGCTGAACCAGCAACTGTTCGATTCGGATGATCCGCTGGCATTGAAGCGGGCGCCTGACGACCGGCGGTATGCCCTGGATCATTTCCAGGTAAAGCTGCTGAAGCTGCCGGCGACGATGAATACGGTGGCGGGAAGGCGGATGGCGGAGAGGAATGCGGAGTGGCTCCGGGCCTTTGCACAAAAAATGGAAGAGGAGATACGGGGTGATTTTTTTTAATTATTTTGAGGGACGATGATGCAAGATGAGACCCTCGAAGAGTGGTTGGAAAGGGCGGACCGGGATTACCTGGCGCATATCTCGCTGGACTGCGTGGTCTTTGGATTCCATGCGGGCCAGCTGAAGATCCTTTTGCTGAAGATGAAGCATGAGGACCGTCGTGCCTTGCCGGGTGGCTTTGTCATGAAGTGTGAGACCCTGGAAGAGGCGGCGATCCGAACGTTGAAAGAGCGGACGGGGGTGGAGAACGTGTTCCTGCAGCAATTCTGTGTCTTCAGCGATCCGCTGCGGAGCGATCCGGATCACCGTGCCGATGATCTGCGGAAGATCGGCATCGACGCGGGTAGGGCAAAGTGGTTTGCGCAGCGATTCATCAGCGTGGGGTTCTATGCGTTGGTGGAGTTCTCTTGTGTAGTTCCCCGCCCGGACTTCCTGTCGGATACCTGTGACTGGCATAACCTGGACGAGCGGGGACCGTTGATCCTGGATCATGACCGGATCCTGGAAGCGGCGTTGAACACGCTGCAATCGCAGTTGAACTACCAGCCGGTGGGCTATAATCTTCTTCCGCGCAAGTTCACCCTGCCGGAGCTGCAAAAGCTGTATGAGGCGATCCTTGGCAAGTCACTGGACCGCCGGAATTTCCAACGGAAGATATTTTCCTATGGCATCCTGCGGAGTCTCGACGAAAAGCGGACGGGAGTGGCCCATAAGGCCCCCTACCTGTATAGTTTCGATCTGCGAAAATATCAGAAAGCCCTCAAGCTGGGTTTGCAGGGAGGATGGTAATCAAGCCTTTACGCGACCCGTCGAAGCGGGTGGTCTTCCTATCGTAAAAATAACCCCGGATCGAGTAAACTCAAAGGGGAAATCCTTCGTAATCATACTGGGAGATGGTATTTTTAATAAGTCATGAAAACTCTTTTACCTGTTTTTTGTCTGCTTATCGTTTGTTTTTCCGGCTCGGCGCAGTCACAGGTATGTCCGTTGAACAGTAACTATTCGTTTGGGGATCTCACTCATTGGCAGGCGTATACGGGGAACAATGGATCGGGCAACGGGCCGGGTGCGATCAAGCAAACCTATGATTCCAGCGTCACCCCTCCTACGGGAACGTTGGGGGCGACGACTATTTACGAGTACAATCTTCCTTCGACGGCGGGTATCCAGATACTTTCAACCTCCACAAAGGACCTGTTCGGGGGTTTTCAGACCATTCCGACGATCAATGGTTATAAATATACCAACACTATCCTGCTGGGGAGTACGGCGATTACCCGGGCCAGTAATTCGAGTACGGCCGGCGGATATGTGCGGGGTGTGTCGTACCGGTTCACGGTACCGGCCGGTCCGCCGAATGTGCCCTACACCATGACCTATGCGTATGCGATGGTGCTGGAGAACGGTACGCATAATTCCAACGACCAACCCCTTTTTGAGGCCACCCTGACCATCGGGGACAGCGTGGTGCAGTGTGCTTCGCCGCGCTATTTCCTGCCGACCTTCAACGATGCGACGCCACAGAATCAGCGGGCCACGCTGGATTCCGCGCTTGCCAAGAGCCAGGGGTTCAAATGGAGCTCCAGGGCCTCGCCCAATGCCAATCCGAACGGGCAGGGCGCCGGAGCGGGGCAACATCTTTATGATGTATGGTACAAGGACTGGACGGAGGTGACCTTCGATCTCGGGAAATTCCGCGGGCAGCAGGTCGTGCTGACGTTCGAGACGGACAACTGCGTGCCGGGCGGACACTTTGCTTATTCGTATATCGCTCTTCGCAATACCTGCGGCGGGTTGCAGATCAGCGGTCCCCAGTCGGCCTGTATCGGCAATACGCTGACCTATTCGATCCCGGCCCTGACGGGGGCGAATTATAGCTGGCAGGTACCCAGCGGTTGGACGATCATGGCGGGTTCCGACAGCAACCTCCTCAAGGTGCAGGTGGTAGACAACCCCACTCACACGGGCACGATCTCCGTGTCGGAGCAGAACAGCTGCGCATTGCTCAATACGAGCCTCAATGTCACCATGGTGCCCCCGACGATCGCGGGAACGGTGAATAAGGATGCGGAGATATGTTCGGGGGACAACGCGAGCCTGGTGCTGACCGGCAACCGGGGCAGCGTCCTGAACTGGCTCTCGACCACGGATGGAAGGAACTACACGACGATCAGCGATACGACGCCGACCTACAACGCCGTCAGCCTGACCTCTACCACGAGCTTTGTGGCGGTGGTGCAGAATGGGGAGTCGTGTACGATCGATACGGCGGCGGCGGCGAAGATCCTCGTCGATCCGCAAACGGTAGGCGGCGCGCTTAGCCCCAGTAATTTCCAGTTCTGTCTGAACCAGGATAAGGATGCGTTGCTGAGGCTGACGGGACAGGTGGGGGTGCCGGTGAACTGGCGGTCCTCGCCGGATGGAACGAACTGGACGGATTTTGCCCCGCCTGATACGGACAGCGCGTATGAGATACCTTCCAGCCTGAATCAAAATACCTTTTACCAGGTGATCGTGCAGAGCGGCGTATGTCCACCCAAGATCAGCGGGCCGGCGGCGATAGATATTGTGCCGGTCGCTTTTCCGCAAGCGACGATCGACCCGGCGGATACCCTCATCTGTTATAACACCAAGGCCACGCTGAATGCGAAGATCACCATGGGAACGAACTATAGCTGGACCAATGCCAATACGCTCAGCGGCCAGGGGGATGGAACGGTCCCTTCGCTGCCGACGAGTCTGCAGGCGACGGCCAGTCCCCTGTCGACCACCAACTATGTCCTGAATGTGGAGAATGCGGGATGTCCCAATCCGCGGAAGGATACTTTCCATGTTCGGGTGTATATGCCTATTCTCGTCAATCCGGGGAAGGATACTTCGGTGGTGATCAATCAGCCGTTGCAGCTGAATGCGTCGTCCAACGATACGGCGGCGCTTGGGGATGATTTCACCTGGACGCCGTCGATCGGGCTCGACAACCCCGATATTGCCAATCCAATCGGAATCTATACCGCCGAAACCGATTCGGTGCGTTACCTGGTGACGGCCACTTCCAAGGCGTATGGTTGCCAGGGAACGGCGGAGGTGCTGGTGAAGGTGTTCAAGACGGGGCCGGATATCTTTGTGCCGAATGCCTTTACTCCGGGGGGGCCGACGAACAATATCTTCCGGCCGATCGCCGTGGGCATCTCGCGGCTACAGTACTTCCGGGTGTATAACCGGTGGGGGCAGCTGGTGTTCAGTACCTCGCAGATCGGGCAAGGATGGGATGGCCGGTTGAATGGCCAGCCCTTGCCGTCGGGGGGCTATGTGTGGGTGGTTCAGGGGATCAGCTACAGCAACCATGTGGTTTTCCATAAGGGGGTAATGGTGCTGGTGCGCTGATGATCGTCCTTCGGACTGGACGCGGTCTGCGTCTCAAAATTCGGTATCTTTTGGGCCACAACTCCCCTGCATGAGAAACATTTATTTTGGCCTGTCCCTGCTTGCTTTTCTTCCGCGGATCAGTTATGGCGCCGATACGGCCGGGATGCGCCGGGAGATACTGACCGTGTTTGCACAACAGCCGCAGGCGCGGTTTGCGGTTGCCTTTCGCGATCTGTCCACCGGCGTTTCTTTTTTCATCAACGAACACGAAAGCTTTCATGCGGCCAGCACGATGAAGACCCCGGTGCTTATCGAGGCTTTTAAGCTCGCCGCGGAGCACCAGCTATCGCTCGATGAGCCGGTGTTGATCCATCTTGATTTTGTCAGCATTGCCGACAGCAGCCGGTATATCCTCGATTCGGCCAGCGACAGCGAGAAGGGGCTTTATGGACTTGCGGGACAGAAGCTGCCGATGAGGCAGTTGCTTTATAAGATGATCACGGAGAGCAGTAACCTGGCTACCAACCTTGTCATCGAGCGGGTCGGGGCGCCGCGGGTCATGGCCACGATGCGGGAGATGGGGGCCAAAGACATCCGGGTGTTGCGTGGCGTAGAGGATAACAGGGCCTTTGAAAAGGGAATGAACAATACGACGACGGCGTATGACCTGATGCTGTTGTTCGATGCGCTTGGTTCAGGGCGGGTGGTGGATTCCGCGTCCTGTTCGGCGATGATCGCGATCCTGAAGGATCAGCATTTCAAGGAATCCATTGGCGGGCGATTGCCGATGGATGTGGTGGTGGCCAGTAAGAGTGGATGGATCACGGGGGTGTGTCATGATTCGGGGATCGTCTTTTTGCCGGATGGGCGGAAATATGTGGTGGTGTTGTTGTCGAAGGGGGTTGAGGACGAGGTTGTGGCGAATGATGTGCTGGCGAGTGTGTCGAGGATCATCTATGATCATGTGATGGGTTCCGGCGGGGCTGCGGGCCGGGGGGCTGGTCTTTCGGCGGGGGGAGCGCGGGGTGCCGGCATATCGGCGGGGTCCTGGCGGGGGCCTGATCTGTCGGCGGCGATCCCTGTGGTGAACAGGATGTACCGGGCCTTTGCGGATCGGAATCATTTTCCGGGGATGGTGTATGGTATTGTGGCCGGAGGCGAACTGGTGTACAGCAATGCGGTGGGCTTTTGTAACGTAGAGAAAAAGATCCCGGCCGGGGCTGCTTCCGACTTCCGGATCGCATCGATGAGCAAGAGCTTTACGACGGTGGCGATACTCCAACTGCGGGACGCGGGAAAGTTGCGGTTGGATGATCCGGCTTCGATGTATATCCCCGAGCTGAAAGGACAACATGGACCGGCATCGGATGCGCCGGAGATGACTATACGGAATCTCTTGACACATTCCGCCGGGTTTCCTGAAGACAATCCCTGGGGGGATCGCCAGCTGGAGGCTACGGACGAGCAACTGATGGCGCTGGTGCGGGAGGGTATCTCTTTCTCGAACAGCCCTTCGATGTATTATGAATACAGCAATCTTGGGTTTACTTTGTTGGGGCATATCGTCACCAAATTGAGCGGCATGCCTTATGAGCAATATATCACCGACCATGTGTTGAAGCCGTTGGGTATGTCGCACACGTACTGGGAGTATACGGCGGCGCCGGCGGACAAGCTGGCGCATGGGTACCGGTGGTTGAACGGGCAGTGGGTGGAGCAGCCGATGCTGCATGACGGCGCCTATGGTGCGATGGGCGGGCTGATCACGACGATGGACGACTTCGGGCGGTACGCCGCCTGGCAACTGGCCGCCTGGCCTTCGAGGAGCGGCGGCGATGAAAGCGTTTTGAAGCGGAGCTCCAGGCGGGAGATGCAGCAGCCCTGGATGTTCAACAACCTGAACTCCTCGTACAGCTATAATGGATCGGATGTCTGCCCGGTGGTGTCGATGTATGGTTATGGCCTGCGTTGGTCGAAAGACTGCAAGGGACAAACGATGGTGGGTCATACGGGCGGGTTGCCGGGTTTTGGAAGCAACTGGATGATCCTGCCGGATTATGGAGTTGGGGTGATCTGCTTTGCGAATTTGACCTATGCTTCGACGGCGACCATCAATGCCCGGGTTTTGGATACGCTTGTCACGTTGGCGCATCTGAAGCCGCGCGAGGTTCCGGCATCGGCTATCCTTGTGCAGCGGCAGAAGGAGCTGGCTGCCTTGTTGCCGGACTTTACCCGTGCGCGGGAGAGCGGCATCTTTGCGGTGAATTTCTGGCAGGATTATTTTGTGGATTCGCTGCGGAAGGATGCGGAGGGTTTATATGCGCGGGTCGGGAAGATCACCCGGGTGGGTGAGATGCATGCGGAGAACGGGTTGCGGGGATGGTTTTTGCTGGAGGGCGAGAAGGGGAATCTCGAGGTGCGGTTCACGCTGACGCCGGAGCATTCGCCGAAGGTGCAGGAGTATCATCTCAGGCTTAGCGGGCGATGAATTGGTGTGTCGCCGGGGTGGCTAATTTTGATGCAATATCTTTTCGGCGTTGGACTGGTAGAGTTTATGCAATACTTCCTTTGGCAAGTCCAGGCCATACAGGGCCCAGTGATAGTTGTCGAGTGCCGAACCCGGTGTAGTCGAATCCGCAAAAGAAGAGAAACCGGCCGGGATAGCGGCTGTAGCGGTCGACGATGGAATCGAAGCGCGTCCCGGCAGAGTAGGTGAGGATCACGGTGCGTGCGATGCCTGCCGAATCCATCGTCTTTACCCATTGATCGATCTCTGCGTCAGACTTCGCGTAGGGATGGCTGTGGAAATCGGTCACCGGCCAGGCGGCATGGGGCTGGCGCCTCACGCAATCATGGAGGCGGCCAGGACAAGCAGGTGTTTCATAGGCTCTAAGATAAACAAAATGAAATTTTGTAGATTCGCTGTGGATGAATTTTAGAAAGACGAGAATAGCGCCCACGCCCAGTGGGTTTCTGCATATCGGCAATGTGCTTTCGTTTTCGTTGACGGCATCGATGGCCAGGGATACCGGTGCGTCCGTTCTGTTGCGGGTGGATGACCTGGACCGGGACCGGGTGGAACCGGCTTTCCTGGAAGATATCTTCGAGACGTTGCGGTTTCTTGACATCCCCTGGGATGAGGGTCCCGTGGATACCGGCGACTTTGAGCAAAACTGGTCGCAGGTGCGCAGGATGGAGCTGTATACCCGGGCATTGGGGGTGTTGCGAGCCAGTGGGATGGTGTATGCCTGTTCGTGTAGCCGGGCGCAGCTGGCGAATGCGAGTGGAGATGGGGGATATCCGGGGACCTGCAGGGAGAAGGGACTTTCACTGGACGGACCGGACGTGAATTGGCGTTTACGGACCGAAGGACGTGATCTGCCGGTGGAGATGCGGGACTTTGTGGTGCGGAAGAAGAACGGGTTCCCGGCGTACCAATTGACATCGGTGATGGATGACATTCATTTTGGGGTAGACCTTATCGCCAGGGGAGAGGATCTGCTCCCTTCGACGCTGGCGCAGCTGTACCTCGCGGATGTGCTGCTGGTGGCGGGAATGACGGAGGCGGCAGCGTTCAAGACGACGGCCTTCTTTCATCATGCCTTGCTGGCAGAGAACGGAGAAAAATTATCCAAGTCGGCGGGTTCGACGTCGATACAATACCTACGACGGCAGGGGGCTTCGCCTACCGATATCTTCTCGCTTATTGCGCGGTCTGTGGAATGGGAGGAGCCGGTTCCGGACTGGTACCAGCTAGCGACACTACTTTTTGCCCGGGGGTATGGACCTGTCCAATGATATCCTTGTACAATTCGGGGCGGCGGGCGTGGCGATGGCGCCGGGGCCCGCGACGCCGGCCGTTGCTTTTGCGATGAGATGGTGGATGATCGACCTGTTATGTGGACTATGCGGTGAGGGCCGATCTTTTCGATCTGAGGTTGTCCAGGCTCCAGCGGTAGCCGGGTTGCGCTGCGAGCAGGAGGCTGGCGGCGCTGACGGTGAAGACGGAATAGCCGAGGGGAGAGGTGATGCCGTTGGCGAGCGACATACAGATAGCGAAGCTGAGAGCGAGGCCGAAGCTGGCGTAGGCGGCCGATCGGGTGAAGAGGCCGAGGATCAGCAGGATGCCGCAGGATATTTCGGCGATGGTGGCGATGACGGCAAAGATCTCGGCGAGGCCATAGGGTAGAAAGAACATCAGCTGATGGGCGTATTTGGTGAAATGGGCCCAGTCGCCCCAGCTGATATAGGGTTTGCCGAAGGGGCCCCAGGCGCCGATGCGGTCAAGACCGAACCAGGTGAATGCGGAGCCGATGGAGAGGCGGAGGTAGAGTTGGGCGATGGAGGGGAGCATGGGTTATTTTGTTTATGCGAATTTCGCGGATTTTGGGATGGGTTTTATGGGCCAGATGGGAGAAAGGGGGTAGGCCAGAATCTGTCTTCTGTTTGGGTAGTTTTTTGATCGTATTATTATTCAAAAGAGATCTTATTTGTTGGTTCGCGATCTCGTTTAGTTGCTGCAGCCTTTTGGGTTGCGGTGTTCCCTTTCGAGTTTAAGTCGCTCCCAGATTCAAAAAAGCAAGGAAGCTAGTATTTGTAACACAGGAAGACCGATTCGGTGGGTTGGGTGGCGAAGATGCGGAATTTGGCGAGGTCTTCGGGGGTGAGGACGCGGACGGTGAAGCCGGCGGCTTTGAGGCGGCGGAGATAGTCGTCGAAAGCGTAGATGCGGACGTGGTCGCGCTGGCCGAAGAGTGCGGCCTGGCGTTTGGGGTCGTTGATGGCGGGTTCTTCGAGGGTGTTGCGCAGGGTTTGGGAGTAGGGGACCTGGAGGATGGCGACGCCGTTTGGCGTGAGGACCCGATGCATCTCGCGCATTGCCTGTTGATCGTCGGGGATGTGTTCGAGGATATGGTTGGCGATGAGGAGATCGAAGCTGTTGTCGTCGAAGGGGAGGCGGGTGGCGTCGGCGTAGCGGATGTGGGGATCGATGGAGGTGTAAAAGCGTGGGGCGGTGTCGACGGTGGTGATGTTGGCGCCGGCTGCGGGCGGGGCTTTTGCTGCGGTGTTGCTTAGCCAGCGAAAGAGGTTCTTTTCGGGTGAGAAATGGAGGATTTTTTGGGTGCCGGGCTTTGCTTCGACGCGCTTTACTGCGACATACCTTTCGATGACGGCTTTTATGAGGCGCTCGCGGTTTTTGCTTCCGCATTGCGGGCAGTAGACGTTATCGCCGAAGCCGGCGATGACGTGGTTGTTGTTGAGCGCCGGGGCGATGTCGGGGCCCGGATGATCGGGGACGAATTTTTGGTAGATGGCGCCGCAGAAATTACAGGTGAAACCTGTGCCTTTGTAGCGGCGATAAGTGAGCTTATAATATTGATTTGTGAGGCGGGTGCGGATGGAGCGGTAACGGCTTTGGAGGGGGTGATAGATATTTAATTTTTGTAAAAGCGATTTGACGCGCGGGTTCATGCGCTCAAGGTACGGATTTTTGGGGCTCGGCTCGCGGGGCGGGGTCAGAGGCCGTACTGTTTGCGCACTTCTGCGGGTACGCCTTCCCAATGGTGTGACGCGAGGGTAAGGCACCTATGCTTTGCTGCCGGCGGCTTCTACGAGCTGCTTTGTGGCGGTGGTGCCGGCGTAGTCGTCGAGGTATTTGCTGTCTTTCGTATACATTTTAAAGAGGCCGCCTTCATATTCGATGCTGACCCAGCCGGAGAAACCGGAGTCTTTTATTATTTTGAACATGCGGTTGAAGTCGGTCTCCTGGTCGGTGCCGTCGGGGTTGAAGAGATGGGTTTTGGCGTGGACGCCTTTTGCATAGGGCATGAGTTCGGTGATGCCTTTGTAGCGATCGTATTCTTCGAGGCATTTTGTCTTCATGTACCCGGCGATGTCCATGGTCTCGGGTTTTGTGCGGTTGACGCAGAAGTTACCGAAGTCGGCGAGGGTGCCGCAGTGGGGGCTGTTGACCTGTTTCATGACGCCGGCCAGCCAGGCGGCGTTGCAGGAGATGCCGACATGGTTCTCGACGATGACGTCGACGTTGCTTTTACGGCCATACTCGATGAGGCGGCCGAGGCTGTCAACGGCGGCGGTAGCAACGTCTTCGGGCTTACCCTCGCCTTCGACGTTGACGCGGATCATGGGGCATCCGAGGGTCGAGGCGGCGTCGATCCATTTATAATGGTTTTCGATGGCTTTTGAGCGGATGGTGTTATTGAGATCGCCGAGGACGCCTTCGCCGTCGACCATGATGCGGAGGTTGTAACAACCGGCATCGGCGGAGCGTTTCTTTAATTCGTTGAGGAAGGTTTGGTCATTTGCTTTGTCGGCGAAGAACATGGAGCAATAGTCGAGGCCGGGGATGCCGAGCTCTTTTGATTTTGCGGGGAAGTCGAGGGGTTTGAGCTGTTGGGTCCAAAACTGGCTGGCGAAGGAGAATTGGGAGACGGCGAGTTTGAAGAAGAGGGGTGTGGGGGTGTTAGTGCGTGGTTTGTTTGCGGCGGCCTGCAAGAATTGGGGCAGGGAAGAGGAGAGGGTGAGGCCGGCGGCGCCGAGAGCGGCCCGGCGCAGGAAGTTTCGTCTATTCTTTTTCATATTGTAAAGTTTACGAAATGAAGATAGGGGAAAGGTTTTATTATTTAGTAAAATCGACTAAATAAAATTAATTTTGAGCAATGGACAGGGAGCAGGAAATAAAGGAGTTCGTCTTACATGGATACAAACATTATATACCCCATGTGTCGATCGACTGTGCGATCTTCGGTTATCATGAGCGGCAATTGAAAGTATTGCTGATGAAACACAAGGTACTGAATGGGTGGTGTCTGCCGGGTGGATATATCAAGCGGACGGAGAACCTGGTGGAGGCGGCTAACCGGAATGTGAAGGAGCGGACGGGGATCGACGGGCTGTTCCTGCAGCAGTTCAAGACGTTTGGCGATCCGAACCGGGTGAAGTTGGATGAGTTTGACGAGGAGAAGTGGTTTGCTGCGACGGGGATTCGGGTCGCGCGGGACAATTGGCTGCTCGACCAGACGATCTCGGTCGGTTTTTATGCGATAACGGATTTTTCATCCACGGTCCCGCAACCGGACATCCTTGCCGATGCGTGTGCGTGGTTTGATATCCATGAGATCCCGCCGCTGGAGTTCGATCATGACGAGATGGTGAAGGAGGCGTTGCATACGATGCGGGTGCAGCTGTATCATTACCCGATCGGGTACAATATGCTGCCCCCGACCTTCACGCTGGCGGAGATCCATTCCTTGTACGAAACGCTGCTTGGGAAGAAGCTGGACATCAGCAATTTTCCGAAGAAGCTGATCGGGCTTGGGTTGTTGAAGAAAACGAGCGAGAAGCGGAGCATCGGGGCGCACCGGTCGCCTTATCTTTATATGTTCGATAAGGCGTGTTATGATAATGCGTTGAGGGAGGGGTTGGTGTTGAGTTAACGGGTTACTGCATAGGTTATATGTGTGGTCAGGACTAGTTGTTACGTTGAGACATAAGCGATTATCTTTTCCGGACGTCCGGCCTTTTGGCCGGCGTCTTTTTTTTGTTATTTCCGGTTAAAAAAATATGGCGAAGCTAAAGGGAAGGCCGCCGAAGGAGCGAAAGCAGGAGAAGTTTGTCGGGTTCTTTGTAACGAAGGTGCAATATTTCGTGATCCAGCAGAAGGCGGCGAAGGCGGGGGTAAATATTTCCGACTATATGCGGCAGGCGGCGGTGAATGCCCAGGTAAAGATGAAATGGACGGAGGAGGAACGGGGGATGGTAAAGCAATTGATCGGGATGGCTGGGGATATTCATCGGATGGTGGAGGTAGCGGAACGGGAGGGGGCGACACAAGCGGCGTTGCTGTTTGTGTCGCACAGGGGAGTAATGGATTCCATTATCAATACGTTATGTCATGATCGCTAAGACTTTTATTACGGCCAAGGGGTTTGGAGAGACCTGTTCGTATCTCTGCGAGGACCTTACGCGAGCGCAGGTGCTGGCGGCGGAGGGGGTTCGCGCGCATGACGTGAAGCTTATGGCGGCCGATTTCCAATGGCAGCATGCGTTGATGCCGGAGAAAGAGAAGCCGGTCTATCATTCCGTGCTGAGTTTTCCGATGGGAGAAAAAGTGGATGACAAGCGGTTAGTGGAGCTGGGAAGGCGATACCTCGAGAAGATCGGGATGGAGAATACGCAATATGCGCTTGTAAAGCATACCGATACGGAACATTTGCATGTTCACGTTCTTGCCAACCGGGTTGATAACGACGGGCAGCCGACGGGAAAGGGGTTGATCATCGAGCGGGGGATCAAGGCGGCGCGTGAACTAACTGATGAATATGGATTGACGCCCGACGGAGGGAAACGGCTTGACCGGACCCACCGGGAGGCATTGCACGAGCCGGATGCCAAGCGGTACCGGATCTATGAGGCGATCCGGGAGGTGTTGCCGCGGTGCCGGGAGTTGGAAGACCTGGAGAAGGAACTAATGCAAAAGGGTATTGCAGTGCGTTACCGGTATGCGGAGAGTGGGGAGAGACAGGGCATCAGTTTTAGAACAGAAAATTGCAGCTTCAAGGGGAGCCGGGTGGATAAAGAGTATTCGCTTAAAGGGCTCGAGCGGACGTTGGATCTGCAGGAGGCATTGCGACAGCAGCCGGAGCTGTTTGAAGGAAGAGCGCTTGATGAGCGGTTGCGGCTGATGCGAGATCCTTCTTTGCGAGCGAAGGAGGAGGAACGGGTGGTGGAAATGAAGCGGCAGGAAGAATTGCGACAGGAGCGGGCGTTCCAGCTGCGGTCGGGCGCATTGGAAGACGAAGAACGGCACCTGACCCAGCGGATGAGTAGAGGATTAAGATTGTAAATTCAAATATTTTATTTTATGGCAGAAGAATTGTTGAAGGTATTGATCGACAAGGTCGTGGATAACGGTAAGGCGATACACGAAACACAGGATCAGATCCGCCAGCTTCCGGGGCAGGAAGAACTGACGGCGGGATGGGGACAGCGGATGGACAAATTGGAGGAGCAGGTGGGATCGATGGATAAGGGGCTGACTGTGCAGGTGTCCGAGGTTCAGAAAGAAGTTGGAAAGATGAGACGTGATGTCGCGGGCTTGTGGGAGCAGGTAGGGACGCCGGCGTCGGGACTGGTTATCGGTCTTGCCGAGATGAGACGGCAAATGAGGGAGTTTACGGAATTTTTTAACCAGCCGAAGCGAAAGGAGGTTCATTATCGTCATCATCTCGGCCGGGCGTTCTGGGTGTTAATTGCGGTTGTGTTGATTGCGGTTTCGGAGGCGGGGGCACTGGTCTATTCCGCGCACCGGGAGGCGGATTATGAAGAGCATGATTGGGTTTGGCGGGCGGCGAGGTTGTCCGAGGACTCGGTTGTCACGAAGGTGCTGGATACGTTACAGCGAAACTGGCAGCGGGATGCGGATGGGTTCCGCAAGGATGTGGTGGCCGAGGAGGAGCGGCGGGTGGAGCTTATGGAGCGGGTGATCCAGGAGCGGGAGACGAATAACCGGATCCGTGAGTTGCAAGGCCAGAAGAAAAAGGTGGGTTTCCGGGGCGGTGGGAACTAAAGGAGGGGCTGTCGTTCGATCTGGACGATCTTTTTATCGACGATCCCGGCGAGTTTTCGGAAGCCCGCATTGCGGGTGATGGTGGCGAGGGTCTCGAGGGTGTTGAGCAGATTTTTTCGTTCGGCTTCAGTATGGAAGGCGTAGAGGTCCTTACTGCGGTAGTTCTGCAGTGTTTCGAGCCAGGTGTCGATGCCTTTGCCGGTGAGGGCCATGAGAAATCTGGCAAAGGATTCGGTCTTGGCGGGTTTGTCCAGGGGAAGTTTGTCGATGCTGCCTTCACGGGCGAGGAGGTCGAGCAGGATGAGCACCTGTCTTTTCGCGAAGACGCCTTTCTCTTTTCCGGAAAGGTCTTTTGCCACCTGTTCTTTGATGATTATTTCTTTGAGCTGGGTTTGTTTTTCGACGATCGGGTGGATGTTGAGCTCGTTGTGGGCGTGGGTGAAGGAGTTGTGTTGTTCGAGGTTGACGGTGACGTTGGCTTTTGGGCTTTTGGTGGCGGGGGACGCCGTAATGAAATCCGGGTCGTTGATCTGTTGAAGAGCTTTTTTGAATGCTTTTTCGAAGTCGATGTCGGCGTTGGTTAGGAATTCGACGAGGACGTCTGAGCGTTGATAGATGATGATCTTGTTGATCCAATACATTTCCATTTGGGGATCGGGATAAAACATGGATGGTAGGCGGGAAATGAGCAGATACCAATAGTACTTTATTCCATACGAGGAACGGTACTGGAGGATGTATCCCTGGACGGGGGGGAGGGCGGAGGGGGAGTTGCCGCGACGGCGTTTATAGATCTGGTATAGGCGATAGTGACCCAGGAGACGGTGTTTGGCGTCGGACGTGTACCAACCGATCCATTCGAGGATGCGGCAGGCAAAAAGTCCGGTCCGGGAGTTGTGGTAATCGAGGCCTTTGTACTTGATCGTCGGGTTGTCGGTAGGGTGGAAGAGACGGAGGTCCATCGGGATAAGGTTTGCTTCTAAGATAAGCATTTTTATCGGGTCCTGAATGATCGAAGTGTCTGATCGATCAGCGGGCTGATGGTGTGGAATTGACGGATCAATTGCATTGCCTCTTTTTCGAGAGTTGCGGGGTCGAGCTTCGTCCAGCCCTGCAAGAGAGTCAAGGGGCCGTAGTCGAGGCTGAGGTTGGGCCATTCGTGGGCATGGGGCTGGAATTTTGTCCTGAACTGCATGGCGAAATCGCGGCTGGCGATGTGGTGGGTTTTGAATTGACGGAGCTTGAGTGCGTGGATATTGTAGAGGAGCCGGTTTTGTTGAACGGGTTTATCGGCGACCCAAACGGAGAAGAATATGCGGCCGGGCGAGGTGAGCGGATTTTGGGGATCGCTTGCCCATTCCGGTTTATAGACTTTGAGGGCGATGGAGCCGAGGACGGTGCCGGCGAAATAGAGGAGGCCGGGGTCGTGGGGAGGCTGTTCGCGGGGTTGCTGACCGCGGTATTTGGCGATGGCGGACTCGAAGGCGCTAAGATAAAAATGAGTATCCATGGCGGGCTTTTGGGAAGATAGGACATTGTCACGCGAATCGGTAAATTTGTGAAAAATATATTTTATGGAATACAGAAGACTGGGGCATTCGGGGATCCGGGTGCCGGTATTAAGCTTTGGGACGGGTACGTTTGGTGGGGGTAATGAATTTTTCAAGGCCTGGGGTAGTACGGACGTAAAGGAGGCCACGCGGCTGGTGGATGTTTGCCTGGAGGCGGGGGTGAATCTTTTCGACACGGCGAATGTGTACAGTGGCGGGGCCGCGGAGGAGATACTGGGGAAGGCGATCAAGGGGCGGCACAACCAGGTGCTGGTCTCGTCGAAGGCCACCTTTCCAATGGGAGATGGAGTGAACAATTATGGATCGTCGCGGCTTTTCCTGCTTCAGGCCTGCGAGGACAGTCTGAAGCGGCTGGGGGTAGACCATATCGATATCTATCATATGCACGGCTTTGACGCGAACACGCCCATGGAAGAAGTGTTGAGAGCGTTGGAGACGTTGGTGCAGAGCGGGAAGGTGCGATATATTGCCTGTTCGAACTTCTCGGGCTGGCACCTGATGAAATCCCTATCGATCTCGGAGCGGTACGGCTGGTCGAAATATGTGGCCCATCAGGCCTATTATTCCCTCCTTCACCGGGACTTTGAATGGGAACTGATGCCGCTGGCGATCGACCAGGATGTGGCGACCATCGTCTGGAGCCCGCTGTCGAGCGGCAAGCTGAGCGGGAAATACCGCCGGGGCAAGCCGATGCCGGCCGATGCGCGGGTGGCGCAGGGAGGGAACCCGGTGCTGGGGGTGGATGCTGATGACGAGCGGTTATACCGGATCGTGGACATATTGGACGAATTAAGCCAGGAGACGGGTAAGAGTGTTGCGCAGGTGGCGTTGAACTGGCTGTTGCAGCGGCCCACCGTTGCCAATATCATCATCGGCGCCCGTAACGAAGAGCAGTTGAAGCAGAACCTTGGGGCTGTGGGTTGGAATCTTACTATTGATCAGGTGAAGCGACTCGATACGGTGAGTGAGGTATTGCCGGCATATCCTTACTGGCATCAGCGGCAGTTTCCCATGCTGAATACGGCACCGGAGTTGTATCCGCGTTGGTAGGTTGTTTTATAAGCCGAATTGTCCTGGATGGTGATGGCCGTGTTGGCAGGAGGGAAAGCCCGGCAAGTTGCCATGGGGGGTTACATTTTTTGCGGACGTTGTTTGTTGTTGATTACCGGTTAGATAAACGGCTATCGCTTTAGCATTCGTTCTTCGATGATCCGCATCAGCGGCTCGCGGTAATTGCGGCTTACCGGGAGGTATTGATCCTGGATGAGGACCTGGTTGCCTTCCATGGCCGTTATTTTTGAGAAGTTGATGAGATAGGACTGGTGGACCTTGATAAAGCTTGTTGCGGGCAGCTGGCTTTCGATGCTTTTTAGTGTCAGGTAGGCCAGGAGCTGGCGGCCGGGGAGATGGATGCGGACATAGTTCCCGAGGCTTTCGATGTAGTTGATGTCCTTTAGCTCCAGTTTTTCGATGCGCTTTTCGCAACGGACGAAAATAAAATCTGTGTGGCGGTGTTGTTTCAGCTCGGCAAAATCGCGGGCCTTTTGAAGGGCTTTGAGGAAGCGGTCGAAGGCGACGGGCTTGAGCAGGTAGTCGATGATGTCCAGTTCATATCCTTCGAGTGCATATTTCGGAAAGGCGGTACAGAGGATGACCATCGGTTTGGCCTTCAGGCTTTTCAGCCAATCGAGGCCGGAGACCTTGGGCATTTCGATGTCGAGAAGGATCAGATGGACCGGGGCTGTTTCGAGGTAGAGCTCTGCGCGGGCCGTGTTCTCGAACTGGCCGGCGACGGTGACGAAGGGTAGCTGACCGGCAAATTCATACAGCACCTTACGGGCTACAGGTTCGTCATCGACGATGATGCAGTTGAGCTTTTTCATAAATGGAGGGTTAGCGTGACGGAATAGATGCCCTCTTGCCGGCTGATGTCCAGGGTGTGGCGTCCGGGGTAGAGCAGCTCGAGGCGGCGGCGAACGTTGGCCAGGCCGATGCCCGACTGTCCGGGTGCGGTATCATAGGAATTGGTGCAGGTGAAGATGAGTTTGCCGGCGGTCTCGCTCAGGGTGATCCGGACGTTGTTCGTCTGCCGGTCATCGCGGCTAGTATATTTAAATGCGTTCTCTACGAAAGCTACGAAGAGCAGTGGGGCGATGGCAAGGTTGCCATTGCTGACGGCCGTCTGGAGCTGGATCGAGAGATTAGCGTCACTGCGTGCCCGTTGCAAGGCCACGTAATTTTGGAGATAGGCTACTTCCTGCTGGAGTTCGACCTGGTCTGTTTCGGCTTCATAGAGATTATACCTTAAAAGATCGGAGAACTGCACCACCATATTGCGGGCCTGGCTGTTCCGGAGGTCGATGGTGCCATAGATGGTATTGAGGCCGTTGAATAAGAAATGCGGGTTGAGCTGGGCGCGAAGATATTTCAGTTCGGTCTGGAGCTGGGTGATCTGGATGTTCCGAACCTGTTCGCGTTGTTCGGCCCAGCGCTGGGCATAGTACAGCATCGAGGAAATGACGATGAACCAGAGTGAGTAAAAGACGTTCCATTTAAAATAATCTTCGATGTTCATGGGGTCGTTAGGCCAGACGACGGCGTCGAAATGGAGCTGACTTCGGCTGCGCGCCAGCGTGTTCAGGGTCATGAGAAGCAGGATGCCGATGGCGTAGGGCAGGTACTTCTTTCGTTCGAGGAACCGGGGGATAAGCAGGAGGGTGTTGCCATATACCAGGACGATCATCAGCAGGAAGGAGATGAGGAAGGGGTTGAAGATGAACAGCCAGCCGCGTTTACGGATGTAACCCTGCATGTCGATGAGCATGAGCAGGGCATACATTACCCAGACGAGCAGGTGGAAAAGATAGCGGCGCTGGAAAATGTACGATATCACCCCCTTGATACTGGTCATCCTTTTTTTTCAAAGCTAAGGTTTTCGGCCGCATATTTTATTGCCTGCGGGCGGCCGGCTTGGGTTGCTTACGGGTGTTTGTTGCTGGATTTGGGGTCTTTTCTGCACGATATCACGAAATACGTGCCGGATGGCCCGGTTCATCAGGGGATGATCAAATAACTTTTTTTGCCTGATGGGCCTTTGGTATATTCAGACTATGAGCGCCCTAACTCGAATTCGTAGCATCGACCTCCTCCGGGGGGCGGTGATGGTCCTGATGGCCATCGACCATGTCAGGGTCTATTCCGGCATCCCTGCCGGAGGTCCTGATCCCGCTGTCTTTTTTACCCGGTGGGTGACCCATTTTTGTGTATCCGGATTTGTTTTTTTTGCGGGGACCTCGGCTTACCTGTATGGACAGAAGCTGGGGGATCGGGGGGCTCTTTCGCGGTTCTTGTTGGCGCGGGGGCTTTGGCTCGTGATATTGGAGCTGACCGTTCTACGCATCTTTTGGGCCTTCAATCTCCGTCTTACTGAGTTTATGCTGGCCGGTGTGATCTGGATGCTGGGCTGGTGTATGGTGCTGCTGGCTGTGATTATCCGGTTGCCCTTTCGTGCGATCTGGGTGGCAGGATTGGTGGTGATGGCGGTGCATCCTGTATTCGGGCTCGTTCCGGCCGGCTGGACCTGGTGGAACTTTCTTTACCCGGTGAGCGAGGATGCGCCTTTGGGGATCAATGTGCTGTATGTGCTCGTCCCATGGATCGGGGTGATGATGGCGGGTTATGGTTTTGGGGCTTTGCTACGGATGGAGCCCGGGCGGCGGGACAGGCTTTGTTGGTGGATCGGCGGCGTGGCGATCGGGTTGTTCTTTGTTATCGGCACCATCGTGGCTTCTTTGCATCGGGATGGGGGACAGCCGTACTTCGTGCGGCTGCTGGGCCAGCAAAAATATCCGCCTTCCCAACTGTACCTGTTGATGACCCTTGGGCCATTGATCGTGCTGACGCCTTATGCGGAACGGGCCCGGGGATGGTTTGCGGAGGTCTTGTCCGTGTTCGGACGGGCGCCATTGTTCTATTATATCCTGCATATTCTTGTGATCCATTCGGCGGCACTGCTGGTGAATTTTATCCGGGTGGGAGATTCCTTACAGGGTCACTATCGGACGGCGCCTTTTTGTGGACTGCCCGAGGGGCTTCGCTGGCATTTGCCGTTGTTGTATGGGGTGTTCTTTGTTGTGGAGGTGCTGTTGTATTTCGCCTGCCGGTGGTATGGACGGTATAAGGCCGGGCATCCGGAAAAGAGATGGTTGAGATATCTTTGATCGTCTTTAATAAATACCGGGTTATGAATAGTGCTGAGATTACTGATGCTTCGTTCCGGGCGGCGGTCGAAGCCATTGATTGCGGGGATGTTGTTGTGTTGCGAGAATTGCTGGAGGCTGATGCTTCGCTGGTGGTTCGGCGGCTGGACCGGCCGGCGGAGGGGTATTTTGCGCGGCCTTACCTGCTATGGTTCGTGGCGGAAAATCCTATTCGTCATGAGAAGCTTCCGGCGAATATTGTAGAGGTGGCGGAGGTGATCCTTTTGGCGTTGCGGGCCGGCGGAGATCCCGGCTATTCTTTTATTGTCGACAATACTATGGGGCTGGTCTGTACCGGGCGTATTCCAAAGGAGTGCGGGGTACAGATCCCGTTGATGGAGCTGTTGGTGCGTTATGGCGCCGCGGTGAAGGGGAGTGTGCTGGGGGCGATCGGGCAGCGTAATTTCGAGGCGGCGCGATGGTTGCTGGCGCATGGTTCTTCTTATGATCCTGGGACGGCGGTGGGGTTGGATGATGTTGAAGGGGCTGCGCGGCTTGCGGGTGAGGCGACGGCTTCGCAGCTGTATGTGGCGTTGGTAGTGGCGGCATTCTTTGGGAAGGCGGAGATGATCCGGTTGTTGCTGGGGGCGGGTGTGGATGTGAATGGGAGTGGGACTTCGGAAGATTTTGGGGGCTTTCATTCGCATGCGAGTGCGTTGCACCAGGCGGTGCATTCCGGGTCGATCGAGGCGGTGAGGTTGTTGGTGGAGGCGGGGGCTGATCGCTTTGCGAAGGATAGTGTGTATGGCGGGACGCCGATAGGGTGGGCGAGGTATATGCGGGAGGAGGCGGTTGGGGTGGAGGAGAAGGGCAGGTTTGGGGAGATCGAGGGGTTCCTGGGGCAAGAAGTTGGTTGAATGGGATGCGGAATCGTTCGGAAGGGGTTAACTGATTTATATGTCAACTGGATAATAAATTAAACAAAGTTCGCCGCGGTGCCGATACTGAGCTATATTCCGGTCAATGAGAAAAATTCTTATCGTCGGCGCTTCATCGGGCATTGGTCAGGCCCTCGCCGGACAGTTAGACGAGGAAGGTGTGGCCGTCATTTCGCTTTCACGTACGAGTCCGGCTGTAAACGTCGCGCAGCATATCGCTTATGACATCCGTTCGGTGAACGAACCTCCGCCCTTCGAAGAAGCGCTGGACGGATTGGTTTACTGCCCGGGATCCATCTTGCTTAAGCCATTCCGACATTTGAAAATCGGCGACTACAGGGAAGACCTCGAGATCAATTTTCTCGGTGCGGTAAGGATATTGCAGCGTTTTCAGTCCGCCCTGGCCAGGAGTGGCAACGCTTCCGTCGTTCTATTCAGTAGTGTGGCGGTTGGTGTGGGGATGCCTTATCACAGTTCAATCGCGGCCTCAAAAGGCGCGGTGGAGGGATTCGTGAAAGCGATGGCAGCCGAATGGGCTCCGGCCATCCGCGTGAACGCTATTGCGCCATCGCTTGTTAAAACGCGGTTGTCGGCAAGGCTCATCGACACGGAAGCTAAGCTTTTGTTGGCGGGGCAGCGTCATCCGCTACGCAGGGTTGGAGAACCTGAAGACATAGCGGCGATGGCAGCCTTCCTTTTGTCGGACAAGGCATCCTGGATCACCGGGCGGGTGATTGGGGTCGATGGCGGTATTGGATCGATCAGGCAGTGAAGCCGGCGGGCGGGCGCTGGGGGCTTTGGCTGTTAAAGATAGAATCCGGCCCGAAGCGCTACGCGGCGGTAGATAATTTGCTCTGCTTGTTGTCCGGGAGGGGTCATGCTGGTCGATTGGTATCGATAGCCGATGCTAAGCAAGAAGCCTGCGGTATTGTTAAACGGGATGCGGAGGCCGAGGCCGGTGGCATATAAGAAGCCCCCTTTGAAGACCGATCCATCGGGTGGACGTTGGGTGATGTTCTTACCAAGGCCCAGGTCAACAAAATAGAACAAAGAGAAAGGCTTCCTTTGAAGAAGATCTCCCCTTACCGTCCCGAATAGGGGAATAACCGTCTGCGTTGCATAGAGATCGGCTCCCGCGCCCAGGCCCGGAGACGCTGCCGGATGGAAACGGAAGCACATTACGGTTTGAAACGAGAACGCTGCCGTCGTCACTCCGTCGACGGTGGTCTTGCCTGCGATGAGAGGGCCGAGCTCAGTAAAATTCGTCCACCGACGCTTATTTTGGTCGCGGATTAACCAGGGCGGCGCGGTTTGCGTGCTATCCACTTCGCGGCGGGGAAAAACAAAGACGGAGCCATCATGGGTTTGGATACTCAGGCTGGAATCGCTTCGGGCCAGGATCCGGCCGCGGATAACCCAGTGGTTGTGCAAGAACACCACGTCTTCCCGGGTGACCGGCTGGGCTTGGCCCGAAAGCCAACTGGCGGCAAGCAAAAGAATGATCCAGCTTTTTCTGGCCATAACCGGCTTCACTAATTGTCTGCCCATTTTTTGAAATCTGCGACCCGCTCCCTGCTGACAATGATATCATCCCATCGCACAGGGGGCTTTAAAAACAGCCGCAGACGGTGATTGACGAAGGGTCGGACGGACTCTATTGCTTTAGCGTGCACGATGATGCTCCGGTTTATGCGGAAAAAAGCGGTAGGATCAAGCATTGTTTCCAAGTCTTCGAGGGTGTGGTCTACGAGATAGCGGGTATTGTCGGCGGCTATCAGTTGAACGATGCGGTTTTCGGCGTGAAAAAGGGCAGTATCGGTGGCTGGTACGAACGCAAACTTCTGGCCGATGCGACCCAGGAAGCGGGACTTATACGGACGTCGCATTGTGGGGACTGCCGTTACGGACGCTTTGGTCGCGGCAGGCGGCAGAAAAATGCCCGTTGCGGTGCTCCGGTTTTCCACCGGCGACTGTGAGATTGAATTGGCCTGCAACAACCGCATCTTGCCGATGGATCTCGTCAGGGCTTCCAACGTTATGGGTTTCAGCAGGTAGTCGATACTGAGAACCTTAAAGGCATCCATGGCGTAATCGTCATATGCTGTCGTGAAAATGATCGGAATGTCGATGCGAACCTGTTGGAAAATTTCAAATGCTGAACCATCGGCCAGGTGGATGTCCATCAGAACAAGGTCGACGGGTTCTGCCTGTTCCTGGAAAAACCGCAGACAGGCTCCTACGCTTTCCAGGGTGGCGACGATCCGGGTGGCCGGATCCACCTGTTTGAGCAAAAGAGCGATGCGCTCGGCGGCAAGTTTCTCGTCTTCAATAATAAGGACGTTCATGACACGGGTCTGATGAGGGGTAATGATACTGAAAAGACCTCATTTGTCTTTTTTATGTTTATATGTTGGCGGCTAATCAGCGTGTAACGTTGATCAATGTTGTTCAATCCGGTCCGGGTTGACCCTTCCAGCGGCGTTTTTGTCCGCAGGCGGTTTTCTACCAGCAGGCGATCATCGCCTTCTGTCCGAACGGTGATCCTGAGGGGGAATTCCCTGGATACGACATTGTGTTTGATGGCGTTTTCGATAAGCATCTGCAATGCGACCGGTACGATGAGATAGTCCCGGAGGTCAGGATGGATATCGAGTTGGATATCAATGCCGTCCGGAAACCGCTGGTGGAGCAGAAAAAGGTAATGATCGAGGAATGCGAGTTCTTCGGCAAGCGGCACGAGGTCGCGGCGCTGGCTGTTCAGAACATGGCGGTATACGATACTGAATTCCTCGATGAATTTATTGGCTTCGGGGCGTTCCTGCAGTACAAGAGCGGAAAGAACGTTGAGGTTGTTGAAAAGGAAATGAGGATTCACCTGGCTTTGGATCGCCTGAAGTTGCGCCTGGGCGTTGGCCCGCCGGAGGGCTTCCGTTTCGGACTCTTTTTCTCCCAGCCGGCGCGAAACAAAATAGATGGAATGCACTACATGGAGGAAGAGATTGATCCTTGTGCCAAGGGTAACCATCAACTTTGTCAGAATTGGAAGTCTTGCTGCTGCCGCAGGAAAGGCCCACCGGACGGTACCGTAGGCCAGCAGGGCCGAGATCAACCCGGAATAAACGACACTGATGCCGAATCCGATCGCCAGCGGATATGCCGTCGCCCAAGGGCCGTTTCGGGGATGGCGCCTGCGACGCTCCATTCTGCCGACGCCTTGTTCAATCCACCGGTTGCCTTCCCAAACGGCGAGGATCAGGAAGAGGAAAATGCAGGCGAGGAAACCCGGGGACCCGGGGATCGGATAATACTTTGGCGCCTCCGTAAAGGCTACATTCCAATACGTGTAGCCCGCGAGAAGAAGAATAAAGCCATATCGGTATCGGGTTTTGAACATATTCAATCGGAAACAGGGATCGGCCTGGGGCGACCCGGCCGATCCTTTTGCAAGCGGTATCAGGGTAATAAGACCTGGTCGATAACATGGACCACCCCGTTAGTCGCCATAATATTAGTCGCGATGATATTGGATGCAGTACTATTGGTCATACCCTTCACCTTTGCCCCTGCACTGAGAGAAATGGTCAGGCTCTCGCCGTTTGCCGTCATGACTTTTGCGCCATCGGTAAGATCGGAAGAAAATGCCCGGCCGGGAATCACATGATAGGTAAGTATTTTCGTCAGAGTGGCAGGATCGGCGGCGTTGATATCATTGATGGTTGCAAAACCCGCAGCCCGGAAGGCGGCATTTGTCGGCGCGAAAACGGTAAAGATGCCACCGCCGGACAAAATGGCGGCCACGTTGGTACTCCCCTGGCTGGCGCGGGTGACAGCTGCTACAAGATAGGAAAAATTGGTGTCGGCCTGGGCGGTTTGCACGAGGTTGCCGGCCGGCGGGATGAGAACTTTTGCAAGGACATGAATAACCCCGTTGCTGGCTGCGACGTCCGCCTTTACCACCTTAATGCCGTTGACAAATACCCCGTTGGTATTGTTGGTCACGAAGACCGAGTCGCCGCTTGCAGTGACGACCTTGGCATTGGGACCCGAGGGGACCTGGGCCGCGGGCACTTTGGATGGCAGGACATGATACAATAGAATGGTCTTTAATGTAGCCGCAGGGATGGATGCCAGTGCCGACGCGGTTAATCCCGAAGCAGCAAAAGCCGCGTTATTCGGGGCAAACACGGTAAACGGACCGGGACCGGAGAGTGTGGTGGTGAGTCCCGCCGACCCCAGGCCGCCCGCCAGAAGCGAAAAGCTGGTATCGGTAGTCACCGTCTGCGTAATGGTAGCCGGTGAAGGCGTCGGGTTGTCATGGTTTTTTTTACAGGCCGTTTGAGTAAGGAAGAGCGTTGCCGCGATGACCGGCAGTGCCAGTGAAAAAGCAGTTCGCTGCTGCCAAATGCTGTTCAATTTCATAATGAATTGTTTTATATCATGACAACAAAATATTGCACCTGATTCCTGCCGACCCGCATGAATCGTCATATTACGGTAGTGAATCGTCAAATTATCCGGTTGCTATAGTAAGCAGGCCTGCGTGCAGGCCGATGCTGACGTTTTTTTTGCGAAACTGCAGAAATGTCTTAACAAACGGGCGCACGGTTGTACCTTGCCGGTAAATTGGGAACTTTGCCATAGCGGTTTCCCCGGACAATATACCGATGGATACACTGGACACCTTTTCAATGATGGATATCGAGAGGCTCACGGGCATCAAAGCTCACACGCTGCGCGCCTGGGAAAAGCGATATGGTGTGCCGTGGCCAAAGCGTTCCGCAAAAAACATCCGCTATTTCGACAATGAGGACCTGAAGCTGCTGCTGACCATCCGGATGTTGAATAAGTTCGGATGGCGAATTCAAGCGATCGCGAAAATGTCTGCCGAAGACCGGGAATTTCATTTACTAAAGGCAATCGCGGTGAACGGCGGGGATGCGCACATCAATGAGACCCTACTTTCCAGCCTTTTACATGCCGATGAGCGAAAATTCGCGAATGTATATCATTCCCTTGTTACGCGACTTGGAACTGAACAGGCCTTTATACAAGCGCTACTGCCTTTTTTTGAGCGTGTGGGTGTTCTTTGGCAAACCGGCACTATCGAGCCGGCCCAGGAACATTTCTTTTTCAACCTTGTCCGGCAAAAACTCCTTGCCGCGGTCGATGGACTGGGGCTGGTCAACAGGGTGGAGAAGGGAACCGTTTTGCTTTTCCTTCCGGAGCATGAGCTGCATGAGTTGGGTCTTTTGTTCTATAACTATGCGTTACGCGCCCGGGGTTATCGAACGATCTATCTGGGACAGTCGGTGCCGTTGAAGGGCCTTGAGCGAATGATCCGGATGACATCTCCTGAAATGATCATTACCGGGATCACCCATCAGGCAAATCCTATTCCTTTTGATGCTTTCTATAAGGACCTGAAGAAAATAGCAGGTCGTGCGAAAATTTATTACACGGGCCTATTTATCGCACAGGTGAAACCGAAGTATAAGGGAATACTCGGCACAGAGGATCTCATTAAATGGCTTCAATCGCAGCCGGTTTTACTTCAGGTTCCGGCATAGCGGTTTAGGTTCCGGAAGCGAGAACGGCCGTCAAGGCTTCCACTGTCTTCAGGAACTGTACTTTCTTCCCCGTGAACGAGCGGAGTATGGATGTGCCTGATCCGGCTGCGTAGATATTCTTTCCTGAAAATGATTCTTCAAATTGCTGCAGATGAGGCAAGGCGTGTTTCGGCAATTCCTGGTAAACACTGAAGAAAAGAATGTTGTCCGGCCGGATGTCGCGCACTGCCGTGGGAAGTGCCGACCAGGGAACGTTTGCGCCGAGATAGATCACCTCCTTCCCTGACAGACGGATAAGATTATGGGCTACCAATAGACCCAGTTCGTGAAATTCGTTCTCGGGCAGGAACAACAGCCATTTTTCCGAGTTGGGCCTTGCGGACGGGATGGCTTCCACTGCAGCGCACAATTTCTGCCGAATGATGTTGCTTACGAAGTGTTCCTGGGGGGGTGAGGCCTTATCGCATTTCCAGAGCATGCCTACCCGTTCCAGCATTGGAAGAAGAACGAACTGATAGGCGTTCTTTAACCGGTAGCGCCCAACACAGTGGTCATAGATGTTTTCAAAACGGGTGATATCATAGCTCATACCGGCTGCGATCAACTGGGAGATAAAATAACGTTCCGTCTGGGTGTTGCTTCTATATGCGGATTCCAGCAATACTTCCAGCCGGTCGTCAGGAAGGGGCGCCACTTCTGATGCCCGGTAGCCGGCATTTACCAGGCTGACCATCGTCAGCAATCTTTTCATCTGGTTGCTGTCGTAATAGCGGGTGTTGCCCAGCGACCGACTGGGGGAAAGCGCTTTGTACCTTGTCTCCCATGCGCGGATGGTATGCGGCTTGATGCCCGAAAATCTTCCCAGTTGGGAAATAGAAAAGAGGGCCATTTTGTCTAATTATTATCTAAAAATAGTTAAACAAAATGACCTGTGCAAATAAAAAACCCGGCCGGTCGGCCAGGCCGTTGTTTAGCCCGCATAAATATAATCAGTGGTAATCTTCTACAAAAGAAGGGTGGGACAGGTCAGGGAGTATTTTTGTCTAACATTTAAATCGTTTATGTTAGACACTATTCCACCCTTGTACAATGAAATCCATGATACTCCGGTTCGACCCGATGCCTTTGAAATGGACGATGAGACCAAGATCCTGCTCATTGCCAATCATTTTGAAGAGATTATGCAGATTCTTGGCCTGGATTTGGCGGATGACAGCCTGAAGGACACTCCCAACCGGGTTGCCAAAATGTATGTCAAGGAGTATTTCAGCGGGCTTAACCCGGCCAACAAGCCGGAGATATCGCTTTTCGAGAACCGGTACAAGTACAATAAAATGCTGGTTGAGAAGAATATTACCGTCTACAGCAGCTGTGAGCATCACTTTGTTCCGATCGTAGGTAAGGCGCATGTGGGCTATATCAGTACCGGAAAGATCATCGGGCTTTCCAAATTGAACCGGCTCGTCCAATTTTGCGCCCGGCGGCCCCAGGTGCAGGAACGGCTTACCATTCAGATCTCGGCTATGTTGAGGGAGGCCCTTGGCACAGAGGATGTGGCGGTAGTGATCGATGCGGTGCATCATTGCGTCGCGTCCCGTGGGGTGGGAGATACCAGCAGCAGCACGATCACGGCCGAATATACCGGACGATTCCTGAATAGCGGTATCCGGGAAGAGTTTCTACGGTATGCAGGCGTGGCGTGATTGATTTTGATGGATCGGACTTTCCGTTTCATTATTTCATCTTCAACGGGGCTATCAACAGACTTTTCAGAACCGTCGATCCACCAGGCGCTTCACAAAGACTCTGACGGCAGGATCTTTTTCCATCGCCCAGCTTCGCAGCAGTTCGCTGTCCGTCGGTTCATAGACGTCCTTTCGCGATTCGTCGGCGGGTAATTCCCTGATGGGTATCAGTATGAGAAATTCGGGTTCTATGTACTCGTAGTGCCTGTCCGTGGTGATTCCCTTCACCTGCACGAACCGGAATCCGCTATCGATGAGATTTTGCAGGACATGCAAGGTTAAAGGGATGTCGGCACCAAGGCTATCGCCAATCGCTTTACGCATTTCAAATAAATGGTTGGTCTTTTATAGTACGCGCTTTGACTGTTCTTTGTTCGCTTAAGGGTCGCGATTGTGAACGAACTGTTATTTGCCGGTTGTCAACCGTCGCAGGCGCCGCCGAACGGACGAACAAACAGACTATAGGGCCGGTTATACGTTGGAAATACATTTTTTATTTATGTTCAAATTAAAATCGATGAGGATGAAAATGCTTAAACGAATCGCAGCAGTTGTTGTTTCCAGTCTTTTCTTTACAAGTGTGTCCGCCCAAATGACGGGGGACATTGTCGACGTCGCGGCAGGATCGAAGGATCACTCGACGCTGGTCGCAGCAGTTAAAGCCGCCGGATTGGTTGAGACCTTAAAGGGAAAGGGGCCTTTCACTGTTTTTGCCCCCACCAACAGTGCCTTCTCGAAATTACCTGCCGGAACGGTGGATAATTTGCTGAGGCCTGAGAATAAGAGTCAATTGTCGGCGATACTTACCTATCACGTGGTGTCCGGAAAACTGGACGCGAAGGCGGTTCTTGCCGCGATAAAAAAAGGCGGGGGGAAAGCTTCCCTCACCACGGTATCCGGTGGCACATTGACGGCCATGCTCGAGAATGGGAAGGTGGTCCTTGTCGACGCCAAGGGGGGCAAGTCGACGGTAACGGCTGCTGATGTTAAGGCAAGCAACGGTGTCATTCACGTTATCGACACCGTATTGATGCCCTGACGGTGGAAATGGGAATGGTTTGCTTACAGGCGCCTCCACTATTGGCGGCGCCTTTTTTTGCTTTCCGGCTATTTCAAAATGCTATACACATTTATCGCATGTCCTTCGGGGTCCGCCACCGTGATAGCCTGTCAGGGATGCAATCGAACTCCAACCACGGTGAACATCCCGGAAGCCTGAAGGTATATTGGCTTTTCGAGCAGTCCCACCAGGAATGGATTCGGCAATGCAATGAGTGCCTCACCTTGCCTGAGATAAAAATCAGTCCCGAACGTGAATACCAACTCGACATAACTGTCCGGTAACACTTCAAATACGGGATTTTCGTCCGGCAGGCGCCGGGTAATTGCCCAGAAACACTTGATGCTGTCGGACATTGCGGGATGGGGCGCTGATTCCATATGCATAGACAATCACTTGTTTTTTTCGGGAGGTTGTCCGTTATGGTCTGCGCCGGTAGTTGACGCTTCGTGGATGCCTACCGACCGCCAGGGAGTCAATATCTTTCGACACATTGCCTTCCCAGTCCGCCAGTTTTTCCCTATCTATCGCATATGCAATTGAATCAGCGATAGAGAATTCGCCCGGTTTGTGTAAGGATACCTTATAAACCGCCCGGTAGCCGATCGGCGTGATCGAATCGGCTGTTCGAAGTGCTGCATTGAGCGAATCGAGAACATGGTGGAGATAAGCGAGTTCGTCGTGAAGGGTCGTTATTCTGTCAAGGTCGTCTTTAAGCGGTATTTTTTGCGTTGCGACGGCTTTACTCATACTGTCTGATTCGCGGGTGAGTCGACGCATGGTCCGCAGAAAGGGATAGCGTTGGTGGATCAGGCCGCTTTGCTGCGTTAAAGTATCGATCCCTACCAATTCGAAAGAGTCGAGAATAAGGGTTGAATCCCGGGATAATAATTGCCGGGCGAACGACGACCGGACGTCCGGGAGAATGATCCTTTTTGTGGGATTCTTATCCTTGCAGCCGAGGGCGAGGCCAAAAAGAAGAAATCCAAAAAGAAGACAGGCGTTTTTGGGGGCTAATTCAGGGTCTCGCATGGTTGAACAGCTAATTATAACCTTCCTTCTGCTAAGGTATCGCTCAACCCAAACAAATGGCGGGTATGTTAAAATTTGGCGGGCAATTCGGGTCAGTAAGTGAAACAAGCTTTTAGTTGTATTTATGAGTCAGGAAAAGGCGAGGGCTTCCAATACACCACGTTATTTATTCTTTGGCTGTCGGTAATGGTTAGCCCGGATATTGAGGGCGGCTGCCCTCACCGTCTCGGCAATTCGCCGGGCCCTTGTCGCTGGTTGTTTTGCGTTGTGGATCCATTCGAGGATATTTTTTTTCGAAGACCTTGAGTTTCTTCCGGCCTGCTAAACCTACGGAATTGCCGGGAATTTGACAATACCTCAGCGGGTATTATCCGGATCGACCTTCACTTGTTTAAATTTTTTGGCGGAATGCGGTGTGAAAGTTGAACATTGCCCTGAAGAAGACTGCACCCATTAGTACTATTTTTGCATATGCAGACAAATATGAAACGGATATTGCCTTTTGCCAACCTGATGGCGCTGATCGCCACGATCGCAATAAATTACCTTTCCAACAGCGGGCTGTTGCAAACGGAAACGATAGCGGCCGTTTCAGCGCGTTACCCGACGCTGATCACCCCTGCGCCCTATGCTTTTGCCATCTGGGGTCTCATCTATATCGGGCTTGCCTGTTTTGTCGTTTACCAGCTGAAGAGAAAGCCGGAAACAGAA
This sequence comes from Puia sp., assembly GCF_035546395.1. Classification (GTDB taxonomy): domain Bacteria; phylum Bacteroidota; class Bacteroidia; order Chitinophagales; family Chitinophagaceae; genus Puia. Next base: position 26,972 of record NZ_DASZXR010000006.1, on the reverse strand, counting down.
ATTATCGTCGGCCAGGTGGGCTGGTGGTTTGTCCTGTCCTGTATTGCCAATTGCTGCTGGGTCCTGGCCTGGATCCATGGGTGGACCGGCCTTTCGGTTCTGCTGATGCTCGTGCTGTTAAGCAGCCTGCTGAGAATTATGGTTAGTACGGATATGGAGATGCCGGATGCGTCGTTGAAGACCATTGCCTTCGTCTGGTGGCCCTTTTGTTTGTACATCGGTTGGATAACCATGGCCATTGCGGTCAATATTGCGGCGTGGCTGGTAAGTGCCGGATGGGGCGGTTGGGGTATCGGGCCTGAAGCATGGGCAATGCTCGTATCGGTCATTGCCGGAGGAATCTATCTGTTGCTGACCTGGCGCCGGAATATGCGGGAGGCGGCCCTTGCCGGGACCTGGGCGCTCATCGCTGTCGGGATTGCCGATCGGGCCAAGGCGCCCGAGGTATCCACGATTGCCTACCTGGTGGCCGGGGTGTTGTTCATCAGCACTCTTGTTCATGCCTTTAGAAACCGGGACACCTCGCCGTTCAGGAAACGGCATGGATAAGACGATCCCTTCCCTGATCTGAAAATCGGGTCAGGCGCTCCGGATGGCTTGCTTGTTAGATTTATTTTAAAAGTGGGCGTTAAATTTAAACAGGCGTATCTTGCCAGGATTCTCCTTTTTATATTGTAGACCGGTCGACAGGGTTTTTGTTTATAGCGAGTCTAACGAATCGGTTGACCGTAACGCTTCCACATAGGCGGTCTTTCCCAAGGCAGGATGTGTGCTTATTATGAGTAGAGTCTGCGTTGTATTTCCTCACCAATTGTTTAGAGATCACCCGTTCGCCGGAAAAGGGATGCCCGTGGTGTTGGTGGAAGAATGGCTTTTTTTCAAACAGTTCCCGTTTCATCGAAAAAAGTTGGTGCTGCATCGGGCGTCCATGAAGGCGTACGAGACATGGCTGATGGAGAAAGGCACGCAGGTTAGATATGTTGAAGCAAGTGCTTTGGAAAGCGATTGCCGGGTACTAGTGGCGGCCCTGGCAGAGGCCGGAACAACCGAAATATGTATCGCCGAGTTGGCCGATGACTGGCTTCGGAGAAGATTGGTTGGCGCTTGTATGCAATATGGTATTCTGGTGAAGAAGGGGCGAAGCCCCAATTTTCTGAATACGGTGGAAGAAACGGAGGGCCTATTTCGCGGGGAAAGGAAATATTTTCAGGCAGATTTTTATATCCGGCAGCGCAAAAGCCGAAAACTATTGCTTGATGGGCTGGGACGTCCTCTTGGCGGCAAGTGGAGTTTTGATTCGGACAACCGGAAGAAATTGCCGAACAATGAAGAGATTTTCGGGCTCGAATTGCCCGGGGAGAACAGGTTTGTCGCCGAGGCCAGACAATATGTCGATTCGATTTTTCCGAACAGCTTTGGCAGCGACAAAGCGGACAATCTTTTTGTGACGACGTTTGAGGAAGCCGACGCATGGCTGGATCGATTTATTTCGACGCGATTGGGCAAGTTCGGGGTTTATGAGGACGCGATGGTGGTCGGGGAACCGGTGTTATATCATTCGGTATTGTCGCCGATGCTGAATATCGGTCTGCTTGATCCAGGGACGATCGTCAAGAAAGTAATCCATGCAGCGCAGGGCGGATGCGTGCCGTTGAATTCAGTCGAGGGATTTATCCGGCAGGTCGTAGGGTGGCGAGAGTTCGTTCACGTCGTGTATGAGCGTGAAGGCGGGTTTCAACGAACGCGTAATTTCTGGGGCTTTTCGCGAAGGATCCCGGCCGGTTTTTGGACGGGCAAAACAGGAATCGATCCGGTGGACATCGTCATTCGGAGGGTATTGGAATTTGGATATTGCCATCATATCGAGCGGTTGATGGTCCTGGGCAATTTCATGTTGCTTTGCGAATTCGATCCCGATGAGGTTTATCGATGGTTCATGCAGTTATTTATAGATGCATACGACTGGGTCATGGTTCCGAACGTTTATGGCATGTCGCAGTATGCCGACGGCGGGCTAATGACGACCAAGCCGTACATCAGCAGCAGCAATTACCTGTTGAAGATGGGAAGTTTTGAAAAAGGTCCCTGGCAACCAATATGGGATGGGCTTTTTTGGCGTTTTATGAGCGTTCACCGGGATTTCCTGGGCAGGAACCCCCGGATGGGTATGCTCATCCGGACTTTTGACCGCATGTCGCCGGAGAAGCGGCAAGCTCATTTAGCCGTGGCAGAGGAATTTCTACGGGGTTTGGATGGGACGGGAGCGGCTTAGACCCCGTTTGAAGCCGCGAGCCATTCGAACCAGTTGGCGTAGCGGAATTCATAGTGCAGGATATCCTGCAGGTATTTACTGGTGACGATCTTCCACAATTGTCTTTCCATGATAAAGTCCGGTGGTGGGATGCCTGCTGCACCCGCAACCGAGGTGTAAAAGGCGGCTTTCGCGGGATGGTGCGGCGCGACGGCGTTCACGGTGAGGTTTACGTACGGCCCTTCTATAAGTCTTGTGGAAATGCCGATGCAATCCTCCAGGTGTATAAGATTGACGGGAGCGAGCCCGTTTGGGATGTTGTCACGGCCCTTGAAGAAGCCGGCGGGTGAACGGCCGGGCCCTATCAGGCCGCCGAATCGAATGATGAGGGAATTGAGTGCGGTTTGACTTCGGAGCATAGCTTCTGCCTCGAGGACTAACCTTCCTGATCCCCTGGAAGGATTCGTCGCCGAGAGTTCATCCACAGTGTGGCTATCCTCGTCGTATACGCTTGTTGAACTGGTGTAAAGGATTCTGGGTATGCCGGCGGACCTGGCGATCTGTACCAGGTTTTGGATGTTATCGATGTATCCATCCCCGGATTTTGGGGGAAGGGTAATTACCAGGGTCTCACAATCAAAAAATGAGAAAACAGGAGAGTCCCGACCTGGAAGCATCCGGACATCCAATAAGAATGGAGTTGCTCCTACGGCCTGGATGGCGGGAATCCTGGCGGCGGTGGTAGTTGCGCCGTTCACCCGGTGGCCCCTGCTTACGAGCCGCTTAGCCAGTGGCAGGCCAAACCAGCCACAACCCAGAATGCTGATGTTCATATGAGAGGTTGTGAATTGGCTGGATGCATCATTTGCTTGGAGGATTGATTCGGCAAAGGTAAGCAGTAATTAGCCGGTAGAGTTCAAGAAACCGGGTCCGGCGCTTCTCATGCCGCCGGACCCGGTATTGAGCAAGACTACGGCAGAAGGACCTGGTCGATGAGGTGGACCACGCCGTTTGTCGAGACGATATTGGTTGCGGTGATGTTGCTGGGTGTTGTATTGCCCATGCCTTTCACTTGTGCATTCTTGCCCAGGAGGATACGAACGGTCTCTCCATTAAGAGTCGCCGGGGTACTCTGATCCACAAGGTCGGATGAAAAGACACGTGCGGGGATGACGTGATAGGTAAGGATCTTTGTGAGGGTGTTCGGGTCGGCCGCGTTAATGGCGGCTGCATTGGGAAAGCCGGCATTGATAAAGGCTTGGTTTGTCGGCGCAAACACCGTAAATGGGCCTGCTCCGGAAAGTACCGCGGCAACATTGGTGGCGCCCTGGCTGGCCCGGAGAACGGCGGCGACCAGCAGACTGAGATTCGGATTGCCGAGTGCGGTCTGCACAATGTTGCCTGTGGGCGGCATCAATACGGAGGCTACCTCATGGATGACGCCGTTGGTGCAGGAGATATCGGCTTTTGTTACCGCAATTCCGTTGATGAATACCTTGCCTGCGGGTGTGCGTGTGGCGTAGATAACTTGTCCGTTGAGGGTCGGGACGGGGGTATTGGCGGCCTGCGGAATCTGGGCGGCCAATGTTTGAGAGGCCAGGACATGGTAGAGCAGTACGGCTTTAAGGACCGAATCGGGAAGTTTGGAAAGGTCGGAAGGAGAGTTGAGACCGGCAGCTTGAAAGGCCTGGTTGTCCGGTGCGAACAAAGTGAAGCTCTCTTTGGATTCTCTGTTCAGGGTCTCTTTCAGGCCTTCCTGGTTGATGGCGTAGACAAGGATCGAATAATTGGGGTTCGAAGCGAGGGTGGCATAAATAGTGCCCCTTTTGCCGGGCGAGGATTTACGACATCCTGCCAGAGAGAGGATGGTAAACGCGGCAAGAAAGCCGGAAATGGCAAGTGCAATTCGCGAGTAAGTTTTGATCCGTTTCATATAAAATTGTTTTGATCTTTATAACAAAAAAAGCCACCGGATTCCACGGCTGGGGGCCGAGTTGTTCTTTCCTGGTGGCGAGTCGTCGTTTTGCGGAAGTGAGCCTTGTTGTTCAAGTTTTCTTAGCGGTGGCGCTCTGTTGCTTGCACAGTTTTTTATATGCCGATGTAAGGAGTTTATTTTGATTGAAAAAGGCGAGTATGAAGGTTTGCATAATCACCGGCGTGACCCGGGAGCGGGGTCTGGGATATGCCATAACAAGGCTCATGTTCCAACGGGGGTATATTGTTTATATTGGCGGCCGTAATGGCGACAGTGCCGCGGAACTGGCTGCCCGCCTGGATAAAAGCGGTAAAAAAGTGCGGCCTTCGGCGTTGGATATCACGGATGATGGTAGCGTTTCCCAATTTTATTCGAAGGTAATGGAGGAAGAAGGGGTCGTGGACGCATTGATCAATAATGCCGGGGGTGGATTTGATGCCGGCCAGGATCCGTTGGCGGTGAATTTTTCCGAGGCAAGAAGCACCTTTGAGACGAACCTGTTTGGCGCGTGGCGAATGATCCGGCGGGCTGTGCCGTTGCTGATGAACAGCCAGGCACCGTGCGTAGTTAATGTCAGCAGCGGGGCGGGAACCTTCGGCGATCCTGTTTTTGGAATGGCTCATCATCCCCAGCAGGTGCCGGCCTATGCGTTGTCGAAATTGGCACTGAACGGCCTCACGGTAAAGCTGGCCGGGCAGTTGGGAGCATACGGGATAATGGTGAACGCTGTGGACCCGGGATTAGTGGCGACCTATCCGGGGATGGAGAAAATAGGCGCCGCCGATCCGAAGGACGCCGCGGTGGGTGTGGTTTGGGCTGCCACTCTTCCAAAGGGTGGGCCAAATGGCCAGTTGTTTCGTAATGGAAAGGTGACTGGATGGTAAACAAAATTATACGGTGGGTTCTATCCGCTCCGTCCCAGAGAACGAAAAAGGATTTTTCAGAGGCTTCCATCGATGTTTTGATGATCGTTAAAAGATGACAAAAGATGCGAAAGAGAGTGAATATCTGTTGGTTCCGACGGGATTTGCGGCTTAGGGACAATGCAGCATTGTACTATGCTTTGCGAGAGGGGCATCCCGTGGTGGCTTTGTTCATATTCGACAGGACTATTTTAGATAAACTGCGGGATAAAGCCGACCGGCGGGTCGAGTTTATATTTCATGCAGTGATGGAAATGTACGACGGGCTTGCCGCCATGGGGAGCCCCATGGAAGTATTGTATGGAGAGCCGATGGAGGTATTTGGCAGATTGATGCGGAAGTATGAGATAATGGGCATATTTGCGAATGGCGACTATGAGCCCGATGCCATCGCGCGGGACAGCGCTATTGAAGCGATTGCGAAGGAGGCGGGTGTGCGGTTTTCGTTATATAAGGACCAGGTGATGTTCGAGAAGACTGAGATAGTGAAGGATGACGGACACGCCTATAGCGTATTTACGCCCTATTGTAAGCGATGGCGGTCGATGTTGTCGGATTTCTATTTAAAATCCTATCCGACAGCCTCCTATTTTTCAAATTTCCTTCAGGATGAGCTCATTGCGCCTCCGACCCTGGAGGAACTGGGATTTAAGAAAACAAATTCCGAGTTCCCGCCGATCAACCGCAGCCGGGACATGTTTCGGCAATACGGGGATAAACGGGATTATCCCGCGGTCGGAGGCACAAGCAGGCTGGGCGTTCACCTTCGTTTTGGCACCATCAGTATCCGGGAGCTTGCCCGGTACGTCATGGAGATCAGCGACAAGTTTTTGAACGAGCTGATATGGCGGGAGTTCTACCAGATGATCTTGTGGAATTTTCCGGAGGTGGGTCAGGGACGGGCGTTCAAGAAAGAATATGAGAATATCGTCTGGCGAAATAATGAGGAGGAATTCGACCGGTGGTGTAAAGGACAGACAGGGTACCCGATCGTAGATGCGGGAATGAGGGAATTGAATGAAACCGGTTATATGCACAACCGGGTACGGATGATCACGGCTTCTTTTCTTACCAAGCATTTGTTGATCGACTGGCGATGGGGAGAAGCGTATTTTGCCGGGAAATTATTGGATTTCGATCTGGCTAGCAATAATGGAGGATGGCAATGGGCGGCAGGCTGCGGCTGCGACGCCGCGCCTTATTTCCGGATTTTCAATCCGTATCTGCAGACAAAGAAGTTCGACCCTCAACTTGACTATGTCCGGGAATGGGTGCCGGAGTGGGCGGATCTCGATTACCCGGCGCCCATGGTAGATCATGAATGGGCAAGGAAGCGGTGCCTTGAGGCGTACAGTGGTGCGCTGCGCGTTCTCCGGCAAAATGGGTAAGCCGGCGCGCTTTTGTAATACTTTATAAATATGCCTATATTGCCCGGCAGCTGCCCCTTCTGCGAGGGCAGCATCGCCATCATGCGGGCCTTCAGGCTTGCGGCAGGGAGGATCAGCGGATGTCAGACAGCATTAAATTTGCGGGACGATGAACCAAAAAATACTTTAAAGAGGACGTAATGATCAAAAAGACCTTATGTGGAATGCTATTTCTGTTTTTGTCAGCAGGGTTATGCCTTGCCCAGAAAGATGCGCCGAAGCCCTATGGACCGGTACCGTCTGAGAACCAGCTGCGATGGCAGCAAATGGAATATTATGCCTTTCTTCATTTTTCCATCAATACGTTTACCGACCAGGAATGGGGATCGGGGGCGGAGGATCCAAAGATCTTCAATCCTGACAGCCTCGATTGCCGGCAATGGGCGAGGGTATGCAAGGAGGCCGGGATGAAGGGGATCATCCTGACGGCAAAACACCATTCGGGATTTTGTCTGTGGCCGTCGAAGTATACCGGGTTCTCGGTAAAGAATTGTCCCTGGAAGAACGGGAAGGGAGATATCGTGCGGGAACTGGCCGATGCATGCAGGGAATACGGGTTAAAGCTGGGCATCTATCTGTCACCGTGGGACCGAAACTACGCGGGCTACGGCAAGCCGGAGTACATTACGTATTTCCGGAACCAGCTGAAGGAGCTGCTGACCAACTATGGCGATATTTTCGAGGTTTGGTTCGACGGGGCTAACGGCGGGTCGGGATATTATGGCGGCGCCAACGAGACGCGTAAGATCGACCGCCGAACCTATTACGACTGGAAGAATACCTATAAGCTGATCCGGCAGTGGCAGCCTGACATCGTCATCTGGAATGATAATGGCGACAGAGGCGATCTCCGCTGGGTAGGAACGGAAGCGGGTTTTGTCGGCGAGACGAACTGGAGCCTGCTGAACGGCACCGGTGACGTGTCGCACGATATGCTGGCGCACGGACTGGAGAACGGCGATTCGTGGGTTCCCGGCGAAGTGAATACTTCGATACGCCCCGGTTGGTTTTATCACCAATATGAGGACAGCAGGGTGAAGACGCTGCCGGAGCTATTGGATACCTATTATCACTCGTTCGGTCGGAATGGCACGCTGCTGCTGAATTTCCCGATCGACCGTCACGGGCTTATCCATCCCAATGACGAGCGGGCCGCGGTGCAGTTGGCGGACGCGGTGAAGGAGATCTTCGCCGTCAACCTGGCTGAAGCGGCAAGAGTTGCGGCTTCAAATATACGCGGGAAGGATGCAACCTCTTTTGGTCCGCAAAAAGCCATAGACGGTAAGGGCGATACTTACTGGGCCACTGATGATGGTGTCACCAGCGCATCGATGACACTGGACTTTGGTACGCCGACGCGCTTTAACCGTTGGATGGCGCAGGAGTATATCCGGTTGGGTCAGCGGGTGAAAGCATTTACCGTTGAGGCTCTGGTGGACGGCCAATGGAGGGAACTGGCGAAAGGAACGACGATCGGCTACCGGCGGATCCTTCGGTTTCCGACGGTTACAGCGACGCAACTCCGATTTACGATCAAGGATGCAAAGGCCTGCCCGGTGATTTCCAATGTGGGCGTCTATGAAGCGCCTGTTGTGCTGGCGGCGCCTGCGATAATGAGAAGCCAGTCGGGCGAGATGCGCATCAGGGTTGCGGACAGCGGCGCCGTAATCCGGTATACCCTGGACGGTAGTGAGCCCGGGAGTGGATCGACGGTGTTTGCCGGGCCATTCATGACGAAGGGAAAGGTGATCGTCAAAGCGGTGGCGTACGATCCGCTGTCGGGCAAGAGCAGTCCGGTGGCGGTCGGGGAGTTCGATATTTCGCACAGGAACTGGAAGTTGGTGGGTGAGGATGATCCGCATGCGACTGCAGTTATCGACGGCGACCCACATTCGGCCTGGCATCAGGATAAGGGGAAGAAGATGCCGCTGGATCTCACGATCGACCTGGGAGACGAAGTCGTGCTTTCGGGTTTTCGGTATCTGCCCGACCAGGGCCGCCATTCGGGCATCATCGGCGGGTACCAACTGTTTGTTTCGTCGGACAACGAGGATTGGAGGATGGTGGACGAGGGTGAGTTTTCCAACATCAACAATAACCCGTTATGGCAGATAAGGCGTTTTGCTCCAGTGAAGGCTCGTTATATGAGGCTTAGGGCCCTGAAGAATACGCAGGGGAATGACGATGCAGGGTATGCGGAGCTGGACGTTGTTACGGAAGGTATTTCCGGTGGTGTCCGGCCGTCCTGACGATTTTTGTATGGAACAACCGCGTTTTTTAACAACATTAACAAATGCGTGCCCGACCGTCAGCAACTTTTTTGCGTTTACGGCGGCATGACTTTTTCTAAAGCCTTGTTTTGCTGCCTGACCTGCATCTTCCCCCCTGCAGCCGGCCTTTTCGCCCAATGTTCCTTTCCCCTTATCCTCCGGACCACAAAGGACTATTGCGTAGGCTCCTCGCTGCTGCTCAGCAGCGACCATGCCCTGCAAAAGATCGTTTGGTATCGCGACGGCGTTGCCGTGGATTCCATCTTCGCCGCCGAGTCGCTCGATAAGACCGGCGCCGTCGTTACAGACAATATCTACCCCAGCGCCATTTGTCTGGACAACGCCGACAATTTGTATGTTAGCGACTACCCTAATTCCGCGGTAAAAAAATATGTGCCCGGTTCCACCACCGGGACGATCGTAGCCGGTGGTCACGGAAAGGGCAATGGTCCCGATCAATTCAACACCGGCGCCTCCATCCGTGTGGATGACCAGGGCAATCTCTATATCTTCGACCCCAGTGGGGGCCGTATCATAAAATGGTTGCCTGGAGCACCTACCGGCGTTACTCTCCTCAAAACCAACGTGGAGAACGCCAACTTTGAGGGCGCCCATGCCCTGCTGATCGATTGCGCCGGTAATATCTTCCTCGGCGACAATTACCGCCGCTTGGTACAGGAATGGAAAGGCGGCACCGGCGCTCCTGAGACCCTGTTTCACTTACAGCCGTTGGCATATATCGATAACGAAGCCTTCGCCATCAACATCGAAGAAGACGGAGCCGGAAATTTACTGGTATTGGACGGATCATTCAATGCGCTCTCGCGCTACCCACCCGGCGATACTACCGGCCTATTGATCGCAGGAACCAACAAGGATCTCTATGGCACGGACGGGAAACTGGCGCCCTACGACTTTTGGCTCAACCGGGATGATACCGCCTATATCTGTTATTTGTCGGCTCACAACGTGGTGCAACTTGCCCCTGGCGGCGGGTCCGGGACCGTCTTGTTCTCAGGGTCATCAGGAGGCCTCGGACTACCGGCCTGCATAGCAAGGGATATAAAGGGCAACTTTTTCGTCGGCGACCAGGGAAATTCAAATGTTCGGGAATATAAACTGACCTCCTTTATCGACACCAGCTTCACTCCCGTCGCCCCCGGCCGGTACTACGCCGTCGTGAAAGACATGCTTGGCAATACCCGGACCAGTGATACCATCTTTGTCAATACTCCGAATGCCGGCCTCCCCTCCATTGGTATTACCGCAACGGCCACCAGCGCCCCGGTCTGCGTTCCGATCGCTTTTACCGCCACCGTCGCCAACGAAGGCGCCACCGCTTCTTATCAGTGGGAGGTCAGCGGGGTAAAAGTGGGTGACGGCAGTCTTCAATATTCTAACAACCTCTTCGCCAATGGCGACAAGGTCTACTGTATCCTAACGGAGCAAAACGGCTGCCTGGCCGACACCGTGAGCGATACGTCCAATGTCATCACCCTGGCGATAGACCCGCAGGGAACGGCTTCAGTCGCGATCGCAGCGGACCCACCGATCGTCTGCGGGAAACACCCCATCGTCTTTACGGCAACGGTAACGAACGGTTCCAATCAGCCCGTCTTCCAATGGCTGGTCAACGGCGCGCCTCTTGCCGGCGACGATGGCGCCATCTTCAGCAGCGACGGACTAAAAGGCGGTGATATCGTCTACTGCCGCATCACCAATGACGATATCTGCGGGCTGGCCAAGTCCAACAGCGTGCCGGTGATCGTCGGCACGGCGCCAGTAATCCCGCCGGGACAGCTGTTCACCATTCCTTATGGGAAAACCCTCCAGCTCGATCCGGTTATCAACGGCGAGGCGGCGACCTGGCTTTGGACCCCTTCCCTGGGACTTTCCGATCCGAAGGTTGCCGATCCTATCGCTTCGCCGCTGTCGACGACGAAGTATCTGCTCAAGGCTATCTCGCCGCAAGGCTGCAGCGACAGCGGCACAATCGTCGTGGACGTCTTCACGCCTGCCAGCCTGCCCACCGCCTTTACGCCCAACGGCGACGGCCGCAACGATATCTTTTACATGCTCGGTGCACCGACAGGAAGCCGCATCGTCGACTTCGCTGTCTATGACCGATGGGGTCAGGCAGTATTCCGGGTCCATGACGCCATGCCCGGCGATCCCACGGCTGGGTGGAATGGTTACATCCATGGCCAGGCGGCGCCGATCGGGACCTACCCGTACCAGTTGATCCTGGAAACCCCCGATCGACAGAGACATAACTATAGTGGAACGGTTGTCCTTATCCGCTAAAAAATAGCGTATCTTGGAAAAGAACAATGTTTTCGTTTTTCGCGACAAAATGTTGGCTTTCGCGACAAAAATCGCGACATTTTCCTGTTTTCGCGACAATTTTATTTGACCTTTATTTAATAATTTGCTGATATTCAGTATAAGACGGCACCAGTATGATCTTCTTACAATATTGCTATTCCGCTCAGCGAAGGGTGCTGATAAGTACAGGTATTGCCATTCCGCCAAGCTATTGGAATGTCAGGACTTCGAGTATTTTGCAACAACTTCCTACCGAATACGGCAATGTCGACACCCTGGAAACGGCCTCAAATGCCTGGGAAGAAAATTCCGTAGGTAGTCGAAATAGATAGGTTCAGTCCGTTCCCCCTCGCAGACAATGAGAAAATATTTCCTTTCTTCAAGCGTCGCAACCGGCTTCACCGCAGCCACCGCATTGCTTTGCAGATCGGCCAGCATTTCTTTGAAAGTCTCCTTTTTTGCCTTAGCCATGTGCTATCAATGTTTCCAAGCTGTCAATAAATGGGATCGCGCCGTATTTCCCTTCGAGGTAGTTCTTATCGTATGGGCTTTCTTTTCTCGGCTTGTATTCTACGAGGGAGGTCATTTCGGAGGCGCCGTAGCGATTTTTCTCAACGAAGTAGATCTGGTCTCTCCTCAATAAACCCCGATCGAGCAAGGCGGTATCGTGGCTTGCCGCCAATAGCTGCGCTTTCGATTTCGTTTTTGAGGAGTTGAATAATTTTATGATGGATTTAGTGAGCAGCGTATGCAATCGGGCATCGAATCCATCGATGACAACGATCCTATCTTCTGCAATGGCTTTGATAAATACGCCGATCAAGTTGAAGTATTTTTTGGTTCCTTCGGATTCCTGGTCCTCCAATAGGAACCGGGCGCTTCCTATGACTTCTCCTTTCTCATTGAATTTTTGATGCAGAGTGAATACTGCCGGCCACTCATCTGTAATCAAGGTGTTCCTTAACTCGCGGGGTAAATCTTTTGAACCTCTATAAAGAGGAACGTTAGTCAGCTCTATGCCTTGAATGCCCAGGTCCGCTTTTTGGATAAAGCTCTTTACTTCGTCGGCATGATTTTTATCCTTCAGCAAATCAAGGGTCACATTCTTATAAAGCTCATCCGACATACCGTGGATGGTATAGATCCGGCTGAACCATTCGTTGATCTGTTCGGCTTTTTTTACGTTCCATTGCGAGGCTACTGAGAGGAAGAGTGCATTTTTCCTGGTTCTTTTTTCCAGGCCTTCCGCATTGAGAAAGCGTTTGCCGGTAATTTCGAATTGGTCTCCGATCCGGAGAAAGACAGGGTATTCTTTGGTCGCCTTCGATTCCAACAGCCATTCTTTATGCACCTTTTCTTTGTCGACTTCGAAACCATAACGGTACTTATACTCATCCAAGATAAAGGATGCCTCGAAAAAGGAAGGCATATTTTCGGTAGCCTTGCTTAATTCAAAACTTTCCACATCGATCTGCTCATTTCCTTGCTTCTCTGTTGCCGAATTATTGACTAGCCATTTGAAGAATACAAAGGCGTCCAGGATCTTGGATTTGCCGCTGGCGTTGGGGCCGTAAAGTAATATTGATTTCAAAAGCGGCAGGCTTTCGTCGTCGTGAACATTGGTATCGGTATGCTCGCTGATTGCGGCGGCATTGAAATTCAGTATAATAGGGTCTTTTATAGACTTATAGTTGCCTATCTTGAAATAAATTAGCATTTTATGCAGGTTTTACGCATAAATATACAAAAAAAGTACATTTAGAATCCAAATTATCGCAGGAATGCGGGAAATCCGCGCGATGCTGAGTTCTAGGGTTTCGATACCTACTGATTTCGTATCTATTTAGGGACTTGGGAGGTCTTTATTCGGCTATAAGATATATTTTGATACCGACTTAAGGGCCATCGTGATGCCGATCAATGGCTTGATTTTGAAAGGATTTCTTCTTATTAATTCCCTCATTTTCAGTATTTTTGCATGGAAACCTAAAAATAGCCCACTCGGAAACCTAAAAATAGTCCGGCAGGCGCAAATTCTCGCCTATGGCAACTCCGGGTGAAAAGGTGGCTGACGCCCTAGAGGAATTACATGGCTTGCAGGAGAAGGGGCTGGTCGCGATAAGATCCACCGAAATCAACCGGATCAACCGGGAATTGCTGGTGAAGACCGGCTACCTAAAGCAAGTAACGAAGGGCTGGTATACTCCAAGCCGGCCGGATGAGCGACCTGGCGATAGCACGTCCTGGTATAGCAGCTATTGGGAATTCTGTGGCCGGTTCCTCGATGAAAAGTATGGCAGGGATTGGATTGTTGCCCCGGAACTGTCGATGCAACTGCATGCCGGGAATTGGTCAGTGCCAAAGCAATTGCGGGTTCGGTCATCAAAGGGATCGAATTACAATATGCCGATGCTGCACGATACTTCCCTGTTTGTTCTGAAGACATCGTTTCCGCCGGCAGAGGTGGTAGAAGCTATCCGGGGGATACGGTGCTATACTTTACCCGGTTCGCTAATCTTTTGCTCGCCTAATACGTTCTCCCAAAATCCCGTTGACGCCTGGACGGCTCTTGCGATGATCCGGGATGCATCGGAGGTGTTGCATGTGTTGTTAGCAAAGGGACATACTACGTATGCCGGAAGGCTGGCCGGCGCATTCCGAAATATTGGCCGGGACCGTATCGCCCAACAGATCATGTATACCATGTCGGCAGCAGGGTATAATGTAAGGGAGGAAGATCCTTTCGATACCAAATTAAATCTCAATTTGCCGGCCGGGGAGCGGTCGCCTTATGTCAATCGGCTCCGTTTGATGTGGCATCAAATGCGGGAACTCGTTATTGCTCATTTTCCCCCCGCGCCGGGACTACCTGCGGATAAGGAAGCGTATCTCCAGTCGATGGACAATCTTTATGTAAATGATGCCTACCATTCCTTGTCCATCGAGCGATACCGGGTTAGCCGGGAGCTGATCGAGCGCGCACCAAGCGGGGATTGGGATCATCATAAATATGAGGAAGACAAAAAAGAGCGAAACGCCATGGCGGCCAGAGGTTATTGGCAGGCTTTTCAACAGGTAAAGGAGAGTGTCCGGAAGATATTGTCCGGCGAAAATGCGGGGCGTGTTGCGGATGAGGATCACGGGAATTGGTATCGGCAGCTATTCGAGCCGAGCGTTATTGCGGGCATTTTGAATCCGGAAGACCTGGCTGGTTACCGTACGCATCAGGTGTATATCGGCGGGTCAAAGCATGTTCCCATTAATGTGGATGGGTTGCAGGATGTCATGCCGGTGTTATTTGAACTCCTGGAATCGGAGCCGGAAGCTGCGGTCCGGGCGGTACTTGGGCACTTTGCCTTTGTTTTCATCCATCCTTATATGGACGGGAATGGCCGCATGGGGCGGTTTTTGATGAATGCTATGCTTGCTTCGGGCGGTTATCCCTGGACGATCATTCCTGTAGAACGGCGGGATGAGTATATGCAGGCGCTGGAAAAGGCGAGCGTGGGGCAGGATATTGAGCCATTTGCTAGGTTTTTAGCGTATCTAACCAGTAAAGGAATGAAGGGAACGCTGACTGCAAAGAAATAAGATTATTCATCTGCCTCTGATTGGGAGGCAAAAGCCTGTTGTATTAAGTCCATTACATCATTCTTCCGCGTCACTTTGGCATAACGCTGCGTTGTTTTGATCGACCGATGCCCCAGCATTTTGCTGGCGGTTCGATGGGCACATCATTCTCCAGGGTGACTGTAGTGGCGAATGTGTGTCGGGCCGTATGAGTGGTCAGCTCCTTATCGATCGCGCAAATAGCGGCAATTTCTTTCAAGTACCCGTTGAAGCGTTGGTTGCTGCGGATCGGCAGCAGTTTTCCGTGAGCCGAACAAAAGGGATGGTCTCGATACCTGTTTATAATCTCCAAGGGTATTGGCAGTAGCGGTACACATTCCGTTTGATCCGTCTTCTGCCGGTCTTTCGTGATCCATTTCTGCCCATCGATCCCAACGAAAATGTTCTCCGGCCCCAGGCCGAAGGCATCTTCATACGCGAAGCCCGTATAGCACATGAAGACATAACAATCCCGGGCTTCGGCCAGCCGTGCGATGGAAATTTCTTTGTTGACCAGGGCATTCAACTTTTCCATCTCCAATCGCATCGGGTCTTTTTCTTCGAATGACAGACGGTAACCGGAGGTGGGATCGGTGGCGAGCCAGCCCATCTCCACCGCCATTTTGAGAACCGTCTTGGTTTGGCGGAGGTATTTCATCACCGTATTGTTCTGCAAATGCTCCTCCGTGAAAAGATAATGCTCGAAGTCGTGAATGAAGGAACGTTTTATATCTTCCAGGTAGAGGTCGGATACTTTGTACTGATGCTTTAGGAAAGCTTTGATCTTATCAAAGGTGTAGCTGTATTTGTCGAGTGTGGCAGGCGCCTTGTGGCCGGACTTCATTTTCTCGGTGACTCTATTAACATAGACCTCGAACGCCGTACATAGGGTATGGCGATCTCGTCGTAGGCCCAGGTATTCGTTCTTTAGCAACTCGGCCGTCACGGTTTTGCCTAACGCGATCAGCCGGCTTTCGTGCATACGGAGGGAACCCTTGATGGTCTCGAGGTGGGCATTGATCGACTTAGCTTCCTCGGAATTCCCTTTCATCCGCTGGGCTTTGGAATCCCATAGAGCAGGGGAAACATCGCGATTAGCGGGAATCTCGGCGCGTTCGCCGTTGACTGTGACACGAATGGAGAGGGGCGCTTTGCCGTTTTTCAGGCGGTACCGGAGAATCCAGACCAGGATCGAAAAGCTGTGCTTCGTAACCATACAATTCAATTCTTTTGTTAACCGAATGATGTTTGTTTGAAGCTCTTTTCCCCTGAAGAATTCGATTTGCCCAAACCGCTGAAACCTTTGCCGGTGGCTTGTTTCAGCTCTATTCGGTTAGCAAAAATACCTGCGACCGGTTGCTAACCGAATTGCGACCGAATGAATGGACATGATTGATTGCGATTGGACATGCCCGAAAAGCGAAAACCCGCGTCAGCATTGTATCTGAAGCGGGTTTAAACGACTTTGTCTGAGTGACTTGCGGACCGGACGGTTAATGTAGCATCTTTTTTCCCTTTCGTTCCTTTGCGTTAGTTTACGCTACATTACGATTAAGGTTCTGATTTTAAGCATTTTGTAACTCCTTTTCGGATGCCTGTACGCTATCTTTGGCCTTGTTGATAGGAATTATTGTAGAACATTTTAAACTAACAAAAGCTCCTTCAAATGAGACAGCCCGTAAAACTCATCGTCAAGAAAGGTAAACTTCGCGGAGATGGAACACGCCTTATTTCTGTTCAGTACTGTCATAGTGTCAACAAGCGAGTTGTTTGCAGTACAGGCCTGGCCATCCCTCCCCAATACTGGAATAGAAAAACATGCAGGATTTCATCGAGTCTGCCTCCCCAGTTTGGCGACATAGAGCAGATGGAAGCTTATTTAAGCGACAAACTGCGCAAGGCTGAAGATATGGTAACTGCTGCTAAAAAGAATGGGATTGACCCGATGAATCTCTTAAAAGTGAATTTTCCATTGGCCGATAATTGGAAAATTGAGCATATGAAAGAGAAAAAGCGGGATCTGGATGTCTATAACAATATCGACGATTACATCGAAGAGAAGAAAAAAGAAGTCTCCCAAGTCACCCTCAACGTAATCCGGATGATGAAAGAACACCTAAAAGTATATGAAAAATATACGGCTACAAAAATCACCTTTGACAGCTTCGATTTTAATTTTTATCAGGGTTTTGTGGGCTTCCTCACTCATGAGTACATCCTTACTCGAAAGAAGGCCATCGTGAAGGGTTTGCGCATCAATAGCATTGGCAAGACGATTAAATGGCTAAAGACGTTTTTGAAAAACCGGATGGCAAAAAATATTATTCCTTACCGAGATCTTTCACCATTTCGTGGAATGGAGGAGGATGTGGATGCTATCTATTTGAATTGGAAGGAAATTTCGTCGATGTACAAACTTGATTTGACCCATAACCAAATGCTCGAAAGGGTCAGGGATACCTTTGTCCTCGGTTGTTTGACCGGTTTCCGATTTAGCGATTATTCTACGGTTAAACCGGAAGAATTTCGGGACGGAATGTTATTCGTCACGCAGGCGAAAACTGGTGGAAGGGTAGTAGTTCCTCTCCGCCCAGAAGCAAAGGCTATTTTGGAAAAATATATGATGCGGATGCCTCAGCTGAATAATGTCGAGTTTAATCTTTATATTAAGGAAGTGGCCCGGCTGGCAGGATTGAATGAAAAGATCAAAATTTCGTTCAAAAGGGCAAATAAATTAATGGAGGATATCCGGGCTAAGCATGATTGGGTCATGTCTCATACTTGCCGGCGGTCCTTTTGCACTAATGAGTTTCTGGACGGGACGCCGATTACCCTAATCATGGCGATTAGTGGTCACAAAACGGAGAAGGCTTTTAGAAAGTATATTAAGGCTGATAATCTCGAAAAGGCACAGATGATTAGGAAGCTGTGGGCAGGCAGGTCGCCACTTTCCCAGTCTGCGTAAAAAAATCGAATCTCACTAGGAATTGACTCCGCTAGGATTTGGTGGTAACGGAGGGAACCTAATGTTTACACCGTGAAAACACCTTTTTTTGAGAGTTTTTAATGAATCCTGATCCAGCCTATGTATTTTGCCCAAAAAAGATGCTGGTACAAGGCGCAATAACTTCATTGGAGCAATTCCTACAAATCGTAGATGCTATTCGGCTGCGTCGAGTACCGCTTGGATTCATGGGATTACCCATGCGGTGGGAATTTTATCGTGGGCAGGCAGACGCCTGCTGGGCGGTCACGCCTGGTATCACTCGCGAGCTACCCGATGTTCAAGCGGTTCGGAATGCAGATGCAGCTGTTATGAGCCATTTCCGCCAGCGGATGACAGAGATGGATCGCCTTGATCGACTCCATTTTTGGCAGCCGCCGAGAGGTTTTCAAGACGATTGGTCTTTGTATTTTCAAGCACAGCACTATCGTATACCGACGAGGCTACTCGACTGGTCGGGTAAACCGGAGGTAGCGCTTTTCTTTGCAGTAGAACAACCACAATATGACGAGAGCGATGGAGCATTCTACGTCTACTACAATCCTCCCAGTCATCTAAAAATTGATGGAGGTGCGCAATACCAAGACTTTGCTGCCGTCCCGCCGACGGATGTAACGGGAACTTGGTTCCTGAACCCGGCTTTCGATGCGAATCGCGATCGCGAGGGCACCCTGGCGGAAGGGCGCCGACTCACCCAATATGGAAAATTTACCCTACAGCCCTACGATCGTTGTTTGCAAGGGTTGGATAAGCAAGCTGACATCATCCTGCCGTATAATGAAACGATGGATTCGGACATCCCGGTTATGGAGAAATGGATAATTCCCGCACCTGTAAAGGCACAGTTAAGACTTGACCTAGCGGCCCGCGAGTGGTATGGTGAAGCGCTGTACCTCTACGAGGATCCCTTCATCAATGAAATCCAGGCAGAGTGTTTGGCTTTGCGAAATAGCTTTTGCTAACATTCTGTATTGCCTCTGCGATGCTTTTCTATATGCGAATAGAACCCTGCCCTCTATCCGGCTTGCCATACTATTACTTGGTCTCCAACTTCTTTTCTGCCGCGTGGCCGATCCGGCGCGCTACTTCTCCCGGCGAATAAGTATCCGTGGCAATAAGGATCAGGATGAGACCACTGAAGGCGACGATAGTGGTCAATGCCCAATTGCGATAATTAAAGTGCACCAGTACAGCGAGAAGGCTGGGAAGCAGAAATAACCCAAGGACCGCGACCTTTTGCCATTCGGGGGAGAAGATATTTGTCCATACGCAGGAAGCGTCGATGAAAAAGGCTGCCAGAAAGATCCATAGCCAGACGACATGAATTTTTTTCCGGTCATCAATTTTCAGGTAATGGGCAAGGCTGCAGCCACTTTTCTGAAAAAGCTTCCGCACATCGGCTTCACTCCCTTCGATATCTTTAATTTTTATCCGGCCCATGTGGCGATGGATTGTAATGCTTCACTTTTTACTTTGGGTCAGCTGTTTTATTTTTTCTTGTGTCTGCTGGTATTCTGCAAAAAGGCGGCTGGACTCTTCGAACAGACTGACGGACGAGGGAAAGGGATTGATCAATTGTTGCTCGGACGGGACGTAGGTGGAGAATTTAAGATCGTGACCCATCTTCGTAATATGGTTGTTTGAAACCAAGAGACAATGTTCATCCGGAGTAAGGGTTCCCTCTCGGTAGCGGATGAGATACCGGTGGATGGCAGCCTCGTCCAACACAACTTGATTTATCGATTTCTGCACTAAGTGGCTGGCGTCCAGCATAAACACTTTATCAGTGGCTCTCTTTTTATTGAATACTAAAATGTTGGTGGAAACTCCTGTCTGCGGAAATACGCCAGAGGGTAAGGTAATGACGGCGTCCAGGAGGTTGTTTTGTATCACCCGGCAACGGAATTCAAGAAGGGCGCCCTGACCGGAAAGGAAGATGCCCGGCAGAAGGATGGCAGCAGATCCTGTCGGGGACAACCGGTTTAGGCTATGGCATACCAACGCAAGGTCAATGCGATTGGATGAACCGGCGAGATGAGACCAGGGACCGGGTTCCGTGGAGACCGCCTGAGAATTTTCCCGCCGGCCGTAAGGGGGATTCATGAGGATGAGGTCGAATCGCGCTTCATCTGATAGTTTATAATGGTCGAGGCCTTTCTCGATGCGAAGCTCTGCGGTGGTGGAGAGGAGCAATAGCCGGAGCTTTGCCAGTTTCCAAGGTAGTCCAGCCGCGGCAAAGCCTCTGATGTGGGAGAGGCCCCGCAAATGTTGAGCGGCCGCTGAAAGAAAGGATCCGGACCAAGCATATGGATCATACAAGCTCGAGCCGGGACTGCTGCTTAACAGATCGACCATTAGCCCGACCAATTCTTGGGGCGCGTAATTCTCGAAGATGATCCGATCGTCGGAAAGGGAGAGCTCAAGGCCGTCCATAACGGAGACCATGAGAGCTTTCAAAGTTATATTTTCCGATTGTTGAGTGGCAAAAAGATCGGTCCATGAAACGCAAATAAGATTCCAGGCTGATTGCGGGATGCCCTGGATCAGATCGGGTTCGACGGCAATTAGTTCGGCAAGTGTGGCTTGGTTGGCTGCCTCCCAGGCCTGTAGCGACCGGCTGGCCCTTTCTTTATGGTCAGGTTCACCGATGTGCCGCATGACCCGATCAAAATCGTAAGCTGCGCCTGGCGAGACGACGTCGATATTGTAATTCCACCCTGTCTTGGCTGTTTGGGTTGAGAAGACCTTCCAAGCGACAAGGGATAGGGTGAGATCATAAAATCGGCTCTTGTCAAAAGTGGATGACAGGAATGCCAGGCGGGTTGCGTGGATGAGCTGTTCAATTTTTTGTTTCATGCGCTTCTGCGATGATTTGTTCCCATATATAGCTGTTACAGAATTTTCTTTTGCATTCGGCCAATAATTGGAGCAGTGCCTGTTCGTGTATGGATTCCTTTAGTACCGCATCGATGTGCCGCTGTTGAGCAAGAGGCAGGATTGGAATTGCCAGCTCGTTGATTACTGACTTAGTGATGGATGGAATGGTGCTTCCAGAAGAGCGCTGTGCGAAATATGCTCTTGCGGGCGGCTGGTTCAAATACCAGTTGAGATAGGAAGGTAGGATCAACGGTTTGGGTGACAGGACGAAAAATGAAGCCGTGGCAATGGCCCTTGCCGGTTCCCCCTTATACAGGAAGGTCCCAAGTTTGGTCCCCTTGTTTGCGATGAGAATCTCACCGGGCTTCAGCAAGTGATTTTGCAGCGCCGGAATCCCGGAGCTCACTACCCGGACAGGCTGAATCAGCCTTCCTTCCTCAAGATCTCGGGGCTGAATGACCCTAAGATCTCCTTCCGGGGATTGCTGCGGTGAGTTTTTAAAAGTTTGACCGGTTCGTATTTCGGCACACTCCTTTATTAATATATACATTTCTCCATTGTGCATACAGAAAACAAAGGTAGTAATAATAATTGCTTTTCGAGCTATCCGTTACCTAAATAGTCCCGGTTAGTTATTCTGGCGTATAATGCCGTAGTTTTTGCGGGGTTAGCAAATCAGAAAGATTCCCTAAGTTTGTAACCTATAAGTTGAAAGGATGGATTTTTTTGCTATTTTTGTGGAGTATGGTTCGCTGTATTCAGTATGCTACCCGGAAGACAAGATATCTGGGAGACCGGTGGATATTTTTCAGGTCCTTTTCGACAAATGGGCTGATCCGCAATATTTGTTGGAATTTTTTAAGGCCAATGCCGCAGATCTGGCAAATCCATTTTGGAAAGGAATAACGATCGACCAAGCGATCAAGCAAGTCCTCAGGGAGCGCGAATGGTTTGAAGATCAGTTATATGCGATCGAAACGAAGCAGCCAGGGTATGAGGGGATGTCCTTCAGAGATCTTTTTAAACCGCTTCACAACAATATTTATTCTCTGGACTGGAGTGGGGAGCAATTTAGAAAGGCGAGACCGGAGATGGTAGATTCGATGTTGAGAGTTTATGCGATCGAGTTGGAGGACGGCAGCTTTGTGATCACAGGGGGCGTCATTAAACTTACGAGAACAATGTCGGGGGCGACCTTTGATAAGGAGATTGCTAATCTGAAGCGGGTGAAGGCATTTCTGGAAAGCGAGGGCATCTTTTCCAAAGAAGGTTTGGAAGCGATCTAAAAACAATAAATATGAGCAAACAACGGTCAAGGATGCAGGAACTTGCCAAGGGTAACGAGAGTGGCTGGCACGAGGATGCGATATTCAGACGGACGAACAAATGGCTTTCCTATTCTTCGGAGATCGCGCTTCGGATTCTTGCTGCGATAGAAGATAAGAAGGATTTCAGTCAGTCTCGGCTCGCGGAATTATTGAATGTATCTCCGCAACAGGTGAGCAAGATTGTGAAGGGCAAAGAAAATCTGACATTGGAAACTATCTACAATATCTCCAAGGCCCTGGATGTTTCATTGATTTCATTTCCGGAATACAAATACAGCCAACCATTGATGGGTGCACCCTTTCAGGTCAACCAGGCTAAGGTGATTTCTTTTCCTCCCTTTGTCAAGGCAGAGGGGGTGGAAAGCCCTTATCCTATGGGGAAAGCACAATAATTCAACAATTAAAAGTGATGACAGATCAAGCTACCATTCCGACAATAGGTATCAAACGCATAAAAGAAATCTCTTTTCAAATCCGTGAGGATCTGTTGCTTGATTCTTCAAGAACAATATTGATTGAAATTGGGCAGAATCTTAGCTTTGCGATAGACGAAGGACTTGTGAGTTTTGCACTTAGATTTTACTATCATTTCGCAGAAGAGCGTGAACCTATCCTGGTTGATTTTACCGTACAGAACGTATTTGAGATCCCAAATTTACAGCGGTTTATTTTTGAGAGGGGAGAGCTTAAACTGCCACCGGTGACTATTTCAAATATTGTAGGCCTGTCGATCTCCCATGGTCGGGCACTCCTTGCGAAACAACTATCGGGAACGGTGTTGCAGGAGAATTTACCCTATATCGTCGATCCGGCGAATGTCGCCCGACATTTTTTCCCTCGAATGTTCGACGTACAAACCGCACAAAAGGCGGATGCAACGCCGGCTTCTTGAGCCACCTTTCTCGAGTTTGGTCTTACACATTCTTCTGTTCCCACCAATTCTGCCATGCATCCATATACCAAGGTCGACTATCATCCTGGCTCGTAAAATAGGGAAATGTGCGGCTGGAAGTATTTCGCACCGAAGGCATTCCGACGGCGGGAGCTTGGTTGTCAAATTATGGCCGGCGCGACGGGTTTTGCTACTTTTGTGAGGGCCTTCCTGCGCGACGTGAGAACGGAGCTGTACATGAGGGCCAAGGAAAGGACCGCGGGGTGGGGCCTTGGACAGCTTTCGCGGATGCTCAGAAAACGGACGGTTTAATCGCTGGGCAAGGTATATTGGTGCCTGCGACCTTAGCTTCGGAGGATGGGGAAAGCGTCACGATGCCGAAGGAATAGCTGGAGTTCGATATCGCGGACGGGTTGTTTATGCTTTTTGGCATAGTGTCGGAGAATTGAAAGGTATTGGTCCCAATCGTCGAGGTTGAAATTGACACCATTCGGATTGTGGTCCATGAGGTGGAAGTCGTACAGCAGTTGCCAGACCCGGGTATCAATGACGCCATAGCGTTTCCTATTCAGGAACATGAGGATAGCGGAGGCGGTTGGGATATTCACTCCTTTGAGGGCCGTGAGTACATGGAGCTTAAGGCGCGGATTTCGGATGGCGAGGCAGTGAACAAAAGCCTCAGTAATATCTTTATTGGTATTCTCCAGCGCCCAATGGGCAGAGCGAACGGACTTCCAGCGGCAGAATTCGCGAAGCTGTGTTTTGGTCATTTTTTGTTTGCGGCGGCATTCGGCGGCGAGTTCGAAAAGGGTCAGCGAGTGGGGTTCTTCGACGATGTGCTCGTGGGTGATGAGTTTGTCGAGGATGAGGAAGCCGTAGTTTCGGCGGGGTCTTTTGGGATCGTTCATTTGGCGATGTGATCTGTTTTGAGGGAGAATTTGTTTTTAGAATCTTGATTTTTATGAATGAGATGATTTTCGTGATTGTTTCTCTAGACGGTGCTAGTTATAGTAGTCCGGGTGTTTGTACTGAGGTGCATAGGCGGGAGGGGTATCAGTGCTATTGAGCGGCGATCCCGGGCAGACCCTTGCGGTGTTCTTGGTACCATTTTTTGATGTAATAATATGCGATCCAGCCGACGTCTTCGGCGACGTCGTCGTCGTGGTCGGTGTGACAGTAGCCTATATTGTGCATGTATTCATGACAGAGATGAACGCCGTAGCCGTAGGGGAAGGGGAAGTCTTCGCCCATATCACAGTCGATGTTTAAGTAGTAAGAGGTGATTAGATCGGTATTCGGACAGGTTGCGCCTAGGCCGTAACAATGGTTTTTGCGGGGACGGCGACCCATTGTTTTGAGGTTGAGGGTGAGGGCGACTTCGGGGCGCTTGAAGAGGTCGTTGAGGATGGTTGTGCCGGGGATTCGTTCGGGACGGTCGGGGCCTTTGCCGCATCCGTCGCAGTGGTTGGGGTATTGGAAGTTGAGTTTAGCGAGGGTGTCCTGGAATTCCTTTGAGCTAAATAGATAGCTGGCGACTTGCAGGGCAAGGTCGGCGGTGGCGTCGGTGACTTCGGCGACCTCGGTGTTGAGTTTGGCGCGTTTTAGGGCGATGTGGCGGGGAGTTTGGGCGATCGCGGTGGTTGAAAGGATGGCCAATGTTGTTATAAGGACAAACGTAGGTTTCATGAATTATTTGTTATTTGATCATTTATCATATTGTCATGCAAATTGGAAGGCGCGAATGGAGACAAAAATGACGCACGCAAAGCCGGTGGCGAAGAGAAGGGCGGATGAGATGAGCAGGAGTCTACTTATCCGATGATCGTCTTGTTGTTCTTTCCTTGTCTGACCTAAAAAAGCCTTTTCTATAGTTTTTTCCGCTTCGGTCCAATTGGGGCTACCAATGCGTTTGAGGCTGCGTACGATTAGCACCTGGTGGTATAGACAGGCGGTGGAGAAGAAGCGATGCGCTAATACGAGTGCTGCAGCGAGTACGAGGCTTACTGCTGCAGCGCCGATCGGGAGTTTGTTTTCGCGTAGGAGTGTATGGCAACTGCGATGATTGCTGGTCAGGACTTCCCTGATGAGAAAGACATGGCCGGCGATGCCTAAAAGGGAGATGCGGAGGATCTCGTTGGCGAATGCCTGATATCGGTCAGCTATGTCAAAATCCTGTTTCCATACCGTGTCGGGGACGTCCATATCGGCGAGTTGCCTGGCGGGCTTCCGGAGGCGGACTGTTTTTAAGAAGTTCATTTTGGGGAGGGGTTATTTCGTGATATTCAAGATACGATGTGTCGGTATTTCAGGCAACCGTGAAAACACCTGAAATGAGCTGCATGTAGGTGTTTTTATGTAATGTTTGGGCGTGACGTTGGAGATGTTCGTAACTTTCGAATTCGTAGTATTTGTTTAAATTCAAAACCACCAATAGATGCAAGATACCGTTGTTTGTCCCGCATGTGAGATGGAAAATGCCTATTTCGATGGCGTTGTCTTTGTCTGTCCGGATTGCGACCATAAATGGTCGCTTGATTCGGACGAGAATCCCATTGTTGGGGAAGCAGGGAAGTATTCTGAATTTGACGAGTTGGCGGAATTGAAGGTTCCGTTCTTCTTGTTGGAGCATGGGAAACTGTACGATTGCAAGATCAGGCATACCCAGGGAGTAGAAGAGTCTAGTATAATTCCTTTGGCCTTCAAAAATGGCCGGAATCTGCAATTTATCATGGGCGATGCGCGCAAGCTGAATCAGCAAAACCCGCGGTTCGTCCAAGAGATAATTCGAATGGATTATGAGTACATTCTTTACGATGGGGTCCGGGCGGACTATCCGGATGAATATTCGGCACTGACCTACGAGTGTGCTACCCGGGAGGATGGGGTGCTGATAGACACCCAGAACTTTGAGCATTTTGATTTCAGGAGAACGGACGTGTTGTAGAGGAACCTTTTTTTATCCGACTAATCGTTGATAATTAATTTGTTGTGAATATGTATCAACGATGGAGAAAACCTTAGACGCTTATTTCAAGAGGGTTTGGAGCTCATCCTTTCCGATCCAAGGCCGTTTTTTGTGTATCATTCGGTGGCAATTGGAGCAAAGAAGTATTATGTCCTCCGGCTTGGTTTTATGATTTGGCTGCAATTCGCTCACTGGTACACTGTGATGCCCCTCGACGAAATCGGCTCCGATATTGCCATATTTTTCTTCAAAATCAAATTGACAGGCCTGGCAAAAAAGCTTACCATGGATCGCTTTGAACCTCGCCTTGGCTATCTTGACTACGGTGGGATTTCGTTCTCGCATTTTGTGCAGTCGCTCGACAACTTTTCCCTCCGGAAACTCTCCGTCCAAGTCTTGATTACCTATAAAATCAGTCCTAAGCGGCAACGTCCAGTATTTTCTGGGTGCGCCATAGGCGCCGGCCTTACCTGGAGAAATGCCCAAACTGTGGCAATAGCTGAGATAAAGTCGCTCTAGGCGTTCGTTGGGGACTGGGTCGGGCTCTAAAAGTTTGTTGATCGCCTTGTTAGTTTCTCGGCCATCTTTGTCTTTAGACGAAGTGTGTTTTTTCAGGGAATTACCTTGATAACCAACAAACCTGCTTGGTGCAAAACGCATTTCTTTCCCGACAGTATAAGCCACAAAGCAAATACCCTTTTGTATAAGCCTACGAGTTACCTCCATTTCGGATGGCGTCCCTTCAATTAAGTATTTTTCGACTACTTCAATATTTTGAACAAGTTCGTTGAGGTTGGCAATAAGCTTCATTTTAGAATGCTCAGTTTTTATATACTAAACCTTTGGGAATTAAAACTCCGTCTTCGTATTCAACTTCAAAATCAGGGCGATAAATAATGTTTTTGAACTCTTTCCTAGTTTTCGTCTCCATTGACTCAAATACTAATTCAATAACTTCATCGATGTATTTCTTGGCGAGCTCCACGTGTAAGCTCCCCCTAAAACTGGGCCACCCTCAATTAGAGTTTTCTGGTTTTTCAAATATTTTATCCACTAACCGGCTCTCTTCAATTTTGGAAGGATTTCCGTTCGCCGTTTGTGGATAAAGCTTCAGTGCTTCGGCCTG
>NZ_DASZXR010000005.1:0-365494 GCF_035546395.1 Puia sp. | reverse complement strand
GCCGAGCCGGACAAAAGAGCCCGTTGCCCGTTCGGCCGGCAGGTCTTCAAAACCATTGGACACCACCACGCCGCCTAACTCGCCCGCCTGCCGAGCCAATTGCACCCGCAGCTCCTGGGCGCCCGAGACCCGGTACTCCCGCGATCCGTAGCCAACGCAACTCACCACCAGCGGCCGGTCTTGCCCCAACAGGCGCAGGCGGAACTTGCCTTGCTCATCGGTGACCGTAGCCGACAGGGGATCGCCGTCCGATACCATGATCGTCGCCGACGCGACTCCCTGTCCCCGTTCGTCAATGACCTGGCCCCATACCATGCTGCCAGGAAAGACATTGATCGACTTATGAATCAGTCGGTAATAGATCGGCAGATTGCCCAGGATGCTGTCCATGGCTTCGGCCACGGTAGCGTTATGCACCGAAAAACTCAGCTTCCCCGCCGTCCGGACACACTCCTTGTCCAGGATATACAAATACCCCGTCTTCCGCTGAATATCCCTTAAGACCATATCCAAGGACACGTCCTGCGCGTCCATCGTTAAACGGATTCCCTGCTGGCTAAAGGACGGGCAATAAGATAACAAAAGGGAGACTGCGGCCAGCAATAGCCCCGGCATTTTTTTGTATCTTTTACGTCTCATATCCGGAGAAGCAGTTGTCATATTCTTCTGGATTTAAACCCCTTAACTCAATCGATTCTGCCGTGAAAAAACAAATAACACTGGAGATAACGGGCGGCCTCATTATTTTGCTGTTCGCCTATGCCAGCCTGAGTAAGATTCTCAACTTTGCGCACTTCATCAACGAGATCAATAACCAGCCGCTGCCAAACGAATGGACACCATTTCTTGCCTATACTATCCCTGCAATAGAAATTGTGATCGTTGTACTGCTCGTTGTCCCTCCCTGGCGAATGTGGGGCTTCCTCCTGTCCGCACTATTCATGGCTGTCTTCACCGTGTATGCGGCCGTTATTTTGATGAACGGCTTTTCCTACGTACCCTGCTCATGCGGAGGAGTCATTGAGTTGCTCAACTGGAAACAGCATCTCATTTTAAACATTGTATTCCTCTTCTTGTCATTGCTGGGCAGTTGGCTATCTTTTCAGGAGCGCAAACATAAAAGATATACCACATCCGTTGGAGAGTAAGAAATAAGGCTCCCCAGCTGGTAGCTAAGGAATAAAAATGAGCGGCCCCACAATACATTTTGTTTTCGGAGCCGCCCAGCACTAGCCAGTTTCCATAACCATTAAACCTTATCCTATTAGAACCTGAAGATACAACAACAGGATTATAACTTGATACAATCTGGACGATCGTCCAGATTGCCGAATAACGGTTTGATAATCCATACAAGATTGTGTAATTTCGGATGAAAGACTACCCAAAGTGGTTATTCATTTAAAGGATCCGTCTACATACATTGCGAGCAACGAGAATCTAAAAAACCATGGAACAAAGAGTAATGACTTGGATGGGAAAATGGGTAAAGCCAGGATATCGAAGCTCCGGTGGCCTGTCAGCTGAGTACGATGTTTCTAACCAGGTCAATCTTATTGCGGCAGTTGTCATTGCCTTCCTGGGGGTAGGTTTTCTCGCTCACTTTATTCAACATTTTTCCGAATCTTCAATTTTCTTAACCGTAGCTTGCATTCCCGTTCTTTGCTTCGTCATGATATTAAATAAAAGCAAGCGGTTTGAATTTGCCAACGTCTTATTCTATATTGTCTTAAATGTTATTTGTGCGATTGTATCCAGAGAAATGTCAACGCCGATGACAACAACGGTCTTGGGCTTTGTTCTTTCTCTATGTCTTATTGTCTTCCTCTTTCAGATAGCATCCACCCGAATCATTTGCGGGTTCATTGTTGTTTTTCGGATGTTGCTATTGGAATTGAATGCAGGCTTGCTCAATGGCACCATTGCTACCAGCAGCCGTTATGTAGTGGACGGAATGGAATTATCTCTCGTCGTTCTCGTTTTAACGATGTACGCGCTTCAAATAAAATCCATTGAAAACGCTCAAATTCAAAACGAGATCTTATTGCAGCACATGACGCATGATATGCAAGCGGGCTTTCGAGCACTGTCTACGATAATTGAGCGTGTCAAGCGCTTCTCCGACAACCATGGAGATAAAGGCATTCGAAAGGACCAGATTGACGAACTTGTCAACGGCTCCCGATACTACGGATACATGCTTAACAATTTCCTGGAGTTTGCGCGGAAGGAAAATACGTCGATTACCAACAACCGATTGGAAGAAATGGATCTCGTGTATGAATTGGACGCCATAATCGAAATACACAAGTATATGGCGGATGAGAAGCAAATTCGAATCCAATTGGATGTTGATGATGGGTTGCCCACTCTTATTGTCTCTGATCGAGTTAAAATCCGGCGCATTGTCCTCAATCTGCTTGACAACGCCATAAAGAATTCCCCGTCTGGGAAGACCATCCAGATAACCGTGGGTTGGAATGGCTCCTCCTGGCAACTGACGGTCGCCAATGAAGGCAAAGGATTGGATGCTGATGAAATACACCAGCTTTTCGTTCCGTATTCTACAAGCGGTGAACATTCTGCAAGCAAAAGACTGGGTTTGGGTCTTCCCATCACCAAACTATTGGCAGAGGCGCTTGGCGGAAATATTACAGCAACCAGTGAAATAAACAAGGAAACCCATTTTACCGTGGCGTTTCCCGTAAATGCGAATGCATCATAATTGTAGCAAGGTTAAGGCTTCGGGTTGGTACACCCTAAGCTTATGAGGAGAAAAATAATTATTGCCGAAGACGAGCCGCTAATGGCTCGCAGCATGCGAAATATTTGTCGCGAAGAAGGCTTGGAGTCTCCGACAGAAGTTAATTCATGCCGCGATCTGCTCGCTGCCTTACGGGATGCGAACTTTTCCCATTTGGTTCTTGACCTTACGCTTGCCGATGGCAATGCTATGGAGGTGCTGGATAAAATTGTTGTCCGCTATCCCGCCCTTGAAATAATGGTTAATTCGAATAAACCGACAAAATTGTATGCACAGACCTTGCGGCAACGATATGGCATTCGCTACCTCTCAAAAGGGGAAAAGGAAGAGGTCGCACTTCGGCGACTGCTTGCGTTCTTCAATAATCAGGACATTGACATCAAGCCGGTCAGCGACTCAACAGAAAGCCCCTTCGATCGTTTGACCGCTACGGAAAAGGAGCTCCTACCTTACCTCCTAAAGGGGATGTCCCCCAACCAAATCAGCCAGCAAATCGGCAAATCGAGCTCAGCCGTTCGCACTCACAAACAAAACATATTAGACAAAACCGAAACGGAGAATGTCGTCGAGTTGAAGGAACTAGCGGCGCTCTACAATATTTCGGTCAGTACAGACGGCTGGACGAACGTCCAGAAAAAAAGACATATAGGGTTTTAATTTATTTTTACATCTGGATAGACGTAACTCGCAAAACGTAAAGGGCGAGGAGCGGTGGTCGCGGAATACAGTTGGAAAGGGGAACTGCCGTTAGGCCAAAATACCTAATGTCTTCTCCTCCGACGCTTGACATACTCATTATGGACCAGATCGACCAGTAGTTTGTCATCAACACCAATGACTTGTGCCATATTGTAAATGTCACCCATGCGAAATAACGCTGGATTTTCGATCATTTTGTTAAACCGTTCTGGGGTGGTTTTGGCATGGCGGGAAAACGGCGTCTTGTCGACAATAGCAAGCAATTCGGAAAGGGTTTTGATCTTTCCGGATAGAAGCAATTGCTTAGCCGTCAAGTATTTATTTTCCAGCATTATGCAAATAAAAGGGCGATCAGTGAAACGCCGATCAATAATGCGTAAAACACTTATTGTAGTCGTTGTTTTACTTATTTAAGTAAGTAAAATGCTTATTTGATTGTCAAACTTTATTTATCTTAGTGTAGGTTTTAACGGCCCTATCGTTTGATGTAAAATGCTTGCGCCGGAGCTTACTCATTCCTCAGGCGCGCAAGAAGCGACCGGGTGCCGACGTCTAGGCGACATGCTGGTCGCCACGTCACGGCAGCCTTCCTGCAAGAAATTAATATTCCGATATGAAGAGGCCATTGCAGGCGGGAGGGACTTTGTGCGCTCACGATGGCGTCAGTATGCCTATTGCAGAGGGAGTATATAAGCTGCGAACAAATGGAAGATATACCATCGATACGCGTGAATACCGACACCAGGGCCTGCTTTATAGAGAGGAGCAGTTGGATAACGTCCATCAATAGAACCTTGGTTAGCCAGTGGTTAAGGGCCGTAAGCGCGGCCGAACAAGGGAGATGTCTTCAATATTCGGACTATATTAGAATGGAGGTTGCATCGGCCTGGAACAGGGAAGAGGACATTTGGAATGCAATCTTGAATTGTGAGCACATCTGGTGTCAATCGTATTTCATTGGCGACAGTGCGCATCTCTTTATATGCCTATTGGAGAAAGCGGTTCGCGAGGGGGTACGTGACAAATCTTTTTTTGACCTAGCTGAACGATGGGAAGCTGTCTATCACCTGCTGGGCGTGAAGCAAGACATTAAAGGCTATATGATATGGTTGGAACAACACCGGAACATTAAGTTCTTTTTTTGGGAGGAAATTGGGCAAATGATGGGATTGACGACGCGTATCCTTGTTTAAGTATCCCGTTTGGATGATCTGGCAATCTATTTATAAACCTTATTCAATTAACTGTTATGAAAAAAATGGCTGTCCGGTTACTTTTTGGTTTGATACCTTTCTTAAACGTAGATGCGCAGTCTCAGAACCTCCTTGTACGCGGGCAAAATAAGCAGGATGGTATCGAAAAGCTACTTGCCGAGTGTTATTACAACCATCTGTGGAACGAAGACCAGAATGATCCGTGTGCGCCATCCTTTTTATTCGAAGCGAGCATAAGCCGCGCCACTACGCTGAATGACCTGGCGAAGATTCAACGACGGGTGCGGCGGCATTTAGCGCTAACATTGACCTATCGGCATATCGAATTTGACAGCAGTGGCCTTTCGGCGCTTTCGGTCGATGCAATATCACGCTTTGGGACCTATCGAGTTTATAATGTAAAGATTACCGACCGGGACGAATATGGCATATATGAAGTATCCTATCGAGGACTGCGGCGGTGGTTTGTTGGTAGCAGATCCGAGTGGCCGGAATCTTTTCATGCTTTACTGACCTGCAGGTAGAGTGTTGCATGGTGATTTCGGTTGCCTGTAGGGCGAAGCTTTTTGACGATAATCGAATCCTATTTGTAATAGTTGGACCTTATGTATGTCTCTGACACAAAAATTGCCATGGTGGACGACCATCATTTATTCCGGCGAAGCGTAGCTGAATTTATTAACCAAAACACGCGGTTTACGGTAAACGTGCAGGCATCCAACGGCAAGGACTTCATAAGGCAATTTAGAGGAGCCGAACTGAGCGACAGGCCGACTATTGTTATTGTCGACGCCAACATGCCGGAAATGGATGGATTCGAAACAGCCGCTTGGCTGCAAAAGAACGAGCCTTCTGTAAGAGTCATAGTGTTGACGATGAACAATTCAGAGGCAGCTATTATTCGTATGATAAAGCTGGGCGCTGCGGCCTATTTATATAAAGGGATTGACGCACCCGAATTGTTTGCGGCGATAGAGGCCGTCGAAAATGAAGGCGTTTATTACAATGACTATTTGCCCAGGGATAGCCCCCCTCCGGAGGAGCGGCCGGCATCCATCACCTGGTATTCCATCACCGAGGCGGAAAGGGAGCTGGTAAGGCGACTATGTTCCGAAGAGGATTCCATTGGTATGGCCAAAGACTATAAAATGACGTTGAAAAGTTTCGAAGCCTTGAAGGCGTCGCTGTTTGCGAAGTTTAACGTCAGTACTCGCATTGGCCTGGTAAAGGTGGTACTCAAAAACAGATTCGTTGAATAGAGAATAAAAGTAATATGCTAAAAAGAGCCATAATAGTAGTCTGTTTCTTAAGTGTCTCCAGTTTACTTACAACGAAATGCCATGCTGCCGCTGGAGCCGGCTGGTCAGTTCGGTACAAAGGAGAATTACTTTCCCGCGTCCTGAACTATGAGAACGGATTTGAATATACACCCTTCAGTAACACGAAAAAGGGGGAGCTACTGTTTCGATTTTGGCGTTCAATTGAATATTTTGACGCGTCGAATCAAAGAAAATTGGAGGACGATGACAAGATATTCGATGTCGTTCGACAGTATGTTCTCGGCGATAGCTGCAACTATTTTTCCAAAGTGACGCTGGTCTTCGTAAATAGGACTGATTCTTCCAGAATCCACAAAGTACCCTATAGTTTGTACGGAGTTACTGCTAGAAACGCAGCCGCCCTTTTGCCAGGGCAGCGCTTTGACCTTATTTCAGAGTTGCTTCCGATTCCTCATTTGAAAATAGAAAATCCGTCGCAACCCTACAGAAATAGAATCATGGGGTTTTCATTTCCATCGGAGTTTCAAGGGGGTAAATTTGACCCGATTGCAATAGGGAACTATTCCACCGATCTGGCGGCCCTGGTCTATGACTATGTTTTGCAGCGGCATAATCATGTGATTTTTGAATTCTTTGTTCAATATAACAGCCCAGATAAATACAACGATATTAATGCAGTACCCGAGTATAGAAATGAGTATTTCATGAACTCACCTTTCTTCAAGTGGATTAAGGAGAAGAATTCGTTTGTCATATTTAAGGATTGATTTCTAAGAATAAATAAGCCACTAAAGCATGCGATTTGTAGTAGTGATTTTCCTCCTTGGCGTCAATTGCTCTTTTGGTCAGGAGGTTGCTGTTAAGGATAAGCTAGCAATTTTATCGTATCTGGCGAACGGAAAAGCAGCTCCCTGCTATTATAGAAGCCCCACGTCATTCAAGAAAGGCATGTGCCTCTTAGAGTTTCAATGTAAGAAGGGGTTCTTCACTCCCGCGTCCGACACCATCCAGGCTGTTTCGAATCATTTTATGGTGGCAATAGCGGCCTATGTGCTGTCCGATAGTTCGGCCTATTATGACACAGCGGCCGTCCAGTATATATTTTTTGAGAACGGCATAAAGAAGAGAAAGGGGAGGGCGTTTCGTACTTCGGTGCAGCAAATAGGTGACCTTAGTATTGATGATCGCTTGCAGATAATATTGAATGTATTGCCATTCAAGGCGGGCATAGCTACGCGAAATGAGGATAGCGTCGAATTTATACTTCACCAGGTTACGGGGTACTCTCCTTTTGATGATCTGAATCGGTATTCGACCCTGCTTGGCTTTGTCGTGTATGACTTCGCGTACCGGAGAGCGAAGAAGTGCATCGTCGTTGATTTCGTGGATGATACCCGACATAGTTCGGTAAAGTTCATTCCTAATATAAGAAATATCCAATTCATTCTTAAAAGCATGAGACAACCGCAGTAATCATGATGCGCATCACCAATTGTACAATAAATGGCCATTTGAAGTTGTTATTTCGATTGTCCATCGCCCTACTGGTGGTGGTCATCGGCGGAGCTACGGCAGCGGCGCGCGATAAGTCATCCTGGCCCATTCGGTACCGGGCGGAATTGCTTGCTCGTCTAATTGATGGGGATCACGTTTTAGCCTATACCCCGCCTAGCGAGCGGGAGATGGGGGAGATAACATTTAAATTGACCCGAACAAGTGATTTTTTTAACGAGATGCCCAATGACGAGCGATTGAAATATGCGATGGACTTGTATAAAGTCATTTTCTCCTATGTGCTGGGTGATAGCGCTAAGTTCTTTTCCAAAATTTCGCTGAGCTACTATCAATTGGATGATACGGCCGTCCATATTTCATTCACCTATGGAGGGGGGCTCAGAGATAGTTTGCCAATTTCTGATTTGCTGCCCGAAGATCGTTTTATCCTTCTTGCTCACGTTATTCCCATCAAATGTGTTGCTATTACCAATCCTTCGGCAAAGTATAAAAAGAGAATAATGGGGTTTAGCCTTCCGACAAGGGTGGAAGAGACGAGTTATCTCTGGGATGAAGTGGTCATGGGGGACTACGCTATAGTACTTGCCTCACTCTTGTATGATTTTGTACTAGAAAGAGATGATAACCTTGTCTCAAAGTTGATTATTCAATTTAGCGATCACTATGCTGATTTGAATGCCAGTCCAGCCGCGCAAAGCGAATATCCGATGAATTGTAGCTTTTTTCAAGACATCAAAAGGCACAACCTGATGATGTTTTATCACCCGGATGCCAGTTTCGACCAGTCTGTTTTGGCCACAGACATCGAGACGAGGTTGGCTGCCATATCGTTCCTGGCCCAGGGGCAAGTGAAGTATTGGTACTACCCGCCAGATGGTGACAAAAAAGGCCGATGCATCTTGGATTGTTATTGTAGGGGAAAGAGTACTGATTATCCGTTTGGTAATGATTCACATTTGTTCGTGCAGTGTTTGGAAAATATCGTCATCGATTATTGCCTCGCTGACAGCGCTGTGAAGTTTGACAGTATTAGCGTTCGGTTGTTCGATGAAAATGCCGTGCCGCTATCGGGATGGACGTGTGCGGCTCATCAGCAATTTCCCAACACAACCGAAGACGATCGAATGGGGTTACTGCTGAATATCCTTCCTTTTGTTGGGCATGCGCAGTTTAGTGAACGAGAATTTGAAGTTTCCCTCCGGGAGGTACCTGATTATTCTCCAATGGACAAATTGGGAACGTATGCCACTATATTAAGTCTTACCGCCTATGAGTATGTCTTTCGGCGACAAAAAAGGACAGCAACGATTTCTTTTGTTGACAAGAAGGACCAGGCGGTTTGGTATTTTCCGACTATTCGGAGCTATAACGCCGCCAATCGTTATTTATATGGGCAGATGCCGAAAAGGCGAATGTAAAGCCAATTGTTAAAACGTTGCGAATCCGGCTGGCCTCAAACCCTAATAGAAGCTACAAAAACTGGAAAGGCTGGGGTAGTGGTTCTGTGACATTGTGGAATATAGATCGAAGTTGAATAAATAGTTCTTATAAATACATGCCGAAGGTAATTTGTTTTTTAATGGTGTTGCTTCCGCTGTTGCTTTGGGGGCAAACTGAGCGTATCGTTGTTCAATCGGACAAAGAGGTGGCCTATCCCGGCGATACAGTCTGGTTCAGTGTGAACGTGTTGAGCTATATGCGCCGTGCCAGCAGCAACGTGCACGTACAGTTGTATAGTGAGAAAGGTCGAAAGATCCAGGATCACCTATTTCGGTGCATAGCGGGCATCGCGCCAGGACAGATTCGGGTACCGGATAGCACCGGTCATTATTGGATGAGGTTCTACACATTGGGTTCTCCGCATTGTACCCTGCCGCTCACGGTTCGGGGGCGGGGACCTGCCTATACGGTTGTGCACCCACCGGACGACACCGCTATTATGACTCTTTGGGGCGGCTTGATGAGCATGGGTAGAGATACCGGGGGCTATTTTGTCGAAAAAGTTCGGCCGGAGGTGCAGTATTATTCCCTCGCGGTTTCCGATACGAGTCAACCCTTTCATTTTCGTCATGCCGAAGAGCAGGAAGCGCTGGGCTACCGATGCGATACCAACCTGCTTAGCTATCAATGGAAGGTCCAGAGTACAAAGGACCTCACCGGTAGGCAGCTGGCGGCTATCGTGGAACAAGGGCATCAACGGGCCATGCTGCTACTCCCCGTGGATTCAACCCATACCGTCCGTTTGGATAGTTTAAATTTCGTTGACAGCACGGTCTATATCACGTATCAGCTAAATCACGGAGAAAAGGAAGAGGTGCGACTGTGCCCGCTGGAGGACGACCGCCCATTTGCTGTCCCCACCGGATGCCTGACAGATTCGATCAAACAGGCATATATCAACATCGCGGGAATGAAAGGCATCAAAGCAATGGATACAGCGTACGTCCGCGTGGCATGGCAGCGGCGAAATGATGGCATTCACAACCGTATATTTATAGAAAATCCCTATTTGAAGAAATTCAAGGGAATGTTTGTGTCGGGTTATGACTTCGATAAAGAACCGCCTTGGAAGTGGGATCAGACCATCGGAGACTATCTCACCACACATAGAATGCATACCATGGGCGGAATTCATTGGGTCATTGATGACCGGGAGGCGACACCTCGGGAGGTTTGGCACTTGGATCTAAAGACGATACGATACATCGACTTTGAAGATGGGTTTATGGACGGCAAGGAGGGCTATTTTGCTTACGGAATCATTATACTTCGGCACGGAGAGGATGCAAGGAATTTGCCCGGTCATATGAACTATGTCCGTCCTCGCGGATATACCCGAATGGTAAGGTGGACGACGGCTGATCGCGGGACGATCCTCTGGGTGCCCTTTACAACGGCACAGAAGACGTACTTAGCCCAGGCGATTCCGTTTAAAGTCACCTTGTTGGTCTTTGCCAACGGTCACCCGATGGTGATAGAGACGACCATCGATCGATAGGAATGCAAAGCACGGATGTCAGGAAGGTGAAAAAGGGCGTTTGTTCCAGCGCCATTTGTTCTATGTAAAGGTGCTCGATTAATCTATACAACGTCTGCCATTCGATTTTCTTCAAAAAATATTGAACCATGCGTCATCAATCGACCGTCAAATGTTATTTGGTCGCCTTTTTTTTGACATTCGGAGGTCCCGGGTTCGCCCAGCAACGGGTGGCGAATCACCAGCTATTCCATTTTCGCAACACTCAGCTGCAGGATGTCTTAGCAATGAGTGGTGCATTTTACCGTGTAAGAGTGTGTAATCTGAAGCAGTTGAGGGGCGTTCCTGTAGAGGGAACGCTATCGAAATCAGAGCCGTTGGGAAATATCATCAAGTCCATTTCATTTGTCGAGGCTGGTCACGTCTTCCTGGTTTATCAAAAGGGCGTGATCTATGTTGACCGACGCCCATTTGCGGCTGCCTTTATTCCAGAAAAAAATGAATGGCCTTGTGCCTTCCTTAAATAATCATATGAGAAATCTGCTAATTAGTCTGTTGCTTGGAATGGGGGAGATGATACTGCCATCCTGCGAAAAGGTAGGCCAGGATCCCGTCAGTTCACCAGGTACCCCTATTCCCCCGTCTATAACGCTCTATTACGGGGGAGATTCGCTGTCGTTTTCGAGCTTGACAGGCGGTTATGACGATCACCCTTTCTTCAAGATGTATGGTTATACCCAAGATCATAGCAAAGCATTAACGATAGGACTAACGAACAGCGGCAACCTGCGGTCATGGACACGGTACGATTTTGCCCCGTTTGGCTATTTGTCCGTTAAAGATTTTACAGCTAAGTCTGAGAAGACGGTCTATACGGGATATGTATATTTTGATGCTTTCCTTTCCTTGGGGGTCGGCGGAGGCGCCGTTTGTTATGGAAATTTCTCAGCCGGCGTATATGATTCTAGCTCAAAGACGTGGTCTATCAACGGAAGTTTTGAGAATGTAACGGTTCGCTGATCGTGGGTGGTAGGCAGCAAAAGAGTACATTGGACTGGCGGAGGCGTTGATTTTTCGTGTCGAGCGAGTGGATATATTAATTTTTCATGAACCTTACCCCCTGTAGAGGCTGATCCTATGGGCCGTGGAAATTAGCGCAAGGTTATGCTGCAAGGAATCAAATTTCAATGGGATACCCCTTTTGATATAAAGGAGCCGGTGCCGAAATTTTTGGCCTACCAGCTCAGCGTCCAAGCGAGTGCTACGATGCGAGGATCGGCTGGCCAACTCTGGGTAGAGTTGGATTATATGGCCGAAGACCCGATTGCCAAGAAGCGACATGCGGTGGGTAAGTACAAAATCGCGTTTCAGCTTAAATTCCGGGCCTATCCGGTTACGGTAGAGGACTTGTACAAAGTGGTGGAGGCGGCACTCCGGACCATGGAAATCCCGATCCGACGGTATTATGAGCGGTATTTGCCCGGGATCTATTGCATCCAGGCACCTAGCCTGCAGGAGGCCTTACCCGTACTGGAGACGTGCGCAGCATGGTTGAATACGCGGTTGCCGGGCAAGAGAAGGTGCTAAACAGGACCATGAGGTCCAGCAGAGGCACACGGCCCTTGATAAGATGCATCGTCTGGACGAGAAGCGGGTAGGCGGCATGCCCATCGCGGTCGTCGCTTTGTCGGCTCGCCGCCAAAGGTTACCGCTGATCACCTTTCACTGGGACCAGCCGCCGGTATATGGGTTTTGCCGTTTGCACCCTTTCAAGGCGCGGAAAATATCGGCTTGTCGCCCGGCGAGCCGATCGGGGACACGGACCCGCCGATCGCAGAGGGGGAAGGAAAAGGCAAGAATTCGAGTGCCTTTCTGACCCACTGAATTGATAAAAATTGAACGAAACCCCTATTTTTGTATCGACAGTTCTTTTTCAAATGGATCGGCGAGAACAGGAATTTTTGATGGACGAAGCAGTTCGAAGCAGCTCGGTGCAACCTGTTCAGTGCCTTTTTGGTGGCCCTTTTTTTTCAGTGCTTGTAAGAGGCACTGGTATGAAAGAAGGCAAAATATATGAGGTCCGGTAGGTCAATGGGATACGCTATTCTGATCGATTGTCAGAAGGTCGACGCTCCAAGTCCCGCCCGGGTCACAAGCGCCCCGCACGATAGTGCGGGGCTGTTTTATTTGGTAGCGGTGCGAACTTGTTCGCATAAGCGGAAAAACGGAAACGCCGCGGGGCGCGATAGCGCACCGGGAGGCTTTGGGTAAGGGCCTCGCAGGCGTGGTGGGATCAGCGCAGGCCGGTAGGCCGGAGCTAATCCCGCCCGGGTGGCCATCAGGAAACAAACCACGCTTTTCAAAATGCTTCCCAATGGTATCAAGCGACTCATTGTAATTGTTGGTTCAGGCATCGTAGTGAAACCGACATTGGAGAATGTGCAATTGTTTATCCTTTACCGCATAGACCAGCCTATGCTCGTCCGTAATTCGACGGCTCCAAAATCCCTTGTACTGGCCCTTCAAAGGTTCGGGCTTTCCGATGCCTTTAAAGGGATTTCTTAGGCATTCCTTTATCAGTTGGTTGATCTTTAGAAGCACTTTCTTGTCCGTTTCCTGCCAATAGAGATAATCTTCCCATGCATGGGTTTGCCAAACCAATTCCATTAGTCTTCAATTAATTTGTGCTTCGAAGATTTGCCTGAGCGCATTTCCTCGATGGCTTCATCCAATCTTTTCTGATTGGTCCTGCTGCTCACCAAATGGAGAGTTTCCTGGATAGAATTGTATTCTTCGAGTGACATCACCACTACATTCTTGCCCTTGCTCCTCGATACAACTACGATCTCATCATTGTCATTCACCATATTCAGGTTTTCGGTGAGGTTATTTCGGAATTCGGTATAGTTGACTACTTGCATAATAAGTACTTAATTAAGTACAAATTTAAGACTTTTGGTTCAATTTCCAAATCTTGGTTGGTCAAGGCGATAATGATTTACAATCAAGCACTTAGATCAGCGACCTGCCTCACAGGGAAGTCCCACCTTTGAGCTGAAAATGGTATCCCTGACTTTTCAAACCATAAAGGCAATGCATGATCCAGTAGTCTTTTTCCACCAGGTGGGCCAATATGCCCGTTTCTTCCTCGATGATGCTAAGAAGTCCTGGGAAATCAGGATGTTCATGCAAGTACATTACCGTTATTTTGTTAATAGGGAATTAAACAGTTTCCGCGTCCGAACCTTTCCAAACCTGTCTGCCATTTTTCGAAGGCGTTCCTGATCCATTGTGCGGGCCTTCTCTTTTACTCTCTCCAGCACTACCGACTGATCTTCCGCCAGACGCTTCAGATTATTAACCAAGTCGACCAATAGGAACTCACTTGTCAGTTTATTCGGAACATTTGGTTTTCTAACGAACTGAAAAGTTCTGTTCCCTAATTTGAATTCGCCGTGCCGTTTGTGATTGTACACAAATCGCGTGTTGTAGAGCTGGGTGGTGCCAACGCCAAGGGCATTATAATCGTTGGGCGAGGTTATCAGGAAATGACTATCTTTCAGAAACGCTTCAACTAATTCATGTTCTTCTGCCGGCACTTTGCCGAAGGTGCTGCGAGCAGGGACATAATACAATCCTCCGGACAGTTTTTCCAACGTTCCGTCCTTGACCAGTTCCTGTAAGTGGCGATCAACCGCTTTTGACCATAGTTGCAGGTCAGCACGGCGATAGACCGCTCCGGGTCTCAGTTCTCTTTTCAGTACATCAAGCTGTTCCACAATGCAAAAATAACTGGCGGTTGGAGCTAATCCCGCCCGGGTCGCCAAAGCCCAATGTGGGCAAGGGTATCGCGTTCACGAGAGCGACGAGGTGTTCGCGCTGACATGCCTGGATCGCAATTGATTGAATAGGTGTATATTAATTACCTTTATAAGAATCGAACAATCGACCATGCCCAATACGCCGGAACCTATTCTTCAACTTGTAGGCGAGATTTATCGTACCAGGTCGCGCTTGGTGTTTGCCACCCTGATACGTTTGCTTAATGACTTTGATCTCGCCGAAGACGCCATGCATGATGCTTTTAAGTGCGCGCTAGAACAATGGGGTGAAAAAGGCATTCCATCGAATCCGCTGGCGTGGCTTGTTTCCGCCGGCCGGTTTAAAGCAATCGATCGCATGCGGCGCGAATCGAAATTCGAGTCGTTGGAGCAGCGGCAGATCTGGCAAACGGAAGCTGCGACCCCCGATGCTTCCGGGCTAATTGACAATGTAATAGAAGACGATATGCTCCGGCTGATCTTCACCTGCTGTCACCCTGCGTTGTCGCTCGATGCACGCACGGCCATGACCATGCGTGAGGTTTGCGATCTGACCACCGAAGCGATCGCAAGCGCATTTCTTGTTACCCCCTCCACTATGGCCCAACGAATAGTCCGCGCCAAGGCCAAAATTCGTGAGGCGAAGATACCCTTTGAAGTGCCGATGGAACATGAATTGCCAGACCGGCTCGGGGCTGTACTCCAGGTGATCTACCTGGTATTCAACGAGGGCTATTACGCTTCATCCGGCGAATCGGTAACCCGTGTTGACCTTTCAAGCGAAGCTATCCGGCTTGGGCGTCTGTTGCACGTTTTGCAACCTGATTCTGAGGTTACAGGATTGCTTGGACTCATGCTGCTGCACGAATCCCGCCGGCCGGCCCGCACTTCATCAGAAGGAAATATTATTCTTCTGGAAGACCAGGATCGATCGCTTTGGGATCGCGCTATGATTGAGGAGGGATTGACGCTGGTAGAACGGGCATTTTCATCCAAACCGCCAGGCCCCTACACGCTACAGGCAGCCATCGTGGCCCTACACGCCGAAGCCTTACGTCCCGAAGCTACGGACTGGGCCCAGATTACCAGCCTATATAGCCGCTTGCTGCGCATAAATCCCTCTCCAATTATTGAATTGAACCGTGCCATCGCCATTGCCATGCATAAGGGGCCTGAAGCTGGTTTGCAGCAGATAGATGCGATGATGGAGCGTGGAGACCTGAACGACTATCATTTGGCACACTCCGCGCGGGCGGAACTTTACCGGAAATTGGGCCGTACAAACCAGGCAAGGGCGTCATGGGAACGTGCCCTCGCCCTGGCACAACAAGATCCTGAACGGCGGTTTATCCAACGAAAGCTTAGCGAATTGGGATCGTAATTCCTGAGGATGTAAAAAAATTCAAACTGGTTGTCGATTTTGTCATTGGCCATTCGACTACCTAATGAAAACAAACATTACATTACAAAAAACAATTATGGATCATGAATGAAAAAAAGACGAGGGTCCGGGTTGCCAGTTTCTCGATCTCACTTGACGGCTACGGGGCGGCCGCGGATCAAAGCCTTGACAATCCGATGGGCATAGGCGGTATGGATGTGCACAACTGGGTATTTTCCACCCGCTGGTGGAAACAGATTCAAGGAGGGGAGGGCGGTACCGAAGGAATCGATAACGATTTCCTGGTGCGTGGATTCGAAAATCTCGGCGCCTGGATCATCGGCAGGAACATGTTCGGTCCGGTTCGGGGCAGCTGGCCAGACATGAACTGGAAGGGCTGGTGGGGAAACAATCCCCCTTATCACGTTCCGGTTTACGTGCTAACACATTATGCAAGACCTCCTTTGAAGATGGAGGGGGGAACGACTTTTTACTTTATTACCGAAGGCATTCATGATGCGCTCGCCAAGGCCCGGGAAGCGGCCAATGGAAAGGATATCCGAATTGGAGGCGGGGTGAATGTCATACAACAGTACCTCCGCGAAGGACTGATCGATGAGCTGC
This sequence comes from Puia sp., assembly GCF_035546395.1. GTDB lineage: Bacteria > Bacteroidota > Bacteroidia > Chitinophagales > Chitinophagaceae > Puia. Next base: position 349,219 of record NZ_DASZXR010000005.1, on the reverse strand, counting down.
ATATTGCCATCACACCGACGATAATAGGCAGAGGTGAAAGACTATTCGATAACGTTGACTTGCGTAAATTGGGTTACGAATGTGTCCGGTTCGAAGCATCGGAGAAGGTCACACATGTTATCCTCCAACACAATAAATAATCATTATGAAATACATTTGTCTTGGATACATGAATGAAGAAGTTTGGGAAACACTTTCCGAAAGCGAACGGCAAACCTTTATGGACGAGTGTTTCAGCTACGATGATGAACTTCGGAAGAATGGTCACTATGCGGGCGGAGAGGGCCTGCAGGAAGCCCGAAATGCTGCCACATTGAAATGGCGCAGCGGCAAGGTTTCCGTGACCGACGGCCCTTTCGCCGAATCCAAAGAGCAAATCGGCGGGATCATGATACTTGAAGCCACCGATTTGAATCATGCCATCCGCCTGCTGTCCAAGCATCCATCTCTCCGGTTGGGCCGCGGCGGCAATAGTTGGGAAATCCGTCCAGCATTCGACCTGACAGGCTTTATCGAGGATAGCAAACGGCGAAGAGAGTGACTTTAGTGAAGACCTTGCATTCATCAATCGAGCGCCTATCGAAGAAGAGGCTGCTTAGCGGCTCCGATCGGGGGTTACGTGTCCTTATTTTTTCATCTTTGTTTTTTACGTCTGTCCGGGAAATAATTCCATCCGGATGCGATCCTTAGTTTTTTCATTTATAACTATTTAACTTTTATTACGACTTTTCCTTTTGTACGGCCAGATTCCACATAAGTCATCGCTTCATTAATTTGTTCAAATGGAAATACTTTGTCAATGACCGGTTTTATAATATCTGCCTCAATGAGCTGGGTGATTTTCCCTAATTGACTTCCTTCTGCCCTCATAAATAAGAATAGGAACCTGGCATTTAGTTTTTTCGCTGTTTTCTTCGCGCCGGAACTCAAAAGCTTTGTTACTAATCTTAAATACCAGGGTAGCCCAATTTTTTCTGCAAACTCTGGAGTAGGGGGCCCAACTAATGAGATCAATTGTCCACCGGGTTTTAGGATGCGGAGTGATTTTTCAAGGATTTTTGTGTCACGATTACTATGTATGACCAAATCATAATCTCCAAGTTTGGTTTCAAAATCTTCGACTTTGTAATCAATAACAAGGTCTGCACCAAGCTTTTTAACCCAATCAATATTAGCAGCGCTCGTAGTTGTGGCGACATAAGCCCCGAAATGCTTTGCCAACTGAATGGCGAAGTTGCCTACACCACCCGAACCTGCCTGAATGAAAACTTTTTGGTCTTTTTTTACATTTCCTATTTCAACAAGTGCTTGCCAGGCGGTTAAGCCAACCAATGGAATGGAGCCGGCCTCTTCCATGGTAAGATTTTTTGGCTTTAATGCCAAATCGGCTTCATTGACGGAAATGTATTCAGCGAAAGTGCCTATTCTGTAATCACCTACTCTTGAAAACACTTCGTCGCCAATTTTGAATTTGCCGACTTTCGGACCAACTTTCGTTATAACACCTGCCAGATCATGTCCATTTATAAATGGTGGCTTGTAGGGCAAAAACAGTTTGAAATCCCCATTTCTAATGAGTGAGTCCAACAAATTGACACCTGCTGAATGTATTTGTACCAGTACCTCATTTTCCTTTACATTCGGCTCCGGCAATTCAGTTAGATGTAATTTTTCTTTCTTTCCGTAACGTTTTACTATGAATGCACGCATTGATTTTATTTTTAATTCATTTATGCTTTAGTCCTTATGTTACTTCTATTTTGAGGCGTCAATTGATTTCAGAATGGATCTCTCGAAAACCTTATAGGCGAAATGTTGAAGCAGGAGCACAAATGACGATCCTTTTCCTACAGGATAACTGAACTTCGGGTTGGGCTCGTTTACTGTTCGCAATAAAGTGGCGATAACCGGCGCAGGTTCGGGTGCATTATCAAATGACTTTTTGGTATATGCGGTGACCTTTTGGCGGAACAGATCATAGTCAGTGATGGTTCCTGCCGCAACAGTCGCACTTTCGCCGATATTGGTTTTGAAACTGATCGGCTCAACCATCGCCACCTTGATATTAAACTGGTTCAACTCAAACCGAAGCGACTTAAAATAGCCCTCGAGAGCATGTTTGGAAGCGGTATAATAGGCGACATTTGGAAGTCCCACCAAACCCAGCAGCGAGCCGATAGTGATTATTTTGCCATGTTTTTGCTCCCTGAAGTAGGGCAGCAACTCGTTAGTTAGTTTTATCGTTCCCCAAAAGTTAGTTTCAAACTGCTGCTTGCCCAGCTCAATAGAGGTTTCCTCGGCAAGTCCGTTTACCAAATAACCTGCGTTGTTAATCAGCACATCCAGCTGTTTGATCTGACTGAACAGCTGCTTGCCAAAAGATGCTATAGAATGGTCGTCATTCAGATCCAACGGCAGTAGCTTAAATGGTAGTTTAGCCTTGTACTTTTCCGGATCCCGGCTTGTGCCGATGACCTGGTAGCCATTTTCGTGGAGCTTGCCGGCGACAAGCAGTCCGATGCCGGAGGAGGCACCTGTGACTAAGACAGTTTGTTTCATTTTATTGTTTTGATTATTGATTTCCTTGTCAGGGATTTCGTTAGTTATAAAAAAGACTTTTTAGTATATTTTACATTAAAAAAAATTACAGCGCGTAGCTTTCCAATTCCGCTTTCAGGCTCCTGAGCAAACCGGCCATCGGTTTTGCCGTGTTCATCGATCTGCACAAAACAACAGCACCTTCAACAGCAGCCACCGCTTTGAACGCAAAGGCGGCCGGATCAAGTTTGTCAGAAAACTCACCGTCTGCAATGCCTTGATTTAAAATACTCACAAACAATTCCTGTCCGTGGCGAATAATACCCGCTACCTTTTCTTTGATGGCCGGAAAATTATCATCAGATTCCACGGCAACATTAAATACAGGACATCCTCCTTTAAGGTAAGTATTCAAGGGATCCTTATAGAAATCGAGAAAAGCAAATACCTTAGCCTTTGCTGTTTTACCTTTGCTAATGGTCGATAACATCTTTTTGCCGTTGTTATCCAACATGAAATCAACAACCTGAAGGGCCAGATCTTCTTTACCTTCAAAATGACCATAAAGGCATCCCTTGGTCAGTTTTGCCGCAGCAAGTACGTCGTCTATGTTAGCGCCGGATATCCCCTTCTGATTAAAAATAGGGGCTGCAGTTTCCAGGATGAATTGCTTTGTTCTTTCCGCTTTAGTAAGCATGATCATTAGGTTTTCCGCCACAAAAATATACTAAAAGGTCTAATAAAAAAAACTTTTTAGTATATTGCCTTCAGCCGGGCCCTCGATGACCTGCTAGCAGGAGTCCGCCGAGCGGTCCTGAACCCCGCTTGAAAAGATGTGGGGCCGCAAACGACGGATCTATACGGGTTCAGCAGCTTTGCAGGGTTCTTCTACATCGATCTGTCCAGCCAGCCCGGAGCTTTGTGCATGGTATTATGCTTGCTCACTGTTTCGAATCTCAGGTAAGTATCAGATTGAAGCCGGATCTGAACGCACTGCGCTATCCTATTAAACGGTTTGACTTTGAAAAGGAAGAACATAAAGAGAGACTTTTACTCCACACCGCTTTCGCAAAAGAGGCTGTACAAATCCCTGTACGAGCCGGCCGAAAGGGCGCTAATTTGATGGCTTGTCTCCATCCGATGGCGTCTTTACCGACTGTTCCACACTGTTTTTTAGCATGTTGAAAGAGTCTTTGATAGTATCATTCTTTGAACGAAGCCTGTACACGCCTGCGGCTGTAACGGCGCCTGCTCCGGCTGCTATCCAAATGCCGACGCCCAATCCAAACCCGCTGCCGTAAATGCTTTTGAATACGCCGGCCTCCTCGTTACCGATGCTGCCTGTTGCCATCAATATCCTGGCAATGTAATAACCCGGAATTAAAAAACAGATAAATCCGGAGGCCAATACCAGGAGCCATGATTTGGAAGGAAGGTTTGCTTTTTGATCGCCGATGAATGAAAGGATCCCTGAGCAAATGAATAGAATAAATACGAGTACGCCCAAGCCATTTAGCCCGTTGACAGAGCCAAAGCCATAGCTGTACCAGGGAAGCAGACAAGCGATGATGCCCAATACCGAGCATACCAGCGCTATCTTTCTTTGTTTGTTTAGTTCCTGAAAGTTCATGATTGAAAATGTTTAAAAGTTTACATTACATCCCTTCTGTTTGTTTATATCCCGCAGGCACGGCAAACAGGCTTGTGGGAAAATTGTCGTGCGATATTTTGGTTAGGTTCATAAGCATAGACGCGTCTTTGCCATGCATTTGAAACCTTACCGGAAACCCCACGCAATCCATTTGCACCAATTTATCGGCCACGCCGCCGGTGTAAGCGATGCCCATACTTTTTGAAAAGCCTTTTACTAAGGCTGCGGGTATCGGAATGTCTTTGGTAGACCAAATATCAGTGGTGTCTGTTCCATTCAGAAAGCTTTGTACGCCACTAAGATTCGTGGTTTTTATTATTTGCCCGTGAACGCAGTTTAATCCTTGTATGGTTTCGTTACCTATTTTATTTACAATATAGGTCGTATGCTTCGTAAGGATATTGTCATCCTGATTTGTGACGGAAGTGTCGTTTTTATGGACGCTGTAGGTTTTGGCGCTGTCGTCTATAAGGATGGATTGCGTTGGGTTATTTTCATCGGCAATGCCCTCCATCAATAGTGAAGGTTTGCCGCCGCCCGTTGCCATGTACATTTCGTTCCTTAATTTTCCGGTGTGCGAAATGTACATCTTCATCAGCATATTTGCGGACATGCGTTTGCCGGTGGTAACACTCGTGTATTCTAAATAGGTATCGCTGCCCGAACCTGAAGCTCTTATATCTGCATTGGCGCCGGATGAACTATTTGCAGACGAGCCCGATTGGCAACTTTGTATGATAAAGGCGCAAAAGAAAAGTATCGTAAGATGGAGAATAGGCTTCATTTTTTTCATTTTATGGATGTTATGACTTGCGAAAGGGCAGGTGAAATTTTCCGTTCGTTATGATGATGGTTTCTTTCGAGGTGTCGGACAGGCTTCGCTCGCCGGTGAACTTTCCGGAAAATGTGCCTTCCACGTCATTCGCCGTGATTTGCGTAATATTGACATCGGCGACGTCGGCATAATGGTTTTGATTTCGAATCATTATTTCGGCAAACGGGTCGCTACTGAACGGAGCGCCACCGCCGGCGGAATGGGAAATGGCAGTAGCGCCTTTATCGTGCGCAATAATTTTAATCACCTCAGCCGGGTTCTTCCCGAAATCGGTCACCGCAATTTTCACCACTCCCTTCGCCGCATCGTTCGAAACTTCGTTGATGAAAAGATGGTTACCCGTGATCATTACAGGCCGGCCGTCTGCCTGGTATGAAACATAGGTTGCGCCGTTTGCGGGTGCGCTATTGGAAGCCGAAGCCGTTGCTGTATCGCCCTTATTGGCCGTTGCATTAGAAGTTGCATTATTGCACGCCGCGATCGGCAATATGATAAAGGCAGACATAGTTATGAAGAGTGCTTTGAATAGAGATGTCATAGAAGAATATTTAAGAATGAAGGGAATGTTATTTCTTACCGCCCATACCTGCTTTCATCAGATTGGTTATGACGCCGTTGTATTCCGTTTTTGTATAGCCGGCCGGTATTTCAAAAAGGCTATTGTCTGCGCCTATGTATATCGCTTTGGTGAGTGTCATGCTGGATGCATTGTTCTCAATAATCGTTTTTACCATAATCCCATCGGCGCCTACCTGTTTCAACGCATTTAAAAACGAAGCGTTGGCGCCCGCGGCCGTGGATGCTAATTTTTGATAGACATCATATCCCGGGACGCTTGTGCTTGTCCACATGTCCAGGGTCATTTTATGCCCTTTGATAACTACATGCTTACAAGGATACCCGTTTACGGTTTCACTGCCTATTAATTTGGCGGTATACCCGGAGCCGCCCTTATCAAGAAGGGCCTGGTCAATAATATTGAGCGAATAGGTTTTACTCTCATCATCCAGCGTGACGGTGTAATTGGGCATCTCGACGCGGCCAATCATGACAATGGGTTTTGAATCTATCTGATATCCCGCCGCCGAAGCGATCATGCCTGCCAGGTCCATTTCGCCGCGATAGCGGCCATCTTTTGTAAACCACTGTTTTGTGATGGAGGAGCTTGTTTTCTGACCCTTCTTATCGGGAATAACCGTATTGGTTATTTCATAGTAAATGCAAGGCGTATTGCCACTATTGCCGGTGTTTTTAAATGCAGCAAGCGCCTTTGCGGAATCTTCTGCCGACACGCCGTTGCCGCTCATGATGTTTCCCAGGGCTTTGGCTATCAGGTTCGAGTCGTTTGGGTTGTCCTGCGCTGCTTTTGCAAAGCCGCCCAGAACGCGGTCGTTGTCGCTTTTATCGCCGCTGTTGGGGGTGGAGGGGGTGCCGCCCTTTGTAGTGGGGTCTACTTTGTCCAAGGCCTTGTTGGTGGCATTGGAAGCAGCGTTGTTCGCTCGATTTTGTGCAGAGTTCTTTGCGCTGTTTATAACTTTTTTGAGAAATCCTCCCTGCGCATTGGCGGCGGGTATGCCTGCCAAGAGTCCCAGTAGCAGGAGCGTCAGCGTAGCTATTACCGTCCTCATATTTTAATTTTTTGGGTGAAAGAAAAAGTGTTTTTTTATTGTAATCCATATAGACCCGTGTTCTTATCTAACTGATAGTTGGCGGGAAGTGTAAACGTGGTATCGGGCGCGTCTTTTTTTGTTATGCCGGTAAGCTGTAAATGCATTTCTGCCGATTTGAAATTTACAAGGGCGCCGCTGCATCCTGCCGCCATTATTTTTTGAACTACCTGCGGGGAATGGCTTTCGAACAGGACGGGCGATACATATTGCGCGCCCGGGACATCGTTGCTATACCATTCATCATCGGTGGAATGGACGGTTTGGTGCAGGGCGGTGATCGTATAGCTCACCCGGATATGTACGCAGCTATAACCAAACATTTTTTCGTCGCCGATCTTTTGCACTTTGACCTCTGATTCATATTTCCCTCTTTCTGACAGGGGTTCCCTGTTGTATTTTTGATATTGCGAATTGAACGAAACGATATAAGCGCTGTCCTTATGGGAAAGTATGGTAGAATGCACTTTCATGTTTATTGCCGAGGATGCCATGTAACTTTCGGTGAATACGTTCCAGCCGGTGTTGTTTTTGGTATTTATATAGATATTTTTCCAGGCTCCATCCTGCTTTCCTTTTAGTGAAGAACCGCCCGTGTATTGCAATTCATAAACGGCTGCGTCGCCTTGTACGGGTACAGTATATTCGGCCGATTGTTCCGGCTTGTATTCTGCCGTATAAATTTTATCGGGGCCCCTGGTGCCGTCATGTTCAGCCTTGATCATATTTTGCGCTACCTGTTTCAACGGATTGTTATTCTTCATTTGATTGAGTTGCAGGTTCGATAGTGCGTTTGCGATGGCAGTGCCGGGGTCGCTGCTGGCATCGGCAGCGGGGACGGCGCCGGTGTGTGCGATGGAATCAGCCGTTGAGGCAGCGGGCCCTCCGGCCTGGGCAACGGAGTCAACTGCCCGAGCGACCGAGCCACTGGTCTGAGCGAAGGAGTCACTGACCTGAGCTGCGGGGGGAGTCAAAGCATTGCCTGCATCTTTTTTTTGCGCGGGGACGTTTGCAGTTTTGTGGGAATTATTTTTGCAAAATGCGGCCGATATAAGCAGCAGGGCGAGCATGGTATTGCAGGTGATCCGTCTCATGGTTTATTCAATTTTTATGATAAATTGATATGAAGTACACAACCAGCGCTGCAAGAACGAAGAAGGCAAATAGAAACAGGAACAGTGCTTTCAGCCATTTTGTCTTTTTTGCCCGTGTCATAGTTGCAATTTTGTTTGGTGATGGGGAGGGAATCAATTCCCTCCGATGAAATTCAATGGATATTCGTCCGGTGTAGCTTTTAGGGATGGATTGACTCGTGTAATCACTGTCGATTGTCCTGAAGGAATCAGCACAATCCGTATTTGAGAAGGGATAAATGCTCCTGTAAAATTGCTGAAGCTATTCTGTATGGAGTTTACGATGATTCTAAATCCATTCGCGTCGACAAATGTGCTGAGTGTATAAACACTTGAAACGCCATTACCCACATTGTTGGAGATGGAATAGGGCAATTCCATCCAGGGAGTCATGCCCGCGCTGGTTGCGGTATCGCTTGCTATACTTTTAAAATACCGGATATAACAAAGGACCAGGCCTTGATCCACGATTGCCTGCGGGATGGTAAATCCGGTGGTTTGGGCAGATGCATTATTATAAGGTAGCCAGATGGATGCCTGTAGCTGGCTCAAATAGGCCTGCCAGCTATAAGGCAGATTATTTCTCAGATGATTGTCAAACTCATAGGTGATCACATTTTTCACTTGCAAGGAGAGCCCGGTGGAAGGCCAGCCGGCAGCGGTTTTTGGCCCATAGATAATGGCGTGATTGATGTCGATGTAATAGTCGCCCGTGATGCCCGTGGAGGAAGGTGGAGCGCCTGCGCCGCTATAGATCTGGGAACCGGGTGTTCCGGCGGCGCCTTGCGAACCTTGTGGTCCTTGTGGTCCGGCGGGGCCCTGTGCGCCATTGGCGCCCTTTAGGGAAAAGGGACTTCCCCAGCCACTGGTTGTTTTCGGTCCGTAGAAGTTGCCAGTACTTTTATCGAGATAATAATCTCCGGTGTTACCGATGCTTGCAGAAGGAGCTCCGTTGCCGCTGAATATCTGACTTCCCGGTACGCCTGCCGGCCCCTGGGGTCCCTGGATCCCTTGTGCGCCCTGCAACAAAATGGGCGTGCCCCACGCGCTATTTGTTTTTGGGCCATAAAGGAGATAGCCTTGTTTGTCTAAATAAAAGTCCCCGTTGTTCCCCAAGGAGGTGGCTGGGGCTCCCGTGCCGCTGTAGATCTGCGAGCCGGGTGTTCCGGCGGCCCCCGGAGGACCCTGCGGACCTGCCGGCCCTTGCGTGCTGCCGGAGCCTTTTAGGGAAAGAGGGGTTCCCCAACCGCTGGCGGTTTTGGGGCCGTAGAGATCTCCGGTATTGTCATCGAGATAATAGTCGCCATTTTTGCCTACAGAGGTGGCGGGGGCGCCTTTGCCGCTGTAAATAATGCTTCCGTCCTGCCCGGCAGGGCCAACTGCGCCCGCATTGCCCTGGGGACCGGGAATACCCTGCGGACCTTCCTTGCCGCAGGAAAAGAACAGGAGGCTGATGATCGTTGCCGATAGGACTATATTTTGTTTCATAACCATATTTTATTTGTTCAGAGATCCGTTGTTGAAAAAGTCAGGTGTTCTGACGATGATTTCTTCCGAACGACTGCTTTCGGCATCATGCGTGCTTGTGCTGGTGATATAGTAGTAATAGGTGGAATTGCCGGTAACCGTGTCGTCGGTGAAGCTGTAAGCGGTTTTTGCAGAAACGCTCACGGTTTTTAAAAGGGTTATTTTTCCAGCGTTTTTTGCGCGATAGATCTGATATTCTTTTATCGGGGTATTAATGGACCCGCCCCAATGCAACACGACCTTATTACGCTGGAGATATGCATGGACAGCGCCCGGGGGCAGGGGTTTATTTAGTCTTGCCTCTATATGAACGGGGGTGCTTGCCGCGCCTGCCAGGTTTGCCGCGCTAAACGCGCGCACTCTATACCAGCGTGTGTCGCCTTCGCGTAAGGTATCTGTAAATTCATTGCTCAGGCAGAGCCTTAGCATATCAGCAGAGGAGGTATCGGAGGGATTTGACTGCTTATACACTTTATAGGCTGAAACGCCCTGAACCTCCCTTTGCATATCTCGCCAGGTGAGACTGACTACCGAATCGCTTAACCAAACAAAACGCAAACCCGTGGGAGCCGGTAGTTTGTTTGTGACATCCGCCCTGCTTGTTGCAATATTTGAATATGGACCCTGTATGGATGCTTTAGAAACGGGCACCACTGCGTAATAGAAAGATGTTTGCCTGTTACCTGCGGTGGTATCGATATATACGGGATCGGTGGAGTCGGCGGCCGGCAATATCAACCCGCTGACCAATTGCAACTCATGCGGAGAGGACGATGAACGGAATACTTTGAAGCCCTGTATGTCTTTTTGGTCGGGGTACCGCCAGGTTAATTTTATGCCTTTACCGGTGGAAGAGGCGTCCAGATCAGTGACCGGCAATATATCCTTCCAGCCTGTGTACATCCCGGATACACGGGCGGTGGGAAGAGAGTAATTGAATGCGCCCTGTACGATCAATTGATAAAAATATCGTTGCCCGGGCTGTACATTTTTATCGATGTAGGTGGTGTCTTTTACGGGCGCTAATGAAATCAAACTATATCCTGTATCATAGGTCGCGCTCCTTAATACCATGATATTCTGCAGGCCGGATTTGTTCGCCGGCGCTGCCCAGGCGAGTTTTATACCGGCGGAGTCGGGCGTGGTATGGAAGTTATAAACGGCAGGCACATTTTGTCTGCCGCCTGCTTTCAGCCGAACCGTATCGGAATGATTGCCCGTATTGCCCAACGGGTCTTTTGCGACTATAAAGTAATCATACGTAATGCCGGGCATCAAGGTGGTATCCAGCACCAGGAATATAACGGAATCGCCGTGAGCGGTATTCCAGAACCCTTTTGATGCGTTGATTTTTTGAAAATCGCCTGTGTTGCCGGACTGTTTGCGGTAGATGTCAAAAAAATCGGGTCTGTTGGCGGCGGATAACTCCCATTGCATCCTTGCGCTGTGCTCGCCCGGCATCATTTGCAAGAATTGCATTTTGGAAAATTGGGGATGCGCATATGCAAAGGTCACCCAACCTGTTTCGACCGGCCTCGAGGAGTCGGCAAATACAAAACGGTATTTGTACTTCATTCCCGGCACGGCCGAAGTATCTAAAAAGCTCCAGCCAGCCGCCAGGTGAAAGACCGGGAAAGGAAAATCGATCAACGACCTGTTTTGGGCGCCTGCATATATTTTCCATAAGGTGTCGGAAAATGCTTTGGAAGGAAAGCTATTGTCCGGCAAGCGGGCGGCATTGGCTATCATGCGTTGCCGCAATTCGTTGTTATTGCCGCAGGGCGCATAATTCCCGATGTATATGAAGGCGCCGTTTCCATCCTGCTGACGATATATTTTGTAGGAGGTGGCACGGGGCAATTGCCCCAGCTGGATATACATACCCGAAGGAGACCCCGTCAGGACCGGCCGCCCGCCTTGTTGCGCGGAAGCCTGGAAGCCGGCTAAAATGATGTATATCGATACGATGAATTTCTTCATGATCCAATTTTTGTTCATTTTAATAATCGAAATCATTGTTGGCCGAGCAATTGCCGCCGCCCTTTTGAAGGCCAAAGTCAATTCCCTTTTTCTCGCATGCGCTGCCTGTACATAAAGAAAGCCAGGCCAGGAAGTTCACCGAGACGCTTCCGCTAGTGGCAGCCGGGCCGACGCCACAGGCGGCCGATACCCCCAACGTTGCCGAAGCGCAGGCCCTTCCACTGAATGTCATCCCATTGCGACCGTTTGTCGCCGTCATTTTTATCCCTTCTTCTACATCTACATTGCCCGATATCTGGCATAAGCCCGAGGTGATCTTTGCATAGACATTTCCAAATGCCATGGCGCCCAATCCTATTTGCTGCGACTGATCCCCGAAGTTGGCATAGACCCTCGCGTCGAATCCTGCGCTGGCGGCTACTTCAAAATCGACTACTGTAAAGTCAAATCCAAAGGAGGTTTCGGGGATAATGTCCTTTCTTCCGGTGAAGAAAAAGCCGTGGATACCCTGCGCATAGGTTTTTGGTAGTTTATGTACATAAGAATTTTGCGTGACCCTGCTTTCCAGGGAAGGAGAGATCTCGGGGTAATTGCCGACGATCATCCCCGCGCTGAGGGGGAATATCAACGGATGAATAATAGGCGAGGTCGGCAGGTCGACACCCAGGCCTGCATAGAAATACCAACCCCGGGGATCCATCAGCATTTCGACGGACGGATGCTGTAATACGACTGCGCCGAAATTGAGGTCGTTCATGGTAAGGGAGCCGGTGATCCTTTTATTGGGCAGATCGAAGTCGAATTTCATTCCCTGGAAGGTGCTGCCCAAGCCATCGGCGGCATTGCTTATATTGTCAACAGGGATGGATTGTTTGGCTCCGCTGAGCGTCTCATTGGCGACCATTTTTAATTTATCTGTCGCAGCCTGCTGTGCATCGATTCCCGTGAAGCCGTTGAGGACGCCATTCAGCCGTGCAAGCGAGCCTGCCGGATTATTGTTGAAGTCTTTGATCGCGTCCATGCCTTCTCCTACCAGCCGCCATTTGGCGGCAATACCGGCTATCTGCTGGTCGCCCAGCGGTATCGCTTGCTGCAAGGTGCTTCTTGCCTGATTGAGGCCACTAACAATAGTGTTGCGCGCGTCGTTGATCGCCCCCTTTACATTATCCTGTGCGCCGTCCGCGAAATCCTGCGCCTGGTTGAGCGCATCGCCTGCCAGCACTTCTGCCTGTTGCTTTATATTTTGCTGCAGGTAGAGCAGGCTTGGGCCGGCATCTCCGGAAGCCCCGACGAGGTCATTTGCCCCGTTGTACACCATGCTGACCAGCATGCTTTTTATTGGGGTGGGAACGCCGGGTACGGTCATGTCTCCCGAAATACCGATGCCATAAGGATTGTTCAATTGCTGCGGGCCATTCGTTTTAAATTGTGTTCCGCCATCTCCGCTAAAGGAGAAGCTAAGCGGATCAATGGTCAATTTATTGGTATGCAGCTTGTCGTTATTCACTTTATAGAAAGTGAAATTGCCGTTGATATCGTTTGGCAGGCGCGGAATGCCCAGGTTCACGCTGCCGCCTATCTGCAAACGATCCTCCAGACTGAATAAACTGGCAGGTGTAAACTGCATTTGATTGTAAAAGGTTATGGGCTTCATGTTGGGATCAAATGAAAAGAGCTGTTCGCCATCGCTCAATTGTGACAGGAATTGAATATTGAATCGCTGGGTCGGATTGGTCATTCCATCCAATCCTCCGAAAAAGGCAACGTTGCCGGTGTTGGAGCTGAGCGAAAATTTGTAGTGCCCCAGGCCCGGAACCGTGCCTACATCGGGATCGTACACAAATACTACATTGGGCGAGGGGTATAATTTTAATTTGGAGGCGCCGCCGCCGATGGTGAGCAGCCCGTTCTGCGCGGCCCGGATCAATGCATCGCCGGTGAGGGAATTACAGCTCAGGCTGGCGTAGGGAGCGCCGGAGATGATGCACATTTTGGTAAAGGGCAGATCCACCAGGCCTGTTCTCAGGACGCCATCTTTCAGCAATATGCCGCCGGATTGTGGAGACAGTTCCCAATTGCCGCTCTGCACTTTCCATTTTTCCAAAGTAAACGAAGCCGAGTCGTTATTTACCAGGCTGTTAAGCGAGCTGTGTGTGAGAACGGCCTTGCCGGCGTGGAATTGCAACGGGATATTTCCTTCGAGGGTAGTGGAGATATCCAGGAACAGGTTTACGCTATCGCCCATGATAAAGGACTCGCGGGAGCCGCTGTTGGCCGTTGTTCCGTCGAATCCAAGGTATTTAAAGCGGATGCCGTTGGCGTTCTTGTCGGTGAGCGAGAACTTTGTGAATTTATATTTTGAGCCGTCGGACGTGAAGACCGGGATAAATAATTTATTTGCCGAAGCAGAGCCATAGTTACCCAGGTAAAAATCTGCGTCAGAAATGGTCATATAGCTGGTCGGAAAATTGAAGGAATTATCCACTACGTGCGCGGTGGCCGCCAGTGTGCCGGAAGTATCCGTATTGCCTTTGGCCACGAAGAGATTGCCCCCATCCTGTCCTGTCAGTTCGCTGTTGAATACTTTGAACAGGCTTACCGTAATATCCCGGCTGTCGAGCAGGATGGAGTCATTTACGGGTACGGCGACAGGGATGCCTGCCTGGTTCCTGGCGCCCGAGGGTTTCAGGCGAAGTGAATGGAAGGAAATAGCGGCCTGCGGGTGCAGGACGGTCTGCATACTAAAATTTTCGTTCGCAGGAATATTGTATAGTTCACCGTCGGCGGTATACGTGCCGTCCTTGTTCTTCTGCAATTTTTCCAGGCGTGTGTCGAACCCATAAATGCGTGATGCATCCAGGTCTTTGAGGGTTTGTATTACGAGATTCAGCGGCTGGTTTTCGTTAGCGACTATGACTTTTTTAATGTCGCCGATATAGGTTTCACCGGGCGAGGAAAAGGTAGCCTTAACGGTAAAGCTGTCCTTCGAGTTGTCCGAGGTGTTGAAGGTGGAGGCCCCGGGAACGCCGATGAGCCGGTAGGAACCATCGGAGGCGGATATGGCGGATATGTCGCTGTTGGAGCCGACGCCCTGATCGAGGTATACAAATGCATTTTTCACGGGCTGGTTGTTTTCGGCGAAGGTTACTTTACCGGTGATGATCTCTCCCGGATCTACTATTTCATTTAAGAATGTCGTGTTGCCGTCGTCATCGCTGAAGAAGTTCGCCGATCTCGAGACAAATACCGGCAGGGCCGGATTTGAACCGGCGGTGGACTGGGGCTTTACCCGTAAGGTGAAGTTGTGTGTCGAATTGTTTATGAATTCGAAATAGGCGTTGCCGTCATTGCCGGTGGTATCGGTGGATCTTGTATCTGTAATTCCGTCGATGGATACGATGGCGCCGTTGACCCCGCCCTCGCCGAGGGTTACGTGCACCATGATTTTGTGTACCCGGCGTTTGAGCCCGAATGTCCCCAGATTTTGGCCCGCGCTTTTTGGCGATACGGCAAAAGTTTGGGTGATATATGCCGGATCGTAGGGCATGATGACGATCGAGTCCGGGGCTGCGGGGAGGTCTATGTCGAAGCGTTGTGCATTGTATTTTTCAGCTGTACGTGTTGTGGGTTTTACGGAGACAGGATGAAAGTAGGGGCTGTTCGACGAACTGTTGTTATGTGCATTGTTTATGGCCATGATGTAGTTATCCAGGTATCCTGCGGGTGCGGTAGTGGTTTTATTCCTGCTGAGCTGTGATACATTTCCGCGCTTATCGGTGGTGACATTCAACCCGCCGAATGTGTAGTTTTGCGGTCCGGTGGTGGTGTTGTTTTGTGTTGCCGGAGAATTGATGGCGGCTGTTTTTATACCCTGATCGATCATCTGAGCATACAATCCTGCATAGGGGCTTTGTTCATTTGCTTTGTTTGCGTCGCCGCTATAGCTGTAGGTGTCGACCCATCTTCCGTTGATCTTTAATTTTACGCGCGCGGTGACGGCTTTTGTCGTATCCTGTGCATCTGCCACGTAGCCGAAGGAGTTGGCGCCCAGGGGCTCCAGGGGGATCGGATCGGTATAGGATTGGGTTCCATACGGGAGCCGGCTGATTTTCAGCGAATAGGTTTTATACCCCGGCGCAGATATGATCAATGTCGAGCCAATCGCGGGGTGCGTACTGGTGTCGCTATAGAACTGGCTGTATTCTTTGACATCGAAATACCCGTTGTTGTCTGTAGTAGCCCAGAAATTGCCCCAGACATCACCCGCATCATCTGCCCTAACATATACGGCTATGTTGGGAATGCCAAGTGTCGAGAATTTATCTATTACGCGGCCGGCAATGCGGGGCGGGGCCAATTTCGCCAGCAGATAGGCATCTGCTTTTTTGGTCGGATCGAGATCTTTATTGAACAGTACCGGGACATAATTCGGGCTGTTGGTATTGTATATGGCATTTGGCAGGGTCTGGTCTTCCCAAAATCCCTGAACGGTTTTCCGGAGGTTTGTATAATAGTCCTGAGTATAGCCATTCTTCGGATAGTTGAGATTAGCGGTGCGAAAGGTAATCGCTCCCTGCCTGGCGGTGGCTTCTGCATCGGCCTGTACCAGGATATCATCGGCGCCGGCATCCAGGCTTACGGGCATGCCTGTGAATAGGGCTGTCCCCGTGTTATCTGTTTCCTGATCTCTCTTTAACAGGTAAGCGTCCCCCATACTCAGGTTTGGTGAGGGGCTGTAAGCTATCATCAGGGTGTTTTTGGACGAGCCTGATCCGGAGCTGCCGGCTGTGGAGTTGCCGTATACAGGCTGTTGAAACGGGTCGGCTATCGTATTGATATCGGCTCCCGGCTTTTCCGGGCGTTGAGTGGCGTAGGCGTTGTTTTGATAGCGATAGATATGTATGGGTACATTGCCAAATGCATCACCATTATCCTTTATCACATGCACTACGAGGTTGTAGGTGTGGACAAAGGAGGTGAGGGTTCCGCAGCTATAGCTGCTCCAGGGCTGAGCGGGGATATTGTCATCCGGGGCGCAGTAATACCCTATCTGCGGCACCAGGCGATACACACGCATTACCTGGCCATCCGTCTGTTGACGCAGGTCGCCGCTGCCCGTATAGGCTCCGCCGGGGTAGATCTGCATGGTGCTGTCTATATTTTCAAAGTCGAAGGTGAAATGGCCCAGTGCGTCGGTGGTTACGGTCTGTACTACTTTTCCATTGTCGGAGCCCTGGAGGAATTGCCCATTCTCGTAGATACTGGCATTGCCGGGCATTGGCTCAAAATCGTCGATCGTTGTATGGCCGGGGGTTAATGTCACTGAGTTGGCGGAGGGTGGAATGAGCATATAGTCTTTGCCGTCCGCGCCATTGCCGGCGCCGCCCTTTGCGCCAAGGTCCATATTGGCGTAACGGCCGATGACCCCGCGATAATAGGCTACGGGAGAGGCGGTGTTGCCGGATGAGGACGAATTATTCCGGGGCGGGGGCGTATTGTTTTTCTTAACGAGGTAAACTACCTCCAGGCTGACGGCCATATTGGCATAGGGGCGGGCGGGTGTCGCGCCGTCGTTCTTGTAAGCGTATTGCAGCGTGCCTGTCACCTGTGTGTGCGGTGCGGCGATCAGCTCTTTTTTCAACGATAGTGTGGCCGTATCGTTCTGACCTTTGTAATTCCAGTCTGACCAGGAGTCTGTTGATTTGTCCGGGCCGGGATTCGTCGAGGCGTATGGAGGAGTATTTTGATCCGTCCTTTTGCTAAATAGTGCATCAGCCTCGTCAAAGAGCAGCGTCCAGTCATTTGAATTTATTGCCTGAACGGGTGAAACGGGCAGAGAAGAAGAGATCGGCACTCCTCCTTTCTCCAGGCAGACAATATAGTCTTCGGCCGTCGAGCCTGTATTTTTGAACAAACGCGGGAAGCTTACGGTGTTTTGTTTTTCGCTGGTGGAATCACCGACATTATCCGGCGTGACGCCCTGGGCGATCAATACTTTGTCCCCTATCTCTTTCCAATCGCGTACGCTGTCGAGCAGGCTTCCTTCATACAATGGAATTTCCAGGTTTGGGTTCTTTTTATTGGCTGTCAGCCGATAGATCTTTATTTGCGCGCCCTGTGCATAATTCCCCAACTGATTGTTAAAGGCTTTGCGCACATTCACATTCAGCGTATAGCTGTTGGCGTCCAATACGAGATTGGTAACGTCTTTTATGCCGCCCGGCAGGATCTCGAGATATTCCGTGGAAGCTTTATAGTGCGGGTTGGCAGTAATCACTTTGTACAGGCAGGCTACCTGCCCTCTTAATGCGGGGCTTATACCAATAGGGTTGCCAGTTTGCCGGTGGTATATCTCGAGAGTGTCCTGGCAGGTGGTGGCGGCCAGCATAGTCCACTTAGCGTCGGGAACAATTCCTGAGCTATCCAAGGTGGTCATGTTATAAGTGAGCTCAAAATTTCCGGCCTTATCTGTTTGCGTGGTGAGCCCCTGAAACATTCGAGGATAAACCGGCAAAGAGGCTTGTTCTTCCAATGAAAGCGGCATATAGGATCTTATGCTGTCTTTGGGGTCGGTAGTGACTTTCGCGTATACTTTTTCCAGATAGATCCATTCGCGGGAGACAGGGAATACCAGGCCGCTGGTATCATTGTCAAACCGATAGGATAATTTTCCTTTCACCATCGTTTTATGCGAGGGCAATGTATCTCCGGCGGAGGTCCAGGCTGTTGTTGTATAGGTTGGCTGACCGGGCCGATAGGCGATGGCCGCGATCTGGCTATAACCCTGATTGGCTATTTCGAGGGGACTGCCGGGTGTGGGCGTGAAGTTGGCTTTGACGCGGATAATGTATTGTTGCCCGGCAACCAGGATATGCGAATATTTCAGGGTATCCAGCAAAAATGTCGTAGTGGGGATATATTGCTGGCGGAATACAAAGGGGTTATTGATGGCATCGGTGACTGTCTGGCCGGGGAAAACCTGACGGATCTCCAGATCATAGGTAAGTGGGCCGAGGGGCAGTCCGCAGGTGGTGGCGGGTGGCGTCCATGAGAATTGAATTTGCGGGGAAAGGGGTGTAAATGGCTGAAAGGAACTATTGGACTGCAGTAGGGTAGATACCGGGAGGATAAATTGCGGCGCCGGCGCCGTATAGCAAATGGTAAAATAGGCGCAGCCCGTGCCGGGTGCGGAAAGGGGGGCAGTAAACCCGGGCTTGTCGTAATCGTAGGCCGTTACGCAAACGCGATAGGTGCCTTCCGGGAGCTTGAAATTTACGCCTGTCTGTCTCAGTGTGGACAAGTTGAGATTATCATAGATCAGGGAGTTCTCGTTAAAATTTCCGAATGCGTTTTGAAGCATTTGCCGATCTGCCATCGTCATTTGCCGCGGGCTGATGACAATCGGCTGGACGGGGACAAAATCAGGACGGAGCTTGACGCCCATCGGCGAGGGTGAAACTCTTTCGATGCTGCCGTAAAGTTTTATATGCAGCTGGAAATTGCCGGTGTTCATCAGCGTGATGGACAGGTGGCTGGTTATATCCTGGTTCAATTGTCCAATGTGTTGACCCTGTATATCCGCCTTGATTTGCGGCAAGTATGGGGGTATGGGTTGCACTACATTTGTCTGGACGACTACCGGGTATGTCTGGGCATTTGTATGGATGCAATGAACCATGCCAATGGCAAGGAGAGAGAAAATTTTACGACCTATATATGAATAGTACTGCTTCATAGCTTCTTTTTTAAAGGCGGCAGGCATAGGTTAGGCCGCCCGACAGGTTTTTGCTATTCACGGCAATAGGAATATGGTTCACGACATTTAGCGGGTTGAGATTTACGGGTGGCGTCAGAATATAGCTGAGATAAAAGCCGAATGAATGTTTTTGCAGGCTGTAAGAGCTGTTGAAAGAGAACGTGGTGTTATTTGCCACTGTGCCGTTGGCGCTGCTGTTTACAAAATAGCCTGCCGATGCCTGCGTCATGAGATTGTGCTGTTTTAACATTTGCACGCTTGCGCCGGCATTCAACCCAGCGGACCGATATACATTGTTTTGTTGTTTGTATTGGGTATATACCAGGCTGCCGTTGATGCCCCAATATGCCTGTGAAAAGAATAATGCATAGCTTGCCGATGAAGAGAAGCTTTGCGTACTTGCCTGCGCCGTCGTGGCGGGGTTTTTGTCATTCAGGTCGGTGTAATTGGCGCTGATGCTTATTGTCTGCTGATGATAGGAATTGGAGAAGGTAAATACCGGAGACAAGGCAGCATTCCACATGACCTGGTTCATTTTTACAGAATCGGTCAGATGCAGCAACCCATCCTTTTGAAAGACGTTTACGCCGGTGATGCTGATGTTCAGATTGGCATGCTGGCTTAAAAAGGCGTTTAACCCGAAATTGCCTGTCCGTGTCTGCAAGGAAGAGCTAAGCATGTGTTCAAGATTGTTGTGCTGGCTGTTGGCAGCGGCATTGAGGCTTAGCTTCCCTTTGAATAGTGAGGCTGCCGCGGAGGCTGAGATCATTTCCACATCGTTCAGCATATAAGGAACGCCCAGGGACAAAAAATCGGGCGCGATGCGTCTGTATCCGGCGGACGCATTGAAGCTGTTCAGGACCAGTACCAATTGGGCCTGACCCGAATAGCTGACCGTAGAGCTATAATTTATGGGGTTGATGCTTTGCACCAGCGAGGGGACCTTTACGTAGCCGATGGAATCAATCCGCTGATAGTACATGTCCCTGTTCAAAAGGCTGATGGCGAGATCGCCGGTGAGGGTCAGCCTTTTGAAGAACATAAAATGCCAGGAGCTTCCGATCACCGTATTTTCCATTGGCAGGATAGTGGTAAGGCTATCGTGATATCTTTTTATGGACGCGGTGTCATCTTGAGCGTGAAAAAACTGGAAGCTGATATTTTCGTTACTGCTGCCATATCCTAATTTGACTCCGTAGCCTTTTCTGCCGTACTGGGGCTGGATATTTCTATTAAAAGCGGTGTCTTCATTGATGGCTTTATTCAATCGCCCGTAGAATGCGCCGAGGTAGAATTTTCCGGGAGTTAGCTCGATGCCGGCCCCCAAAAAGCTTTGCCCGTCGAAGGTAAATGGCGAAAAGGAGATGTTGCGGTAGCCCAGGTGAAGTCTTATCCATTTATACGAGGGGCTGATCCCGAATTGTGTAAATGGCGAAGTATAGCTTTTTGAATACTGCGTAATAACGAAGGAGAAGGGCAATGCTATGCCATAGAGCGAGGGTGTTAAATTCCCATAGATGTTCCAGGCAAAGGGGTCCTGTGTCTTGTATTGCTGGTTGGACGAGTAGAAGTTGAGGCCGGCACCGATGCTGCCATAAAGCGCGACCGGTTTTTGGGGTTTCAGAGAGCTGAAATCCTGCGCTTTTGCACCAATAATGGCTGTGTTTATCAATAAAATAAGTATGCTGAGTGTTTTGGTGCGCATGGGCCCTTTTATCAATTATTAAAATTGGGGAGCCCGTCGCCCATTTTTTTCAATAGTCGATGAACGTACACAAGTAATCGACAAACGAAAGGGGAGAAACCGGTTGATCGCGGCAGACTGCTGGAATAGCTATTAGTGTCCAATCCGGGTCAAGAGCGCCCCGCACGATAGTGCGGGGCGCTTGTGTGTTTGGTTGCGATGCGAGAGAGCCTCGACCAGGTCCTTTTTGGGGGACGGGGTTCTCATGAGCCAATGTCGTGCGGTGATCCGCCGTTTCTGCGTGGCAAAACCCGGTATTTGCTACAAAATGTCCAGATCGCGAGCCACATAATAACTTGGCACCAGTGGCCTGAAGCCGGTTGTGTTCCTGAGTTTCGAAACATCCAGGATGCCTTCGAACGGATCGCTTAGCGGGCCTTCTTCCGGATCAAACGTATCCCTTGTTCGGCCAACCGAGCCGGCCAATTCATACAATGTGATCGGCGCATCATCTGCCAGGTTGAATGTCTCGCCATTCAGCCCATCGGTATGAAGCAGCAACATTAGCGCCTGGGCCACATCCAGGTGATGGACCATATGCATCCTTGAGCCGGAGTGGCGTTTCATTTTTTTCAGCAGGGGGATGATCTCTTCGATATGAGGGTCTTTATCCCCATACACAAATCCTAAACGCAACACCCGCACGTCAAATCCTTTGGTTTTGTAAAGGGAAAGAAGTTCGTGTTCCGCAGCGATCTTGCTGGAGGAGTATGCCCTAGGATCATTGCTATTTACCGGATCGTCTTCTCTGGCTGGATGCCCATAACCCGACCCATATACATTGCCTGTGCTGGTGAAAACGAATCGTTTCACCCCCGCTGCCAATGCGAAATTGGCCAGCGCCGTGGTTCCCGCATGATTTGTCCTGATAATGCCTTCGTTGTCGGTAAAGCTGCGAAAGAAGGCGGCAATATGAATAACCGCATCGATATCCTTTACCGCAGCAGGCAATGTGGCCGCATCATTTAAATCGCCTGTGACAACCTCGGCGCCGAGGTCAGCCAATGCCGTTGCTTTGGCGGCGTCGCGTACCAATAGTCGAACGTCATAGCCCTTTGCCAGTGCCCGGGAAGCAAACCTGCTCCCTACTTTTCCGGTAGCACCTGTAATTAATATTTTTTTCATCCGGCAAAGCTCGGGCTAATCGGGCAGCACCGCGTAACGAAGATCAAACCAAATAGTATGATCTTCAAACCTTTCCCTTTCTGAGCGAATTAGGAGTAAAGCCAGTTACCCGTTTAAAAAAGTTGTTAAAATAAGTCGGATACTCAAACCCCAGGCTATAGGCGATGTCCGCCACGCGCCAATCGGTATACAATAACAACGCTTTCGCTTCTGCGGCAATACGTTCGGTTATGTGTGCGGTGGTTGGTTTGCCCGTGACTTCTTTTACGGCGCGGTTAAGATAGTTCGTATGCACGGAAAGGGCTTCCGCGAAGTCTTGCGGCGTCCTTAGCCGGAGCGGCTGTTCCGTATTGTCGATGGGGAATTGCCTTTCCAATAGATTTATAAACAACCGGGTTATCCTGGCGGCCGCATTATTGCGTTGCTGCCCATTTGCGGGCGGCTGAATTCTTAGCCCTTCGTGGATAATGAGTTCTATACAGTTCCTGATCAGTTCGTCCTTTCGATCATAATTACTGTCGTGTACCGCCAGCATCTTTTGAAAGAGACCGGTAATAAAGGCGGCCTGTTCTTTGTCCAACTGTATGATGGGCGTCCCATCCGACCGGAATAAGGGGGAATTTTGCAACACCTCTTTCCGCTCTCTGCCTGCAATAAAAGTTTCCGTGAAAAGGCAGGCATACCCTTCTCGTTTTTTTGCGCTACGGACAATAGAATGCGGGATATGAGGATTGACGAAGAACAGAACCGTGCCGGCTATCTCCATCACCTTATCGCCATAATAAAGGGTCATATCGCCGGTTACCAGGCCCATTTTATAAAAATCACGCCGGCCATGGGCAACTGCGCGTTGGCCGGCGGCGTCGGATGGATTTACGGTTTCAGATATTTGGTGGACCTTAAAGCCCTTTAGCTTCAGATCCTTTGTTACGGATTCCGGAACGTTTGTTATGGTTCGTGTCGGCATTGGGCAAAAGTATGAAAATCAAACTATTTAATTGGCCGTGACCGACGCGAATATATTATTGGGGGAAGTGTCCAATCCGGGTCACGAACGCTCCGGATCGTTATCATCGAATCGCCTGATAGCCATCACCTTTTCACGCATTCACTTGGAGTAATTTACTGCCTTCGGATAAGTTATGCGGGTAATTAAGAAACTAACAAAGACTTTATTGAAGGTTGTATCAACCGCAGCAGGAGTTGTCGGACTCTATTTACTTTTTAATCTATTGGCATTTCACAAACCAAGGAAACTGGATAGCCGGGAATTGGATCGCTATGTGGCGGAAGTGAACGATTCTTCAAGCGACCCTTTTCGATTCGTCGCCAATAAATTCGACACCCATTCCATTGTATTCCTTGGAGAGCTGCACAAGAGAGAACAGGACCTTCATTTCTTCCGTGACTTAATCGGGTATCTGTATAGGGAGAAACATATTCGAATCATAGGATGGGAATTTGGGGCAGCCATTGATCAAAAAGACGCGGACAGCGTCGTCAATGCCGCGGCCTTCGACAGGAGAAAGGCAATCGGAATTTTGCGGAACAACAGTTTCGATTGGTGTTACGAAGAATACCTCGAGATTTTCAAGGAGGTATGGAAAATCAATAGAGAAATCCCGAATGACAGGTATAAGATCCGGTTCCTGCAGCTGAATAATCCTTATGTCCCCCGAAAACGATTTTCACGGGTGGACAGCATTCGCCGGCAAGATGAAAAATCCAATTTTGATAACTTTTTCCCGGGCATCGTAGAAAATGAAGTGATCAAGAAGGGCCAAAAAATACTTATCTACTGCGGTTTACATCATTCCCTCAGCAAGTTTTATACCCCCAAATTCTTTTTCTTAAAGGACCATGGCCGGGGTGGTCAGTATTTATACGAGAAATATCCGAGTCAGGTCTATCAAATCGCCCTGCTGATGCCATTTCCCTCCCGATGGATGCTTTTGCGCGGAAGCGCTACACGCGGAAGTGTCTACCCGTTCGACGCGGTTTTCAATCAAATGTATGACTGCCTAAAGAGGCCGTTCGCCGTTGGTTCCGACAATCCGGTCTTCGGGCATATCCGCGACTATAATAGCTTTTATGAGTTCGATAGTTGGCGAGGTGTAAAATTGAGCGACTTTTGCGATGGGGTAATCATGACCGCTTCCTTCGGCAGCATCCGCCCGGTGCATATTATAAAAGATTGGGTAGTAGACGAGAAGGAGCTGCAGGAAGTGAAAGATGTATTGCCGGAAAGCGACACAAGCCGGATCAAGACCATCAACGACCTGTACCGGTATATCGATGCCGGGGAAAGCTTAAATACCATTAGGATGATGCATGATCTTAAGCCGTTCTACAGGCCTTAGGGATGGGTCTCGAAACGCCCTGGCCGACAACGACGTAGCAGCCTTTCATCGTTTTACCGAACAAACCGAGGTCTTACACGGCCAGCTGCACGAAGCCTTCTTTAACAGCCTCTTCACCGGGTCCCGGTTAAACAAAGACGAGTATGACCATTTGCCCCGGTTCTCGTATCGCCGGAGCCCGCTTCCCGTGTCCATCCTGGCTTGGGAAGACACCGGCATACAAATCTCACTATTCTCCATCATACTGCCGCTACTTCGACATACGCATTCATGAAAAGAATACGATTCAACTTTTTGATCGCGCTCTTTGCATTCGGCATATCCATTTCAATAAATCCAAACCGAAGGGACCGGCCGGTCCTCGCGTCGCGTTCGATATGGGAAAATTGCACGTGGCCGAAAGGCAGGAACAAATGGGCCAATTGGTGCGCCGTCGTCATTTCGCTTAAATTGCCGATGTAGATCTGCATAGTGGAAGATTTAATGAGGGAGCTTATATGTGCGAGCTGACGATGGGATGGAAAGGCAGATCAGACTATAAGGAGCCAATAAAAGGAAAAGATACCAATTAATCCGGGTATCAGCAAATATTATTTTTGTCTTCCGAAGGCTTTTGGGATTTGATCATTCGGGCGTTGGATATTCTTCGCCCCGTTCGAATGCTGCGAATGCAGCGCGGGCCTCCTGCAATATATCATCCGGAAGCCTGTCCATTTTCAGCTTCTCCCAGGTGATGGTGGCAGGATTGAATTGATCGGGGTTTTGATGATGATTTCGCAGATAATCGCGTTTTTCCGAAGGCCAGCGTGGCTGTTGCTTTTCAAAGAATCCGATGAATTTCGCGTCAACCTGGTCAAGATTTCTTTTCAAGAGTTCGATACCGGTATATTTCTTCATTATGTACTAAGATAGCTTTCGGTGAAGATGAGTAAAATTATCCAGATCCGAAGCCTTTTCTTTGGATGTTGATATCAATGCCGTGTGTTATCGCTGTGAATAAGTCCGTGTTGGTTGTAATTTTCAGATTGAAAAGTTAAGAGAGAGATGAGGAGGCAATATGCCGGTTAAAGTTACGCACTTCAAAATAAAACCCCGAAACTCATTTAATAAGACTACATTACACTACCATCTCTTCCGGCAACGATCATTTTTTCCGCCTAAGGTTTTCCAGTAATAGTTTAAAACGATCACTTTTTAAAATGTTAACTATGAAACTTTCCGAGTTTATTTTATTGAATGAACAAGAAAAAAAATCGACTGTCCTTCACAGGGGTGTTCTTCTCGCCAAGAGAAGCAGCGTTGACTCCATGGTGTTTTTGTTCCAGCTCGGCAGTTATTATGTGGAAGCGTATTGCAATTCCGCGAATAAGGCGATCGAAGAGTACAGGATGTTTGAAAACATCGGGGTGCTGCAGCCTTATCTGGACGCCATTCCACTCGATCAGCTGCTGAACTGAGCGTGGCATCGGTGCAACATTCATTATCCCGTTCTTTGCAACGGGATAATTTATTTTTGGCCGTCCCGGAGAGAAGCTGTATCTTCACACTGTTAATTTGAGTTCTGCATTTGTATCCGCTAATTTATCCCGCCTCACAATCAGGATTTCTTATCCCTTACATTGTTTGCTTTTCTCATATCTTTTACTTTTCAATTGTTTAGTATGAACATTTATGTTTCTAATTTGAGCTTCAACGTACAGGATGAAGACTTAAGAGAATTTTTTGCTCCTTATGGTGAAGTGACCTCCGCGAAAGTTATCATGGACAAAATAACAAACCAGTCCCGCGGGTTTGGTTTTATCGAAATGCCCGATGAGGCAGCTTCAAGAAAGGCGATCGCCGAGCTGGATGGCGCAACCATCGAGAACAGGACCATCAAGGTGAACGAAGCCAGGCCTAAGGAGGATAGACCGTCTCGCAATGAGAACGGCCGTAATTACAACAACGCCAACAGCTACAATAAAAACAGGTATTAATATCGTTTGAATTGAGTTTAAAAGGTCCGGTCCGCCGGGCCTTTTTTCGTTTTGCATTTTTCCAATTGTATTTTACCAAATCGTTGGCGATTTTATCGAGGTTAAAGGTCTATCTTCACCGGGTTTGAATCTCTCGCGTATAATAACGGCCCATCCCGCTCCGCATCGGAGCCGTCTTCACGTTTTGATGCTTTGCTCTTGTTCCGATATTCCAAAAACGACTTCGTATTATGAAAAACTCATTTATCGATAATCTCCTCTATGCTCCCTCTTATGGCTGGAAAGATCAAAGTGACAAACTCGTTGTGCCCACCTCAAAGCAACTTTGGTCGGAGGCAGTTTCCCGAATCAATATTTTCAGGTCGCGGAGGAACTGGATATCTTTCGTAAGCTTCCTTATGCTCGCCGGCATGGTCCCCTTTTTGTTCCTATTTTTATTCAAATACTTTTCCTGGTATTTGCTGATCGCCATTGTCGTTTACAGCATGGTCGTTATGGGTACGCACGGAACCATCTGGTTTCACCGGTATTGCACGCATAAGTCCTATGGATTTCGTCGTCCGATATGGCGCGTCATTACGCAGAACCTGGTCATCAAAACCATTCCGGAAGAGATCTATGTGATATCGCACCATGTTCATCATTGCAAATCGGATGAACCGGGAGATCCTTATAATCCACAAGCCGGATTCTGGTATTGCATGCTGGCTGAATACAATCACCAGAGAATTTCACCGGATCTGGATGAGGAGGCTCACAAAAAGGCAATGCGGCTGATGGACCATACGGGTGTTCAATTGAATTCTTACAAACAATATCAAAAATGGGGTTCCCTCTCTTCGCCGGTGTACACGATCGCTATCTGGTTGCTGAACTGGACCTTTTGGTTTACTGTGCTCTTTCTTATAGGCGGAGCCGCGCTTGCCTGCGCCATCTTCACGGCGGCCATGCTCTGGTTTACATTGGTCCGGGCTTTCAATTACACCGGCCACGGGGGCGGTGAGAAAAAGCACCGCGAGGGTGTCGATTTCGATCGAAGCAATCTCTCGATCAATCAGTCGAGGCCGGGATTGCTTGCGGGTGAATGGCATAATAACCATCACCTCTTTCCCGGGAGCGCCCGTGCAGGATTTCTTCCAGGGCAGCTGGACCTCGCCTGGGTGTATATTTATACGTTGCGTAAGCTCAGGATGGTTTCCTGGTACAAAGACTCAAAAAAGGAGTTCTTGAAAAAATACGCTGCCGGCGCGCGCCGAACGGAAAGCCATTCGGGATTCTGACCCCGGAAGGGCGGTTTTTTTTATTTTTGTAATCGATTACAATTTTCGTACATTTCCATAAGCGAACTGCCATTGCTTATGAATAGTCACGGGAAACTCAGGAGACAATTTTTAAAGGATTCTATCAAGGCCTCGGGATTGGTGATGATGTCCCCATTGATCGATTCGGTCAAATTCGTCGCGTCTGCCGGGCGGCCAAAGGAAATGATCCGACCGGCCAACCGGATAAAATTTGCGGTGATCAATATCGACCACCCGCATATTTATGGGATGACCGATGCGATCAAGAGAGGTGGCGGCGAGTTGGTGGCCTTGTATGCTAAACAGCCCGATCTGAGGGCGGCATTTTTGAAGACCTATCCCGAAGCGAAGGCGGTAAAGGATGAACGCGAGATATTGGAAGATCCGGCCGTCCAGCTCGTGTTGAGTTCGGGTATACCGGATGAACGGGCCCCATTGGGTATCCGGGTAATGCAACACGGGAAAGATTATTTAAGCGACAAACCGGGTATTATCAGCCTGGAACAAATGGCCGCCGTTAAGAAGGTACAAAAGGAGACCCATCGCATTTACTCCATTCTATATAGTGAGCGCTTTGAGAACAAGGCGACGGAAAAGGCGAGTCAGTTGGTGAAGGCAGGGGCGATCGGTTCTGTTATACAGACGGTGAACCTGGCGCCGCATAGAATTCACAACAATATCGGAAAATCGGGACTGGCGGACAGGCCGGATTGGTTTTGGGACAAAAGGAGGTTTGGCGGGATCCTTACGGATATCGGCTCCCACCAATTCGATCAGTATTTATATTTTACCGGCTCGACGGACGCGCAGGTGCTGATGTCGCAGGTGGGGAATGTTCATCATCCGGACAAACCCCTTTTCGAAGATTTTGGGGATGTTATGCTGAGCGGCAATGGCGGCACGGGTTATATCCGGGTCGACTGGTTTACTCCGGACGGTCTGGACACCTGGGGTGACGGAAGGCTGACCGTACTGGGAACCGATGGATATATCGAGGTGCGGAAAAACACGGATATCCAATCCGGGAACAAGGGCGGTAATCACCTGTACCTGGTGAACAACAAAGAAATGGTGCATATGGATTGTAATAATGAGGTCTTGCCATTCGGGCCCTTGTTTGTGGATGATGTGCTGAACAGAACGGAAACGGCTATGACGCAGGCGCATTGTTTTCTTGCCACTGAATTGGCGTTAAAAGCACAAAAAGGCGCCAGGATCCTGTCATTGAAGAAATAATGTAAAAGATGGAACGGAGAAAATTTCTAAGCAAGACGGTTAAGGCTGCCGCGGGAGCCACTATCGCGGCTAATTTTCCGACGATCGTTCCGGCGAGCGTATTTGGT
The DNA here is from genome assembly GCF_035546395.1 of Puia sp. Taxonomy (GTDB): domain Bacteria; phylum Bacteroidota; class Bacteroidia; order Chitinophagales; family Chitinophagaceae; genus Puia. The sequence goes on along the minus strand of NZ_DASZXR010000005.1, from coordinate 320,283 downwards.
AAAAATGCGCCCAGCAACCTGATCCATGTCGCGTCGATCGGCTGCGGCCGGATATCCACTTCTCACGATATGACGGGGATAGCGCGATATGCGGGTGCAAGGATCGTAGCCGTTTGTGATATCGACAAAATGCGGGCGGACGCCGGTCCGGCGGCAGTCAGGAGTAATTATGAGAAGGCTGTGGCCGTCAATGGCGGACTGAGGGGAGACTGGGATATCAAAGTCTATTATGACTATAAGGAACTGTTGGCCAGTAAAGATATCGACGCCGTGCACATCAGTTTGCCCGATCATCAACATGCGATCGTTGGGGTTCATGCCGTCAATGCGGGTAAGGATGTGTACTTGCAAAAGCCGGCGTCCCTAACCATCGAAGAAGGGAGGATATTAAGTGATTCCGTGACAAAGAGTGGCAGGATCCTGCAGATGGGCAGTCAGCAGCGGTCGATCGATCCATGGCCTCAGTTCAAGAAGGTGTGCGAGCTGGTTCGAAATGGAAGGATCGGGGAATTGAAAACAGTCGAAGTCGGCTTACCGGGAGATCCGGGTGGAGGAAGTAGAATTCAAATGCCTGTCCCAACCCTTTTAGACTACGATGCATGGCTGGGCGCTACGCCTGAGATCTATTATACGGAAGACAGGGTACATTCGCGGGATGCCAGTTTAAAAGGTGTAGCAAGCAGGCCCGGGTGGCTGCGCTGCGAACAGTTCGGGGCGGGCATGATCACGGGATGGGGTGCGCATCATATCGATACGGCTCATTGGGGAATGGGCATGGAACTTAGCGGGCCGGTCGAAATTTGGGGACATGCCAACTTTCCTACGGACGATCCCAATTACAAAGGGCTGTGGGATGTGCATGGGATCTTTCGGACCGAGGCGTTGTATGCCAACGGGGTCCGAATGATCGTTTCCAATGAGTTACCCAATGGCGTGAAATTTATAGGGACGGAAGGGTGGTTGTGGGCGACGCGTGGCAATTACCGGGTAACCGATACCGATCCGGTTGCGGATAGCGCGGGTGTCAAGCCTATCGATGCGAGCGATCCGAAGATACTGCAGTCGGTGATCGGTCCGAATGAAGTCCATTTGTATGAGAGTTCCGAACAGCATGCCAATTGGCTGGATTGTATAAAAGCGAGAAAGGTACCCGCGGCGACCGTGGAAGTCGGCCACCGGAGTTGCAGCGCCTGTCTGTTGCATCATATCGCCATGAAGCTGAAAAGAAAGATCTATTGGGATCCGGTGCGCGAACGCTTCACGAACAATGATAAAGAGGCAACGGCGATGCTATCGAGACCGAGAAGAAAGAAGTACGATTTTTAGCAACCGATTGCACCCTATTTGGTCCGAACCCCACCGAAGATCATCACTGTCGATCATCGTTTTACCTGATTCACATCTGTATATAACCTGTGAGAGACTGCCATTTTTTAACCAAAACGAACAATGCCATTATGAACAAACGACTGCTCAGGAAGAACCTTGTTCTTCTCCTTCTGCTGTTTTCCTTTCTTTCCGGTCATGCACAGAATTTCCCGGTGACCGGTAAGGTCTCCGACGAAAGCGGCGCCCCGTTGGAGGGCGCGACTGTCCTGGAGAAGGGTACGAAAAACTCGACGCTTACCAAGGACGGCGGCGTATTCCGGCTTAGCGTTTCGTCCGGAAAGGCAAAGTTGATCGTAAGTTTCGTGGGGCACGAATCGCAGGAAATCGCCGTGGGCGACAGGGCGAACCTGGTCCTGGCATTAAAGAAGTCGAACGACAACTTATCCGATATCGTTGTCGTGGGCTATGGAACGGTCAAACGGAGCGATGTAACGGGGGCCGTTGCGGGGATCAATCAAAAGGATATTCGTTCGAGGCCCGTCGATAACGCACTCCAGGCGATGCAGGGAAAGGTGGCGGGTGTGGACATCGGGTCGAATGAACGTCCCGGCCAGCTTCCCACCATTAACATCCGCGGCGTACGTTCTTTGACGGCGTCAAACACTCCCTTGTTCGTTGTCGATGGAATTCCGATAATATCCGGTGGTATCGACAATATCAACCCGGGCGATATCGAATCGATAGATGTGCTGAAAGATGCGTCCGCGACCGCCATCTACGGTTCCCGGGGCGCGAATGGCGTTGTTATTTTAACCACCAAGCAGGGAAAGAATGGCAAAGTCGTGATCGGCGTCAATTCTTCACTTACGTCAACCAATCTTGTCGACGATGAAAAGATGATGAATGCCAGCGACTATATCACTTTTCGCCGTTGGGGGTATTATTATGCGGGCTTAAATGCAAACACCGGCATCAGCACCTACCCAAGGGGAGATCAGCCGGATATCGCGCACGATAAGACCTATTTTGCGGCGACTACCGATCCCACTGCCTGGGCGAATATCGCCAGGGGTTGGGCCGGCGGGACCTGGGATGGTTCGAAGGTGTCCACAACGGATTGGTTCAAAATAGTCAAGCAACAATCCTTTACTTCGGATAATGTCGTAAGCGTAGCCGGCGGCACGGATAAGATCAGGGCGTACGGTTCCTTTGGATATTTAAAGAATAACGGGACCATTAAAGGCCAATCCTTTGAAAGGTATACGGCGAGGGCGAACATCGACTTCAATGCGGCCAGCTGGCTTAATTTCGGAAGTAATATCAGCGTTGCCTATGGCTCGCAGGAATATGGGCAATCGGGTATCGGTATTGCCACGATCGGTACCCCTGCCGGCGGACTCTATGAATCTGCAAGAGGGCTGTTCTCTTACGCCAAACCTTATGATTCTCTTGGTAACAGGATCCTGTTTCCGGGCGGGGATAACGCGGTCAAGAATGTCGTCGATGAATGGAAATACAATATAAACGAAAGAGTGACCCTAAGGGCCTTTGGAAGCTTCTATGGGCAAATCAATGTCGGGGCGATCATTCCTGCCCTGAAAGGGTTGAGGTACCGGTTGAACTTTGGCCCCGACTTCTCCTATTTCCGTGATGGAACGTATATCGACGCCAACTCGGTTGCCAATGGCGGAAGCACCAGCTATGCATCGAAGGTGGATAGCAACACCTTCTCTTACACATTGGATAATCTGCTTTATTACGACAAGTCGGTCGGGGAGCACAGTTTTGGTGTGACGTTGCTGGCCAGCCAGACCAAATACAGAATGGACATGGACAGTATCACGGGCAACGGTATTCCCCTGGCATCCAGTCTGTGGAATGCATTGACCAGCGGTACCGTTACAGGCGCCATCAGCACCAAATCCAATCTCACCGAACAGCAGCTCCTTTCTTATATGGGAAGGCTCAACTATGGTTATAAGGACAAATATTTGGTGACCGTCTCTGCCCGTGAGGACGGTTCTTCCGTTCTTTCCGCGGGTCATAAATTTTCCTGGTTCCCTTCTGCGGCGTTGGCCTGGAGGATCAGCAAGGAAGGCTTTATGAAGGCAACCTGGGTAGACGATCTGAAATTGAGAGTCGGCGCCGGGGTAACCGGGAATTCGGCGGTTCAACCTTACTCGACGCAGGGGGCGACGACTTCGTTGTTCTATCCGTTCTTATCTACCAATACGGCAGGCTCGATACCCAATGCGATATTGGCAAACAAGAATGTGGGATGGGAAAAGACCACCCAATACAATATCGGGGTTGACTTTCACTTGTTCAATTCAAGGGTTTCAGGAAGTGCAGACGTATATACCTCAAAGACGACCGACCTGTTGATGTCCAGATCGATCCCGACTGTTACGGGATACACCTCTACGCTTGACAATGTCGGTGAGACTGCCAATAAGGGTGTCGATATCTCTTTGACGACGGTGAACTTCAGGCAGCGGAATATTATTTGGACGACCACCATCACGGCGGCCTGGCAAAAGGATCATATTGTAAAATTGTCCAACGGAACGCAACCGGATATCAACAACGGCTGGTTTCCCGGACAGCCTCTCAGTGTCATTTATGGTTACAAGGCCACTGGTCTGTGGCAAGCCGCCGATAAGTCCGCCATGTCGGCGTTTAACGCCAACGGCAATGCATTTACTCCCGGGAGTATAAGGATCCAGGACGTAAACGGCGACAATAAGATCGATCCCAATAATGACCGTCAGATCATTGGGTGGACGAGGCCGAGGTGGATCCTGGGCATGACCAATACGTTGAGTTATAAAGGATGGGAACTCTCCGCCTTCATATACAGCAAGCTGCACTATATGTATGCCTATGGCGGCGAAGTGGAAGCGGGCCGGTATTTTAACCGGCAGATCAATTATTATACGGAGAATAATCACAATGCGCAATTTCAGAAGCCGATATTCAATGCAGGGGGTGCGGCGGGCGATTCCTATTATGCGTCATTGGGCTATTTGAAAGCCTCTTTTATCAAGGTCAGGAACCTTTCATTGGCATATAATTTCAATAAATCCGTTACGAGGAATTGGGCAACCAATTTAAGGGCTTATTTCCAGGTACAAAATCCCGGCATGATCTATTCGCAGATCAAATTCCTGGATATGGATGTCATCGGGCCGACCTGGAACCGGGGCTTTACTTTTGGAATCAACGCATCATTCTAAAAACAATAAACTTGAATTACATGTCTAAATATAATGCCTTCTTTAAACTCATTCTTTTTATTGCGGCGTTGTCCGGGGGTTTGTCGTGCAAAAAGAGCTTTTTGGATGAAACCCTGAAAACGGCAAGAAGTACCGATTTCTACAAAACAGATGCCGGCATCCTGCAATTGGCGGTGGGAACATATTACCAGGTCTTTAACGTTCCACCCAACGGCGAGTGGTATTATTGCGCTGCCAACTACGGGACGGATGAATTCCATATCGGCGGTGACCCTTCCAATTCGCCATGGAACAATTATGATCAGACCTTCAATTCGGTCGTTACGGCAGTCAATGGCAATACCGCTGCCGCCAATTTTCAGTGGGATGCCTTGTACACGGGCATCGGAGACGCCAATTTGCTGATTGCGAATGCTACGGCCAGCACGTCCACTTCTACCGCCGTTAAAAATACTTCCTTGGGAGAAGGGTATTTTTTGCGTGCTTATTGCTATTTACGGTTAGTATCGCAATACGGCGGCGTTCCGCTGCAGACTAAGCCGGTCACAACGGTGCAGCTGAATTTTACGCGGGCAACTCCACAGGAGGTGTACGCGCAGATCATCGATGACCTGACGAAGGCTCAGGGCTTGCTGCCGGCCGGAGGGGGGCCTTATCATATAACGAAGGATGCGGCCTCCCATTACCTGGCTAAGGCGTTGTTGTCAAGGGCAAGTGAGATAAACAGTTCCTGGAATTCATCCACTCTTGCTGCCGATCTTGCGCAGGTTGGCACCTTATGCGACCAGGTGATCGCCAATCACCCCCTGGCTGCGGATTTTGCAAGCCTATGGAAGTTTACCGGCGTCAACTCGGCAAACGAGCAACTGCCCGAGATCCTTTTATCCGCTCAATATACCAATGATGTGAACACCAATCTTTCCAATGGGAATACGCAGCACCTGTATTTTGTATCGAGGTATGATATCCAGGATCAATTGGCCCGCGATCTGACAGGCGACAGGCCTTTTAGCAGGTTGGCCACTACGTATTACGATTATCATGTTTACGACCTGGTGAACGACTCGAGGTTCTGGAAATCCTTTAGAACCAAGAGCGCTATAAATGGAGCATCCCCGACGGCTCCGAATGTCAAAGGTGATCTGGGAATTATGTTTGTGATCGATCAGCCGGGTGATACCCGTTTCGCGCTGTCGAAGATCTGTAAAAGCACCACGGCAAGCCTTGTACAGGATGTCAATGGTACCGGCAGGAATATACCCACTACTTATGTTGCCTATCCCAATGGCAGAACGACCGATGGCGCATTGAATACGGATCTGACGACAGCCGGTCAGAGTTTCCCGTCGTTGAGCAAGTATATGGACGGATCGAGGAATTCATTGAATGATGTCGTCGGTCACAGGGACTTTATTTTGGCCCGGTCGGCCGAGACGTACCTGATGGCCGCCGAAGCAAAGATCCGATTGGCCAAGGCCGGTACCGGCTCTTATAGCGATGCGTTGCCTTATATCAATGCGGTACGTACCCGTGCTCAATATGCCGGCGGCGAAAACAGGGCCGCGTATTATGATGGCGGCAATACGCTGCAATCCGCCTCGCTTCAATCGCCTGGCGTCGGCAATTCCTTCTATCCGGGCAATTCCTATTATGAATCAAACAATATCGCCGTAACGACTGCCGCCACCACTTTGACGATCACGGATGTATCCACTTTGCCTGCGCAGGATGAGTATATCATCGGCGTTCTGGGTTTGTCCGATCCCTATGACAGGATGTTGTGCCTGGTACTGGATGAGCGTTCGCGCGAATTGATGGGAGAATACCATCGTTGGGAGGATCTGTCGAGAACCAATACGTTAGTTTCGCGAACCAAGGCCTTTAATGTCGATGCGGCGGCTAATGTTGCGCCTAAACATAATTTACGGCCTATACCGCAGACGTTCCTGGATGGGATCCAGCAGAATGGCAAAGCATTGACGGCAGCGCAGAAGACGGCGATGCAGAATCCGGGATATTAATCGACTATTTCCCGATTTTTTTTACAAAAGCCCGCTGCGAAGCGGGTTTTTGCTTTTTCGCCGGATCATCCGGTTGATGCCGGATCCCATCGAGTGTGTCAGGCGGTGCGGGCGCGTTGGATATCCGGCGTCCGGTAGTCCGACTCGGGGATCGTGCCCAATCGCGAGGAGTGCACTTTTTGGCCCAGGCCATAAAATTCCTGGAAGCTCATGATCAGCGGCCGCCATTTGTCGGGGTCCACGCGGTTGGGATGGCCGTCCATGATAATCGAATCCTCCAGGTGGATGCGCTGCACCCGTAATTCGAGGGTAAGGATCCGGCCCCGTTGGTCGGCATATTGTTCGGCCAGCGAATGGACGTCTTCCACCACGACCTCCATTTGCACCGGGCATTCCATTACGCGTGGGGCCTCCACGGTCTCCGAAGGCACGGGAGTCAGTCCGGCCAACCGGAATTTATCGGATTCATAGCGATATCCTTTCTTTTGTTTCCCTTCCGGGACGGGATTTGATCCCGTGGTCAGTGCGAGGGCGTTGACGTGACGGGCCTGATGGATAGAGGGAAGGTTGAGGACTCCCTGGCGGGTGCGTAAGAGGTTCTCCGTTGTCTTTGAGAAGGCGGAGATGCCGATGACGCAGCGCCACCCGAGCCAGAAGATGGAGGAGATGGGAGCGAGATTGCAGGATCCGTTTTCGCTGACGGTGCTGATGAGGACGACCGGCGTTCCGAAATAAAGAATGGAAGGTTCGGCTGTTTGGTGCATAGCGGTAATTTTTATGGCATAAAATTACCTGGTGGCGCCGGCCGGGACAACCCGGAACTTGCGGAATCGGATGGGCCGACCGGCGGAGAAGGGACCGGTACATGGTATTCCGATCTGCAGCCTGTTCGGTGGTGGGAGACTTGCTAATTGAGTGAGCCCTGTTGCGCCTTTTGTTTCATTTGATCGTTGGCCATGATGCCCAGCTCGACCCGGCGGTTGAGGGCCCGGTTGGCATCGTTGTCGTTGGGGACTTTTGGTTGAGATTCCCCGTACCATTTGATGTCCATCCGGCTGGTGGAGACTCCTTTCGAGGCGAGATAGTCGCTGACGGCATACGCGCGTTTTTTCGAGAGGTCCATATTGTACTCGGGCGTCCCGGTGTCGTCGGTGTGGCCTTCTACGAGGATGTTCTCGTCGGGATATTTCTGGAAGATGCCGGCGACCTTTTCGAGATTGACCTTTGCTTCCTCGCTGAGGACGCTGGAGTTGATCTTGAACAGGAGGCCGGAGTTGAAGGTCATATTGATCCCTTCGCCCACTCTTGTGACCTGGGCGTCGGGCACGGCCTGTTTGATCTCCTGGGCCTGTTTGTCCATGTGACGGCCGATAAGATAGCCGGCGCCGCCGCCGACGGCACCGCCGATGAGGGCGTCGAGGACGGAGTGCTTGCCATGACCGATGAGGGCTCCCGCGGTGGCGCCGACGGCTACTCCCACGGCGGTGGCTTTTTGCGTATTGTTTGCACTTTTACAATCGGTGAGCAGGACGGCGAGGAGGGCGGGTACAAATACGAGTGTATTTTTCATGTTAGCGAATTTGAGGTTTTCAATCATTTGCAGATGGAGGCCTGGACGAGGTCGATGGCCAAGTCCTGCAGGCCGGCCTGTTTGGAGGAGTTGATGCTGGTGCAGAGAGTCTGGCGATCGTTCGGGTTGATCTTCTTTGCGAGGGCGCCGGCATCGGTGGTTTTGTATTTCGCCTGGTACATTTTGATCAGGGTGGTGGTCTTTGCTTTCCACGCTTCGGGGTCGTTTTTGCCTCTTGCGATGGCATTGTCATAGCTCGAGATGGCGGCTGGGTAGTTGCCTGCGGCGACGTGGATATCGCCTACCTGCATCAGGAATTTCAGGTTGGTGTTGTCCATGGCGATGGCCTGCTGCATGTCCTGCAGGGCCTGATCGTATTGTTGCTGGCGGGTATCAACTTCGGCCATCTTCGAATAGACGGTGGCGCGTTGCGCCGTGTTCCGGTTCTTTACGGTGAGTTGGTTGATGGCATCCAGGTCGTTGCGGGCGCCGGTGTAATTGCCCAGACCCATTTCGGCATTGGCCTTTTCGAAGAGGTTGTCGAGGCTATTCCTGTCGATGGCGAGGCCCTTTGCTGCCGCGTCGAGGGCGTCGGAGTATTGTTGCATTCCATTGAGAGAGGCGGCCTTGCCGGCATAGCCTTTTTCTTTGGCGTCGTAGGTATCGCATTTCTGAAGGACCTTGTTGAAGTTGTCGAGAGCGGCCGAGTAGTTGCCGGACTTATTCTGCTGCTGTCCCTGGTTGATGAGGTCGTAGCAGGAGTTGGACATGGTGACGAGCCCGCTTTTGCATTTGGTGAGAACAGTAGAAGCCAGGACCAGCCCGATGAGTGCCAGGTGATTTTTCATACTTATTCGATTAGCGCGGCAAATATAGGATTTTTATTTATTCAGCGGTTGACCGGTTGGTCCAACTATGGAAGGGTGGGGTATTGTTTGCCGTCGCGCGTATACGTGCAGGAGGAGGGTTCCGCGGGTTTTAGACCGCATGCGTGAGGACCTCTTTTACCTTTTGGATGACGATGTCGACCTGGTCGGGACGGAGGAGGACGACGCCGATGAGGAGTTTGTCGCCGTGGGCGCCGGTGACGATGCTGGGGGTGCCGTCCTGCAATGCTTTACGGACATCCTTTGGCGTGATCTTGAAGTGATTTTGGTCCCAGTCGACGAGGAGGTTGGGGAAGGCGTTGGCGGGGCCGGGATTGATCCAGACCTCGGTCTTGATGGTTGGCAATGCGTTGAGGCGGCTGCCGATGTGGTTGGCGCGTTCGAGCCAGCCATCCCATTCTTTCCTGTGGTCCCGGTCGATGTAGGAGCGAAGGGCGGCGTACATGCCGAACATCTCTTCCTTATTCACTTTCATGGGGCGGCCGATGGGTGCTTCGTGAGGGCTGTGGTTGAGCTTTGCGGCCTCGATGAGGTCTTTACGGCCAAAGAGCAGGCCGGCGCTTTGGGGCCCACGGATCATTTTGCCGCCGGAGAAGGTGACGAGATCGAAACCTATTTTCTGGTATTTGAACAGGTTCTCGACTGGCGGCACGTCGGCGGCGGCGTCGAGGAGGGTGGGGATGTTGTGCTTTTTTGCTATGGCGACGAAATCTTCGTGGGTGACGCTGTGTTTTTCGGCTGCGTTGAAGAAGAGGGCCATGACGGTTTGCGGCGTGAAGGCGTTGGCCATTCCGTCGGGGCCTTCGACCTCGACGATGGTTGCGCCGGTGGTGGTGACGGCCTGGTCGAAGAGATAGCGATGGCTTTTCTGCATGATGACCTCGGGGCGGGGGCCGGGGAGGTTAGGGATGTTCTTTATTTTGTCCTTGTCCGTTCCGGTGATACAGGCGGCGGTGCTGAGCAGGATGGCGCAGGCGGCGCCGGAGGTGACCATGGCGCCTTCAACCTTGAGCATCTCAGCGATCTTTGCGCCGATCTTATCCTGGAGTTCGAACATATTGGCGAAGTCGTGGGAGGTGGAGTTGATGGCTTCCAATACTTCGGGGAGCATGAGGGAGCCGGAGAGGAAGGTCATGGTGACGTCGGCATTGATGACGCGGCGGACGCCGAGTTCGGCGAAGAGGTCGCGGGTGACGGCCGGTGGGGCGGCGTTTCCTGCGGCGGCGTTGTTGCCTGTGTTGCCTGCGGCGGCGTTGTTGTTGGCGGCGTTGTTGTTGGCGGCGTTTCCTGCGGCGTGGTTTTCGGCGGAATCCTTCGGAGCGGCGATGCTGGCGATGCCGGTGGCGGCAAGAGGGAGAAAAGAAATTCTTTTGAGGATATCCCGACGGTTCATGGCAGTATGGTTTAACCAAATATACCCATTTTTACGGGGTTCTATGCAAAAAATTTGCAGAATCGGTGAGGTTTTTTTGCAGGATGGGAGATTGGATGCAGGGGCAGGCTTGTTTTTTCTCCCGGAGGGCGTAGGCGGCGGCTACGGCGATGACGATAGCCGAGGAGGTGAGGATAAGTTTCAGATCTTTCATGAAATAGTGGCTTAATGGTTTGGATAAGTTACGGGAATACGGTCGGAGTACCTAACGAATTGTCCATTCTCTTTGATACTGCGGTATTGCTTCAGTGCGCGCGTTAGCGTGGGTATACGCTGGAGCCGTCGAGTCCGGTGAGGTGGATGCTGTCGATGGCGGCGAGACCGTTGGAGTGGAAGCCCAGGCCGGTGATGGAGCCTGCGGAGGTGGTGTAGCTGCTGGAGAGCACGGGCTTGCCGTCGATGCTGATCGTTACCTGCTGTTGTTTGACGAGCATTTCGATGTTGTGCCAGGAGTGGATGTCGATGGCCAGGGGGGAGAGATCGGTCGATCGGGCGTCGAGGAAATGGTTGCCGAACTGGGCGTTGATCTCGCCGCCGGCGCCGGTGCAGCCGGGTAGGGTGGCCGCGAAATATAGCAGGCCGTGCTGGCAAAAGATCTCGGGCATGATAAAGGGGCAGGCGGTGTTGCGGAGATCGGTCATTTTGATCCTTGCGTCGAGCCGGAAGTTATCGGCGCTGGTGGCGATGGCGCCGGGGAACCAGGTATAGAGAATCACCTGCGGCTTATCGGGGTCGATGCGGTTATTGACGAGGTCCTGGCTGGTCAGGCCGAGGATGCCGTTGCGGGTAGGGGTGGACGTATGAATATAGGCCGGGAGGCCGCGGCTGAGGGATTCCTTGCTATAGAAGAACCAGCCATCGGTGGGGATGCTGACGGGGAGGGTCTTTATGATCTTGTCGTTGGCGATGAGCTTCGCGGTGTGGTAACCGGGTTCATAATAAATGTCGGTAAGCGTATGACTGCCTTTTGCTATCCTTACTCTCCTGTGGCGGTCCCAGGACTGTTGGATGAAGAAGCTGTCGCCGGGGATGTGGTCGATGTCGTAGGTGAAGACGACGGTGTTGGGGACGGTGTTGGCGGTGGTGCGGCGGATGCCGAAGGAGGCGGCTGCTCCGTTGGGGGCGGGGGTTGAGGAGGGGGCGGCGGAGAAATAGTTGAAGGAGAGAAGGGATATTAAGAAGAGGCCGACGATGCCTGCTGCGATCAGCGGGTAGGAGAGGCGGCGGTTTTTGGCTTTTGCGGCGGGCGCTGGAATCGGCGCCTGCTTTGCTGTCTTAAAGGCCTGCCAGTTGGCGTAGCCGAGGTTGACGGCGATGGCGTTGAGCGTGGCGACCTGGGGGAGGCGGTTGTATTGGCCGTTGAGGATGCGCTTTATGGTGGAGAGGCTGATGAGGATACCGGAGCTCTCTTCGATTCGGGTGCAGAGGTATTCAAAGTCGCGCTGGCGCATGGAGTCGAGGTTGAATCCATGGCGGGCGGCGAGTTCGCGGGCGCCGAGTTCGATCAGCTGGCGGTCGGTCATAGTCGATTGATCGCGTTTTGATTATTTTTGATCGGGTTTTGAGGGGATGGATCGGTGGCGGGCGGCCGAGATTTGGGCTGTGACCGTCTTTCACTTAAATCAATACTATGAGTCCATTTTTCAAAAGAGTGCTGCTTACGGGATTGCTGGCCGGGATACTTGATCTTGCCTATGCCTATCTCGACGTCTATGTCCGGAGCGGCCGATTTGCTTCCAAGATGTTCCAATACATCGCCGGCGGGGCGCTTGGCTTGCCCAATTCAATGAAGGGGGGCGTGCCGGTGATGTTATTGGGCGTCTTCTTTCATTTTTTTATTGCTTTCTCGTTCACCCTGTTCTTTTTCCTGCTGTACCGTAAAAGTAAAATTTCTGTGTTGAATCCTTATCTCCTTGCCTTGCTTTATGGCATTTTTATCTGGTGTGTGATGACATTGGTGGTGTTGCCGCTGACGGCGTTGCCGGGGCGGCCGATGAATTGGGGCAAGGGGGCGTTTGACGCCTTTATGTTTGGGGTGACTTTTGGGCTGGTGCTGGTGTTTAGCGCCAGAAGGTTCTTTGGGGTGGCGAGGGCTGCGGAGATGACGATGCGTTAGTACCCGAGGCTGTCGATGTGCTGGTAGATGTCGCGGAAGCATTGCCATGCCGTACCGCGGGATCTGCCGTTGGCGTTTTGACCGGGGGCAGGGGGCTGACCGATGCCGTAGAAGCCGTTGAGGAAGACATGGGTGGGGATCCAGGTGGTCTCGCAGATGCCATAGAATCGGGGCTTCATCTCATTGGTTGAGCCGTCGCGGAAGCGGATCATGTCGTCGACCTGGACGATGCCGGACTCGGAGTTGCGCCAGGGACAGGTGACGACGCGGAGGCCTTTCATCGCGAAGAGGACGGCCGTTTTGTCGGGGCGTTCGTAGTGCCAGTCGCAAATGACCACGTCCTTCGGGATGAGGTCGATGGCGCGCCAGGTGTTGTTATAGCTTGCTTCCCAGATGCCGATGCCGGTGGATTTGCCGTCGATGAGACGGTCTCCCCAGATCCATAATTCACGGCCTTTTTGGGCGAGATGGTCGTGGATGGTGCGGACCTCGTTAGCGAAGATCAGCGCGGGGTCCTGGCCCCCGCAGCGGGGGCATTTGCTTTCTGCGAGATAGAACACCTCGTCCATGCCGCCGTGGAAGGCATTGCTTTCGAAGGCGTCGCAGAGCTCATCGATGACGTCGAAGAGGATGGGGTGGAGCTTTGGATGGAGGGGGCAGTAGCTGCGGCAATATAGGTTATCCGCGTTGGGCCATACATAATGTTCGGGGTTCTTTACCCAGGGAGTTTCGTCGAACTCGGGATAGGCCTGGAGGAGCTTGCCGACATGTTGCTCCCAGCCCTGGTGGCCGAGGAGATTGATCTGGGGGATGATGCGGATGTTGTGCCGGGCGCAGGCTTTGACGATGGTTTTGACGTCTGCGTTGGAGAGGGCGAAGCTGTCGACGAGTTCGGGATGGGTTTTGAACTGGTAGCGGTAGTCGACCAAGATCAACAGGGTGTTTACTTTTCTTGGGGCGAGTTCCTGGTTGATGAAATTGATGAATGAGTCGAGGCCGTTGGGGCGGGGGGCATCGATGCAGAATCCCCTGATGGGGATTATGCTGTCCAGGGGGCGCTGCGCTTGTGCCTGCGCGGCTTGCGTTGTGAATAAGGTTATGGCGGTGATGGCGGCCAGCAGGTAGGTTCTCATGGACACAATTTACGGCATATTCCTATTCCGCGCGCAGGGCGCGGATGGGGTTGGCCGACGCAGCACGCGCGCACTGCCAGCCGATGGACGCGATGGTTATGCCGAGGGTGGTTACTGCTGCAAATATGAAGATGTCGGCGGATAGGGGTACCCGATAGGCGAAGCCATGGAGCCAGCGGCCCATGAGCCAGGCGGCGGCGGGGAAAGCGATGAGGAGGGCGAGGCCGGTGAGGGCGAGGAAATCGCGGGAAAGGAGGGTCATCAGGTTGCCGGTGGAGGCGCCGATGACCTTGCGGATGCCGATCTCTTTTTGGCGTTTCTGGGCGGTATAGGCGGCGAGACCGAAGAGGCCGAGACCGGAGATGATGACGGCGAGCGCGGCGAAGTACCGGGCCAAAAGAGCTACGCGGGTCTCAGCGGCATAGAGACGCTGGAAGTCGTCCTCGAGGAAGGTGTATTCGAGGGTGAGGCCACCGCTGCCGGCTTTATAGAGTTCGCTTAGGTGTTGGATCGCGGTTTGTTCAGCGCCGGGGGCGATGCGGACCATGATATTGGAAGCGAATGCGGTTTCATTGCATTCGAAGAAGCAGGGTTTTATCGTTTCATGGAACGATTGGAAATGAAAATTTTCGGCGACGCCGATGATCCGGCGATCGGAACCCCAGAGGTGGATGGTCTTACCGATCGGATCTTTTATTCCCATGATGTCGATGGCGGCCTGGTTGAAGATGACGGATGTCTTTTCGTTGCCATATTCCCGTGAGAAGGAGCGGCCGGCCGTTAATTTGATGCCGGCTGTCTCTATGAATCCGTAGCCGATCGAGAGGTCGGTAAAGTTTATGTTGGCGGCGGGGTCTTTCCCGGGCCAGCTGATGTCGGTGGTTCCGCCGTCGCGGTTGGTGATGTTCTGGCCGAAATTGGCGGCGTCGAGGACGCCGGGCGTGCGTCGTACTTCCCGTATAAGATCGGGGAGAGAGGTTTCGAAGGCGGGATGGAAATAGAGGAGATGGCTGCGATCGTAACCGAGATTTTTGGTCTGGACCCAATGCATCTGGCGATGGACCACGAGGACGGCGATGATGAAGAGTGCCGAGAGGGTGAACTGGAAGACGACGAGCCCTTTTCTTACCCATAATTCGTCGATGCTGTTATGAAGCCGGCCGGTGAGCCCAGCGATGGGTTTGAAGCCGCTGCAGTAGAGGGCGGGCCAGGCGCCGGCTCCTATGCCCGTGACGAGCGTGATGGCCAGAAGGGTGACGATGAAGGGGATATCGAAACGAAGATGCAATTGTTTGCCCGTGATGTGGTCAAACTGCGGGAGTGCAAGGGCGGCCAGGCCGAGGGCGATGAGGACGGCGAAGGCTGTGAGGAGGAGCGACTCTGCGAGGTATTGGCCGATGAGGGCGGAGCGCCTGGCGCCGATGACCTTTTTGATGCCGGCCTCTTTTATCCTGCCGGCCGCTTTTGCGGTGGAAAGGTTCATGAAGTTGATCGCGGCGATGATCCCGATGAATATCGCGATGAGGGAGAAGAGCCGGACGTATTCGATGCGGCCGCCCTGGGGCCGGCCGTTCTCGTAGACGCCGTGGAGGTAGCGATCGGAATAGCGTTGCGCGAAGAGGGTGGACTTTGCTTCGGCGTTCTTGTTCTTTACCAGCCCGGCTATTTTGCGATTGAAGTCGGCGAGGTTTGCGTTGGGTCTCAGGAGGACGAAGGTGGCGGGGTCGTTATTGCGCCAGTCGAGCAGCTTTTGATTTTTATCGAGGAAGAGAGAATAATTGAAGGCGAGGTCGAATTGCATAGTGGCGCTGGCCGGGGGCTTTTGAAAGACGCCCGAGATGCGGTAGATGCCGGCGTAGTCTTTTGGGCTCCATTCGAGGGTTTTGCCGATGAGGTTTTCGGTGGCGCCGAAGAGGCGTTTGGCCAGGTCGGTGGAGATGACGATGTCATTTTTGTCCTGCAGCACCTGGCGTTTGTTTCCTGCGATGATCGGGAGGGTGAAGATGTCGAAGAAGCTGTTTGTGAGGAAGACGGCATTGATTGCGATGGCGTGGTCGCCGGACCGGAGGACGCCTTTTTTGTCGTGCCATGGGTTGCCTACGACGGCGGTGGAGGACTCGACCTCGGGGAATTCCTTTGCGAGGGTGGCGGCCAGGTAGCCCGGGGTATAGTCGGCGGTGGTGATGGCCTGGCCGTCGGAGGAGGGGGAGTTGAGGAGGACCTGGGCGATGCGGTTGTCATTGTGGTTGTACTTGTCGACGTCGAGCTCATCGCTGATCCAGCAATAAATGAGAATGGCGCAGGCCAGGCCGGTGGAGAGGCCGAGGATGTTGAGGAGGGAGAATTGGCGATGTTTTACCAGGCGGCGCCAGGCGATGGTGAGGGAGTTCTTGAGCATGAGCGTTGGTTGTGGTTTAAGGACGGCCTTTTTGGGGGATTGTTGCATTGTGGGTATGTAATTTTTGGGGGCGGGGCATCCTTTGGAGAAAACAATGCTTATGAATGGAAATCTTCAATTGCGGATACCCCAGCCCTGCCATGAGAATTGAGCGGGGATGCGGCCCGACGGAGCCGGACGGTTTTGCGGGGCTTGTTCAAAGACGGTGGTGGATTTTTCGATGATGACGGATGCCGAGGTGATCCGGTATTTGGGAACGGCGGGTCAGAATGTGTGCGGGCGGTTTGCGCCGGAGCAGTTGGGGCGGGATATTGAGCTGGCGGGCCGGCGAAGGAAGGGGAATTGGTGGCAGTGGTTGGTGGCGGGGTTGTTGGTTACTGCGGAGGCGAGGGGGCAGGCGACGATGAAAGGGGAGGTGATGAAGGTGCAGGTGCTCGATACGGTGCGGGTGGTGGGATATGGGGTGGAGAAGAAGCGGGATGTGGTGGGGGCTGTAACCCCAGTGCCTAATAGGGCTATGATGGCTGGGGAGCCGGGGGTTTATGAGGTGGGTTTGTTCAGCTCGGGTGGAGAATTGGTGCAACAGCGTAAAATCGAGGTGGGCGGCAAGGAGCAGGTGGATCTGCTCGGCTTACCGCCCGCCCTGCCGGCGGGGATGTATTTTCTGCGTGCCGCCCGACCTGACGGCGCAAAGGTCATCACCCTTCGGATAATTCTGATCTAATGGAATGGTATATGTGACTCGTTATTTGGTGGTTTTAAAATTTGTCGCAAATACGCGAAAAAGTTGTATGCATGAAACCGCAATCTAAGGAGTGGAGGCGGCGAAACAGCGACCGGCGTCCTTTCTTTGGTGAACGGAAGACGAAAAAAACGCGGCGGATTTGTTGATTTTCGGTTGTAATTTTAAACGACCAAATCAAGTCCTGCACTGGTTTTTATGCGGCAACCCCTTTTTTTCCTCTTTGTTCTTTTGACGGTCGTTTCGGCGAACGCGCAGTCTTTTGGCGACAGCAGTTTCACCCATTACGCGCGAACGGAAGGCCTCTCCAACAACTATATCTCGGGTATCGTGCAAGACTCACTCGGCTATATCTGGGTGGCCACGCGAAAAGGGCTGAACCGGTTTGACGGGAGGTTCTTCACGAGCTATTACACCGGGTCGACGGAGTTGTCGCTGCCGGCGAATCGCATCTCGCTGCTGAAGATGCAGGGTGAGGAGATGATCGGCAGCACGATTGCGGGCGCCTTTGTCTTCAACACCAGCACCCGCCGCTTCCGGCGGCTGACGGTGCCGTGCGACCCTTCCATTTCCTATTGGGCGAACAATGTCTTTGAAACGAGCCGGGATAAGCGGGGCAATTATATCCTTTCGACCAAGACGGGACTCTATGTCTTTGATTCGTCGGGATCGATCATCAATCGCTACGATCATTACCTGCCGGCGGATGCCGGGCGGCAGGAGCTGATCTTCGGCGGAAGCCTGTATGAATATGGCGACGATCATTTCCTCCAGGAGAATTCGGTGGTGTTCTCTAACTATGATGTGAATCGCAACCGGATCGACACCTTTTTTGTCAATCGCCACCCCGAGCTGAAGAAGGCGCTGCTGGACCGGAGAGAACAGCATCGTCTCTGCTATTCGGGCCGGAGGAACGAGCTGCTGATCTATAACCTGGAGAAGAATACCCTGAATGTCTACGAGTTGACGACCGGGACCACCTGGGAGATGCCCCTGCCTTTTGACGGCGCCCGGGAAATAGACGAGGCAGACAGCAAGATCATCCTGCTGGCCGACGGTATGGTGGCGATAACCTGCAAGGCCAGCGGAGTCTATGTGCTGCAATACCATGCCGAGGATCATACGCTGAGTATTTACGGCAAGTACCTGGAAGGGAAGCAATGTACGACGGCCTTCAAGGACCGGGAGGGAAGGCTTTGGGTAGGAACGACTGAGGGTCTTTACAAGGAGAATTTGTCCAGTCCGTTCTTTACCGCCTACGACCTTTCCACCGACCGGCCGGAGTTGCGGAACTGCAATATCCGGACGATCTGGTCGGACTCCGCAAACCTATTCGTAGGATTGAGGAACAAGGGTGGGGTGCTTGTGCTGGACAAACACACCAAGCAGCTGAAGCGCCGGGTGTTGTTTGGGGACAAGGAATCGATCAGCAATGATATCAGCCTGTTCATCCCCTATAACGCCGACACGGTGTGGGTGGGGACGAGGATGGGGCTGTTTTGGATGGACAGGAGGCGGTTCACCAGCGGCAGGGTAGCGGCGCCCCCCGAATTGTCGTGGATTGCGGACTATAACACGACGTCCTCTTGTGTCGACCGGGAAAAAAACATCTGGGTCGCCTTTGGGCGCTTGAACAGCATCATCCGTTACGATCCCCGGCGGCGGCAGTTCACGGAGATATCGGAGCGGCAGTGGCCGCAGCTGAAGATCACCTATTGTTTCGGCATGGCGGAGGATCGGAACGGGAACATGTGGCTTGGCGGCGACGGGCTTTGCCGGTGGAACGGCCAGAAGCAAGCCATCGACACCCTGATCCCATACCCATCGCTGGCCCGCAAGCTGCCCAACTTTGCCTTGATCATCGACTGCGACGAGAAGAACAATCTCTGGCTGTATTCGTTCAATAACGGCATCCTGCAATTCAACTGCACCGATATGACCACGGAGTTGCGGAAGGAGGAGAACTACCTGACGGACGGAGATGTGCTGAACAGCAGCTGCATCATCAATGGGCGGATCTGGCTGGGAATGGAGAATGGGATCACGGGGTTCAATATCCGGAACGGCGAAAGCAAGTCCTTCCCTTATACCGATGGGCTGCCAACGGTGGCGATCACTTCTACTGCGAAGGGCTTCTATTATGACGAGCAGGCGAATATTTTCTACTTCGGGAGCAAGCGTCACCTGATAAGTTTCCAGCCAGACCTTCCGCTGGCGCCGCAAAAGACGCCTGCCCTGTTCCTGGACGGTATCAGCACGGGATCGGGTGTTTGCCTGGACAATGTGGAACGGATCGAGCTGGGCAGTTCGGATAATAACCTGCAGATAAACTTCAATGCCGTCAATTTTACGAACCCCGAAGGAAACCGGTTTGCCTACCGGATCACGCCCGGGACGGATACCGGCTGGAGGCTGCTTAACTGGCAGCGGAGCATCAATTTCAACAATCTCGAGCCGGGGGCCTATCATGTGTCCCTGAAGCTGTTCTCTGCCAATAACCGGTGGCCCGAGCAGATGAAGAGCCTGCTGATAGTGGTGGATCCGCCGTTTTGGAAGAATTGGTGGTTCCTGACGATCGTGGGTCTGTTGGTGTTGGGGTTGGTATGGATGATCTACCGGTACCGCGTGGGTCGCATCCGTGAGAAGCTGAGCCTCGACAAGCAGATGGCGGAATACGAGATGAAGGCGCTGCACGCGCAGATGAACCCCCATTTTATCTTCAACGCGCTGAACAGCATCCGGGAGATGATCCTTCACGAGGACAACCGGAATGCGAGCCGTTATCTCAGCCGGTTTGCGCGGTTGATCCGGTTGAACCTCGAACATTCGCGTCAGACCTTTATCACGTTGCGGCAAAATAATGAATACCTGGAGAGCTACCTGGAGATGGAGCAGCTGCGGTTCTCGGACTTTGCATACAAGATCGTTGTCGCCAACGATGAGGGTTTGGATATCGACGAGATCCGGCTGGCGCCCATGCTGATCCAGCCGTTGGTGGAGAACGCCATCTGGCATGGCCTGCATCCCAAGGATCGGGACAAACAGCTGCAGATCCGGTTCTACCTCGATGACGGCCGGCTGGTCTGCGAGATCGAAGACAACGGGATCGGCATCCGGCAGTCGTTGCAAAACAAGGATCAGACCCAATCGGTACACCGGAGCATGGGGATCGCCAATATCCGGCAGCGGATTGCGGTGCTGAACGAGAAATACCGGATGAGCTGCTCGCTGACCATCAAAGACAAGACCGATATCCCCGGCCGGACGGGGAGCGGTACATTGATCACACTGACCCTGGCGGCACAGGAGGAGGAGCTGCTGATGGTATAAATTCATTCCATGATCAAGACGATTCTCATCGACGATGAGCCGCGGGGACTGAGCAGTCTCCGGAAGCTGCTGGAGCTGAACTGTCCAGAAGTGAAGATCCTTGCGGAGTGCGCGGACGCCCGCCATGCGCTGGACCGGATCGCCGAACTTGAACCTGAACTGGTGTTCCTGGATATTGCCATGCCCGAGAAGAACGGTTTCGATCTGCTCAACGAGCTGAGTCCGGTGCCCTTCGAGGTGATCTTTGTGACGGCGCACAACGAGTATACGATCCAGGCCTTCAAATACAGTGCGGTAGACTACCTGTTAAAGCCTGTGGAGGAGGACCTGATGGTCGAGGCCGTGAAGCGGGCGCAGCAGCGGATCGCGGGGAAGGTGTCGGCACAGCAGGTGGAGACCTTTTTGTACAACCTGCATAAGGTGCAGACGCCGGCGGAGATGAAGCTTTGTATCCCCGATATGAAGGGGTTCCGGGTGATCCATCTTTCGGAAGTCGTTTATTGCGAGAGCGACAGCAGCTATACCATCTTTCATTTGTTGAATGGGACGGTACTGACGGCTTCCCGATCGATTATCGAGTACGAGATGTTGTTGGAGCGGAGCGCGTTTTGCAGGATACATAAATCCTTTTTGGTGAATCTGCACCATATCAAAGAATACGTGCGCGGTGAGGGGGGCAGCGTGATCCTGACGAACGATATGGTGATCGAGGTATCGAGGCGGAAGAAGGAGGTGTTTATGGCGAGGATGAAAGAGTTGTTCAATTATTGATTTTTTTGACGAATATACTTTTTGGCAACATGATTCTTTGCAGGCTGTCCGTTTTGGTCCTTGTAAATATAGTTATCTTAGGATAAAATACTATTATGGGGAATCCTGTGGTTCATTTTGAGATCGGGTGCAGATAGAAGGGGCCGGTGGCAAGAGGGTGATCGGGCCGGTGCCGTTGCCCGACGGGAAGAAGTTTGCGTGGTTCCGCGATCCGGGCGGCAATACGGTCGGGTTGATTACCAAGGGGTAAGATTTGGTGATTTTTTTCTATTTTTTTATATTTGGTTGGGTACCTCTCCAGTGCCTGCCAAGATGGACTATCTTATTTTTCTTGCCGGTGTCGGGCTTGTTGTGTTGGCCGCCTACTTTATCGCCAACGCGGTATACCGGCGTGTAAGGAAGCGTGGCAGGCCGGCTGCGGTGATGATCTATCTGATCACTTTTCTTGTGTGTGCGTTTCTCATTGGATTTATCGTGCTTCTGATCATGGTTGCGGATGGGCCGCGGTAGGTCCATTTGCGGGATGCTCCGTTGGGATCGCCATTTAAGCGGTATCTTGCTGCCATGGAGAAAATCTTTGGTTTGGCGGCGGGCATTATTATCGGCAGTGCGCAGGTGATCTACCTGATCAACACGATCACGAAGAAGGTGAGGCCGAGCGTGCTTTCGTGGACGGGCTGGGCCTTTCTGATGGGGACGAGTGTGGTGTCGCAGGTGGTTGGAAAGGGTTGGCAGTGGAGCATGACGAGCGTGCTTTTCTCGACGGTGGGTTGTCTGACGATCGGGATGACGGCGCTGGCTACGCGGAACTATTCGCTGGAGCGAAAGGACTGGCAATATGTGGTCTGGAGTGCGGGGTGTGTGGCGATGTATCTATGGTCGGGCAATCCCTGGATCACGACGGTGTTTGCCATTTGCGCCGATGCCGTCCTTGCGGTGCCGACGGTGGTCAAGGCCTGGCGGGACCCGATGTCGGAGCGTTCGCTGGCCTGGGTGTTGGGTGTGGTTTCGTCGACCCTTGCATTGATCATCTGCGTGGGGCATGATTGGCTCTACGTGTTGTTTCCGGCCTACCTGTTTGTGTTCAACGGGGCGATGGCCTTTCTCACATGGATGCCAGGCAGGCTTCCGGCTTGACGACGATTTGGGTCAGCTTACTTTGCGGGTCAGAAGCCTCCGGACTTTAGGATGAGGTGTGTAAGGAAGCCGAGCCAGGTGATCGAATAAATACTGACGAGGCTGATTAGGCCGATAAATTTCCGGTTGTCGAGGAGGGAAATCTTGCCTTCCATTTCCCGGATGGATTCTTCGATGGGCATAAGGGCGGATTTAGCGTTATCAATGTGATTCAATAACGGATATTGGAGGATACTGCATCTATTGGTACGAGCTGGAGTGGGGGGTGTAACCTTTGGTTTTGTGTTTTTTTTAATCGATTGGTTGTCAGTTAATTGAAAATCTTTGATCCCGGGTGGTTACGAATCGGCACCCGGTGGTTACCAATACTTAGACAAACCGGGAATTATTCGTATTTTGTTAAGCGTAAACCCCTATTTAAAAAAACCTACTTATGAAGACCATTCCGTTGATTGCTATCCTCCTTGCCGTCGCATTTTATGCCTGTCAGAAGGCTGCGCCGGAAGATCCGAATCTGCGGTCCCTTCTTGGGGCGCGGAACGGTCCGCCCAGGTATGATTCTGCGGCGCATAAGCATGATTCAGTAGCGACTAAGCCGGCGGACACGACGAAGCCGGTTGCGAAGTCGGATACGACGGTGGTTCCAACGCCACCCTTTCCTCAACATACGGTTGACAGTCTTAATGGGAATAACCCGAGTGCTCCGAGTAATCCGAGCACGCCGAGTAATCCGAGTACGCCGGCTGTTCCCGCCGCGCCTACTGCGCCTGCTTGTCCGGCGTTGCCTATTTATGGAGACACGCTGATCTATCAACAGCCTGCCAGTGGCGACTATATCGTTCACCCGGTGAATGATCCGGGGCCTGGTAAATATTTTGCCTGGCCGGTGGGCATGGTGCTGGACCAGAATTCGGGCGCCATCAATATTACGCAGAGCCAGACCGGTATGCGTTATATCCTCGGTTTTGTGAAAGCGGGGACGACGGATACCTGTCTTCAGCAGCTGATCATTGGCGGTGCAGCCTATTTTGACAGCGTGTATGTGTTTGAGAATGGGGCGACGGCGGCGGCGCCTTATTTCGAGGCGAACCCGTATCTGCCTTCGGTGTGCGCCAATGGGGGTTGTACCTTCGACGTGACCGGATCGGCGGCGGCCCAGAAGGTGATCGTGGATAAGAATACGGGTGTGATCGACCTGCAGAAGACGCTTAATGGGACGTTGTTGGGTCTTGGCGGGGCCTTTGGGCTGATCCCGGTGGACGGAGCTACGGTGACCACCACCATCTACTATAAGATCAATTACGGCAGCAATAATGCCTTGCAGAATATCCAGGTGCAGCTGCAGTATTACAATAAGAAATCACTGATCAGCGGGGCCCTGTTGGGCGGGATCGTGAATGCGCTGGACAATGTGCTGGCGGGGCATGTGATCTCGACTTCGGCGAGTCCGCGGCCGCCGCTGGTGATCATGACGAGGTTTAATTAACGATTTGACAATATTTTTGGGTTGCGAGGCGAAGGATTGACATCCTTCGCTTTTCTTTGTGGGTACATGGGAAGGGTTGCTTTATTGTTTTTGGGGCTGTTGCTGTTTGGATCTGTTTTGGCGGGTCCTGGCGGACCCGTGGGGGACAGGCTGCTTGTGCGCTACCGGCGTGCGGACAGCCTTTTTCATTTGGACCGGTCGACGCGGGTGACGGATAGCCTGGCGCTGGCTGGGTTTACGGCGGTGGTCAATGAGTTAGAGAAGGCAGGGGCTCGTGGGGACACGTTGTTGACGGTGGCCTTGTTGAAGAGGGGCATTTTGTTGGATGCCGGGGGCGATTATGCTCGCGCGAGGACGGCCTATTGCGGGGTGCTGGGGTACCGGCCCGCGGACGACAGCCTTGTCTTTGTGACGCAGGTGTATGTGGGGACGGTCTACTACAACCTGGACCGGTTTGACTCGGCGAGTTATTTTCTGTTACGGGCGGAGTCGCTGGCGGGCCGGTTCAACGACCGGGATAACAGTGTCCGCTTATACAATACCCTCGGCGCGCTCTACTGCGACAACGGGAATTTCCGGCAGGGCCGTAACTATTTCGATCATGCGCTTGAGCTGGTGCGGGGTGGGAAGACGTATGATACGGCGGCGGCGGTGAGTCTGCAGATCAATATTGCAACGGCTTCGTTCCGGGTGGGGCAATATGAGGATGCGCTGGCCATTTACCGGCAGTTGCTTGGTTACCGGCCTTTGCGAGACTATGTCTATGAGAATATGGGTCGGGCTTATGCGGGGATGGAGGATTATCCGTCGGCGCTGGCCTGGTTTCGCCGGGTGAGCCTGCGGGAGATCCCGA
This sequence comes from Puia sp., assembly GCF_035546395.1. Classification (GTDB taxonomy): domain Bacteria; phylum Bacteroidota; class Bacteroidia; order Chitinophagales; family Chitinophagaceae; genus Puia. The sequence continues at coordinate 295,842 of NZ_DASZXR010000005.1, read as the reverse complement.
GGGTGTTGAACGAGATGGCGAATGCGGAGCTGCGACTGAACCGGCCCGACAGCTGCCGGTGGTATTTATCGCGGTTGCGTGAGTTGGGACCTTCTGCGGGGTCGGGGAAGATCGGACCGCTGGATCTTGGGCTTAATGCTTTTTATGGGTCGGAGGAGCTGAGTCGGCGGGGGGATGTTGGGGGAGCGCTGAAGGAGGTGCAGCGGGCCATTGATCTGTTCGCGGGGAACTTTAACAAGCGCGATGCGTATGGGAACCCGGTGGGGTTTAGCGGGGCGTTTGCTTATTATAGATTGTTTGATGCGCTGGTGCGGAAGGCGGAGTTGCATAATGGTGAGAAGAACCTGGAAGCGTCTTATGCTACGTATTCGGCGGCCTTGTCGCTTTTGCGATATATCGAGCGGAGCTATGCGACGGATGAGGCGAAGCTGTTTCTGAAAAAGAACAGCGGGATCGTCTATGCCGAGGCTTTGGCGGTATGTCTTGAGCTGGACCGGCGGCATCCGGGCGGCGACTACCTGGAGCAGGCCTTCCTGATCGGCGAGCGCAGCAAGGCCTCGGTGATCACGGCCAATCTCGAGGAGAAGGCCTTTATGGGGGCGCCGGAGGCGAAGGGTTTGCTGGGGCAGGTCGACAACTACAAATATCGCATCGCGCGGCTGAATGTGCGGAGTGAGGGGGTGACCGACAGCAGCGAGCTGGCGGCGATCACGCGGGAGAAGGAGGGCGACGAGATCGAGCTGCTGCGGTTGCAAAAAGCGCTGGAGCAGGATGGAGAATATTACCGGGTCAAATACGGCGATGCCAGTCCGGGTATCCGGGACCTGCAGGGTGAATTGGGACGGAACCAGGCCCTGGTTAGTCTTTATGCCGCCGGAGGGGTCTTGCATGTATTCGTTGTGACGCGGGATGGGTTGCGGCATGTGGCAGTGGATTCACTGGCGCGGTTGGAGCGGGATGTGGAAGCCTGGCTGGAAAAGCTGAAGGCCACGGGCAGTGGTGGGCGGTTTAACGGTGGGGCTGTTGGACAGCGGTTGTTTGCTGCGCTTGTGAAGCCTATCCAGGAGGCTGCGGGTGGACGGACGGAGTGGGTGATCGTGCCCGATGGGGTGTTTGCGTTGCTACCCTTCGAGTCGTTGTATGCGGATGCCACGGGGAACCAATGGCTGGTGGAAACGACGACGATCAGCTACCGGTTCTCCTCTCGGCTGCTGAGCGGTGAACCTTCATCGGGGAAGAGTGTCGGTTCGGGAGTACTCTCGTTTGCGCCTTTTGGAGACCGCGGGGCCGATGTTTTTCAGCGGCTGCCGGCCTCGAAGGAAGAGATTGCCGGGTTGCCGGGCTTACAATGGCTGGATGGGCAGGCGACGAAGGAGCGATTCCTGGCGACGGTGAATCAATACCCGATCGTACACCTGGCGACGCATGCCGTGTCGTCGATGGACAATGCGGCGGGAAGTTTTATAGCCTTTTATCCGGGGAAGGGGCGAACGATCGACAACCGTTTGTATCTCGAGGAGCTGTACGGGTTGAATTTGCAGCCAACGAGACTGGTGATCATCAGTGCCTGTGAGACCGGGCAGGGGGAAGTCGTGCCACAGGAGGGCGTTATCAGCCTTGCTCGGGCATTCGCGTACGCGGGTTGCGGCAGCACGATCAACAGTCTTTGGAAAGCGGATGACCAGGCGACGTCGCTGATCCTCAAACGATTTTATGCGCATTTGCGGGAGGGAGAGACGAAGGCGAGGGCGCTGCAGCTCGCAAAGCTCGATTATCTGAAGAGCGATGCGATAGACAAGAGCCCGTCGTTCTGGGCGCACCTGGTGCTGACGGGGGATAGTGGAGCGTTGTATTCCCGAAGGGGTTGGGTGCTGTGGGTGGTGATCGGACTGGCGGTAATGGGAGCGGGGGGGATTGTGCTCTTTTTGAAAAGGCGGCGGGTGTGATGGGATGAAAAAAAAGCGGCGGCGTTGATCGCCGCCGCCGGGGGACTGCTTTGGGACTATTTATTTTCTTTGTATTGAGCGAGCCTCAGATCAAAGAAGGACATCTTTTCGACCTTTTCATGGTATTTATGGTGCTGATCGGCCCGGATCTTTTCGAGGATCGGCATGGCTTCGTTGACGTTGCGGTGAGCCAGCCAGCTGATGGCGAGGTAGTATTCCGCTTCATCCTGATAGAGGTCAGTGCCGGCATGGGTGTTGACTGCGATGATCTGTTCGAAGTGGCTGATCGCCTCGTCATACTGCTTTTGTTCGAGACAGGCCATGCCGGCGAGGAAGTCCGTTTGATTGGTCCGGTTCTTTGCTGTGGCGGCCAGCCGGCGGACGGCGGTCCAGTCCTTTGCATGGTAGGCCTCCATCACCGGATCGGTATCGCCGGCGCCGCGGGTGGTGCTCAGATTGTAACCGCTGTAATAGCGTTCATACAATGACCCGGAGCTTACCGAGAGATATCTATAGACGGCTGTGCTGGCAGTGATGATGAGGATGACGGCGGCTGCGCGGAGACTTACGCGATAGAGGCTACGTACCTTTGCGGTCGTATTTGTTGCTGCTGCGGTGGTTGTCTCTGTGGCGCTTTTTGCGGTTGCGCTTTTTGCGGCGATCCCCGACTCTGCTTTCCATGCGGTCCTTGCGGCGGAGACCTCCTGGTATAACCCGGCTTCCCTTACTGCGTCAACTGCCAGACGGAGGTAGTTCCATTCTTTTTCCCCTTCGGGATCGTTGCCGATGATGTCTTCGAGGGTGGCCGTGGCCTTGCCCCGGAGGGATTCATCGAGGTGATCGATCAGCACATTTTTTTGTTCGGGTGTCATAGATATAGGCTATTTAATGATTTCCTGCATTTGCCGTGCAACGGCAGGATTATCTTTAATAAGCGCTGTCAGTTGCTGTAGGCATTTGTATTTTTTGTTCCTTACTACCTGTTCGTTCTCATACGGCAGGTGGTAGAGGATCTCTCTCATCGTCATGTTCTCGTAGTAGAAGAGCAGGAGAATTTTTCGGCAAGATTCTCCCAGGCCATCTACCAGGTCGCGGAGCTGTTTCTTTCGCTCGAGTTCGTTGATGTGCTCTGCGACATCGGGCTCATCCTGGGGCCGGCTCATCTCGAACTGTTTGTTACGATGCCCTGCGCGTTCCCGTTTCTTCAGTTCGTTGAACCAGCAATTCTTTGCTATGGACGCAAGGAAGGTCCGAACGTTGGATTCCATCCGGAATTTCCCCTTTTTTACGACATCGATAAAAGCGACGACGGCATCCTGGAAGATATCGTCGGCGTCCTGTTCGTTGCCTCCATAGTGTCTTATAAAAGAGCTTGTCGCCTCGGCATGCTGACGGTAGATGAACTGGATCGCCCGGTTCAGGTCCGTGCCTTCACTGATGGCTTCGATCAACTCCGCATCAGTATATGTTACCTCGGCTTTCATTATATAGTCAATTCTAAGTGGGAATTTGTAACCGCGTCGGGTGGTTTTTCGGGTACAATAGTAACGACTGAATGGCATACTATTGTATGCCATTCAGTTATAATGCCGTTATGGGCGCGGGGGCGGGCCGAAGGTGCGCGCATCGCGCGCGGAGGGAATTTTGTTGTTGGTTGATTTTTAAGTGGTTGTGTGAGTTTGTCGGGGTGATTGGGGTTTCTGGTTATTTTCCGAGTAAGTCCTGGATCTTTCGGCTGTCCAGGTTTTCATGGAGCTGTTGGTCGAGGTAGGCGAATTGGGCGGTGGGGTCGAAGCGCCAGCCGAGAAGGAGGAACTGGGGTTTGTCGTCTCAATGTTGGATATAACGCTCGAAGAACTCCCAGGTTCGGAGCATCTGGTCGATGCGCTGGCGGTTGTCGCCGCTGCGGGTGATCTCATGGGTAGCGCCGGGATGACGGACGTATTCGACGGGGCGGCCTAATACTTTCAGGCTCCGATACAACATTTCTCCCTGTACGAAGCCGGTGCGGCGATCATTCTCACCGTGAAAGATGATCAGCGGTGTGGTAATGCCGGCGACATACGTGATGGGTGATTCTTCTTGGAGGATCGCTTTTGTTTCGGGTTCCCAGGGATAGCCGCCGAAATAGTTTGGCACGAGGCGCCAGGCGTTGCCTTCGCCGAAGAAGGTCGCGAGGTCGTAGACGCCTCGCTGGGCGCAGGCGGCTTTGAACCGATGGTCATGACCGACAATCCATGCGGTGAGATAGCCGGCATAGGAGCCGCCGCTGACGACGAGTTTGCCGGTGTCGGCCCAGCCTTCGGCGACTGCCTTGTCGAGAGCGGTGAGGACGTCGCTGGTTGGCCCTGTTCCCCAATCTTTGACGTTGGCGCGGAGAAAGTCGAGGCCATAGCCGCCGGAGCCGCGGGGGTTGCAATAGACGACGCCATACCCCTTCGCGCAAAAGAACTGGAACTCGAGCCACATGCTTGCTTCACCCGGCCCCCACATGGCCGACGGGCCGCCGTGGATGTCCAATAACAGCGGGTATTGCCGGCCGGGGGTATAGCCGATGGGCTTCATTACCCAATACTCGATGGTCTCACCGATGTTGTTTTTGAAGGAGTGCTTTTCGGGTTGCGAGAGGGCGCGATGTTCCAGCCATTCGCCGTTGAAGGCGGTCAGGAGCTTTGTGTTTTGCATATGGGCGTTGGCGGTGAGGAGCTCGGAGGGGTCGGATAATTCGGTTCTCGAGAAGACGAGGTGGTTTCCCTGCAGATCGAAATTGAGTGTGCCGCTATTGTAGTCGGAGAGTTGGTCGATCTTTTTTGTTGAAACATTGGCGCGGTAGAGGGGTGCGCCGCCGTTGGATTGGGCGGTGAAATAGAGGTATTGGTTGTCAGCTGTCCAGGTGAAGCCGCCGGCGGCGCGATCGAAGGGGATGAGGGTGGGGGTTGCGGCTGTGCTTGTTGCGGTTGCGTTTGTTGCGGTTGCGTTGGCGGCGGTTGCGTTGGCGGCGATGAGGTTTGCGAGCGGCGTGATGTATAGCTGCGGCACGGAGACGAAGGAGGTGGGGCTTACCGTGTAGGCGAGGAGCTTGCCGTCGGGGCTGACGCGGGGATTGTTGAAGACCTTATCCTTTTCGCCGAGGAGTTTTTTGAGATGGGAGCCGTCGCGGTCGGCGATGAATATTTCGCTTTCGAGGGCGCGGTCGGGGTGTTCGGTGGAGTCGAGATGGGCGACGATGATGAGCTTTGCGCCGTCGGGTGTATAGTCGACGTTGTTGTAGTTGTAGAAGCCGGTGGTGACGGCGGTTGGGGTTATTGGCGATTGTTGCACTTTTTGGACGAACCATTGGGTGAAGGTCATGTCGGGGTTGACTTCCATCTCGTCCTGGAAATTGAGCTTTGTGACGACTTTGGCCTTCCGGTCGGTGGCGTCGTTGTCGAGGTAGGCCCTGATCTCGTCGAGGGTGCCGTCGGGATTCGGTTTGGCGACGGAGGAGTTGGCGACTTTGGCGATACCGGCTTGTTCCATGGGCCATGCAGGATGGCTGTGGGCGGGATTGAGGATCGAATCTTTCAGGAGATCTTTGAGGCCGATGCGGGCGGAGAAGAGGATCTCTTTGCCGTCGGGTGACCATTTTGGCGAGGAGGCGCCATAATGAAAGTGGGTGAGCTGTTGCGGTTCACCGCCACCGTCGAGGTTGAGCAGGAAGATCTGTGGCTTGCCGTCGGTGTTGCGTACGAAGGCCAACTGGCGTCCATCGGGACTCCAGGCGGGCTGGGTGGCGCTTTCCCTTGTAGTGAGAGGGCGGGGGCCGGCGGAGGCATCGGTGGGGACGAGGTAGAGTTGGGTGACGTATTTGTAGTCCCATTTGGATGCTTTCGGATCTGTCTCCGGCTCGATAGAGGTGAGGGTGAAGACGGCTTTTGTGCCTTCCTTATTGAGCCGAACCTCGCCGACGGTTCTGATCTTCAGGAGGTCGGTGACCTTTATGGGTTCTTTTTGGGCGCGGGCCTGGAGCATCAGCGTTGCAAGGATAATGACGCCCCAAAGTTGCCGGTGTTTTCTCATGCGTAAAGTTTAGTCGGCTAAACTTACAAAATCCCTGGTAGAAATCCGCTAATTATCCGATCGCGGCGGGGCGGGAAAGAGGGTGGGTTGGCCGGATTGAAAAGCCATGATCCGGGTGAGGAAGGTGCGGGCGATGAGCCCGGCCTTTTTCATGGCCTCGCCGGCGACGGGGCCGTCGAAGTGTTCGTTCAGGGTGGTGAAGAAAAGATGCAGCCAGCGGTTGAAGTGGGCCTGTTCGATGGGGAGGGCCAGGTGTTTGGAGAGCGGGTTGCCGGAGTAGCCGCTTTGGGCAAAGAGGGCCATGCCCCAGAATTTGTACATGGTCTCGAGGTGCTTGTCCCAGTGGTCGCCGATGTGTTCCTGGAAGATGGGGCCGAGAAGATCGTCTTTCCTTACTTTTCCATAGAAGCTGTCGACGAGCAATTTTATATCTGATTCGGACTGGATATCTGCCATCGTGGATGTGTTTGCTGGGGCAAAGATACAGGTTTCGGCGTTAATAAAAGATAAAATTGTCTTTTATTAGACTTTGGCGCAGGGGGGCTATTTTTGCTATATAAAACCTTATTTACGATGAACAAAGCGTTCACTGACTGCTTATGGAAGAATTTCGGGGCGGCGATCGATATGCTGACCAATATTGTCGTCCGTTGCCCTGACGATGTATGGAACGGGGACCCGAAGGTATTTTACCTGGTGTATCACACAGTGATCTTCCTGGACTATTATCTTAGCTATCCGGCCAGGGATTTTCGTCCGGAGTTGCCGTATACGCTGGGGGATATGGAAGATTTGCCGCCGGGAGCGGTGGACGATGTGCTTCCAGACCGGCGATGTACAAAAGAGGAGGTTGTCCATTATTTATCGTCGATCCGCGAGAAATGCCGGCGGGTGATCCTGACGGCGTCGGAGGAGAAACTGGCGGCGCGCTGGATCGATGAGGAGGAGGTGGAAATGCACGGCCTTTGTGCTTCGTTGGTGGTGGACTACAGTGTGTTGGAGATCTTTTTCTATAATTTCAGGCATGTGCAGCATCATGTCGGGCAACTGAATCTTTTATTACGGGAACGGGCCGGCGTGGCGGCGAACTGGATTTCCCAGGTGGGATAAAAACGGAACATGAAACGGTACTTAGGATCTATATTGTCGCTGTTTGGTTGGCGTCCGAAGCGGTCGGAGGCGGAGGCAAGGCTGCGCTGGCAGCGATTGCAGGGGGAGATCGGGTCGTTCGATTACGATGAGCAGGGGTTCAGCTATCCTTTTGAGACGGGGACGGCGGTGGTGCGGTGGGCCGAAGTGGACCGGATCGTTGCGTACAAGCTGGATCTGTTTACGACGGATGAACTCTGTATCGATTTATGAGTATGGAAAATGATTGATTGTCATTCCGACCGGAGCGTTTTTACGGGATTGGCGAGGGCTGCGCGGACGGCCTGGAAGGAGACGGTGAGCAGGGCGATGCCGAGGGCGCCGAGGCCGGCGGCGGCGAAGACCCACCAGTGGATGGGAGTGCGGTAGGCATAGGAGGCGAGCCAGCCGTTCATAGTCCAGGCTGCGAGGGGGAAGGCGATGAGACAGCTTAGTCCGACGAGCTGGAGGAACTCGCGGGAGAGGAGGCCGGTGAGGCCTGGGACGGAGGCGCCGAGGACCTTGCGGATGCCGAGCTCCTTGGTGCGCTGTTCGGCGGTGTAGGCGGCGAGGCCGAAGAGACCGAGGCAGGAGATGAGAATGGCGAGGCTGGCGAAGAGGCCGGCGAGTTTGCCGATGCGGCTCTCGTCCCTGAAGAGGCGGTCATACTGTTCGTCGGCGAATTTGACCTCGACGGGATAGCCGGGGTTGTCGGCCTTTATGACGGCGGTGATCTTTGCGATGGCATCGGAGGCGGTTGTGCCTTTACGGAGGCGCATGTCGATGCTATGGCAGTACGAAAAATCTTTGGGATTGCAGGTCATATACATGGGCGCAGGCTTGGCATACATGTCGTTATAGACAAAATTGTTCACAATGCCGACGATGGTGGCGGGCACGCGGTTTTGTCCGTCGAACATGATGACCTGATTGCCGGCCTTACCGGCTTTGCCCATGAGCGTGGCGAGGCTTTCGTTGATGATCACCGAGGTGCTGTCGACGGCGGCATTGGGATAGAAGTCCCGGCCTGCTACGATCTTCAACCCGCTGGTGGCTATGAACCCGGGTGTGACGATGGTCCTGGTGATGAATTCCTTGCTGTTCATATCATCGCCTTCCCAGATGAAGTGCTGGTTGTCGGTTCCGCTCCACATCTGCAGCGGCGGGCTGAAGCTTAGCGCCACGTTGTCGAGGACGCCGGTGGCCATTAAATGGTTGCGGATGCCGTCGAAGTGTTCGGCCATTTTTCCCTGGACGTCGAGATAGAGAAGGTTCTGTTTTTCGAAGCCGAGGTCGCGGTCCTTCACATATCGAACCTGCTGGTAGATGATGATCGTGCAGATGATAAGCGCTACGGAAACGACGAATTGGGTGGTGACGAGGGTCTTCCGGATGAATCCGGCGCCGCCCCTTGCGTGGACCTTCAATCCTTTCAGCACGGTGACCGGGTTAAAGGACGAGAGGTAGAAGGCGGGATAGCTGCCGGAAAGCAAGCCGCAGCCGATACCGATGGTGACTAAGCCGATAAGATGACTGGTGGTGAAGGGGTGGAAAACGAGCTCTTTGCCCACGAGGTCGTTGAATGCGGGCAGGGCAAGGACTACGAGCAGAACGGCCCCGATGACGGAAAGAAAGGCCAGCAGGAGGGATTCGGCAATAAACCGGCTGATGAGCGATTGTTTCAGCGCGCCAAGGGTCTTACGTACGCCGACCTCCCTCGCGCGTTGGCCGGCGCGGGCGGTGGCGAGGTTCATGAAGTTGATGCAGGCGATAAAGAGGATGATCGAAGCGATGAGCGAGAACAGCCGTACGAATTTTATCGATCCGCCGTCCTGTTTCCCGTTGACGAAATGGTTGTAGAGATGCCAGTCCTTCATCGGCCAGAGGAGCATGTTTACCCTGGCATAGGCCATGTCCTTCGGACGGATGATGGCCGTGAGCTTATTGGCGATGGAATTGGGATCGGCGCCCGGTTCGAGCTCGAGGATCATCGGGCGGCCGAAGCTACCCCAGGTGGTGAGCCATGACAGTTCATCGGTATAGTCTTCCCATGCAGCGAGCCAGTTGAAATGAAGCGTGACATTCTCAGGAAAATCGGGGACGATGCCGGTGACCGTGTAGTTGATGCTATTGCCCATCAACAAGGTTTTGCCCATGGGGTCGGTGTCGCCGAAGAATTTGCGGGCGGTGGACTCCGTGAGGACGATGGAATGCTTTAGCCGGAGACAGCCGGATGGGTTGCCCTTGAGGAAGGGTATTTTCAACAATTGGAAATAGCTGGAGTCGGCGAAGGTTCCATTTTCATAGATCAGCTTTTCGCCGACGGTGAAGAGCCGGCGTTCGTTATTGGTAAGCCGGACCGCATAGCGGATGCCGGGAATCGTCTTTATCGCTTCCGGCGCCATGACGCCGGGGACGTTGTCGAAACTGGTGATCGTGCCGTTGTAGGGCATGTTGAGGCGGGTCCAGTAGATATGTTTGCTATCGGCGACGGAATGATCCCAGGTGACCTCGTCTTCCACCCATAGGAAAATGAGGGTTGCGCAGGCGATACCGAGGGCGAGGCCGGCCATGTTCAGCAGGCTATAGGTGGGTTTGTTGCGCAGGCTGCGGAGTGTCGTGAGGATATAGTTGCTAAACATAATTGATCATTGTTGGATTTGGCTGTATAAGATGTTAGCGGGAACGGGGGAATCATCAATGTCTTCCGGTTTGATATATAAAGGCTCCGGACCATTTCCGTTTGTCGCATGCAGGTATTCGACCTGTAGGGGATAGAAACCTTTTGCGAGGGGTACCATGTATGATTCCCCGCCGGGTCCGATGTGGTTGCCGAGGATGTGGCGGCCGCCGATCGTCACCCTGAATTGTTTCCCGCCGTTCTCCAGGATGTAGTATCCCGGTTTGTCGATGTAGATATATCCTTCGAACGCGGCGAGGTAGCCGGTGGAGGGGAAGGCAGAGAAGTCGAATCCGCCGCGACCTTTGCGGGTAGCCGCCAGGCGGGAGTGATAGGGGAGGGAATCCCAGCTGCCTTCATATATCGAATATTGGAGGCCGCCGGGCTGGACGCCCGCGGGCTTTGAAACGGGCTTTATGACCTCGCCGACCTCGAAGTAAGCGCTGTCGGTCCTGCTATATTCGTCGCGGACGCAGAAGGAGCGGAAGCGGACCCAGCCGGTTTTGGAGATGCTGATCCTTGTTTGTTCCCCTGCCAGAGAGGGAGATGTTGCTGTTGGTTCGGAGCCGTCGACGGTATAGCGGATGTAGGGGCTGTCGGCGAGATTGTAGCAGGTGAGGGGAATTGGTTTGTCTTTGACGACGAGTCCGCGCGACGGTTTTATAGCGATCTCCCGGGAGGTCGGATAGCCACCTTTGGAAGCGTAAAATCCCCCGTATGAGAATTTAAGCCCGTCCCAGAGACCTTTGAACTGGGTGGAATAGTGGGTTTCATTGTCGTAGAGACGGCGCCGCCATACGAGGCCCCTGGGGGCCTGACGGGATAAGAGGGAGTCCATTTTTTCGACGCCCATATATTGAAATGCGCTTCCCTCGCGGCCCGCGAGCCAGAGCGTGTTGTGCAGGCTGCTGAAGCCGGGGAATCGTTTGGTGGCATATTGCACGGGCCAGAAGTTGTCCCACCAGAGACTGGGGTCGACGGCGATATATGAGGTGAAGAGGGTTGGCTCTTTCAGGAACGTGTATACTGCCATCAGGCCACTCAGGGACCCGCCATAAAGGGTGTGGCCGCTCCTTTTTACCAGGTAGTGTTTTTGCATGTAGGGGAGCAGATCGTCCTTGAGCCAGGCCAGGTATTTATCGGCGCCGCCGGTCTCGCCGTCCGTGTGCGTTGGGGTAAAGTCCCGGTCGCGGTTGGACATGCCGTTTTTTTGGGTATTCAGGACGCCTACCAGGATCAATTGGGGGATGAAGCCTTCGCCGCACAGATAATTGTATTCCGTTGTTACAAAGTCGGAGATGCCTTCCAGACAATAGAGGACCTCGTATCTTTCGGGTTTTGCCGGGTCGTAGTCTTTGGGAAGAATGATGTCGATGTGCCTTTCTTCCTGCAGGGCGGAGGAATATAGCGAGTCATGGATGGTTGACTGGGCAGGACAGAGGGAGGGCCAGCTGAAGAGGACGATGGTGATGGCAGTGAGGAAACAGTGTCGCATTCCGGGTGTGCAACAGCATTTGTGCCATTTTGTGTTCGCCTGGACGTCAGGGATTTAGACGGCATGGCCCTTTTGAGGTGTACGGATATGATACGGACGATGTCCGGTTGCGCCTTCGGCGCTTTTGTGTATATTCCCGGCACAAAACATAATTATGCGTCGTTGCCTTTTATTGCTTTTGCTTACGGGCTGTCATTCTTCGAAGGAAGGGAATGTTTCCTGGGCTGTTTATGGCGGGGGGCCGGAAAATATCCATTATTCTGCGTTGAGCCTGATCGATACGGCCAATGTTGCGAAGCTGCAACCGGCGTGGGAATATCATACGGGGGATGGGGATAGCCTTTCGCAGATCCAGGTGAATCCGTTGGTGATCGAAGGGGTGTTGTATGGGGTGAGCCCGAAATTGCGGCTGTTTGCGTTGGATGCGGCGACGGGGAAGGCGAAGTGGGTATTCGATCCGATCGCGCCGGTGGATGGGGATACGCCTAAGATTGCTATCAACGCTTGCCGGGGAGTGGCTTTTTATACGGCCGACAGCGGGAGGGATCAGCGCCTTTTTTATGGGGCTGGATCCTGGCTGTATTGTATCGATGCGCAGACGGGGAAGCCGGCGATGGGATTTGGGGAGGGCGGGCGGATCGATCTTCATCATGACCTGGGACGGGATGTGGGCGATCTTTTCGTCGCGTCGACGACGCCGGGGATGATCTATAAAGACATGATCATTATCGGGGACCGGGTGGCGGAGGAGGCGGCGGCTGCGCCGGGGCATATCCGGGCCTATGACGTGCATACGGGGAAGTTGCGATGGATCTTCCATACCATTCCTTACCCGGGGGAGAAGGGTTATGAGAGTTGGATGGATACGGCGGCGTACCGGCATATCGGTGGGGTGAATAGCTGGTCGGGGTTCAGTCTCGACCAACAACGGGGGATGCTGTTTGCCCCGGTGGGGTCGGCTTCTTATGATTTCTATGGCGGGAAACGGCTAGGGGACGATCTGTTTGCCAATTGCGTACTGGCGCTGGATGCGAACACGGGCAAACTGCTCTGGCATTTCCAAACGGTGCATCATGATATCTGGGACCGGGATCCGCCCACTGCGCCGGTGCTGGTGACGGTGATAAAAGAGGGGAAACCTATTCCTGCGGTGGCGCAGGTGACGAAGAGCGGGTTTGTATTCCTGCTGGACCGGATGACGGGGCAGCCGTTGTCGCCGGTGGAAGAGCGGCCGGTGCCGACGGATTCTGCGTTGCCGGGCGAAAAGCTGTCGCCGACGCAACCTTACCCGACGGGGATGCCGGTATTTGCGCGGCAATCGCTGACCGAAGCGGATCTGAACCGACTGGTTCCCGATTCTTCACTGGATACGTTGAAGCGGCAGCTGGCCAGTTATCGGACGGGGCGGATGTTCCTTCCGCCGACGCGGCAGGGGACGGTTATTTTTCCGGGATTCGATGGGGGCGCCGAGTGGGGCGGGCCGGCGTATGATCCGGGGACGGGATTGCTGTATGTCAATGCCAACGAGATGCCGTGGGTGCTTACCATGATCGATGCGAAAAAGGCCAACGCGGTGGTGAACGACAAGGAGGCGACGGGAAAAGTTGTGACGGTCGGGGCGGCGGCGAAGGCCTTGTATGCGACGAACTGTGCGGTTTGTCATGGGGCGAACCGGCAGGGTGGGGGAAATTTTCCGACGTTGGTCGGGGTTAATAAAAAATATACGACGGGGTCTTTTGTGACGTTGATTGCCGGGGGACGGAGGATGATGCCGGCTTTTAAGCAGCTTAGCGAGGGAGAGAAGAAGGCGCTGGCGGCGTATGTGCTGGAGAAGGGAGATGAATTGGGAAAGCGGTTCGTGAATACGGGCGCTAAACCGGAAGATCCTTACTTTACCTTGCCATATGCGGCAACGGGCTACAATAAGTTCCTGACGAAGGAAGGTTACCCGGCGGTGGCGCCGCCGTGGGGGACGCTGACGGCGATCGACCTGAATGCCGGCGCCATTGCCTGGAAGGATACCCTGGGGGACTACCCGGAATTCAAGGCGAAGGGTATCCATACGGGGACGGAAAATTATGGCGGGCCGGTGGTGACGGCGGGCGGGGTGTTGTTTATTGCGGCGACGAGCGATGCGAAGATCCGGGCGTTCAACAAGCGTACGGGGCAATTGCTCTGGGAGGGCGATCTGCCCGCGGCGGGTTTTGCGACGCCGGCGGTGTATGCGTCGGGTGGGCGGCAATACGTGGTGATTGCGTGTGGAGGAGGGAAATTGCATAAGAAATCGGGGGATTCGTATGTGGCGTTTGCGCTGCCGGAGTAAGAGGCATCCGTCAGTATTGTTTTTGCGTTTACAACCAAAAAATAGTTAACAATGAAACATTTTAAAATTTTGTTTGGCATTTTGCTGTCGGCCGGTGTTTTCGTTGCGTGCAATAATCAAGAGGCGAAGCCGGTTGTGGCGGCTCCGGCCGCGGATTCATCCGGTATCAAGGAAGAAACCATTTCGTTCCCGGCGGATTCGGCGAATCTGAATGCTTTTGTCGTCTACAATGACTCCGTAAAGGGAAGGCGGCCCGCGGTGATCGTGATCCCCGAATGGTGGGGCTTGAACGATTATCCCAAGATGCGGGCGAGGATGTTGGCGAAGCTGGGCTATGTGGCGATGGCGCTGGATATTTATGGCGATGGCAAGGTGGCCGACAACCCGGATAGCGCCAAGGCGTATGCAACTCCTTTTTATATGAACCCAATGAAGGCAAAGATACGGATCGACTCGGCCATTGCACGGCTGCGGAAATACGATAATGTGGACCCGGAGAATATCGGGGCGATCGGTTATTGCTTTGGCGGCGGCGTCCTGCTGAATACGGCGCGGCTGGGTGACGACCTGAAGGCCGTTGTAAGCTTTCATGGATCGCTGATCGGCACGCCGGCGAGGAAGGACCTGCTGCGCACGAAGATCCTGGTTTGTCATGGCAATGCCGACAAATTCGTTTCGCCGGCGGATGTGGCGAAATTCAAGAAACAGATGGATTCGATCGGGGCGAATTATACTTTTATCGGTTATGACAGCGCCACGCATGCTTTTACCAATCCTGCATCGACAGCGACGGGGGAGAAGTTCCATATGCCTATTGCGTATAACGGCAAGGCCGATACGGCGAGCTGGCAGGCGATGACCACCTTTTTGGCGGGTGTATTTGGAAAATAGTCATTTGAGCAGGTGTCCGTTCTGGACCACCCATTTCAGCAGCGCGTTGTTCTCGTCGGCGAGCTCCAGTTTGCGGCAGATGTTGTGCCGATGATTCTTTATGGTAAAGCGGCTGAGATGGAGGGTTTCGGCGATTTCCATGGTCGTCTTTTTCTCGCGGATGAGGCGGAGGATGCGGAGTTCGGTCTCGGAGAAAAGGGTGCTTGTGGGGAGCATGGGTTTGCCGATGCGGTCTTCGGCGTTGAGGCGGCTGATGACGAGCTGGACGCCGGCGAAGAGCTGGCTATCGTCGATGGGTTTTATGAGATAATTGGCGGGTTGGGTGGCGGCCGCCTTTTCGATGATGGACCTGGTCTCGTAGGAGGTGATATAAATGACCTCGAAGGCGTAGCGGCGGCGGAGGTTGGTCACCAGATGGATCCCGGAGAGTTCCGCTTCGAGCTGGATATCACAAAGCAGAAGGTGGGGCAGCATTTCGGCCATGGCGGTCTCTGCTTCGGACCGGCTGACGGCCACGCGGGTCTCGCAGTTGAAATTGTTCCGGAGTTGCTGTTCGATAAAGCGGGCGATGATGATCTCATCTTCGATGATAAGGATGCGTACCATTGGGTTCTCAGACTGGAATCGTGAAAGAATAGTGTAATCCCTTTTCTCCGGAGATACTCATTTGTCCGTTCATCTGGCGGGTCAGGTCCTTGATGAGGGGAATACCCATCGTGAACTTTTCGGTCGAATCACCCGCGGGAATGCCGATCCCATTGTCGGAGTAGTAGAATTCCAGCCGGTGTTCGTTCACCTGGATCGCGCGTACGCTTATACAGGGATCGGGATGATCCCTGAAGGCGTGCTTGAAGGTGTTGGTGAACAACTCGGAGAGTATGAGGCCAAAGGAGAGGGTGTGTTTGTCGCTGAGGCTGATGCCGGCGGGGATGTCCTGCAGGATGCGGGTTCGTTCGCGGATGTCGTAAATTTTCTGCAGGTGGACGGCGAGCTCGGTGATGAATTCGCAGAGGCCGATGTTGCGGCCTTTCTCGAAATTGAACAGTTTTTCATTAACGAGCATCATGGCCCTGATCTTGCCGATGTTGCCTTTGAGGATATCGCGGGAGACGCCGTCCTTGACGATGGGTAATTGCAGGCTGAGGAGGCTGTAGAGCAACTGGAGGTTGTTCTTGACGCGATGATGGAGTTCGTTGATGAGGGTTTCGATCTTTGTATTGCGTTCGGCCAACTGGTATTTCTGATTCTGCAGGCGTTTGTTGCTGACGCGGAGGGCTTCGGTACGTTCTTCCACGCGTCTTTCGAGGATGGTGTTTTGGTATTGCTGGAGGCGGTTGAGCTCTTCCAGCGCCGCCTGTTTGGCCAGCTCGTGGCGGCGCATCTCTTCCTTCAGGCCTGTTGCGAAAATGAGGAAGATGGCGATGTTGAAGAAGTTACCGACGGTGCTCACGGTGTTGAGCGACTGTTCTTTGCTTACGAGGATGGCGATGGTGAGGTAGAGGCCCGACACGCAAAGCAGGACGAGGCCATAGGCGAGATACCGGCGGGCGGGGTTTAGCCGGGGCCAGCAGATGTATAGCGTATAGCCGACGACGAGGAGCATAAAAGGATGGGTTGCGCGATCGATCAGGCCCGAGACAAAGTAGTTGCCCGTAAAGTAGTCGATGCTGAAGGCCGAGAGGGACCTGAGGACCAGCAGGATGGGTACCCAGCGCATCCAGGCGTACACTTTCGGGAAGTCGGTGCGCAGCTGCCAGAAGTCGACGACCAGCAGGTAGAGACCCAACAGGCCGAGGTAGAGAAAATGGGGGTTCAGGAGCCAGGCGGAGGCGGGGTGTTCGGGAGCAAACCATTCGATCCAGTAGCCGTTGTTGCTAAGCGCGTAGCAGCCGATACCGCCGATGCTAAGCAGCAACCAGAGATAGGGCCGGAAGCGACTGACGATCCAGGACAGTAAAGCGTATATGAAGAGGATACAGATGGCGCCGAAGAGGGCGATGTCGATGGATTCCTTTGTATGTGCGGAGGCGAAGAATTGCCGCGCGGGCTGGAGTACGAAGTCGAATTGGGGCTGGTAATATTTTGTGTGGTGGACCCGGATGAGCAAGGTGTAGGCGTGGTTCTTTTCCAGCGGCAGTGAGCAGAAGAACCGGCCGTCGCCGTCGGCAAATTTGCTTCCCGGCTGGAAGGCGCCGGCCGCCCGATGGGTGATGAGCGACGTATCGTTATAGAGATAGACGTCCACGAACGTGAGGTGGCTGAAGGAGAGGATCTTCCCCGGATCGTTCCTGTCACCGGTGTGAATAGTGGCGCGAAGCCAGTAGTAGCTGACCGGATCCCCTTTCGGGAGGGAGGCGAGAGGCGTGAAGTCTCCGGGGCGGTGGATGAGGTCGTCTGCGGTGGCGGCGCCTTTTTTATCTTCAAGGGCGGTGAAAACCGGTTGGAGTGCGAGACGCTGACCCACCGGGTCGGGAGGAGGGCTCCCATAGGTTGGATGGAATAAAAAGAGGATGACAGCCAGGATGGGTAGTCCCGACGGCCTTAAAAAGGATATTTCACGCGCCATCCCGATAAAAATACAAAAATTCCGACCTCACGAACAAGTAGTTGTACGTAAAAAAACTAGGGAGGACCCATTATGTGGAAAAAAATCCAGTTTTTCTACAGGGTTTAATACAGAATTAATACCCCGCATCGGGGGAGGATGTATCTTACGGCCCATTTTAAATCAACTTGGTATGAAGATATTTCGGTTTGTGGTCATGGCTTTGGCGGGCGCGGTGTCGCTTTTTTCCTGTGGCAAGCATCATGATGGGGATGTGACGATCTCCGATCAGCAGTTTCGGGCCGGCGACTTTGTGCAGGCCGGGGACACCCTGAACTCCAAGAACGGCAGCAATGGCCGGAGCATCAAGGGGACCTTACAGTCAGGCAAGACCTATTATCTATGCAGTCTTTATGCGGATGCGACGATAAATTCCGGGGATACCGTGGTGGTGCAGAGCGGGGTAAGCGTATTGGTGGTTGGGCCAGCGACGGGCGCCGGGGCTATCGGGACGCAGGACCATGCGCCGGGGATCATCGTGAACGGGACCTTTCTCTGCCTGGGCACCAAGGATAAGCCCAACTGGTTCACGGTGGCGGACGCCTCGCTGAAGAGCAACCCTGCGAACGATCCGCAGTCTCCTTCCACCGATCCTGCCTTCAAGGGTTATTGGGGTGGTATCCAGGGTGGCGCCGGCGGGGGGGATATCGTCATCAAGTGGACGCATCTTGAATATACGGGTGGGTTGGCGCCCTTGAACGGACCCAAGCCCGGTTCAAAACGATATGGGGTCTTTATTCAAAATCCGGCGGCCAGTCTTGTGGTGGAGGACAGCTGGCTGTATGGCTGCGCCAACGATATGTTGCGGCCGGCGGGCGGGAAATATGCTATCTTCCGGAATACTTTCGAGAAGATCGGGCTGACGGCGGGGGAATGCGTCAATGTGAAGAGTGGGAGTGTCGGGGATATCGGGTACAATCTTGTCGTCGGTGGGACGGGCAATGCGTTCAAGGCGGCGAATGCCGGCGGGCTTTCGCCGCAGGCGAGCATGGTCTGTTATAACAACACCGTTATTACGACCGGTTACCGGCAGGCGAAGGCGGGCGAGGGCGGCTCGATAGATTTCGAGCAGGCCGGCAGGGGGCTCGCCTATAATAACCTTCTTGTCAACTGTGCTTATGGCCTTGGGATTCGCGGAGGCGGTGGTTCGGTGCCGATTGCGGATACGGCCAATATCCGGTATGGCAATACCTACAATTATGGGGACCTTGCTGAATTTACGACGCAATTTTTGCCGGTGGGCTTTATCACGGTGCAGCAGGCCACGGATATCAACGGGGGTAATGCTACGACGCCGGGAGCGAATCCGCCTAAATTCGTGAACTATCCGCTGCCTGCGGCGGCGGGCATCAATTTCAGTGCGGCGGATTATGTGGGTTCCTTCAATTTCCGGCTTGCGAGTGGATCGCCGGCTCTCGGCAAAGGGTTTACGGGATTCTCGCCTGCGGCTGCCGTCAGGAAGGATGCGGTGTTTGGAGTGACGGAGATCACTCCGCCGGGGAAGGATATCGGGGCTTTCCAAAGTGATGGAAGTGGGAATCAACATTAGATATTTGTGGTTGGCGGCGTTGTTGTTGGTTTTTGGGGGTGTAAAGGGACAAAAGGGAGATTCGCTGCCGGAGGTGACGATCAAGGGGTACCTGGATCCCGGATCGTTGCGTCATGCTTTGCGATTGCAGAAGGCTGCCGGGGTGATCGTGGAGGTGGTGCCGGAGGAGACGATCGAGCGAAGCACGGATCTTTCGATTGCCGATGTCACGCGCCGGGTGAATGGGCTTTCGGTGACGACGGATCATTCGGGTCAGTCGGAGCATACGATCATCCGGGGGATGGACCCGCGCTATAACTATACGCTGGTGGATGGGATCAAGATCCCGAGTCCGGGGGACCGGAGCCGGTATGTTCCGTTGTCGATGTTTCCTGCGGACCTGGTGCAACGGGTGGAGGTGTATAAGAACTTAAGCCCCGATATGGAGGGCGACGCGATCGGCGGGGTGGTGAATATGGTGTTGCGGAATGCGCCGGAGGAGCCGATGCTGAAGCTGCGGCTGACGAGCGGGTACAATCAAACCTTTTTTGACGGGTCGTACCTGGCCTTTGACCGGCATGTGGTCCGGCGGCGGAGTCCGTACGAGGTGCATGGGGCCGGCTATTCGGCAACGGCGGGCGATTTCAGCAAGGCTAATCTGAATTTTTATAACCGGCATCCGGCGCCGGATATACTGGGAAGTCTTGTGTGGGGACAGCGGTGGGTCCGAAGCCGGTTGGGGGTGCTGGTCGCCGCCGACTACCAGGACGTCAAGAGAGGTGTGTCCAGTTGGTTCATTCCGCCCAATAACCAGCCGGGGGAGAACAATACGCCGGGATTGACGGATCTTTACCGCAGCCAGTATTCGTCTACCCTTATCCGGGAGGGCCTTCATTCGAAGGTGGACTATGTATTCAATCCCCGGCATTCGATCGCTTTTTACCAGCTGTATGCCAGCCAGCAGGATATCGAGAGCAGGAGCCGTGTGGATACCAGTCTCAGCCTTGGGAGGACGGGACCGGGTACGGGGCGGATCACTCTTTCGGACCGGAGCCGGGTTCATCTTCAACATTTGTACAGCGCCAGCCTGCGGGGAGAGGACCGGCCTGGCGCTGCGTTTACTGTGCGATGGGCTACGGCCTGGTCGGTGGCGACGGGGCTTTATCCCGACTGGAGCGAGCTATCCGCGAGTACGGCCCGGCTGGAAGGTCCGGGCGGGGCGGTCACGCAGACCCCGTTGCTGCTGGATGGGATGACGCGCAGCTGGCTGCGAAACCGGGAGCGGGATCTTTCCTCCTATGTCCATGGCGACTATCATCGCCGGGTGCGGGATCACCAGTTGATCGTCGGTGTGGGTGGCATGTACCGGGACAAGCAACGGGATAATTTTTACAACAATTATATCTTCCAGCCCGCCATAACGACCAACCAGGGACAGCCGTTCACGGACATTTATCATGCCGTGTGGGCAAATGGCGACGGTCCTCAAAATCCGCTGGGAGCGGTCAACAATCCCAATACGTATCATGCGGGCGAGGACATTGGCGCGGGTTATGTTTCGTTGCAATGGAAGGGGAAGCGGGCGGATTGGACCGTCGGGCTTCGGTATGAGAATACCCGGCAGCATTTTGTGTCGTCGGTGGACCCTGCGGTAAGTTATGGTAAAGAGGGGAGTATCCGGTATGACGACTGGCTGCCGTCGGTGGCGATGAAATGGCGGCTGACGGACAAGCAGGCATTGCGGCTGGGTTGGTTCCGGAGCCTTTCGCGGCCGGCGCTTTATGATGTGACCTTCTATTCCCTGCAATACGAGGATTTCCGCGAGGTGGGCAATCCTTTTCTGCGGCGTTCGCATGCCGACAATTTCGATCTGCGCTATGAATGGTATCCCGGCGAGCTGGACCAGCTGCAGCTTGGGATCTTTTATAAACGGGTGCGGGACCCTTACGAGCGAACCTTGCTGAATGGCAACGACGAGCTGTATCCGCTCCCGAGTCAGGGATTGTCCTATACTCCTGCGGGAGAGCTGACGGCGCAGATGCGCAATGCGGGGACGGCGCATGACTATGGCGGGGAGTTGTTGGCGACCCGGTATATTGGCCGGTGGGGTGTACAGGGTCAGTATACCTATACCTATTCGCGGTTGACGCAGGCCACCAAGTTTGTGACGAGGGCGGTGCCGGGGGATGCTTCCAGTGACCTGGTGACGGTGACGCGGATGGAGTCGCGGCCGTTGCAGGGACAGTCGGCGCATCTTGGGAACCTGAGCCTGATGTACCGGGCGAAGGGTTGGGACGCGCGGGTGTCGGCGATGTATACGGGGCGGAGGATCTATTCGGTGTCGGGATGGTATGGGTTGGACTACTGGCAGCGGGGGTATACGGTGATGGATGCGAGCTTTGGGCGCGAGCTGGGGCATGGGTGGAGGGTGTTTGTGAAGACGGATAACCTGTTTGGCACCGCGACCACCGTGGATCTGCTTCGGGCGAACCCGGATCTTGCGAGTGGGTTCCTGCCGGGGCAAGAGCGGGCGGACCGGATCACGGTGATGCGGCAGGAGGTGCGGGCGAGCTATTTTGCGGGGGTGCAGTGGAGGGGGAAATAAGGGGGGCGGCTTTGTGGCGGCGCGGACACCGGGTGTATCACCACCGGACAGGTGGAGGGTGCGGTTTTGCGATAAATTGTTGATATAAATACCGTTGGGAGTTCGGCACTGTGTTCGTGGGCATTTTTGCATGTTTAAAAACTACTTCAAGACCGCCTGGCGCGGGCTGCTCAATAATCGCGTTTTCAGTGTGCTGAATATTTTGGGTCTTGCGACCGGAATGGCCGTGGCGTTGCTGATCGGCCTTTGGGTGTCGTACCAATATTCGTTTGACCGGTGGCTGCCGAATTATAAGCGGGTCTACCAGGCCGAGTATCGGAGCGTCTCGAACGGCGTTGTGGGGACGCAGACCTCGGTGAGCTATCCTCTGGCGGAGGTGATCAGGAAGGATGTTCCGGGTGTGGAGTATGTGGTACAGACCGATTGGAATAATTATCATGGGCTCGTGAGTGGGGCCAGCAAGGTGTATCTGCCGGGTTTGATGGCGGGGGCTGATTTTCTGAATGCCTTTGAATATCCGTTGCTTCAAGGGAGTGCCGGGCGGGCGTTGACCGACCGGTATTCCATCGTGCTGACGGAGTCGACCGCGAAGGCGTTGTTCGGGAATGCCGATGCGATGGGGAAGACCGTGCGGATCGATAACTATCATGATCTTACCGTAACGGGTGTGTTGAAGGATGTGCCGCCGAATGCATCGCTGAGCTTTCAATACGTCCTTCCCTACGAGTTCTTCCGGGAATCGGCGGGCTTTGGGGAACACTGGGGCAATAACAATGTACAAACCTTTGTCCGGTTGCGGCCCGGTGTCTCGTATGCACAGGTAGAGCCCTTATTGCGGCCATTGATCAAACGATATGATCCCGAGGATTACCGGACGAACAAATACGAGGTCTTTCTTCATCCCTTAAAGGACTGGCATCTGCGCAGTGGATTTGTCGATGGCGTTGCGACCAGCGGCTATATCGACACGGTCCGCTTATTTGCCGTTATCGGATTGCTCGTGCTGGTGATCGCGGGCATCAATTTCGTGAATCTTTCTACGGCGCGAAGCGAAAAGCGGGCGCGGGAGGTAGGGATCCGAAAGGTGGCCGGATCGTTGCGCAGGGACCTGGTGATGCAGTTCCTGATCGAGTCGCTCGTGCTGACGGTTTTGGCCTTTGGGCTGTCGCTGGTGATGGTGCAGGGGTTGTTGCCGTTCTTTAATGAATTGACGGGCGCCCCTGTTCATATCCCCTATACGAGTCTTGTTTTCTGGGCGGTGATGATCGTCTATATCTTGCTGACGGGCCTGTTGGCAGGGAGCCGGCCGGCGTTTTATCTTTCCGGGTTCAATCCGACGAAAGTATTGAAAGGAACTTTGAAGGCGGGGCGCAGAGCTGCATGGCCGCGGCGGGTATTGGTGACCTTGCAATTTGCCGCATCGGTGGGGCTGATCATCGCTACGGTAGTCGTGTATCAACAGATCCAATATGCAAAGGACCGGCCGATGGGGTATAACCTGCAACGGCTTGTTATGTCCGATGTCAGCCCGGATGTTCAGAAGAACTATGCGGCCCTGAAGGCAGAGATGCTGAGCAGCGGAGTCGTGTCCAGCGTAACGAAATCGAATAGCCGGGTGACGACAGACGGCGTTTACGACGATATCGATGCCTGGCCGGGGAAGATGCCCGGTGAGACGCTTGGGATGTGTACGGTGGCGGTATCCGACGGAGATTATTTCAAAACGATGGGTATGGGCTTGGTTTCGGGGGTGAATTTCACCGCGAACCTGGGGGCAGATACCTTATCGGTTGTTTTGAATGAGGCTGCGGTAAAACGGATGCGGCTGAAGGAACCGCTGGGACAAACCATCACCTGGGCGGAGACCAAGCGGGTAAAGGTGATCGGGGTGGTGAAGAATGCGTTGATGGGTTCGCCTTTTTCGCCGGCGATCCCGACAATGTTTATCTATGACCCCGGTTGGTCGTATGTGATGACCTATCGGCTTGCCGATGGGGTGCCGACGGCGAAAGCTATTTCTGTGTTATCGGGGATCTTTTCCAAATACAATCCTTCCTTTCCTTATCTCTATGCCTTTGTCGATAAAAGCTATGAAGCGAAGTTCGGGTTGGAGACCCTGATCGGTAAGCTGGCCGGCATCTTTGCGTTTCTTGCGATCTTTATCTCCTGTCTCGGATTGTTTGGACTCGCGGCCTATGTCGCCGAGCAACGGATCAAAGAGATTGGTGTGCGGAAGGTGCTGGGGGCTTCGGTGGGGCAGGTGTGGATGTTGTTGTCAACCGATTTTGTGGTGATGGTGGTGATTGGGGTTGTGGTGGCCACACCGGTGAGTCTGTATTTTTTGCGGGGGTGGCTGCAGCAGTACGACTACCGGATCGCTATCAGTCCGTGGGTGTTTGTGGGGGCGGGTGCGGCGGCGTTGGTAGTGACGTTAGTGACGGTGAGCTTCCAGGCGGTTCGCGCTGCGTTGATGAATCCGGTCAGCGCGTTGCGGAGCGAATAGTGGGGAATTCTTTCCCCGGGCGCCTGCGCATGGCATTTGCCATTGTTTGGGTATGCTTGACGATGAGTTACACTGGTATAAAGACGCGGTCATATACGAACTGCATATCAAGGCTTTTTGCGATGGCGACGCGGATGGGGTGGGGGATTTCCAGGGCCTGATGACCAAGCTGGATTACCTGCAGGACCTGGGCGTGACGGCCATCTGGCTGTTGCCTTTTTATCCCTCGCCGTTGCGGGACGACGGGTATGATATTGCCGATTATTACACGATCAATCCCTCATACGGGGATGTTTCCCGCTTCAAACATTTGTTAAAGGAGGCGCACCGGCGGAACCTGAAGGTGATCACCGAACTGGTGGTGAACCATACCTCGGATCAGCATGCCTGGTTCCAGCGGGCGCGGATGGCGCCGAAGGGATCGAAGGAGCGGGACTTCTATGTATGGACCGACGATCCCGGGAAATACAAAGACGTACGAATTATCTTCCAGGATTTCGAGAAAAGCAACTGGACCTGGGACCCGGTGGCGGAGCAATATTACTGGCACCGGTTCTTTCATCATCAGCCCGATCTGAACTACGACAATCCTGCGGTGCAGGATGAGGTGTTCCGTATCCTGGACTATTGGTGCCGGATGGGGGTGGACGGGTTCCGGCTGGATGCGGTGCCTTATTTGTTCGAACGGGAGGGCACCAATGGCGAGAATCTGCCGGAGACGCACGCCTTTTTGAAGCGGCTTCGCAAGCACCTCGACGAGCATTTTCCCGGGACGGTGCTGCTTGCCGAGGCGAATATGTGGCCGGAAGATTCCGCTTCCTATTTCGGCAAGGGTGATGAGTGTCATATGAACTATCATTTCCCGGTGATGCCGCGGATGTTCATGGCGCTGCAGATGGAGGACCGGTATCCGATCACCGATATTTTCGATCAGACGCCGGACATTCCGGAGAATTGCCAGTGGGCGATCTTTTTGCGCAACCACGACGAGCTGACGCTGGAGATGGTGACGGACGAGGAGCGCGACTATATGTACAAGGTGTATGCCCGCGATCCGAAGGCCCGGATCAACCTCGGTATCCGGCACCGGCTTGCGCCGTTGCTGGATAATAACCGGCGGAAGATCGAATTGCTCAACTCGTTGCTTTTTGCGTTACCGGGGACGCCGGTGATCTACTATGGGGATGAGATCGGGATGGGGGATAATTTCTACCTGGGGGACCGGGATGGGGTGCGGACCCCGATGCAGTGGTCGCCGGACCGGAATGCGGGTTTTTCGACGGCCAATCCGCAGAAGCTGTATCTGCCGTTGATACTCGACCCGGAATATCATTATGAGTCGGTCAATGTGGAAACGCAACGGGCCAATACCTCCTCGCTGTTCTGGTTCATGAAGCGGCTTATTGCCGTGCGGAAGAAGTTCCGGACGTTCGGGCGGGGGAACCTGAAATTTGTCAATACGGAGAATCCGAAGGTGCTGACGTTTACGAGGACCTACGAGGATGAGACGTTGCTGGTGGTGGTGAACCTTTCGAAGTTTTCGCAGGCGGCGGAGGTTGACCTGGCGATGTATAAGGGATTTGTGCCGGTGGACGTATTCAGCAAGAACCGGTTCCCCGTTATCCGGGAGGATGGCCTGTATTTCTTTACGCTGGCGCCGCATTCTTACCAGTGGTTCGTGTTGGAGAAGGCGCATCCGGACATGGATGAGGACAAGCCGTTGCCGTTGCTGCTGCTGCGTCACCGGGATGAGGTGTTGGACGGGGCTGCGCGGCGGCAGTTGGAGAATGTGATCCTGCCGCGATACCTGGTGCGGGCCAAATGGTTTATCCCCAGGGAGCGGAATACCTATGTCGTGGCGATCGCCGAGCATACCGTTTTGGAGGTTGGGCATCGAAAAGTGTTCTGGCTGCTGCTGGAGATAACCGGGGATGACGGGGTACCGGGAATTTACCAGCTGCCAGTGTGGGTCGTAGATGGTGATACGGGGCGGCGGCTTGGCGAGGGTTATCCCGAGGCGTTGATCGCGGCGGTGCGGTCGGAAGAGGGGGAGGGGATGCTGGTGGACGCCTTCTTTAGCTGTGAGTGGCAGATGGCGTTGTTGCAGCGGTTGGAAGGCGGGCACAGGAATGGGCATAGCGGCCCGTTGCAATTCGAGGGGAGCGGGAAGGTGAATCAATTTTTGGCGGGGGCGAAGGACATTTGTTCGGCATCGCTGGCGAAGGTGCATGTATCGGATCTTTACAATACATCGATCGCGTATGACGGGGTGTTCGTTTTGAAGTTCTACCGGAAGGTGGACCGGGCGGTCAATTCCGACCAGGAGCTGACGCGGTATCTGTCGAAGGAGGTGCATTTCCCCTATGTTCCGGCCTTTATCGGGGGGATCGAGTGGAAGGACAAGAACGGGTGTATTGTGCTGGGGTTATTGCAGGAGATGATCGAGAACCACGGGGATGGGTATGGGTTCTTTTTGGAGCGGATGAATAATTATGTCGAGCGGATCCTGGCGGCGGACAAGGGGGCTCCCCTTCCGATCGAGCGTTTGGGTACTCTGGCGGAACCGATAGGTTTCGGGGCATTGCCGGAGGATTTGCAAAATCTGTTGGGGGCGCATGCGGCCGAGCAGATGCGACAGATCGGGGTGCGGACGGCGGAGCTGCACCTCGCGTTGGCGGCCGGGACGGGCCGGGACCTGAAGCCGGAGCCTTTTTCGCTGCACTATCAGCGGAGCCTTTTTTCGGCGATGCAGTCGTTGGTGCGGGAGACCTACCAGAACCTGGCGAGGAATGCGGCGGTGTTGCCAAAGGATATGCGGGAGCGGATGGACCGGATCGCGGCGTTCCGACCCGAATTGCTTGCGGCGTTGCAGAAGATCTATGCCAGGAAGCTGGATACGTTAAAGACGCGTATACATGGCAACTATCACCTGGCACAGATCCTGTTGACGGGGAAGGATATTGCGATAAACGATCTGAGTGGTGATCCTTCTATGTCCTACAGTGAACGGCGGCTGCGCCGGTCGCCTTTTACCGACCTGGCGTCGATGGTGATGAGCATTTATAACGTGGCGTTCGAGGGAGTCTTGAACAATCAGCAGATCCACGAAGAGGGTGTGCAGCGGCTGCTGCCGATGGCGGGCTTATGGGCCCATTATATGAGCGGATTTTTCATTCAGGCGTATAAGGAGCGGGCGGCGGGGGCGTCTACGGTTGTGGGTGCATTGATGCCTGCGAGCAGCGAGGATTTTGCGACGTTGCTGAATTATTTCCTTGTGCAGCGGGCGATGGGCGTCTTTAACGGCTATCTGCGGCGCGATCCCGGGCGACTGATGATCCCGCAAGCCCTTTTGCGGAACGTGCTGCGGCCGGAGCCGGAGGCAGTGACGACCGTCAGTCGCTGAAGTGAGGACGGTCACCCGGATTCCCGGGGCCGAAGGGTAATTTGAGCTCATGGCGAAAATATCCTCTAAGAGCGGGTTGGGGCCGGCGGGCAGGACGTTTGAAGCGTACCAGTCTGCTGTCAATGAAGCGGCTATTGTATCGATAACCGATGTTGAGGGGAAGATCCTTTACGTCAATGACAAGTTTGTCGAGATCTCCCAGTATGCGGCCGAAGAGCTGATCGGCAAGACGCATTCCCTGATCAACAGCCGGTGGCATCCGAAGGAATTTTTCAAGGTCATGTGGGCGACGATACTCTCGGGGAAGCCATGGCGCGGCGAGATCAGGAACAGGGCGAGAGACGGCAGCTATTATTGGGTGGATACGGTGATAGCGCCGGTTTTTGGCGAGAACAATCAGATCGTTCAATTTCTCTCCATACGTAATCTTATTACCGGGCAAAAGGAGAATGAGATGAGGCTTTCCCAGATGAAGCAAGAGTTGGTCAAGCGGGAGGAGCAGCTGAAGGAGGCGCAGCGGGTAGCAAAGACGGGCAGCTGGGTTCTGCACAGGGCATCCCAGCGGCTGGAATTTTCCGATGAGGCCTACCGGATCTTCGAGATACCCACCGGGGCGCCGATGAGCTATGACCGGCTGCTTGCAAGAGTACATCCCGATGACCGTCAACGGGTCAAGCAATGCTGGGAGGAGGTAGCGCGGAGCGGCCGGTGCAAGATCGAACACCGGATCGTTACCGGGCGGAGGGAAAAATGGGTCAGTGAGCGGGCCACCGGGGATTCCCGGTTGGATGGCCCGGGTGATGGAACGATCGGTATCGTACAGGACATAACCGAAAAAAAGAGAACGGATGAGATATTGAGGGAATCGGAGACGTTGTATAAGAGCCTTTTCAACCGGTCTCCCTTTCCCCAGGGTATTGTGGCGAAAGAGAGCATGGCCTTCCTCGAAGTGAATCGAGCGGCCATCCGGCTATACGGCTATTCACGGAAACAGTTTCTGGGTCTTACGGCGTTCGATATGCGGCTGCCGGAGGAGCGGGAGAGGATCGACGCGCAGCTGCGGCTTGGGAGTTACCTCAAGGATACCGGGATCCGGGCGCATAAAAAGAAGAATGGGGAGCTGATCTATGTGGAACCGCATTTTACGGAGATCAACTACAAGGGCAAGCCGGCCTTGCTGATCACGGTGAACAACCTCACAGAAAAACTGAAGCTGGAAGAGCAACTGCTGCAGGAGAGGGTATTGCATCAGCAACAGATCAACAGGGCGACACTGGAGGCGCAGGAGCGGAATCGGGCGGAGATCGGGAGGGAGCTACATGACAATATCAACCAGCTGCTTGCGGCTTCGAATCTTTACCTCAAGCATGCCCGGGAAGGGTCCCCTTGCAACCGGGAATTGATCGACAAGAGCATCGAGATAACCAACCAGGCTATTGCCGAGATCCGGCAATTATCGTGGTTCCTGGTGCCGCCGCCGCTCAAGGATCTGAATTTGAAGGAGTCCATCGAGGGGATCATCGCCCATATGGCACAGAACAATCTGCGGATAGACCTTGTGATGGGTATCCAGGAGGATCGTGTTCCCGAAGGTCTGAAGATAAATATCTATCGTATTGTGCAAGAGCTGCTGAATAATGTCATCAAGCATTCCGGGGCCAGGCGGGTCGAAGTAAAGCTGAGACAGGACGGGGATGTGGTGCGGCTTTCGATCAATGACGACGGTAAGGGGTTCGACATGCACAAGCGAAGAAGCGGCGTTGGGTTCACCAACATCGAACACCGGGCAGAGATATACAACGGGTCTGTGACGATCGACAGCAGTCCCGGACACGGGTGCCGGCTGACCATCGAATTCCTTTTATAGCCGGCCGAGGTATCAGCGTTGCGTGAATTCGTGGTCCAGCCATTCCTTCAGGACGATCGCATGGGCGTGCTCTTCGTCCTTTGTCGCATACAGGAGGGTGAGAGTCTTTTCCTGTTGGTGTTTTTCGATGAAGGTGTTTGCGGCTTCATTGTTCTTCAGTTCCGCCTTGTATCTTTTTTTGAATTCGGGCCAGCGGTCGGGGTCGTGGCCATACCATTCGCGGAGTTCCGTAGAGGGGGCGATGTCTTTGGCCCATTCGGCGAGGCGGGCGGCCTCCTTTTTTATTCCGCGTGGCCAGAGGCGGTCGATGAGGATGCGGATGCCGTCGGATTTGGCGGCGCCGGCGTAGATGCGTTTGATGTGGATGGTGGGATTCATAGTCGTACCTTTTATTTGGTCCCATTTTATTTGGTCCAGTCCCAGAGGACGACATCCCATATCCCCTGTGGGTCGTGGTGGGTGTCGATGACCTGGAATCCGACCTTTTGGTGAGCTTTCAGGGAGCGAGGGTTGGCGATGGAGATCTCGGTGAGGAGGAGGTCGTATTGATGGCGATAGAATCTTTGATGGCCTTCGTATAGAATGCCGACCAGACCCTGGCCGCGATACCGCTCGTCGACGCAGATCTGGCCCATGAGATAAAAGCGTTGCCGGCCGAGGGGCCGGCCGTTGTGGATCAGCGTGGAGGCGTGCTCGTAGGTTGGGATGGCGGCCGGGTAGGTGTCGAGGGAATCGGGTGTCAGGGTGATGGCGTAGCCGGCGAGGGCGCTGTCGTCCATGACGATGACAGAGGGGGCGACGGCGTGGAGGGTTTCGAGGATCTCGGGTGTATATTTCCAGCTTACGAAGCCTTCCTTTGCTTTTGTTTCGGCGGAGATGTTTGCGGAGAGGTTGGCGTTGGACAGGGCGGCAATCTGTTCGATCTGTTTTTCGGTACTGACGAGTTGGGCTGTTAGCATGTTGCTAGAATAATGATGTCTGGATGGCGGTGGGTTTTGGTTTTGCGGGGTTGAGGGCTTTGCGGCGGCTCGCGGCGGATGGAGCGATCCCGGGTTCGAGGGCGGCCGGTGGTTCGGGGACGGGGCGGCGTTTGCCTGCGGGGTTCCAGTCGGGGCCGGGGGCGCCGCGGTAGGAGCCGTCGATGGCGTATACTTCGGATTCGTTGTGGCGGGAGGCGACGATGATCGTGGCGCCGCCGGCCTGCGCTTCGAAGAGGGCTTGTGCGAGCTCGGGGCTGTTGTTGTCCTGCGAGAGATGTGCCAGCAGAAGATGGCTCATAAAGGGCGGACGGTAGGCGGTAAAGAGCTCAAGAGCCTGACGGTTGGACAAATGGCCGTGCCCTCCGCGGATGCGATGTTTCAGCGGCCAGGGATAGCGGCCTTTTTCGAGCATCTCCTCGTCGTAGTTGGTCTCGAGGAAGGCGGCATGGCATTGAGCAAAATGGGCGACCAGGTTGTCACAGACGACACCGATATCGGTAAAGACCCCGACGCGAACCGTGGGGGAGGAGACGACAAAGCTGTAGGGATCGGAAGCATCGTGGGCTTTGGAGAAGGCCAGGATGCTGAGTCCGCCGATGGAGACCGCTTCGCCGGCCTGGAAGCTTTTCACCATTTCCGGATCGGGGGGAAAGCGGCATTGTTCGAGGGTAGGGTCCGTGATGTAGACGGGCAGCCGGTAGCGGCGGGACAGGACCTCGAGGCCGCGGATATGATCGTCGTGCTCATGGGAGATAAAGATGGCTTTTACGCGATCGAGGGGCAGCCCCAGGCGGCGCATGCGCTTTTCGGTCTCCCGGCAGGACAGGCCTGCGTCGATGAGGACGGCCTCCCGGTCGTTACCGATGTAATAGCAGTTGCCGTTGCTGCCCGAGTTTAGCGATGCGATATGGAGCGTCATGGATAGGCAAATTTAGTTGTAATATTTTGGTTAAGCGGACGTTTTTGTGATAGGAAGATTTATATTTATATATGAAGAGAATTCTATATTTAGGGATTGTCCTGATCCCGTTTTTGGGTAGGTCCCAGGATTATCATGAGCTTTATCGGCCGGCCTTTCACTTCTCGCCGAAGGAGAAATGGATGAACGATCCCAATGGGATGGTCCGGTTCGACGGGGTCTATCATCTTTTCTTCCAATATTATCCCAACGATATCGTCTGGGGGCCGATGCATTGGGGGCATGCGACGAGCAAGGACCTGGTTCACTGGCAGCAGCAGCCGATCGCGCTCTATCCCGACAGCCTGGGCTATATCTTTTCGGGTAGCGCCGTGGTGGATTCGGCCAATACCAGCGGTTTTGGCCAGCCGGGGAAGACGCCGCTGGTGGCCATTTTTACGCACCACGATCCCGTCGGCGAAAAACAGCATACCAACACCTTTCAAAACCAGAGCCTCGCCTATAGTCTCGACAAGGGAGCGACCTGGACGAAATACGAAGGCAATCCCGTGCTGAAGAACCCGGGGATCACGGACTTCCGGGACCCAAATGTCAGCTGGCATGCCAAGGTGAAGAAATGGATCATGACGCTGGCGACGAAGGACCGGATCAGCTTCTATTCCTCGCCGGACCTGAAGAGCTGGACCAAGGAGAGCGAATTTGGGGAAGGCATCGGCGCGCATGGCGGGGTGTGGGAGTGTCCCGATCTTTTCTCCTTTACGCGCAAGGAGGGGGACAAGGAGCGGACCTATTGGATCCTGTTGGTGAGCAACAATCCCGGAGGGCCGAACGGCGGATCGGGGACGCAATATTTTATCGGTGACTGGGATGGGCATGTCTTCAAGCCGCTTGACCGGTCGACGCGGTGGATAGATTATGGGCCGGACGACTATGCGGGGGTGCTTTGGAACAATGCCGGCCGGCGGCGCATCTTCCTTGGCTGGATGAGCAACTGGGACTATGCGACGCAGGTGCCGACGTCGACCTGGCGGAATGCGATGACTGTGCCGCGGAATGTGTTCCTGCTGGATGCGAATGGGAAGCCTTACCTGGCTTCGCTGCCGGCGCCCGAGGTGTTGAGCCTGGCCAAGCGCAAGATCACGCTTCGCCGGATCGCGGTGGACAGCAGCAACGATGTTTCTTCGCTGCTGAAGGACGATGCAGGGCGGTACCTGCTGGAGGTGCGGGGGGCAGCGGATCAGAGTGTAGCCTTTGTCTTCTATAATAAGGCCGGGGAGCGGATGGTGTTCGGGTATAATAATGTGAAGCAGGAATATTATATCGACCGAACTGCGGCGGGGAAGACGGATTTTCATCCGGGTTTTGGCGGGATCTATACGGCGCCAAGGATCAGTAAGGACAAGGAGCTGAAGGTGCAGTTCGTGATGGACCGCAGTTCGCTGGAGGTATTTGCGGACGGGGGATTGACGGTGATGACGGCGGTGTATTTTTCACAGCAGCCGCTGACGCGGGTGAAGGTGAATACGACGGACCGGTGGATGATCAAGGAATTGAATTACGGGGTGATGTTGTCCATTTGGTGAGAGCCCGCAGGGGAGACCTGCAGGCTCTGTTCTTTTAGTTCGATATGATCCCGCCCTGGCTGTTGGAGCGTTTGCTTTCTTCTTCGGCGGCGGACTTGCGGGTGCGGGCCGCCTTGACCTGGGAGTTCCCGAATTTATAGGTGAAATACAGTTTTAGCTGGCGGCTTTCGTTATGGCCGGTGGCCCGGAGGTACTGACCGGCGAAGTCGCTGGTGGCGGTGAAGTGCAGGGTTCTGAACACATCGCTTACGGAGAGTTTTATCAACCCTTTTTTGTTCCAGATGGCTTTTTGGACACCGGCGTCGAGATTACCGATGGCATGGGTCTTGAACGTGCCCTGCCAGATGGAGGGGGAGGAATAGAAACCGGACAGATCGGCGGAGTAATCCTTGCCCAGGCGGAAGCTTTGTTGGGCGAAGACGTTCACGGCAAATACGTCGAGGTCGACGGTGCGGCCCGCGCCGAAGTTGGCATTGTACTTCGAATAATATGTGTTGACGTTGGCGAAGAGGCTATAGCGGCCGATGGACCAGGGATAGCTGATGTTCAGGCTGGTGATGTCCTGGGTCGCGAGATTCTTCTTTGTCAGGAAGGCCTTTGAGCGGCCCGTTGTATCCACCAGCTGGGTGAAGACATCGTTTACGTGGCTATAGTTGAGGGTGGTGACCAGTTTGCCCTTGTATACGTGAGTGAGGCCGAAGCTGTTGGTATATTGGGGGCGGAGACCGGTATTACCTTTCATATAGGTGTATTCGTCCAGCTTGAACTCGAAGGGATTGAGATCCTGGTAGGCCGGGCGATCGATGCGGCGGCTGTAGGTGAGGGTGAACATTTGCGTTTTGGTCATATTGTAGGTGACGGATCCGCTGGGGAAGAAGCCGGTATAATGGCGATCGAAGGTCGAGTCGAAGGGCTGATACCGGTCGGGGCCTTCGTGATAGCCGTTGCTTGTTCCTTTTGCATTGGTGTTCTCGACCCGGAGTCCGGCCTGCAGGGCCCAGCCTTTGAAGGGCCGGCTATAGTCGGCGTATACGGCATTGACGTTCTCCTTATAGTTGAAATTGCTGCTGTTGAGCGTGTCGGGGCGTTTCGCGTTGGACACGACGTCGTATTGGCGGAAGTCGTTGCCGCTTGTGACGTAGGATGTCTTGACGCCGAGGCCCAGGCGCCCTTTCCTGAAGGGTTGTTCGTAGTCGGTCTTGAACGTATAGATATCGATATTGGTGGGTGCGACGATATCGAAGATATCGCTGTAGAGCAGGGTTGTTTGGGTGGGGTCGAGGTAGATATTCGGCTGGTATTGATCGCTGCGGATGCGATAGATGCCATAGTCGGCGTCCATGCTGAGGTCGCGGCCGGTGGAGTCGGTGTGGTGATAGTTGAGGTCGAGATTGCCGTTGTTGCGATGCCCCCGGGCGTTGTTGTCGGCCTGCAGGATGCGGTTCAGCTGTAGCTGGCCGGTTGTGCCGTCGGGCAGGTAGTTGATACGGGTGTTGCTGTTGGTCGGGTTGCTGAAATTGGAGATCGAGCCATCGACCATGATACCGAGGGTGTTGTATTTATCCCAATAATAGTCAAGACCGGTCTTGAAGGTGTGGCTGGTGAGGTGGGGGGTGATGGCGGAATGCTGATCGAACAACGTGTCGAGCTGGATGCGATAGAGATTGATGTTGGTCGTGTTGACCGTGTTGTTGTAATCATAATTACCAAACCAGTTGAAGCGGGCGTCGCGGTGGTTGAGGGAGAGCCCGCCATTGTAATTGGAGTGGGCGCCAACGTGATAGCCGCCGGTGATGGAGCCGTTATTGCCGAATGACCTGTTCCTTTTGAGGCGGATATTGATGATGCCGGCATTGCCGGAAGCATCGTATTTGGCGGAGGGATTGGAGATGAGCTCGATGGACTCGATCTGGGAGGATTGGAGGGTCTTCAGATAGTCGGCGAGATCGGACCCGTTGAGGGGGACCTGGCGGCCGTCGACGTAAAGCTTTACGCCGTTCTTCCCACTGAGGCTGATATTATTATCCTTGTCGACCATGACGCCGGGGGATTTGCGCAGGAGTTCGAGGGCGTCCTGGCCGACGGAGTTGATGGTGCCTTCGACGTTGACGATGGTGCGATCGGCCTTTACTTCCACCGGCGGTTTACGGCCGTTGACGGTGATGGCCTTGAGGCTATCGGCTTTTTTTTCTGAAGAGAGGTGGCTGCCGCGATCGGTGGCGTTGGCGTTCTGGCCGTGGACGGTGATGGGCTGCAGGATGCAGTTGAGAGCGAGCAGCAGGATGGTAATGGTGATGATCAATTGTTGCATGAGATTAGCTTTGTTACGGTAAAGCTAATCCTGCGTTTTTGCGGAGATCGTGGTTATTCGCCGAGCGACGGGGATTTCGCTGAAGGGTCGTGTTTACACGATGAGTGACTTTTTGGGACGATCATTTGCGGAGTTTCCGGAAGACGTCGGGGCGGTTTTCGCGGGAGACGGGGATCAGTTTGCCGGCGATGTCGACGCAGTTGCCGTCGATGCCGTTTATTTTGTCGAGGGCGATGGTGTAACTGCGATGGACACGGGCGAAGTTGCCGGTGGGGAGCTTGTCGGTGATCTCGGTGAGCGATTGGTAGGTGATATACGCGCCATCGCGGGTGTGGACGCGGACATAGTCTTTGAGACTTTCTATGAAGAGGATGTCGGTGATGAGGACTTTGATGAATTTTTTGTCGACTTTGAGGAAGAGATGGTCTTTGCCGGAGACGGGTGGTTCTTCTTCCTTTTGCGGACGGCTTGTTTTCGCGATCTTCTCGAGGGCTTTCATGAACCGGGGGAAGGAGATGGGTTTTACGAGATAATCGGTGACCTCCAGCTCGAAACCTTCGACGGCGTAGTCGCGGTAGGCGGTGGTGATGATGATGGCCGGGGGTTCTTTGAGGGACTTGAGCAGGTCGAGTCCCGAGAGGAGAGGCATTTCGATGTCGAGGAAGATACAGTCAATGACTTTCTTTTGCAGGAGCTGGAAGGCTTCGACGGCATTTCCGCAGCGGGTGATATGTGCGGTTTCGAGGCGCTGGAGATAGTTCTCGATGACGTCGATCGCGAGGGGCTCGTCATCCACGATCATATAATGGAGATCTTTTAACATAGGGGCATTTTGAGGGTAACGATGAAGAGATGGTTCTCTTCGCGGATATCGAGGGTATGGCGGTCGCCGTAGAGGAGGTCGAGGCGGCGGCGGACATTTTTCAGGCCGATGCCCTTTGTGTCGGCGACCTTATCTTCTTCGGGGGCGGGGTTTTCGACGTGGAAGAAGAGGTAGCCGGCTTCGACTTTGAGGTGGATGGTCAGGAGGATATCGCTGATATTGTTCTTTACGCCGTGTTTGAAGCTGTTCTCGAGGAAGAGGATGAGGATCATCGGGGGGATCTGGACTGAGGAGATATCGCCTTCCATGGTGAAAGATATGGTGAGGCGGCTGCCGAAGCGGAGCTGCTCGACGTCGAGATAGTTGCGGAGGTAATCGATCTCTTTTGTCAGTGGGACGAGTGGCGCGGTGGATTCGTAGAGCATGTAGCTCATTAGATCGGAGAGCTT
The DNA here is from genome assembly GCF_035546395.1 of Puia sp. Taxonomy (GTDB): domain Bacteria; phylum Bacteroidota; class Bacteroidia; order Chitinophagales; family Chitinophagaceae; genus Puia. The sequence continues at coordinate 259,744 of NZ_DASZXR010000005.1, read as the reverse complement.
GAGTACGATCTCGGGCGCCTGATCGGATTTTTTGAGGGTGAGGGAATAGATATTATTGAGGGTGTTAAAGAAGAAATGCGGTTGGATCTGGGCGCGGAGGAATTTCAGTTCGGTTTCGAGGTAATGTTTTTCCCGTTGTTCCTGGAGGTGTTGATTGATGAGGGTGTCTTTTGCGAATTTTACCCCGGTGGCGAGGCCGATGGCGTAGATGCAGATGATGACCTCGACGATCCAGTTGCCCATGGAGAACCATCTTATTGTCTTCATCCGGACAGGGTCTGCCCAGAAGCCGTAGAGGAACTGGAAGCTTTGGATGACGAAGGGGCAGATGATCAGCAGGAGGGCAAGGGACAGGGCATACCAGCCATATTTGCGGGTAAAGAGCAGCCGGGGGATGAGGAGGTAGGTGTTGATACAGAAGAAGCCGGCCTGGATGGCGACCATGATCGCGGTGGTTGCGAAGGTGCCTTTCCTGATGGGTTCATGAAGACCGCTATAGAGGGCGATGGTGAGGCTGTAGTAGAGGAACCAATACAGGAAGTGGTAGAGCCAGCGGATCTTGAGCAGGCGGGTGTTGCGGACGTCGGAGGCGAGTTGCGCCGAGACTTCCGCGGGGATGGTATGGAGGGTTGTGTCTGCCAAGCCGGAGCCGGTTTTGGCCGGTTGGGATAAAGATAGGTTTTTTGGTTTTGGGGTGGCTGGTTCTTCGCTGATTGGCAGGGTTTACCCGATGAATAGCATGCCGCCGCGGCTAGAAGGCGCGGGTGGGGTGGTGTGGGCGGCCAGGGTCGCAGCAGTTAGGATAAGCAAGAGTTTTCTCATGAACCTACCCTACGGAACTTTTACCGGCCTGAGGCTGCCGATGACGTAGCAGGGGTGCATTTTTCCGATGCCGGGGGCGGGTTTGGGCATGACGACGGCAATGGGGGGTGGGGTGGTGAGGCGACAGGTGGGTGGGGGTTCGGGGGTGATGATGGTGGTATCGCGGGGAAGGATGGTTACCGGCTTATACTTTTTTTCGGGCGCTGTTGCGACTGCCGTAGCGACGGCGACTTCCGCGACCTGCGGTTGCGGTTGGTAGCGGCCGTGTTGGGGTTGCGCTTGTTGCGGCTGTGGTTGTCTTTGGGCGGCGAGGACTTCATTTATTGTGGGAGAGAATGTGCCTGAAATGCCCTCTTCAGAATTTAGGGTATTTCCGGCAAAGCGCTTATGTCTGTCCTTCGGACATGCCTCCTTCGTCGGCATAAGGAGTGTGCCGGTGTTGGAGACTATGGAGGAAGATAGCGGCTGCGGTTCTGATGCGGCGGGTTGGGGTTGTTCGATGGGGGTTATGGTGCGCCGGTTGAGGATGAAAATGCCGAGCGCTGTGGTGAGCAGCATTACCACCGATCCATGGAGGTGGATCAGGCCTCCGGATGGATAGGGGAGGGTGAGATCGGCGCGAATCCCGAAGGAGTCGATACCGTTGCTGACGGATCTGGGCAGATAGTCCTGGGCGAGATGGAAGCAACCGCCGCCGGCGAGAAGGAGGGCGAGCAGGGTCCACCAGCCGGTGAGGGCTTTCCAGACCCTTGCGCCGCTGGAGATCGAGGGGTGTTCGCGGCTGAGGCCGGCCGAGGGGGCGATCTGGTAGAACAGCGCGAAGAGGATGCTGGCAGGGACCAGGTCGATCGCCGGCAGTTCGAGGGGGATATCGAGGAATACGATCATCGGCCGGATGCTGCCGAAATTTCCCAACCAGGGAAAAATGGGTGCGATGAAGAATTGTTCCAATAAAATGGAAATGGCTATTAATAGGGTTATGAGCAGGAGATTGCTTCTCCGACCGACGGGGATAGACATAAAGTAGGTTTTACGAATGAAAGTGGGCTATTTGGTCGGGTAGAAAGAAATCATTTATTGCGGGCGGCTTGCGATTGTAAGAACGAAAATCTTATGGAAAGTTATATATCCTAATTGCCAAAGAAGAGTTAAAAGAGGATGAAGTGGGATGTGTAATTTCCGGAGTTTTGAGTGGGCCGTTTGTGTTATTTTTGGCGCAACCTGATATCAATGAAAATATTAAAGGTTGTCCTTCCCATTATGGCGGTGGAGTGGATCTGTTTCAAATGCCTGTATCCCTTCGCCGACTATTTCACCGATTCCTACAGCTATATCCAGGCGGCGGCGCAGCAGGATGCGATCAGCTACCGGCCGATCGGGTATTCCGTGTTCCTGCGGCTGGCACATGCGATTGCCGCGTCCGATACGTTTGTGGTGAGCTTACAATATTTGGTGGTGCAGGGGGCCAGTCTTTGGATGGTGTTGTGGCTGCGGCGATGGTGTGGGCTCCGGGACCGGGCGGTCGCGATCCTGATGGCATTTCTCGTGTTGAACCCGCTGGTTCCGTATATGTGCAACTATATTTCCAGCGACGCCTTGTTTATCGGGCTAACACTCCTGTGGCTGACGGTACTGATGGGATGGCTGAGAGACCCGGGATGGTGGCGGCTGGGGCTGCAGCTGGTGCTGTTGTTTGTGATCTTCAACCTGCGATATACGGCGTTGTTCTACCCGGCCGTGGCGGCGCTGGCGGTGTTGCTTGCGAGGCGGGGCTGGGTAATGAGTATTGTGGGGGTAGCGGCGAGTGTCGGGGTGGTGATCGCCGGGATGATCTGGATCAAAGCGATCACGAAGCGGGAGACGGGGGCCGATCTGTTCTCGGCCTTCAGCGGCTGGCAAATGGCGAATAATGCCCTGAACCTTTATACGCGGCTTCCTGTGGATACCGCAGGTCTGCCTTCGCCGGAGAGCCGGGAACTGGCGGGTTATGTACGGGATTATTTCAGCGGGCAGAAAGGACCGGCATTGGATGATACCACGGCGTGGAAGGCCGGGGCTGCGGAGACCCGGAAGGCGCCAACGGTGACGACGGCATACATGTGGCAGCGATCGAGTCCGCTGCATCGGTATTTGCTTGCCTATAGGCAACGGAATGGGCTGGCGTATTTTACGGCCTGGAACCGGGTCGGGGTCGTATTCGCGCAATATGGTTATTGGGTTGCACGCAAGCATCCCCGGGCCTATCTCTGCTATTATGTCTGGCCCAGCACGAAGACCTTCTTTATGCCGGACCTGGACAATGTCGCGTTGTATAATGAAGGGAAGCCGGATGTGGACGTGCTGGCGAAGGACTGGTTCCATTACCGGAGCGTCCAATTGAAGGTCTATTCGATAACGATGCAGAGAACGCTGCTGGCGGCGGCGCCCTGGCTATATCTTTTGTTGAACGGGGTGTTCGTCGTCGTGGCGCTGTTGTTACTTCCGTTCCGGGCGCTGCGGGAGCGCGAACCGGTATTTACCGGGTCTTTCCGGCTGGCCTGCGCATTTTTGCTGGCGAATGCATTCTTCGGCGTCTTTGCTTCGCCCAGTGTATTCCGGTACGAGGCGTTGCCGATGATCCTCCTTTTTATATTTGCGGTCGCGGGAGCTTCGAAATGCAGAATTTTTGTCGTAAATTGATGCTAAAATCTGCTAATAATGGAGCCGCTTAATTCAGCCGAAAAGAATCCGCTATCCTCACTCGATATGTGGGAGGACGATTTGTTGGAACGTTATCCCGATCCGGAGTCGATTGTCGCCAAGGGTACGGGAAAGACGACGGAAGAGTATCGAAATTATGAGACGCCGGGCCGTGATACGGTGCGGGAGTTCTACCGGTTGAATCATGCCTACCAGACCTATGACTTCGTGCAGCAGAAGAAGGCGGAGTTCCTGGGGTTTGACAGGAAAGAGATGTCGGTTTGGGACGCATTCGATTTTTTGAATCAATTGGTTGACGACAGCGATCCCGATACGGACCTCGATCAGAAGCAGCATTTATTACAGACTTCAGAGGCGATCCGCCGGGATGGCCATCCTGATTGGATGGTGCTGGCGGGGTTATTCCATGATATGGGCAAGGTTCTCTGTCTTTTCGGCGAGGCGCAATGGGCTGTTGTCGGGGATACGTTCCCGGTAGGCTGTGCCTGGTCGGACAAGATCGTTTACCCGGAGTACTTCCAGCTGAATCCGGACAAGGATAACGAGCAATATCAAACGAAATACGGGGTCTACAGCCCCAATTGCGGGTTGCGCAATGTCCATCTGTCGTGGGGGCATGACGAATATGTCTATCACATGCTGAAGGACTATCTGCCTGAGCCCGCGTTATACATGCTGCGTTATCACTCCTTTTATTCGCAGCACCGGGAACATGCGTATGATCACCTGATGGACGATCATGACCGGGAGATGTTCAAGTGGGTGAATCTCTTCAATCCTTACGATCTTTATTCCAAGAACCCGACGCCGCCGAATTGGACTGAGCTGCGGCCTTATTACGAGGATCTGGTGGCGAAGTATCTGCCGGCGAAGATCAGGTTTTAGGTCCTGGCCGGGGGCCGCGGGATCGGGTATGGCCGGGGTGTGGGGCTTTAGGGCCGCGCGGTGGGGCGGCTATTGGCGGTTTCATGCGACGGGCAGGTTATGGGTGACCCGTGGCCAATGAGACGCGCGCCTTTTTCACTTCTTCCGTCAGCACGGGGTTATTGTCCTTATTAAAGCTCTTTTTTACGAAGGTGAGGATAGAGGCGATCGCATGATCGTCGAGGAAGGGGCCGTGTGCGGGCATTACGCCGTTGAAGGTCTTTCCACTCACTTTTATTTCGCCCTGCAGGCCGTTGAGCAGGACTTTGATGAGACGGTCATGCGGGCCTGCGACCCAGTCGGAGCCGACGAGAGGTGGATACCGATTGTTATCCCCCATGCCGTTGCGCTGGTGGCAGCTGACGCAGTAGGAGCCATAGAGGATATGGCCGGCCATATCGCCGCCTCTGCCCGAATTATCTTTTGTCGAATCGGGGGTCTTGACATAGGTGCGGGTGGCTGCGAGGGTATCCATCCGTGCGAGGTCGGCATCGCGGAACTTATTGGGATCGCCTTTATACATGACGCGCCAGATCTTTCCTTTGTTGGATTCGCAGATATAGAGCGAACCATCGGGGCCTTCCGCCAGACCCATTGGGCGATACACTGCGTCGCTGGTGTTGTAGACTGTGTCGACAACGGTGAAGCCGTCTGCGAAGAGCTCGTATTTGCCGGAGAATTTGCCGTTGTCGAATGGGATGAAGCAGACGACATAGCCGGCCTGCGGATAGGGGGAGCGATCGGTGGAGCCATGGAAGGCGACAAAGGCGCCTTTCTTATATCGGGCGGGGAATTGGTTGCCCTGGTAGAATAGCAGGTCCATGGGGGCCCAGTGACCGGGGAAGGCCATGATCGGTTTATCGAATTTTTCGGCGCGGCCGGTAATCTTTCCATCGCCGCCATAGGCCGGCGAAAGGATGTTCTTGTCCTGCATCTGGTCGTAATACGCGTAGGGCCAGCCGTAATCGGATCCTTTTGTAACCTTTACGAAGGCCTCGCCGGGGAGTACGGCGGCCTGCCAGTCCGAGAAGGTGTTGGGGTATCGGGTGTGGAAGTTATCCATGCCGTTCACAACGGAATAGAGGGAGTTGTCATCCGGGTTCCAGGCGATGCCGAGGACGCTGCGGAGGCCGGTGGCATATTTGACGCCGTCCTTTTGCGTCTGACGGGGTTTCGATGCATCGAACTGCCAGATGCCTGCGTGCCATTCGAGGTCTGGGGAGGGATCGAGGCCTTTGCCGCCGGGCATGCCCGCGGGGCCGACCGTCTTCATGTCCTGGCCGCCGTCATCGGGCGCGCCGAAGGGGATGTACATATGGCCGGCATTGTCGAAGGCGAGGGGCTTCTGGCTATGCCAGTGGCGGAAGAGGCCGCTGTCGGTGTCGATGAAGATGGTGTCTGTTTTGGTATCCGGCAGAAGCTGCCCGGGGATAAGCCTATTACGGATGACATATTTTACCGTGGACGTATACAGGTAGCCGTCATAGATGGACATTCCGGCGGGGAGGCCGCCTTCGTCCTTGTTGGCGCCAAAGTAGGCGATGATATCGGCTTTGCCGTCGCCGGATTCGTCGCGGAGGGCGACGGTGCCGCCTTTTCCGTGCATGGTCTCGTTATAGGTGAGCTTGACGTAGATGTCTCCGTTGTCATTGACGGCGAGGTGGCGTGCCCGGCCGAGGCTGTCGGCGACGGCGACGGCCTCGAAGCCGCCGGGCAGGATGAGGCCGGCGTTATTCTTGTCGCCATCGGGAAGCGGTTTTTGCCGACCGGACTCTTTTCCCGGGGTGTTGCATTGGGATAGGGCGGCTGCCAGGACGAGGGGAAGGAGATGGGCGGGGGCAATCAATCTTTTCAAGCGAACAGTTTGTGATGTTGCAAATATTTTGCAAATGAAGATAGGGAAATTCTCCTTTTCTCCCCTCGGATGGTGGAGTATTCCCGGTTGTAGTGCTGTTGTAGGGGTTACGGCGTTACAGGCGGAGTTTGGCCAGGCAGACCTGGCGGCCTTTCCGGCAGGGGATGATGAGCTCATCGGCGCCGACCTGTTCGGCGAGCCGGGGATAGTAAGTGTAGAGATCGTTTTGGCCGTCGAGCGGCTGGTCTTCCCGGAAGCGAGAGTCCGGGTTGAGCATGCCCCCAGCGTCGATACACTGGCCGCTGAGGAATTGCTTGTTCCGGATAGTTTCGTTATAGATGGAAATAGAGGCGGTCGCCGGTGACGATGCTGGTGTAACCGACGCGATTGTGATGGATGTCCTGCTGGGGAATCGTGATCCTGTTAAACCATTGGACGATGCCGGTGGAGTCGAAGCGGGCGACGTCGGATTGCGGGTAGAATCGAGGCAGACAGGCGGGGCCAGGAATTGGCCGGTGAAATCCACCTTAACCGCCATGCAACAGACTAAATGGTCACGCAGGTATTGATAAATCAGATAGAAAAAATCGTCGTACACGATGAAGTCGACGCCGGAGATCTCTTTTGGGAGGGGGAGGCGGGTCTCGGAGATTTGGCCCATTAGGCTGTCATAGACAGAGATGTCACTTTCAACGATCGCGCCACCGGGGGCGGAGTGAAGAAGCAAGGGGCCTGTACTGAGCGCGGAGTTGAAAGACACCGCTTTGTATATTACTAACCGGTTGTCCTTCCGGGTGATGGTGTGGAAGCGAAAACGGTCAAAGTCTTTTGTTTCGGGCTGGGAGTAAAAAAGGGTTTGTCCTGGTGCCTGGAGGACAAGGACGGTCAGCGCGAGGATGAGGGGTTGTTTCATGGACCATGATTAGAGTATTAAATATAAAAAATTTTAAGGTAAATTGGACTCGAACAATTTGATAGGAGACTCAAAAAACAATTTCAGATGAAACGGTTTTTCTTTATTGCGGCCTTGCTGCCGCTGGGCGTTCTTGGACAACGGATCAATTTTGACGAGGGATGGAAGTTCCATTTGGGGCATGCGGCGGATGCGCACCGGGACTTCAATTACGGCATCGGGAATATCCTTGCGAAGACCGGGGATGCGGCCAATACGTGTATCAAGATGGAGTTTGATGACCGGGATTGGGCGGATGTGCGGCTGCCGCATGACTGGGCGGTGGGGTTGCCGTTTGCCCATGTGAAGAATGGGGACGTGGATGCGCATGGGTATCGCGCGGTGGGGGCGTTGTTCCCCGAGAACAGTATCGGCTGGTACCGGAAGAGCTTTGTGATCGACCGGGCCGACTCGGGGAAGCGGTTTGTGCTGCAGTTCGACGGTGTATTCCGGGACAGCAAGGTTTGGGTGAACAACTGTTATATGGGCGGGCATTTTAGCGGATATAGCGGGTCTTCGTATGATATCACCGATTTTTTGCATTATGGGAAGAAGAATGTGGTGGTGGTGCGGGTGGATGCGAGCCAGTATGAGGGGTGGTTCTATGAGGGCGCGGGGATTTACCGGCATTCGTGGTTAGACGTTGTGGAGCCTACGCACTTTGCGTTGAATGGGGGTGTGTTCGTTCATACGCGGGATGGGCAGGTGACGATCGAGACGAAAGTGGAGAGTGGGGTTGGGGTTGCGGGGACTGGGATGGTGTCGGCGGCGATCGTGGACCGGGCCGGGGCCATTGTGGCACGAGGGGAGGGGAGTGTGGGGGGAGTGGGATTGGTGCTGAGGGTCGACAAGCCGGTGCTGTGGTCGCTGGACAATCCTTATCTGTACCGGGCGGTGGTGCTTTTGCGAACCGGGGGCCGGGTGGTGGATAGTGTGAATGTGCGGTTTGGGATACGGACAGTGACGATCGATAAGGACAAGGGACTTTTTTTGAATGGCGTGCCGGTGAAGATCCATGGGGTTTGTTGTCACCAGGATCATGCGGGGGTGGGAAGCGCGTTGCCGGACTACCTGCAATACTACCGGATCGGGTTATTAAAGGAGATGGGGGTGAATGCTTACCGGAGCAGTCATAATGCGCCGACGCCGGAGCTGCTGGATGCCTGTGACAGCCTGGGGATGCTGGTGCTGGATGAGACGAGACTGCTGAACAGTGGCGAGGAATATGGGGCGGACTTCGAGCGGCAGATCCTGCGGGACCGGAACCATCCTTCGGTGTTTATGTGGAGCATCGGCAACGAGGAATGGATGATCCAGACCTCGACGACGGGGAAGCTGGTTGCGCAGCACCAGGTCGAACGGCAGAAGCTGCTCGATGCGACGCGGACCTGCACGTATGCGGCCAATGTCGGCAATGTTTGGCACGGGGTGAACGAGGTGATCCCGGTGCGGGGATTCAACTATAATCTTGGCGGGCTGGACGGGTACCGGCGGGATCATCCCGATCAGCCGATCATGGGCACCGAAGTGGCCAGCACGGTGTCGACGCGGGGCATCTATGTAAAAGATACCGTCAACGCCTATGTGCCGGATTACGACAGCGTGGCGCCGCCTTGGGCGAGCACGGCCGAATACTGGTGGAAGATTGCGGCGGACCGGGAATGGTTCATGGGTGGGTTTGCGTGGACGGGTTTTGACTACCGTGGCGAACCGACACCTTTTCAGTGGCCGGATATCAATTCGCATTTCGGCATCATGGATATGTGCGGGTTCCCGAAGACCGTATATTATTATTACCAGAGCTGGTGGACGGATAAGGACGTGCTGCATATTGCGCCCAACTGGAACCCGGGTGGCGGCAAGGAGGCGGGCAAGCCGGTGGCGGTGTGGGTCAACAGCAATGCGGATAATGTGGAGTTGTTTTTGAATGGGCATTCTTTGGGGCGGAAGGACATGCCCAGGAACGGGCACCTGGAGTGGATGGTGAATTATGCGCCGGGCAAGCTGGAGGCGGTGGGATATAAGAAGGGGAGGAAGATCGCGGCCTTTGTGGAGACGACGGGTGAGCCGTACCGGATCGCGGTGAAGGCTTCCAGCGGCGGTGGGGTCGTGGTGTACAACTGCAGCGTTGTGGATAAGCAGGGGAGGGAGGTGCCGGATGCGTCGAACCTGTTGCATTTTTCGGTGAGCGGCGGAGCGAAGATCATTGGGGTGGGCAATGGTGATCCGAGCAGTCATGAGTCGGACCAGGATCCGCAAAGACATCTATTTGGCGGAAAGTGCCAGGTGATAGTAGAAGGCAAGGGGCCTGTGGTGTTCTCTGTCAATGGCGAGGGGCTTTTGGGCGTGCAGGAAAAGATATCGTTGTAATGAAGATACGGAAACAGATAGCCGTGGCGGTGTATTGCTCGCTGGCCGTCAGTGTGCTGACGACGACACCGGTCTTTATGCTGACGGGAGCGTCGTTTGTCTTTTATCCCTGGGCGTTGCTCTTTACGATCCTGATGGCGCTTGGCATGTGGGCGATCAATATTACGTTGTTCTATTTTTTGAAGAACCGGCATGTGTTGCGGTATCTGTTCAGCTATTTTGTGTCCCTGGTGTTGGCGGTGGGGATGGTGCATGGGTTGGCTTTTCCGAGGACGGGCGGGTTTGGAGGGGCGCGGAATGGCTTTTATTTCCACCTGATCCTTTTCTTTTCGGTGGATACGGTATTGCTGATCGTGCAGGACCTGGTGGTGATCCGCGAGCAGAATGCGGAGCTGAGGATGCGGAATGTCGAGGCCGCGAATTTGTTGCTGAGGCAGCAGGTGCAGCCGCATTTTTTATTCAATTCGCTGAGTACCCTGAAGTCGTTGATCCGGTTCTCGCCGGCCGACGCGGAGGAATACGTGGTGAAGCTGTCCAATTTCTTACGGAGCTCGATGGCTGCCTATTCATCGACGCTGGTGACGGTGGAAGAGGAATTGGGGATGTGCAGGGATTACCTGGATATGCAGCGGATAAGATTTGGGGAGGCGTTGCGATTCCTGATCGCGGTGGAGGAGAAGGGTTTCCTGCCGGTGCTTGCTTTGCAGGGGCTGATCGAGAATGCGATCAAGCACAATGTGCTGACGAAGGAGCGGCCGTTGTGGATACGGGTCGAGGGACGTGGGGGGCGGATCGGGGTGGTGAACAATTTGCAGTCGCGGGATGGAGTGGAGGCAGGAGGACTTGGGTTGACGAATTTGCGAGAGCGATACCGGGCGTTGGGGGGAGGCGAGGTGGTGGTGGAGAAGACGGAGATCGATTTTTCGGTTGAAATACCTGTTTTGCATGAGAATCGTGATCATCGAGGATGAGCCGTTGACGGCGAAGGATCTGGCGTCGTGTGTGCTGGCGGCAGAGCCGGCGGCGGAGATAGTGGCGACGCTGGGTTCCGTGGGCGAGGCGAATGCCTGGTTTCGGGGTAATGCCCTGCCGGATGTCATTTTTAGCGACATCCAGCTGGGCGACGGGAAGAGTTTTGCCGTGTTTGAGAAGCTGATGAGGACGGTGCCGGTGATCTTTTGTACGGCCCATGATGAATTTGCGTTGGAGGCGTTCGGGGCGGCGGGGATCGATTATCTTCTGAAGCCCTTCACGGAGAAGACGGTGAGGGGGGCGATAGAGAAATATAAGGCGTTGAAGGCGGCGCCGAGGGTTGCGGCTGCGGGGGCTATACTGGTTTATTATAAAGAGAAGATCCTGCCGGTGAAGATCGGGGATATTGCGCTGTTCTATTTGGAGAGGGAGGTGGTGCGGATCGTGGGTTTTGATGGAAAGGCGTATGTGGTGAATAAGTCGCTGGAAGAATTGGAGGGGTTGGCGGGGGCGGGGTTCTTTCGGGTTAACCGGCAGTATTTGGTGAACCGGAAGGGAGTTAAAGATGTTTCTCAATACTTTGGACGTAAATTACTGGTGAATTTGGTGTTGCCGTTTGAGGATAAGATCACGGTGGGACGATTGAAGGTTCCGGCCTTTCTAGAGTGGCTGGCCGGCAGCTGAGGACGGTGGATGGTCATTTCCCCTTCTATTTTGATCCATTCGGGAGGTTGTGGTTGCCTGCGGGTGTGCGGGCGGGTATTTTCGTGCAGACAGGTTCCTTATTTCTTCATTTTAAATCTGACGAACATGAGCTCCAAGTTTGCTATTGTTGGCGTCGTGTCCGTGTTTGGTGCGGGAGTCGCCATGCATCATGCGCGGTTCTGCCCGTTGCACGAGATGATGGTGGCGTTGCATCACAGGGATGCGAAGGCGGTGGTTGTTAAGGCCCCGCCTGCCGTTGCGGCTAAGGCCAAACCGGTGACTGCCGTTGTTGCGATGAAGTAAGCGATAGCCCCCCTAACGGGGGGTTATTTTTATCAGCACCACGCCGTGGCGGCGGACGTCGGCGGTGAATTCCCCGTCGAAGACCCCGAGGTCTTTCTGGCGCCATAGGTCGCGGACGGTGTGGGGGCCGGTGATGCCCAGGTCGGACCAGCGGACGGTGACCCGTTGAGTGGGTGAGCTGTCGCCGGGATAGAAGAGACCAACTGCTTTGCTGCCGTCTTCGAGATCTTTGGCCATCACGCCGGCATCGCCCTGGAGGGAGATGACGGTGGCCTGTTTTCCGAGGGCGTCCTGGTTGAGGGCGAGGACCTCGTCGTTGGTGAGCAGGCTGGTGGTGAACGAGTCGAGCTTTGTGAGGTCGTTGCCGAGGAGCAGGGGTACGGACATCAGGCACCAGGCGCTGACATGGGTGTATTGCTCGTCGGGCCATAAGAGAGTGGGGCGGGGACCTTTGCCCCAGCCAACCCAGCCGACGATCATCATATCGGGGTCGTTCCAATGTCCAGGTCCGGCGTAGGGCGCCCATTTGTCCTGGGTGAAGAGCCGGCTTTTGAGGCTTTTCCAGTTGTCGCGGATGTCCCCGCCGGTGCGCCAGCAGTTGGACCATTGGGCCCAGTGGGCGACGCCGGCGAAGGGAGCGCTGTTGGAGAGGCTGAGGACGACATCGCGGCTGCTGTTGCGGAGCGCCTCGTACATGGCTTTGACCTCGGGGAGTTCGATCGGGTTCCAATCGTATTTCAGATAGTCGATGCCCCAGGCGGTGTATTGCTTTACGTCGTTGTCGAGGAAGGAGTAGGGGCCTATAGCATAGGGGAGCTGCTTCTTGTTTCGGGGGATGTTCTCCTTTGTGCGTTCGAAGCGTCCTTCGGGGTTTGTGGCGGAGCCGCCGATGTGGTGGCCGTAGGATTCGACCCAGGGAGTCGAATAGATGCCGATCTTCAGACCGAGGTCATGGACCTGTTTGCAGAGAGCGCTCATATCGGGGAAGATGCTGGAGTCGGGGAGGATGGCATGATATATGCCGCCGCGGGCGCCCTGCCAGCAGTCGTCGATGTTCATATAGTTCCAGCCATGGTCGATGAGTCCGCTTGTCACCATGGCTTTTGCGTTGGCGGCGACGAGGTCCTGGGTGATCTTTGTGGCGTAGATGTTCCAGCTGTTCCAGCCCATGGGTGGGGTGAGGGCGATGGTTTCGCCGACGATGAGATCGAGGGTTCTTTTGTATTTGCCGGCCTTGTTTTGGGCGGAGAGGGTGATGGTGTATTTCCCGGGGTTGGCGACTGCGCCGCTGAGACGGCCGGTGGAAGCGTCCAGGTGGACGCCTTTGGGGAGGTGGTCAGCGGAGAATTTGATGGGGCGGGCGCCGGTAGTGGGGATAGTGAATAGGATGGGGTGATTAGGCCGGACGCCGAAGACTTTTGCCCCGTTGATGCGGGGGTTGGGTCCGGGAGCGGGGGTGAGGATATAGGGCGTCGTGGTGTCGCCGCGGGCGGGCATTTGCGCGTTCGCGGAGGTTGTGATGACGAGCAGCAATACGAGGATGCGGTTGAGCATATGATCGGGAATTTGTGGAGTAAAAATAGGGGGATCGGTCACTTGCGGGGCCGGGATGGTAAGATTGGGGAGTAGATGGGTAATTGGGGATAGTGTTTTTTTGGCTAAAATCCTTTTATTGCAACGTGAACCATTCTCTTCGCTTTTTGCTTTTTGCCCTTTTTGCGGTGGCCCTGAGCGGGGTCCGGGCACAGAAATCTACACGTTTGATCGATGGTTGGGAGTTTACCCGCCAGGACCTGGGCGGGGTTTGGGAGGCGGTGCGGGCCGTGCCTAAAGGGGGGCCGGAGAGTGTGCCTGCCTGGCGGGCGGTGCGTTTACCGCATTGCGTTAATGCGCGCGATGGGGTGGACCCGGACGGCAACTATTACCAGGGGCCGGCCTGGTACCGGACCCGGCTGGCATTACGGCAGCCGTATCCCGGGGGGAGGGTGTTGTTGCGTTTCGAGGGGGCGGGACAGGCGACAGAGGTGTATGTGTATACGACGAAGGTGGGCGGCCATGTAGGTGGATATGACGAGTGGACGGTGGATATCACGGATGCGGTGGCGGCTTGTGAGCGGGACAGTTCCTTTGTGCGACGTTTTGGGGGGATGATCCCTGTGGAGGTCCGGACGGACAATAGCCGGGACCTGGAGCGGATCCCGTCGGCGATGTCGGACTTTTCGGTGTATGGAGGGTTGTACCGGTATGTGGACCTGGTGTATGTTCCCGCGGTGTCGTTTGCGGGGCTGTTTGCGGATGTGCGGGTAAAGGGGAAGGATGGATTTGTTGGGGTCCGGGCTGAACTGTACCGGCCAACCGGTGAGCCGGTTGTCGGGTATTCGGTGGTGTTGAAAGATGCTGAGGGGAAGGTGGTGAGTGAAATGGCGGAGTTGGGGACGTTGACCGTGCAGGCGCCCCGGCTGTGGTCGCCGGACCGGCCGGTACTGTATAGACTTTTTGTGACGGTGAATGGGGCTAACGGTGGGGTGTGTACGGATTCGACGGATATCGGGTTCAGGAGTTATTCCTTTGTGGACCATGGGCCTTTTTTGTTCAATGGTTCGCGCCTGCTGATCCGGGGCACGAGCCGGCATGAGGATGCGGCGGGGGAGGGCGCGGCGATGACGGAGGAGGAGATGAGGCGGGAGATGGTGCTAATGAAGGAGATGGGTGTAAATTTTGTCCGGTTGGCGCATTATCAGCAGTCGCGGATCATCCTGCATCTCTGCGATAGCCTGGGCATCCTGGTGTGGGAGGAGATCCCCTGGTGCCGGGGTGGGCTTGGCGGAGACCGGTATAGGGAGCAGGCGCGGCGGATGATGCGCAATATGATCAGCCAGCATTATAACCATCCGGCGGTGATCCTTTGGGGATTGGGGAATGAGAATGACTGGCCGGGGGATTTCCCGGGGTTCGATACGGCGGCAATCCGGGGATTCATGACGGAGTTGAACGGGATCGCGCACCGGCTCGATCCGGGGCGGAAGACGGCGATCCGGCGTTGTGATTTTTGCAAGGATATTCCCGATGTGTATTCGCCGTCGATCTGGGCGGGATGGTACCGGGGGATCTATACCGAATATACCGCTGCGACGGAGGAGGAATTCAAGAAGGTACCGCATTTCATCCATATGGAGTGGGGTGGGGACAGTCATGCCGGGCGGCATTCGGAGAATCCCGACAAGGTGTTGCCCGATGTGCGGAGCGGGCAGGGAACGGATGAGCGGGCGGGAGATGCTTCCTTGTACGGCGGAGCGGCGAGGGTATCGAAGGATGGGGACTGGAGCGAGACCTATATCTGTAATCTTTTTGACTGGACGCTGAAGGAGCAGTCGACAATGCCGTGGCTGACGGGGACGGCGCAATGGGTTTTCAAGGACTTTTCGACACCGTTGCGGCCGGAGAATCCCGTGCCGTACGTCAATCAGAAAGGCGTTGTGGAGCGGGATGGGACGCCGAAGGAGGGATACTATGTATTTCAATCGTATTGGGCTCCGGCGCTGATGGCGCATATCTACGGGCATAGCTGGCCGGTACGTTGGGGGGCGGAAGGGGAGACGCGGATGGTGAAGGTGTATTCGAATGCGGGCGAGGCGGAGTTGTTTGTCAATGGCGTGAGTGCGGGGGTGCGGCATCGCAATTCCGCGGATTTTCCGGCGGCAGGGTTGCGGTGGCCGGTGAAGTTTCATCGGGGGAGCAATCACCTGACGGTGATTGCCCGGAGGGGTGATGCGGTTGTAAGGGATTCGCTTGATCTTGCGTATCAGACGGAGAAATGGGGGAAACCTGCCCGAATGGCGATGGATATAGTGGACCAGCGGGGAGATACGGCGCTGGCGCGGGTACGATTGCTGGATGGCCAGGGTGTGCCTTGCCTTGATGCGGCTACCACTGTGCATTGGGGACAGGCGGGAGATGGGCGGCTGGTGGATGACCTGGGGACTTCGACAGGATCAAGAGTGGTGCAGGCCTTCAATGGGGTGTCGATGATCCGGGTGGTGCTGAGGGGTGGGAAGAGTGTGGTGAGTGTTTCGGCGGAGGGGATGCCGACGGCTTTTTTGGAAGTGAAGGCGCAGGACCCGGATATTGTCGAAACTTTGCGGCCCTTTGTGCTGAAGGAGGCTGCGGCGGCGATGAATGAGCGGCCGGTAACGGTGACGGCCAGTCATTCGCCGCGGAGTGCGGGTGGACGGCATGATTTCTTTTCGGAAGCCGACTATTTCTGGCCGAACCCGGTATCGCCGGACAGCCCCTATATCAACCGGGATGGGCAGACGAATCCGGAGAATTTCAATGATCATCGCCGGGCGATGATCCGGCTCAGCCGGATCGTAGGGGCGCTGGCGTCGGCCTGGAAGCTTACGCATGACGACCGTTATGTCCGGCAGGCGTTGTTGCACTGCCGGGCCTGGTTTGTGGATACGGCGACGCTGATGCATCCCGATCTGCAATTTTCGCAGGCCATCAAGGGGCGGGTAACGGGAAGGAACTTTGGCATCATCGATTCGATCCATTTTATGGAAGTGGTGGAGGGGTTGGAGGCGATGGAGGCATCGGGGGCTATGGATGCGGGGGTGTTGGCGAAGATCAAGGACTGGTTTGCCCGGTACCTGCGATGGCTGACGACGCATCCTTATGGTGTGCAGGAGATGAATACGCTGAACAACCATTCTACGTGCTGGGTGATGCAGGTCGCGGCCTTTGCCCGATTTACGGGGAATGACTCGTTGATGGAATTTTGCCGGGAGCGGTATAAGAAGGTGTTGCTGCCGAACCAGATGGCGGCGGATGGCAGCTTTCCTTTGGAGTTGAAGCGAACGAAACCATATGGGTATTCTTTGTTCAACCTGGATGCGATGGCGACGATCTGTCAATTGCTGTCGACACCAGGGGATGATCTGTGGAGGTTTACGACGCCGGATGGGCGATCGATCGAAAAGGGGATCGAATTCATGTATCCGTTTATTGCCGATAAGGGCCGGTGGCCCTTTGCGCATGATGTGATGTACTGGGAGGAGTGGCCGGTGGCGCAGCCGGCGTTGGTGTTCGGGGCAGAGGCGTTTGGTCGTAAGGATTGGCTGGAGACGTGGGCAAGGTTGGATCATCAGCCGGAGAATGCGGAGGTGATAAGGAATCTGCCGGTGCGGCATCCGCTGATTTGGATCGATAGACTGAAAGTGATGGATGATGTGGAGAAGCAGACGAGGGTGATGCTTAAAGAAATTGATTCGGTAAAGGTTGTGGGTGTGGATCTGCCTTTTTCGCCGCGGACCATCGAGAATGGGAAGCTGAAACTGGTGGCGTCGCGGGATTGGACGAGCGGATATTTCCCGGGGGAGCTGTGGATGCTTTATCATTATACGGGCAGCGAGGAGTGGGGGCGGCTGGCGCGGCAGTTTACGGCGCCGATGGAGCGGGAGAAGACGAACGGGGCGACGCATGATATGGGACTCAAGATCGATTGCAGTTTTGGACTGGGGTATCGATATACGAAGGATCCGACATATCGGCAGGTGATGATCGACGGGGCCCGGGTGTTGTCGACGCGGTTCAATCCAAAGATCGGGTGTATCCGCAGTTGGGATCATCACCGGGAGTTATGGCAGTACCCGGTGATCATCGACAATATGATGAACCTGGAACTATTGTTTGAGGCGACGCGGTTGACGGGGGATTCTTCTTTTTACCGGATCGCGGTGAGCCATGCGAATACGACGATGAAAAATCATTTCCGGAAGGATTACAGCAGCTATCATGTGGTGGAGTATGATACGGTGACGGCGCAGGTGCGGCGGAAGATGACCTGGCAGGGGTACAGTGATTCTTCCGCCTGGGCGCGGGGACAGTCCTGGGGGTTGTATGGTTATACGATGTGTTACCGCTATACGCATGATCCGCGGTATTTGCGGCAGGCGGAGCATATTGCCGAATTTATTTTGCATCATCCCCGGTTGCCTGTGGATAAGGTGCCTTATTGGGATTATGATGCGCCGGGTATCCCCCGAACGGGGAAGCCGGTGGGCGGGATGGGGGCTGTGCCTGGCGATGCCGAGCCGAGGGATGCTTCGGCCGCTGCGGTGCTGGCGTCGGGATTGTATGAGCTGTCGCGGTATAGTGGGTTCAGGCGTTGGTACCGGGCGACGGCGGATACGATCTTGTCCAACCTGACGAAATATTACCGGGCGCCGGTGGGGACGGACAAGGGGTTTATTCTTTTGCATAGTACGGGTGGGAAGCCGACGAATACGGAGGTGGATGTGCCCTTGAACTATGCGGATTACTATTACCTGGAGGCTATATTAAGGAGTGTGTCAAAAAATTGATCTTCATATGAAAAAACTTTTGTTTGTCGGATGTTTTTTATTGGTGGTGACGAGTGGGTTCCCGCAGCGGTTGACGCGGGATGAGCGGATGGCGTGGTGGCGGGAGGCGCGGTTCGGGATGTTCATTCACTGGGGTGTGTACGCCGTTCTGGCGGGGGAATATGATGGGCATACGATCGGGAAGGCGGCGGAGTGGATCATGAACCGGGGGAAGATCCCCGTTGCGGAATATCAGAAGACGGCGAAGCGGTTCAATCCGGTCAAATACGATCCGGATGCGTGGGTCCGGACGGCCCGGGATGCGGGGATGAAATACATCGTCATTACGGCCAAGCATCACGATGGGTTTGCGTTGTTTGGCAGCAAGGCCAGCCGATGGAATGTCGTCGATGCGACGCCCTATGGGAAGGATCTTTTGAAACCGCTGGCGGCGGCCTGTAAGAAGTATGGGATCCGGCTGGGATTCTATTATTCGCAGGCGCAGGACTGGAACAACCCGGGCGGTGCGGCTTCGCGCAAGGTGACCTCGGAAGGTTGGGCAAATCCCGATTCGGCGACGATCGATGCCTATACCGCGGCGCATAATGGACACTGGGACCCGGCGCAGACGACGGATTCGATGGGCGATTATATCGACAAGGTCGCGGTGCCGCAGGTGAAAGAGTTGCTGACCAACTACGGCGATGTTGCGGTGCTGTGGTGGGATACGCCGACGGGGATGACGGATGCGTATGCGGAAAAACTGCAGGCGCAACTGAGGCTGCAACCCAAAATAATCACCAACGACCGGTTGAAACGGCCCGATTTTCCGGGCGACTATAAGACGCCCGAGCAGAAGATCCCCAATCTCAGCGAGCTGGATGGAAAGGATTGGGAGACCTGTATGACGATGAATGGGACCTGGGGGTTCAAGGCTTCGGATCATAATTGGAAGACGCCTTCGACCCTCGTGCATAATCTTGTGGATATCGCTTCCAAAGGGGGCAACTATCTCCTGAACGTGGGTCCTACGGCGGAGGGGGAGATCCCACAGCCGAGCATCGATGCGTTGAAGGCGATCGGGGTGTGGATGAAGGTGAATGGGGAGGCGATCTACGGAACGCAGAAGAGTCCATTGCAACCCTTGCCATGGGGCCGGTGTACGGTAAAGGGAAGTGTGTATTACTTACATGTTTTTGATTGGCCGGCGGGTGGGAAGCTGGTGGTGCCCGGTGTTACCGGACCCGTGAAGAGGGCGAGCCTGCTGGCCGGCGGCAGTGTGCTGAAGACGGAGAGCGGCGCCGATGGATTGGTCATTGACGTTCCCGCTACGGCGCCGGATGCGATGGCGACGGTAATCAAGGTCGAGCTGCCAAAATAGTTGAGTAAAAAGCAATTTGTGCGCAAGCAACGATGCGGAAATATCGCTTAGTTGCAGGAGTAACGGATTGCTTTTTTTCAATTAAAACTGCTCGTATGAAGCCTCTCAGGACTGCTGCCGTGTTTACGCTCACGGTGTTTTTTTCCCTTTCCCTTTTTGCGCAGATTCCTTCGGTCACGATTCATGGAACGGTCACCGGTGTCAGGGGTGAGGCGTTGACAGGGGTCTCGATTGTCGTCAAGGGGACCAAACGAGGCACGACGACTGGAACCGATGGCAGTTTCCAACTGTCGGCGCCGGCCAACAGCACATTGGTGCTTTCGCACACGGGCTTTGCGAACCGCGAGATCAAGGTTGGTGCGGCCGATTGGCCGATGTTGGCCGTCCGGCTGGAGGAGAGCCGCAATGATCTCGACCAGGTGATCGTCGTCGGGTATGGTACCCGGCGAAAATCGGAGGTGACCGGCTCGATCGCATCGGTGAGCGAGAAGGCCATCCAGGATGTCCCTTCGGCCAATCTCTCGCAGGCGATCCAGGGGCAGGCGGCGGGGATCGATATCCAGAAGAGCAAGGGAAACAGCCATCCCGGGCAATCGCCTTCCATTCTTATCCGGGGCACGCGTTCGGTCAAGGCCGGCAACGACCCGCTGTTTGTCGTCGACGGCATTCCTTTCCAGGGGAGTATCGACGACATCAACCAGGACGACGTTGCGTCGGTGGAGGTTTTGAAAGATGCCTCCTCCACGGCCATCTATGGGTCGCGCGGCGCCAACGGTGTCATCCTTGTGACCACGAAGCGAGGACGGGCTGGGGAGAAGCCACGGGTCAGCTATAGCGGCTATGCGGGGTTTTCCAAATGGCTTGGCGAGTACCCGATGATGAACGGTCCGCAGTATCTGCAACTGAAGAAGTGGGCCACATTTATCGGTAACCCGGGAGTGTATACGGGCCCGAATGATCCGAACCTGATCAATGGTTCGCTGATCGCGCTGGCGCCCGAGGAGCGTCAGGGTATCGCGCTGGGTCGCAGTACGGACTGGCAGAAGCTGGTCTATCGAACGGGGATCAACACCAACCATCAACTGAGCGTTTCGGGGGGCACGGATAATACGCAATATGCGCTTGGGGCCGGTTACTATGACGAGAAGGGTGTCTACCCGGGCCAGGAGTTTACCCGGTATTCGCTGAAGCTGAGTGTGGATCAACGACTTGGGAATTTTTTCAAGATCGGTCTTAGCTCGCTGAACACCTATACGATCACCCGGGGGGAGAGCGTCAACCCGATGGGGCAGGCATTGCGGGCCAGCCCGTTGGTGACACCTTACGACAGCACGGGAAAGCTGATCAACAATTTCCTGCCGGGCAGCGCCAACCAGGTGTGGAATCCGCTGGCGGACTTTTTGCCTGGAAATTCGGTCGAGAACCGGAACCGGCTGGGAACATTCTCGACGGTGTATGTGGAGTTCAGCCCGGTCAAGGGCCTTAAGTACCGGTTCAATGGAGGAGCGGAGGTAAGGAACGATGTGTATGGGAATTTCCACGGGCGGTATAGCACCAACAACCTGGGCGTGCAGTCGTCGGCGGAGAATGCTACGACTTTAACGACGAGCTATACGCTGGAGAATTTGCTTATCTACGATAAGACGATCGCTAAACTGCACCGGATCAATTTTACCGGGTTGTACAGTTTTCAGAAATACAGCATCCAGAACAATACCTTCGACTATACCGGGGTGCTTTCGGACCAGGCGCAGTATTACAACCCGGCGCTTGGCGCGAACTTCCAGGCCACCAACAGCACCAGCGATGCCAATAAGAACAACCTGCTGCCCTGGACGCTTATTTCCTATATGGGCCGGTTGAACTATACCTTCAACGACAAGTACCTGGTGACCCTGACTATGCGGTCGGATGGGTCATCCAAGCTGGCGCCCGGAAACAAATACCATGTGTTTCCCTCGGCGGCCGTGGCCTGGAATGCGATCAAAGAGCAATTCCTGATGAGTCAGAACCTGCTCAGCAATTTACGGCTGCGGGCGAGCTATGGGGAAGTGGGTAACCCGGCGATCAATCCTTACCAGACGCTGGGCTCGTTGACGGCGCAGACCTATAATTATGGCTCGACGAATACCACGGGGTTGTATCCGAATGCGGCGCCCAATCCCAACCTGAACTGGGAATATACGGCGACGGCGAATGCGGGGGTGGATTTCGGATTTTTCCAGAACCGGCTTTCGGGGTCGATCGATCTGTATCATTCCTATACGCGGGATATGATCATGCCGGTGAGCTTGCCCGCGTCCTCCGGTATTCCTTCGACGATACTCACCAATATCGGGAAGAGTGAGAATAAGGGGGTGGAGATCCATTTGGCGGGGGAGATCATCTCCGCGCATACGAACCACGGGTTCAGCTGGTCGGCGGATGTGAACTTTTATATCAACAGAGGGGAGATCACGCGGCTTTTGCCGAGCATCAATACGACGCTGGATGGGAAGCCGGCCGACCTGGCCAACAAGTGGTTCGTGGGAAAGCCGATCGGTTCGTTCTATGATTATCAACGGGCGGGTATCTGGCAGGCGACGGCGCAGGATTCGGCGAATGCCAAGGCGTTGGGGCAGACGATCACGGGAAATAAGTCGGTGATCGGTCAGGCCAAGATCCTGGACCGGAATCATAACGGGGCGATCGATGCGGGCGACCAGATGGTGGTCGGTACGCCGCAGCCCAGGTGGGAAGGGGGTATGACGCAGCGGTTTGCTTACCGGGGATTCGACCTGACAGTGGTGGTTTTTGCCCGGATGGGGGGGACGATCGAGTCGGCCTTGTTTGGGGCGGGGTTTGCCAGCACGATGCAGGGGAATTACAATAATGTCAACGTATCCTACTGGACTCCGCAGAACCCGACCAATCGCTGGTCGGCGGCGAATTCGGCGCAGACGAACCCGCCGTATCACTCGACCTTTGCTTATTTCGACGGGAGTTTTTTGAAGATCCGAAGCATGACGCTGGGCTATACGTTGCCGATGGGTCTGGTGAAGCCGATCGGCGTGCGATCGGTGAGATTCTTTGCCACGGCGAAAGACCCTTTCATCCTTTTCTCGCCTTACCGGAACAAGTATCATGGCATCGATCCGGAATTGACGGGCACGACGGATAATCTCAATACTCCCTCCACGTGGTCGATGTTGTTTGGGGTGAATGTCGGTTTTTAATTCAATTAAATCTTTTTACGATGAAACATACTGGTGCATTTTTTTCGATGGCGCTGTTGTTGCTGCTGGCCTGTAATAAACAGCTGAATGAACATCCGAATTCCGTCGTGACCCCGGACTTCTTTTCCACGGCGCAGGGCTTTCAATCGGGGCTGGATGCGGCATACGGGGGCATGCGGAACCTGTGGGGAACGGAGAACCTTTTTACGACCACCTGTATCGGAACGGATGAATTCATTACGGGTAATGACGGGACGGGGAACAATATCAACTATTACAGCAGTGGGTATACGCCATCGGACGGCAAGCTGTCACCCATCTGGAATTCCTGTTACACATTTATCAATGACTGCAATGGACTGGTGGACTATGGACCGAAGATCGCCGGCATCGATGCGGCGAAGGTAACGGAGATGGTGTCGGAGGCGAAGTTCCTGCGGGCGAATTATTATTTTGTGCTGGTGCAGTTCTGGGGGCCGGTGACGTTGAACAAGCATTTCCAGTCGACCCCGACGACGGCGGCGCAGCGCAACCCGATATCGGATGTCTATGATTTTATCGTGCAGGACCTGACCGACGCGATAGCGGGATTGCCGTCCAGCCCGGTGCAGGGCGGGGTGTTACCGGGGAAGGCGACGGCCGCTGCGGCGCGGCATTTATTGGCGAAGGTGTATCTGACCCGGGCCAGTTCGCCGGCGGCGCATTCGGATGACTATCAGAATGCATTTTCGATGGCTTCGGGGTTGATCAACAGCAGTGCTGCGCTGGGGTTGGGGCTGCTGCCGGATTTTGCGTCCGTGTACCAGGAGGGGAATGAGGGCAATAAGGAGGTGTTGTGGACCGTGCAGCATACCGCGGCGCTGGCGTACAATGGATCGCCGACGCAGAACAGCAGCGGGAACGACAATGTGCTGGTGCATATGTGGGTACCCAAGTACGAGACCTTTGTGCCGGGGATGCAGCGGGATATCCTCGACGGGCGGCCTTATATCCGGGCGGTGCCGACGCGGTGGCTGACGGATACGGTGTTCAGGGAGAGGACGAACGATACGCGCTATAGCAAGACCTTTCAGACGGTGTGGTATTGTAACAATGCGGCGGGCATTCCCAAGTGGCCTAACCCGGTACCCGCGGGTGTCGACCCGTCATTGGCGGGGAAGCCGAAATTTGTCCTGGGGGACACGGCGTGCTATATGCCGGGTGTCGATGTGCCGGATGCGAAAATTGCTGCGACCCGGTATCTGCTGATGCCGCCGCGCAAATACAATATCCAGATGGGGCCTTATATGAAGAAATACGTCGATACGAGGCGGCCGGATATGAATGCGCCGTCGATCCGGCCGGTCATTGTTTGGACTCTGTCTGAGACTTACCTGATTGCGGCGGAGGCGGCGATGAATCTGGGTAACCTGCCTGCGGCTGTAGGGTATATCAACACGGTTCGCGAACGGGCGGCGTATCCGACGGGGAATGTGGCGGCGATGGATATCACAGCGGCGGATGTTACGCCCGATTTTATTCTTGACGAGCGGAGCCGGGAGTTGTGCGGTCAGATGGTGCGGTGGTGGGACCTGGTGCGGACGCACCAGCTGCTGGTGCGGGTGAAGGCGCATAATTCGGATGGGCGATTCAATATCGTTCCGAAGGATACGTTGCGACCGATACCTACTTCGCAGATACAGGCCGTGACGTCGGGGCCGGCGTATGGGCCGATGAGTGATCCGTTGTGGAACTAGCGCCGCAACGAAGCTGCGATGCAGCGATACTTTTAAAAGAAAAGACCCGTTAATGGGTCTTTTCTTTTGCGAGGACGAGCTCGGTGCCTGCGAGGAGGAAGGCGCCGAGGCCATGGGTATCGTTGGTCTCACGGGGGCGGGCATAGTAGAAGCGGATGTTCTCTTCGACGTTGGTGCCGATGCAGATGTCGGTGAGTTGACCGTCGGAGGTAACGTAATGAGAGAGGCCGTCCCAGCCGTTGAGGGCGATGGAGAGGTAACGGGGGTTGATCCAGCCTTTGTTGACCGCATGGGCGACGGTGTAGATGAACATGGCGGTGACGGAGGATTCCCGGTAACTGTCGGGTTTGTCGAGCAGCTGGTGCCACATGCCGGTGCTGTCCTGGTAGCGGGAGAAGCCGAGGATCTGGCGGAGGAGCATTTTTTGCAGATGGGGGCGGCGAGGATCGTTGTCGGGTAGGCCGTCGAGGAGGGCGGTTTGGGCGAGTGCTACCCAGCCGTTGCAGCGGCCCCAGCGGGCTACGCCGTTGGTGTTCTCGTCGTTGTAAAAGACGTGGAAATAGAGGCCGGTGAGGCTGTCGTAGATGTAATGATTGAAGGCCTCGACCTGCTGGACGGCGAAATCGAAATAGGACTTGTCACCGGTGGTCTTGCCCATGCGGGCGAGGTAGGGGACGCTCATGTAGAGGTCGTCGGCCCAGAGGGTCATTTTGCGGGGGTTGTTGCGGGCGAGGGTACCGTCGGGGAATCGGACCTGTTTGTTCTTTATATAATCGCCGACTCTTTGGAGATAGTCCATGTACTCCTGTTTTTTGTCGAGGGCATAGACGTCGAGGAGGCCCGCTGCCATGGAGCCGCAGTCGTCGAGGGAACCGATGTTTATTTCCGGTCGCCATTCTACGGTCTTTGTCCCTGATTCGTATTGCTTTTTGAAGTAATCGAGATTGCTGAAGATGAAGTCGTAGTTTTTGCGGGCATAGTCCGAGTATTTGGTGTCTTTGAGGACGGCGGCGGTTTGCATCATGCCGACGGCGAGGACGCCGTTGACGTATTGCCATTTGGTGTATTTGCTTTCGGCTTTTATGTCCGGGGACGAGGTGAGACCTTTTGTGGTTGGATAGCTTTCCTTTGTTTTGCTGTTGACGAAGCGGTAGGTGGTGGTCTGGAGGATATGGTCGGCAACGCGGCGGACGAGCGTGGCGGGGTCGGAGTCGCTTTGGGCGTTGGCGGCGGATTGCGCATTGACGCCTGCGACGGTGAGGAGGAGGGTGGCGATGAGAAGGAGTTTATGCATGGCTGTCTATTTTAGTCAAACTTCCGGTTTTTTAGGCGTTTACGGAAAGGTATGCCAGAATAGTTGAATACTTTGCCAATTGAGCGGGCCGGGGGTTTTGGTTAATTTCTTCAATTGCAACTATGAAAAAATTGCTTGCCGCGATGATCGTGGCTCATCTTGTTTGTTTTTCTGTAATTGGACAGGGATTGGTCGTGAGCAGCCCGGACGGGCGGGTTTCTTTTCGGTTGAAGGCAGGGGGCGGGGACCTGCAGTTCTCGGTGGAGGCGGGGGGGCAATCGTTGGTGGAACCCTCGCCGTTGAGGTTCCTGCTGGATGGGCGGATGCTGACCGAAGGGGTGGTGGTGAAGGGGAGCCGGAAGTTTGGTATTCATGAGCAATATGACTGGGTGGGGGTTCACACCCCGGCGGTGAACAACTGCAATGGGCTGGTGGTCGATGTGGCGAAGGGTAAGGCCCTTTTCTCGGTTGAAATAAGGGTTTTCAATGACGGTGCGGCGTTTCGGGTGGTTGTCCCCGGGGCGGCGGGCGTGGAGCGGGTGCCGGATGAGGCGACTGTTTTCCGGTTGCCGGGGGATGCGACCCTCTGGTATCACGATATCAACGGGCATTACGAGGGCACACATGTCCGAAAGAAATTGGCGGAGGTGGCGGAAGGGGAATGGGTTGCGCCGCCTGCGACATTGAAAACGGCTACAGGGTTTTATATGGCAATCACGGAGGCTGATCTGGAACGCTATCCCGGGATGGTGTTGCAAGCTGACGGGAAAGACGGCCTGGTGGTGAGACTGGCGAACCACCAGCCGGCTTCCCATCCTTTTGTGCTGCGGTATTCGGCGGAGGATGTGGCGCGGCTGGCTAAGCCGGCGGTGGTGAGGGGTGTTGTTACAACGCCCTGGCGGGTGATGATGATCGGGAGGGATCTGAATGAGCTGGTGAATTCAGATATCGTGCATGATCTTTGTCCGGCGCCGGATGCGAAGCTTTTTCCCGCGGGGGTTCATGAGGCGTGGCTGCGGCCGGGCCGGGCCGTCTGGAAATATTTGGATGGCGGTGGGGAAGGTACGCCGGAGGTGATGAAATATTGGTCGGACGAGGCGGCCCGGCTGGGCTTTGAGTATACTATCCTGGAAGGGTTCTGGCGGAAGTGGACCGACGAGCAGATAAAGGATGTTGTGGAGTATTCGCGGGAGCGGCATGTTGGAGTTTGGGTTTGGGTGCATAGTAAGGAGTTGCATGATCCGGTGGTGCGGAGAGAGTTATTTACCCGTTGTCATGACCTGGGGGTTGCCGGGTTAAAGATCGATTTCTTTGATCACGAGGCGAAGGAGGTGATCGACCTCTATGATGCTATCCTCGAGGAGACGGCGGCATTGCATCTGTTGGTGGACTTTCATGGGAGCAACAAGCCGACGGGATTGTCGCGCACCTGGCCGAACGAGATGACGCGGGAGGCGGTGCGGGGGATGGAGTCGAGCAAACTGGCGGACCGGGCGACGCATGAAACGACGATCCCTTTTACACGCCTGCTGGCGGGGCCGGCCGAGTATACGGTGGTGCATTTTGGGGAGCGGCGGAGGAATACGTCGGTCGTTCATCAACTGGCGAGCGCCGTTGTGCTGGGCGGCGAGCCGATGCTGACCTATGCGGCGAACCCGGAGAAATTGCTGGCGAGCCCGGCGGTGGATATTATTCGGGCTATTCCTTCTTCGTATGATGAGACGGTGGTTTTACCGGGGTCGGAGATTGGAGAATTGGCTGCATTTGCGCGACGGAAGGGGAAGGAGTGGTTTGTGGCGGTGATGAATGGGGCGGCGGCGAGGAAGGTGAAGATCCCGCTGAGCTTTTTGAAGGGGAGGATGGATGCGTTTGTGGCGATGGATTCGGTAGGGGGAAGGAC
The DNA here is from genome assembly GCF_035546395.1 of Puia sp. GTDB lineage: Bacteria > Bacteroidota > Bacteroidia > Chitinophagales > Chitinophagaceae > Puia. The sequence goes on along the minus strand of NZ_DASZXR010000005.1, from coordinate 232,274 downwards.
GGATTCTTCGGGGGGGATCGAAGGGATGGTGCGACGGAAGGTGTCATACGAGCCATCCGATGTGATCGGGCTGGACCTGGCGGCGGGGGGCGGCTGGCTGGCGCGGTTTGTCGAACCGTCGGGGACTGCGGTGTATAATGTCCGGGAATTCGGGGCGGCGGGGGATGGCGTGCATAACGACCGGGATGCCATCGAGCGGGCGATCGAGGCGGCGACGGCTTCGGGCGGGGGGCAGGTGTATTTTCCGGCGGGCAACTATCTTTCTTATACCATTCATCTGAAGAGCAACATCTCGTTGTACCTCGAGCAGGGCGCCACTTTGATCGCCGCGGAGCCGGTGAACAGGAAGGGCTATGATCTGCCGGAGCCGAATGCTTTTTCTCAATACCAGGATTTCGGGCATAGCCACTGGATGAACAGCCTGATCTATGGTGAGGGGCTGCATGATATTTCCATTCTTGGTCCTGGGAGGATCTGGGGGCGGGGGCTGACGCGGAGCACCAATGTTCCTGAAGGAGGAGGCAATAAAGCGATCGCGCTGAAGCTTTGTTATAATGTGATCATCCGGGATGTGTCCGTGTTGCATGGGGGGCATTTCGCCATTCTTGCGACGGGGGTGGACAACCTGACGATCGATAATATGAAGGTCGATACGGACCGGGACGGGTTTGATATCGATTGCTGCAAGAATGTCCGGGTGTCGAACTGTACGGTGAATTCGCCTTTTGACGATGGCATCTGCCTGAAGAGTTCTTTTGGGCTTGGGTATGCCAGGGCATGTGAGAATGTGACGATCACCAACTGCCAGGTGAGCGGGTATGATCTGGGGAGCCTGCTGGATGGGACGTTTACCCGTACCTACAAAAAATATTCGGACAGCACGACGACGGGGCGGATCAAGATGGGGACGGAGTCGAATGGAGGATTTAAGAATGTGACGATCACTAATTGTGTATTTGATTATTCCCGGGGGTTGGCATTGGAGACGGTGGATGGCGGGATGCTGGAGGATGTGACCATCAGCAATATCACGATGCGGGATATCGTGAATGCGCCGATCTTTATCCGGCTGGGGGCGAGGATGCGGGCGCCGGACAGCATGAAAATTGGCGTCTGCCGGCGCATCATCCTTAGCAATATTGTCGTGTATAATGCCGACTGGCGGCATGGGTCGATCATCAGCGGATTGCCGGGTCATCCGATCGAGGATCTGCGGATGAGTGATATCCGGATTTACTATAAGGGTGGGGGGACGGCGGAGATGGGTAAGCGTGCCGTGCCGGAGTTCGAGAAGGATTATCCTGAGCCGTACCGGTGGGGAGTGATGCCTGCGTATGGATTTTTTTTCCGGCATGTGAAAGGTTTGCATCTGCGGGGGGTGGAGGTAAGTGCAATGAGTGCTGATGCGCGGCCGCCGTTTGTGACGGACGATGTATCCGGGTTGGTGGTGAGGGATGTTCCGGGATGGAAGGATACCAAGTAAATCAAACCTTTCAATATGAAAAAGATGCTTGTCTATGGACTGCCGCTGGTCCTGCTGGCGGTGGTGTTCTCGTGCCGCAAATTCTTTATGGAGCTGAAACCCAAACACGGCGTGTTATTGCGGGCCGATGGGCCGGGAAATACGTATGAGCTGATCGATAGCGTGCTCGGTGGAACGGCCGAAGAGGTGCCGGATTGTTCGCATCCGGACTTTGGCCGGCATATCGCGGAAGTGTGGGACAGCACGCTGCATTGCTATGTATTTGCCTTTTACATACATGTCACGCCGGATAATGACCGGTGTGTGGCTTTTGACCGGCAGCGCAATGAGATCAAGACGTATGGGCCTTCCCCGGACAGTCTGAAGGGCTTCCTTGGGGACACGCTAACGCATGCGTGGATCTTCAAGCTGGATCCGGGATTCCAGGCTTCGAAGAATTTTACGCATATCCACCAGATCAAGGCGGGGGATGGGGATGACGGGGCGCCTATTATTACATTGACGCCGCGGAAGGGGACGCCGGATAAGATGCAGGTGATACATACCGGGTCGAGCGGCGCGACCAGCCTGGGGACGGTGTTGCAGGTGCCGCTGGCGCCGTTCAAGGGCGCCTGGGTGCGGGCGGAGGAGCATATCGTTTATGCGACGGCGGGTTCATACAGCCTGACGATAAAACGGCTGAGTGATGATTCGGTGTTGCTGTCGTACAGCAATACGAATATCGACATGTGGCGGAATGGGACGACGTTTGTGCGGCCCAAGTGGGGAATCTACCGGAGCTTGAATACCCCGGGGGATCTGCGGGATGAGACGGTGCTCTTTAACGATTTTTATATAGCAAAAGGTTCGCATTAGCAATTCGAATGGTCAAAAAAAAGCCGGCCTCGTCTGAGGCCGGCTATGTTTGTTTTGGTGATTAGCGTTTGATGAGTTTGATGGTCTTGACCTCGCCACCCTGGATCACCTTCAGGAAGTAGATGCCGGGGCGGTAGGCCGAGGCATCGATATCGATAACGCCCATGGCGGCGGATACGCGCTGCGTTTGCAACTGGCGGCCATCGGCGCCCAGGAGGTTGAGGACGATGTCCTGGGGTTTATCCGACGACAGGTAGAGCCGGAAGACGCCGGTGGAGGGGTTGGGGAAGACTTCGGCGAGGGCCGGTTTTGCATCGGGCGTAAGGGACCTGGCGGTCGCCGTGGTTGCGTCGAGCTGGTCGCTGTTGGCCGCGGAGACGGCGTCCTTGCCGCAGACGGCCTTTGAGCTGTAGGCGAGGTCGAGGCGGGGCAGGTCGAAGTTATCCTGCCAGCTGATGACCGCGACCATGGGGAGTGGCACATTGTGTATGGCGAGTGTCGGTGTCGAGAAGGTGGTGTCGCCGGGTTGCACGGTGAAGTTGCCGTGCTGGTTGCTGCCGACGATGAACCAGGTGACGGGGACCTCGAAGGGGTTGGGGTTGGTGATCTGCCAGTTGCGGGTGGTGGCCGGGTTGGTGGAGCAGAGCGGCTGGATCTTTAGCGGCTGCACGAAGTTGTTAGGGAATTTCACTTCGCCCACGGCGTCGGTCGCCTTTATCAGGCCGTAGCCCGTGGCGAAATCGAAGCCTTTGTCGAAGCCCGCGGTGTAGGGGTTATCCATGTCCCGGGTGTTGGATTCGAGGACCCCTTTTATCTGTGCGGGGGTGATGGTATGGAGCTTTTGGGCGTCGATCATCAATGCGGCTACGCCGGCGGCATGGGGTGTTGCGGCGGAGGTGCCGAAGAAATTGGGGAAGGTGTCGGCGTCTTCGGCGATGTCCCCGTTGCCGAATGGATCGAAGAAGGAGGTGTTGCCGCCGTCGGGGGCGACGATGTCGGGTTTGTTACGGATGAGGGGTGCGATGCGATTGCCGGCGATGTCGTAATAGTTGGGGACGCCGCCGACGGAGGAGAATCCTTCCACGGCGGGGGTGTCGAGGCCATAGGGTGGGGTTTGGAGATAGAAGGCTGCACCAACCGAGATTGCGCCTTCCGCTTTCGTGTGGCCGACGACGGTGGGCGCGAGGATCCCGGGAATGGCCGGGTTGGTGAGATAGAAGAGAGGATCGTCGTACAGAATGTATTTCAGGTTGTTCGGATCAGGGCCGGCGTATTTCACGATCAGCAGGTAGAAGGTGACGTTCTTCGTGTCGTTGAAATAGCCGAAGACCTCGATGGGGTCGCCGCTGGCGAGGTTGTCGGAGGCGCCTGCCGCGACGACGTTGCCGGAGGCGTCGAGCAGGTAGATGTCCATGTCGGTGCTGTCGCCGACGCCACTTGCGGTGAAGGAGGACTGATCCCACTGAAAGGAGGTGATGAAGATGCCGTTTGGGGGGATATAGATGGGCTGGAAGTAGCGGGGAGGGTCGCCGGGGCCGCTGAAGTTGTGGGCGGTGCCGAAGTCGGCCCCGAGTGGGGCGAAGCTTGTCGCGCGGTAGGGGCTCGCGTAGGAGCGGATCGATTCGTTACCGGCGGCGGAGAAATAAGCCACGCCGCGGCTTTTCACCTCGTCGACGGCCTGGGCGATGATGCCGTCCTGGAAGAAGGGTTCGGCGTAGTAGAAGACGTCGTCGCCGATCACCTGGCAGCCATGGTTGGCGAGCCGGAGGATGCCGTTAGCGAAGTCGGCCTGGCCGTTGTCGGCGGTGTGGAAGGCGAGGGTAGAGGCCGGCGCGACGTCGTGGACGATCTCCATCATGGCGCGGCCTTCGTCGGTGCCGCCGCTGTCGAGGTCACTGAGTATTTGGACGGGTGTCTTATAGCCGAAGGGATTTTTGGGTCCGGGGAGTTCGCCGCCGGCGACGCCGGCGGCTGCGGTGCCGAGGTTGTTATAGCTATCGGAGAGGATGCCGACTTTTACGCCGCCACCGTCCACTTTGTATTTTTTTCTTGCGAGCCAGGAGAGTTGTGCGGTATCCCCCTGGCTGAAGACGGGTGTGGGTTTTGGCGCGGCGGTTATTCCGTTGACGCCGTGGCCGACGTGCATTGGCTTGTAGGCAGGGCGGGCGAAGCGGATGGTGCTGCTGCCTTCGAGCTTTGCCAGGGCGCTGATGGGAATGGTGGCGGAGATGACGCGGCCATAGGTGGACGTGATGGTGGCGCCGAGTTGGCGAAGTTCGGCGGAGGCGGTGGCGATGTCTTCTTTTGCGGTGACGTCGATGAGGATATTGTTCCCACGGATCTGCATGTAGCGGGTGAAGTCACCGATGCCGGGCGGGGTGGGTTTCGTAAGGGCCGTGACGGCTTTTGTTCTGGCCGTGGTTGTTGTTGTTGTGGCGCCCGCGAGCTTTTGCAGGTCGGGGCTGAGGGTAGAAGAGGATTTTGAGACGGCTGTTCCGGCGGCTATTCCGGGGAAGGGAGGATCGCCGGGAACCTGGGCGTTGGAAGAAAGAGCGAATAGAACAAGGACGGCGGCAAGGCCGGGTAGAGGTCGTTTCATAAAGCAGTGTTTTGATTTGGAATTTGGGAGTGCAGAGAGAAGATACGACAAAAATTCCAAATTCAGTGGCCCCAGGTAATCTCGGTGATGGGGTTGCCACCGTTGGGGTGGATGAGGCGAGCGTCGGTGAGGTAGTTGGTGTCGGAGTAGACGGGGTAGGCCTGTAGGAGGAGGGAGTAGAGGTCTTCCTTATTATAACCGCCGATCTGTTGGTATTGCCAGGGTTGTTGACCGAGGGCGTAGGGGAGGAGCCAGTTGAATGCAGCGTGGATGCTGCCGTGTTGGGCGTCGGTGTAGGTCCAGAGATCGACGCCGGCGTGGCCGGCGAGCCGGGCGAGGGTGAAGAAGGCCTGGAGGTTGTAGGTGCTGTAACCGAGGCCGTTAGTGCGGGCCAGCTCTTCGGGCATGCGGCCGTCGGCCTGGATCTGGTGGTCCATTTTGGCTTTTCCTTCTTCGGCGAGGGTATGGGCTTTGGCTGCGTCGCCGGTGTAGAGGGCGATGGCGGTGGCCTGGGCGAGGTACCAGGTGCCGTGGTTGTTGGCGGCTGCGTGTTCTTCCTGGCCTTTTTTGCTGGTGAGCATCCAGTCGAGGTATTGGCTGTACCAATGGCGCAGGGCCTGGGCGTCGGCGGGGGTCCAGGATTGCGCGGCGGCCTTGGCGGTGGTGGCTTTGGGATCGGGCTGGGGGGCGGTGGTGGCTTTGGGACCGGCTTCGGCGCCGATGGATTCGAGGAGGGTGGCCGCGTCGGCGATGCCGATGAGGGGGATGGTCTCGATGATGCCGATGCCGCGGCCGGTGTTGATCCCGGGGATGCCCTGGCCGTATTCGAGGTTGGGATTCATGCGGGTGGCGTCGTCGAGGAACCAGTGGCGCAGTCTTAGGGCGGCGTTGGCGGCATAACGGGGGTCGCCTGTGAGATCGCTTGTCAGTGCAAGTATTTGAACCTGGCTGCCGAGCTCGGCGAGGTTTTTATGATCGGTGATCTTGTAAATCTCCGGGTTGCGCCGGCCGTCGCGGCGGACATAGGGCAGGCCGTTGGGTTTGCTGCTGTCGTACCAGAAATAGGGGGCCTGGCTCATGTAGTCGTGTTTATTGCCGCTGGGCGGGGTAATGGATTTGTCCATTACTGAGAGCAGAGGGAGATCGAGGATCCGGTCGGCCTGGGCGCGGAGCTGGGAGATGAGTTGGGTTTTCCCGCGGTTTTCGGCCAGGTGTTGGGGATCCCAGAGTAGCGAGGCTGCGGCGTTGGGGCCTTTCAGCCTGTATGCCGATACGGTCTTTGTGTTGAAGCCGGGAATATAGAGAATGTGCGTTGCGATATCATAGTGAATGTCGGCGGTGTTCCTTTTTTGTTCGTGCGTGTCGAGGAGGACTTCTTTGCGGCCGTCGGCGTAAACGTAGTAGACGATGCCGAGCCATTCGCTGACGATGAGGTCTCCGTTACCGACTTCCTCTACGCCGTCGCCGCCGTTGGGGAGGGTAGTGATAGTCTTGAGCTGTTTGTTTGCATCGGCGAAGAGGACGGCTTTGCGGGCGAGGATATAGAGCCCGTCTTTTGTCGCTTTCAGCCCGTTGGCGCCGGGCAGGTCATCCATATAGAGGCGGGCGGCGTCGTTTTCGATGCGATAGACCTTACCGGCTTTGGAGTCGGAGACATAGACGATGCCTTTGTCGTCGACCGTGATATCGTTGAGGCCGGTGGCGCCGGGGATGGTGATGATCTTTATAATCTTGTCGACCGCTATGTCCATGACCACGACATGGCTGATATCGGCGACGTAGAGGCGATCGTTGAACAGGCCGAGACCTTTTGGGGCGTTCATGCCGACGAACCAGTGGGTATCGAGGTGTTTGCCGTCGAGGCTGAGCTTTCCTACGCCGCCTTTACCGTCCTCGTCCCAGCCGCCGCCGTCGATGAGGGAGACGTAGAGTTGGGTGTGTTTGGCATCGGGCAGGACCGATTCGGGGACCGGGACGATGGTGTCGGTCTCCCAAAGTTTTTCGAGGGAATGCGCGTTTGGCTGCGCTTGCAGGAGCAGTGGGAAAATGATGGGCAGGGCCCAGCATAGCTTTTTCATACTATTGTGTTTATATGTTCTGTTGGACAGCTTCCGGATGCCCAGGCGCGCTGGTAGCCCAGCGGGGATTTGCCTGTGATCAATTTAAAGTATTTGTAGAAGCTGGTGAAATTATTAAATCCACTTTCGTAACACAATTGTTTTATGCTGAGGTTGTTTTCGATCAGGAGCTTGCAGGCGTGGCCGACGCGGAGCTCGAGGAGGAAACGGGAGTAGGTTTTCCGGGTTCGGGATTTGAAGAAGCGGCAGAAGGAATTGGGGCTGATATTGGCGACGGCGGCGATCTCTTCGAGCTGGATGGGCCGGCGGAAATGGCGGAGGCTGTATTCGTAGATCAGGTTGATGCGGAGGTGTTCGGCTTCTCCGAGGCTGTGTTTAAAGCCGATGGAGGCGAGGGGTTGCAACTCGTCGGACCCGGCCAGGACGTGCATCGCCTCGATCAGCAGGATGACGCGGGACATGCCTTCGGAGTCGAGGAGCTTTTCGAGGAGTGCTGCAACCCTGTATTTGGCCTCTCCTTCGACCTGCAGGCCGAGACGGGCCTTTTCGAGGAGGGTTTTAAGCCCGATGTTCTCGGGGAGATCGAGGAAGGAACCGCCCCAGAAGTTCTCCGAGAAGTGGGCGACACAGACATCGGTGGGTTGTTGGCGGCCCTCGTCGAAGTAGGGATCGTCGAAGCGCCAGTAATGGGGAAGATTGGCGCCTACGAGGACGACATCACCGGATTTGAACCGCTTCATGTTGTCGCCCACGAACTGGGTGCCGCTGCCCTGCTTGAAGTGGATCAGTTCCACTTCGGAATGGAAATGCCATTTGTTGTTGATATACGGTACCAGGTCGCGCCGGACGCTGAAGGAGTGACCGGGTTCCTTTGATACTTTTAGCAGTTGAGGTCTCATAAAATATGGTTTATGTGAAAGGGAGGGCATGCGCCCTCCCTGTTGTATTTAGTATCCGGTATTCTGGGTCAGGTTCTTATTGGCATCCAGCTCGGTTTGCGGAATGGGCATGAGCAGGCGGAAGTCAGGCAGTGTCATGCCGATGCCGGATTCGATGGCCGCATAGCGGCCCAGACGGATGAGATCCCACCGGCGGTGGCCTTCCACGCAGAGTTCCCGTTGTCTTTCCTTGAGCAGGGAGTCGACGAAGTTGTCGGCGGTGGGGACGTTGGTGAAGCTGTATTGGTTTGCCGCGGGGATCCTGGCCCGCTGCTGCACCTTGTCGATCCCGGCGAATTTACCGGGGTCGTTGGGGTTGAGGTTGTTCATCGCTTCGGATTGCATCAGCAGGACGTCGGCGTAGCGGAGGACGATCCAGTTCATGCGGGAGTTGTTGGAGTTGGCGATCCATTTAGCGTCGCGGTATTTATAAATGAACGGCGTGACGGCAGTTGAACCGACCTTGGTGCCGATGTTCCAATTATGGCGCATGGTATCATAGGCAGGGTAGCCGTTCTGAACGAAATTGCTGTTGGCGACGAAGGAGCCTGAGCCGCCGAGCAGGGAGGGAGAGAACATGCGGCAGGTGATGTTCTGGGTGGTGGAACTGGAGTTGTCGCCGAACTGGACGGCGAAGATCACCTCCTTATTGCCGGGATAATATTTGGTATCGCAGCTGAAGATATCGCCGTAGTTGGGCATCAGCGAGTAGACGTTACTGTTGATCACCTTGTTGCATTCGTCGAGGGCAGCCTGGTTGTCGCCGCCGTCGGCATAGGGAGTGCTGGCGCGCTGGAGGTAGACGCGGGCGAGCATGGCGGAGGCAGCGCCGGTGGAGACCATGCCTTTGTTGGACGAGGAGATGTTCGGTTCGGAGAAGCAGTTGGCTTCGGCGAATTTGAGATCGGATATCACCTGCTGGTAAATGCTGGCGGCGGGGGTGCGTTTTGGGAACAGGGAGCTATCGCCGGGGCTGGTGATGGGCTTGGTGAGCAGGGGCACGTCGCCGAAGCTGCGGACCAGGTCGAAGTAGGCCATGCCGCGGAGGAAGTAGGCGTTGCCGAGGATGTTATTCTTCTGGGCTGCGTCCATTTTTATTGGCGGCACGTTGGTGATGACGTCGTTGGCGCGGCTGATGAGCTTGTAGCTGTTGACCCACCAGTTGGTGATCTCGGGATTGGCGGAGTTGTACTGGAGTTTGTACATATCGATCCGTTCCTGGTTCTGGGTGAGAATAGGTGCGAGGCAATCCGCGGGGCATTCCGTCATGATATAGATGGTGCGTTGGTAGTAAGCCTGCGGTTGAAGGGCGCTGAGCACGCCGTTGATGGCGGACTGGGCGTCGGCGGCCGTCTGGTAGAAATTCGTCGGAGTCAGGAAGCTGTAGGGTGTCTCGGTAAGCTGCTTTTTGCAGGCGCCGAGCAGGAGGGTGCCTGCGGCGGCGGTGTAGAGCAATATATTCTTTTGCATTGTTTTTGTTTTTGATGTGGGTTAGAAGCCCAGTTTGATACCTGCCAGATATGACCGAACGTTGGGATACGGGTTGTAGTCCGTGTTCAGCGAAGTGTAGTTGCCGGATGAGTTGGCATAGGAGTTGACCTCGGGGTCATAGCCGGAGTAGTGCGTCAGGGTGAGGAGGTTCTGGCCGGTGATGTAGACGGTAGCCTTTTTGAAGACGCTGGTCAGTCGTGGCAGTGGAACGTCATAGGAGAGCGTCACCGTTTTCAGGCGGGCGTAGGAGCCGTTCTCGAGGATATCGCTGGTGACGCCGAGGCCGCGACGGAGCGTGCTGGATACGATAGGAAGTCTGTTATTCACCGGGCCGCCGTAATTGGGCGTCCAGCTGTCTTTTGCCACATAGGCGAACTTGTTGTCGCCGGTGGTGCCGTTCTCCATTTCGATCTTGTTCTCGTTGAGAATATTGTCACCGTAGACCCCCTGGATGAGGACGAAGAGGTTGAATGGACCTGCGCGGAGGTCGCTGCTGAAGCCATAGGTGAACTTCGGCAGGGCGTGACCGATGATCATCCGGTCGGCGGCGGTGATATTGCTGTCGCCGTTGCGGTCCATATAGCGGGGATCGCCGGGCTTGACCGCCTGTTTGGTGCCGCTTTTGAGAATCTGGTCCTGGGATTGCCAGATGCCGAGGAATTTATACCCGTAGAAGGAGCCGATGGGCTGGCCTACCTGCAGGATGGCCGAAGCCTGGCCGCCGCTGGGGAAGAGGCTGGTGCTCACGTTACCGGTGTACTGGTAGGTAGTCGGGCCGAGGCTGAGGATCTTATTGATATTGCGGGAGAAGTTGACCGAGGTCGTCCAGCGGAGGCCTTTTTTGTTGATATTGGTCGAGGTGACGGCAAGTTCGAATCCTTTGTTGCGGACGGCGCCGATGTTCTGGGTCATGGTGGTGAAGCCGGACGTCGTGGGCAGGCTGACCTGGTAGAGGAGCTTTGTCGTCTTTTTGTTATAATAGTCGCCGGTGAACTGGAGGCGGTTGTTGAACAAGCCGAGGTCGAGACCGGCATCGCTGGAGGCGGTCTGTTCCCAGGCGAGATCGCCGTTGGCGATGTTGTTGGGTGAAATGCCGACTACGCGGGCCCCATTGAGGTAGTAGGTGTTGGTCGTGTATTGTTCGAGCGAGAGGTAGCTGGCGATGTCCTGGTTCCCGGTGACACCGTAGCTGATGCGGAGCTTCAGCTCGCTGATCGCGGGAATCTTCTGGATGAACTTCTCGTCCGAGGCGCGCCATGCAAAGGCGCCGGAGGGAAAGTAGCCCCATTTCTTATTTGCGCCGAAGCGGGAGGAGCCGTCCTCGCGCATGTTGAAAGTGACAATGTATTTGTCCATCAGGCGATAGTTGATCCGTGCAAGGCCGGAGGCCAGGACGTTCTTGCTGCTGCTGGAAGATACGCTGGAGGCGGAGCCCACGCCGAGGTTGTCGGTTCCATAGGCATTGGAAGACAGGGAGGTGGCGGTGGCATTGGCGGACTTGTTGCGATAGAGCTGGTAAGTCCATCCGGCGAGCACTTCCAGGGCGTGGATGCCTTTGTTGAAGGTGTACCGGGCGGTGTTCTCGTTGAGGTAGTTGTAATTGTTGTTGGTGTTGACCTGTGCCTGGCCATTGGGGGCGAGGTAGCTGGTGGTCGGCTTGAAGATCTCTTCGCGACCGTTGTACAGTTCGCCGCCGATGGTGGAGCGAAGATGGAGGTTGGGGACGGGTTCGTATTCGACGAAGGCGTTCGCCAGGACGCGGATGTCGTTTTGCCGGTCGGTGTTCAGGGTAGCCTGGGCGACGGGGTTGCCCATCTGGTCGGTGTAGGGCAGGGGGCCGTCCTGGAAGGTAAAGTTGCCTGTGCTGTCGCGGATGGGAAGGGCGGGGTTGAACCGCAGGGCGTCGAGAATGGTGCCGCTGGTGCTGCCGCCGTTGGAGTTGACATCGCCTTTGGACTGCCAGGCAAAGGTTACGGCGGAGTTGATGCCGGCGCTGACCTTATTGCTGATGCGGCTGTCCATGTTGAAGCGGATGGTGCCGCGTTTGTAACCGGTGTTGATGAGGACGCCTTTCTGGTCAAAATAGTTGGCGCTGAGATAGTAGTGGTTTGTTTCGCTGCCGCCGCTTAGATTGATGAAGTAGTTGGAGATCGGCGCGGTGCGGAAGACGGCCTTTTGCCAGTCGGTGCCGGCGCCAATCGAGGCGACCTGGGCATCGGTGTAGGGCTTTGCGGTGTTGTTGAAGGTGGCCACCGTGTTGAGGTAGGTGGCAAATTGTTTGCCGTTCATCATCTTGAGCATGTGTGCGACCTGTTGTTCGCCGGTGTACATGTCGAAGTTGACGACCGGTTTGCCTATGGCGCCTTTTTTCGTTGTGATGAGAACGACCCCGTTGGCGCCGCGGCTGCCGTAGATGGCTGCGGCGGAGGCGTCCTTGAGGATATCGATGGACTGGATATCGTTGGAGTTGAGACCGGTGAGGTCGGCGCCGGCATAGCCGTCGAGGACGTATAGGGGATCGCTGCTATAGCTGATGGAGTTGGTGCCCCGGATGCGGACGCTAAAGGCGGCGCCGGGCTGGGAGTTGTATTGTGTAACTTGTACACCGGCGACGGTCCCTTCCAGGAGCTGGCTGGCACCGAGTACCGGAGTTTGGTCGGTATTGGCCAGGGAGACGGTGGCGACGGCGCCGGTCAGGTCTTTTTTCCTTGCGGTTCCGTAACCGACGACGACCACTTCGTTGAGCCCTTTTGTGTTGGCTTTTAACGAGACATTGAAAGGTTTTTCCCCGATGGCGGAAGAGGGGATGGTTTGGGGATCGTAACCTACTGCAGAGATAAGGAGGGTATAGGGCCCTTTGACGGGGACCCTGATGGTGTAGGCGCCGTCGGCGCCGGCGGCGACGGAACTGCCTTTTTGGGAGGAGCTTTTGACGGAGATAGTTGCTCCGGAAACCGGTGTGTTATCGGGCGCCAGGACTTTCCCGGAAACGGTTCTTACCTGTGCGTACAGGCTTTGACCCAGGAAGATCAGCATTCCCAGCACGAAAAAAGTTTTTCGCATAAGCATAATGGCAAGTTTTTTAATTGGGTTTGTTTGAATGGTCGATTGAATGGTCGATTGCCGGCGTCAAATTGGAGAAAAGTTTCAGGATAATAAGCGGTGACTCATCACTTTATTTACGGAAACGGTTGCGTGAATTTGCGTTGCGGACATGCAGCGGTGGTTGGTTTTCGGGAGATGCGGCAACTACAACGTTTTCGTAAATAAAATCGGGGTCCGGAAGGGGATTGTGTAATTTTCCTTTACTAAATGATGCTTGCTCTACATGAACTCGGTTAACCTAAAACAACTGGCCCAGGAGCTCAATCTATCCGTTTCCACCGTCAGCCGGGCTCTTCGGGATAGCTGGGAGATCAGTACTCCCACCAAGCAGCGCGTGTTTGACCTGGCGAAGAAGATGAATTTCCAGCCCAATCCTTATGCGAGCAGTCTCCGTAAGCATCGCAGCCGAACCATTGCGGTCGTCATCCCGGAAGTTGCCAACAATTTTTTTGCACTTGCCATCAAGGGGATCGAGACCGTTGCCCGGGAGAAGGGTTATCATGTCCTGATCTATATTACCAATGAAGATGTGGGGGAGGAGGCGGCCATTGCCTCCAGCCTGCAGAGTGGGCGGGTGGATGGCGTGATCCTGTCGCTTTGCGGGTCGACGCAGGACACCCGTCACCTGTTGGAGTTGCAGCAGCGGAACATTCCGCTTGTCTTCTTCGACCGGGTGAGCGAAGGCGTCGTCGCGCCAAAAGTGATGACGAACGACCATGAGAGCGGGTTTATCGCCACGGAGCACCTGATCAAGGCCGGTTGCAGGCGGGTGGCGCATCTGACGATCTCGATGAGTCTGAGCATTTCCAATAAGCGGCAGCAGGGATATGAGGATGCGTTGCGGCGGTATGAGCGGACGCCCGAGGCGGGTTTGATCGTTCATTGCGGCAATGATGAGGCGGCAAATTACCAGTTGATCCGGGAGTTGTTGATGGCGGAGAACCGGCCTACCGGGGTTTTTGCGTCGGTTGAGAAATTGGCCGTGCAGGTGTATCATGTCTGCCGTGAGCTGGGGTTGCGGATCCCCGAGGATGTGAAGGTGATCAGCTTTTCGAACCTGGTGACGGCGTCCCTGTTGAATCCGTCGTTGACGACCATCGCACAGCCGGCCTATGATATGGGGAAGGAGGCGGCGACCATTTTGTTCCGGCGGTTGGAGAAAAAGTATATCGTCGTTCCGGAGGACCGGGTGATGCTGCCGGCGCGGCTGGAGGTGCGTGATTCGACGATGGCTTAGCCCTGACGGCGTTTAGCGATCGGCCGGCCGGCCTTTTGTTTCTGTTGCGAGCAGCGGCCAGTCTTTATTGGGCTGATGGGCTTCCTGCATATATTGCTTTATTTTCCGGACGATGTCCGGGTGTTGGGCGGCGATGTGCTTTTGTTCGCCCGAGTCTTTTTCCAGATCGTATAATTCAATGGGTGCGTTCGGGTCTTTGCTGACATTGAGCCGGACGCCTTTCCATTTGCCACAGCATAACCGAGATCATCGGCCAGAATCAGAATGATGTTCGGATGTTGTTGGGCAGAAAGTGTTTTAGCTATTGTGAGCAGAAGGAACAGGATGACCGGCTTCATGCTTAAAGTTAGGCATTAACTCAAACAGTTGCGCAAGCAACTCGTAGGAGCGGAGGCGATCAGCGGGGTTTTCGGTGAAGGTGGAGATGACGAATTCGTCGGCGTCGAAGTCGGCGGCGAGGCCGGCGAATTTATCGCGCAGCTGTTCGGGCGTGCCGACGGCGGTGCGGCGGCGGTTGTGAAGCACCCGTTGCCACTCTGCGGGCGTATAGTCATATGAGAGAGCGACGGCGACAGTGGGGATCTCGTCGTACTGGCCTTTTTCGAACCCGAGGAGCCGGTAGTCGATGAGCGCCTGGGTCTCGTGCACTTTTTGCGGGTCTTCGGAGCAGAAGGCGAAGATGCCGACGGCCGTTTTTGGCTCGGAGAGGGTTGCGGACGGTTTGAAGCGATTGCGATAGGCGCGGATGGCTTCGGGGCCGCCGACGGGGTTGATGAATTGGGCATAGCAGAGCGCCATGCCGAAGTGGGCGGCCAGGAAGGCGCTTTCGCCGCTGGAGGTGAGCATCCAAAGTTCGGGCCGGGTGTCGATGCGGGGGATGGCGCGGATCTTCCCTTCATAGTTGCCGGGGGCTGGGGTATCGGTGAGGAAGGCTTCGAGGTCGCGGAGTTGTTTGATGTATTCCTGGGGATCGAAGGTGTTGGTCGGGTTCAACAGCTGTGCGGTGAGGCGGTCGCCGCCGGGGGCGCGGCCAAGGCCGAGGTCGATGCGGCCGGGGTAGAGGGCTTCGAGGAGGCGGAAGTTCTCGGCGACCTTGAGGGTGCTATGGTTGGGGAGCATGATGCCGCCGGAACCGATGCGCATTTGATGGGTCTCGGCGGCGAGGCGGGCGATGAGGATCTCGGGGGCGGAGCCGGCGAGGGTGATTGTATTGTGGTGTTCGGAGAGCCAGTAGCGGGTGTAGCCGAGGCGGTCGGCCAGGCGGGCGAGGCGGATGGATTCCTGCAGGGAGGCTGGGGCATCGGAGCCTTTGCGTATGGGGGTTTGATCGAGGACGCTGAGGCGGATTGGTTTGGAAGAGAGCGACATATAAATAAGCGGTGATGTTCGGGCCGCCATGGAGTAACAAAAAAAGGGATGAATGGTTTGCATATTCCATGGACGCGATTTATATTTGTATCACAATGATATCATTTTAATATCATTCAAAAACTCCTTAATTATGAACAGCTATAGCGCGGAGAGAATCCGCAAACCCCTTAATGGGTATGGAATCTTTGGTTTAATGTTGGTGGTGTTGGCGACGGCGATCGCACTATTGGCGGAGAAGCAGCTGCCGGGTTTGGCGGTGGCTGCCTGGGTGGTCTTTGTCTTTTTGGCCCGGGGGTTGATGGTGATCCCGCCGAATACGGCCAAGGTGCTATTGTTGTTCGGTAAATATTATGGAACGGTCCGGGAGAGTGGGTTCTTTTGGGTGAACCCTTTTCTGCAGCGGCAGACCGTATCGGTGCGGGCGCGGAATTTCGAAAGTGAGCAGCTGAAGGTGAATGACAAGATGGGGAACCCGGTGCTGATCAGCGTTATCCTTGTCTGGAAGGTGCGGGATACGTACCGGGCCTGTTTCGAGGTGGATCAGTATGTGAATTTTATCAAGGTTCAGACGGACTCGGCGGTGCGGAAACTGGCGGCCTCCTATCCTTATGATCATTTCGAGGATGAGCGGGCTTCGGTGACGTTAAGTACGAACTTCGATGAAGTCAATACGACATTGGAACGCGAGACGGCCGAGCGGCTCGAGATCGCGGGCATCGAGGTCGTGGAAGCGCGGATCACGCACCTGTCCTATGCACCGGAGATCGCAGGTGCGATGCTGAAGCGTCAGCAGGCTTCGGCGGTGGTTGCGGCGCGGCATAAGATCGTGGAAGGCGCGGTAGGGATGGTGGAGTCGGCTCTCAACCTGTTAAGTTCGAAGCAGATCATCGACCTGGACGAGGAGAAGAAGGCGGCGATGGTCAGTAATTTAATGGTCGTGCTTTGTGGCGACCGGGAGTCGCAGCCGGTGGTGAATACGGGTACCTTAAATCATTAAGATGGCGGAGAAGAAACCTTTTGCTTTACGAATGGATGCCGCGATGATGAAGGCGATCGAGAAATGGGCGGCGGACGAGTTTCGAAGCGTCAATGGGCAGATCGAGTATATCCTGCATCGGGCGTTGAAGGAAGCGGGCCGGCTCAGAGAGTCGTCAGCCGAAGAGGGAGAGCGCGGAAAGAAGAGTAGTCAGTAAGACGTTTTACGTATATACCCTGGGGTTAGCTTCGGCAGATCCCGGGGTTTGATTTTTATTTATCGATACGGAAAGAGGGTTGACCGCCCGGGGTCTACCTGTTGCGGGTCGAAACAAAAGATGGCGTGGAGACGGGAAAATTGTTATTGCAATGATAAAAATGCCTTAGCTTTGCATCCGGTGTATCTTTCCACCGATGTACAAATATCCCGTCACCATACTACTGATTTTGCTTGTGGCTGCTCAAAGCTTCAGCAAATGGTGCCTGATCGCCGAGTTCCAGGTCAACCGGGACTTCATCGCTCAGAATCTTTGCGTCAACCGGCTCAACCCGATCAGCTGTTGTAAGGGGACTTGTTTTCTCAACAAGAAGCTGGCCGATGACGAGAGCAAGCAACAGGCGCCGGGTAGGGGCGGGCAGCGGGACGAGGTGTTGTTGCAGGTACATCGCCCTGAAAATCTGCTTCCTGAGCCTGTCGTAACGGCTTTTGTGCTGCGGCATTTTGCACGATATACGGATCGTGCGGCACAGGAATATATTCCTTCCTTTTTTGCGCCTCCCCGGGTTGGATAGTCTTCACCCATTATTTTTCTGACCGCTTCTTGTTTTGACCTTTTTTGGGGCGGGAATTTTTACTTTCAACTAACATCTGATGAAAATTTTGCTACGCTTTGGCGTCATTGCCATGGCATGGGCATGCCCTGTTATTGTCCTTGGGCAGGAGCCCGACAGTCCACATATCAACAAATTGGAAGAGCTTGTCGTTACGGCCAGTCGTACGGCGCAGAAGCGGACCGAGGCGCCGGTGGCGATCAGCACGATCAGCAGCCGGACCATCGCCGATACGAAGGCCAATCAACTGGACCAATTGCTCAACAAGGTGAGCGGCGTCTTTATGGTCGATCTCGGGAATGAGCAGCATGAGATGAGCATCCGGCAGCCGATGACCACGGCGGGGGTGTTCTTGTACCTGGAGGATGGCATCCCTATTCGGACGACGGGCGTCTATAATCACAATGCGCTGCTGGAGATGAACACCGCGGCGGCCAAGCAGATCGAGATCATCCGCGGGCCGGCCTCTTCGCTATATGGGGCCGAGGCGATCGGGGGGGCGGTGAATGTGATCACGGTGTCGCCGCCGGCGACCCCGGCGGGGATGGTCAGCATCCAACGAAACAACAACGGTTATACCCGGGGTGATGGGCAGGTTGGAGCAACGTTCGGAAAGTGGGGGGTGATCGCGAGCGGGTATTATGCGAACCGGACCAATGGACCGATCCAGTACAGCGATTTTCATAAGACGGCGTTGACCTTGCGGGTGGATGGCCGGCTTAGTGACCGGCTGACCTCGACGAGTTCGGTGACCTATGTCAATTACTACAGCGATATGTATGGTTCGCTGGACAGCGCTCATTTTGCGCAACACAATTATCAGACACCATATTCCTTTACCTATCGAAAAGTGGCGGCGCTGCGGATCCGGTCGACGCTGGATTGGCGATGGAGCGATAAGGCGTCGACGCAGGTGAGTGTGGTTTACCGGAACAACAGCGTGGGGCAGAATCCTTCCTACTATATCAGCAACAGCAGGACCAATCCTTTGCTGGCCAACGGGCAGATCAATGACAACTCCTTTCACAGCTTTCTCGGGTTGCTGCAGCACCGGCAGGACTTCCGGTTCCTGCGGAGCCGGTTGATCGCGGGCGCCAGCGCCGACGTGAGCCCGAGCTCGTATTGGGCGAAGTATATCGCCATCCAACGGGATGCGAAGGGGAATTATGGGAGTTATACGGGGTCCGATTCGTTGTTGAGTAATTATTCGACGGGGATCACGAATCTCGCGGGATATGTCGATTACGAGGCGAGCCTTTTGCCGGGCCTGAAGGCGGTGGCTGCGGTGCGGTATGACTATTTCCATTATGGGTTCCGAAACTTTTTGCCGCCTTCAGCGTCGACCGGATCGCCGGACACGCGGAATGATTTTTATAGGGTGACGCCGAAGGTGGGAGCGACCTACAACTACAAGGGCATCGGGTTCTATGCCAATTATAGCCAGGGGTATGTACCGCCGCAGGTGACCGATCTGTACAATGGGGTGAAAGTGCCGTATCTCCGGCCGCAGACCTTTTTCAACTATGAGGCGGGGGGATGGCTGGCGCTATTGCGGAACAAGCTGTATGTGGACTGGAGTGTGTACCGGATGGATGGGACGAACCAGATCATCAACGTACGTCAGCCGGACGGGACATTTGTCAATCAGAATGCCGGGAAGACGAGGCATGAGGGGGTGGAGTATGGGGTGACGGTGCGGCCATCGGAGGAGTGGACGTTGCGGGTGAGTGGGGCGAATTCGGATCACTGGTTTGTCGTGCAGTACGAGAACGGGAAGAATTACAGTGGACGGCAGATGGCTGCGGCGCCGCATTTTATCCTTAATTCCGAGCTGACCTGGCGGCCGAATTTTTTGAAGGGTTTCCGGCTTGGCGCCGAGTGGCAACGGTTGGGTCGTTATTGGATGGATGATGCCAATACGGTGCGATATGCAGGATTCGGGATCGTGAACTTCCGGATGGGGTATACTTACCGCGCCTGGGAGGTGTGGGTGAATGCGCTGAACGCGTTCAATACTTATTACGCCGCGCTGGCGACGAAATCAACGTATGGATACAGTTATAATTTGGGCGATCCGGCTGAAGTGACGGTTGGGTTGGCCTGGCATTTTTTACGATAATATTTATGAAGAGGAAACTATACTTACTGCACCGGCGGTTGTCGATCCTTATCGCCTTGCCGTTGTTGCTTTGGGCTTCGAGCGGGCTAATGCATCCGATTATGACCAATATCCGGCCGGCTGTGGCGACGCAGGGCTATGCGGCCGTGGCAGTGGATACCTCGCGGATCCATGTGTCGCTGGACTCGGCATTACGCCGCAGGCATATCGATTCGGTCACAGCGGTTCGGCTGGTGCATATCGACACCAACTGGTTCTACCAGGTACGTCCCGCCGGTGCCGGGGGGGAGCCGGTATACCTGAGTTGTACGAATGGGAATGTCCTGCCGATGGGGGATTGGTTGTATGCGCAGTGGCTGGCGAGATATTTTTTGGAGGGGGCTGGAGCGTCAAAGGAGGACAGGAAGGCGGCGGGGGAGATGGCGGGGAAACAGGAAGCGGCCGGTGCGATGAACGGGATGGCGCGTGACGGAGCGGCGGCGGAGATGACGGGTTCGGCGATGCCGGTGACGGCGATGACGGGCATGCCGGCGGAGAAGGCGAGTATGGCGCATGACTGCTGTGGCGCGGCTACGGAGTGCGTGCTGAACCCGGTACGGGGTGCGAAGGTGTCAAATGTGTCGTTATTGAAGGGCTATGATAACGAGTATAAGAGCATCAACCGGTTACTACCTGTATACCGAGTGGATTTCGAGCGAAAGGATAGGATAAGAATCTATGTGGAGACGACACAGGACCGCTTTTCTTTTGCGATGGATAAGAATCGCGCGGCGTTTGACACCTTCTTCCGCATCTGTCATACCTGGGGTTGGCTCGACTGGTTTGGGAAGGGCAGGCTGGCGGTGATCTTCTGCGTGGCAGGGCTGGCATTTTTTACGTCCGTGCTGGGCGTGTGGCTTTTCTTTACGACGCGCAGGAAGACAAAGGGGATTCGGCGCGCGCATCGGGTAGTGTCGATCGTGGCGGTCTTATTTACCCTGATGTGGACTTTCAGCGGCGCCTATCATGCGTTTACCCAGCTGGTGGCGCCGCCGGAGGCGGTGAACCTGCCTGTGCATTTTGCCGTTGCGGGGATGCATCCCGAGTGGAGCCGGTTGCAGGCTGCAGTGGGTAGACCGATGACCAATATCGGCCTGGCGCGGATCGGCGGGGATGTCTATTGGCGGGTCAGCGTGGTATCGGAGAAGGCCAGCGGCCGGAAGGACCTCATGAAGGAAGGAAAAGCTGCGATGGCGCCCGTGTATTATATCCATCCGGGAGATTATACTTTGCTTGCAGAAGGCGAAAAGAAATATGCGGAGGCGTTGGCAGCGAAGTTCTCCGGCAGGCCGATTGCGGAGGCGATCGAGGTTTCGCCTGTCACCGCCTTTGGGGATGAGTATAATTTTTCCGATAAGCGGTTGCCCGTATGGAAGGTGAGCTATGGGGGCGAAAAGAAGGAGCGGGTATATGTGGAGACATGCAGCGGTGAACTCGCCGCTCATGTGGATAACGCCGACTATGCCGAAGGGTATAGCTTTTCAGTGTTCCATAAGCATCATTTTATGGATTGGGGTGGTAAGACCGTGCGGGACTGGAGTACGATGTTTTGGGCTTTCGGGCAGATCGTGCTGGTGCTTGTGGGTTTCTTCTTCTTTTTTCGGAAGAAGGTTTGAGCATTTCCGGCTTGTCCTAAAATGTCCGCATCTTGTCCTTCCCCGCGCACAGCCTGGCAAACACGAGCGAAAGGAACCTTGCGCGGGTGTTCAAAAAAGCCACGGGGCTGACCATTAACCTCAAATACTATAAAGAAGCTGCGCTATTTATTGCGTCGGCCCCGGCCTGCGCCACCGCATGATCATTCTCAGCCGTACTACCGGAAGCTCCGATGGCCCCGATGATCTCACCGTTCTTGTTTTTGATAGGGATCCCACCTGGGATAGTGATGAGGCCGCCATTGGAATGCTCGATCTGCCAGCCCGGCCCTCCCGGTTGGGACCACTTACCGAGTTCCCCGGTTTCCATGTTGAAATACCGGGCCGTTTTGGCCTTGCGCAAGGCGACATCGATGCTGCCGATCCACGCATCGTCCATCCGGGCGAAGGCCACGAGGTTGACGCCGGCGTCCACCAGGGCGATATTTTGCAGACAGCTCAACTGCCTGGCTTTTTCTTTTGCCGCTTTAATGGCGGTTTCAGCCTGTTCCAAAGAAAGGTTCATGAGTCTTTTTTTAGGCGTTTCCCAGTTGTCCCACATGGTAGCCGAGACGTGTCTCAATGTCCCCGGCCTTGTGGAGCCCCCAGCTCAATAATAGTTTGATCCTCCGCTGTGTCTCCGGCCGGGCGATGGACGCACCACAGACAACCATCTCCGCGCCAATCTCATAGTCGGGCGGAAGGCTGGCTACATCGACGAAACGTTTTGTTTCGCTAAGTGCCTGGCGGGGGAAAGAAGCAATGCGTTTGGCCAGATTGTCGACGAAGGCATCGAGCTCAGCGTCGGGAAATACCCGGTTGACATATCCATACTTCTCTGCAAGGTCACCCGGAAAATCATTCGCACTCAGAAGGATCTCGAGCGCCCGGCCCCGGCCCATCAATCTCGGCAGTCTGGCCATGGGTGCGCCTCCGGGCACGATCCCAGCCCCAACCTCGAAATGCCCCATGATGGTTTTTTCCCTGCTGGCGAAACGCATGTCGCAGGCCAGGGCAAGCTCACTACCGCAGCCGGTAGCACGCCCTCGGATCTTGGCTATGGATACTACGGGCAACCGACTCAATCTGACGAGTAGGTCCGGCCAGGGCAGTAGTCCTGTCGGTCCTGGGGGAAGAATATTGGTCTCCTCGGCGGGTGAAACAAAATCGTAATGCGTCATGAAAAAACCTTCGATCGCACTTTCGAAGATAACCACCTTCACCCGGGAGTCGGTCTCCAACGCCGTGATGACTTCCTCCATTTGCGGGATCGATTTCGGGCCGAAGATATTCACCGGTGGGTTGTTCAAGGTGACGCGCCAGAGCTCGGGTGACTCTTTGGCGAGCGATATTAATTTGTCCATCATGGTATCATTGTTTCATACGTTCAAAAACATCCATTACGGTCTGTGCGGCGAGCACGGAAGAAGCCGGGTTCTGCCCGGTTATCAGTTTGCCGTCCCGGGTGACGAACGGCAGCCAGTTCTCTCCTTTCAGATAATTCGCACCTCTGCTCCTCAACATATCCTCGAGCAGGAAAGGGACAACCCAGGTCAGCTCCGCTTCCGATTCTTCGCCGTTGGTGAAGGCTGTCACCCGCTTTCCACGGATCAGCCAGTCCCCGTCAATCCCTTTGACATTCTTCAAAGCGACAGGCGAATGACACATCAGGGTCATCACCTTTCCGGCCCGGTTGAAGCTTTCCAGCAAGTGGATCGAGTCTTTGTCGTCAGGGAGATCCCACATCGGACCGTGGCCACCAGGATAGAATACGGTATCAAAATCCCTTTCATTGACCGAGCTGATTTTCACGGTATTGCTCAGGCGTTTGATCGTTGCCGGATCGTTGTAATAACGGACGGTGGCGGGCGTCCGGTTCCCGGGCTCATTGCTCTTCGGGTCGATCGGCGCCTGACCACCCTTCGGTGAAGCGATCGTTATCTCCTTCCCCGCGTCGAGGAAATGATAATACGGCGCAGCAAACTCTTCGATCCAAATTCCTGTCTTGCGGCCTGTGTTGCCCAACTGGTCATGGCTCGTCACCACGAATAAGATTTTTTTGAATTCCATGGTTGATAAAATTTCATGAGATAGACCAAAGCGAGTGCCAGTCGTAAAGATTTGAAATTCAAATGCAACATCATCTTCATGGCGAACAAATCCACGGCATTTCGTCAATTCTCAATTTCCCGTGGAAGAAAAGTTGGTCCCATAGGGCTGTGCGAACAAATCCATCTGTCGAAGAGTCGAATGTAAAAGTTCCGGTCGCGATCCTGGCAGCATTGTATCTAATTTCATCGATCGCCCGGTCAATTAGTCCTTTATGAATCAGCGTTACAATTGCAATTATGTTGCAATCTGATCCTTTTTGCGTATCTTTGGCAATAAATTACAGACAATGAACAGGCGCAACACGGCAGCAAAGGAAATGGTGCTGCATCTGCTGGAAAAGTCGCCCTCCGCGCTTAGCCAGGATGTGCTGCAGGACAAGGTCAAGGGGCAAATGGACCGGGTAACGATCTATCGGGTGCTGAACCGGTTCTGCGAGGATGGTGTCCTGCGCAAATTCATGTCGGACGAGGGGAAATACTATTACGCTTTGTGCAAAAAATGCACGAAAGATCACCATTCCCACGATCATGTTCATTTTCGCTGTCTGCACTGCGAGAAGGTCGAGTGCCTGCCGAACCTGGTACGACCCAAGTTGCCGGAAGGTTACCGGGGGTTGATCTCCAACTACTGGGTGTCGGGCTATTGCGGCAAATGCTCCAAAAAGCATCTTCGGGAAACGGAGTAGCAGAATGCGGAAGTTGCCGTCCAAGCGGCAAGGATGACCGCCGGTCCATTTTATTGCAACCAAGTTGCAATAAAACTTAAGTTACAGCCTCGTCGGGTGCAAAAATCAACTGTATGATGGGCCATTGGCTGACTATGTCGGTTCGCAACATGCGGAAGTATCCGCTGGTTGCCGGGATCAACCTATTGGGATTGACCATCGGCCTGTCGGCCTGTCTGCTCATCAGCCTGTTTATCCTTCATGAGTTGAGCTACGATGACTTCGAGACTAAGGGGCCGCGCATCGCGCGGGTGGATATGGAGTACGGATTCGGCGGGGGCGCCGGGGTGCAGCGCGGCAGCGCGACGAGCACCAAAGTGGCGACCACGTTCAAACGTGTCTTTCCCGAGATCGAATCGGCCGTTCGGATGACGGATCCCAACCGGATCGTGGTTTACCGGGACAAACAGTTTTGGGAAAGGCATTTCCTATATGCGGATTCGACCTTTTTCGACTTTTTCAGCTTTCGCCTGCTGGAGGGAGACCGGCATTCGGCGCTGTCGGGACCCAATAAGGTCGTGCTCACCGAATCGACGGCCCGCCGTTACTTCGGCATTGGGGATCCGGTGGGTAAACAGCTGATGATAGGGACGGACAGCGTCTATTACCAGGTGACGGGCGTGATGGCGGACTGTCCCTCCAATTCGCAGATCAAGTTCGATCTTCTTGCCTCCTTCTCATCCCTGTATGAAAACCAGGACAATGCCTGGTTGCCCCATAACTGCTTTACCTATCTGCTACTGAAAGACCCGAAGGACTTCACAACCCTTCCGCCGAAGATCGCTGCCTTCCTGAAAACGGAGATGATGGGCCAGGGGGTCGTTATCAATTTTCCGCTGGAGCCGTTCCTCGGTATCCATCTTCATTCGGACTTCCCGGGATTGGAGCCTGGCATGAGCATCGTCTACATTTATATCCTGGCGGGGGTGGCCCTGTTGATCCTGGTCATCGCGTGTTCCACGTATATCAACCTGAGCACGGCGCGGTCGATGGACCGGGCACGGGAGGTGGGTATCCGAAAGGTTGCCGGGGCGAGTGGAGGGGGGCTGTTCCGGCAGTTCGTGGGGGAATCTCTTTTGATTTGCGCCATCGCTGCCCTGTTAAGCCTGGTGGCCGTTCTGTCGACGCTGCCCGTGTTGAACCGGCTATCAGACCGCCGGCTGCCGGCCGCCGTCCTTTTTTCCCCGCCTTTCGTGGCCCTGGTGCTGGTTATCGTGGCGGTGGTGGGTGTTTTGGCCGGCGCCTACCCGGCCTTCGTGCTGTCGCGTTACCATCCAGTCAAGGTGTTGAAGGGGGCTTTTGCCAAAACCTCCGGAGGCCGGTCCGTTCGGCGGGTGCTTATGATCTTTCAATTCGTCCTTTCGGTATTCCTCCTCGTTTCGACGTTTGTCATGCAGCGGCAGTTGAACTATATTCAACACAAGCGATTGGGCTATGACCGGGAACATGTGGTGGAGATGCCGATGGGCAAGCACCTGCTGACCCATTTGGACTATATGAAGGCGGAGCTGCTGGCCAACCCCGAGGTGATCAGCCTGAGCCATTGCACAGAGTCGCCGGTGTCTATTTCCGCTTCCTATTCGATCCGGTCGACGTCGATGTCTACCGAACAGAAGCTGGCCGTTGCCGGCAATCCGATCGATCCCGACTTCATTCCGACGACAGGGATCCGGCTTATCGCCGGCAACAATATTACATTGGAGGATATGCGCGACGCCCAGCCCGCTGATTTTACGGCCACCGGGATCTGGGCGCCGGGCAGGGGCATCGGTACGGTTCCGGGCAATACCATAACACCTCTAATGCATTTTATCCTCAATGAATCGGCGGCGCGCGCGCTCGGCTGGTCGCCGCAGGAGGCTATTGGAAAGCGCTTGTTCCTGGACAGCACCCGATCCGGCTATGTCAAGGGCGTCGTGGAGGATTTTCATTACCAGTCCCTCCACTATGGCATCCGTCCTCTTATCCTGTTCCCTGAGATGCGTGGCCGGAAGCTGCTGGTGCGGATCA
Source organism: Puia sp. (assembly GCF_035546395.1). Lineage (GTDB taxonomy): Bacteria > Bacteroidota > Bacteroidia > Chitinophagales > Chitinophagaceae > Puia. The sequence continues at coordinate 206,673 of NZ_DASZXR010000005.1, read as the reverse complement.
CCGGGCGGCGCCTGCCGGAAACCATCGCTTTCCTGGCGTCAAAATGGAAAAGGGCCGTGCCGGAAATTCCATTCGAATACCATTTTCTCGATGAGGCCTTTAACGGATTGTATACATCCGAGCTCCGGTTGGGAAAGATCATGGATCTATTCTCCGCCGTGGCGATCGCGCTGGCCTGCCTCGGCCTGTTTGGCCTCGCATCCTATTCGGCTAAACAACGGGTGAAGGAGATTGGGATCCGGAAGGTGCTTGGCGCGCCTGTGTCGGGAGTCGTCCTGCTCCTGACCGCAGGATTTATGCGACTGGTCATGTTCTCCCTGCTCATCGCTTTTCCGCTCGCCTGGTGGGTCATGAGCCAATGGCTCGAAGACTTCGCCTACCGCATTGCCATCCCCTGGTGGAGCTTTTCACTAGCCGGAGTGCTGGTGATGAGCATTACCCTGGTGACGGTCGGCATTCAGGCGGTGAGAGCCGCAATGCTCAACCCGGTGAAGACCTTGAGGGCGGAATGAACCGGGTGAGCGGGGTAACTGCAATTATGTTGCATCTGCGGGTTTTGCTGTATCTTTGCTGAAAGCGAGTTACCGTGAACAGACGAAATACGGCGTCGAAAGAGATCGTCCTGCATTTGTTGGAAAGATATTCCTCCGCGCTGAGCCAGGATTTCCTGGAAGATCGTGTGCGGGGACAAATGGACAGGGTGACGATCTATCGGGTGCTGAACAGATTTTGCGAGGATGGAATCGTGCATAAGTTCATGTCCGACGAGGGAAAATATTACTATGCCCTGTGCAGGGGATGCAGCCCGGAGCATCATTCTCACGATCATATCCACTTTCGCTGCCTTCACTGCGATACGGTGGAGTGTCTGCCCAACCATGTCCGCCCCAAATTGCCGGAAGGCTATACAGGACTTATCTCCAACTACTGGATATCGGGCTACTGCCGCAAATGTGCTCCCGGCCAGGAAACGAACCGTCAAGGCGGAAGGCAAAAATAATTGCAACTTTGATGCAATTATCCGGATAGAAATGGTTATTATTGCAACAAAAGTGCAATAATGAAGAAGCTGCCTGTAACGGTTCTCAGCGGATTTTTAGGCGCGGGGAAAACCACCCTTCTCAACCATGTTCTCCACAACAAATCGAACCTGAAGGTAGCGGTCATTGTCAATGACATGAGCGAGGTGAACATCGACGCGCAGCTGGTCGAACGGGAGCATGTGCTGTCCCGGACCGAAGAGAAATTGGTGGAACTGAGCAATGGCTGCATCTGCTGCACCCTTCGCGAGGACCTGATACGGGAAGTGGAGAAGCTGGCGGCGGAGAACCGCTTCGACTACCTCCTCATTGAAAGCACTGGGATCTCCGAGCCTGTTCCTGTGGCTCAGACCTTCCATTTTGCCGCCGAAGATGGGAAGATAGACCTTTCCCGGTTCAGCTACATCGATACGATGGTGACGGTGGTGGACTGCCTGAATTTCTTCAAGGACTTTTCATCCTCCGAGGTCCTGACCGACCGGGGCCTGGCAGCGGAGGACGATGCCCGCACCATCGTCAATCTTCTCACCGACCAGGTGGAGTTTGCCGATGTCCTGGTATTGAACAAGACCGACCTTGTCCCGGCGGAAACCGCCTCTTTGCTGGAAGCCACCTTGCGAAGGCTGAACCCCGTAGCCAGGGTCGTCCGCTCGGAATTCGGCCGCATTGAACCAGCCGCGATCTTGAATACCCGGCTTTTCGATTTTGAAAAGGCGCAGCAGTCGGCCGGCTGGATAAGGGAGCTTGCGGGCGGGCCGCATACCCCGGAGACGGAGGAATACGGTATTTCGTCGTTTGTCTTTCGGGACCCTCGTCCTTTTCATCCGGAGCGATGGTGGCATTTTCTCAACGACCGGTACCCCGGCAATATCATCCGGGCAAAGGGGCTTTTCTGGCTGGCGTCCAGGCCGGCAACGGCGGTGAATTTCAGCCAGGCGGGGGGCAGCCTTCGGGTAGAAAGCGCCGGCGTCTGGTGGGCAAGCATGCCTTATGCGGAGCGGATCCGCTATCCTTCCTTTGCCCACAATCGCCGCCTGATCGAATCGCGCTGGAGCAAAGAGTGGGGCGACCGCCTGAATGAGCTGGTCTTTATCGGCCAGGATCTCGATTCCGGCAAATGCCTCAGGGCGATCCGGGCCTGCCTGCTTACGGACGAGGAAGCCAGGCGCTGGAAGAAAATAACCTGGAAGGATGAATTTCCCCAATTATGAAATTTTGACCGTGTCCCAACCGGCGGAGCCGGCTGGCGCCTGATAAAGGCAGGTTTTGTTGTTTTTTTCAAGAATTAATTGCAACTTAGTTGCAGGAATCGGCTTCTACTCCTAACAATGCGCTCCACGAAGGCGATCATATTGCTGTTGATGCTGCTATTGTCGATGTCCGCTCAATGGCTGCACTATTCCCGGGCACATGGTGACCTCCGGCAAAATGCCGGTCACCATGCCTCGATCGGGGAGCGATGTTTTTTTTGCGAGCATCTCGCGTTCCAGCCCACGGGCATGGCCGCACCGGGTTGTATTCAATTGATCGTTCATAAAGAGTGGACGCTCGTCTGCTTCACGGATATTGCTGGCGGGATACCGTCCGCTTGCCCCCGCGCATCTGTTAACAAAGGGCCCCCCGCCGCCGGTAACGTGTAATCTCCTTATGCCCATGGGGCAGTTCCCAGCTGATTTTTCCAGTGGTAAGACAACCCAATCACCATGAATGAAGATTTTTCGGCGGTGCTAAGGAAGCACCGGCTGCTGATCACAGATGCCAGGATGCAGATGCTTGCACTTTTCAATTCAAGAAGCGACGGTTTGACCGGCGCCGATATCGAAGGCAACCTGGCCAGGTCGATCAACAGGGTAACCATTTACAGGAACCTGCAGGTCTTCTGCAAAAAAGGCATCATTCATTGCGTACCGACACCTGATCCGACCGTGGTCTATGCGTTGTGCCCGGGAAAGGGACTCCGGCAATCGCCTGATCACGTACATTTCATTTGCGACGACTGTGGCAAGTCTTACTGTCTTGAGGATATCGGCATTCCTTCGGTAAAGCTACCCAAAGACTTCACTATGAACCAGCGGGACCTGATCATGCGAGGAAGATGCAGCTCCTGCAAACAGAGAAACAGCCCGTTGGCTAAAAGCCGGAAAACGGCATAAATCAAAGGCAACCATATGCATGCTATTTTTTCATCCCGGACCAAGATCGCGATGACGTCTGCTGCGCTTTTCGTGGTGAGCTGTTCGCCCCCGCGCACTCAGCGCAACGCGGCGAACCCGGCTTCTTCATCGATAGCCACGCCGGCGCCCGCGAGATCCTTTTCTTCCGGGGCTCATCCAAAAAGATCCCTCGACCATGCTGAAAGCGGAGAAGCTAACCAAGCAGTACGATGATGTCGTTGCCCTGAATGGCGTCGACCTCGAGGTAGCCGCCGGCGAAGTCTTTTGCCTGCTGGGCGGAAACGGCGCGGGTAAATCCACCACCCTGAATATCTTTTTGGGGTTTCTTCCGGCTTCCGGTGGAGAGGCATGGATCAATGACATCAGCGTAAGCCGGCAGCCCCTTCAGACGAAGAAGCACCTGGCTTATATTCCGGAGGTAGTGCAGCTGTACCCTTCGCTGACGGGCGTGGAGAACCTCGATTTCTTCAGCAGGCTAGCAGGATTCCGGTACCGCACCGGTCAGTTGGAGCGAATGCTCGAACAAGCCGGTTTACAGGTAGAGGCTTGCCACCGGCGCATGGCTACCTATTCAAAAGGCATGCGGCAAAAGGTGGGCATCGCCATCGCGCTGGCAAAAAAGGCCGGGGCCCTGCTGATGGATGAGCCCACCAGTGGGCTGGACCCGAGAGCGATCGAAGAATTCACGGTACTGGTGAAGAGCTTTTCGGCGCAAGGTGGGGCGGTGCTCATGGCGACCCATGATATTTTCAATGCCGTCGCCATCGGCACTCATATCGGTATCATGCGGGAGGGTGAAATGGTCCATCGCCTGCGCTCGGTCGATATCACCGCCGGTGACCTGCAAAAGCTTTACCTGGAAACCATTTCAAAATAACCTGCGATGAGCCGGCGCGGCCGGCAATGGCAAAAAAAATTCATAGTGAAAAGCATCGGGCGCGAGCAGGCCGGAAAAGTTCAGCCTGGGGCACCATCGCATGCAGTAGGTTCATGGTTCGGTCAGCCTGATGGATCATACCGGCTAAGCCCGCTTAGGGGCGGCCGGTATATCCTGACGGCCGGCCACGCCCTCCTATATGCGACGGTGGCTTTCTCGCTGGCGGCCTGTATATCGCTGCCTGTCTTTTCCCAGTCGCCGCAGCAGCGGGCGGCCCCGGCCGTCGGAGCCCTCGAAGGAAAGGTGACGGATCCGCAGGGACAGCCGATGCGGAGGGCTACAGTAGTCCTCCATTCCCTAACCGACATCTCGAGGCGGGTGAGCGTACTGACGGACACCAATGGCGTATTTGCTTTCAGCGCCGTCGCAGCCGGCAGCTACGAGTTGACAGCCAGCTTTGCGGGCTATCGTCCAACGCTGACGAACATGCTGCAGATCGGCAAAGGAATATCGCTTCGGTTGCCGACACTGATCCTTCAACGATGGTACGGCGGCCTGGCCGAGATCAATGTGACGGCTCGCCGAAAACCCGTCGAAGCCGCCACGGGAAAGCTGACGCTCAACGTCGAAAGCGATGCCACCGCCGGCGGTAGCTCGGCGTTCGAATTGGTGCAGCGGCTGCCGGGGATCCGGATAGACGCCGACGAAAATATCCTGCTGAAAGGGTCGGCTTCCATCAATGTCCTGGTGGACGGGAAAATGACGTACTTGTCGGGCGCCCAGCTCACCGCCCTCCTGAAGGGAATGCCGGCGGAGAGCATCGGGAAAATCGAGCTGTTGAGCACGCCGGGAGCGCAATACGATGCGTCGGGGAATGGTGGAATGATCAATATCGTGACGCGAAAAAGCGCCCGGCGGGGTTATGCGGCGGCGATCACCGCCGGCATCGGCGCCGGGAGGTACCTCCAGTCGGCGGATGGGCTAACGGGAAATCTCAGCACCGGAAGATGGAATGTTTACGGCGCATTCAATTACCGGTATGACCATGGCCTGTTGCATCGCACCAGCCTTCGGCGGCTCAGCAACAACGACACGATCACGCTGTACGACCGGCATTCGGACGATCCCAACGTCCTTACGGCCCGCAGTTATAAGGCGGGTGTGGATCTCACGCTCGATCGCCGGCAGGAGATCGGCGTTGTGTACAGCGGCTACTCCAACGACTGGAAGCGGATCGGCCAGGGACCTACCTGGTTGCGGGACGAGTTGAACAAGGTGACTGGGGTGGTGCAAAACGCCAACAATACCGAGGTTCCTACACGCGATAATGCTTTCAACCTCAACTACCGGCTGAAACTGGACACCGCCGGAAAACTGCTGAAGGCGGACGCGGATATGGCCGATTACCGGAACAATTCATCGGGATTTATCGGCAATGGCCTCTATGACACCGATGATAAGCCACTTCAGCCTTACCAGCTGCTGTTTTTCCAACAACCCAGTCACATCCGCATACGTTCGCTAAAATCCGATCTCGTATATCCCATTGGCCATATGGAACTTCGCGCCGGGGGAAAATACGGTTTCGTGCGGACGGACAATAACTTTGTGTACGATTCGCTGCTGAGCGGTGTGTTGGTTTATTCGCCGGTCCTGAGCAATCATTTCATTTATACGGAGCAAGTGTATGCCGGCTATTTGTCGCTGGCGCGGCAATGGAAGAACGCCAGCCTGGAAGCGGGTATTCGGATCGAACATACCCGTTCGGAAGCTGTGGTTGTCGACACGATCGGCGCTACGACTTCGGATACCAAACGCAACTACCTCGATCTTTTTCCCAGTCTTGCGGCCTCCCGGCGGCTTTCCGCGGTTAGCAAGCTGGACCTTTCCATCGGCAGACGGATCAATCGCCCGGACTACAGCGAGCTGAACCCTTCCCGGTACTTCCTGGACAAATATTCTTATGCCGTGGGCAATCCTTACCTCCGGCCGGAATTGACCTGGAAAGGATCGTTAACCTACAGTTATCGGAGCGTATACCTGCTGACCCTCGGGTATGACCGGACGGATGGTCCCATCATGGAATCGCCGGTACAGGACACGGCCAGCGGCAACCTGACAATCTCGGATGTGAATTTTTCCTACCGGGAACAGTTCGATGTGCAGCTGGTGCTGCCGGCGCATGCGGGGCGATTCTGGGAGATGAATGCCATCGTGGAAGCCTATCGGCAAACCCTGGCCTACCTGTCTGCCGCGGGGCCGTTCCATTCCCGAAAGACAACTGTCGATCTCAGCACGGACCAGCACTTTCGGCTGCCGGGAGGTGTAACGCTGGATATCCAGGCGCACTATACCAGTCCGTCCCTTGCCGGGCAGTATATCATTCATCATTATTTTACGGCCGATGCCGGCCTGAAAAAAAGCTTCTACGCGCAAAAGCTGGATGTGCGGTTGGCCGTGGCCGACCTCTTCCACACGATCCGCTATTCCGGCACCTCCCTCAGCCCGGCCGCCAACGTCAGTTATTATCATACTCCCGACAGCAGGCGGATCCGGCTTAGCCTGGTGTTTCACCTCGGGGGAACGCTCAACACCGGTAAAGAACATGTGCTGGAAGAACAACAACGATTGTAAGCTATTTCACGCTCAACAAATTTTTTATGGTATCTCGCTTATGTTATTCGCTGTTGCTCATTTTAGGGACGTTGCATCCAGGCGCACAGCCGCCGCCCGTTTCCATCGAGGGAAGGATTACCGGCAACGGGCATCCGCTGGCCGGCGCTACCATCGGGGTTGGGACCCGATCCACGCTTTCGGACAGCAATGGGTTCTACAGGCTCAGGCTTGACACCCCGGTCAAGGGTACCCTACGGGTATCGCATGTGGGTTACCAGGACGGTTTGCGAAAGGTGATCCTGGCGGCAGGGGAAAAGTCCGTCGTCGATTTCGACCTGGCGCCGTCCCAGGCCATGCTGAACGAGATCGTCGTCACGGGTGTTTCCAGGGCGACCCTGGTCCGGGAAAACCCGGTGGCTATCGTCGCGGTATCCTCCCGGAAGATCGACGGAGCCATCGAGTCAAATGTCATCGACGCGCTGGTGAAGAATGTGCCCGGGCTTAATTCGGTGAAGACGGGGCCGAATATTTCAAAGCCCTTTATCCGGGGCCTGGGATACAACCGGGTCCTCACCCTGTACGACGGTGTCCGCCAGGAGGGACAGCAGTGGGGGGATGAGCATGGCATCGAGGTGGATGCCTACAATATCGATAAAGCGGAGGTGATAAAAGGCCCGGCCAGCCTTCAATTCGGGTCGGATGCGGTGGCAGGCGTCGTCAGCCTTTTTCCCTGGTTGCCGAGGGAAAAGGACGGCCGGCTGCACGGCCGGCTGTTGGGCGAATATCAAAGCAATAACGGTCTCATCGGGAATGCCCTTCGACTGGGATTCAACGACGGCCGTTGGCGCTGGGCCGCGAGCGGCTCCTACCGCCTGGCGAAGAATTACACCAATGCGGTCGATGGGAGGGTGTACAACACGGGTTTCCGGGAAGCGAATGTGTCGATATCGACGGGTTATGCTTCCGCCAAAGGGACGACCACGTTGAACGCCACTGCTTATAACAATTTGCAGGGGATACCCGACGGAAGCCGGGATTCGCTGACGCGCCGGTTTACCCGCCAGGTAGCAGAAGGAGACGCAGATGACATTAAGAACCGGCCCATTGTATCCGGTCATGATCTTAACAGCTATGTGCTAAGCCCTTTGCACCAGCATATCCAACACTACCGGCTGTACACGAATAGCCATTACCGGTTGGGGAACGGTGAGCTGGATGCCACGGCCGGTTTCCAGCAGAATATCCGCCGGGAATACGATCACCCTACCGAACCCGGCCAGGCGGGACTGTTCGTCCGGCTGAACACCGTGAACTATGGCGTCAGGTATACCTACCCGGTAGCAGAGGGTTTGGATGTCACGGCCGGCGTCAACGGAATGATCCAAAACAACAAGAGCAGGCAGGCGACGGATTTCCCGATACCCGATTACCGGCTGCTGGATGCCGGCAGCTTCGTTTATGGGAAATGGAAACAGCGGCAGCTGACCTTCAGCGGCGGGCTGCGATTCGACACCCGGCATATCCGGAGCAACAATTTTTATGTCGCGGCCGACCCGGCCACCGATTTTTCCCGCCAGGCGCATGCGCCGGACACCACTGGCGCCTCCCTGCAATTTCCCGCGCTGGACAAAGTATTCAGCGGCCTTTCGCTCAGCGCGGGGATGGCCTGGCAGATCGGCCGGTGCATCAACCTCAAAGCGAATATCGCCCGAGGCTATCGAAGCCCAAACATTACGGAGATCGCTTCCAATGGGCTCGACCCCGGCGCGCATATCGTCTATCTCGGGAACCGGAATTTTGGACCGGAGTTCAGCCTGGAAGAGGACTTGGGCGTTGACGGGGAATTCCGGCAGTGGAGCTTTTCGGTAAGCGTCTTTAACAACCATATCGGGCATTACATCTATCTCAGCCAACAGGTGGACATGGCCGGCCGGCCGCGGGTGGACGCCCAGGGCAACAAGACCTTCCAATACCAGCAGGCGGCCGCCCGGCTCTATGGACTCGAGGCCGCATTCAGCTTCCACCCCGCCGGCTGGCCCGGTGTTGCCTTCGACAACAGCCTGGTGCTGACTTATGGCGTGAATTCCAAAGAAGATTATAAAGGCAAAGGCGTGCAGGGGGAATACCTTCCGTTGATCCCGCCTGCCCGCTGGACAAGCGGCGTCGTCCGGGAGACGACGATCCGATCGAAACTGGTCCGGTCGGTGACCGGCAAGGCGGAGCTGGAATATGACGCGTCGCAAAACCGGTATCTCGCCCTGTACGGCACCGAAACTCCGACTGCTTCCTACGCCCTGATGAATCTTTCTATCGGGGTCACGATCTTCTATACACACACCCAGTCCTTGCAACTGCAATTCCAGGCGAACAACCTGCTGAACACCGCCTATCAAAGCAGCCTCAGCCGGCTGAAGTATTTCGAATATTACAGTGCTTCTCCCAATGGACGGTTGGGAATTTACAATATGGGACGAAACATCGGGGTAAAGATGATCGCCGGCTTTTAGCCGGCGAGTCCCGCCGCTTCCCGTTTGCGGGCGACAACCGCAAACAGGTGCCAATGCTTGGCGAGCCCTGCCGCCGTTCCCTCTTCCTCGATCTCTTCCAGGCGCAGCAGATCGAAGTCCCGGAACAACGTGAACATGTCCTCCTTCCGGTGGAAGGTCATCGCCGCCCGGTCGGACCATTCGTCATGGACGCCGAAGAAATGCCCGCTGAAAAATCCACCGGGAAGAATGGCTTCGCGGATAGTGTTCCAGCACCGGAGGAAATATCGCGGGCGGCAAAAAGGAAGCGAAAAGCTGGCGTTCACGAGGTCGGCGGGCGGCAGGCTCAGGTTTTCCCATTGCTGCACCCTGGCCGTTAACGGGCCGTTGACATCCTTCTCCCTCAGGCGGTCGACGAATCGCTGGTCTTTGTCGATAGCCAGTACCTGCCAACCCCTGCTCACCAATTCCACGGCGTCCGGGCCGGCTCCGCAGCCGAGATCGTTCGCGAAATGCGGCGCGGCTATTTCGCCCATCTGCATCAATGCGTCGAGCAGCGTTTGAGAAGGAAGCTGCCGGCTTCGGCGGTCAAGTTCGATATGCATAGCGGTGAATAGTAGTTCCCCGGCCATCAAAATTATTGCAATTAAGTTGCATTAGCTAGGGCAAAGTCCTTATATTTACAACCTGGATGCATTTTTTGAATAATCAAACCACTATCCGTCTATGTTCGGAAAAGCATGCCTTGCACTGGTCCTCCTTTTTGTCACCATCAAGGATGGGGGAGCCGTGAAGGTTTCCTGGGACACGTTGCAAAATATTCCTTTTGAGGAAAAGTATATCCAGGAGGTGAAGGGCTATATGCTATTCCCGAAATTTCCACCGGCATTACAAAGGCTGGATGGCCAGATGGTCGAAGTGGAAGGGTATGTCGTCCCCGTGGATAAGGACAGGAATTTCATCGCTCTCTCGGCCAACCCCTACGCGGCTTGCTATTTTTGTAACAAGGCCGGGCCCGCATCCGTCATGACCGTTAAATTCAAGTCAAAAGGCAAGCGATACTTCATCGACAATTATAAGACGTTCCGCGGCAGGCTTCGATTGAACTCCACCGATATCCATCAATTTTACTACGTCATCGAGGACGCAGAGGATATTTCCCAATAACCGGCCTTTTCTGTTGGTAAAGCAATGGCAATTTTAGTCCATAGACGGTTTGTGTGTTTTTTAACCGCGATGGCTTGCGTGCAGGTTGTCATTGCCCGGCAGCGTCCGAATTGGCAGAACATGGACCTGCGATCCGACGGCGTATTTGGCATCAGTACCGAACGGGCCTATAACGAGCTGCTTAAAGGCAAGGTCCCCGACACGGTGATCGTAGCCGTGATCGACACGGGAATAGATACCTTGCACGAGGACCTGAGAAATGTGCTTTGGAGAAATCCCCGGCCCAAAAAAGGCGATGACGGAACATACGGTTGGGATTATATCGGATCGGCGAAAGGCAACCTGCATTATGACAACCTGGAGCTGACCCGGCAGGTGCGGCAGCAAATGTTGCAATACGAGGGCAGAGATAGTACGGCCTTCACCGGCCAACAATTGGCGGCCTGGCGGCAATACCAGGAGGAAAAGAGGGAACTGAACCGGCAATTGACGGAAGCCAGGCAGCGTCTGGAAAATATCCGGTGGTTTGAAAAGGTGTTGGATAGCGTGGTGAAAAAGATCGGCAAGGATACTCCGACGTTAAAGGACTTGCAGGATTTCAAACCGCAGGGGCAGGGAGAAGCGTATGTTACGAACGTGGTTCGCGGAGTAATCGCCGGGGGAAGAGGTTATCCGGATTTCAGGAACAATGATTTTGCTCCTGCCATGGAACATTTTATCAACCTGGTGGAGCATCACCTGAATTGGGGCTACGATCCACGGGCGTTATGGGTCGGCGACGACTATTTCAATTCCGACCAACGGGATTATGGGAATGCGGATGTCCAGGGTCCCGACGCGAGCCATGGGACCCATGTGGCGGGGATCATCGCCGCGGACCGGACCAATAGGATCGGCGTCTCCGGCGTGGCCGACTGCATCCGCCTCCTGACCGTGCGGGCCGTTCCCGACGGGGACGAACGGGACAAGGATGTCGCCAATGCCATCCGTTATGCCGCCGACCATGGAGCGAAAGTGATCAACATGAGCTTCGGGAAAAGATATAGCCAGGATAAAGAAGCGGTAGACCGGGCGGTGGCATACGCGATGCAAAAAGATGTAGTGATCGTGCAGGCGGCGGGCAATGACAACGCGGACCTGGATTCGGTGGCGCTCTTTCCGAATCGCCGGTATGCAGACGGCGGCGAGGCAGGCGCATGGATCGTCGTCGGAGCTTCTGGGCCCAATGACGATTCGACGTTGAAAGCGTCTTTTTCCAACTATGGAAAGACGGCGGTGGACGTCTTTGCCCCCGGTGTGCAGATCTGTTCAACGATCCCGGGTTCCCGGTATGCCTATTATGACGGCGCCAATACGGCATCGCCCGTGGTGGCGGGTCTGGCCGCCCTGATCCGGGAATATTATCCCGCTTTGAACGCCAACCAGGTGAAGGACGTTATCCTCCGCTCCGTGGTAAAAGTCGATCATCCCATCCTGCTTTTCAAAGGGGGTTGTGCGACGCATGTCCCTTTCAGCGAGCTATGCAGGAGCGGGGGGATCGTAAATGCCTGTAACGCGCTGGAACAAGCAGCTGCAATGGCGTCATCGGCGGCGATCCATCCAAGGCGGAACCCGTAGCCTTATTTCAGTACCTCCACATCGATATAACTATCGTTGTAGACCGTATGCGTAGCCTTAATATAGTCGGCCTGCGAGGCTTTATAGGGATTGGGCAAAAACTTCTGCGGATTGCGGGCAAAAAGCGGGAAGGCGGTGCTTTGCACCTGGATCATGATGCGATGGCCTTTTTTGAAGGTATGCAGCACGTCCTGCAGGCGAAATTTTACTTCCGTCTTCCTGCCGGGCACGAAAGGCTCAGGCTTTTCGTAACTATTCCGGAAACGCCCGGGCATGATCTCCGAGCGCACCATTTGCCAATAATTCGCCATCAGGATGTTCTTATTGGGTTGATAGGGACTGTTGGGCTCGTCGGCGGGATAGACATCGATCAGTTTCACGAACCAATCGGCATCCGTTCCCGTAGTGGACACGTCCAGGTGGGACATGATCTCGCCGCCAAGCGTGACATCCTCCTGCAGCACATCTGTCTGGTATACCAGCACGTCCGGGCGGCGGCCCGCAAAACGCTGGTCTTCGCTCATGTAATTGTGCGGCGTAAAACCTTCCGTGGTCGTGTTGTCCTCGGTATACGGAACGGGTTTCATCGGATCGCTGACAAAGGAATCGGCTGCCTCGCGGGATGGGGGATTGAAGGCCAACCGGCCGTCATCGTTCAAATAAAGCTTTTGATGGACCGCGGCGGGGGAGGGCCACTTGTCGAAGGTCTGCCATTCTTTTTTGCCCGTATTGTACATATAGGCATTTGGCAAACCCGAATTCCTGTCCCCGGATTCCTTTAGAAAATGCCGGAAGAACCTGGCCTCGATATTGTTTTGATAGAACGTCGCTATACTGTCCCCGAAATACACATTGCTGTGCAGGGTATGTCCCGTCTCTCTCGACCACCGGCCATGACCGAACGGCCCCATGACGAGGGTATTATACGCCTCGGGGTCCGATCGTTCTATCGCCTTGTGTATGGCAAGGGGACCCGTGAGATCTTCGGCATCGAACCAGCCTCCGACCAGCATTACCGCGGGCATTATCTTTTTATAATGTCCGGGAAGCGATCGTTTTTGCCAGAATTCGTCATAATTGGGGTGCTTGACCGTTTCCTGCCAGAAGAAGTTGTCCTTGTACCACCGGTCGAAGTTCACGAGCGGCCCAACATCCAGCAGGAACTGGTAGCCATCGCGGGTGGTGGGCTTGATGAACTGGCCTTCATACCAGGCCTTGCTGGTGGTGTCCGTTTTCTGGACGCCGAACACGGGAAAGGTAAAGATATAGCTCTCGAGGAAGGCCCCGTTGTGGTGAAAATCGTCGAAAAAGAAATCGGAGATCGGCGCTTGCGGCGAAGAGGCTTTCAACGCGGGATGATTCGATAAGATCCCGGCAGCCGTGTAAAAGCCGGGATAAGAGATCCCCCACTGGCCGACGCGTCCGTTGTTATAGGCGGTATGCTTCACCAGCCAGTCGATCGCGTCGTACGTATCCGAACCCTCATCGACGTCTTTCCTGCTTTTCTTGTCGTCGATAACCGGCGTCATATTGGTCCAGATCCCCTCGCTCTTCCAGCGGCCCCGCACATCCTGGTAAACGAAAATGTAGCCGTCCCTCATCATGGAGTCCGAAGGACCCAGCCGGGATGGATACCGGTCCTCTCCATAAGGAGAGACGCTATAGCACGTACGCTGCATCATGATGGGGTATTTTTTGTCCGCGGACGCATCTTTGGGTGTGTAGATAGCCGTAAACAGCCTGACGCCATCCCGCATCGTGATGTATACTTCCTGTTTCGTGTAATGATCCTTGACATAGGCGGCGCCTTCTCCGGAGCGCCCCTGGCCCCGGGCGCCATAAGAAAAAAGCAATACTGACAATGAAAATAAGGCGGCATGACATCTCTTCATTTGGTCGATCGATTTTTGATTAATGCAAATATATTGCAATAATCCGGTTTTCCCATTCGGTGGCGCCGTCCGGTAGGATATAAGCAAAGCAGGTGAGCCGGCCGCCTGCCATTATAAAATAAGCCTGGCGCTTATCCCGCCATAATAGTTTACGTTGGCGGCAGGGTTGAAATATTGCCGGTTTGCTTCGTTGTATTCGATCAGCCCGGAATAATGAGTGTTGCCCACATTGTTGATCCCGCCATAGATATTCCCCTCGAAGCGATTACCCAGCCGGCGGCGAAAACCAGCTTTTATATTGAGCAGCGAGAAAGCCTTGTAATAGCTGTCGTTGGCATTGTTGAGCGGCTGCTTGCTATAGCTGTAGTAAGATGCGCTGGCATAAAAGCCGGGCGCCGTATTGATGTCCGCGGAAGCCGTCACGGTGTGCGGGATCGCTCCGGGAACTTCGTTGTTCCGGTAGTCCGCATCTACGTTCACCGGTGGATACCCTACCTGTACATAGGTTTTATAATCCTTGTAGATGTAGTGGTTATAAGTGTATGAGGCCTTTATTCCCGCCATTTTGATGAACCCTGTCCCGTCCATGACAAAGTTGTATCCGGCTGAACTTTCTATGCCGAACTCATCGATCTTTCCTGCATTTGTATTTTTTGCAATGGATACCCCGGATACCGGTACCAGGACAGGTACTATCGCATTCGTAAGGTTAAATTGATACACATTGGCTTCCGCATACAGCTTTCGGTTCCGGGAAGCGGCCTTGATGCCAGCCTCGTAATTGCTTCCCAGCGTAGCCTTCAGATTGGCATTTACAGTGCCGTCGGCGTTAAAAAAGTCGCCCAGCGGCCCGCCTTGCGGCGCCGTGAAGCCACGGCTATAGCTGCCATATACGGAGACATCGTCATTGATCTTCTTTAGCAGCGAGATCCGCGGGCTTACATTATCGGCGTGCCGTTCCAGATCGGATGGATGGATGAATGACTGGAGCCGGTAGAAATAATTGTTGTAGCTCAAACCTGCTGTCAGGATCCAGTCGTGCGGAAAGGATAGTTCGGCTTGTGCGAACCCGATGAAGGCGCTGGTAATATCCCTGCGATCTTCCGTTATCGTGCTGTCGAAACTGCCCTTGAAGTACTTTGTTTCGTCAAGGGTGTTGGTATATTCCGCCCCGAAAGTGATTTTGACGCCTGTCTTTCCCCACATGGAATTATACGTGGTGGTATTGCGGAAGAACAGGTCTTTGGAAGGATATTTTTCCCAGATGCTGAAGTAAGGATATACCAGCACGAACGTGGCGCCGAAATCGTCGGTAAGATTGGCCGAGAAGGTATTCGACCATTTGCTGTCGAAACGGTATTTATTGGCATAGCCGATGGAGTATTGTTGCGGGCCATATCCGGTCGGCGGAAGGGTACTGGCCTGCCTGGGGTTTTTGGCGGCGGCAGCGCTGTCCAAGTTTCCGGAAATGCCGCCCCGACGGATCTGATAGCCCGCCAGCAGCGTAGAAGTGCTTTTTTCGCTATGATAGAACTGGGCGCCAAGCGTTACATATTTGGAATTGCTGAAGCCGCCGGTCCGGTAGCCATCGTATTCGATATCCGTGAACTGAGCAAATACATTGGTCTTGTCCGTGGCGTTTTTTATGCTGGTCGTGAATCGCCTGGCGCCATAGCTGCCGATGGATCCGTCGAACGAAACGCTGTTTTCGTTGTGGTCTGCCTTTTTGGTAGTCAGCAATAGGACGCCGCCAATGCCTGCTCCATACAGGCTGCTCCCGGGGCCACGGATGACCTCTATGTTGTCCAAAGCATTTACGTCGATAGATCCCAAAACGCCGCCGCCGCTGCCGGGCGTGAACGGGATATCATTCCAATACGTCTTATACCCATCGCCATGAACACTA
Source organism: Puia sp. (assembly GCF_035546395.1). Classification (GTDB taxonomy): domain Bacteria; phylum Bacteroidota; class Bacteroidia; order Chitinophagales; family Chitinophagaceae; genus Puia. Next base: position 190,898 of record NZ_DASZXR010000005.1, on the reverse strand, counting down.
TACGTTCCCAGAATGGAACCCCTTATATTGATGCGATAGTCATTAAGTGTGTAATAATCCAGTCGCACGCCGGGAACGGAGTTGAGCACCGGAACGATGCTGAAGTTGTCGCCTTTGTCGAGATCCCGTTCACCAAGCACTGTCACCGGCGCCGCCACATCCAGCAATTTGCGATTGGAGTTAAAAGCACTTACCCTGATTTCCGCCAGTTGTGCTGTCGACGGGAAAAGGGCAACTGTTAAAGGGGATTTACCGGCTTGAACGGTTTTGGTTTCATATCCTATATGGGTAACGGTAATTTCCGTTTCTGCCTTTACGACAAAATTGCCATACGTATCCGTCGTAACCGTCTCTATACCTTTAACGGTGGCCCCGGCAATAGGTTCACCGGTTTTTGAGTCGATCACTTTTCCTTTGGTTTGCCCGAATACGCTGACCGATGCCACTGTCAGCAACATAGTAAAGAAATATTTCATCTGAAGGCTGTTTGGTTTGATTTTTAATGCAACTAAGTTGCAATACTTTCGTATCTTCATAAGCGTTTTTTACGTTTGCAAAATTCACCGTTGACTTTGACGAATAGTACCGCGTTTGGAAGTATTAATGCCGTAAAAGGAAGTTTGTTATGGGGTATAAAATGCAATTGGATCCGGAAGCCGTAGTGATGGAAAATGACTTTTTCAGTCCGCAACTGTTGGAAACCACTACCGTAATTAAAAGCGATGCCGTTTCAATGGAACTCCACGATGTATCGTTGAGCCATTTTCATTTGATACGCGGAAAGCAATCAGCCAGGGTAGACAGCCGCTTTTCCATCAGTTTTTATTCTTCGTTCTATTTGACGCATTTTGCATTAAGTAAAACATCGATCACTGAGCAACGTACGCCAAGGACACATACTGTCAATACCTACAGTTCCTGCCGGCGGAATAAAGATCGATCGGAGACATTTGCCGCGCCGGCGGGAAACGAATACAAATTTTTCGACCTGGCTGTTCAGCCGGCTTTTTTGGATCGAGTGATCGATGACGATGAACCTTATTCCGACGCCGTGTACAATAGCCTGTACAAGGAAGAATACGGTACATCACCCACCCGTCCTTTGCTGCCTGCCATGTTTCAATGTATCAGTGATATCGGCGGCAGTACATTCAATGGCCCGCTGCAACAGCTGTATCTTGAAACAAAAGCGGCTGAACTGTTTTTGTTGCAAATTCAGGCGCTGAAAAATTATCCTCCGCCTATTACGAAATTAAACCCGGGAGATATAGAGCGCTTGCACGAAGCGAGGATGTACATCGAGAAGAACTACCATACGCCTTACACCATTATCGACCTTGCAAGGATCGTCGGTATTAACCAAACCAAACTGAAAAGCGGCTTTAAAGATTTGTTCGGATGTACGGTATTTGGCTATGTTAAAGATCTACAAATGGGAAAAGCACGTCAGTTGCTGTTGGACGAGAAATTGTTTGTCAGCGAAGTTGCCGACCGGGTCGGCTATAGTTGCCCGCAACATTTTGCTGCGGCTTTCAAACGTAAATTCGGTATGTTGCCAAGTGAATTGCGGTCTTGAGGCGTGCTCTTCTCTTTAGACCCTCATCACAGGCGCCGCTGCTCGTCCAGTGTCCTGGCCTTTCCCTGGGTGAGCTGGCCACCGAGGCGCCAGGTGAGGCTTACCGAGATCCGCCGGGTATCCGGCGTATTGTAATAGCCGCTCTGCAGCGTATGGCTCAGGGAGCTGCCTGAATATCTTATCGTATGAAACAGGTCCGTAAATCCCAGCCGGCCTTCCATCTTTCCCTGCCTGAAGCTGATCTTGTAACCGCCATCCACCGAAAAATAATGCCCCGACAGATAAATACCTCCCGTATGCGGGGAAAGATAGCGGCTGATCAGCTCGAAGCTGCTTTTGGACGACAGCCGCACTTGCTGGCTCAGCGTCAGGTCCACGGCCGCCCGGCGTACCTGCTGCGAATCCGTCGCCAGGATCAGGGGATATTCCGTGTAGTTGAAATTCGATGCCAGGTTGATGGACCAACCATCCACCGGCTCGACCGGGATCACGGTCAATAGCTCAAACCGGTCGCTGTGCGGATAGTTGGCGTTCGTCACCACCAGCGCGCCCGATGTGTCGTTGATAAAAGCCGTCTCGGCGATGAGATGGTTCTGCCGCGTGTATGTGAAGCTAAAGACATACTTGCTTTTTAACGTATAACCGATCACGCCGACCCAGGCAAGCTCCGGCAGCAGGTTCGGATTGCCCTGGTAATAGGAATAGGGGTCCGAAATATATCGTACCGGGTTCAGGTCGCCATATGGCGGCCGGTTGATGCGGCGGCTGACGGTCAGCGACAACCGGTGTTGTTTCCCCGCCTGTTTTTCCAGGGAAAGCGAAGGAAACCAATCGAGATAACGGCGTTTGTTATCCTGTGCGGTGTTTAGGGCGTTCCCCTCCGACACCGTATGCTCCGCACGTAAGCCTGCTTCGACGGACAGCCCTTTCCATTGACGGGACACAGAGGCATAACCGGCGGCAATTTTTTCGGTGTAGATGAAACGATCGCTCAGGCTGGAGTCGAAATACGAAAGCCCGCCGGCGACTGAGTCGTACCGGAAATTGTTGTCAATCCGCACGGCGGAGAATTTTGCCCCCGTCCTGATCTTCCAGGCGTGTACCGGCCAGGTGAGGTCCGCCTTGATCGAACGGATATCGATATAGCTGGGCTGGTGGATGTTCAATTGCTGAAACGCGCCCTGCGGTTGCCCCTGTGCATTCTCCGGCGCGTTGCCGACATAGCCATCGTATTGGTTATGCTGGGAGATGTAATCGGCGTCTGCCGTCAGCACCCGGCCGGCGGTATCCAAGTGGAACGAACAATCGAGGTTATAGGCATTGCTCGTCGACGGCTCGTTCTGAAAATCGCGGTTTTGCAAGATGGAGAGGATCTTGCCGGCCGTATCGCGGATAGTCGTGGGGCCGTTGACGTTTCGCTTCCAGGGATTGTAATAGCCGGCATACAAGATCCCCAGGGTTTGGCGGTCGTTCAGGGTCCAGTCGACGCCCAGTTTATAACTGTAGCTGCCTGTATGAAATGGGTTGGTCAGCGCGCGGTCATAAACAGCCGGTTGCCCGTTGAAACTCGAACGCTGATAATTAGTCCGGTAAGGCAAAAGCGATCTTTTGCTATAGCCCAGGTCCGTGTACACGTTGATGTGTTGACTTCGGATATTTCCGCTGAGGTTCTCGGTTGTCTGGCCGCCGAAATGGCCAAAGCCGCCGCCGGCGGTAAGGGCAGCCGCATAACCCTGCCTGTTGCTTTTATGGGTAATGATATTGATAATGCCGGTGTTGCCGGCGGCATCGTATTGCGCCCCCGGCGCCGTGATGATCTCGATCCGGCTCACGGACTCAACGGAAAGGGTTTTTAAAAGATTGCTCAGCTGCTGGCCGGATAAATAGGTCAACCGGCCATCGATCAGGACATTGACGGCAGCTGAGCCTTTGAGCAGCAGATTCTCGTTGGGGTCTAGGGTGATATTCGGCGCATGCTGCAGGATATCCAGCACCGTTCCGCCGGTCGCCGCGGCGCTCTGACCCACATTCAGGATCATCTTTCCACCACGCACTTCTATTACATGGCGCCGGGCCTGGATACTCACGGTATCCATGGATCGGAAAAGTCGCACCGTATCACCTGTCTTTCGGCCGGAGCTATCCTGCGCTGAGACAAGACAGGGAATGGCCAATACCAGGGAAAAAAGCAGTTTATTCATGAAAGGCATTCCTTTGTCTGTGGGAAAAGCCCTGTAGAAACAGGGCCTTGTCAATAACTACATGGTGAAAACTGAGCTATGAATGCTTCGCCTGGAAGCTCTTTTGTAAAAGGCGGCTCTTACTCCTTTACCTCCACTGCATCTTCCAAGGTATAATAGAGTTGATCGATATCTTTTGAATTCAACCGGAGCTTTCCCTTGAAGGCCTTATAGTCATCGATGTGATATCGGTCATACCCATCGTCATTCTTCAGCAGGAGGGTGAGGACCGATGCGGGGCCGCCATTTCCGCAGAAATAACAGGCGGAGTAAGGATTGGCCGAAAGCGATAATACCGATCCGTTCCTGTCGGCGGGAATAACGTATCCGGCCACCTCCACGATGGTTCCTTCGAGGATCTTTATCTTCGGGGGGAATACGGGGAACTCCATATGTCCCTTTAACGCTTCCACATAGCGCCGTTCGCCGCTAATATCCTGCAACATCTCCCAGTCCAGGAATTTTATGGTGTCCTTATCCAGGCCTCTCGGGGCATCCAGGTCCGGTTTCTTCAGGGTGTCCCGGCTTCGCGGCGAAAAGGCAGCCGACAAAGCACAGGCAAGAATGAGAATATATCTAGTCATTGGCTAAGGTTTTTGAAATGTTGAGGCGGAATGCCTTAACGGCCGGTATCAACGCGGCCGCGAGGCCGATACCCAACGTAACCAGGAAGAGCCATCCTTCTTCTTTGGAAAGGCCTTGCTTTCGGAGGTCGATATGGAATTTTCCGGCCGCAAATTTGTCCAACAGCAGCAGGCCGAAGCGGCTTAAGAGGATCCCGGCGAGAAAGCCGGCCAGGGAAAGCGTGATCCCTTCGGCAAGCACCATCGCAAAAAGCCGAAGCCGGCTACTGCCCATCGACCGGGCCAGCGCCAGCTCATATTTCCTTTCCTGCAGCCGGCCGTACAACGATATAAAGACACTCAATCCGGAGATCAGCATGATCGCAAAGGCGACGGCCTGCATCGTCTTGATACCGACACCCAGCAAGTCGAAAAGCCGGTTGATCTCCAGGACAGGGGAAGCCGCCTGCATGTTCGTGGTCTCGTTGATGATCCTGGGAATCATCATCAGGCCCATCGGACTGCGGAATTTTATCAGGAAGGCCGTCAGTTCATTTTCCGGCTTTACGGTGTCACCGGAGCCGGCTTTCTTTTCGTCGTCATCATCTTTATCTTCTTTACCCTCATCATGATGGTGGTGGTTGTGGATGGCCCAAACGGTCGCGACATTGGTCAGCACCAGGTTGTCCAGGACGGTATTCGTGGGCTTCAATATCCCGACTACCTTGTACTGGAATTCTTTGTGAACATGTCCTTTCGCACCCATTCCATGGGTTCCAAAGAAGGTATCGTTTTCCTTTAACGCGGTGGAAGCCGCCACATTGGATCCGACTACGGCTTCCAATGTCTTTGTAAAGAGGTTGCCCTGTTGCAATACACCTCCATACAATTTCAGAAAGGCGGAATCGGTTCCGATAATGGGATAGGTCTTATAGGAATCGCCGTACGCGAGCGGAATGGCCTGCTTGATCAATGGGTTGTGGATGATCTTTTCCGCATCGGATCGCAGGATATTCCCCGTGGGCGCGTCGATATGATAGACGGCCGACAGGACCAATTGCAGCGGGCTTCCTTTGGCGCCGATAACGAGATCGATATCTTTCAGATCGTTGTCGAATTTGTCCTCCGCTTGCTTGTACAGTGTCAACAACATCGAAATGATGCCGACGCCGAACATCAGCAAAAGGATGCTTAACACCGTGCCTAACGGCTTATACAACAGGTTGCGGAAAATTATTTTGAAGATCATGCAAGCTGAATGGTGTTGGCGAAATGGGTTTTTACTCTTTCATCATGGGTAACGATGATCAGTGCCGACCCGGCGAGCGCGGACTGCTCTTTGAGCAATTGGATGACGGCCTCGGCGTTGTCGTCGTCCAGGCTGCTGGTGGGTTCATCGGCGAGGAGTACTTTCGGACCGGAAAGCAGGGCGCGGGCAATGGAAACCCGTTGTTGCTCGCCCTGGCTCAGCCGGGCAGGCTTTTTTGAAAGGAGCTTTCCGATGGCCAGCCTGCCGGCGATGTCCTTCACTTTGCTTCGCTCCATTTCCTGTCCGGAAAAATAGGGGGAAAGCAGGATATTATCCATCACGGACAGCGCAGCCATAAAATGTGGGCGTTGATAAACGATGCCGATGTTCCGGCCGCGGAATTTATCCAGCCGGCTGGGGGATAGGGAGCCGAGGCTTATGTCGTTGACGCGGATATCGCCGCCTGTAGGGACGAGGATGCCCGCCAGTAAGTGAAGCAGCGTGGTCTTTCCGGTGCCCGACCGGCCGGTGATCAGCAGCGGCCGGTCGGTGGAGCACTGAAGATCGGGATACGTAAAGCTCGTATCCCCGTTGTAAGCAAAGGTCAGATTCCTGGAGGCTACCATGAATCAAACTTAGGGTAAATTTCGGTTACTATTGCAAATTGGTTGCAATAATTTACTGCGTTAACAACGTGGGGACGATTGGTTGATTTTTCGGACCGGCGGCGGTGGAACCGACGAGACGGTAACCAGCGGCAAGCAGCAAGACGCCTGCCGCGAGCATGAGCAGGGCCGGCCCTGTAAAGGTTTCGTTCGGAACGATGGCATGGTATTCGTATTCCAGGGGGATATCCTTGAATTGGGCGAGCGTAAATTGGTTGTGCCCGAGAAAGAACAGCGAATCGAAATATTCCATCCTTTTGCAAAATCCCCGATAGGCCAACGTGTCGAAATCCTGCAGTTGTTCGGCATTGCTGGCCGCCAGTTGGTTGAATGCATATTGGGCCAGCAGGGCGGGGGATCCGTAGTTCCACCGGTTGGCCGCCCGGATGCGCCGCGACCGCGCCGACTGGTATTCCTCCTCGATCGGCTCCAGATCATGGTCGATGATGCCATAGGTGCAGGCCCACCAGCGGGCGTCGTTGTAGCCGGTAATGGAGTCCATTGGCGTAGTGCGATACCGGGGATACAGGGTTAAGAAACTGTCGAGCTTGACCCGGTTGGGCAACGGGTACACATCCGATTCCGACCGCTGGACGGCGTTGCTGATCCGGGTCTTTGCATGGATGGGATGCTGCGCGTTCAAAAGGGCATTGTACAACGCGGGCAGCACGAAACAAAGCATCAGCCAGGCCGTAATCAGCGTCAGGGCGTTGGTTCCGGAATACCGGCTTCGGCAGAACAGAAGAACGATGCCTGCCCAGCAGGTGCTGTACCCAATATACACGCCGGAAAAATACAGCGTGGAAACCGCATCGCTGTGCGCCGCAAAGGCGCCTGCCACAATAAGTGCGCCGCCGATGACCACCATCAGCCCCAGGCGGAACAACAGGCGGGTCAGGATGTATCCGTTCAGGCGGATGGTTTGGATCCCCAGCAGGTCCAGGGTGCCGGCTTCTTTTTCCCCGCTGATGATGTTGTAAGAAAGGAGGATCAGGTATAATGGCATCAGGAAGATCAGCACGAAGCTAAGGTCCAGGTTTCCTGCCAGCAACCGCATTGGGTTCACGATCTCGTTGGAGAGCGTCTTGTTCTTGTACCCCGTGGAGTACTTGTCGTAAAAGAAGCTGTAAGTCGCGAGGTTCAGCGCAAACCGGTCGACATCCCGCTGCCCGAAGCTCAACGCCGCGAGGGGCCTGGGGTAGTTGGCAAACAGGGTTCCCGACTCGGAATAGGCTTCCAGCGCCGTCGTATCCCCCCTGGAAACGGTGTGATAGAATCCCCGGACCGTGCTGTCGATCGCCTGTTTTACCCGTGCGATGTTTTCCTGCTGGTCGCGTACCTGTGCATGGCCATAATACAAAGCGTAGATGCCGATGCATAAGAGCAACCCCGAGATGAACACAAAGGAAGCGCTGCGGATCATTTGCAGCCAGTCATAGTAGAGAATGGCGGTGATGCGTCTCATTGTACGACCGGGATTTTACGGGTACTGTGAATAAGCAACGGGCAAATGGCGAGCCAGAACAGGAGAAGGACAAAACTCACCGGCCGCCGGGCGAGCGACCATCCAACCGGGGGCGGATGATAAGCGAATGGCTCGATCGTCTGGTAGAGATCCCGGCCAAATGAGGTCGACCAGTCACCCGTTTTTGTATGCGTCACCATGAATTCATTCATCGTATTCACAAAATAGAGCCGGTATTGCTCGGCCTGCGCATGAAACTGCCGGAAATGGTCATAATCCGTCCCGCACAGGGCCATGCTGCAGGATTGAATAGCCTGGAACGGATCGGCAAGACCGATCCATTCGCAAAATGCATTTTGCTTTTGAAACTGGCCTTCCACCTGCCCGAAGCGCTTGCGATACACCATCGTCGTATATTTTTCGCTTTCGACCATGGCGATGGCGTCGAAATTCACGGACAATTTGGTAATCGTGTCCACACCATACTTCGCCAAGGTCTGTTTCAGCAAGGCATTGCGCCGGCTATCGGCAGGGTTGTGCCCATCCAGCCCGTTCTTTTCGTCCTGGCGCACCATTTCGTTGAATTGGAATTGGGAAGGTGTCTGATAAAGATTGCCTGCGAGGTTGGCGGCTATTTTAGGTACGATGATGCAAGCCAGTATCCAGATGCCGAGCAGCTTCATCAGCGAAGCGCGACTGGACCGGCTATGGGCGGAAATGACTATCGCCACTACAGTGAATACAAACGCATACGCGAAGTAGGCGCCAAAGAGCAAGAGCAACGCCGGCCATACGGATGCATTGCCGCCGGCAAGGCCGGCCAGCGCAACGCCGCTGATGACGAAGAACAGGATCATCAGCAGCGCGATCGCCCCGAAATTGCCCAGCACCTTTCCCAACACCACCTGTCGCATACTGGCGCCCTGCAGCAGCAGCAGCCTCAGCGTATCGTCTTCCTTTTCTTTGGTCACCGAAGCAAAGCAAAGGAAAATGATCAGCAGGGGAAGCAGCGTTTGCAGAATAAAAGCCGGCGTAAAATGGCTGAAGCGGCCGATGCTCGTGGCTTCTTGCGCCTGCGAGAACTTGATGTCGTTTTGTTTGTGCGGTTCCAGGTAAACGTAGGTGCCCGTATAGCTGTCCAACCCGTCATCGAACAGACTTAGCGGCGTTTGAATACGAAACGCAAAATTGCCAAAATGCGCCGCCACATGCGGATTTCTGGGGATCTGCTCCAGCCAGCGCCGGCGGCTCGCCTCCTGCGCTTCCAGCCGTTCCGCCCGCAGCGCGCCGATGTTTTGCGTTGCCGTGACAAGGCTCGTTATCAGCAGCACCAGCAGCACTCCGGACAAAAGCAGCAGACGCCTGTCCTTCCAAAGGCGGGCAAATTCATGTTTGGCGATGACACCGGTCATAGGGCTACAATATACAGTTTTTTATCTAATGCAACCTAGTTGCAATAAATTTTTTACCTTCGCCAAAAAAAGAGAGGACCCTCCTTGAGAACGCGGTTGATTATTGGATGGCTGATCCTATGGCAGGCGTCCCCGGCATCTGGGATATTCGCCGGCGACCGATCCCCGGCGCTGCGACCACCCGGCATTCATACGGTAGTGCTGGACGCCGGGCATGGCGGGATCGACCCGGGAACGACAAACGGACTGATCTCCCGGGAGAAGGATGTTACCCTGGCCATTGCGCTTAAACTGGGAAAGGCCATCCGGGACCGTTTTCCGGATATCAAAGTAGTGTACACGCGGACCACCGATGTCCTGCCGGGCAATGCCGTCACCAAAACGGAGGGGCTGGCCAACCGGGCGAAGATCGCCAACGAGGCCAGGGGCGATCTCTTTATATCGATCCACTGCGATGCGACGGTGGCGCCTGCCGGCAGTTATTATCAAAAGCGGATAACGGGTTACGTAAAAAAATGGCAGATCATCACCAAAGGGAAGAAGAAAATAAAAAAACGGGTGGTTGTTCCGACCTACGAATCGTTCCTGGTAAAAAATTCGATGCAAGGCGCAACCACGTATATCTGGCGGGCTGACCGGAGTGCGACGAAGACCAGCGCCATCGACGAGGTGGATACGGAACCCGAGGACATGGGAGACAGCGCCGTAACGTTTGTAAGGGACCCGGTGGAGGCCATGATGATGGCTCAGTTGTATGAGAAGAACTATTTTTTCAGGAGCGCGCTGTTCGCCTCCCTGGTCGAGGAAGAGTTTCAGCGGGCGGGTCGGAAAACCTGGGGCGTGAAACAAAGGGATAAAGGGATCCATGTGCTGGAAGCCACCGGTATGCCCAGCGTGCTGATCGAAACCGGCTATCTCAGCAATAAGGAGGAAGAGGAATATCTGAATAGTGAAGCCGGCCAAAACGAGGTCGTCCGGAACATCCTCGATGCCTTGCGGCGATATGCGGAACGATTAAAAGCCGACCGGTCATCCGCGTCACCGGGTGGATAGAATGAAAATCATGCTAATGAATATATACACCGTCAGAACGCCGAATTGGAAGAACAAGTTCATTGTAATACTATTGATGTGGATGGCCGGTAGTCCGGGCCGTTTGTCAGGCCAGGAAAGAGCGCCCATTCCGCACCGGCCGAACTGGCAGAATATGGATCTTTCGGCAGACAGCGTTTTCGGCATTAGCACGGAAAAGGCGTATAAAGAGCTCCTGGCGGACAAGAACTCCAAACCGGTGATAGTGGCGGTGATAGACGGAGGCGTAGATACCTTGCACGAAGACCTAAAGCGCGTATTGTGGACAAATCCCCGGCCGAAAAAAGGCGATGACGGTACCTATGGCTGGAATTATATCGGCGGGCCGAAAGGGGATGTCCACTATGATAACCTGGAGCTCACCCGGCAGGTCCGCCAGCAGCGCGCCCTGTATGAGGGAAAGGACAGTGGACAGTGGAAGGGGAAGGAATTGGCCGGCTGGCGTAGCTACCAGGAGGAAAAGCGGCTGCTGGAAGAGAAATCGGCATCGGCCAGGCGAAGCCTGCAAGGCGTCAGCAGCTTTGCCGATACGCTCGACGAGATGGTAAGGAAGATCGGCAAGGATAGCCCTACTGTGAAGGATTTCGAGGATTTTCAGCCATCCGGCCCGCGGCAGGCTCGGGTGAAAAAAGTGATGATAGACGTCTTGTCCGGCGGAGAAAGCTATGGCGACTTTCGAAAGAAAGAATTGACCGGAGCGTTGGACCATTTCAAGTCCGAGGTCGATTACCAGTTGAATCTTTCGTACGACCCGCGGCCGGAATGGGTGGGAGATGACTATTTCAATTCGCGGCAACGGGATTATGGCAATGGGGATGTCATGGGGCCGGATGCAACGCATGGGACCCATGTGTCGGGGATCATCGCCGCCGACAGGACCAACCATTTGGGTATCCTGGGTGTGGCGGATAATGTCCGCATCCTGGCCGTGCGGACCGTTCCCGACGGGGACGAGCGGGATAAGGACGTCGCCAACGCCATCCGGTATGCCGCCGACCACGGCGCCCGCGTGATCAACATGAGCTTCGGTAAAGGCTATAGCCAGGACAAGGCGGCGGTAGACGAAGCCGTGAGATACGCGATGAAAAAGGACGTCCTGCTGGTCCAGGCGGCAGGTAACGACAATGCGGATATCGATACGGCCGCCAATTTTCCCAACCGGCGATTTACCGATGGGGAAGATGCACCGGCATGGATCGTCGTCGGCGCGTCCGGTCCGAAGGACGACAGCACGTTGAAAGCACCTTTCTCCAACTATGGACGGACAGCAGTGGATGTCTTCGCCCCGGGCGAGCAGATCTATTCTACGATCCCCGGGTCCCAATATGCTTATTTCGATGGCACCAGCATGGCCTCGCCGGTGGTGGCCGGGATGGCGGCGCTGATCCGGGAATATTATCCGAAGCTGACCGCGAAGGAAGTGAAGGATATTATCCTTGCATCCGTGATAAAAGTGGACCACCCCGTATTGCTGCAGGTGGGGAAGGAGGAAAAACGCGTTCCGTTTACAGCGTTATGCCGGACAGGGGGCGTGGTGAATGTATACAAGGCGCTGCAATTGGCGGAACGCCGGGCAAAATGACGCACCCTTACGTCAGCGGTTGCTGCGCGCCGATGGTGTAAGCTACTGCGTCAAGATCGTAACGGAAAGAATATAGCTTGCTGCTATGAAGTTTCGCGTGATCATTCTTATATATTTAAGACTGCATCTCTGTCAATTGTAAGAAAAGCTTATCTTTATAGCACTATCGTCGCAATAAGTATCAATCAATGAGCAAACTGATCATTCTTGCGATTTTTCTCTTTCCGGCGTCGACGACCTTGCGTCCGCCAAAGGTCGTCAAGCTCGATTGGACAACGTTGCAAAACATCGAGTTCCAGGAAAAATATGTGGAGGAAATTAAAGCTTATATGAAGTTTCCCAAATTCTCCTGGGAATTGAAAAATCTCGGAGGCACTGTAGTCGAGATCGAGGGTTACACCATTCCTTTCGATAAGAACGGTCTGAAAATTGCTCTTTCCGCCAATCCCTATGCGTCATGCTATTTTTGTGGTAAAGCCGGACCGGCCTCTGTTCTTACTGTAAGCCTAAAGGCCAGAAACACCCATTATCACATCGACGACTATAAAACATTTCGGGGAAAGTTGAGACTGAACTCTGATGACATACATGAATTCTACTATATCCTGGAAGAATCCGAAGATGTTACCCCTTGAAAAAACGATCAACTGCATTATTAATGGCCAGACAGTATTTGCGCAGCTATTTCAGAAGCAACGTCTTCATTTCAATGTTACTCGCTGCGGGCCTCGGAATAACTATCGCCAGCTTCTATTTTGACGGACAACGCAGCACCAAACCGCTTGAAATTGATTGGCAGATCCTTAGCCAGGTGAAATTCAATTCCATTTGGTATGCGCCATACAGGGCCACTGTAAAAATGCCTGCTTTTTCTGATACCCTGATCAGGTTAAACGGAAAAGAAGTGGAGATAACAGGTTATTTTATTCCAATGGAGCTGAATGGACACGAGTGTGCGCTGTCCAAGAATCCGAACAGGACTTGTTTCTTTTGCGGGCGAAGTACTATTGAAACGATCCTGATTGTTGATTTTAAGGATCGATCGCCAAATTTTTCCAGTGACGACCTGATCACGGTGAGGGGGAAGATCAAAATTACACCTTCTTTCAATGATTTTATATACCGGGTAGCCGATGCTACTTTTGTCCGGATAAATTAACGAACTATTATCGGGATAATTTATTTATAAAGAAATACGATGAGAAGAGTTCTATTCAGTTTAGCTATCTTCCTGCTGTTGTGCCTCATCGGACAGGGACAATCGTTTGACATCGTAATCCACGGCGGGCATGTCATTGATCCAAAGAATAACATCGATGAACTGATGGACGTGGGGATCATCAACGGCGAGATCTCCGCGGTCGCCAAACATATAGATACTTCGGAAGCCAGCCAGGTAGTAAATGCCACCGGTTTGTACGTTACACCTGGTCTTATAGACATCCACACCCATGACTTTTTCGGCACGGAACCCGAACATTATCTCAGCAATGGTTTTTACGCTGTCGCACCGGACGGTTTTACTTTCAGAAATGGGGTCACCACCGTCGTCGACGCCGGCAGTGCCGGGTGGAAGACGTTTGCTACTTTCAAAAAAAATATCATTGACCATTCCCTGACCAGGATTCTTGTGTTGTTGAATATTGTCGGAGAAGGAATGCGCGGGGGCCCTTATGAACAAGATCCTGCCGACATGAATGGGAGACTGACGGCAATGGTCGCCAGGGCGAATCCCGAGATCGTCGTTGGCATTAAGGTGGCGCATTTTGAAGGACATGGCTGGACACCCGTGGACCAGGCCGTTGAGGGAGGAAAACTGGCCAATATCCCGGTGATGATCGATTTCGGCGAAAGCCGCCCGCCATTGTCGCTCGAAGAACTTTTTATGCAACACCTGCGGCCTGGCGATATATTTACACATTGTTTCGCACAGCTGCGGACCCGTGAATCGGTGGTTGACACCGCCAGCTGGCAGGTTAAACCCTTCGTGTGGGAAGCCCGGAAAAAAGGCATCTGCTTCGACCTGGGGTATGGAGGCATCAGCTTTGCTTTCAGCCAGGCTATCCCGGCTATAAAGCAGGGCTTCCTTCCCAACTCCATCAGTACCGATCTGCATACAGGAAGCATGAACGATGCCATGAAAGACATGCTCAATGTCATGTCTAAGCTCATGGCCATTGGTATGAGCCTTAACTCGGTCATCCTTGCTTCGACCTGGAACCCGGCTCAGGAGATCAAACGTCCTGAATTGGGTCACCTTTCCGTGGGCGCCAGGGCCGATGTAGCCATTTTGAATCTGCGCAGGGGTAAGTTCGGCTTTTTCGACTATACCGGTTCGAAAGTAGAGGGCGACAAAAAACTGGAAGCTGAAATGACGATCCAGGCAGGCAGGATCGTGTATGACCTCGATGGCATAGCCAGCCCGATTTACGCGCCATTCCGTCCATCGATGGAAAGATCGGAGCACCGTTGACAAAAACATCCTATCGCTCACCTTTCGATCAGCTGCTCCGGCGGTCGCTCATCGTTTTTCAGTTCGTCATTGCAATTCCCAACCGATTTTCAAGTGGTAAGATTACCCGATTACCATGAATGAAGATTTTTTGGCGAAGCTGAGAAAGCACCGCCTGTTGATCGCTGACGCCCGGCTCCAGATGCTCTCGCTTTTTCATTCAAGAAACGGTGGTTTGACCAGCGCCGACATTGAAGAAAATATTGCCCGGCCGATCAACCGGGTGACGATCTACCGGAATTTGCAGGTTTTTTGCAAGAAGGGCATCCTGCATTGTGTGCCGACGCCTGATTCATCGGTGGTGTATGCGCTGATAAGATGATGTCATCGCTTTGAAAGGGATCGACCTCGGGGCGCTTGCTGGACCGCGTCTTTACCGCTCAATGGCAAACCAGACCGCCGGTCCAAAAGTAGTGCAACTGTGTTGCAATAATAAATTAACTTAGTCACATGTTGCGATCTGCCGGATTGATATTTCTCGGCGTCTTTGTAGGTGTGTCGGCCAGCTGGTTCGCAGGTCCGGGGTTCCCGGCTGCGGCCGCCACACCGCTGCAGCGGGAATCGAATGTCCCACAGCAGGCGCAGGCAAATTCAGCGAATGCTTTGAAGTACCCGCTGCATGCGACGCTTTACCGCTTCAGGCTGGACACGGCCAATATGCCTGTCTACCGTGAGTGGGTGCAGTGGCACCATGACGCCTATCGCCCGATGATCGAAACCCTTGAGCGGGAAAAAATGTATTTCGAATCGGTGTTCCGGGATACTGTCAATGAGCCCCGGTTCATCTATTGGCTGGCTATCGACGGGGAGGGCGGCGCAACGTCCAGCACTTCCACATCGGATATCGACAGGAAGCATGTGGAGTACATGAAGCAGATATTGGTGAAAGGATCTCGGGTCACCTTGAAAACAGAATTCACGCTGGTTCCTTCTTTCATCGAGGAAAGCATCGGGCGCCACCAGCAGGCCGAAAAATAAAGGGTATGCAAAAACTCCTGGCCATCGTATACCTGGCGCTGCTGACCAGCGCTCTTTATGGTCAGCCGGTGACAGGCTCGGTAATGGGAAAGATAGTAGACAGCAATGGAAATCCGGTTGTAGGAGTAAGCCTGCAGATACGTTTGTTATCAGAACCGCATGCAGTTGGTTCATGGTTCAGCCAGCCCGATGGATCATACCGGCTAAGCCCACTCAAGGGCGGCCGGTATATCCTGACGGCCAGCCACTCCGGTTTCTCATCGCGTTCGGACACCTTTCAATTGGCCGAAAATACACAACTTCAGCGCGAACCAATGGTGCTGCGGGAAATTTACACCCATCTGAAGCAAGTACAGGTCGTCGCCGGGAAAAAAGCCATCGAGGTACACAACGGGAAATTGATCCTGAATGCTGAGCAGACGCCTTCCGCTTCCGGCATTTCCGTGATGGAACTGTTGCAGCGGGCGCCCGGTGTTAGCCTTGATCAACAGGAAAACTTGCTGTTGAAAGGCTCCGCTACGGTCAACGTAATGATCGACGGCCGGAAAACCTACCTTTCCGGCCAGCAGTTGAGCAACCTGCTCAAAGGAATGTCTTCGGAAACGATCAACCGTATCGAGATTGTTACAACGCCCGGCGCACAATATGACGCGTCGGGCAATACGGGCATCATCAATATCATCACGCGGAAAAGCAATAAGCTCGGATATGCCGCCAATGTCAGCGCGGGCATCGGCGCCAGCCATTTTCTGCTCACCTCGGAGAATTGGGACGGCAATATCAAAACCCAAAAGATCAATATTTTCGGAAACTTCGGCTACAATTATCAGCCCTATTTCGCCAACGAGACCAATCATCAGGTCACCAGCTATAACGGCCAGCCCGCTATCTTCAGCCGGGCGTTCACGGACGTGCACCAAAGCCGGTTTTACAGTTATAAGCTGGGTGTCGACCTCAGCCTGGATAAAAGGCAGGATCTGGGGTTAGTCTATACCGGGTCTTTTGACGACTGGGTGAAGAACGCAGCAGGCCCCACGATAGTAGGTGACCAGCAAGGGGCGATCATTGCAGTGCGTCAAAACAAGGACCTGGCAAAAGAGCCGTACAAGAACGCCGCCTATAACCTCAATTATACGTTCAACATCGACAGCCTGGGCACCCAGCTGACGGCAGATGCCGATTATCTCTCGTACCGGAATAAATCCGACGGCTTTTTGGGGAATGCAACCTATGATGCATCCGGCACACCGCTACAACCTTATCAGCAGCTGAATATCCATCAACCCAGCTTTGTGGATATCTATTCGATCAAAACCGATCTCGCTTTTCCGATCGGGGGCTGGAAAACAAAAATGGGGTTAAAATATTCGTCAGTGACGATCAATAACGATTTTCGTTACGATTCCGTAAGGGGTGGGATTGCCTATTTCGATTCCAGTCTGAGCGACCATTTCATCTATAAGGAGCAAATCGCAGCGGGGTACCTCTCGGCCTCCAGGCAATGGAAGAAGATGTCGTTGGAAGCAGGTTTACGGGTGGAGCACACCTATTCGGACGGGAATTCGATCAACACCGGCCAGGAGGAAAAAGCGACCTATGCCAACCTCTTTCCTTCCTTGTCGCTCGAACACCCGTTGAACAAAATGCATAAGCTGGGTCTGTCCATGAGCCGTCGTATCAATCGGCCGGGGTACGGCAATCTCAACCCGGTTCGCTATTTTTCAGACAAATATTCTTATTACCAGGGCAATCCCCATCTGGTGCCCGAGATAGGTTGGATCGGTGCGTTGTCCTACACGCTTATGGAAAAATACATCGCCACTTTCACCTATACCCGGTTGAGCAACTACATCGCCCAGAGTATGCATGTCGACGCCGCATCTGGGGCACTGGTCACCAGTAACACCAACTATCCCCACAAACACAGGTATGAAGTATTACTTGTCACGCCGGTAGAGCTTAAGCCGGGATGGACAATCAATGCGATGACGAACGTCAGCTATTCGGAGTATCCGCTGATCCTTTTGAGGGATTCGCATACCGTCAAAAGATGGGTAGCCGATCTGACGGTAAACCCGACCTTCCGGCTATTCCGGCAAAGCCTGCTCGACATACGGGCCCGGTACTCTTCGCCGGATGCCGCGGGCATCTATATCAGCCGTTCCTCTTTTTCGGTTGACGCAGGCTATAAGATGAGCTTTAGGGAAGGAAAACTCGAGGTGAGGCTCAACTGCACCGATGTTTTTCATACGCTTCGGTGGACCGGTGTTTCGGCCAGCTCCTCGATCCAAAGTAGCTACTCCGACAAGCCAGACAGCCGCCGGCTCCGCCTGACAGCCATCTATCATCTCGGCGGTAAATTAACGGGGGGTAAAGCGCGACAGCTGGAGGAACGAAGCCGGCTGTAAAAGGGAACGAGTGGGTTCGATCACCGCGTGAAATGGGCAAGCGCAACGCCAATGAACGAATCCTGGAAAGCCGGGCAAAATAACGCACAGTTCGGAGACGACGGGTCTACCCGCATTCCGCAGGCAGATGGTTAAGCTTATGTCAACCGTTGCGGTGCGCCGATGGTGTAAGCCACCGCCGGCCTGTTTTCGCCCATCCTTCCCCGGTGGAACGTATAGTCTATCCGTCCCAGGTTGATGCCGGCCCAGCCCACCTGATTGATGGTGGTGGGATGACCGTCCAGGTTGGGCACGTCCTCCGGCTGCGGCATGAACGTATGGGTGTGGCCGCCGATGATCAGGTCGATACCGCGAGTTTGGGCTGCCAGCACCCGGTCGGACACCTTGTCATCTTCATAGCGATAACCCAGATGGGACAGGCAGATAACGAGGTGGCACCGGTGTCGGTCCCGCAGTATGGCGGCTGTCTCGATGGCTTTTTGTATGGGGTCGAGATAGACGGTCTGCCCATAATTTTTTTGATCCACCAGCCCCTTCAGCTCGATGCCGAGTCCGAATACGCCGATGCGGATACCGTCTCGTTTGAAAACGGTGTATGGAAGGGTCCGATCCCGGAGAAGGGTTCCGGTAAAATCGTAATTGGCTACCAATATCGGGAAACGGGCATGGGGCAGCTGTTTGGCGAATCCTTCCAGTCCGTTGTCGAAATCGTGATTGCCCATGGTGGCCGCGTCGTAGCCCATCTCGCTCATCAGCTTCATCTCCAGCTCGCCGCCGAAAAGATTGAAATAGGGCGTTCCCTGGAAGATATCACCTGCGTCCAGCAACAAGACGTTTTTCTCCTCCGACCGGATCTTCCGGATCAGCGCGGCTCTTCGCGCCACCCCGCCGAGCCCCTGGTTGGCCGACCCATCCATGGGAAAGGGTTCGATCCGGCTGTGGACGTCGTTGGTGTGCAAAATAGTGATCCGCACGGGAGCAGAGGCGGCGAGAACTTCCAAAGGATCCACGCCTATTGCCAGCAGGGCGGCCGCGGCGGCGCCGGATCGTATTAGGGACCGGCGGCTAACGGGTGTCGACAGTAACTCTTCCATCGGTTTGAATATTGATGTTCTTATTGGCGGCGGTCTGCTGCCGGATATGATCGAGCAAGGCATCCCTTACCTTTTTATGCAGATGCTGCTGGGGAAGGCCGCGTAAAAAATCCAGGTGTTCGGCGCCGGTGGCCAGGTAATCGTATGTCAGCAGGATATAGGGGCGGTTTTCATTGAAAGGCCGGCCGCCGATGGATGCGTCGACGGCTTTTTTTGCGCGGATGGTCATGCGGATCCCTGCTTCCGGCTGGCCGCCCGAGGCAGCGATGAAATCGAGTAATTTTCGTACCTCCGGCGCCTTCAGCGTGACGGTGACCAGCTCGTTCTCGAAAGGCATCAGCTCGTAGACTTTGCCGACCGTGATGGGTCCGCGGGGAAGATCGGCCCGCAATCCGCCTTTCGTGGCCAGGCAGATATCCGGCGCTGCACCCAGTTGCCGCGCCTGCTGCATCAACGCCTCGCAGAAAAAGTCGCCGAGCAGTGTTTCGGCGGAATCGTAGGGCTTCGTCAGGTGTTGGTCCGAGGTTCCGACGACGATATTCATAGCAGAATCGAGCTGCCGTTTATATGGCAGGTATTCCTGAGCGACGCCCCTGTCGTCCGGCAGCGAGGCATCCATGCGGTATTCTTTTTTGCTCGCGCCCGTCAGCGCAAACCGCGGCGAACAGGAGGAAATCGCCATCGCCAGGCAAAGGACTACGGCCACCGTCAGCGGCATTTTATTGATGGTCATGTTTCGCATTTTGAGTGTGGGCCGGACCTATCTCGCAATTTCTTCCGTATTTCCAGTTGAAGGCATGCGCCGTGATGATAGAGGCGGCAGCCAACGCCTTGAACACGATCTCCTCGTTCTTCGGGATCGTCCAAAGCGTGCTGTACAGCAAAAAGAACATCCCCATTGCGAAAAGAGCTACCGGCCAACCGTAGCGGCGCCGCCGCCGGTACCCGGTAGACAGGGCCCAGCTGCCGACCGCCAGCGAGGTACCGATCATCACCGCCTCGAAGACCTTGTTTGACAGCAATTCTATTCCCAAAAAGGGCAACGATGAAACCAACAGCGGCAGCGCCACGCAGTGAACGGCGCATACCATGGAAGCACTGATGCCGATGGCGTCCCATCGCCACCTGTACGAAGATTTTTTGATGACCCGCATATACCCTGTTTCGGGTTCAAAGATACGATTATTGCAACGCAGTTGCAATAAATCTTATCAACGTCTGCGGCGAACCTTTTAAAATGGCACCGACACCCGCAGGATCACATTCCTGCCTATCTCATCGATAAAATACCGGAACTTGTCCATATAATCCCGGTAAGCCACGTTGGTCAAATTCGTTGCCGTCAGGCTGACGTCCATCCACTTCTTTCCCACGGGGATGGAACAGCCCGCGGCCGCTCCCCATAAGATATAGCCATCCGGCGGCGGCGCATAGTCCTGGATCTTCGTTGGCACCCGCACCTGCCTGGGCACCGCGAGATTGTTCACGCTTATGAACAGGGCCTTCACCTTTTTTCCCACCATCGGCCATTCATATTTCAAGGTATTGTCGAACTTGTCCGAAGGGATGCCGATAAGCCAGTCATCGGTGGAGACGTCACGGGCGCGCACGATGCTTGTCTTCGAGGTCAGCAAAAAATGTTTAAGGAACGAATACTCGACCGTGAGATCGACGCCCTGGAACAGGGCATTGGTCTGGGTATAGGTGAACGACGGAAAAGCGCCCTGGATGGTAGATTGCACTTTTGGCGCATCCGGCCGCAGATAGATGTAGTGATGAAAATAATTGATGTATCCGCCGGCTTCGATGTGCAGGGGCCCGATCAGCCAGTTGAACGAAAGGGTATTGTTATAGGCGGTTTCCAGCGTCAGGGTGGAATCCCCATGCTCGTAATCCACGGCACTTTGGTGGATGCCGTTGGCGAACAGCTCGATCACCTGGGGCGGCCGCCATGCGGTGCCAAAGTTGTAGTCGACGGAGAAATGGTCGTTGAAATAATAGACCGCTCCGGCATTGAAGGTCGTACGGTTCCAGGTGTAGGTGGGCCGGTCTTCCCGCAAGGTGCGGGCATCGACGGTGTAAGCACGCATCCAGCGGTAATCGTAGCGCAATCCGGCTTCGACGGTGAGCTTTTTCCACTCCGCCTTTTCGATGAGGAAGGCGCCCCCGCCATAGTCCACGAAGTTCGGGATCAGTTCCTGGTAGCCGGTGCCCTGTTGCAGGTTGCCATGGGTAAGGTAGTTGAGGCCAAAGCTGCCGACGATCTTTTTCCCGATGGCCGGGTGTTGCCAGACCAGGTCGTTGGTATAGGTCGTCAGCCGGAAATAGAGGTCCGGCGGGTTCAACTTTGCCAGCGAATCGTTGAACGAGATATCGGCGTCGTATTCCTTGCGGGTGTCTACCTGCCGGGCAAATACGTAGTCCAGGCGTCCGAACTTGCCCAGTTTCCAATAGGCATCGGCTTTCAGCAATTGGTGGTCGATGGTTTGGTAAGGTCTGACGATCGAATAGGTAAAATCCGCCTTCACCGCCGGTTCGGGACGGGCTATCGCGCTCAGCAAGTCCTGTACCGTGCCGATATGCGAAGCTGTCGCAATGCCGATCTTCGTAACAAACCGGCTGTAATAGGCCTCGATACCATAGCGGTCCTTCGCATACCGCAAGGTTGCAGAATAGTCGCCTTCGTTATACCCGGTATTGCCCAACCAGTAGTTAGCCGCCTCCGCATTTCCTGCCTTTTTCAGGGAGCCCTGGAGCCGGAAGCTGAGTCCCTTCCATTTGCCGCCCGCGGCGCCCTCTACATTTCCGGATACCGCTCCGCCCCGGCCATTGGTCATTCCCACGACGTCCACGCCCCCGCCGAAGCCGGGTTCAGCCGGCAGTTCCTTCGGTTCGACGAGAATGACGCCTCCGATGGCATCCGATCCATACCGGATGCTCGCCGGGCCTTTGATGACGGTGATGCGGGTAGCGATAAAGGGATCTATCTCCGGTGCGTGATCGTTTCCCCAGTTCTGTCCTTCCTGCCGGATCCCGTTGTTCAGGATCAGGATGCGGTTACTGTAAACGCCATGGATCACCGGCTTGAAGATGGTCGGACCGGTTTGCAAGGTATTCACCCCCGAGATCGTCTTCAGCGCCTCGCCCAGCGAAAGCCCCTTCGTCTGCTCCAGCGCGGCGCCGCTGATGGTGGTCGTCACGGCCGTACTCAGCTGGTCCTTCTTCAGCATGCGCCCCGTGACTTCGACGGTATGCAGTTGATCGGCCACCGTATGCAAACTGACCTGCAGCGTGATATCTTTGTTTACCCGGACCACGGTGTCGAGGGTACGAAATCCTTCACAGCTGATCACCAGTTCAAGCCTGCCGTTGCAGATATGATCGATGGAGAAGGTGCCGCTGCTGTCGGCGCGTACACCCCGGTTCAACTTTGGCAGGTTAATACTTACAGCACCCGGCGGCAACGCAGCGGAGTCCGCTGAGATCACCTGGCCCCGGACCACCAACGGACAGGAAGGGGATTGACCCTTCACCGCCGTGGCAGCCAGAAGCAGGAATGCATATATCCATATGCGTGTTATCATAAAAAGAAGCTTATTTTCCGAAAACGTAGGCGACTCCCAGTGACACGTTGAAACCCGCCAAAGCCTCGTTATAGCTGTTGACCAATCGGCCCGCCGCATTGTTCCGCTCCGTATTCTGGATCGTGAAGTTGGGTTTGGAATAGAAATAGTCGCCCAGTAGCCGGATGCCCAGTCCCTTGTACACCCGGTAGCTGACACCGATGCCGCCGTCGAAACCGAAGGCCGTCTTGGATGCCGATTGCTGTACGAAGGTGCCGTCGTCGATGTCGCTGTCCGTCACATAGACGCTGATGGTCGGCGTGGTCACGTGCGTGATGCCGGCCAGTGCCCGCGCCATGAACGAGAACTTTTTGGCGATGGGCTGATCAAAATAAAGGCCGGGCATCAGGCTCCAGGCTTTCCAGCTGGTGGCTGTCGTCCCTACGGAGTCCACATCGAAGGAATCCTGGTATCCCGCCGAAAGGACGTCGATGTCCTTGGTCTTATAGGTTCCATAACGGAACAATCCGCCGATGCCGAAATGTTTCGAAAAGAACCATGCGCCGTTGACTTCGACGAGTGCGCCTTTATCGGCAAAGCCTGCGGGATCGGAGGCATAACCGTTCGTGCTGGAAATGAAGGCCGACTTGCCCCAGTTGCCCGTAGGAAAAGAAATTCCGCCGCTAACGCCGATAAAACTAGGTCCTTTTTGGGCCATTGCGCCCATGGTGAGCATCGATGCGATCAGTGTAGCACCTATTTTCAATTGTCTCATATTTTCAATGTTTTTACTATTTGGGTATCGATTATTGAATGTTCACTTTGTAGTTGACGTCAAGGTCGGAAGAGCCCGGGTCATAAGTGCCGTTCTTCACATTGGGTTGATGGCGGAGTACTACCCGCAGCCATCCGGTACTGGCGGCGCCGGTGACGAAATTGTCCGTCAGGCCGATCTGCAAGGGAGGATTGTTGGAATCCTGGTCGGTACGGCTGACCACAAGGTTCAGGTAGGGGCCGGTTGCGCTGGTCACGGTTCCATCATTTGCCGGAATATCCGTGGAGGTGTTGCTGATGACCAGGTTCGAAGCGGAGATCGGGGTGGGCTGGAAAAAGAACAAGTGATAATTCTGCCGTTGCTTGATCTCATCGCTGACCACCACGGCCGGCTTTTGGGTTTCGTCGAGCAGGATCACCTGGGCGCTGTATGTGGCATTTGCCTTCAGGTTCAATATGGCCAGGCTGGTGTCCGGCGCGGCCGAGCCTGTCGGGTCCAGCTGCCGCCAGATAGCCGTCTGCGTGTCGTTGGCATCGGCGGTATTGGTGAGTTTCAGCTCCACGGTCGTCAGGAATTCATTACTGGGGGGAGCGGGAGTTCCGGTCGATTCTTTTTTATTACAGCCTGCCAGCAGGGCAAGAAAAATTACGCATGCGCCAAATACGGATTGGCGACGCAATGAAGACGTCTTTTTCATCGAAGAAATTTTTAAAATATGGGAAATTGCAGGATACAACGGCATGTCCCCATCAGGGAACACAGCCGGCGAATTGGAAACGAATGCGAATTAAACGAGAGCGGGAGGCCCGCGCAGTCCGTAGAGGGGGTGAAACCGGCAAAGCGGCGCGACGAGTACTGTCGCACCACGTACAGCAAGAGCAGTAGCCACTGTTTCCGGACCTGCGAGATGGGAAACAAGAAAGGGAAGAGTGACGACAAGATTGTCCGTGGCGCAATGGAAACTCGCGGTGTTCAAATGCTCCGCGGCGCATGGGCACACTGGTAGGTGGACATCCCGATGGTGCGCGATGAGCGCGTGTATCGCGATCTTCGGCGTGATTGCCAATGCAAAAAGACCCAGGAGGCCGGTAGCGAGAAAAGATCGTATGGTTCGAGTGAGATTCAAACAGTCCTATACAACGCGCATTTGCAGCGCGGTTGCAAAATA
The DNA here is from genome assembly GCF_035546395.1 of Puia sp. GTDB lineage: Bacteria > Bacteroidota > Bacteroidia > Chitinophagales > Chitinophagaceae > Puia. Next base: position 166,556 of record NZ_DASZXR010000005.1, on the reverse strand, counting down.
GGACATTATTCCGATACTGCGAAAAGATTAGCAAATCTGAGAGTGTTGCCGGAGCGGGGCCCGGCATTATTTTCGAAAAAGCCTGGCGGAGTTAAGAATAAAGGTCAGCTCGGAAATAACATGAATAAGGGCCGCCCCCAGGGGAGTGATATACCCGGCAAATGCAAGGGAAATACCGCATATATCGACTATTACCGTCCCCCAAAAGTTAAATAGGATCACCTTCATGCACTGCCTGCTGATCTGCAGGGCCGCTGCTATTTTCAGCAGGTTGTTGTTCATGAGTGTCATATCGGCGCTTTCCAGGGCAACGGCAGTTCCACTGGCCATTGCGATACCCACCGTTGCCTCTGACAGGGCTGCCGCATCGTTAATGCCATCACCTATCATTGCGATCTTCTTTCCGGACTGCATCAATGCGCGCACCCTTTCCATTTTTTCCGCCGGCAGCATTTCCGCATATACCTCGTCTACGGCTAAAGAACGGGCAACAGCCGTGGCGACGGCTTTTTGGTCACCAGTCATTAATATGACCCGGCAATTCAGCTCTTTTATTGCTTCGATGGCCTGCCGGGCTTCGGGTCTTATTATGTCCGCAACGCTGATAGCGCCGGCGATAGTATTGTTCCGGAGAACGAAAACCGTTGTATATCCTTTTTCCCTTTCCCTGCTTAGGTAACCCGATACAGCGGTATCGAAATCACCCGCTTTTTGCGCTACCAGGTTGGCGTTGCCCACCAGGATCTCATCGGTATCGATGATGCCGATGATGCCTTGTCCCGGCAGATACCGGATATTGCTGTAAGAAAAGAGTGGAAGGTTATTCGTTTTTGCCCTGGCATTGATCGCCGCTGCAATGGGGTGTTCGGAATGTTGTTCCACAGAGGCGGCTAATTGTAAGACCTTTTCCGTGCTGACACCGTTAAAACTTTCGATGCTCATTACCGCGGGCTCACCGAGCGTCAAAGTGCCGGTTTTGTCCAGGATGACGGTATCCACCATTGCCAATTGTTCCAGGTAGATGCCTCCTTTTACAATGATGCCTTCCCTGGCGACCCGACCGATGCCTGCCAGAATAGCAAGAGGAGTGCCGGCGGCTACTCCACAGGCGCCGGCGGCTACCAGCGCAGCAATGGCAGATACGGCGTTATGGGTGAACAGCCAGGTGATGGCTGCACCTGCCAGCGCAAGGTAAACCAACCTTGCGGCCAGCTTATCGGCCGTTTTCTGGATGGGGGCCCTCGATTGTTCGGCTTCCTCGATGATGGCAATTATTTTTCCAAAAGTCGTATCCTGGCCTACCCGTTTTACCTGCACTTCGAGAATACCGGATTGATTCAATGTCCCCGCAAATACTTCCACTCCTGGCGTCTTTTCGACAGGGATGGATTCCCCGGTGAGCGAAGATTGATCGACAAAGGAGTTTCCTTTTACCACAATGCCGTCCACTGGAATGGAAGCACCTGGCTTTACGACGACTATATCGTCTGTTTGTATATCGGTGATGTCCGAGTCGCTCTCCATTTGCCCGCGGCGCACGGTAGCTTTCCGCGGAAGAAGCGCTACTAACTTTTCGATGACATTTCTGCCCCGTGAGACCAGGAGATGCTCTAAAAATTCAGCGATGAGTACAAAGAATGTAATAACCAGGCCCGTAAAATATTGCTGGATCGCGAGGGTGGCGATGACGGCGATGGACATGGAAAGCTCCATGGTCATGCGGCGCTCGCGGATGTTCTGAAAAGCTTCCTTGAACATCGGGTATCCCCCGACAAGGGTGGCCAGGATGGCAATGAAGTCGAATTGCGCCAGGTATTTCCAGGCACCCAGCCAGCTTAGCAGCAAAGCGATAGCTACCGCCCCAATGCGGACCAGGTCTTCTGTATGATGAGGGTGTTCGTGTTCTTGTTCAGACATCCTTATTCATTTATGAGGCAAAACTATAGCACGCCCCTGTTAAAAACGGGTAAAAAAACGGCGTTTTTAGGTATATTTACGGCATGACAACCTATTTCCAGGAGCCGGATCTTGCAATGACGGTGAAGCAGGTACAGGCCAATAATTCCCCGCCGCACCGCCATCGCCATTTTGAGATCGTTTCTGTGTTAAGTGGCCGTGGCAAGCATGTGATCAATGACAACCAGTTCGATTACACAACCGGAGACCTGTTCCTGCTGACGCCGCAGGACCTGCATACCTTCAAAGTGGCTATCCCGAGCGAGTTTTGCATCGTTGACTTTACCGGTAGCTTTTTCGCATTTATCGGCAGCCCCGAAAAAGATCAATTCCAGCTGACGCCACTTTTTGAGCAGATGGAATATGTATTTCACAATCATCATCGCATCAAGGGAAATATCATTGCCGATGAAGAGGACAGAGTTTGGGCACAGCTATTGATAAAACGATTGTTATCGGAAAAAGAGCAGGAGGATTATGGAAAGGAAAACATCTCCAAAAATATCGTTTTTTTACTACTTCAGCTCATTGCCCGGCATATCCGGCGCCAATTAATTTTCCCCTTGAAAACGCCGCGAGCGGAAAGAATGGTGCAGGGTATCGTCAATTTTGTTCATCAGCATATTTATGATAAAGAGGCCTTGAAAGTAAAGAACATCGCCCACCATTTCCACAAATCAAAAGACCATATCAGCCTCTATTTCAAGCAACAAACGGGAACAACGCTGAAGGAGTATATATCGGCTTATAAATTACAATTGGTCAAGACGCGTTTGCTATACAGCGAACTTAGTATTTCCGGCGTTGCCGCCGAGCTGGATTTTACCGACGAAAGCCACTTGAATAAGCTTTTTAAAAGAAGATTTGGCGTTACGGCGAGCGCCTACCGCAAAAAAGCCAAGGGGGCGTAAACAGTTTCGCAAAAAGGCCTAATTTGCAACAAGGTTACGATCTTGCGGCACAAAACGACCATACGAACTGTCTTAAGCGGAGTAATGCTGCTGATGTTTTCGCTCAGCATCACCCCCAAGCTCTTTTTGCATGACCTTGTTGTGCGGCATAGAGACAGCTCCATTTCCTCCGGCAAGTACGTGCAGGTCGGCAAGACCGGATTCCGGTGCGATTGTGAGAACCAGGTCGTAGAGCTTCCCTTTCTTACGCAGGTTGGGTATTTTTCGTTGACTGCCCCGGTTTATTTTCCTGTTTATGCTCTTGGGACGGATTACCGGTTTTATTCTTTTCCCCATTTTATTTTCGGACTTCGCGGTCCGCCTGTTACCGGGTGACTTCTTCCTTTGACCGTGACAGAAGCCGGCGGCCTGCCTGCCGGGTTTTTATCCTCTTACATCTAACTATTTTATTGGAAATGTAACGCCGGATCTTTGCGGCCATTTTGCATTTTCCATACGCTAAAATCGATTTCATGAAGGCTTTATCGTTGCGCTATCTATACACTACTATCTTACTTCTGGGCATTAGCCCGCTGCTTGCGGCCGGAACTATCGCGGGCGGAACCTTATCGGGAAAAGTAACCGAAAGCGGGAAGAACACCCCGCTTGCAGGGGCTTCGGTATATATCCCCGACCTGAAGTTGGGAGTGATTGCCGACAATGACGGGAACTACAAATTCAACAATCTCCCTTCGGGAACCTATCTCGTCGAAGTCCATTATGTGGGCTTCAAAACCTTCACGAAGATGGTCACGGTGAGTGGCCCGGTGACACAGGATTTTGCGCTGTCCGATCAATATGTGGAAGAAAACACGGTCGTGGTGACGGGTCAGTCGAAGGCCACCCAGATCAAGAGGAGCCCGGTGCCTATTGTTGCTATCAATCATGACTATATTGCGACCAACCTGAGCACCAATATCATCGATGCCATTGCCAAGGTTCCGGGTGTGAATGCGCTGACTACGGGGCCCAACGTCTCCAAGCCTTTTATCCGGGGACTGGGCTATAACCGCGTACTTACTTTATACGACGGGGTAAGGCAGGAGGGGCAGCAATGGGGGGACGAGCATGGCATTGAAGTAGACCAGTATGGAATCGACAGGATCGAGGTGATCAAGGGGCCAGCCAGCCTGACCTACGGGTCGGATGCGATGGCCGGGGTGGTCAACCTCATTCCGACCCCGGCGGCGCCGGAAGGGAAGATCATCGGCAGCCTGTCCGGTGAATACAATACCAATAACAGGATGGTCGGTGCGTCTCAAATGTTAGCCGGCACCCGGAACGGCTTTGAGTGGATGACGAGGGTATCCCACAAGCAGGCCATCGACTACCAGAATACAATCGACGGCCGGGTCTACAATTCGGCTTTCAACGAGAATGACGCGAGTCTTTCCCTGGGTCTGCATCGCGATTGGGGATATTCCCATCTCAGTCTTTCTTATTTTGATGATCTGCAGGAGATACCCGACGGCAGCCGGGATTCGGCCACCCGTCAGTTTACCAAGCAAATAACGGAAGACGATACCGTCAGACCCATCGTGTCGACCGATGAGCTGACCACCTACAAGATGAGCGTTCTTCACCAGCATATCCAGCATTTCAGGGCTTATTGGACCAACAATTTCATCATCGGGGACGGCCGGCTGGCGGTGAACCTGGGTTTTCAGCGGAGTATGCGCCGGGAATTCAGCCATCCCACCGAGCCGCTGATCGCGGGGCTGTTCCTGCAACTGAATACCTATTCTTATGATGTAAAATATTATTTCCCGGAATTCAGTGGTTGGAATCTCACAGCGGGTGTGAATGGGATGTACCAGGACAATATTGTTACGAAGGGAACGGAGTTTGTGATCCCGACTTATCATCAATTCGATGTCGGTCCGTTCGCGCTGCTGAAGAAGACCTTCGATAAACTCGATATTGCCGGCGGGCTTCGGTTCGACAGCCGCAGCTTCACGAACAGGCAATTGTATACAGGCTCCAACCCGGTGACGGGATTCGATATGCCGGTGTATGGGGCGGATACGGCCGGCGCCAACCCGGTATTTCCCAATTACAGTCATACCTTTTCGGGTCTGACCGGCAGTGCGGGCGCTACGTATAATTTTACGGACCAATTCTCGATAAAGGCCAATATTGCCCGGGGGTACCGTGCGCCAAACATTGCCGAGATCTCGGCCAACGGGGTGCATCCCGGTACGAATCAATACCAGATCGGAAATGGGGATTTTAAACCCGAGTTCAGTCTGCAGGAAGACATTGGCGCCGCCTTTACTTCCCGGTACCTGGAGGTGAATCTCAGTGTATTCAATAACAACATCTCCAATTACATCTTCAACCAACGGCTGTTGAATGCGAGCGGCGGGGACTCCGTGCTTGTTCCGGGTAACCAGACCTATAAATTCCAGCAGGGCAAGGCCCGGTTATACGGCGGTGAGTTCAGCATCGATATTCACCCGGTGAAAGCCCTTCATTTCGAGAATAGCGTGTCTGCGGTATATGCGCTTAACAAGGGGGTCGACGCTAAGTATAAGACGGACAGCAATAAATATCTTCCTTTCATTCCACCCGTGCATGGACTGTCCGAATTGCGCTATGATATCGAGGCGCCGTCGCATCATATTGTCAATGGGTTTGTGAAGGTGCAGGTAGCCTGGTACGCGGCGCAGAACAGGGTCTATCTGACCGATAATACGGAAACGGCCACTCCCGGATATGCGTTGTTCAACGCCGGGATCGGCGCCGGGATCACCAATGGCAGCGGCAAGACCCTCTTCAACGTCTATGTCATGGGAAACAACCTGTTCGATGTAGCTTACCAGGATCACCTGAGCCGGCTGAAATACTTCGAGCAATATTCGTCGTCGCCCAATGGACATCTTGGAATTTACAATATGGGAAGGAACATCGCTATTAAGGTGGAGTTTCCGTTGAGCTTTGATTCGAAATAGATAATCAATGAAAAAGCCCGGCCGACAGCCGGGCTTTTTTTATGCCTGGGACTCGGTGTTATTGTTTTTTGCCGCCGCCGTCTTCGGGTTTCTTGCAGCAGGTGGGGAGCCGTTTGTAGGCATCGGGTTCGGCGGTGACGTCGTCGGCGTCGTAGCCGACATTGGCGATCATGGCCTTAATATTCTCGATATTGGTGCGGTCGGTGAGGTAGGTGACGGTGGTGGTCTTCTTTTTATAGTCGACGTTGACTTTTACGATGCCGTCCTCGTGGGCCATGTAGCGTTCGATCCGGGCCTTGCATTGATCGCATTGGACGGTGGGGGTTTTGATCACCGCGGTGAGCTGGGGTTTCGTCTGGGCGATGGTGGTGGTTGCCAGGCCGAGGAGGAGGGCGAGAAGAAGGTGAACTTTTTTCATATGTAATGGAATTTGTGTTTGTAATATACGACTTTTTTAGCGGCCGGGTTGCCAGGCGGCAGGGTCTTTGCTCCATTCGAGGAGTACGCGTTCGTCCTGTGCGCTCACGAGTCCTTTTTCGAGGGCGAGGTGGATGAGGGTCGGGTAGTTGGAGAGGGAGACATAGGGAACGCCGGCTTTTTCGAAGGCTTCGCCGGCGGCGGAGAAGCCATAATTGAAGATGGACACGAGACCGACGACCTCGAGGCCTTCGGCGCGGAGGATGTCGATCACCTGCAGGCTGCTTTTGCCGGTGGAGATGAGGTCTTCGATGACTACGGTAGGTTGTCCTTTTTGGTAGTAGCCTTCGATCTGCTGGCCGAGGCCGTGTTCCTTGGGTTTGCTGCGGACATAGACATAGGGCAGCTTGAGCTGGTCGGCGGCCATGGCGCCCCAGGCGATACCGGCGGTGGCTACGCCGGCCAGCAGGGCGGCTTCGGGGAACTGCGCGAAGATGACGTTACAGAGTTCGGATTTGATGAAATCGCGGATATAAGGGAAGCCGAGGACTTTACGGTTGTCGCAATAGATCGGGCTTTTCCAGCCGGAGGACCAGGTGAAGGGCTGTTGGGGGCTGAGGCGGATGGCCTCTACCTGAAGGAGTTTTTCGGCTACGGCCCGTTCATTGGTGGTGATGATCTTTTCTGCCATGACGCGAAAGTAGTTAAATTGCATCAAACGGGCTAAAACGCCGGTTGCGCTGCTTATGTACATCAAGATCTACTTCAACGACAAGCCCCTGTTCCTTTGTGACGAGATGACGTCCGAGATCAAAGAATACGCCCATCATGACGATGCGGTGATGATCGATGATTTCTCGCATCCGGCGGTGAATTCGATGATCCACGAGATGCGGCAGCCGAAAGTGCATGCCGGCATCTTTGTCCATAAGGACTTCGGGGAGTTGCGGAAGGCCTTCTGGAAGAAGTTCTTGCTGGTGAAGGCGGGTGGCGGGCTGGTGCATAACAGGGAGGAGAAATATCTTTTCATGTTGCGGCGGGGGGTATGGGACTTGCCGAAGGGGAAGCTGGATCCGGGGGAGACGATCGAGCATTGTGCGATCCGGGAGGTGATGGAAGAAACGGGGATTGGGGGGGTGATTATGGAGGGGCCGTTGCTGATCACGTATCATACGTATGACGAGAGCGGGAAGCATATTTTGAAGGAGACGCACTGGTTCCGGATGCAGGCGCCGGCGCCGGGTGAGCTGACGCCGCAGTCGGAGGAGCAGATAACGGAGCTGCGTTGGGTGGACGCGGATGGGATGAAGGTGTTGCTGCGCAACACCTTTCCATCGATCAAGGATGTGATAAAGGCGGCTGCGGGACTATCGCCACAGTGAGGCGGCTGACGCAGACGAGTTTGTCGCGGGAGTCGTAGATCTTTATATCCCAGACATGGGTGGTCTTGCCGGTATGGAGGGGTTTGGCGATACCGGTGACGAGGCCTTCGCGGACCCCGCGGAGGTGGTTTGCATTTATTTCGATGCCGACGCAGTTGAACTTGCTGCTATCCACGACGAGATGGGAGGCGAGGCTGCCGAGGGTCTCGGCCAGGACGGCGGAGGCGCCGCCGTGCAGCAGGCCGTAGGGCTGCTTTGTCCGGTGGTCGACGGGCATGGTCGCCTTGAGGTAGTCGTCACCGATCTCGGTAAAGAGGATGCCGAGATGATCGCCCATGGTGTTGTTGCCGAGGGCCTGGATGGCGGCGGGTTGAATGTCGGGATGGAACCAGATGGCCATAATGTGGGATTAATAGGTGCGACGATGGGGGGTGACGGGTTTTCCACCGGAAAGGTTCTGGCCGTTGAGTGAGCGTTGAACTACTTCGGGGAGGAACTGCATGACGTCGCCGCCGTTTCGGAGGACGTCGCGGACGAGGGTGGAGGCGACGGAGGTGTATTGGGGCAGGCAGGTGAGGAAGATAGTCTCGATGTTGGTATCGAGGCTTCGGTTCATGTCGGCGATGGCCTTTTCATATTCGAAATCGCTGACATAGCGGATACCGCGGAGGATGAACCGGGCGCCTACCTGCTGGCAGGCCTTTATCGTGAGGCCATCGTAGATGATGGCTTCGACCTTGGGATTTTCCTTATAGATTTCGCGGATCCAGCCGAGGCGTTGTTCTTCGGAGAACATGGCCGTTTTGTTGGCGTTGCGGCCGATGCCGATGAAGAGTTTGTCGAACAGCGGGAGGGACCGGTTGATAATATCCTGGTGACCGATGGTGATCGGATCGAAGGTTCCCGGGAAGAGGCCGATACGTTGCATAGGCGAAGCGATTGTGGTTATATGGGCGAGGCTTCCGGCCTCATTTTTTTGTTCCTCTTATTGTGTTCCTCCGGCCAGGAGATAGAGGACGGCCATGCGTACGGCCACGCCATTCTCGACCTGGTGGAGGATGATCGACTGTTTGCTATCGGCCGCGTCGCTGTCGAGTTCGACGCCCCGGTTGATGGGACCGGGGTGCATGATGACGATGTCCTTGCGGAGGCTGTCGAGGAGGCGTTTGTTGACGCCGTAGGCGAGGCTGTATTCGCGCAGGGAGGAGAAGAGCGGCTGGTTCTGGCGTTCGAGCTGGATGCGGAGGACGTTGGCGACGTCGCACCATTCGAGGGCGTTGCGGAGGTTGTATTCCACGCGGACGTCGAAGGCTTCGCGGATATGGACGGGAATGAGGGTAGGGGGGCCGGCGATGGTCACTTCGGCGCCCATTTTCTTCAGGAGATAGATATTGCTGAGGGCGACGCGGGAGTGCATGATGTCGCCGATGATGGCCACTTTTTTTCCGGCCAGGCCGCCGAGCTTTTCGCGGATCGAGAAGGCGTCGAGGAGGGCCTGGGTCGGGTGTTCGTTGATCCCGTCGCCGGCGTTGACGATGGCGGCGGGGATATGTTTGGCCAGGAAGTGGGGGGCTCCGCTTGCGCTATGGCGCATGACGACCATATCCACTTTCATGGAGAGGATGTTGTTGACGGTGTCGAGCAGGGTCTCGCCTTTGGCGGCCGAGGAGCCGGAGGCGGTGAAGTTGATGGTATCTGCGGAGAGCCGTTTTTCGGCAAGCTCAAAGGAGATGCGGGTGCGGGTCGAGTTCTCGTAGAAGAGATTGACGATGGTGACGTCCCGGAGGGTGGGGACTTTTTTTATGGGTCGTTGTAAGACTTCTTTGAATTGGGTGGCTGTGTCTAAAATGAGTTGAATATCAGCCGGTTGTAGGTCTCTAATGCCAAGTAGATGTTTTGTGCTCAGTTGCATTAGAAGGCAAAATTAGGGTAAATTTTTATTTTATGGCGGCGTTTTTTGGGTGGGCCTGTGCGAATTGGCGGAGGGGTTAGAGGAGGGCGACCTCGTCCTTGCCGTCCTTTTCTTTCCAGTAGACCTTTACTTTTTGGGTAATGATGGAGTCGATGGGGCGGCCGACATAGTCGGCCTGGATGGGCAGTTGGCGGCTGTAGCGGCGGTCGATGAGGACGCATAGTTCCACTTTGGCGGGGCGGCCGAAGTCCAGCAGGGCGTCGAGGGCGGCGCGAATGGTACGGCCGGTCCAGAGGACGTCGTCGATGAGGATGACTTCTTTATTCTCGATGGAGAAAGGGATCTCGGTCTGATTGAGTTCATGTAGTCCTTTGCGGACGTCGTCGCGGTAGAAGGTGATGTCGAGCTTTCCGTATTGGATGGCTGCCGGTGCGACTTCGGACTGCAATTGTTGAACGATCCGGTCGGAGAAGTAGATGCCCCGCGGCTGGATGCCGATGAATACGGTATTGGCCAGGTCAAGATGGTTCTCGAGCAGCTGGTTGGCGAGGCGTTGGATGGTGAGGGCCAATTGCTGTTCGTTGAGGATGATCTTCATGGGATCAAAAATAATAAAAAGAGGCCGTCTCAATTCAAAAGTGGACGGCCTCTTTTTATTCAATGATGTCCGGCCGGCTTCGCCGGGCCGGGGAAAAAGAGGCCGACGCTTGCGCGCCGGCCCCGGGTAGAATGATTTTTATTATTTGCCGCCGCCACCGAAGGTGTAGAGGGCGGAGAGGCCAATCTGGCTGAAGGTGCCACCGGAGACGGAGGTGCCGTCATAGCTGAGGATAAACTGGATCGGGTTGGCGTTGTAGCCTACCTGGGGACGGTACTCGAAGCCGCCGGAGCCGCCGCTGGCGCCATTGCCGATATTGGTGCCGGAGACGCTTACGGAATAGTGACCATAACCGATCTGGGCGCCAAAGAAGACTTGTTCGGTGGCATAGTAGCGAGCACCGACGATGACGGGGATGTGGCCGTAGTTGGCTTTGTAGGTTCCGCCGATGCCGTCGTCAAAGGATTTTCCGGCGAAGTAGGTGTAGCCGGTTGTTGCGACGCCGGTGACGTTCTCGGTAAAGGCGTACTCGCCCTGGAGTTCACCGCCGATCCCGAAGGAGGTGACGTTGTGGAAGTCTCCAACGGGCAGGCCGAGATGGATGCCGGCGCCGAAGTGGAAGTCCCCTGCGGCCATTTGGGCTTTTGAAACAATAGCGGTTGTGCATAGTACTGCGACGGACAAAAGGAGTTTTTTCATACTTGTGAGGTTTTTGGTTGTGGGCAAAAGTACCCGTGGACAACTAATTAGCAATACCACTTAGTGGGTATTTTAACTAAAAAGGACCGCATTTTATTGCGGCCCTTTTCTAACGATCTTTTTTGCAAATTATTATCTACGAGCGCTATTGAACAATGTGTACGTTAGACCCAATTGGACAACGCTGTTGCGGATCGAGCCGTTTTGGCGGGTGACATCGAGGTTTTCGACGTTGGTGATGCCGAGGTTGTAGCGGAAATCGATGCCTACGGGGCTCATCGGGATCTTGTAGCCTACCCCGAATACCCATGCGAAGTCGGCGGAGTTGTACAGGTCTTTGTTGTCATAGCTGTTGCCCTGGGTGTGTTCATGCGCGCTGAGCAGGAAACCGACCTGGGGACCCGTTTCGAAATAGAGACCCTGGCGGCTGGACCATTTCAGGAGGAGGGGGATGTTAAGGTAGTTTGCGTGATAGTTGTCGCTGTACCCGCTTACCCGGTAGCCAGCGCCCTGACCCGAATAAACAAGCTCCGGCTGAACGCCGAATCCCGGTGCAACGCCAAACCGCATAAAAACGCCTGCGTTGACGTTACCCATTACTCTGCTGTCGCCGGCGTCGCTCCCTATCTGCGTGGCGAAGTTTACTCCCCCCTTTACTCCGAATTGCACCGATTGCGCGTGCGCGGTTGCGAGAGAGAACCCTGCAAAAAGGACCAATGCTAGTTTTTTCATAATCAAATTATTATTTTTTTGTTACTGGTTGCAAAGATAGTGCCTGACTGTCCACCTTTGATATTTGATAAGATTTTTAATGCGGTCTTTTTTGTTACATAAAATTGGCTATCATTGTAGTAATAACCCTCAATACCCTTATGATAACTGTTAGTGACCTCAACGGCAAGGAAGACAATTACACCTGGTGGCTGAACATTATGCCTGATGAAATGCCGCGGCTCAGCCTCCTCCCCAAAGAAGTAAGAATGCGACTGGATTATTCTCCCGGCTCACTGGATGTGCTGGAGAATTATATCCGCGCCAATTACACGATGGAAGAAATGAAGGATCGGAAGAACAAGTTTGCGCGTGACCTTTTTGCCCGGTATGTCGGCGAGACGCTGCGTAGGAACCAACCTGAGCTGTACTGGTCGTTCGAGACGGAGGACGATCAGAGTCCTTTTTATGGGGTTCCGGTGTTGTTGACGCTTGGGCAGGAAGATCATGTTCCGCCGATGACGCCGGCGATCTGGGTGGTGACGCTGATCGAGCGAGTGGACGGCGGATTTTTGCGAGGGCAATTGAAGCCGGCGAAGAAGGCGGCCTAGCCTCACATGGTGGAAACAAAAAACCGGGCTGACGCCCGGTTTTTTTATTCAGTGAGGAATGGGTAACGGTAATCCGTGGGTGGAGCGAAGGTTTCTTTGATGGTCCTTGCGCTCAACCAGCGATAGAGGTTGAGCATCGAGCCGGCCTTATCATTGGTGCCGGAGGCCCTGGCGCCGCCGAAGGGTTGTTGGCCGACGACTGCGCCGGTGGGTTTGTCATTGATGTAGAAATTCCCTGCGGCATTGCGGAGCCGATTGGTCGCCAGGTCGATCGCGGTGCGGTCGCGGGCGATGATGGAGCCGGTGAGGGCGTAGGGCGAGGTGGAGTCGACGAGTTCAAGGGTCTGCTCGAATTCGGCGGCGGGATAGACATAGATGGTGAGGACGGGCCCGAAGATCTCTTCGCACATGGTGACGAATTTGGGATCTTTCGCCTCGATGACGGTCGGCTGGATGAACCAGCCTTTTGACTTGTCGGTGTTGCCGCCGACGAGGATGGACGCTTTTGCGGGGTCGGCCTTTACCTTATCGAGATAGGAGCTGATCTTGTTGAAGCTTTTTTCGTCGATAACGGCGTTGACGAAATTGGAGAAGTCTTCCACGGTGCCCATTTTAAAGCTTTTCACGCCTTCGACGAGCTTCTTTTTGACGGACTCGGCGATGTTGGAAGGGATGTAGGCGCGGGAGGCTGCGGAGCATTTCTGTCCCTGGTATTCGAAGGCGCCGCGGAGCAGGGCGGTGGCCAGGACATCGGGGTCGGCGCTCTCATGAGCGAGTACGAAGTCCTTACCGCCCGTTTCGCCGACGATGCGGGGATAGCTGCGATAGTTGCTGATGTTTTCCCCGATGGTTTTGTAGATATGATTGAAGATGGTGGTGCTTCCGGTGAAGTGGATGCCGGCGAATTCTCTGTGGCTGAAGCAAATTTTGCCAAGGGAGGCTCCGTCGGCATAGATGAGGTTGATGACTCCGCCGGGGAGACCCGCTTCTTTGAGGATGCGCATGAACATCTGCGCGGAGAAGATCTGGTTATGGGCGGGTTTCCAGACCACGGTGTTGCCGCAGAGTGCCGCGGAGGTGGGCAGGTTGCCGCCGATGGCGGTGAAGTTGAAGGGGGTGATGGCGAGGACGAAGCCTTCGAGGGGGCGCCATTCCGTCCGGTTGTGAACGCCGGGGCTGCTGACGGGCTGCTGGCGGTAGATCTCGCTGAGGAAGTGGACATTCCAGCGGAGGAAGTCGATGAGTTCGCAGGCGCTGTCGATCTCGGCCTGGAAGGCGTTCTTGCTTTGGCCGAGCATGGTCGTCCCGTTCATATAGGGGCGATATTTCGTGGACATCAGGTCGGCGGCCTTGAGGAAGATAGCGGCGCGATGTTCCCAGGGGAGGGCGGCCCATTTCTCTTTTGCTTTGAGGGCTGCGTCGATGGCTTGCCGGATATGGGTCTCGCCGCCTTCGTGATAGTGGCCGAGGGTGTGGGCTGTTTCGTGGGGAGGGTGGAAGGCGATCTTTTTTCCCGTACGTACTTCTTCATCCCCGATGAACATGGGGATGTCGTGTTGGGTGGACTTTAGTTCCTGCAGGGTCTTTTTGAGTGTTTCCCGCTCTTTTGCGCCTGGGGCGTAGGTGAGGACCGGTTCGTTGGCCGGCGCCGGATAATTGAAGGTTCCTATGCTCATGTGTTATCGGTGTGTGTTTTACGATGTTGTTTCTTTTTCGGACATTAAATAGGCTTTTATGAATCCATCCAATTCTCCGTCCATCACTGGTTGCACGTTGCCGACTTCGAAGTCGGTGCGGTGGTCTTTTATCATTTTGTAGGGGTGGAAGACATAGCTGCGGATCTGCGAGCCCCATTCGATCTTCTTCTTTGTCGAGTTGGTGGCGTTCTTGAGGGCTTCGCGTTTGCGGAGCTCTTCTTCGTAGAGGCGGCTTTTGAGCATCTTCAGGGCTTTCTCGCGGTTCTCGCCCTGGGTACGGGCTTGCTGGCATTCGACGATGATGCCGCTGGGGATGTGTTTGAGGCGAACGGCCGTTTCCACCTTGTTGACGTTTTGCCCGCCTTTGCCGCCGCTGCGATAGAATTCCCATTCCAGGTCGGCGGGGCTGACCTCGATCTCGATGCTATCGTCGACGAGGGGGTAGACGAAGACCGAGGCGAAGGAGGTGTGGCGGCGGGCGTTGGAATCGAAGGGTGAGATGCGGACCAGGCGGTGGACGCCGCTTTCGGCTTTAAGGAAGCCGTAAGCGAAGGGACCGTCGAATTGGATCGTGGCGCTTTTGATGCCGGCGCCTTCGCCGTCCTGGAGATCGAGTTCGGTGACGGACCAGCCTTGTTTTTCGCCGTACATGCGGTACATGCGTAGCAGCATTTCGGCCCAGTCCTGGCTTTCGGTGCCGCCGGCGCCGGAGTTGATCTGCATGACGCCGGGGAGCTCATCCTCGGGTTGGTTGAGGGTGCTTTTGAACTCGACCTCTTCGATCTGGGCGAGGGCCTTCTCATAGGCTTCGCGGGTTTCTTCTTCGGTGGCTTCGCCGGCCTTCCAGAAATCGAAGAGAACGGCGAAGTCTTCGACGGCCGAATTGACCGAATCGTAGAGCTTGACCCAGTATTCGTTGAGCTTGATGTTTTTGAGAATTTCGGTCGCGCGTTTGTTATCGTCCCAGAAACCCGGGCTTAGCGAGAGTTGTTTTTCTTCGTTGATCTTATATTGACGGTTGTCGACGTCAAAGAAACCTCCTCAGGACGACCACGCGGTCCCTCATAGACTTGATCTGTTCTTGTGTCATGATTGTCAAGGCTTTGGGGGGTTTGTTATCCCAAAGTGACCGCAAAGTTACGGATTGTGGGCGGGTTTTGATTCGCGGATATTATCCCTTGGTAGTGCAGTAGTGATGTGGATAACTATGTGATTAACCTGTGCGTACTAATTGGTCTAAAAATTTGGAAACGGGGGATGTGATGATGTATCTTCAAAACACAATCGGGAAGCGGAGATCAATCAACCGAAGGAAGTTTTCCGAGAGAAGTCTAAGCCCAGGACGGGGCGAATTACCCAGAAAGAAAAGCTTAATCCAGATCAGGCAAGGAGACAATCCGAGTCAGGTGGAAGAATTGTGTTCGAATCCGAAGAAAGAACGGAAACCGGTCAAATTAAGGAGGTCAAATCCGAGTTTGAAAAAGGGCCGATCCGGGAGCGGGTGAGGTATGCAAGTCTGAGACCTGATAAGGAGGAAAAATCGAGTCGGGTCGTTTAAAGATTGAGTCCATCGTTTGGGGATTAGCACCAAATAGGGTATAAAACAACTCAAAAACAGGGAAGTGAAGCCTAAGTTTTGACCAACGAGGGTGGAGCGACCTACAAAAGCATCGGGTCAGTAGGTATGGAGACTTCGGTCGAAATACTGAGAAGACTTGGTGCTTTTTGTTTTTGTTTAGGGGGCGAAATGGAACCTTCGTATATTAGGGAATGATCCTCTTTTACCTGCGCGGCGCCTTCCGCAATCTTTGGCGAAATCCTTTTTATAGTTTGATCAATATCGGTTGTCTTGCCGTTGGACTGGCGGTGAGCATGACGATACTGTTATATGTATTGCATGAGCACAGCTATGACCGGTGGCAGGCGAATGCGGATAGGACTTTCAGCACCTGGGGGACCTTTCATTTTGGTAATTCCGAATGGCATTCGGGAGCCCTGACGTATGTCACGGGGCCGATGCTGGAAAAGGAGGACCGGAATGTCGAAAGTTATGTCCGGACCTGGCAGGCCTATAAGGCGCCGGTGGTGCAGAATGCGGCGAAGCCGATCGAAGTGACGGGCGCCGACGGGCCATTCCTGTTTGCGGATGCAGGCTTCTTCCGGTTCTTTAGTTACCGGATGCTGAAGGGTAGCCCGGAGCAGGTGTTGCGGCGGCCCAATACTGTGGTGGTGACCTTGCGTGCGGCGAGGAAATATTTCGGATCGGCCGATCCGATCGGGCAGGTCTTGTTGTACGATAAGGTGTTGCGGTTGGAGGTCACCGGAGTGGCGGCCGATCCGCCGTCCAATACGGGGTTGGACTTCGATTTTATCGGTTCTCTTGCCGGGGCGCAGACGAATCCTCTCTTACAACAGCCTTTGCAGGCGCAGACGCCGGGTGGCGGCAATTTTGCCACCTGGTTCCGGCTGAAGGATGCGTCGGCGGCGCCGGAGGTCGCGGGGACGCTGACCCGGATGGCGCGTTCGGTGGGACAGGACGAGGTGAAGACTTCGTTCGAGCTGGTTCCGCTGACCCAGGGTCATTTGTTTGGGCGGGAGCGTGGGCTTGGCAATTACCTGGATATCTTCCCTTATGTCGCGGGGTTGGTGCTTTTACTGGCGATGATCAATTATATGAGCCTGGCGACGGCCCGTGCGGCGCTTCGTTCGAGGGAAGTCGGCGTGCGAAAGGTGATGGGGGCGGGGCGGTCGACGATCGCCGGGCAGTTTTATACCGAGTCTGCCTTCTTTGCCGTACTCTCGTTTGGGTTGGGTTTCCTGCTTTTTTGGGTCTTCCGGCCGGTCTTCCTGCACCTGCTGCAATTGAAGATAGACAGTGCGTTCCTGTGGACGCCGGTGGTGGCCGCGTGTTTTACGGGACTGCTGGTGATGACCATCGCCGTGAGCGGCAGTTATCCTTCGCTGGTATTGTCGGCCTTCAAACCGGTCGCTGTTTTATACGGCAAGCTCAGCCGGAGGCGGGGTGGCGAACGGGTGCGTAAGGGGTTTATCGTGTTCCAGTTCAGCATTTCGATGATCCTGATGCTTTGCAGTGTCGTCGTTGAGAAAGAGCTTTACCTGATCCGGCATGCCGACACGGGCGTGGACCGGGAAAATATAGTGATGATCCGGTTTGGCACCACCCTTCCCCATTACCAGGCCTTTAAGCGGGAGGTGCAGGCGCTGCCCGGGGTGCGGGGGGCGGCCACGGCCCATTACCCGATGTATGGGGGATACGACCTTTGGTCGGCGCAGGTGAAAGGTTCGGACAAACAGATGATGTTGTCCATCCTGGATGCCGACAACGACTTCCCTCAGCTGCTGGGGCTGCAGTGGAAGACCCCTCCGCCGCCGACGGCGGGATTATATGACGGAAAGCATATCCTCTTGAATGAACAGGCTGTGGCGAAACTCGGCCTCGGCAGTGATGTCATTGGGCGGCGTCTCCAGCTTGGGTCGGCGGAATTCCAGGTGGGCGGTGTTTTGAAGGATTTTGTGTATGGTTCGTTGAAGAACGAGGTTGGGGCGCTCGGATTGTTTGTCGGCGGGGACACGGCCCGACGCTGGGGGACTACGAGCAATGGCTGGATGTTCGTCAAGGTGAATGCGCATGTCAACCTGCCGACGCTGATAGCCTCCCTCAGGTCAGCCTATGGTAAATACGATCACGACCTGGCATTCGAATATCAATTTCTCGATGAGGCATTTGACAAGGTGTATAAGGCGGAGGACCGGCTGGCGGGGCTGATGGGGTTGTTTACGGGCATTACCATTGTGATCGCCTGCATGGGACTTTTTGCGCTGGCGACGTTTGCTGCGCAGCAGCGGGTGAAGGAGATCGGCATCCGGAAGGTGCTGGGGGCGTCTGTGGCGTCGATCGGGGGATTGTTATCCCGGGATTTTCTCCGGCCGGTGTTGCTGGCGGTGGTGATTGCCTGTCCCGTATCGTGGTGGCTGATGCGCCGGTGGCTGGATAATTTTGTGCACAGGACCTCCCTGTCGTGGTGGGTGTTTGCGGTGAGCGGCGCGGGGCTGCTGGGGGTGGCGCTGGTGACGGTGCTGACGCGAAGCCTTCGGGCGGCGCAGGCGAACCCGATCAAAAATCTGCGAACCGAATAACCTGGATATGATCTTTAACTATTTGCGGATGGCTTTGCGGCAGATGCGCCGTAACAAATTGTACAGCGCCATCAATATTTTTTGCCTGGCGGCGGGGATTACTGTAACCTTGACGATCGTCCTTTATGAATTGCATGAGTACAGTTATGATCGCTGGCATGCCCATTCGAAGCGTATTTTTTCGATGACCAGCGGGGAGAGCTTTGGGCCACAGATCTTTTTCAGTCCGCAGCTGACGATTGTCGCCGGACCGGCGGCGAAAGAGGCGGATGCCTCGGTGCAGGCGATGACCCGGATGTATCCAGTATTCCTGGGTGTGGACCTGCAAAACAGGGCAAAGCCGGAACTGCGATTCCGGGAGACCCGCGAGATGTATTTTGTGGACAGCAATTTTTTCAGTTTTTTCAGTTTTCGACTGTTGCGGGGGAACCCTGCTACGGCGCTTTCGCGGCCGTTTACTGTGGTGGTGACCAAGAGCCAGGCGACCAAATATTTTGGTTCGGAGGACCCGATGGGTAAGACCCTGCTGATGGACGGCCGGTTTCCGCTGGAGGTGACCGGTGTGGCCGCCGATGTTCCCAGTAACAGTTCGATCCAATTTGGATTGCTTTCGGCGATCAGTACGATGTCCGGTGTGGAGAAATTTCAGGACTATCTGCATGACGAGGTTATCCGAAATGGGGCCTTTTCCACGTGGCTGCTGCTCCGCGATGCGCGGGATACGGCAAAAGTCGAACGGAGCCTGGCACGGATCGGGCAAGCGCTGGAGGGAAGGGTGAAGGAACCGGTTGGAGACGGGCCTTTCAAACAACTCCATCAATACCGGCTGTTTCCGATCAAGGGGCAGCATCTGCGATTTACCGGGGTGCATGGGCGGTACCTGTGGCCGCTGGTGCTGGTGGCCGGGGTGATCCTGTTATTGGCGCTTGTGAACTATATGAGCCTCGCCACGGCCAGGGCCGCGGTGAGAGCCAAGGAAGTGGGTGTTCGAAAAATCCTGGGTGCGGGAAGGTTGAGCCTTGCGGGGCAATTCTATACCGAAAGCGCCGTCTTCGCCGTAGTGGCGTTTGTCGTTGGGGGAGTGTTGTTCCTTTGGCTGAAGGGCAATTTCTACCAGCTGATGGGCATCAGGATCGACCCGGGCTTTTTGACGGACCCGATGGTGCTTGGGTTTTTTTCGGGTTTGTTCGTGCTGATCGTGCTCATAGCGGGAAGCTATCCTTCGCTGGTGCTGTCGCATTTCCGGCCGGTGGCCGTACTGTATGGTAAATTAAGCAGGAAGCTGGGTGGCGAGCGGGTGAGGAAAGGATTTATCGTGCTGCAGTTCGCGATCTCGATGACGTTGGTGATCAGCAGTGCGGTAATCGGCAAGCAGCTCTATTTCATCCGTCATGCAGATACCGGGATTGACCGGGAGAATGTTGTCATGCTGCCTTTTGCATCGACCATGGAACACTATGCCGCCTATCGCCATGAGGTGGAGGCATTGCCGGCCGTAAAAAGGGTTGCCACGTCACATTTCGAGCTTTACGCCGATGGTGTCTTTATGCATATGGTGGATCAGCCGGGTAAGAGTTCGCCGGCACAGGTCGATGGCCTCATCGTCGACAGTAATTTTATTTCGATGCTGGGGATGAAGTGGGAGGAGGCGCCGTTGGCCGGCAGTCGTTGGACCGGTAAGAAAAACATCCTGTTGAATGAAGCGGCCGTGGCCGATCTTGGACTCGATAAGCCGGCGGTAGGGCGCCAGCTGCGGATCGACAAGGAGCTGGTCACTGTTGCGGGGGTGTTGAAGAACTTCAATTACCTGTCCTTGCATGCGCCTATCAAGCCGTTTGCGGTGACGGTGACCGAGGATGCCGCCAAGGAATGGTCACCGGGAATCTACGGCTGTTTGTATGTAAAGATCGGCGCGCACGTCAATGTGCCAACCGTGATGGGGGCGATCAAAAAGATCTACGGCCGATATGATCTGCACACGCCTTTCCGATTCGACTTCCTCGATGAGGCGTTCGACAACAACTATAAGCAGGAGGATCAGTTGGCGGGGTTGATGAGTGTGTTTACCACGATCACTATTGTGATCGCCTGCCTGGGCTTGTTTGCGCTGGCGACGTTCGCGGCGGAACAACGGGTGAAGGAAATCGGCATCCGTAAGGTGCTGGGGGCCTCCGTCGCGTCGATCTGCCTGTTGCTTTCCGGGGGCTTCCTGCGGCCGGTATTGCTGGCCGTGGTCATCTCCTGTCCCCTGGCGGGTTGGGTGATGCACGGGTGGCTGGCTGATTTCGCCTACAGGATCCCGCTGTCGGGGTGGATCTTTACGATGGCGGCGATCGGTCTGATGGGGGTGGCTCTCGCGACGGTGTTGTTCCGCAGCCTGGGGGCGGCGCGGGCCAATCCTGCCGACAACCTGCGGTTGCCTTAGGTGGGGGCTGGAAGCCCTGGAGCTGATCGGCCGGCATCGGCCGGATTTTCTTTTCGCCGATATCGAGATGCCGGGTTATCCGGGCTCCGGTGACCTGTGGATTTTATTGCCCATTTCCCCGATGTTGTTTCCGGCACTCCCTTTTAACGATTTTCGGCATTGTTCTTGGACGGTGAAAAGTATCGCACATCTAATTTATTCACCCATCAAAATACTACTATGAATGCACAGAAAGTTATGATCGGCACTCTGGCGGCGCTTGCCGCAGGCGTGGCTGTCGGCATTTTGGTTGCCCCCGCAGAAGGAAAAGAAACACGCAGGAAGATCGCGGATACGGCCGATTCGTTGAAGCGGAAGCTGCGGAATCTGAGAGGGGTGACCATGGATGAGCTGGACGAGCTGAAAGAGATCTTCGAAAGGGAAGCGGAAGGGATGAAAGAGGACGTCCGCAACCATGTGCTCGAGCTGATCAAGGCGGCTAAAGAAAGGGGAAATAATATCAGGGAGCAGGCATTGTCCTGATAGCATATCTTTGTATAGGCCGGGCCAGCCTAGGTCCGGAGGAGAGGAGCCCCGTAAGGCTTCATTGAGTTAGGAACCCCGTAAGGTTCTATTGAACTGGGAATCCCGTAAGATTCCAGAGGGTGGACCCAAAATGTTTGGGCCCACCTTTATTTTTGGGGATGGGGAGACTGGGTATTTTTCGATCCTGTGTATCGTAAAAGTACTATTTATAGAGAAAAACACCTATGAGTTTTCCTTGAAATCTGTATTTTCGTGCTCAAATTCCCCTTTTTTCATGATCGAACTCCTAAACCAATCACTCTACGTGGTGAGCGGGACAGCTTGGTCTATCGCATATATCTTTATCATCATTCGTGGGTTTCGCGACAAAACCTACGGGATGCCCTTCATTTCCCTCGCGTTCAATATTTCCTGGGAGTTTTGCTTTGCCACTATTTTCAATGATGGCAATCCGGTGCACCGGGTGGTGAATATGACCTGGTTTCTGTTGGACATCGGTATCCTGATCACTTATTTTAATTATGGGAAGCGGGATTGGCCTCAACGGATCAGCACGAAATATTTTTATCCCTATTCTTTCTTTGTCATGACGATGGCATTTGCCATTATCTATTTTGCCACCCGGGATCTGCATGACATCTACGGGGCAAACGTGGCATATATTATGAATCTGACGATGTCCGTCCTTTACATCAACATGATCAATACCCGGGGGAATCTGTCCGGGCAGTCGGCAGGGATTGCCGTTGCCAAATTGATCGGGACGCTGGCCCCGACGATCATGTTCTATATGCTACGGTCGAAGTTCCTCACCTTTACCGGCGGGCTGATCGTCGTTTTCGATCTGATCTATCTGTTGCTGGTTCTCAATGCGGGGCGATTGGTCTGGCCATTTCGCCTTAAATTGCGATCCTAAACAGGAATTATGCCTATCGATCTTCGTTCGGATACCGTTACACGCCCGACGCCTCCAATGCTTGATGCCATGTTCAGCGCATCGGTGGGGGATGATGTTTTCGGGGAAGACCCTTCCGTCAATTCACTCGAGGCTATGGCCGCCCGGCTTTTCGGGATGGAGGCGGCGCTCTATTGTCCGAGTGGCACCATGTCCAATCAGATAGCTATTAAATGTCATACGCAGCCCGGCGACGAGGTGATCTGCGAGCAGAAGGCGCATATCTATGTCTATGAGGGTGGCGGTATCGCTTTTAATTCGGGTTCGCAGGTGCGGGCCCTTCCCGGTGACCTTGGACGGATAACGGCCGGGCAGGTATCCCTGGCGATGAACCCCGACGATGTACACCGGGCGCGTACCAGCCTCGTAGCGTTGGAAAACACCTGCAACCGGGGTGGGGGCAGCTGTTATGATTTTGAGGAGATCAGGCGGATCCGGCAGGTGTGTACCGACAACCACCTGAAGTTCCATCTCGATGGGGCGCGGCTGTTCAATGCATTGGTGGCGACGGGTCAGACGGCGCGCGAGTTCGGCGCTGTTTTCGACAGCATTTCCGTGTGTTTGAACAAGGGATTGGGTTGCCCGATCGGCAGTATCTTATTGGGACCAGCTACCTTTATCAAGCAGGCGCGCCGCGTGCGAAAGGTGTTTGGCGGCGGGATGCGGCAGGCTGGTTTTATGGCCGCAGCGGGGATCTATGCGCTTGAGAATAATATCGAGCGACTGGCGGTGGACCATTCACATGCGCGAACCATTGCCGCTGCCCTGGAGAAAAAGGATTTTGTCAAAAGCATTATGCCCGTCGAGACCAATATCATCATCTTTGAATTGGGGGGAGCGATGGATTGTGCCAGGAGCCTGTCGGCGGACCTCCGGGAGAAGGGCATCCTGACAATCGCCATTGCTGCCAACCAGGTTCGGATGGTGACCCACCTTGACATCAGCCCGTCGATGGTCGACGAGGTGGTGAGCGTGATCGAACAATTATAATTTCCGTATTGTTAGTTTTTACCAACGAAAAAAATAGTTTCCTTATGTTCCCGAAAGTATCACCGAAAGAGACAAAGGCCTGGCAGGAGCTGCAAAATCATTATGATAAGGAGATGAAGGGCGTGCATATGCGCCAGCTGTTTGCGGACGAGCCGGGGAGATTCGAACATCATTCGCTCCGGCTGGATGACATCCTGTTCGACTATTCCAAGAACATTTTTAACGAGAAGACGTTGGAGCTGTTGCGCCGGCTGGCGGTGGAGAGTAAGGTTTCCGAGGCCATCGAGGCGATGTTCACGGGGGAGAAGATCAATGAGACCGAGAACCGGAGTGTGTTGCATACGGCGTTGCGGAACCTTTCGGGGGAGCCCGTGCTCAGCGATGGGAAGGATGTGATGCCGGACGTGTTGCGGGTGCTGGCGCAGATGAAGGATTTTTGCGGCCGCATTCATAGCGGGGAATGGAAGGGCTACACGGGCAAGAAGATAAAATACATCGTCAATATCGGGATCGGTGGAAGCGATCTTGGGCCGGTGATGGTCACGGAGGCGCTGCGGCCATACTGGATCGAGGGGATGCAGGCGTATTTCGTGAGCAACGTGGATGCGACGCATATCGTGGAGACGTTGAAGAAGGTGACGCCGGAGGAGACCTTGTTCCTGGTGGCTTCCAAAACGTTCACTACCCAGGAGACGATGACCAATGCGCATTCGGCGAGGGACTGGTTCCTGAAGGCGGCCAGGGATGAGAAATTTGTCGCGAAGCATTTTGCCGCCCTGTCGACGAATGCAAAGGAGGTGACGAAGTTCGGCATCGACACCGCCAATATGTTCGAGTTCTGGGATTGGGTCGGCGGCCGGTATTCACTGTGGAGTGCGATCGGGTTGTCCATCGCGCTGACGGTGGGCTATGACAATTTCGAGCAGCTGCTCCGGGGGGCGCATCAGACGGATGTCCATTTCCGGACGACGGCGTTCGAGAAAAATATTCCGGTGACGATGGCGCTGATAGGCCTGTGGTATACCGATTTCTTTGGATCGCAAACGGAGGCCATCCTTCCTTATGACCAGTATATGCACCGATTTGCGGCCTATTTCCAACAGGGCAATATGGAGAGCAATGGTAAGAGCGTGGACCGGAATGGCAAGCCGGTGGAATGGCGGACGGGTCCGGTGGTGTGGGGCGAGCCGGGGACGAACGGGCAGCATGCGTTCTACCAGCTGATCCACCAGGGGAGCATCCTGATACCCTGTGATTTCATTGCGCCGGCGATCTCTCATAATCCGCTTGGAGATCATCATAATAAGCTGTTGTCCAATTTCTTTGCCCAGACGCAGGCCCTGATGAACGGAAAGACGGAGGAGGAATGTAAGGCGGAGGGTGTTCCCCCGGCGCTGATCCCTTATAAAAAGTTTGCGGGGAACCGGCCTACGAATTCGTTTTTGATCAAGGAGATCACGCCATTTACGCTTGGGGAGCTGATCGCGTTGTATGAGCATAAGATCTTTGTGCAGGGGGTGATCTGGAATATCTTCACGTTTGACCAGTGGGGGGTTGAGTTGGGTAAGCAGCTGGCGGGGAAGATATTGCCGGAGCTGAAGGGGAGTGAGCCGGTGTCGAATTACGATAGTTCGACGAACGGGTTGATCAATGCGTATAAAAAGATGAGATAATTTTGTGTAATTGGGCGGGGCCCTGCATCGGGGTGGAAAAGATGTATATGAGAATACTTTTTCTTTTCCTTCTTGTTGTGGGGCCCTGGTGTGTGCGGGGGCAGGGGTTGCTGATTGGGGACAGCGCTTTGCAGGGGCGATTGTTTGTGAGCGGCCGGGCGGAGGTGCGGGTGATGCAGCCGGATCGGATGCCTTGCGTGGTGGCGAACCTGGCGGTGGTGGAGCCGATGCCGGTGGACCGGCGGGGGAGTGGGGACCGGATGCCTGTGGATCGGGGGAGCGGGGAGTGGGTGCTTGTGGATCGGATTCCGGATAGGGTGAAGGGGTTGTTGGCGCCGCGGTGATAATCTATTCTGCCAAAATAATGAAAGCCCCGTTTCGGTTTTTTTTGTTTGCAGTTACGGAAGGAGTCGAACCCTCCTGGAAGGTGTTGCGGACCTCCGCCTCGCCGCTCGGCCACGTAACTCATGTAACCTGGCGCTAAAATAGGATGAATTTGTTAGTCTACAAAATTAGTAGACTATTTATTTGAAGCGGAAGGCGAATTTTTTCGGTGCGGGGATGTGCGGGGGAGGGGATTTTCCACATTTTTTAAGAAACTGTTATAAAATAAAAAGTTGATGGGTTCGTTTTGGATTAACTTTGCCTGCATCAAAATGACAAGGCAGTAAACCATGAAAATCAACGACATCAGAAAGAAATTGAAATTTGAGAGTAAGCGTGGCTATACGACTTTGCGGATGGCATTTGTGGCGGGCGTCTGCGGGGTGATCGTGCTGACGGCCTGCAATAACGGCCGTTCGGATGCTGCGGGGAAGGCGGATTCCTCGAAGGCTCCGGCGGCGAAGACGGTGGCGGCGCAGGATACGGTTCCTTCCGAGCCGGCTGCGGCGGCGGGTCCGATCGATACGGCCAAATATAACCGGCTGCTGAAGCACCTGGCGAATCGCGATTCTTCGGGGAAGTGGCCGGTCAGGACGGCCTATCCCAATTCGGGTGCTATTTTGCCTTTCAAACGGATCGTTGCCTATTATGGCAACCTATACAGCAAACGCATGGGCGTTTTGGGTGAATATCCGCCCGATGAGATGCTTCGAATGCTCATGGGAGAGGTAAAGAAGTGGCAGGCGGCCGACACTACGATCCCGGTGATCCCTGCCCTCCACTATATAGCCGTAACTGCGCAAGGGAGTGCCGGTAAGGATGGGAAATACCGGGCGCGCATGCCTTTCAAGCATATCGATTCGATACTTCACATGGCGGCGAGGATCAATGCCCTCGTTTTCCTGGATATCCAGGTGGGCTTTTCGAATGTGCAGTCGGAGGTACCCCTGCTGGAAAAATATCTGAGCATGCCCAATGTCCATTTGGGGATCGATGCGGAATTCGCAATGAAACCCGGAATGCGGGTGGGCAAAAACGTGGGCACGTTCGATGCTGCGGATGTCAACTGGTGTTCGGAGTACCTGGCAAAATTGGTGAAAGCCCACAACCTGCCGCCAAAGGTCTTTGTCGTTCACCGTTGGACGCAGAAAATGATCACCAACTACAAGGAGATCCGGACGCGCCCCGATGTACAGATCGTTATGGATATGGACGGATGGGGTCCTCAGCAGTTAAAAATGGATACCTACAGGAATTACGAATGGGCTCAGCCGGTTCAATTCACCGGTTTCAAGCTGTTTTATAAGAACGACGTGAAGACGCTGGCGAAGGTGAAATTCGCGGCCACTACGATGATGACGCCCACGCAGGTGCTGGCGTTGAAGCCCAGCCCGATCTATATTCAATATCAATAGTCGGGTAAACAGAACAAACGGGTCGGTCGAAATGATCGGGCCGTGGTGCTTATGGCAGAATATCGCCGTGAGAACCGCGGCCTTTGTTTTTTTCGAAGTACCCGTCAAGCGAGAGCGGCCCGCCGCCTTCCACCAGGAAAAAGAGGACCAGCAGCAGGGTAAGGATGGCCAGTATCAATTCGGATTCGGGCGCGAATACGCCTCGTTGTGCGTTGAAGATGATGGCGCCGATGAGGATCGGAATCTGAAGCAGGGCCATCGCCCGGGTCCAGCAACCGATGATCAGCAGCGTACCCGTGAGAAGATTCGCCCAGGTGATGAGGATGGGCAGCCAGTGGGTCTGGTTCTCGGCCAGAGAAGCGCCGCCGTAGATCAGGCGGTCCAATAAGGTGGCGTTGTGCATAAAGGTAATGCCCTTGGCAAAAAGAAATAACCCGAGTCCGACGCGGACGATGACCAACCATCGCGGATGATGGGTGGCGCCCCAGTCACGAATTTGTTGCAACGTAGTCATAGTAAATTATTTTTATACGAAGTTACTATTTTACTATGGGCTGCAATAGCTATGCCCCTAGGAGAGCTTTTTAACCAGGTACTTCGGGGACTCTTCGTAGCCCTGGCGGCCGTAGAATTCGTGTGCCCGGGTGCGCCGGGCGTGGCAGTGGACGATGATCCGGTCGCAGTCCTTCTCCCTGGCGAGGCGAGTGGCCTCCATTTCCAGCCGGGCGCCAATACCCTTACTGCGCGCATTTTCGTCGACTGCAAACGCTTTTATGGTAGCGACCGGTCCTTTCAGCGACGGATAGATGGAAAAGTCCATCGAAAGAAAGCCGGCGACGGTGTCGTTTTCTGCCCAAACCAGGAGCGCTTCACGGGGATCGGCCAGCATTTCCAGCAGATGTCTTTCGAGAAAGGCATCGGTTCCCGGGTAACCCAGCTGGGTAAGCAGCCGGGAGATGGCTGGGGTGTCGCCGGGTGTAGCGAGACGGATCATAGGTGTTATTTTGCGCCCAGCCAGCTTTTACGGAACTGCTGGATGGCCGGAGTTACGGTCTGGCCCGCCTGTTCGAAGGTGACCACTGAAACGGCGGGGTTCTCACCAACGGTGATGGCGCCTTTCTTTTCTTCTCCGCGATGCAGGTAGCGGATGGCGACCGCGGTACCGGGATGCAGTTTGGCCAGAACGCCGTTGAGGTCGGCCAGGGTACGGGTGTCCTGGTTGTCGATCGCGAGGATCTTGTCATCGATGTCGCAACCCGCCTCATACAATGGGGTACCCCGGAGCGTATTGGCTTCGATGATGAGGCCTTCCTTTTCGGAGAAGGTGCGGGGGGAGCCGCCGATCCAGGCTTTGCCGGCGTCGGTCTTCTTCAACAGGAAGCCTGCCGGCGCCAGCAGGGAATTGTAGTCGATGGGCTCGTGTCCATAGATATATTTTGTGAAGAATCCTTCCGCGAACTTGCGGTCGCCGGTGAACGAGGCCAGCACTTCCTGCAGACCTGCGACGTTATAGGGGACCTCGGGTTTGCCGAATTTCTTCCAGGTGGCGGTCATATACCCGTCGAGGGTCTTATTGAACTTTGCGCGCAGCTGGAGATCCAGGGCGAGGGCGATGCTGCCCCCATAAGGATAGTACGAGCTGAAGATGTTGGGGAAGTTGGTCTTGTCGACCGCTACGCCGGCGTCGGTGAAGACGGCTTCCTCACTGGCCTCGACGGGTGAATAGCGTTGGGCGCCGGGGGTATTCATCTTGGTGTTGATCAGGCCGGCGATGATGGTCTTGACATAGTCGGTATCGCGCAGGAAGCCCGCGCGTGTGAGCAGAAGTTCGCCGTAGTATTGAGTAAAGCCTTCGGCGAACCAGAGCTCGTAGCTCATGTCGCTTTTTTCGAAGTTGAACGGTTCGAGGGTCTTTGGCCGGATGCGTTTTACGTTCCAGCAGTGAAAGAATTCATGGGCGAACACTCCGAGGAGC
This sequence comes from Puia sp., assembly GCF_035546395.1. Classification (GTDB taxonomy): domain Bacteria; phylum Bacteroidota; class Bacteroidia; order Chitinophagales; family Chitinophagaceae; genus Puia. The sequence goes on along the minus strand of NZ_DASZXR010000005.1, from coordinate 138,172 downwards.
CGGTCGTTGTCGCGAAAGACGGTAGGGATGCTGATCATTGTCGAGTTTCGATGTTCCATACCGTCCCCGTGTACGTAAGGATTGATGCTGGCCAGGAAGGTGTAGGCGCCGTAATCATAGGCAGGCGTCTCAGTGAAAACGGCCTGTGCCTGGCGGACGATGCGCTGTACTTTCCCGCTGAAACTGGTGAAGGTGGTGTCATCGGCGCCGCCGTCGAGGGCTATCCGGAATTTATAGATCCTGCCGTCGGGGTTCTTTACATCCCATTGCCGGTAGTGGAGCGGGCCGAGTTTGGTCGGGCAGTCCATAAAATATTGAAAGTTGCGGGCGAGGAAGGTGAGGCTGTCGCCGGTGGGTTGCATCTGGGTCGCGACGGTCCAATGCCACTCGGCGGGGATATTGAAGTGGATGGTGATGGGAACATTGTCCGCGCCCTTGAGCCACATGAAGGCGGCTGGCATATTCAAATGAACGCCGGCCGGATCGAGACCGACATAGGTGCCATCGGCGTAGTTACCATAGAGGGTATACTGCAATCGGACGTAGCCGTTGTGGCGGGTGACCTCATAGACATCGCCGTCGATGCGTGTCAGGGTCAGGGGCTTGCCGCCTGCATCGAGGGCTTTGACGTCATAGATGTTCTTGCCGAACTCATGCGTGGCATATCGGCCGGGGGAGGAGCGGCTCATGCGAAAGAAGGCGGTGCGGGTGTTGAGGTCGCTTACGACCATCTCTATCCGGGCCTCATGATGGGCGAGGTTGGGAAAGGACACGATATAGCTGATGCGTTGGGAAAAAGCCTGCCTTCCTGCGAGGGCCAGGGCGAGGATTAGAACACTCTTTTTGAAGTCCATATAAGCAATTAATAATTAGTCGAATATAGACATTTTTGGAGAAAAGAAATTTGAGTATATTCATTTTATGAAAAGACTCTTTACTCTGTCGTTTGCCATGGTTGCGACCATTGGCTTTTGTTCCGCCTCTTCTGCTGTTGTTGTTGCTCCTACCTCGCGGCCTTCTGAGGTGACGGTTGCCGCGCCCATGGTGACGGCTGCGTCTGCGCCGACAGTGGCTCCCGCGGATCTTCATCCTGATCCACCTGTAAAAGGAATTATTTCTGCTGGAGCTTGCGGATGACGATATATCCGAGGATGCAAAGGGCGATGACGAGGACGACGGCGATGAGGCCCCAGGGGTCTTCCTTGAGCCGGCGTTTGAGCCGGCGTTGTTTCTTTTTCCCGAGGGTCTTTTGCATGGCGGCGTTGAGCTGGTCAACATAGGACTGCATGTCCTTTCTGTTGCGGACCTGCTGGAGACCTTCGACGGCGTCGTTGAGGAACTCGTTGTCGGCCATGGACCGCTCCAGCTCATGCAGGGCCTCGCCGGAGAGCTTTCCGCTGAGGTAGTCCATCAACTGTTGGTTGTCGATGTCCTTGTTGCTGTTGGCTAATATGTTGAGCAAGTCCTTGTTCATCCGTTCGAGCCCTCCCGGGCCTTTTTTTCGATCGCTATTTTTAAGTTCCGTTTACCGTTCTGGATGTAGCTTTTTACCTGTAATAACGAAAAACCGGTGTTGCCGGCTATTTCCTGGTAGCTCTTTTTTTCCAGATAGAACAAAATTACACAGAGTTTTTGCTCTTTTCCCAATTCTTCCAGGGCCTGGGCCATCCATTGGAGCAGTTGTTCTTTCTCCCAGTGCCGGTTCTTGCCGGGTTCTTCGTCCCAGGCGGCGAGGAGGGAGTCGGTCAGTTCGGTGGACCGGCCATGCTGGTCGCGCAGTCGCATCAGGCAGTGGTTCCGGGCGATGGTGTAGATCCAGGATTTAAAGTATTCGACCCGGTATTTGGCCAGTTCGGTGATGACCTTTACGAAGATCTGCTGGACGCAGTCGCGGGCGTCTTCTTCGTTATGAAGGTATTTCATGCAGACTCCGAAGAGCAGGAGCGTGTAGCGTTGAAGCAGGGATCCCAGCCATTCGTTGTTATGGTCCTCATAGTAACGGCCCAGCAGCTGCTGGTCGGTCATATGGTGGAATGGGTCTTTTCTCACGATGTTAATGAGATGCGAAGATGGCAAAAATCCATAAATTTACCGTATGATCAGAGCAATTTGTTGCGTCCCTGTAAGCCCGCTAAGGTTGGAACCCTCTCACAGGACAGAAATGGTCAGTCAGCTCGTATTCGGGGAGTGTTGCGAAATTTTGGAACAGGGTAAGGAATGGAGCCGGGTGCGTGTCCGTTATGATGAGTATGAAGGTTGGTGTACCTCCACGCATTTGACGGAGGTGGATGAAAAGGAGTTCGAGGGTGGGGCGGCCTCGCTGACGCCTGAGTGGGTGGCGGCGCTGGAATACAATGGTCATCCGATGATGGTGCCGATGGGCAGTCATCTCACGGCGATGAAGAACGGCCGGGCGCAGTGGCGGAAGAACCAGGTGCATTATAGGGGCAAGGCCTGGGACCCCGGGGGAGCGATGCTGGATGCAAAGGCGATCCGGCAGCTGACATACAAGTTCCTCAATATTCCCTATCTCTGGGGAGGGAAATCCGTCTTTGGTTTTGATTGCAGCGGGTTTGTGCAAACCGTTTACAAATTCCTCGGGGTGCCGGTGTTGCGGGATGCTTATCAGCAGGCGACACAGGGGGAGGGGGTTGGTTTCCTGGAGGAGACGAAGACGGGGGACCTGGCTTTCTTCGATAATGAGGAGGGGAGGATCACGCATGTCGGCATCCTGTTGAATGCGCATGAGATCATCCATGCGTCGGGGAAGGTGAGGATCGACAAGATCGACAATATGGGGATCGTGCGATCGGATGATGGGCAGCGAACGCATCATTTGCGGACAATCCGAAGACTTTTGGCGCCGTTTGAAAAATAGGCGCCTGGGCGGCTGCCGGCGGCTGACAAGGAACCTTGGTGGCAGATTGGTGGCGACCGGCTGTTACTTATCGAAAAACAACACTTTTGCGGCGATCAGAACGAGGGCGCAGGCGAAGACCTTCTTGAGGACGGCTTCGGACAGGCTGAGGGAGAGTTTGCTGCCGAGCCAGCCGCCGACGAGAAACCCCACGAACAGCAATAGTACCGCCTTTACATCGATGTAGCCTTTCTGGTAATAGTTGAGCACGGCGAAGATGCCGGCGGGCAGCAGCAGGATACCCAACGAGGTGCCCTGGGCCTGGTGCTGGGTAAATCCGAGCAGGAAGACGAGGGCGGGTACGATGATGACGCCGCCGCCGAGGCCGACGAGGCCGCTCAGCATGCCGGCCAGCAGGCCAACTATTACAAGCAGGGCAATCGTTTGAATTGACATAAGCGCAGGTTTTTGCGGTTGAGCCGGGCTGAGGGCGGCGCGGGCGCGGGCGGGAAGCGGTTATTGCTTCCGGAACATTTCGTCGTAGAGTTTGACGGCGTCTTCGACGACTTTGAGGGCGGTGGATTTGTCTCCGAACTCTTCTACGACGACGGTCTTGTTCTCGAGTTTTTTGTATTCCTCGAAGAAATGGCGCAGCTCTTCAAAGAAATGCTTTGGCAGTTCTTCCAGGTTGTTGTAGTGGTTGACGCCGGGGTCGTTTGCCGCTACGGCGATGATCTTGTCGTCGGCGTCGCCGCTGTCGACCATCTGCATAACGCCCATGACCTTTGCTTCCATCAGGCAAAGGGCCTGAACGGGCAGCGAGGTGATGACGAGGATATCGAGGGGGTCCTTGTCGTCGCCGTAGGTTTGGGGGATGAAGCCGTAGTTGACGGGGTAGTAGAAGGAAGAGTAGATGACCCTATCCAGCTTGAGCAGGCCACTATCCTTATCGATCTCATATTTGCAGCGGGAGCCTTGCGGGATCTCGATGATCGCATTGACGATCCGCGGGGCATTTTTTCCTACCGGCACGCCGTGCCAGGGGTGAGAGACTGTCATCATAAATAGAATATATAATAGCGATTGTTTGCAAAGGTATATATTGCCCGGTGACGGGTAAAATTTCATTTGGCAGGCGATCGCGGGTGGGCTTAATGGTGGTGGTCGTTGAGAATCTCTTTCAGATCGACCAACCATTCGCCGTTGACCTTGACGATGAGGATGGTGCTGGTGTCTTTTTTGTAAGAGTTGGCGTAGGTATAGCTGGTGACGGAATCATTGATCGGGTGGATATCGATGGGCAGGATGCTGGCGTCCTTGTATTTTTGTTGTTCGTCCGGGCTGATGTGATCGTGCATGGTGCGCCAGCGGGCGAAGATGATCTTGTTGGTGCTGTCGGGGTAGAGATAGAAGGAAGCCTTTTCATAGTTGCCGTCGAGGGAGGCGCGGATGAATTCGCGGCCTGCGTCCTGGGCGTCCTCTGCTTTTTTGTAGGATTTGTCATTGTTGCAGGCGGCCAGCAGGAGGATTGCGGCCGGTAGGAGGATTTTCTTCATCATGGAGCGAATGTACGAAAAAGCCCGCCTGACGGCGGGCTTTTCGATTATTTGGTTTCTTCTTCTTTTTTGTCTCTTTCGTAGGCCTTGATGATGGCTTTGACGAGGCGGTGGCGGACTACGTCCTCTTCGTCGAGCTCGATATGGGCGATGCCGTCGATGTTCTTGAGGATGTAGAGGGCTTTTGCGAGGCCGCTCTTTTGGTTCTTCGGCAGATCGATCTGGGTGAGGTCACCTGTGATGATTGCCTTTGCGTTGGCGCCGATGCGGGTGAGGAACATCTTTATCTGGAGATCGGTGGCGTTCTGGGCCTCATCGAGTATGATGAAGGCGTTGTCCAGGGTTCGGCCGCGCATATAGGCCAGCGGAGCGATCTCGATGGTCCGGGTGCTCATATAATAGCCCAGCTTGTCGGCGGGGATCATGTCGTCCAGGGCATCGTAGAGGGGCCGCAGGTAGGGATCGATCTTCTCTTTTAGGTCGCCGGGGAGGAAACCGAGGCTTTCGCCGGCTTCCACGGCAGGGCGGGTGAGGATGATCTTCTTGACCATCTTGTTCTTGAGGGCCCTCACGGCGAGTGCAACGGCGGTATAGGTTTTACCGGTACCGGCCGGGCCGATGGCGAAGACGATATCATTCTTATCGGCGGCGCCGACCATTTTCTTTTGGTTGATGGTGCGGGCGCGGACGGTCTTCCCGTTCGGACCGAATACCAGGATGTCGTTTGGATGCCTGTCGACAAAATGATCTACCGTCTCGGCATCGTCACCGCCCAGTATCTGCTCGAAATAGTTCTCGCTTACATGGCCGTTTCGTTCCAGATATTGCACCAACAAATCGATTTTTTCTTTGGCTGTCTCCACTTGTTCGGGCGATCCGCTCAACTTGATCTGGGTACCTCGTGACAGGATCTTCAATAGGGGAAACTTTTTCTTCAGGATGTCAAGCTTACCGTTATTTACGCCGAAGAACTCAATGGGGTTAACTGTTTCCAGGTTGATAATAGTCTCAGTCAATTCAATTCTTTTTAGATTCTTGAAATCGGATTAATTCAGGGTATTGTCCGGGTATCTGGAACTGGCTGCTGTGCCGGTTCGGGGATTATTTTGCTTGCTTTTCAAATATAATCCGGACCATCCTTTTTTCCTTCTAATTCTTATTAACAGCGTGTGAATAGTGAATGACTCGAATTTTTGATTACTTTTACCCGGCTACCGATCTCGTCCGTGCTGCACTACCGGCGACGCTGAATCCCTTTTGGAAATAACGTTCGGGCGTACGATTTGGTTCGTAAACAGCCCGATTTATCTTCTCTGATCCCACCTGTAACGGGCCGAAAGCCGAGGCCCAAGCGCAAGCTCCTGATCCTATACTCTAAACAGTACGCCCAGAATGAAATCTTATTGTATTGCAGCCTGGTTAATGGCTTTTTTCCTGGGGATTTGTAGCCTCTCCCCGGCCCAATCCCCGGAGCCCGTGCGGCTCCGGGCGACGATCCGGTCCACTCCGGGGGGCCAGCCCGTCCCTTCCGATACGGCATATGTGGACACGCTGAACCGCCTGGCGCGGGCCTATTACGGGATCAGCGCAGACAGCGCTTTCCGCTATGGGCGGGCGGCCCTGGCTTTTGCAGGCCAAACGGGCTACCGCAGAGGGGAAGCGGAGAGCTGGCGGATGCTGGGAAATACGTACGAGATGATCGGGGACTATGTGAACATGCTTGGCAGCTACCAGCATTCGCTGGACATTGCCGAGGAGATCGGCAATATCTCCCTGATCGCCAGGGTGAACATCAATTTTGCCCTTTTTTACAAGCAGCAGGAGGAATACGGCAAGGCGCAGCAACTGATGGAGAGGGTGCGGGAACTTTACAGGCGCGGGGGTGACAGTACCCAGGCGGCCTTTATTGCGAACAACCAGGCGGATATCTTTCTAAAGGAGGGCAAATATGAGGAGGCGCTGCAGTATGCGCAGCGGGCGGTAGAGAGCGCCCGTGCGGGGAAGGACGAGATCAATACGGCCATGTACAACAACGAGGTGGGCCGGATCCTTGCGGTCAAAGGAGATTACAAAGGCGCGCTGGGCCGTTATCTCGAGTCCCTGATGTATTTCCGGCAGCGAAACGTCCTTATCGGGATCACGGAGACCAAGAGTCTTGTTTCCCAGGTATACCTGCAACTGAAGGATTATCCACAGGCGCTGGAGTATGCCAACGAGGCTTTGCAGGAGGCGCAGCTGATCCATCGCAAGCCGGAGATCCAGCGATCGGCCCGGGTCCTGGCCAATATCTACGAGGCCAAGGGCGACTACCGCAATTCGCTGCGCTATTTCAAACTTTATAAGGATTATTCCGATAGCCTGTTCAACGACGAATCGAGCAAGCAGCTGATGGCAAGGGCTGCGCAGTATGATTTTGACAAGCAGACGATTCGGCTGCGGGAGGCGCAGGCGGTGAAGGATGCCACGTATGAATCGAAGCTGCGCCGGGCGACGTTGGAGGTGACGGTGACGGTCGTGGTGATCGCCCTGCTAAGCCTGCTGGCATTCCTGTTGTTACGCGGCAGGACGCTGAACCGGAGGATGAACCAGCTGTTGCGGGAGAAGAACGAAAAGATCGAAGAGCAGAAGGAGGAGCTGGAGCACCAGGCAGTCCAGTTGCTGCTGAGCAACCAGCAAAAGGACAAGCTGTTTACCCTTGTCGCCCATGATCTGCGTGGGTCGTTGAACTCACTTAAAGTGCTGATGCATTTTATGAAGGAAAATAAGATCTCCGAGCCGGAGTCGAGGGCGATGCTGAACGAGCTGCGGTTGAATGTGGATCATTCTTCGGAGCTGGTGAGCAATCTGCTGGTCTGGGCGAGCAGCCAGCTGAATGGGGCCGTGATCGTGCCGGTGTTGCTGGAAATGGATGAGCTGGTCAGGGGGGTATTGGAACTGTTTGCGCAGCAGGCGAAGGAAAAGAATGTGCTGTTGCGAATGGAGATGACGGCATCGCTGGTGGGCTATGCCGACAAGGATATGATGCTGGTGGTGATCCGCAACCTGGTGAGCAACGCCATCAAGTTCAGCAGCAGCGGAGGCGTCGTAACGGTGAACGGATGCCGGAAGGCGGCCGAGATCGAGATCGTCGTAACGGATAGCGGCATTGGGATGCGTGAGGATGCGTTGGAGAGGATCAGGCGTAAAGAGAGTTTTACCAGCTATGGAACCAACCGTGAGAAGGGAACCGGTCTCGGTATTCTGCTATGTCATGAATTCGCCGAAGCCAATAATGGACGGTTCTTTGTGGAAAGTGAATGGGGGAAGGGGAGCCGCTGTTATTTCACCATACCCGCGGCGCCCAGCTCTTCTTCGATAAGATTGTGAAAAACGGCCTCGTTCTCCCAGATCCATGCCGGCAGTTGCTGTTTGATGATCTTCCAAACGCCGTCTTCGCGTTGCATTCTCAGGATGATACGATTCCCGCGGTCGTCGCTGACATCGACGGTGAACAGTCCTTCCTGCAGTCCGTTGGACTTGCGGAAATTGAATTCCCTCAGCCGGCCATCGGCTTTCACGAGCTTGGTAAATTGGATATTCCGGATAAATTGTATTTGCATAAGGCTCCCTTTGAATTACTATTAACAATTCTTGTGCTCAGGTCGGGGCGTTTCTCTTAAAGGATTTGAATTCAAGAACGGACTCCGTCCGTTCAGAGTGAATTTTTTTACGATGGGGATAGGCAGACGACTACAAAAATAATAAAAAACCGTTGCTGCAAAAGGTGATTTTTGAGAAATAGTTGTCCCCATTTGTATAATTTCAGGCTTTGCGTTTTTTATGGCTAAATCGATCGTCATCATTGGGGCCGGGGCTGCGGGATTGCAGGCGGGCCGGCGGTTATCGGCGGCGGGTTTCCGGGTCATTTTACTGGAGGCGGCGGCGGAGCCGGGCGGGCGTATCCGGACTCTGACCCCGAAGAGTTTTTCGACGCCCGCCGAGGGTGGAGCGGAATTCATACACGGCGAATTGCCGTTGAGTTTAGGGTTGATGAAGGAGGCGGGCATTGTTTTGCAACCGGTTAACGCGGTGATGGTGCGGCGGCCGGGTGGGGGTGATGTGGCGGCATCGGATGCGGGGCCCGCGGGTTCTGCGGCGGGACCGGATGCGGAGGGGGTGATGGGAGCCGATTGGGGGGCGCTGATGGAGGCGATGGCGGGTTTGACGGAAGATCTGCCGATCGCGGAATTCCTGGCGACGCATTTTGGAGGAGAACGCTATGCGCAGCTGCGGCAGTCGGTGCGGCGGTTTGCGGAGGGTTATGACCTGGCCGATATGGACCGGGCCAGTACGATGGCCCTGTACAAAGAATGGTCCGGTGAGGAGGGGGAAGAGGAATGGCGCCCGGTGGGCGGTTACGGTCGAATGATCGATTTCCTGGCGGCGGAATGCCGGCGGGAAGGCGCAGAATTGTATTGCTCAACGCCGGTATCGGAGGTGTCGTGGGAAAAGGGACATATTGCGGTAACAACGGACCGGGGACAGGTCTTTGTCGCTGATACGATCATCGTATCTATATCGCTCGGTGTGTTGGCGATGGGAGGATTGCGATTCGTTCCGGAATTGCCGCAACTGGACGAGGCGGTAAAGCAATTGGGATTTGGCTCCGTTATCAAAATATTGCTTGAGTTCAAGCGTGCCTTCTGGCTGGACGGGAAACCGGAGGGACGAACCCTTTTTGTGCTCAGTGACCAGGCTGCACCAACCTGGTGGACGCAGACGGGCGAGGAGAATTGCTTGCTTACGGGCTGGCTGGCGGGAGACCGAATGCGCCGGTTTCAGCAGCTGGATGAAACTGCGCGCCTGGAGAGCTGTCTTCAGAGCGTGGCGGCGATCTTTTCGGTGGACCTGGAGGGGGTACGGGGCGAACTCGAGGCTTCCATGATCCTTGACTGGTCGGAGGAGCCCTTTGTACGGGGCGGCTATAGCTTTGAGACCGTGGAAGCGGCTCGTGCGCGCACTATCCTGGGTCAGGCCTTTGGAGGGACCCTCTATTTCTGTGGGGAGGCGCTGTATGAGGGAGCGGCGCCGGGTACGGTGGAGGCGGCGCTGCAGAGCGGATGGGATGTAGCGGAAAGGGTGATAGCGCGGCTGTAGCCGCGCTATCATGGTCATAAGAGAGGTGAATGGGCACGGATGACAGCGTACGTTCGGTACCCTAGGCATATTGATCTCTCAAAGACCGGACCTCTTCGTGGGAGGCTTGCAGGGTATCCAGCTGCCGGGTAAGCAGGTCGCGGATAAAAGCGGGCAGGTCGTTTTTCATCGCCATTCGGTAGGCCTTTTGGGCGGCATCCTCCACGGCTTCGCAATCCGAAAGAATAGCATGGCGGTTGTGACCGCTGATAGCCGCTTTCAACTCCCGCCAAACCTGGTATATCTTTCCTTCCATTGTGGTTCCTTGCGGTACTTCTGCGCCGAGGCTCTGGACCTCGGTTGCGAGGGCTATCTTCATGCGATGACTCTCGGCGACCATCGATGCGAAGAGTATCTTCAGGTCGTTGTCTTCCTGTTTTGCCTCGTGGATGGCTTTTTCGTAGCCGGCTATCCGATCGTTATTTACCTTGATCAGATCGTTCAGCGCTTCGATCGTTTCCTGTGAATTTTGCATAGACGCCGTTTACTGCAAGGGTATTAAAATCGTGCCATAGGGGAATGAGAGCGGGGGCGGCGTTGATCGTGGGAATACGGGCAAATTATTCCTCAAAAAATCTTTTTCAGCTCGACGGCTTTGCGTTGGGCGATGCAATTGCGGACGACGGTAGCGTCGATGTTGTCGAGGCTGAGTTCGACGGCGATCTTGTGGAGCAAGGCTTCTTCCCGGGCGTCGAGGGCGGGATCGTCGATGCACAGTTCGACGCACCAGGAATACAGGGCCAGCTCGTTGACCGGCTTTATCAATGAAACGAGATAGCGGATGTAGAGCTGCTCGTCAGGGATTTCCGCGCGATAGGAGCGGTAGGAGACCAGCTCGTCCCGGGTGTTTATGCGGGTATTTAAACCGAGGATGACGAGCTTGGCCGAGAGATCGTCCATTTCCGCCAGCGTGAAATTCTCGTCTTCGAGACAGCAGTGAAAGAAGAGATGCGCCAGTGCCTGGTCCTGGTTGTTGACGATGGAGGTGTACATGGGTGGTTTTAGGGCTCAACTTCAAGAGTTGTGCCACCGCGGGGGCTTTCATACCAGCGAAGCCGGGTCCGAAGCCGGTTGTTCTCGGCCATCAGCCGGTCGACCCGATCGAGGACATGGGACAGGGCTTCGATGCCTTCTGCATTGATGGACAACTCATAATGCCAGCGGGCGAACTTCTCCACCGCGGCGAGCTGGTCCGGTTCAAGGTAGGCTATGGCATTGCGGATGGTCAGGACGATGAGACCCGAGTCATGGAGATGCTGGAGGAACGAGAGTTCGACGTGGTGGAAGGTGCAGAATTCGCCTGCCGGGATGAGTTGGTCGGATGACATAGCTTATTGGTTTATTGCCGAAGATGTTGTAACTGCCGGAAGAGTTCTTTTTCTTTTTCGGTCAGGTTGGTCGGGATCTGGATCTCGAGATGGACATAAAGATCGCCGTACTTTCCCTCTTCTTTATACACGGGGAATCCCTTGCCCTTGAGACGAACGGTGGTCCCGTTTGCCGTACCGGGTTTTATTTTCAGCTTGACCTTGCCGTTAAGCGTCTCGACGGTGCTCTCGCCGCCGAGGACGGCCGTGTAGAGATCGAGTGGGGCGTCGGTCCGGAGATCGTTGCCTTCCCTCGTCCAGCGGGGATCATCCCCGATAATAAAGGTTATGTAGAGATCGCCGTCGGGTCCGCCGTTAGCCCCGGGCGCACCATGTCCCTTCAGTTTGATCACCTGCCCATTGGCGACGCCCGCGGGGATCGTGATGCGGATATTCTTGCCGTTTACGGTGAGCACGCGCTGATGGGTGGCTGCGGCTTCGGTGAGGCTTAGCTGTAGTTCCGCCTGGTAGTCCTGGCCGCGAAACCGGGCATTGCCGCCGGCGCTGCGCCGGCCCGAACCGCCGAAGAGGGATTCGAAGAAGTCGGAAAATCCGCCATCGCCCTGTTCGAAGTCTTCGCTTGTAAATGTGCCTCCTCCTCCTTCGCTTCCGCTGAAGGGGTTACGGCCGGCGCCGCGGCGGGATTGCCGACCGGCTTCCTGCTGCGCCTTTTCGAAGGCTTCGGCATGTTGCCAGTCCTTGCCGTACTGGTCGTATTTCTTTCTTTTTTCCGGGTCGCTGAGGACCTCGTTGGCTTCGTTTATCTGTTGGAATTTCTTGTTGGCCTCCTTGTCGTTCGGGTTCAGGTCCGGGTGGTGTTTGCGGGCCAGTTTTCGGTAGGCTGCGCGAATTTCGTCCTGGGTTGCGGTTTTACTGACGCCGAGGACTTTATAGTAGTCGATGAAATCCATGGATGGTGTTTCCTTTTGGCAAAAATAACAATCTTTTTGTCGTGTTGGTTTGCGGGGTTTCCCGGCGGCGGTGACAAAGCTGATCACCGATGCGATGAAACGGGATTGCGGACGTTAAAGATCCTTGCTGATGGTGAAATAAAAGCGGGAGCCCTGGCCGGGGGTGGCTTCCGCCCAGATCTGCCCCTGATGGACCTCGACGATCTTTTTGCAGTGCGCCAGGCCGATACCGGAGCCCTCATATTGCGTCCGGCTATGCAGCCGCTGGAAGATAATGAATATCCTTTCCAGGAATTGCTTTTCGATGCCGATGCCGTTGTCGCTGACGGCAAATTTCCACTTGCCGTTGTCCTGGGCGGCGAAGATCGCGACCTCGGGTGGGCGTTCAGGATGGCGGAATTTGATCGAGTTGGCGATGAGATTCTGAAAAAGCAACTTCAGCTCGGTAGGGTAGGCGCGGAGGACAGGCAGGTCACCGGCGGTGATCTTTGCACCGGATTCGCGGATGGACTTGCCGAGATCGGCGAGGACCTCATCGAGGAGTTGATTGCAGTCGACGGACTTTGCTTCTTTTTCGCGGCCGATGCGGGAATAGTCGAGCAGGTCCTTTATGAGGATCTTCATCCGGTCGGATGCCTGCGAGAGATAGTTGAGGTAGATCTGACCATTTCCGTCGAGTTTCTCCCGGTATTCTTTATTCAACAAATCGACGAAGCCCGAGATGGTGCGCAGCGGCTCCTGCAGGTCATGGGAGGCGACATAGGCAAACTGTTCGAGCTCCTTATTCTTACTCTCCATTTCCGAGGTGCGCTGACGGACCTTTTTTTCGAGGGAGGCATAGACTTCCTGATTTTCCTGCTCCAACTTATACAATTCATCGGCCATGGAATTGAAATTGTTCGCGAGGATGCCGATCTCATCGGCCGAGTAGGAGCGGGCCTTGCGGGCGAAATTGCCATTCTTTACTGCCTGGGCGGCCAGCAGGATCTCGCGGAGTCCCTTTTGAATGCCGCGGCTGACGGTGATTGCCAGGATGAGGCCGGTACACTCGACGGTCAGGGCCACGATGAAGAGCAGACGCAGCACGACCCCTTCCAGCCAGCGGGAGCCTTCCCCGAGCGCGAAAGAGAACTCGTCTTCGATGGGTGTGAGGCGCCGGTTCAGCGGATCGATGCCATCGAGGATGGCGTTGATGCGTTGTGGCGAGCTATCGGGGGAGTTGATGACGTCATGGAGACGACGGCCCAGGTCGATAAAGGCGATGATGGATTCGTCCGCCTGGGTCCATGCGACGATGGCGCGGTGGATATATTGATTGTTGTGAAAGCGGCGGAAGAGGTGGATCATGCCATCGACGTCTTCGGGATGGTTGCGACCTTCCACAAAGCCCTGACGGACGATGGCGAGATCGGGATCGGGCTTGCTCAGTTCGAGGCGGGCCTTGTGGTCACCGAGGTTGACCTTTAGAAAGTCGAGGAATTTCGTGTAATCGGCCTCGTCATGGGTCCGGGCGTATTTGAGCAGTTGGTAGAGGCCATCTTTCTGGGCCTTTGACCAGAGGCCTTCGCCGCCGACATAGGCGCGGACGGATGAGAGGGTGTTGATGGAAAAAAGCAGGACGGCCAGCTCGAGGGCGATAAGCAGGGCCATGATCCCGACCGTGAAATAGAGTTTTTTTGCAATAGAGATATCCCTGAACCATCGGAAGACGGGCCTGTTCATAATTAAGGTTTTGGTAAGCGCAGGTCGAGGGTGGTACAATATACAAAAAAACGGCGGCCCGGGTAATAAATAACCCGGTCGTCTCGCGGCGACCGGGTCGGAGGGTATATATGGAGGGACTATTCCAATTCCATCGCGGATTTCCGCTTGCTCATCGTGAGCAGGAAGATGCTGAAGACGATGGACAGGTAGGAGGAAATGATCATGAGGTTGCTCAGACCATAAACGGAGTTTTCAAAGAGGTGGTAGCTGGTGAGGCCATTCAGTACGACGGCGATCAGGAGGATCAGGGCGATTACATATTTCATAACAATAAGTTTTACAAGTGAATGTTTGTGTTGTCTATATCATAGACTGAAGTGGATAAAGAGCGTTTATTAATGAAATGTGAAAGTGTTACCTTTAAACATTCCAGTAAACCCACTGTTAGTCGTTATGAAGCCTAAAATTCTCATTACCCGGCCGCTGTTCCCCGATGTGGTGGACAGGTTGCGGGTATATTTCGATGTTACGATCAATGAGGGACCGCGCTATAGCTCCGAGCAGTTGCATGCCGCGCTGATGGAGATGGACGGGGCCATGATCGCGGGTGGCGAGCGGATCGACGATGCGGTGGTGCAGGGATTGCCGCGACTCAAGGCGATCTGTGTGTCGGCGGCGGGGTATAACAATGTGGATGTATCGGCGCTGACCCGGGCGGGGATCATCGGTACGAATTCCCCCGGGCCGGCCGATGAAACGGTGGCGGACTTTACCTGGGGGCTGATGATCGCTACGGCGCGGCGGCTGGTAGAGGCGGCGCACTGGGTGGAACAGGGGCAGTGGAAGAGCAGTACCGGGAGCCGGTGGTTTGGGGTCAACGTTTGTGATAAGACCCTTGGGATCATGGGAATGGGGCGGATCGGCCAGGCTATTGCCCGGCGGGCGGTTGGATTTCGGACAAAGGTGATCTATTATAACCGGCGCCGGCTGGACCCGGCGATCGAAGCGGAAGTCCGGGCGGAGTACAGGGGTAAGGACGAGCTGCTGGCAGAGGCGGACCTGGTGGTGCTGGCGATGCCGTATACGGCGGAGAACTATCATCTTATCGGCGCGCGGGAGCTGGAATTGATGCGATCTTCGGCGATGTTGTTCAATATCGCGCGTGGCGGACTTATTGACGAGGTGGCCCTCGCGGCTGCCTTGAAGGAGAACCGGATCGCTGCGGCGGGACTGGATGTTTTTGAGGGGGAGCCGGCAGTATATCCGGGGTTGTTGGGACAGCCTAATGCGGTGCTGACCCCGCATATCGCGGGGGGAACGGCGGAGGCGCAGCATGGACTGGCCGAGCTGGCGGCTGATAACCTGATCGCGGCGCTGGGGCTTGGGCCGATGGCGGGGAAACCGCCTTCGGTGTTTAACCCGGAGGTGTTGGGGCGTTGACGGGGTGCTTTTTTTGGCGGACTGCGTCTGACGGGGGTGTTTTTGGCGGCTTGCCGGATTGTGACCGGCGGGGCGGCGGGCTGCGGTTCGGGGCGTTCGCCGGGCGATTTTGGCGTTTCGGCGAGTGGCGGCCGGGACTGACCTATTGGAGTGATTTGACCGCATAGGAACGGATAATTTAGACGAATAAATGATCAACAGATGGAATCAGCCCGCTCGTTTTGGAAAATAGCCCGTAAGGTCCTGCTTATTTGTATCCTCCTTTTTATTGCTATCCAATTCATCCGGCCGCCGCTGGACAATGCGCCGGCGGCTGCGGACCTGGAGGCGCCGCCGCAGGTCAAGGCCATTCTTCAGCGGGCCTGTTACGATTGTCATTCCAGTGAGACCCGGCTGGCCTGGTTCGATCAGCCGGCGCCGGCGTACTGGATTGTCGTCAAAGACGTCAAAGAAGGCCGCAAGGCGCTGAACTTTTCTCTTTTCAACAATCTGCCCAAGGGGGTACAGGCGGCCAAACTGTATGAGTGCATCATGCAGATCGAGCAGCAGGCGATGCCGTTGTCGCAATATACTGCGTTGCATCGCCAGGGGTTGGTCTCCGGGGCGGAGATCGGTGTGCTTAAGCAATATGCGCTTTCGTTAGGCTACCATGCGAAGCCGGATACGGCGCGGCAGCGGGCGTTGTCGGAGCAATATGCGCAATGGACCGGTTTGACCGCTCCTGCTGCAAGCGCGGCGGACGAATATAACGGCATCGATTATGGGCCGATGGCCGGATTTGCCGACTGGAAGGCCGTATCGACGACCGAGCGGTATGACAACGGGACGTTTCGGCTGATACTCGGGAATGATGTAACGATCAAGGCCATTCGCGAGGGGCATACGAATCCCTGGCCGGACGGGGCGATGTTTGCGAAGGTGGCCTGGGATCAGTTGCCGGATTCTTCGGGGGAGATCCATGCAGGTGCATACAAACAGGTAGAATTCATGATACGGGACAGCCAAAAATATGCGTCCACATTCGGCTGGGGCTGGGCCCGCTGGGTCGGGGGGCTCGCCCTTAAGCCCTATGGCAAGGATGCGTCCTTTGTCACGGAATGTATGAACTGTCACCGGCCGGTTGCGAAGCTGGACCATACTTTTACGCTACCGCTGGCCGATACGCTGGCTCTTTATGACCAGGCGGCTTCGCTGCCGGATAGTGTGGGAAGATATCCGTTGAGGGGTAAGGTGATCGCGACATTCGTGAATACCCGGGAAGGCACGATGTCCAGCCTTTATGGCAACGACCTGGCGGTAAGCAGCGCCCGGAGGGGGCAGGCCTATCCTGCGGGGGCGGCCGTTGCCCTGGTGACCTGGTCGCAGCGGGATGATCCGCATTGGTTCGGCGGGCGGATCCCGAAAGGACTTGTATCTGTCGAGACGTTGAATTTCGGGGCTGCGGGAACACCCGGGTATGTCCGCTATGAGGGGGCCTCGCTGACGAAAAAGATGCCGGCGGCCGACGTCGTTGCCGGCAGGGTGCAGTATATTACGGGCCAAAAGGCTTCGGTCCTTCCCCGCCCATAGGGAGCGGCCCCGCCATCTTTCTGCCATGACCTTCGACTTTCGATTACAGGTATTTCATACGGTGGCCAAGCGCCTCAATTTCACCCGTGCGGCGAAGGAGTTGTTGATTACCCAGCCGGCCGTCACCAAGCATATCCATGAGCTGGAGCAGCATTTCAAGGTGAAGCTTTTCGAACGGAATGGAACGCATATCCGGCTGGCGCCGGCGGGCAAGCGGTTGCTGGAGCATACCGAGGCCCTTTTTGCCGTGTATCGGAATCTCGAGTTCGATATGGGCACGCTTACGCAGGGGCATACCGGGAGGCTGATGCTTGGGGGAAGCATGACGGCGGCGCCGTATATCATCCCGCCGATCCTGGCGGACTTTCATAGCCGGTATACGGAGGTGCAGGTGAGCCTGGTGAGCGGGAATACGCAGCAGATAGAGCAGGCGCTGGAGCGGAAGGAAATTGACCTGGGGATTGTAGAAGGGCATTCGCGGAATCCGGCGATCCGGTATACGGAGTTTCTGCGCGATGAGATCGTGCTGGTGAGCAATCCGGAGCATCCGTTGGCTCGTCGAAGCAGCATCCGGCCGGAGGAGTTGGCGCGCATTCCTTTATTGCTTCGCGAGCCAGGCTCGGGTTCACTGGAGGTGCTGGCACATGCGCTGAAGGGGGTGGGGTTGAAGCTGTCGCAGTTGCGGAAGGAGATGCAGCTGGACAGCACGGAGATGATCAAATCCTACCTGCTGCATGCGCCCTCTATGGCGTTTCTGTCGGTGCATGCGGTGACGAAGGAGTTGCAGAATAGTGAGTGTGTCATTTTGGATGTGAAGGGGCTTGCGATCGAGCGGAATTTTTACTTTGCGCGGTTGCAAGGTGAGGCGGGCGCGTTGCCGGAGTTGTTTGTGCGGTTTGCGATGCATTACCGTGACCGAAAATAGGGGTCACAGCGGATCGGTGGGTTTCTTGCGGATGCGTTGTTTGATCACGATAAATAATAGGATCGCGATGGCGGCGCTTTTGACGATGCCGTCGGCGATGTCGGGGCTGGCAGGGATCAGCTGCTTCAGATAGAAGCTGCCCACAAAGAGGACCAGGGCCAGACCCATGAGAACGGTTTTGAGGGAACGATTCATTGCTGCATTTTGACTGGGCAAAGATAGGGAGATTGGACCGTCTGCTATAACCTGTGGTTATTAGTCATACTATTAGCAATTTCCCTGTGGGGCGCCAGTGACAGAACTTTGTGTCATAGAAAAACTTAAAACTATGGACACGATAAAAGTTCTGGACAGGCATGTGATCTTTCGGCAGATACTCTTTGCGGTGGCGGTGCTGCTTTGTTTGACTCCGCTGGTTTCGGCGCCGATGGCGCTCGTTTTAGGGCTGGTGATCGCCCTGTTTGTCGGGCATCCTTTTTTGCATCTGAATCATAAGGCGACGCATCTTCTTCTTCAGGTATCCGTGGTTGGACTCGGGTTTGGCATCAATGCGGCTACGGCGCTGAAGGCCGGCCGGGAGGGTTTTCTTTTTACCGTAGTTTCTATTTTCGGAACGCTGACCTTTGGCCTTCTGCTCGGTCGATGGATGAAAATTGACCGGAAGACCTCTTTGTTGATCTCCGGCGGTACGGCTATTTGCGGCGGGAGTGCGATCGCGGCGCTTTCCCCGGTGATCCGCGCCGAGGAACGGCAGGTATCGGTGGCGTTGGGTGCGGTCTTTATTCTTAATTCAGTGGCATTGTTCCTCTTCCCTGTCGTCGGCCATTTGCTGGGCCTGAGTCAGGCGCAGTTTGGGCTGTGGAGTGCGATCGCGATCCATGATACTTCTTCTGTGGTGGGGGCCGCGGGGCGATATGGGCCCGAGGCGTTGGCGATTGCAACGACGGTGAAGCTGGCACGGGCGTTGTGGATCATCCCCGTGTCGCTTGGGGCGGCGTTGGCTTTCCGGCGTAGGGGTGGCCGTGCAGCGGGTGGGGATGGGGAGAAGGCAAAGGTCAAAATTCCCTGGTTTATCGGGCTTTTTGTGGTGGCTATTTTGCTGAACACCTGGTTGCCGATGCCGGCTTTGAGCCATGCGGTCGTTGGGGCTTCCCATGCAGGGCTGACGCTGACCTTGTTTTTGATCGGCAGCGGGCTGTCACGGCAGGTATTGAAGAATACGGGCGTGAAACCGTTGGTGCAGGGAGTGGTCGTTTGGGTGTTGATCGCCAGTGCGACGTTATGGGCGGTGATGGTGTTGGCGTGATAAGTAAGAAATATAATAAAAAGCCCGCTTCGGGTGAAGCGGGCGGTATCCTTTGTCGCGGTAATGTCGACTAGTAGCGATAGTGCTCGGGCTTGTAGGGACCGGCCTTGGGGATGCCAAGGTAGGAGGCCTGAGCGTCGGTGAGTTCGTCGAGCTGGACGCCGATCTTGGCGAGGTGGAGGCGGGCTACCTTCTCATCGAGGAGCTTGGGCAGCACATATACTTTGTTCTCGTATTTCTTGTGGTTGACCCACAGTTCAATCTGGGCGAGGGTCTGGTTGGAGAAGGAGTTGCTCATCACGAACGAGGGGTGGCCGGTGGCGCAGCCGAGGTTGACGAGGCGGCCTTCCGCGAGCACGATCACGTCCTTGCCGTCGATGTTGTAGACGTCGACCTGGGGCTTGATGGTGTCCTTGGTCTTGCCATAGTTGGCATTCAGCCAGGCCATGTCGATCTCGATGTCGAAGTGCCCGATGTTACAAACGATGGCCTTGTCCTTCATCAGGCGGAAGTGTTTTTCGGTGATGAGGTCGCGGCAGCCGGAGGCGGTGACGATGATGTCGGCTTCCTTGACGGCGTCCACCATCTTCTTTACCTCGAAGCCGTCCATGGCGGCCTGGAGGGCGCAGATGGGGTCGATCTCGGTGACGATGACGCGGCAGCCTGCCCCCTTGAGGGAAGCGGCGGAGCCCTTACCGACGTCGCCATAGCTGCCGACAACGGCAACCTTACCGGCCATCATGACGTCGGTGGCGCGGCGGATGGCGTCCACGAGGGATTCCTTACAGCCATATTTGTTGTCGAACTTCGACTTGGTAACGGAGTCATTTACGTTAAACGCCGGGATGGGGAGCGTACCCTTTTCCATGCGCTCATACAGCCGGTGAACACCGGTGGTGGTCTCTTCGCTGAGACCCTTTATATGCTGCACCAGCTCGGGATATTTGTCGAAAACGATGTTGGTGAGGTCGCCGCCATCATCCAGGATCATGTTGAGGGGACGATCGGTGCTACCGAAGAACAGGGTCTGCTCGATACACCAGTCGGCTTCTTCGAGGGTCTGGCCCTTCCAGGCAAAAACACCGATTCCGGCGGCGGCGATGGCGGCTGCAGCCTGGTCCTGGGTGGAGAAGATGTTACAGGACGACCATTTTACTTCGGCGCCAAGGGCAACCAGGGTCTCGATCAGCACGGCGGTTTGGATCGTCATGTGGAGGCAACCTGCTATGCGGGCTCCTTTCAGGGGCTGCGAAGGACCATATTCTGCACGGATGGCCATCAGACCAGGCATTTCTGCTTCGGCGAGGCGGATTTCTTTCCGGCCCCATTCGGCGAGGCTCATATCTTTCACCTTATACGGGAGCTTCAGATCGATGCTCTGAGTTTTCGTTGACATGGAGATTTTTTTAAATTTTGGTCAAAGTTAGCAATGCTAGAACAAAAATATAGCCATTGTTTGTAAATTTGGGACAGATAGCAATTTTTTAACCTTTTCGTAGAATAAAATACGGTATGGCGACAGAAAAAGACCCACAAAAAGAAAAAGCGGCTATAGGGCCGGTGGACCTGGATGAGAAAGACAGGGCTATCCTGCGCCTGTTGCAGGACAACGCGAAGATCACTGTGCGGGAGATTGCGGCAAAGGTACATCTGAGTACGACGCCGGTGCACGAGCGGATCCGGCGACTGGAGGAGACGGGTGTGATCCGGCAATATGCGACGCTGCTGGATCACTCCAAGGTGCGGAAGGGCCTGCTGGCGATCTGCTATGTCTCGCTGAAAGAGCACAATAAGCGGAGCGGGGCGAAGTTTATCAGGACGATGCAGGAGATGGACGAGGTGCTGGAGTGCTATATCATTTCGGGGGAATTCGACTTTATGCTGAAGGTGGCGGTTGAGAGCATGGATGCCTATTACGATTTTCATGTCAATAAGCTGGGACAGGTGGAGAACATTGGTCACGTACAAAGCACGTTTGTCATGGGAGTTGTCAAACAGACGCACCAACTTATTTCGTAAATTGCAGCGTTAAATATTTTCTTATGTACTCATACGATACAGTAGCCGAGGCGGTCAACGGCCTGAAGCAACGGGGATACACCATCGATTTTAATCTGGAGGCCGATAATATCTGCTGTTCGAAGACTCCGTTGGCGTTGAAGCCCGCGGATTTCGAGATCACGGAGTTCTATCGCTTCGAAGGGGAGAGCGATCCTGCGGACGAGGCGGTAGTGTATGCGATCGAGTCGCTCAAGGGCGACAAAGGCGTGCTGGTCACCGGCTTTGGTATCAGCGCCGAAGGCATCGGCGAAGAATTGGTTGAAAAACTGAGCGTAAAACGATGATCACGATCCGCGAGGCCCGAGAGGCCGATATTCCCGCGCTTTTGGCGATTTACAATCATGTTATTCTTCATACGACGGCTGTCTATACTTACGAGGCGCAGACACTGGAGGCGCGTGCCGCCTGGTACCGGGACAAGCTCGCGGCGGGCTATCCTGTCGTTGTGGCTGAGGAGGGGGGGCAGGTGATCGGGTTTAGTTCGTACGGCCCGTTCCGGGCTTGGCCAGCCTATAAATATACCATCGAGAATTCGGTCTATGTCGCCGAGGGACAGCGGGGCAAGGGTGTCGGCAAGCTGCTGATCCAGCCGCTGATCGATTCGGCGCGGGCAAAGGGCTATCATGCCATCATTGCGGGCATCGATTCCTCGAATGACGCCAGTCTCCGGCTGCATGCGTCCTTTGGATTCGTGGAGGTGGCGCATTTCCGGGAGGTGGGTTATAAGTTTGGGCGCTGGCTCGATCTTACTTTTCTTGAACTTTTATTGGAGACACCCCTGCAGCCTAGCGAGGGGTGACCTGGTGTGACGGGCTTAGCGGGCTGTCAACAGTCGGGCGACGACCTTGTCGATCGGTAGGGTGACGCTTTCTTCGTTGAACTGTGACCGGGGGATGAACCGGAAGGTTTCGCATTCTTTTTTTTCGGCGTAGATGGCCAGTTCGCGCTCATCAAAATCGAAGGGGTTTGATCGTAGTGGCGCCTTGATGGGCTCGAGTGCGCGCACGAAATAATAGATGCTGATGATCTGGTGTTCAGGATTGAAGGCGGACATCTGGAAGAAATCCGTGGTGTAGAGATGATCGGTGACCTCGACGTCGAGGTCCATCTCTTCTTTGAACTCGCGTTTGAGGCAGTCGCGGGTGCCTTCGCCGAATTCCAGGCCGCCGCCGGGGAATTTCGTGTAATAGTTGCCGCGGATGTATTCGTCGCTGACGAGGATGTCCCCGTTGTCGCCGACGAGAATGCCATATATTCTGAGGTTGAACATGTTATTCAGAACCATTTTTTCTTCATAAAATACCAGGAGATGACGATGCTGATGCCTATGGACAGGAGGATCGGTATATAGAAGGTATCCGAGCCGGGAATAGGGGTATGTACGTTCATTCCGTAGATGCCGGTGACGAGGGCCGGCAGGGAGAGAATGATGGTGATGGAGGTGAGCCGTTTGAGCACGTTATTCATATTATTATTGATGATGCTGGCAAAAGCGTCGAGGGTGCTGCTGAGGATGTTGGTATAGATATTCGCCATTTCGAGGGCCTGGGACATGTCGACGGCGAGGTCGTCGAGGAGTTCTTTCTCTTCATCGTTGAGGCCGAGGAAATTGGTGCGAGCGAGCTTGAGGAGGAGCATTTCGTTGCTGCGGAGGGCGGTGACGAAGTAAACCATGCTTTTCTGGATCTTCATGAGCTCCAGCAGCTCTTCGTTGCGGTTGGACGCGTAGAGCTTTTGTTCCATGAGGTTTCGGCGCTGGTTGATCTCCTTGAGAAATTCCATATAGGTCTGGGTGATCTTTTCGAAGATCTTCAGGACCATCATATTTTTCTTGTCGGGGTGGCGATTTTGGAAGGTGTTGAGGAATTTCTTGATGGCACCGTTCTCGAAAGAATTGACGGTGACAATTTGATTGTGGGTAAGGATGATACAGATGGGGATCGTGATATAATAGGCGTCGCTTTCGTTAAAGGAGTTGTTCTCGGTTGGGGTTTTGATGACGATGAGCCGGACCTTGTCTTCTTCCTCGAAGCGGGGGCGTTCGTCGATATCGAGGGAGTCGGTGAGGAAGTCGAGCGGGATGTTCATTTCCTCGGAGAGGTCGGTGAACTCCTGCTGTTTAAGGGGCGGGAGGATATTGATCCAGTCGCCGTCCCTGGCCTGGTCGACCTCTATGGTTTGATGGTTGACGTTCTTGAAGTACTGGATCATGTCTATCGGGTGGGGCTAGTTATCAATGCTGCCTTCGAAAACGCGGACGGCGGGTCCGCAGAGCCAGATGTTTTCATACGCGCCGTCGGCGGTGCGATCGAAGCGGACGGTCAGTTTTCCTCCTTTTGTGATGACCTTGACATAGTTGTAACCTGCCTCGTTGTGGTAACAGGCCAAGGCGCTGGCGGTGACGCCGGTGCCGCAGGACAGGGTCTCGTCTTCCACGCCTCTTTCGTAGGTGCGGACGATGATCTCGTCGGGGCGGCGATGCTCTACGAAATTGACGTTGACGCCTTCTTTGGCGAAGTCGCTGCTGTAGCGGATTTCCATGCCTTTATGATAGACGTCGAGCTCCATGACGTCGGTGACCATCCTGACATAGTGGGGTGAGCCGGTGTCGAGGAGGAAATCGCCGTGGAAGTCGTGGATCTCGGCGACGTTCTTCATTTTGAGGCTGACGACGCTGTCGTCGTCGATCTCGGCGAGGTGGGGGCCATCGGCGGCGATAAAACTGTATTCGGTCTTTTTCAGGCCGATGTCGTTGGCGAATTTGACCAGGCAGCGGCCTCCGTTGCCGCACATGGTGCTTTCGCGGCCGTCGGCGTTATAGTATTTCATTTCGAAATCGTAGCCGGTATGCGGGTTGAGCAGCATTAGACCGTCGGCGCCGATGCCGAAGCGGCGGTCGCAGAGGAATTTGATGCGTTCGGTGGTCAGGGCGGTGTAGCTCCAGTTGCGGTTATCCAGGATGATGAAGTCATTGCCGGTCCCTTGGTATTTGAAGAAGTGCATTTGGTTCATAGCTGGGGCGAAGATAACTTTTTTTCGGCGGAACCGGGGTAGGGGGCCGGTGACCGGGCGGCGGTGGTACGTAGTTACAGTCCTTCGACGATCTTTAGGGTCTCGCGGATCAGGCGGGCGACGGTGGCGTCCCCATCCTTTGAGAATTCCTTTGTGATGCGGTTGGCGACGATGGCGCTGAGGCTGAGACAGGAGTGGCCGAGGAGTTTGCCGAGGCCGTAAATGCCGGCGGTCTCCATCTCGAAGTTGCTGATGCGGTGGGGCCCATAGGAGAAATGGGTGAGGCGGTCGATGAGGTCGGGCTGACTGAGGCCCAGGCGGAGGACCCGACCCTGGGGGCCATAGAACCCCGGGCAGGTCACGGTGATGCCATGGTGGAATCCTTCGGTGAAGTGACGGAGCAGGGTGGCGCTGGCGCCGCTGATGTACGGTTGGGCGAGGCGTTGGTGGAGTTGGGTCTGGGTGGTGAAAGCCTGAAGGAGTTCGGTTTCGTCGGGGGCCGGCTCGTTTCGATAGAAATTGAGCAGGTTGTCGATACCGAGGCCATGGGTGGAGGCGACGAAGCTGTCTGCGGGTATGTCTTTCTGTAAGGAGCCGGAAGTTCCGATCCGGATGATGGTAAGGGGGGTGAATTCCTTTTTGATGGTTCGGGTGGAAAAGTCGATATTGACGAGGGCATCGAGCTCGTTGAGGACGATGTCGATGTTGTCGGTGCCGATGCCGGTAGAGACGACGGTGAGGCGTTTTTGGCCGATCCGGCCGGTGTGGGAGACGAATTCGCGGTGTTGGAGGCGGTGTTCGACGGTGTCGAAATGTTGACTAACTTTGGTGACGCGGTCGGGGTCGCCTACGGTCAGGACGGTGGGGGCGAGTTCTTCGGGGCGGAGGTTGAGGTGATAGACGGCGCCGCGGGGGTTGATAAACAGTTCGCTTTCAGGGATTGGTTGCATATTTTGTGGGAGATATATTTGAGTTTGTTGCGAAATTACCTTAATTTTGCAGCCACTCAAAAATTTTGCACTTGTTGATAATTGGGTGATTTTGGTTCCGTGGCCGAGTGGCTAGGCAGAGCTCTGCAAAAGCTTCTACAGCAGTTCGAATCTGCTCGGAACCTCGCAAGACAAAGTGAAACCGCCGTAAGGCGGTTTTTCTTTGCCGTGGAGGGATGCGAGCTTTGCTCGCAAATCCCGGAGCGGCAAAAGAAAAATGACCGGACATGGTCCGGTCGGTTTCACTTTGTTTTTAGCCCCCAAAGCGGCTGATCACCGGCGGATGAATCCGCGTTGCCCTGCATCGATCTTCATTTGGATATGGAAATCGCCATCTGCTTCTTTCCTCATCGCTTTGATGACCCCTGTCACGGAGGTACATCTTTTCCAAACCGTAAACCGCTCGGGTTTGTATACATGCTGCCAAAGGGAAGCGTCGCAGGACTGCGACCAGGCGGCGGCGCAGGTGATGGTGACCAGGAAAAGGGTTAGAATGGAAGATCTCATAAATCTTGGTTTGTAGGTTGAAGGAGGCTTATGAGCCGAATAATTCGCGGTCGCGCTTTTTTTGCGGGTTGGACCAGTCTTCGTCCCACCAGGGTTTGACGTTGGAGCCGGGTTGGGGGGGCTTTTGGAGCTCGAGGGGTTTGGCGGCGCCGTTTGCCTTTGCTTTTTCCTGCACGTCGCGCCATTCGTAATGGTCGAACATCGCCACGGCCTCGATCATATAGCTTGTGGCGACGCGCTGGTCGGAGATGCAGAAGAGATTTTCGCCGTTTTTGGTGTCGGCACTGGAGGAAAAATTATAGGAGCCGGTGTATACGCGGGCGGTGGGCTTATTGAAGTCGATGACGACGAACTTATGGTGCATATTGATGCCCTTACCTCCGGTGGCTTCCTGTTGGAAGGGGGGAGGGACCTGTTTGAGCAGCGCGGCGGGGAAGGCGATCGGCGGATTGCCGTCGGGGACCTGGACGTCGAGACCGCCGACGTTGTTGTTGGCCAGGCCGTAGACGAAAATGTTCTTATTGGCGGTGATCTTTACGATCGCGTCTTTGATGGGGCCCGGGGTGGTGGAGAGAAAAGCCAGGGAGTAAAAGAGGCTGGAACCGGACGTCAGGATATCCGTCGCGAGGCCGGCCAGCATAGCATTGGATGGGTTATGCGGCGAGAAAGTGACCTTCGCATTGACGCCGGGGATCTGGAGATCGTTCCAGGTTGCTGAGCTGCCGGCGGCGGCGCCGGCGGGGTTATTCGGATTCTTCCACAGGTTGTCGAACGCGTCGGAAAATACTTTTACTGCTGCCGTACCCTGCAGAACGAGGGTGTTGTTGTTTTGAACATAGATGCCGCGCCAGGAAAAATTGCAGGACCCGCCGATGGCAAACCGGACTTTGTTACCCTGGACGACGATCATCTTGTTATGCTGAAGTGCACCCATATGCTGCCGCTGAACATTGGCTGCGCCGGCGGTGGTCTTCAGGAGTGCGGCGGCGCGGGACTCGGCGGAGGTTGCGGGCCCGTGGGTGCCGGAATCGTCGATGATGATCTTTAGGCGGCTACCCAGCTTTTGCAGGCGGGAGACGATCTCCATATCATTGAAATCGTAGGCGGCGACTTTTACCTGTGCGGTGGTGTCGCCTGCGGCCTGGTCGAGGACATTGAGGATGGCGGAGCGGGCTTCGAAGCCCATCCAGGCCAGCGCCTTTTCTTCGTTGGCATAGGTGGGTTTGAAGTCCAGGCCCGCATTGGCGCTGGGCGGCAGGATCGCGGCGACACTATTGTCCGTCCCGAAATTTTTGATAAACGCCTGGGAGGAGATGAAACCGCGGGTGAAGCAGATGTTCAGCTTGCCGGGATAGGTTTCCGCTTCCAATTCGATGGCAGCGGTCTGAGCATCCTGGTAGCTGAGCTTGCCGCTGCTATCCATAAAGACCGGGGTAACGCGGTATGTAAACGCGCCGGGAATTCCGGCGTGGAAGGGAAAATGGATCCAACGGAATTTTTGAATGGGCGATAGTAAGGACGAGAGAATGGCCGGGTTGACGGCGCCGCTGGCGCCGGGGAATGCGAGGCGGTTGGAAACGGGAAAGAATTGGGTGCTGCCCGGTTCCGAATAT
Source organism: Puia sp. (assembly GCF_035546395.1). GTDB lineage: Bacteria > Bacteroidota > Bacteroidia > Chitinophagales > Chitinophagaceae > Puia. The sequence continues at coordinate 111,180 of NZ_DASZXR010000005.1, read as the reverse complement.
TCAATTCCGAAACCGACGAAATTGACGGGCGGTGTGCCGTTCTTCCAGTTCATGGCCAGCAGGCACATGCCTTCGCCTCTGTAGATGGTTAGGGTGAAGGGTGCTGCGGCGTTTGTGCCACGGACGATAAAGGCCGGGGCGGTGGTGTTTGTCGCCGGGGTGAGGGGATCGCCCGGTTGGCTGACGGGGCGGGAGCTGGGTGGCGTGGGGGCCTGAGGTTTGGCCGGTTTTTTGGCGGGCTTTTTTTTGGCGGCTGTCTTTTTTGGAGCGGCCTTCTTTTTGGCTGCTTTCTTTTGTGGAGTTGCTTTCTTTTTGGCGGGAGTTTTTTTGACAGCCGCTTTTTTCGCGGCTTTCTTTGTCGGGGCCATGGGGTGTAGTTTGAGTGTGCGTTACCAGCAAATTACTCCATTATGCAATGTTCTATCCCCGTATAAACACCCATTTTTGATAATAGGTTGCCGCCATTTCCTGACGCCCGGATGTATCCGAATGTGAATGCATTTAGAAGGAGCATTGTTGATATTTTTTTAAATAAATGATATTCAATTATTTGTAGAGTGTTTGGCGTCCGTTAGTAAAGGCCGTTTTTTTTATTCTATATTTGTCCCATGCGAATGACGATATCCGGGCTACCGAAGCATTTCGACAAATTTGATCTCCAGCGACTGTTTAACCCCTTTGGTTGGGTGGACTATACCAAGATACTCATCGATCCGATCACGGGGCTGAGCCGCGGTAAAGGCATCGTTGAGATGAAGAAGGATGAAGACGCCCAAAAAGCCATGGCCGCCTTGCAGGGAAAGGTGCTTGGGGCCAATCCTCTTACCATTAAGGAAGCCAAGGAGCGGCCGCCAAGACCGCAGTAACCTACAATCTTTTTACCCGCATAGCCCGGAACCTTACCACATCCCCATGGCCGAGGAAGCCGAGATGGCCCGTTTGATTCAGGAGGCCGGGGTGATCCTTGTGGTCCATTGTTCCATTTTTGGACGCCTCTTTTATATCGCCGTCGAGGATCACCGTTCCGTTTAGCGTCACCTTTATCTTGTTGCCTTTTGCGATGATCTCCTCTTTGTTCCACTGACCGGCCGGCAAGAGATAACCGCGTTTTGCGGGAATGACGCCGTAGACGGAACCGTGGAATTGATAGGGATGCAAATCCTTGTACATGGGCGCTTCGTTGTCGAGCACCTGTATCTCCATTCCCACGTATGCTGCGTCGCCTTCCAGCGGAGCACGGATACCGATACCATTGTTGGCGCCGGGCGTGAGTTGGAATTCGAAGCGATAGATGAAGTTGGCAAATTCTTCTTTGGTGTATAGATTGCCGCCGCCTTTTTCGGGGGCTACTTCGACGACACCGTCTTTGACGAGATAGCCAGTTGTGTTGCCGGTCCACTGATCAAGGTCCTGCCCGTTGAAAAGGGAAACAAAGCCTCGTCTTTTTTCTTCGGCGGGGAGTTCGACAACGTCGTTTGTTGGAAGTTCGCGCAGATAGATGTTCCGATAGGCGACGTAGGTGCCGTGGGCCTGCAGTTCGATCTGTTCAGTGGGGAAGATCGGGATGCTGCGATCCCAGTAATTTTCCAGCGTGATATTATCGGTGACGAGTATTCCATTCAGCCAGACGGTTACCTTTTCTCCCTTCATGATTATGTGAAACCGGTTCCACTCGCCGATCTTATTGTCTGCGACGGTCAGGGGTTTGCTTTCGTTCTTTTGGTTGTTGTACAAGCCGCCCGATCCCACCTGGGCGCCGACCTCTCTTCTGCTGGTGTCCCAGATCTGTACCTGGGGCGAGCCTCTGAGATAGATCCCGGCGTCGCCTTTTTCGGTGATCTTCCAATCGACGTACATTTCGACATCGCGGTATTTTTGTTCGGTCGCGAGATTTTCGCCGTGCCCGGTGAAGATCAGTAGGCCGTCTTTTACGACCCAGTCGCCCTTCGTTTTTTCGTTGGCTGCTTTTTGGGCGGCGGCGAGCTCAGCGTCGGTCATCTTCGACCGGGTGACGGGGTTGCCGACGAGGGCCTTCCAGCCGGTGAGATCGACGCCATTGAACAGGCTAACGAAGCCATGGTCATAGGGCATTTTCCTTAACCGGGAGGTTAGCCGTGTCGTTAGGAAGGCGCTGTCTTCACCACCGATCAGCGGCAGGGCTGTTTCGAGCGCCTGGCGAACGACGGGGCCCTGGATGGTTTCGTCGGTCAGCGCGAGTCGGGCGAGGATCAATGCGGCGTCTTTGTTCAGTTCCGGGTCGTTTATGGACTTGCTTACAAGGATGAAGCTGCTGAAGCCGGGGATCGTAGCGGCTTTTGCAAGGATGCGCTTTTTTTCGATCGGGTTTTTGGCGAGCGCCATTTCGTCTTCCAACAGCAGCAACTGCCGTTCGCCGGTGAGGGTGGCGGCTGATGGGGGGGTGTACGCCGGTAGTGCGGGCAGGGTTGCATTTTGCCGATCGACGGTTGCTTTGTCGGTGAGCAGGTTCAGTTGCGACTGGATGAACAGCTGCGCGTATTGCGATCTGGCGGCGCCACTGTATTTTTTTATCCAATCTACAGTCTGAGCATTTTTTGCGGCATTTATATACGCGCTTAACGCGTCTGCGGCGCTGGCTTTTAAAGAGTCGTTGTCCAAAAGCCGGAAGGCAGCCTTCCATTCGGACTTGTCCCAGGTGTTCATGGTTGTCAGCGCGGCGTCGGCGTCCGACCGGTGTTGATACGGGAATACGCGGATCGCTTCTATTACTTTGTTTGGGGCTTTCTGGGCGTTTGCATTGCCTGCCAGGAAAACCGATGCGAGGAGGATGAGAGCAAGTTTCATTACAGTTGTTTGGTGCGCATGGGCGGGTTGATCAGATAGTTGGCTTCGGTGTCCTCGATGAAAACCTGGTTCACCGGATCGAATCTCAGGGGGCGACCCAATTGCAGGGCGATCTTTCCCATGTTGATGATGGTACAGGACCGGAACCCGTTCTGTTCATTGAGTGCGAAGGGGGTCCGGTGTTTCACCGAGTCCAGGAAATTGGTGACCTGGGGTTCAGGGTCGGGCAGCAGCGCAAGTCGTTCCCTGAGGTTGGGAATATCGGATCGGAATCCAGCGAACAATTTTCCCTTTGGCCCGACGATATAGGCGGCATCCGGGTCTTTATCTTCGCCGTCCAGAATGATCTTACAGCCGTCCTCGTAGGTGAAGGTGATCTTTCGGAACGTTCCCACCGCATCCCAGTTTTGCTGTTCGGCATCGGGTTCGACGAGGATCGGGCTGGTATGATCTTTCCCGAGAAAATACTGGATCGGATCGATATAATGCTGGCCCATGTCGCCAAGGCCGCCGCCATCGTAATCCCAATAGCCGCGGAAGGTCTGGTGGACCCGGTGGGGGTTATAGGGCTTGAACGGGGCGGGTCCCAGCCATCGGTCGTAGTCCAGCTCCGGCGGAACGGGCATCGTTTCCAGCTTTGTCTTCCCCACCCAATAAAATTTCCAGTCGAAGCCGGTGGTCTTACTCACGGTAACGGTGAGCGGCCAACCCAACATCCCCGAGTCCACCAATTTTTTGATGGGCTTTACGGTGGTATTCATGCCGTAGAAATTGTCTTCGAAGCGGAACCAGGTGTTCAACCGGAACATGCGTTGGTTCTGCCTGACGGCCTCTATCACCCGTTTGCCTTCGCCGATGGTCCTTGTCATGGGTTTCTCGCACCAGATGTCCTTACCGGCGTTTGCGGCGTCGATGGCGATCAGCCCGTGCCAGTGCGGGGGTGTGGCGATGTGTACGATATCCACCTCCGGCAGGGCGATGAGCTCCCGGTGATCATGAAAGGTCTTTATGCCGCCGCCGATGGAATTGGCCACTTCGGTGAGATGGTTCCTGTCGACGTCGCAGATGGCCACGACCCGCGTGCCGGCATAGGGGATGTGACCCCGGCCCATGCCGCCTACGCCGATGATCCCCTTGGTCAGCTGGTCGCTGGGAGCGAGATAACCCCTGCCTAATACATGCCTGGGAACGATGAAGAAGCCTGTGCCGATGGCGGCGGCCTGTTTCAGAAAGCGGCGCCGGCCTTTGTTTTGGGATGACTGCATGAGTCAATATAATGAGAAAAGGCGAATCAGGCAAAAAACCGCCGGTCGTTGGGTTTTAGCCCTGGTGGTTTGCATGTTTGTGAGTTATGAGCCGTGCGGGCTTTCGGGGTCGGATAAGGGTGGGGCGGGAGACTCGGGGATATCGGGGTCGTAGCCGGGTTCGACCCGGTGTCTTTCCGGTTGAATTTGTGGTACGGGGTCAGGGTGCCGGCGAGGCGCTGTTGCCACAACCGGGGATTGGTTGAAGAAAACACCGGATTGGTCGAAATCTTTTGCAGGGATTGGTCGAAAGCGGGATTTTCACTGCAACTATAAAACACTACCATGAATATCCTTTTTTCAACGACAAGCTATTGCGTCTTGGTTCTTTTATGTCTGGCCGTACATGGGCAGCCGGTGAAGACGCCGAGGATGAGCAAGATGGCCGTTGTCTCGGAGCAGATCGGCATTACGGATGTGACGGTGCACTATAGCCGGCCGGCGGTCGGTGGCCGGGAGGGAAAGATCTGGGGCGACCTGGTACCTTATGGGTTTGTCGACTATCATTACGGAACGAGCAAGGCGGCGCCGTGGCGGGCAGGCGCCAATGAGAATACGACGATAGAATTCTCGACGGATGTGCTCATCGAGGGAAAGCCGTTGGCGGCGGGGAAGTATGGGTTCTTTGTCGCCATGGGCGCCGACAAGGCGACGCTGGTGTTCTCGAGGGACAACAATGCCTGGGGATCGTTCTATTACAACCCTGCGCATGACGCTTTGCGGGTGGAGGCGCCCGTGACGGCGGCGACGGAGAGCGTCGAGTGGTTGAAATACGAGTTCACCGGCGAGACCGACAGCAGCGCGGTGGCCGTGCTGGAATGGGAGAAGCGGAAGATCTCCTTTACCATCGGTGTGGACCTTCGCAAGACGCAGGTGGATGCCTACCGGTATGCTTTCAACAGCGGCGAATTCTATGAATACTGGCAAAACATGCAGCAGGCCGCGGATTTCTGCCTGGTGAACGATGTGAACCTGGAGGAGGGGCTTAGCTGGGCCGACCGATCGATCAACACCTATTTCGGCGACGCGAATTTCCGGACGCTGAGTACGTATGCGGGACTGTTGGAGCGGGCGGGCCGGAAGCATGAGGCGGATTCGTTGATGAAACTGGCCTGGCCGAAGGGCACGATGGATGATATTTTTTACTATGGCTATAAGCTGCAGAGGATGAAGAAGTATAAGGAGGCGTTGGAGGCGTTCAAGGTGAATTACGATAAGGCTCCGAAGAACTGGTTGAGCAACCTGGGGATGGCGAAGGGATATGCCGCGCTTGGGGATAAGGCGTCGGCGCTCAAATATACGGAGGTGAGCCTGCAGTCGGTAGGTGATCCGGGGTCGAAGAGCTATGTGGAGCGCCTAAAGCAGGCGATCACGGAGGGGAAGGATGTGACGGCGTTTTAGGGGTGGCTACTCTGCCCGGAGGCTTTTGACGGGGTTGGCGCGGACGATCTTTAGCGTCTGGATGCCGATCATGGCCGCAGCGATGCCGCCGACGATGAAGAGGCCGGTGAACAGATCGGTAAACGTTATCGGCTGATGGTAGGCGAAGTTGGCCAGGACCACATTCTGGAAAAAGAGCCAGGTGAGGGGGAGGGCGATGGCTGCGGCGACCCCGAGCAGGAGGAGGAAGCCCTTGCTTAGCAGGTAGACCAATCCGCCTTTTTCGGCGCCCAGTACCCGGCGGATGCTGACCTCTTTCACGCGTTTTTCCAGGGTATAGATGACCATGCCGAACAGGCCGAGGGAGGAGATGCAGACGGCAAGCGCGGCAAAAAAGCCGATGACCTTTAGTGTCACCGAGAACTGGCTATAGGCCTCTTCGATCTGGTCGTCATAGAAGTGAGCGTCGAGCGGGTGGACCGGGTCCAACCGTTTCCACAAGGTCTCGACGGCTGTCATCGTTGCCGGCACATTGATCGGGCTGACCTTTATGTTCACGTAACCGCCAGGCTCGGCCGTGTATACAAGTCCTGTCGGGTTTATGGGGCGATCCAGGGTGCCGTAGTGAAAATCCTTCAATACGCCGACGATGGTAAGGTTCTTACCCGACCTTGTCAGGACTTCCCCGATGGCTTTGGCGGGCTCGCCATGGCCGATGTTGAAACGCCGCAGCAACTGCTCGTTGACGATGATCTCCGTTTGGGGGGCGTCTTTTTGTTTGGGCAGGAAGTTGTGCCCGGCTAAAAAGGTATATTGATGCAAGGGCAGATAATTTGCGTCGACATAATTCAGGTCGATCTCGGCGGAATCCGACCTATAGCTCATTTGCGAGCCCGTTATCGATCCCAGGCTGTTGATGAGCAGGGATCGGGAGACTTTCTTTACAGCGGGGAGAGCGGCGAGCTCCTTTACGAACACCTCATCCCTATTGCCCTGCATTCTTACATTGAGGATATTATCGGTCCGAAATCCCAGATCGAAGCGTACGAAGCTCTTGTATTGGTGGTAGCCCATAACTGTTGCCGTTATGAATATCAGCGAGAAAGTGTATTGGACCACGACCAGCGCCTTTCTCAGGGTCAGATGGCGGAACACTTTCAGCGCGGAGGCGTCTTTGAGCACCTGGACCGCGTTGATCTTCGAGTAGAAAAGGGCGGGCAGGAGGCCCGCGATGAGGCCGACGACGATCGCCAGGACGAGAAATCCGAACCCCAGGCGAGGCGTGAGCGACAAGGAAAAGGTTTTGGCCAGGTCGGGGTTGATAGCCAAAAACTGTCCGCGAAGCAGCAGGAAGATCAGGAAGGCCACCCCGAGGGACGCGAGGGAGATGATGACCGACTCGGCGATGAACTGCCCGATGACCTGGATGCGCTGGGCGCCGATGACCTTGCGGATGCCTACTTCGCGGGACCGACGCAAGGAGCGGGCGATGGACAGGTTGGTGTAGTTAAAACAAGCCGAGAGGAGGATGATCCCCGCGAGACCACAGAGGACGTATAGCATGATGATGCTGAAGACCGGACCGATCTCGTTGCCCATTCCGGTCCCGAAGGGGATCTTTTTCAGGGGTTGGGCCAGGAGGGTGATCTTCCGATCCGGCTTTTGCGATGCGTTCTCCCGGACGGATATCCGTTCGAGGGCTGCGGTGAAGGCAGCGGGGTCCGTATTTTTTTTCAGCAGGACATAGACATAGTTGGAGAAGAAATTGGTCCAGTCGAGATAGTTCCCGTCGCCGCCGGGTAGTTGGGGGCCGGCAACGTTGATGGAGGACAGGGAAACCAGCATTTCGAAATGGATATGGGAGAGGGTTGGAAGGTCTTGCAGAATGCCGGTGACGGTATAGGTGACGGTATCGAATTTCACCACTTTACCCATCGGGTCGATGTTGCCAAACAGTTTTGTCGCCGTGGTTTGGGTGAGCACGAGCGAGCGAGGTTCTTTGAGTGCGGTGGGGGCAGCGCCTTTTACCAGGGGAAAGCTGAAGACGTCGAAGAAGCTTTTGTCGGCGTATATGCCGGTGACCGGGATCTTTCCCTCGCCGATCTGTGCGTCGCCGCGAAACCAGTTGCGGAGGATGGTCATCGATTCGATGCCGGGGACCTGCTGTTGGATGAGGGTTCCGGCTTTCCAGGAGGTGGAGGCCAGCCTCGCTTTGGCCGGGCCGCCGCCGGGATGGAAGGAGGAGATGACCCGATAGATGCGATCCTTGTTGTCCAGGGTAGTGTCGAAGGAGTAAAGGTCGGATACATAGGCCATCACGAGCAGACCTACGGAGAGGCTGACCGACATTCCGATGATATTGATGCCGGAGAAGAGTTTGTTGCGGGTAATGACGCGGGTGGAGGTTTTTACATAGCTTGCGAACATGAAATTGCCGGTGCTCAGGCGGGGTTTGCGGAGGGTGTAAGGTCTTAGGAATTTAAGGACGTCCAGGATATAGATCAGGCGGGCGAGGAAGGCGCCTTTCGTTTGAAGGTTGCGATGGAAGAATTCGTTGAGATCGCCTTCGAGGTCTTCGAGCAGCTCGGGGCGGCAATAGAAGGAGAGGAACCGGGTGGCCCATTGGGGTGGGGTGGGTGTTTTTTTCTTTTCGATTCGCGTCTTGCTATTTGCGATTGGCGTCTTTATCCTTTTCATCAGATGCGGTTTAAGGTCAGATTGGGAATTTTCTGCCAGAGTTGGTCACGGATCTCTTTTGCGCGAAGCAGTGATGCTTTGCCGGCGCCGGTGAGCGTATAAAAGCGTTTGCGTTTGCCGCCGCGGGTGGCGGTGGCTTCGCCGAGCTCGCTTTTTACGAGCCCTTTTTCTTCGAGGCGGTTGAGGACGGCGTGGACGACGCCGAGTTTGACGGTGCGGTCCGCGTGTATTGACAGTTCGTCACAGATGGCGACGCTGTAGGCGTTGCTTACCAGGGTGGCGATGGTGAGGAGGACGAGCTCTTCGAATTCCCCGAGGTGGGTTCCTTTCATTGCGTTCGATTAATTCATTAAATGTATGTAATATACCATGCTCCGCGAAATTTTTTATTTTGCGTTGTTTATTTAATGGCAATTTATGGGCAACGTTTTTATCCATCGGGAATTTGGCCGGCAGGCTTTTGGGGACGATCCGGCGCGTTATCATGCGGCGCGGCCGGCGTACCCGGATTGGGTGTTCGAGCGGTTGCGGGAGCGTTGTGGGGTGGGGCCGGGGATAGCGGGCTTCGAAGTGGGTGCAGGCACGGGGATCGCTACGCGGCGGTTGCTCGAGATGGGAATCGATCCGTTGCTGGCGATCGAGCCGGATGAAAGGATGGCGGGATTTCTGCGGGAATCTTTTGGATTTGGGGCGCCGGGTGTAGCGGGAGAACCGGCTGTGGCGACGGGTGCAGAGACCGGTGCGTTGCATGTCCTGTGCTCTACGTTCGAGGATGCTGTCCTGCCGGAGGGGGGATTTCGGTTTGGGGTCAGCGCTACGGCGTTTCACTGGGTGGAGGAGGGACCCGGGCTGGAAAGGGTCGCACGACTTTTAAGTCCCGGCGGCTGGTGGGCTGTGATGTGGAATGTGTTCGGAGATTTGGACAGGGTGGATCCGTTTCACGAAGCAACGAAAGAGCTATTGGACGGCTATACGAATGTTTCGATGTTGGGAGGGGTGCCATATGCGTTGGACACGGCGGCCCGGTCGAGGGCGCTGGAACAGGCCGGCGCCTTTGATATCATCGAGTGTGAGCACCGGCCCTGGGCGTTGCACCTGGATACCGAGGCTGCGGTGGCGCTTTATTCCACCTATTCCAATATCCAGGTACGACCCGATCGGGACGCGGTGCTTGTTGAGTTGAGGCGGATCGTCCGGGAGGAATTCGGTGGGAGGATCACGCGTAATATGGTTACCAGCCTTTATTTGGCGCGACGGCGGTGACCGGGCGGCGGACCAGCAGGGCCATGAGAAGACATGCGGCGGCCGGGATGGTCAGGAAGGCCGGAAAGCGGTAGAGGATCTCGAGCAGGGCGAGTGCGGTGAGATAGAGAAAGGACAGGAGCAGGAGTTTTGCCCCCAGTTCCGATTCCGTCTGCGGCGCCAGCCACCAAAGGACGATGCTGGAGAAGAGAAGGACGAGGATGAGGACTACGCCGTAGCCTTCGAAGAACATGCCCAGTGAGGCGGAGCGGCCCATGAAGGAAAAATGGTGTTGATCCATGTCCTGCAGGATGCGGGCGACGGTTGGGGTGGCGGGTTTTCCACCAAAGACCCCGAAGGTGTGGCCGGCCGTGTGGAGAAACATGAGGACGGCGGCGATGCGAATAAGGAGACTACGCTTCATCGGCGAAATTTTTATAAAGGTTTAAAATCATTTCCCATCCTTTGTTCATGTCGGCGATGATCTTTGCGCCGCCCATCAGCTTTTCGAGATCGCGGTGTTCCATTGTGACGCGGGTGCGGCCGGGTTCTTCGGCGTGGAAGCGAAATTCCAGCTCGGAGATGAGGTTGGGGTCATATTTGAAATTGCCGTCGACCTGCCAGGCAAGGAGGAGGCGGCCGAAGGGATCCCAGACGAGGACCTTTCCCAGTTCGCACTCCGAACCGTCCTCGTGGATGGAATACCACCGGCCCTCTTCCTTTTGTTCGATGATGCTGTCCGTCGGCGGCGTTTTGCCGATATGGTGGGATTTGGGCCACCAATCGCCCATCCGTTCGGTGAATACACGGAAGGCCGTTTCCTGCGATGCGTTGATCAGCAGCTGTTTTTTGATGGATTGCATATTATTTTTTGTTTTCTCGTTCGGTTTTTTCGGCCAGGGCTTTAAAATTGGCCAGCGCCTCGTCCCAGAACTTGTCGAGGAACTCCCGGATGGCGGCTATCCCTTCGTGTTGGACCCTGTATATGCTCCGCGTGCCGCTTTTTTCCATGGTTACGAGTTTTGCTTCGCAGAGGACCTTCAGATGTTGGGATACGGCAGGGCGGCTGACAGGCAGGCCTGCTGCGAGATGGGCGACGGAGAGGGGGCCTGATTCGAGGCGCTCGAATATCTCGCGCCTGGTGGCATCGCCGAGGGCGTGGAGAGCGAGCTGATAGGTTTTGGCGGCTGTCATTTGCTTTTGTTTCTTAGTAAGTATATACTTACTGTTAGTACAAACTTACCAACCGACTTTGATATTTGCAAGAAAATTTGTTAAAAAGTAAATTTTTATTGTTTCTCAATAAATATTTATTACTTTTGATTTATCAAATTAGGAGCATTATGAAAATCACGACTCAGCAGATGCTGAAAATATTGCAGGTTCTCGCCTGGATCATTTTTGTGGGGGTTTGTATTGAGGCGGGGGGATTTATCGTCAATACCTTTTTTACGTTAGCGATCAACCCGATCGACGCCGGGCATTTTTGGCCGGGGGTGGATCTATCGGGTCTCTATGGGTGGGACCGTGGATACTTTATTATCGAGACGGTGCTGATGTGTATCGTCGCCGTCCTGCGCTGTTGGATCTTCTGGCTGATCGTGAAGATCCTGCATGATAAGAAACTGGATCTGTACCAGCCGTTCAATAAAGAGATGGGCCGATTCATCACCCGTCTCTCGTGGTTGGCGCTGCTGACGGGTCTTTTCTCGTGGTGGGGAGCCAAGTACGCGGAGTGGTTTGTGCAGCGGGGGGTGAAGATGCCGGAGTTGCAGTATCTGCGGATCGGCGGGGCCGATGTGTGGCTGTTCATGGGGGTTATCCTCTATGTCATTGCGCAGATATTTAAGCGGGGAATCGAAATCCAATCTGAAAATGAATTAACCGTATAGTTTATGCCGATCGTTGTCAACCTGGATGTCATGATGGCCAAGCGGAAGATGTCCTTGAACGAGTTGTCGGAGAAGGTGGGACTGACGCTGTCCAATCTGTCCATTCTCAAGACCGGTAAGGCGAAGGCGATCCGGTTCAGTACCCTGGAAGCCATCTGCAAGGCGTTGGATTGCCAGCCTGCCGATATCCTTGAATACCGGGAAGAGTAATTTCAATCAATCATTTATTCATATGAAAGGAGTCTTTTTGCTCTTGTCCCTGCTCGCGGCAGTGGGGGCGAGCGCGCAGCGGTCTGCGCCGGTGGATATTCATTCGGCTATAGTTTCCGGGAATATGGCGGCGGTGAAACAGTATATCGTTTCGAGGGGCGATTTGAATGTGCGCGATCCGCTTGGCGGGTCCAGCCCGTTGATCACGGCCTGTGTGTTCGGCCGAACCGAGATGGCCAGGGCGCTGATGGATGCGGGGGCGGATATCAATTTCCGCAATAACGACGGATCGACGCCCTTGCACACGGCGGCGTTCTTTTGCCGGCCCGAGATCGTTCGGCTGCTTTTGGCGCGGTCGGCAGACCGGCGGATCACCAACAAGTATGGACAGACGCCGGCCGAGACGGTTGCCGCACCTTTTGCGAATATGCGGCCGGTGTATGACGGCATCGGCAAAATGCTGGAGCCGATGGGGCTGAAACTGGACTATGCCTATATCGAGAAGACGAGGCCTTTGATCGCTGGAATGCTTAAATAATTTACTATGACACGACGTACTGATATCGATTGGCTGCGGGTGATCGCCATCGGGTTGCTGTTGGCGTATCATACGGCGATCGGTTTTCAATCCTGGGGGTTTATGATCGGGTTCCTGACCAATGACCGGCCGATCGAGGTCTTGTGGATACCGATGAGCCTGTTGAATGTCTGGCGGATACCCTTACTCTTCTTTGTTTCGGGGATGGGTCTTTTCTTTGCCAGCGAGCGGAGGGACTGGCGGCAACTGCTGGCAGAGCGGGCGAGGAGGATATTGGTTCCCTTTGTGTTCGGCTGTCTTGTGGTTGTGCCGGTGCAGATATGGATGATCCAGGGGTATTATCATCAACGGCTGGGCTATGTTGTCAACCCGGCGCATTTGTGGTTTCTTGGGAATATTTTTATCTACGTGTTGGCGGGGCTGCCTTTGTTGCTGTTGATCAAGAGGCGGTTTGCTTTGATCGTTCAGCGGGTGTTTGGCGGGGTTTGGGGATTGCCGATCGTGGTGGCGGCCTTTGCCGGGGAGGTGTTGTTGGTGAAGCCGCTGACGTACGAGCTGTATGCGATGACGGGGCATGGCTTCTTTTTAGGATTCCTGGCGTTTGTTTTCGGGTTTTGTTTTGTTTTAGCCGGGGAACCTTTTTGGCGGCTGTTGGGGAAAGGAAGATGGGTTTTTTTGGGGGTGGCGATCGCGCTATATACCTGGCGGCTGCTGCAACCTTTTATGCGAGTCCCGGCGGTGTCAATGTCGATCGAGTCGAATGCCTGGGTCCTCACAGTGCTGGCCTTTGGACATAAACACCTGAACCGACCGGGGAGGACCTTGCGGTATTTGTCCGAGGCAGCCTACCCGATCTATATCGTCCATATGATCTTTTTGAATGGGGCGTCGGCGCTGGTGTTCCCTATGAAGCTCGTGGCGCCCTTGAAGTTTGTGTTGGTGTTGGTGGTGGAGCTTACCGGGTGTTTCGTCTTGTATGAAGGGTTGATCCGGCGGGTACCTTTTTTACGGGTGTTGTTTGGGCTGAAGCCTCTTACCCGCGGGCATTTACTTATTAAGGCGTAGATTGTGTTATGGTCCATTCAATCGTTTCCGTCACCGCGTTTTGCCTGGTCTTTGCTTTGAATGCGGAGGCCCAGCGCTCGCCTGCGTTCGTCGAGAATTTCAACGCGCCGACGCTTCAACGCTTCAACTATGCTTCGCGAGGGGTTGAGGACTCGCTCAAATGGGAAGTGGGGGCGCCGTCATCGGTCGAGCCGGGAACGAAGGTGTTGTTGTTCCGGATCGATCCAAGGGATAGTGCAGGCGCGGGTCGGGGGCCGGAGATAGTCTCGAAGGAATTTACGTTCTATGGCGGGTATTCCGCCCGCATCAAGATCCCCGATGTTCGGAAGGTCCAGCCGAATACGGGCGCGGTGGTGGGGTATTTTACGTACTATATGGACCCTGTGAAAGGGCTGAGCGAGATCGATATCGAATGGTTGGTCGCCGATCCGCACATAGTATATATCGGGACCTGGACCGGGGCGGAGGGGAAGCTGCAGCGGATCGGCAGGACTATCGATGTATCGAAGGGTAGTATCCTTTCGACGATATCCAAAGTGAACTACACAGGGGTTGCCACGCCTTTGACCGGCGAGCAGAATGAGCCGCAAACTCTTGCCGCCATCCCGGACTATGATGCATCGGCGCGATTTTACACTTATGGGTTCGATTGGCAGGCCGACCGCATCCGCTGGTGGATGCTGCATCCTGTGACCGGGCGGAAGATGGTGCTTTGGGATTATCACGGGTCGGCGCTCGGGATCCCGCGGTTTGCGTCCCTTTATCGAATGAACTTCTGGCATACCAATAACTGGGCCGTCGAGACGAATCCGCATGCGCTGGAGCGGCCGCTGAGTGGCTATCCGCTCGAGGTGGATTGGATGAAGTATGTGCCCGCGGGGAATTAGTCTTTGCTTCGACGGGCTATTTGGCGATTTCCAATACGACGACTGCGTCCGGATCATCGGCGGTGGGGGATTGGGCAGGGATCTCCGCCGCGCCTTCTTTTACGGTTACATTGACCGGAGTCTTGTCTTTCAGACGATAGGCTTTTTTAATGGATTTGAATGGGAACTGTTCGAGGTGGATGTTACCGGCGTTCTGCCGGAGGACATGCACATAGAGCTTGTCGCCGTTCTGCGTGAGGCAGCCCCATTTTTGGGGCCGGAGATAGCCGCCTTTTGTGTCATAGATCGAGGGGCCATAGGTTTGGAGCCAGCTGCCCATCCAATGGAGGCGCTGGATGAATTCGGGTTGGATCTCGCCGTTGGGCATGGGGCCGATGTTGAGGAGGAGATTGCCCCCGTTGCCGGCAGACTTGACCAGGAGGGCGACGATCTGTGCCGGGGTCTTGTAGGTCGTATCGGTGATGTTGAATCCCCAGGAATTATTGATAGTGGCGCAGGTTTCGAGGGGCAGGGCCGAGATCTTTTGGAAACTTAAGCCGCTGGTATTCTCGCCGGGGACGTCCTGTTCGAACATCTGGAAGTCTTCGCCGGGGAGGGGCGTCATGTGGTGGTTGTTGCCGATGAGGCACTGGGGTTGGAGCTTATGGATGAGATCGTAAAGCTCGCGGGTATGCCAGTCTATCCGGACATCATTGTCTTTCCGGTCCTTGCTTTCTTCGGCCATCTGATCCCAGTAGCCGTCAAACCAGATGCCGCCGATGGAGCCGTAGTTGGTGAGGAGTTCGGTGAGCTGGTTCTTCATGAACCGGATATAGTCGTTCCAGTCGCCGTGGACGGTGCGGCCGGTGCCTTTGCCGGTGCGGCCGGTCCACCAGGAGTAATCATCGCGGCGCCAGTCGAGGAGCGAATAATAGAGAAAGAGTTTTATGCCCTGTTTGTGACATTCGTCGGCGAGGAGGCGGACGATGTCTTTTTTGTAGGGCGTATGCATGATATTGAAATCCGAATATTTCGTGTCCCACATGCTGAAGCCGTCATGGTGGCGGGTGATGAGGGTAATGTATTTCATCCCGGCGGATTTGGCGAGGGCGACCCAGGCCTGGGCGTCGAAGTCAATGGGGTTGAAGAATTTTTCCAGGCGGGTGTAATTCTTTACCGTGATGTTGCGGTTGTTCATTACCCATTCGCCGTCGCCGGGGATGCTGAAGGGGCCCCAGTGGATGAAGAGGCCGAATTTGGCGTCGGTGAACCATTGGCGGGCGGCCTCGTTTTGGGGGGAGGGGGTGTAGGCGGTTTGCTGGGCGGAGGAGGAGAGGGTTAGCCCGGCGATGGATGCGATGAGCAGGAGTGTTTTGTTCATGATTTAAAGCTAAGGGATTTGCTTTTTAGCAAATAGAAAAAAACTTAAGATGGCTAGAATCCATGGGCCAGACGGGAGCTATGCGACGGGACATTCGCGGAAGTTCCTTCGCGCCCTGGCCCGGCGTTGTGCCGAATGGAGCAGGGCGGGTCACACCCCTTGGGTATTATTCAATAACAATGGAGGTGTTCACGCGATCCGGGATGCTTTGACGCTGAAGAAGCTGTTGGGGTGAAAAGGCGGCAATGGGGAATCATTTGCGGTCTCTTCCCGGGCTGCTATGGCTTGTACGACGAGTTCCCTGTTTTTTATGCGTTGTCTCTTGCCGGCCGGCCTTTTCTTCGGCGCGGGGGTCGTTCCATTGCATAATCCCGTCGGGCAACGATGCGCCGTTGACTTCGGCGCTTTTCAGCTTGCTTGTTTGCCGGTTGGCCTCCTGCACGGCCTCTTCGGTCCGCGTGGTGCCTTTTGCTTCGTGTGAAAGGAGACCATCGGTTTGGAGAACATATTCGATCGGGTCTTCGACGACCTGCATTTCTTCTTTCAGCCTGCTGCTGGGTCCCTGGTTCCAGGGGCCGGTGTAGTCGTTGCCGACCGACATATTGAAATAGACGTTGCTGAAGCGAGGGTCGCTTTGGAGGACGCCGGGGGGGAAATTGGGCTGGATGGTCGAAAGCGCCGCTTCGAACATCTGGAAGTGTGCTACCTCACGGGTCATCAGGAAGCGGAGCGTCTCCTTCACGTAGGGGTCTTCGGTAAATTGCAGGAGGTATTCATACACCATTTTTGCGCGGGTTTCGGCGGCGATGTCCGACCGGAGGTCGCTGCTGAGGTCGCCCTGGCAGTCGCCGTTGATGTAGGCGGCGGTCCAGGGGACGCCCTGGCTGTTCGTGAAGGCCGGCGTTCCCGCGCTGCCCACCAGGAATTGCGGGGCCGTCATGCCCTGATGGATCATTTCTTCTTTTGCGCCCTTCCCGTCGAGCAGCTTCATGATCTCCGAAGTGTCGGCGGCGTTCTTGAGGTCGCCGTTGACGCCGGTGAGCAGGAGCTGGATGGTGGCCCCCACGATCTCGAGGTGACTGAATTCTTCCGTGGCGATATCCATGAGGAGATCGTATTTGTCCGGATAGGGTTTTTTTGCACCGAATGCCTGGCCAAAATAACGAAGGGCGGCGGCGAGCTCGCCGTTGGCGCCGCCGAACTGTTCGAGCAGCAGGGTAGCGAAGGCCGGGTCCGGCTTCGAGACCCGAACGTTGAACTGAAGGTCTTTTACGTGATGGAACATCGTTGGAGTTATTAGTGAGTGAATAATTCAGTGTGCGGACCAAATAATCGTGCCGATGGCCGGTGCGGGGGGCATTGGGGTGAGGATCACTCAGCTGGTGTATCCGTGGGAAAACGGCGTCGCTCGTGGGGAAACGGCTGACGTAGTCCGGGGGCGTGGCACAATTTTTACATATTCTGGTAAAAATTCAAATATGGCAACAAATCAACAAAATCCAGCAAAAGCTGCGCTGAATTCCAAACTGAAAGAATTTTTTATCGAGCAGCTGCAGGACATCTACTGGGCTGAAAAAAAATTGGTCAAGACGCTGCCGAAGCTGGCGGATGCGGCCCATTCGGAGGAGTTGCGCGCTGCGTTCCAAAGTCACCTGACCGAAACGGAAAATCATGTGACCCGGGTCGAGCAGGTATTCGACCTGCTTGGCGAAAAGGCGGAAGCCAAGGAGTGTCCCGCGTTGAAGGGCATTGCCGAGGAAGGGGAGGAGATCATCGATGAAACGGATACCGGCACCGCACAACGGGATGTCGGGCTGATCTTTGCGGGGCAGAAGGCGGAGCATTATGAGATCGCCACGTATGGTGCGCTTGTTCAGCTTGCCAAGGACATGGGTAAGGAAGACATAGCGGACCTGCTGAGTCAGACGTTGAGCGAGGAGAAGGCGGCGGATGAGAAGCTGACCAGCCTGGCGACTGCCGGGATCAACCGCGAGGCTGCCACGGAAATGGCGTAATCTGAATCTGACCGGGACCGGGGATACTCTTTGCAGGGTATCCCCGGTTTATTTCCTGAAGTGCCGGATCAGGGCTTTTGCCACGGTTTCCGGTGCTTCGCGGGATGGAAAATGACCCATGCCGTCGAGCGTCAGTAATTCGTAGCCGGCGACGAAATTATGGTCGCCCTCTTCGAAGGACGAAGGGGGATCGCAGCTGTCCGAAGCGCCGTTGATGACCAGGGTGGGTGTACTCAGCAGGGCGATGCCGCTCATCCGGCGCTGGAGATCGTCGTAGCGGTGGTCGATGGGTTCGGGTAGGAAGCGGCTGCGATAGCCGTGGAGGGTGACGGCCGCCCAGTCGGGGTTGCGGAAGCTTTCCGCCGTCTTGAAGAACTCCTCCTCGTCATACCAGCCGGCGGGACTCCAGGTGTCCCATTGGAGTTTTGAGAAACCGACGGGGTCCCTTTTTACTGCGGCGGCGCCTCCTTCTGTGCACATGAACCACTGGTACCAGAACAGGCGGGCCTGTGGAAAGGAGGGGATGGGGAATTCGCCGCGGGGTTGGAAGGCCAGCGCCATGGCGGCAATTTTATGCACCCTGGAGGGGAATAAAGCGGCCAAAAGGTAGGCGGCGCGGGCGCCCCAGTCGTGGCCGGCTACGAAGAAATCGCTGATCCCGAGGGCGTCGGCCAAGTCGATGACGTCCTGGGCGAGGGCGATGCCGCGGCCGTCGCGGGTGGTATCTGTCGCCAGGAACCGGGTGAGGCCGAAGCCGCGGAGATAGGGGATGATGGTGCGGAAGCCCGCTGCGTTTAGGTACGGCGCCACTTTGAACCATGCGCGGATATCGTCGGGCCAGCCGTGTATGAGGAAGATAACGGGTCCCTGCCGGGGTCCAACGTCAAGGAATGATATTTCCAGTAGAGCTGTTCTTATGGCAGGCATGGCGGAGATTATTCAAGATTCGTGCCGATGGCATAAAAATTTCGGTCTTGCTGCAAACCGAAATTATCATTTTTATGGCACAGCTAGTCAGTGATTTTATAGTCGGGCGGTTGATCGCCTGGGGCGTCAAACGGATCTATGGGTATCCCGGGGATGGGATCAATGGGGTGATGGGAGCGTTGAACCGTGCGAAGGACCGGATCGATTTCATCCAGACGCGGCATGAGGAGATGGCCGCCTTTATGGCCTGCAGTCATGCGAAATTCACCAATGAGGTGGGAGTCTGTATGTCCACGTCGGGGCCGGGGGCCATTCATCTTTTGAACGGGCTTTATGACGCCAAGATGGATCATCAGCCTGTCGTGGCGATCGTGGGGCAGCAAGCGCGGATGTCGATGGGGGGAGATTACCAGCAGGAGGTGGATCTTGCCGCGTTGTTCAAGGACGTGGCGCACGAATACGTGCACACGTGTAACGAGCCTTCGCAGGCCAGGCACCTGATCGACCGGGCGATGCGGATCGCCCAGGTCAACCGGACGGTGACCGGTGTGATCCTGCCGAATGACGTACAGGAGCTGGATTATGCCGAGCCGCCGCATTTGCATGGGAGTGTGCATACCGGGATGGGGTATGCGCGGCCGGAGATAGTGCCTTCGATGGCCGATCTGCAGGAGGCGGCCGACTTGCTCAATGCGGGCGATAAGGTGGCCATGCTGGTCGGCGCCGGCGCGGCCGGCGCTGCGGATGAGCTTATCGAAGTCGCCGGGCTGCTGGGGGCGGGTGTGGCCAAGGCGCTGCTGGGTAAGGCGGTATTGCCGGACACATTGCCTTTTGTGACGGGCAGTATCGGGTTGCTGGGAACGAAGCCGTCCTATGACCTGATGCAGGAATGCGATACGCTCCTGATGGTGGGGACTTCTTTTCCCTACTCGGAATTCTTGCCGAAGGACGGGAAGGTAAAGGCCGTACAGATAGATATCGACGGGCGGATGCTGGGGCTCCGGTATCCTACGGATGTCAACTTACAGGGGGACAGCCGCAGCACGCTGCGGGCGTTGATCCCGTTGTTGCGGCAAAAGACCGGCCGTGACTGGCGGGACAAGATCGAGAAGGAGATCGACCGGTGGTGGAAGGTGCTGGAGGCGCGGGCGATGAAGAGCGCGCATCCCATCAACCCCCAGCGATTCTTTTGGGAACTCAGCCCGCTGTTGCCGGACCGGTGTATCCTGACCGCGGACAGCGGTTCGATCGCCACTTGGTTTGCCATGGACCTGAAGATCCGGGAGGGGATGATGGCGTCGTTGTCGGGCAACCTCGCGACCATGTGTCCGGGTGTGCCGTATGCGATTGCTGCGAAGTTCGCTTACCCGGACCGGATGCCGATAGCGCTTGTCGGGGACGGCGCGATGCAGATGATGGGCATCAACGAGCTGATCACGATCGCCAAGTATTATAAGCGGTGGACCGATCCGCGGTTGATGATCGTCGTGCTCAATAACCAGGACCTGAACATGGTCACCTGGGAGCAGCGGGTGATGGCCGGGGACCCCAAGTTTGAAGGCAGCCAGGATATTCCGGCGTTCAACTATGCCGCCTATGCGCAGATGCTGGGGCTGGAGGGCATCCGGGTGGAGAAGGAGGATGAGATCGGGCCCGCGTTGAGACAGGCTTTTGCCGCAGGCCGGCCGGTGGTGCTGGATGTGCTGAGCGATCCCAGCGTGCCGCCGTTGCCGCCGCATATCACGCTCAAGCAGGCCAAAGATTTTACGTCGTCTATCCTGAAGGGGGATGTGAATGCCTGGGATATGATCAAGGAGACCTATAAGGAGGTCGTCGCAAACTTTCTGCCGTATAAGTCATGAACAACCGAATCAGTGAGCTGAGAGTTGCCGTGTATACGATCCCTACCGACGCCGCAGAGTCGGACGGCACACTGGAGTGGAAAGAAACCACGATGGTGCTGGTCCGGGTGAGGGCAGGGGACCTGGAGGGACTTGGGTATACGTATGGGAGCGCGGCGATAGGGCCCTATATCCTGTCGGTGCTGGGGCCAATGGTAACGGGTAAGAGCCCGATGGAGGCGACGGCGTTGCAATCGGCCATGATCGCTCGGATCCGCAACGATGGACAGTGCGGGCTGGCGATGATGGCCGTCTCGGCGGTTGATATTGCGCTTTGGGACCTGAAGGCAAAGCTGTTGGAGCTGCCGTTGTACCGGTTGTTGGGAGAGGTGCGGAGCGGTGTACCGATCTATGGCAGCGGCGGCTTTACCTCTTATACCGAAGAGCAGCTGTATGATGAGCTTCATGGATGGATCGGCGAGGGGATCAACGCCGTCAAGATCAAGGTCGGCCGGGACTATGCGGCGGATATCGGGCGGGTCGATGCGGCCCGGGAGGCGATCGGAAAGGATGCCGCGTTGTTCGTGGACGCGAATGGAGCATACAGCGTGAATGACGCCCTGCGGCAGGCAGAGCGATTTTCCGTGTATGGCGTCAACTGGCTAGAGGAGCCGGTGGTTGCGACCAATCTGCCACAACTGGCCTTTATCCGGGAGCAGTTGCCGGCAGGGATGAGGCTGGTGGCGGGAGAGTATAGTTATGGGCTGGATGATTTTCGCGGACTGTTGGAGGGGCATGCGGTGGATATCCTGCAGGCCGACGCCACCCGTTGCGGCGGCATAACCGGTTTTGTCAAGGCGGGGCATTTGGCGGAGGCCTTTCATATTCCGCTTTCCAGTCATTGTGCGCCTTCGGTGCACCTTCATGCCGCGATGGCGTTGTCTTCTTTTTCCCTTGCCGAATATTTCCATGATCATGTGCGGATCGAGGAACGCTTCTTTGATGGATTTGCGCGGCCGCGACAGGGATGTCTCTATCCGGATGTTGACCGGAATGGGCTGGGACTTGTGTTTCGCGAGGTGGAGGCCGAGGCGTTTCGCGTAGCCTGAGGCGTGTTACGGAGTGGGGGGACGGGTAAGCGAGCGCACGATGAGATTGATATGCCTGAGAAAGGGTATCTTCAATGTCTTTTTTTCATGGCTGCCCAGAGGCCGGTTGCGGCGGCGATGCCTGCGGCGGCCAGCAGCAGGGCGTTGCGATGCATTTGCAGCCACAGGGTGATGCTATTGTGCGCTGCCTTTTGTGAAAAACCTCCATGCGTGCCGCGGTCCTCTGCTATCGGTTGCCAGACATTGTTGGGGCGGTTGGGATCGTCGGGTTGGTTGGTCTGTTGTCCTTTGAAGGCGGTGCGGGCGAGGACATGATCCGCGTAGGCCGGAGAGAGCTTGTTGCCGATGATCGCCTGATAAGTTGTGCGGCCGACCCAGACGCTTCTTCGGTTATGCGCCGCCGCGAAGAGGATCGCGCGGGCCGCCACTTCGGGTTCGTATATTTTCCCCATCGGTCTTGGTTTGTTGGGCAGGCGGCTGAGAACCCAGCCGAACTGAGTGGTATCCATGGCCGGTAGCTGGACCATGCAGGTGTTTATCTTACTGTCCTCGTGCAGCAGTTCGCAGCGCAGCGAGTCATAGAAGCCTTCTATCCCGTGTTTGGCGCCACAATAAGCAGATTGCAGGGGAATGCCGCGATAGGCGAGTGCCGAGCCTACCAGCACGATCGAACCGCGGTCCCGGGGTCGCATACGTTTGAGGGCCGCCATCGTTCCGTATACCTGGCCGAGATACGTCACTTCGGTGACGCGGCGGTATTCCGCGGGGCTGATCTTTACGACCGGTGCGAATACGCTGGCCATCGCGTTGTTGACCCAGACGTCGATGGGGCCGAGGCTATTTTCCACTTTGTCGGCCGCCGCTTCCACAGCGTCAGGGTCGGCGACGTCGACAGGGATGCAAAGGGCCGATCCGCCAAGCGCTTCGACTTCTTTGCGGGTTGCTTCCAATTGTTGTTGTCCGCGAGCGAGCAGGGCGATGGCTGCGCCCTGCTTTGCAAAGGCGTGAGCGGTGGCTCGGCCGACCCCGCCAGTGGCGCCGGTGATGACGACCACTTTATTGTTGTATTGTTGAGCATTCATGATCGAAAATCCTCAAGGGCTATGCCATGGGGGGCATAGTGGATGGCATAATATTTTCGGCGGGACTTCCCGAAGCAATCGACGGTTGCAAACCATTTTTTCACCATTAAAATCTACAGGTATGAGTACGAGAAATTCAGGCAGACGCGGTTATGGGTCACGGGACCAGGACGAGCGCGGATCGGTGAGCCGGCGCGGTGGAGAGTCTTCCTATGGCGGCCGCGGATATCGCCAGGGCGAGGAAGACTACGACGATCGTTATCAAAACGAGGACGAAGAGCGCGAGTATGATCAGCCTTATTCGCGGTATGAAGAAGAGGGCGAGGACTATGAAGAGGATTATGACGAAGATGAGGGGCGTTACCAGCGGCCTTATTCACGCTATGAGGATGATGAGGACGACTATGGCGATCGCGAGCGGTCGTCCGGTGGCCGGTCTTCCTCGGGTGAACGGGGATGGTCTTCTTCCAGTGATCAAGGGTGGTCTTCTTCCGGTGATCAAGGGTGGTCTTCTTCCGGTAATCGGCGGGGATTTGCGTCGATGGACCGTAACCAGGTGCGGGAGATCGCCAGTGAAGGGGGAAGGGCGTATCATGAGAAGAGAGGCGCGCATGGGCATGATGAAGGCGGGCGGGGCAGGTCTTCTTCCGACCGTGGACGGTCGTCTTCTGACAGGCGGCATTCTTCATCGGATAGGGGACGTTCTTCTTCCGGCCGGGGCAATTCCCGTTCGTCATCGGGAAGCAGCCGTTCGGGTGGCCAGGCCAGGAATGCGAGCGGGCAGTTTACGAGCCGCAGTGGGAGATCGGGTCACGGGGCGCGTAGCAGTTCGGGCGGCCGCAGCTCCCGCGGGCGTTGAGCGGGTCGAGAGCGTCGATCCAAATTCTAATTGATCAAATAAAAATATCTTATGGCACAGACATCAACAAAATCGCGGGGCGGCAAGACAGCGAGCCGTAACCAGGGTAGCAGCCGCAGCAACAGCAAGCGTTCGTCGAGCAAGACACAGGGTAACGGCAGGAGTTCCAGCCGGGCCCAAGGATCAAGCCGGACGGAGGGGCGGAGCAGCCGGCGGGGGGGCGAGTCCAGCCGACAGGAAAGAGAATCGGGCCTGCAGGGCGGCCAGGCTAACCGGCCGCAGCGGGTGAGCGGGTCGTCCGGGTCCGCACGGATGGATGGACAGCAGTATCTGCATAAATTCTTTACCGATCAGTTAAAGGATATCTATTATGCGGAGCGGAAACTGGTCCAGGCGTTGGCTACGATGCGGGATGCGGCGACGACGGAGGAATTACGGGATGCATTCGAGGACCATCTTCATCAGACCGAGCGGCATGCGCGGAGACTGGAAAAGGTGTTCGAGAGGCTGGACATGCGGCCGGAGGGAAAGCGATGCGAGGCGATAGAGGGGATCATCCGGGAGGTAAAGGAGATCATCGAAGAAACGGAGGAGGGCAGCCTGACGCGCGACGCCGCGCTGATCATGGGTGCGCAGAAGGCCGAGCACTATGAGATCGCCACCTATGGCGGTCTGGTCACCTTTGCCATCACGATGGGTTTATATGAAGAGGCCGATCTGCTGGACCGGACGCTGGTGGAGGAGGAGATCACGGACAACCTGTTGACCGATATTGCGGAGGAGTACATCAACATCGAGGCTGAGCTGGAAAGCATGGAGGCAATGGGAGAAGAAGAGGAAGGGAAAATTGGTGAGGAGGAAGAGGAGGAGATGGGTGAAGAGAGCGGCGCGAGCTCCGGCGCGGGAGACGGGGAATGAGGGGGATTAGGCGTTATTCCTCACCCCTGATATCCTTTTCGGTCAGGAAGAGCCTGGGATGATTCGCGAAGAAGGGAAGGAGGAAGGCGGCCATTAAAGGCCGTGAAAAATGCGATCAGCGCTGTAACGATCAATACAACGATGATGTAGGTTTCGCGGCCTTTTCTTATGTGGTAATCCTTTCGCTTGTGTTGTTTGCCGGATTGGCTCCGGGGATGCGGCTGCCCGGGCGCGCGCCGGCCTGTTTTTGTTCCCGGCATACCGATGAAACAGTGGTGCCATGGGACCGTCCGACGCGGATGATTCCCTACGGCCTGCGTAATAATTGCCCTACTTATGGAAAGGAATCCCCGAAACGCACCGATCGGATGGTTTGCGGGGCGTATTTTGGGTAAAATGAGCCTTGGTCCGGGTTTTGCGCGACTAACGTCATTCAAGTCACCCCTACTGGTAGCCGTTTCCGACCCGCTCTTCTCTTTTTGAAACATCCTTTTTTACCTATATGCCCGACCTGGATTTCCAGACACGCGCCGCCTGGGTCGGCCTTTTGCTGCGGTTCCCACGCCGGCGCCCGAGATCCGTATCGTCAACACGTTACTTGTTGCAAGATATATCTGCTACCGTATGTATCGTTGGCCGACGGGCCGTTGCTAAAGACATGCGGGCGTGAGCCTGCCTATCCAAGAGATGTCCCTCTCCGCCATGAGCGGAGAGGGTATCAAGACAGGCTGCGCTGATCACGTCCACGGCCCGGCGCAGCAGGATCAATTCCTCACCGCCGTCGAGGTGATTGCCGGTGAAGGAGTTCGGCCTACTGAATATTCTTGCAATGGGGGAGAGGTCGTGAATGGATAGCAGCTTGTTTTTTTGTATCTTTCTCTTATGCAAAAGACCTTTAACCGCCGCGAATTCCTTTTTTTGAGCGGCTCTGCTACGATTGCGGCGGCGTTGCCGTCGTTTGTCGTCCCGGCCGCCACTTTTGGGCCGGCCTTTGTTGCCGGCGCGCCCAAAATTGCTGTTCAGCTTTATACGATCCGCGATGAGATCGCGCGGGATATGCCGGGGGCTTTTCGCCGGCTGGCCTCGCTTGGGGTAAAGACGGTCGAGACGGCTTTTTGGCCGAAGGGCGTTTCGGTGGCGCAGGCGGCGAAAGCGTTGCGGAATGCGGGGCTGAGCGTGTGTTCGAGTCATGTCGAGATTCCCTTGGGGGATAAGAAGGCGGCGATGCTGGAGACGGCGGAAGCGTTTGGGTGCCGGCGGATGATCTGGCATGGGTGGCCGGAGGACAAACGGTACAGCAGTCTTGGGGGAACGAAGGAACTGATCCATATTTACAATGAGGCCGGCGCCTTTGCGAAATCGAGGGGTTTGCAATTCGGGTTGCATAATCACTGGTGGGAATATCGGAATAAAGTCGGGGGGCGGTTTGTCTTTGAGTGGTTATTGGAGGGGGTGAGCCCGGATGTGTTCTTCGAATTGGATGCGTATTGGATCAAGGTGGCGGGGCATGATCCGGCGGCTATTATTTCCCGGTTTGGGGACCGGGCGAAATTGTTGCACATGAAGGATGGTCCGGCGGTGTATAATGATGCGTTGGTCAGGGACAAGCCGGACCCGATGGTGCCATTGGGGCGGGGAACGCAGGATGTGCCGGCTATCGCGAGGGCGGCGCGGGGGCATATCGAGTGGATGGTGATCGAGATGGATGTTGTGGCGACGGATGTATGGCGGGCGATCGGGGAGAGTAGGGAGTATCTTTTGAAGAATCATTTTGCCGGCTGACCTGTGGCTTTTTGTAACCTGGTGATATTCGCATCCTGCATCACGGGTATCGCCGGCACCAATTCCAGGCGTTTCACCATCGCCGCTGTCGCCGATTTGTATTTCAGAAAATGCGCCGTTCGTAAATGCGCCCGGTAGGCTGCTGAATCGGCGTATATTTCCAGGATAGTTATAGAGGTAGGATGGTCTTTTTCCGAGACAGCATAGAGCATTATAACGCCGGGTTCCAATTTCAATGCTGTCTCGATTCCTTCCTTTAGATTCGCTTTGTAGGTTTCCAACTTTGCGGAATCGATTTCCAGTTTAGCCAATTGAATTACCCTGCCCTCCTGCGCACGGGCGTTTGTTCCCAACAATAAGAAACCGACCAGGACTGATGCCGTCTGCAAGAATGATTTGTTGCTTTTCATCGCTATGGAGTTTAAGACCTTTTATACTGGGTTTCTGAAACCTTTTCCATCCAGTCTACCATTTTGCCGTCGAGGCCTTCCTGGATGGCGATATGTGTCATTGCCGTCGCCGGGGAGGCCCCATGCCAGTGCTTTTCACCCGGCTGAAACCAGACTACGTCGCCGGCCGGATCTCTTCTACCGGGCCACCGTCCCGCTGGACCCAACCCAGTCCTGCCGTCACGATCAGCGTTTGCCCGAGCGGGTGGGTATGCCAGGCCGTTCTGGCGCCCGGCTCGAAAGTTACGGTATTGCCGGCGGCGCGGGCAGGGGCGATTGGCTGAAACAACGGGTCTATGCGTACTGTTCCTGTGAACCAATCTTCCGGGCCTTTACCGGAAGGCTGTGAACCTGCTCTATTTATCTGCATTTTATTACTCTTTTTTAATTATCGTTTCTATATTCCAACGGCGTCATACCCGTCTTTTGCTTGAACAGGCGCGTAAAATGCTGCTGGTATTTAAATCCCAGGTCGAAGGCTATGTCGTTGATGGACCTGGTCGTATCGAAAAGCCTTGTCCTGGCTTCATCGATCGTTCGGTTTTGAATGTAGTCGAGGGCTGTGCTGCCGGTTTCTTTTTTTATGAGGTCGCCAAAATAGCTGGGCGAAAGATGCAATTGTTCCGCGCAATACGTCACATTCGGCGTACCCAGGTCCCGGGCCTTTTCGGATTCAAAATATTCATTCAGCAGCTGCTCAAACCGTACGAGGATATCCTTGTTGGTGTTATTCCTGGTTATAAACTGGCGGTCATAAAATCGCATACAATAGTCCAACATCAGTTGGATATTGGTCGAGATCAATGTTTTGCTGTGCTTGTCGAGATTAGACTTCAGTTCCGAGGCAATTTTTTCCAGGGAGTCCACGATTATACTTCTTTCCTTTTTCGATAAATGCAGCGCCTCCCTGACGGCGTATGAAAAGAAGGTGTAGTACTTTATATTCCGGCCAAGGCTCGTACCCTTGATCAGATCGGGATGAAAAACGAGTGCATATCCGGAGGGCACCCTGGCTACGCCTTTGCTGTCGATGCCATAGACCTGGCCGGGGGAAACAAATACCAGCGTGCCATCTTCATAGTCATAGGGTTGGCAGCCGTATATCATATCTCCGCACTTGATGTTCTTCAGAAACAAAGCATAAATGCCCATAAACATCCGGAAATTGATGACTTTTGGCACTTCATTGAAGTCGATTACGCTAACGAGCGGGTGAAGCGTGTCTACGCCAATGCAATCATTGTAGTTCCGCACCGTATCGATTCGGATGACTGGCTCCATAGTGGGCTGTTTGTCCTGCAAAATTATCCCAAACTTCCGCGGTTTCGCCGCCTTTTGTCAAAAACAGCAAAAATGGTAAAATAATCCAGATCGTGTATAAATGGGGTCGCGGCGTTTCCGGCGAAATTTGTATCATGAAACGCAATGTTGCATCCCCGGACATCTTTCAGCGGCTTCAGTCAGGTCAGCCGATCCGAATGGATGATCCCGAATATCATAAAATAACTGAAGGAGTGAAGAGGACCAGGGGACTATCTCAACTACTCAATACGGCAACCGACCTGGACCGGGTTCGGTTCTTTTTGGGCGAGATCATCGGTGCCACTATCGACCCCAGTACCACCTTGTTTTCCCCTTTCTATACCAACCTGGGCGCCTTTATCATTATCGGCAAGAACGTATTCATCAATCATGCATGCTCTTTCCTGGATCTTGGCGGCATTACCATCGAGGACGATGTCCAGATCGGACCCAGGGTGAATATTGTGACGGAGAGTCACCCGTTGGATCCCGGGGATCGGAGGGCGTTGATCGCCAAGCCGGTTGTGATACGACGCGGGGCATGGATCGGCGCGGGGGCGACGATACTATCGGGGGTAACCGTTGGCGAAAATGCGGTCGTGGCGGCGGGATCGGTGGTTTCCCGGGATGTTCCTGCGAATACGGTAGTGGCGGGCGTTCCGGCGAGGGTCATGAGGTCCTTCGGTGCCCAAGTTGGGTCAGATGTTGTGGGATAAGGGCTGGCCCCAGTTCAAGAAAGCCGGGGTGGAGTCCCTCGAGCGTATTCATGAAAGCATGGTAGATATAAAGAATGCGTTGACGATAGTCGGAGCACCTTTAGGATTTTACTACTTCGAAATCCGATGCCTTGATCTTGTTTAGAGTTGATAAATCATCGTTATTCCATCGATTGTCCGGGGCGCCGGAGACGTACATGTCGCTGCCGATATCGGCGAGGATCAGTCCGTATTTTTTCATTGCCTTGAGGATCACCTGCACGGTTGCGGGATAGCCGGTAATATCGACAGAAGCTTTCAGCCGGATCTTCGCGCCGAAGGGAATCGAATATTGGCCGCCGGTACTGGCGACGTCGTGACGCGCCGGGGCGATGTGGCCGGGCTTTACATGGTTTTTGGCGAGGGTGAAGCGTAGGGCGTGGGTGATGGCGCCTTTTGCGACTTCGTCGTAACGCACGAGGCCGGGGAAGATGGGAAGACCGGCGGCATCGGCGGATGTCCATCCATCGGGCCGCAAGGCATCTGAATTGAAATGAAAGACGGCGCCGCTGGAGGCTTCCCAATGGCCATTGTTGATGGAGGCGTTGTATAACTCATACAGGATACCGTTGTCTTTGTCTACGGCGATGACGTGTGCGTCACCGGTAGCGTTGCCTTCGATGGGCGCGTTGAGCGGAATCGGGTAGGGACCCGGGTCGCTCTCGTCGCCATAGTTGCCGTCATAGCTGTTCTTGCGATACACGATGCTTACCTTCGGCTGGCTTGCACACACGACTGTAAAGGGGATGCCGATCGGCGCGCCATCCCATAGGCCGCTGCCGAAATCGGGGTGCAGACCGGTGCCGGCATAAGCCGATAGAATTTGCGCGCTGTTGTCATCAACGGCCACATTGGAGATATCCGCGTTCCAGGCGTTGTCGGAAGGAAAGATACTTAGGGAATTTACGTCCGAAGGCTGGGTCACGCAGGCGGAAGTGCTGCCATCGGGTGTTTTTGGATCATTGCCGCCGGTTGTCGGGCTGTTGGAGGATTTCTTCGAGCAGGCGGCGAGCAGTAACAGGCTGAGGAACAGGATGTTTTTCATATTGAATTGGATTCTTCTCTCTGTTGCAAATACTGTACCGGAACGTCTTGCAGGCCGGCGTGGGAATGGGGTTATTCAGCGAGGAAACGTTGCCGTTGAGCGAAATTTTCTTCGGGCCTTTTCGAAATCGGCTATTTTGACTAAAACTCCCGCTTATGGTCAAACAACTTCTCTACGCCTTTGTCTTCATCATGGCATTGCCGATGCCGCTTTTTTCGCCTTCCCTTGTCGGCCATTGGTTTGCCGGTGGACCGGATAACGGGAAGGTATGGGTCGACTTCGGTGCCGACGGCGCGTTCAAGGTGTATACGGCTACTTCTACTGAGAATGAGGGCCGGTATGTTTTGAATGCGGATACGATCTCGCTGTATGATAAGAATTGCGGGATGTCCGTCGCGGGTCGATATCTTTTGAAGTTTTATGGGGAAGATTCGGTCTCGTTCACGGTGGTGAGCGATCCGTGTAAGGATCGGAGTGGGGAGGTTAATGGTGGGCGGCTGAGGCGGATCCGATGACGCCCGGGGAGTGAAGAATCCTGCCTTTGTATCTATGCAACTGACTATTACGGGCTATTCGACGGCGTTATTTTCGACCTGGTATTTTGTGGAGGAGTGGGGGGTGCTCTTCGATGCGGGGGACGGACTGATCCCGGCCTTGCTGCAGAAGAGCCGGAAGACAGATCATGCCTTTATTTCGCACGCAGACCGGGATCATCTTACCGGGCTGATACAATTCAACCAGCTGAATGCGCGGCCGGGGTTTCCGGTGATGTACTATCCGAAGGATGCGAAGTTTTTCCCTGTGCTGGAGGCTTTTTCGCGGCAATTCGACTTACTGGCGAGGAGCTGCGACAACTGGGGAGCGGATAGGCCGGGAGAACCTGTCGATCGAATTGCGGGATAAGGTCCTGGCCTATTCGGGGGATACGCCGGTGGAGGAGGGCTCGTCGAAATGGAATGATACGGCTATCCTGATCCATGAGGCGACTTTCCTGGGTAACGGCGAGGAGATCAAACCGCGGACCTATGGAAACAAGCACAGCACGCTGGAGGAGGTGATGGAGATGGTGAGCGGCCTGAGGAGCGGGCAGCTGGTGCTGGGGCATTTTTCCTCGCGGTATCCGGCGGAGGAGATCGATGCGGCGATCTTGCTGTTTTGTGAGAAATATGCGATCAATGTTCCGGTGCGCCGGGTGTTGCCGGGAGTGACGGTGACGGATGTGTTGGGGCAGCCGCCCTTGAATCGCTGAGCTCGCGGCGGTAGCGGCTGAAGGTCCAGGGATGGGCGATGAGATAAGGAAGGGTTACGGTGAGAAGGAGTGCGATGGTCTCGAGGTCGTCGGCATCGACATATGTTCCGATGTATAAGAGCCAGAGCATCGGGAGGAGGCTCCAGGACAGCAGAGAGACCAGGGGATTGTTCCTGATCTTTGCCGAGGCATTGAAGTAGAGCGGGGTGGTCAGCGCGGCCAGGACGAGGCCGTTGCCAAGGGACAGGAGGATGAGGGTGAGATCGAGCTGGTCGCCGCCCAATTGTTCGTGGGTGAAGTTGCTAAGGGAGCCCCAGCGGTGGTCATACAACAACCAACCGGTGGTGGCCAGCAGGCTGAAGATCAGGGGGTAGAGGGCGGCTTGGAGGTAGTATTTCCAGAGTTTTGGGGGCATGGGTCAGTATCGTTGACGTAATATACGGGTTTTGTGGAATCCGAGATGCGGAAAGTCAGGTTGATGCGCGGGCCGATGGGTTTGGATGTTTTTGGGATGTGGTGTTCGTAGCCATCTTGCATGGTGGCGGCCATTAGCAGGAAGCTGCCGTGCGTGAGGGGGATGTCGAGAGAGGGCGACTTTTTGTTGGCTTTGGGCCGGACCTTGAAAACCCGGGTCTCGCCGAAGGTAACGGAAGCGATGGGGTGATGTTTGCCATCGGCGGGGAGGGTGTCGCTGTGCCAGGCCACGGAATCGTTGCCATCCCGGTAGAAGTTCAACAACACGCGGTTGAAGGCGATGCCGGACTCCTGCTCTACTCGGGCTTTTATGGCCAATAACGCGGGCGTCCATTCGAGTCCGTTCGGACCGCCATACCAGGCGGTGAGTCGGGGATCGAGCACCCATTTGTCGTACATTTTACGGGTCCGTTGTTGCCAGGGGGTGGTCTCTTTCAACACCCGGAAGTAGTTGTCGGACTCGGATTTGTCGAAGAATTGCTCCCAAAGTCGAAGATGGGTACCGGGGAGATCGAAGTTTGTGAACCGCTTTTTTCCTTCATCGAACAGCGCTGTCTCATCGAAAAGCATCATGGCACAAGATACGGAATTTTTTCCAAATGCTAATATTGTTAGTATTACCGGTGGCGTTCGGACTTCGTATCTTTGCAGCACACTAAAAATTAAGGCCATGTTAAACTGGAATGATGTTGTTAGTCTTGCGAGCAAGGGGAACCTGGCGCCGGATCGCCGGGTGGAGAAGACGGACGAAGAATGGAAGGCGTTGCTGACGCCGGAGCAATACCGGATCACGCGGAGAAAAGGGACCGAAGCGCGGTTCTCGGGCGAGCTGTGCAGCCGGTAT
Source organism: Puia sp. (assembly GCF_035546395.1). GTDB lineage: Bacteria > Bacteroidota > Bacteroidia > Chitinophagales > Chitinophagaceae > Puia. The sequence continues at coordinate 79,131 of NZ_DASZXR010000005.1, read as the reverse complement.
GACCCGGGGAAGTATGTTTGCGTCTGCTGTGGAACGGAGCTGTTCGACTCGACGATCAAGTTCGATTCGAAGACGGGGTGGCCGAGTTTTACGGAACCGATAAAGAACAACGTGATCAACTATCATAAGGACACCTCCTATGGGATGATCCGGATCGAGGTGGATTGCAGTACCTGCGATGCGCACCTGGGACATGTGTTCCCGGATGGACCGCCGCCGAGCGGACTGCGGTTTTGCATCAACTCGGAATCGCTCCGGCTTGTGATGGCGGAGAAGGTTGCGGGGGAGTGAAATCTTTTGTTCCCATTCTAATTGCCCCCATATGAAAAAAAGAACCTTTCTAAAACTATCTTCCGTTATGATGGCCGGCTCCGCCTTGTCTCCGTTGGTCGACTGGGCCCAGGGTGAAAAGATCACCAACTGGGCCGGGAATCTTACCTACAGCAGTTCTTTGCTTCATAAGGCCGCCTCGATCGAGGAGATCCGGGGTTGGGTGCGTAACCAACCTCATTTCAAAGTGCTGGGCACGCGGCATTGCTTTAACGATATCGCCGATTCGAAGGATGAATTCCTTTCCCTGGGCGCGCTGAACAAGGTGGTGGCGCTGGACAAGGCCAATCATACGGTGACGGTGGAGGCGGGGATGCGCTATGGGGAGCTGGCCGTTTTTCTCAACGATAACGGTTATGCGCTGCACAACCTGGCGTCGCTGCCGCATATCTCGGTGGCGGGTGGAGTGGCAACGGCCACGCATGGATCGGGCGTGCACAACGGTAATTTATCGAGCGCGGTAATGGGGATGGAATTTATCACGGCGGCCGGGGAGACGGTCAATCTGTCGCGGCATCGGGATGGGGACCGGTTCTTAGCCGCGGTGGTGCATCTTGGCGGGATCGGGGTGGTAACGAAGATAACGCTGTCGATCCAGCCGAGCTACCAGGTACGGCAGTATGTCTATGAGAACCTGCCGATGGCGCAGCTGGAACATCATTTCGATGAGATCATGGCCGCAGGCTATAGCGTGAGCCTGTTCACGGACTGGCGCAACCGCAATATCAACGAGGTCTGGATCAAGAGCCGGGCGGGCGAGGACGGGCATTTTGCGACGAGGCCGGAATTCTTTAGCGCACATTCGGCGACGAAGGATCTGCATCCTATACGGGCCAATTCCGCGGAGAACTGTACGCCTCAGATGGGGGTGCCGGGACCCTGGCATGAGCGGTTGCCGCATTTCAAAATGGGATTTACCCCGAGTAACGGCAAGGAGCTGCAATCCGAATTCTTTGTTCCGCGGGAACAAAGTTATGCGGCGATCATGGCAGTGGAGAAGCTGCATGAATCCATCTCACGGCATTTGTTTATCACCGAGGTGCGTTCTATCGCGGCCGATGACTTCTGGATGAGTCCTTGCGGGCACCAGCATAGTACGGCGATACACTTTACCTGGAAGCCGGAGTGGGAGGCGGTGCACCGGCTGCTGCCGCAGATCGAGCAGGCGCTGGCGCCTTTTCATGCGAAGCCGCACTGGGGGAAATTGTTTACGATGCCGCATGGGCGGCTGGCGGAGTTGTATCCGCGGATGAAAGACTTTCAGTCCTTGTTACGGCACTACGATCCGGGGGGGAAGTTTCGGAATGCCTTCTTAAACCGGAATATATTTGGGATCGGTGAACGGGGCTGAGGCACGCTAACGGGCCGGAATAACCAGGACAGTCGGCGGTCAATTTATTTTTCTTCCAGTACCTGCTCGCTTTTCGATGCTCTTAAGGAAGCCCTCAGACGCTGGCGGTGGGCGAAACCCCAGTCGCGGAGTTCGATCAATACTTTCTGGAGGGAAGTGCTGTAGTGGGTAAGGCTGTATTCGACTGTAACGGGGGTGGTGGGATGCACGGTGCGTTTGATGAATTCGTTCAACTCGAGTTCCTTTAGTTCTTTCGACAAGACTTTTGGAGTAATCGTCTCCAGCATTTTTTGTAATTCGCGGAAGCGTTGCGGGCCACTGGCCAGCGTCATGAGGATGGGGAGTTTCCATTTGCCGCCAATGACGTAAAGGGCGTCGCGGATTGCGCTGGCGGCCTGGGAGCAGGTCTCTTTCGAATGGACGCCTTCGGTGTGGATTTGCATACAATTGATTTTTGGTTTACGCGATTGGGGCTATGCCCGAAAAGTAGCCTGGTTTAGGTCGGTATCCTGCAGGATACTAGTATCCTTTGGGATACTGCTATCTTCTGGATAGCAAAGGTAGGTAGCTTTGCCATATGAAAAAAATCTTACACATTGTATCGAGTCCCCGGGGTGGGGCTTCATACAGCATCCAGTTGGGAGAAGCCATTATTGCGAAATTGCTGGCTGCCGAGCCGGGCAGTACCGTGAAGACGGTGAACCTGGTGGAGCAGCATTGGCCGCACCTGGAAGAAGCGCATCTAACCTCGTTTTATACGCCTGCCGAGCTGCATACGGACAAGAACCGGGAAGCGATCCGGCATTCCGAGGAGGCTATTGGAGATATCCAGGAGGCCGATGTTCTTGTGATCGGCGCACCGATGTATAATTTCTCCATCCACTCGGCGTTGAAGGCGTGGATCGATCATATCGTGCGGTCGGGTGTAACGTTCAGCTATTCGGAAAAGGGACCGGAGGGACTTATCAAAAAGGGCAAGAAGGTGTATCTGGCGGTCTCTACGGGCGGCGTTTATTCCGAAGGGCCGATGAAGCAGATGGATTTTATCGAGCCTTATCTGCGGTTCATTCTTTCCTTTATCGGACTGAGTGATATTACGGTTGTAAGGGCCGAAGGGCTGGCGTTGCCGGATTTGAAGGATCACGCGGTGGAGAAGGCCATGGGCCAGCTGCAATTGAATTAGCATTTAACCCTCCAGCCAGGCTTCGAGCGGGCCGGGCGATTCCCCCCAATAAAAGTGCATATAGCTTGCGAAGAGATTTTGCCGGTAGAAGACCGGCGCGGGTATTTCTTGTCCGCGGGCGTTGTGGATGGCGATGTTCTTTGTCCCGGTTGGGTTGTTGGTGAACTGTGAATAGTGGAATTCGTGGCCTTTGAGGATTTGGTTGTTGAGTGTGAGCGTTCGATAACCAAGGGTGAGCTTTTTATCTTTTATTGTCGTGGCGATGTCGACCAGGCCGGCTGTTGGCCAGGTCTTGCCGGATTCGTCGATGATGCTATGACCGAGGACCATCATGCCGCCGCATTCGGCGAGGATGCGGCCGCCGTTCGCGGCAAAGGTTCGGATGTCGTGCCAGAGGGATTGGTTGTTGGAGAGTTGGTCGAGGTACAGCTCGGGGTAACCGCCGGGGAGGTAGAGGATGTCGGCTGGTGGGAGATGAGTGTCTTTTAACGGGCTGAAGAAGATGATCCGGCCGTATGTTTCGAGGCGGCGGAGGTTTTCGGGATAGAGGAAAAGAAAGGCGGCGTCGCGGGCGACGAGGATGGTTTTTTTGCCGGGGTTGGCCGGTGCGGTGGGCTGTGCTTTGGGTTCGCTTGACGCTGAATTGCCGGCAGGGGCCGGACGACTGGTACGCGTTGCGGCCAGGATGGCGTCGAGGTCGAGATGTTCTTCGATGTGCCGCGCGGCGGCCTGGATCGCGTCCTCGGCGTTGGCGGTGTCGAGGCCGAGATGCCGGGAGGGGATGTGCAGGTGTTTGTTGGCGGGCAGGTGGCCCAGGGCAGGGATGCCCACGTCATCGCAGGCTTCTTTTAGCAGCTGATAGTGCGTTGCGGTATCCACGAAATTAAAGATGACGCCGGCGATGCGAAGGGCCGGGTCGAAATTCTTCAGTCCATAGAGAAGGGCAGCGGCGGAATAGGCCATGGCTTTTGCGTTCAGGATGAGTATCACAGGAAGTTGCAGCAGAGCGGCCAGATCGGCGCTGCTGCCTTCTCTTTTTTGGGCCCCGTCAAAAAGGCCCATGACCCCTTCCGTTATGGCGACGTCTGCTTTCCGGGTGTTTCTTTGATAGAGCTCACGGATATGCGCCGGGCTCATCATATATAGGTCGAGATTGATGCCGGGTGTGTTGGCGGCGGCGCTGTGATGGAGCGGATCGATGAAATCGGGTCCACATTTGAAGGGCTGGATGTTAAGGCCGCGGTTGTTTAAGGCGCGCAGGAGGCCGAGGGTGACCGTTGTTTTTCCCGCGCCGCTGTGCGGGGCGGCGATGATGAAATGAGAAAATCCGGGCATAGCTGTAAAACTACTATTTTTACGGCCTGTCAATGGATTACTCTTGTAAAATATACGCCCGGATCGGGGAGCTGATGCAGGGGACTTTGTCGGATGGCCGGGCCTTGTCGCTTCTTTTGGGCGGGACGGATCGGCGCTTAGAAAGCAAACGGATCTGCCTGCGGAGCAATATCCCGCGGGGGAAGGGGCTGTCCTCCAGCAGCACCGACGTTCTGATTGTGCTTTCGCTTGTCAATGGCTACCTGGAAATGGGTTTGTCAGCCGCGGAGCTTTATTGCCTTGCCGCGCGGGTGGAACCTTCCGATCCCTGTCTTTCGGACGATATTCTCCTTTTTTATCAACAGGCCGGCGTCGTTGGCCGGCGGATCGGGGTTCCCCCAATGACCCTCCTGTATTTTGATGCCGCGCCGGAACGGGCCGTCGATACCGGGAGTGTTTGCCGGCCCTGGACACCGGGGCTGGGGCGATATTATGACTGGTTGCTTCGCAGGTTCCTGCGGGCGGCGGAGCACCGGTGTGGGCTGATGGTCGCGCATTCCGGAACATTTGCCGGGATGCTGGTCCCGCCGGAGCGGGTGGCCGGGGTGAGGGCGAGACTGGAAGTGCTGACCGGGGCGCCGGTGTTCGTCGAACAACCTTAATTTTGACTATGCGACCTCTTCTCCGGCCCCTGATGTTTGTTGGTACTGCTTCCGATGTCGGCAAGAGCGTCATCACCGCGGGTTTTTGCCGCATCCTCGCGCAGGACGGCTGGCGTCCTGCGCCGTTTAAGGCGCAGAATATGTCTCTGAACAGCTATGTTACTCCCGAAGGCCTGGAGATCGGCCGGGCACAGGCCGTGCAGGCCGAAGCTGCGGGTATCCCCTGTCATAGCGATATGAACCCGGTGTTGCTCAAACCTACCGGCGACAGCCATGCGCAACTCGTGCTGCATGGGCGACCGGCGGGGAGTCAATCTGCCTATGACTATTTTATGGGGCGGGACCGGGCGGCGTTGTGGGAAGAGGTGAGGCAGGCCTATGACCGGCTTGCCCGGCGATTCAATCCGGTTGTACTGGAGGGGGCAGGCAGTATTTCCGAACTGAATTTGCGGCAACGTGACATTACCAATATGCGGATGGCCCTGCACACCGGCGCGGACGTCTATCTCATTGCCGATATCGACCGGGGTGGGGTATTCGCCTCCGTTTATGGAACGCTGGCCCTGCTGCCGCCGGAAGAGAAGGCCCTGATCCGTGGAGTGATCATCAACAAATTTCGGGGTGACGCCCGGTTGTTCGTCGATGGGCGGCGACAGCTGGAGGAACTGACTGGCGTTCCTGTCGCAGGGGTGCTGCCTTATTACCGAGACATCCATATCGAAGAGGAGGATTCGGTGGTGCTGCGGCAGAAGCATGCGGTGCATAGGCCCGGCGCTGTCAACGTCGCGATCGTCCGACTGCCCCATCTTTCGAATTTCACCGACTTTGCGGCGTTGGAAAGAGCCGGTGGACTGCATGTTTACTATACCGATGACCCGGTCGAGCTGGCTGAGGCGTCGGTGATCGTGTTGCCGGGGACGAAGAATACTATCGGCGATCTGCTGACGATGCGCGAGCTGGGTGTTGACAAGGCCGTCATTGCTGCGGCGGAAGCGGGAGTGTCGGTGATTGGTATCTGCGGGGGGTACCAGATGATGGGATTGACGATTGCCGATCCGCATGGGGTGGAGGGGGAGGCGCAGACGGTGAGCGGGCTGGGGCTTTTGCCGGTGCATACGGTGTTGTCGAAGGAGAAGACGACGGTGAGGAGGCGGTTTCGGTTTGGGGAGGAGGGGCCGGTGTGTGAGGGGTATGAGATCCATATGGGCCAGACGATGGTGGATGGGGTTGGGGGTGGGCTTGCTGGCGGGTCTGAGGCTTTGGATCGACGGGGTGCTGGTGCTTCGGCGGCCTCGGATCGGCGGGCCGGGCGGCCGGTGAACTTTCCGGTGGTATTGGGAGATGAGGGGGATGGGTACTGGCTTTCGGAGCGGTGCTGGGGTACCTATATGCATGGGATCCTGGACAACCAGGCCGTGGTGAAGCAGGTATTGGGGGTGGACATTCCGGACTACCGGGCTTTCCGGGAACGGCAGTATGACCGGCTGTCGGAGCATATCCGGGCGAATATCGACCTGGAGTATATTTATTCCAATTTACGTTTATGATCGAAGGACATGGCGATGACGGCTGGCAATATGCGACTGCGTTGCGGGCCGATTTCAGTTCAAATGTGTATTATGGCGGGCTCGATACGGGGTTGCGCGAGCATCTGCGCGGGATGATCGAATATGTTCACTTTCGGTCGCGCCGTAAAAGAACGCCGTTCGACTCGGTAAGCGGTGTTTTTATAGAAGGGAAGCCGCTTTATCCAACGGCTGGATTTTACGATAAGAGTCATATTCAAATTTGCGTCTGTAATCCCAATTGCATCAAGGGATTCTTTATACCGCGGGCGGTAGATAAGAAATGGCCGGTGCCGTGAAATAAGTGGGGCGGAGGCGGTATATTCGCTGCGGCAAATTTCGTTATGATGGAAGGACGGACTTTTACTGCGGCGGAGGCCGAGGCGTTATGGGAGATCATCCGGCATCGGCGGGATGTTCGGGGGAACCGGTTTGTGGACAAGCCAGTGGAGGCGGAGGTGGTGGACCGGTTGCTGGATGCGGCATTGCATGCGCCGTCGGTAGGATTTTCGCAACCCTGGGAGTTTGTACTGGTCGAGGACCGGGCGACGCGGGAAAAGGTGCGGGATAGTTTTGATGGGGCCAATGAGGCTGCTATGGCGATGTTTGCGGGACGGGGAGCGGAATATGCGCGGTTGAAGTTGGAGGGCATCCTGGAGGCGCCGTTGAATATTGCGGTGTTCTATGTTCCGCCGAGCGGGCCGGTCCTTGGACAAACGCAGATGGAAGAAGTGGGGTTGTACAGCGTTGTCTGTGCGGTTCAGAACATGTGGCTGATGGCGCGATCATTGAATGTGGGCATCGGCTGGTTGAGCATCCTCGATGCGGAGCGCGTGCGGCAACTGCTGGGTGCGCCCGCGGGTCATCGGCTGGTCGCCTATCTCTGCGTCGGCTATACCGACGGGTTTTATGATCGGCTGGAACTGGAACTGCTGGAATGGGAACGGCGGAAGGAGCGGGAAAAAGTAATCAGGAAAATATGAAGATCTATACAAAAAAAGGCGACAAGGGGCAGACGGCCCTGTTTGGCGGAAAACGCGTCGACAAGGACGATACCCGGGTGGAATGTGTGGGGACGCTGGACGAGGTGAACTCCACGATCGGGTTGCTGCGGGCGAAGCTGGGCGCGGAGCATCCCTGGCAAGGGAACCTGCATCGCATCCAGAAGGATATGATGGACATGATGTCGCACCTCGCGCGGCCATCGGACTGCAAGAAGGAGAACAGCAATCCGCGGCCGACGGATGGAGCGGACTTCTGTGAGCGGTGGATCGATGAGCTGGAGGCGGCGATGACCTCCCCTTCGGACTATTTCCTGCTGCCGGGCGGCAATGAGATCTCGGCGCTTTGCCATGTGGTGCGCACGCAGATGCGGCGCGGCGAGCGGACGCTGGTAAGCCTGATGAAAGAGGATGCCGTGGAGGACTATATCCTGGCCTACATCAACCGCCTGTCCGATCTTTTCTTCGCTTTGTCGCGGTCCGAGATGGACCAGGCGGGGGTGGCTGAAGAGAAGTGGCAGCTTTTTCTATATAAGAAGATAAAGCGACCGGACTGAGCCGGCCGCAGGGGGGCGGGGCGGCCTTGTTGCGAGGCTGCCCCGACGGGTTATTTGGCCGGCGGGGTTAGCGTCGGATACGTGATCCCCAACTGTTCGAGATAGGTTTTGTATTTCGAGGGATCGTAATAATATTTCCGCATCTGCTCGCGGTAGCGTTCCATGATCTCCTTGTTCAGGTTGATGGCGGGGGGATCGTCCTTTGTGATAAAGGGTTTGTATTTGACCTCTTTTGTCTGCACATTATTGAAGTAGTCCTTTGCATCGGCGAGGACGCGGGGATTGGTGAAAAGATCGATCAGGGTCATGGCGGTGACTTCGGCGCCGTAGAGACTGCCTTTGTGAGCGATCGGCGTGGCCATGGCAATCGCGTCGGCCCAGTGGTGGCCCTTGGTACCGGGAATATTGGCAGGGTAATAGAGATCGATGGTGGGCACGTTCCAGGAGATGTCGGCGATGTCATCGGAGCCGCCGCCCCAGGAGAAGGGCACCGATCCTTTGAGGGTATCAAGATGAGTGGGCAGGCCGTGGATGGGTTTGCCTTCCTGGTCGGTCTTGGGGGCCTCGACAAGCTTTTGGACGGCGAGGGCGAGCTGCTGATCGGCGTCTGTCCATTGGGGATAACCAACCTTCTTTATATTGGCGTACATCGCCAGGGCCATCGCCTTATTAAAATGCCCCGGCCAGGCCGTGCCCTGGATCTGCCAGCTGACTTTTGTATCGGTCATCAGGGCCGCTCCTTTGGCGATGTTGATCCCGGCGGCGTACATGCTGCTGATGTCGTCATAGTTCCGTTCCCGGAAATAGTACCAGACCGAGGCCTTTGAAGGCACGACATTGGGTTGGTCGCCGCCGTCGGTGATGACGTAGTGCGAGCGTTGTGTCGGTTTCAGATGCTCGCGTTTGAAATTCCAGCCCACATCCATCAGCTCCACCGCGTCGAGTGCGCTTTTCCCACGCCAGGGCGCGCCGGCGGCGTGGGCGGCATCGCCATCGAAGGAGAATTTGACGGAGACGAGCCCGTTCATACCGGGATCACCATAGTTGCAGTTCCAGTCGTGCCCTACGTGGGTGAAGATGCAGGCGTCGACATTCTTGAAATAGCCATCGCGGATATACCAGGCTTTGCTGCCGACCAGCTCTTCGGCTACGCCGGGCCAGATGACGAGGGTGCCGGGGATATGGTTCTTTTCCATCAACTCTTTCACGGCGATGGCGGCGAAGATGATCACCGACTGACCGGAATTATGGCCTTCTCCATGGCCGGGGGCGCCTTCGACGATCGGGTCTTTGAAGGCTTCGCCGGGTTTTTGCGAGGCTTTGGGGATGCAGTCGATGTCACTGCCGAGGGCGATGACGGGGCTGCCGCTGCCCCAGCGGGCCATCCAGGCGGTGGGAATGCCGGCAACACCCTTCTCGACGGTGAAGCCATGCTTGGTGAGGAAGTCGGTGAGGTAGCGGGAGGTCTCGATCTCCTGGAAACCCAGTTCGCCATAGCTGAAGATCTGGTCGACCATTTCCTGTACGCCTTTTGGATTGGCGGCGACGGCGGCGCGAGCCTGTTCTTTGAGCTTGTCGATGGTGGACGCGTCATTAATTTTTTGGGCTTGGAGGCTTATGGCGAGGACGAGCCCGGCGAGGGTGGGGAGGAGCTTCTGCATGTGTAGTGTTAGTTTTGGTACAATAAGATACGGTATCTTCGCGGCATGAAAAATTCTCAATGGATCGGGATAGCGGCGGCCGTGCTGGTGATCGTCGCCAGCTTTATGCCCTGGGCCTATTTCCCAGTGCTGCAGAAGGAGTTCACGGGTTTTTTCTCGGAGCAGAACCGTTATGGGCGGCCGGGGAAGGTGCTGTTGTTCTTTAGCGTGGTGGAGATCGTGTTCTTCCTCATCCCGAAGGTGTGGGCAAAGCGCGCCAATCTATTCGTGGCGGCGGTGGGGGTTGCGTGGGGATTCAAGTGCTATTATTTATACACGGCCTGTTACCGGGGGGAATGCCCCGAGAAACGACTGGGTCTGTTCCTGATGTTTGGCGGGACGATCCTTGCGCTGGTGGCAACATTGCTGCCGGATATTAAAATAAGGCAGGATGTCAGCTCTGAATAAGCCGGGCTACCGCGAAGGCGCAACCGGCGGCGAGGGCGCCGATAACCATGACGCGGATGGCGCCGGCGATGGGGTTGACGCCCGTGAGCTTGCTCTTGAAATATCCAAAGACGAACAGACAACAAAGGGTGATGGCCGCCGAGATGCGCAGGCCGGCGATGCCGTCGGAGACGAAGAAATAGGGGCTTAGCGGGATGAGGCCGCCGACGACATAGGAGAAGCCGATGTTGAAGGCGCTTTTTCGGGCGCGCCGGGGATCGGGCTTGTCGAGACCCAGCTCGTATTTCATCATGAAGTCCACCCATTTCTCCTTGTCCCTCGTCATTTCATCGACCGCCTGATCCTGTACTTCGCGGCTGAGGCCCAGGCCGGAGAAGAATTCGCGGACTTCTTCTTTTTCTCTATCGGGGACCCTTTCCACCTCGTCGTATTCTCTTTTCAGCTCGGAATTATAGTGATCGATCTCCGTCTTACCGGCGAGATATCCGCCCAGGCCCATGGCGATGGAGCCGGCTGCGATCTCGGCGAGGCCGGCGATCCATATGAGATTGATATGGGCCTCGCTGACGGCGCCGCTGAGACCGGCAGCCAGTGCGAAGGGAACGGTGAGGCCATCGGACATGCCGATGACGATGTCCGTGAGTATTTCGCTGCTGCGCATATGCTGCTCGGTATGGCCGTGGGGGATGGACGTGTCGATCTGGTGCATGCGGTAAAATTAGGGATTTCGCGCGGAGCGCCGGATCAATGTTTTTCCAGCACGGCGAGGCTGGTCCTTACGATCTCCACGCATTCCAGCAGCTGCTCCCGGGTGATGACGAGCGGCGGGGCGAGACGGATCTTGTCGCCATGCGTCGGCTTGGCGAGCAGTCCATTCTCCTTGAGAGCGAGACAGAGTTCCCAGGCGGCGTCGGGGCGCGGATGGGCGATGACGATCGCATTGAGCAGGCCTTTGCCCCGGACGAGGGCGATGTAGGGCGAATGGAGGTTGCGGACCTCCTTGCGGAACAGCTCGCCGAGGACGGCTGCGTTCTCCGCCAGCCGCTCTTGCTTCAGCACGTCGAGCGCCGCCATGGCCACCTTGCAGGCCAGCGGGTTGCCGCCGTAGGTGGAGCCGTGCTCGCCGGGACGGATGGTAAGCATGATCGGATCGTCCGCCAGCACAGCGGACACGGGGAGCATGCCGCCGCTCAGCGCTTTGCCGAGGATGAGGATATCGGGCCGGACCGACTCATGGTCGCAGGCGAGCAGCCGGCCGGTGCGACCGAGGCCGGTTTGGATCTCGTCGCCGATGAACAGGACGTTTGCGGCTTCGCAGAGGCGTTTGGCAATGTGGAGATATCCTTCATCGGGAACGATGACCCCTGCCTCGCCCTGGATGGGTTCGACGAGGAAGCCGGCTACGTTTGGATCGGCCAGGGCCCTGGCGAGGGCGGCCGAGTCGTTATACGGGATCACGAGGAAGCCGGGTGTATAAGGACCGAAGTCGCGGTTGGAATCGGGGTCGGTACTGAAGGAAATGGCCGTGGTGGTGCGACCATGGAAATTGCCCGAACAGACGACGATCAGAGCCTTATCCGCGGAAACTCCTTTTACCTGGTAGGCCCAGCGGCGGCAGAGCTTCAGTGCGGTCTCCACCGCTTCCACGCCCGTGTTCATGGGCAGGACCTTGTCATAACCAAAATACTCCGTGATATACCGGGCATACTCCCCGAGGAGGTCGCTGTGGAAAGCGCGGGAGGTGAGTGTCAGGCGGGCCGCCTGCTCCTGCAGGGCGGCGACGATCCGGGGATGACAGTGGCCCTGGTTGACGGCGGAATAGCCGCTGAGACAGTCATAATAGCGGCGGCCATCTATATCCCATACATGGACTCCTGCGCCGCGGTCGAGGACGACGGGGATGGGGTGGTAATTGTGGGCGCCATATTTTTCTTCCAGTTCCAGGTAATGGAGGGACCGGGCCGAGAGGGTGGTCGTCGCTTGCATAAAAGTTGAGATAAAGAAAGTGAATAGATGATAATCAGTTAGTTGCCGTTGCTAACTGAGGGTGGTCGAGAAAGTCTAGATTTTTGCTAAGGAACGACATTAGGGCAAGATACGATAATTCCAGGAAAGGGGCAAGCTATTGGGGGTATGGGTCTTTTCGAAGATGCCGTAGATGGAGGAGCCGCTGCCCGTGAGGGAGGCGTAGACGGCGCCCTGGGCGTATAGGGTGTCCTTTATACTGCGCAGTTGGGGATGGAGCTGGAAGACGGGTTCTTCGAAGTCGTTGTGAAGATGCCCGGCCCAGGTGGAGACCGGGGCCTGGACGATGTCCCGGAGGGATGATCCCTCTTCGCGGGGCGTACAGAGCGAGAAGGCCTGGGCGGTGCTGATATGGATGCCGGGGTTGACGAGGACGAAACGGTAAGCGGACAGATCGAGGGTAATGGGCTCCAACTTCTCCCCGCGTCCAGTGCCGAGACAAGGCGTATTGAGGATAAAGAAGGGGCAATCGCTCCCGAGCTTTGCGGCGTAGTCCAGGAGGCGTGGGTTATCGAGGCCGAGGTGGAATTGGCGGTTGAGGGCCAGGAGGGTGAAGGCGCCGTCGGCGGAGCCGCCGCCGAGGCCGGCGCCGATCGGGATATTCTTATAAAGATGGATCTGGATGTCGGGCAGGGCAGGGAAGTCGGCTTTTAACAAGTCAACGGCCTTTTCGCAAATATTGTCCTTGCCTGGGATGGGGATACCGTAAGCCGTAAAACCGGGGTAGGGTGCATGCAGGGTTTCCAGGACATCCTTTAGCGGGAGAGGGTAGAATACGGTGGATAGATGATGGTAGCCATCGGATCGCTTACGAAGGATGCGTAGGCCGAGGTTGATCTTGCAGTTGGGGAAAGAAACCATCAGCGGGTTTTTCGCCGGCTGTTGATCTCATCGCGGATGGCGATGGCGCGAATATAATCTTCCTGTTCCAGCACTTCGTTCAACAGGGAGGTTAGATCGTCCATGGACAGCACCTTCAGGTCTTCGCGTGTGCCGCTATCCGTTGTGGAGACCGTTGCCGTGGGGCTCGACTTCTTCTTTTTGTTGCTGCTGTCCTCCATGAGGATGCCGGCGCTGTCGAGGATATGTTCATAAGTGAAGATGGGGCAGCCGAAGCGGACGGCGAGGGCGAGGGCGTCGCTGGTGCGGGAGTCGATCTCGACGGTATCGTGTTCGCTGACGCAGACCAGCTTGGAGTAGAAGATGCCTTCTTGCAGGTCGCAGATGATGATCTCCTGCAGATCGATCGTGAAGGCGCTCATGAAATTCTTCATGAGGTCGTGGGTAAGGGGGCGGCTGGGATGCATTTTTTCCAGCGCTACGGCAATCGCCTGGGCCTCAAACCCCCCAATAACGATGGGAAGACGGCGTAGACCATTGACCTCCCCGAGCACGACTGCATAGGAGTGTGTTTGAGTGATGCTATGCGAAAGCGCCACTATTTCCAATTCGATCTTCTTCATAAGAATAATACGCGAAAGTAGGGATTTTTTTGCGTTATTTTCCCTTCAGTTTCTTCACAGCAGAAATCATTTTTGGCACCACTTCGAATGCGTCGCCTACGATGCCGTAGTCGGCGGCCTTGAAGAAGGGGGCTTCGGGGTCTTTGTTGATAACAACGATGACCTTGCTCCGGTTCACTCCGGCCAGGTGCTGGATGGCGCCGGAGATACCGATGGCAATATAGAGATTGGGTGCAATAGCTATGCCGGTTTGGCCGACGTGTTCATTGTGCGGGCGCCAGTGGGCGTCTGCGACAGGACGGCTGCAGGCGGTGGCGGCGCCCAGCAGTGAGGCCAGTTCTTCGACCATGCCCCAGTTTTCGGGGCCTTTGAGGCCCCGGCCGCCGCTGACGACCAGTTCGGCCTCGGTGAGGGGAACATGCCCGGTAGCTGCGGTGGCGGAGACCACTTTGACTTTTGGCGCAGGGGCTGAAACGGTGAGGGGCACTATTTCGGCCTTGCCCTCCCCTTCCTTTACGGCGAAGGCATTCGGGTTGAGCGCGATAAGTTTTATGGGGGTGTTCAATGATACGTTGGCGAAGGCTTTCCCCGAGAAGACGGTCTTCTTAACGACGAAGCCGTTGCTGGTATCGGGCAGGGCGATTGCGCCGGTGACCAGCCCGGCTTTGCAGCGGGCGGCTATGCGGGGGGCGATGGCCTTCCCGGTGGTGTTATGCGAGAAGATGAGGACGCTGTTGCCGGCGGCGCTCATAAAGTCGGCGATGATCTTTGCGTCTACCTGGGCGTCGAGGGCGTTTAGGCTTTCCTGTGCGGCATGGTGGACTTTCTTTATTCCATACTTGCCCAGATCGGCCGGGTCGGTGGAAATGGTTCCCAGGAGAATTCCTTCTGCTGTAGTATTGAGCTGGGACGCTATGGCTGCGCCGTAGCATAGGGCTTCGAGAGCCGCTTTTTTTACGTGACCTTCGGAGTGATCTATAAAGATGTATACAGACATGGCAATTTTGTTAGTGTGTTTAAAATACACGGGCTTCTTCGTGGAGGAGGCGGATGAGTTCTTCGGGTTGATCGGGTGAGACCAGCTTGACGCCGGCTTTTGCGGGGGGCAGCTCGAAGGAGACGATGCTCGTCAGCGGCTGCGTCGCGATGGGCTCGACCACCTTGAGGGGTTTTGTGCGGGCGCCCATGATGCCTTTCATATTGGGGATGCGTTGTTCGGCTACGCCTTTCTGGCAGCTAACGACGAGGGGCAAGGCCGCTTCGTCGACCTCTTCGCCGCCTTCGATCTCGCGGGCGACGGTGGCCGTGGTTCCGTTCAACTCGAATTTCGTCGCGAGGGAAATATAGGGAAGGTCCAGGAGTTCGGCAACCATGCCGCCGATGGCCGAGCCATTGTAGTCGATGGTCTCTTTGCCGGTGAGGACGAGATCATAACCGCCCTGTTTGGCGACTTCGGCTATCTGCGCCGCGACGGTGTAGGGATCGGCGCTGTCGAGATTGACCCGGATGGCTTCGTCCCCGCCGATGGCGAGGGCCTTTCGGATGATGGGCTCGACGTCGGCTGTACCGACCGTTATCAGATGAATGCCAGTGGAGGGGTCTTTCTCTTTCAGCTCGATCGCCCGTACAAGCGAGTACCATTCGTCGTAGGGGTTGATGATCCATTGGACCCCGTCCCCGGAAAAGGTCGTATTATTGTTCGAGAAAGCAATCTTTGCCGTGGTGTCCGGCGTTTTACTGATGCAGACTAATATCTTCATTGGTAAGTTGTTTATGCAACTAAAACAAAGATAATGAACCGGATCGAAAAATTGAAGGAATTCCTTGAAAAAGACCCGACCGACTCGTTCGTCCGGCATGCGTTGGCGCTGGAGTATGTAAAGCTCGGGGATGTCACGATGGCGAGGCGGATCTGGGAGGAGCTGCTGGCGCAGGACCCTGCGGCAGTGGGCAGCTATTACCATCTGGGGAAGCTGTTGGAGAGTTTGGGAGAAGAGGAGCTGGCGCTGGAATGGTACCGGAAGGGCATGGAGGCGGCGAAGGCGGCGGGCGAGAAGCGGGCTTATAATGAATTGCAAGGGGCTTATGATGAATTGAGCTAGATTTGCCGGAATGGAATTGCTGGAGAAATTCAACCAATTTATTGCACGGGAGAAGTTGTTTGCTTCCGGGGAGAGGTTATTGTTGGCCGTCAGTGGCGGGCTGGACTCGGTGGTGCTTGCGGAGTTGTGTCACCGCTCGGGGTTCGGTCTGGTCATCGTTCATTGCAATTTTCAGCTGCGGGGCAGCGAGAGTGAGCGGGATGAGGAGTTTGTTCAAGGCCTTGGGGAGCGATACGGGGAGGTGTGCGTGGAAAGATTCGAT
Source organism: Puia sp. (assembly GCF_035546395.1). Lineage (GTDB taxonomy): Bacteria > Bacteroidota > Bacteroidia > Chitinophagales > Chitinophagaceae > Puia. The sequence goes on along the minus strand of NZ_DASZXR010000005.1, from coordinate 63,208 downwards.
ACGACGGTGTATGCGGAGGCGCACAAGGTTTCGATCCAGGCGGCGGCGAGGGAACTGCGGTATGGGTGGTTTGAGTCGATGATCCGTGAGGGGGCGGCGCGCTGGATCGTAACGGCGCATCATCTCGATGACAATATCGAAACGATGCTGATGCATTTTTTCAAGGGGACGGGGATCGCGGGGATGCGGGGGATGCTGCCGAAGCAGGGGAATATCGTTCGACCGTTGTTGTTTGCTCATAAGGAGGAATTGCGGACGTTTGCTGTCGCGGCCGGCTTGCAGTGGGTGGAGGACAGTTCGAATGAATCTGATAAATATACGCGGAATTTTTTCCGGCGCCGGCTGATCCCGCTGGTGGAGCAGGTTTACCCGGCGGCCGCGGATAACCTGGCGGATAACCTGGAGCGGTTCAGGGATATCGAACAGGTGTACCGGCGGGCGATCGATGAGCGGCTGAAGAGGTTGTTGGAATACCGGGGGAACGAGGTGCATATACCGGTTGAGAAACTGCGTAAGGAGACGCCCTTGCTGACGTTGGTGTATGAGCTGTTCGAACCCTTCGGGTTCTCACCGAAGCAGGCGGGAGAGATCGTTGCGTTGATGGATAGTTCCACGGGGCGATATGTGGGGTCCAAGACGCACCGGGTTTTGAAGAATCGAAACTGGTTGATCGTTGCGCCGTTGGCTCAGGAAGAACCCGCCCATATTTTGATCGAGGAAGGGCAGGCGGCTGTGGTTTTTGCCGAAGGCGAGCTGCGACTGAGCGTGGAAGCGCTACAGACTCTCGACCAGGGGCCGAACGTGGCGTTGCTGGATGCGGGAAAGATCGGTTACCCTTTACTGCTGCGACGGTGGAAGGCGGGGGATTATTTCTATCCGTTGGGGTTGCGAAAGAAGAAGAAGGTGGCGCGGTTCCTGATCGACACGAAGGTGTCGATGGCCGAAAAGGAGCGGGTATGGGTACTCGAGATGGACAAGAAGCTGATCTGGGTGGTGGGCCGCCGGATCGACGATCGCTGGAAGGTCGGACCGGGCACCAGGGCCGTGTTGAAGATCGAGTGGATCAGAACTGTGGATGACGCAGCGCGTTGATGAAATTACCAAGGGAGTCATGGTCGACGGCCACCGTAAAGACGATGCCGAAGACGGCTCCCCAGAGATGTGCATCGTGGTTGACATTGTCCCCGCCCCGTTTTGACATGTATACCGAATATCCAATGAACAGCACGGCGAAAAGCAGAGAAGGCATGGGGATGCTGGCGTAGAGATAGAGTTTTTCCCATGGCCTGATCAGGATCACCGCGAACATGACAGCGGATACTGCGCCGGATGCGCCCAGGGAACGGTAGTTGTAATCATCTTTTCTTTTGAGGTAGGTGGGGATGTTGGAGAAAATGAGGGCAAGAAAATATAGGATCAGGAAGTAATAATGCTGTAGCCCCAGTTCACCCATGTACAGGTTCTCCAGTCCGCGACCGAAGAAGTAGAGGGTGAACATGTTGAACAGGAGGTGCATGAAATCTGCGTGGATGAGGCCGCAGGTGATGAACCGCCAATACTGATGACGCATGCTTACGGCCGGGGGCCAGAAGATCAGCGTATCCATTAATTTGATATTGTTAAATGCTATAAAGGAGATGAGAGAGGTAATGACGACGATGATCACCGTGTAGCTTGTCATCTGGTTGCTTTTTGGGGTGCGATTTTTAGCGGCTTAAAGATAGTGAAATTCCCTCACGCATGGTGATATTTTTCATTTCGCAGGATGGTGCAGGCGCGATATAGCTGTTCGGTGAGAACGAGCCGCACCAGTTGATGGGGAAGGGTGAGCTGCGAGAGGGACCACCGGTAGTCCGCGCGGGCGAGAACCGATTCGTCGAGGCCATATACGCCGCCGATGAGGAAGACGAGATTCTTTCCGCCGGTGTTGGCGCGGGCCTGGAGGAATTGCGCGAGTCCTTCGGAAGTCATCTGCTTCCCCCGTTCATCGAGGGCGACGAGGTAGTCGTCTTTGGTAAGCTTTTGAAGAATACCTTCGCCTTCGTTCTTTTTCGTGGCGTTTTTGGGGGGCGCGATGAGCTCCCACTCGCAGGGGAAATAGCGGGTAATTCGCCGGGTGAAGTCGTCGATGCCTGGCTTTACATAGGGGTCATTGTTCTTTCCGACCGACCAGAGTAGAATTTTCATCAGATGGTAGTGTGAACGTAAAGGTACTGCCTTTGCCGGGAAAGCTGTCGATGGAGAGGGCGCCGCCGTTGCGGGCGACGAACTCTTTGCAAAGCATGAGGCCCAGACCGGTGCCGGCTTCGCCTGCGGTGCCTTTTGTCGTATAGAAATTGCTTTGCTGTATCTTTTCCAGCGCGTCGGGCGGGATGCCCATGCCGGTGTCCTTTACGAAGATGGCGGTACCGGCGGCGTCGCGGCGGGCGCCGACCTCGATACAACCTTTTTCAGGCGTGTATTTGATGGCGTTGGAGAGCAGGTTGCGCAGGATGAGGTTGATCATGTCCCTGTCGGCGAAGGCCGCGATGGAGGCGTCTTCTTTATAGGTAACGCTGATTTGTTTGGCGTCCGCCTGGAGGCGCAGGAGCCGCACTACTTCCGAGATGAGTTCGGAGACGGCGATCCGCTGCGGCTTGACGGTGTCGGCCTGCATCTGGCTTCGGGCCCAGTGGAGCAGATTTTCCATCAGGCTTGTCGTATAGGTCAGCTCGTTGACGACCTCGGGCACCATCCCCTTTATCTCTTCGGCGGGCAGATCGTACTGCTGCATGTTGCGGAAGAGATTCCGCAGGGCGTAGACGGGGGATTTGAGGTCGTGGGCGATGATGGAGAAGAGACGGTTCTTGAATGCGTTGATGAGGGTCAGCTCGTCGGTCTGTTGCTGGAGCAGGCGGCCATTGGCGGCGAGCTCTTCCTTTTGCTGGAGGATGCTGTGTTGATAACCGGCATTCTCTTTTTTGATGAGGAAGAGACCGTAGAAGATGAAGCCGATGGCGAGCAGCTGGTTGAACACATAGAAGAAGATATTGGCGGTAGCCAATTGGTAAGTATAATTCTTACACACCACGGCCAGCACAAAATAACTGACCATGGAGAGGCAGAGCGCGAAGAGCATCTGGCTGATGTCGTGGATAAAGAACACGCCGAGGATGCCATAGAGGATGAAGGAGAGCTCCACGCCCATATTGATCCCCCAGATGTAGACGATGCTGGTGGCGATGGGGTAGCAGACAAAGTAGGCGATCTGCGCCAGGTCATAGCGGCGTCTTGCGTTGAGCACGAGGACGGTGATGCTGATCAGGGCGGGCAGCGAGGCGACGATCCAGGCGATGAGGGGGAAGCGGCGGTTGCTGATGGCGCCGGCGATGGGGATGATGATACCGGTGATGAGCTGGAAGAAATTGAGCTGGTTGAAGATGCCGAGCTTTCGCTTTTCGTAGTCGTCCATATTCCCGGTGGAACCCAGCGCCTTTATACGTTCGAGAGAGGGTACGGCTATATCCGTGGTGACCGGCCGTTTGGGTTGCCATTCAGCGGTTAGGCTGGAGGGTTTGACCCGGCCGTGGAAGAACAGTGGTTTTTGCCGTAGGATTTTCATTCAGGTTGAATCTAGTAGAGTCGGTGCGCGCCTTCTAAAATAGAACATTATCCTGAGAATGGCAAGGGGGTACCCCGATTACTTTAAGTAAAGATCGAAGGTGTCGCCGCGGAGGCCGATGCGCATGGCTTCCAGCGCGATGACCTCGGCAGGGTGGATATTGCCCAGGTTGGCGTTGGCGCCGACGAGAGTGAGGAAGTACAGTTGCTGGTCCTTACGGGGGGCTTCCCAAAGGATCTGTTCGGCGGGGACCTTTGTCAGGATCTCCTGCACCAGGCCTTCGCGGACCTCGCCGGAGTCGCGGTAGAGGCCGACATTACCCGTTTCGCGGGCTTCGGCGACGATATAGGAGGCGCCGGCCTCGAGCTCGGCCTTCATGAGCTTTATCCACTGATAGGGTGGGGTGATATGTTCCCGGTCCTTGTCCTTGGAGCCCACTTCGCTGAGGACGGTGCCATATTTGGCCAGTTTTTCGATATAGCCGCATTTTTCGGGATGGGGGATCTCGATGGAGCCGTCGGAGACTTCGATGGTGGTAATGTTGTATTCCTTCAGGAGGGAGATGAAGTCATTGAACTGGTTGCGGATAACGAAGGCTTCGAAGAGGAGGCCGCCGAAGTAGACGGGGATGCCGGCGTCCTGGAAGATGCGGATCTTTTCGTGAAGGCCGGCGGTGACCAGGGGGGTGCCGAAGGCCAGCTTTACCCAGTCCACGTGGGGACCGGCCCCTGAAACGAGATTGCGGGCTTCCGCGACGCTCAATCCTTTGTCATTGACCATGGTGATGCCGTGGGTACGGGGTTTGGAGGTGCGTTCGGGTATCTTCGTCAAATGGAAATTCATGCCTGCAATTTAGGGCAGAAATGCGTATCTTAGGAGTAAATCGATTGACTTATGCCGCAGATGGACGCGAAACAGGCGGAAAAGATCTCCAAGGCCCTTTCCGATCCAACGAGACTGAAGATACTCAGTGAGATTCAGAAGAAACACGACTGGCTGTATTGTGTCGATCTGTACGATAATATCAATCTTGCACAACCCTCGATCTGTCATCATCTCAAACAGCTTACGGAGACCTCGATCATCCTGCCCGAGAAAGAAGGCCGGAATATCAAGTACACCATGAATAATGCGGTGATCGACGATTTTATCGGTTTTTTGGAGGGTCTGAAAAAATAAATGCATTGAAATATTTAAATGTTTTGTATCTTTGAATGTAAAGATGGTCCTTTGGACAGCCGCCTCCGGCGGCTTAGGAATTGATTAATTGACGCATTTAAATTATTGAAGATGAACCAGTTTTGCCTTAATTGTAAAGAGACCTTTTCTTCTCCCCTGCTGGAAGAAAGGGGCAAGAGCCTAGGTCGTAATTTGTTGTATACCGTTCTGGCGTTTACGGCCTTGTGTGCGGCCTCCTATCTATTTTTTTAATGGTTTGATAATCTGAGCGTCGGGCAATATCGCTAGATTCGCGGCATGCCTGAAACGAGAAGAGATTTCCTCAAAAGAACAGCCCTTTTGACGGGCGCCCTTGGGGCATCGCAGCTGTTACCCGAGTCGATCCAGCGGGCGCTGGCTATTGCGCCTAAAAGTGGCAGCAGCTGGCACGATGCCGAGCATATCGTTATTTTGATGCAGGAGAACCGATCGTTCGACCACGCACTCGGCACGCTTCGCGGGGTGCGTGGTTATAACGATCCCCGGGCGATCGATCTGCCCAATGGGAATCCGGTCTGGTTGCAGACGAATGCCGGCGGGCAGACCTTTGCCCCTTTCCGGCTCGATATCCGTAATACGAAAGCCACCTGGATGCATTCGCTGCCGCATAGCTGGGCCAACCAGGTAGGAGCCCGGAATGACGGCAAGTACGACAAGTGGTTGGATTGGAAAAAGAACAGCACCCCCGAATATTCGAACATGCCTCTGACGATGGGGTATCACTCTCGTGAAGACCTTCCCTTTTATTATGCGCTGGCGGATGCTTTTACCGTTTGCGATCAGAATTTCTGTTCCTCGCTGACGGGCACCAATCCCAACCGCCTGTTCTTCTGGACGGGCACGGTCCGGGCGGAGCAGCATGAGGGTTCGCGGGCGCTGGTATGGAATGACGATATGGACTATGGGACGCTGGGATGGGATACCTTCCCCGAGCGGCTGGAGGATCTTGGCGTCAGCTGGAAATGTTATCAGAACGAGGTGAGCATCGATACCGGGCTTCGCGGCGAGCAGGATCCCTGGCTGTCGAATTTCCAGGACAATCCGCTCGAGTTCTTTGGACAATATAACATCCACCTGCATCCGCCGCATATCGAAGAGTTGAAGCGGCAGAACAAGCCTGTGGATGGGCGGAGCCTTGGTGATCTGTCGGCGCGCCAGCAGGCGCTGCATCGGAAGGCCTTCGACACCAATTCCGGCGATCCGCATTATCGCACGCTGGAGGACCTGGAATACAGCGACGGAGAAGTTAAGCGGTCGATGAAAGCGCCCAAGGGAGATGTGCTGCACCAGTTCCGTTCCGATGTACTGGGAGGCAAGCTGCCGACCGTGTCCTGGTTGTCGGCGCCGGAGAACTTTTCGGATCATCCGAGCGCGCCGTGGTATGGGGCCTGGTATGTTTCGGAGGTGTTGGACATCCTTACGCAGAATCCGGAAGTCTGGAAAAAGACCATTTTTATTCTCGCTTATGATGAGAATGATGGATACTTTGACCATGTGCCGCCGTTTACAGCCGCGCATCCTCACAAGACGGGGACGGGTAAGGTATCGGAGGGGATCGATACGCGGGTGGATTATATCACGCTCGAGCAGGAGAAGGCGCGGAACGGTTTCCCCGAGAAATTCGAGATGGAGTGTTCGATCGGGTTGGGTTTCCGGGTGCCGCTGATCATCGCCTCACCGTGGAGCCGTGGGGGATATGTGAACTCGCAGGTGTTCGATCATACGTCGACGTTGCAATTCCTGGAGCGGTTCCTTTCGCGCAAGCTGGGCAAGCCGGTGAAGGAACCGAATATCTCGGACTGGCGGCGGACGGTTTGTGGGGATTTGACGTCGGTGTTCCGGCCATATAACGGAGAGGCCATTCAGCAGCCGTCCTTTGTGCCGAAGGATGCGTTTTTGGAGAGTATCCACAAGGCGCAGTTCCGGCCTTTGCCGAACGATTTTAAGGCGTTGACGGCGCAGGAGGTTGAGGTTTATAACCGGACGCCTCACGCATCGCCATACCGGACGAAGCAGGAGCCGGGGACGAGGCCGTCCTGTCCGTTGCCTTACCGTTTCAATGCGGATGGGCAGCTAAATGCGGACAAAACGAAGTTCGAGATCCTGTTCCGGAACGATGACCTGTTTTTCAGCGGCCGGACGGCAGGAGCTCCTTTCAATGTATATGCGCCGGGTATGGCCGGTCGGAACTGGGCGTACACCGTGAAGGCCGGGGATGTGTTAGCGGACAGCTGGCCGCTGGCGGAATCCGGTGGCAAATACCATTTGAGAGTGTATGGAGCGAATGGATTTTACCGGGAATTCAAGGGAGATGCGAACGATGCGATAGGTGTCTTTTTTGATTATACGATGGGGGTGCTGCTGAAGAAAAGGCAGCATGCGGCTTTTGTTGTTGAGATCATAGACAATGCTTATGGGGCGGCGACGGTTACGAAGGAGATGACAGGTGGGGATAGTTTGGTTCCCTTGTCCTTCGAAAGGAGCCACCAGTGGTATGACTTCAGCGTCAGGATAAAGGGGGTGAAGGGATTTGAGTGGCGATATGCCGGCAGGATAGAGACGGGGAAAGAGGGTATCAGCGATCCACAGATGGCGTAGCGTACGGCGAGTGTATCGAAAGAGTACAGGTGGTTGCGTTTTTAGACTATCATAATTGATTGATTTTTAATTTTTTGCGGCTTTGGCATGGCGTTAGCGGACACGACATCAACTAATCTCGCGTTGTATGTTGACCAACTTTCTAAAGATTGCCTGGCGCAATTTGATGAAGAGTAAGATATTCTCCTTTATCAATATTTTCGGGCTGGCGGCGGGGCTTACCTGTTGCATGCTTATTTCCATCTATCTATTGCATGAGACCAGCTATGACAGTTATCAGAAGGATGTGCGCCGGCTCTACCAGATGGAGACGGCCTTTTCTTTCGGGCATGGGAAGGAGCAGGTGATGCCGGCGACGCCCTGGCCGATGGCGCCGGCGATGAAACGGGATTTTCCAGAGATCGAGCAATCGACGCGGCTGCTGCCATTGTCCCTATTTGAGGACAAGACGATGTTGCAATACCGGGAGGGGACGGCGATCCCGGTCTCGTTCTACGAAAACCGGGGATTCCTGGCCGATTCCAATTTTTTCCGGCTATTCACCTATCATTTTATCGAGGGCGATCCCAATACTGCGTTGGATGGGCCCTCCTGTATCGTCCTTTCGGAGGAGATCGCGCACAAGCTGTTCGGTCCCGGGCCGGTGGTGGGCAAGGTGATCCATGTCAGCAGCGCCACCAATGGGGATCATAACCTGACGGTGAAGGGTGTGTTCCGGCCGATCGGCGCGCCAACGCACCTGGAAGCCAATTTTTTCCTGAGCATGCACGGCGGGGATATGGATGATATGATGCGGCAGTCGGAGAACGACTATGCAACGAACAATATGTATGTGATGTATGTGAAGCTGCGGCCTGGTGCAGACCCGGCGGGGCTGGAGGCGAAATGGCCGGGTTGGGTCGACAAATATGCGGGCAAGGACCTGAGGTCCTACGGCTATTCGCGCCGGCAGTTCCTGGTCCCGGTCCGGGAGCTGCACCTGCGTCCCGATCTCGACAGCAGCATCATGCAAACCGCCAGTAAGACCTATCTGTATATTTTGGGGTCGATCGCCGTCTTTACCTTGTTGATCGCTTGTATCAATTTTATGAACCTGGCGACGGCGCGCAGTGCGAAGCGGTCGTCCGAGGTCGGGGTCCGGAAGGTGCTTGGCGCCGTAAAGAGTGGACTGATCGCGCAATTCCTTGGGGAGTCGGTTTTGATGAGCATTATTTCCTTTGGCCTGGCGTGGGGATTGACGGTGCTCTTGCTTCCCGCGTTCAGCATGATGACCAACCGGCACCTTGAAGTTGCCGGCGCCAGCCAGGCGCCTATGCTGGCCGGCTTCTTCCTGCTGGCCGTACTCGCCGGGCTGATCGCGGGCGTCTATCCTGCGTTCTATCTTTCTTCCTTCCGACCTGCAAAAGTGCTGAAAGGGAAGTTCTCCAATTCGCTGGCCGCGGTATCGTTGCGCAAGGGGCTGGTGGTTTTCCAGTTCATCATCTCGGTGACGCTGATCGTTTCGACGGTGGTGATAAACAGCCAGATGCGGTATCTCCGCAACCAGGACCTGGGTTTCAACAAGGCCGCGCAGATAGTTATCCCCTTGCGGGGGGCGGTAGCCAAGCAGCAATGCAAGGCGCTGGAGACGGAGTTTCGCCGTAACGCGCAGGTGCTGGATGCCGGCGCGGCTGCGTATTATCCGGGGATCATCAATCCATCCGACAATATGATGTATCGCCAGGGCGAAGACCCGCACCTGGGAAAACGGGTGCAGATGAACTTTGTGGATTTCGACTATGGACCGACGCTGGGTTTGCAGCCGGTGGCGGGCCGGCTGTTCTCACGGGATTTTATGGCGGATACGGCCGATCGTATCGTCCTGAATGAAGCGGCTGTAAAGATATTTGGGTTTGCAAGCCCGCAGGATGCGATCGGAAAGAAGATACACGCCGATTTCCGGGGGCAGACCAGTACGTCGGAGGTGATCGGGGTGGTAAAGGATTTCCATTTCAAGGATCTGCATTGGGCGGTGGAGCCTTATGCCTTGCGGTTTCAGCGGATGCAGAACAGTTACCTGATCGTCCATACCCGTCCCGGCGATCCGGCAAAAGTGCTGTTGGCGTTACAGGCCGCCTGGCACAGGCTGGATCCCAACGAGCCCTTTGAATATTCGTACCTGGACGAGGATTTCCAGAAGAACTATGCGTCGGAGGACCGGTTGTCGGCGATGATCGGCTATTTTACGGTGATGGCCATTTTGATCTCCTGTCTCGGGCTTTTTGGCCTGGCGAGCTTCAGTGCGGAGCAGCGTATCCGGGAGATCGGCATCCGCAAGGTGCTGGGGGCGAGTGTAAGCGGGATCGTGGTATTGTTGTCGTTGGATTTTATGAAGCTGGTAGGGCTTGCGATGCTGATCGCGTCGCCGGTGGCCTACCTGATCATGCATCGGTGGCTGCAGGATTTTGCGTATAAGGTGCCGATCGACTGGATGGTTTTCGCGATAACGTTTGTGTGTACGTTGCTGATCACGATTTTGACGATTGGAGTGCAGGCGGTTCGGGCGGGGCTGGCCAATCCCGTCGGCGCTTTGCGTCGTGATTGAATTTTAAAGACCGAGTGAGGCGTAGAAGTATTGGTTGCGGGCATACTGTACCGGGAAGTTGAGGGCCGGTGCGTAAACGGTCTTGCAGTAGTTGAAATCCACGAAGCCCTGGGCATGGTCGTTGGCCCAGATCTTTGTCTCGGGTTGGATCTCATAGCGCTGGGCGACGACATTCTCGCCGGCGCAGGTGAACAGCAGCCGGGCCTCGAGGTACTCGGGCAGGCTGATCCGGACGACGATGGAGGTGGAGCCGCCGCTTTGGGTGCTGTCGACGGTAACGCGGCCATCGCGGATGCCTTCAATCCCGGCGATCAGTCTGCTCCGGGTCAGTGTATCGGTGTAGAGCGTGTTCAGCGTGCGGAGAATATGGGTCACCTGATCGGTCTTGCGACGGCTGTATTTGGCGGGGAAGTCGAGTTGTCCCTTGCACCAAATGGTGATGACCTCCATTTGCAAAGAATCCATTATCCGCGCGTTGTGTTGTTGAACGGCGGTGAGCTGGGCATTGGCCGGCCCCGACAGGGCGGCAAGCGCCAGGATACAGCAAGCAAGGGTTATGGCCTTCATAACCGTAGAGTTGTATTTAAATTTACGGATTTTTCTTTGCTTCTTCGGCTTCTTTTTTCTTTTCCTCTTCTTGTTTCTTTTTTTCCTTCTCTTTCTTCCGGAAGAAGCCGCGGAGCAGGAAGTTATGCTGGGCGGCCTCCATATTCTCGTCCAGCTTCTTACTGCTGGACTTTAGGTTTTTGACGGTCGTGGTGATGTTGTCCGAAAGGGTTGTGTCGCGGAGGAGCCGGCCCAGGGCGCCGCGGCCGTTATTGATCCGGTTGGAGATGTCGGCCAGGTTGCCGGTGATGATTGCCGCGTTGTCGGCGGAGGTCTTGAGGCTGGCCATGATGGCGTCGGTCTCGATGGGCTTTAGGGAAGCAAGGGAGTCGCCTTCGGATACAATGGGGGCCGTGGGGGTGCCTGCGGCGATGGTGATCACCTTGTCGCCCATGAGCCCGTCGCTGCTGATGCTTGCTTTGGCATCCCGGCGGATGAATCGCTGAACCTTTTTCTGGATGACCATACCTACCTGGACGGTGGTGTCGGTGGTGAGCGCGATGTCGTCCACGGTGCCCACGTCGATGCCGCCGAGGCGGACGTTGCTGCCGACCTTCAGGCCGCTGACGGAGCTGAACTTGGCCGTGATGTGCAGGACGGAACCGAACTTATTTCTTTGCTTGCCGATATAGTAGATAGCGGAGATGGTGATCACCAGGGCGGCGACGGCGAAGAGCCCAAGCTTCCATTTATAGTTTCTTTCCTTTGGCATAGTTTCCCGTTAAACATTAAAGAAGGACTGGATCCATTCGTCTTTGGAGGATTCCAGATGGCTATAACTACCTTCTGCATAGACAATGCCATCCTTCAGCAGGACGATGCGGTCGGCAGTCATTTTTGCGCAGGGCATGTCATGGGTGATCGTTATCGAAGAAATGTTGTATTTCCTTTTCATCTTGCAAATGAGCTCGCTGATCTCTTTGGCGGTACCGGTGTCGAGGCCGGTGGTGGGTTCGTCGTAGAGCATGATCTCGGGGCGGAGGATCAGTGTGCGAGCCAGGCCGATGCGTTTGCTCTGGCCGCCGGAGAGTTTCGAAGGCAATTGGTCGATGCTGTCGGTGAGGCCGACATTGTCGAGCATTTCCATGATGAGCGCTTCCTTTTTTTCCTTTGACATGGTCTTTTTGTGCTGTCGCAGCGGGAACGCGAGGTTTTCGCGGACGGTCATGGAGTCATAAAGGGCGGCGTTTTGAAAAAGGAAGCCGACGCGGAGGCGCAGGGCGTTCACTTCTTCATATCTGAGGGAGTCCAGGTCGTGGCCAAGGATGGTGATCTGGCCGCTGTCGGGCCATTCCAGCCGGACGAGACATTTTATCAAAACGGATTTTCCCGTCCCCGACTTGCCGAGGACGACGAGGTTCTCGCCTTTGTCGACGTGGAGGTCGATGCCGCGCAGGACGGCGTGGTCATCGAAGGATTTGGTCAGGCCGCGGATAACGATGACGGGTTCCTGGACTTTTTGGAGGGTGGGTTCTTCCTGCGGCTGGACGCTCGTGTCCCGGGTGGGCTCGGGAGCGGGAAGAGGGGCTTTGTCCTCTTCCCGGGTGGTTGTTTCGCTGGGGTCCTCTATGATCTCTTTGTTCATAACGAGTCGATTATTTTTCACGGGTGTTATGCAGTCGGCTTGCGCCTCGTGTCATAACGAGTTGATTATTTTTCAATGGTGCTATGCAGTCGACTTGCGCCTCGTGTCATATGCTCGTTTTACAACAGGTCGGTTATTTGGGCCGCGATCATATCGATGATGAAGACGGCGAGCGAGGATGCCACGACGGCGCTGTTGGCGGCGACTCCCACGCTTTCCGTTCCGCGGCGGGCGTGATAGCCTTTGTAGCAGCCGATGATGCCGATGACATAGCCGAAGAAGAAGGTCTTTATGATGGCGGGAAAGATATCGATGAATTCGAGGTGATGCATGGCGGCCACGAAGAAGTGCCGCATGGTGGTCGTATCGTGGATATTCATTGCCAGATAGGCGCCGTAGAAGGCGATGAGGTCGGCGATGATCGCCAGCAGGGGGACCATCAGGGTTGTGGCAACGGTGCGGGAGACGACGAGATAGTGGAAGGGATTGATGGCGGAGACTTCCATGGCGTCGATCTGTTCGGTGACGCGCATCGAACCCAGTTCGGCGCCCATTCTCGATCCGACCTTTCCGCAGCAGATGATGGCCGTGATAACGGGGCCGATCTCCCGGACGACAGAGACGGCGACCATGCCGGGGATGAGTGAAATAGCGCCGAAGGCCGCCATGGAAGGCCGGGTCTGGATGGTGAGGACGGCGCCCATGATAAAGGCGGTGAGGCCGATCAGGAAGGTGGATTTATAGCCTACGAGGTAGCATTGGTAGAATATCTCCCGCCACTCGTAAGGCGGCCGGACCACTTCGCGGAAGAAGCGCAGCATAAATGCGGTGAGGTCACCGGCGCGATAGAAGAAATCTTTTCCCTGTTTGTATCGGCCAAGGATGGGTTGCATATCGATACGGATTCAATAATCAATCCAAAAGCCGGCACGCTATTTTTTTCTTAAATTGTAGAAATAGTTCCACAGCGGCCCCTTTCCTGCCGATACGGCGAAGTTCGATCCTTCATTGCGGGAGAAGATGATCTTTGCGACGCATAACCTGGTGTCGGATTTCCCGTTCAACGAGTTCCAGCTGATCCTTTGCAGGAATGTGCTGATCTATTTCGGGCGGGACCCGGCGACGGCGTTGGGGCGCGCTAGCGCCCCAACGAGTGTTAGAGATAGCTCAGCCATTTCTTTTGTCCCTGGTTGGCGCGTTTGTAGGCGTCGAAGCGTTTGCAGAGCGGGTAAAGCGCAAGGACGACGGCGATCCAGACGGCGTATACGACTCCCAGACCGAAGCCATAACCTCTCAGCTTGGGATTGGCGGTGACCCAGTTGGTGAAGTTGGTCATGTCCGAGGCCGGGTGCCCCTGGAGCATGGCGGCGAGGACGGCGAGGGCGTGGAAGATATAGATATGCAGGATATAGTAAAAGAAGGGGACGCGGCCGAAGACGGCGATGGGGGCGGTGAGCTTGTTCAGCGGTTTTTCGGCGATGGCGAGGAACAGCAGGCCGGGGCCAAGGGTCATGAGGATATAGTCCAACGAGGGCGGGTACTTGGTAACGTTGAGGAAGGAAAGGATCGTGTAGAGCGGGGTGCGCTGGGTGGTCCAGGGAACGGGATCGCCATAAATATTGATCGCGCGGATGAGAATGAAAGCCGCGATGGCGCCGAGGCCGAGGACGCGAAGCGTCTTTTTCCTGCGATGGGAGGCGACAGTCGGTGCGTACAGGCTGCCCAGGCAGTAGCCGAGGCTGATGATGCCGAGCCAGGGCAAGATGGGATAGCCGATGACGAAGCCGAACCCGTTGGGATACGAGAAGAACGTGAACTGGTGCAGGAAGGCCCAGCCGACGGTGGCGAGGCTGTTGCCGGCGGCGTGGATGCCGTCGAGGAGGTTGTGGCCTGCGATGAGGATCGCGGCGACGACGAGCAGGACCGGCCGGCTCAGGTAGACCAGCGCGGAGAGGGCGACCATGGCGACGCCAAAGGCCCAGATGACCTGCAGGATATAGAAGGTGAAATGAAGGTTGAAGGTCCAACCGACGGTGACGATAAAGAGTTCGCAGAAGATGAGCCAGGAGCCGCGGGTGAAGAGGAAGAAGGAGACGGCTTTGCGGCCGTTCTTGTTGCCGTAGAGCCAGGCGGCGATGCCGGCCAGGAGCATGAAGATGGGGGCGCAGTAGTGAGTGATCCACCGGGTGAGGAAGAGGGCGGGGGAGGCCTGGCTAAGGTCGGTGGGATCGTACAAATAGGCGCTGCCGTTGAAATAGTCGCGGGCGTGGTCGAGCGCCATGATGATCATGACGGCGCCGCGCAGGAGGTCGATGGATTCTATGCGTTGGCGGCGGGTGGTTGTTGGCGACAAAAGAGCGGCGGGGTTGGTTACAGTAGCGGATGCAGAAGCCATGACAGTGGTGTTTTAGCTTCGCAAAGATGAGAGGAATATGGGAAGGCGCAAGGGAAAGTGGACTACTCGGGGAAAATAATGGCGGTAGTCCAGATTATTTCTGGTTGAGGGGTGCAAGCGCCATTTGAACGGTTGCTTCGAGTTCGGTGATGTCGAAGGGTTTTTGGAGGAAGTAGTCGGCCTTGGCTTCCCGTGCCAACTGGGTGACGTTGCTGTTGGCGGTGAAGAAGATAACGGGAATGTCCTGGGTATCGGGAGCTCCTTTGAGGAGACGGGTCGCTTCGATGCCACCGGGGCCAGGAATCCAGTTGTCCATGAGGATGACGTCGGGCCGGTAGGCCTTTACCTGGTTGAGGACCTGGTTGGAACTGTTGAGCGTTTGTACGTCGAACCCTTTTTTACGGAGAACGATGGTGCATATCTGCAGGATGTCCAGGTCGTCGTCCAATATGAGCACCCTCTTATTCATACATACTATTGTTGTAAATATCCTTGAAAATACTATGCCAACAAACTTGCGGGGCTAACGCCCCGCAAGTTTTGTAAAGAAGAGCGGCTTCAGGGTGTACCAACCGAGGGCCGGGAAGAAGTGCATGGGGATGACCATACCCGGGAATAACTCCGGGGTATCGATCGGCGGTGAGAAGCGATGGCCGATCGGCAGCAGGAGGCTGGCAAAGCTGAGGAGCGTGAAGAGAAAGTTGAAGACGATCTCTCCTTTTGTCTTGAGCCACTTGTCCAGTACCGTGTAACCGATGGCGGCGAGTACGCCGCCGAAGAGGCTCGAGGCGACGATGTTAACGGTGCCGGCCACTTTCGAAAAATCGGCTTCGTTGGCCGTGTAATACACTTTTGCGTAGATGATCCCGGCAACGCCGGCCAGCAAGCCGGAGACGATGCCAAGGAATAGCGCTTTTTTAAACATGGGTTATTATTTTGTCACCGGGACGTTGAGATCGATCTTGATGGATTCCCCGACATCGCCACCCGGCTTTCCGAGCTTATAGTCGTTGCGGTTGACGGTGAAGGAACCCGCGAAGGCGCCGCCGGCAGGGGTCTTTTTAAAGGTAAAAGGGAAGGTGATGGATTTTGTGACACCGTGAAGCGTCAGGTCCCCCGTCACCTGGTATCCGTTGGCGGTCTTAGCGATGCTTTTAGAAGCGAAGTGAATTTGGGGATATTTTGCAACATCGAACCATTCATCGCTTTTGGCGTGTTTGTTCTGCAATCCGTTGCCGGTATTGATGGTGGATGCGTCGATGGTCACGTCGAATTTCGATGCGGCCGGATTTTGTTCGTCGAAGGCGATGTTGCCTTTGAACCCCTTGAAGACGCCGCCGGCGTCGTCGCTGCTGAAGGCGATGGTATAGCCATCGGCGATCTGCCAGTTCTGTGCGGCGATGAAGGCGAAGGCGCTGCCGGTGAGGAGCAGGAATGCGATAAATTTCATAATTTTTTACTTTAACCCTGCCGCCGAAGGCGGCAGGGTTCTTCTAATTAGCCTTTTACGAATTCGGTGTTTGCGACGAGGGATACTTCATCGGTCAGCATGCCGGCGGGCATACCCATGCCGATATTGAAATCGCTACGCTTGATGATACCTGTAACCTTGAAACCTGCGATGGTCTTTTTTTGCATGTTGGTGGCGGTACCGTTGAAGGTAGCGTTGAGGGTAACGGATTTGGTGATCCCGTGAAGGGTCAGGTCGCCCGTGAGCTGGTAATTCTTGTCGCCTACTTTTTTGAAGCTGGTGCTTTTGAAAGTGAACGTACCGAATTTGGCAGCGTCGAAGAATGCGTCAGTCTTCAGGTGGTTGTTCCGTTGTTCGTTGCCGGTGTTGATGGAATTGACGTCGGCGGAGAGTTCGATCACTGCATCGGTGAAATCGTCCTTTGTGGCCGTGAACTTCGCGGTGACGGAGCCGAAGCTACCGGCGATCTCGTTGATGCCCATGTGACCGATGACGAAATTGACCTGGGAGTGCGCTTTGTCCATGTTCCAATCCTGGGCGAACGTAGAACCGGCGAGGATAAAGAGTGCTGCGGTGCTGAGAATGATCTTCTTCATTTTTTGGGATTTTTAAAGTGATTCTAAATTATAAATTGATGATTAATTCTTCTTTCGGGCGGCGTACCTTTTTTAAATGGACTAATTTGTCGGCGGCCGGGTCGCGGACCCCGAGGGCCAGGAGGGCGTAGCTGCGGAGGCCTTTTTCGGGCAGACCGAGCAGCTGATCGAGTTCGGCGTTGCGGAATCCTTCCATCGGAGATGCGTCGACCTTTTCGAGTGCGGCGGCTGTGATGGCGATGCCGAGGGCTAAATAGGCCTGGCGGATGGCCCACTGGGCGCGGAATTCGGGAGTAGAGCCGGCGAACCGGGTTTTCAATTTCTCTACATATTCTTTCTGAGCGCCGGGTGCGAGATTGCGTTCCCGGGAGATGCGGTCGTATACTGCATCGATGTGTTGGGGGGTGACGTCTTCCCATGCTGCGAAGACCAGCAGGTCGGATGCTTCGGTGATCTGGGCCTGGTTGTTGGCGATGGGTTTTATTTTTTCCAGCAATTGCTTATCGGTGATATGCAGGATAGTAAACGGCTGGATGCCGCTGGAGGTTGGCGCGAGGCGGACGGCTTCGAGGACGGTTTCTACCTTGTGTTTCGGAAGGGTTTCTCCGGTCATGCGTTTGGTGGCGTAGCGCCAGTGTAAGGCTTCTATGAGGTGCATACGTGTTATCGGTATTATAATTTATAACGGTGTTATTTAATTGCGCTAAAAAAAAGGCTAGGCGGGATGGGTGGGTTGGCTGGGTTCAGAGGATTGGTCTGTTTTGCCGGATGGGCCAATTGCTCCTTCGATGCCGCGGATAAAGCTGCACATGACGTCTTCGAGGACCTTCAGGGGCAGGTTGGCGTGTTCGCTACCGGTTGGGTCGGTCTTGCCGAGTTTGCTTATGTTGATAGATACCAGGCCATGAAGCATAGACCAAAAAGATTGGTATTTAAGAAACGGATCGAAGGGTAGTTGTTGACCGGCCGGCACCATGGCGACGATGCTGGTGGTGATGACCTCGTTGAAGGCGGCCATTGCCGGGATCTTGCTGACGGTTTCGCAGGTGGGGATACCGAGGCCGAACATGAGTTGGTAATACTCTTTGTTCTGGAAGGCAAAGTCCCAGTAAGCTCGGGCCATGGCCCGGATCTGGTCGGCGGGGAGGGCTTTTCCGGCTTTTGCCTTTGCCAGTGAATCGGCTAATATCTGAAATCCTTTTCGGTTGAATTCCAATAGAATAGCGTCTTTATTTTCAAAATGACTATAGATCACCGGGACGCTGTATTCGATAGCATCGGCGATCTTGCGGATGGAAAAGGATTGCCACCCTTCGGTGACGACCATTTCCCAGGCCGTGTCCAGGATGCTGGCCCGGACCTCTTCTTTTTGCCTTAGTTTGCGATCGTTGATTCCCATTTGTTCTATCGACGTTACTTTTTGTAACAGCGTTAGGCAAAATTACACCCTTTTTGGATTTGACCAAATTTTTTTATTTCTGGTGGGGATGGAACGGCCGGCGCGCGCATGTGGATAACTGATTTCCGGCCCTGTTGTTGTATTGGGGAGCGTGACCCTATGCCGGAGAAGGAATTAAAATTCGTTCCATTATGATGAAAAAGATCTCCGGTTTGGCTGCCGCGACGGCATTGACCTGTTCCCTTGCTACGGGCGTCAGAGGACAAATTTCAACACCTTTACCCAAATGGGAAGTGGGGCTCAGTGTGGGTCCATTCATCTACCAGGGCGATCTTGCGCCCGGACTTGCCGGTAGTTTCAAGGAGGTGAGCATCGGCGGGATGGTATCGGCGAGCCGTTTCCTGGATCGTTCTTTTGCGCTTCGGACCGGCCTTACTTTGGGAGAGCTGCGGGGCGATGACCGGAAATACGGCGAGGAAGCCTGGCGACAGGCGCGGGCGTTGCGGTTCCGGACGACGACCTTCGAGGTGTCGGAGACGCTGGTCTATGATATTTTTGGCAATAACGATAATCATTTGCGATTCTCTCCTTACGTGTTTGGGGGCATCGGTTATAGCTTCCTGACGGTGCGGCGGGATGCGAGCCGGTTCGACTCGACGTATTTCGCGTCGACGCAGGGGACGAAGATCGTTAACGGACTGAAGGAGGATCTGGCGCGGAATCCTCCCCGCGGCGTGCTGGTATTCCCGATCGGCGTGGGGGTTCGGTATGTGCCGGGGCCGGCCTGGTCGGTCAACCTGGAGGGCAATTACCGGTTCAGCAAGACGGATTACCTCGACGGGTTCAGCCGGGTGGGGAATGACGGGCGGAATGATCATTATTACAGTATCATGTTGGGAGTGTTGTTCAAGATATTGCCGAGTAAGGAGATGAAGTGCCCCGAGGAATCGCGGGTTCGGTGGGGCGGGTTATGACCTCCGTTTTGTGGCGGCTACGGGTGGGGGTGAGGGTGCAGGCGGCGCGGGCGGACCGGATTGGGGCTTGAGCCATGCATTGGCGAACCAGGAGTGGAGCGTGTCGGGGATATGCGCGGCGAGGGTGTTGTAGAGATCGTGGACGCCGGGGTAAGGGCCGGTGGGGCGGAGGGACCATTGGTCATGGAAGTCGCGGAGGGCGCTGTTGAGGCTGTCTGTGCCGATGGTCCGGGCGAGGACGAAGAGCTGGAGGGCCGTGCCGGCGTCCCACTGGTACCATTTGTTGGCATTGAGAAGGGGGCGTTCGCCGTCGAAGTTGGTGCGATGGCCCCAGCCATAGTCCCAGCCGAGGAATTCCAGTGCCCGCCGGAGGTTGGTGCTGTCGCGCTGGCGGGCGAGAAGCGCGAGGGCGGAATAGTGAGAGATGCCGGCATCGATGGTCCGCGAGGCCAGCGTATTGTTGGGCACTACGGTATTGCCCCACCATTGGTGCGCCACCTGCAGCGCGACCACATAGTAAACATAGTCCCAGCTATCCGGAGAATGGAGATCGGCGACCCATCCTTCGGGTTCGCCGATATAGATGACGCCTGGGGTGGACAGGTCGCGGCGGCCATAGGCTGGGGATTCGGCCAGGGTGAGCCGGCCATAGGGATACGGACCGAAGGCGTGGGAGTAGTAGCGCAATCCCTCTTTCATTGCCCGTTGAAAGTGTTCCAGATTGGACGAGTGGGCGGGATGATAATCGATCTCGAGGTGGACGATGCGGCCGTTGTCCAGTTGGACGGTGTCGGTGAGTTTTGCGAAGCGGGCCGAGAGGATTGCGACAGGCGGGTTGATCCCGGGCGTGTCCTGTACAAAATGATAATAATGCCGATCGTTCTCTGTCCATTCGCGATCGAGGCGGCCGGAGGCGGCGACAGTTTGACCTGCAATGGTGCTGACGGTCAGATCATAGGCAATCGGGTCGGCATTCACCCCGTTGGCTTTCATGCGTTGATTGACGGAGTCATTCCAGGGGATCTCGACATCGTGCTTTTCGGGCAGGCCGTGGGCGCGGCGGATCTCGTTGTTGCCGAGCTCATCTCCTTCGTCGTAGCCGAGGCCTGGGAGGTTGCCCGTGGTGAAGGTGCCGTTGTGAAGGGTCTGCGCAGCGTAAAGATAATTTCTGAAACCATGGAAGGCGAGGGTGGAACGCAGCTGGAACTGCATGGTGTCCCGGGGGCGAAGAGTGTGGGGCAGGATGTAGAGCCGGTAGTCGGAGGGTTCCTGCGACGGACGGAACAGGCTGAACTTTGCTCGGGGAAAATACAGGGGGCAGGTGTAAGGCAATATCGTCCCGTTCTGTTCGATCTCGAAGTCGAGACCGTCTCCGTCGATCAGGAGGGTATCGATCGGCCGATCGGTCTTGTTCGTGACCGTTAGCCACGCCTGAGTCTTGTCTTGTTGTTTGTTGGGAAACAGGTCGACGTTGAGCTTTAGCCGCGTGATCCAGGGCACGGGCAGGGACGCATAATGCTTCAGATTTTTTTCCACCAGCGCTTTTCGTTCGTTCCTTTCCCAGCGGGTTGTGAATTCGTTTAGATAGCTGATGTTGTACCAGGTATAAGAGCCAGCGGCCAGAAAGGCGATGAGTAATGTGACGGCGCCGATCCGCGTGGTTCCGTGAAATCGTTGCCGGGCCAGGCGAAGCCGTTCTTTTGCCGAGCGGGGGACGCCGCGGGCGAAGAAGAGTCCGCCGAGGATGACCAACAGACCGCCGCCGAGGGTCCAGTAGGTGTTGAACCATAGGATGGGTCGTACCATGTGGCCGATGCCGTCCATATCGGAGGCCCAGACCTGTGGGACATAGGAATACAGCAGCTGGATATAATCGAAATAGCCGAAGGCATACAGGCAGAACATCGCGATCCACACGGTGATGGTGATTCCGTGGCCGGCGAATTTGTTGTTGACGATGAGCTGGACCGTATAGCAGAAGAGGACCATCAGGACCAGCTTGGGCAGGATGATGACGACGGTGGAGGAAAGATACTGCGGCATGTTGAAATGGGTATATCCTTTTAACAGCTGGACGGGTAAACCGATCAGCATGGGCGTCAGCGCGAGGAAGGCTGCGAGGATACAGAGGCTCAGCAGCTTTGAGAGATTGAGCAGCCAGTCGGGCGGGGGAAGAGCGTCGTTGATCGAGGAGAAGCGGGTAAGCTTTTCGCGGTGAACGGTCTCGCCGGTATAGAACGCAATGATCAGGAAGACAAAGAAGAGGAAGATGTCGGCGAATGCGTCGACGAAGAAGACGGTCCGGGGGTAATCGCGGACGCCATACTGGCCGGGACCATGCCAAAAAACGAAGGAGAGGAAGATATAGCCGCCGGAGAGGATGATCCAAAAATAGTTGTCGCGGATAATGTTGAGGAGTTCGATCCGGGTCAGGCTGGCGAGGGTGCGGTGGTAATAGGCGCCCTGTAGTTGGATATGTGGGGTGGTGTCGGTGAGTATTGTGCGGGGGGGAGGGGCTGAGCTTTTGTCTTTGGATGCGCGGCCGCTGAAGAACCGCTCGAAGTTGAAGCGCCACCAGGTGAAGGCCAGCACTGCGGTTCCGACGCCGACCCAAAGGAGGCGATTGGATAAGACGAGACCGCTGAGGCGAAGGACGTCATGGTTCAGCTGATTGGCCGAACGGCCTGCGCCGGACATGCGTATGGCGTTTTGCAAAAAGGGGTCGGAGAGATAGATGACCCTATTGTCATGGATGTTATGCATGAAGAAATTGGCCAGGATATAGCCCAAAAAGAAAAAGATCCCGCTGCTATAGATGACTTTGACGTTGCGGAAGATGGCTACTAGGCCAAAGAACAGGGCGGAGGTGAAAAAGAGGGTGGGGAGGGTCAGGATCAGGAAGGGTGCGAGGTAGTAGGAAAGGTGGTTGGCGCCATAGCGGGCGGCGGGTGTCCAGCCGAAGGCGGGTCCGGCCCAGCAGCCCACCCGGGCGCCGAGGATCACGGCGGTGGCGATGACCCCGACGAAGACAAAGGAACCCAGGAAGCGGCCCCAAAAATAGCCGGCTTTGGTGATGGGGTAGGCGAGGTAATATTCTTTGGTGTTGTGTTCCAGGTCGCGGTAGAGGGGGGTGCCCATGATCGCGGAGCTGACGAGCATAAGGAAGATGCTCATTGTTGCGCAGAAGTCTGCGAGTATATGGGGGGAGTTGAGCACCTCTTTTTCGGCCGCGCCAAAATTTCCCTGGGAGAAGGCGATCGCGGCGAAGCCGAAGACGAGGAGAAAATAGAGATAGAAGGCCGGCCGGCGCAGGCGGTACCGGATCTCGAACAGAAAGATCTGGGAGAACATAAACTTGAATTTTATGGTGCTTTTGAACTAGATCGTTAGGACATCCATTTTTGTGGCGATATGGGAGAAGTAGACATCTTCCAGGTTGGGGGGCGTGGGGCGGAAGCCGCTGCCGGGGTCGATATCGGCGAGGATACGGATATGGATGTCTCCGCCCTTCAGCTGGGTGGAGATGATAGGATAGACCGCGCGGTATTCATCGATGGAGTCGCGGGGGATGCGTTTGCTGTAGACTTTGCCTTCCAGCTCCGCGACAGCGGCGTCGGGCTCGCCGTGGTAGAGCACTTCGCCGAGGCAGATGATGGCGAAGCGGGAACAGAGCGTCGAGACGTCTTCGACGATGTGGGTGGAGAGGATGACGATGGTCTGTTCGCCGAGATGGCTTAGCAGGTTGTAAAAGCGGTTGCGTTCGGCGGGGTCGAGGCCGGCGGTGGGTTCGTCGACGATGATGAGCCGGGGATTGCCGATCAGCGCCTGGGCGATGCCCCAGCGTTGTTTCATCCCCCCCGAGTAGGTGCCGAGGCGTTTTTTGCGATCCTTATAGAGATTCACCTTGTTGAGGAGTCCGTCGACGAGGTCTTTGCGTTCGCCGGGGCGGTCGACGCCTTTGAGGCGGGCGACGTGGTCGAGCATCTGTTCGGCGGAAATGCGGGGGTAGACCCCGAATTCCTGCGGAAGGTAGCCGAGCAGTTGGCGAACGCGCGTCTTTTCGCGCAGGACGTCGATGTCATCGAGGGTGATAGACCCGCTGTCAGCCTCCTGCAGGGTCGCGATGGTGCGCATGAGGGAGGATTTGCCGGCGCCGTTGGGGCCGAGGAGCCCGAACATGCCGGTGTCGAGGGTGAGGGAGACGTCGTGGATGGCGCGGACGCCGTTTGGATAGGTCTTGGAGAGATTGCGGATGATGAGCTGCATAGGAAGCTGTTTAACGGATGATGAGTTGATTGTTTTTGAGATTGCCGCCGCTGAGATCGACGCGGGAGTCGGGACTCGACTGTATGATCGAGGATTGGATGTTGGCGTATTGATCGCTGACGACGGAACTGTCCGTTTCGGTCATTCGAAGATGGTTGATTACGGCGGCCCTGTTGATAATGGTAATGCTGTTGGCAGAATGGATATCGAGGCTGTCGAAGAATTCGGTGGGGCCCCGGTGGTCGTTGTCATATTGCATTCCCAGCCAGAGCGTCGAGTTGCGGATCGTCAGGCGGGCGGATCGTTTGGCGGTTGCTGCGGCGGTTCCCTGCAGGTAAAGCTGGCCATTGTTGAGGATGATCTCGTCGACATCCGGGCCGAGGACATTCACCTCGGGTATTGCGCGCCGGTAGTACCAGGCGGACCAGGGGCGATGGAGGGGGCGATTGACGCTACCTTTTATGAAGAGCGTATCGCCTTGCTGGCGCCAGGTGACGGCCGGGGTTTCGGGGCTGTTTATTTTCAGTTGTATAGCGGGGCCGGTCTGGAACAGTCCGGCATCGGCGTCTTTGTTGACTCGGGGCAGCTCGAGGGAAAAGCTGTCCGCGGGGACCAGGTTGACCCAGACGGTACCGTCGAGGGCGATGACGCGGGGTTTGCGGATGGGCTGCTTTATGAATTGCTCCTTGTGCAACTGCGCCTCCGTGACGAAATGGCCTTTTCGATACTCGCTGTACAACAACCCGTACATCCCCAGGCAGAACAAAACCGTGGCGAGGATAAAGCCCAGGAGCCATTTATTACTTGCTTTCATCGGCTAACTGTTTTTGTTGCGCATTTGTTTTTTGAACTGCAGGTAGAGGGGTTTCAATTCTTCCGGGTCCATGCCGAGCAGGAACAGGCTGCGGAATACCTGGGGAAGGTCTTTTTCGACGAACCAGTCGCGCCGGTAGCGGGTAGCCTGCTGGATCGCGTCATTGGCTGCGAAGAAGCCGATGCCCCGCTGGTTGAAGATGATCTTTTCCTGCTGGAGAAGCTCGTATGTCTTCATGATGGTATTGGGATTTACTTCCAGCTGTACGGCCAGTTCCCGCACGGAGGGGATGCGATCGCCCGGCGGCCAGTCCTTAAGAAGGATCTTCTCGCAGACAAAGTCGGCGATCTGCAGATAGATGCTTTGGGTTTCTCTGAACTTCATGTTTACACCTCTTTTTCTTTTAGCCGAAGCCAGGTGACGAACCAGAAGAACAGCGGCAGTCCGAACTGGCCGAGTGCAACGATGGCTTTTTCCAGTGATCCGGGCAGGCGAACTTCGCTATCCGGCGGGCCCCCATCGTAAGACATCCTGGCCCAATCGAGGAATTCGTTATTCCAGCCTTTGGGCAACAGGGGGTAGATGACGCCCTGTTGCAGGAAAGCGAAACCCAGGATGAAAAGGAGCACGGCGATGGCGGTTTTTACAAAAGAATAGCGGGTAAAATAGACGGAGCCTAACAGAAAGGCCGCCTGGATGGCGAAATAAAGGGAGGTAAAGATGTGGTAGTTCTTTTCGGGAACGGGCGCGCCTACCGCGGTAAAGATGTTGTAAACGGTGACGGGCTGGACGCGGACGGTGGTACCCGGGAAGAACCTTGGATGGTGAAAAGTGATATTATTGGACCATTGGACCATGATGATATCCACGCAGTAAAAGACTACGTTGAAGGCGATGAAGAAGAGCACCACGCCATAAAGAATGACGCAGAGCAGCTTTTCGAAGTGGGAGGCGGGAAGGGATAGCCAGGGAAGGGCGTCTTTCTTTGTGCTCAGATCGGCAAAAAACATGCTGGAAAAGAGGCAGCCAACGGCATATAGTCCTGTAATATAGGCCATGAATTGCATATTCGCCGCCATGGGTGCGTAGGCATCGATGGCGATCGTGAAGGCGAACCAGGCGGCGTACAGGCCGCCGATGGCCAGCAGGGAAAGAAGATAGGGTCGCCGGTGTTCTACCCAGTGTTTGGCTACGAGCAGGCGCCACCGGGAGAAGAGGAAGAGCTGGTTGGTCGGTGCGGTTGTCATGCGAAGAGCGCGTTTATCTTTTTGCCGTTGAGCAGGACGGCTTTGTAAAGCATTTCGAGGTCGGGGCGGCTGTCCTGGTCCTCCCGGTTGGGCAGCAGCACTGCGTGGCCTTTCAGGGCGGATTCGCTGTAGAGGGCCTGTGCGATTTCTTCGGGATCAAAGGAAAGCCTGAAGAGCAATCTTTCAGCGATGCGGCTCATCGACTGGTGGAAGAGGATCTTTCCTTCTTCGAGGATGGTGACGTTGTCGATGAGATTTTCCAGATCGTTCACCTGGTGGGTGCTGATGAGGATGCATTTCTCGTCGTCGATCGCGCCGGCGATGACCTTGCGGAACTGGCTTTTGCTGTGGATATCGAGACCGTTGGTGGGTTCGTCCATCAGCAGGAGCGGGGCGTTGGTGGCGAGGGCGAGGCTGATCAGTGCCTTTTTCTGCTGACCGTAGCTGAGTTCGCGCAGGCCGCCGACGGCGGGGAT
Source organism: Puia sp. (assembly GCF_035546395.1). Classification (GTDB taxonomy): domain Bacteria; phylum Bacteroidota; class Bacteroidia; order Chitinophagales; family Chitinophagaceae; genus Puia. The sequence goes on along the minus strand of NZ_DASZXR010000005.1, from coordinate 37,378 downwards.
GGCGAACTCCCGGGAATAGTGGTCGAACTGCCGGCGGTTGAAATCGGGGTAGAAGGGGGCGATATACTGTATCCAGCGGGGGAGGGAAAGATCGGGCAGCTGGAAATCTTCGGGGATGTGGAAATATTTGGCCAGGAAGGCCGGCTGGCGTTTGCGGGGCGTGAAGCCGAGGGCGTCGATGTGGCCTTGTTGCGGGAATAGGAAGCCGGCTATGTTGCGGAGCAGGGTCGATTTGCCGGTGCCGTTACGGCCTAAGAGGCCGTAGATGTGGCCGGGTTGGAGTTGCAGGTCGAGGCCGGCGAAGACCGGTTGCCGGCGATAGGAGTAGTGGAGATTGTGGATGGTGACCATTTTCGGTTGGTGTACTAGTGAAATAGTACACTAAGTTGCGTAAAACTTTTGAGGCGGGCAAGTATTTTAATAAATATTTTATTTCCGAGTGATATTGGCTTGAAAGACGAGGTGGGCGATGCGGGGCGATTCGGACATCCATGCCACGGAGAAGGGCTTGAGCTTTTTCCACGTTGACTGTTTAAGAAGTTGTTAATTTCCTTATATTCATACTCATTATGAGTATGCCCCAAGCCTCCATTCAAACTAAACCCACCCAACGATTGTATTCGCTCGACGCGCTTCGCGGCTTTGACATGTTTTGGATCGCGGGTGGTGAGGAAATCTTCCACACTTTGGCCAAGATCACCGGTAGTCCTTTCTGGCAAGCGATTTCCGATCAATTCGAACACCCGGCCTGGAATGGGTTTCATTTCTATGACCTGATCTTCCCGTTGTTCCTGTTCATGTCGGGAGTGGCGACGCCTTATTCCGTGGGGAAAGAACTGGAGAGGGGGGCTTCGCGGCAGAAATTGTTGTGGCGCGTGGTCCGGCGGGGGTTGGTCCTGGTGTTGCTGGGTTTGTATTATAATAACGGCGCCAGGCTGCATGCCTGGTCGGATGTCCGTTGGGGCAGTGTACTCGGGCGCATTGGACTCGCCTATATGTTCGCCAACATCATCTATCTATACACGAAACAACGAGGTCAGTGGATCTGGTTTGCCGGCCTGCTTATCGGTTATTGGTTATTGTTGGCTTTTACTTCTGCGCCGGGCTTCCCGCATGGGGACCTGACGATGGAGGGAAATTTTGCCTCTTATATCGACCGGTCGATCATGCCGGGCCGGCTGTACCTGAAGATCCACGATCCGGAGGGTGTGATGAGCACGATTCCGGCGATCGGGACGGCGTTGTTGGGAATACAGGCGGGTTTGTTGCTGAGGAACTCTCCCTTGTCCGGGGCGGCCAAGTCGGCGCGGCTGGCGTTAGCCGGGGTTGTCTCACTTGTGCTGGCGCTGGTGTGGAACACGGTGTTTCCGATCAATAAGAACCTCTGGACGAGCTCGTTTGTCCTTTGTGTCGGTGGGATCAGTCTGTTGCTGCTGGCTCTTTTCTATTATGTCATCGACGTGCGGGGGTATAAAAAATGTGCGTTCTTCTTTTCAGTGATCGGGATGAATTCCATTTTCATCTATCTGTCGGGTCACTTTATCAACTGGAAATATATGACAGACGGGTTCTTTGCCTGGGTGGGGCAATGGATCGGCGAGCCATGGAATGCGTTTGCCATGGTGTGGTGCCTGCTGGCGGTGAAGTGGGTGGTGATGTATTTCCTCTATAAGAAGAAGGTTTTCCTGCGGGTTTAGCGACGCGGCGCGACTAACTCGGCCATTAAGGTGTCGCTGAATTCGCACATCTGCTCGAGCAGGGCGGCCAGTTCATCTCCTTTATGGGTGAGGGAATACTCCACTTTTGGCGGGATCTCATCGAAGTCGGTTCGGGTGATGAGGTTGTAGCGTTCGAGCAGTTTCAATCTATCGGAAAGGATGGTATCGCTGATGTACTTGAGGTCGTCCTTAATGAGCTTGAAGCGGTTGTTCCCCTCCTGGATACAAAACAGGACATCGCTGAACCAGCGTTTGCTCACGAGGTCGAGCAATTCGTTAAGGCTGCATTTTTCTTCCAGGAAGGATTGGTTGCGGTAATTCGTGGAACTAGTTTTTCGCTCTGTCATTTGTTCATTTTTTTGAGTGAACGGAAGGGTCAGGCAGGCAATCAAACATGCACAAACTTAATTTTTTAGCCGGTTAATATTTGCCCGATGGAGGGCGGATTCGACCGGCTATACTAATTAATGCGTGAGGATGATAATAAGTTTAAAATTAGTATCCATCAGAAAACGCGGTTTTTTACCCATCGGTTGGCTGAATTTTCACCAAGTCTCACCATATTTTAACCCTTGGCGCTGTAGGGGCCGGGTGGATGCAGCGGGCTGCGGTTGCGGTCGGACCGGGGCGGGGAGCGGGTTTGGCGGGCTAGAACTCGAGGCGGCGGGCTTGTTGGGGGAAGATCAGCTTTAGATGGAGAGGGTTGTTGGCGAGGAGTTGGCGGCGGATGGCTTCTTCCTGGTTGCCGACGGGTTTGCGGTGGGTGATGACGATGGATACTTTGTCGAGGGCCTGCGGGCCGGTGAGGTTGGCGAGGGCGGTCATCTCCTGTTGGAGGAGGGCGGGGGTGAGGTGGCCGAAAAGGGATTTGATGGGCTGTTCATTGGGGAAGGAGACCTCGATGAAGATCGCGTGGAGTGCTCCTTCTTTGATCAGCGGAGCGGCGGCGGTCCAGAGGGCGTGGAGGTTAGTGGCGTTTTCGACGCTGTCGGCGCCGGTGTCGCCCAAATAAAGAAGATATTGGGTATTGCTGCGTACGAGGAAGGCGGAGCTTTCGAAAGGCTTGCCGTGGCTTAGCGGAAAGGCCTGTACGAAAAGCGGCGTGTTGTCCGCGGCAATCTCGCGACCGGGCTCCAGGGTCACATAGTGATATTTCTTCAGCTGGGGCTTTTCGCCTTCGTCACCGAAATTGGCCCAGCTTTTCCAGCTGAAATATTTGTCCTGCAGGGTTGCGAGGCAGGTGGGGAAACCATAGATGTTCTTGGCGCTGTCGTCGGGGGAGTTGATGATCAGCCCGGCGACATGGTCGAGATGCGGGTGGGAGATGAAATAGCCTTTTACCCGGCTGCGGAGTACGGTTCCGGGCGGCTGGCGGAAGAGACCGTTATCGACGGCCTTTTTCAGGCCGGCGTAGAGCGTGCCTGCGTCGAGGCTGATATAGTCGTCGCTTCCCTTTGCGGCGACGAGATACGCCGAGAGGTTGCTTTCGTCGAGTCCGCCACGGACGCCGAGGGGGATAACGGTGAAGGCGGGTTCCGCGGGGGATTGGGCGTTGGCGGCGCCAATTTGGGAAATAAACAGTGTGAGGAACAGGGAGAACGCGATGACCTTATTCATAGTGTAAAAATAGGGTATCTTTATGGGCCTATGAGTAAAGAGCATCATTATCTCACCCAGCTGCGGTGGACCGGCAATCGCGGCGAGGGCACCACCAGCTATCGCGCTTATGACCGGGATCATGTCCTAACCGCCGGCGGCAAGCCGGAGATTTCGGCCTCTTCCGATCCTTCCTTTCGCGGCAACCCGCAACGTTATAACCCGGAAGAGCTGCTCGTCGCGTCCTTATCTTCCTGTCATCTTCTCTGGTACCTGCATCTTTGCGCGGTGAATGGCGTGGTCGTTGTCGCCTATGAGGATTCCGCGGCCGGGGTTATGCAGGAGGCGGAAAGCGGCAGCGGTCGTTTTTCAGAGGTGGTCCTGCGGCCCGTGGTGACCGTGAAAGAGGCGGGCATGCGGGAGAAGGCGATGGCGTTGCATCACGAGGCGAACCAATTCTGTTTTATCGCCAATTCGGTCAACTTTCCTGTTCGACATGAGCCGGTGATCGCAGTGGCAGGCTGATCTCCGCGGGGCCAGTGGGTGGTGGCGGAATTTTGCGAAGGCGAATGATGCGCATCGAATGCAGGAGCCGCATGATGGGCCAGGTGGGGTCGAATTCGAACCATTTGCGGGCGAAGTTGGCGTCGTTCGGGCTTTTGTGATGGTTGTTCTGGAACAGCTCGCCCATCATCAGGAAGTCCAGCGGAAGGGTATTCTTGCTGTGATCGTGGTTGTCGTAGTTGGAATAACCGTATTTATGCCCGCACCAGTTAACGATCGCCCCGTGGATCGGTCCCATGAAAAAGTGCACCGGCAGAAGCAGGTAAAGCCACCAATGAGTGGCGAAGGCCGCGTAGAAGGCGGTATAGCCGAGGCCGAAGGCGATGCGTGTGGTCCAGAGATCGCTGATGCGGTCGAGCGGCGCCCAGGTGGGATAGCGGTCGCGAAACGCGGGTTCGGGTTCCAGCTTGTATTTCAGATAATCTATGTAGATATCCTTGGTCTTCATCATCAGTCCCCAGACATCTTTTATGAAATGCGGGGAGTGGGGATCTTTCTCTGTGTCGCTATAGGCGTGATGCATTCGGTGAAGGATGGCATAGGCCCGTGGATTGAGAAAGGAAGAACCCTGGGTGACGAAGGTGAAGGTGTAAAAGAACTTCTCCCAAAATTTGTTCATCTTAAACATCTTGTGCGAAGCATAGCGATGCAGGAAGAATGTTTGCGAAAATAGGGACAGAAACCAGTGACTCAGGAAAAACACCAATATAGCCATAAGTGAAAACGATAGAAAGCGCCCTGTAAAAAAGGCACGAAGTTAGGGCTTTTTCCGCATTTGGAGGCCCACAACAATCAGCAGGGCATACAGCAGCAGGCCGGCGATGATCTGGATCGTCCTGCCGTTGTAGTACGATGCCGGGTGGAACTCGAAGCGGATGCTATGGGTGCCCGCGGGCAGGGCCATACCGCGCAGCACATAGTTGACGCGGTAGATCGGCGCTTCATTGTTGTCGATATAGGCCTTCCATCCCCGATTGTAATAGACCTCGCTGAAGACGGCGAAGCGGGGTGTGGCGGTCTTCGACTGGTAGGCCATCTCATCGTTGTCGTGTTTTGTCAAATAGATGGTGTCGCCGCTGCTGGCGGTCCCGGTAGCGGTTGTGGGAATGGTTTGCCGGTCGGTGCTGAAGAGGACGGCGGTGTCCTTTACGTCGAGCGTATTGAGCGCATCCATGACCGCGCGGGAGCTGTCGGCGTAGCGGATGCCCCGGACGAGCCAGACCGGGCCGAGGGCGCCGGGGTTGATCGCGGCGGAGTCGCGGCCGGCGCTGTTGGGCAGCAGGATGTACTTGGTATTGAGCATGTCCAGTACGGGCTGGCAATTGGGATATTTATAGAGTTGGTTCTCCAGCAGGTCCTGGTAGATGCTCAGCTTGGCCGGGTGATAACCGGCGATGGAATGATGAAAATAAGAGGAAGGAACGTTGGTGATGGTCGGGCCGCCGCCGTAGCGAAGATCGAAGACGCGATAATAGGATTTGTCCGCCATGATCTGTTGATCGGCCGCTGTGGGCTGGAAGGGTGTCTGGGCTTCTTCCTCGTCAACATATTTGTCGGCGCTGAGGTATTGGACATCGATGGTGAACAGATCGATCATGGCCAGAGCGCCAACGAAGCCGAGGGCAATCAAGGGCTTGAGGCGGCCTTTGAGCCAGAAGAAGCCGACGGCTGCGGCGATGGCCACGTAGAGCAGGCTCCGGAGAAGGCTGTTGAGGAAGAGGCTTTGCCGGTCTTCGCGAAGGGCGTGGACAAAGCTGCGGATGTATTCCTGGATCTGCTGGGGGGCGGTGGTGACGCGTTGCTGGAGGTTGCGGTCGAGCTCGCCGGCGTAGTCGAAGCTGCCGTAACAGATGAACAGGATGACGAAGACGGCACCGGTGAGGTAGAGGCCTTTCTTGTATTGTTGCCAGGCGTTGGTGCGTTCCGCGGCCGTAATGGTGAACAGCCGGTTGAGCGTAAGGGCCGCCAGCATGACCAGCAGGAGGGTCGGGACGACGATGATGACGCTGGGCGCGCGGAATTTGTTATAGGCCGGGAGCACTTTTAGCAGGAAGCTGTTGAAGCCGACGAAATACATGCCCCAGCTCATCATGAGCGTAACGACCGCCGCGGCGAGTATCCACCATTTGTGTTTTCCGTCGAGAAGGAAGAAGCCGAGAAGGGCGAAGAGAACGATGACGGCGCCGGCATAGGCCGGGCCTGCCGTGGTACCGATGCCGCCCCAATAGCTGGAGGGAGAGAGTTGTTGGGCCAGCTGTTGCGGCATGCTTTGGAGGGCTGCCGTCGTTTTTGAGTCGTCGGCGGTGATCTGTGGGTCATAGTCGCTTCCGCCATAGATCTTCGGCACGAGGAGGGTGAAGGCCTCGGTCTTGTACATGCTGTAGCTGAGCGCGTAATCCTGGCTGAGGCCGGTCTTTGTGACGGCTCCGCCGGGTGTCGCCAGGTCGCTGCCGTTCCGCAGGGAGGCTTTGGCATAGTCGGCGGTGGTGAGGATGACGACGGCGTTGCAGGCGACGCCGATGATGGCGCCGACTGCCCCCAGGGCGATGACCTTCCCGATGTGAGCATAGTCTTTTGCCCTTATCCAGCGGATGAGATAAGCCAGGGTCATAAAGGCGGCGGCGATGAGGCCGTAGTAGACGATCTGCGGGTGATTGGCTCCTACGTACAGGGCCGTGAACAGGCCGACGGCGGCGGTGCCCAGCCAGTATCTTTTCTCATAGAGCCAGATGAGGGAGGCGAGAAAGGCCGGCATGACCGCGATCGCCTGCATCTTTGTCGAGTGGCCTACGACCAGGATGGACGGGTTGTAGGTAGAATAAGCGTAAGCCAGCGCGGTGACCATTCCTACATAGGGGTTTAGTCCCAGGGCGAGGGCCAGGAGGTAGAAGCAGACCGAGGCCAGGAAGAATAGCGCGGCAGGGTTGGGCAAGCCGAGGGTAAGAACGTAAGAGATGATATATTGCGGGCTGAAGGCTGGGGCTTCTATGGCGACCTGGTAGCCGGGCATGCCGCTGTGAAGGGTTTCTATCCATAGGGGGAAGTGACCGTGCACGGCCTTGTATTCGAAGGAGTTCTGGGCCATGGCCTTCCAGCCGGCGGTGTCGCCCGGAGCGAGGGTTTTGTGCTGCAGGACGGGGCTGCAATAAACGAGGGCTACGATCAGGAAAACGCCGATGGCGATGGCATGAGGGATCAGCGGACGGAACCAGGACTTTTGCATGCCCGCAATATTACGCAAATCTTTATATTGCCGGTATGGCAAACGAATTTTATGATCTATCGGCCCAGACCCCACAGGGGCGGACCGTAAATATGGGGGATTACCGGGGAAAGGTCGTGTTGGTGGTCAATACGGCGACGCAATGTGGGTTGACGCCGCAGTTTGCGGGTCTGGAACGGCTGCATCAGCAGTATAAGGACGCGGGACTGGTGGTGTTGGGATTCCCCTGTAACCAGTTCGGGTCGCAGGAACCGTTATCGGATGGCGAGATGGAGCAGACCTGTCTTGTCAATCACGGAGTGACGTTTCCCTTGTTTGCGAAGTCGGATGTCAACGGGCCGGGGACGAACCCGGTATTCCGCTTTCTGAAGCGGCGGCTGGGCGGGTGGTTTGGAAGCCGGATCAAGTGGAATTTTACGAAATTCCTGATCGACCGGCAGGGGCGGCCGGTGAAGCGGTTTGCGCCGGTGACGAAGCCGGAGGCGATGGAGGCGGAGATCAGGCGATTGCTTGCATAGGTCAGCGTTCGAGCTGTTCGAGCATCTCTTCGGTGAGCCCGACGTTTTCGGCCGCGACATTCTCTTCGAGGTGTTTCACGCTGGAGGTGCCTGGGATCAGCAGGTTGTTGGGCGAGTGATAGAGCAACCACGCGAGGGCGACCTGGTGGGGGGTGGCGCCGATGTTTTTGGCGACCTTTTCCACCGAGGACATGCCACCGAGATTGCCTGCGTTGATGGGGTTCCAGGGAATGAAGGCCTTCCCGGTGGCCTCGCAATATTGCAACACCGGTTCCCATTTACGAAAGTCCTGGCTGTACTTATTCTGCACCGACACGATGTCGATGTATTCCTCCGCCTTTTTTATTTCGTCCACCCCGACCTCGGAGAGGCCGATGTGCTTTACCAGTCCTTCCTCTTGTACGCCCTGCAGGAATTCGAGGGTCTCTTCGAAGGGAACGATGGGGTCGATACGGTGCAGCTGATAGAGATCGATGCGATCGACCTTCAGGCGGGCAAGACTTCCTTCGAGGGCTTCCTTGAGATGGGCAGGGCCGGCGCTGACATGCCATTGGTTGGGGCCGGAGCGCAGGAAGCCGCCCTTGGTGGCGATGACGAGGCCTTTCGGATAGGGATAGAGGGCTTCGGCGATCAGCTCTTCGGAGACGTTGGGACCATAGCTGTCGGCGGTGTCGATGAAATTGACGCCCAGTTCGACGGCGCGGCGGAGGACGCGGATGGATTCCGCTTTGTCCTTTGGCGGACCCCAGATGCCCTGACCGGTGATGCGCATGGCACCGAAGCCCATGCGGCGGACTCTCAGGTCCCCGCCGAGGGTGAAATCTTTTTGGAGATTGATTTTCGTGCTCATGTCAGGGTAAACGCGCCAGTCGGGGAATTTGTTTAAATTCGTCTGAACCAACAAATCTGCACATGAGAACCTGTATTACCGTACTGTTTTTTGTTGTGTTGGGTCTTCCGGCCCAAGCCCAAAAAAAAGCCCTGGACCCTTCCGTCTACGACAAGTGGGAGAGCATCGGGGAACGGATGTTGTCACCGGATGGGAAATGGCTGGTCTATACGATCACACCGCAGGAGGGCGATGCCCGGCTCGAGGTGCGGGGTACGTCCAATGAATATGCAAAAGAGATACCGCGTGGGGTGGATGCCCTTATTACCGAAGACGGGCGGTTTGTCGTTTTTTTGATCAAGCCTTTCTTTAAAGATACGCGGGAGGCCCGCATCCGCAAGCGGACGCCGGATCAGATGCCCAAGGATAGCCTGGGTATTTTGGAGCTGGGGACGGATAAATTGACCAAGGTGCCCAGGGTGAAGTCCTATAAATTGGCGGAGAACTGGCTGGCGTATTTGCTGGAGAAGCCTGTCATCGTGCCGGATTCGGCGACGCGGCTGAAGGGACTGCTGGCGCGAGCCGATAGCCTGGCTAAACTGGCCGATAGCCTGAAGCGGCAGGCGGCCGAGGTGGAAACCAAGGGGTGGAAGGCGGTTAGAACTGCGGGGGCGCGTGCGAGTGAACCCGAGGCGGGGACCGGTCTTGTGTTGGTGAATTTGGGAACCGGTCTTGAGAGGCGATTCCCGCTGACCACTGAATATTGGATCAGTACGAAGGGCAACACCCTGGTGGTGGAGACCGATACGCTGGCCAGGGCCCGGGTGCTTTGGGTCAATACCGGCAGCGGGCGGGTCGATACGGTCCTGCGGGGCTTTAACGACGCGAAGAATTACGCGTTGGATGAGGCCGGCGGGCAGCTTGCCTTTGTGGCCGAGCGGGACAGTGCGGCCAAGGCGCTGCTTAAATTCTATAAGCTGTGGTACTATACCCCGGGGATGGACAGTGCGGTGATACGGGCCGATCGGAGCGGACTTGCCGCCGGATTGACGGTGAGCCCGGACTATGGCAATGTATTCAGCAAGGATGGAGACAGGCTTTTCATTGGCCTCGCGCCGATCCGACCGCCGAAGGATACGGCGCTGGTGGATTTCGAGACGGCCCGGCTGGATGTATGGAACTATAATGACGATTACCTGTCACCGCAGCAGCTGGTGCAGGTGAACAATGAACTCAAACGGAGCTACCTCGCGGTGTTGCCGAAAGGTGGGGGAAGGGTGGTGCCGCTGGGTGACGCCAATTGCGAGACGGTGATCCCTTCGAAGGAGGGGAACGGACGCTTTGCCCTGGGGATGAGTTCCCGCGGGTACCGTATCCAGCAACAATGGGAAGAAAGCGGACTTCAAAAGCTCTTTCTCATCGATCTGCGCGACGGCAGCCGGAAGCTGATACGGGACAGGGTTCGGGGCGGGGCTACCTTGTCGCCGGGCGGCGACTATGTCTTGTGGTATGACTGGAAGGGACATAACTGGTACACTTATTCGACCGGTAGTGGGAGGGTGGCCAATATCACGGCGGGTATCCGGGCAGCGTTGTATGATGAGGAGGATGATCATCCCGATGACCCGCCGCCACATGGGATGATGGGCTGGCTCGAAGGGGATCAAGCGGTGTATGTCTATGATAAATTCGATATCTGGCAGTGCGATGCAACGGGGCAGGTTGCACCCGTGTGCCTGACGCGGGGGATCGGCCGGCGGCACCAGCTGACCTTCCGCCATGTGCGGCTTGATGGCGAGGAAAGACGGGGTCGGGGCTTGCGGCAGGATTCGGCCCTGCATTACCGGCAGCAGCTGTTGCTGACGGTATTCGATCAGCGGGAGATGAAGGCGGGGCAGTTGTTCTACACGATCGGCGAGCCCTTTGCGCCGGACACGGTCCATTCGATGACGGCCGCCCAGAGCTTCAGCGGGTTCTTCAAGGCAATGAAGGCGCCGGTGTATGGTTCGCTGCAGGGGAGCTTTGACAAATCCTATGATATCTTTGTGGGCGGCAGGCAATACAGTCATATCAACCCGCAGCAGGCGAATTACAACTGGCTGACCGTCGAGCTGCATCATTGGAAGATGTTGGACGGGAAGGTGAGCGAAGGCCTTTTATATAAACCGGAGAACTTTGACCCATCGAAGAAGTACCCGATCATCTTTTATTTCTATGAGCGGGATGCCCGGACCCGGTACAATTACATTGCGCCGCAGCCGGTGAGGGCGTCGATCAATGTCGCTTATTTCGTGAGCAACGGGTACCTCGTGTTCGATCCGAATATCTATTACAAGACGGGGCAGCCGGGGGAGGATGCTTATAATTCGGTGGTGTCCGCGGCGAAATACCTATCGAAGTTCCCCTGGGTAGACACGACCAAAATGGGTTTGCAGGGCCATAGCTGGGGTGGGTACCAGGTGGCGTATCTCGTAACGCGGACGCACCAGTTTGCGGCGGCGGAGGCGGGTGCGCCGGTGGCGAATATGACCAGCGCGTATGGCGGGATCCGATGGGAGAGTGGGATCAGCCGCCAGTTTCAATACGAGAAGAGCCAGAGCCGGATCGGCTCGACGTTGTGGCAGCGGCCGGATCTTTACCTGAAGAACTCGCCGCTTTTCCGGGCGGACAAGGTGACGACGCCGTTGCTGATGATGCATAACGATGCGGATGGGGCCGTGCCGTGGTACCAGGGGATCGAATATTTCTCGGCGCTACGGCGGCTTGGTAAGAAGGTCTGGCTGATCGAGTATAACGGTGAGGGGCATGGACTGACGGAGCGGAGGGACCGGAAGGACTGGTCGATCCGGCTATCGCAGTTCTTTGGCTATTACCTGAAGGGGGAGCGGCCGCCGCGGTGGATGGTGGAGGGCGTGCCGGCGACGATGAAGGGGATCGATTGGGGATTGGGGGCCGACTAGGGGCAGATGCGGTTTGAGGGTGACGGAATGAAGCGTTAACCTAAACGAATAGATCATGTTTCGTAACTACTGGAAGGTGGCTGTGCGCAGCCTGTTGAAAAGAAAGGGATTCACCCTGATCAATATCCTGGGCCTGGCCACAGGGATGGCCGTGTGCCTGTTGATCGTGTTGTTTGTCCGCCACGAGCTGAGCTTTGACCGGTGGGAGGTCAACGGCGACCGCGTTTACCGCGTGGTGCTTGAACGGAAATATCCCGGGCGGCTGACCTCCTATGCCATCATTCCCTTTTCGATCGGTCCGGCCATCCGGAAGGAATTTCCCGAGGTGGAGGAGCAGACCGGGTTTGGGGATTTCACAGGAACGAATACGATGCTGGTGCGGATTGGCGACCAGCGGTTCGAGGAGCGAAATGTGCTTGTGGCCGACAGCACGTTCTTTCGCGTGTTCCCGATGCGACTTTTGGAAGGGGATGTCGCTTCGGCGCTGGATAAGCCGGGGATGGCGGTGTTGACCGAGAGCACGGCAAAGCGCCTGTATGGATCGCCGGCCGCGGCCATCGGGAAAGAGTTCGAGACGGACAGGCAGCAGCGGTTCCGTGTCAGCGGGGTTTGCCCCGGCTTGCCGGAGAACTCCCATCTACGGCTTAACATCCTGCTTTCCGTGACGAGCTTTCCGTTTGCGCGGAATACCAACTACACCGGGTTCTCCACGTACACCTATCTTCTTTTGAAGCCGAACGCTTCGGCGGCCGGGCTCGAGGCACAGCTCCCGCAGGTGGTCAAGAAGTATGTCTCAGGGGAGATCGCCCGTAATTTCGGGATGACCTATGAGCAATTCATCGCGGCGGGCAACGGCTATCACTACTACCTGCAGCCGGTGCGGAACATCCATCTCGATTCGGATCTCGAAGCCGAGCTGAAGCCCAATGGCAGCCGGCGGGCTGTGGCGATCTTCGGGATCATCGCCGTGTTCATCCTTGGGATCGCGGGGATCAACTTTATCAACCTCTCAACTGCGCGAAGCGTCGAGCGGGCCAAGGAGGTGGGTGTCCGCAAGACCTTTGGGTCGGGTCAGCAAAGCCTCGTGTGGCAGTTTCTGCTCGAGTCGGTGCTGGTGAGCGTGCTGGGCATTCTGCTGGCCGTCGGGCTTGTGGCCGTGGCGCTGCCTTTTTTCAACCGGCTTTCCGGCGAGGCTTTCTCGCTGGGGATGCTGCTGACGCCCGTTACGATCCCGGTGTTGCTGGCTTTTGGCATCGGGGTTGGGTTGGTCGCGGGCCTTTATCCCGCTTTTGTGTTGTCCTCCTTTCAACCGATAAAAGTGCTGAAGGGGAAATTCCAGTCCAACGCGTATGGCGTGGCATTGCGGAACGGGCTTGTCATCTTCCAGTTCGCGATCTCCATCGTGCTGATGATCTGTACCATCGTCGTCAACCGGCAGATGGGCTTTATGCTTGGCGATAAGCTGGGCTTTGTGAAGGATCATATCCTCGAGATCGAGCGGACCGATCTTGTGGATTCGAAGACCTTTGCTTTCCGCAATGAGCTGGCGGGGATCGCAGGGGTCGAGAAGATCGGCGGCGTGTCGAGCATGCCGGGCGAAGGAAATTTTTTCGGCGTTGCCTGGCAGCCGGTGGGCTCCAAGGAATCGATGACGGGGAGAGGGATCGTCGCCGACGCCTCTTTTGCCGAGACCCTTGGGCTTACGATGAAAGAGGGCAGGTTCTTTAATAAAAGCTTCCCAACCGATTCGCTGGCTGTTGTGCTCAATGAGAAGGCGGTGGCGGCTTTGGGCCTTAAGGAGCCGGTGATCGGGACGCGACTGACCACTACGAGTGAGTTCCTGAACCCGAAACCGGACTCGTTCTATACCTATACCGTGATCGGCGTCGTGCGGGATTTTCATTACCAGAGCCTCCACCAGGCGATCAACCCATTGGTGTTCACCTCGGCGTCGAAGTTTGGGGATGTGACGGGAGTGACGGCCGTGCGGATCAGGGGGGATGCATTTGCGCCGGCGATCGCGGCGATCGAGCAGAAGTGGCGGCAGTTTGTTCCGGATCATCCGTTTCATTATACCTTTCTTGACCAAACGCTGGCGGCGCAATACCGGCCGGAGCAGACTTTACAACGTATCTTTACGGTGTTTTCGGCACTGGCTATCTTTATTGCGTGTATCGGCCTGCTGGGGCTTGCGGCCTATGCTACGCAGCAGCGTATCCGGGAGATCTGTATCCGGAAGGTCTTGGGCGCCAGGGTAGGGACGATCGTGGGGTTGTTGTCGAGGGATTTTGTGAAATTGGTGACGATCTCGGCGCTAGTGGCCTTCCCGCTGGCGTATTGGGCCATGCATTCCTGGTTGCAGGGGTTTGCTTACCGGGTGGGGCTGAGCTGGTGGATCTTTGTGCTGGCCTGGGGGCTGTCGTTGGGGATTACGTTGCTGACCATCGGGTTTCAAGCTTTGCGTGCGGCGGGTATTAATCCGGTTACTATCTTGCGATCTGAATGATTTTCCACCGGTCCTTCGGCCAGCCGGCCTGCGGCCGTCTCTGAATAAACGATAACATTATGAAGAAAGGCCGGTTAGAAGCGTTTAGCGATGGGGTCATCGCGATCATCATTACGATCATGGTGTTGGAGCTGCATGTGCCGCATGGAGAGGGATTGCGTGATCTGGGGCCGTTGATCCCGGTCGCTCTGAGCTACGTCCTGAGTTTTGTGCTGGTGGGCATTTACTGGAATAACCATCATCACATGTTGTATGCCTGCACCCGGGTCAATGGGGCCATCCTGTGGGCGAATCTGAACCTTTTGTTCTGGTTATCGCTGATGCCATTCGGTACTGCGTGGATGGGGGAGAGTCATTTTGCGAAATGGCCGGTGGTGCTTTACGGTGGCATTCTTATCATGAACGGGATCGCCTATACGATCCTTTGCAACCTGCTGGTCAAGGAGGCGGGGCCGAATTCTCCGTTGGCGCTGGCCTTGAGCCGGGACTGGAAAGGGATGACTTCGATTGCCATCTATGCGGCGGCGATCGCGGTTGCCTTTCTCAATCCGCTGTTGGCGTTTGGGATGTATGTGGGGGTGGCCATGCTCTGGCTGATTCCGGATCGACGAATCGAGCGGAATGTCGCCAGGGAAGATGGGGCGGAATGAAAGGATGGTCACCGTTTTTTTTCATCTGTAAAATCTTTTTCATGATACGGAACTACCTGCTGACCGCCTGGCGGAATCTCCAGAAGAACAAGTTCAATGCGGCGATCAATATTATCGGGCTTTCAGTGGCTTTCACCTGCTGTATACTGCTGTTTTTGATGGTGCGGCATGAGTTTTCTTATGACTCGTTCCATATGAACGGCCCCCGGCTGTACCAGGTGTATGAGAATACGCGCCGGGCAGAGGGGGATGACCGGGCCGAGAGTATGGCGGTTCCCGCAGCGCCAACTTTCAAGAAGGAGGTTGCCGGTGTCATTGCCAGCACGGGGTTTGAGACTGCGGGCGCGGGTATCCGTTATAAGGGGAAGGAGGTGTACCAGGGGCTGCAGTTGGTAGACCCTGACTTTTTCACAATGTTCTCCTTCCCGATCGTTGCCGGGAATGCCACCACGCCGCTGGCGAGCGTAAATGATGTCGTCCTATCCCGGACCACGGCGAAGGCGCTTTTCGGCAATGAAGACCCGGTGGGGAAGGCGGTGGAGATCCGGGCCCTGGCGGAATGGAAGGCCGTGACCGTGTCGGCGGTGATCGCTGATCCCCCGTATAATTCTACGCTTAAGTATAATATCCTGGCACGGACCGAGATCCGGCCTGATTATCCCGACCGGAAGAACAACTGGAATTCGCAGGATCATCCCGTGTTTGTACAGCTGGCGCCGACCGCTTCGGTGGTTGCGGCGGAAAAGGATTTTCGGGCGCTTGTCAAGCGGCATAACCTGGCCGACAGCAGTTTTTTGCGCACCCGCGGATTCCTGAAAGATGAACATGGCGACTACTTTTCTCTCCGGCTGGAGCTGCTATCCGACGTGCATTTTGACCAGAAGCTGGGCGGAAGCGACTCCATTAACAAGACCTATCTGTATACGCTGGTGCTGATCGCTATCGTCGTGATGGTCATCGCCTGTTTCAATTTCGTCAATCTCAACGTGGCGCGGAGTTTCACCCGGGCCAGGGAGGTGGGTATCCGCAAGACGATCGGTGCAGACCGCCGGCAGATCTATTTCCAGCTGTGGGCGGAGAGCCTGTTGTTGTTCCTGGCAGCCGTGGCCATTGCCGTAGGCTTCGCCTCTTCGCTGCTGAAGCCTTTTAATGACTTATTTACGGAGAAATTGCAGTTATCGACGCTGCTTCAGCCGGCGGTTTTATCGATTGCGCTGGCGGGGGCCATTGTCGTATCATTTTTGGCGGGCGGATATCCCGCCTGGCTGGTATCGCGGTTCAATACCGTAGAGGTGCTGAAAGGGAAGGTGTCCGTCAATCGGAGTAGCCTCTTGCGAAATGGGCTGATCACCTTTCAATTTGTGCTGGCCAGTGCACTGATCAGTGGAACGCTGGTGATCTACCGGCAGTTTACCCATTTGCGGACCGCATCGCTGGGATACACGACGGAGTCGGTCATCAGTATCCCGGTGCGGAGTCCCGAGAATTCACAGCGGTATGCCGATGAATTGCGGATGGCCCTCGGTTCTCAACCCTGGATGGAGGCGATCACAGCCAGCTCGATCAATATTGGGATCGGCGAAGACCAAAGCATGAGCCATAGCAATACGGGTTTCACCTACAAGGGGCAGGGCATCAGCACGGCGATGCTGGAGGTAGATTACGACTATCTGTCCGTGTTGGGGATAAAACCGGTTGCGGGTCGCGATTTCAGCCGGGATTATGCCACGGATACGTCGAGCAAGGTCACCAATGTCATCGTCACCGAGAGTATGGCCCGGCAGTTTGGGATCAAGGATCCGAAGGAGGCGGTAGGCTTTTCTTTCTTTGTCGACAGTTCTGCGCCGAAGTGGAATATCGTCGGGGTCATTCCCAATTTCCATCTCTATTCGATGAATGAGCGGATGAATCCGACGACTTTGTTTTTGAACCGGCGGGGTGGTCTTTCCTATCTTTTTGTCAAGGTGCGGACCCAGAACCCCAACGTGACGCTGGGGCTTGTGCAAGCGGCATTCCATAAACTGGAGCCGGACAATACGAAGGCGGCCTCTTATCTCACGGAGAATACGCGGCGCTGGTATGAGAAGGAGTCTCGGCTGTCCACTATTTTCTTCAGCTCGGCCTTTATTGCCGTGTTGCTTTCCTGTCTCGGGCTTTTTGCGATCGTTTCGCTGGTGATGGAGCAGCGGCGGAAGGAGATCGGGGTACGGAAGGTGTTGGGAGCTACTCTTTTTTCCATCACCGGATTGTTGTCGAAGGACTTTGTCGTGCTGGTGGCGATCGCCTTTGCGATCTCTACGCCGGTGGCCTGGTATTTCCTGCACCAGTGGCTGCAGGATTTCGAATACCGGACCGATGCGTCGTGGTGGATCTTTGGGTTGGCGGGTGTGTTGACGCTGGCGATCGCCCTGGTGACGGTGGGGATACAGACGGTGCGGGCGGCGTTGTCGAACCCGGTGAAGTCTTTACGGAGCGAATAGGATTTACCAACTGGTTTTCAACGTAATTCCCCAGGTGCGCGGGTCGCCGAGGTGGACGGCGCCGAAGTCGTAAGCATATTCGATGTATTTGGCGTCGCCGAGGTTGCGCATCCAGAACCAGCATTCGAGATGGGGGAGGGTGAGGCCGGCGCGGATATTGACGAGGCTGTGAGCCTGTTGGACAATGTTGTTGTCCAGGTCGAAATATTCCCTGCCGAGCCAGAACCATTCGCCTCTTGCGACGAGGTCGAGGTGGCGGCGTGTGCTGAGCGGGAGGGTGTATTGCGGCGCGAACATCGACGTGAATTCGGGGGTGAAGATCTGTTTTTTCCCGGCGAGGTCGACGGCCTGGCCGTTCTCGGCAATATTTAAGGACTTATAGTGGGCGTCGGTATAACCGAAGCTATAGATGAGTTGCAGGCCGTTGACCGGGTTGGCGGCGGCTTCGAGTTCAACTCCCTTGCTGATCAGCTTGCCGGTGTTGCGGGTGACGGTGATGGCGCTGGGGAGGATCAGCGTGGGAACCTGGGCGTTCGTGACATGGGTGAGGAAGGCCGTTGCGTTGAGCTGGATGCGGCGATCCCAGAAGGTATTCTTTATTCCTATTTCGACGTTGTCACTGTACTCGGGGTTGTAGGGATACAGCGGGGGCTGGGACGGATCGGGGGACAGTTGGGTCAGTCCGCCCGGGCGATAGCCGCGGCTGTAAGTGGCGTAGAGATTGGTGTTGTTGCTTGGCTGGTATGCGATGCCGGCCTTTGGTGAAAGGGCGCTGAAATGCAGGGCGGCGTTTGTGTCGGGTGTGGTGGTGATTGCAGGTTGGCCATCGGGTTGGAACTGCTCCCTTACGTCCAGGTAACGATGTTCGTAGTCATAGCGCAGACCGGCGATGAAAGTGAGCTTGTCGGTAGCTTTGTAATTCGCCTGGCCATAGCCGGCGACGCCGGTATTCTTTCCCTTTGTGATATCGATACTGGAAAAATCGGTGATGGGCGAGCCGAGGAGGCCGGCGTCCGCGCCGTAATGGGTCGCTTGTCGGTTCGGGTTGTACTGGTGGAAGAAATAGGCGCCGGCGGTCCAGCTGAACGGCGAGCTTTTGCGGTCGGAGGAGGCGAAGCGCAGTTCCTGTGTGAAGACCTGTACGTTGTTCCAGGATCTTCCGAAGTCATTGATGATAGTGACTCCGTCGATCGGGGAGAAGTCGCCATCGACGGAGGGTTGATAATACCGATGGTTGTTCTGCCAGGCCGTGATGGAACTGAGGTTGAGGGCCTGGCTGCTGTGATTGATGACGAGGGCGGCGTTGAGGGTATTGTCGATCATTTTGCCAATGGCGTTTTGATCGAGATGGAAGGGATGGGTGAAGGCCTCATCGACACTGGTCGAGAGGGGGAAGGCGCCCCGGTTGCGGTTGTTCTCGTGTTTGACATTCAACGTGAGCGACCATTGTTTGCCGGGGAGGTATTTCAGATAGTAGTTGCCGGTGAGGGCTGACTGCCGGTCGAAGGAGCTGTTGTTGAAGTCGTTGGTGTAGTAACCGTCGCGCTTGTTGTAGGCCGCCGCGGCGCCGAAGAACAGTCTGTTTTCTACTACCGGTGTGCGGATACCGGCGGCATAGCGTTGCTGCTTGTAACTGCCTTCATCTATTTGAGCAAAGCCATGGGTGTTGTTGTCGGGTTGTTTGGTGATGATATTGATCACCCCGCCCATGGCGTTGCGGCCATAGAGCGTTCCCTGGGGGCCGCGGAGGATCTCGATGCGTTCGATATCGTTCAGCTCGGGGATATAGGTATCGAGGCTGAATTGGTTTACCCCGTCGATATACGTCGCGACGGCCGGATCATAGGACGTTGTCGTGACCCCACGGATGGAGGTGACGTTGCGGCCGTCGCCGGAGTTACCCGAATAGAGATTGGGAACGATGCCGGTGATACCTTTTATATCCCAGAGGCGAAAGGCGTCCACCTGTTTCGATCCGATGGCCGTTACGCTGACCGGCACCTTTTGCAGGGGCGCCTCGCGTTTTTCGGCGGTGACCGTGACGGAGTCGAGCTGGGTCTGGGCGGTGGTATGGATCAGGAGGATAAGGTGGAGGGCGAGGATTGGGGCGACGCGGCGGGTGAGGATCAGTGAAAGGCGTTTCATTCTTTAAGCACTCAGAATTTTGGTGAGATTGTTATAGCTTGTCCGGATGCTGGCGTAGGCGTCTTTTGGCATGTCATGTTCTACAAAGAAATGTTTCATGCCGGCCGTGGCTGCGTTGGCGAAGATACGTTTAAAGTCGACAACGCCGGTGCCCACGGGTGCGGGACCTTCCCGTTTTTGATCGAGGTCCTTCACATGCCAGAGTGGGAAGCGACCGGGATGGGCTTTGAAGAGCGCAACGGGGTCGATCCCGGCCTTGGTCGCCCAGCAGAGGTCGAGCTCCATTTCGATGTCGGGGTGGAGGTCCTTAAGGAACATCTCGTACGCGGTGGCGGTTCCGAGCTTTTCGAATTCCTCGGTGTGGTTGTGATAGCACAGGGTGATGCCGGCTTTTTTACAGGCTTCGCCGGTGTTGTTAAGGATATCGATGGAGCTTTTGACTTCGTCCATCGTGTGCGTTGGGATATTGGCACAGACGAGGTAGGGGAAGCCGCCTTCGGCCGCTTCGTCGACCAGCTGTTGCCTATTCTCCTTCAGGTTGTGCATCGGCGGGAATTTGATGGGCTGGCCTTTGGCGTCGAGCATCGGCTTGGCGTTGGCGGGCATTTTAAAGGGCGCGCCCAGCACATGGTGAGATTGCCAGGACATGCCGCTGTCCTTTACCAGTTTGGCGAATTCCTTCGGCTTCATCCCATAGTAGCCGCCTTTCATGCTGAAGGCCGACTCGATCTCTTTATAGCCGATGGCGGCAATCTTTTTGAGGGTGCCGGGGACATCCTGGTCGATGATGGGGAAGAAGGTGAAGAGCTGGAGGCCGATGGGGTGGAGGGATACGGGGCTTTCTGTGTTGCTGAAGAAGGCCTGGGCCTGTTTTCCGAGAGCGAACGTGCCGAGAGCGGCGGCGCCGGTATATTTAAGGAATTCTCTTCTGTTTGACATGGTAATTATTTTGAGTTGAAGGTAACGGTGATGATGCCGCCGGAGATGGGTTCGACCCCCTTATAAATAAAGTAGATGACGTGGTCGGCGCCATCGGTTATTTTATCGATGGGAATCGTTGCCATCGCCATCGACAGGGCGCCTTTGGGACCTGGGGTCGGGCTGATGGTTGCCTTGCCGATGGACTTGCCGTCGGGGCCATCCAATCTTGCCTCGAAGTTGAGCGGATGTTTTGGAGGCGCCTGCCAGCCGCAGGCCAGGGTGACCGAGGACACGCCGGTGAGGTCGACGGTATCGGTGGAGAGATATCCTTCGCCTGCGGGGAAGATCATCACATTATGTCCGTTGTATTTAAAGGGGGTGAATCCTTTTGCTTTCTCGAGACCGCTAAAATAAAGCGTGTTGCTGCGGAGGCTGACGGTGGTCTTGCCGGTGAGCGCTTTGATGTTGTTGCCGCCCTTGTCGGTATAGCTGGCGGAGATGACCATGGCCTGGCCGGGTTTGGTGTCCTTCGGCGGGGTGATGGAACCGGTTTGCGGGAGCGATTTTTTGACGGCTTGTTTGTTGGCGAGGGAGAGGATCCAGGTGACGATGGAGTTGACATCGTTTTGCGAAAGGGTGGGGTGGGCCGACATGGCTACGTCGCCCCACACGCCGCTTCCGCCTTTGACGATCTTATTGGCGAGATAGCTGGAGGCTTTCGGGTCCTTCTGGTATTTCTGTGCAACGAGCAGGAAGGCGGGGCCGATAGATTTGTCCGCTTCCTTGTGACAGGATTTACAATCGAGGGTTTGCGTGAGCTGTTTGCCGGTGACGCCCGCCGCGCCCTGGTGGTGACCCATGGGGACGGCAGTTTTGTCATAGCCTTCGATATAGTCCACGGAGACGTAGAGGTTGGCCGGATCGATCTTTGCCGTATCGTTATCCTTTACGTCGACGGCGTAGGCGACCGGAACGCCGGGAAGATAGAAGCTCCGGTTGCCGCCTTTCAGGTGGATGGCCAGCTTTGGCTCTTCGTTGCCGGCATAGACCGGCACTCCCTGGCTTTTGGCGGTGGCTCCCTGGTCGTCCTTCACTTCGACACTGATGGTGTAATCGCCGGCGGTGTTGTACGTATAGTCGAGGGTGGGTTCGGTGGTTTCTTTCTTTGTGCCGTCGCCGAGATCCCAGGTGTAGGTGAGCTTTCCATTCTCGGGATCGCGCGCTGACGTGCTGGCTTTGACCGTGAAAGGGAGGAGACCGGAGGTCTTATCGATGTTGAGCGCAGAGACTGTTGGGGGCAGATTTCCTTTGATATAGTCGATCCGCGCCAAGCCGGCGTCGGGGTTTTGCGTGAACCAGCCGGTACCGTATTCGAGGAGGTACAGGCGGCCGTCGGGGCCGACTTCCATGTCGATGTCGGAGTTCATTTTAACACCGGGGGCGAAGGGTTCGAATTTGTCGAAGTCGCCGTTGGGCTGAAGGGTGACCGCTTTCATCCAGCCGCGCATCCATTCGTAAACGATCAGCTTTCCATTGTAATAGTCCGGGTAACGGGTCGAATCGGGGAACAGATCGGTGTAGTATACCGGTCCGGCCATTGCATTGCGGCCGCCGGTGCCCACCTCGGGGAAGTCGGGAGAGGGCGCATAGGGGTACCAGATAAAGGCCGGCTGGGCGGGGGGCAGGTCGCGGAGCCCGGTGTTGTTGCGGGAGTCGTTGACGGGATGGGCGGGGTCGAAGGCCGGCCCGTATTTGCCCGTCGCATAGTCGTATTCGTGATAGGCGTAGTTGTTGCCCACGAAGAGCGGCCAGCCGAAGAAGCCTGCCTTGCGGGCCTGGTTCACCTCGTCATAGCCACGGGGGCCGCGGGTATCCAGGCTGTCGTCGTTGGCGTCGGGGCCCACTTCGCCCCAATAGAGGTAGCTGTTTTTCTGATCGACGGAGATGCGATAAGGATTACGGTCGCCCATGACATAGATCTCGGGACGGGTTTTGGGCGTTCCCTTTGGAAAGAGGTTGCCGGGAGGGATGTCATAGGTGGCGTCGGGGTTCACTTTTATCCGCATGATCTTGCCGCGGAGATCGTTCGTATTTCCCGCTGAGCGTCTTGCGTCGTATTGCTGGTGGCCGGGGATATCGTTGAGAGGCGCGAAGCCGCTGCTGACATGCTTTGCGCCTTTTTCGTCAAAAGGCGTGGAGTTGTCGCCGGCGGAGAAATAGAGCAGCTTGTCGGGGCCGAAGGCTATGGAGCCGCCGGTGTGGCAGCAGATCTCCCGTTGGGACTTCACTTCGAGGATGGTTTTTTCGGTGGATTTGTCGAGGGTGTCATTTGCGAAGGTGAACCTCGAAAGGCGATTGACGGAGCTGTCGGCGGGGCTGTAATAGATATAGACGTAGTGATTTGTTGCGTAGTCGGGGTCTTTGGCCAGGCCGAGCATGCCTTCTTCCGCGTTGACGCCGGGGGTATGGAGTGTCTTGTAGTAAACGTCGAAGAAGCCGACCTGCTTCACCTGTTTGGTGGCTTGCTTGTAGAGCTTGATACCGCCGCGGCGTTCGATGATGAGGACGTCGAGGTTGGGCAGGATGGTCATTTCGGTGGGCTCGTAGAGCTGGCCGGTGAAGAGCTGGGTCTTTACAAAGCGTTCTTCGTCGGGCGGGATGGGCGTCTTTGCCTTTGTATAGTCGAGGCCGTTGTTGCCGCCGATGGCGTATTGGATGCCTGCGAGCAGGTGTTTGAGATAGTTCTCTTCGGTATAGCTTTCTTTTGTATGTCCGAGCTCGGTATAGAAGGCGCGGCCGCCGTCGTACTCGTGTTCCCAGGCCATGGGGTGATCGCCCATCTTGTGACCGCCTTTGTAGCTGCTCTCGTCGATGGACAGCAGAACGTGGACATCCTTATTCAGCTCTTTATAGCTGTAGAACTCGTCTTTGCGTTTCCAGGGTTTGGGCAGGAACTGCGTGGCAGGGTTATTGGCGTCGACGACGTTGAATACCCCTTCCTGCACGTTGGGGAAGCTGTCGTGGATACCCGGGTGGTCGAGGAAGTAGCCGCCGACCAGCCGGCCATACCAATGCCAGTCGTATTCGGCATCTGCGGCCGCGTGGATGCCCACGAAGCCGCCGCCGGACTGGATATAGCGTTCGAGAGCGACGCGCTGGCGGTAGCCGAGCATGTCGCCGGTTGTGCTGAGGAAGACGACGGCTGAATATTTCTTCAGGCTGTCGTCATTGAACAGGGTCGCATCCGTCGTCGTGTCGACGTCGAAATTGTTTGCCGCGCCCAGCTTTTGGATGGCGATATTGCCGTCGGCGATGGATTCGTGGTGGAACCCCATCGTTTTGCTGAATACCAGGATGCGGGGTTTGCTGTTGTTGTGAGAGCAGGAGAGGAATAGGATTGTGAATAAGGCTGTGACAAACAGGCTTCTGATTGGCAGGCGATAACCGTTCATTGAGTGTAGTTTATGGTTTTCTTTATGTCGGTATGACACAATAATAGGACTATTTTTCGAGACTTCCGCCCCGATGATGGGCCTGCCGGAGCCGTTGGTGGAAGGCGGCAGGTCTTTGGCGGGTTTGATTGAGCAATTTCCGGGTTTTTGTTGCCGGCGGGTGGGGGTATTTTTGGGCTATGGACAATTTATTCAATACGGAGCCGGTGGTCAACCTGCTGCCGTTCGATGGCCAGGCCGACTATTATGGGACGGTGGTGGCGGCGGCGGACGCGCGGGTCTTTATGGATCATCTGATGGTGAACATCGAGTGGCGGAACGACGAGGCGGTGATCTTTGGCAGGCATATTATTACCAAACGGAAGGTGGCCTGGTATGGGGATAACCCTTACGGATACAAGTATTCCGGGATCGTGCGGGAGGCCTTGCCCTGGACGGCCGATCTGTTGGCTTTGAAGGCGCTGACGGAGGATTTGACGGGTGTGGCCTATAACAGTTGCCTGCTGAATTTATATCATGACGGGGGGGAGGGCATGGCCTGGCATAGCGATGACGAGAAGGAACTGGCGCCGGGCGGGGCGATCGCTTCGTTGAGCTTTGGGGCGGAGCGGCGGTTCTTGTTCCGGCATAAAGGCACGAAGGAGACGGTGGAGCTCATGCTTGCCCCGGGGAGCCTGCTGGTGATGAGGGGGGCTACGCAGGATCGATGGCTGCATAGTCTCCCGAAGATGAAGCGGGTGACTCGGCCGCGGGTGAATCTTACTTTCCGGACGATGAATCGCGTTAAGGGCTCCTTGTGAATTAGGAGTTTTTTAACGCCGGAGATTTAGCGGCGGAAGGGTTTTTGATTAGCTTGGCCTCAACTAATCCCATTCCATGCTAACCGTCCGGATCAAGGCCTGTTTGCATTATTGTAAAGACCTGCTACCCACCAATTTGCTTACCTCCTTCCTTATTTCTTTGACGGGGATGGCCGATGGTCTTTCGTTTTGGAAAACATTTTCCGTTTCGCTTGTAACAGCCGGAGCCATTTTATCGTCCTATTTCTACGAACGGCGACGTGGGCATCGATATTACTTTTTTTATAACCTGGGAATCTCCAGGAGGGTTTTGTATGCCTGCGCCTTCCTGACCGATGTATTGCTGGCAGCCCTGGTGCTGGTGATAAAAAACAATCTCCAATGAAAGAACATCTCCTGGAGGCCGATAGCATTCTCGTTGAGCTTGGGGGTAGAACGGTATTATCGGATATCTATCTGCAATGCCGGACCGGCGAGGTGGTGGGATTGTTGGGACGTAACGGCACGGGTAAGTCGACGTTGTTGAAAGTGCTTTTCGGTACGCAGGATACGCCGGACCGGAGTATCCGGATCGATGGTCAGCATCGGCCGGCGCTGTCGCTTCGCGGCCGGTGGATCGCCTATCTGCCACAACATTCCTTTCTGCCGGAGAATCTTTCCATCCGGCGGATGATCCCTTTGTATGTCCCCGACCGCCGGTTGGCGCGGCAGGTGATGGCCAATGAGCGTGTCCGGCCCCATTTACATAAGCGATCTTCGGCCTTGTCGGGTGGGGAGCTCCGCTATCTCGAAGTATTATTGTTGTTGCATTTGCCGGCGCCCTTTGTTCTGCTGGACGAACCGTTCTCGGGTATCGAACCGCTGTTCCAGGAGCGGCTCGTTCAATTGATCGATGAATACCGGGGCCGGAAGGGGTTTATCATCACTGATCATCTGTACCCCGGCATCCTGCAGGTTAGTGATCGGCTGCTGTTGCTCGAAGAGGGCCGCGCGGTCGGTATCCGGCATAAGGAGGAGCTGGAAGAGCGGGGGTATGTGCCGAAGGGGACTTTCTGCGGCGGGGCTGTTGCCGGGGGAGTGCCTGGCGGCGACAGGGTGGCTGCCCAATGGCCTTTTGCCGCCGGGGGAGGCGCGGCTTCGTTGCCGGCGCCGGGCGTAGAATTCGAGGCGGACCGGCAGACGTGGAAGGACCTGGACCTTTTCGATCATGGCCGCCGCGGGCCGGTATTCGAATTGTTCAATAAGGTAAAGACGACCGGCGGCGAGGACATGCTCGAGCGATTGCTGAAGAGCCCCAGTAACCGACGGCCCCTGCTGGAGGCGCGACGGGATACGATCCGGTGGTTTGCGGAGAACGGCGCCGAACTGCGGATCAACCGCGAGCAGCTAAAGACCGTGGAGCATTATCTTTCCTGCGGCATCGGTCTGTTC
Organism: Puia sp.; assembly: GCF_035546395.1. GTDB lineage: Bacteria > Bacteroidota > Bacteroidia > Chitinophagales > Chitinophagaceae > Puia. Next base: position 11,585 of record NZ_DASZXR010000005.1, on the reverse strand, counting down.
CCCGGTGTTGTTTTCGATGCAGCGCTGTATACCTTACGAAACCTTGTCAAAGAATCCCCGCAATATTACACGGTGACCCATGGCGTGAGACAAACGGTGAGCCTGTTGCGCCACCTGTTCCAACAGGCCCAGGAGTGGATGGAGGGCGGCGGTCCCGACCCGTTGCTGGGCACCGTGCTCGAGTTGATCGAGCTGGTGTTCGACTCGCGGGTAAAGGCGATCCTTTTTGCGCACGAGAGGCCATTGACGACGATGGAATTAGCCCGGTGCGACCATTTTTTCCGGGATAGCGGGAAGCACTCCCTGCGACGGATGCTCGATATCCTGTATGAATGGGATGCCTATTTTGCGGTGGCGCATGCGGCGAGGCAGCATGAATTTTGTTTTCCTTTGTATACCGACTCGGCCGTGCCGGCGGTGCGGGCCCAGGGACTTTACCATCCCCTGCTGACGAATCCGACGCCCAACGATTACCAGATAAGCGGGGAAGCGAACTGTTGTTTTATCAGCGGGGCCAATATGGCGGGGAAGTCCACCTTTTTGAAATCGGTGGGGCTGGCCGTCTATCTGTCCCATGTGGGATTTCCCGTCCCGGCGGCGAGCTGGGAGACGGGTTTGTTCAACGGGCTGATCACGACCGTGAACCTGCCGGACAATATCAGCCAGGGGCATAGTCATTTTTATACCGAGGTCCGGCGGGTCCGGGAGGTGGTGCTGGCCATTCGCCGGAGGAAAAGGATGGTGGTGATCTTCGACGAGCTGTTCCGGGGGACGAATATCAAGGATGCGTCCGACGCATCCCTGCAGGTGATCGACGGGTTGGCGGGGATCAGCGGGAGCCTGTTCCTGGTCTCGACGCATATCGTAGAGATCGCGGCGGGACTGCAGCATAACCCGAATGTCTTTTTTGCGTGTTTTGAATCCACGATGGAAGGTGGCGTGCCGTGGTATAGTTATAAGTTGAAAAGTGGGATCTCCAACGAGCGGATGGGGATGGTCATCTTGAAGAACGAGGGGATATTGGAGATGCTTGCTGAGATGAAAGAGTAAGCTTTGCCAGCTGGTGGCGGTATAATTTTCCGATCGGGAGCTCCTGACCGCTTATTTCCACATCATTTTGGGTGAAGGCGGTGACCTTGTTGACCGATATGATGAAAGAGCGGTGTATGCGAAGAAAGAGATGTGGCGGGAGCATTTCCTCGATGGTGCTGATAGACTTTTTCATGATAAGGGGCTTTTTCTCCACCAACACTACTTTACTATAGTCCTTCAGGCTTTCTATATAGACGATCTCGTCCAGGCGGACCCTGACCATCTTTCGATCGACGCGGAAATACAAAAAGGGTTCGGCAGCCGGGTTTTGCTCTTCGGTCTTTTCGGGTGCAACGGGGGCGGTATATGCGAGCTTGTTCACCGCGCGGAGAAAACGTTCGAAGGAGTAGGGTTTGAGTAAGTAGTCGACGGCGTCCAGGTCGAAGCCTTCATGGGCGTAGTCTTTGTGTGCCGTGGTAAAGATCACCTTTGGCGGGTGTCTGAGTGTTCTTATCAGCTCTGTGCCGAGGAGGCGGGGCATGTTGATGTCAAGGAAGAGGAGGTCTACCGGATGCTGCTTCAGGAATTGCATTGCTTCCAGGGCGTTATTGCAAGTCCCGGTCAACAGGAGATTGTCGGTGCTCTCCAGGTAGGTCTGGAGTATTTTTTGTGAGGGCGGCTCGTCGTCAACGATAAGGCACCTGAGTTTCATACGATAATGAGGGGGTTTGGGTGATGTGGCTTGTAGCCGGAGCCGGGGTGAGCCGGATGATCAAATTGACCTGCCAGGTGTCTTCGTCTGCCGTTATTTTGAGAGTGTGGTCGCCGGGATAGAGTAATTCCAATCTTTTTTTCACGTTTTGAAGACCGAGACCGCCCATTGCGTGCGGGGAGGACTGCTCCTCATCGCGGCTGTTGATCAGCTTGAAGTGCAGGGTGTTGTCAGTGACATGACTCTGCAGGCTGATCCAGGCGAGGTCGGTCTGTTTGCCGATGCCGTGTTTGATCGCGTTTTCCACGAAAGGAAGCAGCAGGAGGGGGGCGATGGACTTGTTGCCGGTGTCGCCGGTGAACTGCAGGCTGTAGTCCAGCCTTTCCCCGAATCGCATGCTTTCCAGCTGGAGATAGTTTTTTACGATGCCGATCTCCGTCTCGAGTGGGATCTGCGACGCATTGCATTCATAAAGGATATAGCGCAGGAGGGCCGACAATTTTAGGACGAGATGCGGCGTCTGCTCGCTTTTCTCCAACGAGAAAGCGTAGAGGCTGTTTAGGGTATTAAAGAGAAAATGGGGATGCAACTGCGACTTGAGGAGTTGGAGTTCGACGACCAGTTTCTCTTTTTCCAGCTGTTGCTGCCGTTCTTTTTCGACGTACCATTTTTTTACGAGTTTGATGGTGACCGCTACCCATCCGACGCTGAATAGCGCGTAGATGCTATGGGGGAAATTCTGGGGAAGCCATAGCGTGTGATACCCGGAGTAATGGAGGATATAGACGTCCGCGATCCGGACATAGAGGAGAGCGAGACTCAGGATGACGAGTAGACCGAGGATCGAGGCTTTTATCCTTCCTTTCAGTACGTATCGCGGGAAGAGAAAGTAGTTGAGGCTGTAGACAAAGAGAAAATGACCGGGAAGGAAACCGATGCTGTTGACCAGGGCCTCCGATGGGGGGCGGCCATAGCGAAAGACGAAGTTGAAAAGGACCAGGGAGCACAGCCAGAAAAGAACGTGCTGGAAGGTCCGCTGCCGGGAAACTCGTTTGAGAAATGTTATGTACATCAGTTCCGCCATGCCCTTCGATATCCGGGCAAGTTATTCAAAAGAGTTGGAAAGCGGGGGGAATGTTGCGGAACGTCGACGAAATGACGGTTTTGGTAGATGGAAGGCGTTTGGGGCGGTTAACCGGCTGTCTGTTTACGGTGACCGGGGGTTCGGCGATTGCCTGGTTTTCGCCTGATGGAGGGACGTAATTTAGGGGAGTAAAATGATGCGTTATGAAAAAGATCCTTTGTATAGTTGGCTTGATGATGATCATTGTTGCCATGAAACCCCCGCCTGAACAGGGTTTTTGGGTGATCATTACCCGGGACAACGCGCCTGCGATGACGGTGGTCCGGTTCTACAATGAACGGCAGGTGCTGGTGTATGAAGAACATCTGGATGGGGTGCGGCTGGACGGGAGCAACCATCGCGTCCAACAGAGACTGAATAAAAGCTTGCGGACGGCATTGGTCGCCTGGGAGGGAAACCGGAAGGTAATGAGGGACCAGGGGCTCGTGGCGATGCTGTTTCGTTGAATGAGGTCCTCTCGTATAGAGAGGTTTTTGCGAAGCCTGGATGTATTTACACCCGGGCTTATTTTTTTAGGACATTTTTCGTATCTTCCCTATCTACACCTGAGCGAGTTCGTCACGACTCAATCGACCTTCCATGTTAAAAAGCATTTTGCGGATCGCGCTTCGCCATCTGCGTAAACGCAAAGGTTACGCGGCATTGAATATCGTCGGCCTCACCGCAGGTATCGCCTGTTGTCTTCTGATCTTCGAGTATGTCGCGTATGAGCGAAGCTATGAGAATTTCAATCCGAATGCCGGCCGGATCGTCCGGGTTCAGAACGAGGAGTACCAGCATGGGAAGATGGTGGTGCCGTGCGCGTCTTCGATGCCGGGCCTTGGACCGGCGCTGAAAAAGGAGTTTCCCGAGGTGGAGAGTGTCTGCCGGTTGAACCGAATGGGGATGCTGCTGGGCAACGACGCCCGGCATATCCGGTTCAAAGAGAATGAGGTGTACTTTGTCGACTCTGCGATGCCGGATATTTTTGCCGTTCGGCTGCTAAAGGGGGATGTCCGGACGGCTTTGTCCGCACCGAATAAGATATTGATCTCTGAAACGGTGGCAAAGAAATACTTCGGCCATGAGGACGCTTTTGGCAAAGTCCTGACGATGCATGGGAGTGGAGGAATAAGGCCCCTGGAGATAGCAGGGGTATTCCGGGACTATCCTGCGAATTCGCATATCCGGTTCGATATCCTGGTATCTTATCCGACCCGCAGCCAGATAAACGGCACCTATGGCACTGCTGATGATCCGATCGAGACCAGTTGGGGATGGACGGATTTTTATACATATGTGCTGTTGCGGAAAGGGACCGACGAGCGGCAGTTCGCGGCCAAGCTGCCGGCGTTGATCGGCAAATATTTCAACAGCCGGCCCGATAACCTTGCCAATAGGGATGAGTATCGGCTTACACCGATCGCCTTGTCCGATATCCACCTGTATTCGCATTATACCGAAGAGATGGAGGCCAATGGAGATGGGCAGTCGGTCTTCTTCCTGTTCCTGATCGCCTTTTTTATCATTTCCATTGCGTGGATCAACTATATCAACCTGGCTACGGCGCGGTCGCTGGAGCGGGCAAGGGAGGTTGGTGTGCGCAAGGTGTTGGGCGCGTTGCGGCAGGAGCTGATCCGACAGTTCATGCTGGAAAGCTTTATGCTGAACCTGGGGGCCCTGGTTTTAGCGACGATTGCTGTGTTGGTGGTGAACCCGCTGTTCGGGCAGTTGACGGGCCGGACGCTGCCTTCGATGATCACCTTGCCGGGTCGCTATTGGGGCTATTTTGCGGGGGTGTTTGCCGGAGGAACGCTGTTGTCGGGGATCTATCCGGCGCTGGTGCTTTCGCGTTACCAGCCGGTAAAAGTACTGAAGGGGCTTTTCAAGAATGCGGCGGGTGCTCAATGGCTGCGGAAGGGATTGATCGTGGGGCAATTTGCGGCTTCGATCATCCTTATTGCCGGTACGCTGATCGTTTACCGGCAGGTCTCTTTTATGCGGAATCAACAGTTGGGTGTCGATATCGATCAAACATTGGTAGTGAAGGGTGCCGGTAGCGGACTGAATGATTCCGCCTACCAGAACGTTTTCCAGTCTTTCAAAGGCGAAGTATTGCAGGTAGCGGGAGTGAAAACCCTTACTGGTTCGTCGAATGTGATGGGCGAGGAGATACTTTGGTCGACGGACTGGCATTGGATCGGAAACCCGGCAGGGACGAAAAAGATAGAGAACTTCATGCTCGGGGTGGATGAGGATTTTATACCGGCCTATGGGATACGGATGGCCGCAGGCCGCAATTTCTCGCGTGCCTTCCCTTCGGACCGTAAGGGGGCGTTGTTGAATGAAACGGCCGTACGTACGCTGGGTTTTCCTTCGCCGCAGGCGGCTGTGGGGCAGCTGGTGTCTACGGGTTGGCAGCCGTTCGACTCCCTGCGTGTCGTCGGCGTGGTCGCTGACTATCACAATGAGGGGCTTCAAAAGGCTATCCAGCCGCTGGTGTTCCTGCCGAACCGGGATGTGCGATCGAATTATTCCATCAAGGTGCAGGGTGCAGATGCCGGGAGGGCTGTGCAGGCGATCAAGGCGATCTGGGACCGGCATTTTCCGGGGGACCCCTATAATTACTTCTTCCTCGACGAATTCTTCAGCCGGCAGTATGCCGAGAACCAGCGTTTTGGCTCGGTGTTCGCACTTTTTGCCGTGTTTGCGATCGCGATCGCCTGCTTTGGATTGCTGGGGCTTTCTGCTTACAATGTGTTGCAACGGACCAAGGAGATCGGTATCCGCAAGGTGCTGGGGGCTTCGGTGAGTAGTTTGCTGTACCTGCTTTCGCGCGATTTCCTGCTGCTGGTGGGAGTGGCGTTTGTTGTCGCCGTGCCGGTGACCTGGGTGGTGATGGATAGCTGGCTGCAGAGCTTTGCCTACCGGATCGGGATCTCCTGGTGGGTATTCGGGCTGGCGGGGCTGGTGGCTGTCGCGGTGGCGTTTGTGACGGTGGGCGGGCAGGCCATGCGAGCGGCGAGGGCGAATCCGGTGCGGGCGCTGAGGAGTGAGTAGGGGCCCTGGGGGCTGTTATGTGGTGGCGGCGCTTTTGGGCGGACCGGCTTGTTTTGTAGCCGGTTTCGGCGCCTCAGGCGAAAGCCTCGTTGAGGGCCTTGTCGATGGGGCAGTTTCCGGTATAGGTCTTGTCGATGACTTCCAGCAGGCGGCATTTGACGGTGGTCAACTGCTGTATCTTCTGATCGATGCGATCGATCTTCCTTCTTACATAGCGGATGCCGCGTTCGGGTTCGAGAACACCTTCCTCGAAAAGGATGAGCATGGCCAGGGTCTCCTGCAGGGTAAAGCCGTATTCCTTTATCTGCCGGATGGCCATGAGACGCTTGAGGACCGAATCGGGGTAATCTTTGAACTGGTATCTGTCGCGGCCGGCGTCGGCGACACGGATAAGGCCTTTCTTTTCGTAAAAGCGGATGGTATCCCTGCTAAAACCCGATAACTTTGACAGCTGCCCGATACGCATAGCGGTGTTTTTTGATGCGTGTAAAAATTTTTTTTCTGGTCGCGGCGACGGTGGAGTATACTCCAGCATCTATGTTTGCCCTACCAAATTACGAAATATGGAAAGAACGCCGGTTTCCTTTTATACTGTTCGGTTCAATGACTGCGATCCGCTGGGGCATCTCAACAACGGGCGATACATCGACTATTGCCTGAATGCGCGCGAGGATCATCTGCGGGCGCACTATGGCATCGATCTTCGGGAATGGGCGTCGAAGGGCATCGGTTTCGTCGTGAGTCATCACGAGATCCGCTACCTGCGGCCGGTGCTGTATAACGACCGGGTGGCTATCCAGTCTTCACTGATCGGATGGGGAGACAGCTGGCTGGCGGTGGAGATGCTGATGTACGACGAGGAGCGGCGGCAGCTGAAGGCCATTCTTTGGACGCGGTTTACCCGTATCGATCCGCGAACCGGGCGGCGGCTGGCCCATCCCGACGACTTTATGGAATGGATCAACGGGGCGTTAGTCGAGGGGATATCCCTCGACAGGGGTGTGAATGGACGCGTGGAGGCGCTGCGCGAGATGGGGGTGTGACCGGTGTTGTTGTTCGGGTTTCTTGCTGGGTTTTCTTATTCGGGATTGACTATGGATTGCTGGTGACTTCCTGGCTTTTTAGGATGGCATTGTTATTTTGCCGATACCGAAGGATATTGACGTAGTTAAGGGCGAGGCGTAGCCCATATACCTCGTAGGCCTTCTGTGCCCACTGGAGAGCGCCATCGACATCGCCGTTGATCTCGGTGATAATGGCCATGTTATAGCAGGCGCGGCCGGCGGCTTTTCGGGAAGGATTGTTGGTTTCCTGCTGCCATATTTTTCCAGCGCCATCCCAGTTGCCGGTTTGTGCCATTCTTTTGGCGATGTGAAAATTGCTGTTGCCGCGTACATAGTACAATCGCGAGACGCGGATGGAATAGGGGAGGATGCGGGACGAATAAACCTGTCCGGCATCGATACCGGCCTGTTTGACTGCTTCTTTGCGGCTGGCGATGGCGGTACCCGAGCCGACAGGATCGATTAAGCGTACCCGGGTATTGAGGTTACGGGAAAGGACGTATTCATCGAGGATGGTGTGGGAGGCGGGATCGTAGATACGCCAGCCGGTCTTCACCTGGGTATTCACATTCACCTGGGCGGCGAGTGCGGGCGCCTTGGTGATGGTGGCGAGCATTGCTCCCGGACCGCCGCCGAACCCGGCTCCCACTGTCGCTTCCGCGTCGAAGAGTTCGAGGGAGAAGAGTACGTCGGCATAGCTGTCGCGGCAGATCTTTTCCACCGTGTCCCAGGGCAGGGCATTGGGGAATACGCCGGCGCCGAAGGAACGGAGGTCGAGGTTATCGAGGGACCTGACGGAGGCGAAGCGGTTGTTCTTCTTTAATTCGTCGGTGAGGCCATCGACGGTGGCTTTGGCGCCTTCTGCCTGGAGGGTTTTGCTTTCCAGCGAGACTGCTTTATGGAGGGCGTCGATGGTGCGGTTCTCCTCGGCGGCGCGGGTTCTATTGACGACTGCGGCGGCTTTTATAGTTGGGGGGAGGCTCACCGGGGCTGGTACGTTGACGCTGAGTGACATCAGGTTGGTGGAGCTGCAGGAACAGGCCAGGAGGGTTATGGCGAGGCAAATAGGGGTAAGCTTCATGAGGTTTTACTTAGGATTGGATATGGGGTTCGTTTTCCTGCTATAAAACGGGTGACGGGACGATTTAGTATCAAAAGAAAAGCACCTGGCGGCTAAATGCTTCCAGGTGCTTCATTTTCAGTGTCCCCGCACGGGCTCGAACCGTGGACCCGCTGATTAAGAGCCGCGACCCGCTGACTTTCGGTTACTTATAGTTGTTAACAGTTACGTGTAACGTGTTCATTTTTATTTTGTTGATTCAATGGAAGGGTTAAATTGCAGGTACATAGTTGCGGTCATTTTTCAAAAAAATGTATCAAATTATGTATCAAATTTTCAACCTTGTTTTATGAAGCAGGCTAAAGTACATGTGAAGATTGTCCCCGATATCCGCCGGATCAAAACAGCTTCCAAATATCCCCTCAAATTGCGGATCACTTTCAAAGGTTCGCGCAAATATTACGCTACCGGCCTGGACGTATCAGATGCACAATGGGAGATCATCAATAGTCCCGAAGTCAAAGGCAAATTTCAGAAAATACGGATAGAGATGGCGGAGATCGAGAAGAAGGCTCTCGACTGCGTTGGCAGGATCGTCCCGTTTTCCTTTTCCATTTTCGAGCGGGAGTTCTTCCGTGCGTCACCCGGTGAACAAACCCTGGAGATCGCTTACGACAATTATATTGCGGAGCTGTGCGCCAACGAACAGTTTGGGTCGGCCAATTCCTACCGGAATAGCATGAGTGCGTTAAAGCATTTTCGACCCGGCAAGGTCCGGCTGGAGGACGTTACCAAGGAATTTCTGAACGACTTTGAGAAGTGGATGATCGAGAAAGGGCGGTCTATTTCCACTGTCGGCATCTATCTCCGGACGCTGCGCACTATCTTCAATAATGCTATCGCGCAGGGCGTGGTTCGCCCTGAGTTGTACCCATTCGGGCGGCGGAAATATGTTATACCCACTGGGCGGAATATGAAGCGGGCTTTAAATATAGACCAGATCCGCCAAATCTTCCAGTATAAGCCGGAGCCGGGGTCCTCCCTAGAAAAGGCGAAAGATTTCTGGATGTTCAGTTATCTGTGCAACGGGATGAATATCGCAGATATCGCCCGGCTTCGTTGGTCCAATGTTTCGGCTGAAACGATCAGCTTTCAGCGGGAGAAGACGAAACGGACCCGGCGGGATAATCCCATAACTATAACCGTGATCCGGAACAACCAAATCAATGGCCTTATTGAGAAGTGGGGTAGGGCGGAAACAAAGTCGTATAACGGTTATATTTTCGATATCTTAGACATTACCGATCAGGGCGAGCCGGCGCGGCTGAAGGTGCAACTGTTTATCCATTTCGTGAATGACTGGATGAAGGGGCTAGGGAAGGAACTGGAATTTGACCTGAACCTGACCACCTATGTCGCCCGACATTCTTTTGCGACCATCCTGGTCAGGAGCGGGGCTCCCTTGGCTTTGGCTAAGCAGACCCTGGGGCATGCGAGTATTGCCACGACGGAAAAGTATTTTGCCGGGTTTGATTTGGCCGCCCAGGCGCAGTACACGAAGGCCTTGGTGAATTTTTGACGTGAAATATTGTATTTTTTCTTAAATTGTAATTTAAGATCGGCGATTTATTTTCGGATTGACCGAATTAGTAATCTAAAAGCATTCAATCAAAGTATATGGATTTATGAAAGAAGGCGTTTTAAAAATTACATTGGATACGCAATGTCTCATTTACCTATTCGATCCTGATTTCGATAAACCACCTCATTTTGAAAGTTTAACTCAGCTTTTGAATTTGTCATTTTCTGGAAAATTAAATCTGGCAATTACGACAAGAGCGGAGGTCGATCTAGCACGAGATAAAAGTGCGATAAGGAAAGCCAACATGTTTGAAAAACTGAGCATTTTTCCTGTTGTTGGATCGGTTGCAACTCCTATCAATTCTCTTGAAGGGGATAGAGAATTGAATAGCCAGCACGCTAAGCTGTGGACAGAACTAAGAAGAATTATATTTCCAGGACTCAATCACAATGACAAGAGAATCCATAACAAGATTTCGGACATTGAACATTTGATAGGACATCTTATAAATCGAAGAGATGTATTTGTAACAAATGATCATGACATACTTAGAAATGCCAAGACGCTTAAGGATTCTGTAAGTCTGCTGGTTATGGCGCCCGATGAGTGTTTAGATCATATTAGAAAAGAAAGTGAACACGCATTGAGGAAATTCAATAGGGGGCCTGTTCTAAAGTACGCTGCGGATGTCATGCACATCGGTGGAATAGGGTCAAGATTGACAACAAAGACAGCTTGGCTTCTTACAGACCATGGTTATCTTAATGCGGAAGAATTTGTTATAGTTGGATACAACAATGGAGGAGATTTGATGAGCCTGTCTGCTAAGCCTGGGTATAAGATCTATAATTGTGCGAGCTATACTGGAAATGAGATTCTTCATGAAGGTTCAGTTAGTTTTCGCAGGATTCGACTTGAGGATAAAATGAAAAATGGATTTACCATTTTCTGCGAAGCGATCTGATAAGTAGCGGTGATTGATAAAGGGGGCCTTTTATAGCCATTTTGCCTAAATTCATTATGGAAATGATTGCTTGGAAGGATTTTGAAAAGAGAGTTTTAGAATATTTCTCACACAGATTTCCGGACTGCAAAATTGATCGAAACGTCAAAATTGTTGGTCGTCTTTCGAAGAGGAAGCGAGAAATAGATATTTTGCTCTCTACGACTACTTTTGGTAGCTCGGTTCAGTTAGCAATTGAGTGTAAGAGATGGAACTCCAAAATTGATGTGGCCGACGTAGGAGGTTTTTTGGACAAATTGAAGGATGTAGGTATTTCGATGGGGATAATGGTATCCAAATTGGGCTATACCAGCGGAGCGTACAATAGGGCTAAGTCTGAAAACAATATTCAATTGCAGGTTCTAGATTTTGAGCACCTGCCAAAGTTTCAAAATTTTTGGGCTAACCCCTATCGCGGAAAAGTCGGAGCAATTATATATGCTCCAAATGGATGGCTAATTAATACAGTATTGCCATCGGAAATGCGTAACATGGCATTATGTACTTTAAATCCATTCGAGTTGACACCTGAGCAGGCCTATAACCAGCGGAGGTTTATGTATTTTAATATTGATTCAGTCTCCGAAGACCTTAATTTGGACAAGCTACTAGCAAGGCAAGATTCTGCCGTAATTGAAAAGTCGCCCAAATCAAGGATTAGTTATTGGGATGAGGAAACGAAGTCAAAGAACAAATTGAAATTTAGACAAATAGATTACCTTGATAGAAACTATAGTGAGTTCACAGCGGCCGTTGAGCTGGAAACTTTCTTTGCATATTGCGTTGAATTGGTTCCTCCAGATTACAATGTGTCGGCTCCCCCGATCTCCGGCCACAAGAATTAGAGTTACCAATTGAATGAATTGTTAACTTTAAACTTGAATTATGAAACGGAAACAGTTTACAGAAAGTCAGATCGTATCAGCACTGAAACAACAGGAAGGGGGTA
>NZ_DASZXR010000004.1:0-15406 GCF_035546395.1 Puia sp. | reverse complement strand
AGGAAAGCTGGAGCTGATCGCATCGCAGGGCCGGGGCATGGGTAAAGCGATCGACGGCCTGCTCCCACAATTCAACGAGGGAAGAGGAGAGATCGACGGGGGTATCGGTCGCGTTGAACTGCTTAAGCAGCTGCTGTTCGGCCGCAGAAAGATATTCCAGGGACTGGATCGGCCGATCGGGATCGAGGGTGATGGAATGCAGCAGGGTGCTGTAGTGATCGAGCAGGCGACTGATGCGTTCGGCCGTGAACAGATCGGTGCTATAATTTACCGCGACTGTCAGGCCGTTGCTGTATTGGGTAAAAAAGAAGGAGCAATCAAATTTGCTGATGGGCGCTTCATCGGAGTCGTTACCAGTCGTTGTGGGCAGCGGTTCCCGGATGGTGGCGGCGTTGAAATTAACGAGTACATCGAAAAGTGGCGATCTGCTGCGGTCGCCGGGAATATTCAGATCTTCTACCAGCTGATCGAAGGGATAGGCCTGATGGCTGTACCCGGCGAGCAGGGTTTGATTGGTAATGCCGATGAGGTCGCGGAAAGAATGCTGACCCTGGAATCGGGAACGGATGGGAAGGGTATTGATAAAGCAGCCGAGCATCTCTTCGAGATCGCGGTGGTCGCGGCCCGCGACGGGTACGCCGAGAATGAGGTCTTCCGTGCCGGTGTACCGGTAGAGAAGCGTAGTGATCGTGGCGAGCAGCACGGTAAACAGGCTACAATTGTTTTGTCGTGCCAGTTGGACTAATCTATCGACCAGGGTGGGGTCAAGTACGCAGCGGTGATGGGCGCCGGCTGCTGTTTTGACCCTGGGACGCGGATAGTCTGCGGGCAACTGGAGTTTGGGAAGATCGCCATTTAATTGATGCAGCCAGTACACCCGATGCGCGGATGCTGCCGGTCTTTCCAGCATATCGTTCTGCCAGGCGGCGTAGTCGCGATATTGAAGGCGGGCAGGAGGAGCCGGTGAGAACTCTCCGAGTTGGTATTGCTCATAGGCGCCGATGAGCTGACGGAGGAAGAGATCCCCGGACCATTGGTCGGAGATGATATGGTGCATGGTGAGAATTAGCCAATAGTCACTTTCGCCTTGCCGGGCGACGACCATGCGCAGGAGGGGGGCATTGCCGAGATCGAACACAAATCCATTCTCGCTGTCGATCAGTGACCGGATACGCGTCTCCTTATCGATGCCGGCGGAGATATCTATAAAAACCGGTTCGCAAACCGCCTGTGAAGGCATCAGTACGCGCTGATATACGGCGGATCCTTCTTCAAAGAAGATCGTTCGAAGGATCTCATGTCGATGAATGAGATCTTTCAAAGCGAGACCGAGGGTGGTTGTATCCAGGTGTCCGCGATACCGGCGGCTGTAGAGGATATTATTGACCGATTTTTGTTCCGCAAGCTGATCCATCATCCAGAGTCTTTTCTGGGAACAGGACACCCGGTAATAGGGGGCGTCGGGGATGGCTTCGATCCGCTGGGCGGCGTCGGTGACTGTTTTTGACAAGAAGCCGATCAGCTCCTGTTTGTTGCTGCGGATCTTTTCCAGGATGTCTTTTGTCAGGGAGTCCTTCCCTGCGCTGATCTTGAGATCGGAACCTTCGACATTAATGCGGATCTTTTCCTGCTTCAGTTGTTCCATCAGTTCGAGAACACTCATAACGGTATGATTGATTTAGTGCGGTTTTTTATTCATGAGACGGTAGTCCGTCAGTGATTCGAGGAAGGCGATGAGGTCGTTGATACTTTGTTCGGACATGGGGCGCTCGCCCTGTTCTTTTACATCCGGGTGGGTATTCCCGTTGATGGGGAAATGCTTCATGTCGTTATAATAGTCAATGACCTCGCGGAGCGTCTTATGTGAGCCGTCGTGCATATAAGGGGCAGTGAGCGCGATATTGCGAAGGGTAGGGGATTTGAAGCGGCCGATGTCTTCGGGCCTTTTTGTCAAATCGGCCAGCCCCCGGTCCTTATCACTGTAGATACCGATGTTGACCATCGAATCGGAGCTGAAGTCGACTCCGTGATGGCACGCTTCGTTGCTGCAGGAATTTTTTCTAAAGAAAAGCCGGAAACCCCGGATCGCCGCGGGGCTCATTGCGGAGTCATCGCCTTTGAGGAAACGATCGTAGGGGGAGTCGTAGTAGGCCAACGAATTTTCGAAGGCCGCGATGGCTTTCAGCAGCGACACCGAATCGGGATGGTTGCCGTAGACGCGAAGGAAGAGGCTGTCGTAGGACTTGTTCTTTCGGAGTCGCCGCAGGTCCTCCTGGATCGAGCCATTCATTTCTTTTGGATTGGTGATCGGGCCCTTGGCCTGTTCCTCGAGCGAATGGGCGCGGCCGTCCCAGAAGTAATTGGTCTTCCTGACCTGGTACATGGCCGTGGGCGTGTTACGGGCGGTGTTCTGCGCGTTGACGCCGAGACTTAGCGGGAGATCGTCGGCAAAGGCGAACTCCGGTTTGTGGCAGGAGGCGCAGCTGACCATACCGTTGCCGGAAAGGATCGGGTCTGCGAACAGTTTCGAACCCAGTTGTACCTGTAATGCTGGGTCGATGATCGCGGGCTTGCGGATGACGAACGAGGAGAAGAAATACAGGAAGATCGTGCCGAAGACGATCACTGCGGGCGGCGAAAAGAGCTTTCTTTTCATATATTTTTTTTTAGGATTATTTACCGGTGCGTTCTTTTTCGTTGGCATTACCCATTTCTCTTTCGCGGGCGGAACGAATGCGGGAGTTTCCGAACCGGTAGCTCAACTGGATATAGAAGTTGCGGGTTTCCTGTTGTTGGAGCCATTGGTAGGAAAGACCATTGAAATCGATGGTGTTGTGCTTTTTCTGGGTAAACAGAAAATCGGTGCCACCGATCTTCAGGATGGCGCGGTCGTGCATGAGCCGACGACCGATGTAGCCGTCGAAGGTGCCCCAGCTGCCAGTTTGATAGTACCACATGATGCCGGGGGAATGATAGGCGCCGGTAAGCTGCATGATAAGCTTGCCGGGAAGGGAAAGGCGTTGGATGGTGGTGAGGGACCAGGAATATTTGTTGCCGGTGAAATAGCCTTGCGGCGTCAGGCCCGCATAATCGTCGTAGGCAACGGAGAGACGGTTCTTCGCAGTCCACCATTCGGTGATGGTGACGGGCAGATTGACCTCGAGGTTGAGGTTACGGGAATTGCCGGCGTTGAAAGTGCCGTCATTTAGAAAAACGCCCTGCTGGTAAAGAAGCGGTGTGATCTGGTTATGGACATCGGTATAGCTCAGGGTAAAGGTGTACTTATCGGCGTGGACGTAGGAAAGCTCGTAGTTGAAGGTGCTTTGCGGGTTGAGGAAGGGGTTGCCGAGGTAGTAGCTGTAGGCGTCCAGTTCGTAAACGAAGGGCTGGAAGGCGCCATAATTTGGTCTACGGAGATTTTTTGAAAAGGACAAGCGGAAGTTATCGTTTTCTGAGGGATTGTAGGTGACAAAGGCGGAAGGAAGCAGCGTCAGGTAATTGGAATCCGGGCGATGCGTCAGCTGATGGAGGAGGGTGACGGCCTGACCGTTTACGCTGGTGTGTTCAGCCCTGAGACCGGCCTGGAAGCCGAACTTGCCGATGGTTTTTGATAGGTTGAGATAGGCGGCCTCCACATATTCCTTGTAGGTGTAGGTGTTGCTGAGGGAGCTGTCGGCAAAGGCGGTGGCTGCGGTTCCCGGGATACTGATAAAGCCGGTAGAGATATTCACCTGGGAAGCTTTTATGCCGGTCTCAAGGTCGAGCACCTGGTCGAATTTCCGGGTAATGTCCAGTTTTTGGGTATTGATGTCGATCCTGGTGTCGATAAAGTAGTTGTTTGCATTGCTAGTGGGCGATTCAGGGCCGGACGAGGCGAACAGATCGGTGACGGTATTGTTTCGTTTGTTCCTGTAGAACGAATTGTCGAGGTCGACGTTGAGGGTGAAATTATTGGAGCCGGTGTACTGGTAATTGAGATTGCCGGTTGTCCAGGTGTTGTGATAGGGGGAATAACTTCGGGTGGTAATGAGGGAATCGACGGGTGGTCCGCCGGCGGGTATTTTGTGAATCTCGTCGATGTTGGTATAGTCGGTGTGGTTGTTGCTTTTTTCCAACTCGAGGAGGACGCCGAGGACGTTGCGTTTATCAATCGTGTAATCCGCGCCCACCCGGAAGTCGGGATCGCGCCAGTGGTCAGTGGAGGCGAATTGTGAATTGAAGCGATAGCCTGCGCCATTGTCGTTCGTGGTTCGGGGCCCGCTATTTTTTTGCTGATAGGCGCCCCAGTTGTAGCCGCCATATCCGTAGATGACGATGTTCCTGCCGCCATAGTTAAGGCTGGTGGTGACATCGGACTGGCTGTTGACGCCGCGGGTCCATTCGGCGGAGGCATTGCCGTTGACGCCGGATTCATAGTCTCTTTTCAATTTAACGTTGAGAATACCTTTTCGCCCGTCGACGCTATAGCGTGCCGATGGGTTGCTTATGACTTCGACCTGGGCGACCATCTCGGAGGAGATGGACTTGAGGAAATTGAGCAGATCGCGATCGCTCATCCGGGAGGGTTTGTTGTTGACCAGGATCTGGACGCTCTCCTTCCCGGGCATGCTGACCTTGTCGTCATTGCCTTCCACCGAAATGCCGGGCGCAAGACGGATGATGTCCAGCGCGTTGTCGTTCTCTTTTCTTACGGCGTCGTCGACATTGATAACCGTTCGGTCGATCCGCTGTTCAATGGGAGACCGGTGAGCCAGGACAGTAACCTCCTGTAAGACACTGGTGGCTGTATCGAGGATCAGACTGTCGAGGGAGACGGCGGAACTGCTATCGATACCGAGGGGAATACTGCGTTGTTTGAAACCGACCAGGCTGATGTTGAGCGAATATTGTCCCGGTTCCAGGGAAGCGAAGGCGAAGCGGCCTCGGCTGTCGGAACTGACCGTTTTGTGGAGTTTATTCTCCGGTAATCGAAACAGTTGTACCAGAACATCCGGGAGAGCGGTGCCCGAGCGGGTGGATAATTTTCCCGCGAGCGATGACTGGGCGGCGGCATTGACGGCCATAGCCGCAAAAAACAGGATAAAAAGCAGGGATTTCATGACCGTTTGATTAAAAGGTGAGCGGAGATGGTGAGGTTGTTTGGAGGAGCTCGGAAAGATCGATGTTGTTGAAGCTGGCGGTATCCGGATAAAGTAGTAGTAGTTCATCGAGGAGGCGATCCTGTTTTCGGCTGACATCGAGGGCTTGGGCATACGGAGTATCGGTGAAGGTGACCATTGTGTACAGGGATCGCCAATGGGTTGGAAAGGCTTTTTGCAAGTGGGCGTCCAGCTTTTTCCGCTGGAGAAAGAGCGGGTCCGCCATTTTGCTGGCCATTTCCTCGAAATTATGAGCGGACAGATCGGTAATGGCGGCACTGTCTTTTTTGCGCATCTCCTGGAATGCCGGCAGAATGGCGGTCCAGTCATTGGAGCGGTTCAACAATGCGGCCAGAATCGTGCAGTCCTCGAAGCCGGCGTTCATTCCCTGGCCGAAGAATGGTAGAATGGACCGGGCGGCATCGCCTATCACCATGGCTTTTCCGCGGCTGTGCCAGGCGTCGGCGAGGACGGTTTGGAGACTTGAATATCCTCTGCGGCTAAGATCGTTCCCGGGCTGGTCGATAATATCTGCCATATCGGGAAAATTTTCCGAGAAAAGGGTTGCCCACGAACGGCGGTTTGTTAGTGAGTCAAAGGAATCGCGGCCGGTGGTGGGCATGAACAGGGTGCAGTTAAAGCTACCGTCCAGATTGGGAAGGGCTATAAGCATTCGATGATGCCGGGGCCAGATATGGAGCGCATCTTGGGTTAGTCTTTTTGCGGCAACCGAGGCGGGAAGGGATAATTCCATGTAAGAATTGGGGGAAAACTCCAGGTGGCTGTTGCGCCCTTCTTCCCGATCGATGGCCTGTCTGACCAGGGAATGAACGCCGTCAGCGCCAATGATCACGTCGGCGCTCTCTGTCGTGGTCATGCCCGTGAAGGTATCACGGGTCATGATCTGGGCCCTGTTGATATCTATTTGCAGGCACTCCCGGCCGGAATAGAAATGGATGAGGGGCTCTTTTCTGACCTTCTCCAGCAGGTAATCGTTGAGTACATCCCGGGGGATCGCGTGGATGGCGCGGCCGCGGTCGTCGTAGGGATGAAAAGAAGCGAGCTGGTCCTTGTCGTGCGTCATCCGGCCGTAGAGGGGCATCGACAGGGGCAGCAGTTCTTGTTCTGCGTCGATCGACCGCAATGCTTTCCAGCCCCGGTAGCTGAGGGCAAGATTGATGGAGCGCTTTGTACCGCCTGGGCGGCCGGCGGCGAGCCGCTTTTCGAGCAACAGCACGCGGATGCCTTTTCGGGCGAGCAGGATGGCGAGGAGGCTGCCTACGGGACCGGCGCCGACGATGATGGCTTTTTGCTTTTTCATAATTTTCAGGATAATTGTTCTTCGAGCCAGGCCGTTCCCCAGGCGGCTATTTCTTCTTCCGGCCATAGTTGAGGAAAGAAGACGATCTTTTGAAAGCGGGGTGGGAGATAGCTGCGCCAATTGGTGCCACCGGTCCCTTTGAGGTCTTGTTTAGGGATGGTCAGGTGACGGCCGGCTGCTTTGAAATGGGAGAGGCGCCATTGGATATTGAAGAGCTGGTCGAAGCGGCGTAGTTCGCCGGCGATCCGGTCGTACTCCGGAGTATCCGGCTGTAGCTGTCGCAACAGTGCGTTGAGGTTGGTGGTCGCGCTTTGCCCGATCTTGCCGAGAAGCAGTTGGTCGAAGTGCTTCTCGAATTCGAGCAGGGTCCGATCTTTTTTCCCCGTTTCGGTGGACAGTGCGCCTTGTTTCCAATAAAGATGTTCATAAGCGAGTTCGGTTGGGAGGGACGAGGCGGCTTTGCGAAAAGGATCGGCTACCAGGTTGCCCAGGTCGGTGCTGGCGATCTCGATCTGCCGGTATTGCAGCGACTGGAAGCCGCTGGCGGGGGCGAGGGCGGTGCGGAAACGAAGGAATTGTTCCTTGCTGAATCCCTGGGTGACGATGTCGAAGGAGTAGATGAGATTGTCCATGTAGCGGTTGATGCGCCGCAGCTTCTCCATCAGGGCGGGGCAGTGGACGCCTTCCGATTGGATCTGTTGAATTTCATGGAGGATTAGTTTAAAGTATAATTCGTTGATCTGGTGGTAAACGATAAAAATAACTTCGTCGGGGTAGCTCGTTCGGCAGGCCTGGATGTTGAGCAGTACCGGCAACTGGATATAGTCCCAGTAGTTGAGATATTGCGCGTACAACATCCCTTCGAGATGACAACCCAGGCTTTGGCCATCCAACTCATAGCGATGTTGCAGTTCGGTAACAAGCTGTTCGATCTTTGCTTCCATGGGTTATTGTTTTAATTGTTGAGCAAATAGCCAGGGCAGGAGGTCGGGCTGTTCTTTAACGATATTCTGCCAGCAGCGGTGGCCATAGCCGGGGATGTCGGTGAATTTGAGGGGGACGTTGGCGAGCCGCAAATAGGTTTTTATCTCCTGGCGGAACTCGGGACGGATACGTTCCTCCTGGCTGCCGTAGATGATCCAAAGAGGAGTATGTCGCAACTGGAGGGAGGCGTTGTCGGTGAGGCGGTAGAAGACGCCCATGGACAATACCGCGGCGAACATTTGCGGGTAATGGGTGGCGACGTTGATAGCGCCTGCGCCACCCATCGAGTTTCCTATCACGTAGATCCGGGTGGTGTCGATATTGTATTGCCTGGACAGTTGCCGGAGCAGGTGGACGCTGCATTGGAGGGGCCAGGTCTCGCTTCCCAGGCCGCCGCATTTCCAGCGGGGTTCATCGAGCGGCAACTGGGGGGCTACGATGAAACAGGGATATTGCGCGGCGGTTTCGGGCTGCACCATCTGCCAGAGGAACTGTCGAAGCTGGGTTTTGTTGTCGTCGCCTTTCGCCCAGAAATCGTGGAGGTAGAGGACGAGGGGATATTTTTTCGTGGGGTCATAGTTGGGTGGTTGGATCAGGCGGTACGGGAGGCTGTCGCCATAGTGATCCGTGTAGAGACAGGCTTTCGATGGGGAGCGGCCATCATATAGGACGTCATATTGATTGCTGACCGCGGTGTGGCCGTCCTTAACCCAATTGTTCCCTGCGGCAAGCCGGGTGAGCTGGTTGTCTTTTTCCGTAACGGTGCCGTTTTTGGCGGTGATGGCATCGAATCCTGGGGGCAGGAAGAAATGGTTGGCGGTGATCTCCGCGTTCGCGGCATGTATGGCTGTGGCGGGCCTGGAGATGGTGATGATGGGATGATCGGCGAAGCGGAAGACGGCGAGGCTGCCGTCGAGCGCCATCTTATCGTCGAGCAAAAAATCGTTCTGCCGAATATTGTCGGTGATGTCATCATTGAACCGGCAGTCGTAGACCAGTGCGGCGCCCGAGTAATGGATATTGCAGTTGCCGATCGACGCGTCGGGCCAGATCTGCCAGTCCTGATCGTTTGCCTTTTGAATGGCGGTAGGAATGCGGGGATCGAGGGCGGCGGCGTTGTTGTTCCTGACTCCCGTGATCAGGACGTTGTCGGCGGGGGTTTCGGCGGGGGTATAAACGATAGCGCTATCCTTCGTCGTACGATCGTAGCCCAACATAATGAGTGCGCGGTTGATGTCGATGTCGACCAGCCCGGTGAAGGCGCCATGCTGCCCGGTAGAATAGATATGGGCAGGGGTTGCGGTGAGTGAGTCGGGGGGGGTATCCTGAAAACGACCGAGGTCTTTAGTGAGAGTCAGCCGGGGGAAAAAGAATTTGGTGATCTGCGGCGGGGCTGCACCGCGGAAAAGGACGTTCTGCATGATCGCGACGTCGGTTTTGAAAAGGTAGGAACCGGGCGGAAAGTAAAGGATACCGCCGCCTTTTTGCAGTAGTTGCAGTTGAGTGGTCATTAGAAGCGCGGAATCGACCTGATCGTTCTCATTGACGAGACCGGGGATCTCGCGAACATTAACGACTCTGTTCCAGGGAATGGAATTCGCCCAAGCGGGAAACGAATAGGTGTAGCGCCGGAGAGGATTGCCGGTTGGTGTAGCGGGACCTTCGGCTGTCCATGAGGCGAAAAGGAGGCCGATAAGGAGGAGGGCCGCGGCGGGCATTTGCTTTTTCATACGAGAAAATTTTGTAATGAAATTGTTTAAACCGTGTAGAGGATCTCTTTTTCGCCAAACAGGCGTTCGGAAACGATACCGGCATTCTCGCAATCGTCGATGAGCCGATTGGATTCGAGGATGGGATTGGATTCCGGGGTGTATTTGATGCTGCTGATGAACTCCAGCCAGGGTTCCTGCCCCATGGCGTAGACATATACTTCTTTCGGCTGGAAGGAGTGGACCATGGCGATGCCCTGCTGGTAGTTGGAACCGGCCAGCCGCCGGGAATGATCTTTTTCCCGGGGAAGGTCTTCGGTCAGCAGCGGACCATAAAGCCAGGTGAGCGGGGCCCCGTCGCATTCCATTCCGAGGAAGAGTACGTCGGCGTTGCCGACCAATTTTTGTACGTGATCGTATACGGCGGGTTCTATGTTGCACGAATCGGCGGCGAAGAGGATCGAGAACTCCCGGATGCGCAGCAAATGGCACATTTTCGACTGCACGTTCAGGTCGCTGTGTTCACCGAGAAAGGGAATACCGGTGATGGTGCAATCGGCGAACTCGATGGAATCCATTTCTTCGATCTCTACGACATTACGAAAACCGATATTTCTGAACATGTCTTTCAGGCTGGGGTCCTGGAGGGAATTGGCGGCAGTTTTTGGAACGACTACCGTGCCGATGCGATGGCGAAGCGGCAGAAGGGTTTCGAAGAGGATATGGTCCTGGTGATTGTGGGTGATGAGGACGTAGTCGATGGTGGGCGGAAGGTCGAAATCCGAAAAATGCTCGATGGAGGATTCATACCCGTAATAGCTGATGAGCGGGTCGACCAGGATCGAGACGTCGTTGAATTCCACGAGAATGCAGGCATGACCGAAATACCGCATGCGGGCCTTGTCGCCGGTGTATTTGTCGTAAGGCGGCGGGGGGATATCGGTGAATAATTGGTCGAACAGGGCTTCCTCGGCTTCGCCGCTGAAGGATAACGCTGCTTTTATGGCGGATACATCGTCGGGTCTTCGTTTCATCGCGGACAACCTGTCGATGAGGGGATCATTGAAGGAAAGGGGCAGATGCAGTACCTCTTCGGAAGGAAGGCGGGGGGTACTCAGCACGAACGGCCGCTCGTCGTTGTTGGTTACCCAAAGGGCGATGCTTTGGCGGCGGGTATCGTAATAGGGACTTTTATACAAGAGTTTTTCGAAAAGGCGAAAGGAGGGATTGTTGTTGAGATCATAGAAAAGCTCTACGTAACCTTTCAGCAGAGGGGGGATGCAGGGATAGAGGGGCTGAAGCGAATGGCCATCGGCTTTTGTTTTTAGGAGCCGGTCAAGCTCGCGGATGGCGGCGGCGAATGCGATCATGCTTTCCTGTTCCAGCACTGTCTTTTCCCGAAGGGCTTTGATGGCCTCTACTTTTTGTGGGGGAACGTCCATGAATGGGCCGCCGCGCAGTTTTGGATTTTTGACGGCGGCTTCATGAACCGCGGGGGCCTGGATGAAGCTGTCCATGATGCGCAGGTGCCGGCCCACGATGTTCATGGCGGACGTGGCTGGGGAAAGGAGGTGGGACCAGGCGTACCATTGATCGATAAGTGGTTCAATAACGACGTTGGGTCTCAAATACATCATTTTCTCTTTCATGAAAAGGGTGATTTATGATCCGGTGGATGATGTTGCCGAATTCTTTTGGATGATCGAAAAGGAAGAAGTGGTTACCGGGAAGGCTGAAACGGTGTATGGGATATTGGGATTCTTCTTGCCAGGCGGCTATTTCTTCAGGTAGAATGTCCTCGTCCTCGCCTGTGACCAGGGTGATCGGGATAGGGAGCAGGGTGCTGGCAGCATGGGTGTATGTTTCGACGACTTGAAAGTCCGCCCGCAGCAGCGGCTCGAAAAACGACATGTAGGCGGTGTTGTTCAGCATGTCGTCCTGGATGCCGCCGAGTTCCTTTAATGTTGCGTAAAATTCCTTTTTCGGTAAGGGATAGCGGGGTGCTTTTCTCGGGGGAACGGAAGGAGCGCCTCTTCCTGTCAGTAGCAGGTGCCGGGGCGGCGGATAGCCGTTCTGAAGGGCTTTTTTAGCGAGGAGGTAGCCGAGGAGGGCGCCCATGCTGTGGCCGAAGAGGATATAGGGCTTTTGAAACAGGGAATGACAGTGGTCAAACAGATCTTCCGTCATGGCGTTGGCAGAAAGCAGGAACGGTTCCAGTAGGCGGCTTGCCCGGCCCGGCAGTTCGGGGCAGATCATTCGGACCGACTCCCCGATATAGGGTTCAAAAGCCTTATAGGCGTAAGCGCTGCCGCCGGCGTATGGCAGGGCGATCATCAGGGGAAGATCAAGCTTCATGCGGCACCTCCAGCTTTTGGGTTATTCCGGCTTCGACGAGCTGGCCTTTGTCGAAATGAATGAGCCGGTCAGCGACGGAGAAGTATTTGTCGTCGTGGGTGACGGCGATGACGGTCTTTCCCGATTCTTTTAGGGCGGGAATGATCTGGTGATAAAAGAACGCGCGAAAATGGGGATCCTGTTCGGCGGCCCATTCGTCGAGCACCAGGATCGGTTTTTGTTCCAGCAGGGCGTAGATGAGGGCGAGTCTTTTTTGCTGGCCCTTGGATAGGTGGGACCGCTGGGTGCGATCCCGAATCTTTGCGGGGTCGAGATTGAGCAGATCGATAACAGCCCGGGTGGAGGGATCGACGGAATCGAGATCGATGCGGGAATAATTTTCGCTGAAAATGAAGTTGTCTACAAAAACAACGGCGAAATGCTGTTTGTAATCGTTGAGGGTGTCTTTTTGTACTTTTTTATCGTCGACGTATAAGCTACCGGTTTGGGGTCGCAACAGTCCGGTGAGTAACAGCAGGAAGGTGCTTTTGCCGCTGCCGTTGGAACCGGTGATGAAGATGACCTCACCGGTGTCGAGGTGGATGTTGAGCGGGCCGGTACTGAATGGCGGGACCTCGTCGCTGCGGGAAGGATAGCTATAGCTGACGTTTTCCATGGTCAGACGCGCGGGGACATCGGCTGGCTGGTGATCGGCCGGGTCGCCGGCGAGCAGGTCGGCAGCAACGGGTACGTTGGCCAAGAAGGTCTTTTGGCGCTGAAAGCTGACATGTATCCTCGTTGTGAAGGGAAGGGAACTGATGAGCATGGAAACGGGTCCCATGAGGTAAAGGATGGTCACGACGAAACTGGTGATGCCTGCGCCGGAAAAGGGAATGAAATAGCCGAAGACAAATACGATGATGCCCAGGATGGCGAGGAGCAGGAAGTTGCCGGTCAGTTCGTTGTTCATATACAGGACGGAGGCTTCTCCTTCCATTTCCCGCATGCGCTGGCGATTCCTATAAAGATAATCGTGATAAAGGATATGCGATTTTGCCGGGTCGAGTTTTATCTGGCGGAAGCCCTGGATCAGGTCTTCGAGATATTGATAGTAAGTGTCGTCGAGATCGCGGGTTTGTTTAAAGGCATTTGACAGGTTGGCATTCTTAATACTATAAAACCACCCCAATGCGGCGATCAACAGGATGAGGATAAGCGCTGCGGAGGTGGAGATGGTAAAGAGATAGATCAGGGAGACGACGATGATGATGCCGTTGTTGACGATGTCGACGAAGAATCGGGGGAGCTGGGCGATGACCTTTATGTCGTTGATCGCGGTATAAATGGTCGCCGGTTCCATCCGGCTAAAGCTTTCGTAGTCTACCTGGATGACCTTTTTCAGCAATCCGGCTTCATAATCCAGGAGTAGCTGATTGGTAATGCGGATCATGCTTAGTTGAAACTGGCGGCGGCACCAGTAGGAGATAACGGCCAGGGTGAAGAACAGCAATCCCAGGAGGCTTAGCTGGCGGCGGCTTGCTTCGTATACCTGCATCCCGTTGTTGATCAGCAACAGGAGGGTGCTGAACAAAAGACTGTTGACGACGCCCAGCAGGCAAAGCCGGAGGACTACGGCGGTCTTTTTGTCTTGCAGCCGGCTGAAAAAGGAAGTGAACATGGGGGATAGTATTACTTATTGAGTGAATCCCGCTTCGTATACCGCGGCGTGGTCGGGCTGGCCCATTTCGAGAACGTTCAACAGGCAAAGGCGCACTGTCTGCGTGAAGAAGGAGAAATTGATCTTGTCGGGGGTGTCTTCGGCGCCGCCGTTGATTCGGGCGGTAGCGCCGGCGTCCGTGATCCAGACGGCGGGATATTTGCGGTACCAGAAAGGGATATGATCGCTGAACTGTACGAAATCGGTCTCGCCGACAGTGATCTCGCCGTATTCGGGGTATTCCTTTTCATAGACTTTGAAATGCGGGAAGTAGGCGCCGGCATTCTTCATGAAACTGGCGGCAAGCGGGTGGCTGCGTTGATTACTGACGACAGTGAGGAAGTCGGCTCTGGAGCTGTCGGCGAGTACTTCCTTGTAGACGGCGGGGAACAGTTGGACGGCGGCGTCTTCGACGCGGTGGGAGCGGATGTCGGCGCTGTAGGAGCCGATGCGGTCGAGGTCTATGAGCCCGGTGATACGTTCATAATCCTTAATGCCGCCTTGAAAGACATACTGATTGCTGCCGATGAACTCTTCGCCTGAATAGTCAAAGCCGAGAATATGGACGGTGCGTTTTAGCTGGAGGTGCGAGAGCACGGCGGCGATTTGGAGCATGCCAGCGAGGCCGGAGCCGTTGCTATTGGCGCAGGGCTTTCCTTCTGCGAGGTCGATGCAGGCGCTGACGGCGGTTAGTTCATTTGGCAGCGATGTTCCGGGCTTGACGGCGATGATATTGGCACCTTTGTAATCGCCGAAGACAAAATCCTGCGTGCGGAGCTGGTAGCCTGCGGGGGAGCATTCGGCGCGAATAAGATCGCGGATACGGGCTGCGCGGTTGATGGTGGTGTCGGTCGGTATTTTCGGCGCGGTGGCGATGATGCTTTGCAATTCTGTTTTCAGACTGTTGGAGTCGATGAGTTGGAGAAGATCCATTGCAGTGGGGACATGTCCGTCGGAGACGACCAGCTTGAAACGGCTTTTGGCGGGATCGATGCCGGCGGCTTTATAGTTCCAGGTGAGCTGTTGTTTGCCGGCGGGGATATTGTCGCCAATGGAGCCGGTGGCCTGCCTCGTGTCGATCGTATAGTCATCGCTTGCGTCGGCCGATACCAGGAAATGAACGGTGAAGGCCTTGTCGTCGGGGTCGGTGATCTTGTACTTGACGATGACAGAATTGTCGGCGGGATTGTTGGTGACCCTGACGTCGGAGATCTTTGGAAGGGCGTTCTGTGCGGTGACGGATGTCAGGCTTAAAACGAGTGCTGTTGCGAGCAGGAGCTGGCGAATAATTGACGGGAGGAGGTACATGGCATCTGATTGAATAGATTAGATAATGATAGTGTCTGCTTCGTCTTCTGCGGGTTGGAGGTGCCGGGAGGCATCGAACCAGTCGAGGGTGTCGATGAGACGGCTGAGGCCGGAGATGGTGGGGTAGAGGAAGATATCTTTTAGTTCGAGTCGGATATGGAGTTGTGCTTCAATACGGCCGATGAGGTTAACGGCGCGCAGGGAGTGGCCGCCGAGGTCGAAGAAGTTATCGTTGATGCCTACTTTTTCGAGCGAGAGGAGTTCGGTCCAGATCCTGCAAAGATTTTCCTGTAACGGTGTTTCGGGAGGGTCGATGTGGTTGCGGCGAAGTTCGGGTCTCGGTAGTTTTTGTTTGTCTGTTTTTCCGTTGGGGGAGAGGGGCAGTTGTTTTAGTTCGATATAATCTGTAGGGATCATGTATTGTGGGAGGCGGGAGTCGAGGTGGCGGCGGAGGGCATCGGGGGTGATCTGGGGGTTGTCGGTGGTATAGTAGGCGGCGAGGGTGCCGGTGTCTTCGAAGTAACGGACGGCTGCGGCGCTGATGCCGGTGAGGGTCATCAGGGCTTCTTCTATTTCGGGGAGTTCGATGCGATGACCGCGGATCTTGACCTGTTCGTCGATGCGGCCAAGGAATTCCAATAAGCCGTGGTCGGTCCATCGCCCGCGGTCGCCGGTGCGATATAGTCGGACGCTGCCTTGCTGGAAGGGATCGGTGGTAAAATGGAGCGCTGTTTTTTGCGGATCGGCGAGATAACCGGGGCCGATGCCGGTGCCGGCGACGCAGATCTGTCCGGGTACGCCCTGTGGGCAGAGCTGGCCCTGGGAGTTGAGGACATAGAGGCGGAAATTGGGTAGGGGTTTTCCGATGGGCACGCGGGAGGCGTCGATGGGTTTA
>NZ_DASZXR010000003.1:0-4804 GCF_035546395.1 Puia sp. | reverse complement strand
TTCTTCGACATCGGCGGCCACTCCCTCAAAGCCATGCGCATGATCTCCCGCGTCTACCAGCAGTCCGGCATCCGCATCAGTCTCAAAGACGTCTTCAAAGCCGAAACCATCCGAAACCTCGCCCGGATCATGCAGGACATGCAGCCCGAACAATATGAGGCCATCGAAAGCATTCCGCAAGCAGACGACTACGCCGTCTCCCACGCCCAAAAAAGGCTTTGGTTACTCAACCAGCTCAAAGAGACCGTCGGAGCCTACAATATCGTCAGCACCTATGAGTGGAAACAACCACTCGATATCCCCAGTGTTCAACTCGCACTCACCGAACTGGTCAACCGCCACGAGATCCTGCGTACCATCTTCATCGAGCGCGACGGGCAGCTGCGCCAGCAGGTCATTGCCGCAGATTCCTTCACCCTGCCCTTTGCCTATCAGCCTACATCCGACAATCCTTCCGCGATCGTCATCGAACATGCCCGCATCCAATTCAATCTCGCCACCGGCCCCCTGTTCCAGGTCATGCTATTGCAGCCCGGCAAAGAGGAATACCTGTTCCTGCTCACCACCCACCATATCATCTCCGATGAGTGGTCCAACGATATCTTTTTTCGCGAACTCATCGAGGCCTACCGCCGCCACCGCACTGGCCAGTCATCCACACCGACTCCCCTCCGCATCCAATACAAAGATTTCTCGGCCTGGCAGAACCGGATGCTGGAAAAACCGGAGACGGATTTTCATCGCAATTACTGGCTCGACCATTTGGCGGGCGAGCTCCCCGTGCTGCAACTGCCCACGGATTACCCCCGCGCTCGAATCAAACGTCATGCAGGTGGCGCACTCAGTACCTCCCTTCCGAAAGCGCATTTGGATGGGTTGCATGACCTGGCCCGCGAAGCCGGTAGCAGCCTCTTCACGGTGTTATTATCCACCGCCTATGCGCTGTTCCATCGCTATACCGGCGCCGAAGACATCATCCTCGGCATTCCCGTAGCCGGCCGCGATCACGGCGACCTCGAGGACCAGCTCGGCTGCTATATAAATACCCTTGCCATTCGGAGCAGGTTCCGCCCGGAAAAAAGCTTCAGGAACCTCGTATCCATCGTCAAGGAAAACTTGCTGGAAGGATATAACCACCAGTTGTATCCCTTTGACCGCCTCGTAGACGACCTGGCACTGGACGGCGATCGCAGTCGCTCACCGCTTTTCGACGTGATGATCAATTATGACCGCCGGGAAGGGTCCGCCGCCGCTGCGCAGCGCGACAACTTCGATAAGGAAAAGATGACCTTCTGCACCTTTGACCTTACCCTGCATTTCTCCGAATACGATGACCAGATTGACATTACGGTCAATTTTGATAAGGACCTGTTCCTGGTCGAACGCATTAAGCGCATGCTGCAACATTTTCATATCCTCGTACAATCGATCACCAGCCATCCTGGCCAGCCTCTTCATTCCCTCGACTATGTACCGCAAGCCGAGAGACTACTGCTCGGCAGCTTCAACGATACCGACACCGCCGTCGATCTTACCCGGTCGCTTGTTGAGTGGTGGGAAGCGTCGGTCGACCGATATACCGACGCGCCGGCCATCCGCTTTGGCAACACCCATCTCTCCTTCTTCGAGTTCGACACGTTGATCAACCGCCTTGCCAATTGCCTCATCGAAAAATTCCGCATCCAGCCCGGCGACCGCGTAGGCATCCTGCTCCATCGGACCCACCGGCTGCCAGCTGCCATCTACGCGGTGTTAAAGACAGGCGCGGCCTATGTACCCATTGATCCTGCGTATCCACAGGACCGCACCGCTTTCATCGCCGGGGATGCACAGCTGTCTCTTATTATCACAGAAGATTCCATCGCCACCGAAGGCCTTTCCTCTCCCCTTCTGCAATGGGAAGCCTTCGAGCAACAACCCTTTGCCGATACCCGGCCAACACTCCGTGCCCAACCCGGTCTTCCAGCCTATCTCATCTATACGTCGGGCTCTACCGGCCAGCCAAAAGGGGTGCCCATTCAGCATCGTTCGGTGGTCAACCTGACGCAATGGATCGTCGACACCGTTTTCGCCACGCAACATGCCACCACCGCCGCTCTGCTGACCGCCTCCGTCAACTTCGATGCATCCGTTCAGCAACTCTTCGCCCCACTGTTCGCCGGCCAGCCGCTGATCATCATCGGCGAGGACGAGCGAACCCATCCCGATAGCTATATCGATCATCTCCGTCAGTTCGATATCGCCGTGGTCGACATCACTCCCTCTTACCTTCATCTTGTCCTCCAGCTCATTCGTGACAACGGCATTACCCTTCCGCATTTGCAAACCGTACTGGTCGGCGGCGAATCGCTGCTCGCGGAAACCATCGACCTCTTTTATCGCCTGCTGCCACAAGCCAAATTATATAATGTTTATGGCCCAACCGAAACCTGCGTAGATGCCACCTTCCTGCTTACAGCGCCTGACCAGACCCGGACCGCCTCCATCGGTCGCCCCCTGCCCAATGTCCGGGTTCATATTCTTGATGCGCATGGCGAACCAACCGGCACCGGCATCAACGGCGAACTCTGCATCGGTGGCGCCGGCCTGGCCGAAGAGTATTGGCGCCGTCCGGAATTGTCCCAACAAAAATTCATCCTTCACCCGGCCCTCGGCAAACTTTATCGCACCGGAGATATCGGCCGTTGGACGGCTGAAGGTCTGCTCGACTTCTTCGGCCGCCGCGATACCCAGGTCAAGATCCGCGGCTACCGGGTAGAACTCGAAGAGATCGAACGCCGCCTCCTGGCCTTCGATTCCCTCAAAGAAGCCGTCGTCACCACCACCGGGTCAGGCGCCGACCTTGACCTCGTCGCCTATATCGTTTGGCGCTCGGATCCAGCCACAGGCACTGACCCGCTCAACGCACTGCGGGATTTTCTAGGCGCCCACCTTCCCAAATACATGGTGCCGCGCCATATCCTCGTCCTGGATAGCATCCCGCGCACTCCCGGCGGCAAACTCGATCGCCGCCACCTTCCCCAACCGGGCAACAACGGAAGCAAAACCGCTGATACGTATCTCGCCCCATCCACCCCCCTCGAATCGCAGCTTGTCACCATCTGGCAGGAGGTACTCGAACGTACTCCCATCGGCGTCAACGACAATTTCTTCGACATCGGTGGCCACTCGCTGAAAGCCATGCGCATGATCTCCCGGGTATACCAGCAAACCGGTATCCGCGTCACCCTGAAAGACGTCTTCAAAGCCGAAAACATCCGGACTCTTGCACAAACGATGCAACACCTCCAAACGGAAGTTTACCAACCCATCGACCGGATTCCGGACGAACCCGACTATCCGCTTTCCCATGCGCAAAAAAGGTTGTGGATCCTGCAACAGGTCGAAGAAGCACAATCCGCCTATACTATCCTCCATGCCTACGAGCTTCGGGGAACGCTCCGGCAGGACGCACTCGTCCACGCCCTGGAGACGCTCACCGACCGTCACGAGATCCTTCGCACCACCTATACGGAACGAAATGGTGAAGTCCGGCAACGCGTAATGCCCGCAAAGGATGGCAACTTCCGGATCGAATTCCTCGACTTCAGCAAGACCCGGGATCAGGAAGAAAAATTGAACGAACTGCTGATCCTTCGCGGCCGCCGGTCCATCGATCTGGAAAAAGGCCCCCTATTCAAAGCCACCCTCGTCACGCTAGCCGCCGACCATTTTGTCCTCCTGCTTCACATGCACCACATCGTCATAGACGGCTGGTCCATGGATATCCTCCATGACGAGGTCCAGCAGTTGTACTCCCGGTTCGTAAATGGCCAGGAGGCCCAACTACCGCCATTGCGAATCCAATACCGCGATTTTGCTCATTGGCAGAACCGCATGCTCGAAAAAGCGGATACGCAGTCTCACCGGCAATACTGGCTACAACAGTTCTCCGGCGATCTTCCGGTCTCACATCTCCCCACGGATTATCCCCGCCCGCCTGTCAAACAATTTCGCGGTGCCTATCAATCCGCCGACATCGATCCGACCATCGCAGCAGCCCTGCAACGCCTCGGCCGCGACGCCGGTTGTAGCTTGTACACCGTTCTACTGGCAACGGTGAACACCCTCTTCCACCGCTATACCGGTACCGAAGACGTCATCCTCGGCGTGCCCGTCGCGGGCCAGGAACACGTCGACCTGGAGGGGCAGATAGGCTACTATGTCAACACCCTGGCCATTCGCAGCCAATTCAGCGGCCGGCAAGGATTCCGTGAGCTGCTCGTCACGGTAAAAGAGCGGTTGCTCGACGGGTATACCCACCAGTTATATCCTTTCGACCAGTTGGTCGACGATCTCCAGGCACAAACCGATCGCAGCAGAAGTCCGCTGTTCGACGTGATGGTCACCACCAAGGTCGTGGAAGAAGCCTCGCTCGGTCTGAAGCCCGCCGACCTCGACGTGAATATCTACCGGCAGGGAAAACGCTTCGAAACAAGCAAGTACGATCTCACCATTCACTTCGCCCAACATCCCGACTACCTGCACGTGTCGGTCAACTACGATACCGATCTGTTCACGGCCGAACGCATCAGTCGCCTGCTCGATCACTACAGCACCCTGCTGCATTCCATCACCCTCGATCCCGATCGGCCGATCCAGTCCCTGGAATACCTTTCTGCGACCGAACAGCAGCTGCTTAAGCAGTTCAACGCGACCGATACCCCCGTCGATCTCTCCTCTTCCCTCGTTGAATTGTGGGAGCAGGCCGTCGATCGCTTTACCCATGCCCCGGCCCTGCGATGCGATCAGCTCCAGCTTTCCT
>NZ_DASZXR010000002.1:0-875705 GCF_035546395.1 Puia sp. | reverse complement strand
TTCTTCGACATCGGCGGCCACTCCCTCAAAGCCATGCGCATGATCTCCCGCGTCTACCAGCAGTCCGGCATCCGCATCAGTCTCA
The DNA here is from genome assembly GCF_035546395.1 of Puia sp. Classification (GTDB taxonomy): domain Bacteria; phylum Bacteroidota; class Bacteroidia; order Chitinophagales; family Chitinophagaceae; genus Puia. The sequence continues at coordinate 875,620 of NZ_DASZXR010000002.1, read as the reverse complement.
AAGACGTCTTCAAAGCCGAAACCATCCGAAACCTCGCCCGGATCATGCAGGACATGGACAAGGAAACCTATCAATCCATCGAACCCGTTCCGCCGCAACCAGATTACGCCGTCTCCCATGTCCAAAAACGTCTCTGGATACTCAATCAGTTCGAAGAAAGCGCCTCCGCCTATAACGTCCTCAACGTCTTCCGCATTCGCGGAGAACTCCGCTTCAACTGGCTGGAACAAGCCTTCCGGCATCTGCTCCGGCGTCACGAGATCCTCCGCACCACGCTTACCCGCAACGGCGACCAACTGCGCCAACGCATTCTTCCCGTCGAAGCGATCCCGATCGACATTCGCCGCATCGATTGCAACGGCCACAAAGAGAACGATGCCGCCGTCTTCGAACACATTGGGAACGAACTCGACACCCCCTTCGATTTCGAAAAAGGTCCCCTCTGGCGCATCGCCGTCCTCGAACTATCACCCACGCAGTACCTCGGTATCCTGACGCTCCACCACGTGATTACCGATCGGTGGTCGGGTGGTATCATCCAGGATGAAATGCGCGGCTTCTACGCCGACATCGCCGCCGGCGAAGACATCACCCTGCCCCCCCTCAAGGTCCAGTATAAGGATTTTGCCCACTGGCAGAATGCCCGCCTCGAAACAAACGGACCCGATAAACACAAAAGCTATTGGTTGGAAAGATTTGCCGGTAAGATCCCTGTCCTCGATCTGCCAATCGACAACCCCCGCCCCCGCACGAGGAGCTTTAAAGGCCGCCAGGTGGGCCGCCCTTCACCACAGCATCTCCGTAAACCCCTCGAAGCGATTGCCAAATCCCAGGCATGTACGCCTTTCACCGTGCTCGTATCCATCACCATCGCCCTGCTCCATCGCTACACCGGCCAGGAAGATATCGTCGTGGGCGTACCGGTGGCCGGCCGCGAGCACGGGGAACTGGAAAACCAGCTCGGCTGCTATGTCAACACCCTGGCCGTTCGCAACGAGTTCAGCGGACTTGAAAGTTTCGAACAGCTGCTGATGGAAGTCAACAAGAATTTACTCGAAGGATACAGCCATCAATTGTATCCCTTCGATCTACTCGTCGAACAACTCGCGCCCGACACCGACCGCAGCAGAAGCCCGCTCTTCGACATCATGTTCAACTACGAACAACGCAACGGGAAATTTGAAATAGATGAAGAGGATCCGCTCGAACAGTCCCGCATTTCCGCCAACAAGTTCGATCTGGTCTTCGAATTCTCCGACTATAACGACTATCTCTGGCTCAACATCAATTACAACACCGACATCTTTCACCATGAACGCATCCAGCGCATGATGGATCATTTCTGGGCGCTCGCCGAAGCCATCGTCAATGGCCTCGATCAACCCATCGGCCAGTTGGATTATCTTTCTGAAGACGAAAAACACCAGCTGATACACCGGTTCAATCCACCCCCTACTGATTATCCCTCCACCACCGCCGTTCCGCAATTGTTCGCGGAGATCGCCAGTGCCTTTCCCAACCGCCCGGCCATATCGATGTCCGGCGCGATTCTTTCCTACCGGGATTTAGACCTGGCATCCAATCAACTGGGTAATCACCTGCTTCGGCAACACGCCATTCAACCCGGCGACCGTATCGGCTTGCTCATGGATCGCTCCATCGATCTCATCATCTCCTTACTCGCCATCCTTAAAGCCGGGGCCGCCTACCTTCCTATCGATCCCAGCTATCCGCAGGGCCGCATTGATCATATGCTCGAAGACAGCGCGGCAAAATTACTCATCAGCATGCCCGATCACCCCTGTCTGGATAATAGCGATCATCGATCCCCGGTAAACCACACCACCCTTCTTTACCAACCCAGACAATGGCAGCACGAGCCGGATACGCAGCCAACCAATTGTCCCAACCAAAACGATCTCGCCTACGTCATCTATACTTCCGGCTCGACCGGACGGCCGAAAGGCGTCATGGTCGAACATCGAAGCCTACTCAACCTCTGCAACTGGCACCGGCGCACCTTCGCGGTTACCCCCGAAAGCCGGGCATCCCTCTACTCCGCCATCGGCTTCGACGCCTGCACCTGGGAGATCTGGCCCTATCTCCTCGCCGGCGCCTGCCTCTATCCCATCACCGAAGCCGACAAACATCGGCTATCCACCTTGCTCGCTGTCATCAACATCAATAACATCACTCACAGCTTCCTCCCAACGCCCATCTGCGAGCAACTCCTCACCGGAAACCACCTGCTTCCCCAGTCCTGGTGCCTGCTCACCGGCGGCGACCGCCTGCATATCACCAGCCCCTTACCCATCACAGTATATAACAATTACGGCCCAACGGAATCCACGGTCGTTACGACCTCCGCCCGCCTGGACGCGTCTACCACCGATGCAACCATCGGGACCGCCATCGACAACACCCGCGTTTACCTGCTCGATGCGAACCTCCAACCCGTGCCCATCGGTATCCCAGGCGAACTGTACATCGGCGGCGCCGGCATCGCCCGCGGCTATTTCAACAACGCCGAACTCACGGCGCAACGCTTCCTCCCCGATCCCTTCTTCCCGGAAGACAAAATGTACCGGTCCGGCGATTGGGCCCGCTGGCATTCTTCCGGCCAGCTGGAATTTGCCGGCCGAAAGGACCGGCAGATAAAGATCCGGGGCTTCCGCATCGAATTGGAAGAGATCGAAAAAGTGGTTGCACAGCAATTGCCCAACACCTCCCAGATCAAAGTCCTCGTTACCGGCGAGGGAAGCGAAGCCCGCATTGCTTGCTTCTACGCCTCCGCCCAGCCCGCTTCCCGTGATCCCCGCGACGCCGTCCGGGAATTCCTACCGGCATACATGGTGCCTAACCGCTTCATTCGTCTCGATACCTTTCCCCTCACCGTTCACGGCAAGATCGACGAAGACGCCCTTCGGCAACTGGAGACGACCACGACCGCCGCGGACACGGCCCAAACGGCCGACCTGACACCCGACGAACAACTCCTTTTCACCATCTGGCAAAAGTTGCTTGGCCGCCATTCTACCGATCCACAAGCCAGCTTCCTCGATAACGGCGGCAATTCTCTCCTTGCGATAAAGCTGCTTTCGGAGATCGAGACGACTTTCAGCAAAAAGCTGTTCATTCGCGATGTCTACAATTATCCCACCTTGCAACAGCTCGCGGCCTATATCCGTAAAGACCCGGATAAAGCGATCAGCATTGCCCTCAACGCCCGCACGTCCGGCAAACCTATCGTCTGGTTCCTCCCGCCGGTCATCGGTATCCCAACCGTGTATGAACACCTCGGTAGAAAACTGGAACCTGTTTGCCACGCGATCGCGTTCGATCTGACGGCCATCACCGACGAAACAGAAAACGTCAGCATTGAATCCATCGCATCAGCCTGCGTGAAAAACATCGTCTCCGGCGATAACGACGAAAAAATTATCCGCCTCGTCGGCTATTCCATGGGCGCCTGGGTAGCATATGAGATCGCCCGGCAACTCGAGCGACAAGGGAAGCACTGCCTGGTGGTCCTAATCGACAAAAATCCGCCTCCATCCCGGCAAAACAAAAATCGCTTACCTTCCCCGGCAGAAATATCCAATACCATCGACCACGAATTTGCGCACTGGATCCAGTTCTTTGATATCCCGGCCGAAATGGAGAAACGCAAGGCGGCCGTACACAAACATTATCTCGCCATGCAGGCGTACGCTCCTGCCGGCACGATCAAGGCCGATATCCTGGCCATCGACGCCGAAAGACCCGAAAAGTTCCGTTTCCTGAAAAGCGCCCGGACAAAGACCTGGGCCGCATTCACCTCTGGAACCTTTACCCGCGCCAGCATCGAATGCGATCACTACAACATCATCCGTCGCCGGGAACTGGAAGACATCCTTACTTTATCTTTTAAATGATCCCATCATGAAATATCTCGCTGGCATTAGCCTGACCCTGCTGACCATCGGCGTCATCTACCTCCTCGACAACCATTTCGGCCGCATCCCGCCTCTCGGAAAGGTCCTGAGCCCGGGCGACGGTATTTGGAAGAACGCTGAACCGGTTACGCCCTCCGATAACGCTCTCCTAAGTCGACCGGAAGTGCACGATCCCGTCCTGGTGAAATACGACAGCCTCGGCGTCCCTCATATTTTTTGTTCCAACGATTACGATCTCTATTTCACGCAAGGCTTCGTCACCGCCAAAGACCGCCTCTGGCAAATGGACATCCAGGTCCGCAAAGCGCTGGGTACCCTCGCAGAGATCGCCGGGCCCGCCCTTCTCGAAGAAGATAAATATTACCGCCGCATCGGTCTCCGCCAAAGCGCTCTGCAGTCGATGGCATTGATGTTACAAAACGATACTTTGCGCAACGCGCTAGAAGCATACGCCGCCGGCGTGAATGCCTATATCGACAGTCTTTCTCCAGACAGATTTCCAATAGAATTCAAACTGCTGGATTACCGTCCCGCGCGATGGCTGCCTTTGTATTCCGTGCTGATAATGAAACTTTTTGCGGAGACACTCAGCGGCGCTTCAGACGATCTGGCCATGAGCAACACCCTCGCCGGCCTGGGGCCGAAAGCAACAAGCGAATTATTCCCGGACCATCCCACCGATTCCGAATTCGCCGTACCGCCCGGAACCCGGTGGAATTTCAAATGCGCCGCCCCGGCTTCGCAGCCGATTTCCCCGTCCACTTCGCGGCTCACCGGAAATTTCCGTGCAAAGAAAAGGATGGAAGGCATCGGCAGCAATTGCTGGGTCACCAACAGGACGAGTACCACCCACCCCCTCCTCGCCAACGATCCCCACCTCACCTTGTCCTACCCCTCCGTTTGGTACCAGCTGCAGTTACAAACCCCGGCTGCCAACACCTGCGGAGTGTCGATCCCCGGCATCCCTTTCATCGTCATCGGCTTCAACGACCATATCGCCTGGGGCATGACCAATATGGATGCCGATGTACTCGACTGGTACGCCATTACCTTCCGTGATCAAACTAAAAACGAATATAAATACGGCAATACCTGGCGTCCCACGTCAAAAAACATTCAGCACCTCCACGTCCGCGGTCAGCCCGACGTGGACGACACCGTCGTGTCCACCCACTATGGACCGGTCGTCTACGAAAATATCGCCGGCAGTTCCGACGAGAATAACTATAATCATGAAGCTCCGCCGGGGTTTGCAATGCGCTGGACAGGCGCCATCCCGTCTCAGGATTTGCTCACCTTTTATCTCCTGAACCGGGCCGTCGATTATCCTGCTTTCCGCAACGCCTTGCAATATTTCCAGGCCCCGGCACAAAATTTCCTTTACGCCGACACTGCCCACATCGCCTATGTCGCCGGTGGCCTATTTCCGATAAAACGACAGGACCAGGGAAAATTCCTGCTGGACGGCGCATCACCAGCCGATGAATGGAACGGGTTTATTCCAACAGACCAATTGCCGGCGATAAAAGATCCCGCCCGCGGTTACCTCTTCTCCGCCAACCAGGCACCAGCCGACAGCAGCTACCCCTATTACATCAACTGGCAGTTTGCCGGATCGGAAAGAGCCGCACGCATCCACCAATTACTTGCCCGCCGGTCCGACCTTACGGCGCAGGATATGGAAAGGATGCAAAACGACAATTACAGCATCTTCGCCGATCAGGTCTTAGATACTCTTCTCTCCGACATCAGCCACAAGCCGACCTTATCTTCCCTGGCCCGGCAATGCCGCGACAGCCTGCTCTTCTGGAACCGGTATTACGATCCGCATTCCATGGCCGCCACCATTTTTTCGGCATGGTGGGCAGAATTCTTCAACCAAACCTGGCAGGACGAGTTCGGTGGCGACGAAGACCATCGCCGTTATCCCTCCCGTGCCACCACTGCCGAACTTCTTCTTCATGCCCCTTTCTCTGCCTGGTTCGATAACAAACACACTCCGGCACACGAAGACCGCAGAACCATCGCCGGATCATCGTTCATCGCGGCTGTCCAATCGCTTAAAACCCGGTTCGGCGACATCGGCCCCCGATGGCAATGGTCAGCCTATAAACATGCCTCTATTCAACACGTCTTCCAACTCCCCGGCCTCGGTTCGGGCGATCTGGAAACAGGCGGCTCCTCGACGGCCGTAAACGCGATGACAACCAATTTTGGCCCCTCTTGGCGAATGGTCGTGCAAACAGGCGCCGAACCGATAGGCTTCGGCATCTATCCCGGCGGTCAGTCCGGCAACCCCGGCAGCCCCAACTATGATAATTTTACGGGTTATTGGCTGAAAGGCGAATACCGGGAATTGCCGTTCCTTACAAATAAATCATCCCGCCTGCCCGGACTGTCCACTCAGCTCATCATAAATCCCCAAACATGGTAATGTATTGCATTCTCTTGCTGGCTGCGGTCCTGGTGACCGTCCTCCACCCCTGGTGGCTCATCGCTCCGCTCGCCTTCCTTATCGGAGGGTTTTGCACCCGCTCCGCCAGTCGGGCGGCAATAATTGGATTCGCCGCCGTCTTCACCGCCTGGCTGGCTTGTGCCTGTTACTATAGCCTGCCCAATCACCAGCTGCTGGCCACCCGGATGGCGGGATTCTTCCTGTTACCCAACGCCTGGACGCTGATCATCACTGCCGCCATTCCTGGAGCGTTGACCGGCGGTCTGAGCGCCGCTTCGGGCGTCCTGGTAAGAGCGATGTTCAAAAGGAATAAACCTGTGTAGAATCGCTGGCTTTCACTTCCAGCAATGGCGATGTCCATTGCCACAGGAACCGCGCTTTGTAGATCTTCGCGCCCGCGGGAAGCGACTCATTCCTTGTACTGGCCGCATCGACGGCAATATGATAGCTTCCACCTCCCGGATCGGTTACGACGAGCCGCCGCTGGAAATTAGCCGGATTTTTTATAAGCACGCTATGCCGTTGAAATACTTCGGCGGTCTCCGCATTCTCCGCATCGACCGCCCGAACTCCTCCCGCCAATTCCGAACGCCCTCCTGCATCCATCAATTTTACCCGCCCGCCCATACTTATTCCCTTCCCCCCGCCATCAGCCTCGTCCTTCACTAACAAAGAGTTTTTATGATCCGTCCGTATCGACTTGATCCTCCCGGCCGGTAAAATGATGATAAACTTCGACGGCTCCAGCCACGCATCTTTTTCCGGCGATATGTTCAATTCCCCATCTACTACCGCTACAGTAATTTTGGCGAGGACATTGGCATCTGCCCGTATCAGCACCTTCTCCGGCGCATCCTTGGACAAAACCACCACCCCACTCACCTTCGAAAGCAGCCGGTCGTATCCATTCAGCTCGTACTCCTTCAGATTGATCGTCCCATTACCCTTGGTAATATGCCGCGTATTTCCGCAGCCGGCGCTCAGTATCACACCCAAAAAAACGATACCCGCAGTTACGATAGATTTCATGGCATAGAGATAAGTAACTAAATATAATAAATTGTTTCTTCCGGGTCAACAGCCGGGCCAAATATCGTAACGCGGAAAAAGGTCCCGTTACCCGAATATTCCGTAGTATCCCTCACCCCCAGCATTTTAAACTTATCCGAGCGTATGATATCCCGAAATACCCCGCCCATAAACACCAGCATGATCGATTGGCCGGACGCCTCGAGATACGCCTCGAGATGCTTCACGAACGCCGTCTGCGTCACCCCGCTGAACGGCTCCCAGAAATACAGCACCAGCGGACCGGGCGGGAATGAATAACTCAGCGCATCAGAACAAACCACCTCCGCCGGACATACCCGCCCGCTTGTATTGTTATACTGCTCGATATTCTCCTGCGCTATGGCGCACAACTGCTCCGATATCTCTACCCCGATGATCCGTTTGAAAGGAAACTCGGATGCCAGCAGCAGATTCCGCCCCAGGCCCACTCCGATATCGATAAAGGTATATTTCGAATAATCCACCCGAAAATCCGCCAGTTGCTGCAACGCGAACCGGAATCCCTTTATCGGCGAAGGAGCAAAACGGGAAGAGTTGAGCAGGCGCTCGATCGGAACTGTTTCATTAAGTTCAAAATGCTCCAGGATCAGCGATGTCCTGGTGCCATACTGTTTGTCGAACCCATCCAGTTCCTCCCGCTTCCGGATCTCCCGGTCAAAATTCATTTTTTCGTCATTCCGCAGCAGGCTCATCAGCCGGTCGGGGTCATACTCACACTGTTTCAAAAAGAAATCCCGGATATGCGCAAAATTATTGGCCATCCCACCCGGATAGTCGCGTTGCAGGTCATCAAAAACGCCCTCCATCATCGTTCGCTTCTGCGCCGGGTTGGTCTCCGCCGTGATCCGCTCGCGGCCTTCCTTCAATCGCACCATCAGTTCCTCATTCAAAGTATGCATAAGACATCGTTTAAGTTCAATGTTTGGACCGGTCTTTTTCATCGGAATTACCGGTTTCCCTGTCCCGAACCGTCCTGGCCGGCGACCGCCCGATCTTACACGTAAATTCCAGGAAGACACTCCGGCTTTCCCATTTCTTCAGATCGACATATTTTAATCCATCGAAATTCACCGTGGTCCGCTCTTGCTGTGTCTTGAAAATGTCAGAAAATCCAACCCGCAGGCTTCCCCTGTCCCCAAACAGCTTCCTGCTCACCGCCACCGTAACATTTCCGTAGCCGGCCGTCTTATAGATCAGGTTCGTATTGCCGAAATTATACCAGGTGCTAAGAATGAACAGATAGTCCTTGCTTAATTTGAACCGCTGACTGCTGCTCACCTGGCCGCCCCATCCGTCCTTCACCAAATATCCCTGGAATAACGCACCGTTAAAGTAATTGTACGCCGCCGTCACCTTGTTGCGGCTCACCCACCATTTTGTCACCTGAACCGGATAGCTCGCGGTAAAAGTAAATTCCTTTCTTACCCCCGTATTCTCGATCGTATAGTAGCGGATATCCCCTTCCTGGTGGATCAGCGAATTGAAGAAGTGCTGCGTATAGACATAACCCGCCGTCACATCCAGGCTTCCTTTGTAGGCATAGTTCAACTCCACATTCGTGTTCTTTTGAGGGATCAGGTAAGGATTGCCACTGGTGTAAGAGAACTGATCCAGCTGGTAGGAAAACGGCTCCAGGTCCTCGTAGTCGGGCCGCTTGATGCGCTGGGTACCGGACAACCGGAACGAATGGTCATCATTCGGCGCAAAGGTGATGAACACAGACGGCAGCAAATTGGCGTACGCCGAATCAGGCTTGTTGACATGACTCCCAGCGATGTTCGCAAAAACACCTTTGATCTGCGAATGCTCATACCGCGCACCCGCCTGAAATCCCCATTTCCCCGCCTTGACCCCATAGTTAATATAGCCCGAATGGATATACTCCCGGTAATCGTAGTCATTGGTCTGCGCGCTGTCCAGCAGCGGCGAACTCCCGGAGAAGTCAAGCGTCCGCAGATTATTCCGATTCTCTGCATCCGAATATTTATACCCGAACTCTACTTTTCCGTTGTTCCCGTAGCTCTTGACATAGTCGACTTTCAGCGTGTAGATGTTCATGTGTGCGAGATTGTGATAGGTATTTCCATCGATCTCACTTCCGTTGTCCGGATATGTCAGGAAATTCTGTATCGTATTGGTCTTGTCGTTCGAATAATAAGAATAGTCGAAATTAATGTTCAGGTCCCGCCCCATCGTATCCGCAAACTCATAGTTGAGATTGTAGCTGTCCCAGTGTCGCGTATACGGCGTGACGGAATGCGAGCCATAACTCGTATCCGGCTTCCCGCCGGGCGTCGATGCTATCGAATTGGTCGCATCATAAAATATCTTGTTGATTCCCTTCTCGATCTCGACGATCGCCCCCAATGTACTCTTTGGACTGACCGTATAATCGGCCGTTAACCGCAGATCGGGGTCCTGCCATTGTTCGTCATTCCTCGAGCCCGTCGTAAAATACTGGCTATAACCCGGCTGCACCACCGTCCGGTTTTCATCGATCGTTGTCCGGTATTTGCCAAAATTATATCCCGCATAACCGTTAACATTGAACTTTTTCGCTCCATAGTCCAGGCTCAGCGACGTCGACCCGCCCGGATGGATCGCCTGCGAAAGATTGGCGGTATAGTTCCCCGTCAGCCCCGATGCATTCTTTCGGATGCGGATGTTCAGGATACCCGTATTCCCGCTGACATCATACCTCGCCGAGGGATTGCTGATCACCTCCAGCCCCTGCAACGAACTGCTCGGTATCGCCTTCAATAACTTCAGGACGTCCTTGATATCCATCCGCGTGATCTTCCCGTTGATCATGATATCCACCTTCTCCTTCCCGCTCATCGCTACCTTATCTTCATTCTCCGACACCGAAACGCCAGGCACGATCTTCAACAATTCCAGCACATTGGGTATCTCCGTACGAAGGTCAGGCGGCACCGTGACCACCTGCATATCTATCTTCTGGCTGACCACTAACCGTCTCGACGTTACGACCACCGCCGCCAGGCTGCTGGCCTCCTGGGACAACAGCACCGCCAGCTTCGTTTCCTGGTTCCCCGGAGACGGCAACGAGAGGCTGTCGAGCGTAAAGGGCCTGTAGCCAATCGCTGTCACGTTGATGACGTAAACGCCCGCTCCGCCATCGGCAATGACCGAAAAATAGCCTGCCGTATCCGAAACCGTCTCCTTATGGTAGCTGGCATTTCCTTGCTTCTGCAACAGGATCGACGCATTTCCTATCGGCCGGTCCGCCGACTCCCTAACCCTTCCCTTTAAAAGATATCCTGCGTCCTGCGCCCGCGCAGAACAACAAACGGCGAAGAAAAAAATAAACAGAATCCGGTTTACCTTCATTCCCATCAAATTACTTCTTTTTTAGGTGGCGATAATTGTGGAAATCCATAATTCATTTGTGGTACGATAGTGTGGTGTCCCCGCGAAAGCGCCTAATTTTATCGCTCGTCCGTCCAAAACTTTCCGGCCATCCAAAAACCAGCTGTTATGACCTTGCTCCCACCCCCCAGTTGGCATGTCATCTACACCATGCCCCGTGTCGAAAAGACCGTCACCGAAACCATCCGCCATTTGTCCCTGGAAACATATTTGCCCCTGCGACTCGTCAGCAGGAAATGGACCGACCGCATAAAGACGGTTCAGGCTCCCCTCTTCAACGGATATGTATTCGTCCGGGTATCAAAGCATGAGCGATTCTCCCTGCTGAAGATCCCCGGCGTCCTCCGGTTCGTTACATTCGACAAACAACCTGCCATATTATCCGAGGAAGAGATCCTGCGTATCAGAAACTTCGAAACGAATGGGAAGGAAATTCAACCGGAAACTTTCCTTCAGCCCGGCGACAAAGTGCGCGTTGTAAAAGGCATATTTCAGGATATAGAAGGCTTCCTGATTAAGAAGCTTAACAAGACCAGGCTAATGATCCGGATGCCCCTGCTCCGGCAAAGTATCTCCGTGGAAATGCCGGAAGACTATCTCGCCAGGATCGAATGATAACCCCGCGTATCGCTAAGCTACCGGATATCCCACCTCGGGTATGATAATATGATGATCCAGCGCATATTTCACCAATCCCACATTTGATTTTACCCCTAATTTTTCCTTCAAGCTCTGCTTTATCTTCTCCACTGAGCTGACACTGGCAAATATTTCATCCGCTATCTCCTGGTTGTTCTTCTCCTGCCACAGCAGCTGCAGGATCTTAATCTGCACGTCGCTCAGTTTCATTGCACCGTTGTTTTTCTTCAGGTTATTATTGATCTTCCAATAGAAGGAATTGGCCGCTATCTCATTTTTGAAGATTTTCCCCTCACACACGGTTTCTATAGCCTTTATCAGCTCATCTAACTCGGTCGCCTTCGAAAGGTACGCCAGCGCACCTAGTTCCAGCATTTCGATCACCAACGGCTCCGAAACGCAAAAGGACACGACCACCACACGCAAATTCCGATACCGTTCCCGCAGGATCATCATGATTTCCTTCCCACTCATCTTCGGCAAGAAAATATCGAGCAATAGCACGTCAGTCTCCTTTTTGTCCAGATTTTGAAACAAATCGTCGGAATCGCTGACGTCAAATACCACTTTCAGATTGGGGGATTGGGAAATTAGTTCCCGGAATGCCTTTCGGACAAGATGATGATCTTCGATTATCGCGATCTTAATAGGATCCTTTCGCATAGGAAGTTTATAAGGGATGTAATGCTAATGGAACTTAAACAATAAATTGTCCCATATCAATTTTTGTCTAATCTTATCCCTGCACAAACGACTAAACATTACACAACTGATTTAGTCTGAATTACCTACCCAAAAACCCCGCCGCTCATCCACTGCACTATTACCGCAGTAAAAAATTATGAGGACACCTATAGCACTACTACCCCTCAACTGAAACGCCCTTTACCGCGCCAGGACCAGCGAATAAAAGTTAATGCCAGGATCAGCCAGTAGCAGCGACGAAATGCCCGCGAGACACGCGATATGATCTAACCCATCTGGGGTGATAATGGAGCCTCCGATCATTCCGAGGTTCCCCTACCCACTCTTCTCGACTCTACCTGCGCCTTGATCAACCCCATGATCTCCTCAAAACTGAGATCACACAATTTACCAACCGTCATCGCCTCTTCAACCGTAAACTTCTCCGGGCGGGATAATAAAAAAGTAAACCGCCGGCCACTCTTTCCTATATCCTTCGCGACTACCGTCTTTTTAATGTACAGGAAGATGTCCTTAAACACGCGGATATCTCCGCTCCGGAACATGGGCCTGATCGTCTTATATCGAACGTCCACCGGTTTACCCAAACCCCGGCGGCAGACTTCATCCATCGCCTTCCGCCCTTTGTCCGTTTTTATCATCGATTTTTATGTTTTTAAAAGACATAACCGGTTACCTGCCCTCCCAACAGTTCATTTTTCTAACCCCAGATTGACCTTTTCCACTTCCCATATCCGGGCTAGCCAAAAGTACTAATTTTTTTAGCTTACAAATACTATTTTATTTAGCATTTTAATTGCATAAAATAAACCGCTAAGCCATCGGGATGACTCAGATAAAAAACGATATTCTCAGCGCTCTCCGCCAGGAGATCCTGCTGGTCGAAGGGTACAAAACCCCGGAAGCCGGCTCCCCCGACATCCCGGTGGGACCCCTGGCGGACGCATTTCCCAACCGTCGCTTTCCGACCGGGAAACTGCATGAATTCCTTGCCCCCACCCTGCAAAAGGCGGCAGCGTCCGGCGGTTTCGTCGCAACCCTGGTAGGCGCGCTGATGGCCCGCGGCGGAGATTGCATCTGGATAGCCAAACGCCGGCGGATATATCCGCCGGGACTCGCAGCGTACGGAGTACCGGCCGACCGCGTCGTTTTTTGTGACATTTCCCGTGAAAAGCAACTCCTATGGGCCGCAGAAGAGGCATTGCAATGCAATGGCATCGCCGCGGTGGTAGCCGAAGTGCCGGATATTTCCTATGTGAATTCACTTCGCCTGCAACTCGCCATCGAAGACAGCCGCGTCACCGGCTTCCTGCTCCGGCATACCTCGCGCATACCGGCGCCCATCGCCAGTACCGCCCGCTGGCGGGTGTCGCCCGCGCGGAGTCGAACGCCCATCCCCGGCCTCAACCGGGTAGGGTACCCACGCTGGAGAGTGCAACTGGAACGGGTACGAAACGGCAAACCGGGGATTTGGGAATTGGAGTGGGTGGCGGGTCGCATCGTGTCGGCCGCGGAACAGCAAGTCGCAACACAGCTCGAATCGGTTCATCTCAAAACTGGATAATATGGGTCAACGTCGATATATGTCCCTATGGTTCCGTCACCTGATGACGGACTGGTATACGCGGCAAAAGCTTGCGTTGAAAGAAAGCGCCTTCGTTTTTGCCGCTACCGAAAAGAACAGACAAGTCGTCACCTTCGCCAACGAGCTTTCCTGCGCAAAGGGTATTCACACGGGAATGGTTTTATCGGACGCGAAAGTGCTGGCGCCCGGCCTCGAGGTGCAATTCGCCAACGCGGATCCGGAAACGCTGCTTCACCGCATCGCGCTGCGGTGTATCCGGTACAGTCCCGAAGTGTCCGTCGATCCACCGGATGGCCTGTTGCTGAACATCACCGGCTGCGCCCACCTGTGGGGTGGCGAAGAACCTTACTACAAGGAAATAGTCGATCGCTTCTTAGCCGGCGGCTACCAGGTGCGGGCCGCTATCGCGGACACCGCGGGAGCAGCCTGGGCGGCCGCCCGTTTCGTACAACGCCCGCTGATCGTTCCCATCGGCAAACACGCCGAAGCATTGCGCGATCTTCCGGCAACGGCGCTGCGCCTTCCGCCAACGACGCTGGCCCGTCTGAGAAAACTGGGATTGAGCAAGGTCCGGAACATCCTCGATCAACCCCGGACATCGCTGACCCCGCGTTTTGGAAAAGAATTATTGCAGCGCTTGGACCAGGCGTTCGGTCAGCGGGAAGAATTCCTTACCTCCGTGGTGGCGCCGGTACCCTATCGGGAGCGCCTACCCTGTCTCGATCCGGTCGCAACGGCTGGCGGCATCGAATACGCATTGACGCTTCTGCTGGAATTATTGTGTCTGCGATTGCAGCGCGAAGGCAAAGGGGTGCGCACTGCCTTGTTCCAATGCTACCGCGTCGACGGCAAGATCATGGGCCTTACCATTGGGACAACGAAGGCGACATGGAACGTCACCCATTTATTCCGGCTGTTCGCCGAAAAGATCCCACAGATAGAGCCGGGATTGGGCATCGAGTTATTTACCCTCGAGGCGCCAAAGATAGATGATGCCGCTGCGGAACAGGAAGCGTTGTGGGGCGGCGCCGGAACGATGGATCTGCCGCAGTTATTAGATCGCATCGCCAATAAGGTCGGCGGTAACGCAGTAGCCCGATTTTTCCCGGCCCAACACCACTGGCCCGAACGATCCTTCGTCAGGGTGCCGGTGGGCGAGCCGGGGGAGGCGGGGGAATGGCCGGCGGACGCGCGACCGATTCACCTGCTTGATCCGCCGGAGCCTATTATCGTCACGGCGCCGATACCCGACTATCCACCCATGAGCTTCCGCTATCGAAACAGGGTCTATAAAGTAGTGGCAGCAAACGGCCCCACCAGAATAGAGAACGAATGGTGGATCGACAATGCTCGGCCAAGGGACTATTACACGGTCGAAGATGAAGACGGCGCGAGGTACTGGATCTTCCGGGCTGGTCACTATGGCGAAGAAACGCCCGCACAGTGGTTTTTACACGGGCTGTTCGCTTGAAAAGGATGGCAATGGAATACGCAGAATTACAGGTAACGTCAAACTTTTCTTTCCTGCGCGGAGCGAGCCATCCGGAGGAACTTGTCGAGCAGGCGGCGGGATATGGCTATGCCGCGGTTGCCCTGACAGACAGGAACTCCCTGGCCGGCCTCGTCCGCGCACACAAGGCGGCCAAAAGCGCCGGTATCCGGTTTATTCCCGCCGCCCGGCTTGATCTCGTGGATGGTCCGGACCTACTTGCCTACCCTACCGATAAAGATGCCTATGCCCGGCTGTCCAGCCTCCTCACTCTTGGCATGCGGCGGGTGGAAAAAGGCCAATGTGCCTTATACCGAACGGATGTTTACGCCAAATGCCGCGGTATAAAGTTCATAGTCATCCCCCCGGAGGCTGGCGTCCTCACCTTATTCGATCTCAACCCGACGTTCCAATCGATGGTCGCCGAATACCGGGAAGCCCTTGGCGCCGGGCTCTATCTCGCGGCGATTCGCCGGTTCAGGGAAGATGACGACATTCAACTCCACCGGCTGCATGAATTGGGGCGGCGGCTGGACATTGGCCTTGTTGCGACCGGTGATGTCCACTATCATTCTCCCGATCGACGTCAACTGCAGGACGTGCTGACCTGCACGCGGGAACATGTCACCATTCAGCAGGCCGGCTACCGCCTGCACCCGCATGCCGAAAGACACATGAAGCACCGGGACGAGATCGAACGTCTTTTCCGGGCCTACCCCTCGGCCCTTCGCCGTACCCTGGAGATCGCAGAGGCCTGCACTTTTTCCTTGAGCGAATTGAAATATGTCTACCCGCGCGAGATCACCTCTGCGGGCAGGACACCGCAACAGGAACTCGCCTTTTTGGTTTATCGTGGACTCGGGCAGCGGTTCCCCGGCGGCATACCGGAAAAAATACAATCCCAGGTCGATTTCGAGTTGGATTTCATCGCCCGGAAGAACTTTGCCGAGTATTTTTTGACCGTGGAAGACATTTGCCGGTTTGCCCGCGAGCAGGGCATCCTCTACCAGGGACGGGGTAGCGCCGCTAACTGTTCCTGTTGTTATTATCTGGGCATCACCAACGTGGATCCCGCCAGGTTCGATCTGCTCTTCGAGCGATTTCTAAGCGATGCACGGGACGAACCGCCGGATATTGACGTAGACTTCGAGCACGAACGCCGGGAAGAGGTGATCCAGTACATCTACGACAAATACGGCCGGGACCGGGCGGCCATTGTCGCCACCGTCACCCAACTCCACCAAAAAGGCGCGGTGCGGGATGTGGGCAAGGCGATGGGTTTGTCGGAGGACGCGTTGAAGCGGCTTTCCGATTCCGTCTGGGAGTTCAGTCCGGAATGGTTCGAAGGTCGCCGCCTGTCCGAGCAGGGTTTCGATCCGGCCGATCCGTTGCTGCAGAAGATACTGGAGCTGACCGCCCATTACCTGGGATTTCCGCGCCAACTGGGGCAGCATTCAGGAGGCTTTGTCATCACCGATGGCCAACTTTCCGATCTCTGTCCCATTTTCAACGCGCGGATGGAGGCGCGGACAAATATCTGCTGGGATAAGAACGATATCGATGCACTCGGCTTTTTAAAGATCGATGTACTCGCGTTGGGCATGCTGACGGCGATCCGCAAGGCCTTCGACTATGCGCGGGAAAATTACGGTGTGGAGTACACGCTGTATAATATTCCGCAGGATGACCCGCTCGTGTATGCGATGATCTCCGCCGCGGACACGATCGGTGTTTTTCAGATCGAAAGCCGGGCCCAGCAGGCCATGTTGCCACGCATGAAGCCCACCTGCTTTTACGATCTGGTCATCGAGGTAGCGATTGTCCGTCCGGGTCCCATTGTCGGTGGCATGGTGCACCCCTACCTTGCCCGCCGCAATGGCCTAGAGCCCGTCACCTATCCTTCTGAGGCCTTGAAGAAAATATTGCAGCGTACTCTTGGCGTGCCCTTGTTCCAGGAACAGGTCATGTCCATCGGCATCGAAGCCGCCGGTCTGACCGCCGCCGAGGCCGACGGTTTGCGGCGCAGCATGGCTACCTTTAAAGGACAGGGTATCCCGCCGCATGCCAAGGATCGCCTCATCAGTGGCATGCTGCGCAAGGGCTACACGCGGGAATACGCGGACAAACTCGTGTCGCAGATTGCCGGCTTCGGGTCTTATGGATTTCCGGAAAGCCATAGCGCCAGTTTCGCCCATCTCGTTTATGTCTCTTCCTACTTGAAATACTATCACCCGGACGTGTTTGCCACGGCGATATTGAACTCACTGCCCATGGGTTTCTACGCGCCGGCAGAACTCATCGATGACGCAAAGGCGCATGGCGTACTATTCCTGCCGATCGATGTCAACTGTAGCCAATGGGATTATGAGTTGGTTGGCGAAGAGGGCCAGGACCGCTGTTTTGTCCGCATGGGCTTCCGCGCGATCGACGGTATCCGGGAAGATGATATCCTGCTGTTGATCGCCGGCCGCATACGACCCTACCCAAACGTCGCCTCCCTATTGGACGCCGGATTAACCTTATCCGCACTCGAGCGCCTCGCCGACGCCGATGCCTTCACATCGATGGGTCTCGATCGGCGAGCCGCGCTTTGGCAGATAGCCAAACTGGGCACCCCCGCCACTCACCGCCGAAAGGAGGCCGATGGGACTATCCGGCTGGTGCGACAATTGGATCTCTTTACCCAATCGGCCGCGGAGCATACCATGGAAGAAGGTGTGCACTTACCGGCGCTCGAGTTATCCGAACATGTCGTCGAGGACTTTGCAACAACGGGCCTCAGCCTCCGGGCGCATCCCGTCTACTTTTTGCGCTACCGCCTCAGGGAAATTCGCGCCCTTAGCGCGGCCGAGATCGGAGAAGCGGCCAACGGCCGGTTCGTCAGCGCCGCCGGTCTCATCCTTGTCAGACAACGGCCCTCGACCGCCAAGGGCGTCTGCTTCGTGACAATAAAAGATGAGACCGGGGTGGTCAACCTCATCGTCTGGCCCAAAGTATTTGACGAATACCGCCACGCGCTGTTAAGCAGCAAATTATTGCTGGTCAAGGGCCACGTGCAGCTGAAGGATGGAGTGCGGCACATCATCGTGCAAAAAGCTATGAATCTGAACAACCTGTTGTCTCTCCTCAGCCCCGACCTGCGCGACGATATCGCGTTGCGCTTCTCCCGCGCCGACGAAAAAGACGGAACCCCTTTCCCGGAATCCCTCAAAAAAGAAGGCGCCGCCGCCGTCATGCCGGATGGGAGGAATTTCAGGTGAAGTTCATGCTCCTTATGCTTAGGTTTTTGATGATACACCCGGAATGTGTACAGCATGCCCGGACATGCCTGCCTGTCTTTACTCCTTTGTTCGTGTCACCCTTCGCTTCTTAAACTCTTTGCCGGCGCTGCAGAAGCCGCCCGAAAGGTATGATAACTCACCGTGAGGAATGCAAGTACAAGTGTGCACAGGCTGGCGCCGATGAAAAGGAGCCATGAGATCTTCGTGCGGAAAGCAAATTGGCTTAACCATTTATCAAGAAAATACCAGGCTATCGGGGTGGCGATAACACATGATAAAATAACCAGCAATAAAAAATCCTTTGTCAGGTGCGCCCATAGATTGATGGTAGAAGCTCCCAACACTTTCCGCACCCCGATCTCCTTTGTACGTTGCTGTGCAACATATGAAGCCAATCCAAACAATCCTATACAGGAAATAAAAATGGCAAAGACAGTAAAAAATAACGCAAGACGGCCAATGCGTTCCTCATCCAGGAATTTCTTTCCAAATTCCTGATCGACAAAGGCAAAGTCGAATGGACTGCCGGGATCATAGGTCTTAAAGACATCCCTGATCCTGGCTATCGATTGGCTCACCGGGAAATTCCGGCTTATTCTTATTGTTATATATTTCAGCTCTCCGGAATCTAAAATGAACACGGTAGGCGATGGTTTCTGGTAGGGAGATTCCATTACCATGTCTTTGATCACTCCAATTATCGTTTTGTTCTTTCCGCTCATCTCGATCCGGTCACCAATTGGGCTTTTCATTCCAGTTAGCGCAACTGCGGATTCGTTTAAAATTATCGCATCCGAATTGGACGGGAAATCCCGGGAAAAATCCCTGCCATTTTTTAATTCCCATTTCATCGTCTTTCCAAACTCAGGTGTCACAAAAATCACCCCCAATACCGGTACCTCATTCGGATCCTTACCCCGCCAATTAAATCTTATAAAATGGTTCCGCACGTCTGTGGATGGACTGGACGACTCTGCTATCTCCTCAACCATTCCGGTTCCTATAAGATCCTTCCTCAAGGCATCAAAATGCGTGACCAGCGATTCCGAATGTATATTCAGGGTAATTAGTCCGTTAAAATCATAGCCGGCCGGCCTGTTTTTGGTAAACTGCACCTGGCGGAAAACGATGATTGTTCCGATTATAAGCGCAACCGACACCGCAAACTGGAAAACGACCAGAATTTTTCTGGGTGCAGAAGAAGAATTGCCATTACTGGAAATCCCTTTCAGAACTTTTATCGGCTTAAACCCTGACAAATAAAAGGCCGGATAAGTGCCCGCAATTATGCCGGTCAAAAAGATAAAGACCAATCCCAACAGCCAGAAGACTACATTGCCCCAAGGAAATTCTATCAATTTATTTGCCAATGAATTAAAATTAGGCAATAAGACCAGGTCGATCAAAATTGCAAAAAGGAAAGCAAAAAATGCAGTGGCGACCGACTCGCCGAGCATCTGGAACGTTATCTGGCTTCGGGAAGATCCGATCGCCTTCCTTATACCAACTTCCTTTGCCCGCCTTTCACTTCGCGCCGTACTTAAGTTCATAAAATTGATACAAGCCAGAACGAGAACAAAAATGCCTATAACGCCGAATAGCCAAACGATCTGTATCCTGCCCCCTGAGATCTTCCCATTGCTGAACTCATTATATAAATGCCACTTATCCATGGGATATAAAGCGATCTCCTCCTTTCTTTCGAGATGTGGCTGCGTAAGATTCTTTATTTTTTTGTTTATGTTCTCAATGTCGGCCGGGTCCCTTACCTGTACATATACTTGAAAGTGATGGTCGTTATAACTGTTATTTTGTCTATTTGCATTGTTTTCGTTATTCCACGGCAGAAGTAACTTTATATCCGACAAAGTGGTGTTTGCCGGCAGATCCTCAAATACGCCTTTGACCTTGAGCTGGATATCGTCATCTACCGTTACTATCTTTTCAATGGGATCCGAGTCTCCAAAAAGCGATCTGGCAAGAGACTGTGTTATCAGTATGGCGGATGGGTCATTCAATGCATGTCGGTCGCCTTGCACCATCTTTAATGTGAACATCTCCGGGAATTCTTCCTGCACCCAATTCCCCGAAGCCAATATCGCTTTATCCTTTATCGAGAGCTTGTGATCATTGGGCTCCGAACAAATTGCTACACTTCTGAGATCATTCGGATATTTTGTACGCAATTCAGCTGCGACAGGCACGGCGGTATTCGATGCGGAGCCGGTCACGCCGTAAAAAGTCGTAGTCGACAATATGGAGGTTAAACGCTTATGATTTGTAAAATAAGTATCGAATGAGATCTCGTCCCAAACCCATAACCCTATCAATATCGCGACGGCCATACCTATCGAAAGACCGCCCAGGCTCATGAAACTATAAGGCCTGTTCTTTATAAAACTTCTGATCGCTATTTTTATATAGTTCCTGAAGATCATAGGAGGTTAAATGGTTTGCGGAAAAAATAAGTCAAAATGCCTAATTAACCAAATAAATTACCAGTGCCGGAATTAGAGGCATACCTGGCATTGAACGTTGTCAGCAGTTGATGCCGCTCGGCCGCACTCAGGTACTCCAGTTGCCCGATCGGCTTGTCCGGACACTCCACGATCGCTCCCAGCAGACCCGTCAGATGATCCCCCATGCGCTCTACCGTATCCCTGTCATAAATATCACTATTGTATTCGATGCCTATCCGCAATTCCTCTCCCAGCTCTACAAAGATGAAACTCAGGTCGAACTTACTGATCTCACGCTCCCTATCCACGAATTCACTTACCCGGATATCGCCGAACTCAGGCGTACTCCCTATGATACCCACCGGCGACACGTTGATCAGCACATCGAACAGCGGGTTTCGGCTCATGTCCCTGCGAAGACGCAGCTCGTCCACCAGCTCGTCGAACGGATACGACTGGTGCGCATACGCTCCTAACGTTACCTCCCGCACCCGGCCCAGCAGTTCCCTGTAGCTCTCCCCTCCGCCAAGCCGACAACGCAAGGCCAGCGTATTCAGATAACATCCTAACTGCCCCTCCAGGTCCGGATGTTCCCGTCCCGCTATCGGGCTTCCCACCACAATGTCCTCCTGACCCGTGTACCGGTACAACAGCACATTCACCGCCGCCAGCAATCCCATGAACAGCGTTACCCGCTCCGCCTGTAGCAGCCCCCGCAGCCCACGACCCGTCCCGGCCCCCAACCGGCGTTCGATCGCCCCTCCCCGGTATGTCTTCACCCCCGGTCGTACCCTGTCCCCCAACAACTCGAGCACAGGCACTTCCCCGGAGAACTGCTCCAGCCAGTATTCCCTCGCCGCCTGGAACCCTGTCCCACCCAACTGCTCCTGCTGCCAGCTCGCATAATCCCGGTACTGCACGCGCAAGGGCGCAAGCAACACCGCCTCTCCCCTTACCCCGCCATTGTACAACGACAGCAGCTCCCGGATCAATATCCCCGTAGACCATGCGTCACTGATGATATGATGCATCACATACGTGAATACATACTTCCCGTCCCCCACCTCCAGCAATACGGCCCGTAACAGCGGCCCCGACGACAGATCGAACGGCCGCGCCAGTTCTTCCTGTACGCGTGCCCGGACCTGTTCTTCACGCCCCCCCCGCATATCCCGGTACTCTACGTGGAACGAAACCTCCTTCCCGTCGAGAACGAACTGACGAACCTCTCCCAAGTTGTCTTCCCGGAACACCGTTCGCAGGATCTCATGACGCCCTATCAACTCCTGAAAGCATCTCTCGAGCAACTCTCTGTCCATCTTTCCCTCGAACACAAACGTCCTACCCACATTATATGCCGTATTCCCGGCTTCAGAACGGCTCAGCACCCATAACCGCCGCTGCACCGACGACACCGGATAAGACTCCCGGTGATCCGCGCACGGAATATTTCGAATTGCCGCCGGGAGGCTTTCGATAGATCGCAGATAGCTGAGAAGCGATCCTTTATTTTCCTTAATTGCCGCGATAGTCTCAGGCTTGATATTTTCCCTTAAACCAACAAGCTTGATATTTTCGTCCTCAGCATACAATCGGACATTCAATACCGCTAGCTCATCTAATATTACCTTAATGTCCATTTTATCAAAAATTAATGAAAAAGCTTCGTCTCCTTCAAGGAAGGCTCCGATTCAAAAACAAGATTCATATAGGTGCCGTTCTCTTCAAATAAAAGCCCCATGTCCCTCAAGCGCCTGATAGATCTCGTCAATTTTTCTTCGGACATTTCCGGCATTTGATCTTTGATACCGCTTATATTCTTCCGTTGGTTGAAGTTGATCAAGATGTCTTTTTCGCCGTTCTCCAGTACCTGCCTGCGCTCTATGGATGTCCTGGTATCGATCACCATGTCATTATCACCCTCATTGCTGAAAAACAATTTTGGGAAAATACCCGTATTGACCTTAGTCCATTGCACTCTCCAGTTCTCGACGCTCTCCTGCAACCTGTCGATCCATTTACCGGTATTGGCGATATACTCCGCTTCATAATTATGGTCACTGAAATAATAAGCTATTTTATTTAACGACTCTTCGTTCAGCGGATAGATGAAAAAATAATAATCCAGGGGATGCAAGTCCAGGTTATACTTCTCAAATTGCGTAAAGTAAGGACTATACCGATCGAACCGTACGGGGAAAACACCATTTGGCGGAGGCAAATGATGCAACAGCGACAGATCGGCAACATATTTTTCATAAACGGCCTCCTCCTCACCTGGAAATCCGATCAATAAGTTCCAACCCGGGCGTACCGAATACCTCAAACATTGTTGGAGGAACCGGATATTATTGAAAGCCGAGCTTCCCTTCCTCATCAGCTTAAGCGTAGAAGTAGCCAGGGCCTCGATGCCAGGTTGCATTTCCAATACGCCCGCGTCCGATAATATCTCCATCTCTTCGTCGGTGAGATCCGCCCGCACCTCATAAAATATCGTTATGCCCGGATGGCGAACGACCTTTGGAAAAACATCCAAAATGTATTCACGCGGGATTATATTATCCACACATGAAAAATGTTTTACCCGGTGCCGGTATCGCTCTATAAGGCCATTGATCATTTCCAGGGCATTGTGGCATTTCATCGCGCGGTAGGCCATACCACCCCCGTTCAATCCACAAAAGGTACAATGAGCCTTTGCCCCCACCAGCATCCGCGGGAAAAGGATCATGGCGGTGACAAATGGGGATTCATAATGGAACGTTCAAAAAGGTATATTCCATCGATTGCGGTCATAGCTCTTATTTCGCCAAACCCCATGAGCTAATCGGTATACTCAACCAATTCTAGGAGTTGCGGGTGGACATAGTCCGGCAGACTATCGAAAAACAAATATTCAGGGATTAATGAATATCAGAAAGCAGGGGCACTTCGAGCGCCCCTTTGCTTATCGAAGAGAAAGCGGCCTTCCCAATCTCAACGCGATATCCCGCGATTTGCGGGTCAGTCCGGGGGATTCAGCGAAGCACTGTTTGGTTTTACGATATAATAGGTTGAACGCTATCGAAATGAACGAATGGCACGTCTTTGGGTCTACATAGAAGGTATTGTTACCCCTGACGAAGAAACGATACCCTTGTTTCAGTACATGCTTAAAAAACCAAACGACCTGGTCAAACGCTTCAAGTACAACCTACTCTTGTCAGAAAGTAATCGGGAGACCTATTATACGGGCGGTGAAAAAGGTTACACCGATTATCGGAACGCCATTTTATGACGTAGGGGTCAACCCGGGTATTACATTGTTTCCAGAATTCTCCCGGCATCCATTTGCAGGATCACCGAAGTACCCTTGTCCGTCCGGATGGTAAAGGCGGCTCCGAGATCCTCGCTCAGGCCTCGCATGAGCTTTATCCCCAGCGTTTTGGAGGGGTCATTCGACGCGGGTTGGGACATCCCCACCCCGTCGTCGGCGATGACCATCGTAATTGTCCTGTCCACCCGAGTCATTTGGATGGTGATCGTCCCGGTGCGGAAGCCGGGAAAGGCATATTTGATAGCATTCGTCGTTGCTTCGTTGACGATCATCGCCACGGCGACCGCTTGTGAAGCGCCGAGTTTCACCGGTTGAATGTCCAACTCGAACCGGATGTTTCCGTCCGTGCCGAAACTCGACTCGAGATAGCGTACGAGTTCGGCGATATATTCCGACATATCGATCGCCTTTTCGCAATCCGGATCGAGTAATTTTTGGTGGATCAAAGACATGGCGTAGATACGGCGTTGGCTGTTGTCAATCGCGTTCAGCGCGTCGTCGTGCAGATCGGCCGCCTGGACGCCCAGCAACGAGATCACCGTTTGAAGATTGTCATTTACCCGAAGCTGCACCTCTTTCAACAGCCATGCTTTTTCTTTTATGAGTCCCTGCAACAAATGATTCTTTCGCTTCATTTCCCGATAGGTCCGCTGTTTTAACCTGTATTGGTGAAAAAGCAGGGATGCGATCAGCAAGAGCGAGGCGATGCCGCCAAAGATCAGACCTCTTGCCAATTCGTCCCGACGCAATTGCGCCTGCCGGATCATCGACTGCTGTTGCAGGAAGCGGAGGTCCTGGTCTTTCTTTTCCGCATCGTTACGGACCGCCAGTTCATCCATTATCTTCTTCTGTTCGAAGTTGAATGCAGAGTCATAACTCTCTTTGTAGCGGATATGGTCTTTCAGCGCCAACTTGAATTTTCCCGTTGCCGAATCCATTGCAAAGCGGAACTGATACCAGAAGTAGTTAAGCTCTGTGGGAAAAGCCACATCCGGGTCGGCATGGCCGGCAAAAAGAGTGGCTTTGTTCAACTGGCCGATGGATATATAAAACCGGGCAATCTCCCAAAACGTGGTTGAAAACTCTCCATAGGTATCCGCGTCAGGATGTCCATCGACGAATCTCAAAAGCGCCATATAATATTTATCCGCTGAATCGACTTTACGCATTTGATCGTAACATTCCCCTCGCATGGAGATCACCTGTAATTTCTCCCATACCGTAATGGGTGGGAATTTTCCGGTTACGGTATCGATCAGGGCGATGGCAGATTGGCCATCACCCATACTATTCATCAATGTTGCAGCGTAAAAAAGGCCTTTATACCAAAAAAGGTGGGTCTCGGCCGTACCCCTGGCGATGGCTTTCCTGAAGCAATCGAGCGCTTCCCTGTTTTTGTCAAGTGATTCATAGACTGCTCCCAACCTTATCCAAAAACTTCCCTGTACCTGGTCGATGCCCGACCACCTCATATCTTCCAGGGCGGCGTTGGCCACGTCAAGCCCCTCAGCGTTTTTGTAGTTGGCCAGCAAAATATAAGCAAGGAAGTTTTCCGCGAATAACCGATGCCGAAAACCGGTTGAATCCATTAAGAAAAGGATTTGGCGAAGGATTTGTTCACTCGGGCTGCTTTCACTCGTAAAGGTAGAGGCAAAAATATCCATCAGCATCTGGATCTGCAGT
Organism: Puia sp.; assembly: GCF_035546395.1. Taxonomy (GTDB): domain Bacteria; phylum Bacteroidota; class Bacteroidia; order Chitinophagales; family Chitinophagaceae; genus Puia. The sequence goes on along the minus strand of NZ_DASZXR010000002.1, from coordinate 849,612 downwards.
TCGGGCATTCGAAGTTGTTTATAGATTTCCAGCGCCCTTTTTCTATACTCCAATGCCGCGAGTGATTCGCCGTCACTGAAACCGGCAAGCAGCCGGCAGGCGCGGGCCTCACCCAGCGCATTCGAGTGCGATCGACTTTTAGCCAGGATACCGATGAGCAGACTTCTTCCCCGTCGGACCTCTCTTTTTTGCCGATACCATTCCGCCCGAATAAAGGCGCATTCATCAACCCATCTTTCCCCGTGTTCCGACCTGATCCCGCGTGAGGCCGAATCGATGAAGAGTGCGGTACTGTCAAGGTCCTTTTTATGGGTTCCCGCCCGGTGCAAATATCGCATCGCATTCGCCAGCAGCTGGGGAATTCTCCCCTGGGAGTCCGCTTCGATGCCCTCCGAGTAGGGCAGAAGAAAAGGCATGCCGGTGAACCGGCAGGAAATAGCCATCAGGCTATCCTGGTCAAGGCTGTTCTGAGAAATAAGATTGGTGAACTGGAGCATATTGATCACCAGCAACCTTTTCTGCGCCAGGCTATAATTCTTTACCGTCTCCGCCGCGGAGAGCTTTTGTCCGGAGGCAGGTGACAGCAGGAACCCGAGAGCCCCGATCGTCAGTGCTGCTGTTACGATTGCGCCGTTTTTTTTCCCGGAAGAAGTGCGTAGGGACGGGGAGTAAATCGAGTATTTGTCGAATACGACCTGCAGATGAGTGTCCTTGCCGGCGGGTAAGGTAAGATCTGCGCCAATCGTTTCGGACAATTTCCGTATGAGGTTTACGCCGGGAGATGCATAGTTGCCGTTGCCAGTAATCCGGAGCACGATCCTATCGCCGACTTGTTGCAGGAAGATGCGGATCTCCGGTTCGTTGCCGGATGCCGAACAGGAAGCAAGTAATTCGACCAAGGCTTCGTTGATCATCAATGCAACCGGGACGGCGTGCATTACATCGAGCTTAACCGTACCCATATCCTGGATCAATCGATGGGCGAGGCGCGGGTCCGCCCCTTCCGACAGGTAATGGACATAGTCCCTGACAAAATCCCGCATGTCGACCGTTTGGATATCTGCCGATTGGTACAGGTGTTGATGGACAAGTGAAATGGCGTAAATGCGGTGCTGGCTGATCTCTATGGCCTCCAGCGCATCGTCGTTCAGATGTCTTGACTGTGATTCGAGCAGGCAAATAATAGTATGCAGATTGTTTTTCACCCGGTGATGAACTTCCTTCAGCAGCCGCTCCTTTTCATCGATGACTTGCCGGAGGCGGCGATTGCTATTCCAGATGGCAGTGTTGCCGCGCTGCCTGATCCTGTACTGCCTGTAGAGAAGGCCGATGATGAAGATCATCATCCCTGCACCGGTGATCATGATACCACGGGTAAGTCTGTTCTGGTTGATCCGGGCCTGTTCGGTCAGTTGCCGATGCCGGAGCAAGCGGATATCGCGGTCCTTTTTTTGTGTCGAGTATTTTATCAGCAGCTGCTCCATTTTTTTTCGTTGGTCGGCCTTTTTTTCCGAATCATCAAAAAACATGTATTGAATATGGTTTTCGACAGCCGACTTATATTCGTGCTGCAACGAGTCCATTTTATAGGCCTGCCGGTAGTGAGCAGCCTGCTGTCCCTGGGAATGAAGCGTGGTGAGCAGGGACAGAAGAATGAAGGCGGCATTTTTCATCATACAATGCCCCAAGATATTTCGCGATCCGACCACTGTATTGACTATGCTATCCAAATAGTTTATCAATTTTGCCAGTCCCAATCATCAAAATAATTGACTCATGGGGATAAGCCCTGGTCCCGGCAAATCCGCATTTTTACTTTTAAAAATCTGACATGAAAATCCTTTGGCTAATCATCGCCCTTGGCTGCGGCGCGTTGTTGCCGGTGCAGGCGGGTCTCAATTCGCGATTGGGTAAGAGTCTTGACAGTCCCCTCTTTGCGTCGATGTTTACGTTTGTTGTTGGGGCCGTGTCGCTTGCCGTCTGCCTTCCGTTTGCCCGGGAGTCGTTCACCTGGAAGGCGGCAAGGGCGGCGTCTGTGTCCGAGTGGATCGGCGGCGGCCTGACGGGCGCTATTTTCATTACGCTTACGATGCTTGCCTTATCCCGGTTGGGGATGGCCTTGACCTTTGGTCTTGTTGTGGCCGGTCAAATGGTCGTGGCAGTACTTCTCGACCATTTTGGTGTACTGATCGAGCTGGCCCATCCCTTCAACGGTTGGCGGTTTTTGGGTATCGTCCTTATCATTTCCGGGGTAGTCCTTGTCCGGCGTTTTTAAACGTATTTTGTTTTTGTGACCGGAAAGGGGTACATTGGAGTATCCCCATCCAAAACAACTGTGACTATGCAAAAGAGGCGAAGACTCTCGTTAGTTTGTTGCGTTAGAGGGGCGATCATTTTGCCCTTCTTGTTTTGCCTTCTTCCGGCGTCTTCCAGTTGCCAGATGAACAAGGAAGATGTTCAAACCCAGCGATTGTTGTTGCAATTGGGTTCCTGTTATTTAAATGTTGCCCGGCAAAATCAGATAGACATCGACAGCGGACTTGCGCTGGCCGGGCAGCGAATGCATCTCGATCCCCAGCTGGTGATCGATGAAAGTGGGGTGGATGGGGGTCCTGGCCGTAGAGGGGCTATCTATGCTTTCCGGCCGGCTTCGCGACCTGCTGATCTGGACAGTGCGATCAGGAACCTGGATGCGGCGAGGGCTAATTTGGATTGGGCCCGGGATGCCAACCGGCTTTACCCGATTGTTACCCTGCTGGGAAAGGTCTATCTTGAACAGGGGGATACGGCGAAGGCTGCTGGCGTGTTCCTGGAGGTGATCCGCCGGGCGGCCGGCTCCGGCAACAAGCGGGCGGAGGCCCTGGCCTGGTCGTACTGGGGGACTTATAGTGCGTTCCTGCCGACCACCATCGCAGCCAGGATCGAGCGCCTTGAGCGGGCGGATACCCTATACCAACAGATGGGCGAGATCCGGAGCCGGATCTATACCCTTTCCAATATCGGCTATCTTAGCGTGGCTGCCGGAAGGCCGGCGGATTCCCGAAAGAGTTTCGAGACCGCATTGACGCTGGAGAATTCCATTGGATTCCGGTATACGCACTATACGTTGGACCTGCTGTGTCTGAATTCGATCATTGCCGGCGATAAGGAAAGCTCGGTCAGGTATGCCATCGACGAGGTCAGGGCCGCGGAGTCGACCGGTGACAGTACGGCGTTGGCTATTATTTATGCCCGGCGGATGTTTGTCGACCAGGGAAGATCCGACAATAAAGCGGAACTCCTGGATTGGGGACGAAAATCATTGGCCGTATTCGCCCGATGGGGAGAGGGTCAGCAGGCCTATCCGATCGTCTTTACGGTTGCCGATCTGCTTGCCGAAAACGGGAAACAGGGGGAGGCGCTCCAATTGATGCAGAACCAGGTGAATGCGTCGCCGCCCGTCAATCCAGCCGAAAATGCGCAGGCTTTTCTCACCCTGGGTGATTTTTATATCCAAATGGATAGTCTCGACAAGGCAAAATCTTACCTGCTCCGGGCCGAAAAGGAGAAAATGAAATGGTCCCTCAAAATGGGCACGCTCCATGAATTCCTGCTGAATTTTCTGCTTGGGGAGCTCTTCTTCCGGAAAGGACAATTCGAAAAGAGCCGTTCTTATCTCAATACCGCGCTTTCCTATCCCATGAGCGAATCGGATTTCCGGCGTATCGGGCTAGCGCAAAAAGACCTGGCCCGAATCGATTCCGCCGCGGGACGGTTTAAAGACGCCTACCTGCACGCGCAGCGGTATGTTACCCTGACCGATTCTTTCAGAGCGAGGAGCGATATCCGTCAGGTTGCAGAGTTGCGGGCAAAATACGAGATCGATAAAAAAGACAACAACATCAAGATCCTGAACCAGCAGGCCGCGCTGCAGGAGGCCAGGAACCGGCAAAACCTGTTCACCCGGAATGTGGTCATCGCCGGCGCGGCGGCTCTCCTGCTTTTCCTGGCCTTGTTGTACAACCGCTTCCGGGTGAAACAGCGGGCCAATCAGCAACTCGAGGTTCAGAAATCCGAGATCAGCCAAACCAACGCTGCGCTTCAACACCTGGTGCAGGAGAAGGAGTGGCTGCTAAAGGAGGTCCACCACCGGGTGAAGAACAATTTGCATACCGTGATCTGTCTTTTGGAATCACAGGCCCGGCACCTGGAGAACGATGCGCTGAAGGCCATCGAGATCAGCCAGCACCGGATCTATGCCATGTCGCTTATCCATCAGAAGTTGTACCAATCCGCAGATGTGAAGGCGATCGATATGTCCGAATACCTGGCAGAGTTCATCCGTTATCTCCGGACCAGCTTTGACAATTCGGAAAAGATCAATTTCCTCCTGGACGTCGAACCCATCGAGCTGGATGTGGCCCAGGCTGTTCCGCTAGCGCTGATCGTCAACGAAGCCGTCACCAATTCTATCAAGTATGCCTTTCCCGGAGAGCGGAATGGCCTCATCGCGATCGGGATGAAGCAGGATGCAGAAGGTATTTCCCTTCAAATCGCCGATAACGGCGTGGGGATCCCGCCAAGTCTCTTTACCACTCCGTCCGCTTCCCTTGGCCTGAAGCTGATCCGAGGGCTTAGCGAAGATATCGGTGCGACCCTGCATATCGGAAACGACAACGGCACCGTCATTCGCATCCGGTTCCAGGCGAAATTTTCAAAAAGCGGCGCCGGACCGGAGCATCCTATCATCAAAAAAGCTATATACGTGTGAATACAAAAATACTTGTCGTCGAAGACCAATTCGTGGAAGCGAATAATCTGCTGGAGATACTCCAGCTGGCCGGTTATAAGGTATGTCCGATTGCCCGGTCCGTGGACGTCGCCATCCCAATCATCGAGCGGGAACGGCCCGACCTCGTGCTGGTAGACATCTATCTGCAGGGAGACCGGACAGGTATCGATCTTGCCCAGTATCTTCGGGAAAGAGAGATCGCATTTGTATTCGTTTCCGCCAATTCCAATCAACAAATCCTCGATGCTGCGAAAAAAACAAGGCCCTACGGTTTCCTGGTAAAGCCGTTTCGCCAAAAAGACGTTTTGGTGATGCTGGATATCGCCTGGTATCTCCATCGGCAGGAAAAAGAAGCTGCTAACCGGAAAAGGCAATCGGATGCTTCAGGGAAAGCCGAAGACGCCTGCCGCCACATCATCGGCATCAGCCGGAATATGGCCGAGGTGGTGGACCATATCCGGGTCGTCGGACCTACTGACACATCGGTACTCATCCTGGGTGAAAGCGGTACGGGAAAAGAGCTGGTGGCGCGTGCCATCCACGGCTGCTCCCCCCGGAGAGAAAAACCAATGGTCATCATCAATTGCGGAGCCCTGCCGGAAAACCTCATCGAATCCGAGCTTTTCGGACACGAAAAGGGCGCCTTTACCAATGCCGCCTTCAAAAAAATCGGCAAGTTCGAGCTTGCCGAGGGTGGAACCATTTTCCTGGACGAGATCGGGGAATTGCCCCTCGAAGCCCAGGTAAAGATGCTGCGGGTTCTGCAGGAACACGAAGTAGAACCCATTGGCGGCCGGCTCAAGAAAGTGGATGTTCGCGTTATTGCCGCCACGAACCGAAACCTGGAAGCCGAGATCGCCGCGGGCCGGTTCCGGCTGGACCTTTATTACCGGTTGAACGTATTTCCCATCGAAATGCCGCCCCTAAGGGAAAGGAAGGCCGATATCCTTTCCCTGGCCAATCATTTCCTAAAGGTGTTTGCCGCGCGCCATGGCAAACACGTCGGAGAATATTCCCCGGAGGTGGTCAAACAACTGCTGGAATACTCGTGGCCAGGCAATGTGCGGGAGCTGGAAAACCTCATCGAGAGAACCGTAGTGGTTTGCAAGGGAACCGTGATCGACAGCATCGTGTTACCCAAAGCGCCAAAAACCAAAAACGATACCGGCATTCCAAAGACAATGGAGGAGAACGAACGGGATCATATCCTTTCCGTACTGGAGCAGTGCAATTGGAAATTGCATGGAACAGGCGGGGCGGCGGAATTGCTCGATATCAACGAATCGACCCTCCGGTCCAGGATGAAGAAATTGGGGATACAAAAGAGCTATATCGGGCGATGATGAACAACAGACAGGGGTAATGATCAGCCTTATTTAGGATTGCATACCTTTCGTTCGAGGAAATCACGGATCACCGCGCCGATCTCCGGGCCGAAACTTTCCAGTGCAAAATGACCGGTGTCGTAGAGGTGATACTCGAGATTCTTCACATCCCGTTTGAAAGCCTCGGCGCCGGCCACGGGAAAGATATAGTCATTTTTCCCATATACGATCAGCATTTCGGGATTGCGTTCCCGGAGCCAGGCCTGCCATTTGGGATATTGTTTAACATTGTTCCGATAATCATAGAACATGGCGATCTGGATATCGTCATTCTCCGGGCGAAGGAGATGGCGCAGATCGACCTCCCAGTTGTCCGGGGAAACGACGGAAGGATCCGGCACGCTGTGGGTATACTGCCATTTCAGGCCGTCCGGACTGTGAAACGCCTGGCATTTCTTTATCGCGTCCTTGTCGTTGCGGTCTTTCCATAGGGCTTTGATGGGGTCCCAGAAGGTTTCGAGTCCTTCCTCATAACAGCAGCCGTTCTGCACGATGAGCGTCTCGATCCGTTCCGGGTGTTTATAGGCCAGCGTCCAGCCGATCGGCGCGCCGTAATCCATGAGATAGAGGCTATATTTCGTTATTTTCAACTGTTCCAACAGGGCATCGATGATCGAGGCAATGTTTTCAAAGGTGTATGCAAAATCTTTCACGGGGGGTTGTTCGCTTCTACCATAGCCGGGGTAATCCGGGGCAATCAGGTGAAAGCGGTCGGACAGGTCCATGATCAAATTCCGGTACATGTGGGATGATGTCGGGTAGCCGTGGAGTAAGACCAGCGTCGGGGCATCGGCGGGACCTGCTTCCCGGTAAAAAATGTCGACCCCTTTAATTTTGACCACGCGATGATGTGTTTTGTACTTCATATATTATTTGTTTATTGGGCTGTGTATTTGGTAAGCCATTTTGCTTTGATCCGGGCGCGGGCCTCGATGAATTCGATGTCCGTGCCCTGGGCGATCGCATCGAGGGGATAGCGAAGCGGCCGGGTGCCTGCTTTCATTTCGACCAGGGCCAAGACGCCATCGGCGATCACCTGCGGGTCCATTTTGAATTCGACCATTTTTCCAAACAATCCCGCGCCGAGCGCCGCAAATTGTTGTGACCCGATGGGGTCGTAGGCTGCGGTGATTGCCGGTTTGTCGGATGAAACACCTGTCTTTGCGCCATTGCGGTTCATTTCGGTGGGATATACTCCGGGCTGGATACTTACGTTCTCGATGCCGAATTGGGCAAGTTCTTCCTGGATGCCTTCGGTAATGCTTTCCACCCCGAATTTCGATGCGAAGTAGGGTATCATGAAGGGGAGGGTATGGCCGCTTGCCCCGGTGGTGATATTGATGATGAGCCCGCTTTTTGCGGCGCGCATGGCGGGGAGCACGGCCTGATAGGTGCGGATGACCCCGTAGAAATTCACCTCGAACATCTGGCGGATGCGATCGAGGCTGTACGCTTCCAGCAGACCGTAGCCGGTAACGGCCGCGTTGTTGACCAGTACGTCGATGGTCCCGTGTTTTGCCAGGACGGTTTCAAACGCCTTTGTAACCGATTCGTCGCTGGTGATATCGATCTCGGCGATATCGACATTTGGCAGGGCCGCCAATTCCGCTGCCACGGCCCTGTTCCTTGCGCCGATGTCCCGCATGCCTGCGATCACCCGGTAACCCGCCTTCGAGAGCGTGAAGACCATCAGTTTTCCAAAACCCGAGTTGGTTCCGGTGATAAAAATTGTTTTGCTCATGTTTTTTATTTTAGATAGTTTTTTAACTCGGCTGCCAGCTGAACGAAAAGCGATTTGGTTTGCGGGATCTCCGCGAGGCCGTTCAACAGGCCGAAGTCATGGATCACGGCGTCATAGCGGATGGTGGTGACCTTTACCCCGGCGAGGTCGAGCTTCCGGCCATAGGCTTCTCCTTCATCGCGCAGGATATCGTTCTCATCCACGGCGATGATTGCCGGGGGAAGTCCTTTCAGTTCTTCGATGTCCGCCCGGAGGGGCGAAGCATAGATGTTCTTTCTTTTCGCCGGGTCCTTGATGTACATATCATACATCCATTTCATGGTTGCCGAGGTGAGGTAATAGCCACCCGTTCCGAATTCCTTGTAGGAACCCGTGTTGAAGTCCGCGTCGAGGATCGGCCAGAGCATGATCTGCGCCCTGAGTGCGGGGCCGTGCTTATCTTTTGCCATCAGCGCTGTCACCGCCGTCATATTCCCGCCGACACTGTTCCCGACGATGGCCAGGCGCGATCCGTCCACGCCGATGTCGGCCCCGTGCTCCGCGACCCATTTGACTCCCGTATAGATCTCATTGATCTGTGTCGGGAAAACCGCGTCGGGGGTCGGGGTATAATTTATGAATACGCCCACTGCGCCGGAGAGGACGACCAGGTCGCGAACCATCCGTTCGTGGGTGGGGAAGTCTCCCAGCACCCATCCGCCGCCATGGATATAGACAAATACCGGCAACACGTCCGTTACGCCTGCGGGCCGGACGATGTTGAGCCGGACGGTAAATCCATCGCCTGTGATCGTTTTTTCGGAGACGTCGATACCGGAGAGATCAACGGGAACCGAGGCTTGCGCGTCCGCCAGGACTTTCCGCGCGGCGACGGGGGACAGCGTCTCGAGCGGGGGACCGGCGTTGACCGCCTTCAGAAAGGTTTTTACCGCCGTGGATAGCGAGGGGTCCGTCGCGTAATTTTTAGCCTGGGAAAAAAGTGCCGCCGGTTGGACCGCGGTCAAGAGAGTGAGGAGAAAAACAATGGTGCTGTTCATTTTGACGTGTTTACATGTTTGTTTAATAAAATAGTGATCATCAAATAACTCCAGGTGTTGACAAGATGCGATGCACCGGGCGAAAGGAGTTTGGCATAAGGCATGTTTTGGCTTGCTGACATGAGGCTGGTCCCCCACTCCAGTTTTGTCACCGGGTTCAGGGCGAATGCGCAGACCCCGTCCCATTCGCTTCCCAGATAGCGACCGGTCGTCCTGCCGCCCGCAACCCGTTGCCGGTCGGCCAATTGGAAACAGTGGTAATCGAGACCGGCGGTGAAGCGCTGCTTTGGCGTGGTATATTTCAATTTCAGGAAAGGATCGCTGAGACCACCCGGCGGCGATCCGGTGCTGACGAAGAAATAGTCCATCGAGCCCCAGAATTTGTGGGGCGTTCCATAGAGGGGATCGAACCGGTGGTTCATCCCCGGGTTTAAAGAGGTCTTGTTACCCGAGAGGTAATCCCAACCGCCGGTGAGCGTGAAGGTGGGCCAGGTATAGGACAGGCCGATCGTAGAAGTCCAGGCTTGCAGGCGGAGAGCATCCCTGTCCCGGCCGCATTGGTAATAAAACCCCGCGGTCCAGCCGATGCCCTTTGTTCCGCCGGCGATGTAGATCCCGGCAGTGATCCTTGCGTTCACCCCTTTTTTATCGAAACTTTTGCCGTAGATCCAGGCGGAATCGCCGTTGACGATATTGACCACCGAATCGCTGACATTCTTTCCGAAATAGTCCGCCACCACCAGGGCGCTCACCCGGGAATGCCCCACTGTTCTGGCCACATACAGGTACTGCAAGGCTTTGTAATCCTGGTAGGCGCCGTTTGTCGACGCCGGCGCCGACACGGCGGGTGCACCGTTTGCGCTGCTCACCCCGGCCGGATTGACAAAGGGGATAAAGGCGGGCGGCGTCACTGCCAGCCGGCCCTTGCTGTCTTTTACGTAGGGCGGCGTATTGGCGGCGGTGTAAACAGTCCCGTTGTAGCCTACTGCATCCGTGTTTTGGTTAAACGCGCCGCCAAGATCCAGCTGCCAGCCGCCGGCGAGCAATTTCAAAACGATGGCATCGTGTCTCCTGGCCTGTTGCAACCAGTCCAGACCACCCAGGAGACGCTGGTCATCATAGCTTATCTCCTGGCGGCCGATTCGCGCGGCCAGGTAGCGGACGCCGGTTTGCTGCCGGGAAATGGTGGTCGCGGTGTCCCTTTTGTCGATGATGGCTAATTCCGCCCAAGCTTCGTGGATGCCAAATTTGTTCCCGTCGGCCGCACTTATGGTGGATGCATCCTGGCCCCATACCCTGATGTCCTGCGCGGAGGAATGGAATACTACCCTGTCCCAGTGGTAGTCAATCGTCAGCCTGCTGCGTTGGGAAGTGAAAAGAGCGGCGCTGTTTCCAATCGGTTTAAGGGTGCCGTAGCCGTTCCGCCATTCCGTTCGTGTCCGAAGTTCGCCGGAGATGGACCATTGGGCCTGCAGGCGGGATGTTTCGGAGCAGCAAAGCCCAAGCAGTAGCAAATTGTAAAGTCGCATACTTTCCATTTTACCGCGCCGGCGCCGTTTGACCCTTTGCCGCCATCTCGATGACTGCTGCGATCTTAGCCGGCTGGGAGATGTACACCACATGACTCGCGTCTATCTCGGTAATCGTTGCCCCCGCCCGGCGGTACATTTTCCGCAGGATCACCGGGTTGATGCTTTTATCCCCGGTCGCTACCACTCCATAACTGGGCTTTGTCTTCCAGGCGGCGGCAGTTACGGGGGTGGTGAAACATTTTGCGGCAATGGCTCCTTGTGAGTCATACATGAAATCCGATTTTTCCCGGCTGAGATCGCCGGTAAAGCCCGCATGAAATTTCTCCTTTGAATACCAGATCAGGCCGTTCTCATCCGGCATCATTACTCCATTCTCTGCCAGCGCGGGTTCGGAACCGGCCAGTTGAGCGGTGGTCTCCCCTTCCTCCGGCATGAACCCTTCCAGGTACACCAGCCGGACTACTTTGTCGGAAACGCCGGCCTGGGTGATCACCGTTCCGCCCCAGCTATGCCCCACGAGAATAACGGGACCATCCTGCCGGCTTAAGACGAAATTGGTGGCTGCAACATCCTCTTCCAGTGAAGTGAGTGGATTCTGGACGATGGTGACATGATAGCCTTTCCGGGTGAGGATGTTGTACACCGCTTCGAAGCCCGAGCCGTCCGCGAAGGCCCCGTGAACGATAACGATGTTTTTTACCGGGCCCGGCTGCTGGGCCGAAGCGGTGGAAGAAGAGAGAATTGCCATAAATGGAATGATCAATAGAGCCATATACTTTTTCATGATTCAATTTTACAAAGGTTATACATCTGCGTAAACCAGTCTGGTGAAGAAAGCGCCGTCCAGCACGAAATTGCCCCATTTTGCGTCGAATGCCGCGGTGGGTTTCGCCGCGACAGTGTCGGCCAGTGAGCGTCCCGCCTTCTTTAGTTTGGAAACATTGTGTTTCACCGCGACCAGCATGTCCCGGAACTCCGCCAATTGGCTGCGCGTACCGATCGCCCCGTGTCCCGGAACGATGAGCGTCTTTTCGGTTGTCATTCCCAGGTTCCGTTCGCTTGCCGCGATCATCCCGTCCAGCGAGCCGCCGCTGTTGTGATCGATGAATGGGTAGTAGGGATTCCACCAGGTATCGGCCACGTGTAGCACGTCGGCGTGGGGGAAATAAACCGAGATATCGCAGTTGGTATGCGCCGGCGGATAATATTTCAGATGGATGGTTTCGCCGTTGAAATGCAACTGGTGCTCGTCTTTGAACGTCACCGTCGGCAATGCGCCCGTGGGTGCGGGAGGGAACGTATAGTTCCAATCTTCTACGCGGATGGTTTTCGAGAGATTCCTGCGGGTTATCTCATGGCCGATGATAGTTGCGCCGTCTTTGTGAACCCATTCATTCCCGTCCGTATGATCAAAATGCCAATGGGTGCTGACAAGAACCTTCACCGGTTTGTCTGCAATGCCGGCCATCGCAGCTTTTATCTTATTTTTCGATACGGCGATGCCGGCATCCACCATTAAGAACCCTTCATGGCCATTGAAGACAGAGATATTTCCTCCGGACCCCTGAAGCACATGGAGGTTCCCGCGCAACGGCGTTACCTCAATAGGTTCTTTTGCGGCCGCATTCTTAATGGTGATGACGGGGCTTGTCTGAGCGAACCCTTCGCGGGGCTTTAGCAGCAAGCCGGCACCGAGGATGCCGGCGGTTCGAAGAAAGCGACCTCTTGACATGGTCGACGTCGTGTTGTTTTCCATACTTATATTCTTTGAGCAAAGATCGCCTGCACTTATTCCTCTCCGTTGAGGCCACGATCCAAGTTTTTTGTTGATTCGATCCAAGTACCGGACCTGACGTTTATTGTTAAAAAGCATAACGCGTATAGATAAATCAGTGTGGGTTGCGACTGATACCTTGTACGCAAAACTCAAAACATGAAAACCCGAATTCTATTTTATCTTGCCGGGCTTGACGCATTTGGAAGGAAAATGCTGCGCGTCGCCCTTTTTATCATTTTTATCTGGATCGGCACGCTGAAATTCTTCACCTATGAGGCCGATGGGATCGTACCCTTCGTGGCAAACAGTCCCTTTCTATCCTTTTTTTACAACCATCCCGACGATTATAAGCAGCATATCAATAAGGAGGGCGAATTGATAGCTGCGAATCATCAATGGCATCGAGCGAATAACACCTATGGCTTTTCGCGGGGACTCGGGATATGCCTTGTCCTGGTTGGGGTAATGGTTATCCTCCACCCTATCGCGCCCCTGTTGAGCACCATCGGAGGCGCCCTCATGGTTCTGCTCACCATCGGGACGTTGTCCTTCCTGGTAACCACCCCTGAAAGCTGGGTACCGAATATCAACGACGATGTTTGGGGATTTCCCTTTTTGTCTGGCCGGGGGAGGCTCGTGATCAAGGACCTGGCCATTCTGGGGGGCGCTGTCGTCTGCATGAGTGAATCCGCCGCTTTATACCTTAGCAGAAAGGGCTCTTCTTCCGCCGGTTCGTGAAATATCGCGATTTAGCCGGACGATCCGGAAAATCCGATGGTCCGCCTTTCGATCCGAAAACGATAACATCCTGGGAATAATCGAGTTGCATAGCTGGCACAGCTTTGGAATCATCAAGCAGCGGAAGGATAAATCACCAAAAAACAGGACTAATGCCGGCGACAAAACTCACGCTAGAAGGATATACCGCTGTCCAATGCTTCGCAGGAACGGACGTTCCGGGTTCGCACTATGCTGAAGACGTTTATCTCATTTTTATGCTGGAAGGAGCGATGTCTATTTCGAGTGGAAAAGAGCGGGTCGATCTATATACCAATCAGATTGTCCTTTTGAAGCGAAATATCTGGATCGAGTATAAGCGCATCGAATGCGGTGAGGCCCCGTTACGGTATTTGCGTTTCACGATCAAACCCAGCCTGGTGAGGGAGTTCACCCGATGGATGGATTTACAGGTATCCCGCGTACAAATTCGCCCCCTGATCACGACCATCTGCGGCGGCAGTGGATGGACTTCCTATGCCCTTTCCCTCGAACCCTTCCTATACGGCGTGAAGATGCCTCAACCCGGATTTGTCAAGATAAAGATGCTCGAACTGCTTTTTCATTTGTGTGACGCAGGTCACTCCGTGCTGGCTCAATTGCTGGACCTTCGCGTTGCTTCTCTTGGCAATATCACCGAAACCGTGGAGGAAAACATCATGAACACTTTGTCGATCGAACAGCTGGCCGCCTTATCGGGAAGAAGCCTGTCCAGTTTCCGGCGCGATTTTACCGCAATTTATAACACCACCCCTTCCCAATGGATCAAGTCGAAACGGTTGGAGAAGGCAAGGGAAATGTTGAGCGGTACGAATATGACCGTTACCGAGATCTGTTATACAACCGGATTCTCACATATCGCGCATTTTTCGAGGCTTTTCAAATCACATTTCGGCTTTCCGCCGTCAAACTGCAGGAGGCAATTCACCCAATCGGCATAAAGATGAAGGAGTATGGAGGTGATCTATGTGTTGGAAGGAACGCTCGAGTACCGGGTCGAGGGCCGGTCGCCGGTGACACTCAAGAGCGGGGGCGTGCTTTTCATACCGGCCGGAACGCGGTTCGCTGCAGCGAATCCTTTGTCTACCGAGGTGTGTTACAAGTTATTTTTCTTTAATTCGCTTACCGCGTAATCACAGGCTCTTGCGGTTATTGCCATATAGGTAAGCGAGGGGTTTTGACAGGCCGACGATGTCATACAGGCGCCGTCGGTTACAAAAACATTTTTAACGGCATGAAGCTGGTTCCATCTGTTTAGCATTGAGTCTTTGGGGTCAGTGCCCATTCTGCAGCCACCCATTTCGTGTATGTCCCTTCCCGGCGCCTGTTGATTATCCCGGGTCCGGATGTTCTTAAGATCGGCTTTCTCAAGCATCTCCTGCATCTGTTCCACGGCATCTCCGGCCATCCTGTCTTCATTTTCGTGCCAACTTACGTCGGCATGCAGCAAAGGAATACCCCAGGCATCTTTTTCATTTTTGTCAAGCCACACGCGATTGTCTTTGTATGGAAGCATTTCTCCCATTGCCACTCCCCAGAATGTCCAGGGCCCGGGTTCTGTTAGTTGCGCTTTGAAGCCGGCGCCAATGCCATCCCTACTATTTCCCAAACCCCATCCCTGCCGGGAAGTTGAACAGGCCATTGCATATCCCCTTTTAAAATCACTCCTTTTGTCATTGCCAAAATTTCTAAATCTTGGGATATAGACGCCGGTTGGCCTTCTGCCATAGTAATAGCTATCCTCCATCCCTTCGTAAGTAGCTGTTGCACTGACACGGTAATTATGTGTCATAATATAGTGCCCCAGCACGCCGCTGTCGTTACCCAGGCCATTGGGGAAGCGGCGAGAGGTGGAGTTCAGCAGTAACAAGTTCGAGTTGATAGAACCCGCATTCAGAAAAATGATGCGGGCATAATATTCCCTTATTTTCTTTGACACTGTGTCTATCACCCGAACGCCTATGGCTTTCTGCTTTTGGTCATCATAAATAATGGAATGCACAACCGCGTTTGTTTGTAAAGTGAGATTTTTTGTTTTCATGGCTGCGGGCAGTGTGGCGGATTGTGTGCTGAAATAGGCTCCAAAGGGGCATCCGCGGCTACATAAATTCCTTGCCTGGCAATGACTGCGCCCGAGGGAAGTATGCAAATCTGTTGCTATTGAAAGATTGGCTGTCCTGCTGATGATCAGATTGCGGCCCGGAAAATTTGCTTCTATTTTCTGCTTTAAATATACCTCAAGCTTTGTCATCTCAAAAGGCGGCAGAAATTCTCCGTCGGGAACCTGTGCCAGTCCATCTTTGTTTCCTGAAATGCCTGCAAATTTCTCTACATAACTATACCAGGGTGCGATATCCTTGTAGCGAACAGGCCAGTCAATGCCGATTCCCTCTTTTGCATTCGCTTCAAAATCCGCTTCTCCCCAGCGCTGTGTCCATCTGCCCCACATGAGGCTCCTTCCACCGACATGGTAACCCCGTATCCAATCGAAAGGCTTATCCTGTATATAGGGGTGTACGTTATCGCCTAAGAACATCTTTTGTGTGAATTCATCCACTACGCCGGCACGGGTGAGAATAGGATTTTCATCGATAAACCTTTCTGTAAGGCTGCCCCGGTGAGGCATATCCCACGGGTTCATCGAAGCTGTATCGTAATCTTTTACATGCTCAATATTTCCGCCACGTTCAAGGGCCAGGACTTTCAATCCTTTTTCGGTCAATTCTTTCATAGCCCAGCCGCCACTGATGCCTGTCCCGATCACAATGGCATCGTAGGTGTTTTGTTCTTTCGCTTTGTTATTCAATAGAAGGGAATCCTGAGGCATATGCAACAAAATAAACGATTTGGCACCGGTTCCCGCACATCAATTTTAAGATACTTTGACACTTTATTAAGCTTCCCGATGGACGCCGGCGAGTAAGATAGTTGTATTACCTGTTAACCCCGTTGTAGGAGTGTCCCCGGATGGGTTCTATTTTTATGCATATGAAGACAATTTTCCTGATCTTTTCGCTTGCGCTCGCCGGCATCGGGGTTGAGGCACAGGGAGACACGACAGCCTTATTTGGACGATGGGATATCACGGTGCATGCGCCGGGGAGGGATTTCGCGAGCTGGCTGGAAGTCAACAGGTCCGGCTCGCGCTATATGGTGGGACGGTTTGTGGGTGAAGGAGGCAGTTCGCGGCCGATCTCGCGGGTAAACCTGGAAAACGGGAAGATGTATTTTTCGATCCCGCCGCAGTGGGAGAGTGAGGACAGGAATTTAGATGTCGAGGGTAGCATGCAGGGGGATAGCCTTGTGGGTACGATGGTGACGCCCAGGGGCGAAACGCTTCACTGGGTAGGTTACCGCGCGCCGGCGTTGACACGTCAGGGCGAGCCGGTGTGGGGTCAATCGATCCCCCTGTTCAATGGAAAGGATCTTTCCGGGTGGCATGTTACGGGTAAGCCCAATCAATGGATGGTGGAAGACGGTATCCTGCGCAGTCCGCGACCGGGGTCGAATATCGTCACCGATCAAAAATTCACCGATTTCAAGCTGCATATCGAATTCCGTTATCCCAAGAGAGGCAACAGCGGCGTCTATCTGCGTGGCCGTTATGAGGTACAGATCGAGGATGAGGAAGGCGGGGTGACCGCCCCGAACGAGGTGATCGGTTCCGTGTATGGATTTCTGCCGCCAGTGGAGCGCGCTTCGAAGGGGCCGGGTGTATGGCAAACGTACGATATCACGCTGGTGGGCAGGTTGGTGACCGTCGTATTCAATGGGAAGACCGTGATCTGCCGGTCCGAGATACCGGGGACCACCGGCGGAGCGTTGGACAGTCAGGAGGGTGAGCCGGGACCGATCTTTCTGCAGGGGGACCACCGGGCGATCGAGTACCGGAATATCATCCTGACGCCGGCCAAATAGGGGATATTCGCGGGCTCAGCCCAGCATCTTCAGACAGGCATTCATATATCCCAGCGCATAGGCCATCCCGGCATACCACGGTTGCCCGCAACTCATCTGGGGAGTATGATCGGGGATAAGTACTCCCTTAAATTCGGAATTCTTTAAGATCCGCAGGATCCGCATCATATCGATATCCCCTTCGTCGAGGAATACCTCTTTGTAGTGCGGCACCTTGCCCCTTACATTCCGGAAATGAACATACGCGATATCGCGGGCATAGTCCTGCGTCGCCTCATATACGTCCCCTTCGGTCATCTCGGCTATCGACCCAAGGCAAAATTCCAGGGCATTGCTCTTGCTGGGATAGATATCCAATAGTTTTCGGTAGAGCTGCGGCTGGTATACCAGCCGTGGGGTGCGCCGGATCCGAGGCATGGGCGGATCATCGGGGTGTGCCGCCAGCTTTACCCCCGCCTCTTCGGCGACGGGCACCAATTCCTGCAAAAAATAGTCAAGCCTGCTCCACAATTCCTCATGGGTGATCTCCGGCAGATATCCTGCCGGAGCATTTGGATCATAGATCATGTTCCAGACCATGCCGTTGGGAATCGGCCGGTCATCTACGCGATCCATGCCTACGGACTGGGCATTGCCGCGGGCAAAATTTCCCACCATCCTGCTGCTGACTCCGGCCAGGCTGAAATTATAGCCCATTACAGGAATCCCCGCCGCGCCAACGTTGCGGATGGTTTGCTTCAGCCCTTCCATCTGCCGCGCCTTTTGCGGCCCGTCCAGCAGAATATCGTGCCAATGGGCAGGATCGAAATTTTCGATGGCTTCCAGTTCGAGTCCGGCTTCGTTGATCGCGCTCTTCAACGCCCGCAGTTGGTCCACCGTCCACAACCTGCCGGCATCCCCGGCATACCCCCACCCGCTGTCATCCCCGATCGGCTGGTTATCCTTATTGGTCTGATTGCCCTTGTTGAAATAATCTACCAGATGCACGACGATATGCGTACAGCCACACTGTCTTGCGAAATCGAAATGTTGCCGGTCAAGCATATGCCTGTACAGACCCAGTCCCAGTTTCATGCTCCTTGTGTTTACAATTATAGAATGCCGTATTTCCTGAAAGCCGTAGTGCTCGACATGCCCGCCTCGATCTCCTTCCTCACCAACTTTTCCCCCCTCGCCTTTTCCAGGGCCCTGATGGTAACTTCCTTTTCATGCTCCCTCGGAATGATGACGACGCCGTCGATGTCGCCGAAAACGAGGTCGCCGGGCATGATGGTCACGCCGCCTACCTCGATCCTGCAACGGTAGTCCGCCACCTGGGTCCGGACGCAGGAGTCCTGGGCGTAACGCCCCCGGCTGAATACCGGCCAGTTCTGTTCGAGGACACGGACGGTATCCCGGTAATACCCGTTGATGACCGCGCCGCAGGCCCCCCGGGTCTTCGCGGTGGCGGTCAGGATCTCCCCCCAATAAGCACAGCGCATATCGCCGCCGCTGGCTATATACACTTCATCCTTCTGCAATTGGTCCAGCGCTTCGGTCAGTTTCCCAAACGGCTGCTCCTGAGGCCCGTACACATCGATCATCAGCACAGGCATCGCCCTTCCGGCTACTTTGAAATGCATTTGCGCGGGTTGTATCGGCTGGGGCAGGAACTGATGATAACAACCGAGTTCATCCAGGATGTCCCCCACAACAGGCGTATAAAGCTCGTTCCTGTATAATTCGAACAGTGTTTCATCATTGTTCCATGCCGGCGGCCGTTGTGGTTCCTTTTCTCTTGACATTGGTCTTACTATTTTAAAAATTGGATAATCATTGTCCGGCATCCTGCCCTATATGGTCATGGCTGCCCTTATAGCCGCCTTCAACACCCCCTGCTGACGGTCCGTCAGCGGCCGGTAAACATAATCTCCCAGGTGGGTATCGCTTCGCTCCACGATGATCACCGACGCTTCCTTGTCCATGGCGATGTTATGCCAGGTGTTCACCGGTATATTGTAGGTAATGCCCGGCTCCATCTTTACACACGTGAAGCAAAGGTCTGCCGACTCATTCTCAGCCGCTGCGATAAGCACAGCCGATCCCCGCAGGAGGACGAACGCTTCGTCTGTCTTCCGATGCATGTCCACTTTCGCGATGCCTTCGAGATCCTGCGCTTCCAGGTGATTCAGCTGCGCCACCTGCCATCCCTCCCGGATGATAAAAGGGTTGTATCCCTCGCCCCTGTGTTCATATGTTTCGATCATGCGTTCTTTATTATTTTTTTGGCCGGGGATCATAAGGAATGGTACTTTCCTTATACCCCCCGTCGATGTAAATTTCCGTAGCCGTCATATAAGCGGCCAGATCGGAGGCAAGGAAGGCGCAGGTCCATGCGACATCGTCCACTACCCCGACACGCCCGGCCGGGATCCAACCGTTGAACTTCTCCCGGCCGAACTTCTCGATTTCCTCCCTGTTCATCTCCGTCTCGATGGCGCCGGGCGAGACGGCGACGACCCGGACCTGGTGAGGCGCCAATTCGAGCGCCAGGCACTTCGTCATCATGTTCAGCCCTGCCTTAGCCGAACAATAATGGATCAAACCCTTCCTTGGAACTTTGTCGTGGATGGAGGAGATGTTCAGGATGACGCCCCTATCCTGGGCCACCATTCTCTTCCCCGCCTCCTGTGCGCAGATGAAGGCGCCCCGCAGATTCACGTTGAATATCCTGTCCCAATCCTTCAGGTCCAGGTCGAGGGCGTGATCTACGGTTTCACAGCCGGCGTTGTTAACCAGCACGTCGACGCCGCCCAATTGTTCATCGGCCATCCGGAAAAGCGCTGCGACCTCCTGCCGGAGAGAGATATCCGCCCCGTACACCCATACGTTCACCCCATATTCGCGCCGCAGTGCTTCGCCCAGCGATTGCGCCCGGGCATCATCCCCCAGGTGATTGATCAAAAGATGCGCCCCGCAAGCGGCCATCGCCCGGGCAATGCCCGCGCCGATGCCCCGGCTTCCGCCAGTGACCAATACCCGCCGCCCTTTCAGATCGATCCTATTGTCCATAACTCCAGTATTTTTTATGAAGGGGTCCTAACAGACCCGTGTACGGCCTGCACCTGTTCCGGTGTATAGCCGCAAATTCCGGTCAGTATCTCCTCCGTATGTTCGCCGAGCAGGGGCGCCGGACGTCGTACGGCGGCCGGAGTACGGCTGAACTGCACCGGAATGCCCGTCGTTGCTACTTTTCCCGCCGCAGGGTGATCGTATTCGATGATCATCTTGTTATGCAGAACCTGCGGATCAACGGCCATTTCCCTGAAAGTGTTGACCTGCGAGCACCAGATGTCATGCGGCAGCAATCGGCTTAGCCATTCCTCTGTCGTCTTCGTCCTGAATACGGCGGCAAAATTTTCGTAGATGGCGTCCCTCTCCCCGATGATATTATTGCTGTCGAACTCCTTCCGGTCATAGCCTTCTATCCCCATGATGGCAGCCAGCCTCCGGACGGAATTCATGCCGATGGCGATATAGCTGTCCCGTGTAGGATACAAGCCATAAGGAGCGCCCAGCCACGGATTGGGAATGCCTGCAGCGCTACGCTCGGGGTTCGCCCCTTTGTACAGGTAGGCGGTGATCTCCTGGGTGTGGAAGGCAATGATGGAATTGAGCAGGCTGGCGTCGATCCGCTGCCCCCTGCCTGTCTGCTGGCGGTGATACAATGCCGCGAGTACCGACTGGACGATAAACAGACTGGTGAGCAGGTCCGCCTGGCCCACGGCGGTGACTACGGGCAGATCGCCACGCCGGCCATTCAGCCACGCGCCTCCCGCAAGCGACTGCGCCAGCAGATCCTGTCCCGGCCGCGTCTGGTAGGGACCGTCTTTGCCATAACCCGAGCTGGCGCAATAGATCAGCCCCGGCTGAACGGCCTGCAACGATTCGTACCCGATGCCGAGCCTGTCCATCACGCCCGGCCGGAAGTTTTCTATGAGGATGTCGCATTTCGAGATGATGTCCCTTGCGGCCTGCAACCCTTCCGTGCTCTTCAGGTCGAGGGCAATGCTCCGCTTGTTCCTGTTGAATCCCAAAAAAGAAATGCTCTGGCCCGCCGGGTAAAGGTTGCCATAGGCATAATGGCGCATCCAATCACCGCCTGGCGGTTCGATCTTGATGATGTCCGCGCCCATATCCCCCAGCATCTGAGTAGCCCAGGGGCCCTGCACCAGTTGTGTGAAGTCGGCAACGCGAACCCCGCGTAATGCGCCTTCGTTATTATTTTCAGTTACCATAATTCTATCCTTTCAATTCCCGGTGGCTGTCGGACAATATCCGGTAGCCCTCCGCCGTGATCAACAAGTTGTCCTCTATCCGCAGCCCGCCGCCAAGCGCTTCCCCATATATGCCCGGCTCCACAGTGACAACCATGCCCTCCCGGAGCACGCCGGTGCTGAACGGCGATAAGGTCTCGCCCGGATCATGGTATCGAAAGCCCGTCTGGTGCCCCAGCGCATGCGGGAAATACCCGCCAAATCCGCAATCACCGATATAGTCCCGGGCGACCTTGTCCACCTCCCGCATGGCAATCCCCGGCCGGATCAGTTCGTATGCCGCACGCTGTGCACCTATAACCGCGTCGTACATGCGCCGATGCAGATCCGTCGTTTCCCCGGCCACGGCGGTACGGGTGATATCCGCCCAATACCCTTCCACACAGACCCCCATCTCGAGCAGGACCAGTTCACCGTTTTTGATGACTTTATGGGTGCTTCTGTTGAACCTCCCCGCATCCACCGAATTCCTTCCCGACTGCACCATGGGCCATGCCTTTGCGAAGCTGATGCCGGGCTGTCCGATGGCCTCCTGTACAGCGGTTTCTACCAGCGCCGCCAGAAACGCTTCCGGATGTCCCTTGTCCACTTCCCGATAGAACACCTCGACGGCGCGGGCAGCTACCCGGTGCGTCTTCTCCAAAGCGGCAATATCCGTCGGCGTCTTTTGTTCATAAAGCCGTAACAATTCCCCGCCGGAATCGGTCCAGCCCGCATCACTGACCCTTCCCAACCGCTCCGGCAGGTCCGCTGGCAATGGCGGCTGCTCTCCCGACATTCGGCAGGGCGCGCTGCCGCCGATGTTCGGGGTAAAGGATACCGCGCCGTCCCCAAGACCTCTTTGGTGCAGATGATCCTTTATAGCCTGGAATAAAACCTCCCAGGGATCCTTGCCATCGAGCACTCCCCAGGGATACTTCCTCACTTGGACGTCTGCGGGCAGGATGTCTTCCGGTTCCAGCTCCGGCACAAAAAGCACCGCTTCGCCCTGTGCGGGATACAGAAGGACAGAAACACCCCACAGCGGCATATAGCCCAGCATCATCACCAGCTCGTCCGGCCGCCAGAATAACAGCGCCGCCAGCCGCCGCCGGCGCATTAGCTCTTCCACTATTTCTTTTCGCTTCCTGTCCATCCTTTATTTGTTTTTTGCAGTGAATTCCCGGATCAGCTGCGCTGCCTCGGGTGACTGGTACAATGCCGCCACAGCGGCTCCCTCTCTGTCCAGCCTCGTTTCAAATGCTGCTTCGATTGCCGATGGCTCCAACATGGCCTTGATGGCCTTCACCGCCTGCCCTGGCCGCCGCTTCAATTTTTCCGCCAGCCCGGCAACCGTATCCTCCAGCGCCTGGTCCTCGGCCACCGCATACACCAATCCCCATTCCTCCATCCGGGCCGCCGAATAGGACTGACCCAGCAGCAGCATCTCTTTCACTCTTCCAAGACCTATCTTCAGCAGCAAGCGCTGCGCCCCCCCGCCACCGGGTATCAGCCCCAGGTGAATTTCCGGAAGCCCCATCTTTGCGGATGCGGCGGCGACGATAAAGTCGCAGGCCAGCGCGATCTCGAATCCGCCCCCCAACGCAAAACCATTGACGGCCGCAATAAAGGGGATTGGCGCCTGCTCGATCAACGCATACAGCCGCCTGCCTTTCGCCTGGAAGCTGTTAAACTCTTCGGGCGTCTGCCTGCTGTATTCCTTTATATCCGCCCCGGCCATAAACGCCCGCCCGCTGCCGGTGATCACACCCACCAATACCCGCTCATCGCCGGTGATGGCTTCCAAGGCATGGATGATCTCATCCATCATCTGTCTGTTCATTGCATTCAACAACCCGGGTCTGTTAAACTGCAGCCGCGCTACGCCGGCTTCCAAGGTGCAGGTGATGGTTTCATAGCTGGTCATGACATATCGCTTGAAAAAGGTTATTCAATTGCCGCATCATCAAGGCCCCATCCATACCTTCCATTGCACTCACGTGCACGATATCGGCCGCGGCCTCCTGGAACCGGTTGAACCCCGGCGCCCCTTTCCTGCGGTAGGCATGCTGCAGCGTATACAGGGTTTGGCCGAAAAAGTCTCCGCTGTCCGCATTGCATGCCGGATCCTCCCATGCGGACAGATGGGCGGGCTGACCGCCGTTGATATAATACGTGGTCCGCTGTACTTCGGGGTCCAGAACGTACCGGATAAAATCCATGCAGGCATTCCGGTTGGCGCTGTTCCGCGAGACGGCGATCCCGGCTCCTCCCAGCAGTGTCGAGATCCCGTGCCCGCTTCGACGCGGCGCGTCCATAAAAACCAGCCGTATGCCGGCCGCATCCTTCCGCGCATAGTTCGTATAGCCAAAGCTGAACGGGCAATAGACGATCTCGTCTTCGGCGGCCATCCTATCCAGCATTTGAATGGGATTCATCCGGAAAGAGTTCGGGTGCAGAAATGTGGCCCATTCCTGCAACTGCGCCAGCGCATATCTGCCGGCGGGTTCCTCGATACCCGCCGGCGTAAAGAACTCCCCTCCGTTATACTGGGCGCATAGGGTGAGGAAGACGCACCAGATGTCGGTAGGACATAACGGAATAGCGATGAATTTCCCGGTTGGGAGTTGTTCCGCCGCGGCCCGCAGTTGCTCTGTGTACACCGGCGGCCCCCAGCCGATCGCATCTGCCAGATCCGCCCGCATCACCGCTACCTGTGCGGCTGCATCCACCGGCAGGGCGTAGTGCCGCCCCTTCCATCCATAGCTGTCATAGGACGGGCCTACGCTCTGAGCCGCCTGCACGTCGAGAAAACTTTGCGGCAGGTGGTCTTCCAGTGGCAGTAACAACGCCTTCGAAGCCGCCTCGCCCATATAGGGATGGTCGATGATGATAAGATCATACCGATCCACCAGCACTTCGACGGGCATGTCGCCGAATTCCTTCAAGGTCCGCACATCCCATTGCAGTTGTATTCCCGCCTTACGGCCCCACTCGGCCGCTACAGCCCTCAAAGGCTGATAGCCCCTGGGATGATCCCAGGTGATCCCTTTTATTTTCGTGGCCATTCTATTTTCATTTTTCTGTTTTTTGTCGTCCACTGACGTTCGATCTCTTCCAAGGTCCGCCCCTTCGTCTCCGGTACCGCCTTTCGAACAAAGAATATTGTAGGCACCATCGCCAGACCATATAGGACGAAAGTGACGCCGATGCCAAGGCCCTCGCGCAGCAGCGGGTAGGTTTGTGTTACACTAGTCGACCCGAGGAAAAGCGATAAGGTCGCGATGGACATCGCCCTTCCCCTGATCTTCGTCGGGTAGATCTCCGAAATGACCACCCATACACCAGGTCCGATGGTGGCCGCAAAGACGACGATATAAAATACAAAGGCCCCCAGCAGAAATTGTTGTCCGCCGCCACTGTAAAAAAGCAGGCCGATGGACAGCAGGGCAATACTCAACCCCGTGAAGCCCCAGATGAGCAGGGGCTTTCTTCCCCAATGGTCGATCTTCCAAATCGCGACGAATGTAAAGATCATATTGAAAAATCCGATCACCGAGGCACTCCCCATGGCAGATCCGGATTTAAAGCCGGCGTGCTCGAAGATGGCCGGCGCATAATACATTACCGTTGTTATGCCCGTCAGCTGGCTGAGGAACGGAAGCGCCAGCCCGATCACCAGGGCTGCGCGGATCCCGGGCGCCAACAGTTGACGAAAACTTCCTTTTCCCTCTTCGGCAAGGGCGATGGAGATCCCGTCAATCTCCGCAGTAGCCTTTTGTGGTCCGCTGATCCGGCTCAAGATCTTATAGGCCCGCTCCTGTCGCCCTTCCTTCAGCAGCCACCGGGGACTCTCCGGCACGAAAAGCAACAGCAGCAGGAACAGCACTGCCGGGATCGCGTTGGAACCGAGCATCCCCCGCCAGACTTCTTCCACGAGATAAAAATGCAGCAGTCCTTCCCGCGCCCCGCCGTGCGCCGATGCAAAATCCAGCAGCGTCGCGTTCGAAAGGTAGGAACAGAGAATGCCCAGCGTGATCGCCAACTGGTAGATGGAAACCAGCCGACCCCTTAAGTGCGCCGGCGCCAGCTCGGCTATGAACATGGGCGCCACCATCGCGGCAAAACCTACGCCCAATCCGCCCACGATCCGGAATACCACCAGCATGGAAGGCGAACCGGCAACCATGCATCCCAATGCGGACACAATAAAAAGCAGTGCCGACGCCAACAGGATCTTCTTGCGCCCGTACCTGTCCGATCCGTAGCCGGCAATGGCCGCTCCTGCTACACATCCCAGCAGGGCGGAGCTCATGATCCATCCTTCCATGCCAGGGCTCAGCCTGAATTGCGTCCGCAGGAAATTCACAGCGCCCGAGATCACCGCCGTGTCGAACCCGAATAAAAAACCTCCCATTCCAGCCGTGGCACAGATAAGGGTCAGATATAATTTGCCTTTGATCATGGTCATTTTTTAAACCCGATGGAATAGGTGTCGATCCGTCCGCCGCCGATAGTTCCCCTGATGCTGTCGCCTTCCGGTGTCAGGGTATCCTCTTCCTCTTCGATGAGGTTGACTTTCTTCAATTCCTTTATCCCGCGGAATAAATGGATCTCGTTTTGCTGCGGGACTTTATCCATGTTCACCACGCGCAAGACAATTTCGTCGCTGTTGTCCGCCTTTTTGACGGCAGTGATCAGCGTACCTGGCGCAGCGGATCCAAAGAAGCTCATCCGGCCGGGCAGGGGCGCCGTCTTCAGTGGAACGGCGGTGACGGCATATAAGGGGTGATTGTTTCCCATCCCGAATGAAAACGCCTGTTTCCAGTCCGAATGGTGCGAACTGATGCTAAGCCGGAATACATGCTTTCCGCGCTGGTAATACCAGGGTCCCTCTCCATGACAGCTCTTCTGCGTTGTCAGCATCACAGCCTGAAGGACGGGATAGCTCACGGCATCCCTTGTCGGATCGATGTAATCGAAGACGGCCATCCTGGAGGATAGGGTTATCGCGATATCGCCGGCAGCTGCGGTCACGAAATTCTGCGACTCCCTCGGATGGATCTCTTCGGGCTTCTGCCGGTATGTCCCATCCCAGGCCCATCCCCCCGGCCGCATGGACAATTCCGTCCCGTGTACGGCGGCCATCCCCATCGGGACGTCGTACCGGATGTCCGCCGCGGACATATTGAGCGGCAGCGCAAAGCTCAGGCGCCGGCTACGAATGCCCTTCCAGTCGGGTAGCTCGTATTCAAGATCGATCTTCTTCATCTGCCGGTAAACGGTGATCCGCTGAATCATCTTCTCCTTGCCCAGCATACTCCTGCTTTCGAAGACGGTGAATACGGGACCGTCACTGGTCCTCGACCACTTCGCCGGATGGTTGCTCAGCTTGTCGAAATCACGCATATTCGGGGGCGTTATTTCCGTAAACTCGCCCGCATCCAGTCCGTCATAGCCCATGTCCAGGATATCGCCCCCGGCGTAGCGGGTAGTGTTGAGCAGTTCATGCCCTAATTCCTTGTCGTAAAGGCTCTTGATCCCACCGTCGCCGAAGGATATCCTGTAAAATTCATTCTCATACCCGTTGACGGGCTCGTGGGCGATTTCGCGCGGCGGCCGGGCGGGGACAGGCGAAACGGTAAAAGCGGCATAGCCCATCGCAGGGACCTTCCTTGCCAGGATGGCGACGCCACGACCCTCCGCCGTCGCTACGGGCTGCGAAGGCAGGATGTTCCCGTCCGCATCACGGACGAGATGCTGCTCCAGGCTGTCTTTCACGGGTAACACGGCAAGGGCGTCACGCTGCCAGGAGAGATCGTTGAATACGACTGCCTGGCCGGGACCTTTGACGGCAACCCTGGCTGCGATGCGCCGCAACGCGGGATACAAGGTCGCCAGCGCAATGCTGTCACCCGCCTCCAGATACGATCGGTAAATGCTGTCGGTGATGTCGCCGTGTTTGCCGCCCCACCCGTGATCGGGGTAGATGGACTTATACCAGGCCGTGTCGAACGAAGACTTCGGATAGCCGGCGAAGCTGCCTTCGAGCAGGCCGGCCACGGTATTGAAAAGCTCCGCTGCGGGAAGATGAACGGCTGCCGCCCGTTTGGCATCGATGGCTTCGAAATGCGCGGGACCGTGGATGTAGAGCCATAAGTCCGGTCGCTCTCCCGATATCGAGTCGATATGCGCTTCGGGCACATCCACCGCATCCAGGAACTGGTCTGCAGTCGTATAACGCAGTCGCGGAATGGGAAGGCCCATAGCTTCAGCAAGCCTGTTCCATTCTTTCAACACCCGATCATAGTACACCGGGCCGGAGGCATCGTTGCTGATGACAACGGCATAATGGGGCGGGATGTTTCGGGATGCATAATAACCGTTCCAATTCTTCAGCACCTCATGCAGCTTGTGCATCGCGGTTGGCGCATCGACATCGAAATATTTATAGAACATGACGGCCCAGCCATAATTGCCCGGGCTGTACGTAAAGATCTTCGAGCCGTCGGGACTATACCAATTGAAAAAACCCTCTTTGAACCTGCTGATGAACAAATGCTTTACGCCGCCCCGCGCCAGGATCTGCGGAAACTGGGGCGTCCGCGCCGGCACGTCGACATTGAAGGCCGTCCGGGCATCTATCCGTCCCTTAAAAAATTCCTTTATCCATTTTCGGCCGAGGTATAGCTGACGAACCAGTTGCTCACCGGACTCCATGCCTTCATACGGCTGATTGAAGGTGGCGCCCCAGCCGAACTGGCCCCGTTGATAGACCTTGGCGGCCTGTTCCACGTAGGCAGGGTCTTCCTTTACAAGCTCCATCAGGTTGAGTGTTTGCTCCATCCCAAACCGGAAGGCGCTGTCCCGATCCATGATCCGCATGGCAGGTACGATGATCTTCCCGATCCGCTCCATCCGGCAGGAGTCGGGCGTGTTCATCCAGGCGATATCCTGGTGGGACGAGGAGACGATGTCGATGGTGCCTTTTGCGAAATAGCTCCAGTCGGCGGGTACATACGGCTCGAACTCCTGTACAAGGACATCCTGCCCCCGCCGGCGGAACAGCAGCCGGCCCTTTTCTCCCGTGAGGGGCAGCTGCAGCCTCAACGAATCTCCGTCGGCTTTATAGTTCAGGGGCCGCCCGTCAAGTTCCACCGAGAGCGACTCTTTCCTTCCTTTATAGACGATCACAGCATCCGCCTGCATCCGCCCGTTTACCTTTTCATACCGCATGGGGTGCGGATAAATGATCTCCGCCTGCTGCGCGTCAGCCGATAAGCCGGCCAGCAAAACACCTGCAAAAAACCAACGTCGTTTCATATGTCGCAAGTCTTACCAGTAAATTTTTACCGTTTCTATCGCATGGTGCCCGAGCCTGTACTTCAATTGATGGCCGGATACGGGTATCTCTTTCATCCCCTCTTCCGTCAGCGACGTGCTATAGGCCTTCCGGATCGCCTTCCGGAAGGTCAGCGTAACCTCCACGTCCTTGCCGTCCGTCTCATACATCCGTATCACTGTACCGTCATCATCTTCCGCCTTCTTCAGGGCGGTGACCACGACATTATCCCGATCGACGGACAAATAGCTGTCTTTCTCCGGCAGTCCGGGGCCCGCGATCCTATCCGCCGCTACCACGACCTCCAACGGGGTATTTGCTTCAACGCCTTTCCGTCTGCCCTGCTCCCATCCCGGCGCGTGTGTCGTCAATGAAAAATTGTAATAGTGATCCCCGGTCTGCAGATATTCAGGCCCCTGGTCATGACAACTCCGCCGGGACGCGAGTAGGATGGGCTGCAACAAGGTACGGTTCGGTTCCCGTCCCGTCACATCTTCATAATCGAAGGCGGCCGTCGATGTGCTGAGGGTCAGGCCAAGGTCCCGGCCGGATACGCCTATCCAGTCCTGCGTCCCCCGGGGATGGATGGTTTTCGGCGTGTCCAGGTAGATCTGCCCCGCCGGATCCTTCAGCTCATCCCTGCCGACCTCGACCATGCCGTAAGGTACTTCATACCCTACCCGCCCTTCGGGAATATTCGCAGGCAGCGCCATCCTGAATTCGCGGTACAGAGTTCCGTCCCAGTTCTTTAAAGCCACGGAAAAATCGATTCGCTTCAATGCTTTGTAAAGCTTGATATCCTCTTCCACTACCGCGTGCTGTATCGGCTGGCGCGAATGGAACACCGTGTAAACCGCACCATCCTCCGTAATGGTCCATTGTGTTTCATAGTTACCCGTCTTGTCGAAACCCTCCATGGTCGGCTGCTGCACGCTCGCAAATTCCCCTGCGCCGGTTCCTACGGACTTCAGGGTAAAGACCTCTCCTGCCGCGAACGTACTGCCGTCCACCACCGCTTTTCCGCTGGTCTTATCCACCAGCCGCGTTATGCCTCCCCTGCCAAGCCGCAAACTATAATATTGGCTTTCGTAATTGTCCCCTGCCTTCACGGGCCGCTCCGCGCCGGAAAGTTCGCCCACCGGCCGGAGATACCAGCTACCATATCCAACGGAAGGGACATCTTCCGCCACGAAGGTCAGGATGTCCATAGGTACCCCCGCCTCACTGCTCTCCCGTCTCCGTTGAGAGGGCACAACCCTTCCCGCAGCATCATATACCTTAACGCCACGGCCATTGAAAGAGGCTGGAAGCCGCACTGTGACCGGATCGGTCCGCCGCCAGCTCAGGCTGTTGAATACGATGACCGGTATACCCTTGCCTGCCGGCGCTGCCACCCTCCCGGCGATTCGCCGCAGGGCGTCCCGCAGCAATTCTCCTCCTTTCTCTTTGGCATAAGTATATTTAGCCAGAAAGATATCGTCGGTCGACTGCCCCTCCAGACCTCCCCAGCCATGGTCAGGATATATTTTCGACATCCACGCATCCGTCAGCTCGGATTGCGGGTAGCCTGCGTTGCCATCGATCATCCTGTTGGCCGTCCAGAATGCTTCCGCCGCCGGCAATAGCTTGTCCGCCTCCCTGCTGGCCGAAAGCGCCCAATGGTGCGCCGGCCCATGGATATAGACCCACACATTCGGTCGCTCGCCGCTGATGACAGGGATGTGTGACGATGACGCCTTTACAGCGCTCAAGAACTTGTCGAAGGTCGCGCCCCGGAATTTCGGCAGGACGACCGGCAGCTTTTCACCGGCCTCGTTCTCTATTACCGAAATACCATTCCACCGGTTGACAAAATCGTAGAGGTGCTGTACCGGCTTCTGGGGCCATCCGAACTCAAAGTTCAGGACCGCCGGTACGGCCTTTTCGACATTCCTATCGTTGAATTGCGTTAGCCAGTACACGACCTGCTGCGCCATGGCCGCAATGCCGGCCGTATCGCCCTTTGCCAGGATATTGTAGAAATCGATATAGTGCCCGGGTGAATAGGCCGTAATATACGATCCGTCAGGGCTTTGCCAGTTGTAAAGCCCGAGTCCGAATCTGCTGAAGAACATTCCCGTGACACCCGCTTTTGCCATCAGTTGAGGCATTTGGATGCTGCGCCCGGGCACATCGGAATTATAATAGGTCTGTGCATTATATCCGAAATTGTCTTTGAGCCACTTTTTGCCGAAATAAAATTGGCGCGCCAACGATTCCGATGCATACATATCCTCATATACCTGCGTATAGGAAGCCCCTACGAGCATCCTGCCTTCCTTCATGTACATGGCCATGGTATCCTTCATTTCCGGGTGCCGGCGGATGTATTCCATTACTATGGACGATTGCTCGATGTCCATCTCGAAGCCGGGCATCTGGCGGAGGCGGGCAAGATACGGCGTCAGCCACAGGGAGTCCCTCGCTATCGTGCTTTTCTCGATGGAATTGATCCAGGCGAGATCCTCGTGGGTAGTCACGGAGAGATAAATGGAAGCTTTCCCGGCCGACAGCTCGCTTACCTTCTTTAGGAGCGCAAAAGAAGCGTTGCTGACCCTTATTGTCCCTTGCGCCGGCGCCTGCCCCGCGGCCGGGATCGTACCCAGCCGGAATAGTGTTATCCACAAAATTATCTTTTCAAGCAAGTGCTTCATATACGATTATTTTACACCCGGCACGGCATCGAACTGAAAGGTTTCGATACTGAATTTCGTTACGGGTACTTTCCCTTCCTTTCCGGTTCTTTCCGGGTTTTGTTCGATAATATTTGTCTTCTCGAGGTTACGGATGCCTTTAAACCAGCTTAGTCTTACCTCCGTATCCTTTCCTTCCATATCATAGCAACGCAAAACGATCTTGTCCTCGTCGTCATTCTTCTTGATCGTGGAAATGACGATATTGTCCTTGTCTACGCCCGCGAACGAATACCTCTCGGGCAGCGTCGCCCCCGCATCATCCCTGCGGCTACGGCCATCGGGGACATTGTCCACCACCAGCAGCGGCTGCGCCGCCTGTTTGCCATTCTTCCAGCCGGGGTATCCCTTGCTGTCATTGGAAAAAAAGGAAAAGGTGAAATGGTGATCGCCGCGTTGCAGGTACCAGTTGGCCAGCGGGCTTTCATTGCAGCTCCTCCGGCTGGCCAGGAGCAATGGTTGCAGGATTGGCCTGGCGTTGATGCCGGTCGGGTCTATCCAGTCGAAGACGGCGACATCGGAGCTGATGGTGACCGAGCCTTTCCCGTCCGCCGCTGCGAACCAGTCCTGGACCTCCCTCGGATGGATCTCCCTGCACGGCGTATTATAGATCTGCTCGGGCTTCGAAAATCCCGGCGCAAAAGGCAACTCGGTGTGGCCTACCTCGACAACACCCATCGGCGCCTCGTAAGACACCCTTGCGCTGTCCATCGCCAGGGGAAAGGCCATCCGGAATTCCCTGCTCCGCTCGCCATTAAACCCGATGATATCCGCCTGGAAATCTATCCTTCTGGCCATCGTGTAGAAGATCACCCGCTGGCGCACCGTACAATTTCGCCAGGGGTGAACAGTTTCGATGACCGTACGCACAGGACCGTTTTCCAACAGCGACCAGCCGGTGTTGTACTGGCTCATCTTCTCGAAGCCCTCCATTGTCGGCTGCTGAACACTGGTAAACTCCCCTGCTCCATTGCCGACGGATTGAAGGGAAAATACTTCTCCGGCAAGCAGCCTGCCGGGCGCTATCAGCTCCCGCTGCTGCTCTTTGTCAAATATAGACTTAATACCGCCGCTTCCAAGCTCCACTTTATAAAATCTTGTATCCACGATATTTCCGGTTATATTGATTCGAAGCCTTTCGGCATCGCCGGTCTTCCCCGGTACCAGGTAATAGGTAGCATAGCCGATAGAAGGGATATCACGGGCAATAAAGCTGATCGTCAACATTGCATTCGTCCCTTCTGCCGGCGAGGATACAACCTGGTATTCCACGGCCTCGCCCCGGTCATCCACCAACCGGAACGCGTTGTCGTAGATGCCTTCGGTATTTATGGTAACCTGCACGGGGTCGCTGCGGGTCCAGGACAACGGATTAAAGATGACGATCGGCTTCCCTTCCCCTTTATATTTAATGGAGTGGCTGATTTGGTCCAGCCGGCTGCGCAGGATGGAATCCCCTGCGCGGGCCGCTTTTACATAGCTGTTCGCAAAGATCCGGTCTGTGCTGTCGCCATGCACCCCGCCCCAACCATGGTCCGGGTAGATGGCATGCTGCCAGGCATCGTCGAATGCGTGCTGGGGATAATCCGAAAAACTTCCCTTCAATGCCGCCGATACCGCAGAAAACTTCTCGGCTGCCGTCAGCAGCCTGGACGCCGAACGCCCCGCCCTCACCGCCTTCTCGTGGGTGGGACCATGGATATACAACCAAAGATTCGGATATTCGCCGGTGACACTGTCGATTTTGCCGTGGCCGGCACTGATCGCCGCCAGCGCTTCGCCGCCGGTGGCATAATTTATCGCCGGCAGGTCGCTTCGCCTATCTGCTATCTCTTTATTCCATTTCCCAAAATACGCGTCGTAGTCCAGGGGCTCGGAGAAGTCCTCGGAACTGATGTAGATAAATTCCGGCGCGAGCGACCTCGACCTGTAATAGGTATTGAAGGAAGCCAGTTTGCCGGCGAATGCCGCTGTCCTTTGTGCCTCATCGGTGGCATTTCTTATTACCCGTCCCGATTCTTCATACTGCCCGGGTGTCCAGCAAGTGATATGGCTGCCGTCAGGGCTGAACCATTTGTAGACTCCGGGTTGGAACCTGCTGAACTGTAAATAGGGTATGCCGGCCTTCGAAAAGATCTGGGCGGTCTGCATCGACCGGCCCGGCACGTCCTCCGACCACGCGCAATTGAAATTCGCGCCGGGTATCAGCTTCTGTAATTTCTTCTTGCCATAATAAACCTCGCGGATGAGCGCCTCACCGTCATACATTCCTTCATAGGGCTGATTATACGTCGCGCCCCACTCCAGCCTGCCCTCTCTTGTGTATTTGGCGATCTCGGCGAGCCTTTCGGGATGCCTGTCGATGTATTCATACAGGAGCAATGCATTTTCCACCGAAAATCGGAAATCCCGGCTTTCTCTTAGCCGCTTCAGTGCGGGCGTGATCACGTGTAGGTCGCGAAACCTCCTGCAGCTGTCAGGCGTATCCATCCACGCGATATCCTGGTGAGAGGAAGGTACGACATGTATCCTTCCGCCGGTAAAGTAATCATGTGAAGCGTACTGGCCCCGGCCGGCTGCCGGCGCCAGTACAATGGTCACACCCAATGCAATGGTTACGAGTCCTCTCATTTCAATAAGGGATTAACCTGTACTTCGGCCAGTGGGATGGGAAATTGAAGGTTGTTGCTTTGGAACGTAGCCCCTGAAGGCAGCACGAAGCCCACCGCGTCGACGAAACTGCCGTGTACCGCGTCGAAGATCTTATGCGTCCGCACGATGTCGTACCAAGCCTTGTTCTCGGCGCATAGCTCCCATACCCTCTCCTTCCATACCGCGGTACGGAAGCCGGACTGGCTGAGACCGGACAACGGCGGTAATCCGGCGCGGCTGCGGATATCGTTCACGGCCTTGTAGGCATTGACGCCGGGACCGCCATCCGCCTCATTCTGCGCCTCCGCATAGGTCAGCAGCACATCCGCATAGCGTACCAGCGTAAAATCCTTGCCGGACCTTGGCGCATTAGTCAACAGACTCTTGTCGAAGAACTTATACAAGCTCCAAGGGAAATTATATTTCACGCCGTCTACATTGATCGTATCGTAGAAGAAGCCGTTCTCCTGCCTCCGAAGATCGGCCGGGTCGTAGGAAGCGAGGAAGCTGGTCTCGGGGATCAGCAACCCCATGTCGTTGTTGACATAGCCATTCCGGTTGAAGGAAACGCCTTTGGGATAAAGCTCGATCGGCAAAATGTTGTTGACTATATCGAGCCCGAAGTTGATGCTGAAGATGTTTTCCTCTTTGTTGTCGAAGGCAGGATTGTTCAGCTTATCGAACCATGTCAGCGACCCGTCGGACTGGAAAAGATGGAAGTCGCCGCCGTCGATCACCTCCTTCGCCTTATCGCGGGCCAGCGCAAACTTGTCCGCCTCATTGACCGGAAATCCCGCCATGCTGAGATAGACCTTTGCCAGCAAAGCCTTTGCGGCACCTGTCGATACCCGCCCGCTGCCATCCGGCGTAGCCGGAAGCCCACTAGCCTCGGCATCCTGCAAGTCCGGCACAATCGCCTGCTCGTAGATGGTTTTTACAGGCGACTTGCCGATAAGCCCGTCCGATGCCTGGCTGGTAGGCTTCAGTTTGAGCGGCACGTCCCCGAATATATTCACCAGCGTATAATAATAATAAGCCCGCAGGAATTTGGCCTCACCGACCATCGCCTTCTTTGCCGCATCGTCCATCGAAATTTTCGGAACATTGGCGATGACGAGGTTCGCTGCCTCGATGCCCTGATAGGCTGCGGTGAACCATTGCTGCAAGAGCGGGCTCGCCGAATTCTGGCGGAGATTATAAACATTCACAAGGTCATTGCCCTCGGATACGGTGCGAAATTCACCGGTGACCAGTTCGAGCATGGCGTAGGAATAGTTCCTGCCGCCACCCGTAAAGGGAGGATACAGAAAATAATAGATACCGTTGACGGCAGACTGCGCATCCTGTTGTGTCTTGTAATACAGGTTTGTGGTAATGACTGACTTCGGCGACTCTTCCAACCATTTTTTACATCCGGAAAGACTGAGCGCGATCAGGAAAATGGGAATAATATTTTTCATATTCTATCTATTTAGAAATTAGCAGTAAGACCTATCGTATAAGTGCGTGGCCGGGGCGACCCATAAAATTCGATACCCTGTGCGAAGGATCCGCCGAATGTGCTGACTTCGGGATCGAACCCTCTGTACCTGGAAAGGAGGAAGAAGTTTTGGACATTCCCGTACAGCCGCAGACCGGTAAGTCCAAGGCGAACCGCCTGTTTGGCAGGAAAAGCATAGCCAAGGTTGATACTCTTGCCTCGCACGAAGGACCCATCCTCCACCCACCGGCTGTCCATAAAGAACGGCAGATCGGTACCCCATGGATCGATGTTGGCGAATCGCAGGGATGGCACGGGGGTATTTTGATGGTCGGGCGTCCAGGCGTCCTTGAGAATGGTGCCATAGCTGTTGGCATAATACTGTCTGTCTTCGACGGTCAGCGTAGTGATGTTCATCACTTTATTGCCATGCCGTACCTGCACGTCGGCGCTTAGCGTCCAATTCTTGTATCGCAGGGTAGTGGTAAGATCCAGCTCGTACTTCGGAAACATATTGCCCAGCACCATGGCGTCGCTGTTGTCGAATACATGGTCTTTATTGACATCCAGCCGCTTGATATCACCGGGCTTCTTGCCATAAAGAGCCGCCTCCCCTGCTTCCTTGTCACTCCATGTTCCTACCCGTTGGAATCCCCAGAAATTGCCGATCGGTTTGCCAACTTGAAGAATATTCGTTTGTCCTAAAAAATTCGGTCCGGGATAGATGTCGGCATTGGTAGTACCCAACGCCAAGATCTTATTGGTATTGCTGGACAGCTGCGCACCCAGGCTCCAGCTAAGGTCCCGGTCGCGAATGATGTCTCCGTTCACAGCCAGTTCAAAGCCCGTATTCTGCAAGCTGCCGATGTTCGTCGTCACGGCCGTATAACCGGTGACAGAGGAGATAGGTACGTTCAACAACAGGTTCGTGGTCTTCTTCTTATAATAATCCGCCGTAAGGCTCAACCGGTTGTCCAGCACCCGCAGATCGACACCAATGTCGGTCTGCGCAGTCTGCTCCCATTTCAGATTAGGATTCGGTACGCTGACAGGACCGGTGCCTTTTACCCGCTGATCGTTCAGTGCGATGGTGTATACTCCCACGTTGCCAAGCGAAGAATACGGCAGGATCTCGGAGTTACCGGTGATCCCATAACTACCGCGCAGCTTCAGGAAGGAAATAAACCGACTATCGGCCAAGAAATCCTCCTTTGAGATGATCCAGCCGACGGCCCCGGACGGGAAAAAGGCGAATTTGGTCTTGTCCCCGAACTTGGATGATCCGTCATAGCGGCCCGTAAAAGTGAGCAGGTATTTGTCCAGGTAGGCATAATTGACCCTGCCATAATAAGAGTTCAGCTTATAATCGCTATATCCCGACTGGGGTGTGCCCTGCACGGCGCCCGCGCTGAGATTATTAAATTGGTAGAAGTCCGTGGAAAAGCCGGTAGCGCTGGTCGAAGACGTCTCCTGCGTCGATTCCATCCAACTCGCGCCAAGCACCGCATTGATGTGATGATTCGATGCTATGTTCCTGTCATAGGTGAGATAGTTCTCCGCCTGCCAGTACACCGTCCGGGAATTGCCTACCGTTGCCGCCCCACTGGTCGGCAACCCGATGTCCTCGAGGTCCTTGCCGACATACAGATTGTTCTTTGTCGATAATATCTGTGTGGAATACGTGGATTTAAATGTCAGCCCTTTGGCAAGCCGGACATTGCCGTAGAAGTTGGCCAGGATCTGGTCGGTAAGATAAAGATTGACCATCTGGTCCAATTGCCGCACGGGATTCTCCGCCGGGTAGATGCCGGCCTTGCTATGCCCGCCTGCACCATCGAAATTATAGCCGAACTCATCCAGCCGGCTCCAGTCCCCGTTGGGATATTTCACGGGAAAAATAGGGAGGAACTCAACCATCATTCGCGTGGCATTCTCCGCACCAACGGCAAAATCGTCGACCCTGTTCGTCCGGATCTGGTTATAGCCGATGTCGCCTCCGACGGTGAACCAGGATCGCAAATTCATCTCGGTGTTGTACCGCGCCGAAAATTTCTTGTAGTAGGTATTACGAAGGATCCCTTCGTCGTCCTGGTAACCGGCATAGAGTCCATTCTTCGATTTGGCGGTTCCCTGCGTCAGGGAAATGTAATGACGGTTCGACACCGCCGTACGGGTCGCCTCCTTTTGCCAGTCCGTATTATAGAGAGGGTTGCCGTTACCGTCGAAAAGGTTGGGGTAGTCCGCATGCAGATCGGGCAGGGGTCCGCGGGCGGGATCATAAGCCCAGGCTCGTTTGAACCAGGACAGCCAGCCTTTCGAATCCAGCATATCCATACGTCTCGCCAGCTGATTGACACTGGCACTGCCATTGTAGGAAATGCCGAAATCACCATTTTTCGCCTTGCGGGTGGTCACGATGATAACCCCGTTGGCGCCCCTGGAACCGTAAATTGCGGTGGAGGACGCGTCCTTCAGGACGTCCACCGCCTCGATATCGCTGGGATTGATCGATTGAAAGTCCGCCCCTACGATCCCATCGATGACAAACAGGGGTGAATTGGAGGCAGAGATGGAATTGAAACCGCGCAGGTTCACACTGACCCCGCCGCCCGGCCGGCCCGAATTGCTGTATATGCTCAAACCGGCGACCTTCCCCGACAACGCCTCCAACGGATTGGCGGTGATCCGGTCGGCCAGGTCGGCCGCTTTAACCGAGGCTACGGCACCCGTTACATCCGCCTTTTTCTGCGTACCATACCCAATGACGACTACATCGTTCAGTACGGCCGCCAGCGGCGCCAGCGTGATTCGCATCTCGACGCCGATCCGTGCCTCCACCTTTTCGGTCCTGTATCCTGTAATGGAAACAATAAGGGTCGATCCCTCGGAAGCCTTTATATGAAATGCACCGCGTCCATCACTGACAACACCTGTTGGGCTGCCCAGCACCTGAACGCTCGCACCCCGGATGGGTGATCCGGAGCTATCCGCAATAACACCGTTCACCGTACCCGCCGGTTGCTGGCTGAACGCCGGCAGAATACTGATGAACAGGACACCAATAAAGCTGAACGCTGTAATAAGAGGTTGGAAGAACCTGGATTCTCTTTTCATAATAGCAGTTGGTCGTATTAATAATATTGTTAAAAAGTATAGGAGTCAGGTATATTGGGAAACCGGCCGCAGTGAAGGAATGTTGACATGAACGATACGAAGATAGACCGCACCACCGGCCACATCTACAACTCAATTATCGGCTATTACAATTTTTTTAATCTTTTACCCGCCGCATCATGCCGAAATGGAGAAAATACTTTTATACTCCGGGAATATTGTAATTTAGATATCCTAATACTGCTTGTCATGAAGGCCCAACTGATAGAAGTAGGATTGCAGAAAGAGCAGACATTTTTTATCAAGCAGCTCGATTGCGATCATTTCAACACTCCCTTTCATTTCCATGAGCTATGTGAATTGAATTATGTAGTGGAAAGCTCGGGAAAAAGGATCGTCGGAGACAGTATCGCCAATTTTTCCTCGGGTGATCTCGTCCTGATGAGCTCCAATCTGCCGCATATCTGGTATAATGATCCGGACTACCTGAAAGATACCACCCGGAGCACGGCAAAGGCTATCGTCACGTATTTCAACCCCAACTTTCTTGTGCACCTGACGCATGAAGAACATTACAGGATCAAGATGACACATCTGCTGGAAAAGGCGCGCCGGGGCGTCCGGTTCCTTGGCGACACACAGCAGCGTGCGATCCAAAAGCTGCAAAAGATGGTCCACAAGAAAGGCCTGGAAAAGGTTATCGGCTTTTTAGACATCATCAACCTCTTCCTCGATGCCCCCGAGTATGAGTGCCTTGCGTCTATCGGGTATCAACACTCTTTCAATGAAAAGGACACCCGGCGCATGAGCACTGTCTATCAATACCTGATACAAAACTTCACCGAACCTATCTCGCTGGCTGAAATAGCCGCCGTTGCCAATCTCTCGGCGCCTGCCTTCTGCAATTTCTTTAAGAAACGGACGCAAAAGTCCTTCTCCCGCTTCCTCAACGAGCTGAGGGTAGGACATGCCTGCAAGCTGCTGCAAAATCATGAACTGTCCATCTCGGACGTGGGTTACCAGTCCGGCTACCAAAATATGACCAACTTCAATAAGTTCTTCAAGGAAATCACGGGGGAGACGCCTTCTCAATACAGGAAAGAGCTGCTCGATTCATTCGCGGGCGGCAGGATGTAGCCGTGCGGGTCCCGACCCTTCTGCGGCTTATTCAAGCGTAGATTATTTGGCTCTTGCGAGGTTGCCTGCCGGATCCTTCAAAAATTCCTCCTTGCACTCTTTTGAGCAGAAGCCATAGAGCTTGCCTTTGTACGTCAGGGTATCTTCGACACCGGAATGAAGCAGCATTCCACAGTAAGGGTCTTTTGTATATCCGAAGGCAAGCTTGCGGAGATCGGGTTTCGGTTTCGAAAAGGCCCGGGTGGCCATCGAGTCTTTGTTGATGGCATGGCGAGTCCGAGCAGGATCATCATACCCTTCTCAGTGAACAAATGTTCGGCGATGGATTGACGATACAATACGAGTGGATTCGATGCGAAGGTAGAACATCAACCATAAAAAAATTATAAATAACAACGGCGCTTTTCATTTGATGTATGCATCCGGAATCGGCCTGGCCTTACGCGCCTGAGATCCGGCCGTAATCTTCCCCATTTAATCAACTGTTATATGAAGAAGCTATTCTTTATAGCGATGCTTCATGCATTTCGAGCTGGATGCCTGGATGAGAAATATGACGGACAAGAAATATATTCCTTATGGGTCGTTTGGAACGTTTTCGTTGGGGGCGCCAAGGGCGTACGGGATTACGCTAACGGCAAAAATTTAAAGGGGGGGTTTGTCTGGGGAGGAAATTGTAAAAATAAATTTTGAAATGACCGATCGGTCACCTTACCTTTGTGTCGTAAAACAATCGAACATGACGAAAGGTGAACAGACCCGGGAGATGATCATCGAGCGGAGTGCGGCTCTTTTTAATAAAAAGGGAATGGCGGCCACGGCGATGAGTGATGTGATGGATGTTACCGGTCTTTCCAAAGGCAGCCTGTATGTGCATTTCGACAACAAGGATGTACTGGTAGAGGCTGTGGTGGACTACAACCTGGCGTTGCTGGAACAGCGGACGCTGATGGCCATCAATAAATTCGACAATCCGAAGGACAAGCTTTTTGCCTATATCGATATCAACCGGAACTCGCTGAACCCACCGGTGGAAGGTGGATGCCCGATGTTGAATTTCGGGATGGAGGCGGATGACCAGAATGAGGTGGTCCGGGAGAAGGTGGCCGGTCAAGTGAACAAGACGCAGCAGATGATCGTTGATATCATCACCCAAGGCATCCGGCAGGGCGTGTTCAAGGCAGACTGGGACTATAAGGAGTTTGCCGCGTTAATGTTCGCGATGATCGAAGGTGGAGTCATGATCAGCCGGACAACCCGGAAGAACGATAAGACGATGATCATCAACCGAACCCTTAAAAAAATGATCGAGGCACAGTTGTGCTGATTTTTTTTCTTCAATAAATGACCGATCGGTCATATCTATAACAAACAAACATTAATTTATGAAACAGTTACTTAGGGGCGCGCTGGGTATGGCCGCCATTATTTTATTCGGTTTTCAACCCTTTACCCTTTATGCGGGCGGCGGTCGCGATGCCGAAACCAGGAGCATCGCCGTCGATGACGCCAAACTCGTTTATCGTATTTACGGGGATAAGAGCGGCACGCCGCTGGTGTTGCTTTCGGCCCTGGGATCTTCCATGGACGACTGGGACCCCGCCGTCATCAATGGGCTCGCGAAATATTCGAAGGTGATCGTATTCGATAACAAAGGGGTCGGCGGATCGTCGGGCGCCACTCCGACGACGATTTCCGCCATGGCGCATGATGCGGTTGCCTTTATCAGGAACCTGGGCTATTCCAGGGTCGACCTGCTTGGGTTCTCGATGGGCGGATTCATTGCCCAGGAGATCGCGGAGACGGAGCCTTCGCTGGTGAACAAGCTGATCCTGGTCGGCTCCGGACCGCAGGGATCGGAAGGACTTGACCAGATCGGCCAGAAGCTGACTGCGGCTCAGCGGCTGAGCCCGGAGGAACAGTTCCTGGGAGGATTCTTTTCGCCTTCCGAGCACAGCAGAGCATTGGGGAAGGAATCTCTTGCCCGGATCTCAGCCAAAAAGGAAGGCCGTGATCTTCCGCTCTCCCAGGCAAGTCTTGGCGCGGAAGTCGCTGCAGTGCTGGGCTGGGCGCAGCCTAACGAACCTGCGTTCGCCCGGGCAAAAGCTTTTACGAAGCCCGTGCTCATCGTCGGCGGTCAATATGATATTTTCATCCCTGTCGCAAGTGAATTAAGGTTATATCAGACGCTGCCGAATGCCCGGCTTGTCCTTTTGCCGGATGCAGGTCATGCGTCTTTCTTTCAATA
Organism: Puia sp.; assembly: GCF_035546395.1. Taxonomy (GTDB): domain Bacteria; phylum Bacteroidota; class Bacteroidia; order Chitinophagales; family Chitinophagaceae; genus Puia. Next base: position 807,674 of record NZ_DASZXR010000002.1, on the reverse strand, counting down.
TCCCGGCTTGTTCGTACAAGAAACAGCCAATTTTCTAAAAAATTAAAATCATGAACACAAATATATTAGTCACCGGCGCCACCGGGTATACGGGTGGAAGCGTGGCGAGGAATCTTCTTGAGAAAAAAATACCGGTAAGGGTAATGGTGCGTCAGCTCGATCAGCGATCGGCCGCGCTTGGTGAGATGGGCGCGGAGGTGGTCAAAGGCGATCTCCTGAGCCTTGACGAAGTCAGCGAAGCGATGAACGGCATTAGCAGCGCCTTCTTCGTCTTTCCGAACGACAAGCCGGGTATCGTTGAAGCCACCGCCTATTTTGCCCAGGCGGCGGTGGAGAACGGGGTGGGCCACATTGTCAATCTATCCCAGTTCGGCGCGCATCGCCATGTAAGAAGCCATGGCGCGCAGAATCATTGGGTGGCTGAACGGCTGCTCGAACGTTCCGGCCTTGCCGTTACCCAACTCCGGCCGACTCTTTTTGCGGAATGGTTTATGTACCAGGCGGGTGTTATCAAAACACAAAACAGGTTCTTCCTGCCTTTCGGCGATGCCCGCTTTGCGCCGATCGCGACCGAGGATATCGGCCGGGTAGCCGCGTCGATCCTTGCCGACCCCGTACCTCATGCCGGCAAGAGCTATGACCTATTTGGTCCCGTTATCCTGGATATGAAACAGGTCGCCGAGATTTTCTCGGCGACGCTGGGAAGAACGATCACGTATGTTCCGATAGACAGTGAAACCTTCGTCGCTAATGTCAAGAGGGCCAAAGATGCCCATCCTTATCTTCTTCAGCATCTTGCTTCCCTCGGCCGGGACCTCCAGGAGGGGCGGCCGGCGGGGATGAATGATCTCGTCGAGCGGCTGGGGGGACAAAAACCGATGTCGATGGCCGAGTATATTCGAAAGAACAGGTCGGCGTTTGAATAGCCAATTCGTCGATCCGGGAATAGGCACGATCCATGGCTTGTACGAACTATTTTTTAAGTTCGTACGCTTCGCGCAGCCAGGTCAGCAACTCCTTATCCACTTCTTTCGGGTCTGACAATCTAATAGTGTGATGATAGCGATTGGCGGAGGCCTGTTCCACTTTGGCAACCCTTTTGCCGGTTAGTTTGCGGTTGAGGTGGACTTCCAGATTAATATACTCTTTGCGGGTATATACGCCTGCAAATCCAAACCGGTTGACAAGATGTATACTTGTCTTTTTGGGTTCAATTCCGACCGGTCCAAACTTTCGAACCTCTGTTATTAGCCGCTCATAGATTTTGGCGACAATGGGGTCTTTGCCTCTCAAATGATCGAGCTCTGTGTAGTCCATGCCTTTAAGATACAAAAACCGAATTAAACAAATATGGAATACCATTTGGGGCTCTCCGGTGGAATTCGCGCCGGCGGGGAAGGGCCCGGCGGTGTAGTCGTTATGCGGGTCTAAAACAAGTTGCTTATATCGGCAAAAATGCCTTCAGCCCCGACAATTCAGCGGTAATTGTCGGCGTCTTTACATCCGTGGCCGGAAATTCAGGCAACCTTTAGGGAAAAATAGGCATTGCGCCCGTTTAGGACATCGGGTAGCTTTGCCGGTTCATTTCAAATACCTATTAAAGTATGAAACAGCTGATTTTTTCGGTCTCTCTTCTCGTGGTTTTTTCGATCACTGTGCCGGCACAATCATCAGATCTTCGGAGAAAGCAATTCAATCTCGATAAATCCGGGCTGGCGATCGGGGGCTATGACCCGGTTGCCTATTTCACGGCCGGTAAGGCCATCGATGGCAAAAAGGACATCAGCCTCCAATATGAGGGAGCCACCTACCGGTTTGCGACGATCGCGGACAGGGACGCCTTTAAGGCGGATCCGGGCAAATATGAGCCGCAATACGGCGGATGGTGCGCCTATGCCATGGGGGCGAACGGCGAAAAGGTGGAGGTCGACCCTGAAACCTTTAAGATCGTCGATGGTAAGCTCTTTTTGTATTACAACAAGTTCTTCAACAATACCCTGAAGTCCTGGAATAAGGACGAAGGCCGGCTGAAGGCCAATGCCGATAAGAACTGGATGAAATTCGTTCACAATTAAATCCCCCTCATGGCACAACCAATCAAGAACATACTTCCCTGGATCCTTCGCGGTCTGGCGGCGCTTATTCTCCTGCAGACCCTGTTCTACAAATTTTCGGCGGCGGAAGAGTCCGTATATATCTTTTCGACCCTGGGCATGGAACCCTGGGGTAGGATCGGTACGGGTGTCGCGGAACTGATCGCTTCCGTCCTTCTCCTTATTCCAGCCACAACCGCGGTTGGCGCCGTAATGGGAATTGGGTTGATGGGCGGCGCCATCTTCTTTCATGCCACCCGACTGGGAATTTCGGTAAGAGGCGATGGGGGTCAGTTGTTCCTCTATGCGCTGCTTGTGTTTATCAGTTGCGCCGGGCTTTTGGTGCTCTACAGAGGTCAACTCATACAAATCTTCAATAAGAATAAAACCACCTTGTTATGAACAGTCCTTTAACCGATCCCCTGAGGGTGTTATTGCTCCAGCTGGAGGATATGGTCAATGGCCTATCGGATGCCGAGTACACGGAAAAGATAGAAATCCTTTCCAATGCCACGATCGGCCAACACACCCGGCACATTATAGAGTTCTTTGCCGAATTATTCATCGGTTATGACACCGGTACGGTCAACTATGACCAAAGAAAGCGGGACCTCCGCATCGAGACGAACAGGGAATATGCCAAAAGCCTCCTGCAGGGTATCGCCGTGATGATCGACTATGACGACCGGCCGCTGACTCTCGTGGCGGATCTTGGCAGGCGTCATTGCGCGGTCGACACCAATTTTCACCGTGAACTGGTGTACAATCTCGAACATGCCGTTCATCATATGGCGCTTTTGCGAATAGGGGTCCGGGAGATCTCGGCCTTAGCTCTCCCGGCCGAATTCGGGGTCGCTTTTTCCACCATCAAACACAGAGAGGCATGTGCACAGTAACCTATATACCTTCCAGGGATGGCTTTTTTCTGACCTCCAACCGGGATGAAAGCAGGCATCGCAGCGCTGCGCTGACGCCGGGTGTCTATTCCGGCGGCCGACACAGGCTCATCTATCCGAAGGACGCCGATGGAGGTGGAAGCTGGATCGTATTAAAGGAGAACGGGGCTGCCGCCGTGCTTCTCAATGGAGCATTCCTAAAGCACATGCGTCAGCCGCCGTACCGCGTGAGCAGGGGCGTGGTGTTACTGGAGATCATGCAAGCAATGGATCCGCTGAAGGGAATGGCGCAAATCGACCTTGGGGGTATCGAGCCTTTTACCCTTGTTCTTTTTGTCCAGGGCAACCTGTGGGAATGCCGATGGGATGGTCACTGGAAGCATATCGTCTCCCTCGATAAGACGCATCCCCACATCTGGTCATCCGCGACCCTATATGATGAGCGGGTTGCGAAAGAAAGGGAGGGTTGGTTCGAGAAATGGCTGAAGGACCGGAAACGGATCGCTCCGGGCGATATTGTCTCGTTCCACCATTCAGCAGGTAAGCGCGATATCCGTAACGATCTTGTTATGAACCGGGACAACGAACTTTATACCGTCAGTGTTACGTCCATCGTTGTCAGCGGGGAAGGTTCCCGCATGTTCTACAACGATCTGGCGACCGGGCGAGAGGCGGTCGCGGCGTTCGACTCTGTGTCGACACTCTCCTTCCGTGCGCCGTTGAAAGACGGCAAGAAGCGGTGGGAAGGACTGACGCTGACGGACTTCAAGAGCCGGTGGGAAAGACTGAAGCTGGCTGCCAGAAGATTCCGGGTCCGGCTGACCCATTGGGAGTACTGGCCGACGCACCTTATCTATGCGCCGGTGTACCCTTACTGGCTTTGGTTGAGCCTCCGGGGACGGTCGTTCTTCTTTTTCAATGCGGCGAATCCCCGGATCGAATATGCCGGTTTCACCCACGAACGAAAAAGCGGCATCTATCAACAGCTGCCGAGCCGGTACTATCCCAGGACCCAGTTTTGTGCCGCCGGGGCCAGGCCCGACGAGGTCGCGCAACAGCTGGCCAACAGGGCGTTGCATTTCCCTCTTATCGCCAAACCGGATATTGGAGAAAGAGGCACGCAGGTGAGCCTGCTGCGCACCGATGCGCAACTGGAAGAATATTGCCGGCGGAGTAAAGTGGACTTCCTGATACAGGAATACATTTCATACGAGATGGAGGCCGGAATCTTCTATGTGCGGGTGCCGGGAGAGGCCAGGGGACGCATTACGGGTATTGTCGGAAAGGAGTTCCTGTCGGTAACCGGCGACGGGCGCAGCACCGTTCGGGAATTGCTGATGCGGGAGCCGAGGTCGTTGCTTCAACTGGGGTCGTTGACAAGCCGCTATGGAAATTTGCTTGACAATGTGCCGGCGCCAGGCATCAGGCAGGTGCTAGTCCCGTATGGCAATCACTGCCGCGGCGCCAAATTTATCGACTGCAGCGACAGGATAACGGAGGAACTGTCGGCCGTTATCGACCGGATCTGTAAACGGGTACCTGATTTCTACTATGGAAGACTCGACATCAAGTTCACCAGTTGGGACGATCTGCTGCAGGAAAAGAATTTCTCGATCATCGAACTCAACGGGGCCGGCAGTGAACCCACTCATATTTACGATCCGGCTCACTCGGTGTTCTTTGCCTGGCGGGAGATCATAAGACATTGGAGATTGCTTTTCCGGATCAGCCTGGCCAATGCCGAACGAAAGAAAATTCCGCTGATGAAAACCAGGGAGGGTCTGCGGATGCTTGTGACCCATTCCCGTTACCTAAAAATGATGGAGCAGTTATGAAAGCGATTACCAAATTGTCCGGGTGGGCCTTCGCGATCAGTTTCCTGGGGACTTTGCCGCTGGGAACGCTGAATCTAAGCGTGGTCAATTATGCGTTCCGGCATGACTGGGCCGGGGCGGCCGGGTTTTCCGTAGCCGCCATTTTTGTCGAGATGATGATCGTGCGTGTCGCCCTGGCGGCCATCCGCCGGCTGGAAAGATTCACCCCCTTCTTCCGGGTCTTCAACGTCCTTACCTGCGGCATCCTGCTTTTCCTGGCCTTCAATAGCCTGCTGGCGGCCTGGCAAATGGAGACCTTTCGGGCGACGGTGCCCTTCTCCTTCCTCAATCCCTGGCTAGCGGGTTTTGTACTAAGCCTGACCAATCCGCTGCATCTGCCATTTTGGATGGGCTGGACGGGCGTCCTGCGGTCGAAAAAAGTCCTCGGCGACCAACGCGGGATGCATAGCTGCTTTATCACAGCCATTGGCCTGGGCACGGCTGCGGCCTTTGGCATTTATGCGTTGTCCGGGGGATATCTCACACGGCTTTTGGGCAGCCGGCAGGTGTTGCTCAACTGGGTCGTCGGCGCCGCCTTGCTGATAACGGCGCTCATCCATCTCTATAAAACATTCTTTAATGGGAAAATAGTTTCCGGGTAGGCTTTTAAGAATATAATTATCTTTATATATGTAAGCCGAAAAACAACCTATGCCCAACGACACCGCCACAGACCCGCAACGGGAGTTAATGCTATCCCATTATACCCTCGAACGACTCCACGAGGCTGTTTTTTGGGTGAATTCCAAGGCGCAGATCATTAAAGTGAATGAGATGGCGAGCCGGCTATCGGGGTATTCGAAGGCCGAATTGACAAGGATGACCGTCGCCGACCTGAACCCGTCCACCGTTGTTGCCGATTTTCCCGCGTTTTGGATGCGCCTGAGGAAGGAAAAGCAAATCTGCTTTGAGGCGCAGCACCGGCATAAGGAAGGATTTCTTTATGATGTGGAGGTCACCGGAAACTACATCGAATTCGAAGGACAGGAATTTTCGTGCAGTATCGTCCGTGATCTTCGTAAAAAACACCGCGAGGAGGATCTGCTTTGGAACATTTCTCAGCGCACTTCCGGACTGACCGGCCAGGATTACTTCGACGAACTCACCCGGCATATCACGGCCACCCTGGATGTCCGGTATTCGATGGTGGTCACCTGTTCGAACAGCGATATCACCCGGCTGCGCATGCTTTCCTATGTGGATCGAAAGGAAATGAAAGAGACCTTTGAATACGATACCAAGGGTACGCCGTGTGAGATCGTGATGAAGGGGCGGGATTTTTTTTGCAAAGACAAACTGGACGAAACCTTTCCGCGGGAGAAGGGCATCAAGTCCTGGGTGGCCGTGCCGATATACAGTCCATCGTCCGGGTTGGTCATCGGTAATATTGCTGCCTTTGACAAGGTGGCGATGACCGACGACAAGAATCAAACCGCGATTCTTCGAATCTTTGCCGCCCGGGCGGGCGCCGAGATCGACCGGCTTAATGCCTGGAGGAAGCTGGAACTGGCCAATGACGAATTGCGGTCGCGACTGAAGGAGATCGAGATCCTGAAAAATCAATTGCAGGCGGAGAACCGGTATTTGCAGGACGAGATCAAGCTGAATAATAATTTCGATGAGATCATCAGCAAAAGCAAGGCCTTCCACCGTGTGCTGACCCAGATCGAGCAGGTGGCGGCCACGGATGCGACGGTGCTTATCCTCGGCGAGTCCGGCACCGGCAAAGAGTTGATCGCGAGGGCGGTACATAATATCAGCAACCGAAGCAAGCGACCGCTTGTGAAGGTGAATTGCGCGACCCTGCCTGCGAATCTTATCGAAAGTGAACTTTTCGGGCATGAAAAGGGGGCATTCACCGGCGCTCTCGAAAAGAAGATCGGGCGGTTCGAACTGGCCGATGGCGGAACGATCTTCCTTGATGAGATCGGCGAGCTGCCCGTCGACCTGCAGGCAAAGCTCCTGCGGATCCTGCAGGAGGGAGAGTTTGAAAGGTTGGGGAATCCGCGGACATTTACCGTTAATGTCCGCGTCATCGCTGCCACCAATCGAAACCTTGAAGTCGCGATGGAAAAGAAAGAATTCCGGGAAGACCTCTTCTACCGGCTGAACGTGTTTCCGATCCTATCCCCTTCCCTGCGCGAGCGGAAGGAGGACATTCCATTGCTGGTTAAGCATTTCTGTCAGAAGCATGAGAACAAGATCGGCAAGAAGATAACGCACGTCCCGGCCAGGGTAATGGACAAATTGATGTCCTATGACTGGCCCGGCAATGTCCGGGAGCTGGAGAACCTGATCGAGCGGGCGATGATCCTCAGCCAGGAAGGTGTCCTTGAATGTGGAGATTGGATGCCGGGTAACCGGACGAACCCGGCCGGTGGCGCATCCTCCCAGCGAACGATGGAGCAGGTGGAAAGGGAGCATATTGTCGATGTCCTCAAACAAACAAACTGGAAGGTCAGCGGCCCCGGCGGGGCCGCCGCCATTCTCGGATTGAACTCCACGACGCTGGAGGCGAGGATCAAGAAACTGGGCATTGTCAAGCGAAAAGATGCCTGATGAATCAATTACTATGATCAACTATGCAATCTCTTTTCCAACCAAGGCACACAAGGAAGCGGCTGAAGCGATAAAAGAGTATTTCCAGAACATTAAAAATGTGGATACTATCCTCGTGGTCAACTCTTGCGCGAGGGGGCAGGCAGTCGCCGGGAGCGACCTCGATCTGGCCATACTCGCGGCCCAGGGTACGACCTCAACCGAGATCGGGGAAATGGAGGCCGCCTGGCTGGCATTCGCTGCCAATTCCCCGGCTTTGTTAACCTACCAGGCACTTGGCCCGCATGCCCTTTTGCATTTGGACCTGATCACCGGCGATTACCGGCCCGGCCCAATGGAAACGGGGGGAATGCCGGACAGTTTTGAGATCGAGATCGGCAATCAGGTTCGCTATTCGGTACCCCTGGGACAAGCAGGCCCTTTTTTCCTCGATCTGCGACGCAGGTGGCTCCCCTATTATGATTCCGCGTTACGGTCGGAAAGGTTGAGAATGATCACACAATCCTGCGAATATGATCTGAGTTGTATCCGGCCTTACCTGGAAAGGGGGTTGCATTTCCAGGCGTTCGACAGACTAACGGTTGCTTTTCAAAAATTCCTGCAGGCGCTGTTCATTTCCCGACGCGTGTATCCCATAGCATATAATAAATGGATAAGGATGCAAGTAGAGGTCTGGCTTGGTATGCCCGACCTTTATTCGAAACTGCCGTCCATACTTTCGGTGTGTAACATCGAGAGCTTCGAGACCGCGGAAAAGGCCGTATTGCTAAAGACTCTGCTGGACGGCATTTGACGCGCGGGCAGAGGGCGGGAAGAATCATCACTCTTAAAAAAAATATTATGAAGGCAAGCAAATTTTACTTTGTTCTTTTTATCCTACTGGCCGGTTCCGCCACGGAAAATAGTTCCGCCGAAGCCTTGATGAAGGCAGTCGACAAACGCGAGACGATAAGCATCCTGAAGGCGGCCATCGACTACCTAAAGAGGCCGGGAAGGAAAATAGCCTCTGTAGGTTTCAGCGCCGGTTGCGTCGACGCCATGAACGCAAATTTGCTTGCGCCCGACTTGTTCGGCGGCACGGTGTTGGTCTATGGTGGTGGCTATGATGAGATCACAAAGGACAAGCTTGATAAGCTGGCAAGTCCCGTGCTTGCCATTACAGGAGCATTGGACAAATGGCCGATGGATGCCGCCATGAAGTTCATGGCCGCGCAAAAGGACAAGCCATTCAGTCTTTATATACAAACCGGAGCGGACCATGGATATGACCAGCCCTTGTTCAATGGGGGCAAGAATTACGATTATGAAGCCGGGCGGATCACCTGGTTGCTGATCAACGATTTTCTGAAGCATAACCTTGACTAGGGTCAGGCATTTACCATATTTTGGGAATTCCCAAAATAATGAAATTCCGGTTCGACAATAATACCGAAAGGTATTTTGCAGAAATCCCACCAAACGCTTTGTGGCAGCGGCTTTCATGGCATTCACACTCCCCTCTTCGAGTTCTGGCATGCCGATTGGCTATACTACAGCAATATTATCAAGGATGCCCCAAAAAAACTACGAGAATCCGCTCACTGCCGAACCACGTTTCCGCCTTATCCACTTCAGGACCGAATGGAACGGCGCCTGTCAAATTGTTGCCATGATGATCGGGAATCTTATTGAAACCTATGCGGGCCGGGTTGAATTCGACACGGCAGATATCGATCGCGACCCGGCTTTTGCAGCCGCTTATGGCATTACGGAGGTTCCTACGGTGTTGCTGTTGAAGGGGGGCGAAGTGATAGAGCACGCCGTCGGCATGATCTCGCGCCAGGAGCTCGTTGACAAGATAGAGAGGTCGTTGTCGGGAAGTTAGCCGGGCGGGCCATTCAAGGTGAAATGCTAAACCAACCAATATGTCAATCGAAATGAAGTATCTGTATTTGAAGAGCCACCCCCTATTCGCCGATCTCCCTGAGGAAAAGCTGGCCGAGATCGCCGGGCAGGCAAGGGTCAAGACCGCGCGCCGGGGTGAGCACCTGGACTATGGTGATGGCGCATTCACGCGGATCTACCTGTTGATCAACGGCAAGATCAAGCTTACCGATATCGACGAAGGGGATAACGAAATTGTGAAGGACATCCTTACCGCCCCGGATATTTTCGGCGACCTGAGTCTTGGCCAGGTTCACTCGACCGATGACGAGTATGCGCAAGTGCTTACGGGCAACACGATCGTATGTTATTTCCTTGCCGGTGATTTTCGCCGTTTGCTCGAGGCCAATCCGGCTATCGCGATCAACTATGCCAACCGGGTAAACGCGAAGCTCAGAAAGTTGGAGATACGCCATTCCGATCTTGTTTTCCGGGACGCCAAATCCAGACTAATCCGGTTCATAAAGAGCTGGGCCAAGGCGGACGGGAGTACGATCGGCGACAAGATCGTGCTGAACAACTACCTTACCCACAGCGATATCGCCAGTGTGATCGCCACGTCCCGGCAGAGCGTGAATATGTTGCTGAATGAATTGCGGGATGCAGGGCTTCTCCTGTATAATCGCAAGCATATCGAACTTCATAACCCGCTATCCTGGAACTGATGCCTGCCATTGTTTCCCGATGGTACACCAATACTAAACAACAATTAAATACAAGAAATGGAAAAGAAATTAAGCGGGCAGACGGCCATTATCACCGGGGCCAGCAGTGGGATCGGCGCCGGGGTTGCGAAATCCCTTGCGGCGGCCGGGGCCAATGTCGTCATCAATTACCCGGTGGCCGGCGCCAAAGCGGGAGCCGAGGCTGTCCTTGAGGAGGTGATCGGGGCCGGTGGAAATGGTGTCGCCTATTGCTGTGATGTAAGCAGCGAGGCCGAGGTAAAGAAGATGTTTGCCGATACGGTATCTTTTTTTGGGACGGTGGATATCCTGGTGAACAATGCCGGTCTCCAAAGGGACGCCGCCTTTGAGACGATGACGCTGGAGCAGTGGAATTTTGTGTTGGGTGTAAATCTGACGGGGCAATTCCTTTGCAGCCGGGAGGCCATCCGGGAGTTTTTGCGCCGGGGGGTGGAGCCCGGCCGGTCGCGGGCGGCAGGCAAGATCATCCAAATGAGCAGCGTACACGAGGTCATTCCCTGGGCGGGCCATGCCAACTATGCCGCATCGAAGGGCGGTGTCATGCTGCTGATGAAAAGCCTCGCGCAAGAATTTGCTTCCCGCAAGATCCGGATCAACAGCATTTGTCCCGGCGCCATCCAGACGCCGATAAACCGGCAGGCCTGGGAGACCCCGGAAGCGTTGCAGGAGTTGCTGACCCTTATCCCTTATCAACGGATCGGCAATGTGGAGGACATCGGCAATGTGGCGGTATGGCTGGCAAGTGACGAAAGCGATTATGTCAACGGCGCCTCCATTTTCGTGGATGGCGGGATGACCTTATATCCAGGATTTACAACAAACGGCTAGAAATTACCACCATGAACCAGGAACAAACCCGTCTTCGGCATCCGCATTGGAAAAAATGGGGACCTTATCTCAGTGAGCGGCAGTGGGGCACTGTCCGGGAAGATTACAGTGAGCATGGCAATGCCTGGGAATATTTCCCACATGATCACGCCCGCAGCCGGGTGTATCGATGGGGGGAGGACGGTATCGCCGGGATCTCCGATGAAAAACAGCGCATCTGCTTTGGGCTGGCTCTGTGGAATGGGAAGGACCCGATCCTGAAAGAGCGGCTTTTCGGACTGACCGGGACGGAAGGGAACCATGGGGAGGATGTGAAGGAGCTCTATTACTACCTTGACAATACGCCCTCGCATTCCTACATGAAGCATTTATACAAATACCCGCAGGCGGAATTTCCTTATGCGGAGCTTGTGAGCGTCAACCGTCAGCGGGGCCGGCACGAGGGGGAGTATGAGATCACCGACACCGGGGTTTTCAATGGGGGCCGGTATTTCGATGTGTTTACGGAGTATGCCAAGGCCGATGCCGAGGATATCGGGATTCGCATTACGATTCACAACAGAGGAGTGGATGCCGCGTACATCGCCTTATTGCCGACGCTTTGGCTGAGGAATCTCTGGGCGTTCGGTGGGATGAACCGGCGGCCGGCGATACAGATGCGATCCGGCGGGAGCGGCTATGGCCGGGTGGAGGTCGAGCATGAGGAGACGGGGAGTTACCAGTTGTATTTCGAGCGGCCGGAGCGGGTTCTGTTTACGGAGAACGAGACCAACAGGGAACGGCTTTATGGGGTCCCGAATCCTTCTCCTTTCGTAAAAGACGCTTTTCATGATGCCGTCACCCGGCGGGATTTCGGCGTATTCGTGAATAGAGACTCCGGAACCAAATTTGCTCCCATGTATGAGTGGACCATCGCCGGCGGTTCTTCGGTTGTGGTCCGGCTTCGGCTGCGTAAGGAAACGTTGGCCGGCGATCCGTTCGGCCCCGCTTTTGAGGGGCTGTTTGTGGAACGCATCCGGGAGGCCGACGAGTTCTATGAGGGAGTATCGGACGTGGCGGATGGGGAGCTGAGGGCGATACAGCGCCAGGCGTTTGCCGGCATGCTTTGGAGCAAGCAGTATTTCCATATCGACATTCCGCGCTGGCTCAATGGGGACCCCGGGCATCCGCCTCCGCCGGAGCAGCGAAAGAAGGGCAGGAATCATCAATGGCAATCCCTCAACAATGAAGATATCGTCTCGATGCCCGATAAATGGGAGTATCCCTGGTATGCGGCCTGGGACCTTGCTTTTCATTGCGTTCCCCTGGCGATGCTCGATCCGAAATTCGCCAAGGATCAGTTGATCCTTTTCCTGCGTGAATGGTATATGCACCCGAACGGCCAGTTGCCGGCCTATGAATGGGCGTTCAGCGATGTCAATCCGCCGGTGCATGCCTGGAGTTGCCTGCAGGTGTATAAGATGGACAAGGCCAGGACGGGGAAACCGGATATCGATTTCCTGGAGCGGGTGTTCCAGAAGCTGCTGATCAATTTTACCTGGTGGGTGAACCAGAAGGATCATAAGGGGAACAATGTCTTTGAGGGCGGCTTCCTGGGCCTGGACAATATCGGCGTGTTCGACCGCAGTAGTGCGATACCCGGAGGGGGCGTGCTGGAGCAGGCGGACGGCACCAGCTGGATGGCTATGTATTGCCTGAACATGCTTGAGATGGCCCTTGAGATCTCCCAGTACAACCGCAGCTACGAAGACGTCACCACGAAATTCTTCGAGCACTTTGTATACATTGCGGAGTCATTGAACCGGATGGGTGAAGATTGGACGGGAAGCTGGGACGATACCGACGGCTTTTTCTACGATGTGCTGTCGCTTCCGGGCGGAAGGTATATCCCGCTGAAGGTGCGTTCGCTGGTCGGATTGACCACATTGTTTGCCGTGTTGGTTTTGAAACAGGAGATGCTGGAGAAGGTTCCCGATTTTCACAGCCGCCTGAAATGGTTCCAACGGTACCGGCAGGACAACGACAAGTACCTGGTGATCGAGGAGCTGAATGAGAAAGATGATATTCTCCTGTCGTTGGTTCCGCGGGAAAAACTGGAAAAGGTATTGCGTGCCCTGCTAGACGAGAAGGAATTCCTTTCTGCCGGCGGCATCCGATCGATCTCCAAGGTGCATGAAAATCCTTACGTCGTCAACATCGACGGGCAGGATTTTGGGTTGAACTATCAACCGGCCGAGGGGAATACCTCTTTGTTCGGCGGCAATTCCAACTGGAGGGGCCCCGTGTGGATGCCGATGAACTATCTGATCATCCTGGCCTTGCAACGCTTTGCGGAGTATTACGGCGAAGACTTCCAAACGGAGCTGCCGGCGGGCTCGGGTATCCGGCTGACGCTGAACGAGGTCGCCGAGGACCTTTCGGCGCGGCTGATCTCTATTTTCCGGGCGGACGGCAACGGCCGCAGGCCTGTGCATGGACAGGAGGAGCTATACCGGACCGATGTTCATTTTCGCGAGCTGGTCCTTTTCTACGAATACTTCCACGGAGACAATGCCCGGGGAGTCGGTGCGTCGCACCAGACCGGCTGGACGGGGGTGGTTGCAGAATTGATCGGCAGGGTTGGGTCTACCGGAAAAAACAAAGGATAAATTATGGAGCAGGATTCCGAATTCGTACCGCTGGGCGCCGTCGAATGGTTGGAGACGAATGGTCTTGGCGGATGGAGCAGTTCGACCGTCAGCGGTTGTCATACCCGCCGTTATCATGGTCTGCTGGTGGCAGCCACCGATCCGCCGACCGGCAGAATGATGTTGGTTTCAAAACTCGACGAAACGATCCATCGCGAGGGCGAACGATGGGAATTGGGGACAAACGACTACGACGGGGTGATCCATCCCAGGGGATATGGCTATTGGAGTCATTTCTGCCGTAACCTGCATCCGGAATTCGTTTGTACCATCGACGATATCCAAATCCGGAAGAGCGTCGTGATGATCCATGGCGAAAACACCGTAATCATCCGATATGAGGTGCTTGATGCCGGGGGACCGTTCGAGATGTCGTTGTTGCCGCTGCTGGGATCGCGGGGTTATCACAACCTGACCTTTGCGAATGACGCCATCCGCCGCGAATATGAATTTGACGGTGGGGTTTTCCGGACAAGGTTGTATGATGCTACCCCGGAGGTGTTTATAGGCGTGGGGCGGTCGTCTTTCGAAGCCGATCCCTGCTGGTATTATGGGTTTCACTATGCCGTGGAAGAGTATCGGGGGTTGGAATGCAGGGAAGACCTTTTTTCGCCCGGGCGGTTTCGAGTCGGGCTGCGAAGAGGGGATGTATTTCATGTGAGCCTTTCGACGGAGAATCCGGAGGGGCGTGATCCGGCCTTATTGGTCGGGAAGGAGCTTGGGCGCAGGCAGCAATTGATGGACCATCTGCCCGTGGCCGGCATGGCAAGAAGGCTCGCGATGGCGGCCGATCAATTCATTGTGCGGCGCGGTGTTACGGGGAGGACGGTCATCGCCGGCTACCACTGGTTCACCGACTGGGGCAGGGATACGATGATCTCGCTTCCCGGGCTTTGTTTGTCGACCGGGCGGTTCGCCGAAGCCAAAAGTATATTAACCTCCTTTGCCGAAGTTATCAGCCAGGGAATGTTGCCCAATCGCTTCCCCGATAATGGGGAACCGCCGGAGTATAACAACGTCGACGGTACCTTGTGGTATTTCATCGCGGTGCATCATTACCTGGAGGCGACCGGCGACAGGGAATTTGTGTTGGCGGAGTTGCTGCCCGGTTTGAAGCAGATCGTCGACTGGCATTTCAGGGGTACGCGGTACAATATCCATGTGGAGGGAGACGGATTGCTTTTCGCCGGTGAGCGTGGGCAGCAGTTGACCTGGATGGACGCGCGGATCGGCGACTGGGTGGTGACTCCGAGGATGGGCCGGCCGGTTGAGGTACAGGCGTTGTGGTACAATGCGCTGTGCATCTTTTCACGGTTGCTCGATTGGAACGGACAGGGTGAGGACAGCCGGATCGTCGGGCTGCAGGCTGAGCGGCTGAAACGGAGTTTTGGAGATGAGTTCTGGTATGCCGATGGGGGCTGGCTGTATGACGTGATCGACGAGGAGGGCCGGCCGGACGGTACGCTTCGGCCTAACCAGCTTTTTGCCCTGAGCCTGCCCTACCCCCTTGTGACCGGTGAGCGGGCGAGCAAGATCTTGTCGGTAGTGGAAGAACGGTTATATACTCCGGTCGGTCTCAGGAGTCTCGATGCGCGTGATCCGCGTTATGCGCCGGTTTATGGCGGGAATGGCTTCCACAGGGACTCGACCTACCATCAAGGCACGGTATGGAGCTGGTTGTTGGGCGCCTATGTGGATTGTCTTATGCGGGTGCGGGGTAACAGGCGGGAGGCACAGGCGGTGATCGACCGCTTCGCCTATCATCTTGACGAGGGGTGTGCGGGGAGTGTGGCCGAGATCTTCGATGCCGAACCGCCGCATCGCCCAAGGGGCTGTGTGGCGCAGGCCTGGGGGGTGGCTGAGCTGCTACGGGTGATTCAGGCATATGATCTAACCCAACGCAATCCAGTAGATCCACATCGCGAAGCTTAGCGCCAGCGCCAACCAGGGGTTTAGCAGGGCGACAAGCAGGATCGTGCTATTGCTGATGAGCCCGATATTTTCCGCGCGGGTGGTTGCGCGGACCTGTGTTTCCGTGATCCCTTCGACGAGCTGGCGCCGGTGGCGGGCGGCAGCGAACCACAGAAGCCGGTAGCAACAGCTGACGGCGACAAAATAGCCGGTGTAAAGGAGGACGGCTGTCCGGAAAGCGGGTGTGCCCATGGCCAGGCCGAGGGTTTTTGTCGGAAAAGGTACGAGGGCGAGCACCATCAACAAGAGGCCGTTGGCGATCATGATAAAATTGTCCGCGGTCCTGATCCGGCGGAACAGGCTGTGGTGGCCGACCCAGGCCAGCAGCACGTTGATGAAACTTACGAAGTAGGCCAGGTATTTCGGCCAAAGCTGCCCAAGCGCCCGGGCGAGGTCCTGGTTGGAAGACACGTGTTTTGCATCGACGCCGATCTCGATGGCGAGCAGCGTGATCGCGACGCAAAAGATGCCGTCGCTAAAGGCTTCGATCCTGGCGGTTTCCTTGTCGGGAGAGCCGATGTTGTTTTGGATGCGGTTCATTTTGCTTCTTTCTTTCCCAAAAATGATACGAATGCCTCGAAGTGAAAGTCGGGCGGTTGACAATTGGACCGCCGTCGATGTTGTCAATTTGCGGAAGACTATTTAAAATCAATTGTCATGAAAAAAGAGTTCGATATTATCATCATCGGCACCGGTTCGGGCGGCAGTACGATGGCATCCGCGTTGGCGGCGGCCGGCAAAAGCATCCTGTTGCTGGAACGGGGAGGATTTATTCCCAAGGAAAAGGAGAACTGGGACCCGCACCAGGTGGTGACGGTGGGTCGTTATCGCCCGAACGATGTCTGGTATGACGGTGATGGGAAGCCGTTCAAGCCTTATATCCATTACAATGTCGGCGGTAACTCGAAGGTTTATGGCGCGGCTATGTTTCGTTTCAGGGAAAGCGATTTCCGGGAGGTTCGTCACTATGGGGGGACATCGCCTGCGTGGCCGCTGCAATATGGGGACTACGAGCCCTATTATTCCCAGGCCGAAGCGATGTATGGCGTTCATGGCCGGCGGGGCGTCGATCCGACGGAGCCCTGGGCGAGCGGCGATTATCCGATGCCGCCGATGCCCTATGAGCCGTTGATCGAGGAGTTGAATGACGGTATGAAGAAGCTTGGGTTGCGGCCTTTTCCGCTTCCGATGGGTATCCGGCTGCCGCAGGATCGGGGTGAGGCCGAGTCGCCGGTGCTGCTGGAGAATTTCGATGGGTTTCCGGACCCTACCGACAGTAAGTCGGACGGGCAGACCGTCGCCATCAAGCCTGCGTTGAACACCGGCAAGGTTACGTTGGTGACGCATGCCTATGTGGAAAAACTGGTTACCAATGAAAATGGGACGAGCATCACCGGCGTGGTGACGCGGGTGAAGGAAGCGGAGCAGGTTTTTAGCGCCGGGCTGGTCATTGTCGCCTGTGGAGCCGTCAACAGTGCCGCGTTGTTTTTGAGGAGCGCGAGCGATAAACATCCAAACGGACTGGCTAACGGCAGCGGGATGGTCGGAAGGAACCTGATGTTACATCACAATGGATGCCTGGTGGCGTTCACCCAGGAGCCGATCAACGACTGTGTGTTCCAGAAGAGCCTTGGGATCGCCGACTATTATCACGGCGCCGCCGACACTCCGTTCCCGCTGGGTGAGATCCAGCTGATGGGAAGGAACGACCCGGATACGGTTTTGTGGCTTGCCGAGTCGATCTATCCGGGTAAACCGTACGAGGAGGTGAAGAAACACAGCATCGATTTCTGGCTGACGTCAGAAGACCTTCCCTCGCCCGAAAACCGGGTCACTATCGACCGTGACGGAAAGATCAGGGTCAATTACAGCCGGAATAACTACGGCGCTTATGAGCGGTTGAAGGAGAAGCTTAAAGAGCTGTTCGTGCAGATCGGCGACGCCAATCCCCGCTTCCGGGATATCCGGTGGAAGGGGTATGATCTCGATATCAGCGGCATGAGTCATCAGAATGGGACGCTCCGCTTTGGGGATGACCCGGCGACATCGGTGCTGGACGTGAATTGCAGGGCGCATGAGATCGACAATTTGTATGTGGCGGACGCCAGTTTCTTTCCCAGCTGCGGGGCTTTCAATCCTTCGCTGACCATTGTGGCCAATGCGTTGCGGGTGAGCGATCATCTAAAAAAGGATGTGTTATGAAGACCGTCCTTATTACCGGCGCGAGCGGTGGTTTGGGGACCATTGTCACGGAGCGTTTTCTCGAAGCGGGTTACCGGGTGATTGCCGTTTGCGGCAGTCACCCATGCGGGGGTAGGGTTTTCGGTGATCAAGCAACGGGGGGTGAGTTTTCGGGCGGCCATCCATTGGGGATTGGGCATGCTGAACACCCGGCTTTCGAGCGGCATGTTGTCGACCTCACCGATGAGGAAGCTGCGGCTGACTTTGTAGCGGGCGCCATCCGGCGGCATGGAGATATCCATGCCGCGTTGTTATTAGCGGGCGGGTTTCGCATGGGTAATATCGCTGCGAGCCCGATCGGGGATGTGAGGCGGCAGTTGACGCTGAATTTTGAGACCGCCTATACTGTGGTTCGGCCCTTGTTCGGGCATTTCCTGCTCAAGGGTTCCGGGCGGATCGTGCTTATCGGCGCCCGGGCCGCGATGAAACCGGAGCAGGGAAAGGGCTTGCTGGCCTACAGCCTGAGCAAATCATTGTTGTTCCGGTTGGCCGAATTGCTCAACGAGGAGGCAAAGGGAACCTCGGTCACCGTCTCGGTCGTTGTTCCCAGTACGCTGGATACGCCGGTAAACCGGAAATCCATGCCCGATGCCGATCCCAGCGGATGGGTGGATCCGAAAAACCTGGCAGAGGTGCTGGAGTTCCTTGTATCCGAACGAGGTTCCGCGCTGCGGGAGACGGTGCTCAAGGTGTATAATAATGCTTAACTGTCTTGTCGATCATTTGGTACAGCCGTCCTTGCAGGAAACGATGCTATTTCCAAAATGTTCTGCGAGATAGGAGTTCCGGCGGATGGCTGTCGTGTCTTGTGCATAGAGGATGATCCAATCATCGTATAGTATACGTTTACCGCTGATGGTCACCGGTTCTGCCACGAAATCCTGCACCGCGGTATTCATTCTCTCGCCGTTGGGTCCGACCAACAGGTAGTAATTGGCCCGTCCACGGGAGTTGTGCACTACCAGGACCGGTGGGATGCCGCCGAGGATACAGCGGATGGCGCAGTCGCGGTGTGGTTTTCCTTCGCCTGGCTTCATTACCCCGAAGAAACATTTGGGATCGGCGATCTCGCCTTTTACCGTGGCTGTTCCGAGGTCGATCGGTTGCGGTGCGGAGGCGTCCGATCCGGATGGTATTGTGGTGGCCCTTAGGAGGGAATCGCTGTTCTCTATTTGCAGGAGGGTCTTGCCGTCGTTATAAAGCAGGGTTCCCTGGAGGGTGAGGAGCATTCCTTCCAATGAGATATTCATTTTGCGCTCGAGTTCGCCGATCATCCCCCCGGCGCCGGATTTACCGAAACCCACCAGCGGGATGGTTTGGAAAAGCGTCGTCCCGGAGGCATCGACCCCTTGATTGATCCGCAGCAGCGGGACGGGCAGAGAGTGATAGACCCCGGTGAGGTTTGTGATCCGGCCGAACTCGAAGGTTGCGGAAGAGGCTTTCTTTTGGAGCAGCGCCAACCCTGCGGCTGTCAGCAACAGCAGGGGGATCAACCATAGCAGGTATCGCCGGATGAAGGAGGCGAACAGCGCCGGGGCTTTGGCCATCCAGCCGATGTAAAATTCGTTTTGATCCATGGTCTTATGCTTTATTTTGTTGTTGATTTACGGGCGCGCCGGGTCGTTCGGTCCCTTCGGGGTAGGGTTTGGGATCGAGCCAAACCATTCCGTCGATCACTTCGACGTCGTAGGTGCTGACCTTTTCGGTGAACGGTGGCGGGGACTGACCGTTTTTGGGCAGGTATTGATAGCCATGCCAGGGGCAGGTGATGCAGCCGTCGATGACCTTCCCTTCTCCCAGCGGGCCGTTTTGATGTTTGCAGACATTGTGTATTGCATGTAGGATGTCCCCTGATCTGAAGACGGCGATCCTTTCTTTGTCGATGCAAAAGACTTTTGCCCGGTCGGGGGCGATGTCGCTGACGGCGCAGACTTGTACGAGGCGCTTCTGCGCTTCGGGGAACTGCGGGGAGGCATTTGGAGCTTCGGGGAAGTGCAGGTTATCTTTTCGCACTTCGCGGTAACCTGCCAAAAGGTGCAGGGTGATGAGTATCGACGTACCCCCGAACAGGATGAGAATGAATACGGGATTTGTCTCATATTGGATGACGCCCAGGACGACATGCAGGATGACCAGGAGATAGGCCGCGTAGACCGCCATGTGCAGGGTCTTCCAGGTGCGTGGGCTGAGCATGTGGAGCCAGAAGTCATGGCTTGTCACTGCCATGAGCAGGAAGATGAGCAGCGCGAAAAAACCGAGCGCCTGGAAGGGAAAGGCCGAAAGCGAGTCGTAGCGCGTGTTGGAGAGGAAGAGGCTAAGAAGAGGATTGACGTTTCCCAGTCCGTGAAACTGGAAGATGGAGAATCCGCCGTGGATGGCGGCGATGGTGAACATGGTCACGCCGAGATGACGCCGGTTGTACAGGAGGGGCAGGAAGCGGTTGTCCAGGCGGCAGAGGGGTCCGATGCTGAGGATGACGTGCAGCAAGAGCAGGGCGAGGGTGGATGTGGAGCGGATGAGCAAGGTCTCAAAGGTCATTTCCCGGTTGAAAACGAGGCTGAGGCCAACGAATGTCCCGATATAAGCGATGCAAAAGCCGAGGAGTATCGTGTCATAGCGTCTTTTTTGCCGGTTCCAGCCCACGGCCTGGTAGGAGATGCCCATAGTCAGAAATTTATTTTTTCGATGTTCTTGTGGTGGATGATGTCATATATGGTGAACGAGGGGTGGATATCCTTGCATCCGGGGGTGAAGGAAAAGCGGTAGACGCCTTGCGGGCCGATCCGGCCGAGGAGTCTTTCACCGGCATAGATGAGAGCGGAAGGCGCGGCAAGCTCCGACTTTGTTACCCATTCCAGTTGCAGGGTGGCAGTGTCGGTGGAGGCGCGCAGGGTTATGGTCTGGGCTGGGCTATCGCGGCTGGCCAGTATGAGTGGCAGCGGGGCGGAGGTTGCCGGTTGAAGAAGCGTATCCGTTGCCGGCGTTGGAACCGCAAGCCAGCCGGCGAGTATCGAGGCAGGCAGGACGACCGCCAGTCCCAGCCACAGCTGCAGGTGTCGTTTTCTCAATGGTTTGATCATGGTGTTTCAGTTTTGTGCGTGTTGAGCCATTTGCGGAGGAGGATGGGCCAGAGCAGGATACAACCGGGGATGATGATGATCCGGAACCCGGCCGTTGCGCCGTGTGCGGTAGGATCTACTTTTTGCACGCCAAAAAGAACGAAGACCAGGGCGAATAGCGTTCCGGCGGCGAGGTAGCCGGCGGCGAAAGAGAGAAGGATGATCAATATGCCCATGTTCATTGATTTTGTCCGATGGTGAAGAAATTATTGAATCCGCCGAAGTCGTCCGGGGTGCGAAAGGGATTGCCCACATCTTCCGTCCAGAGTGAATCGTCGACGATGAATTTGTAGGTGTGGCGGCCGGCGGGGAGCATGGGGATCTCGATCATCCAGCGGCCGTTCCCGCCGGGTTGCAGGAGCAGGGCATCTTTGGTCCAGTCGTTGAACGAACCGGCGAGCGAGACCTGGTGCGCACTGTCATGTTCGAAATGAAAAGCCAACAGGTTCCGATGCGTATCGATGACGGGTGACGCCTGACCTGGCCCAAAATGTTGTTTCTTCAATACCCGAAGCAATGCTTTACGGGGGTTGATGATCCCGAAGCCCTGTCTTTCCGCGGGGATGCCGGAAAGGCGCCGGGCCGTGCCGAGGAGTATTTCGCGGATATGGAAGGGTGTGAGGGCGGGTTTTGCCTCGAGCAGTTGGGCGATGACGGCGGTGACGATGGGAGCGGCGAAGGAGGTGCCGTCGACGTGCATATAATCCCGGGAGATAAAACGCCCGGCGCGAATTCTTCGGACTATGTCCTCCCGATGGTGGTCCGTGGCGGTGAGCAGGGCATCGAAGAGGTCCCTGGCCTCCTGTTGTTCGGGGCTTCCCGGGAGGATGGGGGCGGCGATCCAGATCGCGGGGGCGACTAATTCCGGTTTGTGCAGGTTGTCCGCGGTGCGGCCATATGCGGAATGGTAGGCCTGGATGACTTCGGCGTCGAGGCGATTGGCGTCGTCGGCGCCGCCGACGGCGATGACGTTCGGGGAATTGGCGGGGCTGTGGATGGCGCCGTGTTCCTCGTTGCCGATCGCTGCGACGACGGTGAGACCCGCTGAGATCAGCGCTTCGGCGAGTTGATCGACCTCATCTTCCTTATAGGACCTGCTCTCATCGCTGCCGATGGACAGATTGACGACCCGGATGCCGTATTGGGCGTGGTTGACCTGTATCCATCGCAGTGCGCAGGCGATCGAGTCGGCTGTTATCCTTCCTGCTTCGTCCTGCACGCTGATGAGCACCAGGCCGGCGTCGGAGGCGATCCCTTTGTAGAGTCCTTTGCTGCAATAGCCGTCCCCTGCGCAAACCACGCTCGTCATCGTTCCATGCCATGCGTGTTTTGATGCCGGGGTTGTCAGGGTTGTAAGGTCGGCTTTTCCTGACCGGCAGTCCACGTGGGCGAGAATGCGGTTGTGAAGGGCAGTGAGATCGGGGTGGGGATAGAAGCCGCTATCGATAATGGCGATGGTGATCCCTTTGCCGGTGTAGCGGGCGTCCGCGTCGAGTCGGAGGCCGGTCGGCAGGATGATGAAGTCGTCGACGCTTTTTACCGGGAAATGTGGTCCGATGGCCGGAAGGATGCGTTGCGGTTGGGGCATGTCAGTCGGTTTTTTCAGTGATCAGCAGTGCGTGGCCGTCCGGGTCGCGGACGATAAAACATTTGGCGTCTTTTCCATTTGTGTCGTGGAAGGTGACGAGACCGGTGCTCACCAGCGTTCGGTGCATTTTTGCGCACTGCGTGAAAAGAGTGGAGGCGTCGTTTGTGTAGAGCGTCGTCTGCCAGTGCCAGAGATCGTCCGCGCGGGTGTCGGCGGGATAGGGCTTTCCGGGCGCCGGATAAAGATATTGGAGGAACTCGACGCCGGGTCCCGATGCCGCCCGTAGACCGGTGATGTGGAGGCTTGCGCCTTCGACAAAATTCAGGTGCGCCTGTTCGGCGCCTTTGTTCCAGCTTTCGCCTTTTGGCTGGATGCCGAGGAGATCGCGATAGAAGGCCAGGCTCGAATCCGTTCGGGTGATGGCGATGGCGGTGTGATCGATGCCGAGAAAGAGACCGGCGGCGTTGGTTGGGTGTTGCCATTTGGGTTGTCCTTTTCCCGGTGGGAACCAGATCAGCTCGAGGTTGTGGCGGTCCGGGTCATGGAAGTAAAAGGCGCGGACCCCGGCCGCGGCGATATTATCGGCGGGGATGGTCTGCGGCGCTGTCGAAACGTGTTCGACGCCATGGCTGCGCAGGAGCCGGTAGGCTTCGTCCATATCGCGTACGACGATGGCAACATGTTGGAAGCTGAGGTCGTTGCTGCGGGCATCTTCGGGAATGCTTCTTCCCCCGGCGGTAAGGTAAGCGACCAGTTGCAGGGATTCGTCCCCGAGGCGGAGAGTGGCGACACGCATTCTCAGGCCGAACAAGCCTTCCAATTCTTCGTATTGCCTGCCCAGGTATTCGGTGTCGGCGATCTTGCGGAAGCCGAGGATGTCCTGGTAGAAGGCGAGACTGCGGTTGAGGTCCCTTACGGTTAGGGTGACGGGGCCAATTGCGGTCACCTGTGCGGATGCGTGACCGGATTTGGCGAGAAGGGAAAAGCAACAAAAGGTGAATAGGAGGAACCGTTTCATTATTTCGTTCTTTTTAAGTGTTTGTACCATTCCGCTGCCGCCAGCATGCTGAGGACCGGGGCGAAGAGATAGATCCACCAGCCGGTGAATATTCCTGCCGGGAGGGCGCTGGCCAGCGAGCGTGCCGGGTTCATGCCGAACCCGGAAATGGGTCCTGCTACGATCACGTTGGCGCATACGAGGCAAGCCGCGATCGGCCGGGTGTAGCGGCCCCCCCGTTTGTTGCCACTGGTGTGGAGGACGATCGTCATCATGATGAACCCGATGATCAATTCGGCCAGGAGAGCCATCCACACCCCCCCTTTTCCCGGGACGGTGACAGCATAGGACACGGGGCTTTTCGTCAGACCCGGGCCGAGAGCCAACGCCATGAGGCATACGGCTACCAGGCCGCCAAGCGTTTGGAACAGGATATAAAAGAGGGCGTCCCAGGGACCAATCCTGCCGAGACGAAGGAAGGTAAGCGTCACCGCGGGGTTGATATGTGATCCGGAGGGGGCGGTCCAGGGGCTGTAGAAGATGAGCAGCGCCGTCAGTCCCATCAGTATGCCGGTGAGGCAGAGCCGGGTATTGGCATTCGGGATGGCTGCATGGACGGGAGAGGCCGGGCTTTCGAGCAGGACGGCAAAGAAACAGGCCGATACCATGAAGATGGCGAGGCCCAGCGCTTCCATCCCGTAGAATCGGATGTTCTTTTGTAAGGCCAGCTTTGCCGCCGGCCAACCCTGCCGGGTGGTAGCGACCCGGATGTTCATCGCTCTCATGATACAAAGAGAGCCTAAATGGCGGGGATGAAGTGTCGGGTAGTTGACTGGGGGGCTTTATTCCCTGATGCGGGCCAGTATGGTTTCGGGGTTCATATAGCGTTCGCGGGGGCTTTTGCCTCCGGCGATATTGTCTGCGCCGCGCCAATCGGGCCTCTTCAGTGCGTGGCGTACGAATATGCTCCAATCCAGGAGGAATGCCCACCGATCGCGGTTGGTGGCCAGTGGGCTGCGGGTGTGCCGGACCTGTGGAATGTTTCTGTATTGAACGAGGGTAGTGCCGGCTTTTGCGTCGAGGCAGATAAGGATCGTGATGAGCAAATTAACGGTACATGTTCTCATATTCATGGGGACTTTGGCTTGACAGCTTTGCCTGGTTGGCCCAATCTGCGGCGATGGCGTCGATGATATCGATGGCGACCAGCCGTTTATCTTTCAAGGGGAAGGACTGGGGATGGATGCCGGGTCGTAGCAGGGTGATCTTGTTATTGGCAGAGGCGAAGCAGGCGCCGGGGTCGTTCAGGGAATTGAGTACGACCATGTCCAGGTTCTTCTTTATCAATTTTTCCCGTGCATGTTCCAATTCATCGTTGGTTTCAAGGGCGAAACCCACGGAGTATTGGTGGGGCAATTTGATGCGGCCGAATTCCGAGGCGATGTCCGGATTTCGCACCATCCGGATCTGGAAGGTGTCGGACCGCTTCTTGATCTTTGTGGCGGCGACGGTTTCCGGGCGGTAGTCCGCGACTGCCGCGGCGAAGATCGCGATATCGGTTTCGTCGAATCGGGCCTGGCAGGCCGCGAGCATTTCCCGTGCCGATACGACGTCGTATATGCGGAGAGCGGGGTGCGCTAATTTAAGGTGCACAGGTCCTGAAACGAGGGTCACCTGGGCACCGCGGTTGAGTAAGACCTTGGCCAGGCTGTAGCCCATTCTTCCGCTGGAGTGATTGCTGATGAAACGCACCGGGTCCAGGGCCTCCTGCGTCGGTCCTGCAGTGATCAGCACTTTTTTTCCAGAGAGTATTTTTTGTGAGTGCATATGCGATTGGCTTGTTGTACGCCCGAGGTTTTGAACATTCGCTTATTTTATTGCCAGCTGAATTTGCCACCTGTAGCCACCCTTAGCTTGTACAAGCTTGAATGGGCCGTCAGGTAGAGCGTCTTGCCATCTGTGTCTCCCCAGGCCATATTTGCGGGTCGTTCCGGTGTGACGATCTTGCCCAGGAGTTGCCCGCCGGGCGAGATGATCCAAACGCCGCCGGGCGCCGATACGAACAGGTTCCCTTCCCTGTCTACCTTCATGCCGTCGAGGGCCTCCTCATCTTCCGTCTGGTTGCAATCGAAGAAGATGGCGCCGTCGTGCAGGGTTCCGTCGTCGTTCACCGCGTAGCGCCAGATCGTCTTTGTGTGATGGATATCGCGGATATCCCAGTTGGTGACATAGAGCCATTTTTCGTCCGGGGAGAACGCGATGCCGTTGGGTCCGCCCAGGTCTTTTGCCACCAGTTGCGTTTTACCATTGCGTACCATATATACGCCGGAAAAATCCAGTTCCTTCCGGGGGTCCTGGAAGAAATGCGGCAGACCGTAGGGTGGATCGGTGAAGTACAGGGTCCCGTCGCTGCGAAGCACGAGGTCGTTGGGGCTATTGAGGCGTTTGCCTTCGAATTTGCCGGTAAGCACGGTGGTCGGCCCTTTCTTTTCGAAGCGGACGACGCGGCGGTTGCCATGCTGGTCGGCGATCAGCCTTCCTTCCCTATCGATGGCCAGGCCATTCGAGCCGGGCTGGCCGTATTCGCCGATGTCGGCGCCTGTGTAACCGCTGTGGCTCATGTAGATCGTGACATCGTGGTTGGCCGGGTTGTAACGATAGATGACATTCGTATTGGGATCGCTGAAAAGCAGGTATCCGTCGGGGTGCCAGACGGGTCCCTCGGTGAAGCGGAATCCCCCGGCCACCTTATCTATTTTTGTGTTTGGCGGCAGGATGCTGTCGAGGGTCCCGGCAATGCGATAGACATGGCCGATGTCCTTCCAGACCGGGTCTTCCGGGAGGCCGGAGTAGAAGTCCACGACGGCGTTGCGGATCCAGATGTAGTTATCGGGGATCATTCCCAGGGGCCCGTTGATGCCGAGGATGGCGATGGTAAATTTATCGCCGGGGCGGGCGTGATCGGTGAGGACGACCCTGTTGGCGGCGTTGTAGCCCGAGATCAAGCCGTTGCCGACCTGGCCAAATCCGTGCGCCTGCTTTCCGTTGACCCATATTTCGCTGTAGTCGTCCACGACGATCTCGAACACGGCGGTCGATCCCGTGGGATCCCAGGCGCCGATGTGATTTGGGATCGTCAACTCGACCTTGTACCATACTGCGGATACCAATCCGGCGCCCTGCCGCCGTTCCAATTGGTCAGGGGGGATCGGTTTGAACCCCGCATCGAATCCTCCAGTCCCGATCTGTGGACGAAGCGACGCCGTCTTTACCGGAAGGCTGGTGGGATACAGCGGCAGCGGGTCGGAGGGAGAGGGGCCAGGAAGGCGAAAGCCTGTTTTTACGAAGTCCGCCCATTGCACATACCATTGGGCATTGAGATAAGCGGCGCCGACGATGTTACGGAGATCGGCGATGGCCTGGGGTTTGTCCGGGGCCAGTTCGCGAAGCTCTTGTCCGTAAGCATTAGGGACCAGGGCCGGTGCGAGCAATGCCAGCAAAACCGGATAGAAACGATGAAACATGATCATTGAAGTTGTTGGTGACCTTTGGGGGGTTAGTTGAACGATGCTTTTGCGCCGGCGTTGGCGATATCCTCGTCCTGTTGTGCGCTGGCGCTTCCGCTCACGCCGATCGCCCCGATCACCTCTCCGTTAAAAACGATGGGTACTCCGCCCTGCAGGAACGTATGGCCCACGGTGATCAGCGCCTGCCGTCCGCCGTTGATCGCGGTCTCCAGTTTCGATGAAGGAGCTTTGAAGGTGGCGGCCGTGTTGGCCTTTTTTGCCGATACTTCCGCGGCGGCAGAAAACGTATTATCGAGACGTTCGAGATATACGAGGGCACCGCCTGCGTCCACGATCGCGATGGCTCCGCCCGGGGCGTTCACCCTGTGAGCGTATTTTACGGCTTCCGCAGCTACCTTTTTAGCCGCCTCCAGGGAAATAGTTTTTGTCTGAACCACCTGGGCTTGCGCAGGGGCGATATGCAGGAAAAGGACGATGAGAGGAATCAATATTTTAAACATGGTTCATGTATTATTTTGGGGTTATCGGCTTTGTTGTTGGGCCGGTTCGGCGGGCGCGTCGAAGGATACCTTCTTCTTACCGGCATGTTTCTTTACTTGTCCGGGCCAGTATCCATCGGCCTTACCTGTATTACCGGGGACATCCTTGTTGAATTGGACGTAGGCGTCCTGTGTGTGCTGAAGGATGAGGCGACCGTTCACTAGTTGAAAGATGGTCGGGTCGACAGGCCGGAGTTTGTTCAGGCTCATGGCATATCCGCAAAATCCGCCGTACTGCGGTGCATATTTGGCCGAATTGTCCTTGAAAAGGGATGCATGTTCTTCGGACGCGAACCAGTAAGTAGCGCCGTTGAACCGGGCTTCATGGGCAGGATCGCCCTTTGTCGCTTTGTTATCCGTGAAATAAGCGACGGGGTCATAGCCTTGCAAGGCCACTCCATTGGCGTCCGTGTTGTTGAGAAAGCCTTTTTCTTCTTCCGTAACGATCTGCCTGCCGCCGCCGGCGGACACCGCCGGCCAGTATTTATCGGCCTTTTGGAGATTGCCCGCAACGTCCTTGTTCCAGCCTGCGACTGCCCGGTTATTATGTTGCAACAGCAACCGGCCGTCGACGATGGAGAACGTGCTCACGTCGATGGGCGCCACCCGTCCGAGGGAGACCGCATAAGCGCACCATCCGCCGAATTGAGGTTTATACTTCTCGGGATCGGCTTTGAACAGCGCCAGGTGGTCCGGGGACGCGAAAAAGTAGGTAGCGTCCTGGTAGTTGTATTGGTTGGCCGGATCGCCTTTCACGGGTTTGTTGTCCGTGAAGAAGGCAACGGGGTCGTACCCATCCAGGATCACGCCTTTATTGTCGAGGTTGTTATAATATTTTCCGTTGTATTGCTGTGCATGGATGGGCCGGGAAAACAGCAGCCCGAAAATCGCCATGAGAACCATGGGATTCTTACGAAAGAAGGTGTTGTTCATTGTTAGTTATTTTCGGTGCAAAGATGGGGACCGGATCAGCGCTCAAATGTCCAGCGGTTTACATATTTCAGCATTCTTGCCCGGTAAATTTGGGCAACATAAAGAATTACGTCATGGACGAGATGGATCTGGCCATAGATTGCGTGCGGCGCGTCATCCCGCTTACCCCGGAAGAGGGGGACTATTTCAGTTCGCTGCTGCGGATACGGAGGATTCGGAAAAAACAAGCGATCGCCCAGCCCGGATTTCCCTGCAAACACCGAAGTTATATCGCCAAGGGCGCCATGCGTGCCTATCTCGTGGACGACGAGCAACGGCTTATGGAAACCGTTCCGAAATTCGAGCGGTTCTTCCGTATTATCACCCAGCGCGGATATGCTTTCTTACAACAAAGGCTACTTTCCAATCTGAGCAAGATCCGCAGCGATAAGAGGAAAAAAGTTGATCTATCTTAACCGAATTTATTAGTGTAGTTCATTTTAGCGGTCTTTGCGTTGTCTCAACTTTGTGTTTCAAAAAAGTACGGAAATGAAAAAGTTAGACAAAAAAGTAGCTATTATCACGGGTGCGTCCAAGGGTATCGGCGCCGCGACTGCGCGTGCCTTCGCGGCGGAGGGAGCCTCCGTTATCGTCAATTATGCATCGGACAAGGCCGGCGCTGAAAAGGTCGTTGCCGGGATCAGGGCCCTGGGGGGCCAGGCACAGGCCGTTAAAGCCGATGTCTCCGTTGCCACCGAGGTGCAATATTTATTCAGCGAAGCGCTCCGGGTCTTTGGGAAGACAGACATCGTGGTCAATAACGCCGGTATTTACCGTTTTGCGCCGCTCGAAGGCGTTACGGAGACCGATTTTCATCAGCAGTTCAACATCAACGTGCTGGGTACGATCCTGGTGATCCGGGAGGCCGCGAAACATCTCCCTGCCGGCGGGTCCATCATCAATACCAGCACGGTCGCCAGCGTCAACCCTGTGGCGTACTCGCTTGTATATGCCGCCTCGAAGAGCGCCGTCGACACCGTCACGAAGGCCATGGCAAAGGAACTCGGGCCGAAAAAGATCCGGGTCAATACCATCGCCCCGGGTGGAACGGTCACCGAAGGATTGGAAGCCCTGGATCTGCCCGAGGAATTCGCGAACCAGATGATCGCCAGCACTCCCCTCGGCCGGCTGGGCATGCCTGAAGACATTGCGAAGGTCGCCGTGTTTCTCGCCTCTGACGATGCAGGCTGGGTTACCGGTGAGCGCCTGACGGTATCGGGTGGATATAAATAACCGAATCAATGCCCCGGACAAAGTCCGGGGCATTTTCGTCCTTGCGGGAAGTATTCTATCTTTGGGCGGTTCTTCGGCGTCTATGCGTCTTTAACTCTCAAAATCTATTTTATGTCAGCAGCAACAATTCCCGCCGTCCCGGCGAAGGCAGATCAAGAACAGGAATTGATCCGGCAAGTGATGGAGAATGCGCAAGCCGCGTTCCAGTTGTATAAAAGGATACCTGCGGCGGACCGGGCCCTGTTCCTGGAGAACATCGGCAAGGAAATGGACAAGATGAGAGAAGCGCTTGTCGCCATTTCTCATACGGAGACGCATCTCCCTGTTGCAAGACTTAATGGCGAGATCAACCGCACCATCGGCCAGGCGAATCTTTTTGCGGCCCTGATCCGGGAAGGCAGCTGGGTAGAAGCCGCCATCGATACCGAAGACCCGAACCGTGTTCCGGCCAAGCCCGACACGCGTAAAATGCTGGTCCCTGCCGGTCCCGTGGTGGTTTTTGGCGCGAGCAATTTCCCCTTTGCTTTCTCGACTGCCGGGGGTGATACGGTCAGCGCGCTCGCGTCAGGCTCTACTGTAGTCATCAAAGGCCACTCAGCCCATGCGGAAACTTCGAAGCTTGTCTTCACGGCCATCCAGAAGGCCATCGAAGCATCGGGGATGCCGCCTTTCACCGTTCAGCATGTTCTTGGCTCCGGCCGTATTGCGGGTAAAGAGCTGGTCATCCATCCGCATACAAGGGGTGTCGGCTTCACCGGCAGTTTTGCCGGCGGCAAGGCGCTGCTCGAATACGTTCGTGAACGGAAGATGCCCATTCCGGTATTTGCGGAAATGAGCAGCATCAACCCGGTGGTCTTCCTGCCGGATACGCTCGAAAAGAATGCCGCGGCGTTGGCCAAGACATACGCGGGTTCGATCACCCTCGGCATGGGTCAGTTCTGCACCAACCCGGGCGTCCTGCTGGCCGTCAGGGGTTCGGCTCTGGATAATTTTCTTTCCCTGCTTTCCACGGAGATCGCGGCGATCCAGCCGGCGCCGATGCTCCATACCGGCATTCATGCCGCCTACACCGATGGGTTGACTGCGATGCTTGCACAAAAGGGCATCAGCGTTGTCGGCCATGCCGCGGCGAAGGCCGGGGAGCTGGAGGCGACGCCGCTTGTTGCCTCGGTGGCGGCAGCCGACTTCCTGCAGAATCCTCACTTTACGGAAGAAGTGTTCGGCCCCTTCTCGCTCTGCGTCATCTGTGACGATAAACAACAATTGATCGATGTGCTGAAGAGCTTCAGCGGTCAACTGACGGCCACGGTGATGGCTACGCCTGCGGATGTCAGCGCCAATACGGCTATCCTCGAATTACTGCCAACGTTGGCCGGCAGGATCATCCTAAACAATGTGCCCACCGGTGTCGAAGTCAACGCCAGCATGGTGCATGGCGGTCCCTGGCCGGCGACTACGGACGCCCGGTTCACATCGGTCGGCGCCAGCGCCATCAAGCGTTGGGTACGCCCTGTTTGCTTCCAGAACTTCAGCGACGAGATGCTCCCGGCCGAACTGCAAAAGGGCAATCCGCTGGGTATCTGGCGCATTTTGAATAATGTTTGGACGAAGGATGCAGGCTAAGCGCCTGTTTAGGATCGGTTCCTTCCGATTTTTGCCTAGATTGCAGCCCAAAAGAACCGCTACATGAATCGTCTGAACTACCTTTTGGGCCTTGCATTGATCTTTTCGCTTTGTATGCGGCCTGCGGGCGCTCAGTCCCTTTCCCGGCCCAAGCTCGTCGTCGGCATTGTCGTCGACCAGATGCGGTGGGATTATCTTTACCGGTATTATGACCGGTATGGCACCGGTGGTTTCCGGCGCCTGCTGAAGGAAGGGTTTACCTGCGAGCAGACCTATATCAGCCATCTGCCTGCTTTTACCGCGGTGGGCCATACGACCATCTTTACCGGTTCGGTGCCTTCCATCGATGGCATAACGGGTAATGACTGGATCGACCAGGCGACGGGGAAGTCTCAATACTGCGTGGCGGACAGCTTGGTCCGGCCGGTCGGCGGAACTTCGCCGGCGGGGAATATGTCTCCCCGGAACCTGCTGGCTACTACTATTACCGATGAGCTGATGCTGGCGACGAATTTCCGGTCGAGAGTGGTGGGCGTCTCTTTGAAGGACCGGGCCTCTATACTGCCGGCGGGTCATACGCCTACGGGCGCCTTCTGGTTCGATGATGCGAAGGGTTGTTTCAGCACCAGCAGCTGGTATATGAAGGAGATGCCGGAATGGGTAGAGCGGTTTAACGCGCTGAACGAGCCGGAGAAACTGGTGGCGGGAGGATGGACGACCTTGTATCCCCTGAACACCTATACGCAGAGCACTGCGGACAATGTGGAGTGGGAAGGTGTATTCAAGGGGGAGACGGCGCCGGTGTTCCCCCATGACCTGGCAAAGGCTTATCGCGAGGACCATGACAATATCCGGAGTTCGCCGTTCGGCAATACGCTGACGCTGGATTTTGCGAAGGCGGCGATCGACGGGTATGCCCTCGGACAGCGGGAGGCGACGGACTTCTTGACGATCAACTGTGCGTCCACCGACTATGTAGGGCATAAGTATGGCCCGAACAGTGTCGAGGTGGAAGATGTTTACCTCCGGCTGGATAAGGATCTGACGGGGTTTTTTCTTTATTTGGATAGTAAGGTCGGTAAGGGGAACTATCTCGTGTTCCTGACGGCGGATCATGGGGCGAGCCATGCCGTTAATTTTATGAACGGTCACCAGTTGCCTGCGGGTTTTGTCAGATCGCGGAAGTTGATGCAGGGTTTGAACGATACATTGGCGGCTCTGACGGGTGTAAAGGACCTGGTGCTTTCGGGCGCTAATTATTATGTCAACTTTAACCTGGCGCGTATCGGGCAGGCTCATCTTTCGGAAGACTCGTTGAAAAGATGGTCAACGGCCTACCTGTCGCACCAGGCCGGGATTCAGTACGTGGTGGATATGGACCGGATCGCTTTGGCGGGGCTGCCTAAACCCATCGAGGAAATGGTTGTGAACGGTTACAACCGGAAGAGGTGTGGATCGATCCTTTTCATACCGGAACCCGGGTGGTTCGACGGCTATGAGAAGGGGACGACCCATGGGACCTGGAATCCCCAGGATACGCATATTCCGCTGGTGTTTATGGGATGGGATGTCCCTCATGGCGCGTTGTATCGTACGGTGCATATGACCGATATTGCTCCGACGGTGGCTGCGATGTTGCATATCCAGGTTCCGAATGGGAATGTTGGGGAGGTGATCGCGGAGATCGTGGGGCGTCCCTAATAACGGGGCCCCTGGGCACGCGACTTCGAATTGTGGAATGATGCGGCGGCGGCTTAGCGTTGGCGGTTCCTGACGGTCTCGAGGGTTTGTTGCATTTGTTGGATGGAGGATTGCTGTTTTGCGATGTCGGCCTTTGTGTCGGCGAGGTCGGACTGGGTGTTGCGGATCTTTTTTTCGAGGGTGCTTTGTTTGTCGAGCAGCTTGTTGAGGCGCTTCTGATATTTCTGTTTCTTGTCGGTGTCGGCGCCGATGTAATTCTGCAACTCGGCGGAGGCTTTTACCTGGTCGGCCTTGTTTTGGGCGAGGTCGGATTGGAGATTGCGAATGCGCGTTTCATCGTCGGTGGAGTCGTTGCGCAGCTGACCCATTTTCTTTTGCGCTTTGCGCAGGGATTCCTGTTGGTCGCCGATCTGGACGCCAGTGGTGTAGGTGCTTACGAACCCCGCCAAACTGTCGAGGTAGACCCGGGCGTCGTCGAGCTTCGAACTGTCGACGAAGGACCCGCTCGTGATGGGCTGGTTCTTTTTTGCCGGGACCAGCGTGAGGAGGGTCATGTCCTTCACTTTGCGGTCGGGCGAGGACGTTGAGAAATACAGATCGCTGCCCTCCCCTCCCCCGGTGCTTCCGGCTGCGAGGGGAACGCCGCGGGAGAGAATATAGCCATGCGTCTTTGACGAAGAATAGCCTTTTTGCGAGAGCCAGGCCTTTACGGCCGTTTCGACCTGGTCATTGTTGAAGGGCAGGCGCACTGCGGCGGCGGCCTGGACCATTTTGCCATTCGTGGATTGCCCGAGGAAGGCTTGGGCGGACGTGTTCAATTGGAGAATGACGCCCGCGATCAGGAGGAGGTGTAATTTCTTCATGATGAGTAGGTTTTGGTTAATGGCGCACATATAAATTTATTTAGTATTTAGCAGTGTTGGGGGCCAATGCAAAAATATTTCTGGTTGTGATCGGGAAAGATTGTTACCTTTGTGTCGACCATTTGGTCGAACCATTTGGTCGACATTGAAAAATCAAGTTATGCAACGCACTAAAAAGAAGATGCCGGAGATCAACAGGGACACGGAAGTGAAACTGATGAATGCCGCTCAGAACGCCTTTATAAAATACGGCCTGGAGGGCGCGCGGATGCAGGATATCGCGGATGAAGCCGGCATGAGCAAGTCTATGCTCCATTACTACTTTTCGAAAAAGGAAAAGTTGTTCGAGACGATCCTTCGCCAAGCCGTTACCGATATCTTCTCGAAGCTGAGGCAGATACTGGATTCGGACGATGCGGTACTGACGAAGATCCACCGGCTTTCTCATGAATTCATCGACTTCCTGCATGGCCATCCTTATTTGCCGTTGTTCGTTCTCCATGAAAGTCATAAGGACCCGGCGGCCTTTCAGAGGGAGTTCATGCCCGCGCGGGAGGTGGCGTTGAGCACCCGGTTCATCGCGCAGGTGGAGGAGGAGATGAGGACGGGCAAGATCCGGCCGGTGAACCCCCATATGTTGCTTGTGCAGATGCTGTCCATGTGTGTCTTCCCGATCCTGTCGCAACCGGTGTTGCAAGGCGTCCTGAATGTCACGGAAGATGAATACAAGAAGATGTTGAAACAAATCCAGCGCGAGATGCCGGCTTTTTTTGAGCGGATGCTGGCCTGGTAAATTTTTTTGACCCTTAATCGACCATTTGGTCGAACCATTTGGTTGAAACACGATAATTATGAGAACAATACTATTCCTCTTATGTGCAGCGCCGCTTTTGTTGCGGGCGCAAGAGGCTCAAACACAACTATTTGAATGCCAGCAGAAGGCGGTGCAGCATTTCCCGCGGGTGAAGGAACGGGAGTTGTTGCAGCGCATCGAGGCAGACAAACTGAAGAATCTTTCCACGGCCAGGTGGCCGCAGAACGAGGTTGCCGCGCAGGCTACCTATCAATCCGCCGTCCCTACCCTACCGATAAAGCTGCCGGGTGTTTCGGTCGTCCCGGTGGATAAGGATCAGTTCCGGGTTTCGGATGAGACGAGCCTGTTACTGTATGACGGGGGCAGGACAACCGCGCAAAAGGCGCTGGTCAGGGCCCTGACGCTGGTGGAACAACAAAAAACGGAAGTGGATATTTACGCTATACGCACGGAGGTGACCCGGCTCTACGCCAATATCGTAGAAGCGGACACGCGACTGGAGTTGTTACAATTGCTGAAACAGAATGTGGATGACAGGATCACGAAGGTGAAAGCCGGGGTGGAAGCCGGCACGACGCTGGCTTCCAACCTCCTTGTTCTGCAAGCCGAAGCGTTGGGGGTGGTCCAGCGGATCGACGAACAACGATCCACGCGCAAGGGGCTTATCGCGGTGATGAGCATTTATACCGGCGACACTCTTGCTGCCGGCACCCATTTCCAAATGCCGGCGTTGGATGCGGGATTGAAAGACAGCATTACCCGGCCTGAGATGGATCTTTTCCAATATCAGAACTCTGCGTACTCGGTACAGCGGAAGCTGGTCGACGCCGGGACGCGGCCTCAATTCAAGGCCTTCTTTCAAGGCGGGATCGGCCGGCCCGGACTGAACATCCTCGATAACGATGTCAAGGCCTACTATATCACGGGGCTAAAGGTGAGCTGGTCGTTGGGTTCTTTTTATACGGCGCGGCGGGAGCGGGATGTTTTGCGGCGGCAGCAGCAGATCGTGGATGTGCAACGAGAGAGCTTCGAGCTGCGGGTGAATGCCCAGCTGGCCAAACAAAAAGAGGAAATCGCCCGGATACGGCAGCAATTGCAACAGGACGACGAGATCATCGCCGTCCGCACAAAGGTCCGGGATATCTCGGCGGGGCAGCTGGATGCGGGGGTGATCACGTCCAGCGACTACCTGATCGAGCTGAACGCGCAAAACCAGGCATTGACGAATCAGAAATTGCACCAGGTGCAACTGGTCTTCGCCTATATCGAATACAATCTCATCACCGGATAAACAACACAATCATGAAAAAAATAATCATTTATTCCGTCGTCGCGCTGGTGCTTGGCTGGTTCGGCGTGCAATTCTATCATATCCTGAACTATGAGGAGACCGACAATGCGCAGATCGAGGGTGATATCGTGCCGATTCGTACGAGTGTGCCGGGGTATATCGCGGCCGTCAACTTCCTCGACAACCAGCCGGTTCGTAAGGGGCAGGTCCTTATCCAGATCGACGATCGGGATCTGCGGGCGAAGGTGGAGCAGGCAACTGCGGCCCTTGAGAATGCCAAAGCCATGCGGCTGCAAACGGGCCCCAATATCGCCGCGTCTTCGACAGGTATCAGCGCGACGCAGTTCTCGGCCGATGCGATGCAACAGAATATCGAAGTCGCCCGGGCCCGGCTCTGGAAGGCGGATGCGGATCATGAGCGGATCAAGAAGCTCGTGGCCCTCGAGGGTGCGACGCCGCAGCAGATGGATGCGGTGGAAGCCGACAGGCGGGTGGCGGCCAGCCAGCTGGAACTGGCCGAAAAGCAATTCCAATCCTCGAAGAGACAAACCAGCATTTCGTCTTACCAGGCGCAGAGTGTGAAGGCTCAGCAGATGATCGCCGATGCGGTGATCAAACAACGGGAGGCCGAACTGGCGCTGGCGAAATCGCAGCTCGAGTATGCGACGATCACCGCACCCTATAACGGGGTTGTATCGAAGAAAAATGTCGAGCCGGGGCAGTATTTGCAGCCGGGGCAACTCACCTGTAGCATCATCGGGAGCGATAGCGTCTGGCTGGTGGCCAACTTCAAGGAAACGCAGATACACAACATGCGGATCGGTCAAGAGGCGAGTATCGCCGTCGATGCCTATCCGGGGAAGCATTTTACGGGCAGGATCAGCAGTTTCAGCGGCGGTACGGGCGCGAAGTTTTCTTTGTTACCGCCGGACAATGCCACGGGAAATTTTGTGAAGGTCACGCAGCGGATACCCGTGCGGATCTTACTCGATCCGCGGAGTGTCGCAGGCGTTTACCTGGCGCCGGGGATGAATGTTGTTGTCACCGTTAGAAAAATCTAATTGTTATGCAGGAAGCTAGTCACTATCCGCAGGGGGCCACGCGTTGGATCATCGTGGTTACGGTGATTACGGCGGCGATCCTCGAACTGCTGAACACCTCCATTGTCAACGTCGCGCTAAAAGACATCAGCGGTAACCTGGGCGCCGCACCGGACGAGGTCGCGTGGGTGATCACGGCCTATGCCATTGCGAACGTGATCATCATTCCGCTTTCGGGGTTCCTCGCCGATCTGTTCGGCCGGAAGAATTATTTCACCGCCTCGATCGCGCTGTTCACTTTTGCCTCGTTTATGTGCGGCAATTCGCATAGTATCGAAATGCTGATCTTCTGGCGGGTATTGCAGGGGCTGGGTGGCGGCGCCCTTCTTCCGACCTCTCAAACGGTGCTTGTGGAAACCTTCCCGCCCGAGCAGCTCGCTACGGCCAATGCCGTGTTCGGGCTGGGGATAGTGCTGGGGCCGGCCTTTGGGCCCACGCTGGGGGGCTATCTGACCGACGCCATTTCCTGGCAATGGATCTTTCTGATCAATATCCCGATCGGGGTGACGGCCTGTATACTCTCATCGGTGTATGTCTTTGACAGCAAGACCGCGCGTAAAGACCGGGCGATAGATTGGACGGGGATAGGGTTTTTGGTGATCGGTATCGGCGCGTTGCAATATGTGCTGGAAGAGGGTCAGACTGACGATTGGTTCGAAAGCAATAACATCCGGATCTTCACCGCGCTGACGGTGGTCGGTTGTGCCTTGTTCGTCTGGTGGGAGCTGAGAGTCAAAGATCCGGTGGTGAACCTGCGAGTGCTGCGCCACCGGTCTGTCGCGCTTGGTTCCGCGCTGAACCTGGTATTCGGTATCGGCATCTATGCGCCCTTGTTCCTGTTCCCGCTGTTCGCCCAGACGATACTTGGCTGGAGCGCTTCGCAGACCGGCCTGATGCTGTTACCAGGGGCGGTCCTGAGCGCTGTATGTATCGCCTTATCGGGGAGGCTGATGGCGAAGGGTGTGCCGCCGAAGCTGTTCATCACGCTGGGTTTTCTTTGTTTCATCGTCTTCAGCATCATTATGTATTTCTCGAGCAGTGAGTCCGGGTTCCGGAATTTCGATGTCCCTCATCTTCTCCGTGGGATGACCAATGGATTGATCCTGACTCCTATTGCGGTGCTATCCCTTGCCGGGCTGAAGGGGAATGATATTGCGCAGTCGGCGGGGATAACCAATATGATCCGCCAGTTGGGCGGGGCCGTCGGGGTGGCGATTGCCAATATCCTGCTGGCGCAGAAGAACCCTTTGCACCGGGTGGATCTTGTGGGGAATATCAGTGAATCGAATTTTGTTGCGCAGGAGCGGGTGTCGATGGTTACACAGGGGTTGATGAACAATGGGTTTACGGCGGAGCAGGCGGCCAGTGCGGGGGTGAAGGTGCTGGACAATACGCTTAACCGGCAGGCGGCGGTTCTTAGTTTTAACGAATCGTTTTTGATCTTTGGATTGATCTTTTTGGCGGCGATGCCGTTGATCTTTTTGGTGAAGAGTCAGAAGGGGCCGGTGAATGTGGCGGCGCATTAGCGCATCTGATCTATACAAATACTCCATTTCTGCATCTGTTTTCTTTCGGGAAAACGCGTCAATTTTGACTCCTTAAAACTTACGTATTATGGACGGTCAAAAAACGGGGGACTCTGTAGTGAGCGGGTTACCTTTTGCGGAATCCGCTAAAGGAGGGCACTTACTATTTATTTCGGGGCAGATAGGGATCGGCGGTGCGCCGGGAGAAACGAGCGCAGACATTCCCTTTGGGCAGGAGGCGCGGCAGACGATGGACCAGCTGGGGCAGGTGCTGGGGCGGCAGGGGTTGAATTATGGCGACCTGGTACAGGTGACGATCTATCTGACCGAGATGTCGAATTATGCTGAGACGAACAAAGTGTATAGCGGGTACTTCCGGGATGGTTTCCCCGCCAGGGTTTGTATTGCCGTTAAGGAATTGCCGCTGAAGGCGCGGATCGAGATCAGCGCTATTGCGAAATTACCTATCTGATGATGATTGGGTATGCGTTAGCCCTGATGTTCGGTCGGGGCTTTTGCAGTTGAAGCGGCTGCACAAACCCTTAGGGCAGCGTGTAGCGCTGGAAGAAATCCCAGAGCAGGTCGGTGGCGTTCAGATAGACAGATGGCGGATCGGCCTGGGCACGGGGTTTGAGGCCGCCGGGCCAGGAGTGGCCGCCATCCTCCGTCAGGTACTGATTGCCTGTTCGGCGCTGCCGCCGAAGCCGTGCAGGACGATGACGAGCGGGAAGCCGGCGGGGGATTGGCGACGGGCTTGATTAGCATTTTGGTGAAATATCGTGTTTTAACCATTGAGCTTTTTTGGGGGGCCTTGATATACAACTCGTTACTGCGGGCATGCTTCTTGTCTGAACGCACCGTATGACGACCAACACCATCACCATCACTGAAAGCCCGCAGACCTTGTCCTTTGCGGAGGAGATATTCGGCGGCCTCGCCGCGACGGCGAAATATCTGCCCTCGAAATACTTTTATGATAAGACCGGGGATGCTATTTTTCAGGAGATCATGCATTGCGAGGAATACTATCCGTTCGGTTGTGAGCTGGAGATCTTCCGGCTGCAGACGGCGGAGCTGGCGGCTGCCTTGCTGGAGCCGGGCGGTCCGTTCGACCTGATCGAGCTGGGGCCCGGCGACTGCCAGAAGTCCCAGTACCTGTTGCAACACCTGGTGCGGAGGGAAGTCGAATTTACCTATGTCCCGATCGATATTTCGGAGAACGTCATCGATGGACTCCGGGCGCGGCTTCCGGTAACGATACCCGGGTTGACCGTATGGGGACTAAACTGCGAATACCTGTGCGGCATCCGGGAAGCGACGCTGGCTTCCGGCCGGAGGAAAGTAGTGTTGTTCTTAGGGTCGAACCTTGGGAATATGGCGCCGGCGGAAGCCCGGCGGTTGTTGCGGAGGCTACGGCATCATTTAAAGCCGGGGGATATGGTGCTGATCGGGCTCGATCTGAAAAAATGTCCGCATGTTGTACTGGCGGCCTATAACGATAAGGCCGGGATCACGAAACGATTTAATCTGAACCTGCTGGACAGGATCAACCGCGAGTTGAATGGGAATTTCGATACCAGCGCTTTTGAACATTTTGCCGTGTATGACCCTGCATCGGGTGCTTGTAAGAGCTACCTGATCAGCCGGACCGATCAGCAGGTCAGCCTGTGGATGGATGGGGAGCGGCGGGACATTTGGTTTGCGCGGAATGAGGAGATCTTTATGGAGATCTCGCAGAAATACACCATCGACCAGGTGGATCAGCTTGCGGGGCAGGCCTTTTTCACGCCGGTGGAGCGGTTCTATGATGGGCGCCGGTGGTTTGTGGATGCGCTTTGGCGGGCTGAAAAAAGAAGCATATGAAAGTCCTTTCCATA
The DNA here is from genome assembly GCF_035546395.1 of Puia sp. Taxonomy (GTDB): domain Bacteria; phylum Bacteroidota; class Bacteroidia; order Chitinophagales; family Chitinophagaceae; genus Puia. The sequence goes on along the minus strand of NZ_DASZXR010000002.1, from coordinate 767,128 downwards.
AATGTTTCACAACCCAAGGAGGTCGACTGGAACGGCAGGAGGGTAACGACCTCCATCTTTAAGGAGCCGGTGACCGGGAGACGTCATGTGGGGAAATTGAATATCGAGGGCGATGCGCAATCCGACCTGATGGCGCATGGCGGGGAGCATCGGGCCGTGTATGTTTATCAGCAGGATTCGTATGACTATTGGCGGAGCGTTTTGGGGATAGAAGGGTGGCGGTATGGGCAGCTTGGGGAGAACCTGACGGTGGAGGGTCTGGCCGACAGTGAGGTGTGTATCGGCGACCGGTATCAGATCGGCACGGCGGTATTCGAAGTCACGCAACCGCGGGTCACTTGTTATAAGGCGGGTATCAGCACCGGTGTCCCGGAGATGCCGGCGTTGCTGGTGAAACACAAGCGGCCTGGATTCTATTTCAGAGTTATCCGGGAGGGGGATATCGAAGCGGGCGACGAGATCATCAAGGTTTCGGATGGTCCTGGAAGGATGTCGATTGTCGAGGTGGATGGGTTGTTGTACAGCGATCAACACCCGGTGGGGCGGCTGCGGGAAGCGCTGACCCTTGGAGCGCTGAGCAGGGGCTGGCATGGCTCTTTCCAGGCCCTGTATGATGCCGCAGTCGGCGGTGCGGGGTCGGGGAATGCGGGTCTGGCGCCGGCCGCGATGCTTTCGGCGTGGCCGGGCTTCCGGCCTTTCCTGGTGGAGAGTATTGTTGTTGAGAGCGAGGGTGTCCGAAGTTTTTTGCTGCGGCCTGCGGACGGGGGTGAGTTACCGGAATATGCCGCGGGTCAGCATATCGTCGTTCGCATTCCTTCGGCGGGGCAACCGCAGCCGATCCGGATGTATTCGCTTTGTGGGCCGGCCAATAAAAATCACTATCGTATCGGCGTCAAGGCGGAGGTTAACGGGGTCGGGAGTAACTTCCTCCACGGGCGACTGCGGCCCGGGGATGGACTCGAGGTTACGGCGCCCCGCGGCGCTTTTACCCTTGCCGCCGATGAACGGCCGCTGGTGCTGATCGGGGCTGGGATCGGCATTACGCCGTTGCTTGCGATGTTGTATGCGGTGGCTGCGGCTAACCCTTCGCGCGAGGTCTGGTGGATCTATACGACAAGGGATAAGGCGCATTATCCTTTTGTTGGGGAGGTGGAGAATGTTTTCCGTGCTTTGGTGAATGGTCATCGGCATATTCAGTTTACCCGGCCGGGGCCGGGGGATGTGGTGGTGCGGGATTATGATGTCAGCGGGCGGCTTACGGTGGAGCGGCTGGCGGCCCTTGATCTGCCTGCAGGCGGGGATTACTATTTGTGTGGACCGCCGGGTTTTATGATGGCGGTGGCGGCCGCGTTGGAATCTTTTGGGATCGCGGCTTCCTCTATTAAACAGGAGGCTTTTGGCGCCGGCGAGGCATCGGCCGGCGCCGGGAGTTTGCCGCCGCCGCATCTTCCTGCAGGCCCTGCCGGTGATGGGCCGACGGTCGACTTTGCCAAATCGGGTATCCGGTTCAAGTGGCATCCTCGATTTGCTTCGCTGCTGGAGGCTGCGGAGGCCTGTGATGTTCCCGTGAGCTGGAGCTGCCGCGTTGGGGTGTGCCATAGGTGCGAGACCACCTTGTTTTCCGGAGACGTGAATTATGTTACGCCGCCGCTTGACTTGCCGGCCGGTGGGAATGTTTTGCTTTGCTGTTCGGTGCCGCGGGGGGATGTCCAATTGGATCTCTGATGACTAAATCGCCTAACCATGCCAGAAGCCAATTTCGAGTCAAAGGTCACCCATCAAAAGGAAGGCAGCTTTCTTGAATTCATGCCTGTCAGTCTTTTTGGGGCCGTCATGGGTCTTACGGCCCTCTGTTTTGCATGGCGTCTTGCGAGCCAGCTGTGGCGGCTAGGCAGCGCTGTTCCCGAGACGATCGGCGTCGTTGCCATTGTTGCATTCGTTGTTGTCACTCTGGCCTACCTCGTCAAGTGGCATCGTTACCCGGAATCGGTCGTTGCCGAGTTCGATCATCCGGTATCGGTAGCCTTCTTTTCCACTTTTATCATATCCCTGTTGCTGATCCCGGGTATCCTGTTGCCGTATGCGCCGGCCCTTGCCGATACGATCTGGTTGCTGGGAGTATTGTTGATCTTTTTATTTGCCTGGTTCGTGCTGCGGAAATGGCTGGGCAAGCAACAGATGCCGGAGAGTGCGATGCCGGCCTGGGTCCTGCCGGTGACGGGAACGCTGAATGTGCCTATCGTCGGGAGTTTCCTGCGATTTAACGGTGCTCATGAGACGAGTGTGATGTTCTTCGGCATCGGAATCCTCTTTATCGTTATGCTGATGACGATGATCTTTTCGCGGCTTTTCTTCCAGGCGCAGCTCACTGCGATTGCCGAGCCGTCGCTGATGATCCTTGCGGCGCCGCTGGCCCTTGCCTTTTCCGGTTATGAAGGCTTGCAGGGGGTGCAGGACCTTACCGCGAGCGCGTTCTTTTATTTCTGTCTTTTTTTATTGCTTTTGTTCGGCAGTAAGATCTTTTTGTTACCCAGGACCTGTCCTTTTCATGTCGGTTGGTGGTCGGTCAGCTTTCCGTTGGCGTCTGTTACGGTGGCCAGCCTGCGGTATTCGCAAGGGGCGCCGGATGTCCTTCACCGGGCGTTGGCGGGTGTTCTGCTGGCGGTGACGACGCTGGTCATCCTGTACCTGCTGGTGCAGACCGTTTCGCAGATTTGGAGCCGTCGATGGAAGAGCAGGATCGATAAGTCCTGAATTCCCAGGAGTTATTGATCTTCGTAGATGTCCTTTACCTGGGCGACCTGCAGGCGATAACGTTCGAAAAGGCGGCTTTTCGAGACAAAGCCGACGAAGCGGCGGTCCTCATCGATCACGGGGAGGTAGTCTACCTGGGTGCGGTCGAATTCGTTGATCACTTTTGTCATGGGGGTATCGATCGGGAGGGTTGCCGGGGATTCGCGGAGCAGATCTTTCAGCAGGGTCTTGCCGTGGGCTTCGGGATTGAAGATGCGGCCGCGAATATCGTTGAAGGTGACGACTCCCAGGAGCCGGTGACCGGCGTCTACTACGGCGAATACCGGTATGTCCACCTGGGCGATATGACGGATGAGATCGTTGAGAGAGTCGGCCGGGTCGAAGACCTGCTGAGTGCGTTCGGTAAGACTCCCAAGGCTCATCCTGGAGAGGATATTCTGTTCGCGACGATGGGTAAAGATCTCGCCGGAAAGAGCGAGTTGTTTGGTTTCCATGTAGAACGGTTCGAAGGTCTTTGCGATAAAATAGGCGATGGTGGCGACGATCATCAGGGGAATGATCAGCCCATATCCGTTTGTGATCTCTGCGATGAGGAAGATGGCGGTGAGCGGGCAGTACATGACGCCACTCAGGAGGCCGGCCATTCCCACGAGGGTGAAATTGCCTTCCGGCAAATGGAGCCAGCCGGTGGCGTTGCAGACGCGGGAGAAGAAGAAGCCCCAGTATGCACCGACGAAGACGGAGGGGGCGAAGTTGCCGCCATTGCCGCCGGAGCCGATGGTGACGGCGGCAGTAATGGGTTTTAACAGGAGGATAAAGCCGGTAAAGAGGATAAGCAGGACGTTTTGAGGGATCTGCCTGAGCCATGCCGCGCCGGGGAGGATGCGGATGGCCGTGTCGTTGGCGAGCATTTTTACGCTTTCATAGCCTTCGCCGTAGAGGGGGGCGAAGAGGAGGAAGAAACCCGCGAGTATGAGGCCGCCGGTGAGTGCCTTTGTATAGGGGTTCACCTTCCAGTGATGCAGGTTGCGGTCGACGCCGCGAAAGGCCTTTGCATAGTAGAGCGATAGGAACCCGGCCCCAATGCCCAGCAGGGCATACATGGGGACGTTGCGATAGTTGAAGTCGGATTTCAGCGCGAAATTGAACAGGTTCGACTCGCCGAGGTAGATCTTCGAGCATAGTACTCCGACCACCGCGGCGATGATCAGGGGGACGAAATAGCTGACGACGGTTTCCGCAAGCAGCACTTCGACGGCGAACATGACGCCGGCGATGGGTGCGCTATAGACGGCGGCGATGCCGGCCGCAGCTCCGCAGGCGATCATCAGGGTACGTTCGGAGTAACTCAGCAGCCCGAGCTTTCCCATGGTCGAGCCGAGTGAAGAGCCCGTTGCGACGATGGGGGATTCGAGGCCGGCCGAACCGCCCGAGCCGACCGTCAGGGCGCTGGTGATAAAGTGAATATAATTGTTTCGAACGGGGATAAAGGAGGATTTTCCCGCGATGGCCTTGAGAACCATGGCGATCCCTTTATCAATATGTCCGCGGAAGAAGCGTTGGATGATCCAGGTAGTGAGCAGGAGGCCCGCCGCCGGGCAGAGGAGGAAGAGGTATTCTTTGCCGCTGAAGTGCTGAACGAGCCGTTCTACCTGTTGTACCGAACGTTTCAGGAGGACGGCCATCATGCCGGATACCAGCCCGGTGAGGGTGGCCGTAATGATAATGTATTGAACTTTGCTGATGCGGGTGCGCAGAAAATGAACTCCGTTGTGATACCCGCGGATGATCTTTCGTTTTAGTCCCTGGAACCATGGATGCATGCGCAAATATACTGAAGATAAATTTCTGATACCTTCAGGGGCAAATCAACTGATGCGGCGAGAGGTCAATGATCCTTTTTTGCCGCTAACGATCCGCCCCATAGCGAGCCGGGATTGGCGCGATCGGGGTAAATCTCCAGCATCCTGTTGTATAATTCAAGGTTTGTGGAAGTCTCCGCGTTGAGGCGATCGAAATCCTGCAGGTACTTTTTTGTTGCTGCCAGGATCGCCGGATCGTCGGGAAGAGCTGGTTGTTTATGACCGGCGACGACCCATTTTGGCTGCAATGCTGCCAATTTATCAAGGCTGCTTCGCCATTCGTTCCGCGTTTCGGGGGTGGTTTCCGCTGTGTATAAATGAACGCCATTGTAGGCGACGTCGCCTGCGACGACGAGTCCGATGGATGGGACGTAGAGGCTGGTTGAATCGTGCGTATCGGAAAAACCCGTTTGGATCACCAGCAGCTTTTCTCCTTCCAATTCGAACTCGTTGCCTTCCATGGCCTGGGGAACGGCCAGCATTTCGGGTATTTGGCCGGGAAAGCGGGGAGCCCAGAAGCCGTTGATGACTTCGGGCCGCACCTGTTCGGCGCAGTCTTTTGCAACGGCCGGGGTGGCGATCGCGATGGCGCCGGGGAAGCGATCGAGGATCAGCTGCAGGCCGTAAAAATGATCGCCGTGGGGGTGGGTGATATAGATATATTTCAACTGCTTTCCGGTTGCGGCGATGGAGTCGGCTAATTTGTTCGTGTGTTCGATTGCGAGGAAGACGTCTACCAATACGGCGTCTTTTTCGCCATAGATGAGGGTGGAGCTGTTGGGGACCCATTTGAGGTCGTCGAGGCCTGGAGGGGTGTTGGGATCGCGGTTGAGGCCGGGGCGTGTGGAGGTGAAGACCTGGTAGTTCAGCGTTTGGTTCTTTGAGCTGCTTTGTTGTGTCATAGCTTTTATTTACGGCAAAACTACTGCCTGGCTTTTTCGGCGGCAATACGCCGATGACGGTAATTCATACCCAAATCAAAGAATTCGTTTCGTACGGTATTGGAGAGGCGTTGACCCGGTATTCTGTTTGAAAAACCTGTTGAAATGATTGGGGTAGTTGAAGCCGAGGCTTTCCCCGATGGCGGCGATAGTCCAGTCGCTGTGGCGAAGGAGCGATTTTGCTTCGGCGATCTTGCTGTTGGCGATATGTTGGGTTGTTGTTTGGCCGGTGGTGGTGCGAATGGTGGCGTTCAGGTGATTTACCTGGATAGAGAGGCGGCGGGCGAAGTCTCCGGGTTTTTGGAGGGGCATGGGGCGTTCGGGGGAATGGATGGGGAACTGGCTTTGGAGGAGTTGAAGAAATTGGCGGGTGATACGGGTAGCGGCGTCGGGTTGTGGGGGTGGGAATTGGTCCGTTTTCATCCCTTCGAATAGTAACGCCTGGATATAGTTGACGATCATTTCATTTCTGAACGTGAACGGGGCATCGATTGCGGCCGTCAATTGGCGGAACAGTATGCTGATGGCGGCCAGTTGTTCGGGTTCGGGAAAGACCAGCATCGCATGGGCCGGGGCCAGGGCCGGATAGTTCCGCATCCGGCCGAAGGGGTCGTGGGTAGCCAAGAATTCTTTTGTGAATACGCACCAATAGCCCGAGCGTTGGTCCTGCAGGCTGTCGTAGGCGTAGCTGACCAGGGGATTGGCGAAGAACAGGACGGGGCGTTGGCAGACGATGATCTCGTCATTTATGAACAAGCGGCATGGGTTGTGGATCAGCCAGATCTTGTATAGTCCGTTCCGGTTGAATGGAACTGTTACGCGGTCGCCCGCAGATGAATATTGTCTTGCATTGACGGAGTAAGAAAGTCTTTTGACGTTGTGGTCGACAATTTTTACCGGCATGATCAAAATTACAAAAACGGGATCAGGCCCCGGCAAACAAAAAGGCACAGCAGGACCTGGCAACCGCCTTTTGCGGTCGCCAGGGTCTTTTACTGCGGCATCCGGTTTGACATAGGAAATTCGGTGATTATCGTGCAACCCTTTCCAGGCGCTGTTCTCAGGGTAAATTTGCCTGAAAGGGATTCGACCCTTTTGCGGATATTGTTCAGGCCGATACCTTTTGCTTCGGTCCGTGAATCGAACCCGCGGCCATCGTCGTCGATCGACAGGGAGATCGTGTCGTGGCGAATGGCCAGCGTAACGGCGATGTGTTTTGCATCGGCGTGTTTTACAATATTCTTCAGTTGTTCCTGCGTTATCCGGTACAGATTGATTATGATGCATTCATCGGTGAGGAGATCAATGTCGGGATCGGACTCGAACCGGATGTTATATTTCCCCTGCACGTTGATGCGGTTGAGCAATTCTTCAATGATGTCGTTCATTCGTGCGTCTTCGATATGCGCCGGCGCCAATTGATGGGACAGTCGCCTGATCTCGTTGATGGCCAGATCGAGGTTTTGTCTCGTGCTGTTTATCAGGGTGGCCATCTTCCCGGCGTCGGGATAGTATTCGTCGGTTGCATCGAGGGTGAGGAGAGCGCAGGCGAGGATCTGGTTGACATTATCATGTAATTCCTGGCCGAGGTGAAGGCGTTCTTTTTCCTGGGCGTCGATAATAGCGGTTGCGATGCGCTTTTCCTCTTCTTTGGATTTGGTGATGTCCTGCATGGCGCCGATCAAGCGGGCGGGTTGATTATCGGGGCCATATATGACAAAGGACCGGTCGTAGACATGTTTGTACGTCCCGTTGGCGCAGCGGACCCGGTATTCGAGCTGGAGGTTTTGCTTTCTGTTTTCGACAACGTGCAGAAAGGACTCCCTGACCTGTTCGATATCCTCAGGGTGGATCTTATCGATGATCCACTGGTCAGCATCCTGCACTTCATGGACGTCGTAGCCGAAAACATCCCTTATCCCGGAGTTGTATGTCTTTGTATTCCGGATGAGGTCCCAGTCCCAGATGGTATCGCTTGTAGCCTGGGCGACCAACTCATATTTTCCGACCGCGGCTTTCAGTTGATCTTCAGCCCGTTTTCTTTCACTGATATCTCTCAGGATGGCCATGAACCTACCGTCCGAGAGGCGTTTGACTGTGACCTCGACGGGAACCTGGCTGCCGTCCTTACAGACGATCGTTCTTTCGGTACGGACTACCTTTTTATTGAAAAGCTCCTGGTACTGAAAGGGTCGTTCCCGGAGTTCCGTGGGCGAGTAGAGTTCACTGATGTTCATGGCGTCCAATTCATCTTTATCGTACCCGAACATTTTCCATGCGCTGTGATTGGTCTCGAGGATATGGCCATCTGTGTCGCTGATCAGGATAGTGTCGGAGGCCTGTTCGATCAGGGTCCGGTACTTTTCTTCACTCCGATCGATCTGTTCCCGGGGTAGTATGGTTTGGCGTAAGTGCCGGGGCGCCCGGGTATTACGGGATAGAAACAGAGATACGGGCAGCAGCGCATTGAGCAATCCTTCGATAATGCGCTCTATTCGCAATTTGGGTGCAGGTAAGCGGGTAAATAGTTTATTCATAAAGATGCTGTAGCAAGCTTAGTTGCCAATTCGACGGATATGTACCTTTTGCCGTCCAGGGCAGTCCGCACGGCTTTCACCAACGCCTGATCGAGAAGCCATTTCGGTAAAAATCCTGCGGCCCCGTTTCGCAATGCCCTGAGGGCATAACGTTCGTGGTCATTGATGGATACAAGGAGGACGGGTAAATGCGGTTCGAGGGTTTTCAGGGCCTTCAGTGCCTCCAGGCCGGACAAATGCGGCATCGATACATCGGAGATCACCAGGTCGAATCTTGCATGAGTCGCCCGGGTCAGCAGCGCGGCCCCGTCGGGCACTTCCGTGCAAAGCGCATCCGGCCATTCGTCCCGGAGGATCTGGACGATCGTCTGACGCATGGTGGGATGGTCGTCTGCAATGAGGAAGCGCAGGGCTCTTTTTGTTGTCATGGATCAGGGAAATAAGCGTGGAGTAAAGTTATCGCTTCTGCCGGAGCGAGGGCGTGGCGGCGTTTGCAAGCTTTTTGTAAAGGTTCGGCTACAACGATCGCGGTTTCAGGATAGGCCGTGCTGGATGCAGTAGCGGGTAAGTTCGGAGTTGGATTGCATCTGCATTTTTTTGAGTATCCGGGACCGGTAGCTGCTTACTGTGCTCGGGCTGATGCTGAGGATCTCGCCGATGTTCAGCAAGGATTCGCCGGACGCGATCAATTTCATCACCTCCAGCTCGCGATCCGAGAGCATATCGTGGCCCTGCAAGCCGGGGTCCTTTGCCAGATCGCCGGCTAATTTTTCGGCCAGGCGGGGAGTGATATATTTCCTGGCCTGCAGGATCAGGTTGATCGCCTTTTTCAGTTCCGCCGGGGGAGCATCTTTGTTCAGAAAGGCAGAGGCCCCGGCCCTGAGGGCCCTGATGCCATAGATCTCCTCCGGATGGATGCTGAGGGCGAGGATGGGGATATCGGGGAAGTGCCGTTTGATCTCCGAGATGATCTCAAGCGCCCCCCGCCCGGGCATGGAGACATCGCTGATGATCAGATCCCAGCGCCCTCCGAGGGCCATTTTAAAGAGGGTATCCGAATCGCCGGCTTCGGCAATTTCAGCGCGGGGGAATTCTTCATTCAGGACACTTACGAGCCCCCTCCGTACGATGGCGTGGTCGTCGGCGATTAGAATACGCATGAGTTCCGGTCGTTTTTCGCGGTGGGTGCTTCGATCTCGATCACGGTCCCCTTGCCGGGCTCGCTGTTGATGGAGAAACGACCGCCCATTTCGCGGGTCCGTTCTTTTATTCCAAGCAGGCCGAGGTGGTGTTTCGACCTGGATTCGGCAGGATCGAGCCCTCTGCCATTGTCCAATACCCGTAGGTAAACCCGCCCGGCAGTAGAGTGAAATTTGATTTCGACGCGGGTAGCGGAAGCATGCCGGGCGATGTTGGTCAGGGCCTCCTGGAAGATGCGGAAGAGGTGGGTAGATATCTCCGGATCCAGGATCTCGGCCGAGCTACTGAATTCGGCGGTTACCGGAATGGAAAATCTCCGTTCGAACTCTTCGATGTGCCATTTCATGGCTTCGACGAGGCCGAGGTCATCGAGGACAGCCGGCCGGAGCCGCGTGGAAATCCGTCTGATGGACTCTATCCCCGTGCCGGTCATGTCGATGATGCGTTCGATGGCTTTGCTTGTGTCGACATCTCCCGCTACGCGTTCGGACAGGCGAAAAAGCGCAATTTTCACCGCTGTGAGTTGCTGGCCCAGGTCGTCATGGATATCGCGGGCGATATCCGTCCGTTCTTCCTCGCGGACATTTTCGAGATGGGCGGCCAGGGCGCGCAGTTGATCGGTAGTTCTCCTGATCTGTTCCTGCGCCATTATCCTTTCGCTGAGATCGAGCCCTACGCCGACCAGGCAGGGTTCGCCTTCATAGATGATCGATTTACCCGTGAAGAGGTATGGAATTGCTTTCCCGGATTTTGCGAGCAAGCCCAGCTGTGCGAAATCTTCCCCTGTGACAAATACATTTTCGATCTTTTCCATAAGGGTTGCGTGTTCGAAGGGGGAAATGAAATCGGTGGGCCGCATCCGGCGGATATCTTCGGGTTGGTACCCGGAGATCTCCTCAAAATTGCGGTTCCATCTGAGGAACTTACCGTCTTTTGATAAGAGGTAAAATACACCAGGCAGGCTATTGATAATGGTATCGGAGAGATTGCTTTCGGCAAGGATCCTGGCGGCGGCCTTTTTCCTTTCCGTAATGTCCCGGTAGTTGAATACCACGGCGTGGAGATAAGGTTCTGCCAACAGATTGTTGCAGCTGCATTCCACCCATTTCACGGCGCCATCAGGCATGAGGTGACGATATTCTATGGTCCGTACCGATGAAGGATCGTGCAGGATTCCCTCGAAGGCATCCTTTACCAGGGGCAGATCTTCCGGATGGACGCCGTTGGGCCATGGAGTGCCCACCAGCTTGTCACGTTGGTAGCCGAGCATCTTTTCACCGGTCGGGCTGATGTCGAGGATGGCGCCATCGTTGCCGACGAGGGTCAGGCCGTCCGTGCTGTGGCGGATGATCGCTTCGAACCTTTTCTCCTTCCTGCGGACCTCCTCCCATGCCTTTTTTTGTTGGGTGATATCGCGTCGGAAGATGGTAACCCCGTCTTCGGAGGGATAGATCCTGACCGCAAACCAGCTGTCCAGGTGCGCATAGTAAAATTCCAGCTCCACCACTTCGCGGTTTTGCATGGCTTCCATGGCCTTTTCGAAGAATATGGTTCCTCTTGCGTCGGGATGAACGTCCCAGATGACCTTCCCGAGGCAGGATTCTCTGCCGCCGGGGTTGGTTTGGAGGGCGGCGTCGTTCAGGAAGGTATAGCGCCATTCCCGATCGAGCGAGATAACGCTGTCGCTGATCCTGTTGAGCGTCAAATCCATTTCGCTGTGAATCCTTGCGATCTCCTGTTTTGCCCATTCACCGGGGGTTGGCTGCGGGGCGGTGTTGTCGAGTTGGCTGCCTGTTGGTACGGAGGAGTTCAGGTGAAAGCGAAGATTTCTTCCAAAGGAGGCTATGCTTCGGAATACGATGATCCCGGCTATCAGCAGCGCCAAGATGGCGAGCAACAGAAAAGGGGTCAACAGGTGGTACATGCAAGGGTCGATTTAAGCGGCTGTTTACGACTTCATATAAATTCGACGGCCGGGTAGTAAATATACGCAAACATTTTAAATAAATTTAATACATTTTTTTCTGTATGGGTAATTTTCCGGGTCCGCCTCAAGCTGTGGGTGATGGCGATCGAGGAGGTGGCGCTGCCAACCGTGATGATCCTGGCGGAGAAGACGGCCTAGTGGGCGGCGGCGGCTTGCAGTGCGGGGATGTCGAGCTTAACCATCTTCATCATGGCCTGCATGACGCGGCCGGCTTTTTCGCGGTCGGGGCCGGCGAGGAGTTCGGGCAGCATGGTGGGGGTCACCTGCCAGAAGAGACCGAAGCGATCTTTGAGCCAGCCGCAGGCTATTTCCTGGCCGCCGCCTTGTAATAATTTGCTCCAATAATAGTCGACTTCTTGCTGGGTGTTGCAGTTGACTGTGAGGGAGATCGCGTCGGTGAGGGGGTGACCGGGGCCGCCGTTCATCAGGGTGATCTCCTGGCCTTCGAGCTGGATGGTGGCGACCAGGAGGGCGCCTTCCTGGCCGGGTGCGCCTTGAGGGGTATTAGCACTGCGAATGATCTTTGAGTCTTTGAAGATGGAGAGGTAGAAGTTCATTGCTTCTTCGGCGTTGTGGTCGAACCAGAGGAATGGGCTGATCCTTTGCATGTTTTATTGTTTGCTGTAAACTACTGCAAATTGCGGACCCAGGTGCGTATATTTAGGAAAACAACCTACCATGAAAAAAAGTAGCGCCATCCTGCTGTTCCTGCTGGTCATGGCCATTGCGGGCCCCGCGCAAAAAACGGTACAGGAAAAGAACGACAGTGTTTTTGCGCTGGTAAGAAAATATGTGAACGAGAAGGCCGTGGACTCGCTCTATTCTTTAACGGGAGCGGGTTTCCGGAAGCAGATCACGGAAGATGCTTTCAGGAATATCAGCAACAACAATTTGTTTCCGCTTGGGGAGATCAAGGGAAACAGCATCATCAAAAATGCCGATAAGATAACCTTTTACAAGGTCGGGTTTGCGTCGACGGTCTTAACGATGGTCGTCGGGCTGGACTCGCTGGGAAAGCTATATGCGTTTGCTTTCCAGCCTTATGTCGATGAGAGCGAAAGGAAGACGAGCGCAATCGGCAGCAATAATCCGCTGGCCAATGCGCAGGACAAATTTGTCGATTCGGTGGCGCTGGGCTATATGCGGCGGCTGCCGCCGGTGGGGCTGAGCATCGGCATCCTGAGGAACGGCAAGACTTCGTTCTATGGCTATGGGGAAACGGTGAAGGGCAATGGAAAAATTCCCGAGGCCGGGACCCTTTTCGAGATCGGGTCGATCAGCAAGACGTTTACGGCCACGATGCTGGCCCTGGCGGTGGGTGAGGGGAAGATAAAGCTGGACGATCCGGTGAACCGATATCTTCCGGACAGCATTCCTTCCCTGCAGTACGAAGGCAAGGTAGCGACGATCCGGATGCTGTCCAATCATACGAGCGGCATCCCGCGGATGCCCTGGCATTTCCAGTCGACGGTGGTGAAGGCGAACGATCCGTATGCGAGCTATACGGTGGCCAATCTGTATGGCTTCTTACGCGAGCTGAAATTGGGTCGCGCCCCGGGTAGCGGGTTCGAGTATTCCAATGCCGCGGTCGGAGTGCTTGGAACTATCCTGCAGAAGATGTATGGGAAGAGTTATGAGGGGTTGTTGCTGTCGCTGGTCGCCGGTCCGTTGGGGATGAGCGATACGCGGGTGACTATCCGCGGCGTGGACTCTGCGCGGTTTGCGAGTGGATATGACGACAAAGGAAATTATAACGGGCCGTGGAATCTTTCCGCTGCGTTTGCGGGAGCGGGGGCGATCCGGAGTACGGCGCGGGATATGTTGAAATATGCCGCCGCGGAGGTGGGTGAGCCGGGTGTTCCGGCTTCTCTTGCCAGGGCGATGCAGTTGACGCAGACAGAGACCTTCCATGATGGGCATAACCGGATCGGTTTGGGCTGGATCTTTCTTTCTGTGTGGGGTGACGAGATTTTATTCCATAATGGCGGTACGGGGGGGTATCGGAGTTATATCGGGATCAATGTGAAAAAGAAGATTGCCGTAGTCCTGCTATCCAATTGCGGGATCGGGGTTGATGATGAGGGGGCGCGGTTGATGGAATGGCTTATTCGCCACGCAGACTTTTAATGGGGTTGACCAGAGCCGCACGCACCGCCTGGATGCTGACGGTAGCGAGAGGGTTGGTGGTGTCGGCTGCGGCGCGGGTGGGTGGATTTGTTTCTATCAATATTTAGTTGCTTCGCCGGCGGGTCTTCTTTTTTGCGGCTGGCTTTTTTGCTGCTGGCTTTATGGCGGCGGCTGCTGCGGCCTCGCCGACTTCGCCGGCATTCCAGGCGGTGGCGAGGAAGTAGGGCGACGAGCCGGCGGCATCCTGGATTTCATAGGTGCATTGAAGAGTGCGCGTCTCTCCGGGGGCGAGTTCGATATAGTTGTCGCTGAAGATGAGGGGCAGGATATCGTCGCCGGAGCGGCCTTTGAGGGCGCGAAGGTGGACCTGGAAGGCGACGGTCTTACCCGTGTTGGTCAGGGTGATGTTGTGAACGGCGCTGTCGCCTTTTTTGGGGGCGGCGGTGACGGCGAGCTTGAGGGTTGTTTTACCGAGGTTTTGAAGCGCCGAGTAGTCGGCGTAGGCGGTTTGGGGGGTGGTGTACCATTTGGACTTCTTCCAGTCGAGGGTGTCGCCTTTTGTCGAGAGCCAGTACCAGTTGATGCTTTTTACGGCGCCGTTGGCGTCGGCGAGCTGGAGTCGGAGGAAGTAAGTGGTCGGGGCGGGTGTACTGACGGGCGGCAGCGTCAGGCATTTCGTGATGCTGTCCGGTTCGACGGTTGTGGTGAGCTGTTTGGAGAACTTGAGGGTCCCGTCAATGTTGTAGATGGCCGCCTCGGCTTTGAGGCCGGTGAATCGTTGTTGCAGGGAATTGGTGATGTATACCTCCCCGTTGGGATAGGAGTACATGATATGGAGCGGCTCCATGGATTTTTTCATCCCGAAGTAGGTGCCGGCGGGATAGAGGTAATAGTCGTATGTGTGCCAGATGAGGCCGGGCCAGGGGTTGCTGCCCATCCATTGGACGACGCCGGTGGCGGTGTGGTATTTGCGGAGGCCGTAAGATTCCATCATGGCGCGGTGGGCTTCGTAGTCCTGCGCCTGGGCCTTGGCGATATAGTCCTTTATGTCGACGGCTTTGCCGTAGCGGCCCTGGAGCGCGTCGTTGAAGACGTCGGTGGTGCCGAAGGTCATTGTTCCGCAATGGTATTTCCAGGTGGCCGTGGTGAACCACAGGGAGTCTTTGGGGATGAACTTTACCAGGCTTTCATACGGGGGGATGGAGGGGCCGGGTGAGATCTCGGTGGCGAAGCTATAGGCGCCGCCATGTCTCTCTGCCGTATCCGTTTCCCAATAGATGGGGGGCACCCATTCGTAGGGGCCGTCCATTTTTACGCCGCTGAAGCCGGACACTTTTGATTTGGTTTCATTGGCTGTGGCGACGATGGGGTTTGGCCATTTGAGGGCGGCCTCGATGTCGAGCCAGTCGCGTTCGACGGTGGTATCACGGGGCGGCATATCGCTGCCGTTGAGCCAGGCCATGAGGCTCGGTTTGTTCCGAAGCCAGTACATGACGCTGCTGTCCGAGGCCATGGCGGAGGCGCGTTTTGCCGCGTCCCAGTTCTCGGGGTATTGCCAGGCGCCGCAGCACATCCATCCCGTCATCACGAGCATGCCGTATTTGTCACAGAGGGCGTAGAAGTTATCGTCCTCCATCTTCCCTTCCGAGCGGACGATGTTCATGTTCATATCGCGGTAGAGGCGGATCTCCTGTTCCTGGCGTTTTGGCGAGCGGCGCTGGAAGATGTCGGGGGACCAGGCGGCGCCGCGGATGACGATGCGTTTGCCGTTGACGATGAAGACGCGGGATTTGTCGTCGATGAGTTTCGAGGTGATCTCGCGGATGCCGAAGTCTTCCTTTATGGTGTTGCTGACGGTGTTCTCATGGATGGCCTCGATCTCGAGGTGGTTGAGCTCGGGGGAGCCGTATTGCCAGGGCCACCAGATGCGGGGGTTCCGGACATCCAACTGGGGGAATTCGGCGGGGGTGAAGGTGACGTTGCTGATGGACTTCGCTTCGAGGTGGACTCTTTTCTCGAAGCTGATGTTGGTGTTGATGCGGCCTTTTATCGTAACATCCTGCGGGTTGGCCGAATAGTTGGTCACGAGGGCGTCGACGGTGAGGTGGGCGAGGTCGAGAGAGGGGCCGTCGAAATGGGTTGCCACGAGCGGGTATTCGATGCCGACGCGATCGTACGTCTTCACTTCGACGTCGTTGACGATCCCGCCGTTGTAGTCGGGGGGATAGTGGATCCAGTCGGCGTAGTCGATGGCCAGGTCACCGCCGCGTTTGTTGGGGTCGATGGGGCGGCGGATCTCGAGGGCGAGGACGTTGGCGCGGGCCGGGCGGGCGGCTTTTGTGACGTTGAGCTCGATGATGCGAAAGGGATTCATGACCTCGTTGGAGTCGGCGATCAGCACGCCGTTGAGCCAGACGTTGGCCTTATAGTTGATCCCGTGGAGCCGGAGGACGATGTCCTTGCCGATCTCCGTTTTGGGGATCGTGAACTCTTTGCGGAACCACCAGGGAGAGTCGAATTGCGGGTCATTCAGTTTTTGGAGGTTCATTCCATAGAACGGATCGAAATTGTAGACGTTGTTGGCCAGGAGGCCGGCGATGATGGTGGTGGGGACGGAGACCTTGTACCAGCCGTCGGTAGGGAAGGCGGGTTGGGAGATGGCGGCGCCGTTGGCGGTGACCTTTGTGGCGGACTGCATGTTCCAGCCGTCCTTTAGGAGGATATTGGAGTTGGCGGCGAGCTGGGCGGCGGAGGGCAGGGCTTCGCTATAATGGGATTTGGAATGTTTTTTGGCGACGCGCTTCTTTTTGTGTTGTGCGAAGGCGGGGGTAAGGACCAGGGCGAGGGCGGCGATGAGGCCGAGGCGGAATAGTGATTTACTGTGCATCATAGTAGAGTGCCGCGGCTCCGAGGATGCCGCTGTTGGTTAGATTAGAAATTTCGATGCGGATACGTTCGGCGGATTTGCCGTAGGCGAGGGTTTTTATCTCCTGCCACATGGTCTTTTGGAACCAATCGAAGGCCTGGGCGACCGAACCGCCGAGGACGATCAGTTCCGGGTCATAGGTATATATAACGGCTTTAATGGCGTTGCCGATGTGGGTACCCAATTCGGCGTAGAGGGCGAGGGCATTGGCGTTGCCTTTTTTGGCGGCTTCGGACACCTGGACGCCGTCGAGGCCGTGGACGTTTTTGAAGAAGGAGCCGCTGCAATAGTATTCGAGGATATTGTCTTTGTAGGGCAGGAGGCCGAATTCGCCGGCGCCGCAGTTGCGGCCGGGGTATAATTTGTTATGAATGATAACGCCGCCGCCGAGGCCGGTGCCGATGGTGAGGCCGATGAGGGACTGGGCTCCCCTACCCTTGCCGAAGTAGTATTCGCCGAGGACGAAGCAGTTGGCGTCGTTGTTGACGAAGACCTTTTTGTTGTATCGTTTTTCGAGGATCTGTTTGAGGGGAACTTCTTTCCAGGAGGGGATGTATTGGACGTCGTATACTATTCCTTCCTCTGTGTCGACGACGCTGGGGACGCCGATGCCGATGGCGGCTATCTCCTTGTTGATGAGAGGGTCAATGGTTTGATAGATATCTTCGAGGACGGCTCCTACGGCGCCGTCGCTGTGGATGCGTATAGATGTGATTTCGGACAATGAATTGTCCGAAACGATCGCGCCGCGGATATTTGTTGCTCCAAGGTCGATGCCTATCACATTCATTGTTTCTCCTTTTTGTTAAAGACGGTTTGGTTGGTGATCAGGGGGCGGGCCCAGAAGCCGACGCTGAGGATATAGCCCAGGGTTATATAGAGGAAGAACATCCCGGTGCGGAGGCCAAGGGCGTCGCCGAGGCCGCCGATGATGAGGGGAACAATGGCGCCGCCGATGATGCCGGTGACCATGATGCCGGCGAAGGAGCCGTGGTGTTCGTCGATGCTGTTGAGGGCGAGGGAGAAGATGACTGGGTACATGACGGAGGCGAAGAAGCCGACGGCGGGGAAGGCGATGAGGGCGACGGGGCCGCTGCCGAAGAAGGCGACGGAGAGACAGACGATCGCCGCGATGGTGAAGCTGACGAGGACTTTACGGCTGTCGAGGATCTTTAACAAGAAGAGTCCGAGGACGCCGCCGGCTGTCATCAATCCCCAGAAGTACGCTACGGTGTCAGCGCCTTTTGTCTGGGGATCGTAGTGGTGATAGGTCTCGAGGAATTTGGAGATCCAGTTGGCGATGCCTTGTTCGGTGCCGACGTAGGCGATCATGGCGATGAAGAAGAGGACGACCGTGCGTTTCTTGAAGAGCATGAGGTGCGTCTCGAGGGGGCCGGCCGTCTCGTCGGCTTTTAGCTGGACGACTGGGAATTTCGATATTTTGATCACGAGGATCATCAGCAGGGAGATGACCGCGAAGATCCAGTAGAGGGAGATCCAGGGGAGGTTGGCGGGTACGATGTTGGTGAAGAGTCCGAGGAGGCCGGTGGTCTGGCCTTTTAAATTTTGTGCGAAGTAAGAGTATACCATGGGGCTGACGAAGGACGCCGCGCCGAAGATGAGTTGTGCGAGGACGGAGTTGAAGGCATAGTGTTCTTCCCCGCCGGAGGTGCGGAGCAGGGGGTTGATGACCACCTGGAGCATGGCCATGCCGCAGCCGATGAGGAAGAGGGAGATGATGGCGCTGAGATAATTGTGGATGACTGCCAGCAGGAGGGAGCCGATGAAAGAGACGACGAAGCCGGCGATCATGATCTTTTTCTCTTTGTACTTTTCCAGCAGCATGCCGGTGGGGATGGAGACCAGGCCGTAGGCGATGAAGAAGGCGAAGGGGAGGAAGGCGGCGAGGGTGAGGCTGAGATCGAATCCTTTTATAAAGTCGGGGTTGAGGGCGCCAATGACGTTCGTGAGGAACGAGATGACGAAGAAAGTGAGCATGATCAGGGCGACGATGTAATAGTTGCGTTTCATTGGTGCAGGGTTGCGGGGGATGTGTTGGGAGTTAGTTGATAGAGGATATAGGGGCCTTTGTCGTCGTGCCGGATCGCGGGGTGTTGCGTGGTTTTGCCCTGGGTGACGGTGACTTTCGTCCAGGCTTTTGGGATATAGGTTTTGAGGGTCAGGGGGAGGTCGTACATGGTTTTGTCCAGGGTATGAGTGAGGGTCACGGTGGTTTCCGTGGCTACGACCCTGGCGGCTTCGCGTTCGCGCATGTATTTGGTGGCGTCGCCGAAGGTGGCGATCCAGAGTTTGGTTTCCCTTTCCTTTATGTATTTAAAGTATTCTTCGAGCTTTGGGATGGGTGTCCATTCCCAGCCGAGGCTGTCGATGCCGTGGAAGACGAGGACGAGCCAGGTGTCTTTGTTGGCTGCGGCGGTGTCGACCCAGGACTTCATCAATTCGAGCGGGGTGGCGTGGAGGGGGCCGCGTTGCCATTGAACGTAGTCTTTGCCGCTGGGATGCGGGAGGACCTTGCTGGCGCGGTCGATCTCTTTGAGGAAGGGTTCGGGCATACGGTTGCGGAGGGCCGGGTAGATGTTATAGGCGATCTGCATCACGCGTTCGTCCTCGTAGCCATACGGCACTTCGGCGGAGAAGGTATATTTTTCGCCGAGGTGGTCCTTTATCTCCTCCTTGCTTTTCTCGAGTTCGTATTTGATATTGGCTTCGTCGAGGCCGGGCATGGTGGCGTGGGTGATGGAGTGGCTGGCGATCTCATAGCCTTCTTTTGCGTCTTTGCGAAAATCTTCCCAGCTTGAGCCGACGGCCTCCTTGTATTCGGGGCAGGGTTCGTAGCCGGGTTTGAAGTCGCCGTTGCGAACTTTTGCGTAGAGGCTGTCCATCCAGTGGAAGGCCTGTTGTTTTTTCCCGGAGGAGTAGAGGCCGCCGGCGCGGGTATGGAAGCCGATGGTGCCCTGGTAGCCGAGGTAGCCAGCGGCGGAGCAGCGTTCGAGGAAGTTCTGTTCGTTGGTGGGGATAGTTGCGGATTCCTTTATAATGTCCTGGACGGGGCGGCCGACGAATTTGCCGTGGTATTGGGAGCCGGTGATGGGGCCGGTGATGACGAAGAAGGTGGCGGGAAGTCTCAGTCGTTGCATGAGGGGCAGGGCGCGGGTGAACTGGTGGCGGGAAGCGTCGTCATAGGTGATGGAGACGGCGCCGTTGCGGCCGTATTGCCATTGGGTGATGGTGGTGGGGCCGGGGGTGGTCTGGGCCCGGCTTTGGGCGGTGGACAGGCTCAATATAAGAACGAATGGCAGCAATCGAGAGAGGCCTGGGATATGGCGGTTCATTCCCAAATATAATGGATTGAGGGGAAATTCTACACCTCGAAGACTTCTTTGATGACGGCGAGGTAGGATGGGCCGGTAACGATGCGGGTGAAGTCGCGGTTGTTGAGGATAAGGGTGTACCGGCTATTGGAGTACTTGTGGAGTTCGACGATCTTTTGCCTGTTGACGATATAGGATTTCTGGACACGGATGAAATCGGGGGGCAGGCGTTCTTCGAGTACGGCGAGCATGTGGTCGCAGAAGAGTTTTTGGCCGTTGGCCGTATGGACGAAGGTGTATTTGTCGGAGGCTTCGAAGTAGGCGATGTCCGCCAGTTGGACGAGGGTGAATTTATTCCCTCTTTTAACCGAGAGTGTTGTGGATTCCTTTTTTGGGTGAGGGAGCCCAAAGGATTCGAGGACTTTCCATTCGGGCGTGGCAGGTTGCGTGAACGTTTGCAGCTTGATCATCGCTTTTGCGAGGCGGTCTTCTTTGAGGGGTTTGAGGAGATAGTCGACGGACAGTGCGTCGAAGGCGTCGATGGCATATTCGTCGTAGGCGGTAGTAAAGATCACATAGGGGTTATAGTTGAGGCGTTTCAGCACGTCGAGGCCGAGCATGCCGGGGAGTTGGATGTCGAGGAAGACGAGGTCGGGTCTAAGGGTGTTGATGAGTGTGATGGCGTTGGCGCCGTCGGCGGCTTCGCCGGCGAGGTGGATGAGCGATGGGTAGGCGGCAAGGAGCTCCTTGAGGAGGCGCCGGGAGGGCGGTTCGTCTTCTATGATCACCGTTGTGTAAAGCTTAGGCATACCTGTTTGGACGGGTTGTTCTCGAAATAAATGGTGTGTTTGCCCGGGTAGAAAAGATTCAGCTTGTCCATGACGCTTTTGAGGCCGTAGCCGGTGCGGATGTCTTCGGGGAAGGGGGAGCCGTTGTCATGGATGTTGATGTCGATGCGGCCTGCGTCGCTTTTTATCATGACCCGGATGACGCCTTTTTTGCCGGCTTCCCTGAGGCCGTGTTTTACGGCGTTCTCGACGAGGGGTTGGAGGATGAATTTCGGCATTTTGAGGTGGCGGGCCGATTCATCGACCTCGATGGACACTTCCAGCTTGTCTTCGAAACGGATCTTTTCGACTGTCAAATAGTTCTCCACCATTTCGACCTCTTCTTCGACGGAGATGAGCGTTTCATTCTTTTTATTCAGGCTGTAGCGGAAGAGCTCGGCGAGGGCGATCGTCATCTGGCGGGCTTTGGCGCCCTGATGGAGGGAAAGCTCGGCAATGGAATTGAGGGTATTGTATAAGAAATGCGGGTTCACTTTTGCCTGGAGCGCTTCGAGCTCTGCTTTTGTCTTTTGTTCGTTGAGACGGGAAAGCTCCCATTCGCGTTCGTAGCGGAGGCGGCGCTCGGCGAGGGCGGCGTAGCTGATGTTGATATAGATGGAGGAGACGATGCCGCCGAAGAGCAGGGAGACGAGGAAGGTGTAGGTGATGGTGGCCTGGCGATGGTTGGGTGGGATGAGGAGGGCCATCCAGATATTGGTCGAGGTGAGGAAGAAAAAAATGAGCGCGGTGATGATAAGCCGTTTGGCGAGAAAGGACCCGGGCCGGTTCGTGAGCCATCGTTCGACGTACATGATGACGGTGACGGGAAGGAATACGAAGAAGGCCGAGCGGAGGAGGTGGAGACCCGAGCAGGCGAGGTATTCTTTGAAGGTGGTAAAATCGTTGTAGCAGGGGTAGAAGGACATGAGGGCCATGTAAAAGCATAAGAAGATGCAGCATACGGCCAGGCGTCGCCGGTTAAAAAGGCTGATGTTGAGGCCACTGAACAGGATCCCGGACCGGTAGTTCAAATAGATCCCCAGACTCGAGTAGATGAAAATGGTACTCAGCACCACCGCGGTTTTAAACGGGATGATCATTTGGCAAAGATGGCGCTTTTTTAATAGAGTCCTTCGTGATCCACCAGGATCGACTTTGCGTCCTGCTGACCGTCGACGTTGGCGGAGGCCCATACCACGGAGTAGAGGCCGTCGTACAGCAGGTGGATATTGGTAAAACCTTCGGCTGCGAGCTTTTTGCAGAGTGGGGCCGGGTCGGGTCCGCCGTTGATCTGCCGGTTGGCGGCCGAGAAGCCGGCGTAGACGAGGACGGGGGTGTTTTTGGGTTTGTCTTTTAGGTATTCTTCCAGTTTGGCGGCTGTGGGGAAATTGACGGCATTTTTGAGATGGCCGAGGTTGTGGTAGGTTGGGGTCGCTTTGTTCCCGAATTCTTCTATGGGGCGGACGTCGGCGACGATGGCGGACTGGTTGATAAGATCGATCGCTTCGCGGACGCCGGTGGGGCTCCAGGCGGGTGCGGCGGTGACGAATTGTCTGCGGGTGGCGGAAGAGGAGGAGAAGCTGAGCAGGAAGGTGTCGAAGCCGTCGAAGAGAACGGCTACGTCTTTGAAGCCGGCTGCTTTTAGTTTTGCGGCGGCGGTCATGGCGCGGTCGGTATAGAGATCGTATACGAGGATGGGTTTGTCCTTGTATTTTTCCAGGCCGGGGGACGCGGGGTCGAATCCTTCGGCGGGGACATTGACGGCATTTGTTATCCGGCCGATGTTGTTTGCCTCGATGGTGTCCGTGCCGTTGAATTGGGCGGGTGGCCGGACGTCGATGATGACATTGCTTCTATTTTTAATAAAGTTGGCTGCGTCTTCGGGGCCCATCAGCCGGTAGGGAACGTTTGTCGTATAGAGGGAGGATCGGCAGGGGAAGGCTGCGTTGGGTTCGCGAGAGATCTCGGTCATGCCGCCGTTGAGGCTATATACCTGTGTAAAGCCGCTGTCGGCGAGGAATTTGCTGACCCGTCTGCTGCGCATGCTATGGGAGCAGTACACGAGAATGGGTTTGTTTTTGTAGGGCAGCAGATCGTTATAATGTATTTTAACCGAGTCGATGGAGATATTGACGGCGCCTTTTAGCCGGCCGATGCGGGAGGCGATGAAGCGGCTGGTGTCGGCGTATTCTCCCGGGGAGCGGACGTCCAGCAGGAGGAGGTCGGGGGTCTTTGCGATGAGATCGCAGGCCGTTTTGAAGTAGATGGCTTTGTAGGTGGTGTTGTCATACAGCTGGCTTTGCTGGGCGGTGGTGGTGCTGGCCACCCCGAGCAATACGGCAAAAAGGGCGAGTTTCATGGCGATGGTGTTGCTTCGCATAAAGGTAGTCTATCGCCGTGTGGTTGTACGGGGAATAGAGTAAAAGCGGGGATTCCCGGAGTGAAATCACTCCGTGCGGAGGCTACGGATGGGGTTGGCGAGGGCGCCGGCGAGCCGGCTCAAAATGCTCCGACGCGGAGGGAGAGCTCGCAGCCGGCGCCGGCGGATGAATTGATCTTTAGCGTTCCTTCCATGGCGGTCGCGCGGCGCCGGATGTTTTCGAAGCCGATGCCTTCGCGTTTTTCGGTGGGGTCGAAGCCGCGGCCGTTGTCGCGGATGGAGAGGATGATCTGCTGTCCTACCCTTTTGACGCGGATGGACACCCTTGTCGCGTCGGCGTATTTGAGGATGTTGGTGAGTTGTTCCTGGAGGATGCGATAGAAGGCGAGCTGGACCTCGGCGTTTAGAGGGGTGTCGAAATCGTCGACCTCGATCTCGACCGATTCGAAGGAGTTGGCGATGTTCATCGTTTGAACGAGGGCGTGAATTTTTTCGGAGAGGTTGCCGGGGAGGCGCATGGAGGGCGCGAGCTGGTGGGAGAGGCGGCGGAGTTCGGTGATGCCTTCGTTGATATAGGCTTTGACGTTGTCGAGGGCTTCGGGATCGGCGATGTTTTGCGGGTTCCCGCCTGCGGCGATCCGGGAGCGGACATAGTCGAGGGTAAGGATGGAGCCGGCCAGGAGTTGTTGGACGTTGTCGTGGAGCTCCATGCCGATCTGCATCCGTTCGCGTTCCTGGGCGTCGATGACGGCTTTGTTGATGCGGTTCTCCTCGTGGAGACGGTCGGTGATGTCGATGATGGAACCGATGACGGCCGGGGCGTTGTTGTAGACGATGGTGGAGACGATGACTTCTACGAAGATGATCGCGCCGTCACGCCGGATGGCGCGGAGGACATAGCGGTCGGTGGAGCGGCCGGTGGACATGCGTTGTTCGTAATTCCGTCGGACGAGGGGGAGGTCTTCCTCGTGGACGAGCATATAGAAGGTAGCTTTGCCGATCAATTCCTCTTTTGCGTAGCCGCTTTGTTGTTCGAAGACGGGGTTGACATAGACGAATTTCTCATCCTGAGCGATGTAGACGCCGACCTGGCTTTGTTCGACGAGGGAGCGGAATTTTGCTTCGCTGTCCTTTAGCCGGGATTCGTTGGCGACGATCTCGTCGAGCATGCGGTTGAAGGTGGTGGCGAGGAGGTCGAGCTCATAGCCGCCGGAACGGGTGGCGCGGATGTTGTGGTCGCCGCTGCGGATCTTTTCGGAGGCGGCGATGAGTTTATAGAGGCCGCCGGTGAGGCGTTTGCCGATTAGGATGGCGATGATGGCGCCGGTGGCAATGGCGATGAGGATATAAAGGATGCCTTTTTCGACGATGCCGGCGAGGTTGCCAAAGATGTAGTCCTGGTTGATGGCTACGCGAGCCCAGCCGATGAGGGCTTTGTCGCGGATGACGGGTGCGGCGACGTCGAGGATGTGATTGTCGTGGGTGAGGATACGCGGTTTGGGTTGGCTGCCGATGGACCGGCTGATGCTGTCGGTGGCGGTCTTACCGAGGTTGGCGGGGTCGGTATGGGAGACGACGGTGTTTTCCGGAGAGAGGATCATGGCGTATTCGAGGTGGGGGAAGTCTTTGTAAGACTGGATCATGCGTTCGAGGCCGTCGAAGTCGTTGCCGACGATATAGATGTTGGCGTTGATGGCCAGGTCGTGCGCGAGACCGAGGGCCTGGTCCTGGCCCTGGCGGACGAGAAAGGTGTATTGGCGGTTGAGGAGATCGGCGACGAAGACCGACATGAGGACCAGGTGCACGAGGGCGATGCCGAGGATCAGCTGAGTGCGAATTTTCTTTGGCCAGAAGAGTTGCGACATAATGGAGTCAGCGTTTAATGGATCAGCGAATCGGATTTCCGGAGGAACTCTTTCACGGGGCGGTAGGTGGTGCTGTCCGCGGGTTCGAAGCGGCCGATGCCGACGCGTTGCAGGGCCTGTCGTCCCTTTTCGTCCTTGTGGAGGTTGAAGAGCAGGGAGGCGATGGTTTTGATTAGGCCGGGGTTCACGTCCTTTCTGAACAGAACGGCGGTGCTGGGCAGGGAGGGTGTTGTCCATTTCACGGCCAGGCGGGAGGCGAGATCGGGTCTTTTGCGTTGGAAGTTTTCCCAGGAAGTGGTCCAGACTGCGCCGAGGGCGCATTTTCCGAGACATACATCCAGGAGAACGGATTCATAGGAAGGTGAATAGAGTCGTTTCAGATGATTGTTGACGTCGACGCCCTGTTCGCGGAGGAACATCAGGGGCATGAGGGAACCGGCGAGGATGCGGTTACCGGTCAGGGCGATGGTCTTGTCGCGGCAATCTGCGAAGGTGTGGATGGCGGAGTCTTTGTTAGCGAGGATGAGGGCGCGATAGTCATCGGCGATACGGCCGACGATGGTGTAGCCGTGCTGGCCGGCGATGACGAGCTGGGGTCCATTGATGGCGGTGAAGTCGAAGAATCCTTTCCGGAGCCTGTCCTCATAGTCTTCCACGGAGGTGCAGGCGACGGTACGGATATGGACGGTGTCGAGGTGGGCGTTGAGGTATTTGATCAGCAGGTCGGTGGTCTCATAGTATGCGAGGGAGGGGGCGCCGAAGATGAGTTCGTGCTTGGCTGTGGCGGCCATGGCAAAGGTTGGGCGGTAGTGATCCGGGGCCGGGTGGCTGCAGGACGCCAGCAGGATGGCGAATACGACGATTCTCATAATCATGACCTTATAATTTAGCAACTTTTATTTACATTAGGGAATGAAAATTCTCATCGCGGACGATCATGAGGTGGTGCGGCAGGGGTTGGAGCGAATCTTTCAAAGGGAGTTTCCCGGTGCGCATATCGAGTGTGTGGCCGATGGCGCGGATATTGTGAAGAAGGTGATGCAATCGGAGTGGGACCTGGTTATCTCCGATCTTTCGATGCCTTCAAAGACCGGGTTGGAGGCGTTGGAAGATATCAAGAAGCATTATCCGAAGTTGCCGGTGCTGATACTCACCATGCATCCCGAGGAACAATATGCCTTGCGGGCGTTGAAGGCCGGGGCGTCCGGTTATCTCAGCAAGAGTATGGATGCGGCGGAGTTGATCACGGCCGCGCGGCGGGCGTTGATGGGGAGGAAGTATATTACTCCTTCGCTGGCGGAGCGGCTTTCGGAGATGGTGAACGGCCCTACTGCCGAGTTACCGCATCAATTGCTATCCAACCGCGAGTTCGAGGTGATGAAATTGCTCGCAAAGGGTTTATCCCTTATTGAAATAGGACAGAGGCTGGCGGTGACGCCGACGACGATCAGCACATACCGATCGAGGATCCTGCACAAGATGAATCTTGCCAACAACTCCGAGCTGACACGTTATGCTATTGTGCATCAGCTGATTGACTAACTCCTGTCGTCGATCTACTACACCTTATTGTACTTTTTACACTATTTGTAACCGATTCCAGCTTTCGCACCTTTGCAGCCGCAAATTTTTAAAAACAATCATCGCATTGCAAGAGAGAATACTACCACGGCTGCTGGACTTGCTGGAGAAAGAGGTCAAGACGCCGTTGAATGCTACCGGGTCGTTTTTTGACCTTGTCGAGGAAGACCATCGGGGAACTGCTTTCGGACTGGAGATCGCTTCGCGGGCGGCGCGGCAATTCCAACAGACGTTGACGGTGCTGGACACGTTGCTGGAATGGGGCATCGTGCATCAACTGGACCGGAACCGGAAGTTGGCGGGGGTAGATACGCACCGGTTGGTGCGTGGGTTATTCGCCCGGTTCAAGCAGTGTACGTGTTCCCGGAGATTTACCCTGGTCGACCGGCATAAAGATGGCGGGGTACTGGCGTTGCCGGAGGCGGAAATCAGGTTTGTAATGGAGATGATCCTCTACTGGCTTTGCGAGGTGGCGGAAGACGGAGAGATCCTGGTGGAGCGGCTGGTGTTGGAGGGCGGGGTGTTCAAGGCTGGTTTCCGGTTGCAGTCGGGGTCGCTTTTTTCGCGGTTGGGTCAGCGGGTGGAGCGAGTTGTGAATGGGAAGATCTCGAGTGAGGGGAAGGCCTGTCCGGCCGAGGGTTTCTATCTCGCGTTGGCGAGAGATATTGTTGAGGAGTTTGGCGGGGAGTTGTGGGTGAAGATGAATGCGAGTGTTATAGAGGCGGGGTTTGAGTTGAATGTAGAAATGCGGTGACTTCCCGGCGGGATGGGGCGGAGGTTTGGGCGCCCATTTTTGTGACGGAGAGGGCGGCGGCGGTGCAGGCGAAGATGACGGATTCTTTTACCGAATGTTTTTCAGATAAGGCTACGGCCAGGGAACCACAAAACACATCACCCGCGGCGGTGGTGTCCACAGCATGGACTTCCGGGGCGGGTACCCACTCAATTTGACCTTGATCCAGTATGAGTGCCCCGGATTTACCTAATGTGATGATCACTGTGTGGACGCCTTTTTCGGCGAGGGCTTTTGCGGCGGCTTCGGCGGCGGGCTTATCGATGACCGGAATGCCGGTGAGCATTTCGGCTTCTTTTTGATTGGGGGTGAGGATATGGATTTGTTTTAGCAGTTCATCGGGGAGTGGTTGGGCCGGTGCGGGGTTAAGGATGACGGGGATGTTCTTTTCGACGGCTTTTTTGACTACATATTGGACGGTTTCAAGGGGAATTTCCAACTGCATGAGGATGCAGGAGGCGTTCCCCATTTCTTTTTCTGCTTTTTGGATGTCATGTGGGGTGAGGTGGGCGTTGGCGCCGGAGGCGACGACGATGCAGTTTTCGCCGTGGGCGTCGACGGTGATGAGGGCGATGCCGGAGGGGTGTGCGGGGTCGGTGACGATATGCTTTGTGTCGATGTTCTCCTGTGCGTATTGGGTTATTGCCTGCTTGCCGAAGATGTCGTTGCCGAGCTTTGCGATGAAGGTTACGTTGCCGCCCATGCGGGCGGCGGCGACGGCCTGGTTGGCGCCTTTGCCGCCGGGGGCCATAAGGAAGTCGCCGCCGAGGACTGTTTCGCCGGGGACGGGGAGGTGGGTGGTCTTTGCGACCATGTCGGTATTGGAGCTGCCTATGACCAGAATTTTCATGGTTTGGTGCTATGTGCCGGCGTCGACGAGCAGGGCGAGGCCGATGAGGTAAAATAACAACATTATTGCGAGGATGGGGGCGGTGCCTTTTGGGGCGGTGCGGAACTCTTTCCAGACGAAGATGCCCCAGCCGGCGGCGATGATGGTGGCGCCCTGGCCGAGGCCGTAGGAGATGGCGGGGCCGGCTTTGCCGGAGGCGATGATGCTGAAGGACATGCCGAGGCACCAGATGGAGCCGCCGAGGATACCGGTGAGGTGGTTCTTTACACTGCCGCTGAAGTACTTGTTGTAGGAGACCGGTGGGCCGACGAAGGGTCGTTTCATCAGGAGTGTGTTGAAGACTATGTTACTGAGCAGAATGCCGGTGCTGAAGATGACGACGGCGGTATAGGGGCTGAGTTTGCCGGGTTCGGGTTGGTTGAAGTCGGGGAACATGGCGGCAGCGACGTATTTATAGAAGAAGCCCATGAGGACGCCGGCGGTGAGGGCGAGGAGGAGGCCTTTTGTCGAGGTGCGCCTGCCGGCGCTTTGCATGCGGCGGTAGGCGAAGGCGTTGAGAAGGATGGCGATGACGATGAGGACTACGCCGGCGCCCAGGAGAGTCTTGTTGCCGACGGGGTTGGCGATGTAGTTGACGACCACGCCGATGACCAGGGCCAGGCCGATGCCCACGGGGAAGGCGACGGCCATGCCGGCGATGGCGATGGCGGCGCCCAGCAGGATATTGGCGGCGTTGAAGATGATACCGCCGAGGATCGCCGAGCCGAGGCCGGTGGTGCTTGCCTGTGCGATGTCGGTGAGGAAGGGGCGGCCACGGGCGCCGGTACTTCCAAGGGTAAGGGCGAGGACGAGGGAGAAGAGCCCGATACCGAGGACATAGTCCCAGTAAAAGAGTTCGAAGCGCCAGGTGGAGGCGGCGAGCTTTTGGGTGTTGGCCCAGGAGCCCCAGCAGAGCATGGTGATGACGCAGAATGCTACGGCGACGGGATAGGTGGTGATGATGTACATGGGGTTATTTATTTAACCAGACGGTTACTTCGGCGTTGGTTTGGCCGGCTTCGGCAAAGGGGACGAGGATGTATTTGTCGATGTAGAAGGCTTCTTTCCAAGTCCAGCTTTTGGGCAATACCGTGTCACTGATGCTTTTGTCGACGGCGAGGATCTGCGGGCCGCGTTTGATGGCGATGGCATTCGGATAGGAAGCACCGCCGGGGAGGACCTCGATGGGCATACCGAAGGTGATCTTTACGCGTTCGCCGGGTATCCATCTGCGTTGGATGGTCAACAGGGTGCCGGGTCGTGCGGTGTAGACCTTGTTCCCGATGGCGGCTTTGAAGTTGGCGGACCATTCGGGGACGCGGAATTGGATCGGGAAGGTGGCTGGTTTGGACGGGGCGATGAGGTAATCCACCATCCCGGTACGGGGGAATTTGGTGTTGGATTTTACCTGGAGGGCGATCGTGCCGGCGTCGGCGGTTGGGATCGTCGTCTTTGCGATGCCATTCTCATATAACAGGATGGTGAATTTTTTGTCGATGGCGCCGCTGATGGTTTCGGGGATGAGGGAGATGCCGCGTGGGATGCTGGAGAGGCAGCAGGAAAATCCCTGGTCGCAGCGGTAGGGCTTTGCGCCGAGCAGGGCGGTGTAATAGCTGACGCAACCGGTTTGCGGGGATTCAGCGGCCAGGAGGTGATTGTACACCGAGCGTTCGATCTCCCGGGCGTATTTGATCTCGCCGGTGAGCTGGAGGAGGGCGAGATTGAACTGGAGCCAGGTGACGGTGACGCAGCCTTCGCCCATGTTATCGGCGTTGGTGGCTTTGAGATCGCCGGCGGGCATGAAGACCTCGTGATCGCTGGCGGTGCCGGTGATATAGAGGCGGCGGGTGGCGATGTCCTGCCAGGCGGTTTTGGCTGCCTGGAGGTAGCGTTGTTCGCCGGTGAGCTTATAGTATTTAACGATTCCGAGGAGGCAGGAGAGCATCTCGTAGGCTTTTGCGTCGCCGACCTTGGTGACGTCGCCGGTGCTTTCGAGGCGGCTGATGATCTTGGGGCCATTGGGTTGTTCGAAGGCGCGGAGGATGTAGCGACAGAAGGCGAGGTAATTGGGGTCGTTTGTGTAGCGATAGAGATCGACCATGGGTTCGAGGATGCTACCGGGTGCGAGGCCGACATGTTCGCCGGCCAGCATGAGATCGCGTTTGCCGGGGGTGTCGCCGAAGGTGGTGCAGATGAGGTCGGCGGCTTTTTTTGCCGTCTCGAGGGCGGGGGTGTAGCCGGTGACGGCATAATAATTCAGCAGACCGATGATGGCGTATTTATGAGCCCAGACGTCCCAGGCGGTCCAGCGATCGGCTTGCAGGTAAGTCCCCAGGTAGCCATCGGGTTGCTGGCAGGCGATGTAGGTGTGGGCGATGGCGTCCATGAGTTGTTTGAGCCGGGGGTCGTGGGTGTAGGTGTAGGTTTTGGAGGCGGAGAAGAGGAATTTGCCGACGTGTTCGCCGATCCATGTTTGGGAGCCGGGGCGATGTTCGAAGCCGGAGAGGATGGTGGCGGAGTCGATATGGAGGAGGCGTTTGTTGAGGTTGACATCGAGTCGGTAGCCCAGGTAGCCACCGATGTTTGGGTAGGCGGCGGGGATATATTTATCTGCGACCCGGTTGGGGACGAGGGGGTTGATGAGGGTTGGGGTAGCCGGTGTGTTGCGTGCGGATCGCGGAGTTGCGGGTTTCGCGTTGATGAGGACCGGCAGGAAGAGCAGGAGTAGTCGGGTCATATGGCAGTGGCGGTTAACCGAATATACGACTAAAACAGACTTGTCTGATTTTAGCTTAGTTTTGCGGCATGCATACGGAAAGGAAGAATGCGATCCGGCGGGCGGTGATTGATACGGCCAGCCGGCTCTTTTATAAACAAGGCTATGCGAATACGGGGATCAACCAAATCATCGAGGAGTCGGGGGTGGTGAAGTCTTCGGTGTATACGGCCTTCCGGACGAAGGAGGATATTTTGATGGCGTACCTGGAAAAGGCGGGTGCGGAGACGGATCGGGCGTTGCAAGCGGCTGCTGATCAGAAGGATATGCCTGAAGAGAAGGTGTTGGCGGTGTTTGATTTTTTGATCGGGCTGGTGCAGCAGGACGGCTATTATGGCTGCCAGTTTCAGAATATTATTTCGGAGATTCCGCTGGATGCAGAGCGGGTGATCGGGCAGATCCGAAAGCAAAAGGATAATGTGCGGCGGCTATTTGCCGATATTTTGGGACCTGCTGGGAAGGCAGAGCTGGCGGATCAGCTGTATCTTTTGTTTGATGGGGCACTGATAGCCAATAAGGTGTATAAGGCGGTGTGGCCGGTTCAGACGGCAAAGGACCTGGCGTTTGAGATGCTGGACAGGTATGAGTACTAATTTGTTTTGCTTAGGTTGAAAACAGACTTGTTTGTTTTCTTTCTTTCTCCTAACTTTGGGGCATGAATACGAGTTCCCTCCCGGCTACCCTTTTCGGAACCCATGTCCCATCTCCTTTTGCGCCCGGGTATTCGAATCCCGGTATCGATCCAATTGTCGAGGAGGCGGGGATTGCCAAGTCGGCTCTGTACCAGCTGTTTACGTCGAAGGAGGACTTGTTTGCCAAAGTATCTCGCCGAGACGGGGGATGTGGGTCGAGGCCGCAAAAAAATCGACTGGTAGGTTCTTTTAAATTTTGCGACTTAAAAAACAAGCTGTTCTGTTTTAAAGTTTTCACCCAAATAATCAAACTGAAGAGGATACCAGCCACCGGCGCTGGAGGAATATCCTTTTGAAATCGCCGGGAACATCAAATCCTTTCTTAAAAATTTAAAACGAGTTTTTATGTCTACGAACACTGTCCACTACCGCAGCACGAAGGTGCAGGGCCTGACTGTCTTTTATCGCGAATCGGGTCCTGCCGGGGCCCCTACCCTATTGTTGTTGCATGGGTTTCCAACCTCTTCCCATATGTACCGGCACCTGATCCCGATGCTGAACGGTGATTACCATATCATCGCGCCGGACCTGATCGGTTTCGGGCTCTCGGATGCGCCGTCGCGCCAAAAGTTCACGTACACCTTCGACAATCTTACGAAGTATGTGCAGGGGCTGGTGGATCAATTGGAGTTGCGGAGGTTTGCGATCCAGGTTTTCGATTATGGTGCGCCGGTAGGTTACCGGCTGGCAATGGCCAACCCGGAGAAGATCACGGCCATCATCTCGCAGAACGGCAATGCCTATGAAGAAGGGCTTAGCGAGGGATGGAATCCGATCCGCAAATACTGGAAGGACCCTTCCGAGGAGAACCGTAACGCGCTGAAGGCGATGACGACGGCGGAAATGACGCAATGGCAGTATTTCACCGGGGTGAGTGACCGGAGTCTTGTTGCGCCGGAGTCTTACCTGTTGGACCAGTTCCTGCTGGACCGGGAAGGCAATGTGGACCTGCAGCTGGACCTGTTTGCGGATTATGCGAGCAATATCGCGTTGTACCCGGCTTTTCACCAATATTTCAAAGAACATCAACCGCCTTTCCTGGCGGTTTGGGGGGATAAGGATCCGTTCTTCTTGCCACCGGGTGCGGAGGCCTTTAAAAAAGATCTGCCGAAGGCGATCGTCAAATTCTATGATACCGGGCATTTTGCGTTGGAGACGCATGTGAACGAGATCGGCGCGGCTATCCGGCAGTTTTTGGGTACGGTACCTTTCTAGATGCTTTTTATTTCGCCGTCCATCCGGATGGTGGTGGCTGCGCCGATGCCGGCGCCGGCCACGGTGACGAGGAGGGGTGCGCTTTGCGATGGTTTATGACGCTTCGCGGGCGGGATTGAACGGTTCGGGGGTGAATACGTTCGGCTGCGGGGATGGGGCTTGGCGAGGGGTGGCCGGCGAGGGTATTTTAGAGGAAAATACATCACAATGAAAACGAGTCAAGCTCCAGTGGCCGAAGCGATCCTTTCGGCCGATTCGATCAGACCTTTCAAGATCCATTTTCCGCAGGCCGACCTTGACGACCTGAAACGCCGGGTTCTGGCCACCAAATGGCCGGAGCGGGAGACGGTTCCCGATGCGACGCAGGGGGTACAGCTGGCCACGATGCAGGCGCTGGCGGCGTATTGGGCGACAGAATACGACTGGCGGAAGATCGAGACCAAATTGAATGCCCTGCCGCAATTCATTACGGAGATAGACGGATTGGACATTCATTTCATCCATGTCCGTTCGAAGCATGCCGGTGCGTTGCCGTTGATCGTCACACATGGATGGCCCGGGTCGATCATCGAGCAGATGAAGATCATCGATCCGCTGGTCGATCCCACGGCGCATGGCGGTACGGCTGCGGATGCGTTCGATGTGGTGATCCCGTCGATGCCGGGATATGGGTTTTCGGGCCGTCCGGCCGTCACCGGCTGGGGTGTGGATCATATTGCGCGGGCGTGGGTGGTGCTGATGAAGCGGCTTGGGTATACAAAATTTGTTGCGCAGGGAGGTGATTGGGGAGCAGTGATCGTCGATGCGATGGGTGTACATGCGGATCCGGCGCTGTTGGGCATTCATAGCAATATGCCCGGGATCTTTCCGGCTGAGATCGACCAGGCGGCTTTTTCGGGGGCGCCGGCGCCGGCGGGTCTTTCGGCGGATGAGCACCTTGCTTATGAGCGGCTGCAATTCGTCTATCAAAAGGGTATTGCCTATGGCTACCAGATGGGGTTGCGGCCGCAGACCCTGTATGGGATCGCGGATTCGCCCATTGGTCTTGCGGCCTATTTCCTGGACCATGACGCCCGCAGCTATGAGTTGATCTCGCGCGTCTTCGCGGGGGCTTCCGAAGGTCTGACGCGCGACGATATTCTCGACAACATCACTATTACCTGGCTGACGAATACGGGTATCTCCGGCGCCCGGTTGTATTGGGAATACTTTGGCAAGGGCGGGTATTTCAATGCCAAGGGCGTGAACATCCCGGTTGCGGTGAGTGTGTTCCCCGACGAGTTGTACCCGGCGCCGCGGAGCTGGGCGGAGAAGGCATATCCCAAGCTGATCCATTACAACAAGCTGCCCAAGGGCGGGCATTTTGCGGCGTGGGAGCAGCCGAAATTCCTTTCGGACGAGATCCGTGTGGGGTTCCGGTCGCTACGTTGAGGGGCCGCGCGGATCAGCGATTTTCGAGCCAGCGCAGAAAGGCGCTGGCTTTTTCCCTTGGGACCAATAATTTTTCGGTGAAGGGGATCTTCAATTGCACGCACAGCTTGCGGGCGAAGTAGTGTTCGACCTCTTTGACGGCTCTGAAGCTAACAAGAAACTGCCTGTTTAACCGAAAGAACTGCTCTTCGGGAAGGTCGTTCTGGATGCGGTCCAGCGAATAATTGACGGAGTATTCCTGGCGGTCGAAACAGACGATCGTGGAGGAGGCGTAGCGGATGTAGAAGAGGGCGATGGAGTCGGTTGCGACCGTGAAATACTTGTTTTGTGTGAAGACCAGGAAACTGGTTTTGCCGATGGAGCTTTCCCTTGTTCCCATCTGGATGAATTTGGTGTTGAAGTGATAAAACGCCTTTACACGAACTTACAATCTTTTGAGGTGGGAGTCCATAGCCGGATCGGGGAGACAGATGCCGATGTTATCGATGCTGAGGGCGGGTTGTGGGCGGGCGGTGAGGGTGGTGGATGCGGTTTGTCGACGACGAACGGTATTGGTCGAATAAGGCGGTCTTTTGTTGGTGGTTGCTACGGCTTCGAGTAAATTGAAGAAAAAAAAGAATGATCCGCGGCCGGCTTTTACCCGAGTCTTTTATACGGTCCCTGCTGCTTTCGCGGGGCCGGCCCCGGGTGTGGAGGCATGGGCTTTTCTGGCTACTGTATGGGACCTATTTCTATCTGCAGGGAATCTCGCCGGACTGTGTGAAGGGGCTGGACCGGTCGGAGGTCTTTTATTATGCCTTCACCAGCGCGGTATGCTTTCTCCCGGGGTGTGCTGTGTGCGTCTATGCCTGTCTCTATATTCTCGCACCCCGCCTCCTACTCAAAAAGAATTATTGGGGTTTTGCGGGCGGAGGGATGCTGTTATTCGCGTTGACGGCGGGGATGAACTATTTTTTTGGCCTGCTATTCTTCCAGTTGTCCTGTCACTGTGACGTTCATTCCGTTCCTGCGATGCGGGTGTTTGCGATCGGATTTTTGAACAGCCAGAATGCGATGATCGCGGGTGGTGTGGCGTTGGGCGCGAAACTCGCGGCGGGCGAGTATTACCAGCGGCGCGAGAATCTCCGGCTGGCCCGGCTTCAATCGAGGAATCGCCTGGGGGTGCTGAAGGCAAAGGCGCAACCCGATTACCTGCTTTGCCAGCTCGGCAGCATCGCCACGCATATTCGTGCGGGGGCCACCGATCCGCCGGCGATGATCCTGCAGCTTTCCGGCTTACTGCGATACTGGTTGTACGAGGGGATGGAAGACACGATCCCATTGGAAGAAGAGTGTACGATACTTCAGCATTTCCTGCGGCTGGAAGGTGCGAGGCGGTGTCTTCCCCGCGTCGGGGACCTGTGGATCGAGGGTGAAATCCGCCGGGCCCGGCTCGCGCCGATGATCCTGTTGCCGTTGTTGCAGGCGGCGAGCAGCCGATGCCGGGAGGACCGGCATGGAGGGCCATTGAACTTCCTCCAGCTGCGGATCGTGCTGCAAGGTTCCCGGCTATCGTTCCGGCTGGACCGGGCATATCCTGCATCGCGGGATGGACTGTTCGAGGACTCAGAGGCCGTGCAGAGTGTGATCGAGCGGCTGGAGCTGTGCTATCCCGGGCGGCATGAGTTGGATATCCGGGAGGTAGAGGAAACGACGTCTGTGGAAAGTAACCGGCGGTTGCTGCATCTTGCGCTGGACCTTGACGTTTCTTTTACCGGTATACGCCGCCGGGTATCGCATCCCTTCAGCAACCGTGAGGCTTATGAACCCGGTTGAATTCATCTTTAACCTTGACGCCCATGAACCTGGCTGAATTCATCTATGCTGAAAGGGGGCCTGCCCGTTATTACCGGCATCTTGTGTTCTGGCCGGTGCGGGTTCTCTATCTATTGGTGACGGAAGGGGTCGGTAACTTCCTGTTGAAAGACCGGTATTCCTTTGATCCCGGCATTCTGTGGCAATATGGTTACACGCTTGGTTTCGAGATGGCGTATACATACGGGCTGGCGTATTACCTGCTGCCCCGGTTCTTCGGGCGGAAACAATATGCCGCTTTCTTTGCACTGGCGGCGGTGTGCTGGATAGGACTATTGATCCTGAATGTGTGGATGGGCCGACAGTGGAACAAGGACGTCGCGGCCCATGATCTATCCTTCCTGTCGATCTGGGGGATGTTCTGGGGTTATACGGGCTATGGCCCCCCGGCGGTGGCAGCCGTGTTTGTTGCCCTGAAGACCATCAAGACCTATATCCGGACGATGAAAGAAAAGGAGGCCCTCGTGATGGAGAATGCCCAGGCGGAGGCGTTGCTGCTGAAGGCGCAGGTGCATCCCCATTTTTTATTCAACACGCTCAACAACATCTATTCTTTTTCGCGTCGCCAGCCGGGGGTCGCGCTGGAGCTGGTCGAGAACCTTTCTTCCACCGTGCGCTATATGACGACAGACTGTTCGGCCGAGCTAGTGCCGCTGGAAAAGGAGCTGAAGCTGATCCGGGATTATGTCGAGCTGGAGCGGGTGCGGTATGGGAACCGATTGGACGTACTTCTGCAGGTGGAGGGGGAATGTGGCGAGAAGTGCATCGATCCCCTGTTGCTGATCCCCCTGGTGGAGAATTGCTTTAAGCATGGCGCGAGCCAACTGTTGGAAAAGCCGTGGATAAAAGTGTGTATCTTTATTGAGGGGCTTGTCGTGAGTGTGGAGATAAGCAATAACCGACCGGCCCCGGGTCTGAAGTCCGACAAGAAAGGCATTGGCCTTGGCAATGTTCAAAAACGGCTGAGCCTGTTACATCCGGGGAACCACCTGCTGGAGATACTGCCGGGAAGGGATCGGTTCCTGGTCCGGATGCAATTGCCGCTTCGAGCCACGCCCTATCCATTACCTTAATTCCCATGACCAGAAAATTAACCTGCCTGATCGTTGATGACGAGCCGCCTGCGGTGGAGGTGCTGGCGGACTATGTTCAATGCATCGCCGCGTTGGAGCTGGCCGGGACGTGTACCAATGCGATACAGGCGCTGGACCGATTGCGGCAGCAGCGGATCGATCTTTTGTTCCTGGACATCCAGATGCCGCAGATCAGGGGAACGGACTTTGTGCGAACGTTGAAACAGCGGCCTCGCATCATCTTTACCACGGCGTACCGGGAATATGCGGTGGAGGGTTTCGAACTGAATGCGGTGGACTATCTTGTCAAGCCAATTTCCTTCGAGCGGTTCCTGACGGCGGTGAACCGGGTGTTGGAGGCGGCGCCTTCCGAGGAGATGGGTGCGGCGGGTGTGCTTACGGCGGGATTGGCTGGTGCGGCTGCGCCTACGGCGGGCTTTCCAACGACGGGCGTGCCTGGTGCGGGGGCGTCGGGACTTGTCGAGCGATGCATCCAGGTAAGGGTCGACCGGAAGACGCAGAAGATACCGATGGCGGAGATAGTTTACATAGAAAGTCTCAAGGATTATTCGCGGATTGTGACGGCGAGCCGGAAGTGGGTGACTAAACAGCCATTGTCGTCGATCGAGGGGTTGTTGCCGGCGGATGCGTTTATCCGGGTGCATCGAGGGTTCATCGTAGCGATGGATAAGATACGATCGTATACGCATGAGATCATCGAGGTGGATGGGCAGGAGCTGCCGATCGGGCGGAATTACCGGACGGAGGTGGAGAAGGTGCTGCGGGGGTGAGGGCTATTTTTTCTCCGGGTCATCTGAATGGTGATCCGGTGTGTTGTTTGCCTATATTTGTTTCATGAATGTGCGCAATCATGCGGTGTCGATGCGATTCAAAATTTTCTTTTGAGCTTTAAACTTGCCTGATATGAATAAACTGTTTGTCTTGCTGACCTTTGCTTTTGTTTGTGGCGCATCTTTTACCGGCGGGATTTCCCGGCAGACCGATCCGTGGGTGCCGGCGCAATTGGTCGAGCCGGCCGATCTTGCGGCGGAAATCAACCACCCTTCGGCGCATCCGCCGTTGGTGGTGAGCGTTGGCCCTTCGGCGACTATCAAAGGCTCCCAGGAGGCAGGGCCGGCGAAGGATGCCGCCAATCTTGAGCGGCTGAGGGTTTTACTGGCGAAGGAGGACCGGAACCGGGAGGTGATCATCTACTGTGGATGTTGTCCTTTTGCGCGTTGTCCGAATGTGCGGCCGGCGTTCAAGCTGCTAACGGAACTAAAGTTCCAGCATGCGCGGCTGCTGAATCTTTCCCATAACATCAAGACCGATTGGATCGACCATGGGTACCCGGTGAAGGAAAATTAAAAAAGTCCGGATGTATTCATACTTTGGCGGGGTTTCCGGTCGTTAGCGGCAGGTGAGAGGCTCGCTCGTCATTTTGCTTATCTTCTGCCTGTTCTCCTGCCGTGAGGAGGCGCCGTTGCCACCGGACCACCCGGAGTATTTCGATCGCCTCTTTCGCAAGGTGGACAGCCTGAATCTTTCCCCCGAACGTTCCTTTGCCTACCTGGACTCCGTTTACCGGGACTTCCCTTCCCCGGGAGTCCTTGACCGGACCCGGCGGTATGACTATAAGGGTCAATACTATTTTTACGAGAAGCTGGATCTGCGAAATGCGCTGGTGTATGTGGACAGCAGCCTGGCCTTGTTGTCGGAGCCCGAGGCGCGGAAAAAATATCCCCGGCAATATGCCCGGGCACTGTTGAACAAGGGAGAGATCTTCCAGTACGAAAAGAACCGGGAGAGTGCGCTCTTCTACTATTACAAGGGTAGGAAGGCGATAGACCCGGTGAAGGACAGCTGTACGATGGCCGACTATACCCAGCGGCTGGCCATGACCAACTACCGGCAAGGGAGATTTGCGGATGCGCGGGACCTGTTCATCCAGGCGTCGCGGGAGTTCTCCATTTGCGGCGTGGACTTCCGATCGATGGCGATGGCGCAGTCCGACATCGACAATACGGGAATGTGCTATGCGGCCATGGGGAAATGGGACAGCGCCGCTTTCTATTACGATAAGACCCTGGCCTTCCTGGCGAAATATGCGGCCTTGTTTGCGGATGATTCGGCGCATCGTGCCTATATCGAGACCGCTCGAGGGGTGGTGGTGGGCAACCAGGCCGATGTTCTATTGAGCAAGCGGGATACTGCGGCGGCCTATGGCAAGCTTGCGGAAAGCGTCGCCTGCAATCTCCGGCCGCGTCACGATTCCGGTCATGCGCTGACGATGATGGTCAAGCTGGCGGGGGTACACCTGGCGCAGCGGCATTTCCCCGAAGCGCAGCAGGTGCTGGGGCATGTGCGGGCCACGCTGGATCTGAAGCCGATCGCGGATATGGAGCTTGCCTGGAGGAAATTGCAGGCCGAATGGTATGAAAGGACGGGGGCGTGGAAGGAGGCGTACCGGGAGCTCAGCGACTGGCGGCATTTGAAGGATTCGCTGGACCGGTCCAACCGGGGGACGGCGGAGATGAATTTTCCCAATGAATTGCAGCACCTCGAGGACCAGTATACGATCCAGCTGCTGGAGCAGCGGGGCCGGCTCAAGAATGTGTACCTGTTGCTGACGGGCCTTACCGCGGGACTGCTGGTCGTGGTGTTGCTGCTGATAGTCCGCGGGGTGCGGCGGTCGAGGGGATATATCAGTCAGTTGAACCGGCTGAACCAGGCTTTGAAGACGGAGAACCGGCAGACGCAGCTGGCGATCCATTCCCTGAACGAGAGCCAGGCGGGTTATTTACAAACATTGAAAACCGTGGCGCATGATCTGCGTAACCCAGTGGGGGCGATTGCGTCGGTGCTGACGATGATGGATCAGCAGCCGCCGGCCGAGGAGCAGACCCGTACGTGGCTGAAGCTGATAAGGCAGGCGACGGATCAATCCCTGGCCTTGATCAATAATATCCTGCAACTGGAGATCTCTGCCGGTAGATTGAAAAAGGAATCCGTGGAACTCGGCGAACTGCTGGAGACCTGTACGGGGACCATGCAGTTCAAGGCAGCACAGAAGCATCAACATTTACGGCTCGAGGTCGAGCCGATGACCCTTTCGATCGATCGGGAAAAGATCTGGCGGGTGGTGATCAACCTGCTGGACAATGCGATCAAGTTCAGTCCGGAGGGCGCGGAAATCCGGCTGAGCGCCGTGCGGGGGAATGGAGCGGCGCAGATCAGCGTGAGTGACCAGGGAATTGGTATTCCGGCCGGGATGGAGGGGAAACTGTTTACTCTGGGGGATGAGGCGAAACGGGCCGGTACGGCGGGGGAGTCGTCGTTTGGACTGGGGCTGGCATTGGTGAGACAGATCGTGCAGGCGCATGGGGGGACGATCGGGGTGTATAGTAAGGAAGGTGAGGGGACGACGTTTACTATTCGGCTGCCTTTGTGATTTCTACTATTTTGGGGGATAGAAATGAAGAGCCCGCCGTTACTCACGGCGGGCTAATTCATTCACTGCTTAAGGGTTTCGACAGGTAACAGTGTCTTCATCGGTTTAGTTTCAGAGGGTTGGGATCTTGTGGTTCTTCGGATTTGGACCTTTGGGTTTTCAGCGTTTGGACGTTGGGTACGGATTTTCGGAATTTGGACATTAGCAACGGTTTTCTACGGGATTGGATTTGAGGATACGATTCTTTGGGTTTTTCGGTTTGGGTTTTGGAATTGGGCTTCGGGGTACGGGTCTTCGGGCCTTGAATTTTTTGGTTCTTTGGATCAGGATCTTAGGGTTTGGTTTTTCTGGACTTGGATTCGGGTGCGATTTTTCTGGATCTGGATTCGGGTACGGTTTTTCTGGATCTGGATTTGGCTACGGATTTATTTGGACTTTAAAACGGTTCGTTGCTGTTGACAAGACAAAGATGCGGCGGGCGCGCCCGGTTTACAACTATTTGGACCGCGGATATGGATAGTTTGGCGATAAACTTAACTGTCGTTAGGAACAAGTACTTAGGGTAACGGGATTCCCGAAGGTTTTTCGTAAGTTTACGATAGCCTGTTTTTTAGTAAATGATTTGAAACCCTTATGTTTGCGCTGTCATTATAATGTGTAATAAATACACAAACATCAAAACTTTTGCGTATGCCCCTCCTTTCCTCTTGTTTCCGCCCGGTTCGCCGGATCGTCTTTCATTCCTTTTCGCTGGTTTTGTTCCTATTGGCGGTTGTGACCGGCCAGGCGCAGCGGCTGTCGTCGCCGAGTGGGGCGTTTCGCCTCGATTTCAGCCTTGGGGCGGATGGTGCGCCGGTGTATCACCTCTTTTATAAGGGGAAGGAAATTATCCGGCCGAGCCGGCTGGGGATCGAACTGAAGAATGACCTTCCCCTGACGGCCGGGTTTTCGATCGCGGATTCCGCGCGAAAGAGCTTTAATGAATCCTGGAACCCGGTGTGGGGTGAGGTCAAGACCATCGAGAACCACTACAATGAGCTGGCGATGACATTGGACCAGCAGGACTCGAAGCGGAGGTTGATCATACGGTTCCGGTTGTTTGACGACGGGCTTGGGTTCCGGTATGAGTTCCCGGCACAGCCCAATCTCGACTATTTTGTGATCAGGGAGGAGAAGACGCAGTTCGGGATGACGGGGGATCATACCGCGTGGTGGATACCCGGGGATTATGATACGCAGGAATACGACTATACTACCTCCAAGCTGTCGGAGATCCGGGGGCTGATGCGTACGGCCATTACGCCGAATGCTTCTTATACGCCCTTCTCCCCTACCGGGGTCCAGACCGCGCTGATGCTGAAGACGGCGGACGGCATCTATATCAACCTGCATGAGGCGGCGCTGATGAATTATCCGTGTATGTCGCTCAATCTCGACGACCGGAATTTTGTCTTCGAATCCTGGCTGACGCCGGATGCGCGGGGTGACAAGGGGAATATGCAGGCGCCTTCGGTGTCCCCCTGGCGGACCATTATTGCGAGCGACGATGCGCGGGATATCGTGGCTTCGAAGATGATCTACAACCTGAACGAGCCGTGCAAGCTGCCGGAGACCTCGTGGATCAAGCCCATGAAATATATGGGCGTGTGGTGGGAGATGATCACGGGGAAATCGACCTGGGCGTATACGGATGAGTTTCCTTCGGTGATACTTGGGAAGACCGATTATACCCACGCGAAGCCCAACGGCCGGCATGGCGCTAATGATGCGAACGTAAAGAAGGTGATAGATTTTGCATCAAAGAACGGCTTTGACGCCGTACTCGTCGAGGGCTGGAATGTAGGTTGGGAGGATTGGTTCGGGCATATGAAGGATCGGGTCTTCGATTTTGTGACGCCTTACCCCGATTTCCATTTAACCGAGTTGAGGGATTATGCCCATGCACATCATATCCAGTTGATCATGCATCACGAGACCTCGTCGTCGGTGCGCAATTACGAACGGAGCCTGGACACGGCGTTCCGGCTGATGAAAGAGAACGGGTATAATGCCGTGAAAACGGGTTATGTGGGCAATATTCTGCCGGCGGGGGAATATCATTACGATCAATGGATGATCAACCATTACCAGTATGTGGTGGAGAAGGCGGCTTCCTATCATATCATGGTGAACGGTCATGAGGCTGTGCGGCCGACGGGGCTTGCGCGGACCTATCCCAATATGATCGGCAACGAGTCGGCGCGGGGAACGGAGTACCAGGCGTTTGGCGGTTCGAAGCCGAACCATGTGACGATCCTGCCGTTCACGCGGTTGTTGGGCGGGCCGATGGACTATACGCCGGGCATCTTCGAGATGGATATCAGCAAGGTGAATCCCCATAACAATTCGCATTGCAACAGTACGCTGGCCAACCAGCTGGCGTTGTATGTGACGATGTATTCGCCCTTGCAGATGGCGGCCGACCTGGTGGAGAACTACGAGCGGTTCCCGGATGCCTTCCAATTTATCAAGGATGTGGCGGTGGATTGGGACGACAGCAAGTACCTGGAGGCCGAGCCGGGCTCCTATCTTACCGTGGCGCGGAATGCGAAGGGAACTGGGAATTGGTTCGTCGGATCGGTGAAC
Source organism: Puia sp. (assembly GCF_035546395.1). GTDB lineage: Bacteria > Bacteroidota > Bacteroidia > Chitinophagales > Chitinophagaceae > Puia. The sequence goes on along the minus strand of NZ_DASZXR010000002.1, from coordinate 724,010 downwards.
GGGGATTCTTCGCGGGTCTCTTCGCTTTCCTTTGGGTTTTTGGCGCCGGGGAAGAAATACCTGGCGACGGTGTATGCGGACGGGCCGGGAGCGCATTATAAGACTAACCCGCAGGCTTATGTCATCCGGCGGTATGTGGTGACAGCTAACTCGCGGTTGCGGCAGTGGTGTGCACCGGGTGGTGGGTATGCGGTGAGTGTGGTAGAGGCGAAGCCGGAGGATATCAAGGGAATGAAGGTGTTATAGCCGGTTCCTTATTGCTTTCCGCCTATCTGCATCTTCCTTTTCGCGATCCCCTCAAAATGTACCTGTATACTTCGGGCAGGACGGAGATGCGGTGATCAGTGGCGTGGCGAACGTCCATAAATAAAGAACGGCTCCCTGCGAGGGGAGCCGTTCTGCTTTATCAGGCCTTGGTGCATTGCCCGTGCTTACAGCACTGGTCGCATTTAGCGCCGGTGCAGTTCTGTTTTGTGCAGTGGGTGCAGGTCTGTTTTTTTGCTTTTGCTTTGCCGCCGCCTGCGTATGCTGCGGGACCGGCGAGCATGAGGGCCGTCATGGCCAATACCATTGCCTTTCTCATCTTATTTGAGTTAAATGAATTGATCAATTGATTTGTCTTGTCGGAGAGGTCAGGCTGCGTTCGGGGGTTTCCAGCAGGAAGTGTGGTAGAGATGGACGTAAGAAGAGACCCAGAGGTTGTATTCTTTTGGCGGGTCTTGTTCTTCTACATTATAAGAGGGGGTATGCAGCAGCGTGACGTAACAGAGGGGACAGTTGAGGCAGCAGTCCTTGGGAGTGTTGCAGCCTTTGGAAGGCTTTGGGCACTGGCTTTGCTTTTGACAGCAGGAGTGGGTTGTTGGGGCTGTCGAGGCCTGGGGCGCCATACATGAATGGGCCATGATGCCTGGGGTAGCCAGGAATTCGATCCCGTAGAGCAGGACGCAAAGCGTTACTATAAATGCCTTCCATTGCAACTCATCAAAGGTACAAAATCCCTAATTTTGTTCTTGTGAAAATCTTCCTTTGCCTGTTCTCCTTGTACATTCTCGTTCTGGACGGCATACCCTGCTGTGCGAATGACGATTGCCGTACAGGCCGTAAGGAATGCTCCCAGCCTTGTTCCCCCTTTTTTGCTTGCGGTGGTTGCCATGGTTTTGTCGTCCCTTCTGTGGATTTGGCAACGCCGGCGCCGGAAACCGGGGCGGTGGTGAAGGTGGCATTTTACAAATGCCAGCCCCTTCCGGACTTTCATGCATTGATCTGGCAGCCACCCAGGTGTGCCCTTGCTTAGTCGAATTACCCCCTTTTTTACGCTGTAACTATTTCCTCGTCATGAAACAAGCCATCGGCTTTGTCCTGGCGCTGTGCCTGTCTGTGACCGGCATGGCGCAGTCCATTATAATTGTCCATATTCAAGATAACCAGACTGGGGAACCACTGCCCGGAGCTACTTTGTCGCTAAATGACAGACCCGTGACATCGGCCGATAGCACCGGGCGCGCGCGATTGCCGCGGATCGCCGCCGGACGGTATGTCCTTCGCGCCGGGCAGGTAGGTTATCAACCAACGACCGTTACCATCAATGTTCCTGTCCCGGGCGATACTCTTGTTGTCCGGCTGGCCCCCTTGCACGAGGAGATGGGTGAAGTTGTCGTTTCTTCGACCCGCAGCAGCCGGACCCTTCGCAATATTCCAACGCGCGTCGAAGTCATCAACGGCGAGGAGTTGGAAGAAAAAGGGAACATGCGGCCGGGCGATATCCGGATGATGCTGAACGAGACGACGGGTATCCAGACCCAACAGGTGTCCGCCACCTCGGCCAGCTCCAGCATCCGTATCCAGGGGCTCGACGGCCGGTATACGCAAATTCTCAAGGACGGCTTTCCGATGTATGCAGGATTCTCGGGAGGTCTCGGGCTGTTACAAACGCCGCCGCTGGATCTTAAACAGGTGGAGATCATCAAGGGGGCCAGCAGTACCCTTTATGGCGGCGGGGCCATTGCAGGACTTGTCAACCTTATCTCCAAAACGCCTGGCCCTGAGAGGGATCTGCGCATGCTTGTCAACGGGACTTCGGCCGGCGGATTGGACATCAATGGCTATTACGGGCAGCAGTTCAGCCGCGCCGGCGTCACTGTCTATGCATCGCAGAACAGCAGCCGGGCGTATGCCCCGGGTAATACCGTCTTCTCCGCCATTCCGCGGACCCAGCGCAATGTTATCGAGCCCAGGCTGTTTTTGAATATGGGTCCCAGGACCAAAATGATCGCGGGGGTCAGCGCTACCTGGGAGAACCGCCTGGGTGGGGACATCCGATACCTGGGAGGTAAAGGGGACAGTGTCCACAGCTATTACGAGCGAAACAAGAGCAGCCGGTGGTCCACGCAATTCAGCCTGGATCATCGACTGAACGACAATAGCAGCCTGACGTTCAAGAATGCCTATAACCATTTTGACAGGACGATGACTGTTCCCGGGACGACCTTCAATGGAAGCCAGTCCTCCACGTATACGGAGGCGGCTTTTCATCGCAAAGACGGTAAAAGCGACTGGGTTGCGGGGCTGAATCTTTATACCGATGCTTTTCGGGAGCATCCTCAAGACAGCTTCCCCAGCCGCAGCTATACCCAGACTACGGTCGGCGTCTTTGCGCAGAATACCTGGAAAGTTCGTTCCTGGCTTCAGACGGAAGCCGGCTTACGTGGAGACTACATTGCCGACTACGGTTGGGCTTTTCTTCCCCGGCTGTCCGTGCTTTTTCAGCTGGCTCCGAACCTAACGTCGCGGCTAGGTGGCGGTCTGGGCTACAAGACCCCTACCCTTTTTACCGAGGAGACCGAGCGGATCCAGTTCCGGAATGTGCTGCCGATACGTTCCGACTCCAACCGGCTGGAACGTTCGTATGGCTTCAATCTCGACTTCAACTACCGGCTTAGGATATCCGATAAGGCCAGTGTTAATTTCAATCAGCTGTTCTTTTATACGCGGATCGTCCATCCGCTCGAATTGAAAAATGCGGCAGGGGGCGACTATCGCCTGGTGAATGTACCCGGCTTCATCGACAGTAAGGGGTGGGAGACAAATGTAAAATTCAGCTATGACGATTTCCGTTGGTATATCGGGTATACGTTTACCGATGCTCATCTGAAAGAGACCACTGCTATCATGGAGAACCCGCTGACTGTCCGGAACCGGCTCAACAATGTGTTCCTGTACGAGATCGAGGACAGGCTGAAGATAGGCGTCGAGGCATACTATTACAGCTGGCAGGCGCTGACCGATGGCGGCCAGGGCAAGCCGTACTGGACCTTCGGGCTGATGGGTGAGCGGATATGGGGTTCTTTCTCCGTGTTCGTCAACTTCGAGAACATCACCGATACCCGGCAGACCCGATTTGACAGCATCTACACCGGTACCGTCACTCATCCCGTTTTCCGGGATATTTATGCCCCGTTGGATGGTTTTGTCGCCAATGGGGGAATCAAATTCAAATGGTAGCGCCGGGCGCTACAGGAGTTGGAGCAAATATCCCAGTACGGAGCCGCCGAGGATGACGAAGGCGCTGTTGACCTTCGGGAATCCGAAAACGACGATGGCGCCGGCCGCGGCGATGGCGACGGCGCGCCAGTCGGTAATAGTCGCGCGGCCAAAATCGATGCAGACGGTGAGGATGATCGCCACGGATGCGGCGTTGACCCCGTCGAGGAAGGCGGAGAACAGCTTTGACTTTCGCATCCGGGGGATGAGGGGGTGGGACAGCGCGACGAAGAGGAAGGAGGGCAGGAAGATGGCGAGGGTGGCGAGTGCGGCGGACTTCCAGCCGCCCATCTGCCAGCCGATGAAGGTCACCGAGGAGAAGACGGGGCCGGGGGTGAACTGGCCGACGGCGATGGCGTCGATGAGCACTTTGCGGGAGAGGAGGCCTTTTGCGACCAGTTCGCTGTCGAGGAAGGCGAAGAGGACGTAGCCGCTGCCGTAGAGGATGGCGCCGACCTTTAAGAAGGCGAAGAAGATGCGGGCGTTGGAGACTACGATGGCGGGGACCTGGAGGAGGATGGGGCCGAATCCTTGTAGGGTGTTGTCGCGATTGCGGGCGGCGAAGAACAGGAGGGTGCAGGCGCCGGCGCCGAACATGACGTAAATTTCGTTGACGCCGAAGAGGCCGATGACCAATGCGGCGATGGCGATGGCCCATAGCCATGCGTCTTTGAGGGCTCTTTTTGCCAGAGGCAGGGCTGCGGCGAGGATGACGGGGATGATGGCGGGTTTTATGCCGAAGATGAAGGCGGAGACCTGGGGCAGGCTGCCGTATTGCCGATATCCCCAGGCGATGATCGCGGTGATGACCACGGCGGGGCCGATGAAACAGGCGCCGGCGATGAGGAGGCCGCGCCAGCCGGCGCGTTCCTGGCCGATGTGGATCGCCATTTCGGTGCTGTTGGGGCCGGGGATGAGGTTAGTGGCGCCGATGAGATCGAGGAAGTGATCGTGGTCCATCCAGCGGCGTTTGTCGACGACTTCGCGTTGCATCATGGCGATGTGGGCGGCCGGGCCGCCGAAGGCGGTGAGGCCCAGGCGGAGGAAGAGGCGGAACAGTTGGCGCAGATGGTTCTTTGGAGCTTTTCGGGTTCGGCCGTTCGTTGTTGCTGTCATTGGTTCAGATCCTCCTTCTTTTTGCGTCCAGGGACCAGTTGCCGGCGCCCAAGAGAAGGACGGCCAGCAAGGTCAGCGTCATGGCGAAGTCAGTGCGGTAGTCATGGGCGAAGACCCAGAAGCCTTTTTCCATCCATTCGGGCCACTTTGTGGTTATGAAAGCGATGCACATGATGACGAGGAGGGGGATTGTGGCCGATCGGGTCAGCCAGCCGATGACCAGGAGCGAACCGCAGGCAATCTCGAAGCCGGCTGTAAAGGAGGCCCAGAAAGAGGGGTGGGAGAAACCAAGCTTTGCAAAGCGGCCGGCGCCCAGCGAGTCCCAAAAGAGAAATTTCTGGATGCCTTCTGTGAGGAAGACTAGGCCCGGCGTCCAGCGCAAAAGGAGCAGCGCGAGGGCGGACTGATTGGAGGTTTTGATCATCGTGATCGTTTGTGCGGTAAAAATGCGATAAGCGGGGGAGAAAGGATGGTCTATTTGAAATAATTACGGTAGGGGTGATGGGGTTAGGTCAGGACTGGCGGAAGGCCTGGGGGGTTTGGCCGGTGATGCGTTTGAAGTATTTAACGAAATGGGAGGGGTCTTTGAAGTCGAGACTGAAGGAAATCTCCGCGACGGTGCTGTTGGTGTACAGCAGGAGGCGTTTGGCCTCTGTTGCCAGGGAATTTTCGAGTATCCCGGTTGCGGGCAGGTCGACGGCTTTGCGGCAGGCGTTGTTGAGATTCTGCGGCGTGGTGTGCAGCAGATGGGCATAGTGTTGCACGGTTCGTTTCAATGTTTTTCCATTATCGAGCAAGTGCAGGAACTGATCGTACAGGCTGCCGGATTGGCGAATGGGTGGTACGGAGGGGCGGGCCAGGGCGATGAGTTTGCCCAGGAGCGCCTTCAGGATCCATTCCACCAGTTCGGGGACTTCTTCGTGGCTGGTGGGCAGTTCGTCCAGGAGGGCGGTCCACAAGGGTTCGACCGACCGGCTTTGTTCGAGCGGCAGGCAACTGTGCTCGCTGATGGAGGCGAAGAGGGAACGAAGGCGGCCATCGGTGAGTTGGTCTACGAAATCCTTGCGGATGATCAGGACATAGCCCTGGCCGGGGGTTGTCAACTCCCAGCAGTGCACTTGGTGCCTGCGGACGACGAAGAGTACGGGCGGCTGCACCGGATAGGGGCGGCCGTCGATGATATGGCTCCCTTCCCCTGCGTTGAGGAAGATCAGCTCGAAATATCCATTATGGCGGTGAGGTTCAGTGCACCGGATCGCCGGTTTGAAAGGGGTGACGGTGATTGCCGCGCGACCGCCGGATTTGTCTTTTATCGGGAGGCTGGTGATCATTTCGGCATTTGTGGCTACCCTGCAAACTACTGAAAGAATTTCAAATTGACCATGAACGCTTAGGGGATGGCTGGGTTTTGGCCGGCATGGTATATCGTTTGCGGCGGGTTTTGTATGAAAACTTACTTTTTTTTGGCCGGCGACCGCCGCCTTTTTGTCAAGCGCAGTTTACAGGCAGGCCTTGCGGGGGTTACGGGTATTTCCCTGTTGAGCGCCTGTTCGGGCGGGAAGGGCGAGGACAAGGATGTTTCCCCACCGGAGGACCTGATGCAGGAGCATGGTTTGCTCAACCGCATCTTATTGATCTATGATCATGAGCGGCATCAGGTGAGTTCCGGCCAGGTGGCGAACCTGCCGGCTTTGAATGCGGCGGCGGGGATCATCCGCCGCTTTGTGGAGGACTACCATGAGAAGCAGGAGGAGGACTACCTGTTTCCGAGATTCAAGAAGGCCGGGCAGCTGACGGACCTGGTGGATACTTTGCTTCGGCAGCACCAGGTGGGGCGGCGGATCACCGAACAGTTGATGCAGTTGACGAAGGGGCCGGCGCTGCGTACCGATGAGACGAAGCAGCTGGTTTCGTTGCTGACGGATTTCAATACGATGTACCGGCCGCATGAGGCGCGCGAGGATACGGTACTTTTCCCCGCGTTCCGGAAGCTGGTTTCGAAACATGAATACGACAGCCTTGGGGAGGAATTTGAAGATAATGAGCATAAGCATTTTGGTGGGGATGGGTTCGAGATGATGGTGGGTAAGGTTGCCGATATAGAAAAACAATTGGGCATTTACGATCTTGCCCAATTTGGCTAAATTAGCGGGGGTAAATCCGATCATCATTTCAACACCTACGCTATACGAATGGGCCGGCGGCGAAGAGGCCATCCAAAAGCTTTTCCGGATCTTTTACGATAAAGTGCTTAAAGACGAGCTGATTGGCCCGGTGTTTCGAAACATGTCGCCGGACCATCCCAGGCATGTAGGCCATTTTGTCGCCGAAGTATTTGGCGGTCCGAAGAAATACACGGGGGAGGACGGCGGCAGTCATGCGGTGATGATCGGCCATCATATCGGCAAAATGAGGATCGAATTGCCGGTTGCGCCGAAGAGATTTGGTTCGGTGGCGGTGGCCTTTGTGTTGTAGAGTTCGTTCGACCGATGCCTTATATTCCCGCCGACATCGACCAGGGCGCCCTGCCAGAGTCCTACGGAGATCCCCAGCCGATATTCCCGGGCTACCGGGATGGGGTGCACCGGCTTGAGCTGGCTTTTTAAAAAAAATTTGCAGGCTGAATAATTCATCGTAATATTACAATGAAACAATTGAACTATGGGGTTGACCAAATCGGAGATCTTTACAGATAAGCAGAACCGGCTGGCGGGGATGATGAAGGCGTTGGCGCATCCGGCGCGGATCGCGATCGTGCAGCACCTGATCAAGGCGAATGCGTGTATCAACGGGGATCTGGTGGAGGAGCTGGGGCTGGCGCAGCCGACCATTTCGCAGCATCTGAAGGAGCTGAAGAATGCGGGGTTGATCCAGGGGACGATCGAGGGGACGAGTATTTGTTACTGTATCGAACCGAAGGCGTGGGCGATGTATCAGAAGGAGATCGGGGCGTTGTTCTCTGCCTATAAAGGAGAAGACAACTGCTGCGGATGATCCGCCGGTTTTTTTTGATATGAATCATCGTAATATAGCAATATAAAAATAAAAGGCTATGAATTCCAAACATCGCATCCTGTTCGTCTGCATCCATAATTCTGCCCGCAGCCAGATGGCAGAAGCCTTCCTCAATAAATACGGCGAGGGTGTCTTTGAAGCCGAAAGCGCCGGCCTCGAACCAGGCACTCTTAATTCCAACGTTGTTGCCGTAATGAAGGAATCAGGCATAGATCTCACCGGGAAGCCTACCCAGTCTGTCTTCGATCTCTTTCGAAAAGGGAGCCGATACAATGCCGTTATTACCGTGTGTGACCGGGAAGCCGCAGAGCGGTGCCCCATCTTTCCAGGTATCGTCAAACGCCTTGCATGGTCCTTTCCGGACCCGTCTGTCTTCACCGGTTCGCAGGAAGAAATCCTCGGGCAGACCCGTGCCGTCCGGGACGAGATCGAGGAGCAGATCAAAAAATTCGTTCAGGAGGCAAGCCAACTTAGCTATTGGGTACCGGTAACCGAACCTGCAAATTAAAAATATTCCTCACCAACAAAATATCAATAAATGGAAACGACCGAACAAATAAAGGACATGGTCCGCGAGAAATACAGCGCTATTGCCCAGCAAGACAAAGAGACCAATCAATCCTCGTGTTGTGGCTCGGGGTGTTGTTCCACGGAGGTGTACAATATCATGAGCGATGATTACAGTGCTTTGGAGGGCTATAATCCTGAAGCCGATCTTGGATTGGGTTGCGGGTTGCCGACGCAATTCGCTCAGATCAGACCGGGTGATACAGTGATCGACCTGGGATCGGGAGCGGGGAACGATTGTTTTATTGCGCGGAGGGAGACGGGTGAGACGGGGAAGGTGATCGGGATCGATTTTACTCCGGCGATGGTTGATAAAGCGCGTGGGAATGCGGAGAAACTGGGATTCAATAATGTCGAGTTCCGGCAGGGCGATATCGAGAAAATGCCGGTGGGTTCGAATCTGGCGGATGTGGTGGTTTCGAACTGTGTGTTGAACCTGGTGTCGGATAAAGCAGGGGTGTTTGCGGAGATATTCCGGGTGTTGAAGCCGGGTGGGCATTTCAGTATTTCGGATATTGTGCTGGTGGGTGAGCTGCCGGCGAAGATAAGGGAGGCGGCGGAGATGTATGCAGGATGTATCGCGGGCGCCATCGCGCGGGATGCCTACCTCGGGTTGATCGGCGCTGCGGGGTTTGAGGGGATCAGTCTGCAGAAGGAGAAAGTGATCACGGTGCCGGAGGATATATTGGGCCAATATCTGAGTTCGGAAGAGATTGCGATCTTTAAGACTTCGGGGACGGGAATTTATAGTATTACGGTGTACGCCGAGAAACCGGCAGCTTGCTGCGGGCCGAATTGCTGCTCCTGAAACCATTTGCATGATCAGAAGAGGAGTTGCTGAAATTATCGGAACGTTTGCGCTGGTCTTTTGCGGGACCGGCGCCATTGTGATCGACAAGGCGTCGGGCGGGGCGGTGACGCACGTGGGGGTGGCCGTTACGTTTGGGCTTGTGGTGATGGCGATGATCTATGGTCTTGGCGAGATCTCGGGCGCGCACCTGAACCCGGCGGTGAGCATTGCTTTTACGCTTGCGGGGAGGCTGCCGGCTGGGGCGTTGAGCTTTTATATCGTCAGCCAGGTGACGGGTGCGTTATTAGCCAGCGGGGTGTTGCGGTTGTTGTTCCCGGGTGATGCGCTGCTTGGCGCGACGTTGCCTGCGGGTACGGACCTGCAATCCTTTGTCCTCGAGGTGATCCTCACGTTCTTCCTGATGCTGGTCATCATGGGAGTTTCGACGGGCCCGAAAGAACAGGGGCTGTTTGCGGGGATCGCCATCGGATCGGTGGTGTTGCTGGAGGCGATGTTTGCGGGGCCGATCTGCGGCGCCTCGATGAACCCGGCCCGGTCGCTGGCGCCAGCGGTGGTTTCGGGTCATCCTGAACATCTTTGGATCTATCTAACGGCACCCATTATGGGCGCGGCCTGTGCGATACCAACCTGGAACTATTTAAATCACAAAAAATGAAAATTGCGCTTTTTTCGGACATTCACGCCAACCTGCCAGCGCTCGAGGCATTCTTTGCGAGCATCGACCAACAGAAGCCGGATGCTATCTATTGCCTGGGGGACCTGGTGGGTTATAATGTCTGGCCTAACGAGGTGACCGATGCCATTCGGGGCCGGGGCATCCCTACCCTTGCGGGCAACTATGATTTTGGGGTGGGCAGGGCGAGTGATGACTGCGGGTGTGCCTACAAGACTGACGAAGAAAAGGCGAATGGCGCCGTTTCCATTTCCTATACGAACCAGGTGGTTGGGGACGAACAGCGGGCTTATCTGCGGACGCTGCCGTCGCATATCCGGCTGGAGTTTCAGCTCAACCAGGACCGGCTCAACCTGCTGCTGGTGCATGGGAGTCCGCGGCGGGTCAACGAATATCTTTTCGAGGACCGGGAGGAGAAGAGCCTGCAACGGATCCTGCACGATGCCGACGCGGATATCCTGTGTTTTGGGCATACCCATAAGCCTTATCACCGGATCCTTACCGATGGCGTTGGTGAATGGGAACGATACCGGCATGCGATCAATATCGGATCGGTCGGCAAGCCGAAGGATGGGGACACCCGGGGAGGCTATGTCCTGTTGCATTTTTCTGAGCAGACCAGCGTGCTGGTGAAGGATAGCCTGCGGGTGGAGTTTGTCCGGTTTGACTACGATGTGGAGAAGGCGGCCAGGGCGGTGGAAGGGAGTCCGTTGCCGAATGCGTTTGCGGAGGCGTTGCGGCTGGCCCGATAACATTTGGTAAATTGCTTATCAATCGCCTGCAAAACTCCGGATGAAGTATCTGACCCGCACCATTTGGATCCTTTCAATGATCAGCCTGTTGACCGATGTGGCCAGCGAGATGTTGTATCCCATCCTGCCGATCTATCTGCGCAGTATCGGCTTCACTGCGTTGCTTATCGGAATCCTCGAAGGACTGGCGGAGGCAACGGCCGGGCTAAGCAAGGGATATTTCGGCAAACTGTCGGACCATACCGGCAAGCGGACTCCCTTTATTCGACTTGGGTATGGCCTAAGCGCCTTGTCCAAGCCCATGATGGCTGTCTTCACCTATCCCCTTTGGATCTTACTTGCACGAACCTTCGACCGTCTTGGAAAAGGGATACGCACCGGCGCGAGGGACGCGTTGCTATCAGATGAAGCCACAAAGGAGACGAAGGGCAGGGTTTTCGGTTTTCATCGTAGTATGGACACCCTTGGCGCCGTCATTGGACCGGCCTTCGCGCTGGTCTGGTTAAACTATCACCCGGGTCGCTATAGATGGTTGTTCCTGGTAGCGTTCATCCCCGGACTCCTTGCCATTCTCTTCACCTTTGCATTGAGGGAGAAAGCTCCTGCGCCGCGTGAGGGGAAGGGACCGGGAGGTCTTTTTTCTTTTCTTCGTTACCTGCCGGTAAGTCCGCTTCCCTACCGGAAACTCGTCGCCGGCCTTTGGATATTCACCCTGGTAAACAGCTCGGATGTATTCCTATTGTTAAGAATGAGGCAAACGGGCCATGGCGACACGGCAACGATCGGAGTCTATATATTCTATAACCTGGTATATGCGCTATGCGCCTTTCCGCTGGGCGGGCTGGCTGACCGTATGGGCCTGAAGAAGGTTTTCCTGGCGGGCTTGCTATTGTTCGGTCTTGTCTATGCGGGGATGGCTATCCCGGGCGGTTTGGCGTGGTATTTTCTCTTATTCTTCCTGTATGGCCTATACGCCGCCGCCACGGAAGGCATCACCAAGGCCTGGATCAGTAATATCACCGACCAAAAAGACACGGCAACGGCCATCGGGACCTTTACCGGTATCCAAAGCATCTGTGCATTACTCGCCAGCACGCTGACCGGATGGATCTGGACCCGTTACGGCGCCGCCCCGGCGTTCCTTATCACTTCCGTAACGTCGATGATGGTATTTATCTATACCTGGATTAACGTCCGCCCGGACAAGGGGCAGCCGACGGGGTACCGGTGAGCGGCGGAATCCATTCAGAATTCCTACAGCTTTATTTTACAATTGCATAATACCGGGCTTGAGGGGGAACGGGCCTGGGGGTGTAGCATTGCGGTGTTAATCCACCGAATTTGAACCTGCTTATTATCGAGGACGAGCCCGAGCTGTCGAGGAATATCAGTCATTATCTGCTGCAGAGCCTGTATGTCTGTGAGACGGCGGCCGATATGCGGACGGCACAGGACAAGCTGGCGCATGGTCATTATGATTGTATCATCCTGGACATCGGGTTGCCGGATGGCAGCGGGCTGGACCTGCTGAAGCAGCTGAAGCGTAGCGATCAGGCGGATGGGGTGGTGATCATTTCCGCGCGGAATTCGCTGAATGACAAGGTTGCGGGACTGAAGCTGGGAGCGGACGACTATCTTACCAAGCCTTTTCACCTGGCCGAGCTGTCGGCGAGAGTGAATGCGGTGATCCGGCGGCGGGCCTTTGATGGCAGGAGCCTGCTTACGCTGGGGCGATTGACGATCGACCTGGTGGCGATGACGGCGAGCACGGAGGCGGGGGAGCTACCGCTGACGCGGAAGGAATATGAGCTGCTCGTCTATTTTGTCCACAACCGGAACCGGGTAGTGACGAAAGAATCGATCGTGGATCATTTGTGGGAAGCGTCGGTGCATTTGACGGACAACTTCGATTTTATCTATTCTCATATCAAGAACCTGCGCAAGAAGCTCGCCGATGCGGGCTGCCCGGACTATATCCGGAGCGTGCATGGGATGGGTTATAAACTTTCCATTTGAAACTTACGACGCAATATTACCGGCATATCGTTCCGGCGGTGACGGTGTTGTTCCTGGCGGTGATCGTCAGCTCGTTCTTCCTGATCCGGCTGACGTTGCAGACCGAGCTGGATTCGATACTGCTGCGAAGCAAGCTGCGGGTGGAGGCCTATGTGCGGGCGAATGGGCGGCTGCCGGAGGTGAGTACCTTCAACGATCAGCAGATCCATTTTCGCCGGGTGGCTGCGTTGCGGGACAGCGTCCTGAGCGATACGATGCAATATATCCCCGAGCAACTGAAGAACCATATCTCGCGGAAGCTGTGCTTTACGCTGCTGTTGCATGATCAGCCCTGGGAGGTGACGATCAGTGAGCCGCTGGAGGGCACCCGGCATCTGACCATCCTTATCGCGAAGATCGCGATCGTTACGATCCTGGTGACGTTGTTCCTTTTTGTGCTGATCAACCGGAGTGTGCTCCGGCGGTTGTGGCGGCCTTTTTACCGGAGCCTGGAGCTGATCCAGGAATTCAAGGTGGACGAACCGGGGCGCCCGGTGTATCCCGAGTCGCCGATCGAGGAGTTCCGGCTGATGAACCAGCATTTCTCCCAGGCGGCGGAGAATGCGAACCGGGACTATCGCAACCTGAAAGAATTCAGCGAGAATGCTTCGCATGAGCTGCAAACGCCGCTGGCGATCATCCGGGGGAACCTGGACCTGCTGGTGCAGGAACCGATGACGGACCGGCAGAGCGAGTTGCTGGAAGGCATTTATGGGTCGGTGCGGCGGATGACGCGGTTACAGGAGTCGTTGTTGTTGTTGACGAAGATCGATAACCGGCAATTTACTTCCATTCATACCATCAGGCTGGATCTGCTATTGCAGGACAAGCTGCAACAGCTGCAGGAGCTCTTGCATGCGCGGAGCCTGCGCAGTCATTTTGAGCTGGCGGAGACCTCCCTTGCGGCGAACCGGGAATTGATGGATATTTTGCTGAACAATCTTTTTAGCAATGCCATCCGGCATAATGTGGCCGATGGGGAGATCCGGGCGCAGCTGGGCGAGCGATGCCTGAGGGTGAGCAATACGGGGATGGGGGAAGCGCTTGATGAGAGCCGGATCTTCCGCCGCTTTTACAAGAACGGCGCGAAGGCGGAGAACAACGGATTGGGGTTATCCATTATCAAACAGATCTGCGATACGACGGCGATGCGGGTGGGATATGAGTTTGCGGAGGGGTGGCATTCCTTTGTCATTTCGTGGTGATTTCCTATATCATTACGTGGTGATTTCCTTTATCATTTCGTGGTGAGCTGCCGGGTGGTGCGGGCGATGGAGGAGTCCATGAAGCCGGTGTATCTCATGACGCCGGCGGAATCGATGTACAGGAGGGTGCTGTCTTTTATTGCTCTGTCCTTGTTTTTGAGGTAATAGGCGCAAGCGACGAGGGAACCGTAGCTGTGGGTAGTGTCGCCTTTGCCGATGGCTTTTGAAATCGAGTCGATCTCGTGCTCCATCACCCGGATCTCGTAGCGGTAGAAGGCCATGCTGTCGCGGTCGTTCTTTGCCGCGGCGCCGGCCAGCTGGGCCTTTACGCGATTGTATTCCCTGACATAGACGGTATCGTCGATGATGCGGGCGAGACGTTCGTTGACGGGGACGTTCCAGATGATCCTTACCGAGTCGAGGGTGATGGTCGAGTCGATCCTTGCCAGGTGATTGGTGAAGGCTGTGGTGAGCTGGGCGGTGAGGGGTTTTTTCGGGGTGCAGGCTATGAGGGCGCCAGCCAGTATGGCCAGGGGGAGGCATTTTCTCATGAGCAATCGATTTCCAATTAAGATACGAAATTTTTGCGACCCGGCATTTCGATCGGAGGGTGGCCGGAAGGAGTATTGCCATGAGGGCAAGTACGAGAATACGATGGCGCATGCAGAGTTGGTTTTTGGTGGCAAAGTGCCTTGGATAAGGGCAACCGGAGGGAGATAAAGGGTGAACCGAGTAAAAAATAAACTGCGGCCAGGATCACCCTTAGGGATGGTTAGAGTGTCTTATAGGAAAACTGCTATATGATGGAATCGCTCTGGAAGGTCCTGGTCTCGATCGGGGGACGTTACCTGGTATTCGCCGGTCTGCTCTACGGGGTATTTTATGTGTGGAGGGGGCATCCCTGGAAGCGCCTGAAGATCCAGGTCAAGGAACCGAAAAAGGGGATCGTGATCATGGAATTCCTGTACAGCGCGCTGACGATCAGTATTTTTTCGGTGGTCATCTGGTGGCTGGTGTACTCCCCTTTCCACAAACATACGCGGGTGTATGACCGGAAGGAGGAGTTTGGAATGCTGTGGTTCTGGGCCAGTATCGTCATCAGCATCTTCGTCCACGACACCTATTTCTACTGGACGCACCGGTTGATGCACTGGAAGCCGATCTTCCGATATGCCCATCATGTCCATCACAGGAGCCACAACCCTACCCCGTTGGCCGCCTATTCCTTTCATCCTTTGGAAACGATCGTCGAATTGGGTGTGGTCCCGCTGATCGTGTTCACGATGCCGATCCATCCCTCGGCGCTGATCATTTTCGGCATCTATATGATCGTGATGAATGTGACGGGGCACCTGGGTTACGAGCTGTACACGAAGAAATTCATGCAGAGCCGTTGGCTGAAATACTTCCATAACACGTCGACGCACCATAATATGCATCACAAGTACAGTCACTGTAACTACGGGCTGTATTTCAATTTCTGGGACCGGATCATGGGGACGAACCATCCGAAATACGAGGAGACCTACCTGGCGATCTATGACCGGGAGGCAGAGCGTGGGAATGCGGCCGATGTTACGCCGCGCGCGGGCGCTGCGCGGATCGTGCATCTGAAGGTTGCCGAGGGGAAAGAATAAGGCGGGTTTTTGCTGCGGCGGATCGAAAATGCGTAGATTAGCCCGATGTTACCCGAAGACCAGATCAACTTTTTTTTAGCGCATTTCAAGGAGCTGGAGGCCGCCGACCTCAGGGGATTGCCGGAACTTGCGCAGGAGCGGACGCTCGCCGCCGGGGAGGTGTGGTTACCGCCGGGGGAGGTGACCCGAAAACTGGCGTATATCCGTAGAGGGCTTATCCGGTCCTGGCGGATTGGGGAGAACGATGAAGAAGCGACGCTGTTGCTGCGATGGGAAGATCAGTTCGTTGCCCCGCTCGAGAGTCTGCTCGGGGCCAAACCTTCCCGGTACACCTTTACGGCGATAGAGGAGACGACGCTGATCGAGCTGAAGGACGAAGCCTGGGCGATGATCGACCGGAATCCGAGACTTTCGGCGTTGCGCGGCCAGGTGTTGCTGTTGATGCTGGGGCAGGCGATGGACCGGGTGGAGTCCTTTGTGCTACTGTCGCCGGAGGAGCGCTACCGGAAGCTGGTGGCGGAAAAACCCGATATCGTCAACCGGGTGCCGGACAAATACCTTTCGACCTATCTTGGGGTCACGCCGGTGTCGCTGAGCCGGATCCGGCGGAGGATGGCGCGCCGCTAATTATCCTTTGTTAATTGACTTGCGCAGGGGCCGTCGGTACCTTTAGTACCAAAACAGACAGTCATGCAGAGCATCGTACACATCTTTGGGGCCGCCTACGGATATACGCTGGCGCGTTATTTCGTGATCGCGGGCATTCCGTTCATCCTCTTTTATATTCTATTCCGCGACCGGTTCAGAAAGAACAAGATCCAGCCGCGGCAGGCCCGGCGAAAGGATTTTGTCCGGGAGGTGTTGTATTCGATCATGTCAAGCGGCGTATTGTCGGCGGAGGCGGCGCTGGTGCTGTTCACCCCGTTGCGGCAGTATACGTTGATCTATGTGAAGGCGGATGAATATCCGCTTTGGTGGATACCGATGAGCCTGGTCATCAGCCTTGTGATCCACGACACTTATTTTTATTGGATGCACCGGGCGGTGCATCATCCGGCGATCTTCCGGTTTGTGCACCTGGTGCATCACCAGAGTGTCAATCCTTCGCCCTGGTCGGCCTATTCTTTCCATTTCCTGGAGGCGGTGGCGGAAGGGGCCATCGTGTTGATCCTTGCCTTTGTGTTGCCGATGAATGTGGTGACGGTGATCCTGTTCACCATCACCAGCTTCATCATCAATGTGTACGGTCATCTTGGGTATGAGGTGATGCCGAGGGGGTTGCGGAAATCGTGGTGGTTCGGGGTAATCAACACGTCGGTGTATCACAACCTGCATCACAGCAAGTTCAAAGGCAATTACAGTCTGTATTTCCGTCATTGGGACCGGTGGATGGGGACGGAGCACCCGGAGTACGAGGAGTTGTATGACCGGGTGCAAGCGCGGAGGTTCGGCGACGGTCCCGGACCTCGTTGAGGAGCAATACTCTTGCTTCGAGCAGGCGGGCGTAAGTGTCGCCGATGGGCACCTGGGCGCCGTCTTCGCCGATCGCCAGGCGACGGTCGAAGGAGGATAACCAGTCCAGCGACACGATGAAGGCGCGGTGAACGCGGCAGAAGTCCTTTGCCGGGAGCGTCTCTTCAATCCTCGTCAGTGTGACGAGGGCCATGTAGCGGCCGCCGTTCCGCAGCCGGATCAGCGAATAGTTCTTGCGGGATTCGATATAGGTGATGTCCGTCAATTTGATCTTCAGGTGTTTTCCTTCATGACGGATGAAGAAATACTTCGGTGGCAGTGCAGTCGTTCTCATTTTTTTTGTTTTTCGCCTGCAAAGATATGTGACTGTTTTTTGCTAACAAACGTTTGTAAGTATATTTTATGACCGGCCTCTTTTCGATTTCTTTTTTCTGACGGGAAGGTCGAGTGCGTAGGCGGTTTCGACCTTCCCTTCGGAGAGCACGAACATGGTCTCGACGCCGGCGATGTTGGGCAGGGTGGCGAGGCGGTCCATCAGGAAGGCGTTGTATTCCTTCATATCGTGGCTGGCGACCTTGAGCAGGAAGTCGAACTGTCCTGTGAGGTGGTAGCACTCCATCACTTCGGCGAATTTCACGGCTTCGCGTTCGAAGCCGCGGAGTGCTGTTTTGGAATGTTCTTTCACTTTCACGATGGTGAAGGCGAGCAGGTGGTTACCGATGGCTTCGCGGTCGACCAGGGCGACGTAGCGGCGGATCACGCCGCGGGCTTCCAGGCTATGGATGCGTTCGTATACGGCGGTAACGGACATTCCCACTTTATCGGCGAGTTCCTTATTGGTCACTTTTGCGTCATGCTGTAAGAGTTGCAGAAGCCGGATGTCGAGGGGGTCTAGGTCGTCCAACATAGTGATAAATTTTTTTCGGCCGCGAGGCATTCCAGGAGGGTCGATAGGAAAATTATGCGGCCGGATGAGATAGTTTTAGTTTTTTTTTCGGTCCATTGGCAATTTATCAAAAAAATCAACAATTCAATCCAATTTTGCACCCTAATTGTTTGCCATGAAAAAAGACAACATCCTTGTGGTGGGCGCCTGTGGGCAGATCGGTACGGAGCTTACTGCCGCCTTGCGCCGCCAGTATGGGGATTTCCATGTGATTGCCGCCGATGTCCGGCCGGCCACTCCGCAGTTGGAGGCCGAAGGGCCTTATGAACAGTTCGATGTATTGAATGCCAAGACGGTGGCGGCGGTGATCAACCGCCATGATATCACGCAGGTGTACCTGTTGGCGGCATTGCTTTCCGCGACGGGGGAGCAGCAGCCGCAGAAGGCCTGGCAGTTGAACACGCAGGGTCTGCTCAACATTCTCGAGCCGGCGAGAGAAAAGAAGGTAGCGCGGATATTCTGGCCGAGCACGATTGCCGTCTTCGGTCCGGATGCGCCGAAGAGCAACTGTCCACAGGAGGCGCGTCTCCTGCCTTCGACGATGTATGGCGTCAGCAAGGCCGCGGGTGAAAATCTCTGCCAGTATTATTTTTCGAAATACGGAGTGGACGTGCGCAGTCTGCGCTACCCGGGGTTGATCAGTTACCAGGCGCAGCCTGGGGGAGGCACGACCGATTATTCGGTCGATATCTTTCACCAGGCGGTGGCGCGAGGCAGTTACACCTGTTACCTGGGACCCGATACGCGGTTGCCGATGTTGTATATGCCGGATGCGATCCGGGCAACGATGGAGCTGATGGAGGTTCCGGCGGCGAGCCTTAGTGTCCGGACCTCCTACAATCTTGGCGGGCCCAGTTTTACGCCCCGGGAGCTTGCGGCGGCGATTACTGCTCATCTCCCTGATTTTTCCATCGATTATCAACCGGATTTCCGCCAGGCCATCGCCGACAGCTGGCCCAGGAGCATCGACGATATGGCTGCGAGGAGGGACTGGGGTTGGGAATATCAATATGGGCTTTCGGCCCTTACGCGGGATATGCTCATCCATATTGCCCGGCGATCGGGCGCCGATCCGGCCCGGCTGGCGAAGCTTTCCGCCATTAATTTTTTTTAATTCTTCCACATCAATCATTTAAACAGCCATTATGAATAACCGCATCATTCTCCCTTTAAACAGTGTAGGTATCGAGGATATCGCGACCGTCGGAGGAAAATGCGCCTCGCTTGGCGAGATGCTTCGCAACCTTACGGCGCTTGGCGTGCAGATCCCTGACGGGTTTGTGATCACGACGACGGCCTATTGGCAATTCATCGAACAAAGCGGGCTTGGGGACCTGATCCAGCAGGAGCTGGCGCGGATCGATTTCGACAATGTGGAGTCGTTGCGCCGTGCGGGTCTGGCGATCCGCCAGGCGATCAGCAATGCCCGGTTCCCGCGGGAGCTGTCGCAGCCGATCATCAGTGCGTATGAGGAGCTTTCGCGGCAGTATAACCAGGCGGCGACGGATGTCGCGGTGCGGTCGTCGGCCACGGCGGAGGACCTGCCGGATGCGAGCTTTGCGGGGCAGCAGGAGACCTATCTGAACGTTCGGGGTCCGGCTGCGCTGATCGATGCCGTGCGGAATTGTTTTGCGTCGTTGTTCACGGACCGGGCGATCAGTTACCGGAAGACCTTCAATTTCGATGTGTCGACGGTGGGGTTGTCGGTGTGTGTACAGAAGATGGTGCGGAGTGACCTGGCGGGGAGCGGAGTGGCTTTCTCGCTGGATACGGAGAGCGGATTCCGGGATATCGTCATGATCAACGGGTCGTACGGACTTGGGGAGATGGTGGTGCAGGGCGCGGTGTCGCCGGATGAGTTCCTGGTGTTCAAGCCGGCGCGGAAGAATGGGTATGCGGCCATTATTGAAAAGAAGCTGGGACATAAGGATCAGAAGATGATCTATGGGGATCATGGCGATCAGCGGACGAGGATCATTCCGACGGAGGAGACGGCGAGGCACCGGTTCTGCCTGGAAGATGCGCAGATACTCCGGTTGGCCGACTGGGTGATGGTCATCGAGGACTATTATACGAAGTTGAAAAAGAAATGGTGCCCGGTGGATATCGAATGGGCGATCGACGGGCTGACGGGAGAATTATTTATTGTCCAGGCGAGGCCCGAGACCATCCATAGCCGGAAGCAGCCGGGCACGATGGTGGAATACCGGATGGATGCGGGCGTGCCGCGGAAATTGCTCGGCAAGGGTATTGCAGTGGGCGACAAGGTAGCTGCGGGAAGGGTGAATATTCTTTATTCGCTGGACAAGCGGATCGACGGGCACGAGTTCAAGCCGGGTGATGTCCTTGTGACGGACATGACGGACCCTGATTGGGAGCCGATCATGAAAATGGCGTCTGCTATTATCACCAATAAAGGGGGGCGTACCTGTCATGCGGCGATCGTTGCGCGGGAGATGGGAGTACCGGCGATCGTAGGTTGCGGGAATGCGACCGAATGGCTTCGGGATGGGTTGCTGGTGACCGCCAGCTGTGCGGAGGGGGAAGAAGGATTTGTCTATGAGGGAGAGATCCCCTACAGTACGCATACCACGCGGCTGGATGAGCTGCCGGCGTTGCGGACGCCGGTGATGCTGAATGTCGGCTCGCCGTCGACGGCCTTTGGTTTTGCGCATCTTCCGCATCGGGGGGTCGGGCTGGCCCGCGAGGAGTTCATCATCAACAATTATATCCAGGCGCATCCGCTGGCGTTGCTGCGGCACCGGCAGATGGGGGATGCGAAGCTGACGGCGGCGATCAATCAGCTGGTGCGCGGGTTTGGGGATGAGGAGAGTTTTTTCATCAATAAACTTGCGTATGGCGTTGCGAAGATCGGGGCGGCCTTTTACCCGGAGAAGGTGATCGTCCGGTTCTCCGATTTCAAGAGCAATGAGTACCGGGGATTGCTGGGCGGTGAGCATTTCGAGCCGGTGGAGGAGAACCCGATGATCGGGTGGCGGGGGGCGTCGAGGTATTACAGCGAGACGTACCGGCCGGCCTTCGAGCTCGAATGCAGGGCCATCAAGAAGGTGCGGGAGGAGATGGGGATTGTGAATGTGGCGGTGATGATCCCCTTCTGCCGGACGGTTGCCGAGTTGTTGCGGGTGAAGGCCGTGATGGCGGAGAACGGGCTGTTGCAGGGGCGGGACGGGCTGGAGGTGTACCTGATGGCGGAGTTGCCTTCCAACATCATTATGGCCCGCGAGTTTGCGAAACATATCGACGGGTTCTCCATCGGGAGCAATGATCTTACGCAGCTGACGCTTGGTCTTGACCGCGACTCGGCGCTTGTGGCGCATTTGTATGACGAGCGGAACGAGGCGGTGAAGGGCTTGTTGCGGATGTTGATAAGAACGGCGAAGGAGGAGGGGGTGAAGGTGGGTATTTGCGGGCAGGGGCCGTCGGATTTTCCGGATTTTGCGCAATTCCTTGTTGAAGAGGGGATCGACAGTATCTCCGTTACGCCGGATTCCTTTGTGAAGACGGTGAGGGCGATACAGTCGATCGAGAAGAAGGGGCTGGCGACGGTCGGTTGAAGTATGTAGTCTATAGCCCTAAAAAGCCCGCCGTGAGTAACGGCGGGCTTTTTTACGTGGGGCCGGGCGCCCTAATTTTTGAAGATCTCCGCCAGTTTCTGCTCCAGGGCCTCACCGCCGAGATTCTTTGCCACGATGTTCCCCTGTGGGTCGATGAGGAAGTTCCGGGGGATGGTGGTCACGCCATATTCTTTTGCGACGGCGTTGTTCCAGAATCCCAGGTCGGAGACCTGTGTCCAGCCGAGCCGGTCGTCGTGAATCGCTTTCAGCCAGTTGGTCTTATCTTCCGGCCTGTCCAGGGATACGCCTAGGATGTCGAAACCTTTGGCGTGGAATTTTTCGTAGGCCCTCACCAGGTTGGGATTCTCCGCCCGGCAGGGACCGCACCAGCTGGCCCAGAAATCCAGCAGGACCCACCTGCCCCGGAAGGAAGAAAGTTTCACCGGGCGGCCCAGCGTATCGTTTTGCGTAAAATCCATCGCCTCCTTGCCGATGGCGGTCTTCCCGGCGATCGCCAGCTTTTCCCCGAGAGCCTTCCCCGCTGCCGAACTCCGGTCCGCACTGCTCAATGCGTCGTAAAGGGGCTGGATCTTCACTGCGTCCATGTTATCGCCCGCAAAAGCCTGCAAGGCGTAAAGTGCGATCGGCGAATGGGGATGCTGTTTCACATAATCCCCGTACACTTCGCGTATTTGCGCTTCAATGCCCAGGAACTCCCGGGTGATCGATTCCATTGCCGCCGGATCTCCGGCGGCCCGTGCTTCGGCGTAGCGGGTCGTCAGCGTCATTTCCTTCGCGGTATATGGTTTCAATGCGGCCTGCAGACGCTGAAATTCCGCATCGGCCTCCGGTCCCTTTATCACCGTATTGGAAAAAGTATCCGCATGCGTGATGTTAAAGGTATCCGGGGAAAGATAGATCAGCGCGAGATCATTCGGCGAAATCCCCGCCGCCGTGGGCCGGACGTCCGTCAATGCCACGGGCCCGTTGCCCTCGACACTGCCGGTGAACCGGTATGCGCCGTTGCTGATGGTTGAGCTGTCGATGACATCGACGCCGCCGCTGTTATGGACCAGGTAGATCCAGCCGGCTTGAGGGCGCTGCAAATGTCCGGAGATGGTATACTTAGCTGTGTGCTGGGCAAAAAGACCCGTCGGCGCCGCCAGCAGCAGCGCAAAAAAAGATTTCCCTGTCATTTGAGTTTTTACTTTATTTTTTTAGAAGATCGGTCAACGCCTCTACCGGCGCAGTATCCTTTACCACCATTTGCGGCGCGGTGACATTATTGTCCGCCTTATTGTTTGGGGCCCCATAGATGGTCGTCGTAGTGGAAATGATCCCAACCAGGTTGCCAAACCTGTCGATGACCGGCCCGCCGCTCGACCCAATACCATAATCCGCCGTTATCTCCATCCTTACCGGCCGCCTCCCCTTGCTGCTGTACCCGGCTGCTGCATGCAGACTGTCGATCGACACATTCCTGGATACCATACCCTTGCTGAAATAATAGAAATTGCCGAGAGGATGAGAAATGCAGAAAACGGAGGCGCCGACCCTGGCGGGCCTGCCCAGCGGGATGGCGCTTAGCCGGTTGCCCATCGTATTCACCCTGAAAACAGCGATATCGTTGTTTTGTGACCAGGCCAGGATCTCTTCCATAAAATAGACCTTCCTGTCGGCCGTCACGATGAAATAGACGCTGTCGGAATTATTTTTATCCGGCCCGATAATAGCTGTCAGCACATGGTAGTTGGTCACGCAGACCCCATCCGCCGAGATTGCGAAAGCTGTGCCTGTCAGGTCCCACCGCAGCTCCGTGCCATTGCCCCCAAATAGTTTGCCGATGATAAACACGCCGTTCTTTCTTTTGGCGAAAAGGTCTTCGTCCTTCAGGCCTTTTGACGGGCCCATGACGGTTCTGACCTTTTCCGCAGGCGCCCGTTCCTCCACCAGCAGGGCGGCCTTCGCGCGTAATTCCCCGATGGTTTTGGGTGTCCTCCCTTCCTGTCTCGCGGCGAGGATGCCCTTCTCCATTTCCCCCAGGTACTGATTGAAGTCTACATAACGATCGGTGCGCGCTTTTTCCTGCGCCATGACGGACAACCCAGCAGACAGCATAAGGCCGGCCGCGATCAAAAAGAATTGTCTCTTCATTTTTATGATTTTAGTATTATGACCCGATCAATTCCAGGATACCCTCATTCCGGATGATCAGCATCCCCTGCCGGTCTTCGGTGATACCTTCGCGCAGTTTGTAGGTGTAGTGGGGATGCACGCCGTTCATAATCGTCGGCATAAAGGCGAAATGAATATTGCTTCTGTTTTTGAGGGCCTCCCCTACTTCAATGATATGCGTCGACACGACGAACAGGCAGTTCCGGTATTCGGAAAATGCTTCGGTGATGGCCAGCGTGCCGTCGTATGCGTCTTTTACGTTGGTGCCTTTGAACAGCTCGTCGAACATCAGCAGGAGTCTTTTGCCGCTCGCGGCTGCTTCCGCGGCCTGTTTCACCCTCACCACTTCCGCATAGAAATGGCTATAGCCCAGCCCGATATTGTCCGCGACATTGATGGAGGAATACATCCCCTCCCGGACGGAAAATTCCATGGATGCGGCCGCGACGGGGAAACCCATGTGCGCCAGGTACAGGCCGATACCCAGGGATTTCATAAAAGTGGACTTGCCCGCCATGTTCGCCCCCGTCAGGAAGAGTACGTTGAGGTCCCGCCGGAGCGTGACGGCATTGCCCACCGCTCCTTCCAGGCAGGGATGGCGAAGGTCCTCCGCCGACAGGACATTTTTCACCGGCGGCAGCGCCCGGGCATAGGTGAAGCCCCGGGCCGCCGCCACCCCGCTAACGGCGATATTCACGTCCAACTCGTAGATGAAGGCCAGTATCTCCTCCATCGCCGCCAGGAGCCCGCGCTTCAATAAATGGTCATAAAATGCAAGGGTATTTACCGGTAAGGCCTGGTAGATATCCACCTTACCCAGCCTTTCCAGCCGCGGATCGGACAACAGCTGCTTTATTTCACTTATCCGGGCTGTGTATGGACCTTTCATGGAGCCCGCCAAAGCGAGGAAGGCGTAGCAGCTTTTGAGTACCCCGATGGTAGCCTGCAATCCCTGCACGTTCTTCTTATACCGTTCATCCCGCACCAATCCGGATAATCCCTTGCTGATCATCGTATCGACAAGCGCCATGAAGAATGTGCTGCGCGTCCCCCCGTCCAGCCACTCCCGCATCAGAGCGATCTCCCGGGGGTCGAAGGGAAATGCCAGCCCGGCCTCCTGGAAGAATTGAAAGATCGCGCTGCGTTGATTGATCGCCGCAGCCTCTTGCAGGGGATGGAGGAACAGGTGGTCGAGCAACCGTTCGCCGCCGCTCGTTCTTACCCGGTTGAACAGTCCGTATACCGAACCCTGCCGGAATTTGCCCAGCAGGTTCAGCTCGTCCAGGGTCTGCCTGTCAATAGTAAAGCTCATGGTTGTATATATAATTTTTGCCGGGGCCGTCAGCCGTTCTTCCGGCCCTTTTTCAATATGTCCAGTATTCCTTCGTTCCGGATGATGATCATCCCGTGCCGGTCATCCGTTATGCCCTCTTCCAGCGTGTACGTATATTCCGGCACGTGGCCGTTCATCCGCGTGGGTAGATATAGGAACCGGATATTGTTTTCATGCCTCAGATCGTCCCCGGCCTCGACGATATGAGAGGAGACGATGAAGATGCCGGTCTTCTTTCCCGCAAAAGCCTCGATGATCGCCACGGTAGCTTCATGCGCATCCTTCACGTTGGTCCCGCGGAATAATTCGTCGAACAGGACGAACAGCGACTTACCGCGGCCCAGTTCCGCAGCCACCTTTTTTACCCGCAGCACTTCCGCATAGAAATGACTGGCGCCAATGCCCAGGTTATCCGGCAGGTTGATGGTCGTGTACATCCCATCCATGACGGAAAATTCCATGGCCCGGGCCGCGACGGGGAAACCCATGTGCGCAATATATACCGCCGTGCTCACGGACCGCAAAAAGGTGGACTTCCCCGCCATATTCGCCCCCGTAAGGAACAGCAGGTTCTGCCCCGCGCCCATCCTGATACTGTTGCCGACAGGATTCTTCAGCTCGGGGTGGTACACCCCTTCCAGCCGGAGCTCACCGCTGCCTTTGTCCAACGCCCGGGGGAAGACGAATTTCCGCTCCACAGCCACTTTGGCCACCGAGAGATAGACGTCCAGGTAATAGACGTAATTCAGCAGCTGTGTAATCTTGTGAGGTTCCCTCGACCGGAACAGCATGTCGAAAGCGGTGATGGCCGTATAAGACAGTTTTCCCTTTGCCTTTTCCTGCAAGGCGGGTTCCAGCGCAGGAGTAGCCAGCAGCGCCGCCATGCCTTCGCGTTCCGCGGCATAGCCTTCCAGACCGGCGACCTCTTTCCGCTTGATGAATTCCCGGGCCGCATGCAGGAGGGCGATGACGGCCGTCACGCCGCCCTGGATCTCTTTTTCGCTTAAGGGCAGCTGCGGGGCTGCTTGTTTTGCGCCTTCCTCCGAGTGGGCCAGGTATTTTTCGGCCGTATCCAGGAGGGCTGCTTCGAAGGGGAAGGCCATGCCCAGGCGGGCAAACCAGGCAATGATGCCGCTCCGCCTGTTGATCTGCTCCTTATCGCCCAGGGGACTGCGGAACATCTCCTGCAGAACGGTCCCCCCTCCCCTGGTATGTACATGATTGTACACATCGAATATCCCGCCGGCCTCTCCCTTGCCGAATATCCCGAGATCGCTAAGTGTCTGTTCGTCGGTTTCTAATAACATCTATTTCCTTTTGCGCCTGATCAATAATAAGGTTCCCAGCAACAGGAGCAGGGAGGGCAAGATCCATACATAGACGGTCTTAAGCACGTTTGCCGTCGCGCCGGTAATGATCAGCCTGGAGTCCCTGGGGGTTGGGCGGGGGGTATAGATGGGGAACTTCCCATTGTCCAACCAGCTAAAGATCGCGCGGGTGACGATGAAGCCTCCCGCCCGGATGGTACTCATGCAGTCCGCATCGCCGCAGATCACGATACGTTGTTCCCTGCCGTTGATGGGCCGGGTAAGACCGAGGGCAACCGGGAATGCGCCTGCGATATCGCCTTCCTGCGGACTGAATACGATATCGGCGGAGTCGTCAACCAGCCGGCCGGCCTTTTGCCAGGTTCCCCTTTCGGGCATCATCAGCAAGGGCTTCACGGTGAAGGCGCCGCCGGCAGCATACGCCAATGCCGCAGCTCCCGGCATCAGCCATTTCAACGAATCGTCATAATCGTGATCAGCATGCAGCGCTTTGAGCCCCAGGAATTGGTCTTCTTCCGCAAGGTCCAGGCCCGCATCCGTGACGTAGGGCACCAGTTTGTCCGGCACTTCATCCCTGGTGGGGTGGACGAGTGTGCCATCCATCAACCGAACCCCGCACTGCTGCAGCAGGGGGTTGACCAGGGCCTGCTTTCCCGGCTCGCCCAGTACGAGCAGGTTGCCGCCTTTATCGACATATTGCCGCAGCTTGCTCATGGCGAGTGCGCTCAGGTTCGTTTTGGGATCGGCGAGCACCAGCGCGGTGGCATCGGCCGGGATATCCCGGGTGTCCAACGAGAGGGTATCCGCGTCGAAACCCTGGTTGACCAGCGCAAGGCGCGAGAGCTTTTCAGTAGAATGTAACCGGAACTCCCGCTCGCCCTTTTTAAAAATACTACGCTCCAGGTCCCCCGTGACGTAATAGATCTTTGGCAGCCGGGCCTGCATCAGCCGTTTGAACGCGGCGGCCACCTGCTGCTCATCGGGCCAGAACACGGCATCGTCGAAGGTCCGGAGAAAAGTGGTCCGGCCCTTATAGGTCAATTGCATTACCAGCCGGAGATTTTCCGGTCGCAGGTCGGCCTGGCGGGCTACCTCCGCCGGAGGCGCGAACAAGGAGGGATCGTACTCGAAGCCGCCGGCCATTTGCACCGCAATTTCTTTGAGGGTCTTGCCCGGGAATGACCGGTATAGGTCATTGCCCTGGATGGTGCTGTCATAATCGTAATAATTGACATAGTTGAACCGGATGTCCGGTTTGAACCGGACATATTGTTCCCACAGCTCCGTGAGGTAACGGTTACGTGCTTCCGGAAACCCTCTGCCCGCCCCATTGCCCAGCAGATTGGTATACAGCGTCACTTCCAGCGGGTCCGGGCCAAGTTCCCTGACGATCTTCTGTGTTCTTTCGTGAATGGTATTGACCTTCCCCGCCGTGGTATCCCAATAACCGGTAAGGGCCGGGCGCGAAGAGATATAACCGATGATCAGAACGAATGCGAACGCCATCGTATACCTGCCGGCATGCACAAACCAGGGTCTGGATTCGCGTCCGCCTATGAGTTTGAAATAGGTAAAGGACAGGAATAGATACACGATCAGTAAAAAGTAGATCACATCCTTGGTGGTGATCAGCCCCCGAAGCATTTTCTCCGTCCTCCCCGAAACAGCCAGAAAATAGGTGAGGTCCCGCACGAAATCGATCTTTTGCCATAAACCGCCAATCCGGCTGAGGACGAATATGAGGATAAAACTGCCTATTGCCGAAACGATCTGGTAGGTGCTAAGGCTGGACAGGAAGAACCCGATGGCCGTAAAGGCGCTTAACATCAGGTAGAAGCCCAGGGTAGCGGACAATAACATGCCATAGTCGACGGACCGGATATTGAAGGCGGCTGAAACCATAAAGATCCCGAGAACCGACACCAATACCAGGTTGTAGATCATAATGGCCAGGTATTTCCCCCAGACGATCTCCCGTACTTTCACCGGCGAAGAGTAGAGCAATTTGATGGTGCCATTGTTGATCTCCCGGCTGATGAGGCCCATGGTGAGCAGTGGAATGTACAGGAACAGGTTATTCAGGGCA
Source organism: Puia sp. (assembly GCF_035546395.1). Lineage (GTDB taxonomy): Bacteria > Bacteroidota > Bacteroidia > Chitinophagales > Chitinophagaceae > Puia. The sequence continues at coordinate 695,723 of NZ_DASZXR010000002.1, read as the reverse complement.
TTGGTGAAAATACTGTCCGGATTGAAAAAGATCGACGGCGTCAGCGACACCCCCCAATCCTTGAACCTGGGGTTATTTCTCACCTGGATATCCTGCCAGTTCGCCACGCCGTACAAGATGCCGGTATAGTATATGGCGGACTGCACCAGGAAGGCGATGGTCAGGAACCAGGCCACGGGGGAATAGTAGAGGTTGCGAAGCTCGGTCCGGGCAATTTTGAATATCATCTTCATCTCTTAGAATTTATTGATGCGATTGACTGGATAATTTTTTGAAGGTGTCATCGAGCTGGCCCCTTTCGAGACTGATCTCCCGGAGCCGCCACCCATGCAGCAGGCTGGCTGCCACCAGCCGCTCGGAGACTTCCTGGTCACCCTCAAAATAAATGCGGACTTGCGTGGCCGTGAGGAACTCCGCCCTGGTAACACCCTTGATCTTCAAAAGGTCCGTCGCCGGGGGAGGGTTTTCGACCCGCATGAGCAGGCTATGAGGCTGCATGTAGTTGTCGAAGGCGTCCATGGTATCGGAAAACACGATCCTGCCGGCCTCGATCATGACGATCTCCTTGCAGAGCAGGTGGATCTCCGACAAGATATGCGAGGACAGCAGCACCGCATGTTGCTGGGCAATCTCCCTGATGAGCTTCCTGACCTCGATCAGTTGGTTCGGGTCCAATCCATTGGTCGGCTCGTCCATCACCACCAGTTTGGGCTTATGGATAATGGCCTGCGCGATCCCGATGCGTTGCCGATAACCGCCGGACAGGTTGCGGATCAACCGGCCGCCGACATGGGTTATCCCGCAACGCTCCTTGGCCTCTTCCACCGCACCCTTGATCTTGCTTTCTACCATTCGCCTCAGTTCGGCACAATACCGGAGATATTCGTCGGTAGTCAGGTCGGTGTATAATGGCGGATTTTGCGGCAAAAACCCAATCTCTTTTTTGGCGAGCTCCGGCTCCCTGCGAAGATCCACGCCGTTGATGTATACCCTGCCTTCGGTTTGATTAAGCGCTCCGCAGATAATGTTCATCGTCGTGGACTTGCCGGCTCCGTTGGATCCCAGCAGTCCCGTGATGCCGTTGCGGCCGATCTCGAGATTGATGTCGCGTATCGCCCAGGTGCTGCTGTACCTGTGTGACAGTCGTTCGATTTTTAAGATATTTTGCATAGAGAGTTGAGATGATTATGGTCAATAGTTGTTGATCAGATAGCTTCCCTGTGGAGTCGCCCCGGCGCCCGGCCCGGGTAATCCTTCGAAAGCGATCGTATAGTTGCGGTAAGGGGAGGGTGGCAGAACATAGCTTGCGAGCAGGGTTCCGCTGGCGGCATCCCGGAACTCGAAGGTATATGCGCTGACAGCCGCGGTGGCGGCGTAGTTCCGGAACGCGGATAGGCTCTTGTAAGACAGGCTGCCCACCTCCGACCCGTTGGCCTGCCCCAGGATATCCACGCTCACGGGGGCACTGCCGGGTGACAGGTTGACAAACCGCACCCCCATGCTACTGTCGGCGGGCGCGTGGAAAGGCGGCGTATCGATGGTAAACAAGGTATCGGGGTGGCTGGTGGTTCCCGTGAGGAACAGGCTATGGATGGTGTTGACCGGGAGTTCCAGGTCCAGGCTGTACAGCGGCGCACTCTTGGCCAGGGTGTCGGGGGCCTGGTACAAGGCCAGGGACGTTGTTCCGCCGGGGCAGGAGAATTCCTGGAAGGTTCCAAAGGATAGCTTGGTATACCAGTCGACGGCCGGTTCCTTGCTGAAATTGGTCGTCAAGGGGTTGCTGCCCGCTACCGCATTGACGATGGTCAGGGAGGCCGAGCCGGAAAGAGGGGTGGTTTTGGTGCAGGAAAAGAGCGCCGCAGCCAGCAATACAGCTGGCCAGCGGCCGGGGAGACCTTTTTTCATTTTTTACAGTTGATGTTACTGATGGGAAATAGTTCGTTTTAAAGATCGCCGTGGCAGGCGGTTAATTGTAACCCGGGTTCTGCGTGAGGTTATGATCGTCCTGGATCTCCTGCAGCGGGATGGGGTATAGCAACTGGTAATCTCCCGCCCAGGGCTGTTTCCGGGGAATCCGGGACAGTACGGCGTGCGCCTGGCCCGTCCGTTTGAGATCCAGCCAGCGATGGCCCCATTCGCCAAACAATTCGATCTGCCGTTCGTGCGCCACTGCCGAGTCCACCTGCGCGGGAAGCAGGCCGGGGGGCAATGCGGAAAGTCCCGCCCGCTGGCGGATCACATCGAGATCCGCAATCGCGGCGGTCGTCCCGCCCGCCGCTCCACCCGCCGCCGCCTCGGCACGGACCAGGTACATTTCCGCCAGCCGCAGCACCATGTAATATTCCGTCGCCGTACCTCCTACCACGTAATTGTATTTTCCCGTCTTGTATTTATAGGGAAAATAATACGAGCCCGGGGGCGTGCCGGCAGGAGCGCCATTGGAGTCATCCGTGCTGTCCACCCAGGCCGATCGGCGGCCATCCCCATTTTCAAATGCCCCGAGCAACTCATTGGAAAGGCAATTACTCGAAAATCCGGTGTTCAGGGGGTTGGGCAGGTAATTGAAGCCGTCCGGGGTCGCATTACCAAAAACCGTTTGCGAAGTATTTTGCTGTAGTTGCCAGATGGCTTCGGTGCTGTTCTTTAGGAATACGCTGTTGAGATCGCTGACCAGGCTGTATTGGCCGGTATTGGCAATGACGGCGCTAGCCTGAGCGGCTGCATCCACGTTGTCGCCGGTATACAGATAAACCCTGGCCAGCAAGGCCGTCGCGGCCCATTTATTGGGCCGGATCCTCTCCCCTGCTCCCACGGAATAGTCGGAAGGCAAGGCTGTCTGAGCATCTTTGAGATCCTGGATGATCTGCCGGTACACCGTAGCCTGCGGGGTTCTGGCCATGTTTTCCGTCTGGCTGAAATCGATCGTGAGCGCCAAGGGAACATCCCCGTAGAGATTGGTCAGGTAGAAATAGCTGAAGGCGCGGACAAATTTTGCTTCGCCGGTCAATTCCTTCCGGACGCTGTCATGCAGCAGGCCGGACGTGGAGGCCCCGATCCCCTGGATGATCGCGTTGGCGCCATAGACATAGCTGTACAAGGGGCCCCAGGTATCGCCGACATTCACCGAGGTATATAACAGATGATTCGTGGCATAAAGCAGCAGTGCGCCCGTATTATTATAGGCCATCTCGTCGGACGAGAGGGCGGGCAGCGCCGTGATGTTACCGGTGGATCCCATGTTGGGGTTGGTGCCGTTGATCATTTCGCTATATACGCCGGCCATGGCGGAATTCGCCTGTGCATCCGTGGTGAACACTTCCGTCGTGGTGAGCGTATTGATGGGCTCGGGAATGGAGACCAGTTTCTTACAGGACAGTGATCCCGAAAGGAAAAGGACCAGGAGAATGGAGAACGGCTTATGATGGGTATGCATAATGCTGGGTGTTAAAAGTTAAGGGATAGTCCGCCGGTAAAGATCAAGGGGGGCGGCAGGGCGCCGAAATAGCCGGAGGTAGGATCGATGCCTTTATACCGGGTGATCAGCAGGATATTTTCAGCAAGCAGGAACAGCCGGCAGCCCTCCAAATGGGCTTTTTTTACACTTGCCGGCGGCAAGGCGTAGGAAAAGGCAATATTGGACAGGCGGATAAAGGACGCGTCGGTATAGGCCCCGTCCGAGAATTGAAAAAACTGATCAGTGGCAGTTCCGGTGGTCGTGAACCTTGCGAACGCCGCCTTATCGCCCGGCTTCTGCCAATGGCTGTTGAAGATATCGGTTGATACATTGCCCAACTGACCAGGCAAAACCCCCGGGCCGTAATAGGCGTTTACCCCCCGTTGTTTGATGAATTGCAGGAAAAAGCTCAGGCTATAATTTTTATACCGGAACTCATTTCCCAAACCGCCCGAATAGGCAGGGCTCAAATCGATGGTCACCCGCCGGTCGTCGTCGGCCGCCCCCGGCGCGACGCCATAGTCTGTGGTAATCTGCCCGTCGTGGTTATAGTCCAGGTAGCTGTATTGCCCGGTGAGGGGATCCACACCGGTGTAATGCAGCAGGTATTTTTCATTCAGGGATTTGCCGACTTTATACAGGGTAGCAAAGGGAGAGTTGAGCAGGCCGGGATAAGAGAGCAGCCGGTTGCGGTTGATGCCCATATTGAAACGCGCGATCCAGGAGAAGTCCTTGCCGTTGATAATGCCGGCGTTGAGGACGATCTCCCAGCCGTTGTTCTGCACATTGGCCGGCCAGTTGGCGGTAACGGCGGTGAAGCCCGTAAAGGCCGCGGTAGGGTATTGGAGGAGCTGGTCTCCGCACCGGTTCTGGTAATAGCTGACCTCCATATCGAAACGGCTGTCTTTGAGAAAACCCAGTTTCAGCGCCCCTTCCAATTTCTTATTCACCTGCCAGTGATAATCCTGGTCGACGGCATGGGTGTTGACCAGCGGGGTCACGCCGCCATACGTATACAACGGGGTGCTGCCGACAATCGGGCTGGTTCCCCATTGAGAAAGGTATTGGTAATCGCCGACGCCGTCGCTGCCGGTAAGGCCATAGCTGCCCCTGAGCTTGACGAAACTGATGGCGGCGGGCAGGGCCTTTTTGAACCAGTTCTCCTCGGAGACGATCCAGGCGGCGCCCACGGAACCGAAATTGCCGTACTGTCTCCCGGGACCAAACCGGGAGGAACCATCCCTCCGGCCAACGAGATCGAGGATGTATTTATTTCCCCAATTGTAGTTGATGCTCGTAAAGATCCCGGCATATTTGTATTGCGCATAACTTTCGCCGTTCAGGACCACGGGAGCGTTGGCGATCGAGCGGATAAAGGCGTCGTTGGTATATCCCAATCCATAGCTGCTGGTGCCGTCTGTTTGCGAGAACTGCTCGGTGGCGCCGGCCAGGAAACTCAACTTGCCCGGACCGATAAACCGGTTATAGGTCAACTGCGGCTCGATGATCCAGTTGCCATTCTTGTTATCGCTGAATACGGCACTGCCGGTGGGATTCGTGGCCGGATCCCTGGAGGCGATGGTCTCCAGCAAGCTCGTGCCGACATCGGTGTTGTTGTAGCCCAGGCTGAGTTTGACATTGAAGCCCTTCGCCAGGTTGTAACCTAATAGCAGGCTGCTTTGAAGAAAATTGGTGTGCGAGGTGTAAGGGGACAGCAGGCTATTGAAGGGATAGGCGTAGCCGATACCTGCGGAGTCCCAGGGCGCATAGTTCAGTCCCCCTGCTGAATTGTAGATGGCCGGGGCGTCCGGGGCCAGGTAGGTGGCGGAGGCCGTAAAGATGTTGTTGATCAGGGCATAGGAGTAGTTGGCCGTGAGGGAGAGGGTCAATTTCTGGTTCAGGCTGTGATGGTTCAGGTTGAAAGACAGGCTGGCCCGCTGGTTGGCCCCGCTTTTGGTGAGGACATCCGTTGTCCGGCTATAGTCGGCTCCCAGGCGAAAAACCGTGCGGTCGTCCCCCCCGGTGAGTTCCGCCTGCAGGTTCGAGACCTGGCCCATCCCACCCCACAATTGGCCCTGCCAGTTCGTATACCGGGTGGTATCCCATAACAGCAGGTCGGGCGCATTGCCTGGCGTGGGCGCAATACCATCATTTCTGAAGGCTTCCCGGCGCATCTGCAGGTATTGCGGGGTATTCAGCATGGCCCACCGCTTCGTCACCGCACTCGTCCCCTGGGTCAGGTTCAAATTGAATTTCGTCTTGCCGGCGCTGCCCTTTTTCGTCGTGATAAGGATGACCCCATTGGCCCCCCGGGAGCCGTAAATAGCGGTGGCGTCGGCATCTTTGAGGACTTCTATGCTTTCGATGTCGGCCGGATTGAGGCTGAAGAGTGGGCTCTGACCGCCCGCCGGCGAAAAGGAGCCGATGGATTGGAGGAAGCCCGACGAACCGGTTTGGTAGGACGAGGACCCGTATACCTCCAGAACGGTGAGCGGCACCCCGTCGATGATGTATAAGGGATCCGAGGTAATGCCCGGGTTGATCGTGTTCCGTCCCCGGATCTCTACTTTAACCACGCCGCTGGCATAGCCGGTGGTAGGAGTGACGACCATGCCGGCCACCCTTCCCTGTAGCGCCAGCAAGGGATTCATCACCGGCTGTTTCCCGATCTCCTCCGCGCTTACCCGGGCGATGTTCCCGGTGGTCAACCGCTGGCTGGTAAGGCCGTAGGCCTGAACGACCGATTGATCCAGCTCATTTGCGGCAATCTTCAGGGTAACGGTGAGCAGCCGGGGGGTCTCATCGACGGTCATGCCTTCGCTGGTATACCCGATGAAACTGATCACCAGCTGTGATTTGACAGCCACGCCTTTGAGGATGAACAGCCCGTTTTCGTTGGTGACCGTCCCCTTGCTTCGACCCTTTACTGCCACCGTTGCGCCGGCCAAAGGTTGGCCCCGCTCGTTCTGGACGATACCTATGACATCCACCGCAGCGGAAAGATGGAAGGTGTCAGGCGCCGCGGGCGGCGGGGCCACCTTTTCTTTTACGACGATCGTCTTCCCGTTAAGGATCGACCAGGTGAGCGGCTGATCGCGGAAGATCTTTGCCAGCACCTCTTCCACCGGTGCATTCCTAACCTCCACCGTCACGGGCGCCGCCTTTTGCAGCGCATACACATTACAAAGAAATTCATAACCGGCCTGGTGACGGATCTCTTCAAAAATGTCGACAAGCGATTCATTCCTGGCGGAAAGAGTGATCTTCTGGGCATTGGTCCGCGCGCTGACGTGGATACAGCCGACAAGGACAATGAGTGCGGTTAGTTTCATAACACGCAGAGTTTTGGTTAGGCGCGCCCCTTTCGTAATGGGCATCCGCCAAAGAGCCTTAAAATCCATTACCTTTGATTTAGTTTGGGTTATTCAATAAGCAGTCTCGCAAGGATTGAATGATTGGGGTTGACCTGAACGACTCGCCGGAAGTGTTCCACCACTTCCGGTTTTTGTTTTCAGTGCCCCTGTTTGTTTTAGGTTATCATATTATCAGGGTTTTATGGTTATTTTTTTATTGTCGACGATGCAATGCACGGAGCCGGTGGCTTCGAGCACCTCCAGGAATTTCGCAAGATTCTGCTGCCGGGAAACGACACCGACGAAGACGGCATTTTCCAGGTCGCCCTGGTATTCCACATCGACATCGTACCAGCGGGAGACCTGGCGCATCACTTCCCGGATGCTGGCGCCCGTTAGCTTGACCAAACCATTCTTCCAGGCCAGCGCCTGCTCGATATCCGCGTCCGCGACCACCCGGATCCGCCCTTCGCTGACACGCGCCTGGTCCCCGGGACGCAGGAGCTGAGAGGCCCCATCCAATGTCACCCGCACCCTGCCCTCCACCAGGGTCGTACGGCTTGCCGGCTCGTCGGGATAAGTATTGATATTGAAACGGGTGCCCAGCACGGCGATATCCAGGCCCGCCGCCTTGACATGGAAGGGCTGGGAAGGCTTTGGGGCAATCTCGAAATAGGCCTCCCCGGTGATGCTTACCGTGCGGCTGTCGCCACCGAAGACAGTGGGAAAGGTGATCGACGATGCCGCATTCAGCCAGACCCGTGTGCCATCCGGCAGGGTCAGCTGGTATTGATTACCCCGCTGTGTGGTCAGGGTATTATAGATGGTTTCAGCCGGAGCCGCGCTGCCGGGATTATAGGCCAGGCGGCCATGGGCGTTTGCAACAATGGCGGCGCCCTCGCTAAGCACCGTGTCCTCTGCGGCGCTGTCCAGCAACACCCGGCGCCCGCCGGAAAGGGACAGGATGGCGGCGTTGCGGCCGGGCGCTATATCGGGCCGGGGTTTTTCCTGTGCCGTTTGGGTGGGGATGTCTTTGTGATGTCGTGCGGCCAGCCACCAGCCGGCGCCGGCGAGCAGCAGGACCAGGGCTGCGACAGAAGCGATGCGGGCGAGAATGCCGGGCTGGCGGGATCCAGTGGGGAGATGCTGAGGCGTCTTGCTTTCTTCCGGTTCATCCGGGTACTGCAACGACTGCTCATATTCATCCAGGCCGGCTTCGATGCGCCGCACGAGGCCGGCATCCACCGCCATCCCCGACCCGGACAGTCCCATGCTCATAGCAGCTTCCATCACCCGGTCCACCTCGTCCTGTGAGGCGCTGTTCAGCCAGGAAACGAAGTCCCGGTGCTCGCTTTCGGTGTAGTCACCGGCTGCGAATTGGTTTATAAATGTTATGGCCGAAGAATATTCCATGCAGTATGAATTGAATAAGACAAACGAAGGATCGGTTCGCACCCCTGTCCCCGGAACTTTTTTTCCGAAGTTTTTCTAAGCCTGGAGCAGGGTCATGAGCAGGATAAGATAGAAGGAGAGCTCGCCGTGTTCTGCGAGGTAGTCACGGACGTTGCCGTAGGCGTCATAAAGTTGCTTCTTGACGACGTTCTTGCTGATGCCCATGCGGGCGGCGATCTCGTCGAGGGAAAGGTTTTCTTCGGTGCTGAGGAGGAAGACCTGTTTGCGCCTGGGAGGCAGGGCGCGGATGGCTTCCCGGAGCAGGGCCTGGGCCTGGCGGAAGTCGACCTGGTGCGCGGTGTCCTGGTTATTGGGGGCCGTGTCCGCGCGCTGGCCGAGCCGGCCGGTGACACGGATGCGGATCTTTTCCCTGTTTATATAGTTGATGAGCTGGTTTTTTGCCGCGCGGAAGAGGTAGGCCTTGAAGGAGTCTAACTCTCCCAGGGTGGCACGCTTTTCCCAGATCTTGAGAAAGACGTCCTGGGTGATCTCTTCGGCGGTCTCTTTTTCGCCGGTGAACAGGAAGATGTATTGAAAGAGGGAGTCGAGGTACCGGGAATAGAGGGCCGTATAGGCAGGCCGGTCACCTGTGGTCAGGGCACGGAGCAGTTGCTTTTCCTCGTATGGGGGAAGTGCGGACAAAAACAGAGCCTTTGGAACGAAGATAGGCAAATGTCCGGATGCTCCCCACCTGCACTCTACTTTTCGAACAGCGAGGGCCCGTGGGAAGAGGGCCCGTGGGCAGAAGCAAAACGCTGGATATTATAGGTCATGCTCAGCAGCAGCTGGCGGCCGGGCACATTGGCCTGCCGGGTCTCGACCGAATAGGTTGTCGTGAATTGGGCATAGCTGCTGTTTGAGTTGAGCAGGTCGAAGACGGAGAAACGGACCTCCCCGGCCTGGTTGTGGAATAGCTTCCTGGCCACCGCGGCATTCCAGTAGAGAACGGTCGGAGAAGGCGCCGTGCCCCGGGCCGCCGTGGCGCGCAGGTTGCAGCTGCTGCTCAATGACAGGTTCAGCGGCAGCTCATACGAAAGGGACAGGTTGTAGCTCTGTTGCCAGATCCGGGTGGCCGACGATCCGCCCGCTGTATTATATCCCGCGCCGCTGTAGTCCAGGTCGGCAGAGCCTTCTGCATAACATTTCGGCGTCGGGTGATAATTGAGCTTGAGCAGTCCGCCCAGTCCGCCCGAGTTTGTGGCAGTCTGCTGCTGCCCTGCAAAGCCGATGTCATGCATATATTGTCCATGGAGGTCGAGGCTGCCATTGCCCGGATGGCTTTTTCCCGGCAGCGCAAATCCATAGGTCAGCGACAGCAGGAGGTTGTATGCGCCGTTGACATTCACAAATTGTTGCTGCTGCACGCCGCCCGGCAGCAGGTGAATAGCACCGGTGATCTTCTCCTGCGTAAAATTTCCCGAGAGCATGGCCTGGATGTTCCGGAATGTGCGGGTATTGAAACTGTTGAAGATAGCGTTGACGTTATGGTTGAACTGCGGATGCAGGTCCGGGTTGCCGATGCGGACGAACAGGGGATTGCTGATATCGGGCACGGGTTGCAGCTGGTCTATCGTCGGCTGCATGGCAGCACCCGCATAGTAAAGGATCAGCGTCTTCCCTGTAGCAAGGTTGCAGCTCAGGTTAGCCCGGGGATACCAGTTGACATATCGCTGGTGGATACGGCTGTCCCGGGTAAAGTTGCTATTCAGCATGTCGGCCGGCTCCGCGTCCGTCCCCAGGACGTAATTGAACTTGCCAGCCGTAAAATTGTAGCCCGCCGATACCCGGTGGGTGACAAGCCGGCTGCTGAACCGGTTGGTCGTCAGCGTATCCGGGCGGTCATACCGCCCCGTTACAGAGTCATAATCGAAGCTTTGCCTGTCGGACCGGCTGCTGTTGACGTTGGCGCTGTACCCGATGCTGAAGACGCCATGCCTGCCCAGCGGTTCCGAAAAAGACAGGCTGGCGCTATAGTTCCCGGCGCCATTCTGTTGCAAAGACCGCTGGTGCACCCAGGTGGGCGGCCCGGCATTACCCGCACTGTCGAAGGCGCCGATCCGGGAATAAAGGCCGGAACCAAGCTGCCGCGACTGTGTGCTCTGCATAAGGCTTATGGAGAGGTCCCGCCCTTTTTTGTGAAAGTGGTGATTGAATTCAAGGATATTGTTGAATGAATACCCGCTGCCGTCCGAGCTGTTGCTGGTGATGCCGCTATTGCTGAGATAGCCCGCCCCGACCGGTGAATGCCCCCTGACCGTCCTGGTGGCCACGGTATCGAAATTGCCGGACGACTGGTTATCGGCCCTCCAGCCGGACCGGCAGATGAGGATAGTAGAGCTGTCGACCTGGTATTTGACTTCGGCGCTGAGGTCCCGGTTCGAACTAAGGGAGGAACTGCGGCTCTGGCGGTCCTCCACCAGCGAGGAATCGGGGAAGAAGGTCTGGCGATGGGAAGTTTGCGTCATTTTCATGTCCTGCCCTCCCTGCGTTCCGTTGAAGGTCGTCATCAGCTTTTTGCTTATTTGACCCTGGAAGAGCAGGTTGCCGCTGGTGAAACGCTGCCGGCCCGTGCCGGGCTGTACGGGTCCTGTTTCCCCGCCGGAGAACTGGTTGTTGATGTTGTTGGAATTGAATACCCCCATCGCCATCCCCTTCGGGGACATCAGCGTGAGCGTGCCGCCGGCGGAATAGCCGTCGTCATTGCCGGCGCCGGCATAGGCTTTTCCAAAATACCCGGTCTTGCGGTCTGCCCTGACCTTGATGTTCATGGTCCTGGTGGTCGCGACGTCTTTGATGCCCATCAGCCGCGACTGATCGCTTTGCGTATCGAAGGTCTCGATCCCCGATACGATCTCCGCGGGAAGATTCCTCGTCGCCACTTTCAGGTCGCCCAAAAAGAATTCCTTTCCGTCTATCAATACCTTGTCGATCTTCTTTCCCTGCATAGTGACATTGCCGTCATGGTCCACCACTACGCCCGGCAGCTTCCTCAGCAGGTCCTCCACGGTTGCATAAGGCCTGGTGGCAAAGGCTCCCGCGTTGAACAAAATGGTATCGCCATGAACCGTGGCAGGGGCTATCGCCGCCTTTACCACCACCTCCTCAAGCGACTGGGAAACATGCTGCAGCCGGATACGGACCCATACGCCAGCCAATGTGTCTTCCCGGTTGCCGACAACGGGAGCAACGGTCAGCGACAAGGTGTCGGGCACATAGCCGGCATAGGTGGTGATAAGCCGGTAATTCCCCGGTACGAGCCCGCGGAACCGGAAGCCCGCCCTCCCGCTGGTACGACGGCCCGCCAGTCTTCCATCGGGTAGCCGCACCAGTGATACAGTAGCCTCTTCCAGCACAGCATGGGACAGGCTGTCGGTAACCATTCCATGGACAAGGCCCTGTCCCGATTGCCCATAACTGCTGAGCCGGCCCGACAGGAGGATGCATACGGCCAGGATGCTGCTAATACTTTTTTTCATGCGGTTCAATGGATGCTGAAGATGAGCAGAAGCCAGCCCCGGGCCTGTACCCCCGCCAACCATAATAAACCAGGTAAGCGTAGCAGAACACGGGGACGATAAAGGAATGATGAAGGCCTATACGATCTGCTATACCGCCTTGCAACAAGGGAATGAACGCAGCACCCAAAATGGCCATGATCAATAAGGAAGACCCCTGGCCGGTATCTTTACCCAATCCGCTTATGGCCAGCGTAAAGATGTTGGACCACATGATGGAATTGAACAGCCCGATACCAATCAATGCCCATACGGATACCAGCCCCCCCGTAAGCAAGGCGGCAGCTAATAAGCCGATCGACAGTAAGGCAAAGACGGCCAGGGTCCGATCGGGAGAAGCCTTCCCGATGTAAAAAGCGCCGGCGTTTAGAAAAATAATCGCCAGGAAGGGAGTGGCGGTACTGAAGCGGAACGTAAACCCGCTCTCGATCCAGACCATAGAAAAGATCATTCCAAAGGTCAATAAAGCGGCGCCAAGGATGTAGGCCCATTTCCGGCTGCTTGCCGCTGCGCTATCGAACACGGCAGAACCCATAAACCGCCCGATCATAAGGCCGCCCCAGTAAAATGCCAGGTAAGACTTCGCCGCCAGCTCGGAAAAACCCACCGACTCATGCAGGTAACTGATGAGAAAACTGCCGATGCCCACCTCTGCACCCACATAAGTAAAGATGGCCAGCATGCCGAGGCGTAAATGGCGATAGTTTAAAGCGCCCGCTTTTCTTCCCGCGGGCGCGGCATGCTCAAACTCGGGCAGCGGCGAGACCCGTACGATAATGGAGAGGATAACAAAGATACCCGCAAATAATAAATAAGGGATCTTGATGCTTTCTGCGGGCATACCCTTTGCGGCAAAATTATGGAAGACAAAATAGCCGCCCGCGACCGGCGCGAGGGTTGTTCCCAGCGAGTTGAAGGCCTGGCTGAGATTCAAACGGCTGGATGCCGTCCCGGGTTCCCCCAGTATGGCCACAAAAGGATTTGCCGAGACCTGTAAGACCGTAAAGCCGAGACCCAGCACAAATAAGGCGAAAAGGAAGAGTCCATACAGCCGGCCGGAGGCGGCCGGATAAAACAATAAGCACCCGACGGCCGACAACAGCAAACCTGCAATGATACTCTTCTTATATCCTATTCGGGCGATGGGATCTCCTTTGCCGACCGATACAATATAGTAGATCAAAGAGCCAATGAAATAGGCGCCGAAAAAAGAAAACTGAACGAGCATGGCCTGAAAATAGGTCAGGGCAAAAAGCTTTCTGAGAAAGGGCACCAGGATATCATTCATGCAGGTAATAAAACCCCACATAAAGAACAGGATCGTAATGACGATAAACGCCGGGCGGTAGTTATTGGTTCTCATCATACAACGCTAAAGAAAGCTCGATGTACTGTACCAGGGAATGAATGATCTTGATATGGATCTCCTGTATCCTGTCGGAGTATTGGCTTTTGGGCGAGCATAAAACGATATCGGCTGTCGCGGCCAGGGCGCCACCAGTTGCCCCGGTCAAGGCAACTACCGCCATGCCTTTCGTTCTGGCTGCCCTGGCTGCATGGATGATATTGGGCGAATCGCCGCTTGTGCTGATCGCCAGCAGTGCGTCACCGGCGCTACCCAGGGCGGTAATGCTCCTGGAAAACACATGCTCGTATCCAAAATCGTTGGCGACACAGGTGATATGAGCAACATCGCTTAGTGCAAACGCCGGCAAAGCAATACGGTTCCTCCGAAAACGGCCCGTCAGCTCCTCCGCAAAGTGCATGGCATCGCACATAGAGCCGCCATTGCCGCAGGAGAAGATCTTATTCCCGTTTCGAAGGGCGGTCACCAAAAGCTCGCCGGCAAGTTCCATATCGTCCCAATTCCTTTCGGTATTGATGAACTCCTCCAATACTTTTTTGGCCTCCTGAAAATTACCTTTTATCGTATCCAGGTGCGACATGACATTCATACTTTTTTATTGGGTTTATCGCTCATGTAGAAAATGATCTTTCCCCCGGCCATGATTTCGTCATGGGTGATATACCGGCGGTCCAGCGGCCGGCCGTTCAGCAACGCTTTTCGCACATAGACATTTTTATCGCTTTGGTCGATGGCTTCCACGACAAATGTCTTCCCGTTCTCCAGGTTTAGCGTTGCGTTTTTGACCGAGGGGCTTCCCAGCGCATATTGATCCGAGCCGGGGGCAACGGGATAGAACCCCAAAGCGCTGAAAATATACCAGGCGCTCATTTGCCCGCAATCGTCATTGCCGCTCAATCCATCCGGCGTGGGCAGGTACATTTTCTTCAGGATCATGCGCACCCTTTGCTGTGTTTTCCAGGGCTGATCCGTCCAGTCGTACAAATAGGCAATATGATGCGAGGGTTCGTTCCCATGCACATAGTTGCCGATAAGCCCGTCACGGGTAATGTCCTCCGTTTCCGCAAAATATTTATCCGGCAGGTCCATGGTGAACAACGAATCCAGGTGCGGCACGAAGCGTTTGTTTCCGCCCATCATTCTTATCATCTCCGCCGGGTCCTGGGGGACGTACAGGCTCTCGTTCCAGGCATTCCCTTCCACGAAGCCCTGCCCGTTTGTTTCCATGACATCGAAGTCCTTTCTAAAGGTTCCGTCACTGCGTTTGGGGCGCATATAGCCGGTAGACGGGTCATAGACATTCTTGTAGTTCAGTGAGCGCTTGTAGAACTCTTCGTAAATATCCATCCGGTTGAGCTTCTTTGCCAGTTGTGCGACGCACCAGTCGTCATAGGCGTACTCCAGCGTTTCGGATACGGATACGCCGCTTTTATCATCCGGCACATACCCCAGTTGCAGATAATAGCCCAGCCCTTCGTAGCTCCTGTGGCGGGCCGTGGCCACGCAGGCATCCAGTGCATGGTTCAGGTGAAAATTGGCATTGCCCTTTATCACCGCATCCGCAATAACCGAAACGCTGTGATAGCCGATCATCGACCAGTTCTCGTTGGCATAGTTCGGCCAGATCGGCAGCATCTTGTGCACACTCTGGTCATAATGGGCCAGCATGGTCCGGATCATATCCGAGGTCCTGTGCGGCTGCAGGATGTTGAACAAGGGATGCAGCGCTCGATAGGTATCCCAAAACGAGAAGGTGGTGTAATGGACGAACCCATCCGCTTTGTGGTTGTTCTGATCGATCCCCCTGTACTGTCCATCGACGTCCATATAGATGGTAGGGCTGATAAAGGCATGATACAGGGAGGTATAAAAGGCCGTTCTTTCCCCTTCGCTGGTTGTTTGGACCAGGACCCTGCTCAATTCCTTATTCCAGTCCGCCTGGCCGTCGGTTTTCACTTTCTCAAAATCCCATCCCGGTATTTCGGTGCGGAGGTTTTCCAGCGCATTGTCCGTGCTCACGGGAGAAAGCGCAAATTTGATCCGGATCTTTTCGCCCTCCTGCGTTCTATAGTTGAAATAAAGCCGTATCCGGCTGCCGGCTATTTCCGGGAAATTTTTGCGCTGATCCCATTTCCCCCAAAAGCCGTGATAAAGCTGCTTTTTTGAAGCATTCTCATTCCCGTATTCGTAGAAGGGCTTGGACAATACCATGGCAAAATAGACGAAGCGGGTCCGGGCCATTCCGTTGGTTTGCCGGAAACCGGTGATGAGCGTATCGTTCTCCACTCGTACATAGGTCCACACATTTTTCTCCGGATAATTATAGATGCCGGCTATCAGATCAAGGATAATGTGCGCCGAATCCGATTTAGGGAAGGTGTACTGATGAAAGCCGACACGGGTGCTGGTCGTCAGCTCTGCCAAAATGTTATAGTCGTCCAGTCTTACCTTATAATAGTCGGGTTGTGCCACTTCGGTTTGATGGCTGTAGGTCGAGCGGTATCCACTACGGGGCTGGCTGGCCGTTCCCGGGTTGAGCCGCAGTTGGCCAACGGTGGGCATGATCAGAAAATCCCCCAGGTCGGAGTGACCGGTACCGCTAAAGTGGGTATGGCTAAAGCCAACGATGGTCTTATCGTCGTACTGGTAGCCGGCGCAATATTGGTAAATCGATTTATTGTATCTGCCATTCACTTCGTACGACAGGGTATCGGTATCGGGGCTTAGCTGTACCGCCCCGAATGGCACGGTGGCTCCCGGGTAGGTATGGCCCATCCTTTGGGTGCCGATCATCGGATTGACGTATTTGTTGAGATCCTCCGCCGGTTTGTCCTGGGCAAAAGAGGACAACGCGCTAAGCATTAAAACAGGAAAAAGTATTTTGTTCATTTTTTAACCTTAGTTGTTAAAGATCTCTTCCAGTTTTTGTTCCAACGCTTCCCCTTTGAGATCTTTTGCTACGATCGTTCCCTGCGGGTCGATAAGGAAGTTTTGGGGAATGGTCGCGACTCCGTACGATTTTGCAACGGCATTGTTCCAGAATCCCAGGTCGGAGACCTGCGTCCAGGCGAGGCGGTCGTCATGGATCGCTTTCAGCCAGTTGGTCTTATCTTCCGGCCGGTCCAGCGACACGCCCAGGACCTCGAATCCCTTTGCATGGAATTTCTCATAAGCCTTCGCCACGTTGGGATTCTCCGCCCGGCAGGGACCGCACCAGCTGGCCCAGAAATCCAGCAGCACCCACTTGCCCCGGAAGGCCGAAAGGCTGACAGGCCGGCCCAGCGTATCGTTTTGCGTGAAATCTATGGCCTGCTTGCCGATGGCGGTGTTCTCCGCCGTCTCCAGCCTTTGCTCAAAGGTCTTCCCTTCTTTGGAGTTCCTGACGGCGCTGCTCAGACCGTCGAACAAAGGGCGGATGCTTTCGGGATCGATGTTATCGCCGGCAAAAGTCCGCAGCGCATAGAGCGCCACGGGCGATGAAGGGTGCTGTTTTGCAAACCTTTTGTAGGTGAGCTGTTTTTCTATTTCCAGGTTGATGCATTGATCGATGTATTGTTTTCTGAAGGATTGGATGGCGGCCGTATCACCGGATGCCTGGAGAGCCTGAAACCGGCCGATTATGGGAATTTCCTTTTCGTTATAGGGTTTCAGGTCGGCGACCAGCAGCTGGTAATCCGCATTGGCTTCCGGCCCCTTTACGGTAATATTTGAAAAGCTATCGATATGCGTGATCCGGAACGTGTCGGCGGACAAATAGATATAGGCGACGTCTTTGAAGGGTGGCGTGGATGGAGAGGGCCGGACATCCATCAAAGCAACTGCCTGGTTTTCCTCCATTTCGCCCCGGAGTTGGTAGGCGCCGTGTTTTACGCCGGCGCTGTCCACGATGGCTGCGCCACCCTTTTGATAGATCATGTATACCTTTCCGGCCGGGGCTTCCATATTCTTCAGCCGGCCGTCGATGACGAATGTTTTCGAACCCTGGGCTAACAAAGTTGCCGGCGCGGCCAGCAACATCCATAAAAGAGATCTATTCATACTTTTCTTAGTTTAGATTTAGATTCAGATAAAATGGCCGTTATCAATTCATCGCCGGTTTTGCAGCATACTCCCGCCAAAGCTCATCGACATATTTGCCGGCAACTTGCTTCCAGGTTTCATCGTTATAGCTATTGTCCCGCATGGCGGCGTCCAATTTTTTAACGATACCCTTGTACCCATGGACTTCCAGCCAGGCCAGGAACCGGGCGGTTACCCGGTAGGAATCATAATAATGCTGGCTGGAGTTGTAATCAGGCAGTGCCCAGTTGGCCAGGTTGTTATCGACCCCAAAGACATAACGAACATAATCGGCAATACCTTCACTGAGCCATTGATTGGCGCCGCCATTGGGATAAGCTTGTACTAAATGCATCAGCTCGTGGACGACCAGGTCGATATCTTCCGGGTGCTGGCGCAGCCAGGATGGATTCAGGTGTGTGGTGTGGCCGGCGGAGGCGGCCACACCATTCAAGGTGGTATCGATAAAGAGCATGACCTTTTTTGGCGCGTTCGGGTTGAATGTGCTGACTTCCTTTGGATAGACGATAAAAAAAAGGTCCTCGATGCGTTTGATCGTTGCGGTATTAAAGGCAGGGTCGTTACTGGCCATGATCAGCGTAAAGCCGTCATGGCTGATCGAGTCTTTGGAAACCAGTTGTTGGGGTAAGGTTTCCCATTGCGTCATGCTGTAATTCTGCGCATGTAAAAGGCCGGGAAGGCTGAATAACAATAAGGTTGCCAGGAGAATGTTAGATTTCATTCTTAATGCGTTTGATGGTAAAGTTTTAAGGCGAGCTTTATTTTCATTTTCCTATCAACTCCAGAATCCCTTCGTTGCGGATGATCAGCATGCCCTGGCGGTCCTCCGTGATACCTTCCCGCAACCGGTAGGTATAGCGGGGGTGGACCCCTTCCATGATGGTGGGCATATAGACGAAATGAATATTGCTCCGGTCTTTGAGCGCCTCGCCGACTTCGATGATATGTGTCGAGACGATAAACAGGCATTCGCGGTACTCCGAGAAGGCTTCGGTGATGGCCAGCGTGCCATCATAGGCGTCCTTCACGTTGGTGCCCTTGAAGAGTTCGTCGAACATCAGGAGCAGTCGTTTGCCGCTGGCGGCGGCTTCGGCTGCCTGCTTTACCCGCACGACCTCGGCGTAAAAATGGCTGTAGCCCAGGCCGATATTATCCGCCACGTTGATAGAGGAATAGAGACCTTCCCGGACCGAGAATTCCATGTGTGTCGCCGCAATGGGAAAGCCCATATGCGCCAGGTAAACGCCGATCCCGAGGGATTTCATCAAGGTGGATTTGCCTGCCATATTCGCGCCCGTGAGGAAGAGCACATTGCGATCCTTCCGCAGGGAGATGGAGTTTCCTACGGCGCCGTGAAGACAAGGGTGACGGAGGCCTTCCGCGAAGAGGACATTTTTCGGCGCCGGCAGTGCCCGGGCATAGGTGAACCCCCCGGCCCGCGCCACCCCGCTGACGGCGATATTCACGTCCAGCTCATCGATAAAGGACAGGATCTCCTGCATCACGGGGAGGAGCCGGCGCTTCAACAAATGGTCATAATAGGCGATGGTATTTACCGATAAGGACTGGTAGATGTCCACCTTCCCCAGTTTTTCCAGGCGTGTATCGGCCAGGAGGTGCACCATGTCGCGTATCCGGGCTTCATAGGGCCCTTTTGCGGACCCGGCCAGGGCCAGGAAATCGTAGCAACCCTTCAGCACGCCGATGGTGGCCTGCAATCCCTGCACGTCCTTCTTGTAGCGTTCATCCCGGATCAGACCCGAGAGCCCTTTTTTAACCAGCATCCCGAGGAGGGCCATGAATGCCGTTTTCCGCGTACCCGCGTCCAGGTATTCCCGCATCAGGGCGACCTCCTGCGGATCGAAGGGGAAGCTCAAGGCCGCCTGCTGGAAGAAATGGAAGACGGCGCTGCGTTGGTTGATCGCCGCGGCCTCTTGCAGCGGATGGAGGAACAGTTGGTTCAGCAACTTTTCACCTCCCCTCGTCTTTACCCGGTTGAAAAGGCCATATACGGAACCTTCCCGGAACTTGCCCAGCAGGTTCAATTCTTCCAGCGTCTGTCTGTCGATACTAAAGCTCATGGTTATTACCTGTTAATTTACCGGATGCAATCGGCCATCCCTGCGGCCGTTTTTCAAGGTTTCGAGTATCCCTTCGTTGCGGATGATGATCATCCCGTGGCGGTCGTCCGTAATGCCTTGTTCCAGCGTGTACGTATATTCCGGCACATGGCCGTTCATCCGCGTAGGCAGATAGTTGAAGAAGATATTTTCCTGTTGCCGAAGGTCCTCCCCCGCCTCGACGATATGGGAGGAGACGATGAACAGGCTTGTCCGTTTTCCGGCGAAGGCCCGGATGATGGCAACCGTGGCTTCGTGGGCATCCTTGACATTGGTGCCCCGGAACAATTCGTCGAACAGCACGAACAAGGACTTACCCCGGCTGAGTTCCGTGGCCACTTTTTTTACCCGCAGCACCTCTGCGTAAAAATGGCTTGCGCCGATGCCCAGGTTATCCGGCAGGTTGATGGTCGTGTACATGCCGTCCATGACGGAAAACTCCATGGCCCGGGCCGCGACCGGGAAACCCATATGGGCCAGGAATAGCGCCGTGCTCACCGCACGAAGAAAGGTAGACTTCCCGGCCATATTCGCCCCCGTCAGGAAGAGCAGGTTCCGGCCGGCGGACATCGAGATCGAATTGCCGACGGGTTTCTTTAGTTCCGGGTGGTACACTCCTTCGAGCCTGAGTTGGCAAATCCCTTTGTCGAGCGCCCGGGGGAAGACAAATTTCCGGTCGATAGCCACTTTGGCCACGGACAAGTATGTATCCAGGCGATAGATGTTTCTTAAGAGCTGCTCCAGGGTGTGTCGTTCCCTGGACCTGAAGAGCACGTCATAGGCGGTGATGGCGGTATACGACAGTTTTCCTTTTGGCTTTTCCTTCAAGGCTGGTTCCAGTGCCGGCGTCGCCAGGAGCGACGCCAGCTGTTCCCGGTCCCCGGCATACGCTTCCACCCGGGTGAGTTCCTTCCGATGGACGAACTCCCTTGCCGCCCGGAGGATGGCCATGACCTCTGTAATCCCGCTTTGGATCTCTTTTTCGCTCAAGGCTACCTGGGGGGCTGCCTGCTTCGCGCGCTCATCGTGATGGGCCAGGTATTTTTCAGCGATGTCGAGCGTGGCCGACTCGAAAGGGAACGCTATGTTCAGGCGGGCAAAATCGGCAATGATGCTGCTCCGCCGGTTGATCTCTTCTTTGTCGGCGAGCGGATGGCGGAACATCTCGCGCAGAACGCCCTCCCCTCCCCGGGTATGCGTATGATTGTACAGGTCGTAGATCCCGCTGGTCTCCCCCTTGCCGAAAATCCCGAGATCGCTCAATGTTTGTTCGTCGGTTTCCAATAACATTTATTTCCTTTTGCGCCGGATTAACAATATGGTTCCCATCAGCAATACAAGCGCCGGCAGCACCCATACAAACACGGTCTTCATTTGAGAAGCGGCCCCTGGACCGATCTTTAGTTTCGCATCCTTCGGCGCCGGGCCTGGAGTGTAGACCGGGAAATTCCCATTGTCGAGCCAACTGAAGATGCCCCTGGTTACCTGGACTCCCCCGGACCTGGCCGTGCTCATAAAATCCGCATCGCCGCAAATGACGATCCGTTGCTGTTTGCCGTTGACCGGGCGGGTCAGGGAAATGGCAGTGGGGAAATTCCCCTTTATATCTCCCTCTGCAGGAGTGAAGACGATCTCCGCGGAGTCGGTGACCAGGTGGCCTGCCTTGATCCAGGTATTCCCGCCGGCCGTCATCATCAGTGGTCTGACCGCGAACGGACCTCCGGGCTGGGACGCAAGGGCGGCCACGCCCGGCATCAGCCATTTCAGCGTGTCATCGTAATTGTGCAGGGCATGAACCTTTTTAAAATCCAGGAAGAGCCCTTCTTCGGCCAAATCGAGGCAGGCATCGGTGAGATAGGGTCGGACCATATGCGGCATCTCATCCTTTGTCGGCTGCACCAGCGTACCGGCCATCAACTGAACCCCCCATTCCCGCAGCAGGGGATTGAGCATCGCCTGTTTGCCCGGCTCGCCCAATACCAGCAGGTTGCCCCCCTTATCGGCATATTCCTGTACCCGGTGTTGGGTAGTTGCGCTCAGGCTGGTCTTCGGATCGGCCAGCACCAGGATGTCGGCATCGGCGGGGATATCGCGGGCGTCCAATGAAAGCGAATCGACGTCGAAGCCCTGGTTGATCAAGGCCATGCGCGAAATCTTTTCAATAGAATGTAACCGGAATTCGCGTTCACCCCGCTTGAATATACTCCGCTCCAGGTCGCCGGTGACATAATACACTTTGGGCATCCGCGGTTGCAACAACCGTTTGAATGCCGCCGCCACCTCCTGCTCGCCCGGCCAGAACTCGCTGTCGTCAAAGGTCCGCAGAAAGCAGGTCTTCCCTTTATAGGTCAATTGCATCACCAGGCGAAGGTTTTCGGTGCGGAGGTCGACCGAGTGGCCCAGGTCCTGGGGCGCCCGGAACATGGCCGGATCAAGATCGTGGACGCCGGCAATTTGCTCCGCTATCTGCTTGAGGTTTTTGCCCGGGAACTGCCGGGATAAGTTGTTACCCTGGATCGTGCTGTCATAATCGTAATAATAGACGTAATTGAACCTGATGTCCGGTTTGAACCGGACATATTTCTCCCAAAGCGTCGACAGATATATATTCCGCGCCTCCGGGAGCCCCTGGTCCAACCCGTTACCCAGGAGATTGATATAGAGGGTCACTTCCAGCGGATCCTTACCCAGCTGTTTTACGATCTGCTGTGTCCGTTCGTGGATGGTATTGATCTTCCGCGCCGTCGTATCCCAATAGCCGGTATAGGCCGGCCGGGAAGAGAAATAGCCGATCATCAGGACTAATCCCAGTACCCCCGTATACCTGCCGGCGTGTACGAACCAGGGTTTGGACTCCCGGCTGGCCTTGAGTCTGAAATAGGTGAAGGCCAGGAACAGGAACACGATGAGCACAAAGTAGAGCACATCCTTTGTCGTGATCAGGCCCCGGAGCATGTTCACCGTCCGGCCCGGAATCGCAAGAAAATAGGTCAGGTCCCTCACGAAATCGATCCGTTGCCAAAGGCCACCGATGCGGCCGAGCACAAAAAGAAGGATGAAGCTGCCGATCGCCGCTACGATTGGGTAGGTACTGAGGCTGGACATGAACAGGCCGATCGCCGTGAAGGCACATACGAGGAGATAGAAACCCAGGGCTGCGGAGAACAACATCCCATAATCAACGGCCACGATGTTGAAGGCAGCCATGATCATGAACAGCCCGACGATGGACACCAGGAGCATGTTGTAAAACAGGATGGCCAGGTATTTGCCCCAGACGATCTCCCTTATTTTGACGGGCGAGGAATAGAGCAACCGGATGGTGCCGTTATTTATCTCGCGGCCGATGAGTCCCATGGTCAGCAGCGGAATATACAAGTACAGGTTCTGCAGGGCGCTGGTGAAGATGCCATCCGGGCTTAAAAAGATAAATTGGGTCAGCGAAACCGGGAATTCCCTGAATTTTGGGTTGTTCCTCACTGCCATATCCTGCCATTTGGAAAGTTCATAGACCGCGCCGGTATAGAACACGGCACACTGCACCAGGAAGGCGATGGTCAGGAACCAGGCCACCGGGGAATAAAAAAGATTGCGAAGCTCGGTTTTGGCAATTTTAAAGATCATCTTCATCTGTAAATAGATTAGTTCGAATGGCCGGATAATTGTTTGAACGTGTCATCGAGCAGGCCCCGTTCGAGGCCGATCTCGCGAAGCCGCCATCCGTTCAGGATACTGGCGGCCACGAGGCGCTCAGCGATTTCGGGGTCGCCTTCGAAATAAATGCGTACCTGGTTAGCGCTCATGAACTCCGTGCGCGTGACGCCGCGGATTGCCAGCAGTTCCGCTGCCGCCGGCGGATTCTCCAGCCGCATCAAAATACTATGTGGCTGCAGGTAGTTGTTGAAGGCGTCCATCGTATCGGCGAAGACGATCCTTCCGGCCTCGATCATGACGATCTCCTTGCAGAGCAAGTGAATTTCCGATAAGATATGGGAGGACAGGAGCACGGCGTGACGCTGGGCGATGTCCCTGATGAGCTTCCGCACTTCGATGAGCTGGTTTGGATCCAAGCCGTTGGTCGGTTCGTCCATCACCACCAGTTTAGGTTTATGGATGATGGCCTGGGCGATGCCAATGCGCTGGCGATAGCCGCCGGAGAGGTTCCGGATCAGCCGGCTCCCGACATGGGTAATGCCGCAATGCTCTTTTACTTCCGCCACTGCCGCCCTGATGCTGCTCTTTTCCATTCGCCGCAGCTCCGCGCAGTACCAGAGATATTCGTCGGTGGTCAAATCGGTGTATAGCGGCGGGTTTTGCGGGAGGAAACCGATCTCCTGCTTGGCCCGTTCCGGCTCCTTGCGCAGGTCTACGCCGTTGATGTACACATTGCCTTCCGTTTGATTGAGCACGCCGCAAAGGATGTTCATCGTCGTGGACTTGCCCGCCCCATTGGAACCCAGGAGGCCCGTGACGCCATTGCGGCCGATTTCCAGGTTGATGTCACGGATCGCCCAGGAGCTGCTGTACTTGTGCGACAGCCGCTCGAGTTTTAAAATATTGTGCATTAGATTTCCTTAGACCGTTAATAATTGTTTATGAGATATGCTGCCTGCGGAACGGTGGCTCCGCCGGGGCCGGGCAGCCCTTCCAGGGCAATCGTGTAGTTGCGATAGGGCGATGGCGTGAGCGCATAGCTGGCCAGCAGCGTGCCGCTGGCGGCATCCCGGAATTCAAAATTGTACCCTGTAACCGTAGAGGTGGCGGGATAGATCTTGAAAGCGGACAGGCCCTTGTAAGCCAGGCTGCCCACTTCCGATCCATTGGCCTGCCCCTGGATATCCACGCTGACGGGTGCGCTGCCGGGCGACAGGTTGACGAAGCGGATCCCCATGCTGCTGTCGGTTACCGGGTGATAGGGCGGTGCGTCCGCGGTGACCAGGGTGTCCGGGGCGCCGGTTGTTCCTATTAAAAAGAGACTGCGTATACTGTTCAACGGTAGATTTAGCGTAAAACTGAACAGGGGTGAACTCTTTGGCAAAGTATCCGGGTACTGGTACAAGGCGAGGGGCTGTAATCCGCTGTAATTATTGAACGCATGGTATTGGCCAAACCCGATCTGTGGAGCATTGGAATACCATTCGATGGGTTGCGTGCCGCTGAAATTGGTGACCAGGGGATTGCTGCCTGCTACCGCATTGACGATAGTGAGGGAAGCCGTGCCGGGAATGCTGTTGCTTTTCCCGCAGGAAAGCAGGGTCGCCAGCAGCAGGAGCGCCGGCAGGCGACGAAAGTATGCGTATTTCATTTTTTTGCTGTTGTTTGAAATTAATTATACCCCGGGTTTTGCGTCAGATTGGGATCGGCCTGGATCTCCGTAATCGAGATCGGGTAAAGCAATTGATAGTCACCGGCCCAGGGTTGTTTCAACGGGATCACCGACAGCACGGCATGGGCCTGGCCGGTTCGTTTGAGGTCCAGCCAACGATGGCCCCATTCCGCGAATAGCTCTACCTGTCGTTCGTGGGCAACGGCGGCGGTTACCTGTGCCGGGGTCAAAGCGGACGGGAGCGCTGGCAGGCCCGCGCGTTGGCGGATCACGTTGAGATCGGCAATGGCGGCTGCTGTGCCGCCGCCGGCGCCATTGGCCTCCGCCTCGGCACGGATCAGATACTGTTCCGCCAGGCGCAGGACCATATAATATTCCGATGCCGTTCCGCCGATGGAATAATTATAACTGCCCGTTTTGTATTTAAAGGGAAAATATGTGGTGACGGAGGGCCTACCTAGCGGAACATTTTGGGAATTGTTCGTGCTGTCCACCCAGGCCGACCGGCGGAGATCGCCGGGTTCGAACGCTGCCAATAGCTGGGGGGATAAATTGAAAGTGGAAAACCCGGTGTTGAGCGGGTTGGGCAGGATTAAAAAGCCTTCCGATGTTGCCGTTCCCAGGTCGGCGTGCGACGTATTCTGCTGTAACTGCCAGATCGCTTCGGTACTGTTCGCCAGGAAAACGCCGTTGAGGTCACTGACGAGGCTGTACTGCCCGGTGTTCGCGATGACGGCACTGGCCTGCGTGAACGCGTCGGCGTTATCGCCGGTGTACAGATAGACCCGGGCCAGCAAGGCCGTCGCGGCCCATTTATTAGGCCGGATCCGCTCTCCGCCACCAACCGAATAGTCGGCCGGCAAAGCGGCCTGGGCATCCTTGAGATCCTGGATGATCTGCCGGTACACATCGGCTTGCGGGGCCCTCGGCAAATTGCGCGTCTGGTTGAAGTCGATGGTGAGCGCCAGCGGCACGTCACCGTTAAAATTGGTCAGATAGAAATAGCAGAGCGCCCGTACGAATTTAGCCTCGCCGGTGAGTTCCTTCCGCACGCTGTCGTGCAGCAGGGGGGAAGTGGAGGCGGCGATACCGCCGATCACCGCATTGGCGCCGTAGATCTCATTGTACGCATCCCAGGCGCCGCTTCCGTCCGTAGGCAACAGGTGATTGGTGTTGACACGCACCAGGGTCCCGCTATTCGCATAGACCAGGTCGTCGGAAGACAATCCGCCGGAAATGGTGACTTCTCCATTCGCAAAGCCGGTAGGGTAATATCCGAGTGGATTGATCATCGTGGTATAGATCCCGGCCATCGCTGAACTGGCTTCCGCATCGGTGCTGAATACTTCCGCGGTCGTCAGGGTATTGATCGGCTCGGGGACCGAAACGAGTTTCCTGCAAGCGCTCAATCCCAGGATGGAGAGCAGGAGAAGTATAGCGGGTAACTTATAGTTGTATTGCATGGTCTGGGGATTTAAAAATTAAACGATAACCCACCGGTGAAGATCCTGGCCGGCGGCATGCCGCCGAAGGATTGCGTTTCGGGATCGATGCCCTTGTACCGGGAGATCACCAAAATATTTTCGGCACGGATATAAAGATTGCAACCCTGCAGGTGGGCTTTTTGCGCGGCTCCGGCCGGCAAGGCATAGGAAAAAGAAAGATTGGAAAGCCGGACGAAAGAGGCATCCGTATATACGCCGTCCGAACCGCCAAATGCGCCGTCGCTGAATGCCCCTACCGTGGTGAAGCGGGCAAATTTTGCCTTATCTCCCGGCTTTTGCCAGTGGCTGTTATAAATTTCAGGTGACTGATTGAACATCGTTCCGGGGAGTCCGTTATTGGCAAAGGCATTCTGCCCCACTTGTTTTCTGAAGCTCAGGAAGAAACTGAAGCCATAATTCTTGTAGCTGAACTGGTTGCCCACGCCGCCCGTATATTTCGGGCTCAAATCGATGGCAATATACCGGTCGTCGTCCACCGTTCCCGGCGACACATTTCCATCGATTAAGATGTTCCCATCGTGGTTATAATCCCGGAAGCTGTATTGCCCGGTGAGGGGATCCACACCTGTGTAATGGAAGAGATACTTCTCGTTAAGGGATTGACCCACTTTGTACATCGAAAAATAGGGCGAGGAGGCGATGGCGGGATAGGAACGAAGTTTATTGCGGTTGATCCCTATGTTGAAACTGGCGGACCAGGAGAAGGCGGGCGTTTTGATGATCTTCGCATTGAGCAGGAATTCCAGGCCGCTGTTCTGCACATCGGCCGGCCAGTTGGCCGTTACATTGCCGAATCCCGTGAAGACCGGGGTCGGGAATTGCAACAACTGGTCACTGCAACGATTCTGGTACCAGGCGAGTTCCAGGAGCAGGCGGCTGTCGGGGAGAAAACCCAGGTCGAAAGCGAGTTCCGCTTTCTTATTGGTCTGCCAGTGATATTCCTGGTCGACCGCATGGGTATTCACCAGCGGAGTGATGCCTTGATAAGTGACCAGCGGGGTACCGTTCACAGACCCACTGGTTGCCCATTGGGAAAGGTACTGATAGTCGCCGATGGCATCGCTGCCGGTAAGGCCATAGCTGCCCCTGAACTTGATAAAGCTGATCGCGGCGGGTAAAGCCTTTTTGACCCAGTTCTCCTCGGAGGCGATCCAGGCGGCGCCCACAGACCCGAAATTACCATACTGCCTTCCGGGCCCGAACCGGGAAGAGCCGTCCCTGCGGGCATTCAGGTCGAGGATATATTTGCCGGCCCAGTTGTAGTTGATCCGCCCGAATAAAGCCGCATACTTGTATTGCCCGTAATTTTCACCGACGGAGACGAAAGGTGCATTGGCGATCGACCGGATAAAGGCGTCATTCGTATAGCCAAATCCTAACTGGCCGCTGCCATCCGTCAGGGTCGACTGGTCGCTTCCGCCCAGCAGGATGTCCAGCTTGCCTTCGCCGATAAACCGGCGATAATTAAGCTGGGGTTCAATGATCCAGTTGTTGTTCCTGCTTTCGCCGAACTGGGCCCATCCGGTGGGATTGTAGGCGGGATCCTGGGAGGCGATGGTCCGTAGCCCGGAGTTGTGAAGCTCGGAATTGTTATAGCCCAGGCTAACACGGGCGGTCAGTCCTTTTACCAGCTCGTAACTCAACGTCAGGTTGCTGCTGAGCGCATTGGTTTGCGAGGTATAGGGCTGAAGCAGGGTATTGAACGGAAAATTATATCCCAGGCCTGCCGCGTTCCAGGGAGCGTAGTTCAGGTCGCCGGAGCTATTGTAGATCGGCGGGGCGTCGGGCGCCAGCAAGACCGCGAGGGGAGTGAATATCGAGTTGATAAGCGAATAGGAAAAATTCGTGGTCAGGGCGACGGAGAATTTCTGATCCGGGCTATGATGGTTCAGGTTGAAGGAGACGCTCGCCCGTTGATTGGCCCCGCTACGGGTAAGGATCTCCGTTTGGCGGGTGTACCCCGCCCCGATGCGGAAAACGGTGCGGTCATCGCCCCCCGACAGGGAGGTCTGCAGATTGGTGACCTGCCCCATCCCGCCCCATAGCTGGTCCTGCCAATTCACATTGCGGGTCGTGTCCCACAACAGCAGATCGGGGGCATTGCCAATGGTGGGCGCGATGCCGTCATTCTTGAAGGCCTCCCGGCGCATCTGCAGGTATTGGGTGGTATTCAACATGGCCCAGTGGCGGGTCACTTTACTCATGCCCTGGGTCAGGCTGAGATCGAATTTGGTCTTGCCCGCCTTGCCTTTTTTGGTGGTGATCAGGATGACCCCGTTGGCCCCGCGGGAGCCATATATAGCCGTGGCATCGGCATCTTTCAACACTTCGATGCTTTCGATATCGGCCGGGTTCAGGCTAAAGAAAGGGCTTTGGCCACCCGCCGGACTAAATACGCCGTTTTGGATGAATCCGGAAGAGCCGCCCTGATAACTGGACATGCCACCTAATTCCAACACCGTCAGGGGAACCCCGTCGATAATGTAGAGCGGATCCGAGGTGAATCCCGGGTTGATGGTATTCCTTCCCCGTATTTCCACCTTGACCGGGCCGCTGGCGTAGCCGGAGGTTTGGGTGACGACCATGCCGGCGACTCGTCCTTCGAGTGCCAGGAGGGGGTTCATCACTGGTTGCTTTTCGATCTCTTCGGCGCCGACCCGGGCGATGTTGCCGGTGGTCAGCCGTTGGCTGGTGGTGCCGTAAGCCTGGACCACCGTTTGGTCCAGCTCGTTCACCGCCAGCTTCATTGTGACGAGGGATATCCGGGTAACCGGATCCACCGTCAGGTAGCTATTGTTATAGCCGATAAAGCTGATGGTCAATACCGAGCCTGCCGGTGCGCCTTTGATGAAGTAATAGCCCTTTTCGTTGGTGACTGTACCCTTCTCCTTGCCCTTTATCGCCACGGTGGCGCCGGAAAGCGGGTTGCCTTTTTCATCCTGGACGATGCCAACAAGGTCGACGGTGGCCGTCGGATGATGGGCGGTGTCCGCCCCGACGACCGGGGGCACAGTCGTCTGCGGCTCCTCCCTCGCTTTGACGACGATGGTCTTGTTGATGATCGAGTAGGTGATCGGCAGCCCTTTCAGGCATTGCGAAAGCACCTCATCGACGGGTGCGTCCTTTACGATGATGCTGAATTTGCCGGCTTTGTCCAGCAAGGCATCTTCGTAAAAGAACTGGTAGCCCGTTTGCCGGTGGATCGCCTTGAAGATCTCCTGCAGGGACGCGTTGCGTTCGGAGAGCGTCACAGTTTGTGAATAGCTTCGGGCGCTGACATGCAGGCAGACGCCGAAGAGTAGCAGAGCGGTCAATCGCATAATCCGCCAAATTTTTGATAGCGCGTCGCCGGCGCAGCCGGTCCGGCGGGCGGGGCCGCCAATAACCATTTGGCGGCTAATTAGAGCCTTAATTTCCATACCTTTGTTTTGGTTTGGGTTAAACAATAAGCAGTCTGAGCAAGATTGAATGAATTGGGTTAACCCGAACGTCTCGCCGCTTCGTCTAGTCCACGGAGCGGTTTTTGTTGGGGCATCACCCGGATCGATTTACAGCATGGGCGTAGTAGTTGAATTATTGAAAGAGGATCATTTTCTTGCCTTCGATCCGGAAGCGGATGCCAGCCCGTTCGAGGATCTTCATGACTTCGGACAGGTTACTTTTCCGGCTGATGATGCCGGAGAATGAGCGGGAGGCTACGGGTCCCGGATCTACGATCTCTACGTCATACCAGCGGCCGACCTGGCGAAGGATGGAGGCCATATCCAGCCGGTTGAAGACGAACTCCCCGTTCTTCCAGGCGAGAACTTCGTCGGGGTCGATGTCCTTTTGAATGTGCCATTGTCCCGTCTTATCTATTGCGGCCTGCTCGCCGGGAGCAAGGATGCGTCCGTCGACCCTTACCGCGCCTTGCAGCAATGTCGTCCTGAGGTCGGGCTCATCCGCATAGGCATTGACATTGAAACGTGTACCGATGTCCTCCACCGTCGTCCTGCCAGCGTGGACGCGGAAGGGACCGCCGGCGTTATGGGCCACTTCGAAATAGGCTTCGCCGGTGAGTGTGACATCGCGGGTGGATGCGGTAAAAGCCGTAGGATAGCGGAGCGAGCTCAGCGCATTGAGCCAGACTTTGGTGCCATCGGCAAGGGTGACGATGGTTTGTCCGCCTTTCGCGGTGGACAAGGTATTGTAGACTACGGCCGTCGGCGGTTCCGTTGACGGTTGATAGGTCAGTTGGTTGTCCGTCAGTTTGGCCACCTGCGTATTCCCCTGGCGGGCAAGGTCTCCGTTTTGTACGCTGTCGAGGATAATGGTCTTTCCGCCGGCCAGGGTAAGGGTGGTCTTTGTGCCGGTGGGTGGCGGGACGTCATTGACAAGGGTTGCCATTGGCGATGCGACCTGCCGGGGTTTGCGGAAGAAGCCCCAATAGGCGCCTGTAGCGGCAACGAGGATGAGGATGGCCGCGGCGGCAAACCGGCGGTTGATGGACAGGAGGCGTATGCGGCCGGCGCGGCCGACCGGTCGCAGCGTCGTTGTTTTCATGCCGAGCGCCTTGTATACGCGAGCGACGGAGGCCTGGAGGGCGACCGGATCGAGGTCTTTGAGGGATTCTTCGATCCAATCCTGGCGGCTCAGCTGGTCAACGAGTGCGCGGTTGGCCGGATCGGCGACCATCCAGGTCTCCAGTGCAGACTGCTCCGCCGGTGAAAGCGAGCCGGTGCGCCGGCGGTAGATCAGACCTGCGATGTCCAGCAAGGAAGGTATATTGTCGTCAGCCATGGGCAGCGGCGGATTTAGGCGCCGTTATGATAAACACACTGCCGGATGAATTTCGGGTTAGTGCCCGACTATTTTTTTTATGAATTCAATTTTTCCAGGAGCCCGAGCAAGGTCAGGATCGCCGGCAGGATATCTTTGCCCTGCAGCTTTTCCCTAAGCAATTCGATTGCCCGGGCCTTCTGGGTTTTTACGGTATTGACGGAGATATTGAGTTGCCTGGCGATCTCGCGGTTGGGCAATCCCTCGACATACGCCAGGCGAAAGACCCTGCCGGTCTTTTCCGGCAGTTCTGCCGCCGCCCGGTGGATCTCGGCCCAGACTTCGGAGCGGATGATCTCCCGGTCGATCGTCTCCTCTTCTTCTGCGGAAGCGGCGACGAAGCCTGTGTTGCGGCGGGCCATGCTTCGTTCCGAGCGTAGCGCGTTGAGGCAGGCATTTTTGGCGGTAATGAAAAGAAAGGCCTTGATGGACTGGAAAGTTTGGCTCTTCTCGCGGGTCTGCCAGAGTTTGATGAAGGTATCTTCGGCGATGTCTTCGGCGGCCGACCGGTTGTGGACGATCCGGAGAGCAAACATAGTGATGATCGGGAAATACCGGTCCATGACATAGCGGAAGGCGGTCTCGTCGCCATCGCGGAGGCGGCCGGCACAGGTATCGTCCGTGATGAGGGTCGGGGTATTCATCAGGGATGAAAGTAAGTTTTTTTATTCAACCGGCGGAGTTTGGCTAAACCAGGTCGTGTCTATGGCCTAATTCCAAAAGGCGTCCGGATAGTCATCGGCAAGCGGGTGCTGGTGCAGTTGCCGGAGTTCGGCGCCGACCCGGGCCAGGCGTTCGGGGGCCAGTTGTGTCTCGAGCCAGGGAAATACCTCCCGTTCTTCAAACCGGATGTGGCGTTCCAGCAGGTCCGCGAGCGTCCTGTAGGTTTCGGGGGTTCCGGCTTCGGGGTCCCGGATGGTCTCGACGAGGGCCCTGATCTGCCGGTGGTCTTCGATGGCCTGGTCGCATAGAGGGCACCCCGTATTATTGTGGAAGAGGAGTTCCTCCTCTTCGGCAAAATGTTTCTCGAGATGACGCCCCGAGAAATAAAGAACGTAGGGGCGAATGCGGTCCAGGGCGGCGCCTTTTGCCAGCCCCTGGCGGATCTTCCAGCCAAACAACAGGGCGGTATGATGATCGCGGGACAGGGGGATGATATGCGGGTTGCGTTTCATTGTTTATTACTTAAAGTTACGAATTCAGAAATTTTTTTCCGTTGTCGGAAATACGGTCGTGGGACCAGGGTTGGTCGAAGCTGAGTTTGACGGTGATCCTGGCGGCGGCGAAGGTTTCCTGCAAGACCTGTTCCACAGCCGAGGTTATCGCGTCACCCATGGGGCAGAAGGGAGTGGTGAGGGTCATGAGAACGGAAATTCCCGGGCCTGGCGCGTCGAAGTCGATCCGGTAGATGAGTCCCAGATCGACCACATTCAGGCCGATCTCGGGGTCGATCACGTTCTCCAGGGCTGCGAGGGCGATGGTGCATTGGAGGTCGTTATTGGTGGTGACGTTCATGGTCAGATGGTTTGTGTGCAATGATCTTCCAAATGTTGAGATTGTAAAAGAAGGCTGTCGCGATCAGGAATGCGGACCCTGATCGGAGCAGGAGATGGCTGCGGCAGCCGATGCCTGCGAGGACGATGAGCAGGCCGGCCAGCCAGGAAAGGATCATGACGGAAAACAGTTGGTCACTCCCCAGGTCCTTTGGATTGGGTGGTTGAGCAGCGGCGGCGCGGCGATGATAAGTCTTGTTCCATACAATAAAGGGCAATGTTTTGAAGGTCATGCCGAGGATGATCGCCGTGATCCAACCAAAGAAGATGAAGAAACCGTACACCAGCACCAGGCGGCTGTCGGGGGAGCCGGCGAGGGAGCCGGTGATGATGGCGGCCAGCAGGAACAATGGAGCCAACATCATCACCACGGATGCGAGGGAGATACGGACAGGGGCATCGGTACGACGGCGAAGCCGGAGGTGATAGCAGCGGTAACAGTAGTACCCGAAGAGGGCCAGCGCAACGGCGAGGCAGGCGATGGGGAAGGCATAATAAGCCAGCTCCGCTTCGCCGAAGAACAGCAGCAGGAACAACAGCAGGCCGCCGTTGAGCAGCCAAAAGATGGTCTGGAGGAGGCGTTCGTTTGTGTATTTCGAGATGAGGAACATAGGGATCAGCCGGGACGCTACGCCAACGATCAGGCCGAGGAACCAGCCGGCGATGCCGATATGGGCATGCAGGGGAAGATAGGCCAGCGCTCCCTTTGGCAAAAAGGGAGAGGTAAAATCGATGATCAGCGCCAGGCCGGTCAGGGTCGTCAGCAGCAGCCAGCCGGCCGCGGTCGCGCAGAAAACAGCGTGTATGTTCTCTTTTTTTCCCACGGTCCCAAAGACGTTGATGAGGTAGCAGCTAACTGCGAGGACGACCCCGCTGCCGCCTGTTATGGCCGGCCAGCCGAGGTCGAAGGTATAAAAGGCATATACCAGCAGGGGGATGGCGAGGGCGGCCAGGACGAAAGAGAGGCCTGCCAGTTTCACGCTATACAGTCTGCGTTGAGTCAGGACCGGTAGTAGCTGGTAGCTGGCGCCGAGAATGATCATGGTGCCCCAACCGAGCGCCATCGTGTGGGTGATGGCCAGGAGTTTCGGTTGGAAGAAATGGGACCGGAGGGCATCGGAGGAGGTGAACAACAGGGTGGTGGCCGTTGCGAAGGCGAGGCCGGCGTAGAGGTAGAAGGGCAACACTACCTTATAGGTAGTGTTGCTTTTTTTTGTCTTTGTGTCCGCCGTCATTTCGCGTCCTTTTTGAAGATCAGCAATTGAACGTGGCCTTCGGCTACTTCGCGGATACGATAGTCAAAGCCTTTTTCCGCGAGCTCAGGGAGCAGGAAGACCGGGATGCGTTTGTGATCGACGAGTAATGCGCGGGTGGGCGGCAAACGATCCAGGGATTCGAGGATGGTCAGCATGGGCAGGGGCATTGGCAGGTCGCGGACATCGAGAGTCTGCTGTTTGCCGGCGTAACGATCGGATATTGCCTGCCAGGCGGCGGTTTCCCCGGTTTGAGAGGCTCCGGCACTCCTGGCTTGTGGGTTGGCGCTCCGGGTGTGGCTGGCAGGGATATCCGGGGTTGTCTTTTCCTTTTTGTAGAACCAGGTGTGCACCAGGTGATCACCGAGGCGGTCCGTCCAGCTGCCAAATCCTTTTTTTTCGAGGAGTGCTATCAGGGGTTGCGGTTCGAAACTGTTGATGATCTTTAGGGCGCTGTCGTTCCCCAGCGTTTGGACGGCTTTCAGGATGTCGGTCAGTGGGTCGCTGCCGGCTGAGAGGATAGGGCGGACGTCGAGCTCGATCACCGAATGGAATTCGGGGGCTTCCTCCCCTACCCTTCCCGCCGTTTCCTTTACGCCGGTTCTTCCCGGCAGTAGCTCTGTTGATTCACCGAGGGTGAAACCCAGTTTTGCGAGCGGCTGGAGAAAGGCCTGCACGGTGCATCCCCCGATGCGGCTGGCCATGGCGACGGTGGTCCTGGCGGCCATCAATTTCCGCAGCACGGGGTTACGCAGCCGGGCGAACCGGGGCGAGAGGGCGATGATGGTCTCGAGCGCGGCGGGTGATTCACGCAGGATGGCAGAAATCTTTGTATTGGCGTCGATGGTCATAGCTGTTGTTCCCATTCAAGGGCTTTTGGGAAGAGGATATTGTTTTCCAGGTGTACGTGGAGGTGAAGATCATTCTCGAACTCGTCGAGCATCCCGTACAGGAGGGTGTAGGTGGCACAGGCGTCTTCCGGCAGGGTATAATCCTTTGTCAGCGTCCGGATGGCTGCGAGGTAGTTGCCGACGGATTCGTGTTCGATCTCCATGCGGTGTATGGGATTGGCCAGGGCGCCGGCGGGGGGCTCTACCCTGGGGGTGTTTCCCTTTGCGGCCGCGGACAGTGTCTTGATATACGGGAAGAGGAAGTTTTCTTCTTTTTCGAGATGATCGGTCAGTTCCACCGCTACCTGTTCGACTCCCTGACATAGAGCGAGGAGTTCGGGATGGCGGCTGCCATGTACGCGCAATACTTTTTGCGCATAGGTCAGGATATCGGGGAGATTTTTTTTGACATAGGCGTGATGGGTGTTGACGATGTAGTCGGCGAGGAAGGCCGGGTCCCACTGGTCGTAAGGGATGGCGCCGGCGTCGCGGACCTGGTCCACTTGTTGGAGTTCGCGTTCGATCCGGGTGGTGTCGAGGCCTTTTTCTTCGCAGGCCTGCCGGACCGTCTTTTTTCCACCGCAGCAGAAATCGAGACCATATTTCTTGAAGATCTTTGCTTTTCGGAGATCTTTGGCAGCGATCTGGCCGAGGGTTTCGCTGCCTGTGCTTTTTTTGGCGATGCGTACGCGCCACCATTCAGGACCCTGTTCGAGATATTCCCAGGTGAAGATATCGCCCCTTTCACCCAGCAGTTGATAGTAGAGAGGTTTGGGGTCGTGGTCGTTAACAATCGTCAGGTCTTCTCCTTCGGTAAGCTGGTCGAAGCGGGCGAAGATGGTCGGGTGCTTCTGGCGTGGTTCGAGGATTGTCACGTCGAGCGTGTTTTGTCGGAGCATATGTATTACGATTTAAGTTTTAAATTATGATCTGAGTTTTGTTTCGTCGTTGATCCGGAATTTCTTTCCTGCGGTGGCAATCCATCCCTTGTCCCGCCATTCGGACATGAGCCGGAAGACGGCTTCATAGGTCGTTCCCGCATAGGAGGCGATGTCCAGGCGGGTGATGGGCAGTCGTATGAAGCCGGCATCACCCGTGCCGAAAATGTCACGGATGGTGAAGAGGGCGTCCGCCACACGGGTTTTGACCGGTTGAACTGCGAGGTCGCGGATCCTTCTCTCCGCCTGCTGTAATTCCGAGGCGTAGAGGCGCATCATCGTATAGACAAAGGGGGGATTTGCGCTGAAGGTGGCTTCGAGGAATTCGGTGGTGATAAAGCAGACCCGGGTATTTTCCAGGGCCGTTGCGGAAATGGGAAAGGCCGTTCCGGCGGAGTAGCCCCGGTGGCCGAGGATGGCTCCGGCTGTTGCAAAACGCAGGATGAACTCCTTGCCGTCGCCCCAGGACTGGTGAACCTTAACCGCTCCGTCGTTGATGAAATAGATGCCCCGAACTTCGTCGCCTTCGCGGAAGATCGTCTGGCCTTTTTTGAATGCGAGCATCTTTCTTGCGCCGTTGATCGCATCCTGCCACTCCGGGAGGCAATGGCGACAGAGGAAACAGCGGTTGAGGTCGCAGGCGTCCTGGCTTTCCGTATCGGGTTCCTTTATTGTCATTGTTTGTCGTTTGTCTCTTATTGGCATTTGTGATTGTTTGGCGATTGTCTTCTACCGGTATTTGTCACGGTTTGGCGAGGAGTTGGTTGATCGTGTTTACAGCGACTGAGGTTTGTGGGTCAAGACCGTCGATGGACCGGGCGATCGCGCCGGTGGCGTCGAGGATGAAGATGCCATTGGTGTGACTGAAATTGCTTTCGCCGAGCTGCTGGTAGCGTATGTTGAGCAGCATGGAAAGTTCTCTTACCTGGCCGGCGTCGCCATGGAGCAGTTCCCAGTGGTTGCCGAGGCCCTGTTGGGAGGCGAAGCGGCTGAGTTGGGAGGGGATGTCCTTTTGCGAGTCAAAGGAGACCAGGACATACCCTACCCTATCCTTTGACCCGGCCGGGAGTGAAACTTCTATCTGCTTTATGTCCTGCACCAGCCGGGGGCAGGCATAGCCGCAATGAGTAAAGATCATGGCCACAACCCGGACCTTGCCTTTGAGCTGGTTGAGCGAGAGGCGGTGATCATGCTGATCGGACCAGATTCCGGGGAGTTGGTAAATGGAAGTACCGGGGAGCAGTGGGGCAGCGGACTCGTTGTCCCTGCTGCAGCAGGAGATGGGGGCGGAAACGGACCTTCGGTGACAGGACAGGACTGTTGCCGTAACAACCAGGAGCAGCAGCGATGAGCGTCGAAGAGTGATCATATCGTTGATTTTTAAGTTCTTATTTGTTATTAGGGGCATCTTTTGCACAGCGGAAACCCAGGCTGCCGACGGTATAGGTAGCGCGGAGACTTTCGCGGAAAGCATATCGCATGTAGGCGGCGTAGTCTTCTTTGTTGGCTGCGGCCTGGCCGCCGGCGCCGCAGAACAGGGCGTTGACCGCGGGATCTTTATTTTCCGCGCCGGCCTGGAGCATCACGCTGTTGAAGTCTTCGACCCATTCCCAGACGAGGCCGTGCATATCGTAGAGGCCGAAGTTGTTGACATAGGTGGACTGCACGGGCGGCAGGAGTACCGGGGCCGGGTGATCGTACCATTCAAGGATGATCCTTGTGAGATCCTGGCGTTTGCTGATGTTCGATGGGCGGGCGGACGCCGCGTATTCCCATTCTGCGAGGGTAGGCAGTCGTTTGCCCAGCCATTTGCAATAGGCGTTTGCGGCAAACCAGGAGATGTTGGTCACGGGGCTGTTGGTGATCCGGGGATCTCCGATTTCGAAGTCGGCGAGCCACTGTTTCAGGTAACCGCTGTCTGCGAAGACCCGGGCTATCTTCGATCTCGCCCAGGAGGGGTTCGCACGGACGAAGCGGAGGAACCCGGCGTTGGTGACTGCATGGACATCGATATAGAACGTCGCGACTTCTATTGCCCGGTTCTCACCGGCGAGCCGGAGAAAGGGTTTGAAACTCCCTTTGGGGATCCGCTGCATCTTCGTGGTTTCTGCGTGTGGATGACGGTTTGAACCGCCGGGGTTTGTCTCTGCGTGGAGGCATGGTCGTTCCACCAGGAACAGGCCCGGCAGCAAGAGAAGTGCGACAATGGCTTTCATGGCGGTGGTTTTATTGGTTGCGGAATTTCTTTACTTCTTTTTCCTGTATGACCGGACTTTTGTTACCCCAGCTGTTGCGAACGTAGCTGAGGATATTGGCGACCTGGTCGTCGCCGAGGGGAAGCTGGGGCATGACCCCCTGGAATTTCTTTCCGTTGACGGTTATCGGTTCGTTGTTGATCCCGTGGAGGAGGATGCCGATGCCTTTGTCTCCGCGGCCCATCAGGAAGTCGGATTTTGCCAGGGGAGGAATGGCGCCGGGGAGCCCCAGGCCGGTGGGTTGGTGACAGGAGGAACAATTGGTCTCGAAGAGCAGTTGGCCTTTCTTATAGCGGTCGGCGAGCGGCAGTTCG
Source organism: Puia sp. (assembly GCF_035546395.1). GTDB lineage: Bacteria > Bacteroidota > Bacteroidia > Chitinophagales > Chitinophagaceae > Puia. Next base: position 657,531 of record NZ_DASZXR010000002.1, on the reverse strand, counting down.
GGGGTTGGAGCTTCGGTGGGTTCGTCGCTCGCGACGGCGTCGGATGCGCCGGGCTGGAATAGTTCATCTTTGATCTTGCCGGAGTACACGATCTTGTCGGCTTTACCGGTGACGACGAGCTGGGCGATGGCGCCCTGGTTGAAGGCACGGAAGATGGAATGGTCGACGATGGAATAGGTACCGGGTTCACGGCAAAGGAATTCGACGATCGCTGCGCCGCCGGAGGGTATCAGTGTCGTGCCGATATTCTGATGCACCTGGGTTCCGCCTTCTTCATACACTTTATCGAAGATCTGGCCGATGACGTGAAAGGAAGACACGAGGTTGGGGCCGCCGTTGCCGACATAGATCCTGACGCGGTCGCCTACTTTGGCCCGGAGGGCGTTGGCGCCGGAGGCGGCGCCGACGCTGCCGTTGAAGACCACGTATTCGGGCTGTTCTTTTATGGCCTTGTCCATATCGAAGGGTTGCAGGCCGGGTTCGCCGTTCTTTCCTTTTGTATAGAATTCGCCCTGCATGAGATAAAATTCCTTATCGACTTTGGGGAGTCCTTCGTGGGGCGTCACCAGGATCAGGCCGTACATGCCGTTGGCGATGTGCATTCCGACGGGGGCGGTGGCGCAGTGGTAGACATAGAGACCGGAATTCAGGGGGCGGAAGCTGAAGACGGAAGTGTGTCCGGGAACGGTGAGCGTTGCTTCGGCGCCGCCGCCGGGACCGTTGACCGCGTGGAGGTCGATGTTATGGGGCATCTTATTGTTGGGGTCATTGCTGAGGTGGAGTTCCACCTCATCGCCCTGGCGGACCCGGATGAAGGGGCCGGGGACGGAACCGCCGAAGGTCCAATAGGTATAATCGACCCCATCGGCCAGCTTCATTACTTTCTCCACCACTTCGAGGTTGACGATGACCTTTTTCGGTTCATCGTAATCGCGGGCGGCGGGGACCAGGGGTGCACGCGTGAGCTCGGCCGTGTAGTAGCCGTTGGCGGCGGCGGTGTCGTTAAACGCTTTGGCGGCGGTAGCGCCTGCCTGGTTGCACCCTGTGAGGGCGAATATCGTCCAGCAGGAAAAGCCTGCCAGAGCCACGATCAAAAGGGCTTTCGGGGGGTTCGGATCGTTGAATATCTTTTTCATGTCTTTGAGTTGGAGGGAGCGAATGAATTATGAATCAAAAGTAGAATGGGGCGGATGGCCGGGAAATGATCCCGGTCCGGCAAAAACCTGATTTTTATCATGTTTTGAGGTGAGCTGATGAAAATCATCGGAAAAAGTGATAAAAGGGGGTATCCCGTCGAAGAGGATATCGATAGTTTTGCTTCCGATGTTATTCAGACCTAAGATATTAGACACATTAAAGAACTATTCCGGTGCGCAGCTGATGCGGGACCTGCTGGCGGGTGTAATCGTGGGCATCGTGGCGTTGCCGCTGGCGATCGCCTTTGGGATCGCTTCGGGGGTTTCGCCGGAGAAGGGTCTTTTTACGGCGGTGATCGCGGGGCTGATCATTTCGGGGCTTGGCGGAAGCCGGGTGCAGATCGGCGGGCCGACGGGGGCTTTTATCGTCATCGTTTATGGGATCGTGCAGCAATATGGCGTGACGGGGTTGATCATCGCAACGTTCATTGCGGGGGTGATGCTTATTTTGATGGGGCTTGCACGGCTGGGTACGGTCATCCAATATATCCCGCATCCGCTGATCGTGGGATTTACCAGCGGGATCGCGCTGGTCATCTTCTCTTCGCAGGTGAAGGATCTTCTTGGGCTGCATTTGGCGACGGTGCCTGCTGACTTTTTGGACAAGTGGCGGGTGTTCGGGCAGCATTTTTCTTCTTTGAACCTTTCCGCCTTTGGGATCGCGGTCGCGACCGTGGCGATCACGCTGGGCTGGTCGAAGGTTACGCACCGGGTGCCGGGGTCGCTGATTGCGATCCTGCTTACGACGGCGGTGGTGTCGCTGTTTCACTTGCCGGTGGAGACGATCGGCAGCCGCTTTGGACGGATATCTTCTTCGTTTCCCACGCCGGCTATTCCTTCGTTGGATCTTGCGACTATCCGTAAGATGGTGCAGCCGGCTTTTACGATCGCGTTGCTGGGTGGAATAGAATCGTTGCTTTCGGCGGTGGTGGCGGATGGGATGATCGGGGGCAGTCACCGGTCGAACACGGAGTTGATCGCGCAGGGGCTTGCTAATATCGGGTCATCTGTGTTTGGCTGTATCCCGGCGACGGGGGCGATCGCCCGAACGGCGACCAATATCCGCAATGGGGGACGCACGCCGGTGGCGGGTCTTACGCATGCGATCGTGCTGCTGCTGATCATGCTGTTTGTGGGGCGATGGGCGGCGTTGATCCCGATGGCGACGCTGGCGGGTATCCTGGTGGTGGTGGCGTACAATATGAGTGAGTGGGAGAATTTCCTGGCGATAGTCAAGGGGTCATGGAGTGACCGGGCGGTGTTGCTGACGACCTTTCTGTTGACGGTGTTGGTGGATCTTACGGTGGCCATCGAGATCGGGCTTGTGCTGGCGGCGTTTCTTTTTCTGCGGCAGATGGTGAAGAGCAGCGCGGTGGGCCCCTGGGTTGGGGTTGATGACGAGGAAGATCGCCCGGCGGAGGGTACGACGGTTGCCGGCGGTACGGCGGAGGGCGGTGCGGGGCGTGCTTCAGGGGAGGGTGGAGAAGCGGGTGTTGGGGCCGGAGCCGGTTTGCCGCGATCGGTGGAGGTCTTCGAGATCCGGGGACCGTTGTTCTTTGGCGCGGTGTATAAATTCAAGGATGCGATGAAGCAGGTGGAGCGGGCGCCGAAGGTGTTGATCCTGCGGATGCGGCATGTTCCTATTATCGATGCCAGCGGGATACGGGCGTTGAAGGAGATACATAAGGAGTTCCGGCACGGGGGAACGAAGCTGATCCTTTCGGAGGTGACGAACCCGGGAGTGGTGAAGGCATTGAAGGACGCGCGGTTGTTGTTTGCGATCGGGAAGGCCAATGTGACGGAGAGCTTCGAGGAGGCGATGAAGCGGGGAAGGGAGTTGTTGTAAGCTTTTTCTTCTACCTTATTTTTCGGGTTCGGGCGTGCCGGGCGCCTTGCTTCCGAGGCGTTCGGGCTCTTCCGGCTTCTCGTTGCGCCAGTTTGGATTGTATTTTACGAAGAAGGATAGCCAGATGGCCCTGGACAGCCGCATCAGGTAGGGCTGGGCGAGCAACAGGACGATCATGTTGATCCCCATCCACCAAAAGAAGCGGGTGTCGCTGAGGGAGAAGCCGATCAGCACCCACCAGGCGATACAGGTGGCCACCGACAGGGCAACCGTGAGGGCGTAGCTTACATAGCTGGTTCCGTACCAGAAGCCGACCTCTATTTCCATTCGTTGTCCGCAGGCCGGGCAACGTTCGTTCATCTTCATGAAGGCCCGCAGACGGTATGAGTTGCGGACCTGAAACATATCGCCTCTCCGGCATCTGGGACATTTGTGTCTCAAGAGGCTTTCTATATAACCCGGGTTACGATCCTTCTTTTCTGCGGTCATGCGTTATTACTTTATATTTTCATCCAAAACCGGAGCAAGGAGCCGATGTGCTCCTCTATCAGTTGGTAGCCCCGTGGCATTACTCCTTCGAGGCAATGGAAAGTAGCCACCCTTGTTCCCACCGGCATTTCATTCAGCTTCCTGCGGAGGATACGATGGTAGTGGCTGTATAAATTGGGAGAACATGCGATGCTCTCATCGATCCTGCCGGTATCCAGCAGGTTCTCATAAAACGAGTTATAAAAGTAAAAATGGTCGAAGGCTTTGAAATGCAGGTGGGCAAAGTTCCGATGAAAGAAATGCGCGTTTGTCAGCCCAAGGATATTGCGGGCTGTCTCCGCATGCGCCACCAAATGACGGCGTTGTTCGACACCGAAAAAAAGCGCATCGGGCCGGAAATGGGCTGCGGTCAAAACAAACTTCCCTACCCCGCTGCCGATGTCCAGTATCTTGCTGCCTGGTGATGGAACAAGAAACTCCAGCGCCAATTTGGAAACGTCTATGGGCGACCAGTGTCTTTCCGCAAGCGTCTGGATCGCTTTGGGGTACAAGTGATGCAACTGTTGATCTGATTGGAACCACCGGTCGATTCCCGGTTCAAAAGGGACAGCGGAGCTGGGCATTCGGCGAAGATATCGCGAAGCGCAGACCTTAAAAACAGCGTTTTGTCACTATTCCAGGTGATTTTTTGCAACTTTAAAAAATGTTACCTTTGAAGACGTGAGTATCAATGGATTATTCCCAATTGAGAAATGGAACTTCAAAAGCCGGTCTATCCTCGATAATCTGCCGGAGGAGGATCAGGCCCTTCTTCTTGGCCATCAGACCGAGCAGACCTACGGTAAAGGCGAAATAGTGTTCAGGGAAGGCGGACTCCCCACCGGTATTTTTTATATCATAGAGGGTAAGGTAAAGAAATACAAGGCTGATTATGGCGGGGGGGAGCCGATCATCTATGTCGCCGGTTCGGGTGAGTTGATCGGCTATCAGGCCGTGCTGTCCGGCGAGCGGTTCCCTGATTCCGCTGCTACGCTGGAGAAGAGTGTGATCGCCTTTATTCCCAGGGAAGCATTCCTGGCTGTATTGCAACAGTCTACAGTGCTCAACGGGCGGTTGCTGCAGTTGCTCGGCCATGAGTTCACGGTATTTGTGAACAACCTGACCCTGTTCTCCCAGCGGCCGGTACGTGAACGGTTTGCATTGCAGCTGGTGGTGTTACGGGAAAAATATAAACCGGCGGTCGCTTCGGAGGCTCCTGTAGAGATCAACCTATCGCGCGAAGACCTGGCCAACCTTGTGGGCACCCGCAGGGAGAATATTGTCCGTATCCTGGCTGACTTTAAGGACGAGGGTATCCTTGTTACCAGGGGCAGGAAGATCATCGTACAGGATGTGAGGCAATTGATACGAATTGCCAATTTCAAGTAGGGCTTTTTTTGCGAGCGAGTCGATGGTAGACTCTTATTCTTCCGAGCTTTTGTTGCCGGTTATTAGTTGCCGTTTGGCCAATTCCGAGCCTGGCGGGGCGGCGACGGGATTGGTGACCAATTTAAATTTCAGCTGGTCGTTCTTTTTGAGGGCGATGAGGACGGCCTGGAAGGAGGGATTGGCCGCGGCGTCGTCGCCCTTTACCATGATGGTCATGGGTTTTCCTTCGAATGCCGTTACGACGTGGATCCAATCGATGAGCTGGTTGTTGGTGCTGTCCTGGGCGGGGATACCCGAAGATTTATAGGACTTTACCTGGTCGGGGTGGAGATCGAGGTATGGCCGGAGGCTTTCGAAGGAGATGAGTTTGCGTGTTGTTTCCATATTCAGTCGCCTACTATTTTGCGGGAGGTGTGCGATGCAAAGGGGACTACCAGGGGCATATCCGCGTCAACCGGGTCATCCGGGGTATGTTTCTTGCGGCCCTAAACGAAAAACGTATGAGTAAGAGAAAGAGAGACGATGTTCCGGCTGAAATTCCCCTGCCGGGCGGGGTTCCGGAGGTGCGGCCGGAGGAGCCGGCGGAAGAGCCGGTTGTTCCCGGGCCGGTGCGGGAGCCTGAGCCGCCGATAGAGCCGGACCGGCCTTCACCGGGGCCTTTTCCGGACCCGACTTCGCCGGAGAGACCGGCGCCGGATGAGCCGCCGCGGATGGGTTGAGGTTCTCCCATACACGATAGATAGCCCCTTTGTGTGGCTTGTCTTCTTCATCTGAGTTTCCGTCCAAACGGGCGAGATCATTCTTTAGCTCCTGCTGGAAGCGGTGGGATTCGCGGATGAGACTGGAGCACGAATTCGAGGCCTTCGGCGACATCCCGGCGAGGGGTCGAAAAAATTTGTGCCGGTTGGCCAAAAATCAAGCGGGATGTAGAAAAAGTATTACTATTTTTAAGGTCAAGGGACGATAAGACAACTAAATATAAGCCTAATCCATGAATCCGGTCGTCAATTTTTTTCGGGGTCTGCTGGACTCTTCCGACTGGCCTGCGCGATGGCATTGCGGGAGCTGGAGTGCGTTTCATGGGTGGCTGTATATCATCAGCGATCTCCTTATCTGGTCTGCTTATTTTGCGATACCGGTGGTGATCATCCGGTATATTTCAAAGAAACAGGATGCCCGGTTCATCCGGCTTTACTTTCTCTTCGCGGCGTTTATTCTGGCCTGCGGGGCCACGCATTTCTTCGATGCCGTGGCGTTTTGGGTTCCCTTGTACCGGTTCAACGCGCTGGTGCTTGCTGCGACCGCCATCATCAGCTGGCTGACCGTCTTCTATATTGTCCGCTATCTTCCGCAAGCCATGTCCCTCAGGCCCGTGAGGGAACTGGAGCTGGAGATCGAGCAACGCAGGAACGCCGAACGGCAGATCAGCCTCCTGAATGCCGAGCTGGACAACACCGTTGCCCGGCGCACGGCGGAGATCGCGGACTATAAATATGCGTTGGACCAGTCTTCGATCGTGGCGATCACGGATCAAAAAGGGATCATCCGGCACGTCAACGATAATTTCTGCAATATTTCGAAATATACGCGGGAGGAATTGATCGGGAAGGACCACCGGATCATCAATTCGGGGTATCATTCGAAGAATTATATCCGGAACTTATGGGTTACCATCGCCAACGGAAGGATCTGGAAGGGGGAGCTGAAGAACCGGGCGAAGGATGGTTCCACCTATTGGGTGGACACCACTATCGTTCCCTTTTTGGACGCGGAGGGAAAGCCTTTCCAATACGTAGCCATCCGGTCGGACATCACCGAGCGGAAGAAAGCCGAGGAACAACAAGCGTTGTTGGCCTCCATCATCAATTCCTCGGACGAAGCAATCTTCAGCGTCGACCTCCAAAAGAAGGTCACCAGCTGGAACCATGGGGCCAGCGCCCTGTTTGGCTACGCGGCGGAAGAGATCGTGGGAAGGGAAGTGACGCTGCTGATGGCGCCCGAGCGACGGCATGAGGAGGACGTGGTGATCAGCCGGATCATTGCCGGAGAGATGGTGAAGCACTTTGAAACGGAAAGGGTCAGGAAGGACGGCACGGCCATCGAGGTGTCCATCAACGCCTCCCCGATGAGGGACGGCGACGGCAACCTGTTCGGCGCTTCGAAGATCGTGCGCAATATCACGGAATTGAAGCGAGCGGAGCGTCATATCATGGAGCTGAATATCAGCCTCGAGCAAAAGGTCGCTGATAGGACGGAACAGCTGGGGGCGATCAACCGGGAACTGGAAGCGTTCACCTATTCGGTTTCACACGATCTTCGTGCGCCTCTGCGGATCATCGATGGGTTTGCCGACATGCTCCTGAGTGATCATGCCGCGGAGCTGGACGAGGAGGGTCACCGGAAGTTGGGAACGATCATGGCCAACGCCCAGCGAATGGGGCGGTTGATCGACGACCTGCTAAAACTTTCCCAGCTGGGCAGGAAGGAGGTCGTCACCGTTTCGGCGGACATGAACAAGATCGTCCGATCGGCCATCGATGAACAATTGGGCGGTTATGCCGACAGGGAGCCGGAAATCGCTGTGGAAAGCCTGCTGCCGGCAGAATGCGCTCCGGGTTTGATCCTACAGGTGTGGGGAAACCTCATTTCCAATGCCCTTAAATATTCGGCCAAGAAGGAACGGCCAAAAATACAGATCAGCAGTCATGTATCGGGAGCGGACATCGTCTATGTGGTAGAGGACAATGGGGCGGGCTTCGATATGCAATATGCCGACAAGTTATTCGGCGTTTTCCAACGCCTGCACAAGCCAACCGAATATGAAGGTACGGGAGTAGGGCTTGCCCTGGTGCACCGGATCATTTCAAAACATGGCGGGAGGACATGGGCGACGGCGGAGCCGGGAAAGGGCGCCAAGTTCTATTTCAGCCTCCCCGCAAAACAACGACACGACAACGAACCCACGAATAATCATGGAACACGATGAGATCGAAATTTTGCTGATAGAAGACAATCCCCACGAGGCCGAACTCACGATCCGCAGCCTGCGAAGGAACAAGCTGGACGGACGACTGCTGCATGTCAGTGACGGCGTCGAGGCGCTGGATCTGATCTTTCCGGCCGGTTTGCCGGATGATGCCCCGCTGCCCTTCCATCCAAAGGTGATCCTGCTGGATCTGAAATTACCAAGGGTGGATGGCCTTGAGGTTCTCCGAAAGATTAAGACGGATGCGCGGACCCGGATGATCCCCGTCGTCGTCCTGACCTCTTCCCGGGAGGACCGGGACGTGGTCGAAAGCTATCAGTTGGGGGTCAACAGTTATATGGTAAAACCGGTCAATTTCACCGATTTTTCAAATGCGGTGGGGGAACTGGGACTCTATTGGATGATCCGCAACCTGCCGCCTCCCATTGGTCACAAATCCCCTTCATCATGAATACGGTGTTACAACTTCTGTTATTGGAAGACGATCCCGCCGATGCCGAACTCATCCTGAACTTCCTGCGAAAATCGGGCCTGGAGTCCGAGGCCGTCATCGTATCGGATGGGCAGGAATATGCAACTACCATCCGTACCAAGGTCTTTGACGCCATCCTTGCGGACAATTCCCTGCCCCAGTACAGTTCCAGCCAGGCCCTTGGGCTTCTCCAGAAAACGGGCAAGGATACCGCATTCATCCTGGTGACCGGTACCGTATCGGAAGAATTTGCCGTCGAAATAACGCATAAAGGCGCCGACGACTATATCCTTAAGAATAACCTCACGCGTCTTCCCACGGCCATCCTGCAAGCCATCGAGCGGCGAAAAGACAAGAGGGAGAAACTCGACGCGGAGGCGGCCCTGATCCAAAGTGAAATCCGGTACCGGACGCTGTTCCAACGCAATCCCGCCGGGATCTACCAATCCGGTCCCGATGGCAGGATCAGCGATTGCAACAATGCCTTTAGCCGGATGCTTGGCTATGCGCACTCTGCGGAATTACGCGCCGTGGATCCCCGTAACTTGTTTTGTTCCGAGGAGGATCGGAGGCAATTCATGGCCCGGGTCCAGTATGAAAAGTTTCTCTCCAATCATGAATTCATGCTGCGAAGAAAGGATGGGAGCGGCGTCACCGTACTGGGGAATCTGGCGCTGGTGGAAACCCCCGAGACGGGCTCCCAATGGATCGAGGGCATGCTGATAGATATCAGCGAGCGGCGGAAAGCCGAGAACGAGATCAGGGAGATCAACCGGGAATTGCGCGAGTTGTCCTCGCATCTGCAACATGTCCGTGAAGAAGAGCGGACGCAGATCGCAAGGGATGTACACGACGATCTTGGCCAGTTGCTTACCGCCCTAAAGATGGATGTGCATGCGCTCAAGAAGCAGCTGGCGCCCGATGGCGAAATAATACTTCAGAAATTCAACGATATCTTCGGGCTTATAGAAAAGGGCATCCAGTCGGTGAGAGGGATCGCCGCTGATCTCCGGCCGAGCATCATCGACGATCTCGGGCTAACCGCCGCATTGATCTGGCACAGCCAGGAGGTGGAAAAAAGATCCGGTGTGCGGATAGGTTTTATCTGCGAGCCGGAGGAGATCCAGGTCCCGCCGGAAATCGTCACCGATATTTTCCGGATCTACCAGGAAGCGCTGACAAATGTGGTTCGCCATGCCCAGGCCCGGGCGGTGCAGGCCAGTCTGACCCTGGCAGATGGCCGGATCCGTCTTGCCGTGAGTGACGACGGGATCGGTTTTGACGCCAGGAACAATGGGAAACGGAAGAGTTTTGGTTTGCTTGGGATAAGGGAGCGGGTGTTGCTGATGGGCGGGGAATTTGAATTGAAAAGCGAGCCTGGGAAGGGGACGATGCTGAACGTCTCGGTTCCGGCGCGGCTGCCTTGACTGCTATTCGGCCGTTACCCGGTACGGCCCGGCGTCCGCGCGCGCCGGCATTTTTTCGCTGCTGTTCCTCGGTCCCGGCATCATTGCGGACCCGGGAAAAGTATAAGTCTGCGCCTGTTTTTTGCAAGTTGGGGGAGTTTTCCCGGCGGAGCTTTGTGTCATAAAATCATTTTATGAGCACAATGAATCAATCGGGCAGGATTGCCCTTGTGACCGGCGGGAGCCGGGGGATCGGCAGGAGTATTGCGTTGAATGCGGCGCAACGTGGAGTTGGGATCATTCTTACTTATAATAGCCGCGTGGCGGAGGCAGAGGGGGTGGTTGCGGCCATTCGCGCTCTCGGCGGGAAGGCTATGGCGTTGCAACTGGATTCGGCCCGGGTGGGGACGTTTGACGACTTTGCGGGCCGGGTTGCGGCCGTTTTGCGGGCTGAGTGGGGCCGGGACCGGTTCGACTACCTGGTGAATAATGCGGGGATCGCGCAACGGTCGTTGATCGCCGATACGACGGAGGAAATCTTCGACCAGCTGGTGGATGTGAATTTCAAGGGGGTTTTCTTTTTGACAAAGAAGCTGCTGCCTTTGTTGGCGGATGGGGGGCAGGTGATCAATATTTCGTCGGGGCTGGCGCGGTTGACGTTCCCGGGCGTGGCGGTGTATGGGGCGTTGAAGGCGGGGTTGGAAACGCTGACGCGGTATTTTGCGAAGGAATATGCGGGGCGGAAACTGCGGTTCAATGTCGTGGCGCCGGGGGCTATTGATACCGATTTTGGCGGGGGCAAGGGGGATGATGCGCATAAGCAGCAGATAGCCGCGGCGACGGCGTTGGGAAGGCTTGGGGAGGCGGAAGATGTGGGGTTGTTTGTGGCGGGGATGTTGTCGGATGATAGCCGGTTTGTGAATGCGCAGCGGATCGAGGTTGGCGGGGGGATTGGGTTGTAATTGGCGGAATGGGGTGTGGGGGCGAGGGGATAAAGGCTAATTTTGCATCATGAAATATGTGGATATACGAGGGATCACGGAACTGCATGAATTCTTCCGGATCGGGAAGCCGGTGCATCCGCAGATCTCGGTGGTTGATTTGGCGGCAGTCGACCGGAGTCACCGGGAGGCGGGGGACTTGTACCGGTTGGACTTGTTTGCCGTTTCGTGTAAGAAGCTGAAGGGCGTGTTCCGGTATGGGCGGACGACGTATGATTTTGGGGAGGGTTCGCTGGTGTTCACGGCGCCCAACCAAGTCATTTCACCGGATATCGATTCGCTGATCGTCGAGGGATGGGGAATCTATATTCATCCGGACTTTTTGAATGCCAACCCGCGGGGGCATCCGTTGACCCAATTCCCTTTCTGGGGGTATGATACGCATGAGGCGTTGCATATTTCGGAGGCGGAGAAGGATGTCCTGGAGGATTGCGTGGAGCATGTTCAGCGGGAGATCGCTTTGAACCTGGATCAACATTCCTATAATCTCATTCTGCGGAATTTGGAGTTGTTCTTCGATTATTGCGTGCGGTTTTATGACCGGCAGTTTTTGACCAGGGCGGGTGTGAGCCGGGATATCGTGCAGCAGTTCGAGCGACTGTTGGCGGATTACTTTGGGCAGGAGACGCTTGTGGAGGTGGGGTTGCCGGACGTGAAGTATTTTGCGTCGCGGTTGAATTTGTCGCCGAACTATTTATCGGAGGTGTTAAATAAGTATACGGGGAAGACGACGCAGGAGCATATTCATTTGAAACTGGTGGATAAGGCCAAGGCGTTGTTGTGGGGGACAGAGAAGGCGGTGAGCGAGATTGCGTATGAGCTGGGGTTTGAGCATCCTTCACATTTTACGAAACTTTTTAAGAATAAGGCGGGAGTGTCGCCGAGGGCGTTCCGGGGGCGGGGGTAGGACTATTGATGCGATTAACCCTCGAACAAATCATTCATGGTAATCGTATTTTGTATGAATCCGAGGGAATGAATATTGTCCTTTGACCCAAAAGTCGTTATAAGGGTTGGAAATACGGCTTTCCGTGTCTGGGTCTCGTTTTTGAAGGTGAATACCTTTTTTTCAAGCTCTTCTTTGTGCCCTTTGGTCAGTATGAAGGGCTCTTGCGTGAATTTTACCTCACAAAGATTAATTACGTGGTCTCGTCTATCTATTAAAAGATCAATCTGAACCTGCCGGTCTTTATCGACCCATGACGATTCCTCGGTATATACGCCATTTATTCCTAGTTTTCTTTTGATGGCGGTTATGTGTTGCAGGCAAATGCTTTCGTACGCGTAGCCACTCCAAGCCCGCCATGCGGGACTATCGATTCGGCTTAGCCACATACCTTCTCCAGTAATTTTTTGGTCCTTGATGAATTTCAAATAGAATAGAGAGTATTGATCAGAAAGCCTGAAAATGCTATCCCTGATCTTCTTTCCAAAAGGGACGCTTTTGCTGATAAATCCGCTTTCCTCCAATTCCCGAAGAATCGTTGTAAGCGTTCCTCCATCGTTGATTTTACTTAGTCTTACGATCTCTTCCCGGCCAAGACCCTTTGGTCTGGAAGCGAGTGCTTCGACGATCGTTACGTGTTTTTCGGCATGATTGAATAACGAACGATAGAGGTTGTCGTATTCCAATTTCAGCAATCCGTGCTTTGCAAAGGCCAGGCGATCGATTTCCTGGAAAGCACTGTACCCAGGTCTGATCTCACTCAAATAAAAAGGTATCCCGCCGAGCACCATATAAAGCTGGAGTATCTGATATCTATCCAATCCGATCTGGTGGACTTGAAAGTAATTCTCTGTCTCCTGAAGCGTAAAAGGCAGCAAGCGAATTCTTTGGGTGACTCTATTGTAGAGGCCCCCTCGGTTATTGATCACTTTGTTTATCATCCAGGATGCTGCGGAGCCACAGACTACCAGAAGAATGTCGGAGCGGCCGGAAGCCCAGGAATTCCAAAAGTGTTCAAGAGCCGAAAGGAAATTAGATCGTGGCGTGTCGATCCAAGGCAATTCATCGAAGAAGATGACTTTTTTCGATGCATCTAATCTTTGGAGATAGTTTCTGAGGAGGGCAAATGCATCAAACCAATTCTTTGGACGATCGACAGGATTAATCCCAATATCCAATTCTTTCAGTACAGAAAAGAAATTGGCCAGTTGTTGAGATGTGTTGGCCCTGGCAATGCCGGTCATTTGAAATGCAATATGGGTATTGTACACTTGACGCAAAAGGAAGGTTTTGCCCACCCTTCTTCGGCCGTATACTGCCAGGAATTCGGACTTTTCACTCTCAAGTAGTTGATTAAGAATAACTTGCTCTTCCTTGCGGCCGACGATCGCTTCCATTTTGATAGTTATAATCAGCGGCAAGTATAGTAAATTTATAACTTAGCGCCAAGTAGGGGTGGATAAATAGCGGTAAGTTGGTAGAATAGGGGTCTTAGCGCTAGTTTGACGCAAAAAGTTAGCAGTGGTGGAGACGCGGAAAGCGTTGGGGCGGGATGCGGGTGTCGGGGCAGGTTATCGGGGCGGATGATGGGTGGGGGGCGTTGGGGCGGGGTGCGGGTGTCGGGCGGGGTGGAGATTTCGGATGTCTTTAGATGGATCGCATGCAGCCGTCGGGTCAAGTTTTTGGCGTTGTGGAGAACCGGGCGAGGACGGCTGCTTTGTCTTTTTTGATCTCTTTGGCGAAGGCGATAGCCTCTGGATGGACCTGATGATATTTTTCGCTCCAGGCGATCATTTCTACCATGAGGGGCGCCAAATCGATTCCTTTGGGAGTGAGCTTGTACAGAACTTTGGTCTTGCTGCCGGGATGGGCTGTTTTGGATATTATTCCCCCGGCTTCGAGCAGGGCGAGCCGATCGGCGAGGATATTGGTGGCGATATTCTCGCCGCCTTTGAGAAATTCCCCATAGGTATTCTTTCCTTTGAACAACATATCGCGGATGATCAGCAGGGACCATTTGTCACCGAAGATGTCGAGGGCGGTACTGATCGGGCAATCCGATCGATAGGTTATTTTTTTGCGCTTCAAATAAACTGCTTGTTTCACTTGCAAAATACAAGTAATTTTCTATTTTTATGCTTGCAAATTGCAAGTAACATATAAAATCAACTGCGAATGAGCCGCTTACAAGCCCGGGATGAGGTCACGGTCCATGCGCCCGCCGCCAGCATTTGGGCGGCTGTAACCGATATCGCGCTTCTTCCGACAATCAACCCGGGTGTTGTGAAGGCCTCCGGTAGGATGAATGAACTGTATGGAACGAGGACCTGCGAGGTGGAGAGACCTATTACCGGCCGGCGCATTTTGTTGCGCGGATGATGAATGGGTTGATGGGCACTCACCGAAAATCGTTCCTGACTATGGCTATCTTACACAATGAAATACTCATCGACGCGCCGATCGGAAAGATCTGGATCTCTTTGTCGGCTGTTGAAGAATTGGAGCAATATGATCCGACCGTCCGAAAATCTACGGCGCTGACCGAGGCCAGGTGGGGCGAGGGGGCGGCGCGCAAGGTAGAGATGAAGGATGGTAAGAACTGGTTCGAGGAAAAGGTGACCGTCTGGGTGCCTAATGAAACCCTTACGTATGAGTTGACGGCCTGTTCTTTTCCCATAGACCGACTTTCTCATACCTACAGCTTTGAGCGGGTTGGGAGCCTGATCAAGGTGAAGCAGGTGATGGAATACCGGGTAAAATTCGGGTTGCTGGGGCGGCTGATGGACGGGCTGATGATCAGAAAGCAATCGGATGCCGGCATAAAGAAATTCCTATCGGGGTTGAAAACCTATGTTGAATCAAAATAAGTTGCCGTATGTCTTACAGCGAAAAATTAGCGGACAGGATCCGGAGGCAGTTGGCGGGTCTGCGCCATGTGGAGGAGAAGCCCATGATGATGTGCGTGGGCGTGGAAGAAGAAGGGGTAAATCTTCGGACCTTGCCTAGGAATGGTCGTTCATCCGGATGCAACATTTCCCGGCGAGGACTGAACAGGCTTTCAGTTGGAGGGAGAGTTCGACCTGGTCCATAGGCCGGGTGATGTAGCTGTCCATGCGGGTGACCAGAGTGGCGGTTCGGAAATTGTTGGTGGCGGCGCCGGCGATGGCGATGAAGAGGGGTTTCAGGTTGGTGGTCCGCTCGGGGCTGTCGAGGATGGTTTCGAGGCCGGGGATGCCGACGTCGACGAGGATCACGTCGTATTTTTTTTCCGCGGTGGTATGGGCGATGTCGCCGGCGGAGGCGGCCTGGTCAGGTTTGTACCCGAACTGGATCAGCATGTGGCTGGTGGCGGCGCGGTCGGCGGGATCGTTGTCTGCGACGAGGATCTCGAGGGGGTAAGCGATCGCAAAGGTGTCTAGGTTTTCCATTTGGGTTTCAGGGTATTGGGTTTGGCGCCGGCGCGGCTCCGGTGCGGTGGACAATTTACGCTGTTGCCGCCTTATTCTATGAATTGTCCAGGGTGGAAGTCTAATAAATAGGAGATTGCGCCGGAAAGACTAAGGGTATTCCACTAAATTTCGAATGCGTGTTTGTAGGGACCCGGGGCTTTTTTTCGCGGAGTGTCCTTCGAAATCATGCGTGGCTGTTGTCCGGGGTCCTTCTGCTCCTCCGTGGCTATTCATAATAGTCCGCGATGTAGGTTCCGACGGCGTTGATCAGTCCTTTGTGATCGTTGTTGCCGTCGCGGTCCATCCAGCCGTTGTCGCTGCAGCAGATGTAGGCGAAGAGGGTGTCGCCGAGGGTGACGCGGAAGTAGACGGGGACGCCGTTAGAGCCTTTTTCTTCGGAGGGGGTGATAGTGCCGGCGTAGTGCTTTCCTTCGAAGTCGAGTGAGAGGGGGAATGAGTTTTCGGTATCCATTGTCTTGCCTGCTTAAAACATCGTGCCATCCCGATTTCCGGGTCGATTGCCCGGTCTGCCGGGTCGGATGCGTAAAAAACTTCGCTGGACGGGAAAAAGTGATAACTTATTGGTTAAAAATAAAATAATGGAGGGGCAAAACATCCAGCAGGTGGTTCCTTTTTTTATGGTGACGGATATCCGGCGGTCGCTGACTTTTTATGTCGACGGTTTGGGTTTCCGGATGGTGAACAGTTGGGAACCTGGGGGGAAGCTTACCTGGTGCTGGCTGCAGCGGGAGGGGGCAGCGTTGATGTTACAGGAGTACGGGGCGAATGATCCACGCGCGGGGGCCGAGAAGGGAGTTGGCGTGGCGCTTTGCTTTCAATGTGTGGATGCGCTGGCGTTGTATACGGAATTTCTTGGGAGGGGGTTGAAGCCGGACGAGCCCTTTGTGGGAAATAATATGTGGGATGTAGGGCTGACCGACCCTGACAACTATCACCTTCATTTTGAAAGTCCGACGGATGTACCGGAGGAGACGAGGTACAGCGACTGGATAGCGAAACAATAAAGCAGCTTTTCATATGACTTTTACGGCCGAATTTAAAATCAAGTATTTAAGCCCCGTATTGCTGGTAGCGGACCTTGAACGGGCGGTGCAGTGGTATCATGGGTTGGGGTTCGAGACGGAATTTACTTTTGGGGGATTCTATGCGGCGCTAAGGAAGGATGGGTTCTTCCTTCATTTGAAGGTGGCGGATGTCCGGAGAAAAAAACCGACTGCCGAACATGTGGATCTTGTGTTGTCCATGGGCGGGGTCGGGGAATTGTATGAGGCGTTGAATGGTGCGGGTTTGGAGATCGTTCAGCCCTTGCGGAAGATGCCTTATGGGTTGGAATTTTATGTTGCGGATTTGGATGGATATGTACTTGCTTTCGTCGACTGAGGTCGTACCCTATTAATGGATTTGAGTTTAGCACGGAATATCTGCCTTCTACAGGAATTGCACGCTTGCCAGTTCGCGACCGACCTGTTGTACGCCTTTTAGAATTCTGTTGGTCTGAATGGCAGAAGGCTTTTTAATGCCTTTGATGTATTGGGCAAGCAGACTTTGGTTCATGCCAATTCTTTCGGATAGGGCTTTTGCATTGATCACCTTATAAAACTCGAAGAACTGCGGCATATCCAGTAAAATCTTCAGATCGTTTTCAGTAACTGATCGATCCGAGCCTTGCAGGAAGAGATTGATGGCCTCCAGAATGTTGGATTTGAGCTCTTCCAAAGACTTTCCCACGGTGTATACCGGATACTTTTCGGCGTATGCCGAAAAACCAGTCTTCGTTTTTTCTACGATCATTGTGACTTTCATCCTCGAATGTTTTATCGCAAACCTGCGTCTTTCTTAATCTTGTTTTCTAATCCTTTGCCGACTTCCTGGCTGCCATGGGCCGGGCAAACGATTTGGCCTTTTTTCCTGGGATGCTCCATGATCATGTGACTTCCGGACTGCCTGAATCAGGTAGTCCGTATGCTGCTGAGGTCATGAATTATCGAGGCGAGCAGCTGATCAGGGAGTGCACGCCGGACCGGAAATCGAAGCGGGCGAGACGATAGGTGGTGAGTGTGCTATCACCTTCGACGATGTCCAGGTGGGTGTCGATGGGCGGGTTTTGGAACACCTGTGTTTTGCCGGTGACCGGCCAGTTTATTTCGAGCCGCCCGATGGCGGTGGCCTGGCCGATTCCGATGTGCTGGCAGAGGGGGTTAGAGCCGAAGCTGCCGCCGGAGTTAACGTCTCTGAAGACGGAGCGTTCCTTACCGTTCTCCCGGAAGGTCACCTTTATCCTTGCGCCGATGGCGGCTTTGTTGGAGACGACGCCATGCAGGCGGAGATCTACCCAGTGGTTGCCATTCTGGCCGGGGTTGAGATATAGGGAGTTCTCGAAGGCGTCGCCGGTGTAGGCGCCGCCCATTTTGATGTAGATGTCCTGGTTGCCGTCGTTGTCGAGGTCGGCGAAGGATACGCCGTGGCCTTTCTGGATGTTTCCCACCCGGGCGGAAGTGGTGACATCGAGGAACCGTTGGCCCTGCAGGTTTTTGAACAGCTTGTTCGGCACGGCGGATTTGAGTTGGGGATTGCCGGTGCCGAGATAGAAATCGAGGTACCCGTCGTTGTCGATGTCGCCGAAGTTGGCGCCCATGGCGAATGCGATGCTGTTCAGTCCTACTTTTTGGGAGACCTCCTCAAATGTGCCGTCGTGGTTGTTGCGGAAGAGGAATACTTTTCCGGCGTTGCCGATGGGGGTCTGGGTGGCTTCGGCCGCTGCGTAGTAAGAGAGGGATTGGGTGAACTCGTAGCCGCAGACCAGGATGTCAGGCCAGCCATCGTTGTCATAGTCCCAGAACCAGGTGGGGAAGGTTCGGGTCAGATTGTGGGTGAGCCCGGCCTGCTCGCTTACGTCTTTGAATTTTATGGGTCCATTGCGGGTGGATTCGTTCCTGAGCAGGATCTTGTTGCCGTTGAGGGTAGAAAGAAAGATATCGGGGAGCCCGTCGTTGTCGTAGTCGGCGGAGGTGACGCCCTTTACGAATTGGGTGATCGCGCAGCCTGCCTTGGCCGCCACGTCGGTGAAGGTGCCATTCTTGTTATTGATGAACAGCTGACAGGGATGCGGATCTTCGTTTGGCGTCGTCTCGTTGCCGATGAAACAATCGAGCCAGCCGTCTTTGTTGAAGTCGGCCCAGGTGGCCGTTTGGGAGGGATGGAAGGACAGCAGGCCGCTGGCCTTTGTAACGTCCGTGAAAGTGCCGTCGCCGTTGTTGCGTAAGAGGGAGTTCGGGTTCTTGCCGAATTTTCCCTTCCAGCCGCCGCGCAATACGAAGATGTCCTTGTAGCCGTCGTTGTTGTAGTCGGTTTGGATAATATTCAGGCCGCCGGTGAGGTAGCCGAGGCCGGAGGAATCGGAGACATCGGTGAACGTGCCGTCGGCATTGTTGCGGTAATAGCGCATGGGTTCGGTGAGGGACCAGCTGCTGAGTACGATATCGTCGTAGCCGTCATTGTTGAAGTCGTCGACGATGCTGCCGCCGGCGATGCATTTGTAGTTGACCCCGATGTTCATGGCCACGTTCCTGAACGGCTTTACGAGGCGCCCTGTGTCATCATCTTTTACCTTCAGCAGAAATTGCGGCGGGACTTCGGTTGGATAACCGCCGGTGGTCATATAGGCGATATTGAGGAGCCACCGGGATTCCAGATCGCCGGGGTTGTTCGCCAATATCGTTTTGTACAGGGCGATCGCCTTTTCGGCGCCCCTCTTATCCCGGTGTACGCCGTCGCCGGCGATGGGGAAGATGCAGGAGCCGGCGGTGTGTTTGTTGATGCAATTCATGCGGTCGCCGAGGCGGAGGTAGGCAATGGCCATATCCTTGAGCACCCGTTGGCGTTGGTCGATCAGGCCCAGGGGAATCTTGTCGAGCATCTGCTGGAAGATGCCGATCGCCTTTTGTTCCTCGCCGAGTTGCAATAAGGCATTGGCCTTGCGGCTGAGGGCCTCGTCCCTGGCATCCTGGTTTGGATCCTGGCCGAGGAGGGAGTCGCAGTATTCGATCATGGCTTCCGGTGAGAAAACGTTGTCGTGGTTATGATCGGCTTTTGCCGCAACCTTGAGGAGATCGATCATCTCCTGGTTGGGCAGGGGGTGGCGCCCGCAGGCGGTGAGGGCAAGAACCGTCAGTATGGCTGGAAGGCGGTTGGGCATTGATTTATTTTTTGTTGATCCTTACCATCCGAAGGCTATCATCGTTGACGGCGGCAAGGATCACGCGTTGGTCATTGGACAGACGGATAAGCGCCATATCCTTTACGTCCCCGTTCAGGATGAATCCGCTTTTTGCGGGGGGTACGGCCGTGAATGTTTTGTTTGGGCCGCCGCGAAGGAAGCAGCCATAGGATGCATCGTAGCGGCCGGTGATCACGTCGGTCTGGTAGTCGTTTCCCGCGAGCAGGAGATCGTTGTACCCATCCTTATCGATGTCGGTGCAGAGGATCGCGTTCACGGGGGCGAATTGCGCTTCGACCGGGAGTGGGTGCTTTATGAATTTGCCGTTGCCGAGGTTTTCGAGCCAGCAGCTTCGGGTCTCGTCGCAATAGAAGGCGGCGACATCGGCTTTTGACTTGCCGGGGAAAAGTTCGGAGAAGCCGGCCCGGGCATAGTCGTCGTTCAGCAGGAATCGTTTCTTTATTGCGGGGACCTGGGCTGCCAGCTGGCCCCGGCTAACTGCGGGGTATGATCGCCGGATGCCGTCCCTGTCCTTTATATAGTAGAACAGGATAGGGTCGATGCGGCCGTTGCCGTCGATATCGGCGGCGAACAGTTGCATTGGGGCGCCCGGCCCGGCATGGTAGTCGCAATTGAGGCCGAGATTGCCGGCGACCAGGTCGAGGTCACCGTCGTTGTCGATATCGGCGGCGACCAGCCTCCGCCACATGCCGTGCATATTGGCGGGGGCGGCGGAGTCCGTCACTTCGTGCAGGCGGCCGTGGTCGTTGATAAAGAACCGGACCGGCATCCACTCCCCTGCCAGGACGAGGTCGGGTTGTTTGTCATTATTGATATCCATCCACAGGGCGGTGGTGAGCATGCCGGCCTTTTGCAAGGCGGGACAGGCCTGTGCGGTGACGTCGGTGAATACCCCTTTATCGTTGCGGAGGATATAGCTGCGGGGCGAGAGGGGGTATTCCTTCGATACCCGTCCGCCGATGAACAGGTCGAGGTCGCCGTCGCCGTCGATATCCGCGGTGGCCACGCAACCGGCGATGGTGCGAACGGAGCCGGGGATGGCGGTGTTGCTGAGGCTGAAATTTCCTTTCCCATCATTGAGATAGAGGCGGGGTTTATAGTATGTGGAGCCTTCCTCGTATTGAAAACCGCCGTTGGTGACCAGGAGGTCGAGGTGGCCGTCGCCGTTGGCATCGAAGAAGGTTGCGGCCATGTCTTCCTCCATTTTGATGCTATCGACCAGGTTCTTTGACCGGAAGGGCCCGTTGTTTTGCTGGACGAAGAGCTTCCCGGAGGAATTGAAGGCGCCGCCGACGAAAAAATCGGTCGTGCCGTCGTTGTCGATGTCGCCGGTGGCGATAAAGGGGCCGAGTTGGGAATATTTGTGCGGCAGGAGCCGTTGCAGGGCAAAATCGTTGATGGGACTTTCGCGGTGGCGGTAGGCGATGCCCATCGAGGAGGTGATGTCCGTGAAGAGCGAAGGGGTGGGTATTGGGGCGGGAACTTTTGTTTTGGCGGCGTTGCACCACGAGAGGGTCAGCGTAGTGTCGGCGGGGAGTTGGCGGATGGTTTGGAGACTGCTATCGGGCCATACGACTTTGACCGAGTCGATGCGGCGGGTTTGGCCGAGGCCAAAGAGCAGTTGACGGTCTACGGAAGAAAAATAACCGCGAACGGGATTCTCTTCCTGCAACTGCGCTTTACCGCCGGCGTAAACATAGACCTTTGCGCCGAGGCCTTCGGGGTTCAGGGTGTCGCCGGCGAGCCGGAGGCTTAGAAAATGCGATTGGGCGGTTTTGCCTTTTTGCACGGTATTGTTGAGGAATACGAACGCTTCTTTGTTGATATTGTTGACGACGAGGTCGAGGTCTCCGTCATTGTCGAGGTCCACGTAGGCGGCTCCGTTGGACATGGAGGGTTCGTCGATGCCCGCCTGGGCGGAGATGTCGGCGAAGGTGAGGTTGCGTTGATTGAGGAACAGGTAATTGGGGAGATCGACATGATCGAGCTCTGCGAGGCGTTTGCGGATGAGAGCCTCCTGTTCGGGGCGGGTCTTGTTGCTACCGAAGATCCGGCTGCTGAACTCGAGGAAATCGGTGTTGATAAAATCACGCCCGATGCCGTTGGTGATGTGGATGTCCTTCCAGCCGTCGTTGTCGAAGTCGGCGATGAGTACGCTCCAGGACCAGTCGGTGGCCTGGATACCGGCCAGCTGGCCGATGTCGCTGAAGCAGGGAATGCTTGTGTCGCCGGCTTTCAGGCAACCGTTGTTCAGCTGGAGCATGTTGCGCATGAATTCCGGGGAGTAGCCCATCCTGCGTTCCGCCTCATAGCGGTCGTAGTTGATAAAGGAGAAGGACTCTTTTTTCCGGCGGTTGTATTCGGGGAGCATGTCGAGGGTGACGATATCGGGCAGCCCGTCGTTATTGATATCGGCGGCGTCGGAGCCCATGCTGGAATAGCTGGAGTGCCGGAGGGAGCGGTCGATGACGTTTGTGAAGGTGCCGTCGCGGTTATTGAGCCAGAGATCATCATTGGACAGGAAATCATTGGCTACGTAGATATCGGGCCAGCCGTCGTTGTTGAAGTCGCTGACGGAGACGCCGAGGCCGTAGCCGTCTTCCCTGATACCGGCCTGGAGGGAGACGTCGGTGAATATGGGGTGGCCTTTTTCTTTTGAAAAGCCTTCGTTGCGGTAGAGCCGGTCGTTGGCCGGTGAGCTGCCGCTGCGGTTGATGGGGATGACGGCGTTGGTGTGGGCGCCCAGCAGGTAGTTGACGAGATACATATCGAGGTCGCCGTCGCGATCGTAGTCGAGGAACACCGCCTGGGTGGAATAGCCGGAGAAGTCCAGGCCGTATTCGGCTGCTTCCTCTTTGAAGGTGAGGTTGTGCTGGTTGATGAAGAGGAGGTTTTTGGCGGGGTGGAGCAAATCTTTGCCGAGGACGCAGACATAGATGTCGTCGTAGCCGTCGTTGTTGATGTCGACGATGCTGACGCCGGTGGCCCAGACGTTTGTCGACAGGCCTGCTTTTTCGGTGATATCCTCGAAATGGTTGTCGCCTTTGTTGATGTAGAGGCGGCAAGTTGATTGGTTAGCGGTGAAGAAGATGTCTTTTAGCCCGTCGTTGTTGAAATCGCCGATGCCTACTCCCCCGCCCATGTAGCCGAATTCGTTGATAAAGGAAACGGAGGAGTCGACGTCATCGAGGTCGTTGCGAAAGTGGATGCCGGAGGCGCCGGGTTGTAGTTGGGTGAAGAGTTTATCCTTGCTTTTGCCGCCGCAGGCGGCGAAAAAAATGACCAAGGTGCAGAGCAGGTATGGGCAAGCAGATAACGGCATGGTGAAAAGATAAAGAAAAAAGGAGGCCGTTGGGCGGCCTCCTTTTTGTTTATTTGATCAGCGGGTTCGCGGAGGTTTCGCTTGCCGGGATCGGGAACAGGGCGACCTGGCCGGGTTTTGGATCCGGACGCAGGGAGGGATAGTATCCCTTTGCGCGCCATCTGAGGATATCGATATTATTCACTTCTTCGCCGGCCATTTCGACCATCTTTTCGTGCATGACCGCTTTCATGGCGTCGTCGTGACCGGTCAGGGTGACGGGGGGCATCTGGACGCTTTTGCGGGTGGTGCGCACCTCGTTGATGTAGTCGGCGGCTTTGGCCGGTGAGCCTACCTCGGCTTCGCATTCGGCGAGCATGAGGAGGACTTCGGCGTAACGCATGACGCGCATGTTCAAGCCATCGGGATGAAAGGTGTCGTCGTTCCAGTCCAGAACGGAGTATTTGCGGTAAACCCTTCTTTTTACGATGCCGTTGTGGGTGCTGGCGGCGACGTTCATGCCGCTTTCCGTCAGTACTTTGCCGACTTTGGTGCTATTGTAGGTGAGGATGCTGTCGCCGGACTCGTAAAAGGTGAACTTGTACCTTGGATCGCCCGGTTCGAATTCGTTGAGCGTTGCATCGGAGGGAACCACGTTGCCCCAAACGACGCCATATTCCTGGCTGCGCATGATGCTTTCGTCGGCGGTGGCGCCTTCCCCTGTGTAGCCCCAGTTGAAATTGTTGTCGCCCTTGTCGATAAAGACGACCTCAAAGATCGATTCGGGATTGAATTCGTGACCGGTGGCCTGTACCTTATCTCCTACCTTGACGTCGCCATCGAAATTATCGAGGAAGTTATCGACCAGGGTGTATTTGCCGTAGATCTTCAGCAGGGCTGTTTTTGCGGCGTTGTAGTCTCCTTTTTGCATTTCCACTCTGCCGAGGAGGAAATTGGCGGCGTCGCTTGTAGCGCGGCCATCGGTGGAATGGCCGGCGGGCAATTTGGCGGCGGCGTCATTGAGGTCGGCAATGATGAGTGCGTAGACATCGGCAGCGGGTGATTTGCCCTTATAACCGGTAGCAAGGGTATCCGGCTCTTTGTACAGGGGTACGTCGCCCCACATGGATACCAGCTCGAAGTAGGCCCAGGCGCGCAGGAATTCGGCTTCGCCGACGATCACGTCCCTTGCGGCGGGATCGTCCTTGACGCCGGGGGCTTTTGCGATGACGAGGTTGGCCCTGTTGATCATCTGGTAAGTTCCGTTCCAGACGCTGGTCATGACGGAATTCGAGGGGGATGGCGAGGGTTGTTTCAACAGTTCGTTCCGGGGGGCTTCGAGCTGGGCTCCGCCGGAGCCGGTTTCGCCGCCGCGCATGTCGTGGGTGAAGAACCATTCGCGACCCACGAGATTGCCGCTGTGCAAGGTCGAATAAATCGCATTGACCCCGTTGCGGAGCTCTGCGGCCGTCTTGAAGTAGCTATCCGTTGTCGGATTGTTCTGATCGAATACATTCAATCGTTTATTACACGCAATAACGGCGGCTGTAGTGAGGGTGGTCGCCATCAGCACTATTTTGATATATCGCTTCATACTATTGTATTTTCAAGGTTTTCTTCAATTACTAAAAATTGGCCTGGATGCCGACCTGGTAAGCCTTTGGCTGGGGATAGACAGCGGCGTCGATACCGTTGGTCAGCGCCGAGGTATTGACCGTCCTGTTGCCCACTTCGGGGTCGAAGCCGGTGTATTTTGTCACGGTGAAGACATTTTGTGCCGAGACGTAGATCCTGAACCCTTTAACCACTCCATGTGTCATCGTCTGAAGCGATTTGTCGGGTATGGTATAGCCCAGCATGACATTCTTCAGGCGGAGATAGGAGCCGTCCTCGAGGAAGCGGGTCGAGGGGCGGGCATTCTGATTGGGATCCGAGGAGATGGCGCGGGGGACGCTGGTATTGGTATGGGTCGGCGTCCAGGCGTCGAGGACCTTTGTGCTTGCGTTGAAGAAGCGGATCATCCCTTCGGAGATGGTGCGGGTGGCGTTGTAGATCTTATTGCCCTGTACCCCCTGGAAGAATGTCGACAGATCGAAATTCTTATAGTTCGCACCTAAATTGAAGGAGTAGGTGAATTTGGGGATGAAGCTGCCGAGGAAGGCACGGTCTTTATCGTCGACGACGCCGTTGCCATCGTTGTCTTTGAACTTAAGGTCGCCGGGGCCGGTGCCGGCGGCCTGGGTGGCATGTTTCTTTACGTCCGCCGAGTCCCGGAAGATGCCTTCCACCTGCCAGCCGTAGAACGATTGGATGGGGTGGCCGACGGCGGTATTGGTGACGTTGTAGCCTTCGCTGAGATCTGCATCGGCGCCTGCTTCGATCCCTTTGACCCCGGGAGCGAGTCTTGTCACTTTGTTGGTGATGAAGCTGATCAGACCGCTGACGTTCCACCTGAATTCGCCGGTGCGTTTGGTGTAGCCGGCCTGGAGTTCGAAGCCGTTGTTGGTCATGGCGGCAACGTTCTCGGGTACGTTGAGCGTCAGATAGCCCACCGAGGGGGGCAAGGGAAGCTGGAGGATCAGGTTGTCGGTCGTCCGCCGGAAATATTCGGCAGACAGGGTGACCGTGTTGTTCAGCAATCCCAGATCGACGCCAAAATTCAGCTGTTTTGTCGTCTCCCATTCGAGCTGCGGGTTTGGAAGGGCCTGAACGGAGGAAGCGGGTCCGCCGGTGAATACATTTCCGAAGGGATAGTAGGCGCTGTTGGCGCTGACGCTGGCCTGCCAGGGTGTCCAGCCCAGGGCGAAGCCGTTGAGGCCGGTGATGCCATAACCCGCCCTCAGTTTGAGCTCGGAGACGGTCGTTTGCGCCTGCATGAATTGTTCCTGGTCGAGGCGCCAGCCGACGCTTCCCGAGGGGAAGACCTTCCATTTCAATCCCGGCGCCCAAACGGAGAGACCGTCCCGGCGAATGGCGCCGCTTACCAGGTATTTGCCTTTATAGTCGTAGGTGAGGCGGCCTACATAAGAGACCAGGTCGCCCTCGCTCTTCAGCGTCTGAACGGAAACGTTGGAAGCGTTGTTGAGCGTTTGGACGCTGTTGGTGGGCTGGGTGCCGCTGGCATTTTCGTTTCGTACCTTTTGCTGCAGGTATTCATATACGGCCACGGCGTTCAGGTGATGGTCGCCAAAGCTTTTATCGAACGTCAGCTGCTGCGTGTATACCTGAACGGTGGATACCGTACGGTTGTTGGTGATGCCTGCCAGGATGGCGCTGGAGCCGGCGACGGTTCCGCTGTCGTTGAATATGGGGGTGAACCGATAATCCAGGCCGTTTGCGTAGTCGATGCCGAGGGTGGAGCGGAACTTCAACCACCGGGTGAAGTTAATCTCCGCATAGGCAGAACCGAGGATCTTCAGCGTGGTCCTGTTGCCCGGGTTCTTCACTTTTGCATCTTCTACGGGGTTGGTCGGGTCGCCGCCGTCCAGCACGGAGTTGACGCCTCTGAACCCATCGGAGGTCGTCGGATCATAGACGGGCATGTGGGGCATGATCCGGATGACGTTCACCAGGTTTGTTCTTGAACCGGTCTCGTTGTTATCATAAAATTGCTCGCCGTTGGCGATATAGAGATTTTCGCCGAAGTTGAAGACCTTGCTGATGTTGTGTTCCGAATTGATGCGGAAATTGAAGCGTTTGTATTCAACCGTGGGAGCGATCCCCGTCTGGTCGAAATAGCCGGCCGATGCATAGAAGCGGGATACGTCGCTGCCGCCGCTGAGGGCGATATTATGCTGGGTCATTACGCCGGATTTGAAATAGGCGTCCTGCCAGTCGGTATTGGTCTGGCCGTAGGTCTTCGAGGCGCCGTTGTAGATCGGCGTGTTTACCCAGGGAGCCGTCAACCGGGGTACATTGGCCCCGTTGTAGGCGAGGGAATATTGCTGGAACTGCTGGGTGTTGAGGAGGTCGAGTCTTTTTGTGACGTTTTGGGTGCCGGCGTAGGAATCGAGGGTTACCCGGATCTTACCGCTGCGGACGCCTTTTTTGGTGGTGATCATGATGACCCCGTTGGTGGCGCGGGAACCGTAGATGGCGGCGGCGGATGCGTCTTTGAGCACGTCCACCGACTCGATATCGCGGGTGTCGATCGTAGAGAGGTCGCCGGTCGGGAGGCCGTCTATTACATAGAGGGGGTTAGACGCATAGGAGATGGAGCTGATACCCCGGATCCGAACGATGGGATCGGTGCCGGGACTGCCGTTGTTGGTCACCTGCAGGCCGGTGACCCGGCCCTGTAATGCCTGGGCGACGCTTGCGACGGGCAATTCTTTTACCGTTTTGCTGTTGACGCTGGAGATGGCTCCGGTCACCGAGGCGCGTTTTTGGGTACCGTAGCCGATGACTATAATTTCTTCGACCGCTCCGCTTTTTGGCTGGAGCCGCAGGTTGATCTCCCCGGTGTTGGCATCCAGTTTGACGGTGACGGATTGGTAGCCCACCATCGAGATCTCCAGTGTTTCGCCGGAACTGGCATTGATGGAGAATTCGCCGGCTGAGTTCGTGCTGGTGCCGCGGGTGGTGCCTTTAACGGTGACCGAGGCGCCGGTGAGGGGGGTGCCGGTGTTGTCGAAGAGTTTGCCTTTGACGGGGGTTTGGGCGTAAACGCCCGAGGCGAGGAACATGAATACGATGAGAGAAAAGCAGCTCTTTGGGAGCCTTCGAATGGCTGAGTGGGAACTTTTCATAAGCAACAATTGTGTAGTTAATGGTGAATGGTTCGAATGAAATCTTGTGCTAAGTTAAAGGAAAATAGTTTCAACCGATTGCATAAAGATGTCGAACTTTTTTCCATTTCTGTGTAGGGAATATTATATATATTTTATAAGAATTTCTTTTAAGTTGTTATGCAATATTTTATATGTTTAAATCTTGTTGCATTAATTCTGCTAAATAGTGCAAAAAATTGCAAACGGATGCATAAAAACGCTTATTTTTAGCTTTCGGATACGGTGCGCCGGTATTCCATTGGGGTCATACCGAAATGCTTCAGGAATGCCTTTCCGAAGTTGCTCCGGGAATGAAATCCCACCTTTACGGCGATCTCCATGACCTTGCCGTCGCCGGCGGACAGGAGTTCGGCTGCTTTATTCAGCCTGATGGCGGTTATCCATTCGTTTGGGGTATGATCGGAGAGAGATCTGATCTTTCGGTACAGTGTAGGCCGGCTTACGTGCATCAGTTTGGCCATTGCGCCGACATCCAGGGTGGTATCGTGGAGGCGGCCGAGAATGATGTCGTGCAGCCTGTCGAGAAAGGAGTGGTTGTTAACGGCGCCGGGTACAGGCAGTAAATGGGACCTGGGGGACCGGGTGAACCAGGTTTTGAGGCGGCGTCTGTTGGCCAGCAGGGCGCCCAATTGCGCCCTCAGGTGGTCAGGAGAAAGGGGCCGTTCGAGCCAGGCGTCGGCGCCGGACTCGAGGCAGGCGAGCCTGGCGGATGGGTCGTTGGCTGGGATGAGGATGATCACCAGGGCGGGGGCAAAGCTGGGTGAGGCTTTCAGCCGCGAGCAGATGTCAATACTTTCCCGGCGGTATCCCGATGTCGCGTTGATGATGACCAGGGGCAGGGCCTGTTCTTCGAGCATCGCCAGGAGATGCCGTTCGCTTCTTGCGGACTGTAGAGGGTAGTTGTCGCCGAGGTATTGTGCGAGCCGGTCCGTCATCGCTTTATCGCAGTGGAGCAATACGACGTTTTGGGTGGATGTCAATCCCATGGCAGGGATGGCGGAGTCCATGGATCCGGTGGTGGCGGGAGCAATCATAGTTCGGACAAATCTATAGTTAACAGCCAGTTAGATATGCGCGATTTGTTGAAATGTATAGCACAAATGTTTAATTTCCTTATATTCGATTAACTTGCTTCAACCGGCGACAACATGGCGGTCAAGACCAGCATAGCATTTCTATTTTTTGTCCAACTGACCGTTGCCGGCCGCGGGCAGGGTGCGCATCTGACCTTTTCGTCGCTGACCTCAAAGGACGGCCTGCTTTCCAACACGGTAAATGCCATTTTAAAGGATCGATACGGATGGATGTGGTTTGCCACCGATGACGGTCTCAACCGGTTCGACGGTACTAATTTTACGGTCTACCGGCATATTCCGGGCGACAGCAACAGTCTCCGCGCCAATGAGATCCTGGCGTTGCATGAGGACAGCGGGGGCAATCTGTGGGTAGGAACCAGCGGTGGCGCCATCAGCCTGTACGACCGGAAAAAGGACCGGTTTCTTTCCTATCCCCGGCCGGGTGATACGTCGGGCCTGGTGCCGAATGCCGTTATACGGGGCATCTGCAGCGATGGGCGGGGAAAGATCTGGATCGCGCAGTTCGAATCTCCCTATGTGCTGGATGCTTTGTCGGGGACGCTGACAAAGATGGATCTCGGGTATACTGCGGGAGCCGCGCATCGCGTCGCGCTGGAGTGTGTATTTGCAGACAGCAGGGGCAGGGTCTGGGTTGGTACGGACAGTGGGCTATTCCTTTATCAACCCGCCGCGCGCCGTTTCCGGCCATTCCGGCATAGGCCGGGTGATGACGCCAGTCTTGTGCACGATCATGTGAAGGTGATCGCCGAGGACGGGTCGGGGCAGCTATGGGTGGGTACGACGCAGGGGCTGTGTGTGATGCAATCGCGGGAGGGAGATTTTACCCCTTACCGGAAAATGGATCCCCGCAACAAGGCGCTGGGTGAAACGGCCATCAATGCGATCGTGCCGGACGGGGACGGCAAGCTGTGGATCGGGACGATGGAGGGGCTTCATGTGCTGGATGTGAAATCCGGATCCGTGTCGACCTATCTCCCGGATGGGAATGCGCACGGGTTGACGAGCAAGACGATAAAGAGCATCTATATCGACCGGGAGGGCATTTGCTGGCTGGGCACCGACCTGGGCGGGGTCGATAAATTCGATAAAAACCTGAACCTTTTCGATCTGAAGTCGGGGGATGCTTTTCCCGGAGGAGGCAACAGGAGTCCTATCGTGACCTCTTTTGCCGAGCGGCGGGATGGGAAGGTGTGGGTCGGCACGGATGGGGGCGGGCTGTACAGCTTTGACAGGGTGAGCGGGAAGATAAAACGGGTTTTTTTGCCGGTGAACAGGCTGACGGTGCTTTCCTTGCTCCAGGCCCGGAGCGGCCAGTTGTATATCGGCACATTGGGAGAGGGGTTAATCGTGATGGATACGGCGACGGGACGGATCAGGAGGCTTAGTACGGCTTTGAGCGGAAACGAAATATACAGTATGCTGGAAGACAGAGAGGGCCGGATATGGGCGGGTACGAATGGGGAGGGGGTAAATGTCCTGGAGAATGAGCGGGTCGTCGCCCGGTATACGCCGTCGCCGATGACCAGCCGTGATATCCTGTTGCCGGTGAACGGTTATATCCGGGCGCTGGAAGAGGATAGGGACGGGAACATCTGGATCGGCACCCATGGCGGCGGGCTGGCGGTGCTCCGGCCGGGGGACAATCATTTTACCTTCTATAACCAGGGCAATAGCCGGCTGCCGTTCGACAAGGTGCATTCGCTGCATTGCGACAGCCGGGGCCGGATGTGGGTGGGGACGTATGGAGGCGGGCTGAGCGTGTTCGACAGGAGCGATGGGCATTTTATCAATTACACGGAAAAGGACGGGCTGCAAAACACGACGATCTACCAGATAGTGGAAGATGCCGGGGGCCGGATCTGGGTCAGCACGAATACGGGGCTCAGTTGCTTTTTGGCAGACACGAAGACCTTTCGAAACTTCAGCGGGCTCAACGGCCTGCAGGATAACAATTTTGTGCATGGGGCGGGGGTGCGGCTTTCGGACGGCGAGTTGTTGTTTGGCGGCGTGGAAGGTTTTAACTATTTCGACCCTGCCCATTTAACGATCAACCGGAATATGCCGGCCGTCGTGCTGACCGACCTGCAGATTGCCAACAAGTCCGTGCAGGCGGGGGCCGGGTCGCCCATTGCCGAGCAGATCTCCGTTGCCCATGAGATCCGGCTTGATTACAAGCAAAATTTTGCGCTGAGCTTTGTCGCGCTGAACTATACCCTGCCCAAACGAAATCAGTATGCCTATCTGTTGGAGGGTGTCGATAAAGACTGGAATGTCGGCGCCATGAATACGGCCCGATACACGAATCTCGATCCCGGGCAATACCGATTTCGCGTGAAGGCGAGCAATAACGACGGGCTTTGGAGTACAGAGGAACGCTCCATTCTCATTTATGTAAAGCCACCGTTCTGGCGCACCGTTTACGCTTATATTTTCTATGTGCTGGCGGCGGGCGGGCTTTTATTTTATAGCCGCCACCGGGGAATTGCGAGGATCAGGAACAAATTCCAGCTGGAGCGGGAGCGCGCCGAGGTGCGGCGGACGCAGGAGCTTGACCGTTTGAAGTTAAAGTTCCTTACCAATCTGAGCCATGAGTTCAGGACGCCGATTGCGCTGATCATGGGACCGGTGAATGAGCTGCTTGGCTGCCAACAGGATAGCGGTTCGAAAGAAAAGCTGTCTTTGATCCGCCGGAATGCGGGGAGATTGATGAACCTCGTCAACCAGTTGCTGGACTTCCGGAAAATGGAAGAGCAGGAGCTCAAATTGCTGGTGACGCCCGGGGACTTGGTGTCCTTTGTGAAAGATGTGGTGCATTCCTTTTCCGATCTGTCGGGGAGAAAGCATATCCGGCTCGATTTTACCAGTACTATCGAGCGGCTCGACGTGCTGTTCGACCATGATAAGATCGAACGCATCCTGTTCAACCTGCTTTCGAATGCTTTCAAGTTCACCCTGGAGGAAGGGAGCATTTCGGTTGTGATGGAGGCGGCGGGGAAGCCGGACGAGGCGGGGAAAAGCCGGGTGGCGATCCGGGTGGCGGATACGGGTATCGGGATACCTGCCGAGATGATGGAAAGGATCTTTGAACGGTTCTTCCAGCATTCGTCCGGGGAGGCGGTGCTGAACCAGGGTACGGGCATCGGTCTTTCGATCACGAAGGAGTTTGTCCGGATGCATGGGGGAACTATCGGGGTGGAGAGTGAGCCTGGGCGGGGGAGCGTCTTTACTGTTCTTATCCCCTTTGAGATGGCGGAGGCCGTCCCCGTTGCGTGTGCGGCGAAGGGGGTGGAGGCTGTGAGCGTTGCGGCGGAGGAAACGACGCCGGAAACGGAGATGCCGACGATCCTGCTGGTCGAGGACAATGAGGACTTCCGGTGGTACCTGAAGGACAATCTCAAGCGAAATTACCGGATCATCGAGGCGGCGAACGGGAATGAGGGTTGGCAGAAAGCGTTGGCCGCCCATCCGCAATTGATCGTCAGCGATATCAGTATGCCCCAGATGGACGGCATCGTGCTGTCGAAGAAACTGAAGGCCGACAAGCGGACCTGTCATGTGCCGATCATCCTGCTTACGGCAGTGACGGGGGAGGTGCAACAGGTGAAGGGATTGGAAACGGGCGCCAACGACTACATCACCAAGCCTTTCAATTTCGAGGTTTTGCATGCCAAGATGCGGAGCCTGCTCGAGCTGGGGCGGAACCAGAAGAGCATTTATACGCGGCAGATCAAACTGGTGCAGCCGGAGCCGGGAGTGCAGACCGAGGATGAGCGGTTGTTGCAATCCGTCGCCCATTGCCTGGAAGAGAATATATTCAGCACGCAGTTGTCCGTAGAGTTTCTCAGCAGGCAGGTCGGGATGAGCAGGAGTTCGCTGTACCGGAAGATACTGGAGATAACGGGGGAAACGCCGGTGGAGTATATCCGAAGTTTCAAACTGGAGAAGGCGGCGATCCTGCTGGAAAAGAGCGATCTTACCGTTGCGGAGGTGGCTTACCAGACCGGGTTCACCACGCCCAATTACTTTGCGAGGGCTTTTAAGGCAAAATTCAATATACTGCCCTCGGAATACAGTGCTCAAAAAAGGAAACGGAGGGAGAACCCTATATAACCGACGATGATATGGATAAGTCAAAGGATGTAACTATTTACGATATTGCCGAGAAGCTGGAATTATCCCCCTCTACGGTGAGCAGGGCGCTGAACGACGATCCTGCGATCAGCAAAAAGACCCGGAAGAAGGTATCCGATGCGGCGGGCCGGATGGGCTACCGATCGAACCAATTCGCGAAGGGTCTGCGTCAGCAGCAGCAGCGATCGCTTGCGATCGGGGTGATCGTCGATGAGCTGAACAGCGGTAACGTGGTATCCGTGTTGTCGGGGATCGAGAAAGTCGCCAATGAAGCGGGGTATGGGATGATCATCATGGATTCCGGGGGGAGCGCAGACAAAGAAATCTCGATTGCACAAAATCTGTTCGGCCGCCGGGTGGACGGCATCATTGCGTTCCCGGCGATGGAAAGGGGCCGGACCGATCATTTCATGCCCTTTATCGAAAAGGGGATCCCCGTCATTTTCCTGGACAGGGATATGCGTCTTGCGGGGAGTACTTCGGTGGTCATCGACAATATCCGAGGCGGTCATCTGGCCACATCGCATCTTATCGAACAGGGGTGTCGCCGGATCGCTCATATTACCGGTCCGGTTGAGCATCGGGTTTATGCGGATCGGTACCAGGGGTACCTGGCCGCGCTGAAAGAAAACGACCTTCCCTCCGACCCTTCTTTGCTAATGATCGCCGAGCCGACGGAAGAAGGCGGGGCTGCGGCGGCGCGGGCGCTGATGCAATCGCGGCCTGTTCCCGACGGAGTATTCGTTTCGAGCGATCTTTCCGCGGCTGTATGTATACGCGTGTTGCTGGATAATGGTCTTCGTGTACCGGAAGACGTTGCAGTGGTCGGATTCAATAACGAGGTCATCGGGAAACTGATCAGGCCGGCGCTGACCACGGTGAACTTTCCCGGGACGGAAATGGGCGAAACGGCGGCCAGAAGCCTTGTAAAACATCTGCAGGGGGCGGCGGATATGGGGCACATCAGCACGATGACCCTGAGAGCCGACCTGGTCATCCGGCAGTCCTCCTTAAAGGCCGGAAGCCGGGTCGCAAAATGACCCTTTTTTATCAGGGCAGGCGAAAACGTCTCATTCTTCGCTAAAACTCCTTTACATACGTCCTGGCTTCGGGCTAAACGGCTATATTGAATATGCAAGAAAGCCGAATGCATGCCCAATACGAAAAAACTTGCCGTCTACAGTCCTGTTCGCAAGACAAAGAGAGTTATCGGGATCGTCGTGGACAGGTTGGACAGTCCATTCATCTCCACTGCGCTGAGGGGCATCCAGAAGGTGGTTGCCGAACGCGGGTACGATATTATCATCACTCATTCCCAGGAAAGCGCCGATAGGGAGGTCGCCAATATGCGACTGCTGTGTGACAGCGGGACACCGGTGATTTATTTTGGCCGGAGCGGGGTGAAGACCGACGATGCGCGGTGCGGGTACCTGGCAACCGAGCACCTGATCCGGCAGGGGTGCAGGCGGATAGCCCTGGTTACGCCGGGGCTGAAAGGAGGGCCTGGCGTACTGCAGTATGCGGGTTACCAGGATGCGCTGAGCCGATGGAGCCCGGGGTGTTCGGGGCGGCTATTGATCATGGGGGGCCCGGGACCGGAGGGCGGAGCGAGCATGGCCGAGCGGGTGGTGCGGATGGATCCGATGCCCGATGGTCTTGTGATTACGGACGACCGGGCGGCCGTCGGTTGTGTGTATGCGTTGGCCGGGGCCGGCGTGCGGGTGCCTGAGGACGTTGCCGTTGTGGGATTCAATAATGACGTCGCCGGCAGGATGATCACTCCTGCGTTGACGACTGTCGACTATCCGGGTTTTGAGATGGGCAAAACGGCTGCCGCTATTTTGTTTGATCAGTTGGCCGGCCTTCGGCCGGCGAGGCGGAAGTCTGTGACCGTTATACCGCCGGCTTTGATCATCCGGCATTCTTCGCTTCGAGGCCGGCCTGACGTCGTGTCCTGGCCATGACTAAAAATTCTTTTTACATGAACTATTTATTCCTTCTAGTCCTCGCCGCCTGCGGCCTTCGGGCTATTGCGCAGGATGATGCCGGGAGAGGCCGCTTGCGGATCAACGATTCAGGATATTTTGAAAAGCCCGGCGTGAATGTGATGGTGTTCAGCAGTCAATACAATGGGATGTTCTTCGATGAGAAGACGGCGGGCATTGAATTGATCCATCATGGGGTGAGGACGGCGACGGGCGGGGCCGTCAGGCTGCAGCCGACGCCGGAGCAGTGGGACCTGATCCCGGTGCTGCAAAGCCGCAAGGTGGACAGGGAGCATGGCACGATCGAGACCGTGCTGAAGTATACCGAGTACGATTTCACGTCGCGGGTGCAGGTTACGGCAAAGGAAAAGGGCGTCGAAGTCAGCGTTTACCTGGACCAGCCGTTGCCGGAGAAACTGGTGGGCGATGCGGGATTCAACCTGGAATTCCTGCCGGCCGCCTATTTTGAGAAGACCTACCTGGCCGACGGGAAGCCGGGCAATTTCCCATTGTACCCTTCGAGCCAGACGAGGATGGAGGCGTTGGACAAGAAGATCCCGCAATTCGCCGGCCATACCACTTTTGACGACAGGGGGCGGCATGAATTCATCGTCCCTTTGCCGCTGGCTACGGGCAGGACGCTGGTGTTGGCGCCGGAGGATGCCGAGCGGAGAGTGCTTATCCGTACTGCCGATGCCGAGCTGCAATTATTTGACGGAAGGAATCTTGGTCAAAACGGATGGTTCATCGTGCGCAGCCTGTTGCCGGCGGGGCGGACGGGAAAGGTGCTCAGCTGGTATCTGGAGCCGTCGGCGGTCCCCGGCTGGAAGCGAAAGCCGGTGATCGCGTTCTCGCAGGCGGGGTATGTTCCGGGGCAGGTCAAGCGGGCGGTGATCGAGTTGGATAAGGCCGATGAGCCGCTGCGGGAAGCGGTGCTGTTCCAGGTTGGCGAAGACGGCCGGGAGGTGGTGAAGCTGCGGGCTCCGGTTCGTCCGTGGGGAAGGTACCTACGATACAACTACGGGATCTTCGATTTCAGCGAGGTAAAAGAACCCGGCGTCTATTTTTTGCAATATGGAACACAACGAACGAACCCCTTCCGGATCAGTTCCGATGTATTTGCGGATACCTGGCATCCGACATTGGATGTATGGTTCCCGGTGCAGATGGATCATATGGAAGTGAATGAAGCTTACCGGGTGTGGCATGGGGCGTCGTTCCTGGACGATGCGTTGCAGGCGCCAGTGAATCATCAGCATTTTGACGGGTATAAGATGGGGCCGTCCACGCAGACGAAATATAAGCCGCTGGAGCGGATCCCGGGGCTGGCGACCGGCGGCTGGTATGATGCCGGCGACTTCGATATTCAGACCGGATCGCATTGCGATGCCGTGCTGGCGTTGACGGAAGCGTGGGAACAATTCAAGCTGAAGCGGGATGAGACGTATGTCGACTATCCGACGAGGTATGTAGATATTCATCGGCCCGATGGGCAGCCGGATATCCTGCAGCAGATCAGGCATGGGGTGTTGAACATGGTTGCGCAGGTGAAGAACATCGGTCACCCGGTGAGGGGGATCGTGGTACCCAATCTGCACCAGTATCATCACCTGGGCGATGGGTCGATGGAAACGGACAACCTGCCTTATAACCCGGGCCTAAAGCCGTATGAGACGGATGGGAGGTCCAGCGGGACGATGGATGACCGGTGGGCGTTTACGGAGAGGACGGTATTCCTCGACTATTATACGGCAGCGGCGTTGGCTGCCGCGAGCCGCGCCCTGAGGGGATTCGACGACACACTTTCGGCGCAGAGCCTGTACTATGCCCGCCAACTTTGGGTCGAAGACGACAGCATCGGCAAGCAGGATACATCGAGATTTTCGATGCTATTCCGGCGGAACCTGAGGACGAGTGCGGCGTTGCAACTGTATATCACGACAAAGGAAGAGGCCTTCGGGCGGGAGTTCAGGGAGGGCATTTGGGCGGCGCTGGATCGTGGCGTTCAGTTTGGTATGCTACCGGCTTTGCAAGCTTGTCCATATATGGACGAGGCGTACAGGGAGAGGCTGAAGAGCTATGTCGCGCGGTATAAGGAGATGAGCGACGGCTATGCCCGGCAGAACCCGTATGGGGTGCCCATGGCAACGGGTGGATGGGGTGGGAACAGCGGGATCGTCAACTGGGCGATCACCTGTTATTATGCGCACCGGTGCTTTCCGGATGTCGTGGGTTCGGAGTATGTCTATCGTGGACTCGATTATCTTTTTGGTTGTCATCCGTACTCGAACATCTCTTTTGTTTCGGCGGTGGGAACCCGATCGAAGAAAGTCACGTATGGTAATAACCGGGCGGATTTCAGCTATATCGCGGGCGGTGTGGTTCCCGGGATCCTTATTTTGAAACCGGATTTTCCCGAGAATAAAGAGGATTGGCCCTTTTTCTGGGGGGAGAATGAAGTGACGGTGGGCATCTGCGCCAACTATATTTTGTTGTCTGCGGCCGTCAATGCGTTGCAGGGGCGGTAGGGATCGATGGTTTTGATGAAGCCGTCGTCATCGTGGGTGAGGCGGGTCGCTTTTATCGAACGCAGGTGCGTTAGGCCCAGGCTTGCGACGAAACTACCGACTAATTTCCGCAATCGATTTAAGTTTTATAAAAATTTGACGCCACATCCTTACGCCAGTCCATTCCCGCTGATCCTGAATCCAAATGCGTGTTCACCGGGCCGGTGGTCGGGCAATTCGATCGTCAGCCCGGCGTCGGTGCGTTTGAACCCGAGTTTTCCATGTCCCAGGAGCTGTACGTCTTCGATGGCCGCTGTTTTGGCGATGCCTTGTGACCCGAGCGCTTTTATCACCAGTTGGCGCTGGTTGGCCGGCCAGCCCATGACGAAGCCATATAATTTTCCGTCTTTTGTGGTAAACCGGACATCTTCGTCTGTCATGTCCTTTCGTTTGTCTTCGTTGAAGGCGGCGCCTTCCTTTTTCTTTTCGGGGGAGTCTGTCGAGGGGCCGCCGCCGAATATCTTCCATGGGCGGGTCGCGTAGATGCCTTCGCTGTTCACGGCCATCCATTGGGTGATGCCGTCGAGGACGGCCAGTTCATCGTTGTCGAGCATACCACTGGCCGGGAGGGGGAAGTTCAACATCAGGTTGCCGTTGCGGCTGACGATGTCGACGAGCAGGTCGATCACGGTTTTGGGGGATTTGTAGTGCCCTACCCTTTCCTTGTTGTAATGCCAATCGCCGATGCAGGTATCTGTCTGCCAGGGCAAGGGCCAGATGGATTCCACTACGCCGCGTTCTACGTCGAAGACGCAGATACCGGTCCCTTCGGCGGAATCTTCGGCGCGCTTGCTTGTGTATATCGCCTGCGTGAGACCGCCGTTCTTCGCCGCGCTCTGGTTATAAAGATGGGCGAGGATGGAGAGGCCATGCTCTTCGAAGGGCATTTGTCCGTCGCAATAGAGCAGGTCGGGTTCATATTTATCTACGAGATCTTTGATCCTGTCGAACCAGTGCTGCTTCCAGGCTTCGGGTATCCCGTTCTCATTCCAGTCGAGATTCCTGAACACTTCCTCGCATTTTCCGTAGTAGTCGAAATTCTTCGGGTCGGCGCCGTCATAGGGAACTTTTGCAAAGGGTCCGTTCTTATCGCTGCCCTTGCTGGTGGAAAACCATTTATAACTGATCCAGAGATGATCGCTGATGCCGAATTTCAACCCGTGCTTTTGGGCAGCCTGTTTCCACATGCCGACGATGTCCTTGCGGGGGCCCATGTTCACGGCGTTGAATTTATTGTACTTCGAATCCCACAGGTCGAAATTGTCGTGGTGGACGCCCATGCTCATGAAATATTTCGCGCCGGCTTTTTTATACAAACCCATGAGGTAGTCCGGATCGAACTTCTCGGCCTTCCAGGCGGGGATGGTATCCTTAAAGCCGAATTTTGAAGGGTGGCCGTATGTCTTTACGTGATACTCGTATTGGCGCCCGCCCTGCATATACATATTCCGGGCGTACCAGTCGCCGTATTCGACGGCCGACTGTGGGCCCCAGTGGGCCCAGATGCCGAATTTCGCGTCGCGGAACCAGCCGGGTATCTTATACTTTCTGAGAGAGGCTCTTGACGGTTCGAAGGGGCCGGGGGCCATTGCTGGGACTATTGCCGGCCTTGTTGCGGCGGCGGCCATTGCGGCAGGAGCGAGTTGTAATGCGGGGAGCCCGAGTGCAAGGCCTTTCAGGAGATTTCTGCGGGAGAGAGACATGGCAAACAATTTCTACAAATTTATCACCCACCAATCTCAGCGCCTTGTCTCAAAAAGACTTTGTTTTATACAAATCCGACTTTTTCGTATCTTAACGAAATGCACAAGAGGTTATTGGGTCATGTTTTCTCCCTGCTGCATGCGGACAAGGTCCTGCTTGACGAGAAATGGAATTATGCCGATGTGGTCAGTCCTTATTTCAGGATCTATTATATCGATGACGGGGAAGGCGATATTCTGAGTGCGAGGGAGAGATGCCGGCTGGAAAAGGGTTATCTCTATATCATTCCCAGCTTCACCCTGTGTCATCTCCGGTGCGACCGGTATCTCAGCCAGTATTTCCTCCATTTCTTTGAAGAGTCGCCGGACGGGATCTCTCTTTTCGAGCGGGACCGGAAGGTGATGAAGGTCCTGGCCGGGAAAACGGACGTTGGCAACTTCAAGCGACTGCTGGAGATCAATCCCGGGAGGGGGATCAACCGGAGCGACAATCCGAAGATCTACGAAAGGAATGTGTACTATAAGCACTACCAGGAACTCAACAGACTGGTCAGCGATGCCACGGTGATCGAGACGCAGGGTATCATCTATCAACTCATCTCCCGCTTTATCGGGTCGGAGCGGTTCCCTGCCGGCGATGCCGACCCTATGTCATCGAAGATACTGGCCTCGATCAGCTATATCCAGCAGAACCTTAAAAGTCCCCTGGCTGTCGGCAACCTTGCCAAGAGAGCCAACCTTCATCCGGATTATTTTTCGAGAACGTTCCTGCGGTACACGGGGGAGAGACCGCTGGCTTATATACATTCCAAAAGGATCGAGCGGGCGCAATACCTGATTGCGACTACCCGGTTATCGTATGCACAGATCGCTGAAACGACGGGATTCGAGACACTCCCCTATTTCTCCAAGATATTCAAGAAGGTTACGAGCCTGACACCGGGTGAATACCGGAGAAGAAATGAATTGTAAGTATATGGGCCGGCGCTAATTGGCAGAATCTACCCTTCAAATGTCGCATTTGCACCCTTAAGAAATCGATTTTATGAGCCAACTTTGAATCATCAACACAAAAAACTTTTGAGATGAAAACGACAAAAATTATCTATTGGATCACGACTTCATTAGTATTTCTGATGGAGGGCGTATTACCCGCATTGACCTCACAAACCGAAATGGCTAAAGAGGGCATACGACACTTACACTACCCGGCGTATTTTGGAAATGCGTTGGTTGTATTCAAAGTGCTGGGGTCTCTTGCATTAATTATTCCTTTCGTTCCCAAAAGAATCAAAGAATGGGCTTATGGTGGTTTTGCCTTTGATTTCATTTTTGCAAGCATCAGCCTTTTTGCGGTGGATGGAGTGAATTTTCAATCCTTTTTCCCGCTGATATTCCTGGCCATTCTTGCCGCGTCCTACTCTTGCTATCATAAATTAAACGCCGTAAATGCATTGGCAGCGGCATAAAGAACCAATTAAAGTCAAATCATATGTCAAACAACAGCGTCACACTACACCGGGTCTTAAAGGCATCGCCCGAAAAGATCTTCCGCGCATTTTCCGAACCCAATGCCATTGCATCCTGGATACCGCCTTACGGGTTTTTATGTATGGTTCATCAACTGGACTTTAAAGAAGGGGGCGGGCACAGAATGTCCTTTACCAATTTCTCTACGGGCAGCAGCCATTCTTTTGGGGGAAAATATGTAGAGATAAAAGCCAACGAGCTTTTGAAATACACGGATCAATTCGATGATCCGAACTTGCCCGGTGGGATGACCACCACCGTTCGGTTACGGCAAGTGGTCTGCGGCACCGAACTGCAAATAACGCAGGAAGGGATCCCAGCCGCCATTCCTGTGGAAATGTGTTATTTGGGATGGCAGGAATCGTTGGAAAAGTTGAAAATGCTGGTTGAGCCGGTGATCCCGGATGCGTGAGATCTGTCCGGATCTATTTATCCTGAAAAAGCAGGGGTGCGAGCTGGTAGAGGCTGCGCCGCCAGGTAAGGAACTCGTGCGCGGTGTTTTCGGACACGAAAGAGACGGCGTTGTAACCGGCCTGTTTCAGGGCGTCTGTGGCCTGCCGGACGCGGTCGGGATTTTCGCGGCTGCCGCAGCTGATGAAGATCAGTTTTGGTTTTGTTTTGTCTTTCAGTTCATCGGGCGTATAGAGGCCGCCGCTGAGCAAGGCGTATTGTGAGAAGACTTCCGGCTTATTCAGCGTTATCGTATGGGTTTCCATGCCGCCCATGGAAAGTCCGGCCATGGCCCGTTTGTCGCGGTTGGCCAGGGTGCGGAAATGAGAATCTATGTAGGGAATTAGTTCGTCCGTGAGGACTGTTTGAAAGGTATCGATCTTGAATTCCCTTAAGTGGCCAAACCTCAGTTGGTTTGTCATGCCATAGGTCATTACGATGATGAAGGGTTTGATCTTGCCGTCGGCGATGAGATTATCCATGATGAGGTTGGCGTGACCCTGGTTGCTCCAGGCCGTTTCGTCTTCGCCCCAACCGTGTTGCAGGTAGAGGACGGGGTAACGTTTGTTTGTCTCTTTGCTGTAGCCGGGCGGCGTGTATACGAATGCCCGCCGGGATGTGCCTGTGCTTTTGGACGGGAAGAGCACTTCAACGATGTTGCCATGTTCGACGTCTTTCAGTGCATAAAAATCCTGGTCGTGGGCCGGGATCTCGATGCCGCTTTCCCAGCGGGTCGAACCGTAGAAGTTGAGCGTGCCCGGGTCGTTGAAAACGCCGCCATCGATGGTGACGTGGTAGTAGTGAAAACCTTCGTCCATGGGGCCGGCGGTGGTGCCGGTGAAGGAGCCGTCATCGCTTTTTGTCAGCAGTGTGCCGCCCTTGCCCCCCAGGCCGAGGCTGACCCTAACGCTGTCGGCCGTTGGCGCCACTATCTTAAACCGGGCATAGCCCTGGGAATTCACCTGCGGGTATTGTTGCCCGGGCTGGTTCAAAACGGATGGCTTGAAATCGTCTTTGATGTCCTGGGCCATGGCAAGATGGCCGGCGAGTGCAGCCAAAGAGAACAGGAGGAGTTGCTTCGGTTTCATGGTTATTTCGATGTGTTTATGGTTAGTTTTATTTGGGTGAACGAATGCGGCGGGAAGGCATATTGTCCTTTGTTGCCGTTGAACTTAACGGGTTCCTGTACGGGGCCATACTGCGAGCGTTTGTCATAGCTGAAGGGGGCTTTGAGATCGTCGCTGTTTATTATGCTCGCTTCGGCCTTGCCTGAAAATTCGCCGGCAGTGGTAATGATATCGGCGGGGATCGCTTTGGACTGGTGGCGGTTGATGACATTGATGTACAACGTGCCGGATGATCTTGTGTATACGGCGGTGACGTCAAGGTATGGGATGGCTCTGTATTTATCCGTTCCAAACGTGTCGCAGGCGACAAAGGCGTCGACGGATGAACCGAGACAGTTGTTGGAGAATAGTTTAAACGTGTGGAAGACGGGGGACTTGAATGTGCCGTTGCGGGGGTCGCTCGATAAGAGGGAGGTCAGCATCGTGAAATTCGCCATCTTTACTACGTCTGCGTGGCGTATGAAGGAATTGAGGCATTGGGCGATCGGCAGGACGGACATGAAACTCCGGGCGAAGGCGCCCCACTCGTCGACGGAAAGACAGATCGAATTTTTAAAACCCATTTTTGTTCTTGCTTCGCGGATCTGGGCGGCTACGAGGCTTATCTTTTCATCGAAATCCATGGCGCCGTTGCCCATGTAGTTGTAGTAGTTGTCGGGGGAGCCGCCTTCCCAATACCGATGGATCGAGAGGTAATCGATCTTGTCACCGATGCCTTCCAGCACTTTCC
Source organism: Puia sp. (assembly GCF_035546395.1). Taxonomy (GTDB): domain Bacteria; phylum Bacteroidota; class Bacteroidia; order Chitinophagales; family Chitinophagaceae; genus Puia. Next base: position 614,643 of record NZ_DASZXR010000002.1, on the reverse strand, counting down.
GGTTCCAGTCGAACCATTTATTGGTTGGCTCATAATAAGAGGATCCCGAGGCGACGAATTTAATGGTTGGATCGACCGATCGCATGGCTTTTGCGGCTTCTCTTGCGGTCTCCACATAATCTTCGGCGTTCTTATGGCCGAGTTCCCAGGGAAGGCCGTCCACTTCGTTGCCCAGATCCCAGAGTTTTACGTTGTAGGGATCGCGGTGACCGTTCTTTGCCCGCAGGTCGGAGTAGTAAGAGCCTTTGTTATAGTTACAATATTCGACCCAGTACGCCGCGTCGAGGATGGAGCCGAGGCCCAGATTGACGCAGACGATGTTTTCACTGCCGATGGCTTTGTTGAGGGCCATCCATTCATCGGTGCCGACATGGTTGGTCTCGGGGCCGCCCCAGGCGAGATTGATGCGGGTGGGCCGTTGGTCTTTCGGGCCGATGCCGTCTTTCCAGTCGTAGCCCATCAGGAAGTTGCCGCCGGGCCAGCGCATGTTGGTAATTTTCAATTCGCGCATGGCTTCTATATAATCTTTTCTGAAGCCGTTCCCGTCTGCGAGTGGGGATTTTGGGTCGTACAAATTACCATATAGGGTGTTGAACTCGACCGAGTCGGGCAGGCCCATGCGGCGGCCGTTGAAATGGATCGGCTCCATGAAGACCCCATAAATCCTGGGATCGATCTCCGATATGACGCGGTCCACGTCGATCTTTATGGTGGCGGTTTGTGCGAGTCCGACGGTGGAAATTGTCGTGATGAAGAAGCAGGCAAGAATCGTTCTTTTCATATGGATCATTCTTTAAATCGATTGCAGTTATCTCCGTTAAAATGGCTATCCTTTACCACTAAAATAGCTATTATTTTCATATATGCAATCGATTGCGTTAGTTAATCTTTTCAGTGCAGGTCCCGGTCGACTTTGTCGCCTGATCCGCCGCGGAGGCGATCGAGGTCGGCGCCGAGGTGGGCTTGTTGGACGTGGTCGATATAGAACCGGACGTAGCCGCGGGTCGTTCTCGGAGCGGGGGGAGTCCATTGTGCTTTGCGCCGTGCCAGTTCTTCCTCGCCGATATCGAGGTGCAGGCGTCTTGCGGCTACGTCCAGTTGGATCATATCCCCGTCTTTTACCAGCGCCAGTGCGCCGCCCACGGCAGATTCGGGCGAGACATGTAAGATCACCGTCCCGCCTGCGGTGCCGCTCATGCGGCCGTCGGAGATGCGGATCATATCGCGGACGCCTTTTTGCAACAGCTTCATGGGCAGGTCGACGTTGCCTACTTCGGGCATTCCGGGGTAGCCCACCGGGCCTACGCCTTTCAATACGATGACGCAATTTTCGTCGATGTCGAGCCCGGGATCGTCTATCCGGGCATGGTAATCCTCGATGCTTTCGAATACGACGGCACGGCCGCGGTGTTTTAGGAGATGGGGGGAAGCGGCCGAGGGCTTGATGACCGCGCCATTTTCGGCCAGGTTACCCTTCAGCACGGCGACCCCGGCATCCTTTTGAAAGGGGCGTATGGCGGGAGCGATCACATCGGCGTTGTAACAGGGTGCTGCAGCATTGTTTTCGCCGATGGTCTTTCCATTGACGGTAGGGGCATCATTATGCAGCAGGGGGTGCATTTCGCGGATGACGACAGGCAAGCCACCGGCATAGTAAAAGTCTTCCATCAGGTATTTACCGGAGGGTTTGAGGTTTGCCAGGAGCGGCACTTTGCTACCGAACCTATCGAGGTCATCGAGCGTCAGCTCCACTCCTATCCTGCCGGCGATGGCCAGCAGATGGATGATAAAATTGGTGCTTCCGCCGATGGCGGAATTGATGACGATGGCATTTTCAAAGGCGGCGCGCGTGAGGATATGCGACAGCTTCATGTCTTCCCGGACCATTTCGACGATGCGGCGACCGCTCATTTGCGCCATTGTCTTCTTCCGGGCGTCGACCGCGGGGATTGCGGCGGCTCCCGGCAGGGTCAGGCCGAGGGATTCGACCATGCAGGCCATGGTGCTTGCCGTGCCCATGGTCATACAATGTCCCTGGCTGCGGGCCACACCGGTCTCAACGTCGTGAATATCCTGTGGGGAATAGTTTTCCACTCCCTGCTTTTCCTTTATGAGCCAGTTGAAGCTGCCGCTTCCGATGCATTCACCGCGGAACCGACCGTTCAACATCGGTCCGCCGGGCACGACGATGGTGGGCAGGTCCACGCTGCAAGCGCCCATCAGCGTGGAAGGGGTGGTCTTGTCGCAACCGGTAAGGAGTACGACCCCGTCCAGCGGGTTGGCGCGGATGCTTTCCTCGACGTCCATGCTGGCCAGGTTGCGGAACAGCATTGTGGTGGGCCGCATGACCGTCTCCCCGAGGGAGGTGACGGGGAACTCGACGGGGAAGCCGCCGGCCTCGAGGACGCCCCTTTTGACCACCTCGGCGAAGTCGCGGAGGTGGCCGTTGCAGGGCGTCAGTTCGCTCCAGGTATTGCAGATGCCGATCACGGGTCTGCCGGTAAAGTAATCATCGGGATATCCCTGGGTCCGGAACCAGCTGCGGTGTACAAAACCCATCTTATCCGACTTGCCAAACCAGTCGTGGCTTCTCAACTTTCTCTGGGTACTCATAACATATCTTAAGGTTTATCCCACCATATCCGGGTGCTCAGTTTGTCGGCGCCCTGCCGGGCTATGGCTGCATTTACGTTCTTTGTGTTCACGCTCAACTCGGAGGTCGGATAGGTCAGCCGCCTGATAAAGGTCCCGTTCGGGACGTCCGGGTTATTCGGTTGTCCATACGGGTTTGGGGTTAGCGCCGGGAACCCGCTCCGCCTGAAATTCGCAAAGGCTTCGGGGCCGTTGAGGAACGAGGCGATCCAATACTGGATGTTGATCTGTTCCAGCTCATCGCCGGCCGGCAGTGGATTGGCGGCCACATAATTGTCGCGGTCCGTGGCTGCTACTGCGCAGTTGGGATCGTAGGCCGCCATCTGATCCATATGCGCCTTGATGCCATTGGAAAAATATTGACCGGCGGTACCGCCGGTGATCCATCCCCTGAAGCTTGCTTCGGCGAGCAGCAGGTTGGTTTGTGCGGCCGTTACGAGAAATACGGGGGAGGATATCTTCAGGATCCTGCGGCGATCGGCCTGGCTGTAGTCGTAGAAGCTGGCGAGGCCGTCGGCCTGGGCTTTTGCGACGATCGAGCCGTTGTCATAGCCGATGGGCATGCCGATCTGTTTGGTGGGATCGGTGGATCCGACGGCGACTGTCTGGCCGGCGCCGCTGGCTGCGCCTACATACCGGATGGCGATGGCCTGCAGGCGAGGATCGCCTGTGTTCTTCAGCTGGTCAACGAAGGGCTTTGTGAGATAGAAGTTTGCCGCCTCGCTGCCGTTGAGCGTACTGCCGATGGGTTGGGTGAAGTTGGCGTCATGGCGGATATACGCGTTGTCCGCATTGCTGGTGATCACTCCCGCGGTGACGGCGGCCTGGACGGTGGCTTGCGCCTTTGTCGGGTCCACTTTCGATAAACGCATGCCCGCGCGCAGCAATAATGAATTGGCGAATTTCTTCCATTTGGCCACGTCGCCCCCATAGAGAACATCTCCAGTCTCGATGGTGGCCGAGGTGCTGAGGGCGGCTGAGGCGTCGGTGAGTTCCTGGATGATCTTCGGATAGATATCCTGCTGCGCGTCATAGGCGGGCAGGATGATCTGATCCGAATAGCCTGCGCCTCCCTGGGTATAGGGAATGTCGCCATATTCGTCGGTGAGAATCATATAGACGTAGGCCTGGAAGATCCGGGCCATATTGTACATGTTGCTCCGGGCGGTATTGCTCTTGCTCCGGACGACCGCATCGTGGGTGTTCTTGATCACGCTTTGATAATAGGCCGTCCACAGGGGTTGGGTGGTGACGTCGCGGCTATCCTGGTTGAAATTAGCGCCTGCGAGCACCCCGCCGTTGGGTGTTACCATCTGTTGTACGACACCTATGTCGAACACCAGCGACTTGACGGGGAAGGAAGTATTGATCACGGCCTGGTTCAATAGCAGGACGGGGTCCAGCGAGGTAGGGCTGGTGGTGTTGACATTCAGGTCCGACAGCCCTTTCTCGCAACCGGCGAGGCCGATGGCGAAAAACAATATAATCGTTACGATCTTTCTCATGACGGGGAATTTAGAATTTTACATTCAGGTTGAATCCAATGCTTCGGGCGGTGGGCAGACCCGGCGATTCGAGTCCTACCTGGTTGTCCGAGCCATACCCGAAGGTTTCCGGGTCGATATTATCCACCCATTTCTTGATGATGAACAAATTGCCGGCTACCAGGTCGAGCTTTATGCCTTTGATGGGGGCTTTGGCGGGCATGTATTTGGTAAAGTCGTAACCGATACTCAGTTGACGCAACTTCCAGTAGCCGCCGTTATAGATCACGGGTTCGACGATCTGTTGGGACCGTAAATGTTCCCAGTAGGTTTGTACGGGCGAAACCGCGGTGTTGGGAGCGCCGGCGGCATTGACCCCCACCCCGGTCACACCGCCTACGCGGCCCTGGAGCGTCATCTTGTGCAGGCCGTGCCGGACGGCGTTGAAGTTGGTGCCGGACAGCAGCTTGTTACCCAATTTGTAATCTACGAAGACCGTCAGGCTGACGCCTTTGTAGGTGAAGGTGTTGAGAAAACCGCCCACCCATTTGGGCAGGGCGCTACCGAACAGAACGAGGTCGGGTGTGCGTTGGGGCAGCCCGTTGGATTGGAATATCCGTTCGCCTTTTGCATTCCGCGCATAGCCATAGCCGGCGATCTGGCCGATCTCCTGGCCCACGACCTGCCGGGTCTCGCCGTTGAATACATGGGTTCCGGTGGTGATCCGCTCGCCCGGGGTGCTGGTAATGATACTCAGGACCTTTGTAATATTATAGGAAGTATTGGCGGTGAATTCCCACCGGAAGGCCGGTGACTGTATGGGTACGAGGTTCAGCATCGCCTCGAAACCATAATTGCGGCTCTTTCCGCTGTTGATCGGGGTGTTAAAATAGCCGGAGGCATCGGATATCTGGGCGGAGACGATCTGGTCCCGGGTGATCTTCCGATAGGCGGCGAGATCCAGGTTTACCCGGTTGTTGAACATCCGCAGTTCCAACCCGACCTCGGTTTCGGAAACCCGGCTTGGCCGCAGCCTGGGGTTGGGCAGGGTGGTGCCGGTGACGCCGTTGCTGATGTTGCTTGTGCCAACGGGTACGGGCACCGCGTTGGGATTGTTGATAAAATTTGCGTTGACGGTATAGAACAACTGATCGGAATAGGGTGCTACGTCGCCGTCGCTGCCCACTTCCGCATATCCGGCCCTGAGCTTGCCGAAGTTCAGCCAGCGGACACCGGGCAGATGTTCCGAAAAGATATAGCTGGCGGATACGGAGGGGTATAGGATGCTGCGATTGGCCTTCGATAAGGTGGAGAACCAGTCATTGCGGATGGTGCCGGTGAGATAAAAGGTCCGCCGCCAGTTGAGTTCGGCGGAGCTGTATAATGAATTCACGCCTTGCTGGCTCAGGGTGTAGACGGGGTCTTTGGCCCGGCCGTTCTGGACCGTGTATAGGCCCCGGATGATAAAGTCGGTGACCTGGACGTTGTTGACATCGATGCGGCGCCGCATCCGGTTGCCGCCGCCGTTCCAGTTGACCTCGAGGTCGCCGAACTTTTTGTTGGCATTCAGGAGGAAGTCGAGATTCGTTTCCCGGAAGCGACGCGACTCCTGGGTGTAGATGCCGTTGAAGAACCCGGGAGGCGCCGCGGCTCTCGAGGCCTGGCCTGTGGGGAAATTATCCACGTCCTCATCGCGGGACCAGTAGTCCTGGCCGAACCGGCCTTGCAGGCTAAGCCAGGACAGCAGGTTGTACTTCAACGCCACGTTGCCGAAGATGCGGTCCCGTTTGATATTGTGGAATTGGTTCTTGAGCACCCAGTAGGGGTTGGTGCGGTTGGTGAACCGGGACCAGGGATATTCGTTGCCTGCGGCGTCGGACTTGTTGGAATCCAGCGTACTCAGCGGCATGGAGGTGGATAAGGCCATCAGCGTGGTGGGGATGCTGTTATCCTGATTGGCGATATTCGGCGGGTTCTTATTGACCTCCCGGGAATAGTTGACATTGCCTGTCATTGCCAGTTGTTCGGACAGGTTATAGCTGAACCCCAGGTTCATCGATTTCCTGTTAAAGGTATTGTTTGGCATTATGCCCTGGTCGTCCGTGTTGTTGAGCGAGAGCCGCATGCCGCCTTTTTCGCCGCTGGCATCGAAAGCCACGGTATTGGAAACGTTCTGTCCATGCCGGTAAAAGGCCTTGACGCGGCTGCCCTGGGGCCGGTAGGGTTCGATGACGTTGTTGAAAAGAACCTGGGTCATTCCCGGGGCGAATTTTTCCCCGAAGGACCATTCGCCCGAGGTCGGGTTTGGGGTGGTAGGGCGGACGCCGTTCTCGCCCTGGCCATATTGGTTCTGGTAGTCGGTATAGTCCAGCGGCGTATCGTTTGTATAGTTCAGGTTGTATGTGACCCCGATGCCTTTTGTCTTGCCCCGGGTCTTTGTCGTGATCATGATAACCCCGTCCTTGGCCCGGGAACCGTATAGCGCCGATGCCGGCGCGCCTTTTAAGATGGTCATGCTTTCGATATCGTCCGGGTTGATGCTCGACAGGCCGTCGCCGCCGTCGGCATAGACCCCGCCTCCTTTCACGCCGATGGTATTTTCGTTGAAATTGGTATTGTCCACGGGCACCCCGTTGATGACGATCAGCGGATTGTTCTGGCCTGAAAGCGAGGACTGGCCGCGGATGCGGATCTTGGAAGTGCCGCCGGGGCCTGTTCCGAGGGAGGAGATATTCACACCGGCCACCTTCCCCTGCAGGGCATTCATGAGATTGGCGGTGCGGTTTACCGTCAGTTCTTCCGGTTTTACATTGGTGGCGGAGTAACCGAGACCGCGGGACTGCTTTTTTATTCCAAGGGCGGTTACGATGACCTCGTCCAGGTTCCGGTCGAGGGAGGTCATGACGATGTCGATCGACGTGCGGCCCGAAACGGAGACCTCCTGGTTCTTATATCCAATAAAGGTGAAGACCAGGGTGGCGTTGGCCGGGGCGGCGATGTTGAATTTACCGTCGATGCCCGTTGTGGTCCCCTGGCTTTTGCCTTTTATCATGACGGTGACATTTGAGAGCTTCGTACCTTTTTCGTCCGATACGGTACCGGTGACTGTTTGTGCGCGGGCCGCGGAGAAGATCGTGAGGAGGAGGCAGCATAGCCATAGGCGGCGGCGGGCATGGCTGCTCCTGGGGGTGTTTTTCATATAGCCAGTTGTTTTGTTGAAGAATCGTTAGGCCGCCAAATTAGCCGGTATTCCCGGATCAAACTTCCAAAATAGAACAATGTTGAATTTTGTACATCCCTGACCAATAAATTCGCTTTCTTTATAGCGCCATATGAATCAGTTTGTCCTACAGTACGGCAGGTCGGCGGAACTGCGCTTGTTCCCGCATATCCTGGAAGTGGGTATAAAAAAGAATGGCTGTATCCAACTCAACACTTTTCTCCCTACTGCGACAGAGGGGCTTCGGATCTATTGCGTCCTGGAGGGCCGTTTCGAATGGCAGATCGGTAACTCTTCGTACGAACTTCTTCCGGGTGACAGTGCGCTTGTTCTGCCCGATGTTTTGCTGGGCAGCGAAAACAGCGTTCTGGATATCGGCGCTTTTTCCTGGATACATATAGCGGTACAAAAACAGGATGGCGGTGGGCTTCAGCCGGGCAAATGGAGCGGGCTTGCCGATACGGAAGGTGTTGCGATAGGCAATATCCTGGCGTTGAACAGGCGACCCGTGCTGCCCCGGTTCCCCGATGTGGGAAAAATAATCAAAGGCATCTATACGGAACTATCCGGCCAGGAGATAGGCTACCAGGCGAGGGTCAATCACCAGGTGGACGAGCTGCTGATCCAGGTGACCCGGCAAATGACCAGGCAGCATCATTCCGGCAGGGACTTTCCGAAGACCTTCCTCCATCTCGAGGAGATACTGCGGCGCAACCTGGCGCATCAATGGACGGTGGAGGAAATGGCAGCATTGGTAGGCCTCGGCACCACGCTGTTCAACGAACGGGTAAAGAGCTATTCCGGTTTTTCGCCCATCAACTATCTCATCAATATCCGGATCTCGGAGGCGATCAAGCTGTTGAAGCAGCCGGAGATCCCTGTCACCGAGATTGCGCTGGAGACGGGTTTCTATTCGTCCCAGCATTTCTCAACGACGTTCCGAAAGCTTACGGGGTATAAACCCAGTGAGTTCAGAAAAAATCATTTGCGTAACCAATAATGTCAACATGGAATGCATCATCACCATTGAATTAGGGACCAACGGGGTAAGGGTCTTTGCCTTCGACCTCGAGGGGCGGGTCATCGGTTCGATGAAGGGCCACCACCCCACCTTTCACACGGAACCTGATTACAGCGAACAGGACCCTGAGCAGATATTCATTACGACGCTCTACCTGCTGAAGAACCTGCTCAACGAGTATATACATCCGAAGAAATACAAAGTGGCGTCCATTTGCCTGTGCGCCTCCATGCACAGCGTGTTGGCTGTCGACAGGAATGGCAACCCGCTGGGCAATGCCATTACCTGGGCCGACAACAGGGCCAGGAAGGAAGCCCAGGAATTGCGGGCTTCGTTGCTTGGCAAAAGCCTGTACACGGCTACGGGGACGCCCATTCACCCCATGTCTCCCCTGTTGAAGATAACCTGGATGCGGCACCATGATAAAGAGCGTTTCACGCTCGCGGCCAAATTCCTTTCGATCAAGAGCTATATCATCCACCAGTTCACGGGAGAGTACAAGGTGGATTACAGCATCGCCTCGGCGACGGGCCTGATGAATATCCATGCGATCCGCTGGGAGGAGGACGCGCTGACCTATGCGGGCATCACGCCCGACAGGCTGCCCGACCTGGCGCCCATCTTCACCCCGGCGGGAAGGTTGAAAAAGGCCTATCAGCAATCGTTGAACCTGCCGGCGGAAACCAAGATCCTCATCGGGTCCAGCGATGGGTGTATGGCTACTCTTGGGGATGGGGTGCTGGGTGAAGGCAAGGCAACCATTACCATCGAGGACAGCGGTGCGGTAAGAGTGATGGGGCCGAGGGTATTGAAGGACGAGCAAATGCGCTTCTTCAACTACCTGCTGACGGAGAACTGCTATGTATCGGGTGGTCCGACCAACAACGGGGGGAATATCTTCGAGTGGTTCACGCGGCAGTTTGGGGACTTCGCCAATCCATACGATATCGAGAGCAGCATGCAGTTGTTGATCGAAGAGGCCGCCAAGGTACCGGCGGGTTCCGACGGATTGTTGTTCCTGCCTTATCTTTTCGGGGAACGGGCGCCGATATGGAATGCGGATGCGCGGGGAGCTTACTTCGGGCTTAATATCAAGCATGAACGGCAGCACTTTATACGGGCCACTATCGAGGGGGTGCTGTATGAGATGTATAGTATCGGGAAGATACTGGGTGAGCAGCGCGATATCAAGAGCCTCTCGGTCAACGGCAGTTTTGGAGTGCTGCCATTCTGGACCCAGATGATGGCCGATATGTTCAACCGGCCGGTGCGTACGCGGCAACGATCGCATAGCGTAAGCTTCGGCGCCTTCCTTTTGAGTGCGACGGAGATGGGCATCTTTCCATCGCTGGACGAGGCGGCCCGGACAGTGGAGCTGCCGGATGTTTTTTCCCCGGATAAACAGCATCATGCCGTCTATGCCGATTATTTCGACGTATTCGAAAGGCTAAGTGGCGGGCTGGCCGGAGAATTCGAAGCGATCAGCAGTTTGCAGCGCAAGCATGCGGGGTGCAGCAAGGCAAGAGAATAGGGGGATGAATATCATCCCCCTGTCCGAATACCTGATTTAATGCAAAGTTGCTAGTATCCGGGGTTCTGGTAGGCCGCTTTTGCCGCAGGTGAAAGGTCCATCGCGTCGATTTGCCCCTGTGGAATAGGTTGCAGGTAGAGCTGCGGCGTTATGGTGCGTGTATTGACTATCGGTGTATGATTGCCATAGGCTATCCCGCCGATAGTGTATGTGCCATAATTGTATCCTTCCTGGTTGTCCATGCCAAATCGTTGGGTGCGAACGAGATCGTAGAATCGATATCCTTCGCCATAAAATTCCCGGGAACGTTCCGCCAGAATATACCCTACGGTGATCGTAGCCGGTGTCGCAGCCACCATTTGTGCGCTGAAATCCGCGACGTAAGGTTGGTTTTGCGCGTTACTGAACTTCCATTTTCCTGCCCGGGCGCGAATAACGTTGATCAGGCCGGCGGGCGTTCCGTCATTTGCGTATTTGCCAGTTACCGCGGTGGTAGTCGCTCCTTTTACGGCGGCTTCGGCTGCGATAAAGAACAGTTCAGAGAATTTGGCGCCGGTGTAAGGCCGTGTGCTGCCGGCGTTGGGATTTCCGAGACCGCCGTTATTGTCCGTGCGATAAGGACCGAGCTTCCAGATGCCCGGATAAACGATGCGGTTGAAGGCACTTGGCGCTATGACATAGTCGGCCCGCCCGGGAAGGACACCGGCTCCGACGCTGCTTTTATAAACACTGTTGGAATAGTCTATGCCGGCGGTGTCGTTGTTCAGGAAACTAAGGACCGCGCTACCCTCGGATATGGGCAGATCGTTGGCATTGTAAAGCTGCGAATAGGGCAAACCGGCCTCCTTCATGTTACAGCGGTAGACGGTCGTAAAGGTCCCGTCGTAGCGTGAATCATCGGTCTTATCGGCAAAGGTCTTCGTAAACACCTCGATCGGCGGCGCATTCCGGACCCAGGGCCGGCCGCCCCATTGCACCGAGGCCCGTTGGACGGAATTCACCCCGCTCCAGGAGCTTGATGAACTGGAGCTGGTGATTGTCGGGTAAGACCAGGTCTGGAACCAGCCCGACCAGTTATCCGGCGTGCCGCCGGCGCCGTATGTCAGGCTGCTTACATTGTACTGGGTGCTTTGCTGGGTATGGTCGGAATATAACATGCATTCGTTGTTATAATCGTTTGTGGCAACATTCACATCGTAGTAAGTGGGTTGTAAGCCAAACGGCCCGGGATTTTCGATCGCGCTGACCGCAATATTGTAAGCCTGTTGAAAATACCAGCTGGGATCATGACCGTCCGGGTCCGTTCTTGGGCTCCCCGATTCGACCGGGTACGAGGGAATGGCGTTGGGATTCTGGAGCCACCAACCGTAGGTCAGGTAAGCTTTGGCGAGGAACAGCTGGGCGGTTTGTTTGGTAACCGCGCCTACGACCCGTTGCGTCGACGGCAGGTTAGCAACGGCCGTGTCCAGGTCGGGAAAGATGCATTTGGTATATACGATGGACACCGAATCGCGTACGGAACCGCGAGCCGTCGAAGTGTTGAACTTCAGTCTGCCGGAACCGAGATCCAGGGGGACGCCGCCGAAAGTCTGTACGAGCAAAAAATAATCATGTGCCCGAAAAAAATGCGCTTCGGCCAACAGGGCGGGTGAAACCTTTGCCGCGAGCCCGTATTGAATTACGCCGCTGGCGGTGTTGATGTAAGGGAACGTGTTTCCCCAAAGCTGACCGGCATCGCTCAACGTCGGGATCGGATGGACTCCCGGCACGGAATAGTCCTGCGCCTGAAAATTACTGCCACTGCCGCCGCTTTGTCCCCAGGTGGTCTCGTCGGTGCCGCACTGGCACATATTCCAATAGTAGGCATTCCCATAGATATTGCGGAGGTGGGCATATAAGGCTGTGAGGCCACCGACGACACCGTTTTGGGTCTGGAAGTATTGCGGGGTAAAGGTGGCACGGGGCGTCTCCTTCAGCACTTTTGTGCAGCCGCTCATGAGCAGACCCAGGGTCCCTGCGCACATGCATATATTGATCAGTATTCGCTTCATTTGATTTCTTTTTAGAATGTTACGTTTAAGCCGAGAACATAATTACGGGTCGAAGGGGTATTGGTGCCGATGGTAAGAATGCGGTGCAGGTTGGCAGCCAGCGGCACGGCAGCATTCTGATCGCCATACGAGTTGGTTTCGGGATCCATATGCGAGAATTTTTCGTAGGGCGAAAACAGGACAAACGGATTCTCCAGGGTGCAGTAAACGCGCATGCCGCCAATGCCGCTGCGTTTTAACCATTTCTGATCGAAGTTATAGCCCAGGCTGATGGTGCGAATCTTCAGGAAAGACGAGCTGAAATAGCCCAGGGTGCTTCCATAGGCAGGGTTGTCGCCCCCTACACCGCCCGGCCGCGGGCCGAATGTGTTGAAATCGCCGGCATGGCTGTTTGTAGGTGTCCAGTAGGGAATATTTACGTTGTTTCCCGACCTTGTGTTCAGGTTATCGAGATACCCGCCTGCCGAATAAAGCGTGCTGACCAGGGTACCACCGCTCCTGAAGATGCCCGTAATGGCCAGATCGAAAGATTTATACCCGACCCGGGTGTTGAATCCGCCTTCGAAATCGGGCTGCATGTCATAGATCTGCCGATCGTCGTTGTTCAGAGCGGTTCCGGCCTGATTCTTCCGGTTGGGAACCCCTTTCGTAAAATGCAGGGAGGTGTCATTCCTGTTGTAGGCTACCTTGATCATTCCTACGTTGCCGCCCGGATATGCCGCCTGCAAATAACCGCTCGCGCTGTCGGCATAGCTCATCAGACCGATGCGTTTATAATCGTACATGACATTAATAGGATGGCCAGGGAACCATTGGTTGCCTTTATCATAGGGATCGCCCGAGTAAAGACGAACAAGTTTATTCCGGTTGCTGTAGATATTGACGCCGACATCCCAGCTCCAGCCGTTACGATTGTCCAGTATCACGCCGTTAAGGGACAATTCGACCCCCTTATTCTGGGTGGCGCCGATATTGGCCGTATAGCTGTTGACGCCCGAAGTCGTGGGAAGGCCAACGCTCAGTAATACATTGCTGGTATTGACCGTGTAATATTCGGCCGTACCGGTGAGGCGATGGTTAAAAAGGGCAAAGTCGACACCGTAATTCCAGGTCTTTGAGAACTCCCAACCGAGTGCCGGGTTGGGGAGTTGGGTAACATAGTAACCCATGGCGTATCCAGAGGGCCCAAAATTGTCCGGGCTTGTTGTTAACGCACCCAAGGTCTGATAAGGGCTAATGGCCTGGTTAGACGTTTCCCCATATCCCACTCTCAGCTTAAGCTCATCTACAAATGAAGCGCCCGTCATGAAGTTCTCGTTCTTTATGTTCCAGCCTGCGGAAAGGGCCGGATAGGAGTGCCATTGGTGCCCGGCAGCCAGTACGGAGGAGGCGTCATCGCGCCATGCAGCGCTGAGGATATACCGGTCGTTGTATGTGTAGATCAGGCGGCCCATGTACGACAACAAGCCATATTGCGCATAGGTACCGTTGCCGACAGCCGAGGCTCCGCCCTGGTCAGCCAGGACATAGGACAAATTATAGAACTGGAAGGCATCGGACGGCAGATGGGTGGCCGACTCGGCGGATGCCCATTTTGTATTCTGTTCGACCGAATATAACCCCACAAAGCTGATCTTGTGTTTGGTTCCAAAACTGCGATCATACGTCAACAGGTTCTCGAGCGTGTAGTCGATCTGCTTGGTATTGGAGATGTTAGCACTGGATGGCGACGTCGCTGTTCCGCTGAAGACCCCTTGCCCGGTATAAGAACCATAGTCGTCCTGGTGGAAGTATAAACCCAGGTTGGCGCGGTATTTCAAACCCTTTACACCCGGAATGCTGATCTCTCCGAATATGGAGTTATTGGTCGTAAAACCGCGATCCAGGTCGATGTAGGCGTCCCCGAGTCCTTTCAACGCATGGGCAGTATATGCCCAATTCGGGCCGGAGGTGTTGAGGGTTACGACGCTCTTCCAGGAGCCGTCGGGGTTACGGGGATTGATGATCGGCGACAGGTTGAGGGTAGAATAGGGTGACAGGTTCATGTCATGTGCATTCGTATAAAAGTTGTTCGTTGTCAGCCCGATCCGAAACAGGTTGCCGAGCCGCTGTTCGAGTGCGGTGCGCAGGCTGTACCGTTCATAGTATTGCAGCGGAATGACGCCCTGGTCCTTAAAATAGTTGAAGCCGATGCTGTAATTTCCCCTCTCGGTGCCGCCGGAGATCCCGAGGTCCTGGTTGGTGACATACCCTTTTTGGAAAAGGAGCTTTTGCCAGTCGGTGTTTACGTTATCATTCTCGTCGAGCGTATTGACGTGAATAGAGGCGCCGGGCGTTGCATTGTTTGCCTTCCGCAGCGCGACGAATTGCGGTCCATTCATCATGGGATATTCTCCCCAGATCTTTTTCAGACCGGCATAACCATTGTACGTCAGCCGGGCTTTTTGACCTGCCGACCCTTTGTTGGTCGTGATCAATATGACGCCGTTAGCGCCGCGGGAACCGTAAATGGCGGTCGACGAGGCGTCTTTTAGGATATCGACGCTTTTGATCTCGGCCGGGCTGATATCGCTGAGATTCCCGATAAAGGGGATGCCATCGAGGACGATCAGTGGGTCGTTGGTGGCGTTCAAAGAACGCGTACCGCGGATGCGAATCTGCATACCGGCGCCGGGTTTGGAGGAGGTTTGCTGCATTTCGACCCCGGGCAAACGCCCCTGCAGGGCACGGGAAATGTCGACTGCAGGAACCTGGTTCATCACGTCTCCGCTGATGGAGGCGACTGAACCTGTAACATCTTTTTTTCGCTGGGTGCCATAGCCGATCACGACGACCTGATCCAGGCTGCTTTCGCCCCGTTTAAGTGTCACATCGATAAAACCCGGGCGAGCCTTGATCTCTGTGGAAGCGTAGCCAACCGAGGAGATCAGCAAGGTGGCTTTGGCGGGGGCCGAGAGCGAAAAGTTCCCGCTGGAATCGGTGGTCACGCCGCCTTTGAGGTCTTTTACGACTACAGTCGCGCCCGGAACGGGGGCATTTTTTTCGTTGGAAACGCGGCCCCTTACCGTTATCCTATTTTGGGCCATTAGCGCAGTTGGGCCTAGTAACATCAAAAGTGCGATGAGCCAGGTCCCTGCTTTTTTCTTACTGAGAAGACATCTCATGCTGGTTGCAATCGTCATAAGCGAGAGTTTTAAATTTACCCCCTCAAAACTATTTGCAACCGATTTAAAACCATTGCCCCGATTTTGCAATTGCTAGCACAAATTCGTCAATCGCGCCTGCATTTATCGGTGTTAATACTATGATAATCAGAAAATTGAGATGCGCCCGCATTATGAGATCGCTTTCCAGGACAATAGAGGGTTCAACCTACCTGCTTGCGTTTCAAAGACACATACTCGGACGGTGAAAGATTGAACTTTGCCTTGAACGCGCGCGTGAAATAATTGGGCGTCGTAAAACCGACGGCATACCCTATTTCCGAGATCTTCATATCGCTTCTTTCCAGCAGGTCGATGGCCTTGTTCAATTTCACGGAGCGGATAAACTCCACCGGGGTTTCGCCGGTGAGTTCGACGATCTTCCGGTACAGCGATGCGTGACTCATATAAACGTGTTTGCTTAGCTCCTCGACGGATAATTGGGCGGTATCCAGGTTGGCCTCAATATATCGGGTGATCTTCAGCATTAATTTTTCGTCTTCGGACTGTACGGCCGCCACGGGCGTCTCCACGTTCAGCCGGCGGGAGTAGGTTTCTCTTAACCGCTGGTTGAGCGATACCAGGTTTCGGATCTTAATATTGAGTATATCGAAGGGAAAAGGTTTGGTGAGATAGTCACTTGCCCCGGTCTCCAGGCCCTTGAGCTGATACGTATTCTCCGTGAGCGCCGTGAGCAGGACGATCGGGATATGGCTCACCCGCTTATCGGCCCTTATCTTCCGGCTCAGTTCGATCCCATCCATGTTCGGCATACTGATATCGCTCACGATGACGTCGGGATGACGGGAGATGACTTTCTGCCAGCCATCTTTGCCATCGACGGCCTCTATGATCTTATAACAGGATCTCAAATTATCCCTGAGATAGGTCCGGAAATCATCGTTGTCTTCGACGAGCAGTACAGTAAGCTGATCAAGAGGGGATGTGACGGTGGGGGTAGATTGTATGGATACCGGCATCGTTTCGCGGTCGCAATGGGGGTCGGTTATTGTAAGCACCGGCGCCTGAAGTGGCTCAAGCGGCAGGCAAACAATAAAGACACTGCCTTTGCCCGGTTCACTTTCCACCGAGATCGTCCCGCCGTGCAACCTGACGAACTCCTTTGTGATGGACAACCCGATACCGCTGCCCTGGTTCATTACGCCGATATTGGTGTTTCCCTGAAAAAAACGATCGAATATCCGGCTCTGTTCTTCCGTCGACAAACCGACGCCGGTATCGGAAACCAGGATCACGACATCGCCTGAAGTTTCCGCATGCCTGATCTCGAGCAATACCTCGCCATCTTTCCCGGTAAACTTGAACGCATTTCCGAGCAGGTTGAAAACGATCCGCTCGATCTTGTCGCGGTCGAATAGGGTCGGGAAATGCCCGAGTTGGCTTTTGAACGTGAACCGGATGTGTTTGCGCTCGGCAATATCCCGAAAAGATTCCGCCGTGTCCTTAACAAAGGCGACGATGTCGCCCTTTGTGCAGTTGAGTTTCAGCTCGTGTTCTTCGAGCTTGCGGAAGTCAAGCAGTTGGTTTACGAGATTGAGCAATCTCCGCGCATTTCGCTTCACCATCGTGAGTTGCCGTTGCTTATCGAGGTCTGCTTCCGTTTCGCCGAGGTTCTCCAACGGCCCCAGGATCAGGGAGACGGGAGTACGGAACTCGTGGCTCAGGTTAGTGAGGAATTTGATCTTCAGCTGATCGAATTCGTGCAATCGCTCGGCCTCCAGGCGTTCCTGTTCTATCATTTGTTTCATCCGGTGGCGTTCCTGTTCCAGTGCAAATTTGTTCTTGAGCTTGCGAATACCCCGGTACCGGATACCCCATAGGATCAATCCCAGGAGCAGCGCATAAAAGGCATAGGCGTACCCGGTAAGATAAAATGGAGGTTTAACGATGATCTTCAACATCGCAGGCGGTGTAACCCAGGCTCCGTTACAATTCTTCGCTCTTACCTCCAGCTTATAAGTACCGGGGTAGAGATTGGTAAAGGAAGCCGTTCGGGATTGTCCGAGCTGGTTCCAGGAGACGTCCAGCCCTTCCAGCCGGTACATGTAGCGGTTCTCATGCGGCGTTGTATAATCGAGTGCAGCAAAATCCACTGAGAAGTTTTGCTTATACCCTACCCTGATCTCCCCGGCCATCGAGATATTTTCTTTGATCGCCGCATCCTGGCCGGGGATCACGGACCGCCCTGCTATCCGCAGGTCGGTAAACACTATAGCGGGAACATTTTTATTGTCGTTGATTGCGGCCGGCGAAAAATGGTTAAACCCTTCGATGCCGCCAAAATACAGCTCCCCTGACTTCGTCTTGAAGCCGGCGCCAAGGATGAAGGAGCTCGGCTGCAAGCCGTTTTCGGCGGTGTAATTCTTAAACGCCGACCTGGCCGGGTCGAAACAGCTGATCCCTTTGTTCGTGCTGACCCAGAGCTTTCCGTTCGCGTCCTCGAGAATCTTATAGATCACGGCGTTGGCCAGCCCATTCCGTTCCGAATAATTGGCGAAGCGATCATTGATTCGATCGAGGCGGCAAATACCGCCGCTGGGCGTACCTGCCCAAATGATTCCGCTTTTGTCCACGTACAGCGAAATCGCCTCGTCGAGGGGCAGGCCGGTAGTCGCCCGGTTGAATACGCGGCAGGTATGGTGCACCGGATCAAACAGAGCGACGCCGTTCCCTACGGTCCCGATGACGATATTTCCCGCAGAATCCTGGTCAATGGCGCGGATGAACCCTGCCGACAGCAATTTACCGGACTTACCATCCCTATTCACCGGTGGAAACCGGTGAAAAATATGCGTAGCGGGATCGTACATGCATACGCCTTTGCCGTTTGTCCCGAGCCAGACGTGCCCGGTCCGGTCTTCTTTGATGCAAAAGATATCATCGCTCGGCAGATTGCTGGGCCCGTCGCCTTTTGAGTAGTGCTTTACGCTTTTTGCCGGGATATTCAACACATATACGCCGTGTTGATAGGTTGCGATCCAAAGTTCGCTGCCTATCCGTTGAAGCGCGAGGACCGCCAGGTCATTGTCTTTGCCGCCGCCGGCGATCCGCAGGTGTTGGAAGAGGCCTGTATTGCGATGCTGCAGGTTGACTCCGCCACCGTCGGTACCCACGTACAGGTCTCCATTGTCCGCCTCCGCAAACGAGGTGACCTTCGAGCAGCTGAGGCCGTATGGATCGAAAGAGTTGTACTGCACCAGGTTAAAAAATCCAAGATTCTTATCATACTTGTTCACGCCGCCCTGCACGGTACCCACCCAATAAATGCCCATCCTGTCGATATAAATGCTGCGTACCGCCCTGCCTTTAAGGCTATACTTGTTTCGGTCGTTACCGGTGATGCGGCGGACTTTAGCCGTATACGGATCGAAAATGTTCAATCCCTCTTCCGTACCCAGCCAGAGATCGCCGTTGCTGTCCGGCCTGACGCTATAGATGCGGTTGCTGGCAAGCGATTGCCGGTCGGTCTTACTGTATTTGAACCTTCGAAAATGGATGCCATCCGGCAGCAGCAGGTCCAGTCCGCCTTCGTTTGTGCCAACCCAAAGATGGCCATTGTTGTCCTCGGTGATGGCCTTGACGGCATTGTCGCTGATGGAGGCCGGATCGGCGGGGTCGTTCGAAAACCGTTTGAAATTATCCGTCGCAGCCTGATAAAGGTACAGACCGGTATTTCCACCCACCCAAAGCCGTCCCTTACTGTCCAGAAACAGGCTGATGACGGTATTGGACAATAAATGGCCCGGACCCGCGGAATCCGACGTGTACTGTTTCGCGGTATGGCGCACAGGATCATAGAGGATCAGGCCGGCATAGCTACCGATCCACAGATGACCTGCATTGTCGGAGCAAATTGCTCTTACTGCCGTCCCGTTGGCTATATTGAAATTATGAAAACAGTCCTTTTGCCGGTCATACAAGGATAGGGTGCGATTGGTGCCCACCCAGAGGTTACCCTGGGGATCCTCATAAAGGGTTTGCAGCTGATTGGTGGCAAGGCTATTGGTATCGAGCTCGTTATGGTTATAAACGGTGAAGTTGATACCGTCGAACCGGTTGAGGCCATCCTCCGTGGCGAACCACATGTATCCATAGCGATCCTTTATTATCGAATTGATGTTGTTGGAGGAAAGGCCATTGGTACTGCTGAAATTCACAAAATTCAAATCGTCTTGCTGCGCATGGATCAGCGAGTACGACACGCAGAGGCAGAATACCAGGATAATCTTTCGCACAATCGTTAGTTTTTGTTGCGGCCGGCCGTGGGCCTATGTTTACTATGGCAATCAAAGCTAAAAATAATTTTGCAATCGGTTGAAATATCAACGGCTTTTTTCTGCCTGTAAATTGTCCACATGACATTTATAGCCGACAGGAGTCGTTTGCCGGCTATTGAGTGTGGGACTTTACAAACCGGATGGAGCGGATCATGATCTTGCCCGGCTCTCCGGTTGGATATTTGATAAAAAGGTCATGATGCCCCTGGAATCGTGTAACCGGCTGCAGGAAAGTTTTCCACTGTCTCTTATCGCCGACCGGCTGCACGGGCACCGTGGCTATCAGCTTGCCGTGTTGGATATCGTCCAGCCAGATCTCGAGCTTGCCGGCGGCGGCAGCCAAAGCGGTGAGTTCGACCGCGGAGGCATGCGTGATGCCTGTCTCCACACCGGAGATCATGAACCACCCGCCCTGTGGGGAGGTGTTTGTAACGGCCTTTCCGGGTGTTGCGGCGTTGCCGGGCGTTGAGGCGTTGCTTGCTGTTGCGGCGTTGCCGGGTGCGCCTGCGTTGTTGTCCGGCAGGGGGATCGTTTTTACGCCGTAGTAGTTGGCGTACCCGGCTGCTTCGATGGGTGAGAAGGCGTCCTTGACGGTGAAAAGATCGAAATCAGCCGGGCGGCCTTCGGCGAAGAGGCCGATGCTGGCGCCTACCCAGGAATTCCAGTTGGGTTGTTCTTTGTCGATCGGAACGGCGTTGACGGGGGCGCCGAGTGAGATCCAGTTTGTACCGTCGGCGCTGTAATAGCCGGTGAGCTCGTGGCCTTTTCGTGTGAGTTTCAGCCAGAGGGTGTTCCCTGTCTTGTTTGGGAGGCTTCGTTTTGCCGTGTCCAGCTGCAGGACGATCTGTTTGCCGCCGTCGTTGCCGGCGTACAGCCGGGCCGCCACGTGCTGGTTGCCGTTAGTCAGGTAGATGCCTGCTTTGGCGGATGGATCGGCGGCATCCCATTGCAGCCGGGTAACGGCCGTGTAATAGTGGGCGGTCTCTTTTTGAACGAGATGGGTGCGGCCGCTGTCGGGCGTCAGCCTCACCCACCCTTTTCTTGCGGAAAGGGAATAGTTTGCGGCGGCTTTGCGGGTGAGAAAATGCCATTGCAGGCCGAGTGTTGCGCTATCGAAATCGTCGCCCTGCATGCTTCGCCAGGGAATGCCGGTGTTGGGGAGATCGGGTTTTGTTATGGGCTGGGTGGTCGGGGCCAATCCCCAGGGGCGATCGCCTTCCCAGATCACCGGATATAGAGATGTCTGGCGGCCGCTGCCGGACCAGTCGTCGTTTGGATATTTTTCATAGCTCTGGCCGATGGTCCACCAGGTGCCGTCGGCCAGCTGGAGGGGCGCCGAGATATGGTTGGGGCGGCGGAAGCCTTCGTTGGGATCGGTAACGGGGGGGAAGAAATCGCCGAGTCTTTCCCAGGCGGTGGAGTCGCTCGTGAGCTTTCTTGTGCGCAGGACATACTGGCCGCCGGTGACATCGCCGGCGGGGAAATAGTAGTAGTAACCGTTTCGTTTACACATGACGGGGCCTTCGGCCCAGCTGTATTGGAGGTTGGCGTTGATCCAGTCGAGGTTGATCACGGTGTCCGTCAGTTGACCGTCGTGGCCGATGGCCTGGATGCGGTTGATCTTTTGACCGTTCTTTATCAGCATGTAGGGTTTGCCGTCGTCGTCGATGAAGATCGAATTGTCGTAGCCGAGGTTGCCGGTGGTGGGGTTGGTGTGCACGGGCTGCGGCGCCGACCAGGGGCCATAAGGCGAGTTTGCTTTGGAAAACCATTGCCCGTTGGCGGAGAAATAGATGAACCAGGAGCCGTCAAAATGCGTGATCGCGCCCTGCCAGATGCCGCCGGATGGGCGGTCGGGAACGAAGCCGGACGCCTCGTTGGGAGGCACGACGCGGCTGATGATCTCCCAGTGGATCAGATCGTTTGAATGGTAGATCGGCAGGTAGGGCGTGAAATGAAAGGAGGATCCGCAGTGGTAGAAGTCGTCGCCCATTCGGAAGAGTGTCGGGTCGGGGTGGTCGCCGGGGAGGACGGGGTTGGTGTAGGTCTGTACGCTGTTGTAGTTGTCGGCGGCGTTTGGTTCGGGCTGTTGGGAGTGGGCGTTTGGTCCGGGTTGTCGGGCGGTGTTTTGCCCGGGTTGCGGGGTGGCGTTTTGCGCGGATTGCCGCTTGGCGGCATCGATGACGCTGTAAAAGGCTTTTTTGGGGGCGTAGTTGCGATCGAAGAGGAGG
The DNA here is from genome assembly GCF_035546395.1 of Puia sp. GTDB lineage: Bacteria > Bacteroidota > Bacteroidia > Chitinophagales > Chitinophagaceae > Puia. Next base: position 592,952 of record NZ_DASZXR010000002.1, on the reverse strand, counting down.
GGGTAGTTGGTTCTTCCGCGGACCGGCCAATTATTCAGCCAGCTGCCGCCGTCTTCCACGCCCCAGAAGGTGATGCGGCCGATGTGTTTTTTATGTTGGAGGAATAGTTTGAACAGGTTTTGGTAGTCAGTGGCGAGCTGGTCCTGGATGGAGTCCGGCAGGGCGGCGGGCCAGGGGTTGGCGTTCGGGGCTTCGGCCGTCGTGTTCGTGTTTTTGGCTGGGGTGTTGCCGCCCTGGGCCGAGGCGGCGTTTACGTCGGCGGTGTTGCCGGGGAGTGGATTGGGCAAAACGGAGATATCGAGTTCGGTGAAATTTACTTTGATGCCCAGCGCGGAAAATGCGTCGATGCTTTCCGCGATGTCCCGGAAGGGAACTTTGCCGAGATGCCAGTGTCCCTGGATGCCGATGGCGTCGATGCGTACGCCGGCGGCCTGGATCTTCCTGACGAGGTCGATCGCGCCGGCCCGTTTCTTCGGGCTTTCGATGTTGTAGTCATTATAGTACAGTTGGGTGTGGGGAGCGGCTTTTTGTGCGAGCCGGAAGGCCTCGACGATGTAGTCCGGGCCGAGCTTTTGCAAAAAGATGGAATTGCGGAGGGTTCCATCCTCGTTCAGCGCTTCGTTGACGACATCCCAGGAGAAGACCTTGCCGTCGTAGCGGGACGCGAGGGTGGTGATATGGTTGACGAAGAACCGGCGGAGACTGTCGGCGTCCTTTATGTTCCGGACAAAGGGCGGCAGCTGGCTGTGCCAGATGAGGGTGTGTGCGTTGATGCGAAGGTGGTTCTTTTCCGCGTAGCCGACGAGCCGGTCGGCGGGTTCAAACCGGTAGCTGTCCCAGGCGGGGTGGATCAGCGCGGCCTTCATGATATTCTCCGGGGTGACTGTATTGAACTGGCTTTGAATGAGCGAGTCTGCGCGGAGGTCGCGGCCATCGGACTGTTGGACGTTGATCGCCGCGCCGATGAGGAAGTCATTGTGGAAGACCTCCTTTAACGACGGGAGAGCGGCCGGTCGGTTATTTGCGGGTGTTATACCGTGAAACCCGCTGAGCAGGGTTATGGCGGCGGTCAGGAGCAGCGTTTGTGCTTTCTTTGTTTTCATCGCTAATTTGTTAATTCATGTGAAACCAATCTACATCGACGTATCCGCCGGTTTGTTTTGTAGCGAAATTGAACAGGCCAAATTTGTTACCGGTAAATATCTTCAGGCTGAACCGCATGTCCAATGCGTTGCCCAGGGGGATGAATGTCTTGTTATCGAGGCTGTATTCGAATACCGCCTTTTTGGTGGCATTGGAGGCCTGGGTGCGGAGGTATACTGTTCTCTGTTGAAAGGGGATGGAATCGATCGTCACCCCATTGTTGACCATTACGAGGGACCGGCCTGTTTCGGTTTGGCTTACGGCGACGAAGGCATAGGGATCCTGGAATACGCATAATCCAGCCTGGTCGCCGGGGCGCATGTGGTCCACTTCGAGTTTTGTCGTAGCGATGGTGGGGATCGATTGGTCGTATTTGGCGATGGATCGTTGGGTGAGTGTGTTGCGGGCCCAGAGGATATTTGGCGCAGCCGACACGGTCGAGAGCCGGAGCCAGCCCGGTCTTGCCGTCAGCGACCATTTTGCCGGGTCGGGATTATGATTCCAGCTCCATTGCATACCCAGGGTATCGACGTCGAACTCATCGGACGTGGGGAGATGGGTAATTGGGTAGGTCCCGCCTACATCGGGCTTTTTATATTTTACCACGGCCTTGCCGTCGACGCCAGCGATGGGCCAGTCGTCCTGCCAGTGGACGGGTTGAAGGGAGGGAAAGCGGCCGAAGGGACCTATATCGATGAAGAGCATCGTCCACCATTCTCCTTTCTGCGTTTGGATGAGTGCGCCCTGGTGGATACCGAAATTGACATTGCTGTGGTCCCACTCTTTTATGACGATCCGTTCTTCATAGGGGCCCCAGATGTTGCGGGACCGCAGGGCGGCCTGGAACCCGTCGGCGCCGCCGTAGGTGCAATACAGGTAGTAGTAACCATTGAGCCGGTAAACGTGGGTTCCTTCGAGTCCTTTGCGAATGTCGCCGGTGAACACGAGAGAATCTTTGCTGATAGGTGAAAAGGCGGTATCGAGTTCGGTGATGTATATCTTATTGTAGCCCGAGGCGACGTAGATCTTACCGTTGTCATCGAAGAGCAGCCCGCAGTCATGGAAGCCGCGGCCGAGCCGTTTTATTTTCCAGGGGCCGGCCGGATCGGGGCTGGTGCAGAGGAAGGCGCCTTCGTTGAGGGTGTTGAACAGTACGTCAAATTGGCCGTTGTGATATCGGAGGCTTCCGGCCCATTGACCATGAGCATACCGGTTGCAGCTATCGAGATTGTAACAGGGACTTTCGTCCATTCGCTTTACGATGTTGGTGCAGTAGCGCCAGTTGACGAGGTCGTGCGATTGGAGCAGGGGGACGCCGGGGAAGGTGAACATGGTCGTGGCCAGCATGTAATACGTGTCGTTGACGCGAATGACGTCGACGTCGGGGAAGTCGGCCATGATCACCGGGTTGGTGAAGGTGCCGTCGCCGTTGTCGGCGTGGACGGGCCAGGGATTTTGGGCGAGGTGGGACGAGGGAGTCTGGCCGCGGAGGCTGAGGGCGAACCATAAAAGGAGCAAATTGCAAACGAATATCTTCATGGTCAGGAATTTTATTCAAACCGGAGCCAGTCCAATTCGACTTGTTTATCTTCTTTTGATATAATGAAGAGGTGATGGAGGCCCGGGGTGTGATGGAGTACATCGGTGGTGAGGTCCTGCCAGCCGGATGTGGCGTTTTGAGACTTTATTTCCGCGATCAGCGGTCCGTCGAGGGAATCCGCGCGGATCTGCAAGGCGCCGCCATCTGCCGACAGTAGATGCGCTCGAACTTTTTTGGAGTTCCGGTGGCCGAAATCGACGCTGTTGTATTGTACCCAGGCGCCGGCGGTAGTAAAGACTGTTTTCCAACCGGCGAACGGGGCGAGGGTGTCGAGGAATGCGATGGATGCGCCGGTGGGGCCGATGCGGGTGTACCGGTCGGGGTTGATCGTGCTGCCGGCATTCGTGAGCCCCACCCCTCTCAGGGTTGGCATTACCTTTTGTATAGTCCCGTCGGCGTTGAAGAAGAGACTATCGATGCGGACCGATCTTGCTTTGTCGAAGCCGGGGGAGAGATCGTTGTGATGGTAGAACAGGTACCATTGCCGGTTGAACTGGACGATCGACTGGTGGTTTGTCCAACAGCCGGTAGGGGATTCGTCCATAATAACGCCGCGCACGGTAAAGGGTCCGAGGGGATTGTCGCCGGTGGCATATTCGAGGCATTCCGTCTTATTGCGAACATGCGGGTAGGTAAGATAATAGATGCCCTTGCGTTCGAAAACGAAGGGTCCTTCTTTTAGTCCTTTTGAAGGGAGTTCCTGCAGCATCACGGGTGCGGATGCCAGTGCGGTCATGGCCTGATCCAGCTTTGCCGCAAAGAGGTTTCCCTGCGCCCAATACAGGTAAGCCTGGCCATCTTTATCGATAAGGACGTTGGGATCGATCCCGTGGACGCCTTTGATGGGTTGCGGTAAAGGAGTATAAGGACCTTCGGGTTTATCTGCCACTGCCACGCCGATGGCGAATCCCCGGCCGAGACTGGTGTCTTTTGGGGTCGATGGAAAATAGAAGTAATATTTCCCATTGCGGAAGACGCAGTCGGGGGCCCACATGCTATAGCCTGCCGGCTTTACCCAAGGTGTCTTGTCCTGGCTTACGATAATGCCGTGATCGGCCCAATGCGTGAGATCGCCCGAGGAGAATACATGGTAGTCTTCCATGCAGAACCAGCCGGGCCGGCCTTTTCCGGGGGTGGCGAGGATGTCGTGCGAGGGATAGAGGTAGATCTTCCCGTTGAATACCCTTGCCGTGGGATCGGCGGTGTATTGATCGGTGATGATCGGGTTCTGGGCGGCCGAGCGGATCGTGACAATCAGTAGCGCGGAAAGGATCAGCGGGCAAGCGGTACGTATGCGCATGTGGTTTCGGTTGGAGTTATGGTTTGAAGATGAGGCCGGCGAATTGCCGGAGCGAGCGCCGCCAGGTGAGCCATTCGTGGGCGGTGCCGGGAGACTCATAGTACACGTGCCGGATGCCGGCTTTTTCCAATGCTTCATGCAGTCCTTCTATTCCCTTGTACATTCTTTCCGGCTCGGCCGTACCGATGCTCAGATAGAGTACTTTGACCCGTTGGTTGAAGCCGGCGGCGTCCGCCCACGCTCCGTCGTACAGCTGCCGGATATCGGCTCCGGGTTGCAGAAAGGTGGCGCCGCTGAAGCCGCCGATATAGGCGAATTTGTCGAGGTTGGCCATGGTTGCCTGAAAGGTTTGGAAGCCGCCCATGGACAGGCCGGCCATGGCGCGATGGTCGCGGTCGGGAATCGTTCTGAAGGCAGAATCGACCATCGGAATGATCTCTTTTACCAGCAGTTCGGGGAAGACATTGTTGTTCATCGCTCCGGGGCGGTTGTCGCCGGTGTTTTTTGTGGGCCGGGCCGGGTCGGTCGCATAGCCGCGGTCCATCACGACGAGCATGGGTGTAGCCTTGCCTTCGGCGATGAGGTTATCCATGATCCAATCCATTTTCCCCTGGGTGCTCCAGCCCGTCTCGTCCTCTCCTGCTCCATGCTGCAGGTAGAGCACGGGGTAGTGTTTTGAAGGATCGGTGTCATAGCCGGGCGGGGTATAGACAAAGGCCCGGCGCCAGGTCCTGGTCATGGGCGAGTAATAATTCATTCGCCGGACTTCGCCGTGCGGTACCGGGTGGGCCTCATAAAATGCGCCGTCGTTGTCGGGGATGTCGATGCCGCTGGCCATGCGGCCCATTCCATAGAAAGTCAGGCTACCGGGGTCCATGGTTGCCACGCCGTCGATGAGCAGAGAGTAATAGTGAAATCCTGCTACGACCGGATCGGTGGTGATGTTCCAGTAGCCGCCGGTATCGCGGACCATGTTGTATTTTTTCAGCAGGTCGATCTGTACCTGGTGTGCGTCGGGGGCCTTGATATGGAAGACGACGCGGCGGTCAGGCAGGATCTGCGGGTATTGGCTGCCGGGGTTGTTGGTGGTTGCCGGCTGGCCTGTGGATGCTTGCAGGTAGTCGCCGAAGGTGGTCGTGTCTACGGGATGGAACAGGAGTTGGGAGAACATATACAGGCCGTTCTTCCAGACCTTAAAATCATGTACGCCCGGCTCGATGTAATAAATATGGGGCACCTGGTGTTCGGCAAGATATTCGTGGGTGCGGCGGCTGAATCCGATGAGGCCGTCGTGGTCGCCGCAGGAGATCCAGAGCAGCTTGAGGGCGTTCCTTGCTTTTTCCGGATCGGGGACGAGTTCTTGCGGCGCCTTTGTGTTGGGAGCCGCTGAGAAGGCGCCGATCCATGCGAATTTATCGAGGTTGCCCAGGCCGAAGTTGAGGGATTGTCCGCCGCCCATGGAGAGACCGGCGATGGCGCGGTGTTCGCGATCGGAATAGACGGGGTAGTGTTTTTCGATATAGGGGATGAGATCGTGGAGAAGGTCTTTTTCGAAGTTGGCGAAGGCTTGTACTTTATCGGCGGCCATGATATTGCCGGTTGCCCGGTCGTCCTTCATGGCTCTTCCGTTGGGGAGCACGACGATGAAGGGCTCGAGCTTGTGATCGGCGTACAGGTTGTCGAGGATCAGCTGGGGTTTACCGCCGTTGAGCCATTCCCGTTGGTCGCCGCCGATGCCGTGGAGGAGATAGAGTACGGGATAGCGTTTTTTCCGGGAGTAGCCCGGGGGCGTGTAGATCAGCGCCTTGCGGGTATTGCCGACCGTGGCGGAGGGGTAGCGAATGGAATCGATGCGGCCGTGTGGAATGTTTGCGCGTAAAGAATCGAAGCCGGGGGGTGCGGGTTTCACCGTCGCCAGTTGCGGCAGCATTTGGGCGGCATACCGCCGGCCGAGTTCCCGGTAGCCTGTCGCCGAGAAATGCAAATGATCGGGGCCGGCGGGGCAACCGAGCGAGGAGGCGACGTGTGCGGTGGGGATGGTTTCCGGTAAGCGATCGATGATGGCGTTCATGCCGGCGCATTGGCCGTTCTGATCGGCGCCGACCACTTCGCCGGCTATCAATGGTGTCGAGGTTGCGTCGAGGTTGAGGTCGTGGAGCAGGTTTTCATATACTGTTTTTACTTTTGCCGGCCAAGTGGTGTCGCCCGTGTTCGATTCGCCCTGGTGCAGGAGGATGCCTTTTATAACCCCGTCCTTTTGCGCCAGCCTGGCCATTGCCACGAGGCGGGCGTAGGGGTTACCATCGTATTCTTTTACGATGTTCTTCATCCAGCCGGGGGCGGTAGCGAGGTAGTCCTGGTAGTGATCTTTATCGAAGAGCTCGATCTTGCAGCCGCCAACGGCGACATGGACGACACCGACTTTCACGTCGGGCGGGAGGTGGGCGAGGAGATTCCTGCCGAAGTAATCTGCGGGTGACAGGCCTGTATGGCAGCGGCACAAGGGGGGTGCGGCCGTGTACCATTTTCCTTTTTCGCGTTTGAGGTCGGGGCAGTCGACCGACTCCATGACTTTAAAACGGGCGTCGACGACGGTGTCTTCGGCTTCGAATTTTGCGGCGCCTTCCATGTTGGACTGGCCGAAGCAAAGGAAAATATAGAATTTGGGATCCTGGGCGAACAGCCGGCTGCAGGATAAGGTCAAGGAGGCGAGCAAGAGGCATTTTGCAAATCGTTTCATTTGGAATCCATGAATTTGGGGTGAATAATCCGGTATTTTCCGCTGAGGTGCATAAGGGAGAACATATAGAGCAAACCGTCGTAGTAGGGGTCGAAATACCCGTCGCTATAGGGCTCGAGCCTGGCGTTCCAGAGGGCTCGTGCGAATTCGAAGGACTGATCTCTATTATATATAATTGTCGTCGAGGCGGCGGTCGCGACCAGGCCGAGTGAATGCCGTAGTTTCCGGAAACCGCCGGCGGGGAGGATGAAATCCGGCTTCGAGCCGTCGGGGTTGAACTGATCTTCGAAAGAGTCGATGCCTTTTGACCGGAGAAAGGATTGAAAGCGTTTGGCGTAGTCCCGTTGCCAGGCCGTATCCTTATGGAACCAGTTGTCATCCATCGCGATATTCATGGGGACCCGCCAGGAGTCGAAGCGAAAAGCCTGTGGCATCCATGGGGCGGGATGGGGTGCTCCGCTGAATTCGGCGTAATCGGTTGTCAGTCCTGTGGAGGCGTTGCAGGCCCGATGCAGGAAGGCCCGGGCGGTGTCGGCGCAGTCGCGGTAGAAGGGTTCGTGACCATCCTTTGCGTAGAGGGCCCAGACCTCGAAGAATGCCGGCAAATGATAGGAGGGGTCGGTCCAATTATGATTATCTCCTTCGGGCGTAAAGGTGATCTGCCGATGGGCGAGATTGACCAGGGGGTAGATGCCGCCGGCGCCGTTCTTTTTCCACATGTTGTCGAGGATGAACCGGGCTTCGTGGTAATAGTCGATGCCGGTGTGGTTGCCCCAGCGGTTGGCGGCGAACAGCAGGTCGGTGATGAAGTACAGTTCGCCGTCGGAGGCGGTCCCTTCGGAATTCTTGTGCAGGGTGGCGGGGTTGATGCTCCAGGCGAAATAGCCGGCGCGGTCGCCGTCGGGGTGTTGGAGGTATTTTTTTGACCAGCGCCAGATGCGGTCGAAGATGTCTTTCCGGTTCAACTGGACGGCGATCATCATCCCATAGGAGAGGCCTTCGGTTCGGGCGTCGTGATTTTTGATATCGGAGACATAGCCTAAGGAATCGCCCACCTCGAAGTATATTTTATTGGGGCCTTCGAAGAGGTCGTGGAATGCTTTTTCCAGTTTTGCATCGATATCGGCTTTAGAGTAGCCCGCTTCGGCGAAGACGTTCCGGTTTTGGGCGGCGCCGCTCAGCGTGTTTGCCGTCAGCAGGATCAGTGGAAGGATGAATTTGAATTGCGAGTGCCTGGTCATAGACTTTGAATTGAAAAACAGGGGGGATAGACATCCCCCCACAAGCGATTGCTTTGCGAATTTAGAACGACTGCTGGAGCAGCCCGGGCTCCGAATTGGCTTTTTGCTGCGCCGGGGACCCGAGCGTGTTATTCCTAATTCTGGAAATCAATGTATTACAGTTGAATCAGGGATGGTTGCATTATTCCGTCAATTCCTGTCACATTTATTTCACCGGCTGTCTGACGGGGTCTGTCGCGCCGGGCTGAGGTCGATCTATAAGATTGCTTATCAACGAGATATGCTGGCAGCGGGTAGCGCGGATGAAAATACGGCCGGCGCCGGGACCGGCTGGCGCGGAAGAACGGCGGCTTATTTCCTGGCCTTGCTGACGATCACGGCGATCACGATGACCACCAGGACGACGGCCACCACACCCACCCAAACGCCCGCCTTGAATATACCGCCGACGACGGCGCATCCCTGCAGGGTCATCATCAAAAGAACAGCGGCAAAGAGTAGAGACTGCTTCATAAACCTTGCATTGGAAGATTGTGTGTGGGTTAGCGTGTGCTCAAAACTCATGCACCACGTAGTAATATATGTGCTTGCTTCCTGGATAAAACCCCTGTATTCGAATTGTTCCCTGTTGGCGGCTGAGCACCTGCTCCAGCTGACCGACCGAGAGGACCGGCAAATTTCCTATTCGTGTATTAACAAATTCCGCCCGCATCGCTCCAAGGGACGCCCTAACCGACGGCGCTGCCAGCATTTCGATGATAAACAGCAAGGTTAGTCTCATACAGTCAACAGAGAAAAAAACATGCCTGGATCCATTTATCGCACTCACTGGGAACGCAATTCGACAAACGGGCCGCACTCTAATCCAATTCTAATTCCTTTTTAAGTCTCCCTTAATCTCTCCAGGTTAAATTTTCATTTACAACTAACCGACTGTAGATATGAAACGCGATCATCGATTGCCGCTGACACCAGGTTTTTGCCTGTTGGTGTTGTTCGCCGCCGCTCAACCCAAACAGCCGCCGGCCACGCTTACCTCAGCCTTCGCAAAGCTGTTCCCTAACGCATCTAAAACGGAGTGGACGGAGAAAACGGACAATTTCACGGTATTCTTCGACCGGAACGACCGGAAATGCGAAGCTAAATTCACGAAATCGGGTGATTGGCTCAGCACGGAAGAACCGATTAACTGGGATAGCCTGCCCGCGCCTGTCCTGCAGGCACTCAAAACAGGCAAGTATGCCTCCTGGACCAGGAACGCTGCCTATGCCGTTCGATCCAGTGACGGATCCTGCCAGTTTCATCTTGTTCTAGCCGGCAGGGATGGCGGCAGAAAACTGCTGTTCTTTTCATCCGACGGTAAGCTGATAAAGGAGCGCTAGCCCACTAAACGCCATCATTCAATAAAATACTATGCGATCACCCCAACCATCCGTCACCGTGTCCAAATGCGTTCTTGCAGGGATTTTCACCGGCCTCATTGCCGCCCTGGCGGTCGTCATCTTCAACATTATCTATCGCAGTATTACGGGCCTTATTGCATTCGCCGTAATTGTACCTGTCAGCAGCTTCGTGCTTTTGCCCCTTATCAACCTTTTCATCGGTATCATCTATTTCTTTTTTGTCCGGAATTTGAAAAATGGCCGCGCTTTGTTTCGCCTTGCGGCCATTCTCACCATGCTTGCGGGCGCGTATAACACGGCATTTGGGTCACACAGTACGGATCAACCCCAGGAATTGGTAACGCGATTGATGTTTGGTATCGAGCTCATCGAAGGATCGCTGGCCGCCTTGCTTCTCCCCTACCTCGCCGATCATCAAAAAATGTTCCTTGGGGATACCAACGTGCGCAAATCGGAGTAGGTTGCCGACATCCCGTCAGGCCGCTACTTTCTCGTCTGAAGAAACTCCACGAGTGCTTTCAATTCGTCATTTGTCATTAATCCTCCATATGCCGGCATATTTCTTCCCCCGTTTACCAGCCGCAACTTCAGTTCATCCGCCGTCAGGCGCCGGGCTACCGCGGACAGATCCGGCCCGGTATCTCCGCCCTGGCCTTCTATCTTGTGGCAGTACAGACAAGCCTTCCGATAGAAAAGGCTTGCGCCCCGCACCACGACGCTGTCCGAGGAACGGATCGTTGACGCCGGCAGCGGCATTGCTTTAAATTTGGGTGACCAGGGCGAATGCATGCCCGTGAGAAAAAGCCCGAATACAAATACCACGACGCAAATGGTTCCAAACACCGCCCATGGCCGTCGCAATGGACTCCGTTCGCCCTTGTTGGAAAAAAAGGGCATACAAAGCAGGAAAATGACCGTTGCGAGCGGTCCCAGCACTATCATATAGGATTCAATCCTCGGCGGCATGAGGGCGAACAGTGCAAAGATCGCCAGCATATACCAGTCGGGCTTTGGCGTAGTATGCACGAGCGATGGATCGGGCGGTTCCGTCAATCCGGGCGGTCCGAAGAGTACCGCCAGCCCAAGGATGACGCAAATCGTCAGCGCACCAAACAGCAGGTCCCGCCAGGCCGCATAGGGCCAGAAGGGAACACCTTTTTCTTTCAGCATCTCTTTATACCACTGCCGGTATTTGTCCCGGACGACAGGCCTCCCTGCTTTCGGCGGCTCGGAGATCCCATGGTGCAATACGAAGTAAACGTGCAGACCGACCAACAGAAAGATGAAGGCTGGAACGATAAATACATGATAGGAGAAAAAACGACTGAGCGAGTGTCCCCCGATGGTGTCTCCGCCGAGCAACAACCGGGCCGCCGGCCTGCCGATCAGGGGTATCCTTCCCAACTGTTCCGCGGCCACTACCGACGACCACACGCCATTCGAATCCCAACGCAAGAGTTGGCCGGTGAAACCCATGGCGATCGTCAGAATAAATAGAAATACGCCACTGATCCACGTCACTTCGCGGGGATATTTGTATGCCGCGGTAATATACACGCGGATCATGTGAATACCCACCATCACGATCATTCCCGATGCACCAAAATAGTGGATCCCCCGCAGCACGCGGCCAAACCGGGCCCTTTCGGTGATGAACTGCAACGACTGGTAGGCTGTGGAGGAAGATGGCTGGTACATCAGCGCCAGCGCCACACCCGTGATCACCTGCAAGATCAGGCAGAACAGCGTGGCGCTTCCAAAGACATAGGCCCATTTGGAGCCCGGAGGCACGGGATGTTTCGCCACGCGCATCGCCAGCTCTCCCAGTCCGGTCCGGTCTTCGAGCCAGCGCAGTATTTTCCTGATCGTATGCATAGTGTTGCCTTTATTCTCCAATGGTGGTGATCGGCAAAGGGGAGGTCCGGATCTCTATGTTTCCGTTGTTGACCCGCACGGAATACCGCACCAATGGTTTTGGCGGCGGTCCCGCGGCTACAGAGCCGTCAGGATAATAGGCGCCGCCGTGGCAGGGACACATGAACAGATGCGCCTCCGACTCCCATCTTACCGGACATCCGAGATGCGTACAGTTGGCGGAAAAGGCGGTGAAGGACTCTGCGGCGTCCCGTCGCAGCCAGGCTGCCGTCCGGGCCGTCGTACCGGCCCAAGCCTCCGGTTCGGCGTTCTCAAAGCTGACCAATCTCGTGGCACCCACCTCGAATCCCTCCAATCCCGCAACGGGCCGCCAGAGCCCCGGTGGCCGTTCCAGCAACGGAGCAAAAAAGGAGGCGAGCACCGGTACGCTTGCGGCTATCGCTGAAACACCCGCAACGCCGAGCGCGATCTTCATGAGGAATTCCCTTCGCCCCCGATCGGGCTGGTTGGCCTCGTCCGTGCTATTTTTATTCATCATTCAACGATTTTATCCATCCGCTTACCGCAACAACACCGATGCCGATCCCGGCCACTAAAATCACCCACATGGTCAGCAGTCCCCAAAGCAGGAAGGTAATGCCCAGCGCCAGGAAGAAGGGCCAGTAAACCGGCTCCGGAAGCGTCTCGGGAACCGCCTTCTCCCAGCCGGGAGGCAATTTTTCCGGCGCTGCCTTTTGCCGGTCTTCGGGTCCGCCGACTATATTCTTATGTGTTTTCTCCGTCGACATGCTTAGATCTTTGGTAAAACAATGCGGGGCCGGTCTTGCCGATGCAACCATTGCCGAAGCAGCAGCAAGCAACCGGTAAGATAGATCAGGCATCCAGGGACCCACATGATCAGTCCTGCCGTCTCCCTGTCCCTTGGTGACACACCCGGGTAAACCTCCGGCGGCGCGAAGGTGATCAGCAGCCCCATCAGCGAGCAGCTGATGCAGGCGGTCGCCAGGTAGATAATTCCTGCGAGCGGATGCATTCGCAGGCCGCGGCAGGGACCCAGCAAGGGCCAGGAAAACAATATTCCACCCATCAGCAACAGCAACTGTTGAACCGCCATCCACCAAATATGCCGTTCCGACATGCCCATTGCCCAATGGTGCACTGCCGGGATATGCCAAAACCACATCGTCCCAGTGCCCGCCAGCCATGCCAGCCATGCGTTGCCAGCTATCCATTTACTCAGCCGGCGAACCAACGGCGTGCGCAGCCGGCGCATCGCAAGCATCCTAACGACCAGCGGCCCTGCTACCAGGATTTCCACTATCCCGATGGCCATATGAATACTGAAGCCGTACTCGTTTTCCATCATATCGCTGTTTTTAAAACATGAGGCGCAACGTACACAACCGAAAAGATCACCACCCATACCGCGTCCACAAAATGCCAATAGATGCCGACTGCCCGCATCACCTGCGGCGAAAGGACGGCCGGTTTGCTATTCATCCGTACCAGCAGCAGGACCATCAGCAGCACCCCCACCAATACGTGCAGCCCGTGAAAACCGGTCAATGTAAAGAAAGCCGTTCCAAAAATACCGCTGCTTAAAGTCAGGTGGTGTTCGTGCACAAGATGATAATACTCCTTTGCCTGTCCCGCCAGAAAAGCGAGGGCCAGGCCGATCGTCACCCTCAACCACATTTGGCTCAACTGCGTGTTTTTGAGCCGGAATCGCTGTTCCGCCCGCCAGTAGCCGAAGCTGCTGGCCCATAGCAAGACGCTGAAGATCCCGGTCGATCGCCAATTCAGCAGCGCCGAGGGGGTAACGGTAAAACCGGGGTTGGATCCAAAGTAGACATAGGCCATCAGCAGGCTAAGGAAGAATATCGCCTCCGTGCCGATCAGCAGCCACATCATCGCCGCATTTCTTTCCGAGCGCCGGATCATCTGCCGTTGAACCGACGCCCCCGCCGCGTCCTCCGGCCGTTTGAAATCCCGGAACGCCCTTTCACTGGTGACCGGTATCACGCTGGTAAAATTTCGCAGGGGCGGTGGTGATGCCGTTGTCCATTCCAGCGTATTGGCGTCCCAGGGATCATTCCCTGCAGGAGCGCCGGATCTTACACACTTTACGATAATGAATACGAGCAGTATTACCGATGCTCCCATCACATAACCGCCGATAGTCGACAACTGATTGCAAATGGCCCAACCCGGCAGATCGGGGTACGTATACACCCGTCTTGGCATCCCCATCGCACCCAGCGCATGTTGGATAAGAAAGGTGAGATTGAACCCGATGACAAACGACCAAAAGAACCATCGCGACAGCCGATCATCAGGCCGCCGCCCGCTGATCTTCGGCAGCCAGTAGAACAAGCCGGCCAGCAGACCGAAAAGGGAGCCGCCAATGAATACAAAATGCAGGTGCGCCACGACGTAATACGTGTCGGTGAGCTGCCAATCGATGGGTACGATCGCGAACGAGATGCCGCTCAGACCTCCGATGGTGAATTCGATGAGAAAAGCGATGGCGAACAACATCGGCACGGTGAAGCGGATGGACCCACCATGCATCGTCGCCAGCCAGTTGAAGATCTTGATCCCTGTGGGCACACCGATGAGCAGGCTGCTGGCCGCAAAAAAGCCGTTGACCGTGTTGCCTAACCCCGTTGCGAACATATGGTGTACCCAGACGCCGAAGGCCAGCAGGGCGATGGCGATGCCCGACCCCACCAGCGTTCCATAGCCGTAGATGGGCCGCCGGCTGAATACAGGGAATATTTCCGAATAGATGCCGAAGACCGGCAAAATGAGGATATACACTTCAGGGTGACCAAACAGCCAGAAAAGATGCTGCCACAACAGGGACGATCCACCGCCCACCATATTGAAGAAATGCGCATGCAGCTGCCGGTCGAGTAACAGCATCGCCAGGGCCGCGTTCAGGGCGGGAAAGGACGCCAGGACCAGGAAGGAATTGATCAACACCATCCAGACGAACAGGGGCAATCGCCGAAGCCCCATCGCAGGTACGCGGTTGTAGAGAATGGTAACGATCAGATTGATCGAGGCTGACACCGTCCCGGTTCCGCCCAGCAACAGCCCGGCACAATAGTAGCCTATGCCCGGCCGGGAGGAATAGTTGTACTCGTTCAGGGGCGCGTAGTTGAACCATCCGGCATCGGGCGCTCCTCCCGCCAGAAAACTGAAATAGAGCAACAGGCCGCCGAAGAAAGTGATCCAGAAACTGAACGCATTCAGCCGCGGAAAGGCCATATCGTTGGCGCCGATCATTAACGGCACCAGGTAGGTCGAAAATCCGAAAATGGCGGGCGTCACCACAAAAAAGATCATCGTCGTCCCGTGCATCGTGAACAACTGGTCATAGGCCTCCGGCGCCAGGAAATGATTGTCCGGCAGGATCAGCTGTGTCCGCACCAACAAGATCGACGCGCCCCCCAGCAACAGGAACAATACCGATAGCCACAGATAGAGGATGCCTATTTGTTTATGGTCGACAGACGATATCCATTGCAGCAGTCCCTGGGGGGAGCTGATACCGAGGCCGGGTATCGGTTGTTCGGGGGCCGGTGTGGTATTGCTGATCATCGTTATTTTAAATGCGTTAGCCAGGCTACCAGGGCCTTTATGCTATCTTTCGGTAAATGGAATTTCGGCATCCGGGCGCCCGGTTTCAATTTCTGGGGGTCCATCAGCCATCGATACAGCGACGCCGAATCGTTGTCCGTTCTGCCGGCCAGCAATGTCTGCCGGCTCGCCAAATGGGTCAGATCCGGTCCTTCCCGGCCGGTCGCGGCAGTACCCTTCACCCGGTGGCAGTTGCTGCAGGTAGCGGTGAGAAAAAGCGAACGCCCGCTCTCTGCGAGTTTATCCTGCGGCGCCGGTGCTGGGGCCGACTGTGCCGCCAGCCATTGCTGAAATTCCCGCTCCGGCTGGACGATCACCCGAATGCGCATCCAGGCATGCTGCTGGCCGCAAAACTCGCTGCACGCTCCCAGGTAGTTTCCCGAGTCCTGCACCGTTAGCCATAGATGATTGCTTCGGCCGGGAATCATATCCATCTTGGCGCCAAGTGCGGGCACCCACCAGTCGTGAATGACATCGGCGCTGTTGAGTTCCAACAACAATCGCTTCCCAACAGGCAAATGAACCTCGTTGGCGGTAACTACGCCGGATGTTGGATAGCTCACCTCCCAAAACCACTGATGGCCGGTGATGACCACATCCGCTGCCCGGCCTTCTCTCTCCGGGAGCACCGCATTCATTGCGCGCATGGACCAGAAGAAAAAGGCGATGACGATGAGTAGGGGTCCGCCGATCATTGGGATCTCCAGCCAGCGGCCGGCCGGCGCCTGGGAGGGTTCGCCGGGGCGCCTGGATTGCCCGTAACGCCGGGTGATCCAAACAGTCAGAAAGATGACCAGCAGGGCGATGGCCGTTGCTGCCAGCAGGAAGCCATTTCCGATGCTGCCGATCAGCCGGGCCTCGGGGGATGCCGGGCGGAACATCGGCGGCAGCCGGATATTCAGCAGGGATACTATGACGGGACCGCTTTGCACAGGCTGTCGTTGCTTTTATTTTCTACCTCTGGCAATCGCCACCGCGATCAGGGCGACCGACCCGACGGCAAGCAAGATGCCTGCCGCCTTTTTCCCGGCATTGGGATCTTTCAGCTTCATGCCATCCACATATTTCCTTTCCGCATAGCCCATTTGACTGTTCTCGCGCCGCAGCGTCATCTGCAATAACTGTGCGGTGTGCAGTCCTTTCCTGTCCGTATGCTGGGCAATCTGTTCCCGGCAGCTGAAGCCGTCGGCGATGATCACCGTGCGTGCATCGGCCTTTCGTACGGCAGGTAACAAAACCCGTTCGCCCGCGGCCAGGCCCACTTCATGCGGCCGACCGGCCTCATACCCGAAATACCCTGCCATGCCGCAGCAGCCGGAGTCCAATGGAGTATAGTCCAGTTTCATCTGCCTGAATAATGCTTCCTCGCTTTCCTTTCCCAGCACCGATTTTTGATGGCAATGTACGTGCAAGAGCGCTTTGGCGGGGAATGCAGGAATGGAAAAATGAGCCGCTTTCTTTTGGAGGAATTCGGCGAGGGTGAACACCTGCTTCCCGAGCCGGTTGGCATCTTCGTCTACAGGAAAAAGGTTTCTCAGTTCGTCTCGGAACACCGCCACACAACTCGGTTCCAGGCCGACGATGGGCACCTCCGCGCGAATCTCCTCGCGGAGCTCCCAAAGGACCTCTTTCAGCAGGCGTTTGGCAGTGTTCAACATCCCGAAGTCGTACAACGGTCTGCCGCAGCAAAGTATTTTTTTTGGCACCACCACATCGTAGCCTGCGGCCTCGAGCACCTCCGTGGCTGCCACCAATGTTTCGGGAAGGAAAAAATTATTGAAGGTGTCGGCCCAGAGGATAACCTTCGGCCGTTGGAAATTATCGGCAATACCATTTAGGGATACCTGCCGTCTCCTAAACCAATCGCGGAAGGTTCGCCGGGCGAAGGAGGGAATGGTTGTCCGTGAGTCTATACCGGCGAGCTTTTTGGCGAGAAATCCGGTCAACCGATTGTGGGTAAGGAAGTTCACGATGCCGGGAAAGTTGGAAGCCAGGCGGGCCCACCAGAAGATCCATCCAAAGGCATAGGCCGACCGGGGTCTTAGTCTTCCCTTATAATAATGCGAGAGGAATTCGGACTTATAAGTCGCCATATCTACGTTTACGGGGCATTCCCCCTTGCAACCTTTGCAGGCCAGGCAAAGGTCCAGCGCCTTTTTCACCTCCCGGCTTTTCCAACCGGATTTGATCTCGTCGCCCTGCAACATCTCGAACAACAAGTGGGCCCTTCCCCGCGTAGAGTGTTCCTCTTCCCGTGTCACCATATAACTCGGACACATCGTCCCCGCTTCGTGCCGGCGGCATTTGCCCACGCCGACGCAACGCAAGGTCGCGTGACTGAAATTCCCCTGATCGTCGGGGAAACGGAAATGGGTCAATGGCGCCGGGGGTGCATAACCGGTCCCCAACCGCAGATTCGCCGTCTGCCCGTAGGCGTCGACGACCTTTCCGGGATTCATCTTCCACTCCGGGTCCCAAATCCGCTTGAACTCGCGGAAGGCCTCGATAAGTTCCGGTCCGTACATCATTTCCAGGAGATCGGCCCGGGCCTGTCCATCCCCATGTTCGCCGGACAACGAACCGTTATACTGCAAGACCAGTTGCGCCGCCTCTTTTGTAAAATTCCGGTAGGTTTCGATACCCTCCCTGGTCAGCAGGTCGAAGTCGATCCGGCAATGGATGCATCCCTGCCCAAAATGACCGTACAGCGCCGCCTTATACCCATACTTATCAAAAAGTTGTCGCAGGTCCTGCAGGTAGTCGCCCACCTTATCGGGATGTACAGCCGAATCTTCCCAACCGGGCCAGGCCGTTTTCATCCCGGGAACGAAGGCCGTTGCCCCCAGGCCGGACTCGCGTATCTCCCACAGCTGCTTTTCCTGCTGCGGATCGTCATATAATTTCATGGATGGATGCTCCTTGTCGCTCTTTAGTTCCTCCATCAACTTTCGTGCTTTGCCATCCGACTCTTCTTTCGATCGTCCTCCGAATTCAACCAGCAACCAGCCTTTGCCGTCCGGCAACAAACTGAGATCGTCGGTATTCAGGCCCTTCTTTTCCATGAATTGCAGCAATTGGTCGTCGATGCCTTCCAGCGCGATCGGTTTATGCCGCATGGCGACGGGAGCGTGCCGCCCCGCGGTGAACACATCCGGATAGCCGAGGACAAGAAGGCTTCGGGCCTGCGGTCTTGGCATCAATTTCATCGTGGCATCCAGGATCACGACACAGGTTCCCTCGGTGCCCACGAGAGCGCGGGCCACGTTGAAACCCTTCTCGGGCAGCAGTTCGTCGAGATTATACCCTGAAACCCGGCGGGGAATCTGTGGAAAGCGCTGACGGATCAGCGGGGCGTATTTGTCGCGTAGTTGTTTGAGCCGGCCATAAATTTCGCCCTTTCGCCCGCCGTCGCGAATGATCGCCTCCAGTTGCTCTTCCGAAGTCGGACCGACTTCCATCACCACGCCATCGTACGTCAGCACCGTCAGCCGCCCGGTGTTGTCGGACACCCGTGATCCGGGGCCAAAATTCTCAGCCATTACAGAATGTGACCCGCAGGAGTTGTTTCCCAACATCCCACCGATGGTGCAATGGGTATGTGTTGCCGGATCAGGTCCGAAGGTGAGGTCATACTGTTCTTCGGTAACTTTTTTCATCGCGTCCAGCACGATACCCGGCTGAACGGTCACGGTCGACGCTTCCGCATCCACGGCAAGAACGCTGTTGTAGTACTTCGACATATCGATCACGACGGCGACATTACAGCACTGGCCGGCCAGGCTGGTTCCTCCTCCCCTCGACAACACCGGTGTTCCCAGTTGCCGGCACTTCTGTACGGCCGTGATGATATCCTGTCTCGTTTTGGGTACGATCACGCCGATGGGTACCTGTCGATAATTCGATCCATCCGTTGCATACGCGGCGCGGCTTCCCGTGTCGAAGCGGACTTCGCCTTCAATGCATGTCTTTAAATTGCTTTCCAATAATAACGGTGTCATACGAAGATGTTTTATCGATGCCGAAAGGGGAGCCGAAAATATGGGTGATGCCCCACTGATGTAATCGATCGACGAGGAAGTCGCTGACTAACCGGGCCATATGCAGAAAATTTACTGAAGGGATTGAATAAATAATCTGCCGAAATTTCTGTGCCATCGCTTCTAATGCCATTCTAATATCGGGTATCATCAATTGTGATGCGCATCCTCCGACCTATTCTCGCGATGGAGGGACAATTGATCCGGTTTCTGCATGAAAATCGTTCTTGCCGGAAAAGCGAAGGAAACTCCTTCTTTTTCGAAGCGTTCCATGATACCCAGATTGATCGCCTGCTGGATATCCATGTAAAGATTGTAATCCGCATCCAACACGTAGTATACCACCTCGAAATCGAGGCTGGATTCGCCGAATTTCAAAAAATGCGCCCTGTCGAACCGCACCTTTTCCTGAGCCTGAACGATATCCTTGATCCAGCCGCCGATCAGCTTCACCTTTTCCACGGGGGTATGAATGATGATGCCAAAGGAAAAGACGATCCTTCGCAGGTCCATTCGTTTGTAATTGTGCACCCAGGAGCCCGTCAGTTTACTGTTGCTGCAGATCAATTGCTCGCCGCTGAGCGTCCGGATCCTGGTGGTCTTGATGCCTATGTACTCGATGCTGCCCATCTTGTCGTCGACAATAATAAAATCGCCGATCTCAAAAGGCTTATCAAAGAAAATGACAAGGTAGCTGAAAAGGTCTCCGAGGATGGCCTGGGCCGCCAGGGCGATCGCTATCCCGCCGACTCCCAGACCGGTAATGATCGTGGTAATATTATAACCAAAGTTGTCGATCAGGAAAACAAAACCAACGATCCAAAGAAGGATGTTGAAGATCATCAGAATGCCACGACCTTGTTTCTCCCTGGTCTCCCCCGGCTGGCGCAGCATATACCGGCGAAAAGAAAAGCCCAGCATCGATGTCGCCAGCCGAACCACCCCCCAGGTGAGCACTACCATTGCGGCTCCATCGATGATCTTATCGGCCCGGGCGTTGGTATCGAGTATCTTAATCCCCCCATAAATCGAGAACAGATAAGCCACCGGCACGAGGGTCTTTTCGAGTACGGCAACAAAAAGATCATCGAGGGTGGAAGCCGTACGGGCTGCTACGGCGTGCATCTTTTTTAGCAGGAGGTTCTTGAACAGGCGGATAAACAGGAACAGCACCAAGATGCATCCCACGGCTATCAGCCAGTTCCTGACCGGGTTACCCCAGAACGTATAACCAAGAAAGTTATTCATAGGCCCACATTTGAAATGACGAGTGATCGAAGGAGTACTACAAAGTTACCCGCATCGTTCGCAGCCTGGCAAGTCTTCAACATTAGAATCCCATTAGAAAACTGTGGCGTAGAATATATTTCATATTGGGGCAGGTTGACCCCAGCGTAAAAAATTCCCGCTCTATCAACTCTTTAAATACCGCCTCGCGGCAGCGGACGGCAAGTCGAATATCCGGTTTTCCCGCAGCGATACGGCGAGTTTGATATATTCCGCCTGTGCCCAGGTAAGCGGCATCGCCGATCCGGTGAATTTCCCGCAGTACAATCCTCGTTGCGGGATGTCCGGAGCGTCCCAAACCTGTTCCGCCAAAAACCCGTTGTGGCTGAAGGCCTCCATGGCCCGAAATAGCTTTTTTGCTTTCCTCCAACGCCCGGCCGCGATCTCATAATGGGCGCGCTCTCCTGTCAACAGCGGCCAGCACCGTCCTTTGCCATAGCGCCCGAGGGGTTCCCCCGCATCGTTCTCGCCATATCCATCGCAGCTGAACCTGTGCCAACAGGGACCGCCCGGCAACACGTTCTTCAGTTGATCGTCGATGACCCGTATCGTGTCGAGGATACGCGGGTCATCGGCCCGCCGCAGGCCGAAACGCACCAGTGCCAGCGCATCCACCGACACGATCTCCCCCAATGGCATTTCGTCGCTTCCCGGAGGGCGGTGATGAATGTGCAGCGGCCGTTGTTTCACTTCCTCCGCCGGAGCATCGAAAGGGTTTACCCGGATATAATAGCCGCTTACGCGACATCGGCGGGCGGTGTCCGTGCCGCGAACGAAAGTCCATTCCTCTATCCGTTGGTTCCATTCATCGGCCATCCTAAGGCATTCCGTCGCCAACGACGTATCGCCGGCCTGTTCGAACAGCCTGGCAGCCGCTACCAGCCCTGCAATCACGGCCGCGATGGTAAAGGAGGAAAAACCGCTTTGCTGCTCCCATCGATCCTCCTGGCTGAACGGCCCATACTTCAGGAGATAGAGGGCGGCCCGCCGAATTCCCGGCAGGAACTTGCGCCATTGGTTCCCGGAGATCACACCCCGATGGATGCAGGAATAGATGAGCAAGATCGGCAATGCAACCTGGTCCATCTGTATTTTTTGCAGACAGGCCCTTCCATCCAACCACATGTTCTGTGGCCATTTTCCGTCCGCATCCTGGGTTGTAAAAAGATAATTAACGATCCGCATCACGTCTTCCGTGGCATTCAGCGCCAGGAATGCCCAGGCGCTTTCGACAAGATCCCGTGGCCAGACGAAATGATAACCCAATCCGTCGTTCACCCCTCTCGCCTCACCCCAGGGGATCGAAAGGCTGGCAATAATGCCGCCGGGGTATTTCCTGCTCTCCGCGATCCGCAATGCGGCGACGCTTTCGGGTAACCATTCCGATTTTACCGTCCGGCGTCGCCAACCTTTCTTTTTTTCGCGCAGCCATTGTCTCCATTCATCCGCGTATGTTTTCCATATCTTACCGAACCCTTCCAGCAGGCTTGCCCGGGCGTTAAATGCGGCTTCCTCCGGGGAAAACCCAAAGCCAATCGCGATAACCAACTCACCAGAATGACAAGGTCGAGCGCAGAGTTGCACATTCCCTCTCCCTGCATAGTCAAACAAGCGTGTCAATCTCTTATTTTCACGCAGGTCTGTGAGCCCGTCGGACGCACCGATGAACCCCACTGTCGTCTCCGCCCAACCGGAACTGGAAGCCATTGCCAGGGCCAGACCGCCGCTGTGCGCAAACAGCATTTCCATTCCTTTGAAATCTCCGACCCAGGCTTCGTTGTCTGCGCCTTGATTATCCAGGTGCGGCGTCAGTGTGACATACAGTTTCGACTCCTTCGACGACGGTTTGAATCGTACCCGTTGCAAGACGGTATTCCTGTTGCTGTCGGAAACAATTTCCTTATCGAGAACATAACCTTTGTCGGTGGGGCAACTTCGAAAAATATAGGCCGGTATCCCCGCTTCCGCCATCTCCTCCTTCTCCCGGTTTGCAGTACGTTCGTCGGAGAAATAGCGGCCGCCGTCTGCAACCAGAAATATGCACTCTCGTATACAGGCCATGTCTTCCTGCGGGAAATACACTTCGTTCAGCACTCCCTTACCAATTGTAAAACTCACTGCCGACATCGCATTGATGGAACGACCGATACCTGTCTTTGCACCGGAGGTCCATGGCGAAAAAATGCCCGGGCCACCCGGGGCGGGATTTCGCGTATCCCTGTTATCCGAAATTACGTCCTGCATATCCCCGATGATTATTTCGTTATCGTTTTCCTATTGCCAGCGTGTAACCCCGCCGAGGTTCCAGGCGTCCGAATGCTTGCTTACGAATGGCAAGCCGGAACTTTTGGACTGCCTTTTTGTCAAAACAAATGCATCGCGTATGCAGGCCGAAATTATCGTGCCATACGACGCAATTATCTGTCCTGGGGTTTTTAATGCGTCCTTTTTTACAGCAACTTTGCCTACGGGTGGAAAATCGGCCGGCCCAAGAATACCGTTCAGCGGTATATTTTTTGCGGCGACCCTGGAGACCTTCAGCGCAGGGGGGATCGCGGCAGCAGCCATGATTTCTGCATATCCATCTTCATGATACAGCCTACGGACACCGGCAAGCAGCTTCGTGAGCATCACGCGCAAACGTTATGGATGTATTGGACGCTCGTCGTCCTCGGTTGCTGGATGCTGCTCATGCCCACAACTTTCAGTTATCACAAAGGACTAACCGAGATCAATGAAACCCGGAATCTTTGGCTTGATCTTCCCTCCAGGATCAGTGCGCTGGAGTGGTCGGACAGGATCAGCGGCTTACTGCTGATCTTTTTTGGCTTCCGATCGGTCAGGCCCAACCACCCCGTCAGTCTCTGGGTGTGTTGCCTGGTGGGGGTTTGGCTCAACGCCGCCCCCCTTGTCTTTTGGTCGCCAGTCCCCCTTGTCTATGCGAACGACACGCTGGTAGGCGTCCTTGTTATTTCATTTTCCGTGCTCACCCCCGGGATGCCCAATATGACGGCATATATGAAAATGGGCGCCGAGGTGCCTTCCGGCTGGAGTTACAATCCATCCAGCTGGGACCAGCGATGGGTCATGATCGTTCTGGGTTTCGCCGGCTGGATGGTCTCCCGGTATCTCGGCGCCTGGCAGTTGGGGTTCATAGATAAGGCCTGGGACCCATTTTTTGGGGACGGGACCCGAAAAGTGCTCAATTCCGCAATGTCCCGAAGCTGGCCTATCTCCGATGGGGCGCTCGGCGCCTTTGCTTATACCTTCGAATTTCTCATGGGTTGGATGGGCGGCCCGGCCCGCTGGCGTACCATGCCCTGGATGGTGACTTTCTTCGGCATCCTCGTTATCCCGCTGGGTCTCGTCCACATATTCCTGGTCATGTCTCAGCCGGTTGCCGTCGGATCCTGGTGTACCTTCTGCCTCCTGGCCGCCACGATCATGCTTCCGATGCTGCCGCTTGAGGTCGACGAGGTGATAGCCGCGGGGATCCTGGGCGTTGTGCTATTGTTTGCGCCGGGCTTCTGGCACATCCGAATCGACACGATGGCCGCGCATATTTTTCATATCAGCGGCGCCCTCGTCGTGGTTTGTTCCGTCATCAGCATGGCAGAGGTGGTCCGCGTTGTACGATATGCCAACTGGCCGGCGGGACTTGCTGTCGCCATCCTGCCCTGGTTCTTCCATGGAGGTCTGGCCCCAGGCCTTACCGGCGCCGTTTGCGGTACACTGATCTGCATCTTCTCCATCTCCCGAGGGCGCATCCACGAAACCTACGGTTTCTGGCAAAGATATATTCGATGACAATCTATCACGCATTAAGTCGAAGTATCATTGTAAATTCGTACCTGCACCCTGCAAAATAGCAATCAACATGACCTTCTATCAGCTACTATCGGTATTGATCCTGCTCGCGGCGATATTCAGTTACCTGAACTACAAACTGATCAGGTGGCCGCAGACCATTGGCATCATGGTCATTTCGCTGCTGACCTCGTTGCTGATCGTCTTTTTGGGACCGCATTTCGAATCGCTCGAAGCGATCGGCAATGGGGTGGCCGGTATCGATTTCAATACGATTCTCATGAAGATCATGCTCGGCTTCCTGCTCTTTGCGGGCGGGTTCCACATCGATGCCGACTGTCTTAAGGAACAGGGATTGCCGGTAGTGGTGCTGGCGACGGTGGGTACGATCACGTCCACGTTTATCGTAGGCGGGCTTGCCTACTATACATTGCAGCTGTTTGGCCTGCCGATCCCTTTTATCCACTGCCTGTTATTCGGGGCCATCATCTCGCCTACCGATCCTATCGCCGTGCTGGGGATCCTGAAGGACGCCGGCATCCCGCAATCCTTGGAACTCAAGATCGCCGGAGAGTCGCTGTTCAATGACGGGGTGGCGATCGTCATTTTCCTGACCGTGCTCGAGCTCGCCGAATCCCCGGGACAGCCCCTTTCCTTCGGCGGGATCAGCCTGCTTTTTTTAAAGGAGGCCGGCGGAGGCATCCTTTATGGCCTGATCCTCGGGTGGTTGGGCTACAGGGTGTTGAAGACCCTGGACAACTATAAGGTGGAGATACTCATAACGATCGCGATCGTCATGGCGGGTTATTCGTTTGCCGATTTTCTCCATGTCTCCGGGCCGCTGGCGATGGTGGTCGCGGGCATTATCACCGGCAACGAGGCAAAAAAACATGCGATGTCCGACCAGACCAGAGATTATTTGTCGAAGTTTTGGGAGCTGGTGGATGAGATCCTCAACGCCGTCCTGTTCCTGTTGATCGGCCTCGAGATGCTCATCGTGAAGATCGATCACGCGATCCTTTTTATCGGGGGGATCATGATCATCGTAGTCCTGCTGGCACGATGGTTGTCGGTGCTGACGCCAGTGACCCTGTTGCGGAAATTTGTTCTATTCGAACGCCATGCCATCGGCGTTCTCACCTGGGGGGGCCTGCGAGGAGGGATCTCGGTAGCGCTGGCGCTGTCCTTGCCGGCGGCCTTCCACCGGGATGAATTCGTCAGCATCACCTATATCATCGTCCTTTTTTCCATTCTCGTCCAGGGGTTGACCATCGGAAGGATCGCCAAGGATATTTATGGATAGTCAGGCCTCTTCGCCGGATGATGGGGGACTGGGCGCATAGGATGAAACGGTTTGTAACAACGCCTGGACCATTGCCGGGTTGTGGAGATTGTACTTGGCAAAGGAAGCTTCGTTGCCCACTTTGATCGTGAATGCGTCGGGCCGGGTCGCCAGCCTCTTGAACATGTCTTCGTCCGTCTCGTCGTCGCCGATGCAAAGAACAAAATCGAAATTGGCGGTGGCGATGATCCGGCTGATGGCGGCGCCCTTGTTGATGCCCTTCAGGCGAACCTCGATGACCTTGTGTCCGTCGAGTACGTTCAGTGAGAGCCGGTTGGCGGGGCGCACCAGGTCATCATACAATTCCCGGGCCCTTACCGCGCCGTCACCCAGGTCGGCATTCCGATAGTGCCAGGCAATGGAAAAGTCCTTGCGTTCGATAAAAGTGTGCGGGCATTTGTCGACATAGCCCTGCATGATCTTTTCCATTTTTGTTTTCCAGTCTTCTGCCGGCGGGATGAGTGTGGTCTCCCAGATCCCGTCCCGGTGACGAACCTTTGCACCATGTTCGGCAATCAACCCGACCGGAATGCCGCCGAACCATTTTTCGAGCGTCCGGCTGTCGCGGCCGCTGACAATATAGACTTCGTTCAGCGGATTCTCTGCGATGGCGCGAAGGGTCTCGAGAATCTCCGGTGTGGGAACGGCCGCACCCGGGAATTTCGTGAAGGGGACAAGCGTACCGTCGTGGTCCAGCAACAGCATGCGGCGGCCGGCATGTGCGTACGCATCCAGCAGTTCCACCCTTGTTACGGCATCGAGGAATTTGATCTCGAACTCCAGTTGCTCCTCTTTGACGGCTGTCAGCTCGCGGAAGAAATCGGCTGCCCAGACAAATACGTCATATCGCCGGATGCGATCCTGCATTTCCGCCAGCCGTTCGTGCTGGATATCTTCGGGCATCTCCAACCCTGTTTTTATCGAGGCCGCCATTTCGCCGATATCGTTGGGATTGACCAGCAGCGCCTCCGTCAGTTCACGGGCGGCGCCGGCCATTTCGCTCAGCACCAAAGCTCCACGGCCGTCTTTCCTGCTGGCCACGAATTCTTTTGACACCAGGTTCATACCATCCCGCAAGGGGGTGATCAGCGCCAGGTCGCAGGCGGTATAGAGGGCCATCAATTCCTCGAATGACAGGTGGCCGTATTTATAAATGATGGGTTGCCACACGACGGTACCCAACCGGCTATTGATATTGCCGACGGCTTCATCGATGATCTTCTTCCGTTCGGCATATTTGATGATAACGTCCCGGGAAGGAACGATCACCAGCACAAAGATCACCTTTTCTTTGTATTCCGGGAAGGAAGTGAGAAACTGTTCATAGCCTTTCAGGCGGTTGGCCACGCCTTTTGTATAGTCCAGCCTGTCCACCGAAAAGATCAGTTTTCTAGTCCCTTTGAGACCCAGGTATTGTTCCCTGATGGTCTTAACTCCGGGTTGTTCGCCTGCGTGGTTGTACTTTTCGAAGTCGATGCCGATCGGGAAGGCATCGGCCTTCACTTGCCTGTTCTCCCACCAGATGAGTTGCCCGTCGTGCTCGATCTGCAGCACCTCTTCGACGGAAGCGAGAAAATGGGTGGCATAGTCGATGGTATGAAAGCCGATGAGATCGGAGCCCAACATACCCGAGAGGATCGATCGCTGCCAGGTTTTCGGGATAAGGCGGAACAGTTCGTAGGAGGGAAAGGGGATGTGGAGGAAAAATCCGATGGTCAGCGTAGGGACACGCTTCCTCAACAAGCCTGCCAGCGGCAGCAAATGATAGTCATGGATCCAGACGACATCGTCCTTCCTTAGCTGCGGCGCCAGCTTGTCCGCAAAAATGGTATTCACGTCGAGCCAGGCGTCGTAATAGGAAGAATTGTAGTCCACAAAAGAGGGAAAGTAATGGAACAGCGGCCAAAGCACGGAATTCGAGAAGCCGTTGTAATACAGCTCGTATTTCTTCCAATTGAGAAAGATGGGCAAATACCCGTATGGAGAGCCGGCGAGGCTGTTCATGGCGATGGCCCAGGTCTTTTCCGTACACCCGGGAACGCCGGCCCAAAAGGTTTCCGAAAATACTTCCCGGCCGCCCTTTTCGAAATACCCGGTGATGGCGGATACCAGTCCGCCGGAGGACGGCCGGCTGCTAAAGCCGTTCTCCTTTTGTTCGATCGTGATGGGAAGACGATTCGAAACGATGAATAATCTTTTTTTCTGCATAGGTTGGAGAGATGGAGTGGCACAAATTTAAAGATCATCTCCCTTGTATCGAAAGATACTTATGGAAGAGCGGGGCTAAAGGGTACAATTATTTTTTTTCACCGGGCTTCTGCCGCACCGTGAACGGCGGTGCTTCGTAGTCCTTTGGCAAATAATCGGGTGGAATAGTGGTTGCGTTGCCATCGCGCATGGCCTGGTAGTGAGGCGACATGATCTCGATGCCGGCCTCGTTGCAGGCGTCCTGGATATTCTGGTGTAACTGCGAATAGATCGTCGCCTGCTTATTCGGTTCCCTGGTATAAGCGTTCAATTGATAGGAGACGTAAAAGTCATCGAGGCTGGTCTGCAATACGAAGGGGTCGGGGGTTTTTTCCACCCAATCGGTTCTTTTGGCTGCTTCGATCAGCGCTTTGTGCATTTCTTTCCATGGAACATCGTAGCCGATCGTCACCGTCGTGTGCAGGATCAACCCGGTATCTTCGGGCTTGGTATTGGAGGAGAAATTGATGCTGCTAGCCGATAGGATCGTCGAGTTGGGAACGGTGACGTCTTCGTTCTTGATGGTCCGGATGCGGGTGACGAGCATTGTCTTTTCAAGGATATCTCCCGTCACGTCCCCTATCTTTACCCTGTCCCCCACTTTAAACGGCCGCATATACGTGATCACGAGACCTGCCACGATGTTATTGATCGCGGACGAAGACCCCAGCGAGATGAGGACTCCCAGGAAAACCGATACTCCCCTGAATGCGGTGGACGACGATCCGGGCAGGTAGGGGAAGATGAGGACCACCATAAATGCGTAGAGCAGGAATTTCACGATATTGAACGTCGGCTGCGCCCACTCCTCGTGAAAACCCGTGATCACCAGGTTACCCCTCCCGATCTCGCCGGACAGGTATTTTATCCCCCGTATAATGAACCGGAATATGAAGTAAATGACCGCGATCGTAAACAGGTTCGGAAGAAAGTGGATAAAGCCATGCAGCATGGACCTGGCAGGCGTCAGGATCCAGCCGAGCAGTGTGCCGGTCCATTTTTCCGTCGCGGTAAAAAGCCCCGATATCAGCAATAAGGCGATGTAAGCGGCCAGGAGGATCAGCATTACTTTCAGGACCGAGCTGACCTGTAAGGCGAACTGCTCGAGTTTTCGTGGGGTAACCAGCTGGTACTTTCGGAAGGTGAATCCATGGGCGAATCGTTCCCGGTTCTTCCGGAGGAAACTTTTCAAGAAGCGAAACAGCCGGTTGATCCCTACGATCACCAGGGCAAGGATCAAAAGAACCAGCGCGGTCCAGCCGATACGGCGGAACCAGTTCTTCAAACTGTTGGCTTTTTTTTCCTGTACGATCTCGCGGATGATCGAGGCGCGGTAGGACGCGGCAAGCGAGTCGGCGGAAGTGTCGAACCAAAGAGCGTCCAGTTGGGCGACGCTCATGATGGTAAAGTCATCCCGGTACACGATGTCATAGCCGCTTTCGGTGGGAAGCAGTTTGAGCGAGTCGGGCAGGAAGCGATAATCCTTGTACAATTTTTCAATCCGTTGCGAAACGGCGTTAGCCCGTTCGGCGGCACTGAACGAACCTGTCTTGGTGTAGAGCAGGAATAAGGTATCGTCATGTAACACTACGGGGTAGCCCACTGCATTTTTTTTGAGCGCGCGGATCCGAAGCAGTTGTTGCACTTTCCTGATCGAATCCTCGTTCAACAGGCGTTTGAGTTGAGACTGGAGCTCCCTGGTCTTCAACTGATCGCCGGTTGTCTTTTTTAATTCCGCCTCCAGTTGCGTACGGAGCGCAGAGTCCAGCTGGGCCTGTTTTTGCTGTTGCAACAGCAAATTCTCAACCAAATGAGCGCTGTCCCTGCGGGCGCTATCCAGGCCTGTGGAATCCTGCCGGTTTTGGCTTCTTCCGGCAAAAGGCAGGACGGTCAACAAGCCGCCCCAAAGAATAGTTGAATAGAATTTTCCCATCAGGAATAGTCAAGTTGCATTATTGTAAATGTATTTAATATATACAACTAATCAAACTTCCGACGGCGGAGGAACGAGGGCTACTCTGCACGACCGGGTTCAGGCTATTTCTAATTCCTTTCTAATGCTACTATAACCCCGGCTTAAGGACCGGCCTCTATATTACGGAAATGCAAAACTTATTCAACGATATTTTAGTCCCGGTGGATTTGTCGGCGACTACTTCTTCCGT
This sequence comes from Puia sp., assembly GCF_035546395.1. Lineage (GTDB taxonomy): Bacteria > Bacteroidota > Bacteroidia > Chitinophagales > Chitinophagaceae > Puia. The sequence goes on along the minus strand of NZ_DASZXR010000002.1, from coordinate 563,120 downwards.
TGTAAATAAGGCGGTAGAGATGGCACGCTACAGTATCCGGAAGGGGAGATGGGAACAACAGATGATCGATACGGTGAAGCAGTCGAGGTGCGACCTTGTGCTGATCGGTCACGATGAAGACCGCCGTCCGGACAGGAATATGCAGGTCGATCCGGACAGGATCGCTGCGGAGACGGATATTCCTGTGATAAGCATGCCTTACGAAAGACGACTCACGCATATTTATTCCATTTTGATCCCGGTGACCCATTTCCTGCCGATCCGGAAGCTGATGTACGGCGCCTATATCGCCTCGAAAAACCAGGCATCTCTTAAGCTGCTTGGGGTTGAGACCGCCCATTCAAAGGAGAGAACCCGGTATTTCCTCAAGAAATCCTATGAATTGATCCATGAAAGTTCATCGGTGTATGTCGGCCTGGCATTAACCGAAACGGAGAATGTGGCGGCCGCGGTCGGCATGCTGGCCCGGGAGGAAGCCACCGATCTTGTCCTGGTCAATCCCGGGGAGGAAACGAGGTTGCCGGGGTCCCTGCTTTCCCCACAACATAAAACCTTATCGAAGGCGTCCTCGTCGCCGGTGCTTATTATCAATCCGCTTTGAGATTCTGACGACAAGCTTCCGGAAACGGGCTAAAAGAGAGGTGATGTTGGCCGGTGATCCGGTGAAGGAAGGGGATATCGTTGCGTTGTCGGAGGCTGTAAGGAGTTTCTCACAGTGCGCTTTTAACCTCCAGAACGAGAGACTCGGGCACGTTCACCAATTTGGCGATCTCATGAATGGTATGGGTCGTGTTGAGCAATAGAGCTTTGATGACCTCCAGGGTCTTCTTTTCTTCGCCTTGAGCAATGCCTTGCTCCCTGCCTTGTTCTCTGCCTTGTTCTCTACCTTGTTCTCTGCCTTCTTCCTGTCCGATCAGGTAGAGTACATCTCTTTCTTTCTTGAACCATTTTGCTACACTTTCCATGATGGTTTTGATTTCAGGTGACAATTTACGCAAATTCGACAAGATCAGCAATTGCCGGAGGCACCTCTGTTTCGAGAGGTCGTCTTTTGATCCGGCAATGACCTCACTGACAATGTGTTCGATTGCCTGGAGGCGACCAGTATTCCCGAAACTACCAAGGATAGCCAACAGCCGTTCTTCCGAGCTGTCTGCGCTCAAAAATGTACGGTAGTCGACGAGGGAAAGAACCACCATTTGAAATTGGTATTGCAAATATTCCGAATGGATATGATTCTTCATCCGAGGCAACTCTTCCCCTAAATAAATGACATATTGACGAACGGGGAGCCCATATCGCCGTAACAGCATAATGCAATATTCTGCCATCCGGAATGCCATCTGTGCTTCGTCGGCGACCTGGAGTTCGAGGTGGAGCACGAAGATGTTCCCTTGGCCGTCTGTCACTTTTTTCAATACGTCCGGCTTCCGCTCCTTAGTATGCTGGACGTCATCCGGCAATTCCTGCGTATCGGCGACATGAATACCGAGAAGGTTCTTCATCAAAGCCGGCAGGACCGCCTCCATGTTCTCCTTAAGAACCTTGTCATATTGATTGACCTGCTTGTCGATCGCTCCGGTATCCGGCCTGTCACGCGATGCAGGAGATATAAATTCTTTCATAGACATGCATTGGGCAAAAAAAATACGGACTGCCTGTACCAGGTAGTCCGTATGCGCCGAGGTTATGAACCTCCATTATTTCCGCCTTGCCGGCGGTTCTAAGATGGATTAGATATTATTTTTGCTTTAGCAGTATGAAGTTAGGGAAAATTGCCATTAAAATAACGGGGCAACCCAATCGGTTTCCGGGGTCTCATGATAATCCACCGCATTCTCTTCGCCGATGGTGCCGGGCACCGTTTGCTGAAATCGTGGATTTTTGGGTAATCCGGGTTTCATGGGGCATGCGTTCTCTATCTTTTGATGACCACCGCACTGGTCTGGCGGATCCCTCCGTTGGAAAGCAGCTGGATGATATAGGAACCCGGTGAGTAACCAGCGACGGGCAGGGAGATCGTTTGACCGGCCGCATCGACTGCTTTCCTTTGCATCAGCAGGCGGCCTTGTGCATCCATTAAACGAATAGCGATGATGCCGGAGGGAACGGCGGTTCCGAGGCTGATATCGATATGATCCGAGGCAGGATTGGGGAAGACACGAATCGTACCGCCGGTGGGGCGGGTAACCAATTTAATCTCCGACACTGTGCTGCTGCCGTCATTGTCAACTAACTGCAGACGGTAGTAGTTGAGGGCGGGCTGGGGATCCTTGTCCATATACGCATAGGACCGCCGTGTCGTAGAAGAACCTGCAGCGTCCAGCATTCCGATGGTTTGCCAGCTCGTGCCGTCGGAGGAACGCTGGATGTCGAAATGGTTGCTGTTGGATTCCTGCTGTGTTTCCCAGGACAGCGCGACCCATCCGTTCTCCTGCCATTTGGCATTGAAACCGGTGAGCGTGACCGGCAGGGGATTCAGGATGCCGGTGGATGCCAGGGCAAAGGGGCTGAACGTGCTTACGTTATTCCAGGTCACCGAGCCGGATGATGTGGTACCGGATACACTTGTATTGCCGTAGGCGTTCCAGCTGGTCCCGTTAAAATGCGCCAGAGCGATCGTGACAAAATCGTTCACGTAGGAGGAGCCGCAGGGACTATTGGCGTTCCAATATGCGGTGACATTTACGCTCGAAGAACCGGCGGTACGGTTCAGCGTCCAGTAGTCGCATTCGCTAACGTGATCGAGACCGGGGGCGGTGACCGCACCAAGCGACTTTCCGCTGGACCGCACGTATTGAGCAAGGAACGCATCCGTCGTGGAGGCGGGGGCAGAGATGGCAATCGGAACATAACCGGTCCCCGAAACACCGACGGGAAAGGTAAAGGCCTGTTTCCCCACTTTTTTTATCGGACCATTTACAAAACTGTGGTCCGACGCCCCGGTTACAGTAGCCGCGTTGTTCACGGTGAGCAGGTTGGTTGAAGTGGTCGTCAACAAACCGCTTGTCAGGGTCAAGGTTCCATTCACGCTTAAGGATTGTGAAAGCGTGACGCCGGCGGCATTGTTTATGGTCAGGTTATTAACGGTGGAAGCCGTCGGCGTGGTCGCAAAAACGCCGGTAGCCTGTGCAGCGGTTCCATCATAGGTATAGTTGGCGCCGCTGGAAAAGGTCATCGACGCCACCTGGATGGAACCGGTGTTGGCTGCTGTGCTTATACCCGCCGTGTTGGCTGTGATCAGCGATGCGCCCGAACTCAGCGTGAAGGAGTTGACCGGGGTGCCGCCCAGGGCTGTGGTAACCAGCAGGTAGGAGCCGCAATCCAGGGTTCCCCCGGAGTTTACCGTGAAGTCAGCGGAATAACCCGAAACTCCATAGTAGGAGAAGTTGCCGGCGAGGGTAACCGTGCTGCCGCTGTTGATATTATAATTGATATATTCCCCGTCCAGCAATTGGGCCGTTTGTGCGGCGCCGGCGAAATTGATGATCCCGTTGGGCACCACCCCGGACGTTTGCAGGTATCCGGAACCGGTCTGTGACAGGTTCCCCAAGAGGTTCACAGTGGCGGCGCCGCTTCCAAAGCCGGAGCCAAAATCCACATATCCACCTGTTGACACGTTGAATGAGCCGTTTACGGTAAAAGTGTAGCTGGACGAATTGGAATTGTCGAGGACAAGATTGCCGTTTGTGACGCTGAGATCGCCTTTGATAGTGCAACTGCCGGCCATTGTCCCGGTGGCGGTACCCGAGTAAGTGAGATTGCCATAAGTGGCCGCCGGTATCGTTTGATTGTTTGCACCTTTGAATACTACGGTACTGGCCGGGTTCAGCGTGCCCAGCGTAGGGTTGGTCGTATTTGCGATCGACAAGGTCCCATTTGCGGAAACGTCTACCTTACCGGTCAGCCTTGCACCGGAAGGGATCGAAAAATTACAGGCCGTGGTCCCATCGCCGACAACCACTTTGGAATTGGTCCCAGAAACCGTCCAGTTGGCGGCGATGGTCGGGTTTGCGTTATTGCGAACGTTGAAGACCTGGTTATTGGCGGTAAAGCTGGCCGGAGCCGTGCCGGTGCCATTTGTATTCGTTCCCCAGCTGGAAAGGAGGTTGAGGTTACCGGTGGACCTGGAGTAATAATTCGTTTGTCCATAGCCGATAGATAGTCCGGCAATAGCGGGCAGCAGCACAGCTATGCGCAGGAGATGCGACAGGTGAGTCATTTTCGGGTGATTTAGGGGTCGGCTTTTACCCGCTTATAGACCCTAGGGTCTATCTAATTGATTATGAAGCGAATAAAAAGGCAGGCATCTAACGGACTAAGGTAATTACTTAGTATATGGCAGGTATATTTTTGTAGAAAGATCTAATAAACACTTAGAGATCGGGACTGTATAGGCAGCCTTAGCATTAAAGTTTTACCAGGTTCAGCAAATAAACATCGTTCTCCCGCAGCGGCAACTCTTTCACGAAGGGGATTCCGCTGCGGATCGTAACCGTTTCCCGGCTGAGGGGCGAGCCGTCGTTTTGCTTTTTTATCCGGTTGACCTCCTGTCGGGTTAACTGGGAAGGCCGGCCCATCGACAGGTAGGTGGAATAGGCATCGTTGCATCGATACCCGACCCTGTACACTTCGAGTGTATACTTTCCCGCGGGAACATGGTCGATGCGGACCGTCAGGGGGCCTTTTGCCCGAGCGGGCAGGTCGCGCGTGTAATAGTCCTGGTTGTGCACCGAGTCACCCGGGTGGGTGTTGGTGAAATCCCAGACCAGCGCCTGGACGCCGCCGTGGGAATTTTTGCAGATGCAGGAAGAAGCGTCGGTGTTCTTCAGTTCCGTGTCTCCGAGGCGAGCGAGGAACTGGTAGGCATAGAATGCCGGTTTGTCGATGCCCTGGATGGTCAGGAGACCGAAGCCGCCGTGGAAAGGGGTGAACCGGGGTCCGGCCTCTTCGAAGATATCGGTAAAGACCCAATAGGACATCGAATTGGCCGCGCGGCCGACCTGCTTTATTTTTTCCAGCACATAGGCGGCTTCGTGGTAGCTGTCGTGCAGGGGGTCCGCCGGTGTATAGGAGGAGCTCCACTCGGTGTAATGCAGCTCGAGCGTGGGGCTGGCCGAGGCGGCGATCTCCCGGCGGGACTGGAGGACATCGCCGCTGACGCTCATGGGATTTTTGTCGAGGACGGTTCCGGCGTTACCGAATTCATCCAGGTAGCCGGCCTTGACCCCATAGGAATGGGTGCTGATAAAGTCGATCGGCACATCGTTCCTGTGGCAATAGTCGATCATTTCCGGTTCCCAGGCGGCTCCAGCGGTGGCGGGGCCGCCTACTTTGTAAGCCGGGTTTACGCCCTTGATAGCCCGGGCGCTATAGGTGTACAGTTTGAAATAGTCCGCCTGTGAACCGGTCCAGAAGCCGTCGAGGTTGGGCTCGTTCCAAACCTCAAAATACCAGGTCTTCACCTCATCGGCGCCGTAGCGGTCGGCAAGATGCTGTACGAGGTGCTGCACCAATGCGCCCCATTTTTCATAATCCTTTGGCGGAGTCACGTTACCCCGCCACCAGAAGATCGTCTTGTTGCCGCTGGCCAGGCGACCGGGCATAAAACCCAGTTCTACGAAGGGCTTCATGCCGATGCTGTGCAGGAAGTCGAAGAGAACGTCCACGTACATGAAATTATACTGGGGGTTCCCATGGTCGTCTTCGGTATAGACGGCCATTTCGTCGCTTAGCAGCCCGTGCATGCGGATATATCTGAAGCCGCACTCCTTTCGCACGTAGGCCAGCTGTTGCTGCCAATCCGCCCGGAGGCCTTCGGCCGCCCGGCCGGCGCCCACGCAATCGTTGAACATGGTGTTCAGCGGGCCGGCGGTGTTGTTGAAGTCCGCGTTGACGACCCTTTCGCCGGCGGCCGGCCTGGTTACGGGTGTGCGTTTGGCGAACGCGTTGCGTTGCGTCGCCCCCGGCCAGTCATCGGTTCTGAACGGCACGGCCGGCAGTCCAGTCGAATTGGTGAGGTTACAGGCGGGATTATCGGCCCAGGCGTATCTTACTGCTTTGGGCGCCGACACATTGCCGGAATGAACAATTACTTCGTCCCCGATGATCTCTGCGTCCGCCCAATCGAATCGCCGGTCCTCGCCGGCGATCGAAAAGCCGGTGATGGGTTTTCCATCCGTTGTTTTGAGGCCGGAACCTATATTGGTGAACCGGATATGTATACGTCCGCCCCGGATGGTGTAATCCTTATAGACGGGTCCCGATGCAAGACCGGGTTGCCCATAAACGAGTTTGGAAGCGGCAAGAGCGAGACGGAGACCCACCTCCTGTTTGTCGGCGGGATGGATATTGTCCGCTTCGCCGAGGTCGATGGTACAGGCCATCGCGGTTTTTGGCTGCGATAGCGCCATTGCCTGGGCTTCGCGCAATTCCGCCCATTCGCTTTCTGCGGGAAAGGGTTTCCGGGCCCGGAAGTTGGGGAGCTGGACGAATAAAAAGGGGAGGTCCCCGTGCTGCCATCGGCGCCGCCAGTCGGTGATCATCATCGGGAACATCTTCCTGTATTGATAGGCAATGGTGTCGTTGGCCTCGCCCTGGTACCAGAGAAATCCCTTAATCCCGAAGGGGATCAGCGGGTTTATCATGGCATTGAAGAGGACATCCGGGTAATACTGATAGGTGTGTAGCCGGGGGAGAGGCTCCAGATGAGTTTTGTACAGCCATTCACCGGCCAGGGATATGCGGGTATTGCCGTCGGTAAGATAAAGATCTTCCGCCGGCGGGTTCAGTCCTCCCCCACCCCAGAGCATGGACATCCTGATCGCAATGACGTTTTCCCCTTTGTGCAGGATGGCGGGAGGAAGGGTGTAGGAATGACCCGGGGCGGCGTTCCAGACGTTCTTACAAATTTCAGCTCCGTTGACATACAGCGAGTAATTCATTTCCGGGTGACCGAGATGGAGGGTGAGCGTCCTGCCTTCGAAAGCGGCCGGTAACAGGAGCTTTTTGCGCAGCCACATGATCCCTTCGTAATGTCCGATGCCGAAATCTTTGATGACGCGGGGCATATCGACCCTGGGCCAGCCGGCATCATTGTAATCCGGCATGGGGACCTGCTTATCCGCGTTGTTTTGCGAATGCGCTACGATGTCCCAATAGCGGGCCTGGTCAAGGCTATCCTGCAAGAAATTGTTTTCGGTGAGCGTATCGTTTGCAAGGGCGGCGCTACCGGTTATCGGCGAGGACAGTAATCTCTCTTTGCTTGTCCAGGCCTGTACCGGTGTTCCACCCCATGTGCTTTGGATAACACCGATGGGCACGTGCTGTTCCGCGTGGATCTGCCGGGCAAAGAACCAGGCAACGGCTGAAAATCGTTTTACATTATCCGAGTCGGCAAGCTTCCACCCGGTGGTGGGCATATCGGTTTGCGGAGTAAGCTTTTTGCTGTGGCCGACGATGAGCAGGCGGATGTCGGGATAGGATGCGGCGGCAATTTCCCTCGCGGCATTTTTCGCTTGTTGTACCGGGAATTCCATGTTGGATTGGCCGGAGGCCAGCCATACATCGCCGATAAGGATATTTCTGAACTCGACCCGGCTTTCCGGTCTACCCTGTTCGCTGACGGTGAGGACATAGGGGCCGCCTGCGGGATGACTGGGGAGGCGCAGCATCCATTTGCCTTGCCGGTCGGCTTTTGCGGCGGCCGATGTATTTCCCAATTTTGCGATGAGGGCTGCACCAGGCTTCGCCCGGCCCCAGATGGGGATCGGGATATTGCGTTGCAGGACCATATTGTCGCCAAATAGTTTTGGCAGGCTGAGCCGGGGGGCGAGGGCGAAGGTAGCCTGTGCCTGTTCCGGGGAGGCTGTTGTGAGCCGGGGGGAGGACGGTTGGGCCGATGTGTGGGAAACGCTTAAAGCAACTACCAGCACGAATGCCGGTAGTGCTTTGCGATAATTGCTATTCACCTACTTGCTGTTTTTTATCAATTTGAATGTTTGGGTACCGGCGGCGCCGAATACCTTCACGATGTATTCGCCCGTACCCAGGGAGGCGCCGAGGGACAGGGATGCGGACACAGCCGAATTGCCGAGATTCCAGCCGATCTTCATTTTCGCCGCAAGGGTCTGGGCGGTGGGCAATTGGGCATTTAAGGCGGATCAAGGTGCTTCGGGCCTGTGTGTTGTTCATGTCGATCTTTTTTTTTGCGGCTAGTGGGTGTTGTAGTAATCCAGGCTCACATAATTGTAGATACACCAGGCGCCGGGACCGGTTGGTGTGATGACCTCCAGGCCGTCGGCCGTGAGTGATTTTATGGCGAATTTTGCATACCAATTGGCGACATTGGCGCCCTCGGTTGGATCGTGGATCAATTGCGCGCCGACGGTGGACAGCTGGTTGGTGCTTGTATAGAGCATGAAATTTCCCGTGGCTTGTCCCACAGCCGGCAGCATTTTGTTATTGGAGCTAAAGTTTGCGTTGCCGATGAGATCGAACGTCATCGACCCGTAATCGCCGAGGGGGCAGATCCAGTTGGCCCAGCCGGCGTCCCATTCCCAGCCCGTGCCGCCGAAGTAGATGGGACCGTTGAAGAGTTTACTCGTGCCTGTTGGGGTTATATCGAGGACCCATGTTTTCGATTTACCGTATCCACCCGTCAGGTTTGTCCATTCGGGTGTGCTTACCGCGACGGAATCCAGCGTATTGATCGTGACGATGGTCGTGTCGGCCTGAACGAATCCGCCGGCGCTCTCCACGCCATATATGAATTTATATTGGCCGGGAAAGGGTACATTGATCGTGTCCTGGACCCTTTCCGACTGGCCGAAAGGCGTGACCCAAACCGGCGTCATGCGGGGGGTCAGGCTTGTCAATACGATATCATTGGGATTTTTCGAAGATGGTGCAATGGTGAAGGATAGAGAGCTTTTGGCGGCCAGCGGGCCCAAACTGTAATTCTGCTTCATGCAGGCGGAAAGCAGCAGCGCGCATCCCATCATTGCACAAGCATGGTTTATCATTTTTTTCATGACTTTTCGATTTTACATTTTTTGGATGAAAATTACCAGCCGGCGTTTTGTTTCAACACGCCGGACGAAAGGGTGATCTGATCGTTGGGTATCTGCTGAAATCCGCGCGTAGCGGTGATATTGGCCTGCAACGTCGCGGCGCCGGGTTGAGTGCCGGTGCCATCGTTGATCAGGGAAAGCGTGGTATTGGCTGCGATGGTCGAAGCGGCCGTCGAGAGCCCCTGGCGTAACAGATCCCAATACCGGATGCCTTCGCCGACGAATTCCAGCCGTCGTTCGGCGAGGATATCGGCCTTTGAAACCGAGGTAACCGCGGTGGCGGAGGGAATGGCCCGCTGGTGTACCTGGTTGAAATAGGCAACGGCGTTGGGGCTGCCCAATTCGGCGGCCATCAATAATACGTCGGAATAGCGGATCGCAAAGTAATCCTGGCTTTGGGCAACCAGATAATTGTTGACGGGCAGGGGGTTGTTCAGGGAGTCAGAGACCGGGCTGTATTTCTTCATATAGTAGCCTGTGTACTCGCGATTGGCCGCGGCCTTACTGAACGCCAGGTGTTCCCCAGCGATATCGGTAATCGAGGCAAAGTACCTGTTATCATGGGTCTGATCGAACTGCGCCACCAGGTTCGGGTCAACCGTGCAGCCACCCCACCCATATCCGTAGGGATAAAGACTCTGTTCGCGCATCCCCGTCATGACCATCCAGCCGTTGCCGGTGATGTTTCCGTTGTAGTCCCCGGTGGAGGAATATTTGATGGAAAAGACCACCTCGGGGTTGGACTCGCCGGCATAGGTAACCTTTTTGGCCAATGAGGCCGCGGGCCAAAGGGTAGTAAAATCAGGAACCAGTGCGTGTCCGCTGTGAGCGATCACGTCCTCGACGGCGGCCAGGGCGGTTGCCGCCGTTTCGCTACCGATGGCGCTTTTACCATAGTAGCCGGAATAGAACAGGTAGACCCTGGCCAGGAGCGATTCGGCTGCCCATTTGGTTACCCGCCCGGTGGGAACGCTGGTATAGGGGGCGGAGGGGAGGCTATCGGCAGCATAACGAAGATCCTGCATGATCTGTCCATAGGTGGAATCGGGACTTGCCTGGGGCGGGTTGGCGACGGTGGGGGTCGTCAGCAGGGGAACTTTTTCGAAGAGCCGGACCAGGTCGAAATAACAGAAGGCGCGGATGAATCTTGTTTCCGCCGTGTATTGTCTTCTCAAAACGGTGCTATCGCCCCAGGCGATCTTATCCATATTTTGAAGCAGGACATTGCAACGATAGATCGCCTGATAATAATTTTTCCATGAGCCGCTGTGGATGGACGCGTCGGAGGGCGAAATGGCCTTGTTGAATTCGTCCAGCATTTCCCAGCCATAGCCGTCTGAGGAACCGGTGCCGCCGAAACAGTTATCGGAAAAGACTTCCATCAATGGCGGGATGGCTTCGCCGTTCCAAATCAGGTCCAATCCGTTGTAGCATCCAACCAGGGAGGTGAAGCCATCAGCGGGCGTTTTATAATAGGATACGTTGGTCTGCGAGGCGGCGGTGAGTTCGGTGGTCAGGTATTTCTTACACGAGGAGAACGTCAGCAGCGCCGCTGCCGCCAGCCCGATCGCAATATATTTTAGTTTTTTCATGTCGTAATTTTTAAGCAATTAGAAAATGATACTTACCCCTATCATGGTCTTTCTTGGCCGGGGATAATAGCCCAGATCAACCCCCTGACCGAAGGAATAGGCTCCGCTGGCGTCCGTGGAGGAGTACCCTATTTCGGGATCCATACCGTTGTATTTGGTAAAGGTGAACAGGTTCTCGGCTGCGACGTACAGACGGAATTGCGACAGGTTCTTCCATTTTGCCAATTTTGCAAAATCGTATCCCAGGGTGATGTTCGAGATGCGCCAGTAGCTGCCGTCATGAATATAGAGATCGGAAAAATCAGCCCAGTTGGAGTTGTTTTGGGTCACCCGGGGCATTGAGTTGGAGGTGCCTTGTCCATGCCAGCGGCTCAGGATGGCGGTTGTCCAGTTACCATACGCACCTAAATCCCGGTAAGACTGAACGAGTTTGTTTCCTGCGACACCGCTTGTCGTTATGGAGAGGTCGAAATGTCTATAGTTGCCGGAAAATCTCAATCCAAAAACATGATGCGGGTTTGGATCGCCTACATTTGTTTTATCCTTCGAGTCAATGACGCCGTCGCCGTTCCCGTCCACGAATTTCACGTCACCGGGGTGCGCGGAGGGCTGGAGGGCGCCGTTCTTCCCCTTCCAGGCCTGGACGTCGGCTTCGGACTGGAAGATGCCGGCAGTCTTGTATCCCCAGAAATACCCGATGGGGTTCCCGGAGGACGCGCGGAAAAATTCCGGGGCATTGACAAACAGGCTGTTCGTGCCGCCGTGAATGATCCCATCGGCCGTGGGAATATTGTTCACCGTATTTTGGTTGTAGGCGTAGGAACCCGAAATGGAATAGGAGAAATCCTTTCCGATCCTGTCGTTGTAAGCCAGTTGCAGCTCTATTCCTTTATTGGTGACGTTGCCGCCATTGATGTAGGGATTGGTGGAAACCCCGGCGGTGGCGAGCAACGGAGCGGCGACCAGCCAGTCCTTTGTCAGCTTATGATAAAGATCGATGCTCGCACTCAGCTTATTGTTCAACATTTGGGCATCGATGCCGATGTTGGTTTGACGCGAGGTCTCCCATTTCGTTTTATCGACGCCGATGGTGGAGGGATAAGAGCCGTTTGTCAGGCTGGTATTGTTGTTGCCGAAATTGTATTGGGCGTTCGACAGGCTGATCAGGGAGAGGTAATTAAAGGCAGTGATACCGTCATTACCGTTAGACCCCCAGCTGGCTCTTAATTTCAGGAAGTTCAACCAGTTTCGGGTCGAAGCCAGGAACGATTCGTTGGTGAGCACCCAGCCGACGGAAAGGGAGGGAAAGTATCCCCACTGGTGATTTTGGGAAAACATGGTGGAACCGTCGGCACGGAAGATGGCGGAGGCGAGGTATTTCTCCTGGTAGGAGTAGTTTATCCTGCCGAAAAAAGACGCCTGGGCGTAAACGGCATTGGCGTTGCCATACAGCGACATGGCATGAGTCACAGTTTGTTTATTGGCGGCCGAGGTATCTGCGCTCATCGAGATCGAGGTCACGTTGGAAGTACTCAGATAACCGCGGTCAAAGGTGCCGAACAAGGTGGAGCCGGTATTCATGCCGCCTACGAATGACCCCTGGTATTTACGGGTGGCGCTACCTGCCAGAATATCGAAGCTGTGGTCTTTGATCCGAAAAGTGTAATTGGCCGTATTATCCCAATTGAGGGTGTACGAAACGGAGCTGCCCTGATTGATCGTTTCGTATCGATTATAAGCGTATACCGACAAGTTATCATAGACGGGGGTATAACTGTGGTTGGCGGAGGAGGAGTAATTCAAACCGAGGGTAGTCCTGAACTTCAAATTCTTCAGCGGCTGCAATTCCGCATAGACGTCTCCGAAGAACTTTTGCGTCTTGTTGTCATTTTGATTGTTGTAGACCATCAAGGCGTAAGGATTCGCTTCCTGGGTGTTCCAGGGGCCGCCGTTGTAAACGGTGGATTTGAGGCTGCTCAGGTAGTGTCCGGCCGAGTCGTACATGGCCAGCAGGGGGCTGGTTGCAAATGCGCCCCGGAGGGTGTTGCCATAGATCCCCCCGTCTTGTATGCCGTTTTGATCAATAAATGAGAAGGTGAGGTGCTCCCCTGCTCTCAGGACGCCGTCGTACATCTTTCGTTCGGAATTGGCGCGGAAGTTATAGCGCTGATAGTTGGAAAGTTTTTCTCCGCCGACGATCCCGCCCTGTTGCGTGTAGGAGAGACCCAGGGAATAGGATGAAATGTCCGAGCCGCCGGTGGCGGACAGGCTATAGTTTTGAACGGGTACGTTGGAGGCGATCATCTCGTCCAGCCAGTTAGTCCCTTTGCCGAGCGCGTTTATTTGCGACTGGGTAAAAAGGGCGGGCAGGCCGGAATTGAGAGCGGCCTCATTCTGCATGGTCGCATATTGCTCTGCATTCAGCAGTTTTGTTTTCGGCGGAGCGTTTTGGTATCCGTAGTAGCCGTCAAAGGAGATCTGCCCGCTGTTCTTAGCGCCCATTTTCCCGCTTTTGGTGGTTATCAGCACTACGCCGTTCGCGCCGTTGATACCGTAAATGGCGCTCGAAGCGGCATCTTTGAGGACGTCGACCGAGGCGATGTCCGTGGGATTGAGGTAGGTAATATCGCTGGTGATCACGCCGTCGACCACATACAGGGGATTGGCGTTCCCGATGGTGCCGGCGCCGCGGATATTTACTTTAAAGCCGCCGCCGGGCTGGCCGGAGGTGGAGGTAATATTGACTCCCGCAGCCTGACCTTGCAAGGCCTGGAGGGCGTTGGTGGTGTTCAGTTTGGCGAGGTCTTCGCCTTTCACGTGAGCGGTAGCGCCGGTGACCGCTTTGGACCGTTGCACTCCATAGCCCACGACCACGATATCGTCGAGCTTCGAATAGATGGCGTCCAACAGGATGCCGACGGCATTGGTTCCGGCGGCTATTTGGAGAGTTTTCGGCAGATGGCCCACGGCGGTGATCTCGAGGGATTCGCCGGTTGCGGCCATGATGCTGAAGGCGCCGTCGCTGTTGGAGGTTACTGCGGCCGGCCTACCCTTTACGGAGATCGAAGCGCCGGCAACGGGCTGGCCGGTAGTGGCATCGGTGACCCGGCCGGTTATTTTTCGGCCGGCGGTCTGTGCAAAATCATGGGTGCATGAAAGCAGGAAGGCCAGCAGGATCAAGAGGCGTTTTGATCCTTTGCTTTTGATCTTCTTTTCTAGCATAAACAAGCAATTATTGGTGAATGAATGGAATGAGCCCGGGGATGGGCTACAGCCGGAGCGGCTACCAGAAGGCAGTAAAGCAGTCTTACCAGATGGGGCATCGCAATCGGTTGTATTTCTCGTCAAAAATAGGCGGCCCGATTGAAGGAGGGGGTATGGCAACTTGCAAATCAAGGGGTTGAATTGTTGCCGCGAGGGGTGTGATTCTGTTATTTTTAGGGTAAAAATTGTTTAACACCGGGCGTGGGCCTGGGGATCGGCTTCGGGGCGGGCCTGGTCTTGGGGCAGGGGTTGGTTTTGGAGTGCCGGGTTAGCTTTTGCGTTTTTCCGCCTGGTAGATGCTGGGCAGTTTGCCGTATACCTCCTTGAAATAGCGGGCGAAATATTTGGGATTGTTGAAGCCTACCATGTAGGCTACTTCCGCTACGTTATGGCGGGTTTTTTCGAGAAGCTGGGCGGCGCGTTGCATCCGGAAGTGGCGGATAAAACCGATGGGGGTCTTGCCGGTGACCGTGAGAATGCGTTTGTACAGCGTTGTCCTGCTGAGGCCGAGTTCCCTGGACCAGTCTTCGACTGAAAAGTCGGCGTTGGCCATGTTCTTTTCGAGCACTTCGACTGCTTCCCGGATGAAGTCCGCCTCGGTCCTTTCCGGTTCGGGTTCTACGCCGGCGGGTTGGATATCGACCCGTTTTTTCAGGGTCTGTTCTATGGAGCCTTTGAGGTCCAGCAGGTTTCTTATACGGGAGATGAGGATCTCGACATTGAAAGGCTTGGAAATATAGTCGTTCACGCCCATGCCGAGGGCGCGGAGTTGGGCTTCTTCGGCCGAGAGGGCGGTAAGCAGGATGACGGGGATATGGCGGACCCGCTGGTCGTTCTTTATCTTGGCACAGAGCGTCAGGCCGTCCATCAGCGGCATGTTGACATCGCTTACGACGAGGTCCGGCTGGGCGGAAAGCGTCTTCTGCCATCCTTCCCGGCCATTGGCGGCTTCGAGCACGGTAAAGAGAGGGCTGAGATTTTCCTTGAGGTAGAATCTAAAATCGTCATCGTCTTCGACGAGCAGCAGTTTGAAGGTGCTTTCGCCGGGCTTCCCGGCAGGACCATGGGTGGATGGATTGGCGGCGGGTACGGGTGGGTTGCCTTCGGGTGGACTGACTGGGGGCTGGGTTGGATGGGCTGCGGATGCGGAAGGATTCGCGGTGAGTCCGGGAGGATTTGTTGCTGGGCTAATGGCTGGGTCGGTGGTGGCGGTGACGGCGGCGCCCGGCAGGAGGGACACGGGCAGGAGCACGGTGAAGCAGCTGCCCTTGTCCTGGCTGCTTTCGACGCGGATGGTTCCCCCGTGCAATTCCACGAATTCCCGGGTAATGGCAAGGCCGATGCCGGTGCCCTGGTTGCGAATATGTCCAGGCGTATCGCCCTGGAAGAACGATTCGAAGATCTTCTCCTGCAATTCCGTGGGGATGCCGATGCCTGTATCCGTCACGCGGAGTTGCAGCAAGGCGCTGTGTTCGTCGTTTTCGGCGATCGCGAGATCCACCTGTACCCTACCGCCGGTGGAGGTGAATTTAAAGGCGTTGGAGAGGAGATTGAAGACGATGCGTTCGACCTTATCCCTGTCGAAGAGCGTCGGGAGGTGGTCGGTGTCCGAGCGATAGTCCAGGGCGATGCCTTTGCCTTCCGCCAGGTCTGCAAAGGATAGGGTCGTCGCCTGGATGAATTCCGCTATATCCCCTCGCGACATGTTCAACTTCAGTTCGTTGACCTCCATTTTTCTCAGGTCGAGCAGTTGGTTGACGAGATGGAGAAGCCTTTTTGCGTTGCGGTCGATGGTCATGGCGAGTTGCCGCCGGCCGGGGTCTTCGGCGCTGTGGATCAATTTATCCACGGGTGAAAGGATCAGCGACAGGGGAGTCCGGAATTCATGGCTGAGGTTGGTAAAGAATTTGATCTTCATCCTGTCCAGCTCGTGGATGCGGACGGCTTCGCGCCTTTCTTCGGCCAGGGCGAACCGGGCTTTGGCGCGCCGGATGATCTGCAATCGTCCGAGGTATAGGGCTGCCGCGATGAGGAGGATATACACGGCATAAGCCAACGGCGTCTTCCAGAACGGGGGCCTGACGATCACGCGGATGACGACACCTTTGTTGTTCCATACCCCGTCGCTATTGGAAGCGCGGACGCGGAAGACATAGTCACCGGGATCGATATTGGTGTAGGTGGCCCGCGGGTTGCGGCCGTCCGTCGTCATCCAGTCCTTGTCGAAACCCGAAAGCTGGTATGCGTAGCGATTCTTCCGGGGGTTGATATAGCTGAGCGCCGCGAATTCCAGGGTGAAATTGTTTTCGTTATAGCTCAGCACCAGGTTGCTGTCCATCAGGACCGATGCGGGCAGCGGGACCGCCTTGTTGTAGAGTTGCAGCCCCGTGAGGACCACCGGAGGGATATGCCTGTCAATGCCGATCGATCCGGGGCTGAACAGGTTGAACCCTTTCCCGCCGCCGAAGATCATTTCGCCTTCCCGGGTGCGGAGGGCGGCGTTGTGGTTGAATTCCCGGCCCTGGAGCCCGTCGTATTCGTCGAAGTTTACGCAATCGATCAGGATGCGGCCTGCTTCCTGTGAAACGGTGATCCTGGAAAGGCCGCCGGAAGTGCCCGCCCAAAGGTGATGATCGCCGTCTTCCAGGACGTCGATGACGGAATTGGAAGGGAGGCCGTCTTTTCGCTGAAAGACCTGAAAGGTATCCCGGCCGGGCTGCAGCACGTTGAGTCCTTTCCGGGTGGCCACCCACATATTTCCGAGGTGATCACGGGTGATGCCAAAGATGACATTATCGGAAAGACCGTTGGCGGTGGTGTAGTGGGTGTACTTACCTGTTGACCGGCTCAGCACCTCGATACCCCACCCCGTTCCGATCCAGAGATTCGATGCGGAGTCTTCGGCGAGGGAAGAGATGTAATCGGAGTGGATGGAATAAGGCGTGGCGGTAGTGTTGTGATAGAATTTTCCCTTTTCTACATCGAGTCTATCGAGGCCACCGGTCATGGTGCCGATCCAAAGCGCTCGGTCGGAATCTTCGTGGATGGCATAGACCCGGTCATCGGCGAGGCTGGCGGGGTCCGAATCCTTGTGCCGGTAGTGAATGAACCTCCGGCCATCGTAGCAATCCAGTCCGCCGTGATAGGTGCCGATCCAGAGCCGTCCTTTGTGATCGACGGCCAGTGTCACCACGACATCGTTGCACAGGCTGTTGGGATTGGTGGGTTCATGGCGAAACCGGTGAAAGCCGTC
Organism: Puia sp.; assembly: GCF_035546395.1. Classification (GTDB taxonomy): domain Bacteria; phylum Bacteroidota; class Bacteroidia; order Chitinophagales; family Chitinophagaceae; genus Puia. The sequence goes on along the minus strand of NZ_DASZXR010000002.1, from coordinate 545,940 downwards.
CTTTGAGCGGTCGTAATAGATCAGGCCGCCGCCGTTGGTGCCGATCCAGATATTGCCTGCGGGGTCTTCTGCGAAGCAGTTGATGTCGTCATAGGGCAGGCTGCCGGGCACGCCCGGCTGGCGTCGGTACAGCGGGAAACGCAACAGGTTCTGTTGATAATAGGCGATGCCGCTTTTGAAAGTGCCCGCCCAGACGATGCCGGCGTTGTCCCGGTAGAGCGTCGTCACCGTGTTCTCGGGGAGACTTCGTTCTTCATCGGAATGCTGCAGACAGCGGACGGTCAGCTCTTTCCTATCGAGGAGATCGAGACCGCCCTGGTCGGTGGCGATCCAGACCAGGCCATCGTCATCGGTGATCACGCCACCAACGGTATTGCTGCTGAGCCTGGCCTGGCCGGAATCGCGACAGAAATGCGCGAGTGCGCCGGTATGCCGGTCGAACTCCCAGAGCCCGGTGAGGTTACCCGGGGCGTAGAGCCAGATCTTATCCAGCGGATCGATGAAGATTTTGTATCCGAACTGCGCCCGGGGCTTTGTCAGTTGCAATGTCCCGATGCGTTGGGTGATCCGGCCGTTTGACAGGTCCATCCGTTGGAGTGCTCCGTCCTCATGGGAGAGCCAGAGGCCGCCGGAGGAATCGAGGGCGGCATCCACGACGGGACTCGCCGCGGGGCCGCTTCGTTGCGGACCCAGCCGGATAGCAGCTTTGCCGGGATCGAACCGGTAAACTCCCGAATCCTGATAGACAAAATAATAATCGTTGTCCTTTCCCGTGATGATCCCGACGATGCCTGACCGTGAGAGACCGTGCGCCCGAAAAAACCCGTCCGTGCCGGGCATGAAACGTTCGGTCAGGGGATCGTAGACGTCGACGCCGCCGGTGGCGCCACTGATATACAGTTTGTCGCCGGGTCCCTGGAAGATGCGTTGGACATTGTCATCGGTAAGACTGTTGGAATCCGAATCCTCGTGGCGGAAGACCCTGAAAGAATACCCGTCGTAGCGGTTGAGGCCGAGCGAGGTGCCGATCCAGATGTACCCCCGCCGATCTTTAAAAATGGTGGTGATGCCGTTGTTCGACAATCCGTCCTGAATATCCAGTTTGGAAAAGGGATATATCTTTGCCTGTCCATCTGCATCCATTCCGGCTACCAGCAATAAAAGGAAGATCAGCCACCGCATAGCCCCGAAAATAGGCAATTCCTCATCGTATTCTAACTTTTTTTACTGCGATCCCTATTTTGTCTCCGCCCACAGTTCCGCCTTGATACCCAGCATTTTCCAATCCCGAGCCGGACGGCTTTTCGATGACCAATGCGTCGCCCGTTTGCTTCCGGCGAGGGATTGCGGGGCTGCCCCGCTCTAACCAAATTCTAATGCGCTTATAATACGGGTTTAAGAACGCGTGGCTACCTTACCTTTCAAAAAGGCGGCTTTTATAGTGGAAAATCTTTTTCCCCATATTCTCATCCCGGTCGATTTTTCGCCCAAAGCAGATATCGCGATAAAGAAAGCGGTTGGGATTGCAGGACAGGATGCGACCGAGTTGCATCTGCTTCATGTTATACATTCGGGCCGGGGTCCGGAACACGCATTCAAATTATGGGCGGTAGAGAAGGAATTCGAACAACTTCGGCATAAAATAAGGGAGAAGTACCCTTCGGCACGGGTGAAGACGCATGTCTTACAGGGTGGTTCGGTAGAAAAAATGATCGTCGAATGCGTCCGGATGTTAAAGCCTGCGTTGGTTGTCCTCGCCAAAGCCGATCCGCCGCGACGCTGGTCGTTGTCCCGGGGTGTCTCGCCGGGCATTATCGCGAAGCAAAGCAACTGCCCGGTATTGACGGTAAAGCCCGGGGCGGCGGGCAAGACGCGGTTGATCCTGGTCCCAATCCGGGATTTTCTACCGGAAAGGAAGCTCGAGTGGGCGGTGGCACTGGCCAGGAAATACCGTGCCCAGGTGCACCTGTTGGTATTCCAGGACCGGCAGGCCGACAGAGCGTCAACGTTGCCGCCAATATTCCTGAAAGCGTATAATCGACTGCAGGAGAAACTTCAGCAGCCGATCGAATTTTCCGCGACGGTCCTGCAGGATACCGCGAAAGCCACCTTGCATTGCGCCGAGACGATCATGGCGGATATGATCCTTGTGAATCCCAAAACGGAAAGCGGCACTTCCGGGTTTTCCGGGCACCGTCATATCAGCGATCTGCTCCCGCCGGATTCAAAAATACAGGTATTGGATGTGGAGCCGTACAAGGAGCTGTCAAGGTGAAGGTCTTTCCCCAGCCCCAATGGACCGGCACAACATAGGGTTGCGGTATCCAGCGAGATCACTGCAATGGTGTGAAGCGTCATATGGGTGCTCATTAGTTATCCTCTCCGCCGGTCATTAATTTCCGCAAATAAAACTGAACGAAATGTTCCATTGAATCGACCCGTTTGTGGCCGCTGGCATAGCCCATGGGTTTGATCAGGTAGCCGGATACGCCGAGGCGGTCGGTGGCGGCGCGGTCGGTTTGTTCGCCGGATGTCGTCATTATGTAGACCGGTATGGACTTCAGGCGATCGTCTGCCCGAATGACGGTGAGGAATTCCAAGCCGTTCATCCGGGGCATATTGAGATCCAGCAGCAGGATGTCCGGAAGAAAGTCCATTGCGGGCTTTGCGGCGGCCCCGCGGAGCAGTTCCAGCGCTTCGATGCCGTTGAATGCCGTGTACAATTCGTAGGGCAGGTCGAGCGTATTAAGCGAGCGGCGAACGCTCATAACATCCAGTTCGTCGTCTTCGACGACCATGATAATCTTTTTTTTCATACCGTACTCTTTGGCCATGTAAAGATAAATTTTGCTCCGTTGCCGGGGGAAGAAACGACGCGGATGGTCCCGCCGCGCTCTTCCACTATCTTTTTAACAATAGAAAGACCTATGCCAGTGCTTTCCTTGTCGGCCTTTTCGCGGAGCGTTTGAAACAGTCCGAATATTTTTTCGTGGTATTCCGGTTCGATGCCAGGGCCGTTGTCCTCTACCGCAAATTCATAATACGCCCCGGAATCCATGCCGGCGACCGTGATCACCGTTGTACCCGGTGTGCCATATTTGACTGAATTGGCGATGAGGTTGCTGAACACCTGTTGCATAGGAAGTCTCTCGGTGAACACTACGGGCAGGCGGTCTGTCCGAACGATATAACCATCCGGAACGATCAATTCAATCAAATCGGCCACGAGGTCGCCGACGTCTACCGGTTCCTTTGCGGTTCCTTCCCGACCCGCCCGGGCGTATTGCAGGATACCGTCGATCAAGGCTTCCATCCTGGCGATCCTGTCCGGGATATAATCGAGGTATTTTCGCACGGTTGGCGTGATCTCGGCGGCATGATCCTCTTCGATCCAGCGGACCACGTTCGAGATCCCGCGAACAGGCGCTTTGAGGTCATGGGAGACCACGTAGGCGAATTGGTTGAGTTCGGCGTTCTTTTTCTCCAGTTCGCCGATGGTACTGGATAATTTTTCGGACATCAGGTTCAGGGAAGCCGAAAGGCTGCTCAATTCATCGCGCTTTTTATCGTTTACCCTACCGAAATCTCCCTGCGAAATCCTTTCCGCCAGGCGGACCAACGGGCCGATACGGCGCGAGATATTGCGTACCAGGAGAAGAGCGATGCTCAATCCTACGAGCACCAGCAGGATGCTGAAGAGCAAAGAAAAACGATCGGTACGGTCGATGGCGTCCGCCAGTTCTTTGCGCCGGAGATCCCTTTGCCGGTACTCTGCTTCGTCAAAGGCATTAAACAGCGCGGCGATCCGCCCGCTGTATTCCTGACCGACACCTTTCCCCATCCGGGTGTCGAGCAGACGGCTAAATTCCTCTGATGGCCGAACGCCGGAGCCTGATCCTTTCCTGATCGCGATCAGCTCGCCGGCGTATTCCACCCAGCGGTGATGGAGGGCAAGGATCGAATCGACGATCACTGCCTGATCACGCAGGGTAGCCAATTGCTGCATTTGTTTTTCGGCGTCCGGCAGGGCTTTCGATCCTTCATCGAACGGCTGCAATAAATGCTGATCGCCGGTCAGCAAGAACCCCCTGAAGGCGCTTTGCATTTTTACCATATCCTTATTGAGGGCGCCGGAATGCCGGATGACGGCCTCCGACCGCATCAAAAATTCCGATGTCGTCTTGACCCGCAGGGTTAGCAGGTAGTTGACAAAGGAATCCAGCAGGTCGATCGAAATGGCGATCAAAAAACCCAGGAAAATTTGAGTGGCTAATTTCATTCCCGGAATATACGTTATGCCAAAATCGGGATGAAGCCTGTCACCCCCGAAAACCAGTTTCTAATGACATTCTAATTTCTTTTTAATGCCAATCTTTGGCGGCCGGGGTACATTTACAAGCGATTAACAAAAAAACACAAATTGGCGACACCATGCAGGCTTTTCATTGTAACGGGGCGACTTCCGTTGGAGTTCCCGGAGCAGACCAACCGGATTTCCGCTGCGACGGCCGATGGCGGTATTGCGGCCGCCATCTCGGCTTTTCTTGGAGTGGGTATAGCGGCCGGTGATAAGGAATTCTCCGGGGCCGGCTGGGCCGGGGTAGCGCCCTGCAAGCCTGACAAGTGGGAATTGCTAAAAGATCAATTACCGGAGAACGGTTACGACTGGTATCCCATATTCCTGCCTGCGAGGCATCATCAAACTCTTTCCAGGGGATTTGTCAACAGTGTTTTGTGGCCGTTGTTCCATTATTTTCCCTCCTATGTGGAAATCCCTGCCGGCGCGTATGAGGATTATTTCGATATGAATCGCCAGTTTGCCGACAGTCTCGAACGTTACCTGCGGCCCGGCGATACGGTTTGGATCCATGATCACCAGCTATTGCACCTGGCGGGTTTATTGCGGCAGCGGATACCGGAACTAACCATCGGAACGTACCTTCACATCCCCTTTCCTTCATTCGAGATCTTCCGTCATCTTCCCGGCGACTGGCAGGAGAGCCTTCTCAGAGGCATGCTTGGCGCCGACCTCATCGGCTTCCAAACAGCAGAATATGCGGCGCATTTCCGTAACTGCGTCCGGCTGACTGTGGAGACGGCCGGGGATGGCGAAACCATCGAGGTCGGGAACCGCCTGGTGAGGACCGGAGTCTTTCCCGTGGGCATAGAGTATTCTTCTTTCAATGCGCCGGCGGAAACGGCGGCGATGCAAGCAAAATTCACCGAACTCCGACAACGTTTCGATGGTAAGAAGATCGTATTTTCCATCGATACCCTGGATTATACGAAAGGCATCCTTCACCGGATAAATGCATGCGCGAAATTCCTGCAGGAGTACGGCGACCACCATGACCATGTCGTCTTTATCTTCGTTATAATTCCCTCGCGGGAAAATCATACCCGATATGCCGAACGAAAGAAATTGCTCGATGAGAGCGTCAGCCAGGTCAACGGTAAATTTGGCAACCTTCGATGGCAACCGTTATTGTATTTGTACCGGAACTTGTCTTTTGAAGAATTGCTGCCCCTTTACCGGCTGTGTGATGTCGCTCTATTGACTCCATTGCGGGACGCCATGAATCTCTATGCAAAGGAGTTCGCGGCCAGCCGGATCGACGAAGCGGGAGTATTGATCCTGAGTGAGCTCGACGGAGCCGCCGAGCAGCTCGGCGGCGCGCTTGCCGTCAATCCATATGATATCGCCAAAGTAGCCCAGGCAATAAAGACCGGTCTGGACATGTCGCCGGAAGAGCAACGGCACCGCATGCGAGAGATACGCGAATCCGTTAGCCGCCATGATATTTCGCGATGGGGCAAGGAATATTTGCTGGCATTACAATCTGCCCGGAGCCGCCGGCAGGAGTTCCGGGCGCGTTTTTTCGACGCCTATTCCCAACGTCAGTTGCTCGAAAGTTACCGGGGCGCCGCCAGGCGGCAATTTTTTTTGGACTATGACGGCACGCTGATGCCCTTTTTCAACCAGCCATCGGAGGCGAGACCTGGGGAGAATGTGCTGGAAACGCTCAGCCTCCTTGCAGCGGATGAACGGAACTCCGTCTGCATCATCAGCGGCCGGGACGCCACTGTGCTGGAGAGCTGGCTGGGGCATCTTCCAGTCCATATCGTTGCGGAGCATGGTGCGCAGGTCAGGTACCGGGGGGAAGGATGGGAGAAAGTCGCGCTGCCCGCTGAAGAATGGAAACACCGTGTGATCCAGGTGATGGATGAATATACCGGGGAATGCCCGGGTGCGTTCGTCGAGAAAAAGAACTTTTCACTGGTCTGGCATTACAGGAATGCGCATCCACAATTGGCCGATAAAATAAAGATGAGCTTGTATTCGGCGCTTATCGAAGTCACGGCCGGGTTGCCGGTCCAGGTGACGATCGGAAAGAAGATACTCGAGGTTCGGAACAGGGACATCGACAAAGGAAGTGCGGTCCGGAGCCTGCTTCGCCGGGAAACGGGCGATTTCATTCTTGCCATTGGCGACGATCGAACCGATGAAGATATGTTCCGTGCGTTGGCCGACAGCAGGCATGCTTTTACGATAAAGGTCGGGCAAGAGGCGTCGTATGCTAATTTTAACGTTCCTACGCCGCAATCCGTTATTTCGTTGCTTGGCGCTCTCGGAAACCTGCGCTCCTAATCAAGGTATATGTTGCCGTTGGCCCGCCTGGAGAGACTCCATTTCTAATCATTCTCTAATCCGCATTTAATCGATCGTTAATGTCAGCTATATAACTTCACGAGCTACCATTCCGCCTACTCTATGCGATCGACATCGCCATGTGAATAAGGATCGTTCTGCGCCGACACTGACCTGATAAACCTATGTATCATGGTTTCCAAATCGTTCCTTATCTCCTTCGAGTACCAATTGGATCGGGGTGCGATAACCATCCAACTCTGCGCGGAGGTCGAGATTCATTGCAATCCAACCTATTATGCCGTGCGGGACATTCGTTCGCCGCACCATGGGAGTTGTCCTGCCATCCCGGAGGTCAGGATAATCAAGAAGGCCTCCGGTTGGGTGCATTGCGACAGTCAGAAATCGACCGAGTTAACCCGGAGCATTGGAGTGGCGCTCGATGCGTTTGGACGCCGGCAGGATCCAGACGAACGCGCTTGCCGGATGGACATCTGATTGGACAACGCGGGACCGCCATTTGTTTTACCTTTACAGTATGGGCATTTACACCAGAGTACGCATCGCGGCAAAAAGAGCCTTTGAAAGCATCAGAAATGAAAAAGTAAAACAAAACATCCTGCAGGCTGTTCCTTTTTGGGTTGCTTCTTCACTTACGGGATTGATCGCCGTGCTATATGCCAGGCTATTTGCGTTAGCGGAAAGGGGAACCCAATACATACTGCATACTCGCGCGTGGTCGTTGTATATTATAAGCCCGGCGTGCTTTATCGCCGCCTGGTGGGTGGTAAAGAAATGGGCTCCTTATTCCAGGGGCAGTGGAATACCGCAGGTCATGGCCGCTATCGAGCTTGCCACGCCGCGGTTTAACCAAAAGGTAGCCAAGTTGCTGAATCTTCGGATTTTGTTTATCAAGTTCGTGTCAAGCCTGACGATGGCTTTGGGCGGGGGGGTGATCGGCAGGGAGGGGCCGATGATCCAGGTGGCGGGGTGTATCTTTCGAAAGATCAACGAATGGCTGCCCGCCTGGTGGCCGAAGATATCCAAGAGAAATATGATCATGACGGGCGCCGCGGCCGGTCTGGCCGCGGCGTTCAATACGCCGTTGGGGGGCATCGTCTTCGCCGTGGAGGAATTGACACGCACCCATATCAGCTATTTCAAGACGGCGCTCTTCACGGCAATCATCATTGCGGGACTTACGGCACAGGGGCTGTTAGGTCCATACCTGTATCTCGGTTATCCCGACGTGGGTCATTTATCCTCCTATATTTTCCTTTGGATCGCCGTTGTTGCGCTGATCGCGGGCCTGGCGGGCAGCGGGATGTCGAAACTGATCCTGGGGATCTTTCGTTGGAAGCAGAAATTCCGATATTCGTGGCAGCATATCCTCTATGTTTCCACGTGTGCGGTGATACTGGTTACGTTGGGACTGTTTGTCAATGCGAGAGCGATGGGGTCCGGAAAGGACCTGATCACATCCAGTCTTTTCACATCTGCGAAGTACAGCAGTTGGTACATGCCCTTTCTACGCACGGCGGGGCCGATATTTTGTTTTACGACCGGCGCTGCCGGCGGGATATTTGCGCCTGCGCTCGGCGCCGGGGCAAGTATCGGTTCGACCCTTTCGGGCTGGCTGCACCTGGCCGATACCGATACGAATATGTTGATATTGTCGGGAATGGTCGCCTTCCTCACCGGCGTGACCCGGACGCCCTTTACTTCGGCGATCCTCGTGCTGGAAATGACAGACAGGCACAATGTGATCTTTCATTTGATGCTGGCCGGGATGATCGCCAGTCTTATATCCATGCTGGTGGACAAGCATTCGCTTTACGATCATTTAAAATACCAGTATGTACACGCAGTGGTTCATGAGCATGAGGACGCAGGGAAGGAATTGACGGTATCGGTAAAGGAATGACCTGTTATCGCCTTTCATGGCCGATGTTATTGGCGGCCTGAACATTCTTTACGAGCAAGATCATATCACAAACCCTTTCTTCGCCTTCAAAAATTGGATAGGGATAGTTCTCGATGAAAAAATTCTTTCGCATGCCAAAGTCCCGAAAACCATTCTTTCTGTAAAACCCAAGCTGTCTGCCAACGGTGGCCGTGCCTACGACAATCCTTTGATAACCGACGGCCTCCGCAATACGATGCACTTCGGCCAGCATATAACTGCCCAGCCCCCTACCCTGCACTTGCTCATCAACTGCCATATTCTTTATTTCGAGCTCTTCGGGCCCGTTGCGATGAAGCACAAATACGCCGATCTGCCGGCCGATGCCATTTAAGAGGACATAGACATCACTTTGGTGTATATACCGGTCAACGGCCTCCCAAGCCTCATCGGCCAGCAGGAGAAGCGAAATGGGTAAAGGGGCCTTCGGCCCCAGTTTGATGATGCGTGTTGATGAAAAGTCCTTACTGACTATTGTAAATTAATTTTTATGATGTTTATTAGCCCAGAAAAGTCGCATACAACCCGGGACGAAAGAATGCCCATTGTTCCCGTTCTGTTAGCCAATTTTCCCGCTGGTCCTGGAGATGCGAGGGCGGCGGTGATATTCGTCCATGACGATTTTATCGTACTGAATTGACTTTTTCCCATTCATCATAAGAAATAACTCCCAATTCAGGCCTTGGCCGGCCTTCCAGGACGGCTATAAACTCCAGTTCGTGTCCGTCCGGGTCCTCGAAATAGATAGCTACCGCCGGCATCCAGGCAAAGACCATCGGTCTTTCATTTCCGTCATTTAAAAAATTGTAGGGTTTGATATTCCGGGATCTTAAGAACGGCACCGCCCAATTCAGAACATCTTCGGCCTCACAGCGGAATGCAAAGTGCCTTTTGTCAATTTGCCCCCGGGGTTTCTCCCATAATCCAAGCATCGCCTCCTTTGGACTGGCACCTATCCAAAAGAAGGCCACCCTACGCTCCGTTTCATAACGACATAGCTCAAGACCGGGCATGTTGCTGTAAAATTCGATCGAAACATCGATATCAGCCACGAACAAATGGGTCTCGTAAAGTCCTTTGATCATAATCCTGCTGTTATTTCCTGACCAGGTCGGCGTGCAAAATTAGGAGATATTCAGACGGAAATTTTGACAAGAAAATCTGACAGAACGCACTGAAAAATTTTCATTTTTTTGGTTTGGCATATTGCTTGATCGGCGATCTTCACCGTTCAAGCTTTATTTCAAGTAATTGACCGTAGTTAATGAGTTTTGTTCTAACAATTCAAAATCATAAAATTATGTCAAGTACAACGCAGTTCAAGCCGCTTCATGACAGAGTAATCATCAGGCCCGCCCGGGCGGAAGAAAAAACGGCCGGAGGTATCATCATTCCCGATACGGCAAAGGAAAAACCGCAGCGCGGCACTGTGGTTGCCGCCGGGCCCGGTACAAAAGACGAGCCCGTCACCGTTAAAGAAGGAGACATGGTGCTTTATGGCAAATATGCCGGCACGGAATTAAAGGTCGGAGGCGAAGACCTGCTGATCGTGCGCGAGTCGGATATCCTGGCCATCGTCTAGCCGGCCGCTTTCTCATAACCTTATTTTCAAACAATTAAAAATTGCATGTACAATGGCAAAGCAACTTTTCTTTGATACGGATGCAAGGAATCGCATGAAAAAGGGCGTCGACACTCTCGCGAATGCGGTAAGGGTCACGCTTGGCCCTAAAGGGCGGAATGTAGTGCTTGAAAAGAAGTTCGGCGCGTCGACCATCACCAAAGACGGGGTCAGCGTGGCCAAGGCGGTCGAGTTGGAGGACCCCATCGAGAATATAGGCGCGCAAATGGTGAAGGAGGTAGCCTCGAAAACGGCCGATGCCGCCGGCGATGGAACCACTACGGCTACGGTGCTGGCGCAGGCCATTATATCGGAAGGCCTGAAAAATGTGGCGTCCGGAGCCAATCCCATGGACCTGAAAAGGGGGATCGACAAAGCCGCCGGGGTGGTCGTCGACCAGTTGAAGAAGCAGTCGCAAACAGTCGGCAACAATAGCGATAAGATTCGCCAGGTAGCTGCGGTTTCGGCAAATAACGATGAAACGATCGGCAGCCTCATTGCGGAAGCCTTTACCAAAGTCGGCAATGAAGGGGTCATAACCGTCGAAGAGGCGAAAGGAACGGCGACGACCGTGGAGGTCGTAGAGGGGATGGAATTCGACCGGGGGTATATTTCCCCATACTTCGTCACGAATGCCGAGAAAATGGAAGCCGAATTGCAGAGCCCTTACGTGCTGATCTACGATAAGAAGATCAGCGTGATGAAGGATATGCTTCCGCTGTTGGAGAAAACCGCGCAAAGCGGCAGGCCGATACTCATCATTGCGGAAGACCTCGATGGGGAAGCCCTTGCGACGCTGGTGGTGAACAAGCTGAGAGGAACTTTGAAGGTTGCGGCGGTGAAGGCGCCCGGCTTTGGGGACCGGCGCAAGGAAATGCTGGAAGACATTGCCGTACTGACCGGCGGTATCGTCATCAGTGAGGAACGCGGCTATAAGCTTGAAAACGCCGATATCAGCTATCTTGGCACGGCCGATGCGGTCACCATCGATAAGGACAACACCACGATCGTCGGGGGCAAGGGTAAGAAGGAAGCTATCCAGGCCAGGGTCGCGCAGATAAAGGCGCAGATAGCCGCCAGCACATCCGACTATGACAAGGAAAAGCTGCAGGAGCGGCTCGCGAAATTGAGCGGTGGCGTAGCCGTGCTGTATGTGGGTGCTGCGACGGAAGTGGAGATGAAGGAAAAGAAGGACCGGGTGGACGATGCGTTGCATGCGACCCGTGCCGCGATCGAAGAGGGGATCGTGCCCGGGGGTGGTGTCGCCTATATCCGGGCGCTCGAGGCCCTGGGCAGCCTGTCCGGCAGCAACCCCGACGAAACGACCGGAATCGCCATCGTTCGCAAGGCCATCGAAGAACCGCTCCGGCAGATAGTCCGCAACTGCGGGCTGGAGGGCAGCATCGTTGTGCAAGAGGTGCGGAAGGGTAAGGAAGACTACGGGTTCAATGCGCGGACGGAACAGTACGAGCCGCTTTTGGGAGCCGGGGTGATCGACCCGACAAAAGTTACGCGGATTGCGCTCGAGAATGCCGCTTCGATCGCCGGATTGCTGTTGACGACGGAATGTGTTATTTCCGACCGGCCGAAGAAGGAGACGGCACCTGCGCCGGCAGCCCCTGGAATGGACATGGATTATTAACGATCCTGCCCGGCTCTAAGACGTAGTATCTATATATAAGCGAATCCCGTTACTCCGGCGGCGCCGGTGAGTATACGGGATTCCACCATTACTTCTTATGACAACGGAATATTTTGTCATTTGCCGGCTTCGTACTGCCGGTGGTTTTGAAGCGTACGGCAATTTCAGCCTCGGCGGGGACTGTGACTTCGCGACGGAGTTGTTTGGAAAACTGCGGGGTTGCCACTTGCCGAGAGAGACCGATTCGCTGCATCTCGATCTCGTCGAGTCCCGCAACGGTATTCCTACAAACCTCCAGGTCATCAGTTGTACGGCGGACGAGATCGCCGCCAATTGTAAGGTGATAACCAAAGAGATGTTCAAACGGCTGAACCTCGAGCAGGAGAGCAGAGCCGGGTAAGCTTTGTTTGACCATCCTTGCATTTATAAATTCACCCGCCGTTGTTCTTCGGAGCTGCCGCCGTCGTGCCGGCGGTGTTGTTGCTTTGCTTTGCCGAAGCGGTAGTTTGCCGTGATGGTCAGGTAGCGGGATTCGGGAAGGTTGTCGGTGCGCAGGAAGAAGGCGGTGGCGTCGGTGATCTGGCCGGGGCGAAAGACGTGGAAGGGATCGCTAAGGTTTAGCGTCAGGGTCGCCTTGTCGTGGAGAAGCTTCTTATTGACCGCCACGGAGTTGTTCCATACCGGGAGATGGTGGATGCGGATGCCTTCCATCCAGTGGGTGAAATAGTTGGCGCGGAGATCGAGGCTGTACCCTTTGCCGAGCGGGAACTGGTTGTTGAAATTGAGTTTTGCACCGGTGAGATGATCCACGGGGTAGCCGGTGTTCGCGGGGTCTTCGAGCTTGGCGTTGATGAACACGACGGACCAGCTTGCGTTCCACCATTTTGTGAGGGCCTTGTTGAAACTGAAGTATAAAAAGATGTTCCGGCGGAAGGCTACGTTCGTCCGGGTGAGGATGGTGACCAGGCTGTCGCCCTGGCCGGTGGATTGGTAGACCCGCGCCTGCAGGTTGTCTCCGTGATACCAGACCAGGCCGACGTTGAACTCCGAGCGGTAGTGGTATTCGAACTGGATGACGTTGCCGAAATCGGGTTGCAACGCCGGGTTACCCTGGCGGACGTTGTAGGCGTTGATGACGTAGCGAAAGGGATTCAGGTCGAGGTAGCTGGGGCGGCCGATACCGCGGGAGTAGCTGAGGGTGAACGAGTGTTTGTCATTGGGGGTAAAGCCGGCATAGCCGGTGGGAAAGATATTGAAGTATTGGTGGCGGAAATTGCCGCCCTGGACGAGTTCGCGGCCTTTTGCGATCGTCTGTTCGCCCCGCAGGCCGAATTCTATGCTCCATTTTTTTGATAGTTGCCGGGTAAGATTTATATAGGCGGCGTTGATGTTCTCCGAATAGATGAAGTGATTGTTTAGCGGGATATCGGAGTTCCAGCTTTTTTGCAGGGAGTCATACTGGACATATTGCGAGTTATTGTCGGTTCGGACATAGCTGGACTTTATCCCAGCTTCGAGCTTTGTGTCCTGATCCTTGCCCTGGGGGCCGATGGGCTGGCTGTAGTCGGCTTTGAATGCTGCGATATCGATGTCGGAGGGGAGCGATCCATTCAGGCCGTAGGAGTCCTGAACGCCGGGCGAATGATAATGCAGGTAATCTGCATCGGTGGAGAGCTCGCGGCCGCCGCCGAATTTCTGTTGCCAGTTGAGATTGACTCCGGGATTTGTGACGGTGTTGCGGCTTAGAGTGGGTACGGGTTGTTGTTGGATCAACTGCTTGCTGCTGTCTAACAAGTTGACGAAGCCACCGGTGATAGAATGATTGTCGCTGAAGAGGCCTTGCAGCTGGACACCCAGCGAGGTATTTTTTGAGAGTTGGTAATCCAGCGCCAGCTGAGGGGTGTAGGACCGGGAGCCGGTGATGGTGGAGGTGGTGTACTGCTGGTACTGGGTGAACGGCTGGCCATAGGCGGTGCGGAAAGACGATGTCGCCTGCTGACCGTTGTACGTCTTGTTGTCGGAATAGCCTATGGTGAAATTCACATTTACTTTGCTCTCGCGCCAGTTGAGCATCAAGTTGTCGCGCGTCTTGAAATAGTAGCCTGCTATTGTGCTGGCCGTGACGCTGCCAATGAGGCCATCGGCCTGGTTCTTTTTGAGGAGGATATTGATCACGCCGCCGCCGGTGGCGGCATCGTAGCGGGCGGATGGCTGGGAGATGATCTCGAGGGCTTCGATCGAGCCGGCGGGGAGGCCGCGGAGGTAGTTGAGGAGATCGATACCGGCCAGGTAGGTTCTTCTTCCGTTGATATAGATCGTGGTGCCGGGTCTTGTGACGAGCCCGATGGTATTGTGCAGATAATCCACTTCGATGCCGGGGGAGCGTTCGAGGACCTCGAGGGCCGACATACCGGGGGTGAAGAAGGGGGAGGACCCGACGTTGACGATCATCCTGTCGAGCTTCCATTCGACGAAAGGCTTTTTTGTGATGACGGATACCGCCTCGAGGTTTGTGGCGGCGGGAGCCAGGACGACGGTGAGTTGCTTTGAACCGGCGGAGTCGAGATGGATCGGGTCGCTGGTGTAATTGGCATACCCCACGGAGGTAATGGACAGGAAATAGTTGTTCGCGGGAATCCGATCGAGGGTAAAGCTGCCGGTGTGGCCGGTGACTGCCGAGCGGATGACGGAGGAATCTTTTTGGCGGTGTACTAAAACGGTCGCGGCCTCGAGAGGTTGGCCTTCTTTGTTCCGAACGGCGCCCGTAAGGCGGGATTGGGCGAAGCCGGGGAGGGATGCGGCGACGCACAGGAGCAGGAGGATGGGGCGCATATTTTTTTCAGCAAATGTTTTGTTTATTCTTTTTGGTTTGCCGGGATTTCCACCGGGAGGGGGTGAATGGGGAGATATACTTCATTGCAGGGGACGGGCTGCATTCGTCCCCAAATGCCGTCGATTGGTGGAAATTGCGGTGGTTATTCTACAACCGATGAAAGGAATTGCTAATTTCAGGTATGCAACGGCTTCCTTTCCTCTACTCGGACATTTGGACCTGGCGACTTGCCCGGCACCTGAGTTTTTGGGTGGTGGCATCGCTCGGGTTGGGATTGCTGGGACTGGGGATACGGCCGTTGTTCGGGGTGGAGATAAGTCCCGGTGCCTTCAAGGAACATGTGCTGCAACCCTTGTTGTATCTGCCGGGCCAGGTCTTCCTGGTCTATACCCTACTCTATTGGGTGATCCCCAGGTTCCTACTGCAGTCGAAATACAGGCAGGCGGCCCTTTGGGCAGTAGTCCTGACGGTACTCGGTGGGTTTATTGCCGCCATCGCCGATATCCTGCTGCATAACTCTTTATACGAGTGGGTCACGAATCGCAATATTTCGGTTGTGATGAAGAATGGCAAGGTCGTGAACTTCCCACTGGCCCAGCAGGAGAATTTGTGGCAAAGCCTGCCTTACGGATTCCTCTTCGCGCTCCGCGCGATATTGAATGTGGCCGGCGCGGCCGCCGCGCTGAAGCTGGCGAAACATTGGTATGAGAAAGAATACCTCAACAGCGTGCTTCAGCGGGAGAGGCTGGATGCGGAGCTGCAGTCGCTCAAGGCGCAGCTGCATCCGCATTTCCTGTTCAATACCCTCAACAATATCTATTCGGCGACTGAAAGCACTTCGCCCGTTGCTTCGGGTATGCTGGTGCAACTATCGGCGTTGCTGAGGTATATCCTTTATGAATGTGACCGGCCGCTGGTGCTGCTTTCGAAGGAGCTGACGCTGATTCGCGATTATATCGAGCTGGAACGGGTGCGGTATGGATCGCTGGAACTGAACACCCGACTACCGGCCGAGACCAATGGGTATGCGATCGCACCGTTGTTGCTGCTACCGCTGGTAGAGAATTGTTTTAAGCATGGGACGAGCCAAATGATGGACCAGCCCTGGGTGAGTATCGAGGCCGAGGTAGATGGTGGGCGACTGGCGGTGAAGCTGATCAACGGGAAACTGCCGGGTGGCGAGCTTTTTTCCGAGGGAATCGGGCTGACCAATGTCCGCAAGCGGCTGGATTTGCTGTACCCGGACAGGCATGAGCTGAGCATTCTTTCGGAGCCAGATCTGTTCATCGTCAATTTGAAGTTGGAACTTGTGAATATAAATGCCGCTCATGGATAACGGCTTGCAACGGATCAAATGCCTTGTCGTTGATGACGAGCCGCTGGCGCGGGAGGTGCTGGTGCGGTTTGTCGGCCGCGAGCCGTCGGTGCACTTGACCGGCGAGTGCGGCAATGCGGTGGAGGCGTTGAACCTGTTGCGGCAGCAGCCGGTGGACCTGCTTTTCCTGGATATCCAGATGCCTGAACTGCTGGGAACCGATCTTCTCCGCATCCTTCGCAACCCGCCGAAGGTGATATTAACGACGGCATACCCGGAGTTCGCGCTGGAGGGGTTTGAGCTGGATGTGGTGGACTATCTTTTGAAGCCGATCCAGTTCGAGCGGTTTTTGAAGGCGGTTCATAAGGCTTCGTTGTTGATTGGTGTTAGCTCTGGGACGGCGGCATCATCTGCGGCGGGCTTTGTTGCAGCGGGCCCCGCGGCGGCGCCTGACCGGGTGGGTGATCCGGCGGAGGGATGGCTGTATTTTCGGACCGACCGAAAGATGGTGAAGGTGATGCTGGAGGATATCCTTTATATCGAGGGGATGAAGAATTATATTAAGATCCTGACGACGCATGGGCTGGTGATCACCAAACATTCGATGGCGGCGGTGGAGGCGATGCTGCCAGCCTCCGGCTTCCTGCGGACGCACCGGTCGTACATCGTCTCCCAGTCAAAGATCAACTCCTATACGGGGGAGTTTATCGGTATCGGGGAGGTGGAGATACCGATCGGGAAGCTGTATAAGGAGGGGGTAATGAAGACTTTGCGAAAATACCTGCAATAAAATTTGTTTTGTAACCTAAAAGTTACCTATATTTATGTAACTTTTAAGTTACTTATTATGCTAAAAGACAGCTATCAGAAAACTATCTGCACCGTCGATATCGAGGTGGCGAAGCCGGTTGCCGACGTGTTTGCGCATGTCCTTGACTTTGCGAATTGGTGGCCGGAGGATTTTGTGGGACCGGCATTGCAAGCGGGGTCCGAGTTCATCTTCCGGATCGGGGATTCGCATTATTCAACCAACCAAGTGATCGAATACGTGCCGAATGAGAAAATTGCGTGGATCACCACTTCGAGCCGGCGTTCGACGGACGATTTTGACTGGACGGGAACGAAGATGATCTTTGAATTGACGCCAAAAGGCGATGGCACTGTCCTGACCTACACGTATGATGGCGTAGTGCTGGAGGATGAGTATGACAGGCTGCAGCAGATCTGTGATGTGTGCATTAAGAAGATGTTCTATGAGTTTGTTTCATCCTTTTCGACCCAGATCGAGGTGGCGGCGCCGGCTTCCTTTGTTTTCGAGCGCATTACGCGCGATGTTGCTAAATGGTGGGGGTTCGACGACCTTTCGGGAAGCACCATGAAACCGGGTGATGAGTTTGTGATCAACCATCCCGGCACGCACTATTCCAAACAACGGTTGGTGGAGGTCATTGCGGATAAGAGGGTTGTTTGGCTTGTTACCGACAGTACGCTATCCTGGTTGAAAGACCCGGAGGAATGGACCGACTCGAAAATGATCTTTGAGCTGAGCGCCAACGGGGAGGGCACTGTGCTTCATTTTACGCATTCAGGGCTTACCCCGGATAGGGAGAGCTATGCGCGCTGTTCGGAAGGCTGGAATATGATAATCCAAAAGAATTTGGCCCATTTATTCATTTCGTAAATTCTTCGCCGGGTTCTCGGTTGCGGTCCTCGCGCCCTGCAAGCCTACGGTGGCCAGTGCGATGAAGAGGGCGATGGCGCCGCCCAGTGCAAATACCGGCCAATTGAGCTGCACGTGCCAGGTGATGTTATTCAGCCAAAGTTGCAAGGCCCAGGCGGCGACGGGCACTGCGAGGACGAGGGCGATGAGGACGGGGCGCAGAAAATCCACCGAGAGCAGGAAGAGCACCTGGCGGATGCTTGCACCGAACACTTTGCGGATGCTCATTTCTTTGGAGCGGCGTTCGGCCACGAAGGCGGCGAGGCCGATGAGTCCGAGGCAGGAGATGAATATCGCCATGCCGCCGAAGATGGTGGCGCAGGCGCCGTAGGACTTCCATTCCTCGAAGCGCTGC
Organism: Puia sp.; assembly: GCF_035546395.1. Classification (GTDB taxonomy): domain Bacteria; phylum Bacteroidota; class Bacteroidia; order Chitinophagales; family Chitinophagaceae; genus Puia. The sequence goes on along the minus strand of NZ_DASZXR010000002.1, from coordinate 527,842 downwards.
CGATAGTCCTCTTTTGTGAAACTATAGTCGAATCCATGTATCGGATCGAGGGTTTTGACCACCTGGCCGATCGAGGCGATCGTCTGGCGCCAGTGGTCGTCGTTGGCGATGCGGACGAAGAAATGGCCGCTGCCTGGTGCTTCCTTGTATAAATAGATCGCCATGGGGGCGATGATACCGGAGGGATTATTGAAGACAAAATTCTTTACCACGCCGATGATGGTGCTGCCGCCGAGCTTCTGGCCTACGACGGGTTCTTTCAGGCCGAGGCGCTGGATCGTCGACTGGTTAATGAGGCAGGCTGAAGTGTCGGTGCCGAAGGCGGGGTCGAAATCGCGGCCTTCGGCCAAAGACAGACCGGCCGTCTTTGTCCAGTTATAGGCGACGGTTGTGACGAGGATGGATATCTCATGGCCGGGGACTTTGCCGGGCCAGTCCATCCCGGTGACCCCGGCGCCGAAGTTCAGCAGGTCGTCGGTCCCTGCCGAAACATTTCTTACCCCGGGGAGTTTGTGGAGCTGATCGGCGAACAGCTGGTATTTTGCTCCCAGTACAGGCGAGGCATGGACGTCGACCAGGTTTTCCTGCTCGTAGCCGATCGGGCGGCTTTCGACATAATCGATCTGCTGCCAGACGACGATCGTCCCGATGATGAAGAGGATGGCGACCCAGAACTGGGTCGTAACCAGGGCCCGGCGGAGGAGGGCTCTTTTTTTGCCGATGGTAACCGCTCCTTTCAGCACTTTTGCGGGCCGGAAGCGACTCAGGAAGAGGGCGGGATAGCTGCCTGCGATGAGGCCGGTGAGTAACCCGATGGCTATGAGGCCGGTCCAAACCCGCCAATTGAGGCCATCGAAGTGGATATTCGCATGCAGATACCGGTTGAACACCGGGAGAATGGCCTGGGAGGCGAAGATGGCGACCAGGAGGGAAAGAAAAGTGATCGTCAGGGCTTCGCAGAAGAACTGCGCCATCACCTGCCGGCGGGATGCGCCCATGACCTTGCGAACGCCTACTTCCCTTGCGCGGACTTCGGAGCGGGCCGTGGCGATATTCATGAAATTGATGCAGGCGATGACCAGGACGAAAAATCCGAGGATCGCGATCATTGAAACCACGTAGATCGCACCGCCTTTTTGTTTGCCGTTATTGAACCCCGAATGGAGGTGGAGACTTGCCATCGGCATGGCGAAGGTCGTCACGGTGGTGTCATTGCTGCGGGTCTGGAGCATCGCGGTGGCCTTCCGATCGAATGCGGTTACGTCTGTGCCCGGTTTGAGCTGGACCCAGGTCTGGATGCGATTGTCGTCCCATTTCCTGAGCCAGGTATTTTTCCTTTCAAAGGCTTCGAAGGGCCGGATATATTCGAACCGGATGCTGCTGTTGGCGGGTGCATCGCGGACGATCGCCGCTACCCTTACCGGGACGGTGTCGTCGATGATGAAGGTGGCGCCGAGCGCCTTATCGTCCCCGAAGAGATTTTTAGCTGTGGTTTGCGTTAAGATGATGGCCTGTGGGTTCTTCAAGGCTTGCGTGGGGTCGCCTACAATGGCGGGGAAGCTCATCATGTGAAAGAAGCCGGTATCGGCATAGAGGCCTTGCATGGTCAACTGCTTGTCGCCGAGGTGAGCGATGGTCCAGGCGCCTGCTTCCCGGGAGCTGTTATCTACTTCGGGGAGTTGGGTTCGCAGGGCGAGGGCCATGGGGCCGGCGCTGGTCCGGCCGGTGGAGATACCGTCAGCTTCCTTTTGATTTTTCATCAGCAGGTAGAGGTCGGCGATGTTGTGGTGGAAGCGGTCGAAGCTGAACTCGTCGACCAATAATAGCATCACGAGAATGCTGGTGGTCAGGCCGAGGGCGAGGCCGCCGATGTTGATCATGGCGGAGGACTTGTGTTTGGCGAGGTTGCGCCAGGCGAGGATAAAGTAATTTTTTATCATATGAGATCAGCGAGTTGGTGTGTTGTGTGTTCTAAAGGTGTGCCAAGAGTTGAATGTGTTGATTATCAGGTGGGGTTGTTGTGAATGATCGGGGGTGGCTGTTCGGAATCGATACGGGCGGTGTCCGAAAGTTATCAAATGATTAATTGGGCCGGACTCCCGAATGCATCCAGTTTCGGCGGGTATCATTGTCGCATTATGAAAAAACTATTCCTTTTATCGCTCAGTGCCGGGCTGGCGCTGGGCAGCCTGCCTTGCTTTGCGCAGCAATATGCTTTTGACAAGAAGATCTCGTTACCCGGTGATGGGGGCTATGATTATATGGCCGTTGACGAGGCCAATCATCATCTTTTCGTTTCGCATGGAACGGAATTCAATGTCGTTGACCTGGCCACTGAACAGCCGGTCGGGGTCATCAGCGGGATGAAGGGCGTGCATGGTATCGCGATCGTGAACGAGGTGAACAAGGGCTTTATCAGCGATGGGAAGGCGGGGGCGGTCGTGGTGGTCGATCTGACCAGCCTGAAGGTGATCAAGACGATCTCGTTGCCGGCTATGGACGAGGACGCCATTATTTATGATCCGGCGTCGAAGAGGGTCTTTGTGTTCAACGGGGACAGCAAGAGCACGTGCGCTATCGATGTACACAGCCTCGAGCTGGTCAAGACGATCGATCTTGGCGGAGGACCTGAGTTTGCCGTGTCGAATGGGGCCGGCCTTCTTTACAACAATATCGAGGACCTCAGCGTACTGAAGGTGATCGACTCTCGCGCTTTGACGGTGACGGGCACGTGGCCGCTGGCGCCCTGCGGCGGGCCTACGGGCATTGCCATGGATATTCCGAACCAGCGGCTTTTCACGGGTTGCCGGGGGAATAAGGGGCTGAGCGTAGTCGATGCCAAAACAGGGAAAGTGATCCAGACGCTGCCTATCGGCGCGGGTGTGGATGCGGTGATCTATGATGCGGCTCAGCGGCTTGTCTTTGTGAGCAATGGGGACGCGACGGCGACCATTATCAAACAGGAGTCGGCCGACAACTATTCGGTGTTGCAGACGTTGGCAACGCAGCCGCGGGCCAAGACGATGGCCTTTGATAAGAGGACGCGGAAACTCTATTTCAGTGCGCCGCAGTTCGAGCCGGGCACGCGGAAGGCGGTGCCGGGGTCTTTTGCTGTTTATGTCTATAAGCCGGCCTAAGGGCGGAGCATCGTGAAGCGATCGCGGATGAGGCCATCGGCGCAGATCCATCTCAGATCGAGCCGCTGGCCGGTGATCTCCAGCAAGGTGGCGCCGCCATGATCGGCATCCGAGAAAAGCATTGCCTTGTGTGGGTAGGTCACCTGATGGCCACCCAGCTTCCCGGCGGAACCGGAAACCACATAGATGGTGCCGGGGCCGCCGGGTTCCTTTATATAGGGACCGGTGGAGGGGCCCAGGACGTATTTAGTGGAGTCGAAGGAGGCATCGTCACCATAATAGCCATGCATCAGCCTGCTCCGTTCGTAGTCGTGACTGTGGCCGCAGAGAACGAGGTCGACGCCGAATCGTTCGAGAATTCGGATGAAGTTCTCCCGGATGTGCACCAGCTCGGCCTCCTTGTCGCTGTTGTGGGAACCCATCGTGAAGGGTGGGTGGTGCCAATAGGCGATGATCCATCCCCTACCCCGGCGGCGATACGCTTCGAGGTCCTTTTTTATCCATTGTACCTGGGGGCCGAGGGTATCATAGAGGCGATATTCCTTTTCCTCTTTGCCGTAGGAATCCAGCGACAGGAAATGGGCGTTGCCGAGATCATAGGAATAGAAGGCCTGCGTATTGGAGGGAACGCCGCCGGCTTCACCGTTCTGCGGGACGGTGAAATCCTGGTAATAGGCTACGCCGTGCGTTTTTTGGGCGACCGAGGCGGAGAATTCCTTGTCGTGATAGTCATGGTTGCCCGGTGCGGGGAAGAGGGGGACATTCTTCAACAGGGTCTCTTTGTAGACATTGAAGAAATTCGACTGGAACTCTGCATCGGTGCCATCGGTATAGGCGTTGTCGCCCAGCAGGATCCAGGCGTTGAGATGGGCCGTGTCGAGGGCTTTGAGGAATTGATCGCGAACTGCGCGTTGGTTGACGGAATTATTGCCGCAATCGCCGAAGGCACCGATGCGAACGGTTTCCGGGCTTCCGGCGGTTGGAAGGGTGTAGAAGTAGTTACCGCTACCGGCCGAGAGGGTGTCTTTTATTCCGCCGACGGCGTAGTAATACCGGGCGCCAGGTGTGAGTCCCGTCAGCAATACTTTGTGCTCCGTGACGAGAGAGGAGTCGTCTGTCGTTGCTGTTAGTGCATCCGGGGATTGGCCGTAACGGACGCGACTGCGGGCGGATACATCGGTGCGCCAGCGAATCAACATGGAGACGGGGGTCGCGCATTGCAGGTAGGGGCCTCTGATGAGCGACGGCATCACCCTGGGTGGTTTGCCACCTTCGTCGTCGGCGTCTTCTTTATGGACTTTCTGTGCGAAAACTGAAATGGATAGTAACAGAGCGGCGGGGAACAACGTTGACTTCATGCGGCAAACTTAATCACGATCCTATCTTTTTGACATTAAGGAAACGTCAACTGAAACTGTCCAGAGTTTGGAAAATTCCTGTAGTCATTTAAGATAAATCGCCAATATGAATTGGTGATTATGGAATCAATAATTAACGGCCAACAATTTTTTATCTCATTATTAAATCGGCATTGCCGCCTGATGCCGCCTTTGCCGGGAGCCTACATTCGCTTTCAAAATTGGCTGCATGAAATGGTTCGCAACTCTGATCCTGCTGGTATTCGTTCAATCAGGATTTGCACAGAATTCGGGCGTGCGAGGGATCATCACCGGCGCGAATCATGAACCGCTCGCCGGCGCCTATCTCTCCATCAACGGCACGCATCTCTCCACCACAACGGACGCTGAGGGTCATTTTGTGTTTCCGCGGCTCAAGCCCGGCGAGTACACGATCACCGTCGAATTCATCGGGCATAAGACATTGATCCGGAAGATCGTTGCCGGACCGGATGAGCAGGTCGATCTCAAGATGGAGCGGGGGGATGCGTCTCTGGAGGAGGTGAGGGTCTTTGGACGGATCAGCCAGGAAGAAGAGGCGGGCTCGCGGCAAAAGGAAAAACACGCCAATAATATCGTCAACGTCATCTCGGCGCAGGCGATGGAGCGGTCACCGGATATCAACGCCGCCAATGTGCTGCAACGGATGAGCGGGCTGACGATACAACGCAACGGTGGCTCGGATGAGGCCTATCCCATTGTCCGCGGGCTCGATCCGCGGTATAACAATACGTTGATCAACGGGATCAAGATCGCGGGTCCGGACGACAAGTCCCGGTACGTACCGTTGAACATCGTTCCTTCGGACCTGCTGGGAAGCATCGAGGTGCATAAGTCGCTGCTGCCTGAGATGGAGGGGGATGCGATCGGCGGCAGCGTCAATATGGTGATGAAGGATGCGCCTGACCGACCCGTGTTCAAGGTGCTGGGGTCGGTGGGCTATAGCAAGATCTTCCTTGACCGAAAATTCCAGAATTTCTCCAAGGCCGATATCCGGCAAAAGAGTCTCAACGAACGTTTCGGGCCGGAGTATACGGCACAGCCCGGCGATTTCAGCCGGAGCAACCTCGATTTCACAAAAACCCAGCCCCTGCCTAATACCGTGGGCGCCATCACCTGGGGGCGGCGTTTCGCGGACGGGAGACTCGGCGTGCTGGTCGCGGGGAATTTCCAGGACCAATACTATGGCAGCGACGCCATCTATAACCAGGCAGCGCCGAATGTGCATGCGAACGGTGCTCCCGGATTGTCGGACTATGCGAACCGCTATTTCTCGACCCACCAGATGAATAATGGGGTGACGCTGCATCTCGATTACAATCTCAATCCCCGGAATAAGATCACCCTGACCAATATTCTGCTATACACGTATATCGCGCAGGCCCGGACGATAATCGACACGGCGATACTCGGGGGCAATGGGGGCAGGACCGTTCCCGGCACAGGCCCGGTGACGACGGACTATACTTCCGTGACGAGCGGCCAATGGCTGGAGAACATCAAATTGGAAGGGAAGCATATTCTTAACAGGCATCTGCTGGCTGACTGGACGGGTGTGTTTTCCTATGCCGCGAAGCGGAGCCCGGATATGGCGGATCTGAGCCTGAACTCCAAGATCGACACGGTGCATACGACGGGGGATATCCATGGACCTTACAACTTTGTCGTTACCCCGAACTATTTCGACGATATCACCCGAATCTGGCAGCATAATCATGACCAGGATATTGACGGGATGCTGAACCTGACCTGGCGGTCGGCGCTTAGGTCAACAGGCACGCTGGAATTGAAGGGAGGAGGACTGTACCGGCACAAGACCCGGTTCAACCGGCAGGACGAATACGATCTGCGGCCCACCACGGATGCGAGTGGCGTCAAGCAGGTCTTTACCGATATCAATACCGCTGGGTGGACCGTCTACAACACCAGCGGAACCTATGACTACGACCTCAACAACTACCGGCTGCATGAAGACATCACGGCCGGCTATGGGGAAGTTAAGCTGAGCTTTCCCCGGTTGGATCTTTTTGGCGGGGCCCGGGTGGAGCATACCGATCAGGGCTACAAGCTGAACACTCCCTATGCGACGGGGATCAACGAGGTGGACAAGGATTATACGGATGTGCTGCCTAGCGTGATGGCGAAGGTGAAGCTCAATGACCGCACCAATCTCCGGTTATCGTATTTCAAGGGCATCGCCCGGCCCAACTACTACGACCTGGTACCCGCAACGCGATTCAGCGTCACGTCCGCCAATTCCACGACGGGCAATCCCTACCTGAACCACACGACCAGCGACAATTACGATCTCCGGTACGAGTGGTATCCGCGGCCCGAGGAGCAGTTGTTTGCCGGAGTGTTTTACAAGCGGCTGGTGAACCCTATCGAGAATGCGTATATCTCCGGGACGGTCGACAAGCCGCAGAACTTTGGGAATGCCACCGATTATGGCGCCGAGCTGGTGTTCACCCGGTATTTCGGGCGGATCGGCGTCACGGGGAATTATACCTACCTGTATTCGAAGATCTATTCCAACAAATCCTACTATAACCTGGTGACGGGCTATTCCAATCCCGATACGCTGCAAAAAAGAAGTCTGCAGGGTCAGACCGATCATACGCTGAACCTTTCCCTGTTGTATAAGGATACCAGGCGGGCAATGTTCGCCGAGCTGGCCTTTCAGTACATTGGCAAGTCCATTTCGGTCGTGTACCCGATCTACGGCTATGATTATTACCAGCAGCCGCAGGCGAATCTTGCGTTCTCGGCGGAAAAGGGGTTGCACAACCGGCATTTTACCCTGTTCACCAAATGGAACAACCTGTTGAACACACCTTATAAGGCGCAGATCAACGACCTGCTGGTGCAGCGGGAGATCACAAAGTTCAACGCCAGCATCGGGTTACGCTATTCCAATTGACGGTCCCGGCCGGGTCATTCGCATTAAAAACACACATCAATATGAAACTTGCAAAGTCCTACCTGATCATCCCTGTGCTGATACTGGCTGTCAGCGCCTGTTCCAAGCACAGCAACAACGACAACACGAAGGTCGTAACGGCAACGGTGCCTGCCAGTAACCCGATCGCGCCCGGGAATATTTCGGGGTTTGTCAAGGGTACGTTCACCACCGGTAATACCTATACCATTACGGGGGATATTACGATTAAACCGGGAGATACGCTTGCATCGCAGCAGGGTGTCACCGTCGTCGTGCAGAACAATGCGCAAATCATCGTGCAGGGCGTTCTGAACGTGGTGGGCACGCAGGACCAGCCGATATCCTTTAACTCCAGCAGCAAGCTGCCGGGCAACTGGGGTGGTTTTGCGTGCGACAGCGCGCAGGCCGTGATCGTCAAATGGGCCCATATCGACAACACGGGTGGGCCCGACGCCACGGGCGGGACCCGAAAGACGATCTCCGTCAAGGCGCCTATCAACGTCGATATAGAAGACAGCTGGTTCACCAACGGGCAGGACGACCTGATGGGTATACAGAACGGCGCGAAGGTGACTATTCTCCGGAATACGATCCTGAGCTCGGGGAGCACGGATGGCGAGGCGATCAATCTGAAGACGGGCGTCACCGGGACGGTGGCGTACAATGTCGTTTACAGCCAGGCCGGGACGGGTGTGAAGCTCGAGACCAGCGATACCAAGCCGCTTCCGCAGACGGCCGTCGATGTGTACAACAACACCATTGTCAGCTGTGGATGGAGAAGGGGTTCGGCCGAACCGGGCCGCGGGGTTTCCGTGGATCTGAATGCGAAGGCCAATGTCTATAACAATATCATGGTGAATGACTACCAGGGGCTGGAGATATTTACGGGGGCCGATACCATCAATACCAAGTATGGGAACAACCTGTTCTACTCGTCTGCGGATACCTATGTCGATACCACCCAGGGACTGAACATCGTGGTCAATGTCCGGAGCAATTTCTATCCGGGGGACGGGGCTGGCAAGCCGCAGGCTTCGGACCTAATCTCGACCAAGGTGGGCGATAAGGACCCGCTGTTCAAGAGCTTTGACGGGACCTTTGGAGCAAAGAACGGGGCTGCGACCTCCAACGATTTCCATTTGAATACCGGTTCGCCGGCGCTTGGGAAGGGGAATGCCACCTATAATAATGATATCGGGGCGTATACGAGTGATGGGAAGGGCAACAAGCATTGATCTCTTTTGGGTTACTATTTTTGGCGGCGTGGGATCATTCCTTTCTGAAGAAACAGGAAAAGGTGGCGCCTTCGCCGGGGGCGCCGGTGGCTTCAATGAAGCCCTGGTTGTTCTCCATGATCTTTTTGCAGATGGCCAGCCCGATGCCGGTTCCGCTGTATTTTTCCCGGCCGTGGAGGCGTTCGAACATATTGAAGATCTTTTCGCCCTGGCGGGGATCGAAGCCGATGCCGTTGTCGCGGATATCGATGCGCTCGAACCATTGTCCGGCCCAGGCGTGTGCTTTTTCCGGCAGGTGGACGGTGGTGGAGGTGACGTCGATCCGTGGCGGGCGGTTTTCGTCGCGGTATTTGAGGGAATTGCTTATCAGGTTGACAAAAAGCTGGCGCAGCTGGAAGGGGATGCCGTTTACCTGCGGAAGCCGGGTCTTTTGAACGGTGGCGTGTAACTGTTCGATGGTTTCGCGGAATTCTCCTTCGGCGTCCTGCCATATCTTGTCGAGATCGACGGGTTCGAGATTTTCGATCGAGCCTGCGACATGGCTGAAGCGGAGGAGATCGTCGATGAGTTGTTGCATGCGACGGGCCGCCTCCACCGAACGGTCGAGTGAGAGGCGGTTCTTTTCAGAGGAGACAGGTTCATCCAAATGTTCGAGGAGGACCGAATAATACAGCTGCATTTTGCGAAGGGGTTCCTTCAGGTCGTGGGCGGCAGCGTAGGCGAATTGCTGGAGTTCCTGGTTCTGCGCTTCCAGTTGCCGGGCGTATTGGAGGAGCCTGTCCTCGGCCTGTTTGCGTTCGGTGAGGTCGCGGGTGACCTTCGAGAACCCGATTATCTCGCCGTTGCTGTCGTGGAGCGCAGTGATGACGATGCTGCCCCAGAAGGCGGTGCCGTTTTTCTTCATGCGCCAGCCCTCATGGACGGCCTTGCCGTGCATTTTCGCGCGGCCCATGAGCTGCTCGGGCAGACCGGCGTCGCGGTCTTCGGGCCGGTAAAAGATCCGGAAATGGTGGCCGACGATCTCGTGTTCTTCGTATCCCTTGATCTTTTGCGCTCCTTTGTTCCAATTGAGAATGACCCCGTTGGGGTCAAGCATGAGGATGGCATAGTCCTCTACCTCATCGATCATCAAATGGTATTGATCCTCCGTACGGATGGGGAGGGTTGGTTTTATAGGTTTTGCGTCAGGCATAAGAATAATAGCATTCAAGGAAAATGCCATACTTTTCCGACCCGGGCCCGGTTGGCATCAATCTTGCCGTTTGTCCGCGTAAATGCGCCTCAATTAAATGCCCAATCAGCCATACATCCTTATCGCAGATGATGATCCTGAGGATCAGGAGATGATCATCGACCTTTTACATCAACGATTGCCCGATGCCGGTATAAAAACGATCCCCAATGGCAGGGAGGTAATGGAATGGCTGTCGGACTGTGGGGGCAATGAGCTTCCCAGACTCATGTTATTGGACTATAAGATGCCGGGGATGACCGGCGCCGACGTACTCCGGGCGACCGAGCGCGACCCCAGTTACAAATTGATCCCCAAGGTGATATGGAGTACTTCCAGCAATCCCGAATACGTCGGAATTTGTAAACGGCATGGGGCCGTCCAATACTTCGTCAAGCCGAATGACATGGCCGGGCTTGGCCGGATTGCCGATGCGCTGAAAGATCTTTTTATGCGAACGTGATCGAAACCTTAGGCGTCCGGATTGTAGAAAACTATCCCCATATTGTTTACTGGATGACCGTAATGTCGAAGGCCACCGTGCCAAGCGTCGTCGTAGTCCCGCTGTTCATGATCACGATATTGACGGTATTGGCGGCGGATGCGTAGGCGTAGCCGATGCCCAGGGGCGTGGGGAGAGCGCTCCTTGGCGTCACGATAATGGTGGCATATTGGTTTACTCCCGAAAGCGTCAGGGTTTCCGTCCTGGCGCTGTTGTAGTCAAAAGGCGTATTATCGGTTATGCTCTGGTTGGTGAACCGGATGATGGAATTGAGTACGGTTCCGGCCGTTCCCAGTTTGACGGTTCCGGCCACGTCGAGCTTTGCCGCCGGGCTTGTTGTGTTGATCCCCACGTTTCCTGCGGACTGGATGCGTATCCTTTCGTTGGCTGTGGCGGTGCCGCCGGTGAAGAATAGCAAATTCTTTCCGGAGGTGCTGTTCCCGATGGCGAAATCGTTGCCTGCGCTGTACAGGTAGGCGTTATCGGCGCCGCCGGTGATGCCGCTGCTGCTGTAGCCGCTGGAGTTGATCCCCAGGTCGACGTAGTTGGCCGTTTCGCTGCCGTTATCGGCGGTAGCGACCAAATCCGAGGAGGCGCTGGCGCCGTTGTTCTTGTTCTGGATGTTCAACTGGAGATAGTTGTTGAGGCTACCTTTTCCGGCGATGACGTTATAAGAAGAAGAGTTATTCTGGTAGACCAGCAGGGCTTCGGGGCTGGCGGAGAAGGCTGTGGAGCCGATGCCGACGGAACCGGTGGTCTTGATCCGCATCTGTTCGGTGTTGTTGGTGATAAAGGGGAGGTCGAAGTTGGTTGTGGTTCCCAGGCTCCGCGCTGCGTTGACTCCATTGCCGCCTTCGTTCCAACTGCTGCCGGTGGACCCGGGGGCTCCCGCGCTATATACTTCCCAGTTGGCGCCGTCGCTGATCAGGGTGACGGTTTCGTTTGTCTCGTCGAGCGACCAGGAGCTGAGTCCGTCGATCTTCTGCGAAGAGACGGTGGCGATGGTGAGTACGGGTGCAGGTGATGTCGTGCTGAAATTCTTGATGGAGTAGATGCGGCCTGTGCAGGCGGTTGCGTCGGGCAGGGTGGCGGTGGCCGCCGATGTCCCGGTAAAGACGAGGGTGTGATCGGAGGCTGCGATGGTGGTCGAAGCGGTAAAAGAACGGCTGGCTGCCGAGAGCGAGCCCCGGATGTCGAGGGTGGAATTGGGGGATACGGTGCCGATGCCGACCTGGGCATACAGCGTTGACGCCAGCAGGAGGCATCCGGTGATCAGATAGATGTGTTTCATAATGGGATTTTAATTGTTGTTTATTTTTTCGCGGACGACGGCGCTCCACTTCTTCAATTGGGCGATCAGTTCGTCGAGTTCGAGGGGTTTGCTGATATAGTCATCCATCCCGGCCTGCAGGCAGTTATCGCGGTCGCCTTGCATAGCGTTGGCCGTCATGGCGAGGATGATGGGCTGGTTTTGGATGCAGCGCCGGATCATGCGGGTCGCTTCGAGTCCATCCATCTCGGGCATTTGGACGTCCATGAGGATGATATCGTAGTTCTGGTGACTTACCCGTTCCAGCACTTCTTTTCCGTTGGCGGCCATATCGGGTTTGTAGCCCAGCTTGTCCAGAACGGTCAGGGCGAGGTTCTGGTTGACGGGATGGTCTTCCGCCACCAGGATGTGGAGCGGATATTCCTGGGCCAGGTTGCTTGGCAGCAGGGGGCCGGATTCCGGCCGGACGGACTCGCCGGCGGGTGTGGTCAGGAGCTCGAGCAGGTGATCGTTCAGCTCGTGCTGGCGGATAGGCAGTGACAGGACGGTGTCGAATGGGGCGGCGGTGTTGTCGCCCGGGTTGCGGCAACCGACGGTGGAAACGACGGGTTTGCGGGACTTTGCGGTTTTGATCAATTCGACGAGCTCCGTGGGGGGCAGGCCGTTATCGGCGATGAGCAGATCGATCGCGGGATGCCGGGAGAGGATGCCAAGGGCCTGGCGGACGGAGTCCGCGGCGACGGGGAGCATCTGCATTCTTTCCAGGCGTTTGACCAGCGAGTTCCGCCGGGCTTCGTGGGTATCCACGACCAGCACCTGGCGGCCTTCAAAGACGTGGTGTTGCCGGGCGGCCGACCGGCGGGCTTCCTGGCGGCTTTTGGCGGTGCGGATGCTGAAAGTGAAATGGCTGCCGCGGCCGGGTTCGCTTGCCGCTTCGATGAAGCCGGACATGGTTTCGACGAGGCGTTTGCAGATGACGAGGCCGAAGCCGGCGGGTTGGTTTTCGCCGGCGGCTTTATCCGATGCGTGTTGGGTGGCGGGTTCGGGTTCGCCGATGCCTTTGAAGAGTTGTTCCAGTTTTTCCGCCGGGATGCCGGATCCGGTATCTTTTACTTCGAAGCAAAGGTCGAGAGCATTCTTTTCCGCGGCCCGGAGCAGGCCGGCGCTGATGGTGATCTCGCCGGTGTGGGTATGGCGGACGGCATTTTCGACGAGGTTGACGAGAACCTGTGAAAGACGTTTGCGATCGCCGGTGATGATCTCGGGGACTTCGGCGTCGATGATATAGATAAGATCTACGCCCTTTTTTGCTGCCGTGCCGGCAAAGAGCTGCAGCGTCTCTTCGATACAATCCCGCAGAGAGAAATCCTTCGATTCGGGCGGGCTATCTTCGAGGGAGCCGGATTTGGAGAGATTCAGGATGCTGCCGGCGAGGAGCCGGTTGACGGTGGCTAGCAGGTGTTCGCCGCTGTCGTGTATCGTTCGGGTGAATTCCAATTGTTCAGGGGTGAGGCTTGTCCCGGTGAGCAGCGATGCCATTCCCATTATGCCGTTTAGCGGCGTGCGGATCTCGTGGCTCAGGGCGGTGAGCAGTCCTTCGCGCACCTGTTTGTACTCGGCGGCTTCGCGGCTGCTGCGTTGTTCTTTGCGGATGTATCTGTCCAGCTGTTCCTGCAGGTCTTCGACTTCCTGTTCGAGGGCGGCGTTGCTCATCGCGAAGGTGCGGAGGCGGCTTTGAAAATACCGTAAGGCCAGGAATGCCATGACGCCGAGGGCGGCGCAAATGAAGATCAGATATGGTTGGTTCATTGGCTTAAGGGGCATTTTTTTGGTTAGCGTTGCTTTTTTGCAGTACCCATTCGCGTGTAACGCCCATCAGCAGCAAGACGCGTTTGTCAAAAGGGTTGAAGACATAGAGGGGCACCGTCCAGCCGGCCACGGACAGCTGCGCCGTGAGGCCGGGGCTGAGCGTGCAGCCGGAGCCGGTGCGGCAGTCCTGCTGGAGGGCCGCGCCGAGGTATGCGTTGTTGCCGAGAGGCCGGCCGAGCTCGGACCAGCTGCAGGCATAGCCTTCACCTTTTGCCGGGGTGAACTGGGCGGCCGAGGAGAAGTTCCAGTTTTTATAGCGGAGCCCGAGATTGGCGCCGAGGGAGAACCCCTGGCAACTGCCGGTCACTATGCCGGCGGTGGGGGTGACCGTCCAATACCAGCCTTTTGCATTCGTGCCGCCGAATTGTTTGCCGGCGCTGAGGCCGATATTCTCTTCGGCATCATAGTTATATCGCGCCTCGATATAGCTTTTTCCGGCTGTCGCGTACCAGACCCGGGTTACCGGTGCGGCAGCCAGGGACGAGCCCGGGCAATAATATTGCTCGAACCCGGTGTGCGACTGGGCTGGAACGGGGTGGTATGTGATCAGGGTCAATATCATTACAAGGTTATTCTTCATTATCGATGACGACGATCTCGGCCTTTGCCAGCCGGTCGAGGATAGAAATGTCTTTGAGATAAGGGTTCCAGGAAAAGATCAGCTTGTCGATGGGCCGCCACAGGATAACCCAGCAAAGCACGTCGAGGCTGTTGCTGAGGCCCGAGTGGATGCGGTGATCGGCATTGAGGATGTAGGGGACAAGTCCCTGAAAGAGAATGACCACGGCGAGGCTCATGAACAGGAGCATATAGCTTCTGCGTTTGAACTTCTCGAACTCGGCCTCTTTCAGGGCTTTCTTTTCCTGGAAGTGGTGGCGGATGGAATAGGTCAGGGTCTCGACGTTCTCTTTTTCTTCTTCCTCTTTATAACAGACATTATAGATGACCTGGGTGTGCCGCTTGATGGCTGCTACGGAATTGAAGATATAGTTCTCGAACCCGTGGCTCAGTTGTCTTTTGTACAATGGGGCGGGGTCGTGTCCATTATAATACTCCTGCATCGCGTTAGCGTCCGCGGAGAGAAAAATGGTGATCTTCTTTGTCAATAGCTTGCTCATGGCAGGGTCGTCATTCCGTAAACCCTGCCGCTGCGTTTTTTATTTGTCGTTGCACTTTGTATTAGGTGTTTTTGAAACTTATAGACGGATTCAATAAATACAAGCACTTATTTTTTGCTACAATGGCGCCGGCGCTATCTATGTCCTTGCTTTCGGCTCGTTTCGTTTGAGAAGCCTATATCCATGAACTCATTACCCGACAAGGACCTTCAGCTTCAACTGCAGGAGGCATTGCATGAAAAGGCCATCCGGCAAGGGAAATCCGATCTCGCCAGCGATATCCTGCAGGATCCCGGCAATGCGGTGGTGGGTTCGCCTATTGCGGACGGCGGAAGGTTGTGCGGCGGTGGTAAAATCAGTATGAATCCATTGGCGATCAGGTCAATTAATGCTTTGTACGTTTAATCCTTTATCATGAAACGATTTTTTCTTTTTTCGATACATCTTGTCTGCGGTCTTGCCTTTCTTACCGCCGGCGCGCAGACGGTCGTCTTTTCTGTGGGAAGCGGTTCGGCGCTTACCGTTAAGAGCGGGACGTTGTTCAGTGCGGACAGCCTGGTACTGACCCCTTCGGCCGACTGGACGGTTGCCGCCAATAATTTGCAAATCTCGCATACGGCGTTGAACCTTATGCCAGCGCCGGGCATCAACCGGGTGTATTCGCTTGGCAGCCAGGTCGCGTTTACCGGTACGATCCAGCTGTATTACCAGCCTTCGGAGCTCAACGGCAATCCCGAGGCGGTGTTGCAGTATACGGACTCATCGCTGGGCAGTTCCTGGCTGGCATCGGCATCTTCGAGCGTAAATACGACCAGTCATTATGTGCAGCAGGCGGCGGTTGCGCGGAATTTTATCGGCGCCACTGCTTCCCACCAGGGGACGGTGCTGGCGCTTTCGCTGACGGCATTTGCCGGCGTGTGGCAGGGCGATGCGGCTGCGCTGTCCTGGACGATCGATCAATCGGGGGAGGTTGGCTATTTTACCATCGAACGGAGTGCCGACGGTTCGTCCTGGACGGAGCTGGGCGATGTGGCCGGCATCCCGGGGGATGGGATAAGGACCTATGCGTATGCCGATGTTCAGCCGCCAGCCGGGGTCGTTTTATACCGGCTGCTGGTGCACCGGTCGTCGGGGAAGGAATTCTATTCTTCGGTGGTGAAATTGCAGCGATCGGCCGACGAGGGGTTGCGGCTGGTGACGCAGGGACATTCCGTGATCGCGTATTTCACGGGAATGCAGCCTTCGGCTGTGCGGATCGTCAATGCTGCGGGTGCGTTGGTCGGTGTGGATCGGGGTTTGCGCTGGAGGTATGAGTTCGATGCGCTGCCTACGGGGGTGTATTACCTGCAATATGAGATGAAGGGGCAGACGGTGGCCAGAGGATTCCTTATCCAATAAATATTATTGATAGCCTTAGTAGTGGTGTTTTTGGTGTGGGCGTCCCGGTCGGGGCGCCCCTTTTTATTGGGGATGCCTGGCTTTACATTCTTGGGGATGCCTGGCTTTGTATCGGGGTTCATAATCGTTGCGGGCGCCATTCGCCGGATGCCGCCGAGGGGGCCGGGATCTGCAGCGATTGGAGGAATATCTCCAGTTCCTGGTTCGTAGTGGGTTTGACCATATAGCGGGCGGCGCCGAGGCGAAGGCATTCGTCGATCTCTTTTTGGCGCCTGGAGGTGCTCCACACGATCTTGGGGATTGCCGCAAAAGGGGTACCGGGCCCGGTGGCCTGAAGGAGTTCCGGGGCGCCGAGATTGGGCATTTTGTAGTCGAAGATCAGGCAGTGCGGGAGGTAGGCCAATTTGCAACTGCTCAGGCAATTCAACAATTCGCTTCCGTCTTTGAACAGGGAGACGCTGACCTGCGGGTGCAGGCGCAGCATGCAGGCTTTGAAGAATTCGAGGTCATCGGGGTCATCGTCGGCCAGGTAGACGCTGGGAACACGGATCATCATCAAGAAAGGTTTTTTTGATGGCGGTTATGGTTAGCGTCAGATGTCTGAAAAAGGGTATGGTGAAGATAGTCCTTTTTGCCGGAAAGGTCAAGTTTGTTTTATGCAAAACGGTAGAGATCGTCTTGAAAGCATTCGATGATCTTGCGCCAGTCGAAGCCTTCGCGGACCATCCTTTTGGCGTTGTTGCCCAGGGTGGATCTGCCGTTTTGCAGGATGCGTTCGTGGACGCGGACGATGGCCTGTAGAAGGGAGAAGGGATGTGGGGCGGGGATCACTTCGCCGCAGGCATATTCTTTTATTGCATCGCCGAAGTTGGTCGCTTCGGTGACCACGCAGGGCAGGCCGAGGGAGGCTGCTTCCAGAACGGAGGAAGGGAGGCCTTCGTTGCGGCTGGGGCAGACGAAGAGCTGCATTTTGGATAGGAGGGCGAGGCGTTCGTCGCCGAAGCGGGGGCCGAAGAAGATGATCTTGTCGGCGATACCGAGGCGGGAGGCGAGGGCTTCGAGGTTGGTGCGGCCCCTACCCTCTCCGACGATCCACAGGCGAGCCTGGGGGACCATACGCTGGAAGGAGGCAAAGGCCGGCAGCAGGAGGTCGAGTCCTTTGTTGCGGATCTCGAGGCGGCCGGAGTAGCCCAGGATGAACACGCCGGGAAGGGGATTGCTGGAACAGGGGGCGCCGGACTCGAATCCGTAGGGGATGGTGACCGTCTTTTTGTTAGGATACAGGCGGCGGATGCCGGTCATTTCGCTTTTGCCGAGGCAGTGGATCGTTTGGGCTGCCTCGAGGAGCTTTCGCTCGTAGAAGCGAAAGTAGAGTTTTCTGCGCCAGGAATCGTGTTGTTGCATGGCGACGGTGTTGTATCCGCCATGCCCCGAGAGGACGAAGGGGATGTTGCGCCGGTGCAGCGCCATTCCCAGGGAGTACAGGATCGGGGAGAAGGCCCCGTGGAGATGGAAGACGGTATCGGGGCTGATGGTTTCGGGGTTCAGGGAGCTTATGGTTCCGTTGCCGATGGTGTCGAGAGCCGCCAGGAGTTGCCGGTCGAGGGCGAAGGGGTTGCGACGGGCACGGAAGAGCCGGGTAAGGAAGGGTTTTGGCGGAAAATCGTGGCGCGGGTATTTAGTGATGGCCCAGAGGCGGACGTGGTGGCCGGCACGGGTTTGTTGGATGGCGAGGTTGTTAACGACGAAGTTGCGGCCGTTGTCGGATCTGCCTGGCGTTACGTGGATGATCTGCATATTGGGAATTTTTGCGGATGGGTTTGAGTTCCGGGTTCAGCCAATGGGTTTGAGTTCGAGGGGAATGGTGACGATGAGGGAGCAGCCTTTTCCGGGGGCGGCATGGAAAATGGCTTTCCCGTTGAAGAGCTTTGCCCGGCGGCAGATGCCATCGAGGCCGAGGCCGTGGCGAATTGTTTTGGGGTCGAAGCCGACCCCGTTATCGGTGATCTGCAGCCGTAGTTGCTCGTCGGCGGCCTGGAGGGTGATCCGGACGGAGGAGGCTTTGCTGTATTTACCGATGTTTTGCATCTGTTCCTGGATGATGCGGAAGATGGTTTGCTTAAGACTGGCGTCCTGGGTTTCCAGGGTTGCCTGATCGGCCCATACGAAATCGATGTTGAAGCGGTTCGTGTAGCGGATGTCGTCCAGGAGGCAGTCGACGGATTCGATAAGGCCTTTTTCGTGGAGGCCGGGAGGGGTGATATTGTGGGAGAGTGCCCGGACCTCTTCGATGGCTGTGGCGAGGATGGACGCCGTCTTTGCTTTTATGGTCTCGAAATCTGCGTTCTCGCGCGTGAGGCAGCTGAGGAAGAGCTGTGCGCTGCTGAGGATCTGGCATATGTTGTCGTGAAGTTCGTGGCCGATGCGTTCGCGTTCGAGCTGTTCGCTGTGGATTGCCGCTTCGCGAACCTTTTTATGTGTTATTTCTTTTTGGTGGATCAGGCGCTGCTGGAGTTCCCCGATGACATCGGCGGCCTCCGGGGTTGAACCGGTGTCCTGCGTTGAGTCGATAGCCAGGCCGGTGGCGTTGCCGGGGTGGGTGAGTAGGTCGCCCGATGTTTCGTTGGAGACGGCGTAGCCAAGACAGACCAGTCGTCCGGGTCTGTTGCCGATGGATTCAAGGAACCGGAGTTCCCATCTTAACCTGGTTTCTTTTGGCGTCAGCATGCGCACTTCGAGGCGGACTGCCTTTTCTTCGGCGAGGCAGGCCGTGACCGCGTTGTCGAAGCGGCGCCGGTCGCGCGCGTCTATGAGACAGCGGAGCAACGTGGTTTGGGTTGGGTTGTCCCCCTGCTGGAATTGCAGGTGGAAGTGCGAGTTGACGAAGCCGAGGCGGGTCTCGCCGTCGATCACGGCGAGATAAAACGGCTGCCGATGTTCCAATCGGGCGGTCCAGGTTGTCAACTGCCAGGGGTAGCTGTTCATAGAAAATTGTTTCGACAAAGAACGGAAGTGGGCGGGTTGCCGGAAATAGAAGGCTTGGTGAATCGGTTGTACTGGATATGACGGATGGGCGTAGAGGAATGACTACATGGAGCCGGAGCAAATGGTCGAGAGAATGAGGGGGATGAGCTGGAACTCGGTGGACTTGTCGATGTAATAGGAGGCGCCGAGCTGGAGGCAGAGATTGCGGTAGGAGGCGCCCTGCTGGTTGCTCTGCATGATGACGATGATATGGGAGTAGTCCCGATGGAGTTGGCGGAGGAAGTCGATGCCGTTGCGGTCGGGAAGATTGATATCGAGGAGGACAATATCGGGGAGCGGGGAGTTGGACAATTTTTCGACGGCTTCTGCGACGGTGGCTGCGCTGTCGATGGAAGCGAGGCATGGCAAATCTTCGAGCAGCGTTGTCAGCCGGGAGATGATCAGGGGTGCATCATCGACGATAAGGAGGTGTTTGCGATCCATGGGTACAAAGATAGTACCGGCTCCGGGGGGCGGGGGTAGAGGAGCTGACCGGACTCGTGTAATGGGATTGGGGGCATATTGTAGTCGGACGACTACACGTTGTCAGCGGACGACTTGCCGGGGGCTGAGGCGTTATCGTCAGATGAGCTTGTTCTCCATGGCATAGCGGGTGAGGTCGGCGTTGGTCTTTGCGTTCAACTTTTGGAGGATGCGGGCGCGGTAGGTGCTGACGGTGGTGGGGCTCAGGGAAAGCGTATCGGCGATGTCGGCCACCGGCATTCCGGCGGCGAGCATCTTGAGTACTTCGAATTCGCGATCGGAGAGATTCTCATGGGGGAGGCGGTCGGCGCCCTGGTCGAGGGAGTCCGCCAGTTTTTCCGCGAGGGAGGGGGTGATGTATTTTTTTCCGAGAAGGATGCGGTGGACGGCTTTGACCAGTTCTTCGGGGGCGGAGTCCTTGTTGAGATAGCCGGATGCGCCGGTGCGCATCACGCGGATGGCGTATTGGTCTTCGGGGTGGACGCTGAGAACGAGGACGGGGAGTTTGGGGTAATGTTGGCGGATGAGTTGGAGGACGTCGAGGCCGCTTCGGCCGGGCATGGAGATGTCGGTGATGACGACGTCCCATTCATTTTTCAGTACCTGGTTGAAGAGTTCGTCGGCATCGGCCACCTCGACGATATGGGCGGCGAGGAATTCGTCGAGCAGGATCTGGCGGAGTCCTCGGCGGACTACGGTGTGGTCATCGGCGATCAGGATTCTGAGCATAGGAGGGTTTATAATTTATGGTTTGTGTTGATGGTGAAGAGGCAGGGTGACCGAGAGCCTGAGGCCTTTGCCGGGTGAGCTGTCTATTGTGAGGGCGCCGCCCATCATCAGGGCGCGTTCTTTCATTCCGAGGAGGCCGAGGGTCTTGCCATTGCTGGATTGTCTTTGCGCGTCGATGCCGCGGCCGTCGTCGCTGATGGAGAGCTCGAGCCGGCCGTCGTTTTTTTTGAGCGTGATTTCCACGTTATGAGCGCCGGCGTGGCGGGCGATGTTGGTGAGGGATTCCTGGCAGATGCGGAAGAGGCCGATTGACACGGATGGGGTGAGATCGAGGGTGGCCAGGTCGCTTTGGAATACGGTGTCGATGCCGGAACGTTTCATGAATTCCTGGGCCTGCCAGTCGATGGCGGCCACGAGGCCGAGGTCGTCGAGGATGCTGGGCCGTAGTTCGGTGGCGATCTTACGGACGGTGTGGATGGTCGTGTCGAGCAGAGCGATGGTCTGTTGGGTCTTTTCGATCAGCCAATCCATGCCGGCGGTCGGAAGGCGTTTTGCGATGAGGGCGAGGTCCATCTTGAGCCCGGTGAGTTGCTGGCCCAGTTCGTCATGCACTTCGCGGGCCATAGCGGCGCGTTCTTCTTCACGGATGTCCTGCAGGTGGGAAGCGAGGGAACGGAGATCGGCGTTGGACTGGGAGATCTCGGTCGTCTTTTCTTTTACCTGGGTCTCGAGGAGGGTGTTAAATTGCCGGAGTTGGTCTTCCACTTGCTTCCAGTGGGTCACGTCGCGGCCAACGATGACGTAACCATCGGGCTTCCCATCGGGTCCGTGGACATTGGATACCGACTGCAGGATGGTGTGTTTGTCCCCGGCCTGGTCGAGATAGACGATCTCCCCTTTCCAAAAGCCGTGTTCTTCGAGCTCCCGGCGGATGGGTTCGCGGACATCGTCGGTGATCTGGGGGCGCATGAGATCGGTGGCCAGTTTGCCGATGACCTCGGCGGCGGTGTAGCCGAAGAGGGATTCGGCTGAGCGGTTCCATGTCTTTATAGCGCCGTCGTTGCCCGTGGAGAAGATGGCGTCGCTGGTATCTTCGATGAGACGGGCGAGATAGGCGATCTTTTCCTGTGCGAGTTTTTGTCCGGTGGTGTCGCGGGTGATCTTGGCGAAGCCTTGCAGCTGGTGATGCTGGTCATAAATGGGGGTAAAGACGATCTCGGCCCAGAAGCGGGAGCCGTCCTTTCTAATTCGCCAGCCCTGGGATTGGTGAGAGCCGTTGGTTATCGCGAGTTGCAGGTTGTGTTTGGGTTCACCGGCAGCCAGGTCTTCCGGGGTATAAAAGACGGAGATGGGTTGGCCGACGATCTCGTCTTGTTTATACCCTTTGATCTTTTCGGCGCCATCGTTCCAGGATAGGACGGTGCCGTCGGGGCTGACGAGGAAGATGGCCATATCTTTTATGCTGCTGACGAGGGATGACCAGCGGGATTCGGCGGCGAGGAGGGCTGCCTCTGCCTGGCGACGCTGGTTATCGCGACGGTTTAAGAGCCGGGCATTGTACCAGATGACGAGTACGAAACAGATGATGATGCTCAGCACCAGCAGGGTGACGCCCAATTCGGTGGTAAGCAGGCCATTCCAATGGCCCAGGAGGCGCAGGCATCCCAGGCCGGCGGGGACCAGGAAGGCGAAGGGGAGCA
Source organism: Puia sp. (assembly GCF_035546395.1). Lineage (GTDB taxonomy): Bacteria > Bacteroidota > Bacteroidia > Chitinophagales > Chitinophagaceae > Puia. The sequence goes on along the minus strand of NZ_DASZXR010000002.1, from coordinate 505,808 downwards.
GCCTGCGGGACATTATTCCGCCGGTAAGGGAATCGGTGAATACATGGATCAGCCCCTGGTGGGTGCGGAAGAGCAGGGCTGTGGCCAGGAGTGCGAAGCAAAAGGCGGTGTGCGCGGCCATGGAGAAATACAACAACCATCCCTGGAAGTCGCTTACGCGGTAGGCGTAGCCCAGCAGGCAGAACCCGGCGAGTATGCCGGTGAGGAGTGCGGCGCCGTCGGCGACGCGTTGGCGACGGATCAGCGTGGCCTTTGAGAACCGGCGGCGGAGACCGGATATGCTGATGTTGCAGAGAGAAAGCCCGATGAGGATGAAGCAGACAGCGGTGTTGATCGCCATGCGGTGCAGCCGGTTGTCGTGGATGCCGGATCTGAGCCGGGCAGAATAGAGCCATTGGTCGATCGCGAGTGGGGGAAGGAGATAGCCGGTGAGACAGGCGGCGCCGAGGAGCGTCACTGCGGCGGCGAGGCAAACGCCGACGGGGCGTTGATAGCGGGACCGCTTGCGACGGGTAAGAGCGAGAAAGGACAGGGTGGAGAGCAGAAAGGACAGGGCGGTGGTGGGGTTCATGGAGGCGAGACCCGGGATGGGACGGCGAAGCCAAACGATGTCCCACTGCCAGCCGGCGAGTACCGCGATGGCGATGGCCATCACCGTGGAGGCAAGATAGATCGACCATCGTTCCAGCGCCCGATAGGAGGGCGGGCGGGACGCGGGAATACTTTTCATTTTCTTCAAGGGTTAATACTACCACCCTCAATGCCTTAACCGGAAATTGTACTTAGGGGAATTTGCGAAGGTCGATCCGGGTCTTTAGGCCAATATAAGGAATTTCCATTAGTAGTCCGTTGCTGGAGCGGGTTGATGCCAAAAAAAGGACCCCCGGGTACCTGCCCGGGGGTGTTGGATCTGGATTTTAGGGTAAACGGTTTTCAAAGGGTGACGATGAAAGGGATAGGATACGGATCGGGATCTCATGGGTACGGATCAGGTTTTCACGGATACGGATCGGCTTGCCTGGGTCCTTGAATATTTGCTTGTGTTAACGATACAAAGATGGGGCAAGGCGGGGCCGAAAAAAATCGATGGAGCGCTTGATCCCATGTAGAGAGTGCGGCGGCGGGGTGTAGAGGATGAACTACGAACGGGCTTGTTTTGGGTTAGCCTCTTCGGGCGCATTTTTCCCGTTTTTGGATTAAAAACCCATTAAGGGAAATCTTCCGGTTTTGAATATCACTCCATTGATTTGTTTTACAATGTTTTGAGGATTTGGCCCGCCATTGGACGAGGGGGGGACAGTTTTAATTCTACCTATATGAAGAAAATATTATTGATTTTGGCTGCTTTTGCAGCAGCATTTGAAGGGAAGGCGCAGATCAACGCTTATGCGGCGGTTACCGGGATCAGCGGCACGACCCTTTCTCTCAGCAATGTGAACCAGACGTATCACACGTTCAATGCCGGTGACCAGATCATTATCATGCAGATGCAGGACGATGTGGTCGGCAGCAAGAAGAATAATAACAGTAATTATGGGAAGGTGGGTATGGCGGCAAACGCAGGTATCTATGAAGTAGCGACGATCGCGAGTGTTGCGGGGTTGCCGAATTCGTTGACGGTCACCGCGGCGCCGGCCCATGCTTATGCTTTCGGCGGGGCGAGCAGCGTGCAGATCATCAGTTTCCGCAAGTATGGGTCGCCGGATTATGTGACGACGGCGGCCATCACAGCGCTGCCGTGGAATGGGAAGATCGGCGGGGTGGTAGCGATGCAGGTGAGCGGAAAGCTGACGGTGGCCTACCCTATTACGGCCGATGGCGCGGGATTCAGGGGCGGCAGTGCGTCGGCCAATTACGAGGTGAATTGCGAGACCGCTGTGTACGCGAGCAGCAGTTCAAACTATGCGGCGCGGGGTGAGGGCATCCAGGTGAACAACACGGGTTATCTATATGGCCGGAATCCATTAGCCAGTGGCGGTGGCGGCGGCAGTGACGACAATGGCGGCGGCGCCGGCGGCGGCAACTATTCGGCCGGTGGCCAGGGTGGCGCCGGGTGGACCTGCACGATGACGCCTGTGGGAGGTTATGGAGGCAACGCGCTCAGCGCTTATATACAGAACAGCCGGTTTTTCATGGGTGGCGGCGGTGGTGGCGGCCAACAGAACAACAGTGTCGGGTCCGCGGGTTCGAACGGCGGCGGCATTGTCATCCTGAAGGCCAACAGCCTGGCCACTTCGTGTTCGGGGAGTGTGACGATAAGCGCGAATGGCGCCAATGCGGCGAACAGCGGCAACGATGGCGCCGGTGGTGGCGGTGCGGGCGGCACGGTGCTGATGAATGTCAATACATTCAGCGCTTCGGCGAGTTGTCCCCTGAAGGTGCAGGGTAATGGCGGGAATGGCGGGAACGTCACCGATGCGAATTCGCATGGCGGCGGCGGTGGTGGTGGTCAGGGGGTAGTCCTGTACCCGGGTGCGCAGCCGACGACCAATATCACTACCACGACGAATGTCGGCGTGGGGGGACTCAACAGTGGCAGCGCGGGCGCATCTTCGGCCAACAGCGGTTCCGGTACGAACAGTGCGGGTGTGCTGGCCAACAGCGGATTTGTGTTCCTGCCGGTGAAGCTGGCGGCGTTTACGGGTCAGCTGGTTGACGGCAGCGTCGTGTTGAAGTGGGAGACGGCGATGGAGAAGAATAACGACCATTTCGAGATCGAGCGGAGTGTTTCCGGCGGGGATTTCGCGACGATCGGCGAGGTGCGGGGTGTGGGCAACAGCGATGTTCTGACGGATTATGCATTTACGGATCCCGCTCCGGTTGCCGGGGTCAATTCTTACCGGTTGAAGCAGGTGGATATTGATGGGACGGCAACGTATTCAGCGGTGGTAGCCATCGAAGTCTCCGTTGCGGCCGGCAACTTTACGGTGTATCCGAACCCGGTCGTGGATGCTTTTACGGTCCGGCTTTCGGGGGTCACTGCGGGGAGTTGTACGGTAACCCTTTTTGATCTTTCGGGAAAGGCCGTGTATATGACGACGGCGCAGGCGAATGGGGCGTTGATACCGGTGACGTTGAGCCGCCGGCCGGTTCCGGGTATCTATGTGATCAGTGTGCGGACGCAGCAGGCGCAGATGACGGGGAAGATCGTGGTGAGGTAGAGTGACTAAGCTCAATTTTGGGGGTGACGGGGGTCAGGGGGGTGGCGGCGGGGTGGGTCTATCTTGTGTTCTTAAAAAGACATAGATATGCCTACTTATATAAAATCATTTGCGGAAACGGGGATCAAGGATATCCCGGCGGTTGGCGGAAAGAATGCTTCGCTGGGCGAGATGCTGACGGCGCTTTCTTCGAAGGGGATACGGGTACCGGATGGCTTTGCGACGACAGCGGAGGCCTTCCGGTATTTTCTTTCGTTCAATGAGTTGCCGGAGAAGCTGGCCGCGTTGATGGAGCGGCTGGACCGGGTGAGTTATTCGAACCTGGCCGAGATCGGCGGGAGCGCCAGGCAACTGATCTATTGCGCCGATATGCCGGATGACCTGGGTCTGGCTATTGGGAATGCCTATGCGCGGCTTTGTCCCGCCGACGAGCATCTTGTGGCCGTGCGGAGCAGCGCCACGGCAGAGGACCTGCCGAACGCCAGTTTTGCGGGGCAGCATGAATCCTTTCTTTTTGTGAGTGGCGAGGCGGCGGTTGTGGATGCCGTGCAGATGTGTTTTGCTTCGCTGTATACCGACCGGGCGATCAAGTACCGGGAGGACAATGGATTTGCGCATGCCAGTGTCGCCTTGTCGGCCGGCGTCCAGCGGATGGTGGATACGGACAAGGGCAGCAGCGGAGTGATCTTCACCCTCGAGCCGGAATCCGGTTTCCGCGATGTGCTGCATATTGCCGGCATCTGGGGGCTTGGGGAGAACCTTGTGCAGGGGGCGGCGACGCCGGACGAGTGGCTTGTCTTCAAGCCGATGCTGGGCAAGGCAAAGGACCCGGTGATCCGGCGGACGTTGGGGGCCAAGCAGATGACGATGGTGCGGGGTAACCTCACACGGAACACGGTCAATGTGGAGACGCCCGCAGCGTTGCGGGACCGGTATGTGTTGGAGGACAGCGAGCTATTGCGGTTGTCGGAATGGGCGCTGCTGATAGAAAAACATTATGGTCAACCGATGGATATCGAGTGGGCGAAGGATGGGGTCAGTGGGGAGCTGTATATCCTGCAAGCCCGGCCGGAGACGGTGCAGTCGAGGCGGGACCCGCGGATGCTCACCAGCTATTCCGTGGTGAGCAAGGGAAAGCGGCTTGCATCCGGCGAGGCGGTGGGAAAGAAGATCGTCGCGGGGAAGGCGCGGATCATGAGTCATCCCGGGGAGGCCGGGCGATTGGAGCCCGGAGAGATCATCGTGACGGACAGCACCAGTCCGGACTGGGACCCGGTGCTCAAGAAAGCTGCGGCCATCGTTACCAACAAGGGCGGGAGGACGAGTCATGCGTCCATCGTGGCCCGGGAGCTGGGTGTCCCAGCGGTGGTGGGTACGGGCAATGCGACGTCTTGTGTGAGCGATGGGGACGTGATCACCGTTTCGTGTTGCGAGGGTGGGACAGGCTCGATCTATGAGGGGAAGGCGGAGTGGAAGGAGACGACAACCGATCTGCGGAATATTGCGATGCCGGCGGTGGTCAAGCCGATGTTGATCGTTGGCGATCCGGACCAGGCCTTCGAGCTTTCCTATTATCCGAACGGGGGAGTGGGCTTGATGCGGATGGAATTTATCATCACCAATTTTATCGGGGTGCACCCGATGGCCTGTGCGGATTTTGCGAGCTTGCCCGCCGGACCGGTCAGGGACAAGATCTCGGCCCTCACGCGGGGATATGCGGATAAACGGCAATATTTCATCGATCGCCTGGCGCAGGGCGTTGCCACCATTGCGGCGGCCTTTTACCCGAAGGAGGTGATCCTGCGGACCAGCGATTTCAAGAGCAATGAATATGCGGGGTTGCCGGGCGGCGCCGGGTTCGAACCCAAGGAGGAGAACCCGATGCTGGGATTCCGGGGCGCTTCGCGGTATTACAGCCCGCTGTACAAGGAGGGGTTCCGGTTGGAATGTGCGGCGATCCGGAAGGTCCGGGAGGAGATGGGGTTGACCAATCTGAAGGTGATGATCCCTTTCTGCCGGACGGTGGAGGAGGGAGAGAAGGTGATCGCGGAAATGGCGGAGTTTGGTCTGAACCGAGGCGAGCATGGATTAAAGGTGTATATGATGGCGGAGATACCCAGCAATGTCCTGCTCGCGGAAGATTTCGCGCGCATCTTTGATGGATTTTCCATCGGCAGTAATGACCTGACGCAGTTGACGCTTGGCATCGACCGGGATTCGACGTTGGTGGCGGGACTTTTCAATGAGAAGAACAAGGCCGTCCTGCAATTGATCGCCGAGGTCATTCATGCCGCCAGGGCCGCGGGTGTGAAGATCGGCTTATGCGGTCAGGCGCCCAGCGATGATCCCGGGTTCGCGCGGTTCCTGGTACGGGAAGGCATCGACACTATTTCCTTTAATGCGGATGCGTTGCTGAAGGGGATCGAGAATATCCTCGAGGCGGAGAAGAGTGTCCATGCCGATATGATCTTGTGACCCTTTTAAACTGTTTTTATGACCCCTATTATTACGGTTACATTCAATCCCTGTGTCGACAAGGGAATCGAGATCGACAAACTCGAGCCGGAGAAGAAGATGAGATGCGCCGCGCCGCGCCTGGAGCCTGGCGGCGGCGGCATCAATGTTGCGCGGGTGATCCACCGGCTTGGGGGAGCGGTGTTGGCGGTGTATCCTTCCGGCGGATATCATGGGTCGTTGTTGACCGAGTTGCTGAGGGTTGAAGGTGTCGACACTTACCCGGTGCCGATGCTGGCGGATATCCGGGAGAATATCAATATTCATGAGATCAGTACGGGGAAGCAATACCGGTTCATCGAACCCGGCGCTCCCTTAACAGAGCATAGCTGGACGCGGTGCCTGGATGCGTTGACCGCGCTGGATAAGGGCGGCATCGTCATTGTCAGCGGGAGTCTGCCTGCGGGGGCGCCGCCTGATCTGTGGTCGCGTATCCGGCGGTTATGCGAGCGAAAGGCCGCGAAGTTGGTGGTGGATGTGGCGGGAGCGGAGCTGCGCGCCGCGCTGGAGGTTGGGCTCTTCCTGATCAAACCCAGTGAAGATGAGCTGGCCTGGCTGGCCAGGGAGATGGGTTTACCGGAGAGGCCGGAGGAGACGGCGAAGGCGATCGTGAGTAGAGGGTGTGCGCAAGTCGTTGTCGTATCCCGGGGTGCAGCCGGAGTCTTGCTCGTGACCCGAGAGAGAGTGAAGGAGATGGCGGCGCCGGTGGTGGAGCGGCGGAGCACGGTGGGCGCGGGGGATTCGCTTGTTGGGGGCATCGTGGTGGGTCTGGGCCGGGATATGGAGATGGAGGAGGCTGTTCGATTTGGCGTGGCCTGCGGAGCGGCGACGGTGATGAATCCGGGTACTGAACTATGTCATCAGCGAGACGTCGAGGCACTGTATGCGCAGATGGAGCATGCTATTTCTGTCCCCATAATAAAATAAGATCTATGACCACTTTACACGAACTTTTTTTGGATGAGATCCGCCAGGAGCGGGGAAAGTTCCTGAGCCGGGAAGTGGCGGAACTTTCATCGGACGAACTGGCAGAGCTACCCGCGCCGGTGAGGCGTTATATGACCGTCTGCGGATTCGCGGGGCGGAAGAAACAATGGTATGCGCAGCTGAAGTGGGCGAATGTCGAAATGAAGCTATCGCGTGGGGGCCGGTGGCGGAAGATGGAATGCCAGCAATTCAATTCCGTGCCGGATCCGGTCCGGATCGTGCACATGAGGATGAGGGTTGGCGGAGTGCTGCCGTTGGAGGCGAGGGATAAGTTTCAGAGTGGGCGGGGCAATATGCTGGTTCGGCTGTTGAAGATATTTACGATCGAGGATGTTCGGGGCAGGGAGATGGACGAGTCGGCGCTGGTGACGGTGCTGTCCGAGGCGTTATTGATACCGGCATATGCGGTTCAACCGTATATCCGTTGGGAGGGGGTCGGGCCCGATCGGGCGGCAGCCTTTATCAGCGCTGGGGAATCGGCGGTTCATGGACTGTTCTCCTTCAATGAAGCGGGGGAATTCGTTCGATTTGAAACGCTGCAGCGGTGGAGGAGCGGGAAGGGAGGGCATCTACAACGGACGCCCTGGCGGGTCACTGCCGGCGGCTATGTGAGCTGGGATGGCATCCGGCATCCTACGAAGGTTACGGCCGCCTGGCTGGAAGGAGAAGAATGGGTGGAGTATTTCCGCGGTGAACTCCGGTGGTGATCAATATTATCGTATGACGCAAGTAGAAGGAAGCACTGACCGTGCTTCCTTCTTTTTTGGGGATTAATCATTCACGGTGATGATCACTGTCATTTCCCGGGCATTGGCCGACGGATATTTTTACCTCGTCAACCAAAAAAAATTCTTTATGCGACACTTATTCCTTCTTCCTTTTTTCATGGGCGCCCTTGCGGCGGGTGCACAAGGCCGGTATGCAGGCACTACGATAGACCTTACCGTTAGCGGAACTTCCACCTTGCACGACTGGACGATGAAGTCCGCGAAGGCGGATTGTTCGGCCAATTTCACGATCAACGGCACCGGGCAGATCGTGGGCGTTGACGAGCTGGTCTTCAGTACGCCTGTCACCAGCCTGAAGAGCGAGCACAGCAGCATGGACAACAATGCCTACAAGGCCTTGAAGACCGACAAGAACCCCGTGATCAGTTATACCGTCAACTCGATAACGGTAGCCCCTGCCGAAGCCGGGGGTGCGGTAGTCACCTGCAAGGGCAAGCTGAGTATTGCGGGTGCGGTGCGTGACGAGGATGTCATCGCGCTTTGTAAGCTCAACGCCGACAACACCATCAGTGTCACCGGTACGGAGAAGATCAGTATGAAGGAGTTCAGCGTCGATCCGCCGACGTTTATGCTCGGCACGATCAAAACGGGCAACGAGATCGTCCTTTCCTTCCACCTTATTTTGAAAAAAGCTTAAACAACCAAAAAAAATAACATTGTATGAAACGTCTTTTCCAAAACATCGCTTATTTATCGTTCCTGCTGGCTGCGGTCGCGCCTGCGGGACTAAGAGCCCAGACGCTGCAAGGGTCGATCCCTTACCTGCGGGCCTATGACAAATCGGGTATCAATGTATTCGAGTCCCAGAAGAAAGACAGCGCCGCCTTCGACGGCGTGAAAGTGCGCATCGGCGCCGGTTTCACCCAGGAGTTCCAGAATCTGAAAGAGAAGAACTGGATGGGGGAATTCACGAATAACGGGCTGTATGCGATCAGCCCGGGCTTCAACCAGGCGGAGGCCAACCTGTATACGGACTTCCTGCTGGCGGATGGCATCCATCTTAATGTAGCGCTTTATCTCTCGACCCGTCACCATAATGAGACCTGGGTCCGGGGTGGTTACCTGCAGTTCGACAAGCTGCCTTTCAAGGGGCAGATCTGGTCGGATATCATGAAATATACCACCATTAAGCTCGGGCAGTTCGAGATCAACTACGGCGATCAGCATTTCCGGCGGACGGATGGAGGTCATGCCCTTTACAATCCCTTTATCGAGAACTATATCGTAGATGCCTTTGCCACCGAGATCGGGGGTGAGGTCACGGTTCAGAAGAACGGCGTATTCGGGATGGTCGGGCTGACCAACGGGATGCTGAAAGCCAGCATCGACTCGGTTGTGCGGAATGTCCAGAACGGGTCTATCCGGAAGAATCCGGCGGTGTATGCGAAGATCGGGATCGACCGCCAGGTATCCGAGCTGGTTCGTCTGCGGGTAAGCGCGTCGGGTTACCATATCAACAGCAGCCCCAGCAATGACCTTTATTTCGGCGACCGTGCGGGATCGAGCTACTGGATGGTGATGGAGAAACCCTATGTAGTTCCTGCCAACGGGGAGAGCGCCTATGAGGGAGATGCTTTCTCGGGCCGGCTGAACCCCGGGTTCGGCTACAAGGTCGATGCGGCCATGTTCAATGCGTTTGCGAAGATCGCCGGATTCGAGCTGTTCGGCACCTATGAATACGGAGAGGGCCGGGGTACAACTGAAAAGATCAACCGGCATTTCAACCAGTATGCGGTGGACGGGGTCTATCGTTTTGGTCACAAGGAGAACCTGTTTGTCGGCGCGCGGTACAATGGTGTAACGGCGGAGTTGAAAGGCATCAACAGCGCCATTACGGTGAACCGGTTTGCGGCAGCGGCCGGCTGGTTCCTGACAAAGAATGTTCTTTTGAAAGGCGAGTATGTTACGCAGAGCTACCTGGACTTTCCTACCAACGACTATCGTAGCGGTGGGCAGTTCCATGGGTATGTCGTAGCGGCCACCGTTGGATTCTAGTCTGTCAGCGCGAAGCCCGGAGGGGCTTCGCGCAGTAAATATTTTGTTATGGGACTCTTACTTCTTTTGTTCCTGTTTTTGCCGGGGCGGGATACGCTCAGATGGGTGGTGGATAAGAACAGTACGCTGCAGGTCAGCGGCCGGACGAATGTCAATCGATTTTCGTGTATGGTTGGGGAATATGCGGCGCCGGATACCATCTGTTTCGCCAAGCCTTGCCGTGGCGCCAGGGGAGTTGCCCTCAGTGGGGAGATCCGGTTGCCGATCGATGGGTTCGACTGTAATAACCGGATGATGACGGGCGAGTTCCGTAAGGCATTGCGCGACGGACAATATCCCGAGTTATCGATTTCGTTCATCAGTCTTGACCGGATGCCGGAGCCTTGCGGCGTCATCCAGTCGTTGAAGGGTTCGGTGGAGATCGGGTTGTCGGGTGTGAGCCGGCAATTCGAGATCGACTACAGCAGTCTGATGGTGGATGGCGGGACCATCGTGCTACAGGGTAGCCGGTCGTTGACCTTCAGTGATTTCGGGTTGGTGCCCCCGACGAAGATGGGAGGGCTGGTCCGGGTGAAGGACAACCTGGATGTACATTTTACACTTTGCCTGAGGAAGCTTTAAAATTACTATCATGTTACCAAAAAAAATGAAGGCGGCGGTGGTCCATGCGTTTGGGCAGCCGTTGCAGATAGAGGAGATGCCGGTGAAGGAACCGGGTCTTCATCAAATTCTTGTCAAGGTCATTGCGAGCGGAGTCTGTCATACCGATCTGCATGCGGTGGATGGCGACTGGCCGGTGAAGCCGAAGATGCCGTTGATCCCCGGCCATGAAGCGATCGGGTATGTGGCTGCGGTTGGTCCTGAAGTCACGAATGTGAAAGAAGGCGATATCGTCGGTGTACCCTGGTTGTACAGTGCCTGTGGGTGTTGTGAATATTGTATCACGGGCTGGGAGACGCTTTGCGAGCACCAGCAGAATGGCGGTTACAGCGTGGACGGCGGTTATGCCGAGTATGTGATCGCCGATGCGCGGTATGTGGGCCGGTTCCCGGCAGGGATCAATTTTGTGGAGATGGCCCCGATCATCTGCGCGGGGGTGACTGTGTATAAGGGTTTGAAGGAAACGGAGGTTCGACCGGGCCAATGGGTGGCGGTATCCGGCGTTGGTGGTTTGGGGCACCTTGCGGTGCAATATGCCAAGGCTATGGGGATGCAGGTGGCAGCCATCGATGTCGCCGATGAGAAGCTGGAGCTGGCTAAAAAGCTGGGCGCGAGTCTTGTCGTCAATGCCCGGAAGCAGGACCCCGGGGAATATCTCAGGAAAGAGGTGGGCGGGATGCATGGGGTGCTGGTGACGGCGGTGTCGCCGATCGCATTCAAGCAGGGGTTGTCTGCTTTACGAAGGAAGGGGGTCATCTCGTTGAACGGGTTACCGCCGGGTGGGTTTGATCTGCCGATCTTCGAGACGGTGCTGAACCGGTATACGGTGCGGGGAAGTATCGTAGGAACGCGGCAGGACCTGCAGGAGGCTATCGATTTTGCGGTAGCCGGCAAGGTGAGGGCCACGGTGCATCCGGCGAAGCTGGAAAATATCAATTCCATCTTTGCGGACATGAAGAAGGGCGAGATCGAGGGCCGGATGGTGCTCGAGATTGCCCCGGCGGATGTTCCGGGGACTGCACCGACCAGGTCGAAGGCGGTCGTGGGGATATGATAAAGATCAGGCCGGCGGCTGTTGCTGGTCATGATCCATTGTTGGGCAAGAAATACTTTTGGTATGGGAACACATATTATGAAGGCACACGTCAATCGACAGTTTATCAAGGAAGTAGAGAAAGTCTTCTCCTCCCGCTATCCATTTTTGAAAATCGAATTCCCGAAAGTCGGCGTGCGCTGGCTGTCGGAGGTGGAGGATGGGGATGGGGAGAAATGGCGGCGCCAGGCGGAGGATATCCTTGACAGCGAGGTTGGGCTTACCGACGGGATGACGGTTGGGGAGTTGGAGGTGCGGTTGGGGGATTTGTTGGGAGTGCCGTTGGTGGTCCTGCGGCGGAGCGGCAATTTCTGGATCGAGACCAGCATGACGCGGGGTTGGAGCCTGAAGGAGCAGAACGATCATGGGAAGGAGCTGACGGGAGGCCCATGGGGCAGTGGCCGGTCGGTTGGAGAATGACTGTGCAGGGGCTGCGACAGGCCGGCGGTGAAATGACTATACAATAAAACATCTTTTTTATGAAACAGGTACTTTTTATCGGCGCCGGGCGGGAGTTTCCGAAGGGCGCGATGCGTTTCCTGCAATGGATGCAGGACCAGGAGCCGGTGCATGCGCTTGGGCTTTTCTTCTGCCCGATGGATTATGAGGCGATGGCTTCGGTCTCGCAGTTGCCGATACTCGCACCTTATGACCGGCTCGTCGAGTCGGAAAGGGAGGCCGTGCAGGCCAATAAGACGCTGTTTGCGCGGCATTGCGACGAGCGGTATATCCGGCACCAGGTGCATGAGAATGGGGGGCAGTGGGACAAGCATATGCTGATCAAGGAGAGCCGGTTTGCCGACGTTATCCTGCTCAGTGGCGAGTTGTTCTATTCGGATATCCGTTTGCGGCAGCCGAACTTCCTGTTGCAGGAAGCGTTGCAGGCTGCGGAGTGCCCGGTGCTGGTCATCCCGGAGGACTATGTGCAATGCGATCATTTGTTCTTCGCGTATGACGCCACCAAGGAGAGTCTTTTTGCGATCAAGCAGTTTGCTTACCTGTTCCCTTATATGACCGATCTGCCGGCGGAGATGGTCTATGTCCGGGATGAGCCGGTGTCGGCCGTACCCGAGCTGGAGCATCTGCGGCAGTATACGAAGGCCCATTTCAACTGTATCAGCTTTTCGAAACTGCAGTTCAAGGCCGCGCATTACTTCTCGAGCTGGATCAGCGAGAAGAAGCATGTTATGCTTGTGAGCGGGAGCTATGGGCGAAGCGCTTTCTCTTATCTTGCGAAGCGAAGCTTTGCCGACCCGGTGATCCAGGAGCATAAGTTACCGTTATTTATCGCCCATGTATAAAGCAGGTGTTAAAGGTTTGAATGGTGGGATCGATCTTCCGTTACCGGAATTGAAGTCCCACCTTCGTTTTTGCGATGACGGGCTCAGCAGTGAAGAAGCAGAGACGCGGCTGCGCCAGTACGGTTTCAATGAAATTGCCCGCGAGAAATCGCTTTCCTGGATGCGGCGGCTTTGGAACCACCTCAAGAACCCCCTGGTCATTCTGCTCGGCGTCCTGGGAATCGTCTCCTGGGTCACATCGGATATCTCTTCGGCGCTTGTCATCTTTACGATGGTCGTGCTTGGTATCGTGCTCCGGTACTTCCAGGAAATGCGGGCCGACAAAGCCGCCGAGAAACTCAAGGCGATGGTGAGAACCCATGCGACCGTCGTGCGCGATGGCAAGTCTTCGGAACTGCCGTTGCAGCAACTGGTGCCCGGCGATCTTGTCATGCTTGGGGCGGGTGATATGATCCCGGCAGACCTCCGGCTGCTGTCAGCAAAAGACCTTTTTGTCAACCAGGCCGCCCTTACCGGGGAATCCCTTCCTGTGGAAAAAAGCGAGAAGGCGGCCGAACTCCATTCCGACAACCCCCTGGAGCTGCCACATACCTGCTTCCTGGGAACAAATGTCGTCAGCGGAACGGCGAAGGCAGTAGTGGTGAACACGGGCGACCGAACTTATTTTGGCGCCCTGGCCTACAGCATCGCCGGCGAGCGGGAGCCTACCAGCTTTGACCGCGGCATCAACCGTTTCACCTGGCTCATGATCCGGTTTATATTTGTGATGGTCCCGGCCGTCTTCCTTATCAACGGATTTGTCAGGCACCAATGGTTGGAAGCATTTTTGTTTGCACTGGCGGTGGCTGTCGGTCTTACCCCGGAAATGCTCCCCATGATCGTGTCCGTCAATCTTTCCAAGGGTGCCATTGCGATGTCCAGGAAGAAAGTGATCGTGAAGCGTCTGAATGCCATTCAGAATTTCGGCGCGATGGATGTCCTCTGTACAGACAAGACCGGGACGATCACCCGCGGCAAGATCGTGCTCGAACAGCATATGGACATCCGGGGGCGACCGAGCGGGAAGGTGCTGGACTATGGATATCTCAACAGCTACTACCACACCGGGCTCAAGAATCTTCTCGACGATGCGGTGCTCGAGCATGAGGAACTGGAAGCCGCGCTGAATATCAAGGCCGCTTACCGGAAAGTCGACGAAATTCCTTTTGACTTCGAGCGAAAGAGAATGTCGGTGGTTGTACAGGACGGCTCCGGCCGGCACATCCTCATCTGCAAGGGGGCGGCGGAGGGATTGCTGGATGTCTGTACGATGATGGACGACAACGAGGTCATAAACCCCATGGGGCCAAAAGACAGGGAAGGATGCCTGCAAATGGTACATGAAATGAACGGCAAGGGTTTCCGGGTTGTAGCGTTGGGCTATAGACGCTTCGAAGGCGACGGCCGCAAGGCGGTCTACAAGGTCGGTGACGAATCGGAATTGGTCCTGATGGGTTTTCTCTCCTTCTTCGACCCGCCCAAGGAGACGGCTTCCGAAGCTCTCGGCAGGCTGAACAAAATGAATGTGAGAGTGAAGATCCTCACCGGGGACAATGAAGCCATTACCTGTCATATCTGCGAGCAGGTGGGTATGTCCACCGAAAAAGTGCTCCTGGGTCCGGATATCGGGAAAATGAGCGATCAGCAGCTGGCGGCCCAGGTGGACGACTATATCATCTTTGCGAGGCTCGTCCCGGCCCATAAGAGGCGGATCATTAAAGCGCTGCAACAAAATGGCCATGTCACGGGCTTCATGGGGGACGGCATCAACGATGCCCCGGCGCTGAAATGCGCCGATATCGGCATTTCGGTGGATACCGCGGTGGATGTCGCCAAGGAATCCTCGGATATCATCCTGCTGGAGAACAGCCTGCTTGTGCTGGAACAGGGGGTCGCCGAAGGCAGAAGCGTGTTCGGCAATATCATCAAATATATCAAGATGGCCGCCAGCTCGAATTTCGGCAATATGTTCAGCGTGGTGGGCGCCAGCGCCTTCCTGCCCTTTCTACCCATGTTGCCGATACAGGTCCTGACCAACAATTTGCTGTACGACTTTTCACAGACCACGATCCCTACGGATAAGGTGGATGAGGACTGGCTGGTCAAGCCCCGGAAGTGGACGATCGACGAACTGCTTCGGTTCATTCTTTTTATAGGCCCGGTGAGTTCGATCTTTGACTATGTCACCTTCTTCCTGCTATGGACCGTCTTCCATGCCGGTCACAACCCGGCGTTGTTCCATACGGGTTGGTTCGTAGAATCGCTCTGCACGCAAACATTGATCATCCATGTCATTCGAACCAACAAGATCCCGTTCATCGAAAGCAGAGCTTCCTGGCAGTTGATGGTGAGTTCGGTACTGATCGTCGCCGCCGGGGTATGGATCACGGTCTCGCCGTTGGCCTCCTATCTCGGGTTCGTGACGCTCCCTTCCCTTTTTTGGGTATTCCTTGCGTTGATCTTAGTGGCCTATGTCCTTCTGACCCAGGCGGTGAAGAGCTGGCTGTTCCGCCGGTGGGAAAACCGGGCGGGGGGCCTACCGCTGATTCATTCGGAAATGAAGGAATCGGGGTAGCTGACCATAAATTTCTTAGTCTTATGGGTGGTATAGAGCCAGGTGTCGAATTTCCGCTGCCCCTCTGTGAGTTCGATGATGCGGGCGCCGCGATCGGTGATCCCATAGCATTCCCGGCCTGTGACGCAACCATAGGAAAGGGCGATGTTCATTCTGCAGCCGATGTAATTATTGTTATGGTCATGGCCGCAGAAGACGCCCATTACATCTTTCATATCGATAAAGGAGGCGAAGAGCCCGGAGTTGACATCGGGGGAACAAACCGTTTCGCCCTGGAATCCCACTGTTGTCGGGTTGCCGATGATGTCTTTGAATTCGGGCAGGGGGATATGGAAGAACGCCAGGGCCGGAAGAGCCTTGTCGTGGTTTGCGTGGGTGAAGGCCTGGCTGGTATTCCTGTACCATTGGATCTGGTCCATGCGAATCCAGTCATATTCGCCATAGACTGTATGTTCATTGGGCCGATCCGGCCGCCGGTCGAAGGGCCATTCGTGGGAATCGAAGAGATATAGCAGGGCGGCATTCGTCCTACCGTCGTTTGCTTTCACTTCCAATGTATAATTGCCGCAGCCGGACAGTTCGGGCGGTCCGGGGACCGAGAGGTTATAGGGGATGGTCGCCAGTAGCTGCATGATCTGTTGCCGGGTCATGTCGTACTGGGCGTCGTGGTTACCGAAGGTGATGGCCCAGGGTGTTTTGGTCTCCACCAGTGGTTGTGTAAGGGAGAGCCATCCTTCCCGGGTTGTCGCCTTGGGGGAGCAGACGATGTCCCCGGTGAAGACGACGAGGTCGGGTCGTTCCTTTTCGATGATCTGGCGGATGAAGAGTTTTACGCTGTCGGAGCGGATGGAGTTGAATTGAAAGTGAGTATCGGTGAACTGGATGATCCTGAATTTCCCGGCTGCGTTGAAATGCAGTATGGGTTTGGCTTGTTGTGCCCGGGCGGGTGCGAGTGCTGCCAGGGCCAGGAGGAGCAGGGCGGTATATTTTTGTACGGGTATCATTATTTTGAGATGGGTTTTTGAGACGCGGGCTTGAATGCGGTGTCGTACCAGGAGTCGATTTGAAATTCGGTGACGCCACAGGCTTTGAGGAATTCGATGTCTCTTTTGGCGCCGGCGAAGTGGTCTTCGAGTCCGTTATAGTGGTCCTTGTTGACGGTGGGTACGACGGTGACCCCGTGGAGTTGGCACCATTTGACGGCGGAGGAGGTGAGGCGGTTACCGGCATCGAAGAGGAAATAATTGTCTGCGATAGGTTCCCCTGCGGCGAGGCGGCGCTTCATTCCTTCCAGTTCGGTCATACGAAACTCGAATTTCCCTTTACCCATGAAATAATTCCGGGAGACTTCATTGATCCACCAGGCGGTCGACAGGAGGTTGTATTTCTCCATGATCTCCTTCATCTTCCGGAAGAAGACGGGGGGGAGGTGGTCACGGTCGCCCTTGATGTCGATCATGAGGCGGACTTTGCCGGAGCAGATTCTACACAGTTCGTCGAAGGTCAGGACATGGTAGTGTCCCCTGGGGCTCACCAGTTTGCTGATGTCGGCATAGTCCATGTCCCCTACCCTTTTCGGGCAGCCGAATACCCGGTCCAGGCTGTCGTCGTGGCTCATGACGAGGACGCTATCCTTTGACATATGGATATCGACTTCGAGCATCCAGTAGCCGCGGTGGATGGCGGCCTGGATGCCGCGGGGGTCATATTCGTCATATTGCCTGTCGACGATTCCGCCGCGGTGGGCGATAAGGTGGTAAGCGGGACCCTGCGCCCGGGTGGAAGAGGCGGTGATGAGCGCCAGGGACAGGAAAAGAATAAGTTTCCGTTTCATTAGTATCCGGGGTTTTGGGTCAATAATGGGTTAAGGATAAGTTCGTTGGCGGGGATGGGAAAGATGCGCTTCCGTGGATCGGCGTCTGTTTTCACACCCCAGGGTTGTTCGAATTTTCCAAAGCGGATGAGGTCATTGCGGCGCCAGTTCTCGAAGCAGAGCTCGCGGCCCCGCTCATTGAGGAGCGTATCGAGACTCATGGTCGTGAAGGCGGCGGCGCCGGCGCGGCTTCTGACCTGGTTGACCAGCGACAGGGGAGTCTGGCCGAGGGTGGCGGCAGCGCCGCGGAGGATACATTCTGCCTTCATGAGCAGCACGTCGGCGTAGCGGAAGACGGGAAAGTCGTTGCCCTGGTTGCGGGTGGACGAAGTGCTGTCGGGGTAGAATTTGATGCAGCGGTAGCCTTTGGCGCGGCCGAGTTGATCGTTACCTGTCTCGAAGCTGGTGAGGTCGAGGAAGGTTATGTCGGGCGTGAATTCCAATTGATAAGTAACCGGGGCGCTGGCATCGGCGCCGGTATAGGTAGCGTCGACGCCCTGTTTGGTGGTTTGGATGGTGATGGGTGTGCCGTCGTAATAGTATTGTTTACCGGTGAGCCAGATCTTGTTGCGGCTGTCTTTGGGGTCGTCGAACAGGGCGTAGAAGGCCGGAAGGGTGCGGAGGCTGCCGCTGGGCGAATAAGGCAGGCTATATTTGGTCTTGAGGTTGGGGTGGAGCCAGTATCTTTCCACGTATATCCCGGCGGGTGTATTGTTGGCGTCATAGGGGATGGTGAAGATAAAATCCTTTACCTGCGGCCCATTGTTGATCTTGAACATATTGATATAATTCGCGTCGAGGGCGAAGGCGCCGTTGCCGGTGGCTTGCTGGATAATCGTGTCGCAGGCTGCGGCGGCATCGGAGTACCGGGCGGATCCTGTGTAGACTTCGGCATTGAGGTAGAGCTTGGCAAGCAAAGCGTAGGCCATCCATTTGGTGGGCCGGCCGTAGGTCGTGGCGTCGACGTTGGTATGGAGGGCCGGGATGGCGGCTTTTAGTTCGCTTTCGATGAAGTTGAAGACATCGGTGCGGGTGGCGCGGGGCTTGGCGGCGGTGTCGCCGAAGGTGGTGTTGATCGGGATGCCGCCGAACATGTCCATCATCATAAAATAGAAGTAGGCGCGTACGCTGCGGATTTCGGCGATGGCGGTGTTTTTCGCGCTGTCATTGGCGGCAGTTTCGAACAGCTTGAGCACGCGGTTGCAGGTATTGATCCCGTTGAATCCCCATTGCCAGACGATGTCGATCTGGGCGTTCATGTTGGAGAAGAGATGGAGGTGAAGCTCGCGGTATTTTCCGCCGTCGTACCAGTTGCCGCCGTTGGCGGTGAGGATGCATTCGTCACCTGCCAGCTGGTTGACCATCCACACCCCGTTGCCGTTGTTCCCTTCGGCGGTAAGGGCGCTGTATACGGGACCAGCCATGGATACGAAGTCCTGTGTTGTTTTGGGAAAATTGGCGGCGGTCAATTGAGATTTGACATCCACATTCAATTTGGTGCAGGTGATGAGTCCTGCGCTAAGGACTCCGAGGATAGCGAGAATTGTTATTTGGGATTTCATTGTTTTACTTTTTGACGTTAGAAATCGACATTGAGACCCATGATATAGGAACGCGTTTTTGGATAGTAGTCGTTATAATCGACCCCCGGGGAGTTTCCGCCCACGCGGATCTCGGGGTCCAGCCCGGAATAGCCGGTGAGAACGAATACGTTGTTGACTGTGGTGTATAGGCGAAGTCTTTTGAGATAGGGTGTGTTCAATTTGAAGTTATAGGCCAGGGTGATATTGTCCAGCCGCAGGTAATCGCCCTTTTCGATGTAGCGGGTGGAGGTGAAGTTGGAGCGGAGGTCGGTAGTCGCTTCGTTGTAAGCGCTTACGGGCATGTTGAAATGCGTGGCTTCTGTGACGTAGTTGAGGTTCGAGGCGGTGGTATTGAGGATCTTGTTGCCGACGACACCGCGCATCAGGAAGCTAAGAGTCAGGGGGCCATAGGAGAGATCGTTCGAGAACCCGAAGACGGCTTTTGGCTGTGCGTTGCCTGCGAGGAAGCGATCGCTTTGGGTGGGGTTGATGGTCATGGTATCGGCGGCGCTCAGGAACTGGGAGATGCCTTGCTTATTGAGCCCTTCGTATTTCCACAGGTAGAACTGGCCGATGGGGAAACCTTGTTCGACCACCTGGGTATAGGCGCTGGACTGGCCATGGGAGCCGGCGGCGGAGGTGTTGAAATAGTTGAGTTTGAACCGGCTGTTCGAAAGAGATTTAACGACGTTGGTATTGAATGCGATGTTGAAGTTGCTGTTCCAGCGGAATTTCCTGCTGTCGACGGGTACGGCGTTGAGGCTGATCTCTACCCCTTTGTTCTGCATGCGGCCGACATTGGCCGTCTGGGTGTTGACGAAGTTGGTGGAGGCCGGTACGGAGTAAGTCCAGATCATGTCCCAAGTCTGTTTATCATAGTATTCGACCGAACCGCCGAAGCGGCCTTTGAGCAGGGCGAAGTCGAGCCCGAGGTTGAGCATGCCGGTGCTTTCCCATTTCAGGTTGGGATTGTTGTTCTGTACGGGTCCGATGCCGGTGAGGTAGGCGCCGTTGTAGTAGAATGAGCCGGTGGAGCCGTAGATGAGCTGGCTGATGAGGGGATCGAAGCCGAGGGAGTTGCCGCTGATACCGTAACCTGCGCGGAGCTTCAGCTCGTCGAAGATGCGACTGGAGCGCATAAAGGATTCCTGTGAGATCCGCCAGCCGGCCGAGACCGTTGGGAAGGTGCCCCATCGGTTGTTGACGCCGAAGGCCGAAGAGCCGTCCCTTCTCAGGCTGGCCTGGAGCAGGTAGCGGTTGGCAAAGGAATAGTTGAGCCGGGAGTAGAGGGAGATCAGGCGCAGGGTGCTTATCGAGGTGTTGCCGTAGTTGACCTTGTATCCTGCGGGTGGGCTGCCGAGGGCGAGGTTGTAATAGCCGGTGGCGTCGGAGGCGAAGCCCTGGTTGGTGGCCCGGAAGCCGTCACCGCTGGTTTGTTCCTGCCAGGAATAGCCTACGAGTAGTTTGAACTCATGATCGCCAAAGGAGCGGCCGTAATTGCCGTAGGTCTCGACCAGTTTCTGTTCGCCTTCGTAGGCGCTGCGGATGGCCTGGCCATTGAGGCCGAGGCCAAGGCGGGAGGCCTTATCGTAGTAGATGCCCTGGTTGCTCTGGCTGTTCTGGTAGGAGACGTTGGCATTGAGGTCCAGCCCGTCGATGATGGTCAGTCTAGCCGCGGCGTTGCCGAACAGGGTCTTGGCTTTGATGTTGTTGGTGTTCTGGGCGATCAGCGCGACGGGGTTGGCGACGGAGACATTGTAATCTTCCTTATAGGCGCCATCGGCGTTTTTGATCTTCATGGTCGGAAGCGAGGCGATCATATTGTAGAGCACATCGGCGGGGATATCGTCCGTATTGGAGACATTGTTGCTGACGTTGAGGGAGAGTTTGAGGTGGTTGTCGAGGCCGGTTTGTTCGAGGTTGCCGCGGAAGGTGACGGAGTTGAGATCCGAGCCATCGATGATGCCCTGGACGGCGCGGTAGTCGACGCTGGAGTAGTAGTTGGTCTTGCCGTTGCCGCCGCTGGCGGAAAGGTTGTGATTATGGGAGACACCGGTGCGGGTGACGGCCGCTTGCCAGTCAGTGCTGACGTTGTCTTCGTCGAATGGGTCGAGGACGAGGTTGTTCTTTTTGAGAAAGGAGCGGTATTGGGTTGCCGACATCATCTGGACGCGGCGCGAGATCTTTTGCACGCCGACGAAGGAATTGTAGGATATTTTGGAGCCGTTGGCCTTGCCTTTCTTGGTGGTAATCATTATGACGCCGTTGGCTGCGCGCGAGCCGTAGATGGCTGTGGAGGCCGCGTCTTTGAGGACGTCGACGGATTCGATGTCCGTCATATCGATCACGCCGTCAACGGGGATGGGTACGCCGTCGACCACGTAGAGGGGTTGTTGGGCCGGGCCTTCCCTGAGGGTGGAAGGGCCGCGCAGGACGACGGAGGGTGTCCCCAGGGGGTTGCCGTCGTGGGAGATATTGAGTCCGGGGATCTTGCCCTGGAGCAGTTCGGCGGCCGAGGTGTAGACGCCGGTGTTGAAGTCCTTTGATGTGAGCGAGCTGATGGCGCCGGTGGATTTGGCCCTGGATTGGGAACCATAGCCGACGACAACGACGTCGTTGAGGTTGGCGACAGCCGATTTTAGCCGTTGCAGCAGGGTATTGTCTTCACCCTGGTGGATCAGCAGGGATCTGACGGTGGCCGGCTCGTAGCTGACATGTGTAAAGCTGAATTGATACCGGTGGCCGGGGATCAGGTCGTTCAGGATGAATATGCCCCTATCGTCTGTAAGCACGGGGGGAATGCTGTCGGTGGCATTCAGGGCGTGGATGCTGACGGTTACGCCGGGGATCGGCTTGTCTTGTTCGGTGAGGACCACACCTCTGAGGGTGGCATGTGCGGACTGTGCTGCGGCCGTATGCCGTGCCAGGCAAAGGAATAGAAGGAGCCCGGGACCCAAGAGGGATCTCATAAAAAGGTGTACCATGTATTTAGTTGTTTTTTTCGTCGGCGCGTGAAACTATCGGCTGAGGATAAGGCTGTCTCCCTGTGGTTTCACCTCCAGGTTGTTGAGTGTTGCGATGATGCGGACGATGGAGGTCAGGTCTCTGTCAGCGGTGAAGCTGCCGGTAAAGACCAGGCCCCTGACCAGGTCAGGGTCATATATTATCCTGGTATGATAGCGTTTTCCCAGTTGTTGAAACACGGTGGAAAGCGGCTCTTGATGGAATGCGAAGCTTTCACCCGGTTTTGTCCTTTTTTCCGATGAAGCCGATGCCGCGAAAGCGGGCGACTGTGGCGATAGACGGGGCATCCGGCTTATGACCAGGCTGTTTGATGCCGAATGAGCCAGGACCTCTTCGCCAGGCTGCAGCAGCACCTCCTGTGTGTTTCCCTGTTGTGGTTTGTACAGTACTTTGACGCTGCCCTCGAACAGCTGTACCCAGGAATCGCCGGAGGGAATGCTGTTGACGAGGAAGGTCGTGCCGAGGACCGTAGTGGTGAGATCGTGCGTCAGGACAAGAAAGGGCCGGTGGATGTCGCGTGCGACGTTGAACCGGGCTTTGCCGTCCAGCCGTATTTCTCTTTTGTTCGTGTCGAACGAATGCCTGAACCGGATGCTGCTACCGGGATACAGGAGCACCTGGGATCCGTCGCTTGTGGTCAGGTCCAGCGCTTTTGAACCGTGATTGACAATCGTGTCGATGCGGGGTAAGGTTTGGGTTTCAGCGGTAAGGTTCTTCTTTTGGTGGGCGATTGGCCGGTAAAGGGCCGGCAGCGCCAGGGCGGTTATGATGACTGCGGCGGCGACCCAGGCGGCGATGGACGGCAATCTCCGGACGGGTTTTTTCTTTGGTGCGATGTCTTCTTCGAACAAAACCTGCATCTTTTCTTTGAGCATGTCTTCACCGGCATCCAGCCGTTGAAGCAATTGCTCGCGCTCTTCCCTGGTTGCTGTTCCCGTCCAGAATTTCCTGATCAATTGTTGTAATGAATCCATAGTTGCTATAATGAAATGACGGAATATGCAAAAAGGGGGGTGCTTTTTGTATTACCAAAATGTTAATCGTTTCGGGAGGATCTCAGGCAGATATATATATAAGGAGGAGCAGGATCGCGATGGAAGGTTTGTCTTTTTCGATCCTTTTGCGGATGAGGGCGGAACAACTTTTCACGTATTCTTTTACGGATTCGGCGGAGATCTGGAGCAGGGTTGCCGCTTCGTCATAGGTTTTTCCTTCGAGGCGGCAGAGTTGAAAGGCCATTCTCTTCCGGCGAGGAAGCGTTTCCATGGCTTCGTTGATGAGGGCGAGTTGATCATCGAAGCTGCTTTCGGTGGGGCCTTCTGTCGCGATGTTCATTACCTGTTCCGTGAGCGGTGTCAGGCTGAGTCGGAGGGCGGTGCGGAGGTATTCGAGGGATTTGTAGTAACTGGCGGTGAAGAGCCAGCCGGGCAGGGACTGGGCCGGCATCAATTTATGACGATTTTCCCAGAGGGTCATGAAAACGTTCTGCAGGATGTCTTCCGCTTCTGCTTCGTGGTGGACGAGGCGGCGGATGTTGGCCAGTACGGCAGGGTGATAGGTTTGATAGAGGTACTGCAAAGCAGTATCGTCGTCCGTGCGAAGCCTTGAAACGAGGTGTCCGTTGCTGTCCATAGTTGCTGGTAGGAAAAATAAAATTAGGGAAGGGCGTGGACTCCTTAGTTAGCGGGGGTATTATCAAAATGTAAATTTGTTTGGGGGGCGGTCTTTTGCGGGCGCGGGCCGAGGATGGATTCGAGGTCTTCTTTGAATACCACTTCTTTTTTGAGGAGCAGGGCGGCGAGGGCTTCCAGGCCTGGTTTGTGTGTTCGAAGGAGCGTCATAGCGGCGTCATAGGCTTCGCTGACGAGGTGGCGGACCTCTTCGTCGATGAGGCGGCCGGTGGCTTCGCTATAGGGTTTTTGGAAGGCGCTGTCCTGTGTTCCCGTGGAGTTATAGAAGCTGATGTTGCCGAGTTTCGGATCGAATCCATAGAAGGCCACCATCTGGTAGGCTTCGCGGGTGACCTTTTCGAGGTCGTCGAGGGCGCCGGAAGAGACCTCGCCGAAGATCAGTTCTTCGGCTGCGCGGCCGCCGAGGGCAGCGGAGAGGCCGGCGCGGAAGGCGCCGAGGGTACGGAGCTGGCGTTCTTCGGGCAGGTACCAGGCCGCGCCGAGGGAGCGGCCGCGGGGGATGATGGAGACTTTGACGAGAGGGTCTACTTCGGGCAGGAACCAGCTGACGACG
Organism: Puia sp.; assembly: GCF_035546395.1. Lineage (GTDB taxonomy): Bacteria > Bacteroidota > Bacteroidia > Chitinophagales > Chitinophagaceae > Puia. The sequence continues at coordinate 481,971 of NZ_DASZXR010000002.1, read as the reverse complement.
GCGTGGCCGCTTTCATGGAAGGCGATGCGTTGTTTTTCGCCGGGGGAGATGATGCGGCTCTTCTTTTCGAGTCCGGCCACTACCCTATCGATGGCGTCGAGGAAGTCCTGTTTTTCGACCCCCGCGGCTTTTCGTCGTGCGGCGAAGAGGGCCGCTTCATTACAGATGTTGGCGATATCGGCGCCTGAGAAACCGGGAGTCTGGGCGGCGAGGAAGTGCGGGTCGGCGGGTTCGCCGGCGAGTTTGAGGGGGCGCAGGTAGACGTTGAAGATGGCTTCCCGTTCGGTGATATCGGGAAGTTCGAGATAGATATGGCGGTCGAACCGGCCGGGTCGGAGGAGGGCGGGGTCGAGCATATCGGCCCGGTTGGTGGCGGCCAGTACGATGACCCCGCTGTTGGCGCCGAAGCCGTCCATTTCGGTGAGGAGTTGGTTCAGGGTATTTTCACGTTCGTCGTTGCTGCCGGAGAAATACGTGTTATGGCTGCGAGAGCGCCCGACGGCATCGATCTCGTCGATGAAGACGATGGCGGGCGCCTGTTCTTTGGCTTGATGGAAGAGGTCGCGGACGCGGGAAGCGCCGACGCCGACGAACATCTCGACAAATTCGGAGCCGGAGAGGGAGAAGAAGGGGACGTCGGCTTCTCCTGCCACTGCACGTGCGAGCAGCGTTTTGCCGGTGCCGGGGGGACCGACCAGGAGGACGCCGCGGGGGATCTTGGCGCCGAGGGAGGTATAGAGTTTGGGATCTTTGAGGAAGTCGACGATCTCGTGCACTTCCTGTTTGGCTTCGATAAGGCCGGCGACATCGTTGAAGGTGACGGAGCTTTTGTTACCGGCGGTTTGGAGTATGGCCGTGGATTTTCCAAAGCTGAACGGATTGGATGCGTCAAATCCGGCGCCGCCGGAGCTTCGGCCCATCAGGCGGAGGAAGAGCAGGAACACTGCGAAGGGAATGAGCCAGCCGAGGAGGCCGGAAAGGGGGCTGCTGCGTTTGACGTAATTCAGTCGCACGCGATCGGCGGGGGGAGTATCTTTTTGTGATTCGTCCAATTTGTGCAGCAACTGGTCCACGGAGCCGATACGTACCGAGAAATGAGGGCCGGGTTGGACCGAGTCGGTACCGGGTCTCATAACGGGTTTGAACCAGGGGTCGTTCGCGAAGTTCTTCTTTATGAATACTTCGGCCGTCTCGTTGTTGACAATCTCGATGCTGTCGGCGGCGTGGCGGTCGAGGATCTGTTTTTCGAATTCATCCCAGCTGATGTCGCGGGCGCCGCCGTGGAACATGCCTGCCAGGTACATAAAGACGAAAAGCAACACGGGAGAGAGGATCCAGGTAAGCGCCTTGCTCCAGGACATCTTCTTCCGTTTGCGTGGGGATTTGTCACCGGTTGTTCCTTTTTCCATATTGGGGAGATTGTGGGGTTGGGGCCATCAAGGGGCTGGCGGCCTGCCGGAAGTTGCGGACGCGCGTCTCTCCGCGCAGGAGCCGGTCGCGCAGGTGGTCGAGGAAGGGGGTGGTCATAGGAATCCAGGCATCGCCATTGCGAAGCTGCCAGCCGCCGCGGCCGTCGGCGCGGTAGACATTGCCGGCGCTGTCCGTCGCGAGCAGCTCGGGCGGGGGTATGGGCGCCAGGTCGGTGCGAAGCGCATATAGATTGTTGTTATAGCTTGTGGGGGCGATGAGCCGGAAATCCGTTGTATAGAGTCCGTGGCCGCTGTAATGGTGCCACACGTAAGGCGGGCGGTAGTCTTTGGGGCCGAACCAGCCGTTGCTGCCGTCGCCGATGCCCCAGGCGGTGGCGGTGTTGAACCAGTCGGGGCTGTACTCGTAGCCGAGGCTCCAGCCGAACCAGGGGTTATACCGGATATTGAACCCATAGGTCGCGGGGCGTGGGTAGACGGTGTTACCCGTATAGGCCGGGTTGTAGTAGCCGGTTCCATATACGAGGGTGTTGCCGTCGACATAGGATTGGAGATAGCCGGCGGTGTAACCGGTGAAGACAGCGTTATTATTGAAGCCGTAGATATAGACGTATTTGCAGTTGTAGACGGGGCAGTCAGGCGGAATGTTCCCGATGTCTTCGGGGCGGTCGGTGGCGGCGATCCAGGGGCCGGTGGTGCTTTGCGCCGTGAACCATACCCCTTTGTCTACGCAATAGAAATGTTTTTTTGCGCGAATGACGACCGATGCGGTGTTTCGGCCGTAAGAGAGGCGGGTGCCGGGGATGGGGATGAAATCGGGACGGCCGTCCCAGGAGACGGCGGTGGTGGCGGAGTGGCGATCGATCGTAGCGGTCTGCGGGATCCCTGCGTCGATGATTGCCTCGCGGGCTGCGGCGGTTCCGGGTACGGAAGCCAGGACCTGATCGGCGGGCGAGCCTTCGGGTATCCTGGCGAAATCGGGGGAGAGGGAGTCGGGCGAAAGGTATTTCCAGGGCCCGGCAAGCGAGGGCGCCGTGAACCAGCGGCCGGAGATGAGCAGGTGGTATTTGTGCGTGATGGTATCGAGGAGGAGGGGATCGTCGGTGTTGGCGGCATAGCGCAGACGGGTTCCGGGGATGGCGGTGAGGGCGGGGTCGCCGGTGGTCCGCAGGAGTTCGGCGGGAGTGCTGCTGAAGAGGAGCGTGGTGATGACGGCGTTGCCTTCCCGGAGGGTATCGGAATGTTCCGATTCGCGGTTATTGATGCCATCGATGAATGTTGCAACGTGATGGAGGTCCGGGGCGATATAGGTCGTGTGTTGCCAGGGCCCTTCGGGCGAGGGGGCGATGTACCAATGGCGGCCGCCGTAGCAGTACCACCAGTTATCGCTGGATTCGAGGATGGTGAAGGGGCTGTTGGCGACCGCGGGCAGGGCATAGTCGCGGTTCCATTTGAGGCGGGGGACGCCGTCGATGAAAATTAGGAGGGAGGGGCGGTTGGCGATGAGGATTCGGGGCGGCGTGTGGCTCAGGCCGGTTGAGGGGTCCGGCTGGAAAGGGACGGTGTCGAGGAGGGTGATGAGGCGATCGATCGAGAGATCCCTGCCGATGGAGGGCAGGCCACATTCGATCGTCTCGCGGAGGGCGGAGACAGAATCTCCGCCGGCGCCGGCGAAGAATGAATCGGCCATGGCGCCGGCGACGAGCCGGAGGTTAACGACGTTGGCGGCACGGAGGTCGAGGACCCGGTTGTTCTTATCCGTTTCCACGGCGGCCCAGGCGCTAAAGGAGCCGTAGAGGGGTTGACGCGAGCCTTTTTTTGTCAATGAAAAAGCGGCGCGAAAGAGCAGGTTATTACCGGTGAGGGAATCGGGTTGGGGATGGAAGATGCGGATGGTGCTGCCGTCTGCTGCCGCGATGGTGCGTGGCCAGTCGTCCTGGCTTTTTGCGATCGCGGCGGTCAGCAGGAGGCTTGCGAGAAGGAGGCTGGTATTAATCGAGGTGAAGTTCATTGGATAAGGATGGAGTGTTACCGGAGAGGGGGTTGACCGGGGTATCGGATGGATGTATCTGCGGCCGGGTGGCGAAGTGGAGCTTTTGGCCGAGGGAGAGATCGATCTGTCTGCGGAGGGTTGTTCTTTCTTCGGCCCAGTCATCGCGCAGGTGGGCATAGAATCCGTGAGCGGCGTCCTGGCCGGCGAGGAGCTGAAGTTTCAGGCGGAGGTCGAGATATTCGCCCAGCAGGCGGCCGGCCTTTTTCATTGCTTTGTGGCCGCCGAGGCGTTCTGCGGCGAGTTTGCGGCCGCGGTTTCCGAGCCAGGGCCAGGTATAGAGGAGATCCTTTATCGATTTGCGCAGGGTGTGGAGCCGTTCGTCGTCGGGGAGTTGCGGGAAGGTTGTCGGGTCGATGACCTGGCTGTTAGCGGCCAGGAAGCGGTGACGGTGTCCCTGGTCGATACGGGCGGGTAGTTCTGCCGTCAATTTTGCAGCAAGATTGCCGAAGGGGCGTTCGCCGGGCTGCAACAACTTCCCGGCCGACATCTTTGCCGCGGCGAGTTCTTCGTCGAGATGTCCGAGCAGCGTTTCAACGGATTTTGTGTGTCCGCCATCTATGACTTTTTGGAGGCCGGCGCGTTGGAGCTGGAGGTTGCGGATGGCGCCGACGGCGTGGTAGAACAGCCGAAGGCGTTTGGGGAGGCGGCGTCGTCCGGCGGCGGGGCTGACCAGTCTTATAAAGGCGCGTAATTTCTTTACGAGTACGCGGAAGTCGTGGATATCCTCTTCGTCGTATCGCGCCGCGATCTTTCGGGCGAGAATGTTCAGGCGGACCGAATAGCGGCGGAGGAGGTCCGCCATTTCCTTTCTGCGCATGGTGGGGATTTTGGAAAGTAAGTTAGCCACGGCGGCCGCCGCGGCTATTGAGAAACCTCAGGCAGTTCCTTGATCCTGGTCAGCAGGCCGGAGTTTTGCTTTCGTTTGAGTGCTTTTACAGGTCTTTTCGATTGAACCGCCGGATGGACCAATAAACCGGCGCGGTGGCCCACGCGAGGAGGATGAGAAAGGCCAGGGCAGTTCCGGCGGTGTTGCCGAAGACCGATTGGAACACTGCGCCGGTGTAGCCCATCATGGCCGAGCTATCGACGCGCAGGAGCAGGACTATACGGCCGAGGTCGACGGGGTTGAGAGCGCCGAGTATGACGGAGGGTGTCTCCAGCGGGTAGTCGCTGAATTGGAACAACAAAAAGAGCACCAGGCCGTCGTAGAGGAGGGAAAAGTAGAACCAGGCCAGGATGGCCATTCCGATGCCTCTTGCCTTGTCGCGCATCGTGACCGAACCCAGGAGAGCGAGGGCCGAGAAGATGACGGAGAGGATGCCGCCAACGGCGATCAGCAACACGGAGGCGGCGTTTGGTATGGCGATGAGCAGGGGCAGGCCGACGCCGATGCCGAAAGCGATCAGCAGCGAGGCAGCGAGCCCCGTGAAGAGGCTGAGGAGGATGCGTTTGCGTTTGAGGGGTTGGCCCAGGAGCAGTTCGATGAATTCCGCGGAATTGTAGTAGTAGATCGTGGAAAAGATGATACTGACCAGGGGGACGACGATGAGGACGATGTTGAGCAGGGCGAGGATGCTTTTTGTGGGATTGTCTGCGAGGCAGAGCATGGTGATGGTAATGACCAGCAGGAAGCCCGTATAGGCGGCCAGCATCCGGTTGCGGAGGATATCGAGGAGAACGTATTTTATAAGTTTTGCCATAACGAGTCGATTATTTTTCATATCATGATCTGAGCGATAGCCCGCACGAGTTTTTTTTCGCCGGTGTCGGCCTGGAGTTGTGGGATCGTTTTATGAAATCTTACCCGGCCTTCCTGGAGGTAGACGACCTCGTCGACGAGGTCGTCCAGTTCGGAGAGGATGTGGGAAGTGATGAGGACGAGTTTTCCTTTCGCGGTCTCGGTGTCGATCTTCTCCTTGAGGATACCGGAGGAAACGGGGTCCAGACCTGCGGTAGGTTCATCCAGGACGAGCACTTGTGGATCGAACAGAAAGGCCAGGCAGGCGCTGACCTTCTGGCGGGTGCCGCCCGAGAGGCTGCGCATGCGTTTGTGGAAGAGCTGTTGCAGGCCGAGGTCTTTTATGAGCTCTTCATCGAGTGGGCGGGCGTCCGGGCGTTGGATGGACGGGTTAGCGGACTGACGGATGTCCTTCATCATATCGATCAGTTGTCCGATGGTCATGTTGTCCGGGTATCGTCCTATCTGGGGCATATAGCCGATATCGGCGCGATAGGTGTGATCGTTGCGGATGTCTTTATCCCGGAAGGTGATGGACCCTATGTCGGGGACGACCATACCGAGCAGGCATTTGATGAGGGTAGTCTTGCCGCTGCCGTTGGGGCCGATGAGGGCGATCGCCCTGCCGGCCCCGAGTTGAAGGTCGATGGAATCGAGGGCCTGGTAGCGGCTGAACCGTTTGGAAATATCGGAGAACCGGATCATAGCGGGAATGGTTTCATTTTGGGTGAGTGATCGGCCAGGCCGGCGGGCGTGGCGCCGGGAAGGACTCTTTCCGTGCGGTCCAGCAGGCTTACCATAAAGCTGTGGAAGAGCATCATAGCGGCGGGATTCTTTTCCGTGACCATGGCATAGAGGCTGACCGGGTGATAGGGGACGTCGCCGAGGCCGTCGCGGTTCAGGTCGTAACCCTCATATTTATCCCAGTAGTTGTCATCGAAGTTGTTGAGCACCAGCGAGCCGTTGGTAGCCACGTCAAAGGTGTTGCCTTTGAAATTATTTTGGGTGATGGTGTCGGCCGAGCAGCTCGCCTGGACCTTCAGGGCCCAGCCGTTGCCGGAGAATGTATTGCGCCGGACGTCTACCCGGGTGGTGCCTTCCATATAGATGGCGACGGTGTTGTGTTGGAAGCGGTTGGCCTCGATGCGGCTGTCGCTGATCTCTTTCAGGAGGATGCCGAAGGCGCCGCCGCCCTGGTTATCGGCGAAGGTGTTGGCTTGCATGTCGACTCCGTGGGAGAACATGACGGAGACGCCGGCCTCGTTATTGCTGAAGCGGTTGTTGGTATAGCGGTCGTTGTGGGAGAACATGAAGTGGAGGCCATAGCGTTGGTTGGAGAAGCTGTTGTTGCCGCTGATGACCGAGTTGGTGACGAATTCGAAATAGATGCCGTCGCGGTGGCCGGTGACGGTGTTGTTGGTTATTTGCATATTGTTGCAGTGCCAGCAGTGGATACCGTTGCCGGCCTGACGGCCGGGGCGGGCCCAGGAGTGGAATTGGTTGTTCTCGAGGATGCAGCTGTCGCTGTTTTGGCAATAGAGGCCGAAATAGGTGTTGTCGAATTTGTTTTGCCGGATGGTGATGTGATGAGATGCGACGATGCGAACACCGGCGATGTCGTTCCAGCCGGAATAGCCGGAGTTGCGGATAACGAAGCCTTGCAGGGTGACTTTATCCGATGTTATTGTGAGGATCTCGTATTTATTTTCGCCGTCCAGCACCGGGTAGCCGATGCCCTTGAGGGTGACGGGTTTTGGGATGACGAGGCCTTTTTCGGTGTAAGTTCCCGGAGAGACCTCGATCGTGTCGCCGGGAGCCGCTTTTGATATCGCCTGTTGGATGGGGCGGCCGGGTCCGGGGTGCACAGTAATCGTCTTTCCCGTTGTGAGAAGCGGGAGGAGGAAGGCTGCAATTATTGATAGATATCGTTCCATGTGATGAGGTGGCCTTGATTCTGTTCGAGATATCGCTGACGGTGGAGGGAATCGGCGAAGGCGGCGATGTTGCCGCCCATGGGGGTGCGAAAGGTTTCGCTTTCGAGGAGGGCGGCGTCCTGGGCTTTGAGCCAGCCGCCTTTTTCGAAGTCGACCAGGTAGATCGCGGAAATATCCGTTCTCTTCGGTTGATTATCCCCGATGGCGCCGCGGAGGCAATGGATATCGTCGAATTTGTAGATACGACCTTTGCGGGTGATGATCTCGGCGCCGAAGCGCGAGTCGCTGAACGTCATCTTGCAGAATACGCAGTAGTCCTGGCCGAGGCGGATGGGTGCGGGGCCTTGGCGGCAGGAGGAGAAGGCGGCGGCTGTTGCGAGGATGAGAACTGTGAGGGTATGGCCTGCGGGGCTTGCGGAATCCGGCTTGCGCCGGTTGGTCACCGGTTGTGAGAATTGCTTTGGGCGATAGTCGAGGATCGCGAGGGTAACGAGGACGACGCCGACAAGGACGAAGAGCCAGCCGCCCAGATCGGGGATGCTATAGGCCCCGAAATTGAGAAGCTGTTTGAAGCCGATGAGCGGGGGCTGATAAGCCATCCCCGGGACCTGTATCGGTGCATTGGGATCGAGGTTGTGGCCGTAGTTGTATTCCCAGCGATAAAAGTCGATCATCGAGGTAAAGGCGATCAACAGGAATAGGGCGATCCATGCGAGGAAGGCCTTTTTCCTGTTGATGACCGATACGAGGAAACCGAGGACAGCAAATCCCCCGATGATATAAGGCAGGACGATGAATTCCACGAAATCGCGGGTATGCAGCGTATGCATACCGATGTAGTGGTTCAGGCCGTTGACCACGTCGACATTGCCGCCGATATGGGTGCTGTAGATCTGCAGGACCAGGCCTTCGGGGTATTGTGGGGCCGAGAGTTCGATCCGCCAGATGGGAAGAACCAGCACGGCCAGCATGGCGGCCGAAGCGAGAACGGTTGCTATACGGGTTCGGGGAGATAGTTTGCTGTTCATGGGAATCCTTTTATGAATCGGGGTTAGTTCATTTTTTTGCGACGGCGCCGGAGTCAGCAAGGTTGGTGCCGAAGAGGAGCGGGTTATTGCTGCCGGCGGGGGACACGCGGACATAGCCTTGCATTTCCTGGTGAAGGGCGCTGCAGAAGTCTGTACAATAGATCGGGAACACGCCGATTGCAGTGGGGATCCATTTCAGGGTGCAGGTCTCTCCGGGCATGATCAGGATCTCCGAATTGGCGGCGCCTTTGACCGCGAAGCCGTGTGGGATATCCCAATCCTGTTCGAGGTTGGTGACGTGGAAGTAGACCTCGTCGCCGAGTCTTACGCCTTCGATGTTATCCGGAACGAAGTGGGAGCGGATGGCGGTGATATAGACATGGATCTTGTTTCCTTCGCGGACCACCTTGGCCTCTTTTTCGCCTTTTGTGACATAGGGGTTCCCGTTCTCTTCGATCTTATAATATTTGACGGAGTTTTTACTGATGATCTCCGCGGGGAGCGCCTGGCCGTAGTGCGGTTCGCCGACAGTGGGGAAGTCGAGGATCATTTTCATCTTGTCGCCGGAGATATCGTACAGCTGGGCGCTTTGCGCGAGCTCGGGGCCGGTGGGCAGGTAGCGATCCTTTGTGATCTTGTTATAGGCGATCAGATATTTGCCATAGGGGCTTTTTGTATCGCCGCCGGGGATACAGAGGTGACCGACGGAATAATAGGTCGGAGCGCGGTCGAGAACCTTGAGATCTTTTAGGCTCCATTTGACGACTTCGGAGGAAACGAACATCGAGGTGTAGGCATTCCCTTTCCCGTCGAATTCCGTGTGCAGGGGGCCGAGGCCGGGTTTCTGCACTTCGCCGTAGAGGGCGGCTTCGTATTTGATGACGGGGATGCCGGCGTAGTCGCCGTCGAATTGCTTACCGGCGATGGCCTGCTGGATCTTTGTGTAGGAGAAGACCGGGATCAGGGCCGCCAGCTTTCCGCTGCCCACGATGTACTCGCCGGAGGGATCGACGTCGCAGCCGTGCGGGGATTTGGGGCAGGGGATGAAATAGACGAAATCCTTCAGTTCGGTAGGATCGAGGATAGTCACCTGGGTTTCGGTGGAGCTGGTTGCCGAATGGGTCTTTTCGGTGTAGACATTGTGGATATAGGGTGTGGACCGGAGGGCGCCTTTGTGGTCGCGGACATATTGTTCCGCCTTTTTCCAGTTGACGGCCATGATGAAGTCCTTGTCGCGCTGGGAGGCATTGACCTCGAGCAGCGTATGGGCTTGTTCGGTATTGTAGCAGGAGAAGAAGAACCAGTCTTTGCTTGGCCCTTTGCCGGCGTGACTGAGGTCGAAATCGACGCCGGGCAGCAGGATCTGGAAGGCCAGCTGAAGACGGCCGGAGAGCGAGTCGACCTTTATAAAGCTGACGGTTCCGTGGAAATTCTTTTTGTAGGAGTTGATCGGGACGTCTTGTTTGTCACCCATGGGAATGCTGAAGCGGGTGCCGGCCACGATGTATTCGGTATTCTCCGTGCAGAAGGGGGAAGAGTGGTTCCCGCCGCTGTTCGGCAGCTCGAGGATCTCTTCGGTCTTGAAGGTAGAGAGATTGATCCGGGCCACGCGGGGGGTGTTGTTCGCGTTAGCGAAGAGCCAGCGGCCGTCGGGTTTGCCATCGGTTTGGGACAGCTCGAGGTGGTGTTGGTCATCCCAGGGAACGAAGCCATTGGAAGTATTGAGCATGGCTTTTGTTTCTTCGCTGTAGCCATAGCCATTTTCGGGGAAGACGGAGAAGACCGGGATGATCTTCAGGAGGCGGCCGGAGGGAAGCCCGTAAACCGAGACCTGGCCGTTGAAGCCGCCGGAGACAAAATTGTAGAATTCGTCGTATTTACCGGGGGCGACATAGGTTTTTTCGGCGGCATCGCTGGTGATGGCGCCGGCTTCGCTGCGGGGTTTGCAGGAGGGGAGCGCCAATGCGGCGCCAAAGAGTCCTGCTAGCAGGATGGCTGAGGATCGACTATTCATTTTTTAGCGTGTTGGGTGAATGTTATTTGTCCTTGTCGTTGTTGCGCATGAATTCGAGGATGTTGCGGGCGTCATCATCGGAGAGGTGCTGGTTGGGCATGCGGACCATACAGACCTGTAACATGGCTTGCGCTTTGGGATCTTTGTCGATCATTTCGTCGGTGTTGGTGGCGAAGTTCATTATCCATTCGGGTGTATGGCGGTTGGTGACGCCGAGCCAGCCCGGGCCGACCAGTTTCTCGCCGGTAAGCTTATGGCAGGCGGAGCATTTGAGTTCATAGACGCTTTTGCCCGCGGCCACCAGGGTTGGCTGGGGTGTGGGTTGCAGGTCGATGTGTTTGAATTTGCCGGAGCCGCGGACCGAGTCGTAATTGGCGGAGGTCGATGCGGCGGATGTGGAGGCGTCGGTTGTGGAGGCGGTGGGGCCCGAGGAGCTGTTGTTGGAGCAGGACGACAGGAGACCCAGGACGACGGAGGCGATCCAGAATGTATTGATCTTCATTGATTGGTGATTTTTACGGAACAAGATTACGGCGGGGACAGGGGCCTGAATATGATTTATATCATGTTTTGACATGATATAGTTCGCATTTAGCGCGTATAAGTATGATCAATTTTGTCTTTTATCACCTTTTTGTCCTCTCATGAATAAAACTTTGTATTTACGGGCCGATGGCCGGCGGCTTCGCCGATGGACGGCACTTTGTCTTTTTAACCTGGCCATCGTGGCTGCGCTGGGATTATTGTTGCGGTATAAGGGAGCGTTCTACTTACCCGTCGTGAATTATAAATACTTACTGAACGCCCATTCACATTTCGCTTTTTCGGGATGGATCACGACGGCATTGTTTGTCGGGATGCTTCATATCCTGGTAAAGAGCGGGGGGAATATCGGCAAGCTGTATCCATCGCTATTCTGGTTCAACCAGTTGGCGAGCCTGGGCATGCTGGTGAGTTTTATGATGCAGGGGTATGGGGCGGTGGCTATTTTCTTTTCCGCTTTGTCGGTGGTGTTTTCCTATTGTTTCGCCATTTGTTATTGGCGGGACCTGGGGCGATGTCTGTTGCCCGCGGTGGTAAAGCTTTGTCTGCGGATGGCGTTGATCTTCCTGGTCGTGTCGAGTGCGGGGCCCTATCTTTTGGCCTACAGCATGGCGCACCGGCTGGGCAATATGACCTTTTACTACAATTCCATCTATTTGTATTTGCATTTCCAGTATAATGGATGGTTCAGCTTTGGGGTGATGGGGTTGTTCTTTTGGCTGCTGCATGAGCGGGGAGTGCCTCTATCTGCCATAGGTTTCCGATGGTTTGCGGGGCTGATGGGAGCGGCTTGTGTGCCGGCATATGGGTTATCCTTGTTGTGGATGGGTCCGCCGGTGTGGGTGAGAGTGGTGGCAGCGTCGGCGGGGCTATTGCAGGTAACGGCGTTGGTGGTATTGCTGTTGGGGCTGAGGGGTTTGTTGTTCCGCGGGGAGAGGCTGTTGTTACGGCCCGGTGCGCGGAAACGCGAAGTGGGTTGGGTGGGTTTGTTGTTGCGTTTGTCTGTGTTGGCCTTTGTCGTCAAGATTGGTCTGCAGGCGCTTTCGGCGGTACCGGCCTTAGGTACCTTCGCCTTTGGCTTTCGGCCGGTGATCATTGGTTATCTGCATTTGGTGGTGTTGGGGTTTGTCAGCTTTTTCCTGCTTGGGTTCTTTATTGGGACCGGGTTATCGGCTAAGCCGGAAGGGCCGGCCCGTTGGGGATTGTCCTGCTTTATCGTTGGGGTCGTGGGGAATGAACTGTTCCTGCTGGTACAAAGCGGGCTGGCGATGGCGGGGGTGGCCTGGAGGGCCGCGCCCTATTATTTATTGGGTGTCGCCGTGTTGCTGTTTGCCGGGACGGCGGGGTACCTGGTGAAGGGACAGGTAACCAAGTTCATATCCGCAGTTGACGGGGGTTAGTACCATGGCGTCCGGGCGGGCCTACCTTTATGCAGTCAACCGAATTAATTCAAATTAAATTTCACCGTTTATGGCAACTAAAGATCTGATCAGGAGAGGGGAAACCATCCCATCCATTTTCAACGATTTTTTCCGCCCATGGGGATCTTTATTCAACGACACTAATGGCGGATCGCTGTTCAACAACCTGAATCCTTTAAATGTGCCGGCCGTCAATATCGCCGAGAAGAAGGAACAGTTTGATGTCAGCCTGGCCGCGCCGGGGATGAAGAAGGAGGACTTCAACATCGACGTCGAGGGAAATGTGCTGACGATCAGCGCCGAGACAAAGGAAGAGAAGGAGCAGAAGGACGAACGCTATACGCGTAAGGAATTCAATTATTCCTCCTTCAGCCGGAGCTTCACCCTTCCCGATGGCGTGAACAAAGACAAGATCGACGCCAGCTATGAGAACGGGCTTTTGAAAGTTACCCTTCCGAAGACCGAGGATGCGAAAAAGGCTGCGTCCAAACATATTTCGGTCAAATAGTGCGCGATGAGGTAATGGTTATGGCTGCCCTGCCGTTTTGTACGGCGGGGCATTTTATTTTGACCGTATGGCTTTCCCGATTTCGAACCAGCCGGTTGCGGCCATCGCTATGGCGAGGCAGAGCAATATGTGGCGGAAGGGGAGCGGTTGCAATCCGAATACCGTTCGGACAGATGGCACCGTGAGCAGGAGGACGAGGAAGGCGATGGATGCGGAAAGGGTATATTTCAGCAGGGGGTTCTTGTAGCGGAGGGTGACCGGGAGGGTGTGGGTGAAGGAACGGTCTACGAGGGTCAGGAAGACGTTTGCGATGACCAGGGTAAGGAACACCAATGTACGGACATAGGGGAGCGGGTATCCCCGGCGCATCATGTGGTGGTACAGGAGGAGGACGCCGAGGGAGATGAAAATACCCTGCAGGGCGCTGATGGACAGTTCGGCCGGGGTGAAGAGCGATTGGCGGATAGGGCGGGGCGGCAATTTCATCAATTCGCGGCCGGCGGGTTCTTTCTCGAAGAAGATCGAACAGGTGGGTCCCATGATCAGTTCGAGGAAGATGACATGGATGGGGGTGAAGATATTGGGATATCGCCAGTTGAGGAAGACGGGCACGGCGGCGGCGGCCATGATGGGGATGTGAATGGAGAGGATATAGCGAATGGCGTTACGCAGGTTCCGGCCGATCTTCCTGCCCTGGCGAATGGCTTCGGTGACCCTATCCAGGTTGTCTTCGGTGAGAATGAGGTCAGCGGCATTCCTTGCCATCTCTGTTCCGCGAATGCCCATGGCGATGCCGATGCCGGCAGCCTTCAGAGCGAGCGCGTCGTTGACGCCATCGCCGATCATCGCAACGATCCCGCCCTGTTGTTCGAGCGTCTCGACGAGTGTTTTCTTTGCATCGGGAAACATCCTTACGAAGAGGCTGTTGTCCGCGGCGAGCCGTTGCGCCTCTTTTGGTGTTGCGGCCATCCATTCGTCTCCGGATACGGGTTTGCCTTCGATGGGAACCCCGGCCATGGACGCGATGGTCAGAGCCGTTTCGGGGTAGTCGCCGGTGACCAGTTTCACTTTGATTCCGGCCTGTCGCCAGGCCTGCATTTGTTGTGCTATCCCGGGTTTTGGCGGGTCGAAGAGAGCCAGGAGTCCTTCGAAATGCCAGTCGAAGCCGTCCTGATCGGGGGGGAACCGTTCTTGTGGGCCGGCGGTGGCGGAGGCGATGCCGAGCACCCGGCAGCCTTTTTTTGCGAGGGTGTCGACGTGCTGACGGATGATGCGCTGGTCGGCGGCGGGGAGGCGGGTGATGGACAAAATGCGTTCCGGCGCGCCTTTGCCGGCCACGATGATCCGGCCGTCGACGCGATAGACATGGGTCATCATAGGAGGGTGTCCGCCAAGGGGATATTCATGGATCATCGGTGGATAGGGACCGGAAGCTGCGGTCCATGCGGAGGCGATCGCTTTTTCCATCGGATCGAAGGGTTCCACTTCGCTTGCGAGTCGGGCGAAATAAAGGACCCTGTTGCCGGGGATCATTTCGGTCGTCAATTGGCGGGTCGAATGATCATAGATGGCCGCGACGCTCATCCGGTTTTCGGTGATAGTGCCCGTCTTATCCAGGCAGATGACGCTTACGGCGCCGAGGTTTTCGATGGTGGAGGGCTGTCGGGTGATGATGCCGTGCCTGGCCATGTAGAATGCGCCGAGAGCCATGAAGGAGGAGAAGGCCACCGGGATCTCTTCGGGGATGACGGACATGGCGAGCGTCAGGCCTTGAAGGAGGCTTTGGGCGAGGTTATGATCATGTGCGAAATTGACAGCCCAGATCAGGAGGAATACGGCGATGCCGGCGAGCGTCATCGTTTTGAGGAACGAGTCGATCTGTTTTTGGAGTGTCGTTCGGGTGACCGGGATTCCGGAGAGTTGTTTGCCGAGCTTTCCCAGTTGGGTGTTGCGGCCTGTGGCCGTGACCAGGGCGCAGGCTCTGCCGGAGCTTACCAGGGTGCCCTGGAAGAGGCGGGAGTTGTCGTTACCGATGTGTTTTTCGACCGGCAGGGATTCGCCGGTGAGGATCGATTCGTTTACGCTCAGGTCGTTGCATTCGACGACGATGGCGTCGGCGGGGACCCGGTTACCTTCCTCGATGAGGAAGAGATCGCCGGGGACGAGGCTGGCGGTGGGGACAGGCTGTTCACGGCCGTCGCGGATGACCGTAATACCGGGTTCGAAGAACCTGTTCAGGGCTTTGAGGGCGCCGGTGCTGCGCATCTGCTGATAATAAGAAATGGCCGTTACGAATACGATCGCTGCGGCCATGAGGGCGCCTTGTTCCGATTCGCCGAGAAAAAAATACAGGGTGCAGGCGATGACCAGGAGGCCGAACATCGGTTCGCGGATGAGTTGTACCAGCAGGCGCCAACTATCGGATCCTTTTGGCCCTGGTGGGGTATTCGGTCCATATTGGCGAAGGCGGGCGGCGGCCTCCGCCGAGGTCAGGCCGTTCTCGGGAGTGGACATTTGCCGTCAATGCTGTGTGATGAACAGCGGGACACGGGTCGTCCGGGTGATGCCCAGCTGGCCGTCTTCGGTGAAGAAGGAGGACAGGAGGCCTTTGCCGTAGGCGCCCATGACGACGATGTCATCGCCCTTTTCGCTCAGGAAGTTGAATAGCGCCTTTGCTTCGTCGGGACGAACGGCGAGCCAGTCGACGCCGGCGAAGTGCGTCTTCAGCCAGGTGACGATCCGGGCCTGGTCCAGGGAGGAGGTGCTATCGGGATGAAGGTCGACCACTTTTGTCCGTTGCCCGGCGAGGCTGGGAAAGAGGTGGGCGAACTGTTTCATTGCGTAGAGGGAGGAGCGGCCGCCGTCGTAGCAGAAGACGATGTTATCGATGCCGTTGAAGTTCTCCGGTGCGATGAGGACGGGACAGCCTGCGTCGTGGACGATGTCCTTTACGAAACCGGAGGGAGGATCGCCCGCGAGATCGCCGAAGGTATTGGCGTCGAGGATCAGCAGGTCGGCGAAGAGCGATTCGGCGATCAGTTCTTTGGCGGGAACGCCTCTGTCGAGATAGATCGTGGAGCGGACGCCTTCTTCGGTGGCGAGCTGTTTGAACCGGAGCATATTGTTTTCCCGAAGGGTGTTGCTTTCCGCTTGTTCGAGGGTTGCTTCCAGGATGGTCTGTGCCGCAATGCCTGTGGGCTCGGTGATGGCTTCGAAGGCGAGCTGTCTTGCGGCGCGGCGGTCATCGAGGAAGACGGCCGAGAGTTTAGACTGCGTCAGTTTGGCGATATGGCAGGCGAAGCTGACGGAGTTCGGGTCGAGGTCGTGACTGTCGATGGCGATCAATATCTTTTCCATGATTTTTGTATTTAGATTGTTTTATTATAGTTACCCACTTCTTCCAGCTCGCCGTCTTCGATGCGGACGAGGATGAGCTTCTTTTTGTCCTGGAGGTTGACCACCCAGATCTTCCGACCCTGTTCTTCGACGGTGATGGCCGTCGTGATGGAGAAATCGGGGTAATGGGTGCGGACGATCATGCGAACATCGGAGGGCAGGTCTTTTTCATAGCCGCAGGCGATGTGATAGACGATCTGTCCGTTCTTTTTGATGAGGGCGGAGTTTTGCTGGTCGGTCATCATGAACCGGACGAGAAAATTCTTACTCGCGCGAAACCATTGGGCGTCGAGGGCGTCCGGAAAGTTACGGGCGAAGGAAGAGGTGACCGCCTTGTCGACATTTGTGGTGGCGGTGACCGTGACCGGAGGCAGGTTTTGCTGGCAGATTGCCCCGGTGTGCAGGGAAAGCAACAGGAGGCATGCTGCGAGGGCCTTATGAATCGTTGTCATGTGCAAATGGATTTTGGTGAAAGAACGTGTCTGTCAAAAATAGTCCCCGCAGGCGGCCCGCCTTATGACCGGGGTCATTGCCAGCCATGAATTACATCGCCCGTATTGCTTCGGGCGCGAAGGGGGATGATGAGGCGGAATTCCCGGCCGTATCGCAGGAAGGCCACCAGCACTTTGTCGCCGGGGCGGTAGCGGGCCATCAATTCCCTGAAGCGGGTTGTCGATGCAACGGGGTCGTCATTTATGCGGACGATGACGTCGCCGGTTTGCAGGCCGGCGGATGCTGCTCCGCCGTGCGGGTCGATCCGATCGATACAGATGCCGGCCCGCAGTGCGAGCCGGAGGTCCTGTGCCTTGGCGTCATTCATGGTGCTGACGACGATGCCGAGGTATCCCCGGCGCAACTGCCCGTAGCGATAGAGGTCGTTGACGACCTTCTTTACGATGTTGGCTGGGATGGCGAAGGAGTAGCCTGCGAAGACCCCGTTCGGTGTTTCGATCGCGGAGGTAATGCCGATCAGTCTTCCTTCGAGGTCGACGAGGGCTCCGCCGCTGTTACCGGGATTGGCAACGGCGTCGGTTTGCAGATAGCAGTCGAGAGAATTGGAGTCCCCTTTTGAGTCGAGGCTTCTGTACCTGGCGCTGATGATGCCGGAGGTGACGGTGGAGGCAAGGTCGAGGGGATTGCCGACGGCGAGTACCCAGTCGCCGACCTCGGTCGAGTCGGAGTCCCCGAACTCGATGGTGGGGAGGCCGTATTCATCGATGTGCAGCAGCGCAAGGTCGGAAAACGAGTCGGTGGCAATTATCTCGCCCCGATAGGAGCGTTGGTCGGTAAGGAATACGGCGATGCTGCGAGCCTTATCGACGGCATGGCAGTTGGTGACGATATAGCCGTTGGGGCTAATGATCACTCCGGATGCGCTGACCTCGCGGACGTTGAGCTGGGAGTCGAGTGGGGCGAAGAATTCCCGGAAGAATTTCTCACCGAAGAGTTCGGTGAGCACGTTGCGGTCCTCAGCGCTCATTTGTTGTTGGAAGAGGGCGGTGATGTGGGTCACGCAGGGCGTGGCGCGGCCGGCGGCGTAGCGGAAGCTAAGGGTGGGCCCGAAGGAACGGGTTTTGGCGGCGGATGTGGGGATTACCCGGGCGTCGTCCTGGCCGAAGGCGGAGAGGGATAGCGCCGCAAGCAGCAACGCCAGCGCATATAGCTTTTTCATGATCACATTTCTTTGTTCCAAAATCCGATTTCCCGATGCGGAAAAGGCTGACGGCCGTCAGCCGGGCGGCTAATCCGGGTCATGCCGGCGGGTTTGCCGTTCGCGTAGATTCGTAAAAAATCTTTTTATGAGAACGCTTTTAGTTCCCGTGGACGACACGGACAATTCATTGAATGCGGCGAGGTATGCCGCGGACATGGCGCTGGCGATCGAGGGCGACGTTCATTTATTGCATGTGGTTCGTATCCCTGCGATGCCGGCGGAGGCGCCGGTGGGGTATGTATTCGATCAGCTGGAGAAGGCGGGGTTGGCATTGCTGGACCGGCTCGCTGCGGAGCTGATGGCCAGGACCCGTGGCCAGGTTACCGTTCGCACGTTGCAGGTGATCGGCGGAGTGGAATATCAAATTGCCGAGGTCAGCCGCCAGTTGCGGCCGTTTGCCGTCGTGATGGGTGCACCGCGGGGTTCGGTATTGGGGGCGATCGGGGGCAGCCCGGCTGTGGATGCCGCGAGGCATCTCCCCTACCCTGTGCTGGTCATCCCTGCGGGCGCCGGATTCCGGCGTATACGCCGGATCGTCCTGGCCGCGGAGGCAGGGGATATCGAGTCGGGATTGCCGGTGACGGTGGCATTTTTGCGGGAGTTACGGGATCTGTTTGCCGCCCGCTTCGATGTTGTCAATGTGGCCCGGAGATCGGACTCGGGCGAATCCGGGAAAGTGTTCGAGCTGTACCGGTGGAAGGAGGCCTGGGGAGAACTATATCCCGAGTTGCATTTTGTAGCGGCGGAAGATATAGCGGAGGGTGTGGATAAATACATCGGCGAGCATGAGGCGGATTGGTTGATGCTGTTCCCGAAGAGTCACCGTTGGATGGAGTTTCACCGCAGCCGGTCGGCGGGGATGGTGGCGCATTCCCGGGTACCGGTGATGAGTGTGTGCGAAGAGGCGAACCGGACAGAGGCGGCTGCCGAATCAATTGAGCATCTTCCTTAATTTTTCTTCGTTGAGCAGCCAGATGCGGCCGTCGGTGATGTCGATGAGTCCTTCCTTGCGGAAGTCGCCCAGGGTGCGGGTGAGGGATTCAGGGGCAGAGCCGACGAAGGCCGCGAGGTTTTCGCGGGAGACGGTGATGTAGCGTTTACCTTCGATTTGTTGCTGGAGATTGGCAGCCAGGCGGAGGATGCCGTTGGCGACCTTTTTGCGCAGGGAGCTATAGGCCAAATTCAGCATGCCGGCGTCTGTTTCGCCGGAGCTTTTGGCCAGCCAGTGAACGAGTTGGCGGGCGAGGGCGGAGTCGGATTGGAGGATGGAGAGGAATTCCTGGCGGGAGATGCCGATCAATTGGGCGTCTTCGAGGACCTGTGCGTTGTCGGTGTGGGCGCCGCGGCCGAGGACAGCGGTGTAGCCGACGCATTCCCCCGGGCCATGGATGCCGGTGATGAGTTCCTTGCCGTCGGGGTGAACGAGGAACGTTTTTATTTTGCCTTCGGCGATATACCAAACCTGTGAGGCCCGATGGCCTTCGGCGTAGAGCATTTTCTTCTTCCTATAATATTGAAGGTCGCGGTCTGCGGGTCGCCAGGGTCCGGCGTCCACGGGCGGTACCGGGTCGTGGGATCCGGCTGCCATTTGCGGGGCCTGCAGGCGACGTTGTTGCTTTTCAAGACAGGCGTCGACGGCGCGCAGCAGTTCGATGCCCTCGAAGGGCTTTACCAGGTAGTCGTCGGCGCCGAGGTCCATGATGCGGCGGGTATTTGCTTTGTCCGCGTCGCCGGTGAAGACGATGAGCGGGAGTCGTCTCAGTGTTGGCTCGTGCTGGATGGAGGCAAGGGTAGCCTGGAGATCGGCGCCGGGCCCGGCGAGATCACAGATGAGCAGGTCGGGTCTTTCCTTTAAAGCAAGCGCACCGGCCTCGACGGTGTCCTGCGCCGTCAGCACCTTGAAATTGGAGAGGGCGAGGATATCCCTGATGTTGTTGCCCGCGGCGGGCTGATCCCCGATAAGCAGAATATTTTTCATACGTCACATTTCACATTATACCTCAAATTACCGCGGCCGGCCCCTCTCATATTATGAAATTGATCATCGCCGGTACTGATAGAGATCATGGGAACAGCATCGGGCCGATGGTACTTTTATGAAAAGCTTTCAATCATGAAACGGAATATAGCAAATGTCGAAATCGTCATCCGGCTGCTGGCCGGCATAGCATTGGCCGATCTGGCTGTCGACCAGGCGAGTCTTGGTCACTGGAATATGCCGCTTTTCGCACTGGCCTTTTTCTTTGCGTTAACGGCGATCTGGGGATGGTGCCCGCTGTATGCGTTGTTGCATGTTCATACGAACACGCGGCATCACCAGCATCACCCGCATCAATAAACCGCAAAACATCTATTTATGGAAGCGAATAAAATATTAGAGTCCTCCCTGATCGACGTCATTTTCGAAGGGCGGAACAAGGCGTACGGGGCATACGAGCTGCGCCGCCACTATCCACAGCGATTGTTATTGTCGCTGGCAGGGGTCGCGGTCATCACCGGCGCGCTATTCGGCGTCGATTATATCGCCCGGCGATCGCCGGCGCCGGTCAAGCAGCAATTCATGGTGGTGGATGTGCAGCTGGAGGATGTCAAGGAAGCGCAGCATAACGAGCCGCCCCCGCCTCCACCGCCGCCTAAGCAGGTCATGGCAAAGGTGGAGATCACCAAATTCACCCCGCCGAAGATCGTCCGGGATAACGAGGTGAAGGAGGACGAGAGGCCGCCCGAGCAGGAGAAATTGAATGAAACGCGGATCGGGGTGATCAACCAGGAAGGTGTCAAGGATGAGGGAGTGACAGCACCGCCCGTCTCCGCGACCGGTAATGGCGTGGTGGAAGCGCCGAAGCCGAAAAACGTCGAGGACTATGACCGGACCTTTACGAAGGTGGAGATCGAGTCGGAATATCCCGGTGGGACGGCGGCCTGGATGCGTTATCTGAACAAGAACTTCCGGTATCCGGAGGATGCGATCAACAATGAGATCCAGGGGACGGTGGTGGTCCAGTTCATCGTGGACAAGGAAGGGAATGTGAGTAATGTGGAGGCTGTTTCCGGACCGGAGACCGGTGGGTTGCGGCAGGAGGCGATCCGGGTGATCGAGCGCAGCGGCAAGTGGGTGCCGGCGATCCAGAACGGGAGAAATGTGAAGTCGTATAAGAAGCAACCGGTACAATTCAAATTAATGACCAGTTAGTATGCGTGTTTATCGTGCCTTTTCTTTTTTTGCAGCCCTGACGTTTATCGGATGTTGGGGCTGCCGGCGTGTTACGACGATCCATGCGCAACGAAAGGAACTGATCGAGACCGTCTATGCGTCGGGGAAGATCGTGCCGGGGGACGAGTACAGCCTTGCCGCGCTGTGCACCGGCAGGATCGTCCACAAGTTCGTGAAGGACGGCGATACCGTTCATAAGGGTCAGTTGTTGTACAAGGTCAGCGCGGAGGACGTCCGCAGGCGGGCCGATGCGGCGGCGGGCACCTATGCCATTACGGAGAACGATCTTTCCGGTGGCGGCCCAAGGCTGAAGAACCTGGAGCTTGCGTTGCAGAATGCGGGAATCCGGCTGAGGAATGACAGTCTTGTCTATTACCGGTGGAAGCAGTTGTGGAGCGAGAATATCGGGACGAAGAACAATCTCGACAATTGCAGGATGAACTATGAGATGGCGCAGAATGAGAAGCGAATTGCCGAGCAGCAATACGAGGCAGCGCAGAACGAGTTGCGGGTGACGCGGAACGACGCCTGGGCCCAGTTGGGTGTGGTGGCGAAGGAGCTGAAGGAATATTCGATCCGCAGCGACCGGGAGGGCATCGTATACGAGACTTTCAAGGAAACAGGTGAGGCGGTGCGGCCAAACGAGGTTGTGGCGTTGGTGGGTGATAGCCGGCGGCCGGAGATCCGTCTTGCGGTGGACCAGCAGGATATCGGGCGGATCGTCCCCGGGCTGACCGTGCTTGTACAGTCCGATGCAGCAGGAAGCCGGGTCTATATGGCGAAGATCCGCCGGGTCTATCCCGTGATGAACGAGGTGGATCAGACCTTCCGGGTCGATGCGGAGTTTGCCGACGGGGTGACGCCGGCCTTTATCCACAGTTCGGTGGAAGCGAACATCATCATCCGGCGCAAGGCCGGTTGCCTGGTGTTGCCTCGATCGGCGATGGCCGCCCCGGACAGTGTGCGGATCGGGGAGCGGGGCCGATGGAAGACGGTGCGGGTGGAGACAGGGATCGCAACCCTCGACGATATCGAGGTGGTTTCGGGTATCGATGAACATACGGCGGTACGGCCACCTGAAAAAACCGACGCACCATGAAACTGCCGGTAAATTTATCCATTGCGCGGGTGCACCTGTTGAGCCGGAAGAAGCAGACCCTTGTCGCCACATTGGGGGTAACGTTCGGGATCGCGATGTTCATCTTCATGATCAGCTTCATGACGGGGGTGAACAATGTCATCTCGGATATTTTGCTTTCGGTTACGCCGGACATTCATTTTTACAATGACGTGAAGACGGACTACCGGAATTCGGTTTCCGCTCAATATTTCAAAGAGGATAGCGGAAAATGGATCATTGTGCGGCATCCGCGGCCGCGGGCCATTCTGCTCAACCTGAAGAATTCGCCGGGGATCATCGCCGGAATGCGCCGGACTCCCGGAGTGGCAGTCGTTTCGCCGTTGATCTCGGTGCAGGTGTTGTTCAATTATGGCCCGGTGCAGTTGGGCGTCATTGCCGACGGGGTGGATATTCGCGAGGAGGACCGGATCTTTGGGCTCACGGGGAAGATGGTGAACGGGAGGCCCGGGGACCTGCTGACCACGGCCAACGGGATCCTGATCGGGCGGAAGCTGGCGGAGAAGTTAAATGTCGGCGTCGGCGACCTGGTCACGGCAACGGCATCCTCCGGGGCGCAAATGCGGTTCAGGGTGGCCGGTATCTATGAATTTGGATTGGGGTCGGTGGATGAGGGGAAGGTGTATGTCAGTTTGCAGGACCTTCAGCAGCTGCTGGGGAAGGACCGGGATTATATCACCGATATCCGGATCAAGTTGAAGAATAACCAGCAGGCGCATTCGCTGGCGCGTTTGCTGGCCAGGCAATACGGTTACCGGGCGGATGACTGGGAGACGACGAATGCATCCATCAAGGCAGGCAACCGCATCCGCAATACGCTCACCTATGTCGTGAGTTTTACGATGCTGGTCGTAGCGGGGTTCGGCATTTACAATATTATGAATATGGTCATCCTTGGGAAGATGAAGGATATTGCGATCCTGAAGGCGCAGGGGTTCGGCCGGAAGGATATCACGACGATCTTTTTGTCGCAGTCGCTGGTCACCGGAGTGGCCGGTGGGGTGGCGGGGTTGTTGCTGGGATTTTTGCTTTCTTATGGGTTGTCGACGATGCCCTTCCCCCATGATGATTTTATGTTGATCAAGACCTACCCGGTGACCTTCGAGAGCCGGCATTACCTGCTGGGGGCGGGGTTTGGGTTGTTGACAACGCTGGCGGCGGGTTGGCTGCCGGCGAGGAGGGCGGCGAAGGTGGACCCGGTCGCTATTTTGAGGGCTTAGGGGCGACGTGGGGGGCTTTTCGACGGAATTAAAAACGAGAATTATGGCAACGGAAGTGCTAAAAGCCGAAAAACTGGTGAAGGTGTTTACCGAGCCCGCGAGGCAGCAGGTGTTGTATGATGTGTCTTTATCGGTGGACAAGGGACAGTTTGTGACCATCATGGGGAAATCGGGTTGTGGAAAATCAACGTTGCTGTACCTGTTATCGACGTTGGATACCGACTATGAGGGAACGGTGACGATCATGGGCATGGAGGTAACGGGGTTGGACGAGGAGGAGCTGGCGAAGTTTCGAAATGAGCATATCGGGTTTGTGTTTCAGTTCCATTTTTTATTGCCGGAATTCACGGCGCTGGAGAATGTGATGTTACCGGCGTTGAAGCTGGGGCGGTGGGATGCGGCGACGGTGGAGGAGCGGGCGATGGACAAATTGCGGCAGATGGAGATGGATGGGTATGCGCGTCAGCCATCGGGGAAGTTGTCGGGGGGGCAACAACAGCGGGTGGCGATCGCCCGGGCGTTGATCAATGAGCCGGACCTGATCCTGGCTGATGAGCCGACGGGGAACCTGGATTCTGCGAATACGGAGAGGGTGATCGGTATATTCCGGGAGTTGGCGCGGCAGGGGAATACGATCATTGTGGTGACGCATGACCGGGATCTGGCGGAGAGGGCTGATCGGATCGTTGAGATGGCGGATGGGAGGATTGTGGGATGAGGGGGTGGTTCGATTATCGGCGTCAGCAATGAGCCAGGAAGAGGGGGATGTTGTGTTCTTTTATGAGGCGGTTGACGAAGCTGTGGGCGAAGAGGCGGGACCATTCGGAGCGGCCGAAGGCGCCGGCGACGAGCCAGGGGTTGGTCATCATGCCGATCCAGCAGTCATAGAAGTGGTCGGTGGACATCCGGAGGCGGAGCATGCGGAAGTTGCGGAAGTGGATGTTGCCGAGCTCGCGGATGAGATCGTTGTCGGGGATGGAGCCTCTTCCTTTTTCGTCGACATACACGAGAGTGGTGGGGATATTGGCGAATTCCGGGAAGAGTTGGGCGAACTGGCGGATGGCGCGGACGCAGCCGGGGGTGCCGTCGTAGGCGAGGATGATGGAGCCGGGCAGGGTGGGTTCGGTGGGCATCAGCATGACGGGGCATTCGGTGTCATGGAGAACCTTCTGCATGTAGGCGTTGGGTTGGTGGTCGGAGAGGTTATCGAAGAAATGGCGGCTGCTGAGGAGGAGGAGATCGGCGAAGCGGGTCTCTTTGCGGATGGCGGCGACGGCGAAATCGGAGGTGTCCATGCGAATACGGCAGGCGATGGAGTGTGTTTCGCAGAAGCGTTCAACCTGGCGGCCGTGGCGGACGGCGATCTTTTCGTAAGCGTCGGCCAGGGGGATGGCCGTCGTCGCCTCCACTGCGGCGACGGGTGGCCAGAGCTGGGCATAGTCGACGTTGGGGACGAAGGCGGCGGTGAGGAATAGTTTCGACCGCGTGCTCAGGGCTTTGACGAAATCGAGCAATTCACCGTGGTAGCTGCTGCCCTCGAAGGGGACGACTAATTTTTTCATGTGGCGGGCGGGTTATTTGGATTTTCGTGAAAACGCGCGGCTGATGCGGGCGAAGGGTTTGGCGGGTTCGTCTTTTTGGAAGAGCCGGCGGCCGAGCCAGTGGAGGCCGGAGGCGAGTGCTTCGCGGGTGTACTCGGCAGGGTCGAAGGCATGGCGGATGCCGTGCCAGTCTTTGCGGATATCGTCTTCCAGTCCGCGGCGTTCGCGGGCGAGGCGGAGTTGTTCGGTTCGCAGCTGGGCGATGGATCTAATTTTGTTCATGATCTGTCTTTTTTACGAGTAATTGATCGAGAATGGCGTTCATCACGGGGATGCGGATGATGCGTTGGCGGAGGCTATAGACCAGGAGGCCGAAGGCCAGCTGGATCACCGCAACGATCAGGAATCCTGCGATGAGGTCGTCAAGGACACGGCCCAACAGGAGGGCGGCGGCGATGCCGACGAAGATATAGCAGATGACCAGGATGATGGTGATGAATGCGCCGGCGACCAGCGAGGCGATGACCCCGGAGGTCCGTTCGGCGACGCCCAGGCGGACCTCGTCGGCGCGGACCTGCATGTATTCCCGGACATGATCGACGAGGTGTTCCACTTTTGTAAAATCTTCCATAACGAATGTTTTGCTGGATTAAAACTACGTTCCGCTGTGTGCGGGCGGTATGACCGGCATCAGTCGAACAGATGATAAATGTCCTTATATGTGCGCAGGTTGCCGGTGGAGTCGGGGATGGCGGTGAGGTAGACGACGAAAACGGGAACGGGCTTGACCAGGGGGATGGACTGGGGCTTTTGGTTGTTCAGGCAGGCTGCCAGGAAGGTCGTATCGAGCCGGTGGTCGAGGAGGAGGTCGCCGAGGCGGGCGGCCTGTTCGAGCCGGATGCAGCCGTGGCTGAGGTAGCGGTTGGTTGCGCTGAAGGCGCGTTTGAGATTGGTGTCGTGCATATAGACATCGAAGGGGTCGGTCAGTTCGAATTTGAGGACGCCGAGGGCGTTCTCGCAGCCGGGGACCTGGCGGATGCTATAGGGGAAATTACCGGGATGAACTTTTTTCCAGTCGACGGTGGTCGGGTCGACGAGGCGGCCCATTTCGTCGCGCAGTTCAAAATAGGGGAGATCGGCGAATTGGGGGGAGCGTTTGAGGAGGGGGAGGAATTCGTTTACGGCGATGCGGCGGGGGACGTTCCAGTAGGGATAGAGGGTGAGGGCGTTGCACCAGGCTGCGAAGCGGGGAGTCCGTTTGGACGTCTGGCCGGCGACGACGCGCATCTGGAGGGTGAGAGTATCGGCCGAATAGTAATAGAGCATAGCCGAGGGGATATTGACGATGATGAAGCGATCGAAGGCGAAATGGTGGACGAAGCGGAACATGTTGAGCGTTGCCGAGATGCGGGTGGACAGCCTGGTGTCGCCGCTGTCGAGGGCCAGGGCAAGGGCATTTTTCATCGCTTTGAAGCGGGTCGTTGCGGGGTTGAGGTTATTCAGCCAGGAATCGATTGCGTCCGGGTTGATGGAGTTGAGGCCTGCGAGGAGGAAAGAGTCTTCGTGGTGAGAGAAGGCCGGGGAGACCCCGTCGTACCGGAGGGCCTTGTCCGGGTGACCGCGCCAGGAATCGGCCGCGAGGGCGAGGGCGGCTGCGGTGAATCTACGATCGGCGTCGATGATGGTTCGGGTGTCGGGGGTGGTGCGAGTGGCCGCATCGAGTTGCCGGAGCGCGTCGGGATGGTAGGCATTGCTGTCGAGGCCGAGCCAGGCGGCGCTGTCGATGAATCGGAGCAACCGTGCACGGCCGGCGCCCGCCTGATCATTGGGGCTGAACCAGAAAGGGCGGTTATTGCGCTGTTGGTAGAACCGGTCGACGAGATCCGGGTGAGAGGAGGTTTGCCAACCCGTGAGGGCCAGGACGAGGAGCAGGACAACCGGGCTTGGTTTGTTCATGACAGCGTTTTTGGCAAATTACCCCTGGCGCCAGGCGGGGAAGGTGAGGGCGGTCAGCGAGGCGGGTGAGTCCTGTCATAGTTCGCTTCGCGGGCGCCGGATACCTTTATATTCATGTGGCGGGCTATCTTTCTCCGGTTATATGCCGTAGCGGCATTTGTCACCCGATGGTTTCGCGTGGCGTTGAAGCCGCCTTATGAATGGCGGGAAGTGGTCAGGCAATGCCGGGAGATCGGGTTGCGGAGCATCGGGATCATAACATTGACCGGCTTCATCACGGGGATCGTCTTCACCAAGCAGTCGCGGCCATCGCTGGCGGATTTCGGCGCCACGTCCTGGCTTCCTTCACTGGTATCGCTTGCGCTGGTGCGGGCGCTGGCGCCGCTGATCACATCGCTGATCATTGCGGGAAAGGTCGGGTCGAATATGGGGGCGGAATTGGGGTCGATGCGGGTAACGGAGCAGATCGATGCGATGGAAGTATCTTCGGTCAATCCCTTTAAATTCCTTGTAGTGACCCGTGTCGTGGCGATCAGCCTGATGCTGCCGGTACTGGTGACCTTTATGGCATTTGTCGGTCTGGCGGGTTCTTTTCTGAACGTGCACCAGAATGAACAGACCAGCCTGGAGGCATTTATCGAAGATGCGTTTGGGCGCATCTCGTTCCTTGATCTTTTTTCGTCGGCCTTCAAGTCGTTGGTGTATGGATTTACCATTGGTATGACGAGCTGTTACATGGGATATACGGCCGAACAGGGGACGGTCGGCGTCGGGAAGGCGGCCAATTCGGCTGTAGTCGTGTCGATGTTCCTCATATTTGTCGAAGAGATCCTGATCGTTCAAGTTGTAAATGCTATGCGATGACCATGCGTGAAAATACCCGCCATCTCCTATTGGGCATATTTGTGGCTGTTGGGGCAGGGCTCTTTATTCTTGCCGTGCTGACGGTCGGGAGCCGTCAGCAGAGCTTTGCCAGGACCGTTCGGATCCGGGTGCTGTTCGATGATGCGCAGGGTTTGCAGCCCGGAAACAATGTTTGGTTATCGGGGGTGAAGATCGGAACGGTGAAGCGGGTGAGCCTTGACGAAAATAACCGGGTGGAGGTGCTTCTTTCGATCGGCAGGGATCCGTTTTCCCATATTTACCGGGACACGCGAGGGAAGATCGGTACCGATGGGTTTATCGGCAACCGGATCGTGATCCTTTACGGGGGGACGAAAACGACGGGACGTGTCGCTGAGATGGCGGTGCTTACCGGTGAGCAAACGGTTCGTACGGAGGATATGCTGGCCACTTTGCAAGCGAACAACAAGAACCTGTTGGTGATCACGGGGGAGTTGAAGGTGATTGCGCAGAAGATCAATACGGGCAGGGGGACGCTTGGGGTGTTGCTGAATGACGAGCGGATGGCCGGGCAGCTGCGGCGGACGGTAGGCGGACTTCATTCCGCGGCGGAAAGGGCGGAGGAGCTGACGGAGAAGCTGGATGTGTTTGCGGGTTCGTTGAACGATTCGGCCGGGCTGGTTCACCGGGCATTTACGGATACCCTTGTATTTCAGCAGTTGCAGGAAACGCTTGAGGGATTGCGAACGGCTTCCGGCCGGGTTGCCGAAGCGGCGGCGGATATCCGCCAGGGAACGGAGGGGCTGAAGAGTGATCGAACGCCGGCGGGGGTATTATTGCACAGCGAGGAAGTGGCGGATGATCTGCGGGTGACGATGGAACATTTGCGGACCAGCAGCCAAAAGCTGGATGAGGACCTCGAGGCGTTGCAACATAATTTCCTGCTGCGCGGGTTCTTCCGGAAGAGGGAGAAGGCGCGGAAGGATAGCATGGCAAAAAGCGCCGGCCGTCTGCGATGAACAGTGAAGGTATCGTCAAGGCCTTTCTAGACGTGTGCGATAAAGACAGGAAGGTTGATCGTCTTAATGATCAGTTTGGCATGGCTGGGTTTGAAGAAGCGGGAGACCATGTTGCGGCCATAGGCGCCCATGACGACGACGGCATTCTTTTTTTCGAGAATGTAGCCGAAGAGCTCGTCGGAGGCGTCGCCTTTCAACAGGACGAACTCCACACTGTCATAGTGGGCTTTCAGCCATTCCTTCATTTTGAACTGGTCTTCGATGGCGGGGGTATCGTCCTGGCGGACGTTGACCACGAATACTTTTTTGTGTGAAAGTTCGGGGAAGAGGGAAGTGAACTGTTTGATCGCATAGACGGATGAAGCGGAACCGTTATAGGAAAGGATGATCTCTTCGATGGCATCGAAGGTGTAGGGTGCGATGAGAACGGGGCATTCGGAGGAGTCGAGGACGTCCTTGACGAAGCGGCCGGGGATATGCCGGTCGGACTTTGTGAAGGAGGTTTCAGGATCGACGATGAGCAAGTCGGCGAAGCGGGTTTCGGAGAGGATCTCGGATAAGGGGATGCCGCGGTCGCGATGAATGCTACAGAGGGTATCGCGGCACACGCAGGCTTCACGGAAAATACGGATGTTGGCTTCGGTGAGGGCCGAGGGGATGGTAGCCGGAACGATATCGGGATTGTCGTCGTCGGAATCCCAGGCGCCGCCGCCGAAGGCGTCATCGGCGAACCGGCTTTCGCCATTGACGAGGCCTTCCAGGAAGACGCCGGTGAGGCGGCTGCGGGTAAGCCGGGCGATGTAGCAGGCGAAATCGATGGATTTCATGTTGAGATGGGCGGCGTCCATTGCCAGCAATATCTTTTCCATACCTTTTTTTCTTTAAAGGTCGTGATGCAACGTGGCTGGAGCGATGAGGGACGTCAGGGGACGGGGTGATTGTAGTCAGGAGATCTTCAGGCGCCGTCCGAGGTTGTCGCCATAGTCGGGCCGGATGCCCAGGACGATCTTTTTATAGAGTTGTACCGTAATGAAACGGGCTGTGCCCGAAGAGTCGTAACTTTAAGCATGATGCACAATGCTCGTTTTGCCACCTGGGTGGTCAGCGGCTACCTGGTGGTTTATTGTATCCTGCTGGGATTGGGTTCGGGATTCTGGCGGGCTGTTGCGGTGGGGATGTTCTTTTGTTCACCCATTTTGGTGATCTGGATGGCGTATTGTATCATACGCTATGGCGGCCGGGATGTGCCGGAGTTGGAGGAGGGGGCGGAATTCGGGTATGGCGACCGGTGTTTGCAATGAACCATACCGCAATCGAGACGGGTGATCTCCATCACAATGGAACATGACAGCCCTCATTTGATCTTTCGACTTAATCCATTTGCTTTGGGAAAAGCTCCACATGCCTCATTATTTCACCAAACCACCCCTTGTCAATGAGGGGGAGGCAACCGCCGCCATCCGGCAGTGGGCCTATCCCCTTACGGATCGCAACAGCCTGGACCCCTTGTTCCAGCGGATCGGCGAGGCGAAGGTGGTCATGTTGGGAGAAGCCTCGCATGGCACGCATGACTACTACAACTGGCGTAGCTGTATTTCCAGGCGGCTGATAGAAGAGAAAGGGTTCAATTTCATCGCCGTCGAAGGGGATTGGCCCGATTGCTACCGGCTAAACCGCTACGTAAAAAATTATGCGGAGGAAGGGAAGGGGGCCTTTACCGTACTTCATTCTTTTAACCGTTGGCCGACCTGGATGTGGGCCAATTGGGAGATCGTGGCACTGGCGGATTGGCTGCAGGGGCACAATCGGGGGTTGGCATTGAATAAAAAGGTTGGATTTTACGGGTTGGATGTCTACAGCTTGTGGGAGAGCATGGAGAATATCATGCAATACCTTGGAAAAACGGATCCCCAGGCGCTGAAGGTTGCGGAAGAAGCGTTCAAGTGTTTTGAACCTTATCGATATGAAGATGGACAATCCTATGCCAGGGCAACTCAATTTGTGCCCGAATTGTGTGAAAATGAAGTGGTGCATTTGCTGAAGGAGATCCGGGTTAAGCTTCCCTCGTACAATACCGATCATGAAAATGTGTTCAACGCCGAGCAAAACGCGCTGGTAATGGTGGATGCTGAACGGTATTACCGGGCGATGGTGCATGGCGGAGCGCATTCCTGGAATGTCCGTGATGATCATATGGCCCAAACGCTTGACCGGCTATTGCGATTGCATGGTGAAAAGGCCAAGGCCATCGTCTGGGCGCATAATACGCATGTCGGGGATGCCCGGGCGACCGACATGAGCGACGAGGGGATGTATAATATCGGGGAGCTGGCCAGGCTGAAATATCATGATGACAATGTGGTGTTGGTGGGGTTTGGCTCCTATGAAGGCACTGCCATCGCCGGGCGGAGCTGGGGGGCGGCGATGCAAAAAATGGACGTTCCTCCGGGCGTCAAAGGGTCATGGGAATACCTGTTGCATGCCGCCGACAAGAAAAATAAGTTATTGATCATGAATGATTTTCATCATGACGTCTTCATGGAAAATCATATCGGCCACCGGGCCATCGGCGTTGTGTACAATTCACAATATGAACAATATGGGAACTATGTTCCCAGTATTCTCCCCTTGCGCTATGATGCTTTTATCTATTTGGATAAGACGACGGCCTTGCATCCTTTGCATCTCCAGCCGGATGGTCATCAAATGCCGGAGACGTTTCCGTTCGGGGTTTAATGCCCCCGGCCCGGAGCGCTCTCCGAGGAACCTGAAACGCTGCCGGCGGCTGTCCTTGCTCCTTCCAACCTGGTTGAAAGGACCGTGATCGTCCAAGGAAGCCGGCAACAGGCCGATCCGGAATGCGATAGCCCCGACAAGGATCATTCATCGGATTGACGGCGGACAGGGGTTGGCCGCGGTTCGGTGCTTATTTTCGTATCGGCTTTTCAAGGTATTGGATTATAAACAGGGCATTATTTTTATTTTGCCCTCTTTTTTTGAATTTTCAACGGGGGTAATGCTGCCGTATCAAAAACCCGCGGGAGATAGCTCCGCACCATGCGTTCCGGACACCTACGGTATTTATACCGCAACCGGTGTGATACATTACGGCTGACTTAAAAAACGACCGAATGCTGATGTTCTCCCCGATGAGGAAAACCGGGCAGGATCAACAAGGGAATATCCGTTTTGAAGATCATTTCCCTGGTCTTGCTTCGGAGGAACCATCTTTCAGGAAAGGACTCCTGATGGGGCACCATCGCCAGCAGATCGACGTCGTGCGTCGAAATAAAATCTTTCAGGGCTTTGGTGATGTTCTTATCGAGGGGATATTCGTACAGGGGCTCCAGGTTGGACACCATTTCGCTCAGGTTGGAAGGCCTGTTCAGGATTTCGACCACTTCATTTTCTTTTTTTGTGACAACTCTTACTATGTATAGTGTCGAATGAAACTTCTGCACCAACAAGCGTAGGAAATCCAATAAATGCGTACCGGCATGAAAGGAAATATCGTTTGCCAAGGCGATCGTACCGGGAGCTTTATAGGCCCCCTCTTCCGGAATTATCATTAACGGAACAGTCGTTTTCCTTGCTAAAGAAGTGACTGTGCTGCCAAAAAACCTGCGCGTTGCCTTGCCGTCTCCTTTCATGCCCGCCAATACAAGGTCTGCATGCATTTCTTTGGCGGCTTCGAGAATCGCATTGGCAGTGGAACCTTCCTTAGCCATTATTTCAAGGGGTGTAGCTCCCCTGGAATTAAAGAAGCGGGCTTCCCCTTCCAGTTTTTGTTTTGCAAGCCCGAGCATATCCGTAGCAACCAAAATCAGCGGTTCTGTGACCGTAACAGGCACTTGCTGATAGGCGGTAAAGAGGATCACTCGTGCATTGAATGCCCGGGCCAGTTCTAATCCATATTGAGTAGCATTGCGCGAAGCTGCTGAAAAATCAGTTGCTATCAGAAAGGTTTGCATTTGGAATAGTTGTTTTAGGGCTTGATTGCTTTGCGGTCTTTTTTCATCTGACCGATTACCGGGAGTAAATCCTGGTTGAGTCGCCTGTCGAATGCCTGTACAATTTCTTTTTTCACGACTTTCGGGAAATTGTCCGGTTCAATGGATAGGGAGAATCCTGCCTCCTCGCCTGCCGCATAGTCGAACCTATAGTATCTCTTCCGAAAGGTATTCGGATGCCTTTCCTTTATGCTGTGGATATCTTGCAGGAAAGTCCCAAAAAGTGCGTCCGTCCGGGGTGTTTTTGGATGTCCCATAGAATTCTATTTTCTTCAAGTTACAACCGACATACCTGCTTTTGTCGTGATGCCAATCATCCGGGAGGGTGATTGGTATCATCGCCGGCTGAAAGAGGGGGAACTAGCTTTATGGAAAACTACCCGGTCATGGCTATCCAAATTGTCACTGAACCCGTTGAAAAAACGGAGACCATAAAGACTATTTATGCGCGACGCGCAGTCAGAAAATACAAGGACAAACCGGTGGACAAGAAATTGATCGAACAGGTGCTGGACGCGGGGCGGATGGCTCCGTCGGCCATGAATAAACAGCCCTGGCAATTTTATGTCCTCACGAACAAAGAAACCATCCATTCCTTCTCCAGCGAGATAGCGGCGGTGATGACGAAAGGGGCGCTGAAGTCCGGGGTATCCGGTATTGCACAGTTATTGAAGGCGGCTTCGGGTCTTTTGCACCTTTCCCATGGGATCGATCTCCATGCGATAAAAGACCCCGTCTTTTACGGAGCGCCGGTGGTTATCTTCCTTACTGCTCCCCGCGATAATGAATGGGCTTCCCTGGATGTCGGGATGTGCGCCCAGAATATCATGCTGGCGGCAAAGTCCCTGGGACTGGATACCTGTCCCATTGGCTTTGGGAAATACGTGGAAAAAACGAAGATCTTTTCCAGGCTGCATGTACCGGCCTCCGAAGAAGTAAAGCTGGCGATCATCCTGGGCTATGGCGATGAGTCGCCGGAAGTGCATGAAAGGACCCGGGGAAACCAACTATTCATTGACTAAAACCATCGACATGGAAAAGATCTTTGAGAACAAAGTAGCTGTTGTCACCGGAGGTAGTTTTGGTATCGGCCAGGCGACGGCACTGGCCTTTGCCGGGAGGGGTGCGAAGGTGGTCATCGCCGACTGGCTGGAGGACAAGGAACAGGCGACGCTGAAGCAGATCGAAGCGGCAGGAGGAGAGGCGCTGTTCGTGAAATGTGATGTTTCGAAGGCCGGGGATGTTACAGGAATGATCGACAAGGTCTTTTCCGCCTATGGCCGGCTGGACTTTGCTTTCAATAATGCCGGCATCGAAGGGGTATCGGCCGTGACGCAGGAATGCACACAGGACAACTGGGAACGGACGATCGCTATTAACCTTACAGGCATCTGGCTGTGTATGAAGCATGAATTGCCGCATATGCTCAGGCAGGGAAAGGGGGCTATCGTCAATTGCGCGTCGGTCGCCGGGCTGGTCGGTTTTCCGGGACTTCCGGCCTATGTGGCGAGCAAACATGCGGTGGTAGGTCTTACCAAGACGGCTGCCCTGGAGAATGCAAAGCTGGGGGTACGTATCAATGCCGTGTGCCCGGGGGTGATACGAACGGCTATGATCGACCGGCTTACCGGAAAGGATAAGGTGGCGGAGCAACAATTCGTCAATATGGAGCCTGTGGGCCGGTTTGGAGAGCCTGCTGAAGTGGCGGAAGCGGTAGTCTGGCTCTGCTCGGATGCGGCATCTTTTGTAACAGGGCATGCTATGCCGGTGGATGGGGGGTGGATCGCTTCCTAAAAATTGCTCTTTTGATATGAAACAGTTATTGAACCTATTCTCCTTGTCCTGGTGCTGCGTCTTTTTTTCTTTGACTGCAACGGCGCAAAATGAATGGCCCCGGTCGCTGATGGCGCCGGACGGCGCCATTCTGACCCTTTACCAGCCGCAACCCGATTCTTTCCGAAACAATATTTTGCACTACCGGTCGGCCTTTTCCCTGCTGGAAAAAGGTAAGACCAACCCGGAATTCGGCATGTTCCTGGCAGTCGCGACCGTGGAGACGGACAGGGACGACCGCCTGGTTACCCTTCTATCGGTAAAAATTCCTGACCTGAAGCTGCCTGACGACCCGGATGCAGCGAGGATCAACCAACTTAAGGCGACCCTGGAGGCGGGCATCCCGGGGTTGGATCCGGTTATCCCCCTCGATGAGCTGCTCAGCGACCTGGATATGGAAACGGGAGAAAAGAAATTATCGCAGGGACTCAACAACGAGGCGCCCCGGATATTCTTCGCGACCCGTCCCTCAATATTGGTAGTCATCGACGGAGAACCCCGAATACAACTGAACAATGACTTTGGCATGGAGGCCGTCGTGAATACGCCCTATACCATCCTGAGGCACGGCAATGGCTGGTACCTGTATGGAGGAAGGCATTGGTATTTTGCTCTTTCGCCGAGCGGTCCTTTCAGCTATAGCCGCACGGCGCCCGGGGATCTGCTGAAGGTACAGGCTGCCATCGATGGCGCCGATAGTGCAGTCGGTTCACACACCGATACGGCCCGGGAAGGTGCGGATATCATTGCCGATATCATAGTAAGCACCAAGCCCGCCGAGCTGATACAATCCCAGGGGGACCCTTTATACTCTTCCATTGCGGGAACGGGTCTGCTATACGTCTCCAATTCGAATAATGACATTTTTGTGGACATCGCATCCCGGCAATTTTTTGTTCTGCTTGCCGGCCGGTGGTTCCGATCAGACAGCCTGACGGGCGGGTGGGTGTATGCACCTGCGGATTCGCTGCCAGACGACTTCGCGAAGATCCCAGAAGGTTCACCCAAAGACAATGTGCTGGCAAGTGTGGCCGGTACGGCCGCTGCCCGGGAAGCTGTTGTAGATGCGCAGATACCACAGACGGCCCGCATCGACCGGAAAACCGCGACGGTACAGGTCACCTACGACGGCGACCCGAAGTTCGCGGATATCCGTGGCACGCACATGCAATATGCCTTGAATTCACCCGAGACCGTGATCCGTTACCGGAACCATTTTTATTGCGTGGACAATGGGGTATGGTTTGTCGCCGACAGTCCCTTCGGGCCCTGGGCAGCCTGTACCGTCCGACCGGAGGAGGTGGATCTGATCCCGCCGGACTGCCCTGTATACACTGTCAAATATGTCTATATCTATGACGTAACCCCGGATTACATCTATATGGGCTATACACCCGGGTACCTGGATAATTTTGTGTATGGGCCCACGGTGGTATATGGCACCGGATTCTATTATCAGCCCTGGTGGGGCACCTTCTACTATCCGCGGCCATGGACCTGGGGATTCAATATGTGGTATAATCCCTGGTACGGATGGTGCTTCGGTTATGATCTTGGCCTGGATTGGTTCAACGCCGGTATTGGCTGGGGTTGGGGATTCTGGGCAAGCGGATGGTGGGGGCCAAGGATCTATCGTCCTCCGTATGTTTGGCACCATTTCCGGGGCCATGGATTATATGAAAGAGATATACGGCGGGTGGAGAACATCAACCACAATGACAATATCTACCGGTTTCGCCGGGATGTGGTCAGCAGGCCGGTACCTGACCGTATAGTTACCGATAAGAGGGGAAACATATTCCGCCGGGACGGTCAGGGTAACTGGCAGCAACGGGATGGCCGGCAATGGAAGAATATGAACAGCAATCCGGGTTCGTCCATACCCAACCTGAACAGGCAGGAACAATCCCGCGAAAGAGGGATAATGCGGATACAGAACTTTCAGCAGCAGCGGGGCGGCTCCCCGGGAGGCGGCTTCCCGAGGCCGGCATCGCCGGCGGTAACCAGGCCGGGCAAAAGAGGCGGATAAAGAGACCGCGTATGGATAAAATTTCGTATATTAGATACCTTATCTTTGTTATACATGCGTAGATGTGTAGTGATCAAGTGGTTTGGGATCATATTTTGGGTCTTCCTGTCTTCTTGCCGCGCCCTTAATTTTTATGGCGATGCCAATAGGCCGATCTTTGATTCGGGCCAAAAGGAAATCGAAAGCCAGGAGCCCTCCGACTCGCTCAATGTGGTAACCTTCAATATCAAAAAAGCCCGGAAGATACAACTCGCGATCTCCGAAATGAAAGAGCTGGAAAGGAAGACGCCCGTTGATATTTATTTGTTACAGGAGATGAATGAAGAGGGGGTGGAAGCCATCGCAACGGGTTTGGGCTTGAATTACTTGTATATTCCCATTGCCTATGACAGGTCGGATAAAAAAGATATCGGGAATGCTATCCTGACGAGAGGCACCATTGAACATCCCGAAAAATTGATCCTGCCGCATGCAAAATGGCAGAATCAGCAACGGCGAAGCGTAACCATCGGTGAAGTAAATATCCATCAAAAGAAGATATTGGTGTTCAGCGTACACACGGAGACCGTAGCCATGAGCCGGAAAATGAGGGCAGACCAGGTTGATTCCGTGATCCGCTATGGTCAGCAGGAAGCGGCGCACTACAAATATGTATTGATAGGAGGAGATTTTAATACCGCTTTCCGGGGGTATTCCCGGTCGGTCGTCAATAAATTCAACAGCAATGGATTCAATTGGCAAACATCGCGGGTTGGCAGCACCGCCAAGGCGATGATGGGGTTGGTGAGCCCCGTAAATGACTATTTATTTTCCAAAGGATTTGTATTCAAGAACGCCTATGTGATCCGGGATTCAAAGTCGAGCGATCATTATCCCGTATTTGCGACATTGCGCTATTGACACGTCTCACCCTTCTCCTTGAGATGGGTCATAATTATAGGCGGGTCGCATTCCTACCTTGGCAGAAATCATTTTATGCGAACCGATGTCGAGATCCAGCAGGATGTCCTGGCCCAGTTACGGGGTGAACCGGCATTGAATGCCAGCAAGATCGATGTTTCCGTCAGCCATGGGGTCGTTACGCTGACCGGTGAGGTCGACAGTTATTATAAGAAGATGGCCGGGATGGAAGCCATAAAGGTAATTTCAGGCGTCCGGGCTATTGCAGACGATGTCCATGTGGGCTCCTATGGAGGCGACAGCAGGACAGATACCGAAATTGCCGAAGCGGCGGCAACGGCATTGAGCATGCACCAGGACATCGATGAGAGAAAGATAAGGATCGCTGTGGATGAAGGCATGGTGACATTGGAGGGAAGCGTGACCTGGAATTTCCAGCGCAGGGCTGCAGCGGAACTGATCAAGGGCCTGAAGGGAATACGCGGCATCAACAACTATATCCGTGTGCGGCCGGACGTACCGTCGGAAGGTATTCGGGAAAGGATACGGGAGAGCCTGCGCCGGAATGTACGATTGAATGCCGACCGGATCATTGTGGAGGTAACCGGAGGCAAGGTGGTGATCAGGGGCGCGGTATCCTCCCTGTCGGAAGGAGAGGATGTCGAACATGCCGCATGGTCTGCCCCGGGTGTAGTGGAGGTAGACAATAAACTGGTGATCGAGGAAGAAGGAGACGGCAATTGAAGGCAGCATAAGCCGGCGCTTACCGGCGGTTGATCTCGTAGGGCGTAAATGGTAATTTCGCAGATATGAAGACGGTTAAAACAAGATCATGGTTGCTATTTTTCATCTTTTTCGTTTTGGTATTCGTTTTGGCGGTCTACTACTTTTCTGAAATCAAAAATGAATTCAGGCAGCTCGAAAAAGTAAACCCGTATTGGCTTATCGCCGCGCTATGCGGGCAGTTGATGACTTACCTTTTCACCGCGATGATCTACCGGCTATTGCTTACCGCTTACAAGATGCCCCGGTTGCCGGGGCGCTGGGAGCTGCTGAAGGCGTCGATCATCTCCCTGTTTTTCAATCAGACCGTTCCAAGTGCGGGGATAAGCGGAAACACCTTCCTGATCAGTTTTCTTGCAAGATTCGACCTTTCGAGGACGCCGGCCATTTCACTCATATTGGAAGAGCTGCTGATCTTCTATTCGGCGATGGAGGCAATTATAATATCCTTGCTGGCAGCCTGCCTGGTTGTTTACAAGCCGTTCTATTCGTTCAAAGGGGTGCTGACAGCCGGCATCCTCGTCTACCTGGGCTTTGGGTTGGCGGTGGCCTTCGCCGGCCGGAAGAATATGCTTAGCCGCCTGTACGATAGATTTTCAAGGGCCGGCATCGTCAAAAAGTTGTTCAAGAGTATCAGTAAGAGGATGAGTGAAAATGACATTTTGAAAAATGACATACCCTTGTGGCCACTGATAAAAAACAACCTGCCGACGACTATAAGAGCTTTTTTTCTTCAACTGGCGGTTGTTGCTGCGGATGGGCTCACGTTATATGTACTGTTTTTGGGCATGGGTCATCCCATTTCACCTGTCGTTGTGCTGTTAACTTTGATTTGCACAAAGATCATTTCTCTTTTGCCCTTTTTGCCCGGTTCACTTGTCCTCTATGAAAGCAGTATGAGCTTCTTTTTTGCGAGGGCGGGCGTTGCTCCAGGAACAGCCATCGTCGTCACCCTTGTCTACAGGTTTCTGTCCTTCTGGGCCCCCATGCCTGTCGGCACGTTCCTTTACCGGCAATGGCTGAAAAAGGCACCCGCCGATGCCGGGTGACGCTGAATCATTCGTTTGATTGGGGTGTGGCGCGGGTGTCTCAGTCCAGAAGGTATCGGTTGCCGGGTCAAGATCGATCGATGGGCCTCACCGGCCGGATTGAACCTGATCACGCTTTATCCAACAAATACCTTTCACATCAGCCTGCCAGCGCGGCAACAGTATTACCAAAATAGCCTCTTCCACGAGGTCAAGGGCCGTTATAATCGCCATACTATAAAAAATCAAATAGAGTGGATGGGGGAGGAAGAAAAGCGACAGGAGAAAGGCTGCCTGGAGGATTGCCGCCGCTTTGGCGAGCAAGGTGTGGAAGCTGCTTTGCTTGCCGTATCGTGCGAGAGCAAGGGTTGTTTGTATGATAAATAGTCCGCAGAGTATCAACAAAATAACTTTTTCCCGAAGCACAAAATCCCATTTCAACACCAACATTCCCACGATGGCCACCAATACTGTAAGGTCGTCGCCGATGGAATCCAGCCGGGCGCCTGCGATGCTGGTGATGTTATATTTCCGGGCGAAAAACCCGTCGATGGCGTCGGTAAAGAAGCTGACGGCCAGCAACCATTTGAACCAGCCCAGCTCGTGCCGCCACAATAGGAGCAACAATAGGGGAGCCGTGGCAATACGGTAAAATGTAATCGCAGTCAACAAATTGAGGCCGGCTTTGCTCATATATATCCAGTGGTTGTCATAGTGGGTGATTTCCTGCCTATTTGATGCGGGAGTTGACGGCAATCTTCCAGGCGATTCCTTTAAAAGCCGTTGTGATGGGTGACGTTGTCGATATCCCTTCTTACGCGCAGGTAGGAAGTGGAAGCCAAAGGATAGCCCAGCCGGAAGGCAATGGCCAGTGAAAGATGATTGGGGATATGCAGGATCCGTTTTAGCTCCGCTTCCGGGGAGCTCCCCGAGAGCGCGCTTACCACATGAAATCCGATGGCCAGGCTGGCGGCCATCAGCCACATATTTTCCAATACGCATCCCAGGCTCATGACACCCAGGAAATCCCCGTCGGAGCCGGGCGCCCGTCTTTTTGGATCGTACAAAAGAAAGACCATGAGCGGGCAGCTAAGCAATTGATGGTGTCTTTCCAGGAAGGGCTGGTCTGTTTCGTTGAGGGATGAATGCTCTGCGATGAGGCCGGGATGAAGCCAGCTTTTGGGGAACATGGTGCTTAGCACTCCCGTCTTTTTCCTTTTCAATTCTTCCTCCGAGAACGACAACTGAAGGTAGTTTTCCTGGATGAAGGTCTCGGATACGGGAAAATGGATCTCCCTAATCTTTTCCAGCAGCTTTTTGTCGTCCACGACGACGATTTCAAAGTTCTGCATATTGTGGGCAGTCGGCGCCCAGCACGCTGCCTCCAAAATGTCCTCCAAAGCTTTTTTTGGGACCGGTCTGTCCGGGTCGAAGGCGCATCGCGATGACTGGCGCTGTTTGATCAAGGTTAATAAATCCCGCATGACTAAAATTAACAAGAACCCAAGTTGCGATACAAGGACACAGATCATTCCGATAGCTGATGGTTGTCAACTTCCCGGTCCGGTCTTTTGTCTATTTTCAACAAAATCTCTTCTTATGTTTACCGACAGAACAGAAGCAGGCCAGTTGCTGGCAGAAAAACTGAAGAAATACGAGGGCCGGCCGGGAGTGATACTTGCCGTTCCCAGGGGGGGTGTGCCGGTTGCATATGCGGTGGCGAAAGAGCTGGGCCTTCCGCTGGACCTGATCCTTACCAAAAAGATCGGCCACCCGGCCAACAGGGAG
Organism: Puia sp.; assembly: GCF_035546395.1. GTDB lineage: Bacteria > Bacteroidota > Bacteroidia > Chitinophagales > Chitinophagaceae > Puia. The sequence goes on along the minus strand of NZ_DASZXR010000002.1, from coordinate 440,893 downwards.
TATGCTATCGGAGCCGTAAGCCTGACCGACGCCTTCGTCATTCCGCATCGTGGCGTACCGCAATCTTATATCGACCAGGAGATCAAAACAATACGGGAACGATTGAAACAAATGTACCGGAAGTTCATGGGGGGTAAGGAGCCGGAATCACTGACCGGCAAGACGGTAATTGTGATCGATGACGGGATTGCTACGGGAAATACCCTGCTGGGCACTATCAACATGCTGCGGAAGAATAACCCTGCCAAGATTGTCATTGCGGCGCCGGTGGCTTCCGATGAGGCCGTCCGAAAATTGTCGGAAGTGGCAGATGAATTGATCGTTGTATTGATACCGGAAGAATTTTATGGAGTGGGCGCCTTTTATGAAAATTTTGAGCAAGTGACGGATGAGGAAGTGATGTATTACCTCGATAAATGGAGAAGAGAGACAAAGAAAGCGGGCTGAGGCGGGGGAATTTCGGCTGGAGAGGGTCCTGTCGGTTCTTCCGGCTCAGTTTGGGGAACGATGCCGGGATCCTCGTCGGGCGATACCGGGTTCTCCGGTGTTGTAGCGGGTGTTACTTCGGGATTCTTATCCGGCTGGGGAACCTCGGCGGGATCCCTGGGTTTCTTTGTTTTGCTCATGGGATGAAAATTATTAGGTTGATTTTACCAGGCCTGGGGAATGCTGCGGCTGTAAATATTTGCTGAACCAGCTGCCTGCCATTGCCGTGACCTTGTCCAGTGCGCCGTATTCTTCGAATAAATGAGAAGCGCCCGGCACCAGTTCCAACTTTTTTTCACAATTGAGTTGCCGATATGCCTTTTCATTCAGTTCCAACACATCATAATCCAGGCTACCGACGATCAACAAAGTGGGTGCTTTGACCTTGTCCAGTACGTCCATGGCCAAATCGGGTCTGCCGCCACGGGATACGACGGCATTTACCTGTGGGAGATCAGCGGCAGCTTTCAGCGCCGACGCGGCGCCGGTGCTGGCGCCGAAATAACCGATAGAACAGTTTAAAGCCTCGCCCAGGGTGCTCACCCATTTCGTAGCCCCGATCAGTCGAAGGGTGAGCAATTCTATGTCAAACCGGTTGGAGTACAGTTTATCTTCCAACGGCGTGAGGAGGTCGAGTAACAGTGTGCCGAAGCCCATTTGCTGTAAGTGTTTTGCCACTTTTGTGTTCCGGGGGCTCAAACGACTGCTGCCGCTGCCATGAGAGAATATAACAATAGCCGTTGCCATTTCCGGAATGATCAATTCCCCTTTTAGGGAAACTTTTTCCACCGGGATCGATACTTCCTTATGGTATCGAAAATCCATATTGAAAATGTTTGATCCAAATTACCGCCAATTCCTGCGCTTTTAGATGACAGACGTCACTTCATGTATTGATCCTTGACGGCTTTGTCCGATAGGCATTTTGCTATATTGAACAGAATGCATAAATTAAACAGTGAATGACAGATACTCGGTATTTACTGGAATTGGCGGAATCGGCGGCGCTGGAGGCGGGTCAAGCGATCATGAAGGTATATCGATCCGGAGAATTCAGCGCAATGATCAAACCCGACAAATCACCGGTAACAAAGGCGGACAGGAATTCCCAGGCCATCCTGCTGGAACGGCTCGGTAAGACAAATTTGCCTATTATTTCCGAGGAAGGGGCGGATATCGAGTTCGGGAAAAGAAAGTTTTGGGAATATTACTGGTTGATAGATCCGCTGGACGGAACGAAGGAGTTCATCAGCGGGAACGGCGAATTTACCGTCAACATTGCGTTGGTTCGGAGGGACATGCCTGCGGGAGGAGTGATATACCTGCCCTGTACCGATGCGATGTATACGGGCTCGAAAGAAACGGGGGTTTATAAAAGAGAGAAAGGAAAGCTGACCGTCTTTCCTCCCCGTGCTGAAAGGAACCGGTTGGAGAACTTGCTGGAAAGAAGGCGTATAACCGTTGCCGTTTCAAGGTCTCACCTGTCCGCGGACACAAAGATCTTCGTCAGCCGATTTCAACATGCGACCCTCCGCCCGGCGGGAAGTTCCATGAAGTTCATGATGCTGCTGGAGAACCGGGCGGATATCTACCCGAGAATGGGGACAACGATGGAATGGGACACTGCTGCCGGCCATGCGATCCTGAATGCGTCCAACAGGGGGGTGTACCAGCAGGATATGGGATCCGAGCTCCGGTACAATAAGCCCGACCTTCGGAATCCGTATTTTATTGCGATGTAGGCGGGTATTTCGGTCCGGCGGGGGTCTGTCATAACATTTCCGGGGCAAGAGGTGACAGGGTATCCTCCTTTTTCTCGGGCTTCTTCACGATCACGCATTCCGTCGTAATAAACATCCCGGCTACGGATGCGGCATATTCCAGTGCCAGGCGACTGACCTTTACCGGATCGATAATGCCTGTTTCCAGCAGGTGCTCAAATTGCTCTGTTTTGGCGTTGAAGCCAAAATCGTTTTCGCCCGCTTTTACTTTCTGGACGATCTCCGATGGTTCCAGGCCTCCATTGATCAAGATCCGCTTCAGCGGTTCTTCGAGTGCTTTGCGAAGGATCTTCAGCCCTACATTCTCATCGTCGTTGAGGCCCTGAACCTGATCCAACTCCGGCAGGCAGCGGAGATAGGCCACTCCGCCCCCGGGTACGATCCCTTCTTCCATGGCCGCCCGGGTGGCATTAAGGGCGTCATCCACGACATCCTTCTTGACGTTCAGTTCGATCTCCGAAGAGGCGCCCACGTATACGATCGCCACCCCACCGGCCAGCTTTGCCAGCCGTTCCTGCAATTTTTCCTTATCGTAGTCGGAAGAGGTGGTTTTCAACTGTTCCCTGATTTGTGCGATAGCCCCTTCGATGCCTTTTTTGTCGCCCGAACCTCCGACGACGGTTGTTTTATCTTTTGTAACGATGACTTTATTGCACCTGCCGAGGTGCGATATATCGGCGTTTTCCAGCTTCAATCCCTTTTCTTCGGTTATGACGGTTCCGCCGGTGAGTACGGCGATGTCTTCGAGCATTTCCTTTCGACGGTCGCCGAACCCGGGCGCTTTGACAGCCGCCACTTTGATCACGCCTCTGAGCTTATTTACCACCAATACGGCCAATGCCTCTCCGTCGACATCTTCCGCTATGATGAGCAGGGGCTGATTGGCCTGTGAAACTTTATCCAGTAACGGGATCATTTCTTTCATCCCCGAAATCTTCTTATCGCAGATGAGTATGTATGGGGTCTCGAAGACCACATTCATCTTTTCCGGGTTAGTGATAAAATAAGGCGAGAGATAGCCCCGGTCAAACTGCATTCCTTCCACGACTTCCACGTAGGTTTCGAAGCCTTTTGCTTCTTCTATGGTAATGACTCCTTCTTTCCCTGCCTTGCGCATGGCATCGGCGATCAATTTCCCTATTTCGGGGTTATTCCCGGCGGATATCGACGCCACCTGTTCGATCCGGGTGCTGTCTGTATTGACCGTAATGGCCATCTTTTTCAGCTTTGCCGTAACCTCTTTGACACCCTTATCGATGCCGTTTTTTATGTCCAGGGGGCTCATTCCCGCCTCCACCTTTTTCAGTGCAGCATCTATCAGGGTGTGCGCCAACAAGGTGGCGGTGGTGGTGCCGTCGCCGGCGGATTCGGCAATGCGAACGGCAGCATCCCGTACCATCTTCGCTCCCAACTCTTCGACGGGATCCTCCAGTTCCACCTGTTTGGCTACCGTTACGCCGTCACAGGACATTTGGGGTGAGCCATCCATTTTTTCGAAGACCACGTTTCGTCCTTTTGGGCCGAGGGTTATGATCACCGCCTTTGCCAGCCGCTCTACCCCGGATCTCAATTTTTTCCGGGCATCCAGGTCATAATCAATTTGCTTTGACATCGTTATTTCGGTTTTAGATTGATGGTTTCGGTTTGTTCCTTTTGAAGCTAGGCAATAAGTCACGGTTTTGCCATGATGCACGTCATTCATTGCCATGATCGCCGGCGGGTGAGGATCCCGGGGGGTCAGTGGCAGGAGATGGCGTGTCCCGGTGCGGCGGCGAGGCGGGGGCTGATGAAGGGGATACCGAGGTTGAGGCCGCGGAGGATGAGGAGCAGGGCTATGGTGACGGTAACTACGGGTAAGAGGCTGCGCAGTTGCGGGCGAAGGTTGAGGGCGACCTTGCGGCCGAGGTATTGGGTGGTGATGAGCAGGGGAAGGGTGCCGATGCCGAAGCAGGTCATGAAGAGCGTGGCTTGGGAAGTCGTGGTGCGGGTGAGGGCGGCGGCAAGTGCGAGATAGACCATACCGCAGGGCAGCAGACCGTTGGCCATTCCAAGGATAAAGAAGGTGGGCGTTGATGGGGATCGCCAGAGGCGGATGAGGAGCCGTTGCAGCGGGTTGATGCGGGGGATGCCGAACCCGAGGCGGCGGGCGATGAAGAGGAGGAGGATCAGTGAGCCGATCGCGATGGAGAGGGATCGTTGCCAGCCGGCGAGATAGATATGGCGGCCCAGGCTGCCAAAAAGGAGGCCCAGGCAGGAGTACGTGAGAATCCGGCCTACGTGGTATAAAAGGGAGCGGGATGGCAGGGCCAGCAGGAGCGGGCCGCACATGCCGACGCAGTGGAGGCTGCTGAGCAAGCCGAGGGCGAGAGCGGAGAGAGTGTTGGCGATCATTGCGGGTCAGCGAATGGTCAGGGACTGTTGGGAAAAATAGTTGATACCGCCTGCATCCCAGCTGATGCTGACGGTGTATTGGCCGGGGCTGAGGACATCTTTGGGGATATCCTGGCGGCATTCGGCGTCAGGGCTGAGGGGGATCTCCCGGTCGCGGGCGGCGTTGGCGGGGCAATAGAAGCGGATGCGGCCGGTAAGGGTCTTTTGCTTCATTTCGACCGGGAGCTGAAGCCGCAGGCCGGCTTCGGTTGCGGCGAGCCGGGGCATCGTGGAGAGCGCATTGGCATGACGGGAGCCATCGATGACCTGTTGATAGGCCAGTTCGTCTTTGTAGTAGTCTTTGGAGACGAGGTCCACGGGAGTCTGCATGCAACGGTAGACCATATAGGAGATGCCGCTGCCGAAGATGACAAAGACCAACAGTAATTTGTTTCCCCAGTTCATATATTTTATTTTTCTGAAGTTTAGTTCTGATCGGGTTGAGGTCCGAGGAAATTGGTGCGGATCTCGTCGATCTTTTTATCGTTGTCATAGATGCCGATGCGGATGGGGGTCTTACGGGCGAGGATATCGGCCCTGGGCAGGATAACGAAGAAATTCCCGGACCCTTCTTCCTGTTGTTTGATGGCAATGGCATTGCCGCCGATGACCTGGACCGAGCCGTGTTCGCCGCCTTCCAGCCGGAGCCGGAGGGGCACCTTGTGGATGGTTTTGTTGGCCACTTTGATGGTATAGAGATTGGAGACGCTGTCGGCGCCCCGTTGCTGGTAGAGCATCCCGGGGGTGCGCATGATGGTAGCGTCCACTTCCTTCCGACTGAAGAGCAGGCCTGCGAGGATCAGGACGAGGACGGTGAGCAGGCTGGTGTAGAACTTCATACGGAGCGTATACTTCAGGGGCTCGTGGTTGGCGATCCCGTTCTCCGAGGCATAGCGGATGAGGTCAAGGGGCCGGCCGGTGTTTTGCATCATGGCATTGCAGGCGTCGATGCAGGCCGTGCAGCCCACGCACTCCATCTGCGTGCCGTTGCGGATGTCGATACCGGTGGGGCAGACCTTTATGCACTGTTCGCAGTCGATGCAATCGCCGGCGTCGGCGGCTTTCTGTTTCCGGAATTTCATCCGGGGCTCGCCTCGTTTGTAGTCATAGGCCACGATCATCGAGTTGCGGTCGAGCAGGACGCTTTGCAGGCGGCCATAGGGGCAGACGACGGTGCAGGCCTGTTCGCGGAAGAAGGCGTAGACCGCATAGAAGACCCCGGTGAAGATCAGCAGCGAGGAGAGGCCGCCGATGTGTTGTCCGGGGGGTTCGGTGATGATGCGGCCGAGTTCTTTGACGCCGATGATATAAGAGAGAAAGGTGTTGGCGATGAGGAACGATATGAGAAAGAAGACCACGTGTTTGAGACCGCTGCGCAGGAGCCAGCCGGTGGTACGGGGCCGGCTGCGGGCGAGGCGTTGGGCCGGCGCATCGCCGAGGATGGCGTATTCCACCTTACGGAAGAGCATTTCCATGAAGATGGTCTGCGGGCAGACCCAGCCGCAGAAGAGGCGGCCGAAGGCGGCGGTGAAGAGGATGATGAAGACGATGAAGGTGACCATCGTGAGCCCGAAGATGAAGAAATCCTGGGGCCAGAAGACCTTGCTGAAGAGGATGAACCGGGCCTGGGGGATATTGAACTGGAACAGCGGTTGGCCGTTGACGTAGATAAAGGGCGTGGCGAAGAAAAGGATGAAGAAGCCCCAGCTGATATAGGTGCGGAGGCTGTACCATTTTCCCTTCGGCTTTTGGGCAAAGACCCATTTCCGGCGGCCTCGGGCGTCGACGGTGGCGAGGTGATCGCGGAAAGACTGGTCGGACCCGGTAGGGGGGACAATGGGATTGGCGGGGGACGGTTGGCTGGGTTCCATTTTTTATTGTTTATACTCCGTGCCCTGTGGCGGTTTCGGGTTTGCGGGATGGGTGCCGGCGAGAGACTTTACATAAGAAGCGAGCTGGGCGATCTGGGAAGGAGAATAGTCGTCCTTCCAGCTTTTCATGCCTTTGTCGGGCCAGCCGTATTTGATGGTCTTGAAGACATCGCTGATGCTGCCGCCGTGGAGCCAGTACTCGTCGGTGAGGTTAGGTCCCACCCCACCCTCGCCGTTCTTGCCGTGGCAGGCGAAGCAGGTTGTTTCGAATACGGCCTTGCCGGCGGCGAGGTCGGCGGGGGCGGTGAGTAATTTTACGCTGTTCTCGTCGATGTTGTTGGCCGCCTTTTTCAGGTATTCGGCCTTTTCGTGCTCGGCGTGGAGGACGGCGATGCGGTATTCTTCAAGAGGCAGGGGCGCCGTGTGCGAGATATGATAGCGCCAGAGGTAGACGCCCGCGAAGAGGATCGTGCAGTAGAAGCCGTAGAGCCACCAGGGAGGGAGGCGGTTGTCCAATTCACGGATGCCGTCATAGTCGTGGCCGAGGTCGAGGTCGGCTTCCTGGGTGATGGGTTTGAGGTTGTTGAACCGGTCCCACCAGGAGATGCGTGGTTTGGCGGGTGCGGCTTCGGTTGCCGTGGCTTTGTCAGCGGCGGCTTTTTGGCGGCCGATGATGACGCGGAGGTTGTACAGAAGGGCCATGATGATGAAGACCTCGAGGGCGACGACGCTGACCAGCAGGTAGAAGGCGGTGTCGGAGAGGCCGTTGACTGTGGGGACGGCGAGGGCGCCGGCGACGCCGGCGAGGGTTGGGGGATTCGAGGCGGTGGGCTGCGGTTGCCCTGCGGGGTCGTTGCCGGTTGCAGGGGTCTCGCCGGGTTCGGGTTTCGAAGCGCGAAACTGGGCGGCGCCAAGCACGACGTTGGCGAGCAGGGTGATGGCGATCCCCAGGATGACGATGATGATCAGCATGAAAATTACGAAGGGGTTGTCGGTAGACTGTGCCATATCGGGAATTTATTGGGTTGGTTAGTTAAGGGGAATGCGACTGATCTCCTCGATCATTTTTTTGTCGGCTTTGACGGACCAGATGAGCATGATGAGAAAGATCGCGCCAAAGAGCAGCAGGGATGAGAGTCCGTAGATGCTGATCCCGCTGATGTTTTCGATATAGTGGATGAATTTCATGTGTTTTCTCTTTTTAGTTACCCATTACTTCGTGTCCGTCGTTGTTTGCGGCAGTCTGATCCTTGGGGGCGGATTTGATATCTTTTCCGAGGCGTTGGAGGTAGGCGATGAGGGCGATGATCTCTTTATTTGGGCCAGTGCCGATCTTGTCCCCTTTCAGGGAGGCTTTTATCGATTGTTCCTGGGTGACGAGGTCGTTGTTGGCCTGTTGTGCATAGCCATCCGGATAGGGTACGCCGAGGGTTTGCATTGCTTTGATCATTTTATAGGTGTGGACCGTGTCGATCTCGTGGTCGAAGAGCCAGCCGTAGGAGGGCATGATCGATCCGGGGGACATGGAGCTGGGGTCGAGGAGGTGATTATAGTGCCAGCTGTCGGGGTACTTCCCCCCTACCCTTGCGAGGTCCGGGCCGGTGCGTTTGGATCCCCACTGGAAGGGGTGGTCGTAGACGAATTCGCCGGCCTTGCTGTACTCCCCGTAGCGGGCCACTTCGTCGCGGAAGGGGCGGACCATCTGGGAGTGGCAGAGATAGCAGCCTTCGCGGACGTAGATATCGCGGCCATGGAGCTCGAGCGGGGTATAGGGTTTTACGCTGCTGATGGTGGGGATATTGGACTTGACCAGGAAGGTCGGGATCAGTTCGATGAGACCGCCGATGGCCACTGCGATGAGGCTGAACAGCAGCATCTGCATGGGGCGGCGTTCGATCCAGCGGTGCCAGTACTGGCGGCCGTGAGTGGTCGTTGTTTCCGGCAGGGGCGCCGCTTCGGCGGCTTCATTGGCGACGAAGCTACCTTTTGCGATCGTCTTGCGGAGGTTGTACACCATGATCAGCACGCCGACGAGATAGAGAGCGCCGCCGATGCTGCGGGTGACATACATGGGGATGATATGGGTCACGGTTTCGAGGAACTGGAATTTGAGCTGGCCTTCTTCGGTGAAGCTCTTCCACATCATGCTTTGGGTGAAGCCCGCCCAGTAGAGGGGGACGGCATAGAGCACGATGCCGATGGTGCCGATCCAGAAGTGTGTGCCGGCGAGTTTCTTCGAGTAGAGCGGGGTATTCCACATCCGGGGGATGAGCCAGTAGAGGACGCCGAAGGTGAGGAAGCCGTTCCATCCCAGGGCCCCGATGTGGACGTGGGCGATGGTCCAGTCGGTGAAATGCGAGATGGCGTTGACGTTTTTGAGGCTGAGCATGGGACCTTCGAAGGTGGCCATGCCGTAGCAGGTGATCGCCACGACGAGGAATTTGAGTACGGGTTCTTCGCGGACCTTATCCCAGGCGCCGCGAAGGGTGAAGAGGCCGTTGAGCATCCCGCCCCAGCTGGGGGCGATGAGCATAACGGAGAAGACCACACCGAGGGATTGCGCCCAGTCGGGGAGGGCCGTGTAAAGCAGGTGGTGAGGGCCTGCCCAGATATAGATAAAGATCAGGGCCCAGAAGTGGATGATGGAGAGGCGGTAGGAGTAGATGGGGCGGTTGGCGGCCTTTGGCAGGAAGTAGTACATCAACCCGAGATAGGGCGTAGTGAGGAAGAAGGCCACGGCATTATGGCCGTACCACCATTGGACCAGCGCGTCCTGTACGCCGGCGTACCAGCTGTAGCTTTTCCACAGGGTCACCGGCAATTCGATGGAGTTGACGATATGGAGCATGGCTACGGTGACCCAGGTCGCAATATAGAACCAGATGGCGACGTAGATATGTTTTTCGCGGCGTTTGAGGATGGTGCCGAAGAGGTTGATCCCGAAAATGATCCAGACCACGGCAATCGCGATGTCGAGGGGCCATTCGAGCTCGGCGTATTCTTTGCCGCTTGTCTTGCCCATCCAGAGGGTAAGGGCCCCGGTGAGGATGATCGCCTGCCAGCCCCAGAAATGCAGCTTGCTCAGGGTGTCGCTGAACATCCGGGTCTTACAGAGGCGTTGGAGGGAATAGTAGACCCCCATAAAGATGCCGTTGCCGACGAAGGCAAAGATGACCGCGTTGGTGTGAACGGGGCGCATGCGGCCGAAGGTGGTAGCCGGGATGCCGAGGTTCATGGCCGGGTAATAGAGGCAGATCGCGGCCCAGAGGCCGGCGAGCATGCCGATGACGCCCCAGAAGACGACGGCATAGGCAAACCATTTCACTGTCTTGTTGTCGTAATAGAACTTTTCTACTTGCATGATGCGTCAATTCAGGTTTTCGGGATGATGTATATCGATGATATTCGTGTCGTCGAAGAGAATGCGCTGGGGTGGTGCATAGTTGTCGTCGAACTGATGGTGTTTGACGCCCCAGAGGAAGGCGCCGAGGAAGATCGCGGCGACCGAGATACTGGCGATGAGCAGGATGATAATGACGTTCATGGGGTAAAAATATTTGACCGGTGATGATTGGGGGATGAGCGTCGTCAATCCGCAGGCTGATCTTGCTCAACCGGCATTCGCATTGCCCTCTTCGCCAGAAAGTTGCTGCTGCCATAGGTGATCAGCAAGATGGAAAGGGTGCTTGCGGGCATGAGGATGGCGGCCAGCAAGGGGGAGAGGGCGGCGTGGACGGCGAACCAGAGGCCGACGGCATTATATATGATGGAGAGTGCGAAGCTGGCCACGATGATGCGCCGGCCGGCGCGACAGAGGCGGATAAAGGCGGGAAGTTTTTGCAGGCTTTCCGCCTTCAGGATCGCGTCGCTGGCCGGGGTAAAGTTGTTGGAATCGGCGCTGACGGCGATGCCTGTGTCGCTTTGTTTGAGGGCGCCGGCGTCGTTGAGGCCGTCGCCGATCATCATGATGTTGCCCCCCTGTTTCTGGAGGCAGGAGATATACCGGCATTTGTCGAGGGGAGACTGTGTGAACAACATGGGAATATCGATACCGAGCAGGTTTCGGAGACGGTCCGCCTCGCGTGCGCTGTCGCCGCTGAGCACGGAAAGGTGTAGCCGCGGATCGAGCCGGCTGAGCATGGTCCTGAGGCCTTCGCGGTAGTGGCTGGAGATGGTAAAGGAGCCGAGGACCTTGTGGTTGCAGGCGACGAAGACGCGGGAGCCGGGGAGGTCGTGTTCGGCGGTCTGGGCCTCTACGAAAGCGGCCGAGCCGATGGTGTAATGGTTACCGTCGACATATCCTTCGATGCCTTTGCCGGGGTATTCCCAGAAGTCGTGGAGGGTCAGGGAGGCGGTGGGCGGGCAGAATTTACCGGCGAGGGCCTTACTGAGCGGGTGTGCGGACTGAGCGGTGAGCAGGGCGATGGCTTGTTCCTGCCGGTTGGTGAGCGGGGCGCCGGAGTAGGCGAGCACGGGAGTGTTGGTATCGGTAAGGGTGCCGGTTTTGTCAAAAACGATATGTGTGGCCCTGGCGATGTCCTCGAGTACGCCGGCGTTGCGGAGGTAGAGCCCGTTGCGGCCGAGGATGCGGAGGAGGTTGCCGTTGGTGAAGGTGCTGGAGAGCAGCAGCGCGCAGGGGCAGGCCACGATCAGCACCGCGGTGACCGCCTTCCAGGTGTTTGCCGGGTTATGGATCTGCCAGTAGGTGGCGGCGGCGGCGGCGATGAGGAAAACGATGAGCGTGAAGTTGCGGCTGAGGGCATTGACGAAGGAGGGCGCGGGGGCTTCGGGGGTGGATTGGCGATTCCAGAGTTGGGTCAGGTAGGATTGAGCCACTTCTTTGACCACGAGCAGTTCGATGGCGCCGCCCGTCTGCCGGCCGCCGGCGTACACCAATTCGCCTACGGATCTTGTCACGGGGATGGATTCGCCGGTGACGAAGCTGTAGTCGATGAAGGCGCGGCCGCGGGTGAGGATGCCGTCGGCGGGGATGAGTTCGCCGTTGTGGATGCGCAGGGTATCGCCGCAGCGGATATCGGGGAGGGATCGGATGACAGGTTCCGACTGGGATTGAAGGACGGTGACGGCGACGGGAAAGTAGGAGGTGTAGTCGCGGTCGAAAGAGAGTTGACGGTAAGTTCGATCCTGGAGGACGCGGCCGGCGAGCATGAAGAAGACGATGCCGCTCATCGAGTCGAAGTAGCCGGAGCCCGAGCCGGAGAGAACGTCCCAGGCGCTGCGGGCGAAGGTGACGAGGATCGCCAGGACGATGGGCGCGTCGATGTTGAGATATTTATTCGAGAGGCCTTTCCAGGCGGAGGAATAGAAGGGTTGGGCGCAATAGAAGAACACCGGCAGGGACAGAAGGAGGGACAGGTAGCGAAAGGCCTGCTGCAGGGTGGCGTCGGCGGCGTTCAGACCGAGATATTCGGGGAAGCAGAGGAGCATGATATTGCCGAAGCAGAAGCCGGCGACCCCGAGGCGGTAGATGAGGCGGCGGTCGACACCCGGGCCGGGGTTGCCGAGATCGTGAAGGCTGATATAGGGTTCGTAGCCCAGGCTGGTGAGGAGTTCGGCTACCTGGCGAAGGGAAATGCGCTTAGGGTCGAAGACGATGGCAATCTCTTTGGCGCCGAAGTCGATCCGGGAGGATTGGATGGCCGGGTCGAGGCGGCGGAGGTTTTCGAGCAGGTAGAGGCAGCTGCTGCAATGGATGGCGGGGAGGTAGAAGCCGACATGGGTTTCGTTTTCGCTTTGGAACCGAATGAGGCCGGCGGCTATCTTTTCGTCGTCCAGGAAGGCGAATTTGTCCTTGCGAACCGGGTGGCGGAGGCTTTGGCCGGGGTGGGCGTTGAGGTCATAGTACTGGCAGAGGCCGTTGTGATCCAGGAGCTGCCAGACCATGCGGCAGCCTTCGCAGCAGAAGGGTTTGTCTTCGAGGGTGATGGTATTCGTGGGGCAGGGGTCCCCGCAATGCGTGCAGCGGAGCGCCGTTTTGGGCTTGTCGGTTGCTGTGGACATGGGCGCCAAGGTAATCGGGCAACCGATTTTGCTAAATGATCCTGGTCAGGGCCGGTATTGATCTTTCTCAGTTGGACAATTATTCTCAATTCCGTAGTATTGTAAAAAAACTTAGCATGCGCAGACTGCTTGTTATCGACGACCATGATGATATCCGGGAGAATATTGCCGAGATCCTAACGCTGGCCGGCTATGAAGTGTTCACGGCCGAGAACGGGAGGCGGGGCGTCGAGGTAGCCCTGAAAGAGCGGCCCGAGCTTATTGTCTGCGACATCATGATGCCGGAGCTGGACGGGTATGGGGTGCTGCACCTGTTACGGAAGAATGACGCCACTTTGAATACTCCTTTTATCTTTCTTACCGCCAAGACCGAGCGGATGGATTTCCGAAAGGGGATGGAGATGGGGGCGGACGACTATATCACCAAGCCGTTCGACGATATAGAGCTGTTGAACGCCATCGAGATCCGGCTGAAGAAATACGACGTGTTGCAGCACAAGTATGCGGCAGACCTGAAAGGCGCGGGGGAGTTGATCAGCGATCTCAGCTCGAGCGGGATGCTGAACCTGGATCCCAATAATTACGAAACGGCGGAGTTGGGCAAGAAGCAGAACGTCTACCAGGAAGGCCGGCGGCCGAAGTATGTTTACTACCTGGTGAAGGGGAAGGTCAAGGCCTTCCGGATCCATGAGGATGGGAAGGAATATATCACCAATTTATACGCCGCGGGAGATTATATCGGGTATCTGCCGGTGCTGGAAAATAACGCGTACGAGGATACGGCGGTGGTGTTGGAAGATGCGGAGCTGGCGCAGATCCCGAAGGACGAGTTCTTACAGGCGTTGTACCAGGATCTGCGGGTGGCGACGAAGTTCATCCGGCTGATCGCGCAGAATGTGCAGGAGAAGGAGGAGCGGCTGTTGCAGCTGGCCTATGGGTCTTTGCGGAAGCGGGTGGCGAAGGCGTTGATCGATATTCATCAAAAATATTCCGGTGGCGAGGGCAAGGCGGCTGCGGCATTGGATATCTCGCGCGAGGATATTGCACAGTATGTCGGTACGGCGACGGAATCCCTGATCCGTACGCTCAGCGACTTCAAGTCGGAGAAGCTGGTTGACATCAAGGATGGCAAGATACGGATCGCCGACATGGCCAAGCTCGAGCATTTGCTTTATTAGGCGGCGCGGGGGCCGGTCCTGATATTGAGCAGGTTGTCGAGACGCCGTACGTCCGGGAGGCAACGCACCATTTTTTCAACATCCTGCCGTTGGAAATCCCAGTTTACGGTCCCTTCGAGCGTCACGATGCCATCTTCCACCTTTACTTTGATCTTCGATTCATCTACGGCCACGTGCCACTTGAGAATTTTGGCGACGAAAGCGGCCAGTTCGATATCTGTTCTCATATAAGGAATATTTATTGCAAGTGATATAAAGGTAGGCCCGGCGGTGTCTGCCGGGAAGGACAAGCATCAGGCGGAGGGATGAGGTTTGTCACCCCGGCGTTTTAACCAAGGGGTTAAATTGTATTAAAAATACTTATATGGTCATCCTTGTATTCGGATTGCCCGGCAGTGGGAAGACGACGCTGGCCGTTGAGCTGGCAGGGCGGTTGAAGGCTTTATATCTCGGTTCGGACCGCGTGAGGAAGGAAATGATCCGGGATATCAGCTATACGCCGGAGGAGAAATCCGCGGTATATGAACGGATGCTCGGATTGGCGAGGGAGGCGGTGGTGCGGCATGACGATGATGTCGTAGTGGACGCAACCTTTCACCGGGCAAAGGAGCGGCGAGCCTTCCGGGAGGCGGTGGGAGCGGAGACGGCGTTGTATCTTATTGAAGTGCGGGCCAAGGAGGAATTGATCCGCGAGCGGCTGGCCGTCCCAAGGAAGGACAGTGATGCCGATTTCGCGGTGTATGAGCGGATCGGGGCCGAATGGGAGGCGGAAGATGCGGAACACCTGGTGTTGTGGTCGGAGCGGGATAATCTCGAAGAAATGGTTCGCCGGGCGATGGAGTATATAAAGATCGTTTATGAACCCCTTTCCCATTCATAGTCTTTGCCGGCCGGGAGGCATCCCGGGAGAGGAGGGTGTTCCGGAGCTGGTCGAGACCCATATCTCGTGGGTGCTTGTGGGAGAGCGATCGGTGTTCAAGATCAAGAAACCTTTGCAGTATTCTTTTTTGGATTTCTCCACGTTGGAGAAGCGGCGTCATTATTGTGAGCGGGAAGTGGAATTGAACCGGAGATTGACGGAGGGCATTTATCTTGGCGTAGTTCCGGTGTGGGGGGTGGATGGTGAATGGTCGTTGGAGGAATCGAGGGGAGGTATCGTCGAGTATGCGGTGTGGATGCACAAGATGGAGCCCTCCCGACGGATGGACCTTTTGGCCAGGTGGGATCGGTTGCGGGAGTCGGAGATCGATGCCCTCGCCGAACTGCTGGGGCGTTTTCACCGGGGGGCGGAGTTGGCGGCTGAGGGGGATGTGAGGGGGGACGCGGCGGTGATGCGAGACCTGTTCAATGATCTTGGACAGGAGAAGGAGGTGTTGGGAGCGGGGCTTGGGTCCTGGGCGGCGGAGGTGATCGATCGGGCGATGTCGTTATCGGACAGGTTCCTGCGGGCCAATGGGGCGCTGTTGGCCGGGCGGAGAAAGGCCGGTCTGTACCGCGACGGGCATGGGGATCTGCATTGCCGGAATATCTTTTTGCTGGAGCGGCCGCAGGTATTCGACTGTATCGAGTTCAACGACGGGCTGCGGCAAGTGGATGTGTTGAACGATATAGCGTTCCTGTGTATGGATCTGGACAGTTTGGGATGCGCGGGTCTGGCGGAACGGTTTGTGAGCGGGTATTGCCGGGAGTTCCCGGGTGTGATGGGTGGGGATGAGCGGCGGCTATTGAACTATTATAAAGCTTACAGGGCGAATATCCGGGCGAAGATCAACAGTCTTCGCGCGAGGAGCGCCGTTTCGCAGGAGGAGAAGCGGGTGTCGCTGGAGGCTGCGGCGGGGTATCTGCGGTTGATGGATGAATATTGGAGGTTGACGGGAGTCAGCGGGCGGGATGATGGGAGTCAGCGGTTATCGGTCGGGCGGCGTGTAGTTTAGCCGAAACGATACGATCATGAAACCTATAGTAGTCCCAGTGAATTTCAGCGAGAATTCGGCTAATGCAGCCAGGTATGCAGCGGACCTGGCCCTGTCGATCGGGGCGGAGATCCAGTTGCTGTATATCTTCCAGATCCCCATGAGCATGTCCGAGGTACCGATGCCGGAAAGGGCGTTCGAGGACCTGCAGGGCAGCGGCCGGGAGATGCTGGACAATCTATCCCATGAACTTTTCAGGCGGAGCCGGGGTAAGTTGACCATCCATAGCGATATGGAAATCGGCACGGTGGAAGGACAGATCGAGAAATACTGCAAAGAGAAGGAGCCGTTACTGGTTGTGATGGGCGCCACGGGCGGGGGCCTGGAGAATGTGCTGACCGGCAGCAACAGTGTGCGAGCCGTGCGGCATCTCCCCTACCCCGTGCTGGTGGTACCGGAGGGAGTACGATTCCAGAGCATGCGGTATGTGGTGGTCGCCTGTGACCAGGAGGATCTTTCGGCCGGATTGCCGGTGGCTACACCGGTGTTACAGCTGATGGGAAATATGCCGGGTATCCGGCTGGAGGTGGTTCATGTGCTGAGGGAAGACGAGAGTGCGAGCGAGTTCACGATGGCCTATAATCATTGGAAGAGCGAGCTGACGGGTCTGCAGCCGGCGTTGCGGATCGTGCGGGCCGAGAACATCACCGAGGGGATGAGTGAATTTTTGGAGGGCTGTGGGGCGGACCTGTTGGTGGTGTTTCCGAAGAAGCACAATGTGCTGGAGTTCCACCGGAGCCAGGCCAAGCGGCTGGTGATGCATTGTGCGGTGCCGGTGATGAGTATTCACGAATAATGAGAACTGATCAACCTAAAAAATATGAAGAAGATACTGATCGCCACCGATCTGTCGCCGGCTGCGCGGAATGCGGCGGATTGGGGAGTGCGGCTGGCGAAGGCCTTCGATGCGGGAGTGATCCTTGCCAGCGCGTTTGAGCAGATGCCCATTCCCGTTACGGAGGCGCCGGTGATCCTGAATGCCGAGGACATGCGGGTGATGGTGCAGCGGGATGTGGCCAACGAGGCGGAATTGATAAAGGGCGACGGGGCGGTGCCGATCGAGGCGATGGCCTGTGAAGGATCGGCGACGCCGGCGATGCTGCGTGTTGTGCGGGCTCGTCAGGCCGACTGGATCGTCGTGGGGATGAAGGGAAGCGGGAGGGAGTTGCGGCGGGCGTTTGGGAGCACGGTAACCGGGCTTGGGAGAAAGGCGGGGGTGCCGCTGCTGATCATCCCGGAGGGGGTTCGTTTTTCGCCGCCGAAGGCCATTGCGATGGCCGTCGATGTGTATACGGAAACGGGCTTTTCGATCCCGGCGCCGGTGCGGGAGCTGGCCGAAAAGTTCCATTCGAAATTGTTCATCATCCGGCTGTTCAACAAAGGAGCGGGTGAGGTGATCGAGATATTGCACCAGACCGACGGCGGGAACCGGACGATCGGGGCCTTTTCGCCGTTGTGCGAAATGCCCGCGGGTGAATCGGTGACGGACGCGTTGAGCGAGTATATTGACGCCAGCCCGATCGACCTGTTGGTGATGAAGCCGCATCCGCGGATGGGCCCGGAGCGATGGTTCCTGCGGAGCGAGACCCGGCAAATGATCTTCAAGACCCATGTTCCAATGTTGGTGCTGCCCGGTGAACCGGCTAAAAATGATGTGTCATGAGTATGATATCCGAAGTGCGAAGCGTGGTACGTTATTGGTGGCTTTTTCTTTTGGTGGGGATGGCGTTGTTGGTGTTCAGCCTGGTTGTATTTGGTCATCCGGTGGCCAGTTATGGCAGTCTTTCTCCATATTTTGAACTTGCGTTCGTCATCAACGGACTTGCCGAGACCGGTTTTGCCCTTGGCAACCGCAGGGCTGTGCATGGGTGGGGCTGGCATCTGGCGGGAGGTTTCTTCGACCTGCTGGTTGCGGGCGTTCTTTTTTTTACGCCGGTGCTGGCGGCGGTGTCGTTGCCCTTTTTCGCCGGCTTCTGGCTTTTGTTCCGGAGCATATCGATCGCCGGCCGTTGTTTCGATCTGCCGGTGATCTGGCAGGAGAAGGTGTGGATGGCGCTGCTGGGCGTGGCCGGGCTTGTATTCTCTTTCCTGGTGTTGTATAATCCTGTTCCGGGCAATGATGGGCTTTCCCTTTGGACGGCCTGCGCGCTGTTGTCGGTCGGGCTTTTCTATCTATTCTTTGGGATCCATCTGCGGAGCTGGAAGGATGGTCGATAAGGCCGGGACGCGGTGGTTGTGGGCCGGCAATCCGAGATGGCAGTGGAACCAGGACCGGGCGAGGTCGGCGGCTTCGGCGATCGTGGATTCGTCGAAAAAGTGGGAAGCGGCCTGTACCACGGTGAGTTTTTTTTCGACCGAGAGGCTTTCCATGGCATCCCTGTTGAGCTGGAGGACGTAGCGGTCGAGGCTTCCGACGATGAACAGGACGGGGGACTGGATCTCGGGGAGAGCGTCCCTGACCAGGTCGGGGCGGGCGCTTCGACAGACAACGGCGCCGATAAGCGAATCCAGGTCCGCGGCAGCCTGCAGGGCGCAGGCGGCGCCGGTGGCCGTGCCATAGTACCCGAGGCGGTAATGTCCGAAGAGATCGCGATCGTTGATGAATTTTGTCACGTCGACCAGCCTTTTCGTCAGCAGGGAAATATTGAATTCCGCGGATGCGGCGAGTTCGGATTCATCGAGGAGATCGGGCAGCAGGGTTCCGATACCGGAATGCTGCAAGCGGGCGGCCACGGCCAGATGGAGCCGGTGGAGGCGGCTACCGGGTCCCGCGTTGGCGAAGATGACGATGGCGGTAGCCTCGCCTGGGATTACCAGATCAGCGGTGATGGTGCGTCGATGGGCTACCGGGATATGCATCTGCTGATGAAAGACGGACATGGCAATTTTTTCTTAAAGTTATTTTTCGTGCGGCGGCCGGTGTATGAAACAGATCATGCGGCCGGATGACCCTTGTCATTTTCTTCGGCGGCCCGCCGCGCTAGATTCGGTGGAAAATTCAACGACATGTTAGGAAAATTAAGCTCCCCCGAGATCGAAAAGCTGTTGCGCAAGGAGGTCGTGGGCCGGCTGGGCTGCAGCGACGGGAAACAGGTGTATGTGGTGCCGATCAGTTATCATTATGACGGCGAATATGTATATTGCCATACGCACGAGGGATTAAAGGTCGAGATCATGCGGAAACAACCGGTGGTCTGTTTCGAGGTTGACCGGCTGCAGGATATGGGCAACTGGCAGAGTGTGGTGGCGCATGGCCGGTTCGAGGAGCTGACCGATGCCCTCTTGCGACAGGAGGCGTTGCAGAAACTGCATGAGCGGATCCTGCCGGTGATCAGCAGTGAAACCACGCATTTGTCACCCGACTGGCCGTTTGCGCCGGTGGAACTGAACAAGATCGTGGGGGTGACCTTCCGGATCCGGCTGGAGGAGAAGTCGGGGAGGTTCGAGCGGAGCCAGCATATCGCCACCACGTTCTTCAGTATCTGACGGAGAGCGCCTGCAGACAATATTCATAGCCGAGCCTGAAGAGGTGGTCGGCTTTTTTTGTGTCGAACATTCCGAAGCCGGTGAGGCCGGGATGGTCGAGGAAGATGTCGCAGTGGGTGGCTTTTTGGTAGACGTCGTGGGCGATGGCCAGGTGGAAGCAGCGTTCGAGGACCTGGCTTTTGTGGGGAGCGGGGTCAGGGGGAAGGTGGTCGGTGAGCCGGTTGACGTGGGAGCCGATAATGAAATGGCCGTGGCGGAGCAAAGGTTCGACGGGGAAATTATTCAGTACGCCGCCATCGACCCATTGGCAGCCGCGGTAGAGGACGGGTTCGAAGATGATGGGGACGCAGGCGGAGGCCAGGAGGGGTTCGAGCAGGGGGCCGGAGGAAATTATCTCCGAGCGACCGGTGGTGAGGTTGGTGGCGGCGACATAGAGGGGAACGGGCAGATCTTCGAAATTCTTTGCCGGGAGCCAGGTTTCAAGAGTAGAACGCATAGCGCGCATATCGAAGAGGCCGGGCCGGCCGAAGAGGAGGTGGAAGACCCCGAAATAGGCTGAGTCCTGGAAGAGGTCCTTTATTTTTTCCGGCGACAGGCCGGAGGCGTACAGTGCGGCGATGAGGGCGCCGGCGCTGGACCCTGCGAGGGCGGCGGGGTGGAAGTCCTGTTCTTCGAGGGCGCGAAGGACGCCCAGATGAGCGATGGCGCGGGCCCCGCCGCCGGATAGAACGATGCCTGCCTTCTGCATATTCCAATTTTTTACCGAAGATAACCGGGGGTCCGGCCTTTGGCGATGATCACGATCAGCCTTTTTACTGACAGCCCTCATGGGAATTGGGGTGGCCGGACCGATATCTTTGAAGCTAAACGGTAAACTATGCAAATTTCCGATATGCCCTCCAGGATCCTGCCGCAGGCGATGGCGGCGGTGAGGAAGCCCAGCGTTGCGCTGGTGTTGCCCTATAATCCCAAGATGACCCCACGGGCCGAGCTGGAAGCGCGGTTGAAGGGGGCGCTGGCCGCGGCCGAGAAAAAGCTGTTCAAAGCGCACCCGGCTGAGACGGCGATGCCGGTCGTCCGGAATCTGCAGCAGTTGGTGCGGGGGCTGAACTCGTCGACCCATAAAGTCGGTGTTGCCCTTTTCGTTTCGGAGGAGGTTTCGAAGGTGATCTATCTGGATTACGAGGTCGAGGAGCGGGTGCTGGTGGATGAGCCTTTCCTGGTGCGGGATCTTGCCGATTGCAAGGCCGGTTCGCGGGATTTCCTGGTGCTGTTACTGAGCGCAAAGGAGTCAAGAATGTATTGGAGCAATGGGAGCCGGCTGAAGCTGATCAAGACCAACGGTTCGCAGAACGTATATGTGGAGGATCGGGAGGTCATGTTGAATAAGTTCCTTCATTTTATGGACCAGGGATTGGGAGCGGTGCTGAAAGTGTATCCCCTGCCTGTCTTTGTCGTTGCGATCGAGCGGGTAGCCGGTCATTTTGCCCGGGTGACCCATTACCCTCACCACATTGCCGGAGTTGTCCAGAAGGAAGGCATCGGTGTAAGCGAAGCGGAGTTGATGGCCCTGCTGGCGCCGCAGCTGGCCGATTGGGAGGCGATGAGGACGCGTTTGTTGCTGCAACAAATGGAGAAGGCGGCCCAGGCCGGGAAGCTGGTTTGCGGCGTCCATGAGGTGCGGAAGGCGGCGGGGTGCCGGAACTCGCGGTTGATCATTGTCGAGAGGCAGGCGCCGGGCGGCGATCATCCGGACTTCTATGCGGACGGCGAGATCGACGGGCTTATCGAGAAGGTGCTGGAGAACGGCGGGTCGGTGGAAAAATTGGATAAGGAACTGTTGCTCCCCTACGGTCCGGTTGCGGTGATCAAGTATTATTAAAAGGATAGTCGTACATTTAAAAAAACTATCCCAAGGCTGATGTTTAAAGAAAAGTCCGGTCATATACTTCTGTTCTGTTCTATTGTTACGATCGGCACGGCGGTGCTGCAATATCTGAACCCTCAATACAGCCTGATCGATGGCGGGTTGATCGGCGCCATTCTCCTTACTATTCTGGTGCCCCGGGACCGGGACACCTGGCTGTTCGGATGGATCAGTGCATTACTGATCATCCTGGCTTCCTTCTATCCACATGACAATATGGACCGGCAGCAGGTGATACTGCAGCATGCCTTTTCGTTGCTGATCGTGATCATGGCGACCCTTTTCGTGTTGTACGTAAAAAGGCTCTACCGGAATATCGAGTCGGAGCAGCACCAGGTGACGGCGTTGTTCGAGCATGCGACGGAGGGCATCATTCTTACGGATGACAAGGGGAAGATCATTTTGCTCAACCCGGCCGCTTACCGGCTTTTCGAATACGACCGGGAGGATCTTCCCGGGCAGACGATCGACGTGCTGATCCCGCAGCGCTTCCACGGGCGGCATGTGAAGGACAGGGAGGGATTCTATCAGCATCCCGGGAACCGGACGATGGGGCATGGGAGAGATCTTTTTGCCCGGAAGAAGGACGGGACGGAATTCCCGGTGGAGGTGAGCCTGAGCTATTACCGGCAGAAGCAGAAATTGTATGTCATTGCTTTTATTGTGGACATTACGCAGCGGAAACAGTCGGAAATGGAGTTGATCCACCGGCAGCGGCAGCTGGAGCATATCACGGAAGATGTTCGAAAGCTCAACACGGGGCTGGAGGCGAAGGTGGAGCAGCGAACGTTGATATTGCGGGAGGCACTGAACGAGCTGGAGCGTAGCCAGACGGAGCTGAGTGACGCGTTGAGCAAGGAAAAGGAGTTGAATGAGATCAAGTCGAGGTTCGTGTCGATGGCTTCGCATGAGTTCCGGACCCCGTTGAGTACGGTCCTGTCTTCGGCGGCGTTGCTTTCGCGATATACCAAGACGGAGGAGCAGGATAACCGGGACAAGCATATCAAGCGGATCAGGGACGCGGTGAAGCACCTGAACACGCTGTTGGAGGATTTCCTTTCATTGGGCAAGCTGGAGGAGGGGAAGGTGAAGCCGGAGCCTGCGGAGTTCGTCGTACGCGAGTTCCTGGAGGAGGTGGTGGAGGAGATGCGGCCGCTGGCGAAGGCGGGGCAGTCCATTGCTTTTTCGTTGGAGGGGGGAGATGGGTTCGTGAGTGATAAGCGGCTATTGAAGAATATCCTGATCAACCTGTTGAGCAATGCGGTGAAGTTCTCGCCGGAGGGTTCGGAGATCCGGCTGGACGCCCGTGCTGCAGCGGAGGCTACCCTTGTCCTTGTCGTGAGGGACCGGGGCATCGGTATTTCGGCGGAAGATCAGCAGCATTTGTTCAGCAGCTTTTTCCGGGGTGGAAATGCCTTGAATATCGAGGGAACGGGGCTTGGATTGCATATTGTCAGGCGGTATGTCGAATTGTTGGGGGGGACGATCCGGCTGGAGAGCGAGCTTGGGGATGGGACGAGTGTTACGGTGGAGATACCGAGGTGAATAGGAAAAGGCGCCTTGCGGCGCCCTTCCGACTATACCTGCATCCGTTCGACTGGACAACTAGAAAGAAAATTCCGGGATGGCTATTTCAAGCCGGTTCTCGACGGAGGTGATACCGCGGCCCGACCAGGCGGCCAGTTCGGCGTCGTCTTTTTCGGCGAGGGAGCGGACGGTGCCGGTGAGGATCGCTTTGCTGCCGGTTACGGTGACGGCGATCTTATCGGAGTCTACCGTTGCGCTGCGGAGGAGCGCCTGGCGAATCTTTTCCTGTAAGTCATTTGAGGTCGGTGATGGTTTTACCACGATGAAGTTGTTCACCCTGATAACCCCGATGAGGTTTTGGATGGCGTCGACGGCGTTTTGGCGTTGGAAGTTCCAGTCCACCTGGCCATCGAGAGTGACGACGCCGTCTTCGACCTTCACCTTTATCTTGTCTTCGACGACAGCGCTGTGCCAGCGGAGGGCGTTGACAACGGCTTCGGCTATTTCGGTATCGGTGCGGCGGTAGATCGGGGACACTCCTACGTTAATTTCTTCGGCAACGGCTTTTACCCCCAGGACTTTTTTGGCGGCCATTTCTGCGCCGATCTTTTTATTATAGCTGTCGACGTGTCCCGACAGCGTTACGACCCCGTCTTTGACCGCGACGCCGATGTTCTCGGCATGCAGGAAAGCTTCCCATTTGAGCTGGGCCATCACATCTTTTTGGATATCTGCGTCTGTTCTCATACAAATGAATTTAGGATGATTGATGGTTCAAAGCTAAGCATGCGGCGGGGGTGAAAAGGAGAACGGGGGTCAGGGACATGGGTGAAGTTGGTCACCGGCGAATGGTTTGGGGTTGATGTTCCCTGCGGGCCGGCAGTTGGATGGTGAAGGAGGAGCCGGCGCCGGGTTGGCTTTCCACCCGGATGGTGCCGCCCATCAGGTCGAGATATCGCTTTACGATGCTGAGGCCGAGGCCGGTGCCTGAGATGCCGGAAGTGTTGCTTGCCCTGAAAAAGCGATCGAACAGCTGTTCCTGTTCTTCCACGGGAATGCCGATGCCCTTGTCGATGACCTGGAAGCGGACGGTCTCCGCTTCGAATTGGAGCAGGAACCGGACGGGGCTTCCTTCCGGGGAATATTTGATCGCATTGCTCAGCAGGTTGTTGAGAATATTTCTGAGCAGGTGTGGATCGAGGGCTACGGGACCGGGGTCGCCCGTTATTTCGAATTCGATGTGTTGCCCTTCCTTCCTGGTCTCGTCCATATCCTGGATCGTCTCTTCCGCTATCCCGATCACATTGACGGCGGCAGGTTCGTTGTGGGTCGCTCCTTCTTCCAGTTTGGCCAGGGAGAGAAAATCATTGAGCAGCTGTTTGAGATGGTTCACATTCGACTTGATTCGATGCACATGCCGGAGCCGCTTTTCGGCCATCTCGGGCGAGTGGTATTTCTCGATGAGGTTGGTGGAGCTGAGGATCACGCTGAGCGGGGTTTTGAACTCGTGGCTGGCGAGCGCTACGAAACGGGATTTCATCGCATTGAGTTCTATTTCCCGGGCCAGGGACTTGTTGATCTCGTCCTGTGCGGCGATCTGGTCGGTGATATCGCGGGTGATCTTGATAAAGCCGGTCAGTTCTTCCTTTTCATTGCGCAAGGCCGTGTAAATGACGTCGGCGTGAAATTGGGAACCGTCCTTTCGTTTGCGGATGTCGATACATTCGTACCGGTTTTCTTTTGCGGCTTTTTGCAAATTGCGCTCCGGTTCACCGCGGGCCACTTCTTCATCGGTGTAGAAGAGGGAGAAGGGTTTGCCGATGATCTCATCTCTTGTATACCCGTTTATCTGCTCGGCTCCTTTATTCCAGCTGAGCACCCTTCCTTCGGCGTCGAGCATGATGATGGCATAGTCATTTACGTGATCGACCAGCAGCGCCAGTAAGCTTTCGGATTCTTGTTTCGCCTTTTCCACTTTGAGGCGGCGATTGAAATTGTACCAGGCGATATAGAGACCGGCCGAGAGCAGGGTGAAGACGGCGGCCAGGAGGTAGCCGATGGCGTTTTTCAGCGATCTCCGGCTCTGGCCGGAAGCGGCTTCGCGGTTTTTCAGCAGGCTGTTCTCTTCTCCCTGGAACTCGAGTAGAGCCGTCCGGATACGGTCTACGTTGGGATCGCGAAGGGTGAGGCCGCCGGTGTGAAAATCCGGCAGCGAGGCCGAGAATAGCAGCATTTTTCGGGTTCTTTCCTGTTGGAAAGCGTTGTCAGCGGTCAACTGCTGCAGGCGTAGGATGCGGTCCTGGACGAGGTTGTGGCCGATCTTCCCGGCTTCGTAGTCATGAAGAGCCGACAGGGCATCCTGATCGGCGTTCAGGACGACGATGGTGTGGTGCATCCAGTCTGTAGTATCGGTGAAGGCTTGGTTATACCGGAGGGCGATCAGAAGCAGGCCAATAACGGTACTCAGGAGCAGGATGGCTAAAACCGTATATACACTCCTTGCGGCAGGCATGGTCGGACGGAGGATTAGGCCAGGTAAAAAAAGATCGTGCCCGTGAAGGTACCGCAGGTTGACGAAGCCGCCAAATTATGACGCAGGCATTACACAATAACCCTTAGATGGGTCAATAATAGCGGATGAGGGCGACGTGCTGGCATTCTGCGAGGTCGCCGTCGTCGACAAATTCCACATCGCCGCCGTTGGCGATGACCTGGCCGATAAGGGCGTCTACGGCATCGGGGATATAGAAGGGGTTATTTTCGGCGGAATCTTCCCGGAAGATCTGGTCGGGGGTATCGCCGCGGCGGGCGGGGAAGCGGTACCCTTTTTCGACGACGAGGAGGCGGGCTTTGTTATGCCAGGCGTCGGACCAGGCGGCTGTGATGCCGGTGCTGAGCCGTTTGTCGTCGGCGGCTTTCCGGACGAGGGTGAGGATGGATTGTTTGTTCTGCCGGCGCCAGGCCTCGAGGGCGGGCTGTATCAATTGCAGCAGTTGGAATTCCTGCGTATCGATATAATTGCCATGGAGACAGGCGGCGATCTGGGGAAGATGGCCGGAGTGAGCCTTGAAGTGGCCGATCACTTTTTCGGGTCCCATCAAGAAGACGGGAAAGGGGTGGCGGGTGAGGACCTGGGAAAGTTCATCGTCCATATAATGGAGAAACTTGTCCATTACGATCTCTTTGCGTTGCCCGGGGTCGGAGAAGTTGGCGACGCGTTCGGGTTTCTCGTTGACATATGCAAAAACTTCCGTGGGAGCGGAGGCCGGCAGCCGTTCGAGGCGGTCTTCGCCGGCCAGGTAGAAGCGGCATTCCTTGTCGCTGAGCAGTAGAATCAGGTAGTTACGAAGCTGCTTGCTGTCGGCGACCAGGTCGCGGACGGCAAAGGTGTCGCCGATCGTGAGCCGTTCTTCGACGGGGGTATCGAAATACCAAAGCTTGCCGAGGTGAGCGGATGCGAAGAGGGCGATGCTTTTATGGGGGGTAGCGTAATCGAGCTGGGCTTCCAGTCTCGCGAGCTTTTCCATGACCGCGAGGGTGGTTTCGGCGGTGTAGTTGCGGAGCAATTCGTGGCGGGCATTCTCCAGTGCGATCTTAACGCGATGTTTCAGTTCGGCGTGGGAGGAGAATACCGGGTGGAAGGGCAGCAGCAGGGATACAGCCGGCGGGATGGGCACACGGCCCATGATATCTTTGTAGATGGCGGTGGAAGGATATTTTATCATGCTATGAAGGTAACGGAGCGGGGAGGGTCGGACCAATGACCCGAGTCACTTTCAACGTTGACCCTGCTCATACTATTTTCCTGCCGGGTGTGCTTTCTTTAAGAAAAAGAAACGATGAAAGGGTCAATAAAAATACTCAGCGTCCGGGGCATCCGTATTTCGGTGCACTGGACCTTTTTGTTGCTGCTTGGCTGGGTAGTCCTGCTCAATGTCGAGCAGGGTACGAATGCGGGCCGGCTGCTGTGGTCGCTATTGTTCGTCCTGGCGGTGTTTGCCTGTGTGGCCCTGCATGAGCTGGGGCATGCGATGGCGGCGGGATATTTCGGTATCCGGGCGAGGGACATCGTGCTTTTGCCGATCGGAGGGACGGCCAGCATCGAGAAATTTCCCGACAATCCGCGGCAGGAGTTGTCGATCAGTCTTGCCGGACCGGCCATGAATATCATCATTGCCTTTTTGCTTTGGTTGCTGCAGGATCCCGGCGCTCCGTTCTGGGCGCAGCCGGAGCGGGCACCGGCCTTTGGATTGGGGATGTTCGTATTTGATCTGCGAATGGTGAATGTGGGGCTGGCGGTCTTTAACCTGATCCCTGCCTTCCCGATGGATGGCGGGCGGATACTCCGGGCTTTGTTGGGTTTCCGGATGAACTATGTGCGGGCAACGACCATTGCGGCGGCGATCGGGAAGGGTATTGCATGGGTCTTTATAGCGTTGGGCATCGTCGTCATCAACCCGATCCTGCCGTTGGTCGGTGTCTTTATTTTGTTCAGCGCCGGGACGGAGGAACATTATCTCCGGTTGCGGTCGCTGGTAAAGGGAATCCGGCTGAATGAGGTGGTGATGAACGATTATGCCAGTCTGCAGGCGGATATGGAAGTCCGGGAAGCGGCGAGTATCCTGATGACGAATCACAGCAAGTATTTCATGCTCATGGAAGGGGCCAGGCCGGTGGGGTCGATCAACCGGTTGGAGGTAGTCAAGGCGCTGGCGGAGAAGCGCTATGGGGAAAAGTTGCATAGCCTTGTGAAGGGGGAGGTGAGTTTGCTGGATGGGGCGGCGACGGCGGATACGGTGCTGGAGCAGTTGGGGCGCGATGACGAGCAATTGTACCCGGTGGTGGAAGGCGGTCAATTCGAGGGAGTGGTGAGTTTGAACCATATCGTCGAGTACCTGCTTTTGCACCGGGCGGGAGAGGAGGACTATGGCAGGGTGCGGTCGCTGGCGGGTTTGTTGCATTAAGGAGCACCGCGGAAAGGAGCGGATCGTTACGGCATTTTTATCGACTAAAAAAACAGATATCATGAAACGCATTCTTGTTGCAACCGATTTTTCCGCGGCGGCCGATCGCGCGGTGGAGTATGGTGCGAAGTTGGCGGCCGCGCTCGACGCGGCCGTTACGATCCTGGCGGTGTACCAGGAGATCCCTGTGCCTGTAACAGACACGATGTCGCTGGCGGTGATCGACGCTGCGGACGCCAGGGAGCTTGTCGAGTCGGGTCTTCTTCGTCAGAAGGATCTTTTTAAGCAAGGTAAAACCCAGGCGATGAACACCCGATCGGTAAAGGGGCCTGTTGTCGCCTCTATTCTCGAGACGGCGGAAGAAGAGAACGCCGATCTCCTCGTTGTGGGAATGAAGAGCAGAGGTAAGGCGCTCCGCAGGGTTTTCGGGAGTACGGTAACCGCATTGGCCCGGAAGACCACCACACCCCTGCTTGTGGTGCCGGAGGAAGCGCGCTATCTGCCGCCTTCGGCAATCCTGCTTGGAAACGATGTCCGGCCGGATACGGATCTTCATGTCCTCGATACCCTGAGAGAGCTGGTGGCTGTGTTTTCTTCGAGGCTTTATGCGCTTCGCGTCATTCAGAAGGGAACAAAGGAGTTCATCGGCATCCTGCATCAACCGAATCCGTTGGGGAGCCTGGAAAAGACCTGGGACATAAAATACGAGTATGAGATGGGGGACGATGTAGCGGAGCATCTCAATGACTTCGGGGGAACCCACAACATCGGAATGGTGGTAATGATGGCGCGACCGCATTCCTTGCCGCAGCGATGGTTTGTGGGGAGCCATACGCATGAAATGATCTTCGAAGCGAGGATACCGTTGTTGATATTGCCAGAACGGAAATGATTCATTCGCCGTGTCTTTTTGCCGACCGGAATCGTTCGATCTCCTTCCATGGCGCCGTGTTGAGGATGTTTTCTTTTGTGCACCAGCCGCGGCGGGCCATGGAGACTCCCATGGACATGAAGTCGAACTGGTTGAGAGCGTGTGCGTCCGTGCCGATGGCGAGCCGGACGCCTTTTTCTGCCGCTTCTTTTGCGATCGTGTCGGGGATATCCAGACGTTCGGGCTGGGCATTGATCTCGAGGGCGGTGCCCGTTGTTGCCGCCTTTTGGATCAACCGGCGCCAGTCGACGGGATAGGGTTCCCTTTTACCGATGAGCCTTCCGCCGGGATGCCCGATGCAGCAAACGAGGGGGTGTTCGCAGGCTGTGATCAGTCTTTCCGTATTATCCTGGTTGAAAAGGCTGTGTATGGAGGCAACTACCCAATCGAACTGTTTCAACAGGTGGTCGGAGAGGTCGAGCGAGCCGTCCGCAAGGATATCGACTTCCACACCTTTCCTGACAAAGGGGAGGCCCAATTTAGCGTTCAGCCTGTCGATCTCGGCGAATTGCCGGGTAAATTCCTGTGGCGTCAGTCCGCGGGCCACGCGCTGGCTGGGGGAGTGGTCGGTGATAACGACATATTCGTAGGCGGGAAAGGTCTTGCGCAAGTGTCCGGCGATATCGCCGATGTCTGCGGTGCCGTCACTCCAGGTGCTGTGTACGTGCATGTCGCCGCGGATGTCCTTTATTTCGATCAGCTTTGGCAGGGGCCCTTTGCGGGCGAGGTCGATGCCGCCTTTTTCTTCCCGGAGTTCGGGCGGGATGAAGTGCATGCCGAAGAGCCGGTAAATCTCCTCTTCGGTAGCGCCTGCCAGCCGTTTATTTGTATCCGTTTCGAAAACGCCGTATTCGTTAAGCTTCCATCCCCGGGTTTTGGCCCAGGTGCGAAGGGCGATGTTATGTTCGCGGGAGCCTGTGAAGTACAACAAGGCGGAGCCGTATTCCTGTTCGGATACGAGGCGAAGGTCGATCTGTGCGTTGCTTTTTTGCAGCAGGATGCTGGCCTTCGTTTTGCCGGCGGCCAGAACCCGTTGGACGACGGGCAGGTTGGTGAACCGGCCGGTGATGGTCGTCCAGTCCTTTTTGTCCGCCGTAGCGACGATATCGATGTCGCCGATGGTTTCTTTTCTTCTGCGGAGGCTGCCGGCGAGATCGGCCTTTTTCACGCCGGGAATGGCGAGGACGGCATTGAGCATCGAGTCGCCGATCTGCATTGCGTCCCAGAGCAGCATCCGGGTCTGCCGTCCGGCGAAAAGTTGAAGGCCCTTGCGCATATTGTTTATTTTCTTTGGACCAAAGCCTTTGAGGCGCCCGATCCTTCCGGATTCGATGGCAGCGAGCATCTCTTCCTGGTTGCTGACGCCCAGCTTTTTGTGGAGGGTTTTAACGGTGGCCGGACCGAAGCCATTGATGTCCATGAGGGGCAGCAGTCCGGGAGGCACCCGTTGTTTGAGCTTTTCGAAAGCGGCGATCTGCCCGGTCTGGAGGAATTCGATGATCTTGGAGGCGATGGATACGCCGACGCCGTGCAGTTTGTCCAGGGTCTTTACGCCGGCGGCGTAAGTGGAGATATCGTCCTTGAGGCCATTGATGGTTTGGACGGCATTGTCGTAGGCGATAACGCGAAAGCGATGCCTGGCGCCGAGGTATCGGTAGCAGGAGGCCATCTGGTGGAAGATGTTTGCCAATTCCGCGTTGTGACCCGCTGACGGGTCCAGGTTTATGCCCGGGCGTAGGTCCCTGGCTTTTGTAATGGTAGCCATATTCGGGTATTGATGGGTTATTCGATGCATACTTTGCAGGCTTCGGTTGCGGAGAATGGGCCAGGGTGGAGCAGTTGGCCGGAGCGGCAGTTGTGCCGGAAGACGGTAATGCCTTTGAGGCGTTGTTCCCAGGCGGATCGATAGATCCGGGCGATGTCCTGGGGTGAAGCCGACTCGGGGAGGTTGATCGTCTTGGATACGGCGTTGTCGGTATATTGCTGGAAGACCGCCTGGTGCCTGAGGTGCCATTCGGGGGTTATTTCGAGCGCGGTCCTGAAGAGGCGGCGGGCGGCGGCCGGGAGCTGGCGGAGGTCTGTCGCCGAGCCATTGTCCGGCGCCTCGCCGATTGGGGCGCCCGTCCGCAACTGTCTTTGGTGCAGGTATTCTGCGAAGGGTGCGCTGAAGAATTCCAGTTCTTCGCCTTCGACGGCGCCCTGTCGGTGCCAGGCAAGGGCGAACAGGGGTTCGATGGAAGAGGAGACGTCCGCGATGATCGAGATGGTTCCGGTGGGGGCGATGCTGAGGCGGGTAGCGTTGCGGAGGGGCAGGCCGGCGGCATAGACGCTCTTATCCCAGTTGGGGAAGGGGCCTCTTTGAGCGGCGAGGGCCGCGGAGGCGGCGTAGCTTTCCTCCCGGAGGAATTTCATCAGACGATGGGCCAGCGCAAGCGCTTCATCGGAGTCGTAGGGGATATCCAGCAGGGCGAGCAAGTCGGCCCAACCCATGATGCCGAGGCCGATCTTCCGGTTTGAGCGTACCCTTTTGCGGATCGCATCGATGGGATGGCGGTTGCACTCGATGACGTCATCCAGGAAACGGATGGCGAAATGGATCGTCCGGCCCAGGTCCGGCCAGTCGATCGTGTTGCCGTTTTGTTCCTTTCGAATGAAACGGACGAGGTTGATCGATCCGAGGTTGCAGGCTTCGTATGGCAGCAACGGCACTTCCCCGCAAGGGTTGGTCGCGTCGATGCGTCCGAGTCCAGGGGTCGGGTTAGCGACGTTGATGGTGTCGAGGAAGAGGAGGCCGGGGTCGCCGGTGCGCCAGGCGTTGTCCGCGATGGCATCCCAAAGCCGGGAAGCGGGGACGGTCCTGACGACAGCATTCGTTGAAGGGTGTCTGAGCGGCCAGTCCTCCTTGTTTTGCAGGGCCTTCATAAAGGCGTCGGATATTCCGACGGAGAGATTGAAGCCGGAGAGGGCGCCTTCCTGTCGTTTGCAATTGATGAACTCTTCTATATCCGGGTGATCGACATCCAGGATGCCCATGTTGGCGCCTCTACGTTTGCCGCCCTGCCTGATCTCTTCGGTGGCCGCATTGAAGACCCTGATGAACGACACGGGGCCGGAGGCTGACCCGCCGGTGGCCGCGAGGAGGTCGTGCCGGGGCCGGAGACGGGAGAAATTGAATCCGGTACCGCCGCCGCTTTTTTGTATAATGGCGGCGTCCCTGAGAGTGGAGAAGATGCTTTCTATGGAGTCTTCCACCGGCAGTACGAAGCAGGCGCTAAGCTGGCCGGAGGGTGTTCCCGCGTTCATCAATGTGGGAGAATTGGGGAGGAAACGGAGACTGCTGAGCATGTCGAAGAAGACTGTTTCCCAATGGAGCCGGTCAGCCTCGTTGCCCCATGCCAACTCAGCGCGGGCAATGGCCGTTGCGACCCGCTGAAACAGCCCGTCGGGGCTTTCGATGATCCGGCCTTTTTCGTCTTTGAGCAGGTATCGGGCCTGCAATATGCTCAGTGCATTTTTTGAAAGTTTGGTTCCCATCCCTTTTTAAGAAAAGATAAGCCAACGGCGAATGGGAGGTGATGATGAACGTCAGGGACGGTCTTGATGTTGATTACGGCGGGAAGGTTAAAGGTGATCAGCTTGATGATCATCAATCGGGGTTGTGACAGGCATCATGACGGCGGCGGCGGGCGGGGTTTACATTTGGGCAATCCTGTTGGGTTCAAAAAGCAACTGTTATGATAGCGGAATCACCCTTTAACGAGCATGCTTTTCTATCGATCCGGCGCCTGTTCCGGGCGGCGGTTTTGCTCGTTTTTTTCCTTTTTACGGGACAGCGGGCCTTTTCCATCATCATCGAGTCGGGTTCGAATGTGGTTATCAACCACCCGGTGTATGAAGATGTTTACCTGGCGGGAGGAACGGTTGTCGTCAACGCACCCATACACGGAGATCTCATCGTGGCGGGCGGAACGGTGTATCTCAATGATACGGTGGATAATGAGATCCTGATTGCCGGCGGACGGGTAACGCTCGGCGGGTATGCCGGCGGGAAGGTTCGTTGTGCGAGTGGAGACCTACGGATCTCCCGATCTGTTCGCGGCGATGTCGCTTTGGCCGGCGGGACACTAACGATCGAGAGAGGTTGTGTGGTCGGGGGCAGCCTGCTGGCGACGGGCGGCGACCTATCGGTCAATGGGATTGTAAAAGGGAGCATCCGTTCGGGTGCGGCACGATTTCGTTTGTACGGTTCCGTAGGTGGAGACCTGGACTGCCGGGGAGGGGCCATCGAGATCGACGGCGCCGTGGCGGGCCATTCGGTACTGGCGGCGGCCCAATCGCTGGGTATCGGGACGAACGCATCCTTTGACGGGCCGGTGCGGTATTGGAGCGGCAGCGCGGTTGATTTTGGTTCTTCGGTCAGGAATGGCAAGGCCGTCCGTGACGACAGCCTGGCGCTTCCACGAAGCCATTGGTATTTTCTTGGCAGCATGACCCTGTTGGGGCTGCTTGCCTGGCTGGGCGCAGGGTTTGTGGAGATCATCGTATTGCAATACCTGTTCGGGGGATTCCTGCGGAAGGCCGGGCAACGTCTCTCCCGGGATACGCTGAGGTCGTTGGGAGCGGGCTTTCTGTTTGTTGTTGCCGTACCGGTGATCATCGGGTTGTGCTTCTTCACCATCGTCGGCATCCCTCTTGCGATCGGGCTGCTTTTCGGCTATGTAGCGCTGTGGTTATTCGCCAGCGGTCTGATGGCACTGGTCCTTGCGAACCGGCTAAACAGAGACCAGGAGGCGCCCTGGAAATTCTGGCGGATGGTCTGGACGGCCTTTGGAATCTTTTTTGTGCTGAAGGTGGCGTTTGGGATTCCCGTGCTGGGGTGGATCCTTTTCCCGCTGCTGGCCTGTATCACGTACGGCGCCATCCTGATGGATGTCAAATGGGATAGGCGGGGAAATCATGCGAGTTCATGACCTTGCTCCTGTCCCCCGTCCTATCGGGAGCGTTATCTTGGGAAGAAATCGATAACCATGCAACTTCAAACGATCGAATTCCTGAAGCAGTTCCGGGAGGAGGACCCCGGCCTTCCCCGGGAGGAGCGGCAATATAGAAACGTCTGTTTCAGGCATTTCGGCACGGACCGGAAAGAGAAAATGTGGCTCGAGCGGATCCTGGAAAACAGGATCACGCAGTCCGGGCTGATCGCAGGGATGGTGGTCAAGATGGAACGGGAGGACCGGGTGATCAGCCGGCGGCTTGGGAACCTGATGAAGAAAATGCAAAGAGTCCTTGCTGCCACCCGACGCGGGGAGGCTTATCCTGCGCGATTTGCCGCCCGGCTTTCCGCAGAGATCAGCCGCTTCCATCAGCGCGCCACGTTATACCAAAACAAGATTCAACTGCCCTTATTACGAACTCTGAAAACGGGTCTTGGGATAACCCGTCAGGATGCCGGGACCCTCCTGGGCAGCGGCGATATCCGCTATATCAGGGACGCGGTTTTGCAATACCTGGATGACATCTACTACTATCATGACGTCTTTAGCCGGCTGTTGGAAGAAGAGTATGGCCGAACAGGAGCGAGCGCGGTGACCACGCCGGCAGAGGAAGGCTTGCTGAAGTTGACGACGCTGATCAAGAGCCAGATCTTCGCCATCGAGGCGACGGTGAACTATTTGAATAAATGGGGAAAGGGCATCTGTAAGGTGGAGGTGCAGGGGATCTGCAATTGATCGATTTGCAATTAATTAAAAAATCATGAATATGAAACGGCATTTCACTTTTAGCCGGGCGTTGTGTGCGCCGCTGCTGATCTCTGTCATTTTGTTGTATTCGTGCGAGCCGTCGGTGAGGCTGACGGCATCCTGGAGCGACCGGGAAATCCAACCCGGGCGATTTTCGCGGGTATTGGTTGCCTCGTTCGGAAAGGACCTTGAGAAACGGAAATTGGGCGAGGATCATATCAAGGCGGAATTGGAACGGCGGGGATTCATGGCGCTGACAAGCCTGGATGTCTTCGGGCCGAATTTCGCCACGATGGATTCGGCGAAGATGCGTCAGTTGTTGCTGGGCGGCCAATTCGATGGTGTAGTGACCGTGCGGGTGTTGAGCGTCAACGAGCAGGATCGTTGGGTGCCGGGAGGATTCTATTATGGTCCTGTCGGCTATTATCGGGGATACTATGGATATTATTACCGGGTGGGGAGGTACTATTCGGAGCCGGGCTATGTCGTCACGGATGTCGAGGTCCTGCTGGAGAGCAATCTTTACCGGGTAGCGACCGGGGAGTTGCTGTGGTCGGGGCAATCGAAGGCCTTCAGCAGGAATCCGACGGATGCGATGGCCAAACGGTATGCGAGGAATATCGTCGATGATATGATGCAAAAAGGGGTATTGATCCTGGGACGATAGCGTTATTAGCCTTCTTTTCCCAATACCAGCAGCGGGACGGTTGCGGCAACGGCCAGGCGTTCGGCGTTGCTGGGATAGAGCAGGGATTGGAAGAAAGTGCGGCGGCGGTTGGAGAACAGGATCAGCAACGAGGGCTGAAGGGTCCGGGCTGTTTGTTGGAGATTCTTTGCGATCGAAACGGCGGGGTCGGCTTTTCTGAATTCTATCGTCACATTGCGGCCGGCTTCCTTTTTCCAAAGCTTTTTCAGGGTTTCGGGATCGGGCGTCGTCTCGCCGGTTTCCGTCAGATGAAGGATACCAACCTTTGCGTGAAGAGGGCCTGCGAGAGCGACCACCTGTTTCAATTCGCGTGCAGCGTCAGCCAGGTCGCTGGCGTAAGTGACGCGGGAAATGGGCTTTCTTCTGTAGGTGGCGGGAACGGCGATCACGGGTTTATCGGACTGAAGGATAAAATTGCCGGTATTCGTTCCGAAGATGCGTCTTGTGCGATTGGCGCCCTTCGTGCCCATGCAGACCAGCCCGATACCGGGATGTTCGCGGCAATAGTCGATCAGGGCCAGGTCAGCGTTGAAGCCTTCCAGCAAGACTAACGACCAGGATTTGGGACGCAAGGGCTGGCGACGTTGTATATCAGCGATGAAGGCCCTGAGCTTTTTTGTATACAAGGCTCTTTCCGATGCGGCAAAGGTATCGTATTGCTTATCGGTCCATCTGGTCGGGCGTACGATATGCATGACGTGGACGAAGGTCAGGTGAGCATTTTGCTGTTGCGACCATTGTATGGCAAAGCGGATCCCGGCGCGTGAGGCCGGGGAGAAATCCGTCGGGACGAGGATATGCATTTTCTTCTTCATAAACTCTTGATTTTGCCGCTGAAGCGGTTATGATAAACTTCGGACATGGACGCCATCATTTTTGTGAGACGTATCAGCCCGATAGGTGATGCCTGTCATCCTATGGACTTGCGGCCGTCACGTGTGGCGGAGAGGGCATAGACGGGCGGGGCTATGAACCGGGCAGGACGAGGACGGGAACGTGGGAGTGGAAAACGGCTCTGCGGGTGTTGTTCCGGCAGCATAGCATATCAAGAAGGTGGCGGGGATGTTTGAACAGCGCAACCATATCGACATCATGGCTGCGGCAATACCGGTCGATGGACAGCTGGAAGTCGTCGCCATCCAGTTTTTCGGAGGTGAATGCGAGGGCGGGAAAAGAGCGTTGCAGGAACCCGGTGTAATAATTCAGCTGTTTTTCGGTCTCAAGGTCATCCGGGGTTCCCGTCTCGCGCGAATTGACGAAGGATACGATGTCGATGCGTGCTCCAAAGGACGCGGCCATCCCGATCAGGACATTCAGCGGCGCGGCATTCTCACCGGGTCTTTTGATGGCCAGCAAAAAGGTATCCGGTTCATGGAATATATATTCCGGAGGGACTGCCATGACGGGGATGTTGCTGTGGTCGATGACATCGGCGGCTACGCTGCCGATAGCCAGCTCTTTAAGGCGGCCGCCGCCATGAGCTCCCATGATGATAAGATCGGCCTGTTCTTTCCGGGACAGGGCGAGGATCGCGTCGGCGGCCATGGCACGGGAGAGGCGCAGTTCAGTGCGCAGGGATGCGTATTGATCGGCGATGTGCTGTTTCACCGCCCGCAGGCGGTCGAATCGTTCCCGGGTATATCTTTCCAGCAGGACGGTATCCAACGCCACGGGCTCGATAACGGGGTCTGTGGCGCCGTCCATGGCGTGCAGGATATAGAGCGTGGCGCCGCATTTTGCGGCGATACCCGCCGCGCAGGCGGCAGCCTGGCCGGCGTTATCGGAGAAGTCGGTAGCCAGAACAATCTTCTTCATACCTAAAACTAACCTGTCCCGTTTCGGATGCTGCTGAGAGAGGTCAAGCGGGAGGCTGATAGAGATCATTATAACCTCAATCATCCCATGCGATGACCGGAGTCACTGCGGGCGGCCTATTTACAGCCTATCTTTAGGCAAATCCTTTTTTTAAAATTTAAAATTTAAATGTATGAAATCGGGTACGTTCATGCTATTGGCAGGACTATGCGTCCTGGGTTCTGCGACGCGTGCTTTATGCCAGGAGGTGTTACCGGAGGTTTCCGTTATTGCCACCAATTACAAATACCTGAAGAATGTGGGGGGCAAGGAGGTAGCCGTGCCAGTGCAGCGGCTTCAGCGCATGGCCGCCACCTACGACATCAAGAATTCGGACTACTATGAAGAAGACTATGAAACCTATTTCATCTCGTTCTATCTGCCGGAGGGGGAGATCCTGGCCGCGTACGATAAGGATGGGAAATTGCTGCGGACCGCGGAGAAGTACAAGGATATCCGGTTGCCTTCGGCGGTTGCGAAGGCCGTGGTCACTCAATACCCGAACTGGAGTA
Organism: Puia sp.; assembly: GCF_035546395.1. Lineage (GTDB taxonomy): Bacteria > Bacteroidota > Bacteroidia > Chitinophagales > Chitinophagaceae > Puia. The sequence continues at coordinate 403,505 of NZ_DASZXR010000002.1, read as the reverse complement.
TCACCAAGGACGTCTACCTGGTGAATTATTTCAGCGCGGATGGGGGGAGTGCGGAAAAGAAATACAAACTGGTTCTGCAAAACGGCAGCAAGCGCCTTCGGGTGCAGGTGAATGAGAAGGGGGAAATCTCCTAGATCATTTTGATGCCGATCAGTTGTGCCGGTGACGGTTGTCAATACGATTAGGGGCTGGGGAGCGTAGCTTTAGAAAAAAATCTGCGAATTATGAAACCGGGAACCTTTATTGCGTTGACCGTCGCCTGCACGCTGAGTCATTGGGCGGCGGCTTATGGTCAGGACACCTTGCCAGCGGTTATTGTAACCGCGGCCAATTATAAATATCTGAAGATCGTTGGGGGCAAGGAGGTGGCGGCGCCGGTCCGCAAGCTCGAGCGGATGGCGGCATCGTATGACATCCGGAATTCCGAGTATTACGAGGAGGACTATGATTCGTACTTTATCTCGTTCTATTTACCGGAGGGCGTGATCCTTGCGGCATACGACAAGGATGGAAGGCTGCTTCGCACGGCCGAGAAGTACCATGATATACAGTTGCCACCGGTGATATCCGGCGGCATTGCCGCTGCATTTCCAAACTGGACTATTACCAGGGACGTTTACCGGGTGAATTATTTTGATGACAGCGGGAAGGCCGTAAAGAGATATAAAGTGGTGCTAAAGCGGGGTGGGCGGCGGATGCGGGTGGAGATGAATGAGCGGGGAGAGGTAGTTGGCGGAGGTTAGTCAAGAGGGGGGAGGGATGACAGTACTTCTTTTGCCTGGCGTTTGTCCTTGTTCAGGACGTCCTGAATGACCCCTCCATCTTTCAAGCGAATAGTCCGGCCGCTGAACGCGGCGATATCGGGTTCGTGCGTGACGAAAACAATAGTTTTCTTTTCTTCCTCATTGAGCTGCTGGAAGAGTTCCATGATACTATAGGAGGTGCGGGAATCCAGGTTCCCGGTGGCTTCGTCGGCCAGGATCATCACGGGTTGATTGATCATTGCCCTGGCGATGGCGACGCGTTGCTGCTGGCCGCCGGAGAGTTGGCTGGGAGTGTGGTCCATCCTATCTTTCAGCCCAACCAATTCGAGTACGTGCATCGCCCTTTCTCTCCGTTCCCTGTCGGTTGTGTTGCGGTTGTACAGTAGCGGCAATTCCACGTTCTCCACTGCGGATGTCCGTGGCAACAGGTTGTAGGTTTGAAATACGAAGCCGATCTTCTGGTTGCGGATGCGGGCCAGTTCGTTCCTTGAGAGACCGGCGGTCTCCGTACCGTCCAGCAAATAAATGCCGCTGGTGGGTCTATCCAGGCAGCCGAGAATGTTCAGGAGGGTGGTCTTGCCCGATCCGCTGCTGCCCATGATGGTGACGAATTCGCCGGCCTCTATGCCGAAGCTCACGCCCCGGAGGGCGCGAACCGTTTCGATGCCCACGAGGAATTCGCGTTTGATATCCCTTAGTTCGAGTATGTACTTTCCTGGCTCCATCGTAATGATCCTGAAAGCAAGCGATCCTGGTTACAGACCGGCTGCGGGTTCGGGTCTTGGTTCGGGGTGGGGCGTGACTGTCGAGGTTGAATGTTTGTATCGTTGGTAGAAAGCGCGGTCGAGCCATTCGCGGTGTTGGGGGTGGGCGATATTGACGAGCAGTTGGGCGCGTTGTTTCAAATTCTTTCCAAAGAGGTTGACCTGGCCGTATTCGGTGACGACCCAGTGGACGTGACCTCGGGTGGTGACCACGCCGGCGCCTTCCTTGAGGAAGGGGACGATGCGGGAGATGCCGGTGGAGGTGACGGAGGGCATCGCGATGATGGGCATGCCGCCTTCGGAGAGGGAGGCGCCGTGGATGAAGTCCATCTGGCCGCCGATGCCGGAATACTGGTAGGAGCCCATCGAGTCGGCGCAGACCTGGCCGGTGAGGTCGATCTCGATGGCGCTGTTGATGGCGGCGACCTTTGGGTTTTGGCGGATCACGGCGGTGTCGTTGACATAGCCGATGTCCATTACGCGAACCTCGGGGTTGTCGTCGATGAAATCGAAGAGTCTGCGGGTGCCGTTGACGAAGGAAGTGATGCTGCGGCCGGGGATGATCTTCTTTTTGCGGTTGTTGATGACGCCGGATTCGATCAAGGGGATCACGCCATCGGAAAGCATTTCCGTATGGAGGCCGAGGTCTTTGTGATTGACGAGATTCTTCAGCACCTGGTCGGGGATCGTCCCGATGCCCAATTGGAGCGTGGCGCCATCGGGGATGAGAGAGGCGACGTGATGGCCGATACGTTCGACGATGGGTGTGGTTTCACCGGAGTAGTCGATCTCCGGAAGGGGTGCATCGTGCCATACGAGGCTATCGATATCCCGGACGTGGATGAAGCCGTCGCCGTGAGTGCGGGGCATCTTTGGGTTTACCTGGGCGATGATATGGTGTGCGGTATCCGCGGCGGAGCGGGCGATATCGACGCTGGCGCCGAGGGTGCAATAGCCGTGTTTATCGGGTGGCGAGACCTGGATCAGGGCAACGTCGATAGGCAGCAGGCCGCGTTGGAAGAGTTGGGGGATCTGGCTGAGGAAGACCGGGACATAGTCGCCATCGAGGCTGTTGGCGACGTTGCGGGTAGGTTTGCTGACGAAGAGGGAGTTCATGAAGAAGCTTTCGCGCCAGAGCGGGTTGTCGAAGTCGAGGTCGCCCATGGTGGTGATGCTGACGAGTTCGACATGATGGAGGTCTTTATGGCGGGCCTGCAGAGCCTTTACGAGGTGGACGGGGGTTGCTGCGCTGCCGTGGATAAAGACGCGGTCGCCGCTCTTGACTTCTTTGACCGCTTCTGCGGCGGTTTTATAGATGGTTGTAAACATCGGTTTTGATTTTTGACGGGGTAAAAATAGAGTGGGGCTTCAACGGCATCGCTGACTGCTGTCAGCGGCGGATGTGATAAAAGTCATCGGCATTGGCGTGGCAGGGTGGTAGCTTAGCAAAAATGCTTTGTTATGAAAAAGATCGTTGTCCCCGTCAGTTTTGCTCCGAATGCCCGGGTTGCCGCCCGGTATGCTGCCGATCTGGCCGTCGCCATCGGCGCGGAGCTGGAATTGGTGCATGTCGTGCAGGGGCCGGGCACTTTTACCAAGCGGCCGATGCCGGGATTCGTGTTTGAAGAATTACGGGACGGCGGGTATTTCCTATTGCAGGATCTATCTAAGGAACTTGTCAAGCGGGCTGGAGGAAAGGTCCGGATCGGCACTACGCTGGAGATAGGTGAAGTGGCCGACAAGTTGAAAGAAGCCTGTGCGAGGCTGCAGCCTTTCTTGGTCGTGATGGGCGCGGGAGAGAAGGGCGCCAATGCCGGGCTCGATGCCGGCCAGACGGTCCGGGCGATGCACCGGATCCCCTACCCTTTGCTCGTCGTGCCGGCCGATGCTGTTTTTCATGGGGTACACCGGATAGCGATCGCCTGTGACCAGGAGGATATCTATTCAGGGGTATCGACGGCATTTCCTTTTCTTACCGAGCTGAACGGGTTGCTGGGGGCGGAGCTGGAGGTGGTGCATGTCGCTGTCAATGGGCAGAGTGCAAGCGAGGCGGCGCGGGAATATAGCGGTTGGAAGAAGGTGATGGACAAGTTTGGGGAGCAGCTGCATGTGGTCCGAGAGGAGGAGGTGGAACAGGGCGTACAGGAATTCCTCGAAAAGCACCCGGTGGATTGGCTGTTGGTGCTGCCGAAGAAACATGCGATGCTGGAATTCCACCGGAGCAGGGCGAAGGAAATAGTGCTGAGGAGTGCTGTGCCGGTGATGAGTGTGCATGAATAATCAGATCGCGTTGCTGAAGGAGGGTGCGGGGGCCGGCTGTTTTCCGCAAAGGGAAAGGTCGGCCCGGATCTTTTCATCCCGGAGGAGGTAGAGATCGAAGGCTTTACAGACCTGGCGGAGGAAGGGACGGCCGGCTTCGGTCAGCGCCACGCCGCGGGAATCCAGGGTTACCAGCCCGTCTTTTTCGAGCTCGCGCAGGCGCGGCAAGGTCCAGACAGCCAGTTGTGCGGGCCAGGTCGCTTCGAATTGGGTTGCCCCTTTGCAGGCGATGTCGAGGATATAGCGTTTGAACACCTGGTCTTCGGGAGAAAGCCAATAGCCTTTTGCGATCGCGGGCAGACCGGCTGCGGCGGCGCCGTAGTAGTTGGCGAGGGATTTATCGTTCTGTGCATAGGCGGAGCCGATGTCGCTGATCGCTGAGACGCCGAGGCCGAGGAGGAGGCCGCCGTTGTGGACGGTGTAGCCCATGAAATTCCGATGTAATTTACCGGCCTTCCACGCCAGGTACAGTTCGTCGGTGGGCAGGGCAAAATGGTCCATTCCGATGTTGACATATCCTTTTTCCTCCAGCAACATCTTGCCCAATTGATAGAGGTAGAGTTTGTCGTTGGCTGCGGGCAATAGGGTCGAGTCGATCAGCCGCTGGTTGCAGTTGACCGAGGGCGTATGGGCGTAGCTATAGAAGGCGATACGGTCGGGACGGAGAGTGAGGGACTGGTCGATGGTGAGCTGGAGGTGCCTGGGCGTTTGCGCCGGCAGGCCGTAGATGAGATCGAAGTTGACGGCTGTGAATCCGGCGGCCCTGGCGGCGCGGGTGGCGTCTTCCAGCTGCCGGAAGGGCTGCCAGCGGCCGATGATGCGCTGGACGTCCGGATTGAGGTCCTGCACTCCGTAGCTGATGCGGCGAAAGCCGAGCGCATATAACGTGTCGAGATGTTCGCGGGTGGTGTTATTGGGATGCCCTTCTATGCTGAACGAATGTTCCGGATGAACGACGGCATCCGCCAGGATGGTGGTTATCAACCGATGGAGATTGCCCGGACTGAAAAAGGTTGGAGTACCACCCCCCAGGTGAAGCTCGCGGATCACCGGGGGGTGCTCCATCATTTGTCTATACATCTTCCATTCTTTCAAAATGGCATCGAGGTATTCATCTTCGACGGAATGGTTCGTCGTGATCTTTTTGTTGCAGCCGCAATACAGGCAGAGCGACTCACAGAAAGGCAGGTGCAGATAGAGGCTGATCCCTTCTTTATCGTTGTGCCGGTTGCAGGCGGCGATAAACTCCGTTCTCCAGCGTTGGATGTCGGGGCTTGTCTTCCAGAAAGGGACGGTAGGATAGCTGGTATACCTGGGTACGGGCTGGTTATAACGGGTTAGAAGGGAGCCTGACATGCAATAAGTTTTTGCAAATCTAGGTACCGGGGACATGGCGGGAGGTGACCGGCGTCAGCACAGGGGTTGACCGGCGTCATATTGTCCCGGCTGAGATTAATCAGCCGGCGGCATGACCGGCTTCAGCGGGGAGAAGACGGGGGAAGATTAGTTTAGCCGCATAAATCGACGGTTATGCCCTTGCCCAATCAATTCCGGAAATTTCTTGAAGAGACGGGAGTCATCGCCCGTTTCACCGGGAATTATTTTTCCCAGGTGGCCCGTCCCCGGTGGGAATGGGCCGAGTTTGCGCGGCAATGTTACCTGATCGGCTATAATTCGTTGCCGTTGGTAGGGTTAACGGGGTTTATCATGGGGCTTGTATTGACGATGCAGTTGCGGCCGTCGCTGGTCAATTATGGGGTGGAGTCGCAACTACCCGTGATGGTCGGGATCGCTATCGTGCGGGAGATAGGGCCGGTGATCACGGCGTTGATCTTTGCCGGGAAGATCGCCAGCAGCATGGGCGCCGAATTGGGGTCGATGAAGGTGACCGAACAGATCGATGCGATGGAGGTCAGCGGAACGAATCCATTCAAGTACCTGGTGGTTACGAGGGTGGCGGCATCGACGGTAATGCTTCCCGTGCTGGTATTGTTGGGAGATGGGATCTCGTTGCTGGGGTCATGGATCGGCGTAAATATCCGGAGCGTGACCAGCTTTACGCTTTTCTTCCGGCAGGTGGTGGACAACTTCGCTTTTGGGGATGTACTGCCTGCCTATATCAAGACCTGGTTCTTTGGATTTGCGGTCGGCGTGATCGGCTGTTATAAGGGTTACACTTCGAGCAAGGGTACGGAAGGCGTGGGCCGGGCCGCTAATTCGGCGGTCGTGCTGGCGTCCATCGTCATTTTCATCATCGACCTGATCGTGGTGCAGGTGACCGATGTGCTGGGATTAAATTAAACGGTATGGAAAATGTGATCGTCATCGAACATCTGTGCAAGCGATTTGGCGCCAATGTGGTCCTGAACGATTTCAATCTGACTGTCGGCAAGGAAGAGAATGTGGTGGTGCTGGGGAAATCGGGGGTTGGGAAATCGGTGCTGATCAAATGTATCATCGGTTTGCTGAAACCCGACAGCGGCAGTATCCGGGTGTTCGGGCAGGAAGTCACCGGGCTGGATCATGAGGATCTTGACCGGGTGCGGGCGAAGGTGGGTTTTCTTTTCCAGAGCAATGCCCTGTATGATTCGATGACCGTCCGGAAGAACCTTGAGTTTCCCTTGCGGCGGCATTGGATAAAGATCAGTCAGGAAGAGGTGGATGCGATGGTGATGGAGGTGTTGGAGAATGTCGGGCTGGCCGATACGGTGGACAAGCTGCCGGAGGAGTTGTCGGGCGGGATGCGTAAGCGGATCGCGCTGGCGAGGACTTTGATATTGAAGCCGGAGATAATTCTGTATGACGAACCGACCACGGGATTGGATCCGATCACGGGGCGGGAGATCTCGAAGCTGATCGTGGAGATGCAGCGGAAGTACCATACGGCGTCCATCATCATCACGCACGATATGCATTGCGTGCGGATGACGGCGGACCGGGTTTCGTTGCTGATGGATGGCCGGTGTTATGCCGTAGGCAGTTTTGACGAGCTGGCGCATTCGGGCGATAAAAATATTTCACAATTCTTCGATTAAAAACAAGCTATATGAGCGAATCACCGGGCAGGAATATGCGATTGGGATTGATGGTGCTGGCGGGGTTGGCCCTGTTGGTATCGACCCTTTATGTGATCGGGAAGAACGAGAATTTGTTCGGTTCCCATTTTTCGTTGCGGGCGCGATTTCGCAATATCAATGGGTTGATGAAGGGCAATAACATCCGGTTTGCGGGTATCCAGGCGGGAACCGTCCGGGATATCCGCGTGCTGAATGACACCAGTATCGAGGTGGTGATGCTGATCGACAAGGGATTGCAGCCTTATATCCACAAGAATACGCTGGCGGCGATCGGCACGGAGGGGCTTATCGGCAATAAGATCGTGAACCTGGTTCCGGTGGCGGAGCGGGCTTCGCAGGCGGAGGAGGGGGAGCTGCTGCCGGTGCAAAAGGCGGTGAGCACGGATGATATGTTGGCGACGCTGGACCGTACGAACCGGAATATCGCGGAGATCACGGATGGATTGAAGGTCACCGTTGCCCGCGTGAACGGGAGCGTGGCGCTTTGGGGGCTTTTGAACGACAGGCGGATCGCCGGGGATGTCCGTGCCACGCTCGGCCGTATCCGGGAAGCGAGTGGGGAGGCGGACCGGATGATGGCGGGTTTGCGGGGGCTGACGGAGGATGTGCGGGCGGGCCGTGGGTCGGTGGGGCGGTTGTTGGTGGATACGGGATTTGCAGTGGAGTTGAGTACGGCGGTGGAGAAGATCCGGCAGGCCGGGGAGCGGTTGGGTGCGGCGGGGCAGCAGGCGGAAGCGTTGGCGACGAGTGCGAAGAATGTTGTGCAGGACAGTTTGTTACAGAGCCGGCTGCAGGCGAGTATGGAGAATATCCGGAAGGGGACGGCGGCCTTTAATGAGGATATGGAGGCGTTGAAGCATAATTTTTTGCTGAGGGGGTATTTCCGGAAGAAGGAGAAAGCCGAGAAGATTGCAAACAAGAAGAAATGAGATGGCGAGGTCTTTTAGTGGTTGTTTTGGCCCATTTCTTTGGTCCGGCCGGGGCCCAGCAAGTTTTGCCAGATAGTGTACGGGTGGAACGGCGGTGGATGCGGGCATCGGGAGAACTATTGCTGGCCGGGGTAGCGCCCTTTCTTTTCGACCGGTATATTACGCGGCAGGATTATGCGCGGATCAGCTGGCAGTCGGTGGGGCATAACCTGAGTCCGGGGAGTTGGGAGTGGGATTATGACGGCTTTCAGACCAACCAGATCGGTCACCCTTATCATGGAAGTGTCTTCTTCAATTCTTTTCGCAGCAATGGCTATGGGTTTTGGGCGTCGGCGGGTGCGGCTTTTGCGGGCAGCTATCTCTGGGAAACCTTTTCGGAGAACCAGGCACCGGCGCCGAACGATTTTATCAATACGGGTTTTGGAGGAGCGATCCTGGGAGAGACGACGCACAGACTGGCCGGTAAGCTGGTGAACAACAATTCCCGTGGTTTGAAGCGGCAGGCGGCCGAGGTGCTGGCATTTTTGATCAACCCGATGAACGGGTTCAACCGGATCGTGAGCGGGCGGTGGGGGAAGCCGGTGATCTGTTATCCAGCGGCGGGCAGCGGCCCTGGGGCTATGCCTTTGGGTGGCAACGGCGGCGCCTGTCCTTTCGACCCCACTCCCCTGAGGGTCGAGCTGGATGCGGGGATGAGGAAATATGGGGCAAATGGAGCGCATGTCTTCCGGGATGGGCGATATGGGATATATGGTCGGGTGCGGATGAATTATGGCGATCCGTCGACGGATCGGAGGACCCCTTTCAGCAATATTTCGATCGCGGTGGAAGCGGGGCAGGATGACAGCGCGGCGATCAATGTCGTGACGGTATATGGATCGCTTACGGGTTGGGCGTTGCGGCTTGGCAAGAGCCGGCAGGTATTGGTCTTGTCGGCGAATTACGATTATTTCCACAACGCGGCATTTCTCTACAGCGGGCAGAGTATCCGGGCAAATTTGTTCTCACATTTTGTGATCGGCGGGAAAAGCGGGGTCGATGTGTCCCTTGGCGGCGGCCCGGTGGTGCTGGCGGCGGTTCCCAACAGTTACCTGTTTCACACCCGCGACTACGATTATGGTCCGGGGCTGGCCTATAATGCGGGTGGGCGGCTGGATCTGGCGGGGAGGTTATCCTACAGCCTTCATTACCGGGGCGGCTGGATGAAAACGATCAATGGGAATGGATCGCATTATTTTCTCCATGCGGCGACCAATGAAGTAAGCGTGCGCATCCTGCCGGATTGTTCGCTCAGTGGGGAGCTGGGGTATTTTGCCCTGCGTGGCGAGTATGCTCATTTTGCCGCGGTCAGCAGGGTTTATCCTTATCTGCGGGTGTCGTTGAGATTCGATCCGCTGTTTCCGTGATTGGGGCCGTGGGGATCTGCCTGACGGTTATCATGAGGATTGGTGATACAGGTCGTATTCAGCGGTCCCGTGTTGGGCGAAATTTGAAGCAATAAATAATTTTTTATGGAAGGCTATCGAAATTGTCAAAGCTGCGGAATGCCGCTGGACCGGCCTGAAGAGCTGGGTACTGAAGAGGATCACTCGAAGAGTACGATCTATTGCATCCATTGTTACCGGGACGGGCGTTTCACGGATGAAACGATGACCCTCGAGCGGATGCGGGACCGGGTGCGGGCGCAGTTGGAGATGGCGCATGCCGGGCAAGATGTGATCCGGGAGGCGATCGACCGGCTTCCGCAGTTGAGCCGGTGGTTGGGGAAAACTCCACCGACCGGCCTGTCGGCCGGTGCGGTGGATGAAAAAAGCAAAAGATAACCATTAAACCTTCTTTGGCCTGTCCGCCTGGCGGTGAATCCCGAAGACGGAATAAAGGGGACAGACGCCAAAGATGGATGTGAGCAGGAAAATTCCTGCGATTACCAGGGCGATGATTGCGATCGTCCTGTTCCAAAAGTTCAGCAGATAGGGTAACATCAGGACGAGGGCGACAAAGATGCGCACGGTCCTGTCTGTGTTGCTCATATTTTTTTTCATGATTCCCGGTTTTGCTGTTATGGTTTTGTCGGTTTGACATTACAAAGATGGGGAGCGCCGAGGTGTTTTTTTATGACCGGCGTCATGTGAGGACATGAAGGAGAGCGGGGCTGGGGGAACCGGAGATAATCGTTAATTTACGGTCGTGGATCTACTTATTCAAGCGATCAGGAACTATATCCCTTTTTCGTCGGCCGACGAAGCAACAGCGCAGAAGCTGTTTCATCGAAAAGAATATAAAAAAGGGGGGCATTTGCTCACCGCGGGAGAGACCTGCCGCTATGTCGTCTTTATCGAATCCGGCCTGGTTCGATACTATATCACCAAGGACGGCGAGGACCAAACCGCCTATTTCAATAAGGAAGGGGAATTTGTCTGTGACTATCCGAGTTTTTTGCCGCAGAAGCCATCCAAGGTCAGTATACAGGCGTTGGAAGACTGTGTGGTATGGCTCATTAGCTATGACGGCTTGCAGCAGTTCTATAAGGAAGTTGAATACGGAGAACGATTTGGCCGCCTGGGCATCGAAGAAGTTTTCGTCAATGTGGCCACCCAGGTAGCCTCGATCTACACCGACACGCCTGAATTGCGTTATAAGAACTTTTTGCACAATTATCCCGCTATCGTACAGCGCGTTCCCCAATATTATATTGCTTCCTATGTCGGGGTAAAGCCGCAATCGTTGAGCCGGATCCGGAAGCGTCTTTCCCGGACCCATTAGTTAACCCGGGTGCATGAAAAAGACCGGTGGTTTGCCAAATTTTGTGTCGTCAAAAAAATGACAACACATCATGAATACGCTCCGTCTGTTTCAAGGTCTGTTGGTGATCCACCTCGCCGGGCTCACCGTGATGGCGGGAACCAATGCCGTCAGCTTCGTCGCCTTTAGAAAGCTTTCGAATTCACTGCATGAAGATCCCGCCGCCGTCAAATTCTATATTAAAAGGCTAATGGGCTTATCGGGTCTTCTGCCGCTCGGCGGGATATTATTGATCTCGTCCGGTGTAGGCCTTCTAATCATCACCCATGCCTATGGTCAATTATGGTTCCAGCTCAAAATGGGGGTGGTTGTGGCGCTGGTTGGGAATGGCTTCCTGTTCGGCGCCCGGCAGGAGCTAAAAATAAAGCCCATTCTCAGCATGCCGGACGGCCCCATCCACTTGCAACTCCGTCGACCGCTCGCCAACCTTCGGATCTTTTATGCGATTCAGCTGACGTTGTTTGGCCTGGCCATTCTATTGGCCGTAACGAAGCCCGGTTGATGGCGCCGGGGAAGGCTACAGGTGGGCAGGGCTCAGGTTTGCGGGAGTGAGATGGTGAAAACCGTGCCGTTGCCGGGGCGGCTTGTCACGGCGAGGGTCCCGTGGTGGAGGGTCACGATGCGTTGGGTGAGGGAGAGGCCGATGCCGTTGCCTGGGGCGTAGCGTTTGTTGGCGCCGCGGAAGAAGGGGGTGAAGATGTTCCCGAGGTCTTCGGGGGGGATGCCGATGCCGTCGTCGCGAAATTCCAGAGACAGGCTTTCCTTGCCGAAGCAGATGTGGACGTGGCATTGTTTACCGGGTGAGAATTTGCAGCTGTTTTCGATAAGATTGGAGAAGGCGACGCGGAGGAGGTATTCGTTGCCGTTGACGGTGATGCAATCGCTATCCTCCATTTCCTTTTCGAAATGGAGGAGGACCCGGTAGCCGGGGTTGGCCTGGAGGATCGCCTTGCGGGCGTCGAGGAGGACCTCGTCGGGGCGGACGGTAGAGAATTGGATTCCAGAGGGATCGTAGGCGGTCTTTGCGAGATCGAGGAGATCGGTTGAGAGGCGGGAGAGGCGTTGGGCGTCCTGCAGGATGAGCCTGAGGGTTTCGCGGTATTCTTCGGGGCTGCGCGACCGGATGGCGGAGACCTCGGCCTCGGCGATGATGGCGGCGAGGGGTGTGCGGAGCTCATGGGAGATATTTCCGACGAATTGTTTCTGTGCCTCGAACGATTGTTCGAGACGGTCGAGCATGTGGTTGAAGGTGAGGGCGAGGGTAGCGATCTCGTCCTTGCGGTTGCCTTCGCTGAGGCGGAGGTCCATGCGATTAGCGGAGATGGCAGCCAGATGATCCACCATGGCCGAGACGGGCTGCAGGGCTTTGCGGGCGAAGAAGATGCCCGCCAGCAGGGTCAGGCCGATGGCGATGGCAAATCCAAGGATCAGCTCGAGGCCGAGGGTGTGAAGGCGGGCCAGGCCTTCCTCGTCACGGGCAGCGGCGGTAATGACATATTTCTTTCCGTGGTGTGAATAAAGAAAGCCGGTGACCTGCAGGTCTTCGTAGTAGAAATGGATCTCTTTGAAGGCGATGATGCTGTCGATCATTCCCTGCGTCTCCCTTAGTTTGTCGATATCCCCGATGTCATGATAGAGCAAGTGGAAGGCCGTGTCGAAGACGGCCACTTCTTCCTGCGGGAGGGTGGTGAGGGAGTTCTTATAGATCAGCTCGAGGGTGGCGGGGGGGACGCCGGCGTCGACGAGGAGATTTGCCTTTGTGATGGCCAGCTGGCGGAGGCGCTGGAAATAGTCGGCTTCGCGATGGGCGGCGGTGGTGAGATAGAGGGTAAGTGCGAAGGCAAGCAAGAGTATCCCGAAGAGGCCGGCGAAGAGGAGGGTTAGTTTCACACGGATCTTCATGGTTCGTGTTTAAAGATGAATCCGATGCCGGGGCGGGTCTGGATCAGCTTGAGCGGGTGATCCTTGTCGATCTTTTTGCGGAGGTAGTTGATATAGACATCGATAAAATTCGTGCCGGTGTCGAAGGCCGTTTCCCAGACGTTCTCGGCGATCTCTGCGCGGGTGAGGACGCGTCCCTGGTGAGTCATCATGTATTCGAGCAGGCGGAACTCCTTTGGGGTAAGATGGATCTCGCGGTTGTCGCGGCGGACGATACGGGTATGGAGATTCATCTCGAGGTCGGCCGCCTTCAGGATCGTTTTGCGGGGAGAGTTGGCCGTGCGTTTGAGCAGTTCGCGGATGCGGACATAGAGTTCGCGGAAGTCAAAGGGTTTTACGAGGTAGTCGTTGGCGCCGGCGTCGAAGGCGCCGACCTTGTCATCCGTGGCGCCGAGGGCGGTGAGCATGATGATGGGGATATCGGGGAGTTTTCCGCGGATGGTTTTGCAGAGCTGGACGCCGTTGGCGTCCGGGAGGAGGACGTCGGAGATGACCAGGTCGAAGAGTCCGCCGAGGGCGAGTTGGAGACCAACGGCGCCATCGGCTGCGATGGTGACGGCGTAGCCGAGTTCATCCAGGCCCTTTTTGATGAGGGCGGCGACACGTTCTTCGTCTTCGATCACGAGGATTCTCACGTCGGGCGGCTTTAGGGCGAAGATAAAGTATTTGAGGGACAAGGATTTCGGTATGGATGCAACGAAATCTGCAATTTTGCATTATAGAACAAAGCCATGCCATTGGGGGAAGAGACATCTTTTTCAGCCCTTTTCGAGACCTATCACCGGTCGATTTTAGGGTATATCCTACGCCGCACCGGGAATGTCGAGGACAGCGCTGACCTTGCCGCGGACACGTTCCATAAAGCCTGGGTACATATTCACCGGTGGAGCTATCGGGGCGTTCCCGTAAAGGTGTGGCTGTACCGGATCGCTTCGAATGAGGTGAACCAGTATTTCCGGCGGCGGAACCGGCGGCTGCGGCTCTTTGGCGAGCCGGCGGGGAGCGATTCGCCGGTGGCGCGGGACTGGATTGCGGAGGACCTTTCTTCGTTGGAGGAGGAGATGCGGCAACACGTCCAGTTCCTGCGGGTGCTTGAGGCGCTGAAAGGGTTGCCGGTGAAATACCAGGAGGTAATTGCGCTCCGTTATTTTGAAGGGAAGGACAACAAGGAGATCAGCGCGATCCTCGGGAAGCGGGAGGGCACCGTCAAATCGTTGATCTCCCGTGGGGTGGAAAAATTAAAAGAGAAAATTTATGGAGACCAGGGACTTCGAAGAACGGCTGAAGCAGATGAGCAAGCCCAGTGTACCTCCGCTTAGGCATGCGGAGTTATTGCCGGGGGCTATCCGTGGGGCAGAGGACCGGGCTGCCCTGAGCGCATGGTGGCTGAGTATTCCGCTCTTCGTCCTGGCGATGGTCGGGGTAAGGACACTATATGGGCTGCGGGGCGGGCCGTTCCGCTGGTTGCACCGGATCTTCCGGGAGCAGCAAATGTTATTTCTCGCGTTGTTCGTCATCGCCCCTCTTGCACTGGTGGTGTTCAATATTGTGGGCATGAGACGGATCTACTATCTTTCCGGCGACCCGCCGTTCGGATCATTTTTGCGGATGACGTGGAAGAATTGGGTGGTTATCCTGCTTTGCGGAGGGATCCTTTTTGTCTATCTATAAACATCGACTATGAAATTTCCCTGGTTCCAGCGTCTTGGTGTTCTTTTTGTTCCTGTCAGGGCAGCGGGCTGGGTGTTGCTGGCTGCGGCGCTGGCCTACCTGGCGGCGACATTTGTACAGATCGACGGGCACAGCCATTCCGTCAGCGATACGCTGATGAACTGGATGTTCAGAGTGCTGATCACAGGCGCGGTGTACAGCACCATTGCCTGGCTGACGAGCCGGCGGAGCGGTGAATAGAGCCGGCGTCTAAAAAACCGTCAATATATTTTGCCCCGATTCCCTTCAGGATCCTCTAATGATTTTCTAATCTTTTTATAATTGCCTGCTAACCGATAGGCTGTCGGAGGCGGGCTACATTTGCCTGCACATGAGGTCTATTATATATGGCATGCTGCTGTTTTGCGCATGCCCCTTTTTTTCGACGGCGCAGGAGAATTACGAGATCCAGGTGTATGGGAGTCAGACGGTTTTGAAGGGGAACACGATGGTTGAGCTGCACAGCAATTTTACCAATGACGGTTCCCGGTCGGTGGTCGATGGGGTGAAGCCCACCAATCATGTCTTTCATGAGACGGTGGAGATCACGCATGGGTGGAATTCCTGGTTCGAGACCGGTTTTTATTTCTTTAACACGCTTGGCAACGATGGCCGGACAACGTACGTAGGTAGTCATATCCGGCCGAGGGTGATGGCGCCGGCGGCGTGGAAATGGCCGGTGGGAGTGAGTATATCGATGGAGGCGGGTTATCAGAAACGGGCTTACAGCGAGGATGACTGGACGCTGGAGATCCGGCCGATAGTGGACAAGCAATGGGGGCCGTTGTATGTGTCTTTCAACCCGACCTTTGACAAGAGCTTTCATGGGGAGAGCAAGGACCAGGGATATATTTTTTCGCCGAACCTTAAGGCTGCCTATAATGTTACCAAGGTGATTGCGGGTGGCTTTGAATATTATGGCTCCGTGGGGCCTTTGAATCATTTTTTCCCTTATCAGAGTCAGCAGCACCAGTTGTTTGCCGCGGTGGACCTGGATTGGTCGCCGGACTGGGAGTTTAATATCGGGTATGGGTGGGGATTTACCCAGACGACGGATAACGCCATTTTCAAGATGATCCTGGGCTACCGGTTTCATTAATTTTTTGATGATCAAGACCCTTTATATTGTTGTGTCCCTGTTTGGGATGTCGATTGCGCCGCCGCGGTGGCATAGCCGGATGGACGAGGCGCAGGCGATCGCGCGGAGCGAGCACCGGCATATCCTGTTGAATTTTTCGGGGAGTGACTGGTGTGGTCCCTGTATCGTTTTGCGGAAAGAAGTGTTTGACGACCCGGTATTTGGGGCGCTGGCCGACAGTTCGCTTGTGCTGGTGAATGCGGATTTCCCCCGGATGAAGAAGAACCAGCTGCCGAAGGAGCAGCAGGAGGCGAATGACAAGCTTGCCGACCGGTATAATCCCAGGGGGACGTTTCCGCTGACGGTGCTTTTGACGGCGGAGGGCAAGGTGTTGAAGCAGTGGGAGGGAAATCCTGGGTTAAAGCCGGGAGAGTGGGTAGCCCAGGTGCGGGCATTGGAGGGGGCGCATTGACGAAAGCGCCGTGCAGGGCGGGGGGAAGAAGAAACTATTCCAGTGACAATATTCAAGCGGGCGATGAAGCTGATGGGCAACCACTTCGAGATGACGGTGGTGGGGGAGGATGAGGGATGGGCCGAGCAGCGGATCGCGGCGGGAGTGGCTGAGATAAGGCGGATCGAGCGGTTGTTGACGACCTTCAGCGAGGAGAGTGAGACCGCGTTGATCAATGCGAATGCCGGGATCGGGCCGGTGAGCGTGAGTCTCGAGACGTTTGGATTGATCGAGCGGAGTATCCGGATCTCGGGTCTGACGCAGGGCGCCTTTGATATTACTTATGGATCGGTGGATAAGCGGCTTTGGAACTTTGATACCACGATGACGAAGCTTCCGGATGCGGCAGTGGCAAAGGAGATGGTGCGGCTGATCGATTATCGGAAGATCGTGCTGGACCGGGCTCGGGGAACGGTTTTCCTGCCCGAGCGGGGGATGCGGATAGGTTTTGGGGGTATCGGGAAGGGGTATGCGGCGGAGATGGCGAAGGCGGTGATGCGCCGGGAGGGTGTGACGAGCGGGGTCGTGAATGCTTCCGGCGATTTGACCGCGTGGGGGTATCAACCTAATGGGGAATGCTGGACGATCGGCATTGTCCATCCCGATGCGGCGGGCCGGATCTTCTCCTGGCTGGACATAACCGATATGGCGGTGGCGACATCGGGCAACTATGAGAAGTATGTCCTGGTCGACGGGAAGCGGTATTCGCACACGATCGATCCGCGGACGGGGTTGCCGGTGACGGGGATCAAGAGCGTGACCATTCTTTGTCCCAATGCCGAGATCGCGGATGCGATGGCCACGCCGGTGATGATCATGGGGGTCAGGGCGGGGCTGGACCTGGTGAACCAGTTGAACCAGGTCGAGGCCATCCTGATCGATGACGGAGACAAGGTCCATACTTCCAATAATATTCATATGCGGGCGAAAAATAAATAACATGAGAAAGAAGAAGCGTTGGTTGATCCTTGTGCCCCTGTTTGCGGCTTTGCTGCCGGCCTGTGCTCCTGTAAAAGAATACCAAAAGAATCGTCTGAACGACTCCGAGATGTCGCTTTCCAGCCGGAAGGTAGAGAAGAACGAATTGAATTTCCAATCCTACCGGGAAGGGTCTTCCGGCGCCAACGGTGGGAAGACCGGCGGAGGGTGTGGGTGTAATTAATCTATTATGAAGAGGATTTGTCTGACCGTTATCGGGTTGTTCCTTTTGTTCGTGCAAAGCTTTTCGCAAACCGCGCCGGATACGTCCACGTATAAACCCAGGAAGCTGACCTTTGACGAGGCCAATCTCGTGTCGAGCTACTATATCCAGAACGGGGATCATTCGGCGATCCGCGGGGGGATCGGGTCGGAGCATGTGACCGATCTTGCCAATGGGATCGAATTGAAGTTCGTTGGTTGGGACGCGAAGCTGCGGAAGAATTCGCTTACCGCGGGGATGGGTGTGGATCATCATACGGCGGCGTCGCAGGCCTGGATCTCGAAGACGGGGGCATCGCGGCGTACGGATGGGATGCGGCTGTATCCCAGCCTGGACTGGTCGAGGGAGAATGAAACGAAGGGGAGCACGATCGGGGGCGGGTTGTATTATAGTAATGAGTTCAACTACCAGTCGGCCGGTGTGAATGCTTCGGTGAGTCAAAAGACGAAAAACAATGGCGAGTTCGGCGTAAAGGTCAGCGCCTATATCGACCAGGTGAAGCTGATCTTTCCTTCGGAGTTTGAGCCGGCGGGGGCCTATACGACCCGGGGCAATGGGGAAGAGCGGCATCCGGATTATGCTTCCAGCGGGCGGCAGACGTATACGGCTTCGTTCTCTTTTACGCAGGTGATCAATAAGCGGGTGCAGGGTGCGCTGTTGCTGGACCTGGTGGATCAGCAGGGGTATCTTGGGCTACCCTTTCATCGGGTTTACTTTACAAACGGCGTGGATTCGGTGGAGAGGCTGCCCGGTCACCGGTTCAAGCTGCCGGTGGGATTACGATTGAATTATTTCCTCGGGGACAATGTCATATTGCGGGGATATTACCGGTACTATACCGATTCCTGGGGATTGCATTCGCATACGGCTTCTTTGGAAGCTACGCTCAAAGTGACGCCGTTCTTTTCGCTGACGCCTTTTTACCGGTATTATATGCAAACCGCGGCCGATTATTTTGCGCCGTATGCGACGCATGTGATCGCGGACACCTATTATACGAGCAACTATGCGTTGGCGGGTTTTACGAGCCATTACTTTGGTGGAGGTTTGCGGCTGGCGCCGCCGAAAGGCATCTTTGACAAGCATTGGAGGATGCTGGAGATCCGGTATGGGCATTATACGCAGACGACGGACCTGGTGTCGGATGTCATTTCGTTGAATTTGCAGTTCAAATAGGGTTTATTCCACGCGGAGGGTTTCCGTGAGATTTACCGATGTTGCTTTTACGGCCTTCCCGCCGACGATGGTTATCGCCAGGGTCAATGCGCAGAGCGGCGCGGCGATGAAGATTTCCGGGTGGAGGCCGGTGCGATAGGCGAATCCTTGCAGCCAGTTGTGCATGGTCCAGGCGCCGGCGGGTAAGGCGATGGTGATCGCGATCGCTATGGCGAGGCCATAGTCCTTTAATAAGAGTCCTGCGAGGTGGATCGTCCGGGCGCCGAGAACCCGGCGGATACCGAGTTCGCGGGTGCGTTGTTCCGTTGCGGAGGTCACCAACCCAATCATACCTATGGCCGCGATGACTAAGGCAAGAATGGAAAAGACGGTGAAGAGTGAGCCGGTCCGTTGATCAGCCGCGTACAGCCGGTTGAAATCTTCGTCGAGGAAGGAGTAGGCGAAGGGATAGCCATTTGCCATGGCTTCATATTTTTTGCGGATCAATTGCAGGGTTCCAGCTATATTTTGGGGGGACAGGCGATAGGTGACGGCGCTGCCGTCGCGGGCGAGTCTTAGAACGACCGGCTCGATGGGATTGTGTAATGAACCGGTATTGAAGTCTTTTACAACGCCAATGATGCGGTAGCCGATCGAATCGCGGAAGGAATAGAGCCGTTCCTGCAGCGGGTGGGTGTAGCCGAGGTACCGGGCGGCCGTTTCATTGATGAGGATGCAGCCCGAATCGGTCGACAGCTGCGGCGAGAAATTCCGGCCGGCCGCGAGATGCATGTCGAGCGTCGGCAGATAGTCCGCGTCGACCTGCCAGTCCTCCAGCAGGACCGTCGATGTCAGGGAGCCATCCGGAAATTTGAGAAAGCCGCGGTACACGATCTTTTTATCGGGCCGGAAACCGGATACTGTCGCGTTAATTACGCCTGGCAATTTTCTTGTTTCATTGGCGAAGGACCAAACCTGATCTCCCAGCGAGCGGGTGTCCTTTATCGTCACCACCTGTTGGCGGGTATAACCGAGGTTGCGGTGGCGGACATAGGATAGTTGGGATTCGATCACTCCAGTACCGATGATCAGCATTATAGCGACGCCGAATTGGAAAACGAGCAGGATGGTTCGCAGTGTGCCTTTTTGGATGCCTGCTGCCGGCTGATTTCTAAGGATTGTCAGGGGATCGACCCGGGAGAGCGTCCATGCCGGCCCCATGCCGGCGATGAAGCCGGCCAGCGTTGTTCCCAATATTACCGCGGGGATGGTCCATGGGGTCAGGAGACTTGAACGGGTAAAGGATTTACCGGCGAACTGGTTGAATACCGGGAGGAGCAGCACCACGAGACCGATCGCGATGACCATGGCGATTGCGGCCAGCCCCGTGGATTCCTTTAGAAATCGTACGATCAGCCGCCGCCGGCCGGAGCCGAGAATCTTTCTGACCCCGACGGCCTTCAGGCGACGCAGGTTCCGGGCCGTGGACAGCAGGACAAAATTGATGATCGCTACTATTAGGATGAGGGCGCCGACCGTTGTAAAAAGGACGACGTACCGGATATCTCCATTGGCTTCGAACTCCTGGCCCAGGTTGGAATGAAGATGGATGCGGGTCAGCGGCATCGAATAAAACCGGAAATAATCGCCTTTTTGCCGCAGATCGGCGACGGTGTTGTGCATTTCATTTTGCACTTGCGGATAGACGTACTTTTTGACGGTCTGTTCGAGCATCCGGTCGATCTCCGCCGTTGGGGTTCCGGGGCGGACCAGGATGTAGGTGGGGGAGAAGAAGTTGGTCCAATCCTGCCTGGTGTTTTGGAGCGATCGAATCAATTGAAAGTGGAAATGTGACTGGGCGGGTATATCGCGGATCACCCCCGTGATTTTGCACAAGACGGTATCGTCGTCAATCCGCAGTGTGCGGCCGATGACGTCCGTGGTATTGAAATAGCGTTTTGCGGCGGTAGCCGAAAGCACGACGGTGTTTGGCGCAGCGAGCGCGGTCCGGGGGTCGCCGGCTACCATCGGGAGCGTAAAAACGGCAAAAAGCGTGGAGTCGGCTCTTACCGCGCCGGACTGGGGGAATACCTGATGTTCTACCTGGACCGTTATGTCCCGCTTGTAGGAGCGGATGCGGACGGCGTTTTCGATGGCCGGGAAATCGCGGACCAGGGCGGCCGCCATGGGCGACGGGGTTACGACGTCATTGAGGCTGTTGCCGTTGACGTGGAAATCGGCGACGACGCGGAAGATGCGGTCGGCTTTTGTGTTGTAGCGATCGTATCCGAGTTCATCGGCGACGAAGAGGCCGATGAAAATACAGGTGGCGAGGCCGAGGGCCAAGCCAACGATTTGGAGATTCCTGATCATTTTCGCGGGATGCGAAATTGAGGAAATTCCATAAAAAAAGATCCCGCCGCTGGCGCGGCGGGATCTGCTTCTTATCGGCAGGACACTTATTGTTCGGAGACGGGGATCGGGAACCCGGTCCAGACGTCGTCGCCGGCGCGATCGATGGGGAGTTGGGAGAGGAGGCCGTAACGGCGGAGGTCGATCCACCGGTGGCCTTCGCAGAATAACGAGAAACGTCGTTGCGTCAGCATTTCGGTGAGCAGGGCCGTTTTCGTCACTGCCCCGGCATAAGGCGTGAGGTTGTGGGCCACGCGGATGGCATTGAGCGCGATGATGGCATCGGGGAAATCGTTCAGCTGGATATTGGCTTCCGCATAGATGAGGATCAGCTCTTCATTCCGGATGATGGGAATGGGCATGGTGCTGGTGGTGTATACCCAGATATCGCGGTTGCTCGAAAGGCCGTTGAGCGACGCAGTCCCGTTGCTGCGAAGGGTGGCCTTGCCGATGCGGTCGTCGGTGGGGCTAATATCCGTGGCGTAGGAGGGATGGGCTAGGCGTACTTCCCCTGTCTGGTTCTGGGGGATGAAGAATGTGTTCAGTTGGTCGCCGCTGCCGGTGCCGAAGACATGGTACACACCTGTTGTGAGGCCGGATTGCAGACCGAAGAAACTCTGGTTGAGATCGGCGAGGGCCGAGGCCCAGTTCTGGCGATAGACATCGACGCGTGCCGCCAGGGCACGGTTGAATTTCAAAAGACCGGGGGCATCGCTGAAGTTGCCGAAGCCTGCGAGGGTGAAGGCGACGGTGGCCGAGCCGAGGTCCGTCTTTGCAGAGTCGAGCAGGGCCGAGATAGCTTTCAATGCGTCTGCCGGGGCGACGAGCGGGCCGAGGTGATCGGGATCGGCCACGTCGATGCGGACCCCGTTGCTGTCCGTGAGATTGAGCAGGAGGAGCAGCTGGTAGGCCTTTATCGTCCGGGCGAAGCCGAGATAGCCGGAGCGCTGGGCGGCGGTGATCGATTTGGAATTAGTAGCGGCCTGGGTAAGGACATTGCAGTTCTTTATCACCTGATATCGTGAGGCCCAGGGGTTCGTGATATAGAAGTTGCTGTTGCTCAGCGTGGCTGCATTGGCGCCGAGCAGATCGGTGACATAGCGGGGTTCGGAAGTGGAGAAATGATACATTTCGCGGCCGATGATGCCGACGTCGTCGAGATAGAGAGCGAGGCTGGTCCGCATGCCGGACTCGGTTCCGCTGACGAGGTTGTTGAGCTCGCCCTGGGTGGCGTTGGCGGTGAAATCTTCGACGGTGGCGTTGTTGAGGTCACCAAAATCTTTCTTGCAGGAGCTGATAAGGAGCACCAGGGCTATTACCGGCCATCCTGAGCTTATATTTTTCTTCATAATTTTTCTTTTCCGGGTTTAAAAATCGAATGCGAGATGGAAGTCGGCGCGTTTGCTGGCGGGGTAAGGGTCTACGTCGACGCCCGTGGAGAAGCCGGTCCCGAAGTTGGAGACTTCCGGATCGTAGGCTTTGTATTTTGTAGCGGTCCAATAGTTGTTGGCCGAAACCCCGATGCGGATGCCTTTGATGTAGCTGATGGGGGAGCGCTTGATGGAGTAGTAGAGGCCGATCTCTCTTAATCGCAGATAGCTCGCGGTTTGGACGAATTCCGCGGCGCTGGTGCCTACCTGCATGATTCGGAAGATGCCGTCCGGGACGCCGAGCTTGTTGGTGACCTTGTCGTAGTCGGCGCTGGTGCCGCCGAAGTCATTCTCCAGGCTGGTGAGGTTGACGTTCTGGCCGCCATTCTTCCAATGGAGGAGGAAGCGCAGGCTCCAGCGATCGTTCAAGGTAACCTCGTTGTAAGAGCTCATCTGGAATTTTGGTTCCGCGTCGCCGAGCTGTCCGACCCCCGTGCCGTTCAAACCGAGGATTTGTGTGGCAGACTTGCCCTGTTGGATCTGGAAGGAGCCGAGGACATAGCCGAAGGAACCCTGCGGGACGGAGGGGATATTGAGTGCGGTCACCTTGCTGCGGTTGAGCCAGAAATTGAGCGAGGTGGTCCACTTGACGGCGCGGGTGCTTACCGGGCGGGCGTTCAGGCCCAGTTCGACCCCCTGGTTGCGGAGGTTACCGGCATTCACCCATTTTGTCGTGAAGCCCGAAGAAGCCTGGAGTGCGCTTTGCATCAGGAAATCATTGATCGTCTTGTGATAGTATGTCAGCACGAAGCCGAGGCGATCGTGCAGGACGCTGAAGTCGATCCCTGTTTCGAATTCCTGCTGACGTTCGGGCTTGATGTCCGCCTGGCCTTCCTGCGGGAGGACGATGACGCCGGGGTTACCGGTGATATTGGAGATCGCCAGCGCGGTGAACTTACTGCCATAGGCGGGCACGTTATTGGCTTGGCCGTAGGCGGCCCTCAACTTGAGGTTGGAGAAGAAGCCATCCCCTACGATGCCGGCTTTTGTGAGGTTCCAGGAGATGCCGCCTTTGGGATAGGTGTAGAATTTGGCGACGTCGCCGTTGTTCGAGCTTCGGTCGAACCGCACCCCTGCCGTCAGTGTGAGGGCGTCGTTGATGTTTGCTTCCTCTTGTACGAAGACCCCTTCGTTCTGGTACTTCGTGCGCAGTTGGGTCGCGTTGAGGGCGCCGGCCTGGTCGACGTTGGACTGGCCGGAGATGAGCTGGGTGGCGACGTTGAGCAGATTGTAATAATCGCCTGTTTCCTGGGTGAAGCCTGCCGAGGTCGTGAGCGAGAGCCGGTCGGAGGGGGTGAGCGTGTTGACCAGGGATACGGTATAATTGGTGTTCAGGTTATGTGTGTTCCCCTGGATCGAAGTGCCTTTGTTCACTGCCTGGAACTGGAGTTCCGCAGGGAAGAGGGCGGTGGTGGCCAGGTCATAGAAGTCGATGCCGCCGATGGCGACAAGGCGGGTGAGGCTTTTGCCGGACTTCTGCAGTTGTGCGTCGAAGTTGAGGCCCGTTATGAGGCGGTTGACCGATTCGTTGTTCTTCATCAGTGCGATCGTCTGCAGGGGGTTGGAGGAAGCGAAGGGGTTGTTTGGATAGATGCCGCTCACGTCCGGGTGAAGCTGGGCGAAGGAGGGCGTCGATGAAAGGGCGATCCCGACGGAGACTCCGGCGTTGTCATTGCCTTGCAGGCCGCGGTCGGCGGAGGAGTTGATATAGGTCGTGTTCATCCCGATACGGATATTGTCCGTGAGGTGGTGATCGACGTTGAGGCGGAGGCTGCTGTTGCGATAACCGGTGTTCTTCACTATTCCTTGCTCGTCCTTTTGTGCGGCCGACATATAGACGCTTGTCTTTGCCGTTCCGCCGCTTGCGGAGAATACCGTGTTACGGGCGAAGCCTGTGTTGCCATAAATTTCTTTTTCATAGTCGTAGATATGTCCTGCGGATTGGGCGTCGAGGAACTGCTGACGTAGCGCGGCGCTTTGCGTCGGGTCGCTGGAGAGGCTGGCGGCTTTGTCCGCATCGAACTGGCGAACACCGAGGAGCTTGCGGACCTTGATGAATCCGAGATCCTGGGAGGCCGTGACCTTTGTGCGGCCTTCGCGGCCTTTTTTGGTGGTGATGACGATCACACCGCCCGCGGCGCGGGATCCGTATACGGCGGCTGCCGAGGCGCCTTTGAGGATCTCAATGTTTTCGATGTCTTCGGCGCGTAGGTCGGCGATGCGGCTGGAGGGGTTATCCTGGGTGCTGGTGGGGGCGCCGCCGGATGCGGCACCGGTGATGGCGTTGAGACCGGCGGAGGTGGAGGTGTTATCGACGTAGACTCCGTCGATGACATAAAGCGGTTGCGTATTGCCATATACCGAGGTGACGCCGCGTAATTTGACACTGATGCCACCACCGGGGGAACCCGAGTTGGCGTTTATATAGGCGCCGGTGACCTTGCCTTCGAGGGCGCCGTCGAATGTCTGTGCCGGGGCTACGCCGTTCAGTTCGCGGGCGCTGATCGTCGAGACGGCGTTGGCGAGGTTTCTGCGTTTGATGGTTGTGGCCAGGCCAGTGACGACCACTTCATCGAGGTGGGTGATATCTTCTTCGAGGCTGATCTTCAGTTCGGCGTTGTTGGCTTCGATCGTTTGGGATTTGAAGCCTGCGCTGCTGATGGTGAGCTTTGCGCCTGCGGGGACCGAGAGCCTGAATTTTCCTTCGACGTCGCTGGAGGTGCCTTTGGCGGTTGACTGAACGACGATGCTGGCGCCGGCGATTGGGTTACCGGCGGGGTCCGTGATGGTGCCGGTAACGGCATTTTGGGCTAAAAGAATTTGCGGCAGGACCACTGCCAGACCTGCTAAAAGGCGATATAAGTTTCTCATACGTTTGTTTTGGTGGTGTATATATGTTTTCCATACCCGCGTGCGGCTACCTGGCGGGCTCTTTGTTCATAGGTGGTCAAGTCGGTGGGTGTGTTTGCCGCGAGGCCGTCGACGTAGCGGTTGAACATGCAGAAGGCCGCGGCGATGAGCACGGTGTCTTGGATGTCGCGGTCGGTGGCACCCGCTTCGCGGGCTCGTTCGATGTCTCTGGCTTCGACTGATTTACCGCTTTTTTGGACCTTACCTGCGATAGCGAGTAGCGCCTTGAGCTTGTCGCTGACCGGGGCGCTTTGCGGATCTTTCCTGACGGCGTCGACGGTTTGCATATCGCCGTCGAGATAGATGCAGGCGATGGCCCCGTGGGAGTTGTGGCAATAGAAACAGTCGTTCAGATAAGAGACGTGCGTGGCGATGAGCTCCCGTTCGGCGGGGGTGAGGCCTTCGGTATCCTTGAGGAGGATGTTGGCGAGTTCACCGAGGGGTTCGGCGGTTTCCGGGCGGAAGTTGAGTAGGCCGCGGATGCCTGCGAGTTCGTTGTTTACTGCGATGTGAGGCATGGTTAATTTTTTATTTATAGAGATCGTAATCGATATAGCCTTCGGCGGCCCTGCGCGGGGCCCGGTCGATGTAGAACTGCCGGTCTTCGGGGGCCCAGGTGGCGAGGCCGTCGACGTAGCGGTTGTACATACAAAAGGCGGCGGCGATGAGTACGGTGTCGTGGATCTCGCGGTCGGTGGCGCCTTCGCTTCTTGCCTTTGCGATCATTGCTTCGGTGACGTTCTTCCCGCCTTTTTGGACGGCGGCTGCGATGGGCAGCAGGGCTTTTAGCTTTGGGCTGATCGGACCGGTCTCCGGATGGAGCTTGATCGCGTCGAGCGTGGGCATGTCGCATTCGAGATAGTGCTGCGCCAGGCTGCCGTGAACGTTCTGGCAGAAGAAGCAGTCGTTGAGATAAGACGTATACGTAGCGATCAGCTCGCGTTCGCCGCGGGAGAGCGTGTTGTCGTCGTCACGAAGAAGGACTTCCGCCAGTTCGTTGAGCGGGCGGGCCGTTTCGGGACTATAGGCCATCGGCCCGCGGATACCCGGCAGGTTGTTGCCCAATTCGATGTGAGCGGAAAATTTTGGGGAAGGTAATTTCCCGCCCCCATCGTCATGATGTCTGTCCACGTTCGTGGACTGACCGGATTCCATCCGGTCTGGGATATGTGCCATGATTTGAATAGTAGGTGGTTGCAAAACCGATTATGAAAATGAAGGAAAAGATGAATATCGCGTTGCCGTAGCCGCCGAGGGCGCTGACCAGGGCGCCGACGAAGAATACGGCGGTGGCGGTGAAGAGGCGGCCGACGTTGAAGCAGAAGCCGGTGGCTGCCGCGCGGATCGACGGGGGGAACAGTTCGGGGATATAGGCCGAGAGGGCTCCCTGGCTGATGCCGAAGAAAAGGGCCAGCACGGCTGTCTCGGGGTAGGCGATACCGCTGAAGGCGTGGTTGCCTTTGAAGAGCAGGGAGGCCATTATGAAGCAGACCGAGAAGCAGAGCAGCATGGTCCGGCGGACGCCGAGGGCGTGCATGATCCAGCCCGAGGCGAATCCTCCGAGTAGTCCGCCGCCGCCCATGAGCATCATGCTGAGGCCGCGGTCCTGGTGGGCGTCGGTGTTGACCGAGACGCTTTGGACCCAGCTGGGGAGCCAGTCGAAGATGGCCCACATGCCGATGAGCATGGTGCCGAAGATGACTGAGCCACGCCAGAGGTTGGAGCGGTATTGCGGGGAGAGGAAGTTGCCGCTGCTTGCGGGGGTGTTTTTTGCGGCTGCGTTTACTTCGGCGGCGCTGCCGGCGCGGGAGATGAGGGCGATGACCCCAATGGCCAGCGGGAGGCTGCCGACGAGGAAGGCCTGGCGCCAGACGGGCAGCAGGAAGTTGATCAGGCCTGCCGAGAAGATGCCGAGGGGGATCGAGATCGACAGGATACCTAATGCCACGGCCCGGGGTTTGCCGGTCCAGAGCTCGGAGACCAGGATCGTCGTCGTTACCAGGACGCCGCCTACGCCGAAGCCGGAGCAAAAGCGGCAGACTGTGATCGTCCACCAGGAGGGTGCGGCTGCGGTGAGGACGGTGAAGAGCCCGTACCAGAGGGTGGCGAAGGCCATCGAGCGCATCCTGCCGAGGCGGTCGCAGACGATGCCCCAGAAGACGCCGCCGAACATCCAGCCAAAGATGAAGATCGAGTTGATGGTCGCCCCTACCCTATTGATCTCTTCTGGTGGAAGCTTGCCCTGGAGATCGCCTACCACTACCGGTAGGAACACGGACATCAGGGTCATTATGATGCCGCCTACCATACTGCTGAAAAAGCAGAGGAGGAAGATACCGGTCTTTTTCATGCTTCATGTTTTAGGTGATCATAGCCTTGTGGCAGCCGGTTGTACCCATGATGCGTGGTCCGCTCGCCGAGTCCTTCATAAAATTTCGGGTCGGTTGGCGTGATGGTGGCCAGGCCATCGACATACCGGTTATAAAGGCTGAACAGGGAGGCGATGAGCACGGTGTCGTGGATCTCGCGGTCGGTGGCGCCGTTGCTTTTTGCCCTTTCGACCATTTCAGCGGTGACATTCTTGCCGCTGGCCTGTACCGCGGCGGCGATGGTCAGGAGGGTCTTCATTTTGTTGCTTACGGGGGCCTGGCCGATATCTTCCTTGACCGCATCGGCGGTGTGGGTGTCGCCCAGCAGGATATTGGCGGCGGCGGTATGGGCGGCGGTGCAGAAACGACAGTAGTTGCGCGAGGAGACAACGGTGGCGATGAGTTCGCGTTCGCCTTCGGTGAGTGTAGATTCGCCTCTTAATAGAATTTGCGTCAGCTCGCGGATAGGCTTTGCGCTATCGCGGCGATATTCGAGCAGCCCGGTGATGCCCGGGAGATGCTCTTCCAGTGGAATGTACGGCATGTTTGAAAGTTGATAGAATGCAACGATGGCCTTCGATGGCGAAGGCGTTTTGGATCGATCGGGATCAGGCGTTGCTATCCGGGGGGTGTTCCGCGGGAGACCGGGAATCTTTTGTGAGGCGCAGAATGTATACAGAATTGTGTGAAACGGGGATCGTTGGGGCGTTACGGGCCGTGTACTTTTCCGGCAGCTCGTATGGATCCCCGAAGAAATTTGTTTTGATCCCCTTCTGGTCCTTTTGCCGGGAGCCGAGGGAGTTCACGAGGGAATAGTAATCATTCTGGCTGTTGCGCAGGCTGAGGGTCTGTTGGTTGGGAAGGCACAGGTATTCGGCGGAGTCGTTGACGATACGGCGGGCCACATATTGGTAGGGGACGCCATTGACGTCGATCCGGCCGCTGATGCGTTCGAATTCGTTCTGTTGGGTGTAATAAGAAAGATGGGTGGTGGGGATCCTGAGATGGAGCAACTGGTCGGGCAGATATTGGTCTTTGTCAATCTTTGCTTCGAGCCGGCGGATGGCCTGGTCCTGCAGGTAGGCGTGCAGGGCGCGGTATCCGACCCAGTTGAAGAGGAGGAGACCCCAGAGCAATATGGCAGCTAGTTTACGCAATCGGGGTCAAATTACGGAAAAATTCGGTGATAAAAATTTCGGGGTCGATTTTCGGGGCTCGAGTTACTTCGCGAAATCCAACCTTCGGAAAAAATCCTCATTAAAGGGATGCGCCCAAACGAAGTGTAGAGGAATGGCCGGATAGGCTTCTTTGAACTTCTTGTACTTCGACGTCTTGATCAGCGTCTCATCGTACTTAGCCTCGATGGCAATTGGTGATTCGGTCTCGGGTAATACGAAGTCCACCTCATTGCCGTCGGCTGTGCGCCAGTAATATACTGAATCCAGACCCCATCGATCGATCAGGGTTCTAAAGCAGGCTGTCTCCCAAAGTTCTCCTTTGTCTGGTCTGTCCGAAACGGATTGAAAATTATTTAGCAAACTATTGCGCAACCCTGTATCCAGCAGGAAGCCTTTTGGCATCTTAGTCAGTTCCTTCCTAAGGTTGCGAAAAAAAGGCTTCACGAGTGCCAGGTGAAAGCATTTCTGAAGTATACGGAGGTAGTTGCTCACCGTATCGCTTTTGATTCGAAGCGTGGTCGACAATTCGTGCGCATTTACTAAACAGCCGCTTTGATCAGCCATGAGCCGGAACAAATGAAAAAAGGCCGTTTCGTTTTGTACGCCGGATTCCAGAATGTCCCTTTTTACAAATGAATCTCTTATCTCCTTCAACCTTTCAATTTTCTCCTTTCGGTCGGGTTCCGTAATAACGGCGGGGTAACCCCCGTAGATCATAAATGAATCCCATTCCTGCCGCAAATATTCAATCTGTGTGGTTCTCGCATCTTTATTTGCCAATACCCGTTGCAGTTCTACCAGTAAAGAGTCCTTGTCTGAAAGCCTCAGATACTCATCAAAAGAACAGGTTAGCAGTTGGAACACCCTTTTTCTGCCAGCCAAAGAATCTTTGAAATGACCGTCTATATAGAAAGCGCTGCTTCCGGTTGCGATGATCTTCACTCGACCGGCTTGTTCATCGTACAACAGCTTCAGAAAATTGGAAGGATCCTTTAGATACTGAACCTCATCCAAAAGGACGACCACCCTTTCTTCTACTTTTGGTAAGTAATTCAAAAGATTGAATGGGTGTTCATCCAGTACGGTAAGGATATCCCTGTTTTCCAAGTTCAGAAAGACAGCAGGTTTTGAGAGTTCTTTGCAATGGGCTTCCAGTTGCCGGAGCAGAGTTGATTTCCCGGTTTGCCGGGCACCGGTCAGAATGGAGAATTCTTTCTTATCCAAATGGGTTACAAGTGGCTGAAATAGGTTCCTTTGCATCTTTTTTGCAAATATCGGATAATATTTACTATATATAGTATAAAATATCCGATAATTTTACCTATCTTATGGAAAAATATCGCCTTTTTTGGTTTATGCATTCAGGAAATGCGCTGGCGACGGTCTACCAAAGGGTGCAGGCCAATTTGCTAATTTTGTACCCAATAGCGCGTCTCCGACTATAGTACAATGAAAGAAGCCATTAACAGCTATTTGAATTCCGTCAGGGTACTTTGCCCCAACGTGACGACCGCAGAATTGAACTACCTGATAAACGGCCTGACGGTTTCCAATCTGAAACCGAAACATTTTTATCTTCACGCAAACACGATTCAAAGGGAAATAGGGTTTGTATATTCCGGATTATTACGAACCTTCTACATTGACGATAAGGGAAATCAAATATCCGTGAATTTCCCCCGGGAAAACCAGTATGCAACCCATTATCCTGCATTCATCACCCAGACCCCGAGCAAGTACTACTTTCAATGTATAGAGCCTACGACGGTTGTCAACCTTTCATACAAACATATTCAAGAGGCTTATAACAGGTTTCCCATTTTGGAGCGTTATGGAAGACTCGTAGCGGAGGAAGCGCTGAAAGTCTTACACCGGAGGATCGAGAGCTTTCTTTTTGACACTGCCGAGACCAGATACCTCAATTTCATGGAAGCAAACCCCAATTTGTTCAACAGGGTGTCTTTGTCCTATTTATCATCTTACCTTGGCATCGAGAGACAATCTTTAACCCGAATAAGAAAAAAACTCACGCATAAACCAATTTGACACTTTTGTGTCAGGGCCAGCTTCCGAAACGCGACTACTTTTGTTTTGAAAATAAATCAACATAAAAATGAAAGTAGTCATCTTCGGTGCGACGGGCTTCGCGGGAAATGCGGTCTTAAAAGAAACCTTAGCTCAAAATCACCAGGTAACCCTATTGGTCAGAAACGGGGCCTCCGTTTCAGTCAGTGATAAAAGACTTACCATCATTGAAGGCGATGTCATGGACAGAAAGAAGGTATCGGAAGTACTCGAAGGCCAGGATGCGGTCATTGAATGTCTTGGCAGTCCGAAAGGAAATCAACCCACAACCTTTGTTTCAGGCGCCATGAGGATAATCGTCTCTGAAATGGAGAGATTGCAGGTTAGCCGGCTGGTGGCGATGAGCAATATCGGAGCCGGAAACAGTATCGGTTATAACCCGTGGTATTTCACCAAATTCATTCTGCCCTACTTTATGAAGTGGTTGAAAGTGGTCATCGACGACAAGAACCGAATGGAACCGATCGTCATGAACAGCCAGCTTAATTGGACCATTGTCCGCTGTCCCAATATTGTGGCCCGACCGGCAAAAGGGAGATATCATGCCACCCTGGACGGCAAGGGGCTGAAGTTATCCATCACGTTGAGCGACATGGCCAGGTTCCTGGTCAACCAATTAACGGACGCGACTTTTTCCAAACAGGCTCCATCAATAAGCAACTAATGAATACAACAAATAAATCCGAAATAACAACCGGTATTGGGACGATCTCGGTTGATATCAAGAAGACCGGCTCCGGGAAAACACCGGTGGCTTTCTTACATGGCATCTATTTCGACCACCATCTGTGGGACAGGCATTCGGCGGAAATCAACGACCGTACCGTTGTTTCCGTAGACATGCCATTGCATGGCGCCAGCCGGAAGATCACCAAATCAGAGTGGAGTGTGAATGACTGTGCGACTATGCTGATCGAGATACTGGACGCTTTACAGATCCCAAGGGTAATTGCAATCGGGCATTCGTGGGGCAGCATGACCATTTTAAGAGCTGCACATCTACATCCTGAACGATTTGAATCCATTGGATTGTGCAACATGTCCTTTAAAGCGGCAACGAAGAAACAAAGAGCCGGCTTCCGGCTGCAACATGCGATGCTGGGGCTAAGGAATTTCTATATGGATCAGTCCGCCAAGACTTTGTTCGGGAACGGATCGTTAAAAGAAGATCCTTCTTTGACAGATCAGCTTAAACGGCCGATGAGCATTTTGTCCAACCGGCAGATCAGGCAAATCGACAAAGCTGTTATGATCGATCCGGAAGACTCCACTTCCCTGATCGAAACATTGAAAGTCGAGGCCGTTGCCCTGAGAGGTGAGGAAGACTTTGTGCCGACGCCGCCCCGCATCGAAACAATAATCGTCAAGGGCGGCCATGTCAGTCCTTTGGAGCAGCCGGCGGAGGTTTCCAATTTTATCAGCCGGCTGATCGATGGGCGCTCATTTTCTTAATCATTCAAACTAAATACGATGACAAAACAAGTTCAATAGGTCGGGCCAAAGTTTCCCGAGTTGCCGGAGATAGCGCCGATTGTGCGTTTGGAAGTCTTTGGCGACTTGACGAAGGAGGCGGACGAGGCGTTGAGGGCCCTCGGTGCCAAAGTTTATCCATACCATGAAGGCTTTATACGGGGGCAACATCAATGAGGGAAGGAGCATTTGAGGAGCCGTTCATTGTTTCGGGCGAGAAGCAGGAGGCGGCCGGCGCCTGTGCGGAGGAGTTTTGCGTCGCGCCATTCGCCGGGCTGCTGCGTGAGGCCGCCGATGGAGCGGAAGCCCTTATCGTAGGTGAAAATGGTGGGGTTGGCCGCGTCATAGCGGCCTTCGTAGGGTTGGACGCCGTAGAAGTTGCCGGCGGCGAGGTATTGGAGATCATTGATTGCGGCGAAGCTAAAGATGGGTGAGAGCTGGAGTTCGGCAGGAAGGTTTTGCGGGATGAATCCGCCCTGGCCGTTGTTGAAGAGGCAGAGGGAGGCGAGGGTATCGACGTGGAGGATGCGGGCGTCGTCGAGCTGGTTGCCGAAGAGGTAGCGGATGTTCTTGCCGGCGACCTCGTCGTAGCGGAGGTGGCTTCTTTTGAGGGCGGGTAGGGCGAGTTCGAGCTGATCTTTCCCAAGGAAGGGGAATTCTTCGCCGCCGATAAAATAGGTCAGCAGCTGTTCGACGGTGCCGTTGCCGTCGAGGTCCTTCACATAACAATTGAGGGGGCCGTCCTTGCCGGCGGCGAGTTTTGTGTTGAGGCCCCAGTTGCCGGCGAGGATATCGGGGCGGCCGTCGCCGTCGACGTCGGTGATTTTTACCGTTTGCCAGAGACCTTTGGGGCCAGCGGGTTGGGATTCCTGCAAGGAACCGTGGTGGTTGGTGAAGACCTTTATATTCATCCATTCGCCGGCGACGACGAGGTCGGGTGTGCCGTCGCCATCGAGGTCGGCGAAAGCGGCGGAGGTGGGGATGCCCTTTTCGGTAAAGAGGAGGGTTTGTTTGAAGCGGGCATGGCCGTCGTTGATCAATAGATACGATGGGGTTTCCTGTGCGCCGAAGCGGCCGGCCATCGCGCCGCCACCGACGAAGAGATCGATCGCGCCGTCGCCGTTGACATCGGCGGCGGAGACGCAGGATTTGTTGATGAGTATTTTTGGGAGTGGGGCTTCCGAGAAATGGCCGTGGCCGTCGTTGAGATAGAAGTGATCGGCGAGGGCGGAGTCGCCATCGGGGAGTTCAGCTCCGCCGGTGACGACGTAGAGGTCGGGATGACCGTCGCCGTTGGCATCGAAGAAGGTGGCGTCGACGCCTTCGCTTTGGCTGTTGCGGGCGAAGAGAGCGGTGTCTGTTGGGGTGAAGCTGCCATTTGCTTGTTGGATGAAGAGCGCACCGGGCTGGCCCCGGGCGCCGCAGACAAAGAAGTCATCCAGCCCGTCGCCGTTGACGTCGCCAACGGCGAGTTTTGGGCCTCGGGTGGATTGCATGTGGGGGATGAGGTATTGTTGTTTGAAGTCGATGTAGTTGTTCTCGTGGTGGCGCCAGGGGAGGGTTGTTTCGGTCGTTGGGGATTGTTGGTGCGGGATAGTGATGGTTGATGCTGCTTGTTGGCGGATCGTGATCGTTGTGTCGGCTTTTTGGTTGTATAGTACCTGACTGCGTTGGTTTGGCCAGATGATGAGGATGCTGTCGGCGTGGGTTGATTCGCCGAGGCCGAAATGCAGGCGGGGTTCGGTGGAGGATTCGAAGCCACGGGTGAGCATCAATTGTTGGTATTGGCGGGTTTTGCCGGTAAAGACATAGGCTTTTGTTCCGATTCCGAATCTGTTAGTCCCGTTGCCCGGGGACCGGGCAACGGAGGCATCGAAGACCAGGTTGAGCCAGTGTTTTTTTGGGGCGTGATTTTGCAGGATCACCGCGGGGCCTTCGAGGCAGTTGATGACGATGTCTTCATTGCCGTCGTTGTCGAGGTCGGCGTAGGCGGCGCCGTTGAAATAGCCATGGACGCCGGCCGTGCCCCAGGCGTCGCTACGGTCGGTGAATTGGAGCCTGCCGGCATTTTGAAAGACGAAGGGGTGTGACGAGCCATCGGGCATTTTCCCGGTCATTGCCTTTTGAAGTGCGTCGGGGCCGCCATACGATGACGGATCGCGGAGGTTAGCGAAGAAGTTGATGAAGTCGAGGTCGAGGGGGCGGTGGACGATGCCGCTGGAGATGAAGAGGTCTTTGTTGCCGTCGTTGTCGAGGTCGACGAAGAGGGGGCTCCAGCTCCAGTCGGTCGCGGAGATGCCGGCGATGAGACCGATATCACTGAAGCTGCGGCCATCGCCGTTGTTGTGTTGAAGGGCATTGCGGGAATACTGGTCCTGGTAGCCATTGGCGACGATCTTTTGCTGATAGACGTCCAGGTGTTCTCCATTGCCGTAGGTTTTGAGTGTCTTTTCGTCGCCCGGCAGCATATCCGCCGTGACGATATCCAGGTTCCCGTCGTTATCGAAGTCGGCGATGTCGTTACCCATGCTGTAGCGGCTGTAGTGGCGGAAATGGGCGGCGCCCGATTCGGTGAACGTGCCGTTGCCGTTGTTGATGTACTCAAAATCGTTTTCGTGGAAGTCGTTGCCGACATAGATGTCTTCCCATCCATCATTGTTGAGGTCGGCGACGGCAACGCCGAGGCCGTAGCAGAGGCTGCTGCGATAGAGACCTGCGGCGGCGCTGACGTCGGTAAAATGACCGTGGTCGTTGCGGAAGAGGCGTTCGCCGGCGTTGGGATCGAAGCCGCGGCGGCTGGCCGTGTCGGTGATATGCTGATTGGGGTGCTGGGATTGGTTGAGGATGAAGCAGTCCAGGTCGCCGTCGTGGTCGTAGTCGAAGAAAACGGCCTGGGTCGCGAAGCCGGAGAAGTCGAGGCCGTAAGCGGCTGCGCTGTCGGCGAAGGTCCCGTCGCCTTTGTTGATGAAGAGTTGGTTGCGGCCCTGGAAGCCTTGCATATTGGCGACTGCGCAAACATAGATATCGAGGCGGCCGTCGCCGTTGACGTCGGCCATCGTCACGCCGGTGCACCAATCGGAGCTGCCGGCCACGCCGGCGCGGGTGGTGATGTCTTCGAAGTGGAAGTTTCCCCTGTTGAGATACAGTTTGTTACCGCCTTTTGTGTTGGAGGTGAAGTAGAGGTCGGGGAAGCCGTCGCCGTTGATGTCGCCCGCGGCGACGCCGGCGCCGTTGTAGTAGTAGATGTAGCTGAGGATGCCGAGGCCGGGTTTATCGGGAAGCCGGTTGACGAATGCGATGCCGGTGGTTGCAGCCGGCAGGGATTCGAGCATGGGCGGATGCCGGTCACAGGCGGTGAAGAGCCCTAATATTCCGCTCAATCCTGAAAATAGCTTCCACATTGTCTTCATAATCGAGCAAGCGTTTCTCGGGTGAATATAGGAACATTGCCGGATACCGCACCGGCCGGAAACGGACCATGTTGCGGGCGTCGGGGTCGCGCAGCCACCGGGCTTTCAGGCGGGGGCCATATTTTTGCGCGAAGGCCCTGAGCTTCGGTTGGTCGGCCGTAGATACCATGTAGAGCGGCAGCCGTGCGAACAGGGTAGCCGAGTCGTTCATGTGGCGGACGGCCTTTTGGCAGTGTTCGCAGTCGACGTCGACGAATAGGATGAGCACGGGGGTGTTGGTTGGAAGGTTCGCGTTGGTGATCGTTCCGCCATTGGCCGTGAGGAAGGTGAAAGCCGGCAGGATTGGCGCCGGCGGGGCGGTCCCCTGCCCTGTCGCGTGTAGCGACAGGGCGAGGAGCAGCATTATATTTTTGACAGGTCCCATATCCTGAGATTTTTGAGCGTAGCGCTGCCGCCTTTCGAGAAGGCCGCGCAGCCGGTGGCGCCTTTGTCCGGATAGACATAGGTGGAGAGAACTTTTTCGCCGCCGTTGACAAAGACTTCGAGGGAAGACTTATCGAAGAGCAGCTCGAGGTGGATCTTTCCGCTGACGCCGCCGAGGGCGATGGTCTGCCGGATCCGGTCCGGCGCCGGGCCGGAACCCATCTTCGAGCGATCGACGAACAGTTCATGGCGGGCCGCGTCGTAGCCGATCAGCGTTTCGTGCTGACCGTCGGCGCTTCGGCCGATGCTGAACCCGGCGGTGGTGTTTGGCGTCACTTCGAGATCGGTCTCGATCCAATAAGCGTTATCGGCTTTTGCGGCGGACAGTTCGCTGGAGCCCTCGAACTGGAGGAGGCTTGTCTTCTTTGGCGCCGGGAGCGCTTTTTTCACGATGGAGGTGGGCGTTTGGATCAGCCGGAGGCCTTCGGCCGTGTGGCGGAGGCGCATATCGCGGGAGATGGACATCTGCCCGGTCCAGGGGAAGGTCTTCTGTTTGCCGGGGACCATCCAGCCGATCAGGATCTTCTGGTTGCCGGGCATATCGTTCCAGGGGATGGCGGCGTAGAAGCAGTCGCCTTCGTCGACAGGCAGGACGAGAGATGACGGGTTATCGTTGGTGAAGGTTTTGCCGTCGAAGCTGCCGATGAAATATTGCATGAACGTGCCCCGTGCGCTGCCGCCGGCCGAATTCATGAGCACCCATTTGGAGCCACCGCCTTCTACCGGTAGCTGGGTCAGCGAGGGGCATTCCCAGCCGGACCCGGTGAAACCCTGGGGCCCGAAGTCGCTGAGAACTGCCCAATCCTTCAGGTTGTGCGACCCGTAGAAGCGGACCTTGTGCTCGTTTGTCAGGACGACGCTCATCACCCACTGGTTCGAGGGCTTGTGCCAGAAGACGTTCGGGTCGCGGAAATCCCGCATGTTGAGATCGATGACAGGATTCTTTGCATATTGTGTAAACGTCTTCCCGCCGTCGTTGCTATAGGCGATCCATTGGGATTCTTTGTGGAGGTTGGGCTGGTGGCCGGTGAAGATGGCCACGAGGCAGCCGCTGCCCCCAGTGCAAAAACCACTTGTGTTGTGTTCGTCCCAGACGGCCGAGCCGCTGAAGATCCAGACGGTGTCCCCTTTTGCTTTGTCGATGATCTCGGGGATCGCTATGGGGTGGTGGTTCCAATGGAGGAGATCTTTGGAGGTGGCGTGGCCCCAGCTCATGTGGCCCCATTTGTTCTCGAAGGGATTCTGCTGATTGTAGAGGAGGTATTCGCCTTTTAGCCAGATCGGGCCGTTTGGATCATTTGTCCAGTTCTTTGTGGGCGTGAAGTGGTAGACGGGCCGCCATTGCGGGGTGGGTGTGTCACCCTGGGCCGGGGCGGCGGCAGTTAAACCCAGGAATGCGGCGGCAAGCATGAATCTGCGCATATTAGTAGCCTTTATTTTGTTTATACAATCCGTTGGTGAAGACGATCTGTTCCTGGGGGATCGGGAAGTATTCGTGTTTGCCCTTGGTGAACTGGGCATTGACGAGGAATGGATGTCTTACCTTTTCGATCGCAAAATAGTTGTTCATCACCTGATCTGCAATACCCCAGCGGACGAGGTCGAAGAAGCGGTAGCCTTCCATCGCGAATTCGAGGCGGCGTTCCCATTGGAGGGCTTTGAAGGCGGTGGCCTGATCCCAGGTGGGGACGTTGACACCGGGTTTGTAGACGTCGATGCGATAGTTGCTGGGATAGGTACCGTCGGTGCGTTTCACGAGGGGGCTGATAGCGGCGGCCCTGGCGCGGACCTGGTTGATCAGGGGGAGTGCGGCGTTGGGGTTACCCAGCTGGATGTAGGCTTCCGCCTGCATGAGCAGGACATCGTCGTAGCGGATCACGTCCATGTTCACGGAGGTGCCATAGAATGGTCCGAGCTTTTTGAAGCAGGGGCAGGTGGAGAGCTGGAGCTCTTTCATCGTGCCGAAGCCGCCATAGACGCCCGAGAGGCGTTCCCAGCTGTGTTCGTAGGGGATAGCCGCGTTGTATTTGTAGGGGTGTCCGGCGATGCCGACCGTGTGATCGAGGCGGGGGTCGACTCCGTTGGTCCAGAAGTCGATGCTGTCCTTCATTTCGGCGCCGGGATCGTTGAAGTGGGTGAATTCGGGGACGCCGTTGGCGTCAGTTTTGAACGCGTTGACCAGGTTCTGGGACGGGATGTGGAACGCGCAGCAGCCGTACTGGGGCGCGCCGGCGAAATAGTTGAGGCTGGTGGACATGCTGAGACGGCCGCCGATCGCCGTTCCGTCGTTGATGGAGTATTGGATGGCGAAGATGGATTCCGGCGAGTTATCATGCCCGTCGAGGAAGTTGTAGGCAAAATCCGTGTTCAGGTTATAGTTGCCGGAGCCGATGACATCCTGCAGGAGCGTGACCACCTGCTGGAGCTTTGCGGGGTCGACGCCTGTGACATTGTAATTATCGTCCTGCGTATAGGCATGATAGAGAAGGGCCTTGGCGAGATAGGCTTTTGCCGCCAGCTGGTTGGCACGGCCGGGTTCGCCGGGTTGGGTAGTTGGCAGGTCGGTGATCGCTGCCTGGAAGTCCGCTTCGATGTGTTGCCAGAGCGAGTCATTGGACATCGTGTTGGAGATCTTGAGGATATCGTCGTTGGTGGCTGTCTCGTCGAACCAGGGGACGTCGCGGAAGAGCATTTTCAGCAGGAAGAACATGTGGCCGCGGAGGAAGCGCATTTCGCCGATGCGGACCGTGCGTTTCGGGAATTGCGCGTCGGTGAGCTTGTCGAGCGCTCTCAGGGCGACATTGCAGCGGGAGATCGCGGCATAGGCCCTGATCCATGCGCCGGGGAAGCCGAAGTCGCCGAACCCGTTGTTATCCGGAGAGACGAGATAGAATTGTTCGTATCGGTCCATCTGGCCCTGGTCGCCGATGTCTCCGCCACCTTTGTAGGCGTCGTCGCTGCGGATGCTGCCCCATTCCCAGTTGCTGGTGATGGGAGCGTCCCACCAGTCGTTGGCAATGCCGGCGTAGGCGGCCGTGGCGAGACCGTCCACCGCGGTGGGGGTTGTCAGATCGCTTTGGGAAAGGGCGCCCTGGGGTTTGTAGTCGAGATATTTCTTACAGCCAAGGGAGGATAGCGCAGCTATCATCAGGAGACCGTATATCCATTTATTTTTCATATTGCTTTTTTAAGGTGTTAGAAATTTGCGTTGATCCCGACGGTCAC
Organism: Puia sp.; assembly: GCF_035546395.1. GTDB lineage: Bacteria > Bacteroidota > Bacteroidia > Chitinophagales > Chitinophagaceae > Puia. Next base: position 364,282 of record NZ_DASZXR010000002.1, on the reverse strand, counting down.
CGAGGTGGGTACGGGCCAGGAGTTGAAGTTGGTGCGTTCCGGGTCTTTGCTGGTCAGCTTGCCCGATTTGATGGCGAAGAGGTTTTGTCCGGAGACATACAACCGCAGGCTTTGCAGGGCGGCTTTTGCCGCCACCGTTTTCGGCAGGGTATAGCCGAGCATCGCGTTGCGGAGTTTGAAGAAGCTGCCGTTGACGAAATAGTAATTGGAGGTCCGGCCTTCGTTGTTGAGGTTGAGCACCGTCAGCGCGGGTATGGACGCTTTTGTGTTCTGTGGCGTCCAGGCGCTGAAGACTCCCGGTCCGGCGTTAGTGTTCGGGGCGATGGTCGTGTTGAAGCCTTTTGCCGGGTCATAAACGGTCACGGAAGCGACTCCGCTGCCGAAGAGGGAAACGTCGAAATTCTTATAATCGGCCGAGAATCGGATGCCGAAGAGGAGTTTTGGCAGCGTGGTGCCGAGCCAGGTCTGGTCGAGAACGTCGACCTTGCCGTTGCCGTCGAGGTCATCGTAGCGGATGCGGCCGGGGGCGGCGCCGGGCTGGCTTGCGTGGGAGGACACTTCCTGCGCGTTCTGGAAGATGCCGTTGGCTTTGTAACCGAAGACCGAGTACTGGGAGTGACCGATGATACTATGGTTGGGGTCGCCCGGGTAGGCCGAGCGGACGTCTTCCGGCAGCTGGGTGATCACGTTTGAGAAATGGCTGAGGTTGCCGGTGACGGTGTAGTGAAATTTTCCGGCGGTGGTATTCTGGTAACTGAGGACGAATTCCCAACCCTTATTATTGATGCTGGCGCCGTTGAGCCATTGTTGCTGGCCTTCGCCCACGGCGGCGGCGATGGGCGGCTGGATGAGGATGTTGCTTGTGTTGCGGTTGAACCAGTCGAAGCTGCCGGTGAGGGATTCGTTCATGAACCCGAAGTCGATCCCGATATTCGTTTCCTTTGTCTGTTCCCATTTTAGGTTAGGGTTGCCGAGCTGTGTCTGAACGAATCCCGAGGGAAGGGTGCCGGTGTTGGTCCCGTTGAGGTCATAGGCGGTGCCGGTGTTGAGCCATGCCGGATAAGCGGGGTTGCTGGTACCGTAGTTGGATTGGAAGAGCGTGTAGGCAGAGAGGTTACCGATCGCCTGGTTGCCGACGATGCCGTAGCCGCCGCGGAGCTTCAGGTTGGACACCCAATGGACATTCCGGAAGAAGTCCTCGTTGTTGATGCGCCAGCCGATGGTGCCGGCGGGGAAATAGCCGTAGGGGTTGTTTGTTCCGAACCGGGAGGAGCCATCGCGGCGGAGGGTAAAGGAAGCCAGGTAGCGGTCGGCGTAGCCGTAGAAGAGCTTGCCGAACTGGGAGAGCAGGCGGTAGCCGGTGGCGCTGCCGGTGGTCGTCTGGGTGCCGGAGCCGGAGCCGAGCTGGAAGTAATCGAGATCCTGGAGTGCGAAGTTGGTAACGCTGCCGTTGAAGACCTGGTAGTCGTCGTGAACCGATTCTATGCCGCCGAGGATATTTAGGCGATGCTCGCCGATCTCGAGGTTGTAGTTGGCGGTGTTCGTCCAGGTGAAGGTGAATTCCTTGGCCTGCGTGAGCGTGAGACTGTTGAAGGATTGAACGGGGCCTTCGTTACCGATGAGGGAGATCTTCCGGCTGGGTTCGTCGTCGTAGTCGAAGCCGAAGCTGGTGCGGAGCACGAGCTTTTTGATGACCTCCAGTTCGGCGTAGAGGTTGCCGTAGAGCTGGAGCCGGTTGTTGGTATTCCAGCGGTTGAGATATTGAACATCGACCGGGTTATTGCGGTCCGTATAGCCGGGGCCGATGGGGCCGCCGTAGGTACCATCCGTCTTGCGCAGGGGGATGGTGGGGGCGAGGATGAGCGCCAGGGTGGGCGACCATGCGCCGCCGACATCTGTTGCCGAACCGACCTGTGTGGTGCGGGAGAGTTGGAAGTTCTCGCCGATCTTCAGGCGGTTGTTGAACCCGCTGACGTGCGAGTTGATGCGGGCATTGTAGCGGCGGTAGTACGTATATTGGAGCAGGCCGTCGTTGTTAAGATACCCGAAGTCCATGGAGACCCCGTTGCGGGAGTTGCCCGCGGCGATGCCGATGTCGTTTTGTGTGATCAGCGCCGTTTTATACAGTTCATTCTGCCAGTTGGTGTTGCCGACCGGTTCCAGCTGGCTACCGCCGACGAAGGGAGCGATGTTGACCTTATTGAGGACGGGGTTTGTGTAGTCGTTGTTCCAGTCGAAGGTGTAGATCTGATTGACGAGATTATTCGGATCGGTGCCATCGTTTACGGCGGCTCGCCAGAGCGCTTTACCGCGGTCTTCGGAGTTGAGCACTTTTTCCTGCCAGGGGCGTTCGGTTTGCCAGGTAGCGTTGGAGTTGAGGGAGACGTGCAACTTATCCCCGGCAGTGCTGCCATCCTTTGTCGTGACGATGATCACCCCATTGGAGGCGCGGGAACCGTAGATCGAGGAGGCCGAGGCGTCTTTGAGCACCTGGATGGAGGCGATGGTCGCCGAGTTGAGGTTGGCGAAGTCCTCGTAGCGGGTGGTAGGCACTCCATCGATGATATAGAGCGGATTGGTGTTTCCGAGGGTATTTACCCCGCGGACCAGGATCGTGGGTGGGTTGCCGTTGCTGCCGGTGGGTGAGCCGTCGGCGGCGATATAGAGACCGGGGACCTGGCCTTGCAGCGCCAGCATGGGGCTGGTGGTGGGGACGTCTTTTATGGCGGCCAGATTGACCACGGAGACGGCGCCGGTGAGGTCGACTTTTTTCTCCGATTTATAACCGGTGACGACGACCTGGTTAAGGTCGTTGATCCCTTCGATCATCGCGAGGCTGAGCTCGGTGGTGGCCGGCGTAACCTTCACCTGCAGGTTGTTCATGCCTACGTAGCTCAGGGTGATCGTCTCACCCGGGGAGGCGGGGATGGAGAAGTGGCCGGCTGCATCCGTCATCACCGACTTTGCCCCGGCATGGACGGTAACCCCTTCGAGGGGTTCTTTCGTGGTGCTCTTCACCACGGTCCCGGTAATGACCTTTTGCTGAGCGAAAGCCAGCAGGCTTAGGAGCAGCAATGGCAAAACAATCTGTACTTTTCTCATAATCGTTGAGTGTTTGTATTTTAATGCGCAATTAATTTCTGGACTTCTTCCACCCGGTATTCGGGGCAGGGGCCGCTGTAGCTGGCGATGAGTGCGCCCATGGCGCTGGCGAATTCGATGGCCTTGTCCGGCGGGGTGTTGTTGGCCAGCTGGAAGAGCAAGCCGGCGAGGAAAGCGTCGCCGCTGCCGACAGTATCTGCCAGATCGACCCGAAAGCCGGGATGTTCATAGAATTCTCCTTCGGTGGTCATCACCGAGCCGTGGCTGCCTTTTGTAACGACGACGGTCGGGATGTGGAACCGGTCCTGGATCGCTTTGATGCGGTCCCGTTCCGATCGATAACCGGAGAACCATCCGGTCAGCATTTCCAGCTCGCCGAGGTTGAGCTTGAGGAGTTCGGTGTGGGCCAGGAGGCGTTCGAGGATACAGCGGTTGTAGTGCGGGGGACGGAGATTGATATCCAGGACGCGGTAGCCGGCGAGGTCCTGGAGGCGGAACAGGAGGTCACGGTTGTTCACCGTGCGGGTACTGAGGCTGCCGAAGATAAAATAGCGGCACTGTTGGAGCAGGGGGGTGAACTGGTCGTCCCATTGGATATTGTCCCAGGCGACGGGTTTGACGATGTCATAGTGGATATCTTCGCCATCGCCGGGCATCGTCGTCACTTTGCCGGTGTCCAGCTCGAAGTCCATCTGGAAGAAGTCGATGGGGATGTCTTGTTTTTCCATCAGCTGGATCAGGCGTTTGCCATAGTTGTCGAGACCGACGCGGGTGATCAGCGCGGGGCGGATACCGAGCTTCCGGAGGTGGTAAGCGACGTTCATCGGTGCACCGCCGGGGACGACGTTGTCGGGTAAGATGTCCCAGAGGATCTCTCCAAAGCAGACGACGGGGTAGTTCATGTTAATGAGTATTCGATTTGTTCGAGGGACCTTCCTTTTGTTTCGGGCATGAGCTTCCAGACGAAGAGGAGCTGGATGCACATCATCACGCTAAAGAACAGGAAGGTGTTACCCCCGCCGGCCTTTTCGGCGAGATAGGGGAAGGAAAAGGCGATGATCGCCGCCATGACCCAGTGGGTGGCGCTGCCGAGTGTTTGCCCTTTGGCCCGGACGGGGTTGGGGAAGATCTCCGAGATGAAGACCCAGATGACGGCGCCCTGGGAGAAGGCGAAGAAGGCGATATAGATGAACAGGAAGACCGGCACCATCCAGCCGCTGAGGGAGGTGGCATAGAATGACCAGGCCACCATGGCGAGGGTGATGATGAGGCCGAAGCTGCCGATCAGCATGAGGGTGCGGCGGCCGACGCGATCGATGAAATTCATGGCCAGGAGGGTGAAGCAAAAGTTGACGAGACCGATGCCGGCGGTGGAGAGCAGGGAGGAACTTTTGCCCAGGCCGGTCATTTCGAAGATGCGGGGACTATAATAAATGATCGCGTTGATGCCTGAGACCTGGTTGAAGACCGCAAAGAGGACTGCGAGCATCACGGGTGTCCGATAGCGGCGGGTGAAGAGCGCTTCGGAGGAGGGCAGGTTTTTGTCGTTGGCGATGGCTTGCCGGATGTCTTGCAGGACCTGGCCGCCGTTCAGCGGGTCGATCTGCAGTAGTATCTTTTTTGCTTCTTCGACCTGGCCTTTGTGGAGGACGAGCCAGCGGGGGCTTTCCGGCACCCAGCGGAGCAGAAGGAGGAAGAGGGCGGAGGGGATCGCCTGGATGCCCAGCATGAGGCGCCAGCTGTGTTCGCCGGATTGACCGATGAGGTAATTCGAGAGGTAAGATACGACGATGCCGAAGACCACGTTGAACTGGAAGAGGCCGACCAGTTTTCCGCGGCGGCCTGCGGGGGCGATCTCGGAGATGTAGATCGGCGATGTTACGGAGGAAGCGCCGACCCCGATGCCGCCCATGAAGCGAAAGAAGAGGAAGGCCGGCCAGCTGGTGGAGAGCGAGGTGCCGAGTGATGACAATAAATAGAGGAATGCTATTATGTACAAAGTACGCTTTCTACCGAAGCGATCTGAAGGGATGGCGCCGGTGAGAGCGCCGATGACTGTACCGATGAGTGCGATGGATACGGTCAGGCCGTGTTGCAGGGCCGAAAGACTCCAATAAGATTGAATGGATTGTTCTGCGCCCGAGATGACGGCTGTATCGAAACCGAACAAGAAACCACCCAACGCGATGACGAGACTCCAGGCAAGAACTGTTTTTCCTCTCATATAGCAAGTTGTTTTCCGGGGGCAAAATAGGTGGTCGGGGTTTGGCGCCTTTCCAAAATCATTTCAACTTTTTGCGGAAATGGATGATGTAGTGAAAAAAGCAATCACTGTATTGGCAATTAATCGTTTATTGTCGTAAATTTATCCGGAACCATTATTCCTCTTTACAATCCTGCGTCAGCATTTTTTGGTTTTGTTACCCTTTGCCCTCAATATCCACTTCAATCTTCGGTTTTCGAAAAAGATTGATACGCGTTTGAAACCGTGTTTTGCCCGAAATCGTCAATTTTATCCGTATGATTGCCTTGCTAACTGCTACGTATCGGTATAACATTTATCGTCTTCTACTTCCTGTTGTTGTTTACATCGGTTGCATTCTTTTTTTGTCGGCTTGTTCTGGGGGGCGGGAGGAAAAACATTACCGGATCGGTTTTGCGCAATGTACGGGGACTGAGAATTGGAAGCGGGCGACGCGGGAGGCGATGGCGCGGGAGCTATCGCTGCATCCGGGAACCGAGTTGATCTACCGGAGCGCCAATGACAACAGTGAATTGCAGGTGCGCCAGATCAAGGACCTGCTGAATCAGAACATCGACATCCTGCTGGTCTCGCCGAACGAGGCCAAGCCGCTGACTTCGGTGGTGGAGGAGGCGTACAACCGGGGGATCCCGGTGGTTGTGATCGATCGCCGGACGGCGTCGGATCTTTATACGAGCTTTATCGGCATCAATAATTATGAGCTGGGGCGGATGGCGGCCGACTACCTGGCGAATTGTGTCCATGACACCGCCAATATTATTGAAGCCATCGGGCTGCAGGGGTCTACCCCTTCGGCGGAGCGGCAGCGGGGGTTTGAGGACCGGGTGCGGTTGAGGCCGATGATGCATATCAAGGCGAGGGTGTATGGCGACTGGCTGCAGGACAAGTCGACTGCCGCTTTTTTGAAGATAAGGGACCGGCTGGCGCCGGATGACGTCGTGTTTTCGCAGAACGACCCTATGGCGCTCGGCGCTTTTGAAGTTTATAAGAGTATGGGGATGGAGCGATCGGCGCGGTTCTTTGGGATCGACGGGCTTTCGGGGCCGGGTGGAGGCATTCAGCTGGTTGCGGATCATATCCTGCAAGCGACCTTCCTTACGCCTACCGGCGGGGAGGAGGCGATAAAAACTGCCTTTGCCATTCTCGAGAAGCAGCCTTTTCATAAGGAGACCATCATGCCGACGGTGGTGATCGACAGCACGAATGTGCGGGTGATGAAGCAGCAGACCGATCGCATCAACGACCAGACGCATGATATCGAGAAGCAATATGCGTTGTTGCAGGAGCAGCAGCGCATCTATCATAACCAGCGGAACCTGCTGTATATCGCGATCACGGCACTGGTGCTTGTCGGGATATTGGGGGGCATCGCGTTTTTTGCGTTGCGGAACAACCGGCGGATCAACCGGCGGCTGGCGGGTCAGAATGAGGAGATCTTATTGCAGCGGAACCAGTTGATCGAGATGACGGCGAAGGCCAAGGAGGCGACGGATGCGAAGTTCAATTTCTTCACGAATATCTCCCATGAGTTCCGGACGCCGCTGACGCTGATCCTGGGGCCGCTGGAGGACGTGTTGGCGTCGCCGAAGCTGCATTTTACGGTAAAGCACAACCTCCAGCTGGTGCAGAAGAACGCCATGCGGCTGATGCGGCTGATCAACCAGCTGATGGATTTCCGGAAGATCGAGGAGAACAAGATGAGGCTGGTCGTTTCGGAGAATAATATTACGGATTTCGTGACGGAGATCGCGGGCAGCTTCCACGAGATCGCCCGGCGGAAGTCCATTGGCTTCAGTATTGTCAGCCAGGCGAGGGATCTGCGGCTCTGGTTCGATGTGAATATCCTCGACAAGGTGCTGTTCAATTTGCTTTCCAATGCTTTTAAGTTTACCAATGAGAACGGCACCATCCATGTTTCGCTGACGGTGGACGGCGTTCGGGAGAGGCTGGTGATTGCCGTGCAGGATTCCGGGGTGGGGATGACGCCGGAGGAGGCCGATCACGCGTTCGATCTCTTCTACCAGGGGAACAAAAAGGCCTTCAAGGGAACGGGGCTGGGGCTGTCGCTGACCCAGGAGATGATCCATCTCCATCGCGGGACGATCACTATTCAGAGCGCCAAGTGGAAGGGGTCTACGTTTACGGTCACGTTGCCTTTGAGACGGGAGGACCTGGGGGAGACAGAGACGGCTACGGAGAAACCTCAGCTGCAGCCCAGTACCGAGGACATCAGTATCTATACGGCGGACATCCAGCCGATATCTTTTGCCGACGAACCTACCCTACCCTCGCGGCATAAGGAGCATTCGCTTCTGGTGATCGAAGACAATGACGATCTGCGGGTGTTCTTAAAACGGCGGCTTGGCAATCAGTATGAGCTGTATGAGGCCGAGGATGCGGCCACTGGGATCGCCAAGGCGTACGACCTTGTGCCCGACCTGATCATTTCCGATATTATCCTGCCGGGGGAAGATGGGCTGCATGTAACCGAGCTGCTGAAGCAGGATCTGCGGACCTCGCATATCCCGATCGTGCTGCTGACGGCGAAGGGCGCGATCGAGGACCAGATCAAGGGAATCAAGCACCGGGCGGACGCCTTCATTGTGAAGCCGTTCAACCTCGAGTATCTGGAGGAGACGATCAAGTGCCTGCTGAATAACCGGTCGGTGTTGCGGGAGCATTATACCAGCGAGCTGCCGTTGGAGGCGCGGCCCGGAATGGCGACGAAGGTGACGCGGAAGTTCGTCAATGAGTTCATTGCGATCGTGGAGAATAATATACCTAATGAGGATTTTTCGGTGGATGATATCTGCCGGGAGATCGGCATTTCACGGGTTCAGCTATACCGGAAGGTAAAGGCCCTGATGGGGTACAATGTGAATGATTATATTTCTACGGTGCGATTGCAAAAGGCGAAGTTTTTGCTGGCGGATATGCAATACTCCATTTCGGAGGTAGCTTCGCGGGTGGGGTATTCTTCGCAGGCCTATTTTTCGACGGTCTTTAAGTCGAAGTTCTCCATTACTCCTTCGGAATACCGGGAGAAGAAGCGGGGTAAATAGGATGGCGTTCGCTTAAATAAAAGACAAATTTGTCTTTTATTATTTTCGTCCTATCTTTGCCTGAAAATTGGATCACAATGAATATAGAGCAATGTACGGTTGGCGAGATCGTGGCGCGGGATGCGCGGGCGGCGGCCATATTCGAGCGGCATCAGATAGATTTCTGTTGCAACGGACATCGGAAGCTGGCCGAGGCTTGCGGGGAGGAGCGTGTGGGGCCGGTTGCCGGCGAGCTGCGGGAATTACTCGGTGGCGGCGTTGCCTGGGGCGGTGCTTTATCGGGCCGGCCGGCTATGGACTATGGCGCCTGGCCGTTGGATCTGCTGGCGGATTTTATCGAGAAGAAATATCATCGCGAGGCGACCGGGCAGATTCCCCCGATCCTTGGATATTTGGAGAAAATCGCCGTGGTTCACGGGGAGGCTCACGCGGAGTTACACCGGATCAAGGCGATCTTTGAGGAGAGTGCGGGGGAGCTGACGAAGCATATGAAGCGGGAGGAACTGATCCTTTTCCCGGCGATCCGGAAGATGGTGCAAACGGACAGCGTTCCGGAGACTTTTTTTGGACCGATCGCCAACCCTATCGGGGCAATGGAGCAGGAGCATGAAACCGAAGGAGAGCGGTTGCGGACTATGGCGCAGTTGAGTGATCATTATACTGTCCCTGCGGATGGGTGTACGACCTACCGCGTTTGCTATGGGTTGATGAAGGAGTTCGAGCAGGCGCTGCATTTTCACATCCATCTCGAGAACAACCTGCTGTTTCCAAAGGCTCTGGCGATGGCGGAGAAACTGGGGGCTACTGCGCGATAATGGGGACGGGCATACTGATGGCAGACCGAAATGAGCGCATACACCTCCGGGTGGTGGCGGGGGACTCGGTGCATGAGTTGGTGACCCGGCCGGGTGAATACCGGAGCCTGATGGCGCTCATCTACGACCGGGTGTGGGTCGATGGGTTTGGGGATTGCCGGGGGATGGGGCGATGCGGGACCTGCCGGGTGTTGGTTGACGGCGATCCTGGGGAATTGACGGGGATGGACCGGAATGAAACGGCGACGCTTAGTAAAGCGGGTCAGAGTGCAGGGACCGCGCGATTGGCATGTCAACTTGTAATCGACCAGCGGCTCAACGGGCGCACGATCACCGTGATGCTGGATCAATAAACCTGGCTTTCAATATTTTACAACGGTAAGGGCTATAATAACCGGAAGAAAAGGAACCAAAAGAACACAGCAGTGGCAGCGCCCAGGACGAAACTCAGGATCATTCCTCTAACGGTATAGGATTGCTCTTTTTTGTCTAATAGGTCTTGCATTCGGTGGTTTGCGGGGTTGTCGCAAAGGTTTAAACAAGATTAAAATTAGATTAAAAGAACAATAATCCAAAGTTTACCCCAGCTTTTCGACGAAAAACTTATCCCCATTTATCTCCCTAATTTTCAACAACTTAACAATTGATGCAGCGTTACTAAAGAGGACGATCGGAACGAGGACGCCGGGCAGCAAAACGTATGGAAAATGCCGGAGGGCGATATTGGGATGGTCGAAAGAGAGGTGTTGGAGGGGACCGGGGGCGGTGAGGACGCCATAGGCCACGGCATTAAAGAGCAGAACGATGCAGGCGAGGTTCCAGGTGATCAGCCAGCGTGTGGGCATGCGGTGACGAACGAACGCGAAATAATAGACCAGTGGGGCCGAAAGGCCGGACAGGATATCGAGGTTGCGGCCTTCGAAGGTCATGAGAATGGGAATGGCGTGGTAGCGGTACAGTTGGTAAAGCACGAACTCGACGACGATGCGGAGCGTGTGCAACAGGGTCAGGGTGGGAAGGTCCAGGGTGTGGATGAAGCCCCGGCCTTTTTTTGTTGCGAGGAAGGCGATGATGATCAGCATTGGGGGAATGGCCAGCAGGGGAAGGACCGGTGGGATGACTGATTCCAGGGCGATCCACGCTGCGGCGAAGATCAGGAGGACCCGGGAGCGGTTAGCTGCGCGCCAGAGGGTGAAGACTGCGGCCAGGACGCTGGCGCCGAAGAGAAGCGGGACGTAGACAGGCATGGTGGACATAGATTGCGGTTTCCTACAAAGTAAGATCGTGGTTGGGAGAGGCGGGTTGCCATATGGCAAGAAAAGGAAATCGGGGTAATGGATCGGGAACTTCGGGCATTTTCCGGGTATCGTTCGGTGTGCATTTTTGTGCGGTCAATTATTGGATCAAACAAAAAAACAAGCACTGAACATGAAAAAGACCATTACAACAGCGGTCCTGGCGTTGGGCCTGCTGATGGGCGCGAAGGCGCAAAAATCGGCTGTCTACATTGCGGATGGCAAGGCCATCAAAGGCTATGATCCGGTCGCATTCTTCACTCAATCCCGGGCCGTCAAGGGACAGGACAGCCTGCATTATGAGTGGCAGGGCGCGACCTGGTGTTTTGCCAGCCGGAAGAACCTTGAAAGTTTTACCGCCGATCCGGAAAAATATGCGCCGCAATATGGCGGGTATTGCGCTTATGGGACCGCGCAGGGTCATAAGGCCCCGACGCAGGTAGATACCTGGTCGGTGATCGACGGCAAGCTCTATTTCAACTACAACCTGAAGGTGAAGGAGAGTTGGTCGAAGGACCGGGCGACGATGATCCAAAAAGCCGACCAGAACTGGCCGGCATTAAAGGACAAGGAGTGAGCATGCAAAAGAAGATCATTCTATTCTGGATATTGCGAGTACTGGTTGCTGTTATTTTTCTACAGACCCTGTTCTTCAATTTCTCGGGCGCGGAGGATTCGGTATACATCTTTTCGACGTTGGGGATGGAGCCCTGGGGCCGGATCGGCACGGGTATTGTGGAACTATTGGCTTCAGTGCTTTTACTGGTCCCATGGACCACGGCGGCGATTGCGGCAAATTCGGGAGATCCCGTCAATTGGCCGGGAAGTATAGACATTGTCCCCGCCTCCCGTCCCGGATATTTTTGTCATACAAAATTGAACTATATGAATCGTTTTGCTAAGATCGGTTGGTGGCCGGCCCTTGCCGCCCTGCCTTTTGTCATGAGTGCCTGTAAGAAAGAGGGCCATCCCGGCGGCGGTGCGCCGCAGGTGGAAACGTTGACGGTCGAGAATGTCCTTCAGTCCCAGCCGCTTGTGGAATCGGGGACCTTCCAGGGAACCGGATCGCCGGCATTGATCCTGCCGGGTCAGTCGACGACTATCAGCTTTTATGCTGCCAAGGGCGAGGCGCTGAGCTTCGCCACGATGTACGGCTGGTCGAACGACCTGTTCTTTGCGCCGGCCAATCCAGGCATCCAGGTCTATGACAACACGGGCAATCCCATCGAGGGAGATGTGTCCGCGCAGGTACGGCTTTGGGATAATGGCACCAGGGTGAATCAAAAGCCCGGACCGACGGTGACTCATCCCGGGACGGCGGACAGCAAGAATATCATCGAGGTAAACGGAACCGATGCGCAGGGCAATACCTACCTGCCGGCCTCGCAGTTGGTGAAGGCGACGCTGAAGTACAACGGGAATTCCAATTTTACCCTGACGCTGCAGAACATCTCGGGCGGGACGGCAAACGAGACCCCGCTGAGTCCCGGGGTGTGGGCTGTGTCCTATATTGTCGGCGGTAATTTATTGGCCCCGACGCCCTTGTATACTTCGGGTCAACCGACGGCGCATGGTCTGACCAATATTGCGGAAATGGGGGACAATTCCCAGCTTTGGGCTTATGTCCAGTCGGTCACCGGCATTTTTACGCCGTTGTCGCCGATCCTGGTGGTGGTGTATAACGGGATCGACAACCCGATCTATAAAGTGGGCGAGCTGGACCGGGGGCAGGGTTTGAAATATCTCGCGCAGCGCGGTGTGGCCGATACGCTGGCCAACTATCTCAAGGGATTGAAAGGCGTGAAGAGTGTGTACATCCTGCCTGATCCGAGCTCGAAGGTGTTGTTGCCGGTGATCAACGGCCAGGCGGGCAGCAAGGTCTCGCAGCAAATCTCCGTCCTGAAGGGGGATAGGCTGGCGATCGCCACGATGTATGGTTTTTCCAACGATTGGTTCTTTGCGTCTACAGGAAACGGCGTAGACGCGACGCAGACCGGCGACCTGTCGTCCACCCTCCAACTATACAATGACGGAACCGCGGTGGATCAATTCCCGGGGGCGGGTGTGACCCAGTTCAACCTCGCGGGCACTCCGCTGACGGAGAGCCAGCCTATTTCGGTTGTTCCTAATCCCAACGCTTTCACCACTTTACCATCGATCCCCAATATTATCAAAGTATTCTTACAATAGTTTGTAAGGAAATCGGCCGGGCGTCTACCAAGGGGTGGGCGCCCGCGCTTTTTTGGGTGGCCCACTAAAAACATTGCATATGAAATGGCAGTATGAGGACCGAGCCACCCATGGGAAGTTCAGTATCCATATCGGCGATCCCGGCCTGCGGGGAAAGGGTTTGCTCGATGGCAGCCAGGAAATGGTCAATACGATCGTGTTCAACGCGGAGGAGGAGCAAAGGGTGACGATAGATCAAATCAGCTACCGGATGCCGGCGGGCGCCGTGTTGCCGTTGGTGGCGAACCAAAGCTTTTCATTCGAGGCGCCGGAGAAGCTTATCGCCTGGCAGTTCAACCGGGATTTCTATTGTATTGTCGATCATGATGCAGAGGTAGGATGTGTCGGATTTCTCTTTTATGGGATCCGGCATCCCTTTTTCATCCAGCCTTCGCCCGAGGAGCGGTGCTGCCTGCTGATGCTGAAGTCGCAGTGTATCGAGGACATGCAGGTCCGGGACAAGATACAGGGGGAAATGCTTCGTACGGTGCTGAAGCGGTTGATCATCCAGGTCACCCGGATCGCCAGACAGCAAGCGGAGGAGTATCGCGAGCAGGGATCGGACCGGATGGATATCATCCGGAAGTTCAACCTCTTGTTGGAGGTGCATTACCGGAGCCAGCACGAGGTGCAGTTCTATGCGCAGAGCATGAACAAGTCGCCGAAGACCCTGGCGAATCTATTCGGATTGTGCAACTATCCCTCTCCTTCGGAGCTGATCCGGAGGCGGATCCTTTTGGAGGCAAAGCGCTATCTTTATTTCACCGACAAATCGGCAAAGGAAGTGGCAGAGGAGCTGGGATTTGCCAGCACGGCCCATTTCAGCCGGTGGTTCAAGGCGGGGACGGGGATGAATTTCTCCGAAAGCAAGGTATGGCATGAAAAAAAAGCTATTTCAATCGGCGGCAGTCGCGCCTGACCCGAGGCAATGGGTGGGGCGGTATGCGGACTATTTGTATTCTTATGCGGTGAGCAGGCTGGAAGATGAAGAGCAGGCGCGGGATCTTGTGCAGGAGACCTTCCTGGCGGCGCTGGAGAAATTGGCGGATTTCAGGGGGGCCAGTTCCGAGCGAACCTGGCTGACGGCGATCCTGAAGTATAAGATCATCGAAGTATACCGGAAGAGGAATTCGGGGCTTTTGATGCAGCGCGTAGATCAGGGGCCGGAGCTGGAGTTCTTCGAGGCTGACAACGGTCATTGGAAGGAGGAGTTTGCTCCCCGGCCCTTTGGGGCGGAGATGGCTGATCCGACATTGCGTCGCGAGCTGGCGGCCATCCTGCAGCGGTGCATCCAGCGTCTACCCGCGTTGTGGCGGTCTATATTTTCGCTTAAGCATCTTGACGATGTAGCGACGGAGGACATCTGCCGGGACCTGAAAGTGTCGCCGGCGAATTTCTGGGTCATCATTCACCGGGCCAAGCTGAACCTCAGGGCCTGTCTTCAAAAGGAGGGACTTTAAAAACATCATGGGACCGATCAAAAAGATACAATATGATTGCCGCCAGGCTACCTACCTCATCGAGAAGGGGCAGCATAGCCGGCTGACGCTTGCCGAACGGGTGAAGCTGGCGATGCATTTATCAGGATGTTCGGTGTGCCGGTTGTTCCGGCAGCAGAGCCGGTTGATCAACCGGATGATGCGGGGATTGTTCCAGGCTTCTGCGTCGGGTGGGCATGTGCTGGATGAATCCGTCAAGCGGGAGATGCAGGAGAAAATAAATCGTTCTTATGATCAAAGATGATCCGCGGCGGGCCGGCTGGAAGAAATATCGTTCGTTGTGGAAGACGGAGGAGGCCGGTGCGCGGCATTTGCTGTTGAGAGAAGGGGAGACCTGCCGGAGAATGTATATCATCGACGAGGGGTGTGTGCGGTGTTGGTTCCTTCATGAGGGGAAGGAGATAAGTTTCCAGTTCTTCTTCGAGGGGGAGGTGGTGTATTGTTCCGAGAGTTTCCGGAAGAATATCCCGAGTCCTTACAGTATCGAGACGATCGAGCCGGTGAAGCTGCGTTGGCTGAGCCGGGAGGACATGGCGGTGGTGCGGCAGGATGCGGAGCTGTATCCTTATATCGTCGAGAACGCTGCCGACAAGCAGGCGGCGTTTATGCGGCATTTCTTTACCTATCTCCGGGATACGCCGCGGCAGCGGTATGAGAACCTGGTGCGGGACCAGCCGGAGATCGTGCGGCGGGTGCCGTTGCAATATATCGCCTCGTATCTTGGGATCACGCCGGTTTCCCTGAGCAGGATCAGGGGGAGGGGGTAAACTTTTGTCGGTCGGGGTCCGTTTCTTTACAATTGTATAGCGAGATATCGCGGGTGGGGGCGAATTTTGGGGAATTAACCAAAATGAGTCTTATGCAACTACTCCGGGTCATTCCCAAGATCTTTTATGCCGATATCCGCCAGGGACTGCAGCTTTTTATCGATACCCTTGGTTTTTCGGTGGGTTATTACGAACCTGATCCGCAACCTTTCTATGTGATCAAACGGGATAATGTCACGCTGATACTTTCACAGGATGCCGAGTTTGCTTTGAAGGACCGGCCGGAGATACGAATCGCCGTCGATGATATCGAAGCCCTTTATGGCGAGGTAACCGCGAGGAATCCGCGGATGCTGCATCCCAATTCCCCGTTGATCAAGACCCAGCCCTGGGGTCTGCGGGAATTCGCGCTGCGGGACGATTCGGATGTTTGTGTCATCATCCAACAGGACATCCATGCATAAGGATACCGGGAGTACAACGGCGGTTGGCGCGGCCATCTACCGGGCGGCGCACCAGCTGCTGGACGGCAGCGGGTTGTTGCTGCGCGACGAGGTGATCCTGAAGCTGCTGAACAAGACCGCCATCGAGCATATCCTCGAACGGAAGAGCGATTTCTTTTTGCCCGGCAGCATCGCCATGCGAACGCATATGGTCCTGCGCAGCCGGTATGCGGAGGACTGTCTTTACGAGGCTTATACCCGTGGCGTGCGTCAGTACCTGTTGCTTGGCGCAGGCGTCGATACGTTTGCCTGGCGGCGGCCGGTGTGGGCGAAGGACCTGCAGATCATCGAAGCCGATGAGTCCGTCAGCCAGGCGAATAAGCTCGAGCTGCTGCGTGTGGCCGGCCTTGCTGTTCCTGACTATTGTTCTTTTGTGCCGGTGGATTTGGAGACGGACGAGCTTACTACGGTGTTCGCCGGCAGCCGGCTTGACCGAAGCCGCCCGGTGTTCGTCTCCTGTCTTGGGGTGCTTATCTACCTGCAGCGGGAAACGGTGAGCCGTATCTTCCGGTGGCTGGGTGGGTTACCGAAGGGGAGTGAGTTTGTGCTGACCGCATCGCAGAGGCGTTGGAATCCGTGGTTCCTTTTTTCGGCGGCGAAGGTAGCGGCGGCGGGTGAGCCGTGGCTGACATATTTCACGCCCGGGGAGTTGGACCGGGAGTTGAAAGACTGCGGGTTTTCGGAGGTGCATTGGTTATCGCCGGAGGAGGCGAAGGAGCGATATTGGGCACATGGGGGGACATTGTTGCCGCCGCCGAGGAATAGCAGCATCGTCAGGGCGATCATTTGAGAAGGTCTTTTTGAAGGGGGGTGGTTAGCCCCCCGAATACCTATTAAAGTTGGCTCTTTAATTTTTTGCAGAGTCCCACGTGTTCGGTAAAGGCGAAGAGGGCGAGACCGGCGATGTGCCGGATCTCCTGTTCGTCCAGGGGTGCGCGGTCTTCGAAGCCGTCGATATAATCCTGAGCAAGGTCGCGGAGAAATTCATGATTGGAGAGCTCCGCCTGCATGTATTCAGCGGTGAATTCGGCTTCGCTCATTGCTTCGAGCCGTGCGAGGAAGGTTTTTGCTTCGGGGGTGATCGCCGGAGCGGGTGTGTCGAGGTCGCTGAGAACCTGAATGACGGTCGTGGCTTCCATGAGCTCCCATTCGGCGAATTGCCGGACATCGGGGTTGCCGGCTTTTTTGATGGCGATCTCGCTTGCGGCCTGGGAGAGTTGGGCGCGGGGCATGACGCCGTTACGGAATTGCGTTTCGGTGACGACGGGCGCCGTTGTTGTGTCTGACATGATTATTATTTTTTGTTTCACATCAAAGATCGGGTATCGTCCTGTCGATCGCAATGGACTATTTAAGGCCCTTGGTGTCTGTTTCATTGATCGGCGATCTCGCCGTTGGCGTCGGTACAGAGGATCATGCTCATGTGATCGAGGAAGGGGCGCATGCGGTGAAAGGCTTCGGTGGCCTGTTGCAGGAAGTCGGGGCTGTGGACTTCTTTGTCGGTGAAGGTCTTTATCACCAGGTATTGTTTATAACGGAGAAGATCGGCCGCGGGGTGGGCGGGATCGAAGCCGGCGGGCACCCGCTGGAGCTGTTCGCCTTGCAGGGTTCCGAAGGCATCGACGAATTTCTTTGCCGTGATGATCTTTCGAAGGGGGCGGTCGTCGAAGGCGATGTCTTCGCGGATCAACCGGAGATCGGGCGCGGACGGTCCCCAGAAAGCGCCGGTGATCCGGCTGTTGCCCGGTTCGAAGTGATAGTAGTAACCGCCGCGGCGTTGGCGGCCGGCCCGTGTGAAGTGACCGCCCCAATAGATCTTGTAGGGAGATTTATCCTTTGAGAAGCGGACGTCGCGATAGATGCGATAGAGGCTTTTTTTGCCGGAGGGGGTTTCGAGGCGATCGTGGGTATTGAGGCCGGCGAGGAGGCCATCGGCGAAGGCTTCCAGGACGGCGAGGTTCCCGAGATATTCTTCTTTGTGCGCTTCGAACCAGGGGCGATTATTATTCGCTTTGAGGGACTTCAAAAAGGAAAAGGCGGAGCGGGGGATCGTAACGGTATTTGGCATTTCGTGCAAATTTAGGGGGTATGCCTGATACCCATGAACCAGTTCAAGTTTTTTGTCGGCCAGGGCTATTAACTTTGGCCGATGATCACGACGGCGATAGTCCTTATCAGCTTTGTTGCGACGCTGGTCCGGTCCACTTTTGGGTTTGGGGAGTCGCTTGTTGCGGTTCCTTTGTTTGTGCTCTTTATCCCGCTGGAGGTGGCGGTGCCTTTGTCGGTGCTGATCTCGGTGCTGGTGGCGCTTGTGGTGGTGATCCAGGATCACCGGGATATTCATCTGGAGAGCGCGAAGTGGCTGATCGTCTACGCGGTACCCGGCATTCCATTCGGCTTACTGATCCTATTGTATGGCAACGAATATTGGGTGAAGATCGTGCTGGGAGTGCTAATCGCCGGGTACAGTGTCTATATGCTCCGGGCCAGGAATGTGTTCCGGCTCGAGGCCGATAGCCGGGGCTGGCTGTTTGTGTGCGGGTTCCTGTCGGGTGTTTTGGGTGGAGCGTATGGCGTGAATGGACCGCCGCTAGTGGTATATGGGAATTTGCGGCAGTGGAGTGCGAAACATTTCCGGGCGACGTTGCAGGCGTATTTCCTGCCGGCGAGCCTGATCGGTGTTGCGGGTTATGCGATGAAGGGTCTGGTGGGGCGGGTGGTGCTGAGCGATCTACTGATCTGTCTGCCGGTGGTGGCGCCTACTATCTTTTTGGGAAGGTATCTCAACCGGAAGCTGGCCGGATCGGCCTTCTTTAGGTATGTGTATTGGGGACTGGTGGGGATCGGGTTGTTGCTTGTAGTGTTCACTATTGTTGGAATAAAAAGTTGAAGTATGATCAATGAGCGGAGACAATCGGCGGCGGCGCTTGCGTTGCGGCTGATCATCGGGTTTGGGTTTATGGCGCATGGCTGGGCGAAGATCAGCCGGGGAACGGCAGGTTTTGAGAAGCTGTTGGCGCAGGAGGGGGTTCCATTCGCGCATTTGAACGGGATGGTGGATGGGTTGCGGCGACGATGAAAAGGCGCGGCACCATGTGGATGCGGGTGGCGGGGCTTTGCCCGATCATCCGGATCTTTTTTCAGAACTTTGCGCCGAACGAAAAATAGACTGATCTGCCATCCCCCGGCAGTACCCCTTTACCAAGATATACAAGCGTTTCGGTTCTTCGGGTGAAGTATTTTTTATCTGTCAGATTATTTACGCCTATTCCGATATTATAGTTGCCATGAAATTTATAGCTCATGGCAAAGTCCAACACCTGATAAGGAGACACATAGCCTACACCTGGATTTGTTTTAGAAGCAGCTGTATTGTTTGCATCCGACCACGATCCGCCAACGGCGGAATAATAAAATGTCGCAGATATATTTTTCACCGTGCCGGTTATGCCGGAACGGCTAATGTATTGCGGAACTTCTTCCAGTATTTTTCCAGCCAGGTTAACTTTTCCGGAATTCCCGTTCAGATACTTTGCATCGTTATAGGCGTATGATGAAAATATCGATAGGTCGGAGTTAGGATGCTCATTTTTGAAATTCAAAGGATGAATTTCCAGGTAAGCCTCTACTCCCCTATTCCGAGCATCACCTGCATTGGTCGTAAGAGTATAGGGATTGCCGGTGTTGCCGGTCAATGTTATATTTCCGATCCTGTTTCCATAAAACAATTCAAATGCACTCACATCAAAATTCAAAATATTCTTAATCTTTCCCCTTATTCCAATATCTGCATTGTGCCCGCTTGCATCTTTTAAGTTCGGGTCGATCACGGCCGTGCTTGAGCCAATGATAAGGTTTGAATAAAGGATCGGCCGATATGCCTGAGAATAATTCCCATAAATATCTATATTCCCGTCAGTCTTGTATTGCGCCCCTATTCCTGAAACCAAAATATTTCTGGACGTTGAATGCGAAACAGGACGGAAATCGTTGTACACATCATGTTCTGTTCCATTTAGGGTTGAATTGAGATAATCGTACCTTATGCCGGGAGTGACGGAAAGTCTATCGGTGATCCGAAAAAGATTTTCGAGAAACACACCATAGTTAACGGTTCTGAAAAGGAGATCGATGCCATAAGCACCTTTTAGGGTGAGGTCAAAATCGGTGCCTGTGGTTCCCGTTCCGGTTTGTTTTCTGTCGGTAGAGATGTTTGAATATTTCACGCCGGCCGACAATGCACTTTCGTGATCGAACAGGTTGTATTTTCTTATCATCCTTGCATCAACAGTATAGCTCCGATAATAGTCCCTGTTTATCTGTCTTGGTGAATAGGAACCGATTGCCTTAATGATGGTGTCTGCGGTAGTGGCTAAGTTAGGATTGGCAATCACCATATTTCTTTGTCCAAGCAAACTATAGGCTTTCACACTCAACTCTGTTTTAGAATTCATGGAGTAATCGAAAAGCAGAGAAATTAAATTAATTATGGGGTTAAAATAATTTCTGCTTCTTGTGGACTGACGGGGGTTGGCAGCAAACATGGAATCGGTGAGCCCACCTGCAAATTTCTGCACATAGTTTTCCCTTGAATACTCAACGCCGATATCCATTTTGTCTGTCGGCTTATAGTGTACGCTTCCGTATGCATTCAGGAAATCGTAGTTGGAATTGGGGCGCCATCCATTGCTGCTGCGATAGTTAAAGAAAGCGGAATAAGTAAATTTCCCCTTTCCCCCACCTATTGAATTGAATGAATTGAAAGTATTGAATGAGCCGTAGGTTTGCTGTGTCTCAAACCCCAATGGTTTTGTAGTGTCGGGCTTTTTAATTACATAGTTGAGCATGCCGCCAAACTGAGGTCCATATTGAAGAGCAGCGGATCCCCTGATAATTTGAATTTCCTGCACAGCTTCCAGCGGAGGATTGTACATTGCTTCAGGATAACCATATAAATCATTATTAACATTGCAGCCATTCTGATTTACGTTGAATTCCCATGATCTGTGCGGACTCAATCCTCTTGCAGCGACGCTGGTTTGAGTACCCGAACCGTCCAACTCCCAGGAAGATATACCCGGCACCCGCGCAAATACATCTCTGGCTCTATTCTGTGCAAGATCGGCATTCATACTGTCGAGCAGGAGGACTTCATTTTTCTTACCCGAAAAGATCGTTGTTCCGCCGATCTCCGGTAATCGGACAATGTTGGATATTCTTCTTTCTCCCAATACTTCAACGGATGGAAGATTGCCTGTCGACTGAGAATATGTATTTTCTGTCAAACAGAAGTACAAAAGAAGCGAGTATATGAGTTTTGGTTTCATAAAATTCACTTGCCGGTCCGGGGTCCGTTATATTTGTAAATATACAACGATATTGGCAAAGGCGTATTGGCAAGCGGCGGGCATTGGAATTGCAGGGCACCGGGTATGGAACAAATGAATACAGAGGGGCTTGTGCTTGTCCGCGTCGATTATGATTCGGCGGACGTCCCCGATTCGGTAAAGCAGACGCACCCGGTGGTGTACCGGGATGGGGGTGAATATTGTTGTGTGCTCGGGCCGGACCCCGAGAGGGGTATTTTTGGGCAGGGCAAGACCCTGAAGGATACACTATCGAAATTCGATCGCGAATTCCAGGAGCGGTTGGAGCATCCGATCAAGGGTGATCCGGTGTCGGAGTTTATTCAGCAGCGGCATATTTAATTTATCGCGCAATGAGGGATGCGCGGAGGAGGGTGGGTTTTCGGCCGAAGTGCGGGCCGCCCCAGTCCGTTTCGTCGCCGTTGAGGATGCGGCGGGGTTTGAACTCGCCGTGATCGTAACTACCTTCTTCCACTTTTCCGTATTGCCAGGGGCGGCTTGCGTTTGGGCCGTCGGGGCGAAAGATGACGTGGCATTTGTTCCCGATGAGGATGAACTCATTTTCGTTTATCGTGACGACCAGCAGGCTTCCGTCTTTCTCGGGATTGGGAGTCAGGGTCTCGCGTTCGCCCAGGCCGAAATGGACAACGGCCTTCCAGGCGCCGAGATCGATAGTCCGTTCGGAGTGGTCGTCGGGTTCCATTACGGCCTTTACCTTTTCTGCAGCGGCCCATTTTGCGAGCTGGGGTATGAGCGGGGCGGCGAGTGCATAGTTGGCGGCGAAGGGGGCGAGACGGCCGGTGGTCTCTTCGGGGGATTCGCCGGCACCGTTGTCGTCGATGCCGAAGGGTGAGAAACCGATGGCGCCATTGGCGAGGGCGGCGTAGAAGTATTTTGCGTTCTCTGCGCGGAGGCCGATCTCGGGGATGAAGAGCGGGTTGTCGGGGCGGGAATAGAGTTCGAGCACTTTTTGGACCTTGCCGGTCCCGTCGAGATAGATGTCGGGGGCCAGGAGATCGATGGCGGGGGCGGCCGCTTTCCAGATAGGGATGACGTTGTCGGTGGGTCCGCCGCTTTCATAATTGTTTGCGGTGGGGTTGGTCAGCGGATCGCGGAGGGCGGCGTTGACATAGAGGGGGAGCGGGTATTCGGCTTTGCCGGCGGCGGCGACTCTGCCGATGAAGGAGGCGATGGACCATGCGTGGAAGCATTCGTCGGCGCGATCGCCGAATGCCTGGCGCCAGGACCCTTTCCCCATGTTCATAACAGTTGTGAGAACTGTGGGCACAGGGCCCTCGAAGAGCTTTTGGGCTTTTGGCGAATAATCGCGGACGCTGCCCCAGGAGCCTGATTCATTCTCTACTTGTACCATGATCACAGTGTGTTTGTCGCCGTCGGCCTGCCTGAGGTGGCGCATGAAGGCCGTGAAGGCTTTTGTATCGGCTTCGAGGGTCGTTTCACTGAGGGGTGATGGCGAATCGATGGGCTGCCCCCTGATGCCGGTGACGTTGGGATATTTTTGCGGGTCCTGCTTCATCCAGAGCGGCATGTAGTGGTTGCTGCCGTTTTTCCAGGTGCCGAACCAGAGGAGCACGAGACGGACGTTATGCCCGCGGGCCTGGGCCAGCAGGGTGTCGACGAGGGAGAAGTTGAATTTTCCGGGTTGTTCTTCCACCTGCTCCCAATACACGGGCAGTTCGAGGGTGTTGAGGTGCATTTGTCCGGCGGCGGTCCAAACGGCGGGCAGGAGCGCCGGCCAGGCGCTGGAGTTGTGGGCCTGGCCGCCGAGGATGAAGTAGGGTTCGTTGTCCACCAGCAGGGTGTGGTGGCCGTTACTAGTTTGGATGCGGGGGAGGCTGGTGGGTTGGCCGAAGATGCGGGTGGCTGTCAGAAGCAGGATCGTGAGGAGGATGGGTCTCATTTGGTGCTGAATACTTGATTTGAGAATGGCGGGGTCGTGGGGACCTGGATGACATTATAACCGTGCTTTGTCGCCTGGTGGCAGTTGTTGCAGGTTGTGGTGAGCAGGGTGAAGCCGCTGTTGAAGGCGGCGGGGTCCTGTTTTTTGACGGCGGCGGCGAGACTATCGAGCGGGGGAAGGATCATGGGAAGGGAGGCCACTTCGGGCCGATCGGTGCAATAATGGCGGATATCGTCGAGGGATTCCTTTATTTCTCCGAGCTCGAAGCCGGCGAGTTCCCAGTTAGCGGCCTTACCGGCGAACCAAAGCTTTTCATGGTGGACCTGGATACCGGACATGAATTCGCCGAGGCCGGGGGTATAGGCGCTGTCGAGGCGCTGTTGCAGGCGTTGGACCTGGGCCTGGAGGGCTTCGGTGCCGGGTCCGGTTTGGGTGCAGGAGATACCCTGTGCGCTGAGGAGCGTGACGACGATAAGGGACATCATCGTCCAGCTGGTTCGGATAGGAAGCATGGCGAAAGGTTTTATCAAATGTAACAACTATTTTATTTTTTCCACGAGGAGGCGCTCGCAGGCGGTGGCGCCGAGGGTTTCCGTACGGTTTTCGTAGGCAAGGACCATGGAGGCGTCGAAGGTTTCGACGGACTTTATTTTAATACGCAGGCCGAGGCGGATCCCGCGGTTGTTGAGGAAGCGGAGGAAGTCGGAGGCGCCGTGGACGACGGCGCAGAGTCGGACGGTGTCGCCGGGGCGGCAATCCGAAAGGCGGAGGTAGGCGATCCATGCGAGCTTGCCATTCTTGTCGGGGATGACGGCGCCGTGGGGGTCGAGTTTTGGGAAGCCGAGCAGCTGGTCCATCTTGTCGAAGAAGACGGGAGATTGGATGTGTTCGATCTGCTCGGCGATGTCGTGGACCTCTTCCCAACCGAAGCCCATTTTTTCCACGAGATACATTTCGGTCAAGCGGTGTTTGCGGACGATGAGGCCGGCCTCTTTTTTTCCTTTTTCCGTGAGGCGGATGGGCTTATAGCTTTCATAGTGAACCAATTTCTTCTCCGCCAGTCTTTTCATCATGCTGGTGACGGTGGGCATTTTTATGCCCAGGTGCCGGGAGAGGTCATTGACGTTGGTCTCGCCGTTCTCGCCGGCGAGGTTGAAGAGGGCTTTCAGGTAGTTCTCTTCCGTGAGCGTGTTCATGGAATAAATATAGGGAATTATTTTGTTAGAGTCATCTAACTTTGTAGTTTTGCCATAAATAGAAGCGCCATGAGAGTTCTCTACTTTCTTCTTTTTATTGGTCTGGCCGGGGAGGCAGTGGCGCAGCCTGGCCTGGTGACGGGGACGGTGAAGGCGGATGGGAAGCCGGTGGCAGGAGCCTCTGTTTCGTGGACAGCGGAGAAGCGGCTTGGAACGGTGACGGGCAGTGGGGGGCAATTCCGGCTGGAGCTGACGGCCGGGGATAGCGGAACGCTGGTGATCTCGCATGCCGGTTTTCAGAGCAGGACGTCGGCGATGCGGGTGGCGGCGGGGGAAACGCGGGTGGAGGTAGTGCTGGAGAGAGTTTTAACAGAACTGGATGAGGTGGTGGTCACGGGGGTTTCGCGAGCGATGTCGATCCGTGAGAGTCCGCTGGCGATGAAGACCGTGTCGACGAAGGATATCGAGCAGAGTTCCGCAGCGAATGTGATCGACGCCATCTCGGCGCATGCGCCGGGGCTGGCTGTGGTGAAGACGGGCCCGAATGTTTCCAAGCCTTTCATCAACGGGCTCGGGTACAACCGGGTGTTGACCTTATACGATGGGTTGCGGGTGGAGACCCAGCAATGGGGGGATGAACATGGCGTGCCGATGGATGACTATGCTATCGAGCGGGCGGAGGTGATAAAGGGGCCGGCGAGTCTTCTTTATGGATCAGACGCCATTGCGGGGGTGTTGCAACTCTTTCCGGCGGTACCTCATGGGCAGGATGGAGCCTTGCATGTCCGGGTATTGTCGGAGTATCAATCCAATAATGGGCTTGTGGGCAATGGCCTGATGGTATCCAGAGGTTCGGAGCATTGGAGCTGGGCGCTGCGGGGATCCGAGCGCATCGCCCGGGGCTATACGAACCCGGTGGACGGCCGGGTGTACAATACCGGTTTCCGGACGGGCAATGCTTCGGCCTTCCTTGGGTATAGTTCCCGGGACGGGTATTCGCATTTCAATGTCACCTGGTATGATAACCATCAAGGCATCCCCGACGGAAGCCGGGATTCGCTGACGCGGAAGTTTACCTACCAGGTGTATGAGTCGCCGGGGGAGAACGTGCTGGAACCTTTTGTGGACGATATCAAGAGTCGGCCGCCGGTGCCGGAAAAGCAATTGAACAGCTATGATCTGAGTGCCCTGACGCAGCGTATCCAGGACCT
Source organism: Puia sp. (assembly GCF_035546395.1). GTDB lineage: Bacteria > Bacteroidota > Bacteroidia > Chitinophagales > Chitinophagaceae > Puia. The sequence goes on along the minus strand of NZ_DASZXR010000002.1, from coordinate 339,053 downwards.
CCGGGTGTATACCGATAACGGGTATTCGCTGGGGATCGGCGATATCCGGCTGTCGCTGGGCTATGAGGAGAACAGGCGCCGGGAGTACAATCACCCGACGTCGCCGGAGCAGGTAGGGGAATACCTGCTTTTGCGGACCGTTAGCTATGGATTACGGTATAACGCACCGGTCTTTTTCAACCTGGAGCTATCGGCGGGGGTGAATGGGATGTACCAGTTGAATCGCAATGATGCGGCTGCTACGGATTTCCCGATACCCGACTATCGACTGTCCGATCTGGGTTCGTACCTGTACGGCAAGTGGAAGAAGGGCAACTGGACGATTGCGGGGGGTGTCCGATATGACCGGCGGAGCGTGCGGGGAGACGAGATGTATGCCAGTTCCAACCCGTTGACCGGCTTTTACCGGCAAACGGGATCGGAAGATACCTTGGGCGCCTTGCATCCGTTCGCGCCTTTTGCGCTGGATTTCCAGGGAGTATCCGGGAGTATCGGTGCGACGGTGCGGCTGAGTGACAACATCAGCGCGAAGGCGAATATCGCGCGGGGTTACCGGGCGCCGAACATCACGGAGATGGCGTCCAACGGGTTGGACCCCGGGGCGCATATCTACTATATCGGCAACCTGAATTTTTCGCCGGAGTTCAGCCTGCAGGAAGATGCGGGCCTGACCGGCGACTGGGCTGACTGGGGGTTCGGGGTGAATGTCTTCAACAATCATATCAACCGCTACATCTACCAGGACCAGGCCGTTGATGCGGTGGGGGTTCCGTTGGTGATCGTTCCCGGTAACCGGACCTTCCAGTTTCAGCAGACAGATGCGCAGGTGTATGGTGGAGACGCGCAGCTGCGCATCTCCCCTACCCTTTGGCGTGGGCTTCGCTTTGAGGAAACGTTTAGCTGTGTATACGGATTCAACCGTGCCGGGCGATATCGGAAGACGGGGAGTGAGGGGGAGTATCTGCCATTCATTCCGCCACCGCGGTTGTTGAGTGTGGCGGAGTTTGAGCGGGGCATCTGGCGGGTGCGGGCCGAGTTGGATCATAATTGGCGGCAGGATCGGTACCTGGGGCTTTACCAGACGGAGACGCCGACGTCAGCTTATACGCTGGTGAATTGCATGGTCCATGTGGAATTGAAGGTTGGAGAGCGGCGCCGGTTGCAGTTGCAGGCGATGGTGAATAACCTGTTCAACGTGGCTTACCAGTCGCATCTGAGCCGGTTACAGTATTTTGAATATTATACGGCTTCGCCGAACGGCCGTCTGGGGATATTTGACATGGGGAGGAATCTTTGTCTGAAGGCGATCTGGGAGATGCATTAGTCTGTTCGACGATTATTTTGTGCATTTGGTCGGTAATTTTGGAGAGCAGGGTGCGAGCGGGCCCAATTTTGGTAAAAACACCCCATCATGAGAAAAAATTCATTTTTAGCCGCAATTTGCATTTTTCTTTTGTTCAGCTTTGTCGGCGCCCGGAGGTCGCTCGTCGGTCACTGGAAGGTTGCCTATGGCAATAAGCACACCGGCGAAATGGTTTGTCATTCCAACGGTCATTTCGAGGCCACATTTAAAGGAGAAACCTGGAAGGTCGGTGGAGAATATAAGTCGGACGGGGCCACGGTGTCTATCAGTGACAGTTCCTGTGGGTTTGGATATTGGGCCAAATACCGGACGAACTGGTTTTCTGACGACTCGGTCAGCTTCTCCGTGATCGAGGACAGCTGTTCGGGCCGGAAATCCGACGGAGACGGCGCCGTACTTGTCCGCATGAAGAAATAGGGTTAAATTTAGTGGAAGCGGCCCTGCTGCCATGGATCAACCCCTGCGTTATATTATTGTCGATGACGACGATTTCGACCGGCTCAGTGTTGAGACGGAGGCGAAGAAATTCCCGTTCCTGCGACGGGTGGCTTCCTGTTCGCAGGCGCTGGAGGCTGCGGAATTGATCGAGAGACATCTCCCCGATGTCCTTTTCCTCGACATCGAAATGCCCGGGATCAGCGGGCTGGAGCTGGTCAAGATCGCTGGTGGCAAGGGCTGCATCCCTATATTTATCACCTCTCATCCAGAATTTGCGGTGGAAAGCTATGAGATCGAGGCCTTCGATTATTTGCTCAAGCCGCTGGCGGCGGACCGGTTCGCGCGATGTGTGAACCGGCTTCACCATTTTTGCCGGCTTCGTAGCGATGCCTTCGCCTTTGTCCGGGAGCAGGAGAAGGGCTGCCTGGTGATCAAGCAAGGCCATGACAAGATGCGTATCCGGGTCAACGATATCCTGTACCTGGAAGCAATGAAGGACTATACCCGCGTGGTGTTGACGGACCGGCAGTATCTTGTGCTGACGACGCTGGCCGCCTTGCAGGAAAAGCTTCCTGAAGACCGGTTCATCCGGATTCATCGCAGCTATGTTGTGAACCAGGAGCGGGTGACGGGCACCGGCTCGATGAAAGTGTTGATGGGGGAGGAAGAGCTGCCGGTGGGAAAGCTTTATAGATCCGTTTTGAAGGGGATCTTTTCGGTGTTGTTCTTTGTGCTTTCGCTGGGGGTCTTTGGGCAGTCCGCGCCGGCGCCACCGGACCTGGGGAAGCTGACCGACTATGGTGCGCGGATGAAGGCCTGGGTCAGCTGGTGCGAGGGGTTAAGGCTGAATGCCAGCGCCAACCAGGCCCAGCTGCGGCAGGCGGGGCTGGAAGGATTGTCGATGAGCCAACCGGGCGATGCGGCCAACCGAAGCCGGTTCTTTACCTACGCTGGCCTGGGTTATTACTATGCCAACCGTTTCGACAGCGCTCAATATTTTTTTTCCCAGAGCCTTTATGCTGCGCAACAGGCCCGGGACACGCGGCAGATCTCGAGGGCCTGCGTGGTGCTGATCCCGGTTGATTTCCAGTTACAGCAAGCGACCAAGGTGGACAGCGTGAAGAATATCCTGCAATCCATCGTGGATACTACGCGGGACCGGGATCTGCTGGAGGATGGGTATTATGCCCTTGGGAATTACTACCAGTACAAATCCTTTTATAGTTCCGCGCAGGATTATTTCATCCGAAGCCTTCAGCTGCGGGAAAAAGAGGTGGACACCACGAGCAACCCGAAGAAAAAATTCGATTACGCCATTCAATGCGATCTGCTTTCGAAGCTTTATCTGAATACGGGGATGGCCGACAAGAGCCTGGACGCCTTGCGCAAGGGCGAGCGGTGGGCGGCTGTTTCGCCGAATGTGGCGAACCGGTTGACCAGTTCCTTTGTCGAGGCATTTACGACCTCGGGCAGGATCGACTCCGCGTTGCATTATGAGCGGAAGCTGGAGGCCGGTGTCGGGAATCCGTTGTTATTTCCCTCCGAGATCGTCTCTTCCGATCTGAATATTGCGATCTATTACCTGGATCAAAAGAGTTATGCGGCAGCTGATCCGTGGATCGCCAAGGCGGAAGTGGTGGCCGGGAAGGTAAATTCTCCGTTGTTGAATTTCCAGGTGCAGATGGCGCGGGCGAGGTATGATGTGGGGATCGGGCGGTTCGAACCGGCGATAGAGCTGCTGGACCGGTCGATGCCGGTGGCAAAGCAGTTGGACAAAGAGCTGTACAGTACCGATCTGAAATATATGGCGATGGCCGAAGAGGGAAGGGGCAATACCGCGGCTGCCCTGCAATATGATAAAGAGTACGCAGAGATAACGGATTCGCTCAACAAGGAAAAGTTGTCAAGGACCTTTGCGGACCTGGAGACCCGGTATCAGACGAACGAGAAGCAACAGCGGATCGATGTGCTTGACAAGGAGAACCGGCTGCGGGCCCTGGAGCTGGAGAACGCCTCGAGGACGCGGTTGTTGCTGGCGCTTGGGCTGGCTGCAATGGGAGTGATCTCGTTGTTGTTGTATTTTTTCTATCGGAACAAGGAGCGGTTGAGCCGCGAGCTGCGGATCGCCAATGAGACAAAGGCGCGGCTTTTTGGCATCATTGGTCATGATCTGCGAAGTCCGGTGAGCAGGATCGTCCGCCTGATGCAGCTGCAAAAGGAGCAGCCGGAACTGTTTACCGGGGATGCGGGGCGGCAGCATGAGGAGAAGATCAAGAAGGCGTCGGAGTCGGTGTTGGAAACGATGGAGGATCTGCTTTTGTGGAGCAAGAGCCAGATGCAGCATTTTACCCCGGTGATGCGACCGGTGTCGATCGCGGAGGTCGTCGATAAGGAGATCGGGTTGATCCGGCAGCAGGATGGAGGGGTGGCGATGATCAATGAGACTCCGGCGGGGCTTGTACGGGATACGGATGAGAATTTCCTTTCGGTCATATTACGGAATTTGTTGCAGAATGCCGTTCGGTATGGTGGCGGCGTAGTGGTGATCCGGGGCGATGAGACGGAGTTGACGATCCGCAGTTCGGGGGCTGAAGGTCTGGCAGAGGCCTTGAATGCGCGGATCGGGAGTGGGCAGATATCGAGTGGGAACTCTGGTTTGGGTTTGCAAATTGCCGCGGACCTGGCAGCGAAGCTTGGGACGAGGTTTTATTTCAGGGAGGGTGAGGGGATGTTGACGGCTGTGCTACGGTGGAGTGCGTAAGGGAGCTTTAACGATTATTTTTTGACGTTCGTCGACTCTGCGGCGAACGTCTTTTTTATGCCTGGACCTTTAGGTAAACAAAAAGGGAACCGATGCCGGCAACCAAATCGACCAAATGGATACCGCGGCTGCTTCTGCTACTGGCGATCGTGTCTTTTATTTTAGCCATACTATTAATCCTTCGAAAATGAAAATGATTATTTTGTTTGTCCTGTTTATGAGCGGGTCGATTGCGGTCCGGGCGCAATTCTTCAAGAAAATGCCGGACAATGTGGGTCCACGGCGGGGTAACGGGCCTACCGGATGCCGAGGGTTGCCGGGGTGATGCTTTCGCCTTCGATGACATGCAGGGCCTGGAACTTGAAATAGCGCGCAGTTTGCGGGTGATCGAGGGGGATGGTTTGTTCCAGCGGGTTGGCGCGGATATTTCCGAATTCGCCTTCGGCGACCTTTCGCCAGTGGGAGCCGTCGGCGCTGAGATAGAAGGCATAGCGGTCGATGATGCCGGCGGACTGTTTATCCTGGCGGGGAAGGTAGGTGAAGGCTTTGATGGTTTGGGGTTTACCCATATCGATGGTGAAGTCCTGCGGAAGGGTTACATTTTCGGCGGGTTTGATCGGCCAGGTTGCTTTGGCGGTGCTTGTGGCGGTGACTGCAGTTTCGTGAGCCGGTTCGAGGAAGAGGCCGAGGTCGCTGAGCGCGATGCATACGGGGGACGAGATGATCCGGAGGCGGAGTTTGTTGGTGGTGATCGTTGCGGGCAAACGGAGGAGCCGGTTGGCGCCGATGCTGTTGCCGGTGGCGATGGTCTCCCAGTTATTGTCTTTGAGTGCGTCGACGGCAAAGGAGTCGATCCGCTGGCCGAGCTTGATATTTTCCCGGAGGCGGATGACGTTGAAGCTGGCGGGTTTGGCAAGCGTGAGGGTCAGCTCGGGGGTGGTGACCTTGTCGTCGGTGGCCCAGTAGGAATAGCGATCGGCGTCGAGGAGATGGGCCGGGCCGTAGAGTGCCGCGTTGTTGTCGCGAATATTGCTGGCCGTGAACGTTGCGCCTTTGGCGAGGTTGACGGCAAAGATGCGTTTTAGCAGATCGCCGAAGGCTTTAAGATTGGCAACGTCTCCCGCCTCGAGGCGGCCATCGCGGTTGGGGGCGAGACCGAGGTCCAGGTCGGCGCCGCGGCCGACGCTTTGATAATAGAGATCGAGCAGTTGACCGGCAGTTTTGGCCTTGCCGTTCTGTGAAGGGTGATAGAACCAGCCCGGGCGGAAGGGCACGTCGCATTCGGCGGGCAGCCAGAACTCGCCATTACGGGTGCCGTTGGTGGCCAGCCAGTATTTGTTATACCCGTTGGCGGGCTTTTTGCCCGGATCGGGGGCTTCGGGAGTATAGGTCGCCCAGCAGGTAGTTCCCGCATGGCCTTCCTCATTGCCGACCCAGCGGACGTCGGGACCGACGTCGCCGAAGATGCAGGCGCCGGGTTGGAGCCGGCGGACGATTCCCCAGGTGGTGTCCCAGCCGTAGTAGGTGGTGCGAGGGATCTTCCGCGTCTCGCGGGCGCCGCCGTAATAGCCGTCACCGCCGTTGGCGCCGTCGTGCCAGGAGATGAAGAGCGGGCCATAGTTGGAATACAATTCTTTTATCTGGGCGCGATAGGTTTTTACGTATTCGGGCGTACCGTACTGAGGATTGTTGCGATCCCAGGGTGAGCAATACAGACCCATCTTCATGCCGAGGGCATCGCAGGCCTCGCGGTATTCTTTTATCATATCCCCATGACCATTGCGCCATGGACTTTTTGTGATATTGTGTTCTGTCGTCTTTGTCGGCCAGAGGCAGAGGCCATCGTGGTGTTTGGCGACGATGACAACGCCTTTGAAGCCGCCGGCCTTTGCTGCGCCGACGATCTGTTTTGCGTCGAAGTTGACCGGGTTGACGATTTTGGGATCTTCATCGCCGTAGCCCCATTCTTTATCGGTATAGGTGTCGACGCCGAAGTGGATGAGGCAGTACATCTCCATTTCGTGCCAGGCGAGCTGCCTGGGCGTGGGGAGAGCGCCGTAGGGTTTGGGTTCCGAGGAATGTTTTAGCCAGGTGGCGGGGATGTCCTGTGGTTTTGAGCCGTTGAAACTATATTTCAGTTGAAGCGTGTAGCCACCCCCGCCTTCGATGAAATCGAGATCGAATTTTTGCAGGCCCTTTTTCAGTGCTACCTGGCCGGTTCTTTCCAATGGCGGATGGTTACCGTCGTTGTTGATCACTTCACGGTCGGCGATGGTAAGGATGCCGCCGTCGTCGCAGGTGAGATAGAAGCTGTAGATACCGTCGGTGGGAACTTGCAGATAACCGCGGTATTGAAGGCCGAACGCGGGTGCCTCGAGCGCTTTTGGCACATTGAAGTTGGTGGCGATGGCGGAAGTGTCCGGTTGGCGGGTCGCCATTGCGGCGACTTGCTTGAATGATCCCAGGAACCGATGGACCGTGAGGCCAGGTTGTGTTTTAATCGGCGCTGCGGGTTCGGCGAGCGTTTCCTTTTTGTAGTCGAGATCGTCAATGTCGCCGCGGGAGCCGTCGGGGCGGAAGGCGGCGATGCGGAAATGGGTGTCGTCGCGAATGACGACCGGTGCATCCAGGGCCGGGGACTGAGCCGTCGGCACCGTATGGTCGGTGGTGTACCGGAGGGTCATGCTTTTTAGCGGCTTTGCGATCCGGAGCGTATCGGTGTTGAGGAAAACGTTGGATTGCAGGAAGCCGGAGAGATCTGGGAGGCGATAGCGGACGTGCAGCTGATCGAGCCGGGGGTAATTCATTTGCAGGCGGTCGAGATAGGAGTCATAGTTGTGATCTTTGGACCAAAGCACTTCGGCGAGCGCCGTCATCCGGGGCATGAACATATAGTCGGCGCGTTGCTCGTTGGGGATCATCTCCGTCCAGATCTCCGCCTGGGCGCCGAGGATGAGCTTTGCCTGTTCGGGCGTCAGCCCTGCGGGGATGGGGTTGAAGTGATAGACATTCGGCAGGGAGTTGCGGTCTTGCGTGCCGTCGAAGTAGAGGGGGTTGCCCGGGGCCATAATGACATAGTTGCCGTGTTGCGCGGCTTCGATGGGTGCTTTTGGCACCCAGGTACGCCAGTACATGATATAGGCCGTTGGGGTGACGCCGCCTTCGAGGATCTCGTCCCAGCCGATGAGTTTACGGCCTTTCGAGTTGAAGAAGGCTTCCATCTTTTTTATGAAATACGCCTGGAGCTCGGCGGTGGTCTTGAGTCCCTCTTGCTGCATGAGGCGTTTGCAGTCTTCGGATTTTGCCCAGAGCGTGCGATCGACCTCATCGCCGCCGATATGGAGATAAGTGCTTGGGAAGATGTCCATGATCTCCGTATAGATATCCTGGGCGAACTGATAGGTGGCCGGCAGGCAGGGGCAGATCGGTTTGGAGAAAAGGGCGCCGAAGGAAGACGTGCTGTCACAGCTGAGCCAGTTGTATTGATCGATCGCGGCCATCATATGACCGGGCATATCGATCTCGGGGATGATGTCGATATGGCGGGTGCCGGCATATGCCACAAGGGTGCGCATTTCGTCCTGCGTATAGAAGCCGCCGTAAAGTGTTTTGCCGTCCCTCCGGATGATATGGGCGGGATCGATGGTGAAATCGGGATCGTCCTTTGCGCGGCGAATACAGGCCGAGTCCTGATTATTGAACGTGCGCCAGGCGCCTTTTTCCGTGAGGAGGGGATATTTCTTTATCTCGATGCGCCAGCCCTGGTCGTCGGTGAGATGGAGGTGCAATTTGTTCATCTTGTAGAGGGCGAGGAGATCGATGAATCGTTTGAGGTAATCGATGGAGAAGAAGTGGCGGGAGACGTCGAGGTGCATCCCGCGCCAGGCATAGGTGGGAGCGTCGGAGATGGTGACGCAGGGGAGCAGGGCTTTGCCGGCGAGGGGAAGTAGCTGGCGAATGGTTTGGATGCCGCGGAACATGCCGGTTGGGGTCCGGGCGGTGAGCAGGACCTTTTCGCGGGTTATGACCAGCTTGTACCCTTCTTCGGCGGCAATTGAGTTATCGGGGTGCAATTCGATCGATGCGGCGCCGGTTGTTTGTTTGACGCCGAGGAGCGTGGCCAGCATCTCCGCCTCGTTTGCAAAAACGGGATCGGAGTTTAGCAAAGTCTGCGGCGTGATGGTGAATTCCCCGGCGGCGGGCGCGAGAGAGCTGGGCCAGGGGATGATGGGATAGCGCGACGGTTGGGCGAAGAGGGGTTGAGAGCAACCCATAATTAATGTAATAATGACGGTCAATACCTGCTTCATACAACAAAGGAATAAAAAGATCCGCTATTCGCGTAAGGATTCTTACGCGATCCGGACGGAGGTCATTGTGAGCGAGCCGGCGATGGGAGAATCATTGAACAGCTGCGGCATTTCGCCGGGTTGTTGCAGGGCGAGGACGTACAGTAAGGGGAGGTAGTGTTCGGGGGTGGGGATGGCGAGGTCGAAGGCCTGGCCGCGGGAGCGGAAGTCGATGAGGGGCCGGTGATCGCCGGCGAGGATGTACTTTTTCATTTTTTCGCTTGCTTCCTCTGCCCAGTCATAGGCATATTTCTCGTCGAGGCGGTTCCAGGCGACCATCCGGAGGTTGTGGACCATATTGCCGCTGCCGACGATCAGGACGCCTTTTTCCCTAAGGGTTTGTAGTTGTTTGGCGAGATCGTAGTGCGCTTGCGGGGTTTGCGTGGTATCGAGGCTCATTTCGACGACGGGGACATCCGCCTTTGGATAAAAATGTTTTAGCACCGACCAGGCGCCGTGGTCGAGGCCCCAGCGGGTGTCGAGGGTGACGTCGGCGCCTGTCATCAGGGATTTTGTTTCTTTTGCCAGCTCCGGGCTGCCGGGGGCGGGATATTGCACGTCGAACAGTTGTTTTGGAAAGCCGCCGAAGTCATGGATCGTTTTTGGGTGTTCCATGGCGGTGAGCTGGGTGCCGCGGGTTTCCCAGTGGGCGGAGATGCAGAGGATGGCGTTGGGCTTTGGGAGGGTTGCGGCTATTTCGCGGAAGCCGGCGACGAATTCGTTCTCGGTGATGGCGTTCATGGGGTTGCCGTGGCCGACGAAGAGGACGGGCATCCGGGGGGTGGGTGCGAAGGAGGAGAGCCGATCGAGTGCGGGGGCGTTCATGCCGGCAAAATTACGCCGTTCGCTAACAACTCGTTAACAATCTCCGTAATCCCAAAATCTGGAGGAAACCTGAATGGAGTCTGGTCGTGATTTGAGTTTTTGGTGAACAGTGCATTACGAAACCATTATGCAATCGCTAATCCTTGCCCGGGCTGATGCGGGGTGCGGGTTTTGCCGATTTCTTTGCGGCATTGAAAACAAATCAAAGCTTATGCAAATGAGACTACCCTGCTGGCTGTGCAGGATCGGAATCTTCTTGGTTTTTGGGTTATTCGTTTCGCCGGTGTTTGGCCAGACGATAAAAGGCAAAGTTTACGATAATAAGACGGGGGAGCCGCTGATCGGGGCCGTGGTGACGGTGACGGGCAAGCCGTACCGGGCCGTGGTGAACCTGGACGGTGGTTTTGTGCTGCGGGTTCCCGCGGGCAACTACCGGCTGCTGGTATCGACGGTGGGTTATCCTGCGGGTAGCGGCACCGATGTAGAGGTGAGGTCCGCCGGTGAGACCAAGGTGGATATCCCGATGCAGGCCAGCGCCACGGTGATGCAGGAGGCCTTTGTGACTACGGCCGGGGGCGCCGGTTCGGACCACGAAGCCCGCCGGGCGGAGCAACGGGCGGATATGGTGCAGAACATCCTTTCTGCGAGGACCATCGAGATCTCGCCGGACATAACCGTCGCCAACGCCCTTCAGCGCGTCAGCGGGGTGGTCATCCAGCGGGACAATACGGGTGACGGCCGTTATGCTATCATTCGGGGGATGGACCAGCGATACAACAATACGCTGGTGAACGGGATCAAGATCCCCAGCCCCGATGACAAATATCGTTTTGTTCCGATGAATATCTTCCCGGCGGAAATGATCGAACGCCTGGAAGTCATCAAGGCGTTAACTCCGAATATGGAAGGCGATGCTATCGGCGGGACGATGAACCTGGTGATGAAGAATGCGCCGGACAAATTCATTTTCAGCGCCAACGGCTCGCTCGGCTACTCTACTATTTTCAACTCCAATCCGTTTATCGCTTTCCCTCATTCGGGTATCGACAAACAGTCGCCTGCGGAGATTCATGGCAACCAGTATGCCGCTTCGCCTTCGGACTTTACGCTGCATAACCTGGACTTCTACAAAAGGGCTACACCCCTCAACAATACTCTGGGCTTTACGCTTGGCGATCGCTTCCTGAATAAGAAGCTGGGTTTTATCCTTTCGGCCAGCTACCAGGACCTCTACAAAGGGGCGGTCTCCAAACGGCTTGTTCCGGACGCTCAGCCCCAGGCTACGCCCGAGCCCAACCAGCTCAACCCTTCGGATTCCTATGTGCGGACGTATAGCACCCGGACCAACCGTATCGGTTTGCAGAACAAGATCGATTATATCTTCAACGATCGCAACCGGGTCTCTCTCTTCAACCTCTACCTCCACCAGGACGAGTTCGAAACGCGCTTTACGCCGGACAGCAGCTCGGCAGGCCTGAATTCGACAGCGACACAGACCCTTGTCAAACCCGAGTATCGCAGCCGGTGGCAGATCCAGGATATCTACAATGCTACGCTTCATGGCGACCACCGGCTGTCGAGCAAAGTAAAACTCGACTGGAGCGGTGTCTATTCTTCTGCCAGGCAGCAGGTCCCCGATATGGCTACCTACAGTTGGGATGAGTTCGTCTATCGCGAGGGTTCCGGCAAGGTCGACAGCATTCACAATTATGTGCCTACCGGGACTTCCAATGTCGTCACCCATCGCTGGCTCCACAACACCGACAAGGACTGGGCCGGCTATGGCAACCTTGAATACAAGCCCACGCTCTTTCACCGCGAGGTGGCCTTCCAGCTTGGGGGTTTGTATCGCTCCAAGACCCGGGACATCTATAATAACGAGTATTCGCTGCAATCGACCGACGGCGCCAACACTCTTTTCAGCAACATCGAGAGTGTACCGTTGTACTTCCAGGCCTCGGGTCAAAACCAGGGTATCAATACGGCGGCCAACGCCAATACCTACACGGCGCACGAAAAGATCGGCGCCGGTTACATCCAGGCCCGGTTCCTGCTGACCCCGAAATTGCAAGTGCTTGGCGGGGTACGGGTAGAGAACACGCAGGACGACTATCATACGGCGCTGCCCCTCACCTCCATCGAAGGCGCGTATGCCTCCTACCATTATACCGACGTGCTGCCCAGCCTGCACTTCAAGTATAGTCTCAGGAGCAACGAGGCCCTGCGGCTGTCTTATTTCAAATCCATCAGCCGTCCCGGCTTTGGGGACCTGGTGCCCATCACCGACAATTCGAATGAAGAATTCACGTACAAGGGCAACCCCCAGTTGAAGCACGTACAGGCCGATAACCTCGATCTGCGTTACGAACTGTTTCCCGGGCTGGCCGATCAACTGCTGGTTGGAGGCTTTTACAAACGGCTTCAAAACCCCATCGAATACTATGTAACCAATCTCAACGGTCCCAGCTCGCTGTATATTAAACCCCAGAACACCGACCATGCCACCAATTTCGGCGCCGAGCTCGTCTTCACTAAATATTGGGGCATCTTCGGGGTCTCTGCGAACTACACATATACGCATTCCGAAGTAACGACGACCAAACGCGTCATCGGCCTGTTCAATGGGAGTATCCAGACTGAAAACGTCAATCAGACCCGGCCCCTGCAGGGTCAGGCGGACCATGTCGGCAATTTCTCGCTTCTGTTGAAGAACCCGGCGTGGGGTCTCGATGCGCAACTGGCCCTTGCTTATACCGGCACCCGCATCGTGCAGGTATCGCCGTTCTATGGTCTGGATATCTGGGGAAAACCGATTGCCCAACTGGATCTGTCGCTTGAAAAGCATATCACCCGCCGGCTGGTCTTTTTCGGCAAGCTCAACAACATCACCAATTCGCCGAACAAGGAATACATCAAATTCCCCTATGGCAAGGTCAATGCCACCATGCCGCCCGGCTATACCATTCCCTTCCAGGATAACAGCAGCCACACCATTGCGCAGTGGGATATCTATAAGATCAGCTACCTGGGTGGCCTCCGGTTTAAATTTTAAACGACAAACTATTACACGACCATGTATAAAATAACTCTTCCCTTTTTTCTTCTTTGTACGCTGGTTCTTTCTGGTTGTACCAAATGGGCACATGACAAACAGGATATTTATGTCTATCATGCCCCGCCTCCGCCGGGCGGCGCCATTCCTACCAATACTCCGCTCTGCGGCTCTATCAAAGGCGTTATGCAGGCCGGCCAAACGTATGTGTTGGGTTGTACCATCAACGTTCCTGCGGGCGATACCCTCATCCTCGAACAAGGGGTAACCGTCTATGCCGACACCAGTTCGGGTATCATCGTTCATGGCACCCTCATAAGCCTCGGCACGAAGGCGCAGCCCAACTACTTCACCGTCAAAGGCATCGCCAAAGACAATACCCCGAATCTGCCCCTCAACCAGGACCCGGCGCATAAAGGACTCTGGAAAGGCATCCTATGCGATGTAACCTGTCCGCTGCTGGTCCTCAAATGGACACACCTCGATTTCGCCGGGGCGGCTTATGGCACCGTCGACGGGCCGGCCGTTGCACAGAGCCCCGGGACATCCTTCGACTTCCTTTTCCAGAATCCCAATGGGAACTGTATTGTAGAGGATTCGTGGTTCTATGGTGGGACTGATGACTGTATGCGTATTTCCAACGGGAAGCTCCATGTCTTCCGCAATACGTTTGAAAAGTGTGGCGGCAGCGGTGGCGACATCGTGAACTGTAAAGGCGGATCGGTCGGCACGATCGCCTACAACTTCTTCATCGGCTCGGCCTACAACGGTCAGAAGGCATCCAATAAGGGTCAGCCGGTCGGAGCTCCGCAATGTAATATCGTCATGTACAACAGCACATTTGTCAATGGCGGCGTTCGGATCCAGGCCGGATCGAGAGCGGGCGGCATCGACTTCGAACAGGGTGCGGAGGGCGCATTTTACAATAATGTCTTTGTCAACTGCCGCGTGGGTTATCGTGTGGTCAATAACCCTGTCGCCGATACTGCCCATCTCAGCTATGGTAACAACTACCAGTGGGCCGATTCGCTGGTCATCGCCAACCAGTTCTTTACTTATGGCGGGGTGTGCACCAAGCCGCAGCCGACCGATATTCCGAATCCTTCGTTGTATCTGCCGGCCAACTTCTATTATCCGGACCCGCAGGTTAACTCTTATGATGGTACGCCCGTGGTTCAATATGAGAATCCCAAATTCGTGAACTATCCGCTGCCGGTGGTGGGTCAGCCGCTGTTTGCTTATACGGCCATTGGCAATTTCGATTTTCATATCCAGCCTGGCTCACCGCTGATCGGCAAGGGGAATACTACCATCAAGCCGTTGACCGTCGTGCCGATGGATCCTATATATGGGGCAACTGAAGTAACTTTACCCGGGGCCGATCTTGGTTGTTACCAGATAAATGGTTCGGGGAATCAACATTAAACTATGGATAACCTGTCTTTTTTGAGAGTGGCTGCCTTTACGGGCAGCCTTCTTTTTTGTTTGGGCTTTTTTGGGATTGAGCGGGCAGTTGCCCAGGGTAGCGACTTGCGGGTCGTGCTGATCCGGCATGCGGAGAAGCCGGCGAAGGGATATAATCTGACTTGCCAGGGAATGAACCGGAGCCTGGAGCTGGTGCCGGTGTTGTATTCGCGGTTTGGGCTGCCGGCGGCGATCTATGTGCCGGCGCTTGGCCAGGGGGATACGACGAAACATTCGCGGATGTTCGAGACCATCGTACCGTTTGCGTCGAAGTACAATTTACTGATCAGTACGGCTTTCGGGGAGGACGACACGACTGCGCTTGCCGGGGCGATCAAGGCTTTGCGAGGGACAGTCTTTGTGGTGTGGGAGCATAGCCGGTTGCCGGCGATCGCGCGGTGTTTGGGAGTGCGGGATGAGCGGCTGCATTGGCGGGATGAGGATTATGACAGTTTATGGATCGTGCGATGGGTCAATGGGGAGGCGGTGTTGGTGAAGGATAAGGAGGGATTGCATCCGGGGGAGGCGTGTCCCAATTGACCTGATACTTTGTGCTGCGTCCACCGGCTTCGCCGAAAGGTATGATTGCGACATGCGGCGGATCACTTTGAGCTGGCGTTCGTTCAACTCGTTTTCCTTTGAACAGCATTCTTTGCCGGTGACGGCGACATTGTAGGAATTACATATCTGAGATGGCGCCAGGAGACCCTGAGGTGGTTTTTGAGCATGGTTGGAGGATGTCCCCCTAATTTACCGATTTTCCATAAGAAGCCGGATGGTATTTTCCTGTGGATGCGCGCGCCAGGCGGCGCCATCGACGGGATCGGTGAAGAAACCCTGTGTGGCGGTGACGCGGTACCTGGTCTTTCCGGAATGGGCTTCGAGGCTGTGGGGGTTGATCTTGCCGAAGGGGAGTTTTGCGCCGGCGGCGGTGCGGAGTTCGAAGAACCAGGGGAAGGCGGGGGCGTCGGGCCAGCTTATTTCAAACCGGTCTTCTTTCAGAGTGATGACGAGGCTTCCTTTTGCGGTGGTGAGGGGCCAGCGGATGATCATCATCGAGTCGCCGACGGGTTGGAAGGAGGGGTCGCCGCCCTGGAGGGGGACCGTCTTGCCGTCGATGATCGCCATAGCGCGCAGGCCGGCGAGGGTGTCTTTGCTGCTCCAGAGATAGCCGTCGACGATTGGAAGGGTGAAGAATGAGCATTCGTTGGCGGTGGCGGGTTTTGTTTCATAAACGGAGGGGAAGCGTTCGTCGAAGAGGTGCCAGTCGCGAATGCGGAGGGTTCCATTTTCCCAGAGGAGGTTTATCCTGTAGAAGCGGCTGTCGAACCAGATCGTTTTTTGGTCGCTGCCGGGGAGGTCTTTTGTGACGGTGAAGGTGGTGGAGGGAGTGATCGGGTATTTTTTGCTGAACCAGCGGCCGGATTCCGCGAGAGTCCGGACCTGCAGGCGGCCCTGGTCGCGGAGGCGGGCGATGAGCGGGAACTGCAGGCCGAGGCCTTTTGCCATGGCGGTCCAGGTGAAGGAGTTCTCCTGGCCGGCCTGGGTATAGTTGAAGCCGAGCTCGTTGCCGGAGGTTAGCGTGTTGAAGAACCAGTTGACCCACGTCGAGTCGCCGCCGCCGAAGGTGTAAACGGGTTCGAGGGTGACGACGTCCTGGCGCGAGTGGCCGAGGCCGTTATCATACTGGCGGATCGGATCGCTGCCGAGCATGCGGAAGACGGGCACGGGGATCTGTTGGGTCGCGTGTTGGGCGGGCATGTAAGAGTTGGTCTTGCTGGGATAGTAGGCCTGGTTCCAGTAGCCGCCCCAGAGCGTGTAGCCGTCGGTGCCGTATTGGTCCTTGCAGTTGGCCGAGGCCACGATGTGATATTTATCGTACATATACTGCAGGCTGTGGGCGTCGATGAACCAGGAGGCAACGGAGGCGGGATAGTCGCCGAAGATGGTTTTGAAGTCTTCCATATAGGTATCGATCAGGCGTTCGCGTTGCCCTGGCGTATAGCCGGTGGAGAAGCCGATATTGGCGCGCCAGTCCCAGGGGTAGCGGCCGCGCCAGGGCAGGCCGGCCTTTTCGATCAGGGGTTGGGGGAGTTCCCACCAGGCGCCGATGTCGAAGGAATCTTTTGGAAGAGGTTTCAGCAGGGCCTGGTAGCGAGGGTCCATGAGGGCGTCGTACTGGAGGAGGAAGGTGCCGCGGAGGTGGTGCTTTCGCATGAGCGCGAGCTGATCCACGACCGTTTGGTAGAGGACGTCCTGGGTGATGGCGGAGTCCCTTGGTTCGAGGAGGCGGATGAAGTTGACGATGTTGACTATTCGGGGGGCGTTGCCGGATGCGGCAGGGGTTTCAGGGGATTGGGCTCCGGAGATCAACGAACAGAAAAGGAACAGGGGGTGCAGGAGGTGTCTTTTCATGCGGTGAAAATAGGAAAAACGGCACGTTTTTTACATTATGGGTAATATGAGCCTCAAATCATCGCAACCTATCGTGCTTATCGAGGATGATACGGACGACCAGGATATGTTCCGGGAGCTGATCGTCGGTCTGGGAATCCCTAACCCGCTGATCTTTTTTGACAATGCGCCGGATGCATTCGAATTCCTGATCGCGGATGGACAGCCGTTCCTTATTTTCTGCGACGTGAACCTGCCCATGCAAACGGGCCTCGAATTCAAAAAGATGGTCGACGATCATCCCGAGCTGCGGAAAAAGAGTATCCCGTTTGTCTTTTGCACGACCAGCGTCGACTCCGGCGCGATCTCAAGGGCCTACCTGGATATGACCGTTCAAGGGTATTTTAAAAAGGGAACGTCGATGGCGGAGATGGAGCATACTTTGAAGGTGATCTTCGAATACTGGATGCTTTCGGTGCATCCAAATTCGGTATAGTCGCGGACAGAGTTGGGGAAAATTATACCCAAATTTGGTCTGATAATCGTTATTTATGCAAGTCATGGCCCCTTTGCCGTCCACGTTACAGACGGCGCAGCAGATGATGATGAAAGTTCCGATCCCCGCATTCCTGCTTTGGGGGGATGAGCTCCGATTTTTTTACAATTCCGTCTTCAATGAGAATCTCGACGTACGAAGAAAAAATAGTTTTCCAACCGGTCTGCCGATCGGCGACGTATACCCGGAGTGTCTTCCCCTGCTGTTACCGGTTGTCAAAGGGGTTCGGAACGGCGGGGCCGGGGTGCGTAGCGGGCAGGCCTTTTTCCCCCTTGCCCGGACCTGGAATTCGGAGCCGACGACCTGGACCTATTGTTTCGAAGGGGTGACCGATGAACTGGGCCGTGTAGAGGGGATCTTTGTGAGCTGTCTTCAGCAAGCGCTGCCGGTGGTGATGGCCAGGAAGATCGAGCGGGAGTTGGAGCTGACGCGAGATGAAATGGAAGGCCAGCGGCGGATCTATGAGGCGATTGCCGACAGTACCCCGGATCTTATCTATGTTTTCGATTTGAACTATAAGTTCATTTTTGCCAACAAGGCGTTGCTGGCGATGTGGGGCCGAAGCTGGGAGGAGTCCAGGGGGCGGGGATTGCTGGAGTTGGGTTATGAGCCCTGGCATGCGGAGATGCATGAGCGGGAGATCGACAGGGTGGTGGCCACGAAGAAAGCCATCCGGGGGGAGGTCTCCTTTCCGCATGCGGAGCTGGGCCGGCGGATCTACGATTATATTTTTGCGCCGGTGTTGGATGAGCGGGGCGAGGTGAGCGCGATCGCCGGTACGACGAGGGATATTTCCGAGCTGAAGGCGGCCGAGGAGGTTTTGCGAAGAAGCGAGGAGCAACTGGAGCAGGTGGTGAGCGAGCGGACGAAGGAATTGCAGCGAAGCAATGACGACCTGTTGCAATTTGCGCATGTGGCTTCGCATGATCTGAAGGAGCCGACGCGGAAGGTGCGATTCTTTGCCGACCGGTTGTTACGCGATCCCGAATCGAAGCTTTCCGAGACCGGCCGGCATTTCGTGGAGAAGATCGTCAGCGCTTCGGATCGGATGTTCATGATGATCGAGGGCGTTCTCAACTATTCGAAGGTGACCAATCTGAAGGAGGATTATGCGGCGGTGGACCTGGCCGAGGTGATCGGGCAGATCGTTACGGACCTGGAGGTGGTGATCCAGCAGAAGGAGGCGCGGATCGAAACGCATGATTTGCCGGTTGTGCATGGGGCGCCTATGTTGTTGTACCAACTTTTTTATAATCTCATCAATAATTCGTTGAAGTTTGCGAGGAAGGGTGTTCCTGCCCGGGTGGTCATTACTGCCTATACCCGCAACGGTGGTCCTGGTGGACGGCCATGGGTGGAGATCGAGGTGCGGGATAACGGGATCGGTTTCCCGCAGGCGTATGCGAAGAATATCTTCTCGACTTTTACGCGGCTGCATCCCAAGGATCAGTATGAGGGAACGGGTCTTGGGCTTTCCCTCTGCAAAAAGATCGTGGAACGGCATGGGGGTACGATCGAGGCGAGCAGTCATCCCGGTGAAGGGAGTGTGTTCCGCATTTTTATTCCGTTCGCAGGGAGTTGATCGGGTTGGCGAGGGCCGCTCGCACCGCCTGGAAGGCGATAGCCGCCATGGCAATGGAGAGTGCGGCGAGGCCGGAGCCCACAAAAACCAACCAATCGATCTGGATGCGATAGGCGAAGTCTTTGAGCCAGCTATTCATCATCCCCCACCCCAGCGGCCAGGCGATGGCGTTGGCCAGGGCGATCAGCCCGATGAAATCTTTTCCCAGCAGAATGAGGATATCCTTTGTACCGGCGCCGAGTACCTTACGGACGCCGATCTCTTTTGTGCGCTGGCGGATCGTGAAGGCTACGAGGCCGAGAAGTCCGATGCAGGCGATGCCAATGGCCAGGACCGAGAAGACGCCGAAGATGTAGCCGAAGCGGAGTTCGCTTTGATACTGGGTATTGAACGTTTCGTCGAGGAAGGTATACTCGAAGGGGTTATCGGGGAAGCTGTTTGTCCAGGCCGTACGGATGCGATCGACGGTTGGGCCGATGCCGGTGGAGTTCAGCCGGATGTAGTAGTATTCGAATTGACGGAGGTCGTCGCCGCCGAATTGGAATACGGCCGGGGTCTCCAGCGTTTGCAGGGATAGCTGGTGAAAGTCGTTGACGACACCGATGACGGTATAGACGTCGCCATCCATCCGGATGGGCTTGCCGATGGCATCGGGGGGGTGAGCAAAACCCAGGACGGAGGTGGAGGAGGCCGTGAGGACCAGTGAGTGGCCGTCGGTCTTGTAGTCTTTTGAAAAATTGCGTCCTGCCAGCAGTTTGAGGCCCAGGCCGGGGACATAATTTTCATCTATTAATGTAGTATTGATGGGGACCGAAATGGGGTGTGCGGGGCCAATGAGAGAGAAGGTAGAGGGCCACCGAATTTCTTTGCCCGGTTTTTCGTCGGACATAGCGATGGCTTTTACGCCGGGGTCCCGCATCGCTGCGTCTTTGAACCGTTGGACCAGCCCGTTATGGGTGGACCTTGCGGTATCCCAGCGGCCCGGGCGGTCGAGGATCATGACCTGGTCGACCTTTATTCCCAAATCCTGGTGAAGCATAAAGTGGACCTGCTGGTAGACGACGACCGTGCCGATGGTCAGCAGAATGGAAAGAGTGAACTGAAATACGACCAGGCCGCGCCGGAGGGTCAATCCTTTTGCCGTAGAGGCGAGCTTTCCTTTTAGCACGAGGACGGGCCGGAAGGCGGAGAGGACCAGGGCTGGATACAGGCCCGAGAGGAAGGTGCCCAACAGGAGGAAGGCTCCGAAGAGTCCTCCATAGCCATTTGTAAAGAGGGAGGCCAGGGGGAGGCGAATGGAAAAGAAATCGTGGAGCAGAGGTTGGCTGAGATAGATTGCGGCGGCGGCGAGGGCGGCACTGAGGGTGTTGAGGGCGATGGATTCGGCCAGGAATTGTTTAATGAGCCTCGTGCGGGTTGAGCCGAGCACTTTGCGGATGCCGATCTCTTTGGCGCGGTAGACCGAGTTGGCGGTGGTGAGGTTGATATAGTTGACCCAGGCGATGAAGATGATGAAGAAGGCGATGCCGGTGAGGAAATTTATGGCTTTGCCATTGACGGTGGGTTCGGGTTCGTCCTGGAGGCCGGGGCTGAGGTGGATCGAGGTCAGGGGTTGGAGCGAGATGCGGCTTTCCTGGCCCCGGCTGGATTCAGCGGGGATATGGCGGTGGATGAAGTCGGGTAGCCGGGAGGACAGTTGCACCGGGTCGACCCCGGGGCGAAGGCGGATATAGGTGTAGAAGTCTTTGCGGTCCCAATTGCTTTCGAAACGCTCCAATTCGCCCCGGCGCCGATGGTCAAGGGTGGTGTAAGAGAGGAGGATGTTGAATTTCAGGTGGGAGTTATCGGGGACGTCGTTGAATACGCCGGTGATGGTGCAGAGCTCGGAGTTGCGATCGTCGTCGGTCATTTGGATCGGCTTGCCGATCGCCTGGCGGACCCCGTCGGGGCCAAAGAGTTTTTTTGCGGTGGTCGCGTTGACGATCGCGGAAAAGGGTTGGACAAGTGCGGTGTGCGGATCGCCGGTGAGGAAGGGGATGGTGAAGATGTCGAGGAAGGAAGCGTCGGCGTAGAGCCATTTTGTCTCCTTGAAGAAGTTATTCCCGGAGCTGAAGACGCAGTTGTTTTTATACCCCAGGTTATAGAGCCGGGCCTGGTCGGCGATCTCGGGGAAGTCGTGTTTGAGGGCAGGGCCGAGGGCGGAATAGTTCTCGGCGCTATGGATGGCGAGCCGGTCGCTTAGGATCACATCCAGGTTGACCCGATATATTTCCTTTTTGGCGGTGTTTAGCCCGTCGAAGCTGCGCTGAAAGGTGACATAGCTGAGAAGAATGATCGAGCTCGCGATGCCGAGGGCGAGGCCGCCGATGTTGATGACGGAGATGCCTTTATTCCGGAGGAGGTTTCGCCAGGCGATGTGGATATAGTTGCGGAACATGGGATGAGATTTGGGGTTTGAGCGGCGAATTGGGTGCCATTTTTTTAAGCGTATCATTGACAGGAGGTTATTCTCATCCGAACGGTTGAAACTGTCCGGTTGTGATGCAGGTGTTGTTCGATATGAACAATTTTTTCTATTTTTAACCTTGTTGAAATTGTTTGCCGATGAACGTTCGCGATCACCATACCGACACTGAGCTGCTGGAGTTGCTTCAGCGGGGAGAGCCCGAGGCTTTCAGTTGTCTTTACCGGCGGTATTGGGACCGGCTGATGGCCGTGGCCCTGCATCGCCTTGGGGAAGTTGAGGAGGCCCGGGAGGTGGTTCAGGAGGTGTTTTGCAATCTTTGGAAGCGGCGGGAGGAGCTGGTCCTCGAGCATACCTTGAATACCTATCTTTCGGTGGCGGTGAAATACGAAGTCCTGAAGCGGCTGGCGAAACGGAGCCGGCGGCAGCGGTTGCAGGAGCAGGCCTTGCGAGGATGGGATGAGTCGGTGGAGGATGTGTTGGAGCAGGTCGATGCCCGGGAATTGCAATCCCAGCTGGCTGAGCAGGTTCGGGCGCTGCCCGAGAAATGCCGGATCATTTTCCAGCTGAGCAGGGATAAGGGGTATACGCAAAAGCAAATTGCTTCGAAACTTGGGATTGCCGAGAAGACGGTGGAGGCCCATTTGGCCAATGCGCTTCGGAAGTTAAAAATGGGGCTCTCCCATTTGTTTACGATTTTCTTTTGATTTTTTTCTTTCGGACTAAGGGATGGGGATTTGTTATGGGGCTATGTAAAGAAAAAGGCACCATGACGCAGAAACCTTATTCCCGGGAGATGGAGGAGTTGAGCGAGAAATGGATGAATGGCACGATCACGCCGGAAGAGCGGGATCGGCTGTTCGAGTGGTTCGAGACCTTTGACGATTCAGAGCTTGTGCTCGATCCCGGGCAGGCCCGGGTTTTCCAACAATTGAAAAAGGGGATGCCGGAGGATATCCGGCGGGCGATGGGCTCCCAGGCGGTGGTCCGGAAGATGTCCTGGCGCCGGGTGGCGGTGGCTGCGGCTGTGCTGGTGCTGGCGACGGGAGGAGGTTATTTTGCCTTTCAGGGGTCGAAGGCCAGTGTGCCGGTGGTGACGGTTGTGCGCAGGGCGCCGGCGGGGGATGTCTTGCCGGGGAGTGATAAGGCGGTGTTGGAACTGGGGGACGGTTCCCAGGTGGTGCTTGACAGTACGGGCTCGGGGGGTATCCGCCGGCAGGGCGGTGCGGAGGTGGTGAAGACGGGGGTTGAGGGATTGAAGTACACGGCCGTTGAGGGGGCGGGAGGAGCCGGCGGGACGGGGGCGGTGGTGTACAACCGGCTGACGACGCCCAAGGGCGGGCAGTACCGGCTGGAATTGCAGGATGGGACGAAGGTATGGTTGAATGCCGGTTCTTCGATAAGGTACCCGACGGCCTTTATGGGAACTGAGCGGCGGGTGGAGATCCGGGGCGAGGCCTATTTCCAGGTGGCGCAAAACGCGCAGCAGCCGTTCCGGGTTTCCGTGGAGGGCGCTGCGGGTGGAAGCCAGGAAATAGAGGTGCTGGGTACCGAATTTAACGTCAATGGGTATGCGGATGAGCCGGATGCGCGGACTACGCTCGTCGATGGCGGCGTGCGGGTGGTTCGGGGCGATGAGAATGTGGTGTTGAAGCCCTTACAGCAGGCGGTCGGTTCGGCGATGGGACTGAAGAAGCGGGAGTTGGCGGACCTGGAGCAGGTGGTGGCCTGGAAGAGCGGGGCCTTTGGGTTCGAGGAGGCGGATGTACCGGAAATTTTGCGGCAGATCGCGCGGTGGTATGATGTGGAGGTGGTTTACGCGGGAAAAATGTCTTCTGACCGGTTTACAGGACGGATACCGAGGAACACCAGTCTTGCCGGTGTGTTGAAAATATTGAATATCAGCGGAGTAAGATTGGAGGCAGAGAATAAGAAAATTGTAGTACGATCTAATTAACGAAAACAAAAACCGGGAACGTTGGCCCGTCCCCGGCGGATGTTGAGTTAAGCTTTCCATAAACAAGCGTTCGAAGCACTGCTTATTTGTTAACCCAAACAACTAAAATTATGAATCTGATTGCGTATTGCAAAATCAGGACCAAAACCTTGCTTGTAATGAAACTGACGGCTTTCCTTCTGCTTGCGGCCTGTCTGGAGGTGTCTGCGGGCGGCTTCTCACAAACGATTACGTTGTCGGTCCATGAGGCGCCGCTGGAGAAGGTTTTCAAGGAGATCGAGCGGCAGAGCGGGTATTCCTTCTGGTACCCCAGCCGGCATCTTGCCAATGCGTCGAAGGTCACCCTGCAATTGCGGGATGCCTCGTTGGACAGCGTTTTACGAAAATGTTTCGAGCATCAGCCTTTCGAGTATGTCATCGTCGAGCGGACGGTGGTGATCCGGGCGCGGGAGTCGGTGGATGAGGCGCCGGTCCCCCTGGCAACGATCAGGGGGAAGGTCCTCACGGCCGGCGGCAAGGCGTTGAGCGGTGTGAGCGTGACGGTGAAAGCGACGCGTAAGGGAACGACGACCGATGAGAAGGGTGAGTTTACGATCACCGTGCGCAAAGGCGATGTACTGGTCTTTTCCTATGTGGGATATGAGAGCAAGGAGGTGAAGGTGGCGGACCAGGAGACGATCGAGGTGAGCCTTGCCGAGTCCAGTACGGCGTTGAATGAGATCGCGGTGATCGGTTACGGCCGGCAGACGCGGAGGAACCTTTCGAGCGCCATCAGCACCGTTAAGAGCGATGACCTGAACGCCGGGGCGATCACCGATGTCGGTCAGTTGTTGCAGGGCAAGGTTCCGGGGCTGAATATTACGGCCAGTGGCGATCCCAACAAGCCTGCGGCGGTTATTCTTCGCGGAGCCTCCACGCTGAACAGCAGCCAGACCCCTTATTATGTCATCGACGGGGTACCGGGGGCGGATATTTCGCTGATTGCGCCCAACGATATCGTCTCCATCGACATCCTCAAGGATGCGGCGGCAACTGCTATCTATGGTAACCGCGCCGCCAATGGCGTGATCATGGTGACCACGCGGAAAGGCAAGGCCGGCCAGGCGCAGGTCACTTACGGCGGCTATGCCGGGCTCGAAAAGGTGTCCAACCAGCTGAGCATGATGAGTGCGACGGAATTAAGAGCCTTCGTCACCAAGAACAATATGGCCTTGTCGCCCACCGACGACCTGGGAGCCAATACCGACTGGCAGAAGTCGATCGAGCGGAACTCGGCCGCTTCCACCAACCACAATATTTCCGTCAGCGGGGGGAGCGAACATGGCAACTATATTGCCAGTCTCAATTATGCGAATAAGGAGGGTATCCTGCAGGGCAGCAATCTTCAGCGCATCATCGGGCGGCTGGCCGTCGAGCAGTATGCGTTGAAGGACAGGCTGAAATTCAATTTCAATGTCACCAACTCCAACAGCAGTGCTGACGATATCGCATACCGGAATGTAGTGTTGCTGCAATCCGCGCTGTACCTGCCGGTGTCGCCTGTGAAGAATGCAGACGGCAGCTATTTCGAGGACTTCAACCATTCCAACTATTACAACCCGGTGGCCATGATGAACCACAGCTCGCTGAACACCAAGTATAATAATTTGGGGGCGAGCTTCTTTACGGAGGCCAGGCTCCCCTTCGGACTGAAGTACAATCTGAACCTCTCGTATCAGAACTATTCGAGTCTGCAAGGGGAATTCCTGGACAGTTATTTTACGAGCAAGTACACCAATATGTACGACAACCCCGATCCGGGGCTGGCGGGTCACACCCAACAGACCTTCGGCAAGAACGGCCAGGCGACGCGGAGTTCCTACCAGAATATTACCAAGACACTGGAGAATTTCGTGACCTGGGACGGCAAGTTCGGTAGCCATACCATCAACGCCGTTGTCGGTTACTCCTACCAGGACCAGGTGACCAACCAGGGCTTCACGGTGACTACGGCCAATTTCCCCGTGAACAGCATTTCCTATGATAACCTTGCGCTCAGCAACCCTTATGGACTCACCGGCTACCAGATAAGCCTGGGTAATGACGGGCTGTATTCCAAAACGCGGCTCATCTCCGATTTTGGCCGGGTGAACTATAACTACAAGGACAAATACCTGCTGCAAGGTTCGATCCGGCGGGACGGCAGCTCTGTATTCGGCGCCAACAAACAATGGGGTTATTTCCCTTCCGTCGGTGCGGCGTGGCGCGTCAGCCAGGAGAATTTTATGCTGAACCAGAACCTGTTCAGCGAATTTAAATTGCGGGGCAGTTATGGCGTCACGGGCAACTCCACCGGATTCAATGCCTATACGGCGCAGTTCCTTTCCGGCAACAACGGTACTTTTTATTATGGCGGGTCGAATGTGGCGGCCTACGGTCCGATCCAGGCGTCCAATCCCAACCTCCGTTGGGAGAAGACTGCGACTACGGACATCGGCGTCGATCTCGGGCTCCTGCACAACAGGCTGCTCGTGACGGTGGATGTGTACAATAAGAATACGACAGGGATGATCTACAGTTACAAGGTGGATCCTATCCTCGTCCCTGCGGGCTCCATCTATGCGAATGGCGGAAGCATGAACAATAAAGGCATCGAATTGGGCGTGACTGCCGAGGTGATCAGCAAGCGAAATCTCGGCTGGTCTTCCAGCCTCAACCTGGCGCACAACACCAATAAGATCACCAGCCTTACGAATCCGTTGTTCGCGGGTGGCGATTCCGTTCGGTTGTCCGACCCCGAAGGGGGCGGGCAGTCCGGCAGTACGCTGCAGATACTGAAGGCAGGCAAGCCGCTGGGCGAGTTCTTCACCCCCCAATACACCGGTAAGAGCTCCACCGGGGTCTCCCAATACCTGTCCGGCGACGGCAAGGTCACTACTACCCCGGTGATCGGTACCGATTATCACTATGCAGGCGACGCGCAGCCGAGGCTTATCCTGGGCTGGTCGAACAAGGTGCGATATGGGAATTTCGATCTGACGGTCTTTTTACGGGGCACGTTCGGGGTAAAGATCTTCAATGCAACCCGGGCCGATCTGTTCCGGCCGACGACGGCGCAATACACGAATATCCTGAAGGAAGTGGCCGGCGAATCCATCAACAATGCCACGGCCTATACGTATTCTTCACGATTCATCGAGAACGGGTCCTATCTCCGCTTCGATAATGCCACACTGGGATATAATTTCAAGGGCATCGGTGAGTATGTGAAGTCTCTGCGGCTCTATGCCTCCGTGAACAATCTCTTTGTCATCACGGGATATAAAGGCGTCGATCCCGAGATCAACCAGGGTGGTATCTCCCCGGGGATCGACTACAACAATTTCTATCCCAAAACCAGGCAGTTCCTGTTCGGCCTGAATGCTTCCTTCTAAATTTAACCGACTAATCAAAAGGATTCGTATGAAAAAATTACTTTCTTATATCATATTGCCGGTGCTGCTGGGAGCCCTGATCGCATCGTGTCATAAGCTCAATCAGCCCATCACATCGGAATTGTCCCCCAGTTCATTTCCGCAGGATTCTACGCAGTATAACCAGGTGGTGGGTCCCGTTTATGTCGCGTTGCGAGGAAACTATGGCGTTGAATTTTTCTTTCAGCAGAGTTATAGCACGGACGAAGGCATCATGCCGGCACGAGGCGGCAACTGGTATGACGGTGCGCAAAACCAGCAGATGCACTATCATAGCTGGACCAAGGACAACGGCTATGTCAATGGCAACTGGACCTGGCTTTCGACGATCATCGGCGAGTGCAATCAGATCACTTCCATTCTTAAGGCCGCGACCGGCACGGCGGCCACCAAGGCCACCTGGCTGGCGGAGGTCAGGACCGTCCGGGCCCTGGCCTATTTCTTTATGATGGACAACTATGGCAATGTGCCTATCGACACCGTATATGGAGACTTTACACCACACACCAATGTGGCCCGGGCGCAGGTGTTCAGTTTTATCGAATCGGAGATAAAGGCCGCCCTGCCGGACCTGAATTCGTCGGTAGCCTCCACCCAATACGGCCGGCCCAATAAGTACATGGCCTACGCGTTGCTGGCAAAGCTGTACCTCAATGCCGAGTACTATACCGGCACGGCCCGTTACAACGATTGTATCGCGGCCTGCGACAATGTGATCAATTCCGGCCTGTATTCGCTGCAGTCTATGGGCAGCTATTTCTCGCAGTTTGCATACAACAACGGGCCTCAATGCAAGGAATTCGTATTTGCCATTCCCTACGATCCCACGTTCACCAATACCTTTCCTTTCCGGTCGGTGAACATCCATTCCCGTTATGATATCCCCCGGTCGATGAGCCAGGTGGCAGCCGGGGCGGGTTATAACGTCTGGTCGGTTCCCTTCCATACGGATGGTCCTGCTTCGACGCTGAAGACCTTCTATGCGTATTTTAACGATCCGGGAGATGTGCGCAATAATCAATGGCTCACCGGCCTGCAAACCAGGCACGATGGGACGCCGGTGACGGTCACGACCACCAAGAGCGGGTATGACTTCACCTACAGTGGTTCCGACGGTTCTGCTCCCTACACTTACCAGGTGAACCTGACCCCCGATATCGTATTGCGCAACACGGCCTTCCCGTTTGATGTGGGTAATGATGAGATAGGATGGAACATGGGATACCGGAATCTGAAGTTCTACCCGGACTCGACCTCGACTACCCGGAATCAGAACAACGACATCCCCGTATTCCGTTATTCGGATATCCTGCTGATGAAGGCCGAGGCCATTTTGCGTGGCGGAGCGGCAACGGGGGGACAGGATGCGCTTTCGCTGGCCAATATGGTCCGGGCTCAGCGGACGACGTCGGCGGCCTGGTCTTCCATTACCCTGGACTCCGTGTACAATGAGCGGATCAGGGAATTTGCGTGGGAGGGCTGGCATCGGAACGATATGATCCGTTTTGGGAAGTTCGAGGGGGCCTGGGGGTTCAAGACGGATGCGGATGTGAATCATCGGATCTTTCCCATACCGACCTCGGCGTTGGCGGTGAATCCGGCGTTGAAGCAGAATCCGGGTTATTAATTTTTGTAATTTGCAATATGGGCCCCTTCGGGGCCCTTTTTTATTATGAAGAATTTGTTTTTTTTATTGATCGTCTGCTGCCAGGTAGCGCAGGCGCAGACGATTTCGACGGCGTCCTGGGTTCCGGCGGCGAGGGCGTTGATCGGGCGGGTGGTGCCGCAGCGGGCGGCGATGTTTGCGGTTGAGGGATTGGGTGCCGATCGCGGTAACGACGTTTTCGAAGTGGAGTCCCGGGACGGGCGCGTCGTGCTGAGAGGGAATGACGGAGTGGCCGTGGCTTCCGCGTTGTATTTCTACCTGACGGAGTATTGTCATTGCCAGGTGACCTGGAACGGAGACAACCTGCGGTTGCCCGCGGACTTGCCGGTTGTGGAGCGGACGATGCGGCGGATGTCGCCTTACCGGTACCGGTATTATCTCAATTATTGTACGTTCAACTATTCGATGGCGTGGTGGGATTGGCGGCGGTGGCAGCGGGAAATAGACTGGATGGCGTTGCATGGGATCAATCTGCCGCTGGCGATCACGGGGGAGGAATATACCTGGTACCGGGTGTACCGGAAGATGGGTTTTACGGATGGGGACCTCCGGGATTTTTTTTGCGGGCCGGCGTATTTCTCGTGGTTCTGGATGGGCAACCTCGATGGGTGGGGCGGTCCCCTACCCTTGCATTGGATGGAGGGGCAGGCCGCCTTGCAGAAGAAGATCCTTGCGCGGGAGCGGGAATTGGGGATGAGACCGGTGTTGCCGGCTTTTACGGGGCATGTGCCGGCGGCGTTCCGCAGGCGCTTTCCTGAGGCTCCGTGTAAGGCGACGAACTGGAAGAATGGGTTTGGGGATGTGTATATCCTCGATGCGCGGGATACCTTGTTTGCTTCATTGGGGAAACGATTCCTGGACGAGCAGACTGCATTGTTCGGGACCGATCATTTCTATTCGGCCGATACTTTTAATGAGAATGAGCCGCCATCGAACGATCCGGGTTTTTTGGCCGGGCTGAGTGCGAAGGTGTATGAGGGGATGAGGCGGGCCGATCCGGCGGCGGTGTGGGTGATGCAGGGGTGGTTGTTCTATAGTGACCGGACCTTCTGGCAGGCGCCGCAGGTCGAGGCGTTGCTGAATGCGGTGCCGGATACCTCGATGTTGTTGTTGGACCTGGCGGCGGAGATCGAGCCGGTGTGGAAGCGGACGCAGGCTTTTTATCATAAGCCGTGGGTTTGGTGTATGCTGAATAATTTCGGGGGTAATGTGAATCTTTTTGGGCGGATGGATGGGGTGGCGTCCGGGCCGGCGGCGGCGCTGGGCGATCCGGCGTCGGGGAAGATGGAGGGGATCGGACTGACGATGGAGGGGATTGCGACGAACCCGGTGCTTTATGAGTTGACGATGCAGCAGGCGTGGCAGGGGGAGCCGGTGGATGTGGATTCGTGGTTGCCGCAGTATGTTTTGAATCGATATGGAGTTTCGTCGGAGGCGGCTGTTGAGGCCTGGCAGGTATTGCGGCGGACGGTGTATAATGGGAAGCTGATCCGGGATGGGGCGGAGAGTATTGTGACTGGGAGGCCGACGATGGATTCGACTACCGTTTGGACGAGGACGTTGCTGAATTATGCGCCGGGGGATCTGTTACCGGCGTGGGATCTTTTTTTGAAGTGTGATGCGACGACGGAGGGGTATCGGTTTGACCTGGTGGATATGACGAGGCAGGTGATGGCCAACTATGGGGATGTGTTGCAGCGGAGGTGGGTTGCGGCGTGGCGGGCGGGGGATATGGCGGGTTTTGATAAATGGAGTGCCGCGTTTATCGGCCTGATCAGGGATTTGGACGCCTTGCTGGCGACGCAGAAGGATTTTCTTTTGGGCCCCTGGCTGGCGGATGCGCGGAGGAAGGGAGTGACGCCGGCGGAGAAGAATTTGTATGAGCAGAATGCGCGGGACCTGATCACGTTGTGGGGGGATAAGAACAGCCCGTTGCATGAGTATGCGAACAGGCAGTGGAGTGGGTTGTTGAATGATTTTTATAAGGTAAGATGGGAGAAATATTTTTCTTTTTTGCGGGCGGCGCGGCGTGAGGGCCGGGAGCCGGACTTTGCGGGTTTTGATGCGGCGATCCGGGATTGGGAGTGGAGTTGGGTTCGATCACATAAGGACTACCCGGTGGCGCCGGTCGGGGACGCGGTGGCAGTGGTGAAGAAGATGTATGCGAAATATCGGAAGGAGATGGGTGCGGCCTGGGGGGATTATGACATCACGCGTTTTGGAGCGGTCGGAGATGGGCAGCGGGACAATACGAAAGCCATACAGGCGGCGATCGATGCGGCGGCTGGTGTTGGCGGTGGCAGGGTGTCGGTGCCGGCGGGCCGGTTTGTAACGGGCGTCCTGACGATGCGGAGCGGGGTCGTGTTGCGCTTGGATTCGGGGGCGGTATTGCTTGCGAGTACGCACCGGATGGATTATGGATCGGGGAATGCGATGCCGCTGATCCAGGCTCATGGAGCGCGGAATATCGGGATCGAAGGCCGGGGTGTGATCGATGGACGTGGGGATGCCTTGCTAAAGGACCTGTATGAGCGGATCAAAGACGGGCAGATCAAGGATGGGGAATGGCAGACGCCGAATCCGTGGGGGCAGGTGCGGCCGGCGGAGGAAAACAGGCCGAAGATGATCTTCTTCCAAAATTGCGATGGGGTGAGTATCCGGGGGATCACGTTGAAGAACGGGCTGGACTGGGTGCAGGATTATAAGAGTTGTTCGAACCTGGTGGTCGATAGTATCCGGGTGGAGAGCAATACTTTCTGGAACAATGACGGCATCGATATCGTCGATTGCAAGCAGGTGCGGGTGACGAATAGTTCTTTTAATGCCGATGACGACGGCATCTGTCTGAAGTCGGAGGACCGGCAGGACAGCTGTGCAGACATCTATATTGCGCATTGCACGATCCGGAGTAGCGCCAGTGCGCTGAAGTTCGGGACGGCGAGCCGGGGTGGGTTCCACCGGGTCACGGTGCGGGATATCCGGGTTTATGATACGTACAGGTCGGCGATAGCCCTGGAGGCGGTGGATGGGGGAAAGATGACGGATGTGGATATTCAGGGGGTCCGGGCGACAAATACAGGGAATGCCTTGTTTATCCGACTGGGTCATCGGAACAGGGATTCGGTCTATAGCCTGGTTCGCGGGATCAGGATCGCGGATGTCGATGTGGTTGTTCCGGCCGGGAAGCCCGATGCGGGTTATCCCATGGAGGGGCCGGTGGCGCCGGGGATACGGAATGTGTTGCCTTCGGTGATTGCGGGGTTGGCGGGGCACCCGGTGGAGGATGTGGTGTTGGAGAATGTGCGGGTGCAGTATCCGGGAGGAGGGGTTCGCGGGCTGGAGTTGGTGCCGCTGCCGGAGAAGGCGGGGGATTATCCTGAATTTTCGATGTTTGGGGAGTTGCCTTGCTGGGGGTTGTATCTGCGGCATGTGGAGGGGATACGGTTGAAGGGAGTGAAGTTGGAATTGTTGAATGCCGATGGAAGGGAGGAGCGGGTTGGCGAGGATGTGAGGGGGCTAGTGGAGAGATAGAGCCGCCCTGCGAATTGCGAAGGGGCTGAGGTCGAAGTCATTCTTTTTTTCGAGGGCGAGGTTGGCGAGGATCTGGCCGGTGAGGCTGCTGAATTTGAAGCCGTGGCCGGAGCAGGGGCTGGCGACGATGATATTGGGGTGGAGGGGGTGGTGATCGATGATGAAATGTTCATCGGGGGTGTTGGTGTACATGCAGACGGTGGCGTGATCGAAGACGGGGTCGAAGTCGAGATATTCTTTTGCGAGGATAGCGATGGCGCCGATCTCTTTTTCTGTGCTGTCATTTTTGAGATCGTCGGGGTCGATTGGGCGGCCGCCATGGTGGGGGGCGAGTTTGGCGCCGTTGCCGAGGTCGGGGAAGCCATAGAACATCTTTTCCTTTTCATATTCCCAGATGAAGATCGGCATTTTTCCGGGCCCGAATTGATCGTTCGTGTTCCGAAACCAGAACAGCGGTTGGCGGTGAATGGCCAGCGGGAGTTGTAATTCCGGCAGGAGGGTATTGAGCCAGGCGCCCACGGAAACGATACATTTCTCTGTATGATAGGTCGTGGTCGGGGTGGTGACGGTGATCATGTCATTTTGCGGGGTGATGCTGGTCACGGGTTCGCCGGTGTGGATCGTTGCGCCTTGTATTGCGGCCTGGTGGAGAAAGGCCCGGATGCATTCTTCGGGGAAGAGGATGCCGGCTTCTTTTTCGAGCACGCCGACGGTGCCGGGGGTGGGTTTGAAAGCGGGAAAGCGGTTGCGGATGGCCGTGGCTTCGAGCCATTCGAAGGGGATATCGTGGGTGATCGCGCTCAACCTTGCGCCCTGGACGACGGTGGTGTCGGGGGCGCCGAGAAGGAGGCCGCCCGTCTTTTGGAAGAGGGTGTTGCCGCTGGCCTGTTCCAGCTCGGTCCAGAGGGGATAGGCTGCTTTGACGAGGGGGACGTAGAGCGGGCTTTCGTGATAGGCCTGGCGGATGATGCGGCTTTCGCCGTGGGAGGAGCCTTTTTGATGGGGAGGATGGAAGCGGTCGAGACCTAAAATCTTTTTGTTGGTTTTAGCAAGATGATAGAGCGCGGCGGCGCCGTTGGCGCCGAGACCGATGATGATAATGTCGTATGTGTTGGAGCTGGACAATGATTCAAAGATAGTGGGTATATTCGGGCTATGATTAGAGCGATGATGATTTTAGCGATGACCGTGTTATGCGGCGCCGCTTTTTCCCAGAAACTTCCCGTTTATAAAGATTCTACGCAGCCCATTGAAAGAAGGGTTTCCGACCTGCTTTCGCGGATGAGCCCGGAGGAAAAATTCTTCCAGCTGTTTATGATCCCCGGGGAGATCCCGGCGGGCGAGGAGGAGCGGTATCGTAGTGGGCTGTTCGGGTTCCAGGTGAGTGCGGCGCAGCGGAAGGGAGCCGCTCAACTGCTGGACTATAATGTAAAGGATGATGCGGCTACCTTACGTGCGAAGATCAATGGCTTGCAGCATTTCTTTGTCGAAAAGTCGCGGCTGGGTATCCCGATGATCGCGTTCGATGAGGCGTTGCATGGCGTGGTGCGGGGCGGGGCGACGATGTACCCGGCGTCGATCGCGCTGGCGGCCACCTGGGATACGGCGTTGATGAGAAGGGTGGCGCAGTCTATTGCGGGTGAGGCAAGGCAGCGGGGGATCCGGCAGGTGCTTTCGCCGGTGATCAATATCGCGAATGATCCGCGCTGGGGCCGGGTGGAGGAAACGTATGGCGAGGACCCGTTGCTGACCTCGGCGATGGCGGTGGCGTTTGTGAATCCGTTTGAGCGAAGCGGGATCGTGACGACGCCGAAGCATTTTATTGCGAATGTGGGGGATGGCGGGAGGGACAGCTATCCCATCTATTATAATGAACGGCTGTTGGATGAGGTGTATTTCCCGCCTTTTATCGCGTGTTTTCAGCAGGGTGGATCGCGGTCGGTGATGACTGCTTACAATGCGATCGACGGTACGCCGGCGTCGCAGAATAAATGGCTGCTGACTAAGAAATTGAAGGGGGACTGGGGCTTCACCGGCTTTGTGATCTCGGACGCCAACGCCGTGGGCGGCGCCAATGTGTTGCACTTTACGTCGCCGGATGTGCCGACCTCAGAGCAGCAGGCCGTGAATGCGGGGATGGATGTGGCGTTTCAGACCTCTATGGATCATGCGAAATTGTTTATACCTCCTTTTTTGGATGGGGGGATCGATAAGGCGCGGATCGACGATGCGGTGAGCCGGGTGTTGAGGGCGAAGTTTGAACTGGGGCTTTTCGATCATCCTTATGTCACGGATGCGGATGTTCGCGTTTGGGGCGATACGAGTGGGAACCGGGCACTGGCGCGGCAGGCGGCGAGGGAGTCGATGGTGTTGTTGAAGAATGCCGGGGTGCTGCCGTTGTCTTCGAAGTACCGGTCGATCGCGGTGATCGGGGAAGATGCGGTTACGGCCCGGCTGGGCGGATATAGTGGTCCGGGCAATCATAAAGTGTCGATCCTTGAGGGAATTAAGGAGCGGGCGGGAGCGGGCGTGAAGGTGACCTATACGCGGGGTGCGGGGCCGATGGACCGGAAGTGGACGGTGGTGCCGGGGGAGAATTTGTTTACGGGTCCGGGTTCTTCGACGCATGGGTTGAATGCGGAATATTTTGCGAATTTGACGCTTAGCGGCGCACCGGCTGTCAAGCGGGTGGATGCGAATATCAATTTTCAGTGGACGCTGGGGATGCCGGATTCTTCCCTTGGACATGATTTCTACAGTGCGCGATGGACGGGCGTGGTGCGGGCGCCGAAGGAGGGCATTTACGTGTTGGGTCTTGACGGCGATGATGGATACCGGTTGTGGGTGGATGATAGCCTTGTCGCCGACCATTGGGTAAAGCAATCCTATCATACGGAGTTGATTAATACTGAATTGCGGCCCGGTCAGGAATATGCGATCCGGGTGGAATTCAATGAGCCGGTAGGTAATGCGCAGTTGAAATTGGTGTGGTGGAAGTATCCGGAGCCTATGGTAATGGAGTCAACGATTGAAGCGGCGATGGAAGCCGATGTTATCGTGGCCGTGGTAGGAATCCATGAAGGGGAGTTCCAGGACAGGGCTTCGCTGGCGTTGCCGGAGAAGGAAGAAGCGCTGATCAAACTGGTGGCGGCCCTGCATAAGCCCGTGGTGGTGGTGTTGGTGGGTGGCAGTGCGATAACGATGAATAACTGGCTGGATAAGGTGCCGGGCGTACTGGACGTGTGGTATCCGGGGGAGGAAGGGGGGCATGCGGTGGCGGATGTCTTGTTTGGGGATGCCGATCCGGGCGGCCGGTTGCCGATCAGTTTCCCGATCTCGGAGGCGCAGCTGCCCTGGGTGTACAACCATACGCCGACGGGGCGTGGGGATGACTATTATAACCTGAGCGGGTTGCCGCTGTTCCCGTTTGGATATGGAATGAGCTATACGCATTTCACTTATTCGGGGCTGACGCTTGACAAGTCTTCGATGGGGGTTGGGGATTCGGCGGTGTTGCGTTGCCGGGTGACGAATGACGGCGATCGTGATGGGGATGAGGTGGTGCAGTTGTATCTGCGGGAGACGGTGGCGTCGGTGGCGAGGCCGGTGATTGCGCTGAAGGGATGGAAGCGGGTGCATTTGCGGAAGGGGGAGTCTATGGAGGTGAGCTGGGTGATTGGGCCTGGTGTTCTCGCTTCGCTCGACAAGGATCTGCGGCGCGGGGTTGAAACAGGCGAATACCAACTGTTGATAGGGGCCTCCTCGAGAGATTTGAGATTGAAGGCGTTATTGAGGGTTATTCCAAAATAACGAATTGCTGACCATCGAGGTGGAGCTGGATGAAGACACCGGCGGGGCCTTGTCGGACGGGGACCCCTCCTACTCCACCGTAGAGAGAATTCAGTGTGTCGCCGGGCTGATGAAAGGCGCTGCGGTAGTACATCCGGCCGAAGCGCAGCGGTTCCGAGCTGCGCATGACCGCGGCGATCTTTGCTATTTCCTGGTAAATTGTACAGGCCGGGTTCAGGAGGTTGAGCCCGGGGGTGTTCTTGTCGAACATTGCTTCGCGCATGGCGTTGTCGCTGCCGGCGCCGGTGAACCCCTGTTCGGTGCCATAATAGATACAGGGCGTGCCGAGGTCGTTGACCGTTGGAGTAGTCGGGGGTGGGGATGCCGGGGGCGCGGGCGGTGGTTTTTACCGGTTGGCGGGCATTACCGGAAGTTACGACTTTTAGCGGAGGAGGGCGAGGGATTCGATGGCATCGGCGATGTGCCCGAGCTCGGCAGTTGTCATGGTGGGGTGCAGGGAGAGACGGACCCAACCGGGCTTGCTGTTTGTATCGCCGGCTTCGAGTCGTTGACGGATGGCGTGGGAGCGGTCGAGGTCGATGTGCAGGAGGTAATGGCCGTAGGGGCCGGCGCAGCTGCAGCCGCCGCGCGTTTGGATGCCGTGGTGGTCGTTGAGGTGCTTGACGACGGTATCGTGGTGAGTGTCTTTGACGCAGAAAGAGAGGATCGCGAGGCGGTCCTGGTTTTTGGGTTCGAGGAGGGTGATGCCGGGGAGAGCCGCGAGGCGGGGGAAGAGGGTTTCGAGCATTTCGTTCTCACGGGCGCGGATGTTTTGGATGCCCATTTCTTCTTTAAGGCGGATGCAGGCGGCTGCCTTTATGGCTTGCAGAATTGGCGGGGTGCCCCCGTCTTCCCGGGTCTCGATGTCTGCGAAGTAGTCGTGTTCCTGCCAGGGATTGCTATAGAGGATCGTTCCGCCGCCGGGGTGATCGGGAACGGTATTTTGGTAGAGTTCTTTGTTGAAGATCAGGATACCCGGGGTACCCGGGCCGCCGAGGAACTTGTGACCGGAGAAATAGATCGCGTCGAGGTGGGCGCCTGTTTTTGAGGGGTGCATGTCGATGGCGACATAGGGTGCGGAGGCGGCGAAGTCGACGAAGCAGAGACCCTTGTGTTCGTGCATTGTCTTTGCTATCTCGTGGTAGGGGGTTTCGATGCCGGTGACGTTGGAGCAGGCGGTGATCGCGGCGATCTTTGTGTGGCGGGCTTTATATTTTCCCAGGAGGTGTTGGAGATGGTTGAGATCGGGTGTTCCGTCTTCGCCGGGGCGGATGGTCTCTACTGTGGCGATGGTCTCGAGCCAGCTGATGTGGTTGCTGTGGTGTTCCATATGGGTGACGAATACGATGGGGCGGCCGGCTTCGCGGATGGTGATGGGGCCGGCATATTGGGTGAGACGTTCGGGAAAACGGAGGCCGAGAATGCGCTGGAGCTTGTTGACGGCGGCGGTGGCGCCGCTGCCGCAGAAGAGGAGGGCGTCGTTCTCGTTTGCATTGACATGGGTCTTTATGGTTCTTTTGGCGGCTTCATAGGCTTTTGTGGTGGCTTTGGCGGTGTGCGTTGTCTCGGTATGGGTATTGGCGAAGAGGGGAAGGATATCACTTTGAAGATATTGTTCGATGGGCATATAGGCGCGACCTGCGGCCGTCCAGTCGGCGTATACGAGGGGTTTACTGCCGTGGTTTGTGTCGATGCACTGGTCCTGGCCGAGGATGTTGCGGCGAAAGGGGCTGAAATATGATTCGAGGGCTTGCACGGTTATTTCGGTTTTGCCGAAGTGTAGAGACCGAAGAGATCGTAGGGTTTTCGGTGGTAGAAGCTGGATGCGTAGGTGGTCAGCGTATAGAGAAATGCGATGAAGGCCAGCAGGATGAGCCATTGGGCGACGGTGGTCCTTTGAATATCCTGTCTTGTCTTGCGGTCGCAGACTTCGCCGGGGCAGTATTGCACCTTTTTTCGAAAAACGAGGGAATAAAATTTACAGGCGAGGCAGATGCCGAAGGCCGATTCGAAGAAGAGGAAGATGAGGCAGACCAGGCAGGTGATGCCTGTGATGGGGCTATAGGCATTGACCCATACCAGGAAAACGAACATCGTGGCGGAGAGGAAGAGGCCAATCGCCCAGGCGAATCTTTTTTGCCGGGCGCCGACGTATTCCGGGGTCTGGCCGCGGACGATGATCCTGCCGAGGATGAGCATGGGGGCGAAGCGGGGATTGATGAAGACCCGGATGAGGAAGTCGGCGAAGAACAGGGTGATGACGTACTTTACCGGTACGAAATTGTTGTTGAAGAGGATCAGCATGAGGGAGATAAAGGTGGCGAGGAAGAGGATGCCGGCGGCGGCCCTGATCTCGCGTTCGTTTAGGACCCGGATGGAGTAACCGGGAACGTCTTCGCCAAACTGGATCGTCTTGTGCATGGTTTATTTTTTTTATAAACCTATTGTTTTACCGGTTGGATTGCAAGGAGCATCAACAGACGACCGGGCAGGGTCTACCAACGGGGGTTGGGGGTCAACGGGATCGGGGTATTGGAAATGCCCGAACAATTTTCCGATATTTATTGCCGGATGGCATTACGGATCGACATACCACGGCTTCGCGTCTATGGCTGGATCACCCTGGCCTATGGCGTAATCTGCGTCATGCATAACCTGTCACAGAGTGATGGGAATGCCGGGGTGAGGACCCTGAACGATGCCTGGAGATTGATCTTTGTGATCCCGCTGGTCTATCTCCTCTTTGAATATGTGGCGCCGGGGTTGAGCTGGAAGCGGTTTGGCCGCAGCTTGCTTTGGGGTGTAGCGTATCTCTTTTTGTTTTCGGAAGGTTTGTACCTGTGGCGGCAGCTGGCCGTTGCGATCGGGTTCTATACGCCGATTCCGGCGGGGTCCCATGAAGTTTCCACGCAGATGGAATTCAGTATGGGGGCAGTCCTGTTCTATGGGGTCATCCTGTATATCTATAACCATAACCGGCTGAAGAAAAGGGCGCAGGAGCTGCAGATCGAAAAGCAGCAAGCGGAGCTGAACTACCTGAAATCACAGACCAACCCCCATTTCCTTTTCAATACGCTGAACAATATCTATTCGCTTTCGCGGATCAAGTCGGACCTTGCGCCGGAGGCGATCCTGCGGTTATCCAAGATCCTGCGGTATATGCTTTATGAAGCCGGCGGCGCGTATATCGCCATCGAGGAGGAACTGCGGATCATCGGGGATTACATCTCGCTGGAGAAATTGCGGTATGACGAATCGCTGCGGGTGAACTTCAACTATGACGTGGAGGATATGAAGCAGTCGCTGCCGCCGCTGTTGCTGATGCCGCTGGTGGAGAATGCGTTCAAGCATGGGGCTTCCGAGACGAGGCACCGGCCGTTTGTCGATATCCATTTATCGGTGGCGAAGAGGAGGCTGTCGTTTGTCGTCCGGAATTCCGCGGATGGGTTGGACGAAGGCGAGCAGCCGCGGGAGAATATCGGGCTTTCGAACCTGCGCCGGCAGCTGGAGCTGTTGTACGGCGAACACCAACTGGCGGTAGATCGGCGGGGGACGGAGTTTTGTGCGACCCTGACCATTAATCTTGCGAGTCATGTCTAAGATAAGATGCATCATCGTGGAGGACGAGCCGCTGGCGGTAAAGGTGCTGGCGGACTATATCGCACAGACGCCTTTCCTGGAGCTGCAGGGCAGTTTCAAGGATGCGATCCTGGCGGCCGAGTATTTGCGACGGGAGACTGTCGACCTGCTTTTTTTGGATATTCATTTGCCGAAGCTGAAGGGGATGGATTTTTTGCGGACGCTGGCGAGACCCCCGGCGGTGATCATCACTACGGCCTACCACCAGTATGCGGTGGAGGGCTTTGAGTTGAACGTGACGGATTATTTATTGAAGCCGGTGGAGTATGATCGATTTTTGGCGGCGGTGAATAAGGTGCCGGCTGTGGGGATTGTTGGGGTGGAAAGAGACTATATATTCGTGCCGGTGCAGAAGAAGCGGGTGAAAATATTTTTTGACGACATCGTTTATATCGAGAGTCAGCGGGAGTATGTGCGGATCAGGACGGCCGGCGGCGAATGGTTGACGAAGATGGGGACGCAGGAAATAGAAGCGTTGCTCCCGGGGCATTTGTTCCGGCGGGTGCATCGGAGTTATATCGTGGCAATCCGCCGGATTAGCTCCTATACGGCGGAGATGATCGAGATAGGTGGGGAGTCTATCCCGATCGGAAAAGGATATAGGGGGACGATTCGTTTCTGAGACTCTTTAAATATACGAAACATTTCGTTTTTTAATGGCATTGTATTTGACAGCATAGAAATACAGGTTTATTGACGCGCTATCACCTTTTCAAATAGCCGTCTATGATGAATTTTACTTTATCCTCCAGCGTGCGGATGAGAGGCGCTGCTGTCTGCCTTTGTATTCTGTTTTCCCTTTCTTTTTTGAATGTTGCCGCGCAGGTGCGCGACACGATCCCGAAGCGATAGTTTACCGGCGAGAGATAGTTCGGTGGCAGACACCGGCGGCGGGACGAAAGTGTCCGGTTTCGTACACCTGCCCGGGGCGAACGATCTTTCGGGCACGAGCGTGGAAGTAAAGGGTTCGGGCAAGGGTATCGTTTCCACCAATGCGCGGGGATTTTTCAGTATCCGGGTACCGCCGAATGCGACGCTGGTGTTCAGTCATGTCGGTTATCTGACGACGCAGGTGGATGTCGGCGATAAGCTGACGATATCGGTGACACTGGACCGGGATGCGAACACGCTGGAGCAGGTGACGGTCAGCTATGGGAAGCAGGCCAAGAAAGAGTTGTCGAGCGCCGTGGTCAAGGTCGATGCCTCCTCGGTTGCGGATATCCCCGCGACCGAGTTTGGCCAGAAGCTGCAGGGAAAGGCGGCGGGGGTACAGATCCAACAAACGAGCGGCATTCCGGGTAACAATATCGTCTTTCGCATCCGGGGCGCCGCTTCGCTTTCGTCCGGCAATCAACCGCTCGTCGTTGTCGACGGGCAGCCGTTGAACAGCGATGCGGCCGGTGGGACGGGGGACATCAACCTGCTCGATCCGAACCAGATCGAGTCCTATAGTGTACTGAAGGATGCCGCGGCGACCTCGCTTTATGGGAGCCGGGCTTCGAATGGAGTGATCCTG
Organism: Puia sp.; assembly: GCF_035546395.1. GTDB lineage: Bacteria > Bacteroidota > Bacteroidia > Chitinophagales > Chitinophagaceae > Puia. The sequence goes on along the minus strand of NZ_DASZXR010000002.1, from coordinate 298,195 downwards.
ATAACCACGAAGACGGGGAAGATCGGAAAGAGCAGCGTTACCGCGGACGTTTATTATGGCCTGCAGTCGGTGCCTCAGCGGGGGCGGCCCAAACTCATGAATGCGCGGGAGTTTTCTACGTTCATGCAGGGATTTTATGCCGACAAGATCGCGTATGAAGGTTGGGTGAACCCGACGACAGGAACGGCGGCGATCCCTTCCGATTACGCCAATCCCAGTCAATACGGCAATGGCACGGACTGGTACAAAGCTTTGATCCATACCGCACCGATGGAGAATTATTCGGTGAATTACTCGGTGGGCACCGATAAAGTGTCCTCGAGCACTACGATGACCTATTTCAACCAGGACGGGGTGCTGTATAATACGGGTACGAAGCGGTTTGCCTTCCGGACCAATGCCGAATACCGGCCTATTTCGCGGGTAAAACTGGGATTGAATATCGCCCCCGCCTACCAGATAGATCACAATACGCGGGGAGGCATCCTTTCGTTGAACGGCAACCGGCAGGTGGTCGCGGGTGCAGATCTTTCTTCGCCGCTGATCTCGCCGTGGAAGGGTAAAGGAGTGTATAGTCTGTCTACGGCTTCCTTTGGGATGTATGCCTTGCCCAATTATTTGCAGCAGGAGCGGATCATGGATAACGATCAGACCAATTTTTCTTTTTTGGGGAATGCGTATGTGGATCTCGAGATCATTCACGGGCTGCATGCCCGGTCGACTATCAACGGCGATATCCTCAACCAGGATTACAATGCGTATTACGGCACGCAGTTCGGCAATTTTGGCGTGATCCCACCCAGGCAGCCCTCTTCCTCGCAGGCGATGAACAATTCCAACAATTCCTATTCCTGGACCAATGAGAATCTGCTGACCTATGCTACGCATTTCGGGGATCATTCGCTGGACGTCCTTGCGGGATATACGACACAGAAATTCTATGAGAGTCTGCGGAGCATCACGGGGACCGGGTTTGCGACCGATGAGACCCCGTGGATCTCGGCGGCGACTACCACGACCGGGACCTCGAACAGTACATCGTGGACATTGGCGTCGGCGCTGGCGCGTGTCAACTATGATTATAAGAAGAAGTATTTTCTGTCGGGGACGATCCGCAATGACGGAAGCTCGCGGTTTGGCGTCAACAAGAAATACGGGACCTTCCCCTCGGGCGCGGCGGCCTGGGTGGTGAGCTCGGAGAAGTTCTTTCCCAAGACCCGGGTGCTATCCTTTTTGAAATTCCGGGGGAGCTATGGGTTGACCGGCAATTACAATATCGGCAACTATACGCAGACCTCGCTGTTGAGCGCTACCAACTACGTCATGAACGGCAGTACGGTGCTTGGCGAATCGATCACGACGCTGGGCAATCCCAACCTGACCTGGGAGACTTCGAAACAGCTGGACCTGGGCGCCGACCTGACCTTGTTCAACGGGCGGGTGAATATCAGTTATGATTACTACAACAAGCGAACGGAGGGGATGTTGTCGCCGCTGCCGGTGCCATATGCTTCCGGGTATTCTTCGATCCAGTATAATGAAGGCACGTTCCGGATTTGGGGACACGATATCCAGGTCAGTACGGACAACATCAAGGGGCCGTTCAGCTGGACGACCGATTTCAATATTTCGTTCAACGACAACAAGGTGCTCTCGCTGGTGAACAATACGCCGATCGGCGGGACGGGTATGTACAGTGATTATAACCGGACGCAGGTGGGGCACCGGATCGGGGAGCTGTATGGGTTTGTCTTCGACGGCGTCTATATGAATGTGTCGGATTTTACCAAGTATCCGAAATATGCCACCTCGGTGGTAGGGTCGGCGCGGATGAGAGATGTAAATGGGGATGATACGATCACGATCAAGGACCGGACCTTTCTGGGGCGGACGAATCCGAAGTTCATCTATGGGATGACGAATAATTTTTCGTTTCTCGGTTTTGATCTCGGCGTGGTGGTGGCCGGGCAGGTGGGGAACAAGATCATGAACACCAATCTGCAAAACCTGCATAACCTGGATGGGGTCTTCAACCTCGAGAAGAGCATGCAATACCGGTGGCGGAGCGAGGAGAACCCGGGTAACGGCAAGGTGCCGGGTACCCGCAGCGGTTCGACGGAGCTATACAGGTTGGTCAATAGTACGTGGGTGTTCTCGGGGGATTACCTGGCGGTGAAAAACATTACGCTCGGGTATACATTCGGGAAGAAGATGTTGCGATATATAAAGAGCGTCCGGGTGTACGCGAGTTTGCAGAATGCTTTTCTGTTTACCAAGTATCCGGGGCAGAACCCGGAGGTGAATGACACGAAGGACAACCAGACGCAGGCGGGGCTGGATGGGGGGTCGTATCCGATTCCGCGGGTCGTGTTGTTTGGGGCGAATGTAAATTTTTAGACCTTTTAATGCGCTTTTATGAGAAATATCACTTTGTTTATTGCATTTGCGTCGTTGGCGGCTTGCAGCAAGAAATTCGTCACGTTGTACCCGGAGGGGCAGGTGAACGAGGGTAATTTTTTTAAATCCGCTTCGGACTTCCAGGAGGCGTTGGCCGGGGCTTATGCGCCGTTGCGGAGTGCTGCGAATGTGGCTTTCTATCTCGAGGAGATGCGGGCCGATAATACATTTTTCGATTATAATGCGAAGGACCGCGGCGGCAGCGGCGCCGAGGAGCTGGCGGAATTCCTCGACAATTCCGCCAATACGACGATCCAGACCCTTTGGACGGCGGATTACCAGGGCATTCAACGGACCAATATCATCCTTGATAAGATGGCGAGTCCGCCGGCCGATATGAATGATTCCGCCAAGAACCAGGTGATCGGCCAGGCCGAGGCCTTACGGGCGCATTACTATTTCGAGCTGGTGCGGTTGTTTGGCTCCGTTCCCTTGTACCTGCATGAGGTGACGGATGCGAAGAACGCGGTGGTGAACCGGAGTCCGGTGGATGCGGTGTATACGCAGATCGAGGCCGATCTGACCGATGCGTTGGGACGGCTTTCGCCACCGTCGAAGTGGCCTCAATCGGGGGCGATCACCAGGGGGATGGTGGCGACGGAGCTGGGGTTAGTGTACCTGACTTTGAAGCAATATGATAAGGCAGCGCCGTTGTTCCAGTCGGTGACGCAGATGGGGTATGCGTTGTTGCCAAACTATGCGGATGTCTTCAAGACGGCGAATAAGAATTCGACCGAGAGTGTTTTTGAAGTTCAATATAAGTCGGGTACGGATGGGCAGGCCAGCCAGTTCATTTATTATTTCATTCCGACGACACCGGCGACCGGGGGGATCCTGGGGGCGTCGGCCAACTACAACAATACGGAGGGCAGCTGGAATATCCCTACGCAGGATCTGATCAACAGCTATGAGCCGGGTGATACGCGGCTGGATGCCAGCATTGGGGTGATCAAGGGGCATTTGAATGCGCAGACCGATTTCATTCCGGACAGCGTGGTTTCGATATTGGCCAACCTCGACACGGCGGGCAAGGGGTATGGGTATACGACATCATTGGCGCACCGCTTCATTAAGAAACAATTCAATCCTCCTTATAACACTCCGTTGATATACAATACCGATGACGACTGGCCGGTATACCGGTATTCGGATGTGCTGATGATGCTGGCCGAGTCGCTGAACGAGCAGGGGCAGCCGGGGGCTGCCCTACCCTATCTCAATATGGTGCGGATGCGGGCGGGACTGCCGGCGTCGACGGCGGCTGACCAGGGATCTTTACGGGATACGATCGCGCATGAGCGGCGGGTGGAGCTGGCGTTTGAGAATCACCGGTGGTTCGATCTGTTGCGGACGGGACAGGCGATTCCGGTGATGACGGGTTATGGGGTGCTGCAGAAGCAGGCGTTTCCGTTTTTGTTACCGAGTTCGTATAATGTGGCCCCCAATAAGCTGATCTATGCGATCCCGTTCCGGGAGACGCAGGTGAATCCGGGGTTGGGGCAGAATCCCGGGTATTGAGGGCAAGGGGTTTCCAGGGGAAATATGTCCCGGTTCCTACGCATCGAGCGGATCATGCTCCGCCGGATGGGATATCGTTGTCGGTGAGTCTTCGGCGAATGCGGCCATTTTGGACGAAAAGGAAGAGGAGGGCGGCGGCCCCGCCGACGACATAGCCGAGGAGGATGCCATATTGGATCGAGGCTGCCTGGAGGAAGGCCTGTTTGTTGGCAAGGTCGGGGAGATGGCCGGGTAAGGGATCGTAGATACCCGAGCCCATATGGGCGTTGGAGGTGGAATAGTAACAGAAGAGGGCCATAGCCGCCGAGATCACCAGGATGAGTCCGAGGGCCTGGAGGGCGGAGGGGAACATTGTATCGGCGGTGGGGAAGAACAGGGCGATGAGGCCGATGACAATACCGATGGCGAGGCCGATGGGATAGCTGGTCTTGACGGCGGCGATGACGACGGCGCTGCGGGGCTGGGTCATGTGCTGGGCGGCGACGGTATCGGCGAGGTTGGTCTGGATGAATTTGAATTTCGTATAGTATTCGGGACTGGCGGAAAAGGTGAGCTGGTGGTGGACGACGCCGTAGATGGTGGTGATGACGACCGCCACTGCGACGAAGAGCAGGTAGATGCCGAATTTCCGCATGATCTTGTGGTTTATCAAATTTAATGAATTTTGGATTTGGCGGTGGCTTGGCTTTACGGGGAGGCTGGTTTTGGCCGCATGGCCCAGGAATTGAGTGTGGGTGGTCTAAAGACCGAAGACGTTGTACAGTTTATTCCTCCTCTGCCGAAGCGTCGTTGAGAAGCGCGGACGGTAATTCTCCTTTTGTTTTTATCCCGAGATTTTTGAGTTTGGTGGCCTGGATGACGAGATTATCCTTGCCGGTGCTGAGTTGTTTGAAGGCGTCTTCGTAGCTGGTTTGAGCGGCGTCGAGGGCCTGGCCGACGGACTGGAGGTTTTTGACGAATCCGGCGAACTTGTCGTAGAGTTTTGCGCCGCGGTCGGCGATGGCCTGGGCGTTGAGATTCTGGTACTCGCGTTTCCAGAGATCGACGATGAGCTTTAGGGAGACGATCAGGTTGGAAGGGTTGATGAGCAGGATGCGGCGATCGTACGCAAAGTTCCAGAGATCGGGGTCGCCCTGCAGCGCGGCGATGTAGGCGGCTTCGCTGGGGATGAACAGCATGACGAAGTCGAGGGTCTTGTGGTAATCGTCATATGCCTTTGTGCTGAGGTCCTGGATATGATCCTTTATTGCACGGACGTGGGACTGTAATTCCGTCCGCTGGCGTTCGGGGTCGGGGGACTCGACGAAGCGGACGAAGGCGTTGAGCGAGACCTTTGCATCGATGATGACCTGCCGGTCGTCGGGGTAGCGGACGATGGCATCGGGGCGCATGCGGCTGCCTTTCGCCTCGCTTCGGAGGGGGCGGCCTTCCGCATCGTAGAGCTGGTATTCCATAAAAAACTCCTCCCCTTTCCGCAAGCCGGACCTTTCGAGGATCGATTCGAGGATCACCTCGCCCCAGCGGCCCTGGGTTTTGGCTTCGCCTTTGAGGGCGCGGGTGAGGTTCTTTGCGTCCTCGCTCAGCTGCTGGTTGAGCTGGGCAAGCTCTCTAACCTTCACGCCGAGAGAGAAGCGCTCTTTGGATTCGGCGTCGTATACGCGGTTGACCTGATCGCGGAACTCATTGATCGTCTTGCCCAACGGCGTCAGGAGCGCTTCCAAATTATTCTTATTCAGCTGGGTAAACCGCTCGGCCTTTGTTTCGAGAATGCGGTTGGCGAGATTTTCGAACTCTGCGCTGAACTTTCGGTTCAGGGCTTCGAGGTCGCGGCTTTGGTCCTGCAGGCGCTGTTCGAGCGTGGTATTGGCGGCCTGGGCGAGGCGGAGGTCGGCGGAGAGGGCAGACCTTTCGGCGGCGGACCGGGCCTTTTCGTCCGAATGACGGGTCTTCGCCCAAAGCCAGGCTATGCAGCCGCCCACCAAGGCGCCCACCCCCCCAAAAACAATAAAGCCTGCGATTGTTAATCCCGTCATTGTGTCGGATTTTTTCTTATATTTAGTACAGCCTTAAAGATACAGTATGTCCGCAAAAGTGTTCTTTTACTGTCTGAAGGTGTGGCTTGCCAGCGTTATTATCGGGCCATTGCTCTTCTGGTGCTGTCTGATGGTGCAGGACCAGGACGGCGGGACCTTATTTAGTGAGTTCCTGCTCTATTGGGGGTTTTCCATCGTTGTGGCCTTTGGCTCTTCCCTCCTTTCTTTCCTGCTTTTCTGGGGGTCAACCTCATACCTCTCTCACCAGCATTGGACGATGATGCGGTTGCGGATCACCACCGCCGTTCTCGCGCTGCTGCTTACCATGGCTCCCTGTATGCTCCTCTTCCGATCTTTCACCTTCTTCGAGCGGGAGCGGCTCACGATCTTCGAGTGTTACCTGCTGCCCATTCTCGCGGGGATCTTCTTCTACCGGTTTCCCCGGCCGGCGAAACCCAATGCATAGTCATTGTCCGATGTTTTGCCGCAACCGTTTAATATAACGGTATGAAAAAGTCGACCACCGATCGAACAAAGCTGTTTTTGCCTTTGTTGATGCACCGCACTGGGTAAGGACTTTGTTCGCATGTGGAGGCGTTCGAGACCTTTTTCACGACCGTGCCGGACTTTATTTGATTATGAATCCTTCTTATACTGTTACCTACGTTGGCGGACCTACCGTCATCCTGGAGATTGGCGGGCTGCGGCTGATGACCGATCCTACATTGGACCCTGCGGGGGTGAGTTTTGAGATAAACGGGCGGCCAGGCTATTCAAAGCTGGCGGGTCCGGCATTGGCGGATATCGGTGAGATCGATATCGTTCTTTTGAGTCATGATCAGCATGGTGACAATCTCGATCATGCGGGCAGGGCTTTGCTGCCGGCGGTGGGCACTGTGCTTACTACTCCGGCAGGTGCGCAGCGGCTGGGCGGTAATGCGAAGGGGCTGGCGCCCTGGGAGACTGCGACCTTTAAGAGTCCTGAGGGGGATGAGATCGTGATCACGGGCACACCGGCCCGGCATGGCCCGGCGGGCATCGAGAAGATCACCGGCGATGTGACGGGATTTATCGTGACTGTGAAGGGCGACCGGGGTTTCGAGCTGTACCTGACGGGGGACACGGTGTTCTATGAGGGTATTGAGGAAGTGGCGAAACGATTTCAACCGCAGAACGTTTTTGTATTTGCGGGGGCTGCGAAGCCGAGGGGACCTTTCAATGTGACCATGGGAGCGAATGATGTGCTGGACACCGCCGGTGCTTTTCCGAAGGCCATGATCCTGCCGTTGCATTTTGAGGGATGGTCGCATTTTACCGAGAGTTCCGAGACCTTGCAGAAGTCCTTTGCGGCGTTGGGGATCGGGGACCGGCTGAGCGTGTTGCCGCCGGGTAAGGCGGTGGGGTTGCCGGTGGAGTAGCGGCGCGGTGCGGGGGTGGTGTGCGGCTGGGTGATGCTGCGGGCTGGCTGGTGCGTGCGGCGGCGTAGATTTGCTTTTGGGCGATGCAACATTTGATGGGGCGGGCGTGACCTTGGAATGTGCAGCATGCATCCTCCATATCGCGGCGTCCGGGCCTTGTGTTGATGGTCTATGGGCTTGCTTTGGTGAAGTTTGCGCTGCCGTTCTTTTTGCAACATCCTGTCTATGAGCCGCATCGGGACGAATTTCTATATTTGGCGGAAGGTCAGCATTTGTCATGGGGCTATATAGGATCGCCGCCGCTCCTGTCTTTTTTGACCGCGGTTTCGAATCTTTTTGGCGGCGGCTTTTTCTGGATCAAGTTCTGGCCGGCGATGTTCGGCGCGATCACCTATGTACTTGTCGGACGGATGATCCTTCTTTTCGGCGGCGGACGGCCGGCGCTTCTGCTTGCTTTTCTTCCCTTTGTCTTTGGCGTTTTTCTGCGGGTGCATTTTATGCTATCGCCCGATTTCCCCGGCGTCTGCTTCGAGACCCTGATGGTTTATGGGCTTGTGCGATATAGCCGAACGGGTAAGGCGGGTGGACTGTACCTGACGGGACTCGGATTTGGACTTGGGGTGTTGAGTCAATATACGGTGTTGTTATTTTCCGCGTGGGTATTGATCGGAATGCTGCTGACGCCCGGGCGGAAGGTGTTGAGGAACCTGCATTTCTATTTTGCTTTTTTGATCGGCGTGCTGCTGTTGATCCCGAACCTGATCTGGCAGGTGCTGCATGACTGGCCTTTAGGGGCAGGCTTTGGCCACGGATTGGTGTCGCGGATCGAACTGCTGCGGGACGAATTAGTTTTCAATCTACCGGGGTTCGTTATTTGGACGGCAGGATTGTACTGGGTATTTGGGACCGATGCGGGCAAGGAGTATCGATGGGTGGGCTGGATGGTGTTGGGCGTATTGTCGTCCGTTGTGATTGGGAGGAGCAGAGCGGAGAATGCGTTGGGCGTTTACCCGGTGTTGTTCGGATTTGGCGCGCTTTTCATCGGGGAGGCGCGCCGGTGGCGAGTGGGCTTGGCCGTATTTGTGGTGGTGGTTGGATGCGTGCTGGATACGGGTTTCCTGCCGATGATGCCGCCAAAGGAGCTGGTGGGATATTATTCGCGGGTTCCGTTGTTCCGACGGTTGGGCTTTCTGCGTTGGCCGGACCGGCGGGACCATGCGCTGCCGCGTTGCTTTGCGGATATGCTGGGCTGGGAGGAGATGGCGATGAAGGCGGCGAAGGCCTATGAATCGCTCGACAGCGTCGATCGGGTCGGGGCATTGTTGAACGGCGGCGGGAACTGCGGGGAAGCAGGGGCGCTGGATTACTATGCGCCCAAGTATTCGTTGCCGCCGGTGATGGGATGCCGGGCCAGCTATGCGTTATGGACGCCACCGGCGTATTATGAGCGGGACGTTTACATCGTGACGACCCCGGACCGGACCTGTATGAAGAACTGGGCTTCCGCGGCGATCGTGGATAGCGTGACGCATCCTTATTCGACGGAATATAAAAGTTATATCCTGCTGATGCGGGGGCCGGATGCCGCGGTGCGGCAGGAGTGGAAGCGAAGTTACCAGGCCGTGCACCGGCAGCAGCTGGCGGTGCGTTGATGGGCACCAGGACTAACCCCTATATTTGGGGTTGAATTGTCCTTATGCGAAAATACCTCTATTTTATTCTTGCGATGGGGCTTCGGCTGGTGGTGGCCGGGCAGGACCTTGCCGTTGATGGGCTTTTTTGTGAATATCGCGCCAATCCTCTTGGAATGGATGAGATGCATCCACGGCTTTCGTGGAGCCTTTCCTCGCCGAAGCCAGATCAGTATCAGTCTGCCTACCGGGTGCTGATCGCGACGAGTACCGAGTCGCTTGCCAGGGGGAAGGGGGATTGGTGGGACAGCGGAAAGGTGACAGACAGCGAGAATATCAATATCGTTCCGGTTGGCAGTCCGCTGGAGCCTTTTACGAGATATTACTGGAAGGTGATGGTTTGGGATCAACATGGGCGGACGAAGGGCTGGAGTCAGGCTGGTTGGTTTGAGACGGGCATGCTTGTCGCGGCGAACTGGAAGGGAAAGTGGATCGGCGATGGAAAGCCGGCGCCGGCGAAGGATGAAGACTTTTATAAGGACGACCCCGCGCCGGTGTTCAGGAGGGAGTTTGTTGTTTCCAAGAAGATACGGTCGGCGAGACTTTATATCTGCGGGCTGGGATATAATGAGCCGTCGATGAATGGGGAGAAGGTGGGGAACGCGGTGCTCGATCCGGCGTGGACGGATTATAGGCATACCGTTTTTTACAGCGTGTATGACCTCGGGAAGATGCTTCATACGGGTTCCAATACCCTCGATGTGCTGCTTGGGAATGGGTGGTACAATCCCCTGCCCTTGCGGTTTTGGGGGCGGATCAATTTCCGGGAGGCGCTGAGCATTGGCAGGCCGAAGGTATTGGCCAATCTGCGCATTGTGTATATGGACGGGAGCGTGGAGACGGTTGCGACCGACGAAAGCTGGCGGGTGGCGGAGAGCGGCATCCTGCGCAACAATGTGTTTTTGGGGGAGAGGATCGACGCGCGGGTAAAATTGGACTTTTCGAAGGCGGCGGTGGCGGTGGATGCGCCGGGTGGAAGGTTGGTAGCGGCGATGATGCCGCCGATCCGTTCGAAGCGAAAGTTCGATGTGTTGGCTGTTACGGAGCCGGGGCCGGGGGTGTATGTGGTGGATATTGGGCAAAACTTCGCCGGCTGGATAGGGATGAAGGTTCGGGGGCGGGCGGGGCAGGAGGTGCATTTCCGGTATGGCGAGATCCTGCAGCCGAATGGACATGTGAACGGGTTGACGACCGTGGCGGGACAGATCAAGGAGCAGTGGCATGTCAATGGCGGGCCGGGCGCGCCGCCTACGGCGTACCAGGAGGACAGTTATATCTGCCGGGGTGACGGGCAGGATGTTTTTCAGCCGCATTTTACGTTTCATGGTTTCCGTTATGTGGAGATCACCGGGCTTGACGGGCGGCCGGCGAGGGACGACCTGTGGGGAGTTGGGCTGAATACGGACGTGGATGCCGTTGGTACCTTTACTTGTAGCGATACCCTGCTCAACGGAATACAGGAGATGGTCCGGAATACTTTTTTGAGCAACCTGTTCAGCGTTCAGTCGGATTGCCCGGGTCGCGAGAAGCAGGGTTATGGCGGGGATATTGTCGCGACGGCTGATGCCTTTATGTATAACTACGACATGAGCTGTTTTTATCCCAAGACGCTGGGGGATTTTGCGGATGCGGTGCGGCCTAACGGGGGGATGACAGAATGTGCGCCGTATAATGGGATCGCGGATGAGGGTTTTGGCGGGGGTACGGGGCCGATCGGCTGGCAGCTGGCCTTTCCTTTTTTACAGCGGGAGTTGTATACTTTTTATGGCAACAAGCGGGTGCTTGAGGAGCAATATCAGCGGACGGTGGGGTTGGTGGAGTTGCTGCGCGGCAAGGCGAAGGAGGGGTTGATCGATTGGGGGATCGGAGATCATGAGGCGGTTAATCCGAAACATGTGCCGGTGACCAGCGGAGCTTTTTATTATGGGCATGTGAAACTGCTTGCGGAGCTGGCGGGATTGTTGGGTCGGGTCGATGATGAGCGGCGTTGGTCGGGTTTGGCGGACAGTATCGGGGTTGTGTTCAATATGCGCTACCGGCAGGGTGATTCCGGGCTTTATGATACGGCTGCGAATCAAACGACGCAGGTGTTTCCACTATGGTGGGGACTGGCTAAGGATCCTTCCCGGAGTTTTGCGGAGCTGGAGCGGTTGATCGACGTGGATGCTCACGGGCATTTGTCGACGGGTATCTTTGGGACGAAGATGTTGTTCGATGTTCTACGGCGATGGGACCGGAATGATCTTGCTTACCGGATCGTTTCGCAGCGGGAATTTCCGGGTTATGCCTATATGCGGGATCATGGAGCGACGACGTTGATCGAGTCCTGGGCGTTGACGGATCAGAACAGCTGGAATCACCCGATGTTCGGTTCGGTGAGTGAGTGGTTCTACCGGGGGTTGGCGGGGATCAATCCGGCGGAAGATGCGTATGGGATGAATAAGCTGTTGTTGAGGATGCGGCCGGTCGGTGGGCTCACGCATGTGGGGGCTACGTTGTCGACAGTGCGGGGTGCTGTTTCTTCCGAGTGGGAGCGGCAAGCGGGGGTGTTGCGATGGACGGTTGTAATCCCACCGAATGTGCGGGCGGAGGTAGATGTGCCGGCGGGGGTTAATGATGCGGTAGTATTGGATGGGAGGGTGTTGGATAAGGGGTCATGGAAGGAAGGGTTTTTCCGGGTGGCGGTTGTATCGGGGAGGCATCGGTTTGTAGTAACATCGCGGATTGCGGCCGCCGCCGAATGAGGTCTGGCTGATGCGGGCGTTAGTGCCGGGCGAGGAGGAGTTGGGTGTAGTGTTCGAGCGAGATCTGGAACTGATAGAGAAAGGCTTCCTTGAGGCGTCTTTCGGAAAGACCGGTATGCTCTACGAGCAAAGGGATCGAGACTTGACGGAACGGGTGATTGTCCAGATAAATCTTCGCAGCATATGCACCGTCGATGTCTTTTTGGGAAGGGATCATATCGGTAGAGTTGAGTAAAAGATACGGAAGAGGGACAAATTGGGATGCAGACAAAGTGTAAGAAAAACACTTAGTGTGAAAAAACCGCGTTTTTTCGTCAATTACAATCGCTTACATGCAAAAATCCTTCAGTGAAAACCAGGGTGAGTGGGTAGTAAGAAACTATGACCTTTCGGGTGGCGGCTATTCGGGATAAGAGCGGCCGATGATACGATTGCCGTTGATGACGGCGCGGAGGCCGTTGGCGGCGGTGGCCAGGGCGGAGCCGACGGCGACGATGGCGATGGCGGTGTTGGGTGGCAGGGTTTTTTGAATGATGAGCGCCAGGCCGGTGAGGCCGACGAGGGATGTCCAGACGGCGACGAAGTAGTCGAACTTTCGTTTGAAGATGCGGGCGAGGGGGAAGAAGTGCAGGCCGACGATGAGAGCGAGGCTGGGGATGAAGAGATAGTCGAGGTTGGTATTGACGAGGACGTTTTTAACGACCAGGATGGCGAGGCCTTCGGTGCCGAAGATGTAGAGGAACTGGCGGGAGCGGCGGCGTTCTTCCTGGGTGTCGGTCGCATCAGGGTTCTTTGGGAGGGATTGTTCGACGTGGTGGAATTTTATATAATGGGCGAGAAAGTAGAGCACGACGAGCCCGAAGAATACGCCGATGGCGCCATAGTCTTTGAATTCCAGCGCCACTTCGGCAACGACTGTCCAGATGCTGGTAAAGATCATCATCAGGAACAGTCCACCTATTGGGTTCTCCAGGTCTTTTCTCGCAGGAGGCATGGCTTTTTCTTTAAATATACGTTATCTTACCATTATGGATGCCTTTGTGGAAGATCAAACTTTCGAGACGATCGATTTTAAAGCAAAACCACCGGCAAAGGGTCACTATGACCATTGTACGTTTCTCCACTGCGATCTTTCTTCGGTCAATTTGTCCGAGATTATTTTTGTCGATTGTGTGTTCACGGGTTGCAATCTGTCGATGGCGGCGGTATCGGCGACGGTGTTTCGCGATGTTCGATTTGGGGAGTGCAAGATGCTGGGAATGCGGTTCGATCAGGCGTCGATGTTTGGTCTTGCCTGCGGGTTCGGGGGATGCATACTGGATCATTCCTCTTTTTATGCGATGAAGATGAAGAAGACGAATTTTTCACGATGTCAACTGCGGCAAGTGGACTTCACCGGGTGTGATCTGAGCCAGGCGGTGTTTGATGGGTGTGATCTGGCGGATGCGGTATTTGAGCGAACCGTGCTGGAGAAGGCGGATCTGCGGGGGGCGTTCAACTATTCGATCGATCCGGCGGGGAACCGGGTTAAAAAGGCGCGGTTTTCGTTGGAGGGGGTGAGGGGATTGCTGGGGAAGTACGATATTTTGATAGAATAGCTATATACTTGGTTTTTGCTCTTTTGCGGGCGAGAATTCAGGTTGGCTTTCGGACGGGTTTTGCCCGTCCCGGCTGGATTTGTATGCGGTGTACATCGATCACAACAAAGCAGAGGAATTGCGCAATAGGTTGGGCGAGCTTTATAAAGATGCCCTGGTCGGTTTTTAGATTCGCGCACGCAAGAACAATTCCCGGTAATCTTTACTTCAATTTCATTTCTCTACCACCAGGAACACTGCGCCGCGGGCGGGGACGGTGGTGGATTTGTTGTTGACGAAGACTTTGCGGGGGAATTCGGTGGTGTCGGCTTCGCCGGCGGCGGCGCCGGCGAGGGTATACCAATAAACATTTTTGCCGGGATGGAAGTGATGGATGTCGAGACGGATGGTAAGGGGCGTTGCACGGGGGTTGACGAGGGTGGCGGGTAGGATGAATTTCTTTTCGGTCCAGCTGTCGAGGAAGAAGCCGATCGTGGGAGCGGCTGTGGGGCGGCGGTAGGTATGATCCAACAGGCAGAGCAAGGTGAGGACCGCGTAGTATTTGTTCATGGTTATTTTTTGTCGGCGACCAGGTAGACGACGCTCATTGGGGGAACGGTGATGTTTATGGTGCCGGTAAGGGCGGCTCCGGCGGGTCTTATGGATGCATAGTCAGGGGGGCCGCCGGTGGCGGTCGTAGGTCCGGCGCCATTTACATAGACCTTGCCTGAAAACGGCGCGTTATCTGTTCCGCCGGTGAGGATATACCAGTGATACCTGGCTCCGGCGGGGAAATGTTGAAAATCGATAGACACCACATGGATCGCCGTGCTTCTATTGACGAGGACGGTGCCGGCCTGGCCGGAGCTAAAGGTAGAGGAATATGTGATCAAATCGTTATCGGCTTTTTTAAGGGAGTCATCAACCAGGCGATCGCCGACACATTTCTGGAAATAATACATATAGTAGAACGCGGGACGGGGATTCCACTTAGGAGCGTCTGGCTGGTCCCCGACATTGAACATACCCATGTCGTCGCCGTTGGCCCAGGCGTTGGCGAGGTCCCAGCGGCTGGCCTCGCCATATTGGTTCTTAATAAATCCACCGAGGGCCAGGACTGCGTGGATGCCGGCGATATATGACGTGTTTTGTTTGCTGCCGACCGCCTGGATATTCCATTCGGTCATGGCGACGGGCTTTGCGGCCGCGCCGGCGCTTTGCCATTGTTGCTTAAGGAAGGACATGACCTTTGGCGGTTCGCCGGTGCCAGTGGCGAGGATATCGGGGGCAGTGGAATTCGCATTGTAGGCTGTGAAGTAATCGTGGACGATGTAATAGTCGGCGGCGCTGCCTACGTTTGCCAACACCCCCTGGTTCCAGTTTTGTACCGTGCTGTTGTCATAAGACTGGGGTTGGGAGGAGTAGAGAGTGGCGCCGATGTAGATCGTGGCGCCTGTGGCGTTTGCGGCGGCCCGCATGGAGTCAGCGAAGACCTTTACGTGCCGGCCGTAGAGTGCGCCGGTAACAATAGCGGGCTGGCCGTCGCGGTTCTTTGCCGGATCGATGCGGTAGCCGGCTTCCCAGTTGCCGTAGGTCTCGTTGCCGATCTCCCAAAATTTTGTCCGGCCGTTGTCATACCGAACCCAATCGGCGGCGAGGTGGGCGGCGGAGTCGACGGGACTGGCGCCTGTAGAATAACGGGCGTAGCCGTAGTTGACGGTGATGATGCCTGTGGAATTCGTTTGTGCGAGCAGGGTATAATAATTCGCGAGGGTGAGCGTCCAGTCCTGGGTGTTATCGCCGTACCAGGCGTTGATAGGAATCGAATTGCCATTGAGATCGAGGATGCTGTCGGGGGCGTCGGAGGGCTTTGGCCTGGCGTCGCTGCCGTTCCAAAAATAGAGATCGCTGTTGCTTCCTGCGGGGGCGCGGATGATATTGGGGGAAAGATCCTTTATGTATTGCATGAGGCTGGGTTGGGTGATGATCTGGCCCATCCAGAGGTTGGAGTTGTTGCCGTAGATCGTGGGCGGCACTTTGGCGAGTACCTTGTTTACGTCAATGACGAGCGAGTCGCTGACGGCCAGGGTGGAAGAATTGGCGACGGGGCTGTCGGCGGGCAGTGACAGGGTGCGCGGCGTCCAGGCGTTGCCGAAGAAGCCGATGGTGACCGGCGGGACGGGGTCCACGGGGTTATAGTTCGAATCGACGTGCCGGACAGGGTTCGAGTTATTGCCGGGATTATTGGGTTGCGGCGACCCGTGTTTACCGCAGGCCGCCGTTCCCAGGAGAAGGATAAAGACTAAGGGAAATCTCATTCTATTTTACTATAAGGACATCATCGAAATACAATTGTTCGGTAACGCTGTTGCTGTTCATGAAAAATGCCACCGTATTGAGCAGCTGTGAGCTGTTGGCCGCCCAGTTGGTGGTAGATGTATTCCACAACAGGGTGTTGATGGGTATCTTGACGTAGTTCCAAACACCAGGCAGGATGGGCACGGCGTTGATCTGGTTGCCGCCGCCGTTGGCGAAGCCTTCGTTGCCCCATTCGATATAGAGGGTTTCCTTGGCGGTGCCGCCAAAGACCCAGAAGACGAGATAGGAATAATCCGGGGAATACACAAGACCGTCGGTTGCGGTCCCGCCACCTTCGCGGAAGCCGTCGATCTTCCAGCCACCGCCGCTGAACTGTGCGTTCCAGGTGGTGGAGGAGGTCATTGCTTTTGTATTGGTGATCGTTGCGTTGTCCCAGGACCAGCTGCCCCAGCCCGAGGCGATCGCGCCGCCGGTGAAGATCGGGTAGGCCGCGTCGATATTGACCAGCTCCTGGGAGCCGAGGGCGGTAAGGGAATTCCCGTTCGAGCTATAGGTGAAGGCCAGCACGCCGCGGGTCACGGTAGAAGATGCGAAGGAGACGACCATGACCGAATCGTTCTGACTGACGATGGTCACGGGGCTCGAACCGGATACGGCGCCCTGTACATTTACGGCCGTAACGGTGGCGAAGCCAACCCCTTTAAGCGTCATCTGGAAGTTATTCTTTGACGTAAAATTGAAGTCGGAGTAACCGGAGACCGTCGGAGCGGGCGGGATGATGGTGAATTTGTAAGCAGCGACGCCATGGGTGGTGGTGACGACGAGGCTGTCATTGGCCTGCGCTCCATAATAAGGCGTCTTTGAGGGGACCTGGACCAATATCGAATGGTCGGTGCTGAAGGCCCGGTTGAAATATGCGACGTACCCGTTGAACGTGACCTTTGTCGCATCGCCCAGGTTCGAGCCCTGGATGAGATAATAGTTGCCCAGTTGCCCGGCGGTAGTCGCCGAGTCGAACGGCACGGGCCGTGGGCCGTATTGTTTATTCGAATAGGTCGGCTGGCCACCTGGGGCATAGGTAACGATGGTATCGAATCTCGGGGTGCTGTCCGTCTTGAAATAGGTGTGGACGGATGCAATGGTTGGAGCGCCGGAACCCGGCGTATAGCCGAGGGAGTCATATTTTTTGCAGGAAGCGATTGCCAGAACTGCGATGAAGATGGGTAATATTTTCATAAACTATTTTATTAAAACTTATAAGGAACCGGTGGTTGTAACAAGGCAGGGTCGACGGAAGATTCCGATGCCGGGATGGGCAGCAGGAACTGATTGTCAGTGGGGGTAACGGTGTATGTGTTGCGGGTAAAGTCCGTGTAGTTGGGTGCTGTTCCCGCGCCGCTGCTGTTGCCGCGGTTTTGTGCCGAGATGATACTGATGGCTGTGGGGTGGTGTTGGTTGTTGAAACCGTCGATGCGGCAGAGATCGTACCAATAGTCTCCTTCGATGGCGAATTCCAGGCGGCGTTCGTTCAATAACTGCAGGTAGGTGAAGCTGGACAGCGAGGTCAGGCCGGCGCGCTGGCGAACCGCGTTGAAATACTTCAGCGCCGTCGGGTCCGCGGTGGAAGCCGAGAGCGGGATGCCTGAGCCGGGTTGCACGCCTGCCGCCTTTCCGAGAATGGCTTCGGCCTCGACCAGGTAGACATCCGCCAGCCGTAGGAGATAGGTGTTGTTGGAGGTGGCTTGTTTTGCCGCCAGGCCGCCGTTGTCATCCGGGTCGCCGACGACGTATTTCTTCATGCCTGCGTGCATGCCCTGTTCGTTGATGCTGGGAGGTACCGAGTAGCCTCCGGCGGCTTTCTGGAGTTCGGGATAGAAGTCATTCCCCAGCATGATCGTGCCGTGACGGCGGATGGAGTCGCCGGCGGTTTTGAATGCATCCTGCAGGTCCCAGCTGGGTCCCAGTTCGCCGTAGCCGTCGCCGGTGCCGGTGATGGTCGAATTGGCGGCGATAACGGACTGGAGCTGGTTGCCGAATCCGTAACCTGCGTTGGAGGTCCATTGCAAAGCGATCATCGATTCTTTACAATTATTACCGGCCAGTTCGAACATCGACGTGAAAGTGCCGGGGGCATCGAGCCCTACCAGGCCGAACTCGCCGCTATTGATGGCCAATTCGGCAAAGTATCTCGCACTGTCGTAATTCTGCTCGTACAGGTAGACCTTTGCGAGCATGCCGGCGGCGGAATTGCTGGAAGCGTGGCCAGTGTTGGCGACGCCCGCGGTGCAGTTCCGGACGGCAAAACCCATGTCGTTTGTGATGAACTTATAGACATCGGTCACCGGGTTTGTGGGTACGGAGGTGAAGGTGTTGGCGTCATTAGTCGGATTGGTGATGATGGGTACGTTGCCGAAGAGGCGGACCAGGTAGAAATAGGCCAGGCCGCGGATGAGGTGGGCCTCGCCCAGGGCGTTGTTGATGGTGGCGGTTGGGATGCCGGCCGTGGTGGCGGCGCCGGGCAGGTTGATCAGCAGTTCGTTGGATTGTGCGACAACGGTGTAAAGGGCGTTCCAGGCACTTTGAACGGTTTGGGTGGCGTTGCCTTCCGAGAGATTGCGAAAGGCGTCGAAGGAGCCGTCCGTACCCGAATAGCAGGCGGCGTTGCCGCCGGCCAGGTCCCCGATGGCGAGGAACGCCTTGCCGTTAAGGCCGAACCAGGGTGCGGCGTAGAGGATGTCCGTGCTATTTTGTACCTGGGCGACTGTTTGGTAGTAGGTGCCTACGGTCAATGCGTTCTCGGGCGGGCGATTGAAATAATCTTTTTTACACCCTGAACCGATTGCCAGGAGGAAGCAGGATACGAGAAGAAGGTTTTTATATTGTGTCATACTGTTTTTGTTGGTTTATTAAAATTCTGCGTTCAGGCCGGCGGTGAGCACCCGGGGGGTCGGATAGCGGCCGTAGTCGATGTTTTGCAAAAGAGGATTTTGGTTCAGGGAACCTACTTCCGGGTCGAGGCCGCTGTACCTGGTGAAGACATGCAGATTCTGGCCACTGACATATACCCTCAGGCGTGCAAGTTTTGCTTTGCGGGCGATGTTCTGCGGCAGATTGTACCCGAGCTGCACGTTTTGGATGCGCAGAAAGGACCCGCTCTCGATGAAGCGGTCGGACATGACCAAGTTATTGTTGCCGAAGGAAGCGCGGGGGGTGGGGATATTCGAACTCGGATTGGAGGGTGTCCAGTAGTTGGCGACTTTCGCCAATTGGTTCATATAAAGGCCATATTCACCTTGTGTTTGGAGGGATACGGCATTGAATACCTTTCCGCCGTATGAACCCACCAGGAAGATGGAGAGGTCGAAGTCCCTGTAGGTAAAATTGTTGCCGATGCTATAGGTGAAAGACGGATTGGGGTTGCCGAGGTTGTATTGTTTGTTGGGGTCGCCTTTTGCATCGCGGCCTGCGTAGAGGAGGTCGCCGAGATAAACTCCGCTGGCTACCGTCCGGTCGCTGGTGATGGGTTGCGTAGCGCCACCCGTCAGCCCGAGCACGTTTTGCGGATTGGCGATGAGATCGTTCAACTGGGCCTGGGTCTTGATCACGCCCAGCGATTTGTACCCATAGAATTCGCCGACCGGGCCGCCCGGTTTCGACCAGGTGGCCAGGATCGTCGGGCCGAAGCCGGTAGTCACGTAACCGGCCAGCGCGGGGAACCCGTTCAGGGAGACGATGTGGTTGGTATAGTGGGTGAACACCAGCGAGGTCGACCAGGTGAAATTCTTGTTGACGATGTTGCGGCTGTTGATGTTGAACTCGACGCCGGTGTTCTCGATCTCGCCAGCGTTTACCCACGGTGGCTGGACTACGGAGTTATTGGAATATTCGGCGGTACCACCGACCAGGTAGGCCGGCAGGGGTTGTTGGAAGAGGAAGTGCTTCGAGT
The DNA here is from genome assembly GCF_035546395.1 of Puia sp. GTDB lineage: Bacteria > Bacteroidota > Bacteroidia > Chitinophagales > Chitinophagaceae > Puia. The sequence goes on along the minus strand of NZ_DASZXR010000002.1, from coordinate 278,492 downwards.
TCTTTTTGTAAACCTCGACCGAACCTTCGATGCGGTTGTCGAGCAGGCCGAAGTCCAGGCCGATGTTTTTTTGGAGAGCGGTTTCCCAGGTCAGGTTGGGGTTGGGGAGGTTGGCGAAGAGAAAGGCTTCGCCGAGACCGGAGGCCACGCCATTGATAGCGGACCCATATTTATATTGACCAATGTTGGCATTGCCGACGGTACCGTAGCCCACCCTTATTTTGAGCGTGCTGAGTGTTTTGCTGATCCCGGTCATGAAGGGCTCTTCGGACAGTTTCCAGGAGACGGCGACCCCGGGGAAATTGCCCGTTTGATGGCCGGGCGCGAAGTTGGAGGACCGGTCACGGCGGAAGTTGGCGGTGATGCTGTATTTGTTATCGAAGGTATAGATGGCGCGGGCCAGCAGGGATTCCATGGACGTGCTACCCTTCGGTTCTCCGTCCACGGTAGTGGGCTGGCTTCCCAGGTTGAGGGTTTGGACCGTATTGCCGCTGATGAATTGTTTGACCCCCGCGGTGATGCCATCGTAGTTGGATTCCCAAACCTCATGACCCACCAGCACGTTCACATTATGCTTTGCCGCGAAGGTGTGGGTATAGTTGAGGTGTTCGAGCCAGCTCCAGTAGGTATCGTAGGTATTGTCAAAGAGCAGGGCGTTCTGGGTATTGGTGAAGGCCGGTACCGAGCCGGCGGCGCCGTAGGAGTAGGTGGGGTTGAAGATATGCGATTGGGTCCAGTTGAAATTCCCGTCCAGCTCGGAATGCACGGTGAAATCCTTTAGGAACCGGACATCGGCGAACAGGTTTCCCTGAACGTTGGTGCGGACCAGGTAGTTGGAGACGAGGGAGGCCAGCGCGATGGGGTTCGGGTAACCCTGGGCCACGCCATTGACGACCACGGGTCCCGCAAACGAACCATCGGCGTTGTAGATCGATGCGTCCGGGGCCTGGAGCAGGGCGTCGTAGATGATCCCGTATTGGTTACCGAGAGAGACGTTGGTCTTGTTCTGATTTGCCGTGAGGCTGGAACCGACTTTGAGCCAGTCTTTTGTCTGGGAGTTGACGGCGGCATGGAAGGTATACCGGTTGAAGTCCGAGCCGATGACTGTGCCTTGTTGTTTGAAGTAGCCGCCGGAGATGTAATAGTCCGTCTTGCCATTGGAGCCGGAGAAGGAAAGGGCGCCGTTGTATTCGGGTGCGCCTTTGAATATCGCTTTCTGCCAGTTGGTGCCGGGCCCCAGTTTGGAGGGGTCGGCGAATTCAATCCTCCGGGTAGTGCCGAAGAAATCGGCCAGTTGGTTCTCATAGGCGGCGAACTGGGGTAAATTCATCATCTTCAAGAATTTGTCCTGGTCCTGCCGGCCGTAATAAAAATCATAGTTGAGTTTTCCCTGACCCGCCCTTCCTCTTTTGGTCGTGATAATGATCACGCCGTTGGCGGCCCGGCTGCCATAGATGGCAGTGGCCGAAGCGTCTTTGAGTACGTTGACCGACTCGATATCGTTGGGGTTGAGGCTGGTCAGGACGCTGAAGGACGTCTCCTGAGGGCCGGGAGAGACGTTGACTGCAAGGCTGTTGGAGTTGGGTTGCTGGGATGCATTCCCGTCGATGGCCACTCCATCCACTACGTACAGGGGTTCGGTGCCGGTAAAAGAGGTGATCCCGCGGACTCGGACGCTCACGGCGGCACCCGGCTGACCGGAGTTCTGCGTGACGGTGACTCCCGACAGCCGGCCCTGCAGCATCTGATCGACGTTGGACTGGGGAATATTGGCAATATCCTTCGAGCTGATGGAGGAGATGGCGCCGTTGACGTCCTGTTTCCGTTGAGTACCATAGCCGATGACCACTACTTCACCGAGCCGGGTGTCGGCGACATTTATGGTCACGGTGAGGGCGGTGCGGCCGTCCAGGTGAACCTCCTGGGGCGGCGCGCCGACATAGGAAACGACCAGGACGTCTGTTTGGGACGGGATGGTGATCTTAAACGACCCGTGGCCATCGGTCGTTACTCCGCCTTTCCGGCCTTTGACGGTAACGCTGGCCCCCGAGAGAGGGATGTTGTTCTGGTCGGAGACCGTACCGGTGACGGTCTTGTTCTGGGCGGATAACGGAATGGAGAGAGAAAGGCAAACCGAACAAGCAAACAATAGATTAATAAATTTTTTCATACGCAAGAATAGTTTTGGATGATTACCAGCGGGTGATTACCTGCGCGCATAATGCCACACTGCAATCGGTTTATATCTCCCGTTAAAAGTAGGAGTCTTGTGTAGGACAAAGGGGCGTGAAATCGGTTAAAATGGGGGGTGAAATGTTTATATTTGGGATAGCGATTGTCTTTTTATGCCAAAACTGAAGTGCTTGCTAAGCCTTTTCCTCCTGTTTGCAGCCGGCGGACTTTTGGGTCAGCCCCAAGAGTATTTATTTTCCCACCTTACTGTCACGGCCGGGCTTTCCAATAATCATATCACGGGTATCTATAAGGACAAGCAGGGTTTTATGTGGATCGGGACCGTTTCCGGTTTGAACCGGTATGATGGGTACCAGTTCCGCCCCTACCGGCATGATCCGCGGGACCGATGGACGATCGGGGACAATTATATCGAGCAGTTGTTCGAGGGGCCCGGGGGGAAGATGTGGGTGGAGTCGCGGAAGGGGCGGTTTGCGCTATACGATTATGACCTGGACCGGTTCGACGGCGACTATGCTGGGTATTTGCGGCGGTTGGGGTTGCCGGCCTATCAATTGCTGACGATCGCCCCTTCGCCTTCGGCAAAGGGGTATTGGTTTATATATAAGGACAGCGGGGTGTATCATTATCTATCGGATGGGAGGATCGTTTCTTTCCGGGCGGGTGTGTTGGCGGCGGGTCCGGTGGCGTCGGCGCGGGAGGATAGCCATGGGGATTGCTGGGTGATTCACCAGGACGGAGTGTTGGAGAAGATCGACGGCCGGACCGGCAGGATACGTTTTCGGTCGGACGCGTTGAAAAAGGATTTTGGGAATACGCTGATCCAGGCGGTGTTGTTTATCGATGGGCAGGACGATCTATGGATCTGTTCGAACGGGGTCTTTAAAGGGGTTTACTATTTTCATCCGCCGACGGAGCAGTGGCGGCACCTGGCGTTGGATGCGGGGGAGCGGGTGCTGAACAGCAATTTCGTATTGCAGGCCGTGCAGGATCGGGGCGGGGCCGTGTGGCTTGCCACGGATCATGGCGGCGTCGATATCGTCGACAAGCGGAATTTCTCGGTGCATTTTGTCAGCCATATCGACGATGACAGCAAGAGCCTGACGGACAACAGCATCACTTCTCTATTCCGGGATATGACGACGGGTACGGTCTGGTTGGGAACGTATAAAAACGGGGTGAGCTATTTACCTCAGAATGATTTCCAATTTCCCCAATACCGGTACGAGCGAGGCAGGGCCGGGTCCCTTCCTTTTGACGATATCAACCATTTTGCAGAAGATGCGCAAGGGAATGTCTGGATCGGAAGCAACGGGGGTGGGCTGATCTATTTCGACCGGAAGAAGAACAGCTTCCGGCAATGGGTACACGATGATCACGATAAAAACAGTCTTTGCAGCGATATTATTGTAAGCCTGTTGATGGACCGGGACGGCAAGTTGTGGATCGGGACGTATTTCGGGGGGGTGGATTGTTTTGATGGAAAGCGGTTTATCCATTACCGGCACCGGGATGCCGATACGGGCAGCCTGGCCGATGACCGGGTGATGTGTCTTTGCGAGGATTGGGACCGGCGGATCTGGGTGGGCAGCCTGGCGGGTGGGTTGGACCGGCTGGACCGGCGGAGCGGGCGGTTCACTCATTACAAGAGCACGTTGCCGAACTCGATCCTGAACGATTATATCTCGTCGATCATTACCGATCAGGAGGGAAATGTTTGGGTGGGGACCGGTTATGGGGTGGAATTCATCGAACGGGGAACGGGGGCGATCCGGCATTTTATTCCCGATGACGCCAAGCTGAGCACCAATAATGTGACTTGGCTGTTCCTGGACAGCCGAATGCGGTTGTGGGCGGGTACGCGGGAGGGGTTGAGTGTCCTGAACCCGGACGGGAAGACCTTTCAAACTTTCAATACGGATGACGGGTTGCCCGATAACGTCGTACGATACATCACGGAGGACAGTCTTCACCGGCTTTGGATCAGTACGGCCAATGGGCTTTCGCGGATCACGGTCGTGGCAAGGCCCGGGCTTTCGCAATTGGCCATCCGGTGCCGGAATTTCCATGAGCCGGATGGGTTGCAGGCGCGGGAGTTCAATGAGCGGGCGGGGCTGGCGACGAGGGATGGGCACCTGTTGTTTGGCGGGCCTAACGGGTTCAATATCTTCCGGCCGGAGAATATCCAGCCGGAGCGGCATACCCCGCCGTTGCTGCTTACGGGATTGGAGCTATTCGATAAGAGCGTGCATGTGGGTGATACCGTGAACGGGCGGGTGCTGCTGACGAAGAATCTTTCGGAGACCAGCGAGTTGACGCTACGGCATCAACAGAATGTCTTTTCGCTGGAGTTTGCATCGCTGGGTTATATTCCCAGTGCGAACAACAAGTATGCGTATATGCTGGAGGGGTTCAATCGTAACTGGCTGATCACGGATGGTAAGGTCCGGAAGGCCACGTATACGAACCTGGATGCGGGAACCTATACCTTCAAGGTCAAGGCGGCGGATGTGGATGGGGAGTGGTACGATCAGCAGGCTGTGCTGACCATTGTTGTACTTCCGCCGTGGTGGAAGACGCCGGTGGCGTACGGGGTGTATGTATTGCTGTTGGCCGGGGCGCTTTTGTTTGCGCGGCGGGTGTTGCTGCAGCGGGCGAGGATGCGGTTTGCTCTGGAGAATGAACGGCGGGAAACGCGGCGGATGCATGAGATGGACCTGATGAAGATCCGGTTCTTTACGAACATGAGTCATGAATTGCGGACGCCATTGTCACTGATCCTGGCGCCGGTGGACAAGCTGCTGGTGCATGGAGGGGGCGGTGATTCACGGCGCAGCTATGAGATGATCCGTCGGAATGCCAAGCGGCTGCTGCACCTGGTGAACCAGCTGCTGGACTTCCGGAAGATGGAGGCGGGCGAGCTGAAGCTTCATTTGCGGGAGGGGGATGTGGTGAGGTTCGTGCGGGACACGGCGAACAGCTTTGTCGACCTGGCGGAGAAGAAGAACATCTCTTTTGCGTATGATGCGGGGGAATGTACTTCGCTGGTGACCCGTTTTGACCATGATAAGCTGGAGCGCATTCTTTTTAATTTGCTTTCGAACGCTTTTAAATTTACGCCGGAGAATGGGTCGGTGAATGTGGCGGTGTCGGTCCGGCGGCGGGAGGCGGAGAATGTGCTTTTGTCGATCGCGATCCGGGATAACGGGATCGGGATCGCACCGGAGAAGCAGGAGAAGATCTTCGAGCGGTTCTTTCAGAATGAGATCCCTGAGACGTTGATCAACCAGGGGAGTGGGATTGGGTTGTCGATCACGCAAGAGTTTGTGCGGATGCAAGGGGGGACACTGGTGGTGGAGAGTGCGGTGAATGAGGGTTCGTGTTTTACGGTGGAGTTGCCGTTTAGGGAGGTGGGGGCGCCTGCGGCGAGCTTGGGTGCGGCGGCCTTTGGTGCTGCGGACTGGCCGGAGGAGGCTATTGAAGAGGTGAAGGAGGAGTTGAAAGAAGACGTCGGAGCGGCCGTCGCGCCGACGGTGCTGATCGTGGAGGATAATGAAGATTTCAGATTTTATTTAAAGGATAACCTTCGTGCTTACTATAAGATCATCGAGGCTGCGGATGGGAAGGAGGGTTGGCGGAAAGTGTTATCGGGGCATCCGCAGATCGTGGTGAGTGATATCAGCATGCCGCATATGGATGGCATCGAGCTATGCCGGAAGATAAGAACGGATGAGCGGACGTGGCAGACGCCGGTGATCCTGTTGACGGCGATGGCGGGTGAGACGGGGGTGTTGCAGGGATTACAGACGGGGGCGGCCGACTATATTACGAAACCGTTCAACTTCGAAGTACTGCTCTCGAAGATGCGTAATATCATCGAGTACAATGAGACGGTGAAGAAGAAGTATCAGCGACAGGTGCAGGCCGGTCCTGCGCCGGTGGAGGTGACTTCTGCCGATGACGACTTCCTGCGGCAGGTGCTGGGATATATCGAGGCGGAGATGAGCAATCCCGAATTGTCGGTGAGTGAGCTTTGCCAGCGGTTTCATGCGAGCCGGACCACTTTTTACAAGCGGCTGTTGTTGCTGACGGGGAAGACGCCGGTGGAATTGATCCGGCATATCCGGCTGAGGCGTGCGGCCGAGCTGTTGGAGAAGAGCCAGCTGACGGTGGCGGAGGTGGCGTATACGGTGGGATTCAATAATCCGAAGTATTTTACGCAATATTTTAAGGAGGAGTTTGGGTGCATACCTACGGCGTGGAGGAGACGCGGCCGCGGGGCGGCCGCGAATTGAGGGCGGCCGCAGTGCGGCCGCGGGCAGCGGCGCAAGGGCTAATGTCGGGAGGCCTTCGCCAGACCTGCGTTGCCACGGTCTGGCTCGGTCGGAACCTCCGGTTCTGGCCAACGGACCTGTGGTCCGTTTTGTGTATTTTTGCGGCATGAAACGAGTTGACGGATTTGAGGGGTTGGTTATCGATTCCATCCCGGAGTTCTGCCGGTTGATGGAGCTGCCGCCGCCGGAGCATCCGCTGGTGAGTGTGATCCGTTTTGAATGGATCAAAAGATTGTCTGCGGACCGGTTGCCGAACGTGGTCCTGAATTTTTTTTCTGTTTGGTTGAAGAAGGAGGCGGATATTGGGGTGATGCGATTTTTTTTACCAGGGCAGCCGGTTGAAGGGGAATTGAATGAGTGTGGATGTTGGCTTATGATCCATCCGGAGTTGTTGTGGAATTATTCTGTCGAGAGGAACCTCGATCAATATGGATTTTTCGTCGATTCCGTTTCGGCGGCGTTGCGGCTGGCGGGTAAGGAGGAGAAGATGATGGCGGGTATCCTTCAGAATATCGAGCAGGAATATTTGCCGCCGGTGAGCGCGTGTTGCCAGGAGGCGATCCTTTCTCATGTGGAGACCCTTTTCATTTATGCCGACCGGTTTTACCGGCGGCAACTACTTTCCTGAATTGGCGATCCCGTTGCGGTCCGTGAAAAATCGCGGTGCAACGGGATCTTTATTAGAGTAGGCGGCGGACCCGTTCGGTTCGCCTATTGATAAGCCTATTGCACGTTGATCGTGCGGGAAATCCGTTGTGCGTGTTCTTTTTTTGGTAAGGTCAAATGAAGAATGCCGTTGTCATAACGGGCAGAGGCCTTGTCCACATCGACCGTATCGTCGATCTTAAAACTACGGGTGAAGGATTGTTTCCGGTACTCCCTGCGGACCCAGCGGTGATTGTCGGGCTGTGTCTTGTTGTCTTCTTTGTGTTCGAAGGAGACGGTGAGGGCGTCGCCGGCGAAGTTGAGCTGGAAGTCCTGCTTTTGCAGCCCTGGGGCAATGATTTCCAGTTCGTAGGTTTTGTCGGTCTCCAGCAGGTTGACCGGTACTCCCGTTCGGGTTTGCAGTCCATTGAAGCCCCAGAATTCATCGTTGAACCAATGATCGAAATTCTGTTGGAAGAGTTGATCAACAACACTTCCAAAAGTTGCCGGGCGGGCATTTTCTTTTTTGATGATGTTTGTCATATGATCCTCCTTTTTTTGGATTCAATCAAGCAGGCAACAAGTAGGATGCCAGCCGCGATCTTCATGAAAAACTGACATTTTTTTATGACAAGGATTCGTTGCGCGGATAAAAAAATGTCAGAGTACGACCGTCTCTTCGGAATCTTCCTTGCGGCCGCGCAGGCGAAAAGCCAGGAGAATGTTTGAAATTCCGGTGATTATCGGGTAATCTCCCAGGAGGTGGCGACGACCTTGAAATAGTAACCGCTATCGCGTTTTATTCCGCTTGAGTGCACGCGTTGATAGCAGCAGCCGGCTTCGTCGGCTTTCGATTCGGCGATGAGGAATTGATCGGCTTCGCGTTCGGCGGTCTGCATGTCGGGGGCTTCTTCGACGACGACGATGTGACGGGCGTCGGGTTGAAAATGGGTGTTTTGCTTTGTCATAACCTGTGGTTTGTGCTTATCATTGTCTATGCATAGGTTGTGCCTGGCGGCGGCCCTGGGGCGACTGGGGGCTGATCTGGCTTCGGGTTTGGCGGGAGGCGGGCTATTCCCAGGAAAGCATGATCTTGCCGGTATGCCGGCCGGTGTCCATGAGGCGGTGGGCTTCCGCGGCAGCGGTATAGGGCAGGGTTTGATAAATGAGGGCCTTGTAGGCGCCGGCGCTGAGGAGGGGCCAGACTTTTGCGTGGATCTCGGCGGAGAGGGCTTTTCGCCACGCGTAGTCGCGGCCGCGGAGGGTGCTGCCGGTGATGATGAGGCGTTTGACCATTACCTGGTGGAGATTGATGGCGGGGTTATTGCCGGCCACCGAATTGATATACACCAGCCGGCCGTCGGGGCGGAGAATGCGGATGTTCTTTTGCAGATAGTCGCCGCCGACCATGTCGAGGATGACATCGATGCCGATGTCCTTCAATTCTTCGGCGAAATCCTGCGTCTTGTAGTTGATGAAACGCTGCGCGCCGAGGTCGAGGCATACCCTGCCTTTTTCTTCGGAACCGACGGTGGTATAGACGGTGGCGCCGAAACCTTTGGCCAACTGGATGGCGGCGGTGCCGATGCCGCTGTTGCCGCCGTGGACGAGGAAGTTCTCACCGGCTTTCAGGGCGCCGCGCTGGAAGACGTTGGACCAGACCGTGGAAAGGGCTTCGGGCAGGGCGGCGGCCTTAATAAAATCGTAGTTGGGCGGAATGGGCAGGCACTGGCCTTCGCGGGCGGTGACATATTGGGCATAGCCGCCGCCGGCGATGAGGGCGCAGACTTTGTCGCCGGGTTTCCACTGGCTGACGGCGGGGCCGCCCGCTTTTACGATGCCGGCAACCTCGAGACCGGGGATGTCGGCGGGGACGCCGTCGGGTGCGGCATAGTTGCCCTGACGCTGAATGATGTCGGCGCGGTTGAGACCGGAGGCCTTTACTTCGATCAATACTTCGTCGCCGGCCGGTTGGGGATCGGGGCGATCCTGTACTTGTAAGACTTCCGGGCCCCCGGGGGCGGTGATAACAATTGCCTTCATAAAATGCTCTTAACGTTCGAATTTCCATTATGTTTGTTTAACAAAAAGACTTGCTTTATGACAACCCGAAGGAAATTTCTCCAACAATCCGGTTTGGCGGTGCTTGCCGGACTTGGGCTGCCCAAACTGGGGCAGGCCGCTTTTTCCGCATATTCCCGTTTCCCGGCGATGCCGCCGGCGGGTCTTCAACTATATACGCTGGGCGACCTGATGGTGAAGGACCCGGTGGGTACGCTGAAGGAAGTGGCGGCGATTGGTTACAAAGAAGTGGAGAGCGCGGGCAGTGAAAAAGGGAATTTTTATGGATACGAGCCGAAGGAGTTGGCGAAGATCGTCAAAGAAGCCGGGATGCACTGGCGGAGCGCGCATGTGGGCGGCGCGCCGTTCAGTCCTGAGCAGATGATGAAAATGGCCAGGACGGCGCAGGATTCCGCGCGGGTGAAGGCGATGATCGAGCGGTTTAAGAACCGGCCGAAGGCGCTGAATCTCAAGGAAAACTATAAAGAGTTGGCCGATAAGGCCGCGGAAGGGGGGCTGAGCTACCTGGTTTGTTCATCGATTCCCGTCAATACGCTGGACGAGATAAAGATTGCGGCCGAGGTGTTCAGCAAGACCGGTGAGGCGTGTAAGAAGGTGGGGGTTCAATTCGCTTATCACAATCATACGACGGAATTCGACAATGTGGGGGGCGTACGGCCGTTTGACTATATCCTTGGGCATACGGATAAGAACGAAGTGAAGATGGAACTGGACCTGGCCTGGGCCACCAAGGCGGGACAGGATCCTGTGGAATTGTTCAAGCAGCATGCGGGCCGGTTCCCGCTCTGGCATGTGAAGGATCTGAGCAAGGATACGAAGCAGCCTACGGAGATCGGGAACGGCACCATCGATTTCAAGCGCATCTTCGAGCATGCGGGTGATAGCGGAATGAAATATTTCTTTGTAGAGCAGGATGGTGCGCCGAAGCCATTGGAGGATGTGAAGATCAGCTTTCAAAACCTGCAAAAGGTAGCGATATAGCCCTAAAGGTTTTCTGTATTTTTCCGGCAATTTCCGGTTGATTTACCCGTTGTTATACCCGGAACACGTTTCTTTGTCCGTAGCCAGGTATGCGTATTCCGATGTCCTGACGAAACTGTAAAACACGCTGACCGTGTTATTTCAACCGGTCCATTTTCGTCGTGAGCCGCAATGGGGGACGCCTTCGTAATACTTCCTGAGCTCGATCCTTATGAAAAACCGGCGCAGTAGACCCTGACCGAAAGTTATTGTACTATGCATACGGTTTTCAAGCACCTCCCGATTGCCCGGGAGGTGTTTCTTCTTTCGTTCTTTTTGGTTGTCCATTCCTGCGTTGGACAGCTGTTACCCATCCGAGTCAGCAATACGCATCATTTACTGGAAACTACGGACGGCAGGCCATTTTTCTGGCTTGGCGATACGGGTTGGGAGCTGTTCCACCAGCTGAACCGGGCGGAGGCGACGACCTATTTTCAAAAAAGGGCGGAGCAGGGTTTCAATGTAATACAGGCAGTGGCATTGCCCGAATTGGATGGGCTTCATACGCCGAATGCGAACGGTGATCTTCCTTTTATGGATACAACCTTCTCGAAACCCAATGAAAAATACTTCGCGTATATCGACAGTATGATCGATGTCGCGGCTTCGTATGGGTTGTATATCGCTTTGTTACCGACCTGGGGGGATAAGGTGTATAAGGACTGGTGGGGAAAGGGACCGGAGATATTTCATGCGGAGAACATTTATGCCTACGGCCGATGGATCGGGGCGCGGTTTCGGAACAAGACCAATCTCATCTGGATCATCGGGGGTGACCGGGACCCTCGGCCGGGATCGGCCGATGTAGCCGTATGGCGGGCGTTGGCAAAGGGTGTTACCGAGGGCGTAGGCGGGGCCGACAAGGCGTTGATGACCTTTCACCCGCAGCCAAAGGGGACGGGCAGCTCGTCGCAATGGTTCCAGCAGGATGGCTGGCTCGATCTGAATATGCTGCAGACGGGTCATTGCCGGGATACGGAGGTTTGGGAAACGGTGAGCAACGATTATAACCGGACACCGGGCAAACCGGTGGTCAACGGCGAGAATATCTATGAGGAGATGCCGGTGTGTTTCAATCCGAAGGAGCTGGGATACGCCAATGCGTATGATGTGCGCAAGTCTGCGTATCTAAGCGTGTTTGCCGGGGCCTGCGGACACACGTACGGTTGTGGGCCGGTGATCTTTTTTGGACCGAAGGGGAGCAACTTCTTTGCGGCGTTGCATGGCTGGAAGGAGGCGCTTGACTTTCCCGGCGCCAATGAGATGAAATATCTGCGCCGGCTGGTGGAGTCGAGGCCGATGGCCGACCGGGTTCCTGCGCAGGGGATGTTGGGCAGTGAGGGCGGTTGCGGGGCGGAACGGATACAGGCTACGAGGGGGAAGGACTATGCATTTGTGTATAGCGCCTATGGCCGGGATATTTCGATCCGGGCAAACGCCGGTCTGGGTTCGATCCTTGATGCGGGTTGGTATGATCCGCGGACGGGCAAGACGAAATATATCGGGGCATTCGACAATTCGAAGGCGCTGAGTTTTACTCCTCCCCTACCCGAGGCTTCGCCGGTGCCTTCGCAGCGGGAGGACTGGGTGTTGATCCTCGATGATGCCGCTGCGAAAAGGTGGCACTAGTGGGGAAATCCTTTCCTATTTTTTTATGATGCTGATCTCGCCGTTTCGTTCCTGGATGATGGCTTTGATCTGTTCGAAGCTGTCTTCATGAAGCTGGTGGCGGATGCTTTCGTGCAGGTCCTTTTCGCTGATGACCGCGTCGCGCATATTCTTTTCATTTCGTCTACCATCTTCGTACAACGTAGAGGCTTCGCCTTTTATCCAGCGGCCGAGGGTGTCGTTGTAGAGACTTATCCAGGCGAGCAGCCGGTGGACGAGAACGAAGGAAAGACAGGCCAGTGTTGTGGGAATGAAAGGGGAGGCGCCGACGACGACGCGGCTGAAGATGGAGCCGAGCATGATGACGATGACGTTGTCGAAGGCGGTCTTTTTCCCGAAGGTGCGGATGCCGGCGATGCGGATCAGCACGAGGGTGAGAAAGAAAGCGACGATGGCCCGGCAGATCATTTGGAGGCTATCGAGGTCCTTTCCTTCACCGAAGAGTGTATGAAGAATATTCATAGTTGGAGATTTTGCTGAGGAACCGGGGCAAATATTGGCCCGCTTTTTTAAGCGGGTGCTTATTATGGAAAGTATAGAAGTGGTCATCGAGACCCCGAAAGGCAGCTGCCAGAAATACGATTATGTCCCGAACACGCCGTTCTTCAAGATGAAGAAGATATTGCCTTCGGGGATGGTATTCCCGTATGACTTCGGGTTTATTCCGAAGACGAAGGGTGAGGATGGCGATCCACTGGATGTGATCGTCATCTCGGAGTTTGAGAGTTTTCCCGGCGTCATCATCAAGTGCCGGGTCATTGGAGGGATCAAAGCGGAGCAGTCGGAGGAGAAGGATAGTAAAAAGATGATCCGGAACGACCGGTTCCTGGCTATCCCGAAGTGCTCGAACATCTTCCAGAACGTGGAGAAGATGGAGGATCTGCCGAAGATGATCACGGATCAACTGGAGGCGTTCTTTACGGAGTACAACCGGCTCGAAGGAAAGAAGTTCAAGGCATTGGAGAAGATGAATCCCAGGGAGGCACAACGTTTGATCCACAAACAATTGCAATAAAACTATCATTATTATGGCAAAATATTCCAAAAAAGCAGGTGACAAGGTGGAGAAGGCGATGCAGGAGAAGAAGCGCGGCCAGTTGAAGAGTGGCCGGAGCGGGAAGAAAGTCAAGAGCCGGAAGCAGGCGATCGCCATTGGGCTGTCCGAGGCGAGGAAGGCGGGGGCCAAGGTGCCTAAGAAGGCTTCGAAGAAGAAGGCTGCCTCAAAAAAGAAAGCTGCGCCGAAGAAGAAAACGGCGAAAAAGAAGACAGCCAGGAAGAAATAAAGACCATTGCCCCAGACTGGGGCAATTCTTCCACACCTACCTATTACGTTGCGGTACGGCGCAAGGACGGCTTGTTTTTTGAGCATTCCAAGAAGGCCCAAACCTTCAAGAATTGCTATGAAACGATTACCCCGTTATTTCCTTTATCTTCTTTTGCCGGTTGCCGGCCACGCGCAGCATGATACCGTCCCTGAAGTGAACAGGCTGGCGGGACTTCCTCTCGAGCAATTGATGAAGATCAAAGTCGTGACCGCGTCGGGCTTTTTGCAGCCGGCGGCGCAGGCACCGTCTACGGTGACGGTTATAACGGCCCAGCAGATCCGCGAGCGGGGTTATGAGCAGCTGGAGGACGCGTTGCGGGATGTGCCGGGTATCGACATGATCCACATCAACGGGTATGCGCCCACCCTTATTTATTTCCGCGGGATGTATGGGGCGGAGAATCTGCGGGCGTTACTCATGATCGACGGCATTGCGGAGAACAATATCATCGGTAGCAATGATATGGCCGGTCCGGCCTATTCGCTGCATGATGTCGACCGGATCGAGATCATTTGGGGACCGGTGTCGGCGATCTACGGGGCCAATGCCTTTGGCGGAGTGATCAATATGATCACAAAGAAGGGCCAGGAGATGAATGGGTTTCATGCGGAGCAGGGATTCGGCAGTTTCAATACCCTCTTCGAGAAGCTGAACATGGGGGTCCGCCAGGGAAACTGGGAGGTCTCGGCATCGGGGACCTTGTATAGTTCGGACGGACCGGTGTTTGCCAATCGGGATCCGAACTATTCGGGTTCCTATGTCAACAAGGCGTACGGGTTGAAGGGCGCACTCAGCTATTATGGGGGGAAGACGGTGACCACGCTGGGATACCGGGAGTACCGGACGCCCATGGGTTGGGGTACTTATTCCAACAGTCCGACCACCTATCTTGGTCTGCCGCCGCAGGGCAATGGCAATTCCGGTGTGCTGGGTATCCTGTCCAGCGACTTTCGAGGGGAGCGGTCGGGGTTGGACGACGCTTTTTTGCGGACGCTTTATCTGCGGAACGAGTGGCGCCCTTCGGACCGGCTGACTCTATCCGGCCAGATCGTTTACCGGGAGACGGGCACGGGGGATGACAGCTATGTTTATATAACGACTGACGGCGTGCATATGATCCGGGCGAAGATCGCTACCCGGAGCAGCCGGGTGATGGGGCTGGTGACGGCCATTTACGAGCTGGGCGGCCATCAGAAACTATCGGGCGGTATCCAGTATTTCCGCGACAATGTCGAAAAGGGCGGCCGGGGTTCGACCTATGATCCGACGGCGTATGTGGTGGATGGGAAGGATACGGTGGTGAATGTGCGATCGACCTTTCTGCCCCGGGTCTATGACATCCGTAGGAATTTCGGCAGCTATCTCCAATACATACTCGAGACGCCTTATTTGAATAAGACGACCCTGACGGCAGGAGTGCGATATGACTACAACAGCTATTTTGGCTCGAATGTCAGTCCCAGGATCGTGGTCGTCAACGAGGCGACGGATAAGCTGACCTTCAAACTACAGTATGGTCATGCGTTCCGCGCGCCTACCAATCTCGAGATCTACCAGACGGGACGCAATTTCAAATTGGTGACGGAGAAGATCGATTCATATGAAGGGAATGTCTTGTATTCGTTTTCCGAAAGGGTAAGCGCACAGGTGAATGGATTTCACAACGATCTTTCGGATGTGATCATCCTTGCCAACCTGAGTGGGTTCAATCCCGACAAGAACCCCGGGATCGTTCATGTGACGGGTGTGGAAGCTGTATTTAATGTTAAACCCGTGAAGGAATTTTCGGCCTTTGCGAATTTCACCTGGCAGGATGCGACGGGTAAGAACCTGACGACGGGGATGAAGGGCAGGATGCCGGGTGTGGCCCGGGTGAAAGGGAATGCGGGGGTCACCGCCTATGCGGCCGATGTCTTCAGCGTTACGCTTTCAGGCAACTGGGTCGGTCAGCGTATCTCGCCCCCGACCGATCCTTATGGGCCCGTGGCCGGTTATTTCCTGACGAACCTTGTGTTTCATACCGGGAAGATCTTCGACAAGCGGATCAGCGCCAGCGTGGCGGTTCACAATCTTTTTAATGTCCGATGGCTGGACCCGGGGTTCCGGACCGCCGACGGGTTTGTCTACTCAACGGTGCTCGAGCAACCGGGGAGGAATGCCACTTTTAAAATCTGTGTCACGTTATAGTAGAACGGTCTTGCGCGCTTTCATTCATCATACAACCCTTTTCATTGCTGTGACGTTGATTATCTACGGAGGGCATATCGTTGCGCAGCCGGAGGAAACGGAGCCCAATCTCAAAGCCGCTTATATCTACAATTTTACGCGGTATATCAGTTGGGAAGCCGGTCCTGAAGAGTCCGATTTTATCATCGGCGAGATGGGCCATTCGGGGTTGGATTCGGCTTTGGGGACCCTTGCGAGAAATTACCTGGTCAACAACCGGCGGATCGTGCTGCGGCATTTCAACAGTCCGGAGGATATCGACTATTGTCATATCCTTTTTATCCCGGCCAAGTGCGGGTATTCGGTGCGTTCCATCCTCGCGAAGCTGGGTAAGGGGGTGTTGACCATCGGGGAGCGAAAAGGTGATGCGAGAGAGGGAGTGGCGTTGAATTTCGTGCTGGTGAATGAAAAGCTGAAGTTCGAGGCCAATGAGAAGGCTATCAGCAAAATGGGGTTAAAAGCAAGCAGTCAGCTGCTGAAGCTGGCGATCATGGTCCAATAATCGACGTTTTGAAGAATATCAGAGACATATCGATCCGAAACAAGCTGATCCTGATGCAGGTGTTCACCAGCATGCTGGTACTGGGCATCGTGTTCTGGACCTTTGTCGCCACGGAGTTCCGGGCCTATAAGACACGTAGAGCGGAGAGCATCACGAGTTTGGCGCAGGTGATTGCGGCCAATTCGGTGTCGATGCTGCAATTCCAGGACAATGATGCGGCGGAGAAGATGCTTGGGGAGCTGGAGAGTGTGGCGCCGGACATTGCCGTCGCGACGATCCTAGACAAGAAGGGGAATGCTTTTGCGCGGAAAATGCAGGGTGACACGAGCCGGGCGCAGCTGGAGGTGAGCTTTCCTATCCGAAGCAATGGGGAGTCGTTGGGAACGATCGTATTGTCGGCGCGCCTGTCCGACCTGGCGGCCATGAAACGGAGCCTGTTGAGTATGGCGATGATCCTTACGGCGATCGCCATTGTGGCGTCTTTCCTGATCGCCCGGCTTGTGCAGGCTTCGCTGTCTATCCGGTTGGAGCGGTTGGCGCAGGTGATGACGGAGGTGAACCAGACGGGGAACTATTCGCGGGTCATGGAGGAGAGCGGTGAGGATGAGATCGGGAGCCTGATCCGGAACTTCAACAACCTGTTGCAAAAAGTCAAGGAGAACGAGCGGAGGAAGGATGAATTCATTGGGGTGGCGAGTCATGAGCTGAAGACGCCGCTGACGAGCATTAAAGGTTATTTGGAAATGCTGACGATGGTAGAGATGGAGCAGCCGAAGAAGCAGATGGTGGAGCGGGCTTTTGCCAATGCCAGGAAGCTGGAGAAGTTGATCCAGGAGTTGCTGGACGTGAGCAAGATGCAGGTAGGCCAGTTGCAATTGCAGCTATCGGCGTTTGACCTGGGGGAACTGATCGAAGAGGCGGTGACGGCGTTCCGGATCGTCAGCCGGACGCATGTGATCGTTGTGGAGGAGTTGCCGAAGTTCCGGCGGGTGGTGGCCGACCGGCAGCGGATCGAACAGGTGCTGGTGAATCTTTTGTCGAATGCGGTAAAGTATTCGCCCGGGGAGGAAAAGGTAGTGGTCAGCTGCGAGGAGCGGCCTGTGGAAGTGGTCATCGAGGTTCGGGACCTTGGGCCGGGGATCCCGGTTGGGGAGGAGGAGGTGATCTTCGACCGGTTCTATCGATCGAAGGAAGTTGCCGACCATATTTCAGGTTTTGGTCTTGGTCTTTATATCTGCCGGGATATTATCCGGCGGCATAACGGGAACATCTGGGTGGAGTCCAGGGAGCGGGGCTCTGCCTTCCGGTTCTCATTACCCATTTTAAACTCTACGACATGAAACGTATTCTTGTGCTGGATGACGACCTGGATATTCTTGAGCTGGTGCAGATGGCGCTGAGCATGAACGGGTATAGTGTGAAGACGTTATCCCGGTGGGAGAACCTGGAGGATATGATCCATGATTACCGGCCGGAGCTGGTGTTGCTGGATGTGTCACTGGGCACGGCCGATGGGCGGGATCTTTGTCTGAAGCTGAAGACATCGCCTGCGACGCGGGATATTGCAGTGGTTCTTTTTTCTGCGAATATAGAGATGCAGAAGAGCGTTGCAGGTTGTTTTGCTGATTCCTTTCTATCGAAGCCCTTTGATCTGCAGCGCCTGACGAAAACTGTTCGGGAGGCTTTGCCGAAATAGCGGCGCGGGCTTTTTCTTTACTGACCTGCCCAGGCGAGGCCGTCGGGTGTTCCGCCTACGTCGAGGTGACCGATGACGGCGAGGGTTTTGAGGTCGATGATGGCGATATTGTTATCGGCGGAGCAGGCGACGAAGGCACGGGCTGCGACCGGGTCCATGAGAATGCCTGCGCAGCCGCGACCGAGCTTTATTCTCTTCACTTCTTTACGGGTGGCGGCGTCGAAGACCGTCAGGTCGCCCGTACCGAGGCTGGTCACGAATACCTGTTTGCCGTTAGGTGTGAATTTCACCCTGTTGGCGCCTTTTACGTTGGCGTCCAGGCGGGCTGCAAGGGCTTTTTTTGTGAGGTCGATAACGGTGATGGAGCCGTCCTCGCTGGCGGCGGTCCACAATTCTTTTCCATCGGGGGACACGTCGAACCCTTCCGATCCGCGGGCGGTGGGGACGAGGGTCTGGCGCCATTCCTCCCGGGGGCGGGCGCCGGGAGGGGCGTTTGTTCCGGGCTGCAGGATCGTGTCGGTGAGGATGCTGACCGTGCCTGAGGTAATATTTGTCGTATAGATATGTTTGGCATCGGGAGTGACGAAGATCATATGGGTACGGTCCTGGCCGGTTCCCATGGCCCAGTCGAGCTTGCCGGTGGCGGGGTCGTAGCGGCCGACCGCCTTCGATCCTTCGGCGGAGAACCAGACCTTACCGGCGGCGAAGTCGATGCCGTGAGGGCCGTAGAGCGGACGGGTGTCGATATTGCCGAGGGCCTTTTTTCCGACGAGATCGAGGACATTTATTTCGTGGAGGCTGCCGCCGCCGTAGATCGTGACATAGGCTTTTGTGCCGTCGGAGGAGGCGATGACTTCGTGCGGGTCGCTGCCGACGGGGAGGCGGGTGATGATTTGGAGGGTATTTGGATGGACCAGGGCCAGGGTATGGTCGGTTTTGGAGAGGGCGAGGAGGAGGCGTTGGGATTGGGCTTTTGCGGGGAGGATGGCGAAGACCGCGAGGACGAGGACGGTCAGCGTTTTGAGGGATGGCTGGATGGATGGCATGGCGCGCGGTTTTTCCAAATTTAACATTATTATCGATGCGCCCGACGCAACGGCGTGGATGTTTCGTGACAGTCCGGCTGGGGATTCAACCAATGGAGGAGTTGGGACAAGGCCAGGCCAAAGAGGACGAAGGTGACGAAGATCAGGTAACCGGGTTGAAGGGAGGTGCGATTGGTTGCGATGCTGGTAAAGGCGCTGCTATTGATGTTGAGGTCGCGTAGCTGGTCGTTGAGGATGCCGTTGAAGCCGATATAGGCCATGAAGAGTGCGACCACCATCACATCTGCCATGCTCCATTTTCCTGAATGAAAGGCAAAAAAGCCGACGATGCGGCTTTTCGTCCATTGGCGTTTACCGATCAGATAGAGGCCGGTGCAAACCAGTTTTGCTATTGGGAAGAGGATGCTAAAGCAAAGGAGCAGAACGCCTACGCAGATGGTATTGATCTTTCCGTTCTGAAGGAGCAGGATGACAACGTCAACGATGCTTTTGGATTGAAAAAAAATGACCTGGTCTTTAAATGATATCGTCTCGCCGAGAATGTGAAAGTTCAGGGCGTCGATGCGGGCGTCGAGCTCGATCGTGACGGAAGTCAGCCCGGTGACGAGGAAGACAAGGGCCATGAAGATGGACAGGATGTAGAGGGTTGTGAGAAGGGGTTTCTGTTTTCTGAGGAGATACCAAAGGCTGAGGAGAACGGCGAGGGACGCCAGCATGATCCATACGTATGTCATCATCTTTTTATGGATCACGGTGAGGTCATTGTCCGTCCGTTTATTGAAGTCATCGAGGTTGGCTACGGAATAGCGTTTGAAGACCGAGTCGAATCGCGTTCGTTGCTCTTCGTATGCGCTGTCATAGGTGTGTTCGCTAAGGTCTTCGAGCTTACTCTTCGCCACGGAGGCGAGCCGGCGCCTGCTGCGGGGGCGCATGACCCCGGCGATGATCTTTTTGGCGAAGGCGGGGGTCTCCTTGTGAAGGTTGGTGGGTTTGACGAAGGCGTGGAAGACCAGCTTGCGAACCTTGCCGCCGAGGCTTTTCTGGGGGCGGCTGATGATACTGTCGGCCTTGTCGATGAGTGCGTCGAGAAGAGTTTCCACTTCTTTCTGGAGGGAATCGCGTTCGGCGGGGGTAAGGCGAAAGCTGTCGATCTGCTGACCAACGGCGTCGATGACGAGGTCGCGCCAGCGGCTGACCGAGAGGATGCCGAAGCTGACGTTGTTGACCCCGCTGTAGTCCCGTTTGATCGTCTTTTGTCGTTCGGAAAGCGTATGAACCTGAACACCGGAGAAGGCGGCCACGAGGATGAGCGCGATGACAAAGGTCACCAAAATGATCTTTTTGCCGGGCATGATAATCGCGTGTTTTGCCATAAAATTCCTGTTATGAAGAAGAAGAGTTTAACCAAGCAAAAAGAAGTTCAAGAGGGTACGCCCAACCGTGCCGGGCATCATCATGGATCGACGACGCAGGGTGGATCGAATTTCGGGCAGGGCTCTTCCGAGTTGGGGAAACAAGCCAACCGGCAGGGGAGTGAAGGGAACAGCGGATCGAATTATGGAAATGAGAAAAAATGGAATAACGAGGCGCTGCGGAGGAAAGACATGTGGCAGCAGCGGCAAGGGGTTGGAAGATCACGACAGTAATTTTTCGACGGTTACACATAAAAAACCATGCCCCGGCACGGCGCTTGCTGAGGCATGCGAAACGGGCTTCCCTAACGAAGCTTGCCTGAAAAAATGGACCTATGACAACGACGAAAAACAGTAAACTGATCGACGCTTCTGCGGAAGCGTGTTTCCGGGCCTTTACCGATGCGGAGGCCCTTGAGCAATGGCTTGCGCCCGGCGAGATGACCGGCAAGGTGCACCAATTCGAGCTGCGCGAAGGCGGTGGTTATATCATGTCGCTGTTCTATCCCGAGAAGGATGGGGAGGTGAAGGGTAAGAGCGATGTGAAGGAAGACCGGTATTGCGCCCGGTTTTTGGAATTGCGACCCAACAAGCGAATCGTTGAAGCTATTGAATTCGACACGAGGGATGCGCGGTTCATGGGCGAGATGATCATGGAAGTGGGTTTCATTCCTGAGGGAACCGGAACCCGGGTCGAGCTGACCTTTTCGAATATCCCGCCCGGGATTCGGCCGGAGGACAATGAGAAGGGAACGGAGTTGTCGCTGGAGAAATTGGCGAAGTATGCAAAGGCACGTTAATTGCTGGCCGTATGAAAAAGCAGTTTTATGCCAGAAGCGGAAAGCGCTTATACAAAGGGGCAGCGGCATGAGCCGGTGTCGAAGACCCGGAGCCAGGCGACGGAGAGGGCGTTGAAGAAGGAGGGTTCGGCTGCGGCTTCCCACCAGGCTTTGTCGAAGCAGGCAAAGTCGGCGGCTCAGAATCGTTCGTCTTCGGACCGTTCGTCGGCGGCCAGGAAGGCGGCGCGGACGAAGGGACCGGCGGGGCGGTCAGCGGCTGCGAAGAAGGCGGCGCGGACGAGGGCTAAAGCCCGGTGAGGATCACTGCGGCGGTTGGAGGACTTTGCAGTAGGTCCATAACCATTATTTTAGGATGAGGACCGGTTCGGCTGCGTTGAGGACGACTCCCTGCATAATATTCTGATGGGTCAGGTTGTAGAAGAAGCTGTGTTTGCGGGGCAGGGCGACGATCAACTGGACCTGTTGGTCGGCGGCCGCCTTGAGCACGCCTTTGATCACCTCTTTCTGAGGCGGGTCATATTGGATCACCTCGAGATCACTCAAAAGGGGTAGCAGGGTTGTGGAGGCTTCGGTCGTACCGGCGACCAGGACAGACCGGATGGGCTGATACCGGGCTTCCGGCGGAATGACGAGGACGGGGACCGGGATGACCCTGGCGAGGGGGATGATCTGGCGCCCGATACTGCAGTCGTCTCCCGGGGCGCGGCGGCTGGTGCCGATGATCGCGAGGGAGGGTGATTCCGCCGTCACTTCTTCCACCACGGAGCGCAGCAGGGGTTTGGTCCCGATGGCGATCCTGACCGAAATGCCATGCGGCAATTGCTTGCCGATCTCGCTTTTCAGCTCCAGCAGCTGTTTCATAAGGCTTTCCATACGCCGGTCGATCTCTTCCTCTCCCATCTGCAGCAGGTCGTGATTGGGGACGATCTGTTCGAAAAGCGGTACAAAGCAATTCGACATCAGCACGATCTCCGCGAAGCCTTTATCCTGGGCCAGTCCGGCGGCGTAGGCAACGGCGTTTACGGAGGGTGCGGAAAAATCGACAAGGACCAATAGTTTTTTCATCTTAGTTCGTCGTTATTTTTACTTTTCATCAGAAGCCGGTCGAGCGAGAGCGGGCCGGAGCCGAGGACCAGGAAAACGCAAAGTAGGGCCAACACCAGGATCGAGAGCCAGAGCTCTGAGTTGACGTAGGGGGCGGTGATATTGACAAAAAAAACCGCGACAAAGACAATCGGCAGCTGGAGCAGGGCCCAGAGGCGGGTGAACAGGCCGAGGAAGATGAGGCCGCCGCCGAGGACATGCATGTACGTGACATAGTAAATAATGGCGCTGATGAGGCCGGGCGAACCTTTGATAGCCCCGGTGTCGAGGATCAGGTAACGGAGGTAACCGGCATTGTTGAAGAAGATGATCCCCTTAAAAAACAGGAACATACCGAGGACCATACGAAGCAGGTCGAGGATCTTGGGGTGGTGCCGGTCGCCCCAGGCGCCGACCCTTTTAGCAATATTCATATAACGATTTTTTTCTTGCTATCTAACAACGCGATACAGATCATTGTTTGTGCCTTGGGGTATTGAGAAAATATGCTAATTTAACACATTGGAACCGCATCCGGCGGTTAACGCTCTATTCGCGCAATTCACAAGCTTGCTTTATGAAGTATAGAACACACTACCTGATCGGCGTGGCCCTGTTGCTGGCCGCGGCGCCGCGATTTACGGGCTCCAGGACGGAGCCGCCGCCACAATCCAAACAACTTTTTAATGGGAAGGACCTGACCGGCTGGAAACATGTGGGTCCCGGCAGCATGGTCGTGGAAGGAGGGCTGATGCATGGCGCCGGCGGGATGGGCCTGTTGTATTGGGCCGGGGAGAAATTCGGGGATTGTACTTTTCATCTTGTTTACCGGATGAAGGACGAGAACGACAATTCGGGGGTGTTCATCCGCATTCCGATCGAGCCGCGGGAGGAGTGGATGCCGGTGCATTACGGCTATGAGGTGCAGATCGACAACCATCCCGAGCGGTCAAAGGAGGACGACTACCATATCACCGGAACGCTGTATTCGCTGACGAAGCCGCTGGCCAAGCCGGGGAAGCCGGGACCGCAGTGGAATACGATGGATATCACGCTGGATGGGCCGCGGACGATCGTAATGGTCAATGGAGTTAAAGTGACGGACTATCGCGAGGGGGATCCGGTTCCGGAGCGGAAGTTCGATTTTGAGCCGCAGCGCGGCAGGCGGCCGGACCAGGGATATTTCGGCATCCAAAATCATAGCAAAGATGATATTGTGTATTTCAAAGAAATCTCTGTGAAATATGGGAAATGATCACCTGTACGACGCCATCGTGATCGGCAGTGGGATCAGCGGGGGTTGGGCGGCGAAGGAATTGTGCGAGCAGGGGCTGAAGACGCTGGTGCTGGAGCGGGGCAGGAACGTCGTTCATCTCAAGGACTACCCTACGGCGACGATGGCGCCCTGGGAGTTCCCGCATCGCAAGGAAATGCCGCGAAAGTTTGTCGATGAGAACCCGCTGATCACGACGGCGGCGGGTTTTGGGGAGGATACGGCACATTTTTTTATCCGCGACAAAGACCATCCGTATGTGCAGGAGAAGCCGTTCGATTGGATCCGGGGTTACCAGGTGGGCGGTAAGTCGTTGATCTGGGGCCGGGCCTGTCCGCGGTGGAGTCATTACGAGTTCACCAACCCGGCAAAGTTCGGGTATGGTATCGAGTGGCCCATTACCTATGACGAGATCGCGCCCTGGTATTCGCATGTGGAACGTTTCTCGGGTATCTGCGGGAACAAGGACGGGTTGGAGTCGATGCCGGATGGGGATTATCTCCCGGCCTTTGAAATGAACTGTGTGGAGAAGGATCTGCAGGCAAAGATCCGCCGGCACTATCCCGATCGCTATATGATCGCGGGGCGCTGGGCGCAGTTGACGAAGGCCGAGCCGATACATCTGCAACAAGGCCGGAGCCAATGCCAGGCGCGGGATATGTGCATGCGGGGCTGCCCGTTCGGCGGCTATTTCAGCTCGGTCTCCTCCACCCTACCCTGGGCGGCAAAAACGGGCAACCTGACGGTGCGGCCATTTTCCGTGGTGCACTCCGTCATCTATGACGAGGAGAAAGGGCGTGCGACGGGAGTTCGAATCATCGATACCAACACTCACCAGGCCACCGAATATTTCGCAAAGGTGATCTTTGTCAACGGATCTGCGCTGAACAGCAATCTCATCCTGTTGCACTCGCAGTCAAAGCGGTTTCCGAACGGGCTTGGTAACGATAGCGGGTTGTTGGGTAAATACGTGGCTTTTCAGAACTATCGGGGTTCGCTGGGCGGGACGGTAGATGGATTTCTTGATAAGTATTATTATGGGCGGCGGCCTTCGGAATGTATGATGGCGAATTTCCGGAATTTGAAAAAGCAGGATACCGATTTTGTCGGCGGGTATATGGCCTTTATGGGCGCGAGCCGGGGGACACCGGATGCGGAGGGGATCGGCGGCGAATATAAGGCTGCGATGGGCGAACCGGGCGGATGGACCATGTACATGTATATGCAGGGCGAGACGATACCCAAGGAAAGCAATACCGTGAGCTTACATCCCACCGAGAAGGATCAGTGGGGCATTCCGCTGTTGGTGACGAAGGTGGATTATGATGACAACGACGAGAAGCTGCTGAGGGATTTCCTGACCACGAGCGCCGAGATGCTGGACACTATTGGCGTGAAGAATATCACGACCCATGATAATCATTGGGCGCCGGGCCGGGACATCCATGAGATGGGCGGATGCCGGATGGGGAAAGATCCGAAGACCTCACTGCTTAACAAATACAACCAGCTGCATGAATGTAAGAACGTGTTCGTCACCGACGGGGCCTGTATGACGAGTACGGGGAATCAGAGTCCCTCTATTTTGTATATGGCCTTTACCGCCAGAGCGGTGACGCATGCTGTGGGGGAGTTGAAGAAAGGCAATCTTTGATCATTCGTGTTTCTTTGTGATGCCCAGCTTCTTCATCCGGGAGTGCAGGGTTGTCGGGGGAAGCTTAAGAATTTCGGCCGCACCGCCTTTACCGCGGATGCGGCCTTTTGTTTTGCGAAGGACGCCGAGGATATGGTCGCGTTCGTTGTCTTCGAGGGATTTTATCGCGGTGGTCTCCGGTTGTTCGGCGATGCCGTTCTCCTTGTTATCGACGGGCAGGTGGATCTCGCGGATGATGGGCCCCTGGGTCATGAGGATGCTGCGTTCGACGAGATGTTCCAGCTCGCGGATGTTGCCGGGCCAGTGATAGACACTCATTTGCCGGAGGGCGGCGGGGGCGATGCCGGTGATCTTTTTGCCCGATCTGCGGGCATATTTCGCGATGAAATGAGCTGTCAGGGCGGGGATGTCCTCCCGGCGTTCGCGGAGGGGCGGCAGATGGATGGGAAATACGTTGAGACGATAGTACAGGTCCGTCCGGAAACGGCCTGCGTCAACCTCTTCCTGCAGGCGGCGATTGGTGGCGGCAATGATCCGGGCATCCGTCCGGATGGTAGTTCGGCCGCCGATGCGTTCGATCTCTTTCTCCTGGATGGCGCGGAGCAGCTTGGCCTGCAGTTCGGGGGGCAGCTCGCCGATCTCGTCGAGGAAGATGGAGCTGTTGTCGGCCAGTTCGAACTTGCCGATGCGACGGTCAACAGCGCCGGTGAAGCTGCCTTTCTCGTGGCCGAAAAGCTCGCTCTCGACCAGGTTGGCGGGGAGGGCCGCGCAGTTGACCTTGATCATCGGTTTATCCTTCCGGGGTGAACCGTTGTGGATAGCGCGGGCGATCAACTCCTTTCCCGTGCCGGTTTCCCCGAGAATGAGGACCGTGCTCGTGGTGCCGGCGACCTGGCCAATGGATTGGAAGACCCGTTGGAGCACCGGGCTGGAACCTACGATCTCTTCATGGTCATATGCCGTCCGGAACTGTTCCCTGCTGAGCGAGAGGAGGGCTGCGTTCTCCTTTTCGAGCCGGGTGATCGCCGCGGTAGCGCGAAGCCCCGCAATAGTAAGGGTGAGCTGGGTAGCGATGAAGTGAAGGGCTTTTGTGTCCTGTTTGGTCCAGATATGCCGGTTGGTGGTTATCAGAAAGAGCCCGCCGATCAGTGCGCCATCTGCGTGGATGCCTGCGCCGAATAGTTCGCGGATGCCACCGTCGTAGAGGATCCGAAGGTGGCGGGGTACGATCCTTTTGCGCATCCATTCGTCGAGGTTGAGCGCGATGGGCGCTGCAATTTCCAGCCCGAGGTGGAAAAAACCGTCGGGCCAGGGATGGGAATGGGTGGATAGCCAGTTTCTATCGTCAGGGGATAAGCGCCGGGTCGAAGGTTCGGTAAGAAAAACTTCAAAATGCTTCCGTTGATCGTCGAGCAGGATGAGGCCGGGTTCACCGGGAAGGCCGAGGCGTTTGAGGGTCGTTTGTAAGAGGGGGAAGAGCCGTTCCCGGGAGGTAAGGGCGGCCAGGTGGTTGCTAAAGTCGATCCAGGCATCAGAGAGGTCGGGAGTGGTCATTGTTGAAAATACGACGATATTTCGTCTTTTGCCCGAAACACCGTCGAGGATTCGTCAGAATGGAGGGCCAGGGCTTTATTAATAAACTGATAAACAGAGTTTTAGTTTCAGGCATGCAATTCGAATAATCGTACGTAAACAAGATATTTATGAAAGCGCCTGAAAGTCTTTCCATCGTATACACCACTGATAACTCGGGACAGTTCTTTACCGTCAAAATGCTGGAGTCCCTGGCGAGCTATCCTGAGCCGGAGAAGGCTACGGCTTACAGCAATAACTATTTCGAGATCTTCTGGATCACGAAGGGGAGCGGCCTGTTGCGGCTCGATCTCCGGCAATACGAGATAAGCGATAACCAGCTGTTTTGCGTCCGGCCGGGGGAAATGCGGGAACTGTCGTCGGAAGAGGGTTTGGAAGGATATGTGATCGCGTTCACGAAGGCCTTTCCGGGGGTTAGCGATGCAGATTTCGACCTGGGATACCCAGGTGGGGTGTATGCGCTGTTCGACCGGTGCCGGGCGTTGCGGGTGAAGAGTGAATTGGTGGGTGATATGGCCATCATCATGGAGAAGTTGCTGAAGGAATATAACAATGTCGATCTTTTCCGGCAGGAGTTGCTGAAGCGGTATTTCAAGATCTTCCTGATCTATCTTGGCCGGCAGTTCGAAGCCCAGGACGGGATGGACCTGCAGGCCAGGAGTATGGGGCTGGTGCAGAAGTTCATGGATTCGTTGAACACTCATTTCAAGACGATGCGGATGGTAGCGGAGTATGCCCGGGAGTTGTCGGTGACGCCGAATTATCTGAACGAGACGGTGAAGAAGTCGACGGGGTATCCGGCCAGTCATCATATCCGGCAGCGGATCGCGTTGGAAGCCAAGCGGCAGGCGGCTTATTCGGATGTGTGCATGAAGGAGATCGCTTATTACCTCGGCTTTTCGGATTCCGCGCATTTCAGCAAGTTTTTTAAGAATACGACGGGGATGAATTTCTCTGAATTTAAAAAGGAGAAATTCTCGGTGGCTATGGCAAGCTAGCGCGCATTCGCGCGCCGGGACGGAATATAGTTGACCTGGTCAACTATATTCCGTAAATTCGAGGAATGAAAAGGAAAGTCATTCCGAGGATAAGGGCTTTTAACCGATGGTATACGGACCTGATCGGATTGCTGGATCAGCACCTGCTCAACAGTGACTGGTCTTTAGCGGAGGCCCGGCTGATCTATGAAATTCAAGCGGGGCAGCCTGTGCAGGCTTCGAAACTAACGGGGGCTATGTCGATCGACAAGGGCTACCTGAGCCGGTTGCTGAAGAAACTCGAAAAAGAAAGAATCATCACAAAGAGGAAGTCGCCCGGGGATGCCCGGGCTTTTTTGCTTTCCCTGACGGAGAAGGGGATGCGGGAGTTTGCCGTGTTGAACAAGGCTTCGGATGAGCAGGTCGGGCAGATGCTGGAGCCGTTGAGCGAAGTGCAGCAGGGGGAGTTGCTGGGGCATATGGAGGCGGTGAATCATTTGCTGGGTGGGCCGAAGGGAGAGGTGACGATCCGTACGCAGTTGTTACCGGGGGACCTGGGGCTCGTGGCGTGGCTGCATGGGTCGATCTATACGCGGGAGAACGAGTTTGGATTGGGTTTCGAGGGGTATGTGCTGAAGGGGTTGGGTGAGTTTGCATTGGAGTATGACCCGGCAAAGGACCGGGTATGGGTGTGTGAAGCGGAGGGAAGGATGGTCGGGTTCCTGTTGGGGATGCGGCGGGAGGAGGGCGTGGCGCAGCTGCGCTATTTTATTTTGCTGCCGGAGTATCGCGGGGCCGGTTTGGGGAAGAGACTGATGGGGCTTTTTATGGATTGGCTTCGCGAATCCGGATACCGGCGGGCTTATTTATGGACGACGCATGAGCAGGAGACGGCTGCTGCGTTGTATCTGCGGCATGGGTTCCGGCTGACCGAGGAGAAGCGGACGGCCGGATTTGGAAAAATGTTGACAGAGAGAAGATATGATTGGGCTGAGTGACTAGAGAATGCTACTGACCTTTAGTGAGCAGAGTGCCATCTCTCCATCGGCGTGCCGCACGAGCACCTTGACCTTGGGGCCGATGGTCCGCAGGAGCGTTTGATAGACCTGCAGATTTTGCTGTTTGTCGCCGTTGACCTCCAGGATAATATCCCCTTCTTTGAGCCCGGCCCGTTCGCCGGGGGAACCTTCCATGACATCGGTGATGATCACCTTGCCCTCGATGAGGGCGATGAAGACCCCGCTGTAGCTGTAATCAAAAGGTTGGTTATAGGAGCCGTTGGGCAGGATATAGATCTCGGAGTGCGGATAATTGATGATCAGGTTGAAGCGGCGCAGGAGGTCGTTGCCGATGAGGCCGCCCAGTTGTGGATAGGAGGTGACGTCGAAGGAGTCCTCGAAGATATAGGTCGGGATCTGCCGGAAATGGAAGGGTCCGAGGGAAAAGGTGCGGAGGGTTGTGAGCTGCATGTCGGTCTTACCCCCGAGGCCTGCGCCCTGGGTGCGGACCGGTTTTTTTCGTTTGGGCCTGAAGACGGCGCTGTCCTCGGTGAAGTTGGCCGAAAAGAGGAGGCAGAGGCCGGCGCCGGTGTCAAAATAGAACCGGCCCTTGAATGCGCGCGCATCGGCCAGATGGCCTTCGAGCATGGGCAGGCCGAAGAGGCGGGGCCGGAGCAGGAAGCCGCCGGAGGGATAGCGGATGGGGCCTTTTGTGAAGACATCGAGCCTCGAGCTGTCGTAGTCTACGCGGACGAGATAGCGGGAGAAAAAGCTATAGCCCAGGATGCCGTCGATCTTTTGGCCATAGACGCTACTAAGAATATCATAGTCATTTACCTGCAGGCGAAGGCTGTCGACGACGAGGCTGCCGACGGTGAGGCGGGAATTGTCCAGGACGCGTTGCTGGCATTTTCCGGCGATGCCGCGGATGGTGCCGTCGGCTGCCCGGGGATGGAGTTGAAAATGGGCGGCAGTGGCGGAGTCCAGGGAAGCGCCGCCGCATCCGGTATCGAAGATGAAATTGAGGGAGTCGGGAAAGGAATCAAGCTTGACCTTGCCGACGATGATGCCGCCGTTGAGTTGGGTAAACCGGACGCTGGTCAGGTAGCGGTCGGCTGGAAGGAGGTCATTCTCCTGTGCCCGGGCTGGACAAACAGCCGACGGTCCGATGAGGCAAAGCAAAAGGAACAGGCGTACCATAAATGCGTTAAATTGCTCATATAAAGTTGAGCAAGCCCCCTGTAAAAAGCGAATCATAACCCGTTCATTTTGGTACAAGTTGGTACACGACCGGGCGGGCGACTCAACTCGAGTAATTTTACAACTATGCCAACCGATGAAAGCCTGATCCGACAGGTAAAAAAACGTTTTGAGGAACAAACCGGCTGGGGTGACAGCGAGAAGTGGAGCAACCAGGATTTTCTGCAGCTGAGCGAGCTGATTCGCGATAAGACCGGGGTGAATATCAGTCATGTCACGTTGAAGCGCATCTGGGGGAAGGTGAAGTACGAGAGTTTGCCGAATACGCACACGTTGAATACGCTGGTGCAGTACCTGGGATATGATAATTGGAGGGATTTTAGCGTGAAAGCGGGGGAAGTTTCTGTTCCGCCACCTGCGGTGGCGGAACAGAAGGAGGTGCGGCGGTGGCGGTGGCGGTGGAAGAAGGTGGTTTGGATGGTGGCGCCGCTGGTGGTGATCCTGCTGGTGCTGCTTTTTTTGAAGGGGCAGCAGCCTCCGCCCCAGTCCCGGGATTATTCCTTCAGCAGCAAGAAGACTGTTACTTCGGGTTTGCCCAATTCGGTGATCTTCGACTATGACGCCAGCCGCAGTCCGGATGATTCGGTGGTGATCCAGCAAAGCTGGGATACGACGCGGCGGGTGAAGGTCCCCCGGAGCGGCCACCAATATACCTCTGTATACTATTACCCGGACTATTATCACGCCTCGCTGCGGGTGCATGGACAGGTGGTGAAGCAGCATAGCCTGCTGATCAGAACGGATGGCTGGCTGCCGCTGGTGGAGCAGGACCCGGTGCCGGTGTATTTCAAGCCGCAGGAATCCATCGGCGGCGGGAAGATGACCTTGTCGGTGGATCAGATCAGGGCCAAGAACATTCTTCTGCAGCCTGCGCCGCCTACGGTGATGTTCGCCAATGTGCGGGATTTCGGGGATGTTTATTCGGACCATTTTGTTTTCGAGACGCGACTGAAGAATGACTATGCCGAGGGCTCGGCCGTTTGCCAGCTGACGCGGATCTACTTGCTTTGCGAGGGAACTGCCATCTGGGTGCCGCTGGTGGCGCCGGGATGCGTTTCGACGGTGGACCTTTATTTCACTTATTTCTATACCAGCGGGAAACGGGAGGACCTTTCCTCGCTCGGCGTCAATTTCAACGATTATGTCAAGCTGCGGATCGAGTCCGACAGCGGGAAGGCGAAGATCCTTGTCAATGATAAGCTCGCCTATACCGTTCCGCGGCATATCCTGCATTCGAAGATCATCGGCATCCTGTATCGTTTCCAGGGGACGGGGACGGTGGATTATGTTTCCCTGGGAAATGGTATCCAATCTTTTAGGGATGATTTTTAATCATTTGATTAAAAAATTTGTTTAAATCCAAAAGACGGATTAGCTTTGCTGCATGCCAAGCAAAAGACCGGCGAGCGGGAGAAGCGCAAAAAAGAAAGATGGCTCGACCGAGGAGCGGATCAAGGAGGCGGCGCGCAAGCTGTTCACCCAGAAAGGCTTTGCTGCGACGCGCACGAGGGATATTGCCGAAGAGGCGGGGATTAACCTGGCCTTGCTGAACTACTATTTCCGGAGCAAGCAGAAGCTGTTCGACCTGATCATGATGGAGAATTTCCGGCAATTCATTGGGGGGTTGTCGGCCAATTTCACGGACGAGACGCTGACCATGGAAGAGAAGGTGAAGCGAGTGGTGAATGGATACATCGATTTCCTGACTGAATTTCCCGATCTGCCGTTATTTATCCTCAATGAGATCCAGGGCAATTCATCGGAGCTGGCGGTAAGGCTCCGAGAGGAGCTGGCGCCGGCGAGGCAGATGTTCTTCCAGCAGTTGGTAGATGCGAAGAAAGAGGGTAGGACGACGTTGGATCCATTCCAATTTGTGGCCAACCTGGTGGGGCTTTCGGTCTTTCCCTTCGTGGCAAAACCTTTGCTGCAACGGGTATTGAATGTCAGTGACGAGCAATTTCACGCGTATATGGATGAACGCCGGAAGCTTGTGCCGATGTGGATCGGGATGATGGTAAAGGGAAAGCCCTGATTTTTTTTGCCCGCTTATTAATCAAATGATTAAATCAAACGAATAAACATGAAAAAGAGCCTATTCTTGCTGGGTTTGCTGGTAACGGTCCTGTGGGGGTCGGGTCAGCAGCGGTTGACGCTCGACGAGTGTTATGGACTTGCCGAGGCCAACTATCCGTTGACGCGGCAGCGGGCGTTGATCGAAAAAACGAGGGAGTATACTCTTGCCAATATTGCGAAGGGCGTTTATCCGCAGCTGGCAGTGAACGGAACGGCGACCTACCAGTCGGATGTGACCAAGATCGCCATCCCGCCGATCTCGGGTATCAACATCACTATTCCCACGGTGCCGAAGGACCAGTACAAGCTGTATGGGGAGGTGTCGCAGACGCTGACGGATTTTGGGATCAACAAGCAGCGCCGGACGGTGAGCCGAACCGATGCGGAATTGCAGGAGGCGAACCTTGCGACGGACTTGTATGCTTTGAAGGATCGGGTCAACCAGTTGTTCTTTGGGGCCTTGCTGATCGACGGGCAGCTGGAGCAGAACGAGCTGGCGGCGGCCGATATCCAAACCGGGATCAAGAAGGTGGAGGCGGCAGTGAAGAATGGGACGGATTTCAACAGCAGCCTGAACAAGCTACGGGCGGAGTTGCTGAATACGGAACAACATAGTGTCGAGCTGCGCGCTTCGCGCGCCGCCTATACGGATATGTTGGGGTTGTTTATTAACCGGGTTGTGGACAGTAGCGTCGTTTTGGTGAGGCCCATGGAACCGGCGATGGGCGATTCGATCCGGCGGCCGGAGCTGGCGGCCTATGATCTGCAGGCGCGGAGTTATGCGGAGCAGCAGGAGCTGACACGGCGGAACCTCTTCCCTTCGCTGAGCGCTTTCTTCCAGGGCGGATTGGGCCAACCGAACCCCGTGAATTTCCTGTCCACTTCGCTCAGCGGTTATTACCTGACGGGATTGCGGTTGACCTGGACGATCGGCAACAGCTATACCTACAAGAAGGAGAAGCTGATCAGCCGGAACAACCAGGAGATGGTGACCAATCAGCGCAATACCTTTTTGTTCAACACCCGGTTGACCATGAGCCAGGAAAGCGCCGATGTCCGGAAATACCGGGAGCTGATCAGGAGCGATGAGGAGATCGTGCGGCTGCGGGAGTCCGTGGACAAATCATCGGCGGCGCAACTGGAGAATGGCGTGATCAGCGCCAACGATTATTTACTGGATGTCAATGCTGCCGCGCAAGCGCGTCAGCAGCGGGTCATTCATGCAATGCAATTGTTGATGGCGCAGTATAACTATAAAACAACAGCAGGTTTATGAAAAAGATGCTCTTTTTGGGATCTCTATTTTTGGTGGCTTGTAACAGTCATAAGCTGGTGACCGATGCTTCGGGGGTGTTCGAGTCGGACGAGGTGATCGTCTCGGCAGAGCAGAACGGCAAGCTCCTCTCCTTCCCTATCCAGGAGGGGGATACGCTGGCGAAGAACGCGATCGTCGGGCAGATCGATATGTCCAACACCGTTTTGCAAAAACAGCAGGTGCAGGCGTCGATCGCCGCGCTGAAGGAAAAGACGACGGACCCGCATCCGCAGATCGAACTCGTCAAGCGGCAGCTGGCCGTACAGGAAGTACAGTTGGCGCAGCAGCTTCGGGAGCGGACCCGGACGGAGAACCTGTTGAAGGCCGATGCGGCGACTCAGAAGCAGTTGGATGATATCAATTCGATGATCGATCAGTTGAGGAAGCAGATCGACGTATCGAGGCAGCAGATCGCGTTGGACGAGTCCAATGTCGCTACGGAGAACCGGACCGTGCTGAGTGAGAAGGCGCCATTGGAAAAGTCGGCCGCGCAGATCCAGGACAATATCGACAAGGGAAGGATCGTCAACCCGATCGGCGGGACGGTGCTGATCAAGTATGCGTTGCAGGGAGAGATGACGACGATGGGCAAGGCGCTGTATAAGATCGCCAATGTCGATACCGTGACCTTACGGGCCTATGTCACCGGCGCACAGCTGACCCAGGTGAAACTGGGGCAGGCGGTAAAGGTGTTTTCGGATGAAGGGAAGGACCGGTACCGCGAGTACCCGGGGACCGTCTACTGGATCTCCGACAAATCGGAATTCACCCCCAAAACCATACAAACCCGGGATGAACGGGCCAACCTCGTATATGCGGTGAAGATCCGGGTGAAGAACGACGGGTTTTTGAAACTGGGGATGTATGGTGAAGTCAAATTCTAGTCATGATCACGCTGGACCATATTACCAAGACCTATAATAAGGGGAAAGTGCTTGCGGTGAAGGATATTTCCCTTTCCGTGAAGCCCGGGGAGTTGTTCGGATTGATCGGGCCCGATGGCGCGGGCAAGACTACGCTGTTCCGCATCCTGACCACGCTGTTGCTGGCCGACAGGGGAACGGCCGTCGTGAACGGGTACGACGTGGTGAAAGATTTTGCGAAGATCCGCAGCAGTGTGGGGTATATGCCGGGGCGGTTCAGCCTTTACCAGGACCTGACCATCGAGGAGAACCTGCAATTCTTTGCGACGGTGTTCGGGACGACGATCGAGGAAAATTATCACCTGATCAAAGACATTTACGTACAGATCGAACCTTTTAAGGACCGCCGGGCAGGGAAACTATCGGGTGGCATGAAACAAAAGCTGGCACTGTGTTGTGCGCTGATTCATAAGCCCGCGGTCCTTTTTTTGGATGAACCTACGACGGGGGTGGACGTTGTCTCCCGCAAGGAGTTCTGGGAAATGTTGGCCCGGCTGAAAGCCGAGGGAATTACCATCCTCGTATCGACGCCCTATATGGACGAGGCCCGGCTTTGCGACCGGGTGGGGCTGATCCAAAAGGGCAGCATCCTGTCGATCGATTCGCCGGCGGGGATCGTGGGGCAGTTCCCGGGGGACCTGTACGGCCTGGAGGCGGCCAATACGCATCGGTTGTTGCGGGAGGCCAGGGCCTATCCGGGGACGAGGAGTTGTTTTGCCTTTGGGGACGCGTTGCATGTGACGTTTGAACGGGGGAAGGAAGGAGAAGCTGTGGAGTGGTTGAAAGGTAAGGGTTTGCCGGATGTAAAAATGGAACGTATCCAGCCGGGTATCGAGGATGTTTTTATTCATCTTTTAAAGGATTAGCATGGAACCAGTGATCAAGACCGACAAGCTGAGCAAACGTTTCGGGCCATTCATAGCCTGCAACGAGTTGACCTTTACGGTGGACAAGGGGGAGATCTTCGGCTTTCTGGGTGCTAACGGAGCGGGTAAGACGACCGCGATGCGGATGCTTTGCGGGTTGCTTGGGCCCTCTTCGGGGGAGGCGACCGTGGCGGGTTTCGACGTATATACGCAGACCGAGAAGATCAAGAAAAGTATCGGGTATATGAGCCAGAAGTTCTCTTTGTATGACGATCTCTCGGTGGCAGAGAATATCCGGTTTTATGGGGGCATTTATGGCATGAGCCGGCCGGCGATCCGGACCAAGACCACGGAGCTGTTGGAGGAGTTGGGACTACAGCAGGAAGCCAGGACGCTGGTGCGGGAGCTGCCGCTGGGTTGGAAACAGAAGCTGGCCTTTTCGGTATCGATCGTACATGACCCGGAGATCGTATTCCTGGACGAGCCGACCGGCGGGGTGGACCCGGTGACGCGGCGGCAGTTTTGGGACCTGATCTATGCAGCGGCGGACAGCGGGGTGACCGTATTCGTCACGACCCACTATATGGATGAGGCGGAGTATTGCAACCGGGTGTCGATCATGGTCGATGGGGTGATCGCGGCGCTGGACAGCCCGGCCAACCTGAAGCAGCAGTATGGGGCGGCCACGATGGAAGATGTCTTTTACGAACTGGCCAGAAAGGCAAAAAGAAAGGGGGATTAAATGCGACAACTGGTTATTTTTATACGGAAGGAATTCCTGCATGTCTTCCGGGACCGGAAGACGCTGCTGATGTTGTTCGGTCTGCCGATCGCGCAGATCGTGCTTTTTGGGTTTGCGTTGTCCAATGAGATCAAGGATTCGCGGATCGCGGTAGTGGATTATTCAAAAGACGCCGTGACCCAGCGGCTGATCGCCAAGATCGGGAGCAGTCCTTATTTCAATATCCAGCGGACGCTGGCCAGCGCCGACCAGATCGATGCCGCGTTCAAGAAGGGGGATCTGAAGATGGCGGTGACCTTTCCGGCGGGGTTTGGCGACGATGTTATCCATACGGGGAAAGCCACGATGCAAGTGATCGCCGATGCCTCCGACCCGAACCAGGCGACGACCATTACCAATTACCTGAACCAGATCGTTGCCGACTTCAATACCGAGCTGGCGGCGGGCAGCGGTCAGCCGATGACTATCGTGCCTTCGATGCAAATGATGTACAATCCGGAGCTGCGGGGGGCGCCCAACTTTGTGCCGGGGGTGATGGCGCTTGTGCTCATGCTTGTTTGCACGATGATGACCTCGGTGGCGATTGTGAGGGAAAAGGAGTTGGGAACGATGGAAATATTGCTCGTGTCACCCTTCAGGCCGGTCTACATCATCATCTCCAAGCTGGCGCCCAACCTACTGATCTCGATCGTCAACTTATTTGTCATTCTTTTTTTGAGTGATATTTTTCTCGACCTGCCGGTGAAGGGGAGTTTCCTGTTGTTGGTTTTCGGGAGCGTGTTGTTTATCATGACCTGTTTGTCCATCGGGTTACTCCTTTCCATCAACGCCCAGACGCAGCAGGCGGCGATGACCGGATCGCTGATGGGGATGATGCTGCCGACAATGCTGCTGACGGGATTTTTATTTCCCATCGAAAACATGCCGCTCGCGCTGCGGCTGCTATCCAACCTGGTCCCTTCGCGCTGGTATTTCATTATCGTGAAGCAGGTGATGTTGAAGGGCCTCGGCATTGGGGCCATTTGGAAGGAGCTGCTGATCCTTGGGGGGATGTGTGTGTTTCTTTTTACGATCAGTCTCCGAAAATTTAAAATCAGGCTGCAATGAAGACTTTGGTATTCTTATTGGAGAAGGAGTTCCGTCAGCTGCTGAGAAGTAAACAGCTGATCGGTATCCTGCTGATCGCGCCGCTGATCCAGCTGATCCTGCTGCCGATGGCGGCGGACTATTCGGTGAAGAATATTTCCATCGTGGTAGTCGACAACGATCATTCCACTACGTCGCGGAAGCTGATAGAAAAGATCGTCTCTTCGGGGTATTTCCGGCTAAAGGGCTATGAGGACAGTTATACCGCGGGGCTGAAGATGGTGGAGCAGGACAAGGCCGACCTGGCGCTGCAGATCCCTATTCATTTCGAGCGGGACCTGGTTCGGGAGAATCAGAAGCAGGTCTTTGTCGCGATCAATGCGATCGAGGGGACGAAGGCGAATTTGGGTGGGGCGTACCTTGGGAGTATCGTGAAGGACTTCAACGAGGATATCCGTTTGCAGTGGCAGGTAGACAACCCTGCCCCTACGATATCGGTGGCTTCCTCCAACTGGTACAACCCGTTGTTGAACTTCAAGCTGTATATGGTGCCGGCGATCCTGGTGACGCTGGTGACCGGGTTGGTGGCGATGCAATCTGCCTTTAATATCGTGCAGGAGAAGGAGAGCGGGACGATCGACCAGATCAATGTGACGCCGATAAAAAAATATGTGTTCATCATCGGGAAGATGATCCCGTTGATGGTGTTGGGCATTGTTTTGTTCACGATGGGATTGCTTGTGGGCTGGCTTTTTTATGGGGTCGTACCTCTTGGCAGCTGGTGGGTGTTGTACGGGTCGCTGGTGGTGTACCTTTTTTCCATGCTGGGGTTGGGATTCATGATCGCCACCTACTGTGGGACGCAGCAGCAGGCCATGTCGCTGTCCTTCTTTTTCATCAATATCTTCAATATGATGAGTGGGGTTTTTACGGCGGTGGACAGTATGCCCGGGTGGGCGCAGGCGATAGTGACGACGTTCCCGCCGAGCCATTTTATCAAGATCATGCGGCCGGTGGTGTTGAAGGGGAGTGGGTTCCAGGATATTTTGCCGGAGATACTTTGGATGCTGGGGCTTGGGTTGGTGCTAAATACGTGGGCTGTGTTGAATTACAGGAAGACGAGCTAGGCGCCGAGAAGCGCCCGGCCCGGCTTGTATTTACAGCGACACTCCGCGTTTCCAGGGGATAAAGTCGTCCTGGACGTGGCGGACGGCCGCAACCTGGGTCTCGCCACTGGCCACGCCGATGACGTAATCGAGGATGCGTTCGCCGGCCTGTTTTATCGTTTCGGTCCCTTCTATTATCGTTCCCGTATTGATGTCCATGATATCGCTCATCCGCTCGAAGAGGGGGGTGTTCGTCGCGATCTTGACGACGGGGGTCACCGGGTTGCCGGTGGGTGTGCCGAGCCCGGTGGTGAACAGGACGATATTGGCGCCCGCGGCCACTTCGGCCGTGGTGGATTCCACGTCGTTGCCGGGGGTGCAGAGGAGGTTGAGACCGGGCCTCGTCACTTTCTCGGGGTAGTCGAGGACGGCGGTGACGGGTGAGGTGCCGCCTTTCTTTGCTGCGCCTGCCGATTTGATGGCGTCGGTGATCAGGCCGTCGCGGATATTCCCCGGCGAGGGGTTCATGTCGAAGCCGGAGCCGACGGCTTTTGCGCGGTCGTTGTAGGTGCGCATCAGGTGAGAGAAGCGTTCGGCTGTCGGGACGTCTATGCAACGGTCGCTGAGATTTTGCTCGACGCCGCAGAGTTCGGGAAATTCGGACAGTATCACCGAGCCGCCGAGGGCGACCAGCAAGTCGGAGGTGTAGCCGATGGCGGGGTTGGCGGAGATGCCGGAGAAGCCGTCGGAGCCGCCGCATTCGAGGCCGATGCAGAGCTTGCTGAGCGGCGCGGGCTTACGTTGCTGCCGGTTCGCGAGGATGAGTCCTGCGAAGGTTTGCTTTATGGCCTCGGAAAGGAAGGCCGATTCGGTACCGATCTTCTGCTGCTCGAGGATATACATCGGCTTCGAGAATTCGGGGGAGCGTTTCTTTATCTCTTCTTCCAGCATGCTGACCTGTGCGTTCTGGCAGCCGAGGCTGAGCACGGTGGCGCCGGCGACGTTGGGATGGGTGATATAGCCGGCGAGGAGGCCGCAGAGAGCCTGGGCGTCCTGGCGCGTGCCGCCGCAACCGCCGTCGTGGTTGAGGAATTTGATGCCGTCGACGTTGGGGAAGAGGCGTTGGTTGTTATTGCTTTGGTAGTCGGCCTGCAGATCGGTGGAGAGGATGTCCTCGACCGACTTGCCCGATTTGTAGAGACTTACCAGCTGTTGGGATTGCAGCTGGTAGGTGCGGTTACGGCCATAGCCGAGGTCGGCGACGAGGGCTTGCTGGAGGACGTCGAGGTTGCGGTTCTCACAAAAGACCATGGGGATGACGACCCAATAGTTAGCCGTGCCGACGCTGCCGTCGGCGCGGTGGTAGCCGTTGAAGGTACGGCCGCTGAATTTTGACGTGTCGGGTTTCAGCCATTCGGTATGGCGGTCGCCGATGTTGAAATCGCTGGCGGCGTGTTTGACGTTGGTGGTGCTGATGAGGCCGCCTTTCTTTATGGTTTGTTGCGCCTTACCGACGAGAACGCCGTACATCGTGATGCTGTCACCGGGATCCAGGTCGACGGTGGCGAATTTATGTTTTGCTTTTACGTTCTCCCGGAGGGTGTATTCTTCTCCTTCATAGGATACTTTCGTGTCTTTTGGGAGATTGGTCAGGGCGACGAGGACGTTGTCGGCGGGGTGGACTTTCAGTATCGTTTGCGTGCTCATAATATTACTTTTGAAGTAAGTTGGGCTAAGGTTGCTACGGGGCCTTTGGCGATGAGGTCGTCGAGATAGAGGCGGACGGAGCCTTCGAAGCCTTTCAGCTGGGAGAGGTCGGCGCCCCAGAGGGATCTGTCTTTTAGGGTAATGGTCGCCACTTCGGGGGCGGGGTATTTGTGCCAGAGATCGGCAAAATAGCCGGCTTTGTCATCGTTTACCGGGTGGGGCGGCTGGGCGCGCATGAATAAGATATATGCTGCGAAACCGAGCGCCATATGAGCCGGTGGGAAGTGATGTTTCTCGTAATGGCGTAGCAGGACCGGGATCACGCGCATTTTCAGCTTGGAAGTGTATTGCATGGTGATGCTGATCCATTGGTGTTGCAGGTGCGGATTGCGGAAGCGGTCGAGGACGCGGAGTCCGAAATCGCGGGCTTCCTGCAGGGGAAGGTCATAGGGGATTGCCGGGGCTATTTCCTTCAGCATGAGATCGGCGACAAAGGTAGCGAAGGAGGGGTCGTCCATGGCGTTCTTTACCGTATCGAAGCCGGCGAGGAAGGCCAGGCCGCAACTGAGCGTATGGGTGCCGTTGAGGAGCCGGAGCTTCAGCTCGCGATAGACCTCGATGTCGGGTTCGATGATGACGCCAGCGTCGGCATTTGCGAATGAGAGGATCTTGCGCACTTTTTCGTCGCCTTCGATCGCCCAGAGGCGGTATACCTCGGAGATGGAGAGGAGTCCATCTGTATAACCCAGATCGTGCTCCAATTGTTT
This sequence comes from Puia sp., assembly GCF_035546395.1. Classification (GTDB taxonomy): domain Bacteria; phylum Bacteroidota; class Bacteroidia; order Chitinophagales; family Chitinophagaceae; genus Puia. Next base: position 238,120 of record NZ_DASZXR010000002.1, on the reverse strand, counting down.
GAGGGTGGCTGCGTCGGGCTTGCCGGGGACGATGCGGTCGACCAGCGAGCTGCAGAAGGAGCAGTGGTTATCCATCCAGACCACGAAATCCGCTTCCAGCTGGCCCATCTGGGCCAGTTCCTTTACGATGCCTTTTAGCTTCTTTCCATTGTCGACGATCAGCTCGGTGGGGATGACGATCATGCCGCTTTCGGGGCTGCCGTTAAAAGCTTTCCAGCGTTGGTATAAAAAGGCGAGGAGTTTGCCGGGGAAGGAGACGGGCGGGTTGCGGCGGATATCGTCATCTACCAACTGGATACCCACTTCGGTGGTATTGGAGATGATGATCTGCATTTCGGGGCTGTGGGCGAGTTTTACTATTTCCTGCCATTGGTCGCGGGCCGAAAGGACGCGGCTGATCGCCGAGCAGATGATATTTTCTTCCACCTTTTTTCCTTCTTCGATGCCGCGTACGCAGAGCGTATAGAGGCTGTCCTGGCGGTCGAAGGCGCCGGCGTCACCGCCATCGGTGGATTTGACGACGACGATGCGGCCGTTGAAGAGCCCCTGGCGGTTGGCTTTATCGATGAAGTAGTCGGGCAGGCCGCGCAGCAGGACGCCGGTGCCGAACTGGAGCACTTTTTCCGGGAGGGAAAAGATCGCATCGGCGGGTTTTGTGACGGCTTTTGCGGTGATGTGCTTTAGGTTTTCTCTGTTGAGGTTCATTTTGCTGTTTCTTTTTGATTTTCGGCAAAAAATTGGAAAAATGAAATTTTTTGCCTCAATTCCGCTTATATCTTATGAATGAGACTTCGTCTCATTTCGGACGCTTCGCGCGATCGTGAGGGCTACCATAGTTTTTTCGTATAGAAGCTCGTAGTTTTCGTTCAGGAGTATCTCTTTGCTGATCAGGCGGCTGCCAAGACCTACAGCGCAGACGCCGGCCTTGATCCAGCTGCGGATATTGTTCTCTTCGATCTCCACCCCGCCGGTAGGGATGAAGAGCTGGCCCTGGAATAGCTCCTTTATGGAGCTGACGAATTCGGGACCGAGGATATTGGCGGGGAAGATCTTGATGACGGCGGCCTTGTGTTCCTGGGCTTTGTATATCTCGCTGGGTGTCATGCAGCCGGGTATCCAGAGGAGGCCGGCTTTTGCGGCGATCTCCCCCACTTCCGGGTTGATGATGGGCGCTACGATGAAATCGGCGCCGGCGGCGATGAAGGCTTCGGCCTCTGTCCGGGACTTGATCGTGCCGATGCCGAGATAGAGGTCGGGGGACTCTTTTGTGAGCGTCTTCTTCAACATGGTGAAATTGTCAAGGGCTGCGGCGCCGCGGTTGGTATATTCCACGGCGCGGACGCCGGCGCGATAGAGGGTGCGGATGACTTCGAGGCAGACCGAGGGGCTTTCCCAGTAGAACAGCGGGAGGATACCCTGGGCGAGGATGCTTTGTAAGATGACTTTTTTATCGTTCATACGTTGTCATGAATTGTTTGATCTCTTCCGGGCGCTGGTGGGTCGCATCGCTCGGGATGAATAATTTTTGATATGCGGCGGCCGTCGCGTATTCGAGGGTGTCCTGGTTCGCGTGGTTTTGGCTCAGTCCATAGATGAGACCGGCCATGAAGCAATCTCCACTCCCTACTTTATCGAGGATTTTTTCCGAGAGGTACTCCTTGCTTGTATACAGAGTTTTATTGTTATAGAGCGTGGTGAAGTAGCGGATGCCTTTTTCGCCGCTGTCGAAACGGAAGGTATTGGCTACGTACTTCACTTTTGGGAAGTTCTCCATGATCTGTTCGCTGGTCAGCCAGGCGTGCCGGAGGTAGTCCTTTTTTGTGTCGGTGCCGACGAGGCTTTGGTCGACGGGGATGCCGAGCATTTTTTCGGCGGCCCAGAGGTTGCCCATGATGAGGTCGCAGTGATCGGCGAGGGCGGGCATGATCTCCGTTGGGGCAGCGCCGTATTGCCAGAGTTTGGCGCGGTAGTTCAGGTCGAGGGAGATCGTGATGTTCTTTGTGCTTGCGGCTTCTAACATTTCTGTGCAGACCGTGGCGGCGTTCTTGTTCAGCGCCGGGGAGATCGCGCTGAAGTGCAGCCAGCCGATGTCCTCCAGGACGGTGTCCCAGTCGATGGAGCCGGGTTTCAGCGACGCGAAGGAGGAGTGGGCGCGGTCGTAGATGACGCCGGCGTTCTTGAGGTCCTTTCCTTTTGGCAGGTAGTAGATGCCGATGCGTTCGCCGCGGTAGAGGATACGGCTGGTCTCGATGGTCTTTTCTTCGAGGTACCGGGCCAGCTCGCGGCTCATCGCGTTGTCGGGAAGGGCGGTAAAATAGGCCGAGGGGAGACCCCAGAGGGCGAGGGCGGTGGCCACGTTCGCTTCCGCGCCGCCGACGTAGAAGGGGAGGCTGTTGGTTTCCAGCCAGTCGCCGCCCGGGCAGATGCGGAGCAGGAGCTCGCCGACCGATAATATCTTTTTGTTGTTCATCATAGTTCAACCATTGCTTTTATGACGCCGTTTGCGGGGTCCAGCAGGCTTTTGAATCCATCTTTCAGCTGGTCAAAGGGTATCCGATGGGTGATATAGGTAGTGGGATCGATGAGGCCTTGCTTCATGAAGGCGATGACCTTTTCGAAGTCTTCTCTTGTCGCGTTGCGGCTGCTCATCAGGGTGCCTTCGCGTTTGTGAAATTCGGGATGGCTGAATTCGATGGTTCCTTTTTGCAGACCTACGAGGACATAGCGGGCACCGTGGGCCATGTACTGGAAGCCGTCGTTGATCGCCTTGCGGTTGCCGGTGGCGTCGATGACGACGGTGGGCATGTCGCCGCGGGTGATGTGCCTTATTTGGTCTACTGCATTGGTTGACGGATTTACCGTGTGGAGGATCTGTAGTTTTTCGCGGCAGAATTTGAGGCGGTCGTCGTTGATGTCCATGGCGATGACTTCGCCGCCGGCGATGCGGGCGGACTCCATGGCGCCGAGGCCGATGGGGCCGGCGCCTATTACGAGGACGAATTCATTTTTTTGGATCGCTGCGCGGCGGACAGCGTGTGCGCCGATGGCGAGGGGTTCGATGAGGGCGAGCTGATGGTGGGAGAGGCCGTTGCCGTGGACGAGCGCGTTGCTCGGGACGCTGAGGTACTCGACCATGCCGCCGTCGATGTGGACGCCGGCCACTTTTATGGTTGTGCAGCAGTTGGGCTTGCCGGTGCGGCAGGCGATGCATTTGCCGCAGTTGAAATATGGGATGATGGTGACGGCTTCGCCGGGTTGGAAGCCGGGGGCCTGATCCAGGTCGACGAGGTCGCCCGCGAGTTCATGGCCGAGGATGCGGGGGTATTCAAAATACGGCTGGGTGCCTTCGAAGGCGTGAAGGTCGGTGCCGCAGATGCCGATGCGTTTAATTTTTATTATCGACTCGCCCGGGCGGGCGAGTGGGGCGTCGGCTTCGCGGTATTCGAAGTGACCTGGTTCTATGCAGACTAATATCTTCATTTTCCTTTCTTGTTGTCCGCCTTTGGCGGACCGTTTGTGAAGCGCTAATGTTTGTCCTTCGGACGCGCCGACTGTGTCGGCTCAGGCTTCGGACGCGCCGACTTTGTCAGCGCCTGCTAACGCACGGTCTAAATGGACATAGCCGCCGTCGACGTGAATGAGCTGACCGGTGGTGTGGCTGGAACATTTGGATAAGAGGAAGGCCGTCATGTTGGCGATCTCTTCTGCAGTGGTCATTCGATTTTCCAGCGGGATATTTTTGACTATGGATTTGAGTTTTTCCTGGGGGTTGGGCAGGGTTTGGATCCATTTTTCATACAGCGGCGTCCAGCATTCGGCGACGATGATGGCGTTGACGCGGATACCGTATTTGAGCAGTTCCACGGCCCATTCGCGGGTGAGGGCGCTGCGGCCGCCGTTTGCCGCGGCGTAGGCGCTGGTGCCGCCCTGGCCGGTCTCGGCTGTTTTCGAGCCGATATTGACGATGGCGCCTTTGGAGGCCTTTAGTGCGAGCAGGGCGTGGTGGGCCAGCAGATAATAGTGAACAAGGTTTTTGTGGAGCGAGGCTACAAAAGCCTCATAGTTGCCGTTCTCGAGTCCTACTCCATCATTGACGCCGGCGTTGTTGACGAGGCCGTCGATGCGGCCGAAGGTATCGAGCACTGTTTTTACTGCCTGCTCGCTGGCTTTTGGGTCGGTGAGTTCGGCGACCGTCTGGTATGCTTTGCCGCCGGCGGCTTCAACCGCCGCGATGGTTGCTTTGTTATCTTTCTCATTGCGGCCGACGATAAAGGGGATCGCGCCTTCTGCGGCGAGGACTTTTACGATGCCTTCGCCGATGCCTTTTGCGCCGCCGGAGACGATGATCACCTTATCTTTTAATTCGAGGTTCATAAATTATAAAATTTTACGGCATTGCCGCCGAAGAAGGCGGCTTGCTCGTCTTTTGAAAATTGGGCGAAATAATCGCGGACTATTCCAATTACCTGATCATAGCTTGCGGCTACCAAACAGACCGGCCAGTCGGAGCCATACATTATTCTGTTTGTTCCGAAGGCTTCCACTATGGTATCGATATAGACTTTAAAGTGTTCGGGCTTCCATGCAAACCAGTCGGCTTCGGTGACCATACCGGAGATCTTGCAATAGAGGTTGGGGAAAGCGGCTACGGCGCGGATGGCGTCCTTCCATTCGTCGGTGATGTAGCGGTGTTTGATATGGGGCTTCGCGATGTGGTCGAGGACGAAGGGTTGGTCAGGGAAGGCGGCCACGAAGTCCTTTGTGTAGCCGAGCTGGTCGGGATATATTAAAATATCGTAGGTGTAGTTGTGTTTGCCAAGCGCGGCTACGCCACGCTTGAATCCAGGTTTGAGCATGAGGGCTCGATCGGTTTCACCTTGTAGCACGTGACGGAACCCTTTTAGTTTTGGGTATTTTTTGTATTGTGAAAGTGTTTCTTCGTGGCTTGGCGATTGAAGATCGATCCAGCCTACTACGCCTTTGATGAAATCGTTTTGATTGGCCAGATCCAGCAGGAAATCGGTTTCGTCGATTGATTGATCGGCCTGGACGGCGATGCAGCCATCGATCCCGTTAGCCTGCAGGATGGGGTGCAGGTCAGAAGGCAGGAAGTCGCGCCGGATCTTGTGCATTTCGTCGGTGATCCAGGTATCCCGGTTGGGATCGAACCGCCAGAAATGCTGGTGGGCGTCGATGGTTTGTGGTTTAACGGGCGACATACGCTTTTACGTTTTGCCGGGCCTGGCCCAGGTGGTCGATCCCCAGTTCGACGATGTCCCCGGGCTGGAGGTAGACGTTCGGCTTCATACCGAGTCCTACCCCGGCCGGTGTCCCGGTGGAAATGACGTCGCCGGGCAGCAGGGTCATGAACTGGCTGGTATAGGCGACGAGGAAGGGGATGTTGAAGATGAAATTCGAGGTGTTGCCATCCTGCATCTTTTTGCCATTGACGGTGAGCCAGAGGCGGAGCTTGTGCGGGTCGGCGATCTCGTCCGAGGTCGCGAGCCAGGGGCCCATGGGAGCGAAGGTGTCACAGCCTTTGCCTTTGTCCCAGGTGCCGCTGCGTTCGATCTGGAATTCGCGTTCAGAAACATCGTTGTGCAGGCAGTAACCCGCCACATACTGCAAAGCTTCGCCTTCTTCCACGTAGCTGGCTTTTTTGCCGATGACGAGAGCGAGCTCGACTTCCCAGTCCGTTTTTCTGCTGTTGCGGGGAATAACGATGTCATCGTTGGGACCGACGAGGGCGGTGGTAGACTTCATGAAGATGACCGGCTCGGGCGGCGGGGTTGCGTTTGTCTCCCTGGCATGGTCGATATAGTTGAGGCCGATGCAGACAATCTTCGAGGGCCGGGCGATGGGCGAGCCGAGTCGGGCGTCTTTGGGAAGCTCGGGGAGCTTGCCTTTGTTTTGATCTATGAACGTTTTCAGTCTTCTGAGGCCGTCGGTGGCGAAGAACCGTTCGTTATAGTCTTCGCCAAAGGCGCCGGCGTCGTATTGCTTTCCGTCAAGGATGATGCCGGGCTTTTCGTTATTGAGCTGACCGTGTCTGATGAGAAACATACTGCTAGTTATTTAGTTTTATGAACCCACCGTCGATAGGATAATCCGTGCCGGTGATAAACGAGGCTTCGTCGCTGCAAAGATAGAGGATCAGTGCGGCGATCTCTTCGGGTTTTGCCATGCGGCCGATGGGTTGGGTCTTTGATAATTTTTCAAACATCTCCTGTTCTTTCCCCGGGTAGTTCTTTTTCAGGAAACCGTCGACGAACGGAGTGTGGACACGGGCGGGGGAGATACAGTTACAGCGGATCTTGTCTTTGAGGTAGTCTTTTGCCACGGAGAGGGTCATCGAGTAGACCGCGCCTTTTGTCATCGAATAGGCGAAGCGGTCGGGGATGCCGATGGTGGCGGCGATGGAGCACATGTTGATGATGACGCCGCCGCCGTTGTTCTTCAGCAGCGGGATGGCCGCGTGGAGACAGTTGTAGACCCCTTTTATGTTGACTTTGTAGAGGCGATCCATATCGGCTTCTTCGGTGGATTCGGCGGTGCCGATGTGGGATACGCCGGCGCTGTTGACGAGGATATCGAGTTTTGGGAGGCTGGCGAAGATCTTGTTTGTCTGTTGTTGGTCTGAGAGGTCGGCGATGAGCGCTGTGACTTTGCTGCCGATTTCCCGTACCGTTTCGTTTGCCTGGTCTTCGTTGATATCGGCCACATACACGGTGGCGCCTTGCTTTGCCAGCAGGATGGCGACGGCTTTGCCGATGCCACTGCCTGCCCCTGTTACGACTGCGTGTTTCCCTGTTAAACTAAACATCATTATTTCAATTCAAATATTTTGTTCATGAGCCGCCATTTTTCGCCGGGGCGGCCGCCGGGTATTGCGAGCTGGTATTTCCACATAAGGTGTTCCCATTTTTCGACGGCGGGGTTGGCGGCGTCGGCGGCGGTTTTCTTTTCGAAGCTGAAGGTTGCGTTTGTCTCCATGATCATGAAGAGGCGGTTCTCCAGCCGGTAAATTTCCATCTGCGTGATCCCGCTGTCCAGGATGCTAGCTTTTATTTCGGGCCAGACCTCGCGGTGCCAGTTCTCATATTCGGCGATGAGGGCCGGGTCGGATCGAAGGTCGAGAGCGAGGCAGTATCTCATGCGAGCGCGGGTTGGGGTTTTTTAATGGGTTTGATCTTATATCCTTTTATTCCAAAATAGAGGATGAAGAGGAAACAGATCAGGGGCATGATATAGGCGGTTTGCATACTTCCGGTCTTATCGGAGATGAGCCCCATCATCACGGGGGTGAAGGCGCCGCCGATGATGGCCATCACGAGGAAGGAGGAGGCCAGTTTGGTCTCTTCACCGAGATCCTTGATGCCCAGGGCGAAGATGGTCGGGAACATGATGGACATGAAGAAGGGCGTCAGCATCAGGGTATAGACGGCAATGCGGCCGTGGGTCATCAGCGCGATGGCGACCAGGCAAATGTTGATCACTGCGTAGATGGTAAGCAGACGGGCGGGTTTTACAAAACGCATGAAGTAGGTGCCGAGGAATCGCCCGGCCATGAAGCCGACCATAGCGATCGTCTGCAGGTTGCCCGCCTCTTTTTCGGGGATATCGGCCGCTTGTTTTGCGAAACGGATGAAGAAGCCAAGGATGCCGGCCTGTGCGCCGACGTAGAAGAATTCGCCGATGGCGGCCCAGCGGACGTGCGAGAACCGTAGGATACTGAGGGAGAATTTCGAGGTGCTATGCGCGTCTTCGGTGGTTTCCGTCACTTCCGGAAGTTTTGAGCGAATGAAAAGGATCGCGAGGAGGACGAGGAGGACGGCGATGATCAGGTAAACAGGTTTGAAGGAACCGGCTTCGAATTGAAGATAGGCTTCCAGCTGGCCTTTTGCTTTCAGGGCATCGAGTTCGGCCTGGGTATGTTCGATACCTGACAGGATGAAATGTGTGCCGATGAAGGGGGCGACGACGGCGCCGAGGCCATTAAAGGATTGAGCCAGGTTGAGACGTTGTTCGGAAGTTTCGGGTTTGCCGAGGATCGTTGCGTAGGGGTTGGCCATGGTCTCGAGGAAGGCCGCTCCGCTGGCGGCGATGAAGATGGCCAGGAGGAAGAGGGGGAGGTCGCGGCTATCGGCGGCGGGCAGAAAGAGCAGGGCGCCGGCGGCGAAGAGGAAGAGGCCGAAGATGATGCCTTTTTTATAGCCGAAGCGATGGGCGAAGAGTCCGGCGGGGATAGCTGCGGTGAAATAGGCCAGATAGAGTGCCAGGTCCGGAAGGGAGGACTGGGTGTCGGTCAGGTGGCAGACCTTTTTCAGTTGGGGGATCAATATTCCATTGATGTTATGGAGAAATGCCCACATGAAAAAAAGGGTGCAAATGAGGATGAATGGAAGTAAGTACTTGTTTTTTGACATGCTATCGTTTGTTTAATTTCTGACCTCCGGTCGATCCGCCTCCAGCGGCTCAGACTCCCAAAGAAAACTATTTTCGGTGGAGAATCAACCACTTATGTTATCCGAATATTAAGTTATTTTAACCTGTTTCCAGGCAATTTAGGGTAAAACGAGGAATAAAACCCCTATACAAAGTTATCTTTATCCGCATCGGGGAATCATGATCGCGGCTACCGCGGCCAATACCAGGAACCTGGACAACAGCCGGAATCTTTGGCGGTTTTTGACCTATGGGGTCTCGAAGGAGAATCAGATCCTTGCGATAAAGGCCGGGTTTCTCTTTTATTGTGACGAATGATGCACCAATTGCTTATCGGCGAAGTTCATGTACTCCTGCCAGTCGTATAGCGTGAGGTCGTGCTTACCGTTGCGGATATGATAGCGAATGGTCTCCCCGACGGGATGCTCCAGTGCGGGCATTTCGGCGGTTTCGAGACCTTTCTTTTTGTAGAGATGGTATACGGGATCGGCGAGTTGTGCGCTGAGGAATTCGCCCTGGGGGTCCGACCATTGGTCGCCGATGGCGCTGGCGACATAGAGGGGGCGGGGGGCGATCAGCGACAGGAGTTGGAATTGATCGGTTGGCATGGCGGCGGGGTCGCTGCCGAACTGTTTGTAGTTTGCGCCGAACCACCAGGGGAATTTGTCGTTGATGATGGCGATGGTCTCGCCGTAGTCGCGTTTGCCGAGGGCGGCGCCGCCTTCGCCGGATTCATTGGAGATCGCCATGGCGAATCGTCTGTCATTTGCGGCGGCCCAGAGGGCGGCTTTGCCGAGGCGGGAGTGGCCAATGACGATGAGTTGTTTGGGGTTTATTCCTTTGACTGTTTGCAGGTAGTCGACCATGCGGCTGAGGCCCCAGGCCCATGCGCCCATGGCGCTCCATTCCCAGGGTTGGATATCGAGGGGTGTTGCCAGGCGGGTGCGGATGCCTGTTTGCCAGCCGTCGGCGCGGTCGGGTTCTACGTCCCAGTACCAGGCGACGGCTACGGCGAAGCCACGTTTGAGGATCTCTTGTATTGGCCATTGGGACGAGGTTTCGGTTTGGGCGTTGGGCGTGAAGCTGTAACCGACGAAGACGGGGACGGGGCCTTTGGCGTTTTTGGGGAGGAAGAGGAGCATGTGGATGCCGGCGGTGTCGCCGGGTTGGTAGCGAAGGGTGATCTCGCCCGGGCGATCCTCTTTTGTGGTGAGCGAATACTTTTTTTCGGGCATGCGGCCGTAGACGTTTTTGGCGAATTCCTGCAGGAGCGCCGGGCGTTGGTTTGATTCCCAGTCTTTGACGGTGGTCAGGTTTACTTTCGGCTCTTCGTAGGGTGGTACTTTCGACGGGTCCATATTTGCGGCCGGCGGGTTGCATATCTGATACACTTCGCTGCCGGCGAGGAGGAAGCAGCCGAGGCCATAGTCTTCGAAGTCGGGGATCTTGTCATAGGTGACGGGTTGTCCATCTTTCGGCTCCTTGCCGGTGCCCTGGACCCAGCCGAGCATGCCGTTGGGATGGAGGGAATTCCCGACCATGGCGAGCCAGGCTTTGGCGACGACGGGATAGTATTGCTTCTTGTCGAGATAACCTTGTCTTATTCCCCAGGCCAGGCCGTATGTGAAGAGGGCGGTGCCGGTGAGTTCCCTGCCGCCGAAGTGGGTGCTGTCGTGGAGGCTGCAGTTCCAATACCCGTCGGCGCGTTGAAGCGGAACGATGGCGCCGATCATGTCTTTATAGTCCTGCAGGTATTCGGCGCGGTGGGGATCGTTGAGCGGAAGGATGCTTAATACGCGGACCAGGGCGGCGAGGACCCAGCCGTTGCCGCGGCTCCAGTAGCAATTCCGGCCGTTGGGTTCCTTGTAGGGGGGAACGAAATCCTTGTCGCGCCACCAGAGATGTTCCTGTGCGTTATAGAGGCCGTTGGCGCCGTGGACCGTCTTTGTATAATGATAGAGATCGTACATCTTCCGGAAATAGGAAGTGTCATGATAGAGGACTCCGAGGCGGGTGAAGACGGGCATGGCCATCTGGATCGCGTCGATCCAGTGCCAGTCATCGGCCTTGTCGCTGTGGACGAGGTTGTCCATGGTGGCCTTTATGGAGTCGATGCGTTGGGGTTGCGGATCCAAATTGTACAGATCGATCCAGGTCTGGCCGGCGCACTGGTCGTCGGCGTCGCGGTCTTTTATCCCGTTGCGGGGGGTCCAGTGGTGTTTGTTCCCCCAGTCGATGGCGTAGTCGAGGTATTCTTTTTTGGGATCGATGGAATGGAGGGCCATGAGGCCTTCGTAGTAGACGGCGCGGGTCCAGATATGGCTCGGTCTTGCTATGTTCGTGACGATTGGGGTGCCCGGGTCGGGCCATTTTTGCATGAAGTAGGTGTTGGCGAGGCGCATGGCTTTCAAGACGTCTTGTTGCGCCGGTTCCATAAGTTTCGCGGATTGCGCGGCAGCTGACGCTGCCGCGGTGATCAGGAAGAGGAGGAGAAATGATCTTTGTTGCATCGTGTTTTATTTTAGGGAAGGGGTCGCAGGCCCTCCCATTTTACTTTCCATTTTCCATTTTTCGGGATGCCGGGGTTCGGGGTTGTGCACCCATCGTAGCCTGCGCACATCAGCGCGACAGCTGTGAGGAGGCCGCCGTTACCGGGCAGATAGAGCCGGAGGCGGTCGTCCTGGTAGTTATGACCATTTGGAAGGTACGTATTCTTTTGGACCGGCATGAGTAATGCGTCGATGGCTTGTTCGGGCAGGCCGAGGCGGGTGGCGGTCATGGCGACGAGGGGATAGTCCCAGCCCCAGGTGGATGTCCAGTCCCAGTTGTGCAGGACCCAGTCGAAGGTTTTGTGCATTCTCAGGGTATCGAGGCCTTCTGTTTTGGGGAGAAAGCCATAAGTGGCGAGGACGACGGGGTGGTCGCCGCGGTAGCGGGGGTTGGTGTAGGCGTCGGTGGCGGTTTCCGTGGGGTAGTAGAGGCTGTCGTGCTGTGGGAGGGTGGCGAGGTTATCGATTACGATCTGCCAGTGGGGATCGGGCTTTTGATTTCGACGGATGCGCCATTGCTGCGCGGTTTGCAGCGCCCAGCGCCAGTAGGCGAGTTCGAAGATGGGGTTGATGGTGCTGTCCGCTTTAAAGCGTTCCTGGGCGGGGATGAGTTCGGGGCCGAGGGTGTAGTGATGTGTTGTACTGTCGTACCAGGTGTAAGAGGCCATGAATTCCGCTGTTGCGTCGACGAGGGGGGCGTATTTTCTTGTTACCGCTGCTTTGTCGCTTGCCGCGCGCCAGGCGAGTTCAGCGAGATGGATGAAATGCGGTTGTTGCCAGATGAGGAAGGCGCCGACGGAGCTTGGGCCTTCGTGTCCTCCCGGGTCGGTCATCTTTTGCCAGCGATAGCCTTTGTATCCCTGGCGATTGGCGAGCGCTTTTGCGCTATCGGCGGCTTTGAAATACCAGTCGAGAGAGTGTTCGAGGAGTTCGGGTTGGTTCCAGAGAGCAAACTGGGCTTCATGCCACCAGTGCATTTCGAGATGGGGGCGGCCGTACCAGCTGTTGTAGGTGAGGCCCGTTTCCTGCGGGGGAGTGTTTGCCGCGTCCTGGATGCGGAGCAGGTATTGCGATAGGACGATGCGGCGTTCGAATTCGGGGGCGCGGGCGTCGGTGCTGCCGGAGAAGTCGACGGCGGCGGCGGTTTGCCAATAGTGTTGCCAGAAGCGGGCGGAGGCGGCTTCCACCTGTGACCAGCCTTGCGGCTGGTATGGGGCGGATGGGGTAAAGAGGGCGACGAAGGAGAAACTGTCTTTTGGAGCAGGGTCGAACAGGAAATAATGTGGTTGGGTTTGGGTACAGGTTGCGTTGCTATAGGTTGTCTGAACGTAATAGCGTGTTGTGTCCAGTTGGTGTTTGATAAGAGTTCGAGTGCCTGATGAGTTTATAACGGTGCTGATGTGGGCTTCGGGATGCGTCCAGTTGTCACCGTTGTCGGTGAAGTCGTTGGTTGGACAGGGAAAGCGGAGGCGAATCTGGATGCGGTGTTGTTGGAGGAGGGGCGAGATGATGTTTACGGCGATAGCATCGGTGTTTGGGTCGGCGACGGTGGAGACGTCGACGGGTATGCCTTCCAGCGTGAAATGACTTTTTATCTCACCGGTGTATAGGATGAGTTCCTGGTGGATGTCTTTGATGTCTGTGAGTTTGGCGGGGGTGCTGTCTTGTTTTTTTAATTCCAGGCCGATATTACCGAGCTGGAGGCGGTGGGGGTTCTCGCGGAAATAGTCGATGGCTTTGTTTTTTCCCTGGACGCTATAGGTGACTTCTTTACCATGAACGTTGTAGGATTGGAGGGTTTGGCTGAATTCATAGTTGCCGGTATTGGGAAAGCTGTGCCAGCCCCATTCGGACTCGGTGCCGACGGGGATGCCTTTGTCATACTCTTCGGGAAAGGATTGCAGGCCGGTGATGTCGACGGTGAAGGCGAAGTGGCCGTTGCCGACGGAAAGGGCGCCGAGAGAGTCGGCTTTTGTGTTGATGGGGTTGTGGCGGGAGACGAGTGCGTGACGATCGATCGGGGTGTCGATGGAGGAGAGGATCAGAAATAATATGAGCGGCATTATGTGCATCAACGGAGATATTTTGCCAGCGGGAGTCCTTTTTGTTGGAGCAGGCCGGTGACGACGGCGTTGGCGTTTAATTTTGCGCCGGCTTCATTGGTATGGGTATGATCGCCGGGGAAGAAATCCTTCACTTTGCCGGGTCCGAGCTGGTCGTATTGATCGGCGATGATGGCGTTGAGATCGATGAAGTACGCGCCGGTGGATTGCGCGGTTTGCCGGGCCCAGCCGCCGTAGTCGGCGCCGGCGCGGAGGACCTTGTTATCCTTGAACATATTGCGGGGGATAGGGCTGCAGATGATCGGGATGGCGCCTTTTGCCTTTATGTCGGCGACGTATTTGCGCATATACCAGCCATAGGTATGAACGGTTTCGTTGACTTTCCTTATCGGGTTGTAGATGTTGCTGCTATCTTCGCCGATGCCTTTGATCGTGCCGCGGGCCCGGGCGGTATCGTCGAGGGGGCCGCCATCGTTATGACCGAATTGCATGATGACGTAGTCGCCCGGTTTGAGTTGTTCCAGGACGATGTCCCAGTGTCCTTCGGTGACAAAGGTGCGGCTGCTGCGGCCGCCGAGGGCGTAGTTGCGAACGGCGATCTTTGTCGTGTCGAAGGATTCGTCGAGGAAGCTGCCCCAGCCCCAAAGGCTGCCGTCGCCCTTGCCTTTGCCGTTCTTTACGGTGGAGTCGCCGATGATGTAGAGCGTTGGGCGACTTTGCTGTGCAAAGATCGCAAATAGGAGAAGAAAGGCCAGCCTGGTCATAGTTCGGTATTTTTTATTTGGAGGGTTGAGCCATCCTTTGTGTGGATGTCGAGCTTTTCGATCTTCCAGTCTTTTGCGAAGCTGATCTCGCCGGCTGTGACCGCATTGATCGAGCCGGTGTCGATATGGACGCCGGTGATGAGGGACTGTTCCAGACCGGTAGCGGAGATGGCCTTTTTTGCGCTGCCGACCACGATGTTCGATATTTCGATGTCCCTGAAATGGGGCGTGCCCTTCTCCGCGGGTTCGACCTTGTGCAGCATCGTTTTCCAATGGGTGGGGATGGAGTCGGGGTTGTAGCCGGGCGGAAGGGTGGAATAGCTATAGGCCGGGTTCCAGTTCATCGTGAAGAGGATCGCGTTGCCGACGCTGTCCATGTGGATGTTGCGGACGTGAATATCTTCCACTGTTCCCCCACGAGTGGTTGCCGACTTGATATGAAAGCCGTTGCCTGTGCCTTTTGCCGTGAGGTCGGTGGCGAGGACGTGGCGGATGCCGCCGGAGGTCTCGCTGCCGATGGTGAGGAGGCCCCCACCCTTTCGGGCCGTGCAATGGCGGATGACCACGTATTCCGTGGGGCGATTGACACGAAGTCCGTCCCAGTCGCGGCCGGCCTTTAGACAAAAGTCGTCGTCGTTGCAGTCGATGTCACAATTTTGCACCAACACCCAGGTGGACGAGTCGATGTCTACGCCATCGGTGCTGGGGCCGTGGCCGTTCTCGTTGTTGCGGACGACGATGCCATCGACGGTCACATATTTCGAGTAGAGTAGCTGGACGGTCCAGAATCCGGCGTCGATGAATTTGAGTCCTTTTATGGTGATGTCCTCCGAGTTCTGGACCAGCAGGGTCCGGACGCGTTTGGCGTCGTAGTCGACGATCCAGCGGAGACCTTTAGGGTCATAGGTCTTGCGCATGTTCCAGTATTTATCCCAACAGAATTTGCCGCGGGCGTTGACGACGCCTTCGCCGGTGAGGGCGGCTTTTTTTACGCCGATGATGTTGATGAGGGCTGCGGGCCAGCGCATTTCTATTCCGGCGATGCGGGTGTCGATCTCGGGATAGTCGGCGAAATTCTCGCTGCCGATCAGCTCGACATCCTTTGCGATGTTCAGGGTGACGCCGGCTTTTATGAATATCGATCCGGTGAGGTATTTGCCGGGGGCGAAGGTAACGGTGCCGCCGCCGTTGGCGGCTACCCGGTCGATGGTGGATTGGATGGATTGGGTGGACAGGGTTTGTCCTGTGTTGTCGGCGCCCTTTACTTCGGTGATCGTGGTGATCGGCGGCGCGCTGCGCGCGCCGACTTTGGTGATCCAATCGAGGTCGCTATTTTTTAGGGGTGTAAGGGTGATTGGCCCCAACAGGCCTTCTTCGATGGGTGTCCATTTGGAGGCATCGAAGAGACCGTCGGCGCCGCGGTTGGCCCGGTCATGAGCGGGGAAGTTGGTGTTATAAAATTTCTTCCAGGGAATGTGTCGGCGATCCATTTCTATGATGTGGTTGACCATGCCGCCTCTGACGGTGATTGCGAGGGTATTCCGGGCCTTGAGGCGCTCCGCGGGGATCGTGATGCGGTATTCGGGGCCGATCAGTGTTGCCAGGGGTTGACCGTTGAGGCTGACCTCGGCGTTGCGGACGACTTTGCCCAGATCGAGCAGCCAGGCAGCGGCGTCAGCGGTGGGGCGATCGAAGGCGAGGGTATACTTCATGGAGTCTACGAACGGTTCGTGGTGGGGAACGGCTATGGAGATGGATGAACCTGAAGGACTGTAGTACGCGAAGAGCGGGCCCCGGGGAGCGACGTTGGTTTCGACGAGACAGGTCTCGCCGGGACGAAGTTGCAGATAGACGGAGTGATCGTTTGTTTTTGCCAGGCCCTTTTCGCCGGTCATCGGATCGAAGATGCCGGCGGCGGTGAAATTCGTATTTAGGGGGACAAAGCCGGAAAAGGGTTTCAAGCTTTTGTTGACGATAAAATAGACCTTGCCGTTGCCGTAATTGCGGCGGATGCAGGCGAGGCTGTCATCGACAAGGGTTTCGCGGGCCGTGTTCTTTAACAGGGAAGAGAGATCGGCGCTGACGGGAAAGGAGAAATGTGGGTAGGTAGGGGGATTGAGGCCGGGGGCGCTGGTGGGGGAATGTTTGTAAACTAAGATGTTGATGCCTTGCTTTTGAAGCGAAATAAGTTTTTGGATAGTTGGCGCCGGCATGTATTGGCAGGCAGGGATGAGAATTGTTTTGTATTGTGGGGGGAGGGTTTGTTGCAATTGTTTGTCGGATATGTAGTCGAACCCATACCCGTGGGACTGGAGGTATTCCGCACATTCTTTGAAACCTGTGTTGGTGAACTCCGGGTCCATCCGATCATAGTGCTTCAACAGCGCATTGCCGGGTTCGGACCAGCTGTCGTAGATGGGGAAGTAGAGAAGAACATCGTTGTCGGGGGACCCTTGTTGGAGGAAGGACTGCACGCGGCTGACGTAGCGATTCAGGGTCGGGAAGTCGGGCCAGGAGGGGTCGTTTGGCGTAAAGTGGACGGAGGCATAGAAGAGCCAGCCGGGAAAGGGGTCATTCACCGGCGTGTAGGCGGTACCGTGGTAGAAGACATGGTTGACCCCGCCGAGGAAGAATCCGTCGAGGGCTTTTTTTACGTCGCTGTAGGTGCTGAGGAAATGTTCGTCGAGCCAGGTAACCGTCTCGGCGGAGGCGAGGCGTTTGCCGGTGACGTGGGCGGCGGAGGTGGCGAATTTATAGCGCAGGATATCCTGGCCTTCGGTTTCGGGGATATCGCTGGCGGCATAGAGATCGAGGATATTGGCGGGCGATCCATGGGCCTGGTTGCGGATGAGGGCGCCTTTGGAATGGGCCCAGTCGTGCCAGGGTTGAGTGAACTGTTCGAGGAGGAGATCGGAGATGGTCTCGCGGTAGTCGCAGAGAACCCGGCTGTTGTTCTCTTTTGTGTCGCGGCCGAAGAGGGCGGGCAGGTGTTGGCGGAGATCGTAGCCGCGGAGGCGTCGGAAGGCCGCGAGGAAACCTGCCGTCCAGTTGGATTGGCCGCGGGAGTCATCCACTTCGTAGCTATCGTTGAAGAAGCTGCGCAGAGGGGACAGGTTGTGACCGGTGAAGGCCGTGTCGAAACGGCTAAGGTATTTGCGGAGGGCCTTTGCCGAAAAATGATCGATGACGTTGCCTTCGGCGCCGGGCGCCGCGCGTTCGACCATCTTGCCGTGCCAGCCCAGGAAGAGGCCATAGAGGGTCCAGGTACCGCCGGCGGGGGCCGTCCAGCGGAGATGGCCGGTGGCATCGACCTTATCGGTGATGTCGAGGATTGTGCCGGTGGAGGAATAGGCCATCAGGGTCTGCAGGGGTGCGGGGTCGGGGAAGCGCACCTGGAAGAGGGCGAGCGCCTGGAGGTCGTCGTTGGTGAAGACGGGTTCTTTCAACTGATCGATGGTGGTGGCCCGGCCGTCCGTATGGACATAGGCTTCCTGGCGGTAGCCGATGGTCATGCTGTCGGGGAGGGCGCCGCCGCCGGGAAGGGTCCAGGTGGTTACGAACAGTTCGCGGCAGGCGTAGGCCGAGTCGATCAGCGGACCGCCGCCGAAGGGCCAGCCCGTCCCGGTGGACATATCGAGTCCGAGGCCGAGGCGTTTGGTTTCCTGCAGGGTGAACGAAAACAGGTCCATCCATTTTGGCGAAAGGTAGTCGACGAACTGGCGCTCGTAGCCTTTTACGCCATAGATGGGCGTGAGCTCGAGCCCGCCAAGCCCGGCGTCATGGTATTCTTGCAGATTGGCGGTAAGGTCCGGCGGGTTGACGGCGCTGCCCATCCACCACCACCGGGTCCAGGGTTTTGTCTGTTCGGTAATAGCGGGCCACTGAAGCTGGGCGCGGAGGGTAAGGGGCAGGATCAAGATGAAAATAAGGCGGACTGAGCGCTGCATGGGACGAATGGTTTATGATTTTTTGCATTCCACTGCATAGACCTCTTCCTTCCCTTCAAAGTTAGCCCGGAAAATGACCCATTTATTATCCGGGGAAAAATGCACGTTTGGTTCGAGCTTATAATATTGATCTTTCATGTTGACCAGGCGTTCGGCAACGAGACGATCGCCGTCGGGGCGGAAGAGGTAGATCCAGCGGCCGTCCGTCGCATGGGCGACCTGGCCGGGGTCCCCGCCGTCGCCGCAGAAGAGCTTCTGGTCGGAGTCGACGTTGAAATGGATCGACCATTCATCACGGGTCATGGCGTATTTTTTCTCCGTGCCGGTGGCGACGTCGACCGCGCCGAGGTAGAAGGCGTGTCCCTTGGGGATCTGCCAGTCGAAGTAGATCGTCTTGCCGTCGGGGCTGAAGAATTCGTGACCGGCGATCTCGTTCTCCACGGTGCGTTTGTGCATCAGCCGGACCTCGCCGGACTTCATCCGGATGGTCCAGATGCGGTCCACCTTTTGCCAGGGCCCTTCGTGACAGAACATCAGCAGATCGGGATCGGTCGGGCTGAACTGGATATGGCCGAGCCAGGTATTCTCGCCGTGGATGACCTTTAGCCGGCCGGTCTTCAAATCGATGGTAAAGAGCTTATTGGGCAGATGGGCGTCGAAGATGCGATTGAAGAAATCGTGTTTCTCGGGGTATTTGCGGGAGATTTCCTTTTGTTCGTCGCTGGCCCAGCCGCCGGCCAGCAGGGTCTCGTCGGCGTTGAGGGTGGTGATGCTGCCTTTGAAGCCGGAGGGAAAAACGAAGACCAGGCGGGTCCTTCCGTCTTCGATGCCGGTGTTGTAGACGCTGTCGTGGCGTTGCCAGTAGACGCTTTTGGTATGGCGGCCGACGATCTCCGCGCTGCTGCCGTTCTCGCTGACGCGGTGGAGGGCGAGGGTCTTCAGATCGACGGTGTAAAGATGCTTCCCCGAGCTGTCGGTGGAGGTGAAGATCATCTTGTCGCCGAGGAAGGGGTTGTTGTGAAAATAGAAGCTGAGGTTGTTGCCTTCTTTTCTTGACAGACGGACGACTTTGTGATGGGTGTCTTTGTCGATCCATTCATCGGGCATCGGTTTTTTTGGGCCGGTTTCTTCCAGGGGCTGCGCAAGCGCAGCCAGGTGGAGGAGGAATAGTGCGAGGATGATGGAACATAATTTCATATTAGGACCTGTTTTCTACGATGCGCAAGCGCATCCGTTTGTGAAGCATTAATAATTGGCCTTCGGCCGAAGGACCTGTGGTCCATCATTGGTATCCGGGGTTTTGTGTATACAAGCCGGGGGCGGCCAGGATCTCCGCCTGGGGAACCGGATAGATCACGAAGGCGGGGATGACGTTGCTGATGGAGTTAGACTGCGCATCGGCGGTGATCCAGTTGTTCATCGTGGTTACGGCCATGCCTTCGCGCACGAGGTCGTTCCAGCGAATACCCTCGCCGAGAAATTCGCGGCGTCTTTCTTCCATGAGAGTGGGCAGGTCGACGTTGGAGACCGTGGCGATACCGGCGCGTTTCCTTACCAGGTTGACGATGCTATCCACGGTGGACTGGGCGCCGGGGGCGCCATGGAGGATACACTCCGCCTTCATCATCAGCACGTCCGTGTAGCGCATTACGATGAAATTGATGGGCCAGTCCCGGAGATCGACGCCGTGTTTGGCGACGTTGATATATTTTTTGATAAAGGGATTTGCCGTGTCCATCGTGGGCGGGCTTTTGGTATCGATGGGATACTTCCAAAAAATGTTGAAGGTGTCGCGGACGTCGGTGGCCGCGCCCATGCTGTTAGCGTAGGAGGCCCGAAGGTTTTTGGAGACGTCGTAGGAGACGGTGCCGTAGCCGTTGCCGAATGTTCCGGCGAGGCCGGTGCCGTTCCAAAAGCTGAGGTTTGTCAGTTGACTGGGGTAGTCGGCGCCGTTGGTGCTTGACGCGAACTGCACGTCGAAGATCACTTCGGGGTTGTTCTCGTTCGTATAGGAGAAGATGTTCGGATAGCTGGGCCCGAACGTGAACTGGTTGCTACCGATGATGTCGTTGAACTGGGCCATGGCCTGGCTCCATTCGTTGGTGCCCAGGGTGGGCCCGTCGACGCCGGTGTAGGCGGGGCCCGACCGGGTCAGATAGACGAGGCCCAGCAATCCTTTAGCGGCCCATTTTGTGGCCCGGCCGATGTTGGCGCCGGTATAGCCGGCGGGCAGGCTATCGATGGCCGTGGTGAGATCGGAAATAATGAAGTCATAAACGTCCTTGACGGCGCTGCGTTTGATCTTTGCCGCCTGGGCAGCCGTGATGGTATGATCGATGATGGGCACCTCGCCATAGAGCCGCACCAACTGGAAATAATAAAAGGCGCGGAGAAAATGGCATTCGGCCGCAAAACGGCTACGGAGGTTGGGGTCGGTCACGTTCTGGCCTTTTGTCTTCAGGTTGTCGAGGACGCTGTTGGTATTGTAGATGCCGTTGAAGTTGTTGTCCCAGGCGGAAGTGATAAAACCGACGTTCGTCAGGTTTGGGGAGAAATTGCGGATGCCCTGCCAATCGCGGTTGCCGTCGGATGTCGCGTAGATATTATCCGAGCGCATCTCGCCCATCCAAAGTACCTGGTCGGGATAGGCGCGGAGCTGGTTATAGGCGCCGGTGACGGCTTGCGTGAAGTCGTTGGTGTTGCTATAAAATTGTGCGGTAGTGACGCTGGAGGGGGGTTGCTGGTTAAGCTGTTTGGTACAGGCCAGGCCGAAGACGGCGAGGCTCAGCGCCAGGCTTCCTGCTATGGTATATATGTTTGTTTTCATTAGATTTTGCATAAGAGGTTAAAAAACAAAATTGATTCCAAGGACGGCCGATTTGTTGAGCGGCATGGCGCCGTAGTCCCCTGGCAACGGATAAGTGGCGTTTGTCAGGTTGGTATTTTGCGCTTCGGGGTTGACGCCGCCTTTGTACTTGTCCCGGCCGAACCAGTTGAAGAGGGAGGCGTATACGCGGGCGCTGCTGAAGGCGCCGGACTTGATCATACTCTTGAGATTGTACCCCAGGGTGATATTCTGAATGCGCCAGAAGTCGGTGGAGTAGATCCAATCCGTGGTGGTGTAAGGGATGGTGTAGGCGTAGCCGATCCTGCCACGGGGCGCGTTGTAGTTCTGCCGGGAGTCGACGAAGCGGTTGCGCCAGACGCCGAGGGTGGTGTTAAGGCCGTTGGCGGGGTTGTCGATGGCGCGGGCGATATAGGAGATGATCGACCCGCCGTGCTGGCCGTACATCTGGACACTCAGATCGAATGTCTTATAGCGGAAGGTGTTGGTGAGGCCCCAGGTATATTTCGGTGTGGGCTGGCCCGCATGGACCCGGTCGTTGGCGTCGATGATGCCGTCTGGATGGGCGTCGAGGTATTTTTCGTCGCCGGCGACTTGTTTCGGCAGTTTCGCCACTTTGGGATCGCTCATATCCGCCGGGGTCAGGATGCCGATATTCTTTATGGCAAAGAACTCGTACATCGGTTGGCCTACCTGCAGGATGAAGGGCGGGTTGCCGGCGCCGAAGGCATTGGGAACGTTGATGAGGTTGGTTTCCCCGCCGAGGTCAAGCACTTTATTCTGGTTGAAGGCGATGTTGCCGTTGGCCGACCACGTGAATTCGCGCGAGCGGTAGATCGTGGCGCCGACGCCCATTTCGAGACCGCGGTTCTGGACGGAGCCGATGTTCTGGAGCATGGACGTCGCCCCCGATGCGGCTACCGTGGGAACCTGGAGCAGGAGATTGGTATTCTTTTTTTGATAGACGTCGAAGATGATATTGATCCTGTTCTTCCAGATCGTGGCGTCGAGGCCGGCGTCATAGGTGTTGGAGGTTTCCCATTGCAGGTTGGGGTTTGGCAGGCCGTTTGGTACCTGGCCGGTAGCGGCGGCGGGAGTGTTACCGCCGAAGCTGTAGTTGCCATACACTACATTGCTGATGGTGCCGCTGGTGAGGGTGGGAATGGCGCCGTAGTCGCCGATGTTGTTATTCCCCGATTTGCCCCAGCTGAAGCGCAACTTCAGGTTGTTGATAAAATCGATCGGTTGCATAAATTTCTCCTGGGATACGACCCAACCGGCCGAAACGGATGGGAAGGTACCGTACTTGTTGGCCGAGCCGAAGCGGGAGGAGCCGTCGCGGCGGAAGGAGCCGGAGAGCAGGTATTTTCCCTGGTAGCTGTATTGGAGGCGGCCATAATAGGAAAAGAGGGCGTTGTTGCTTTCGGTGCTGGTGCCCGTCCAGGTGACGCCGCCGCTGTTGGCGATGGCGTTGTTGAGGGTATTGACGAGATCGTTGGCAAAGCCGCCGGCTGTTTTTATCTGGAAGGCTTCGAGATGGACATAGTTGTAGGAGACCCCGGCGATGGCATCGATGGTATGGTCTTCGTGGATGGTTTTTATGAAGTTGAGGGTATTCTCATTGACGTAGTTCTGTTTGGTGAAGCCGCTATAGGAACCGGAGGCATCCTTACCGGGGGCGTTGAGGCGATCGGCGATGGTACCGGCCACGAAATCGGAGATATAGCTCTTCGCGTTCTGGCTCATCTGGTCGTAGTTGAAGGTACTGCGGGCGACGAGGCCGTTGAGGATCTGGTATTCGCCATACAACGTATAGAGGTTGCGGGTAGTCTTCACCGGTGCGATGACGTGTGCCAGATAGGCTATGGGGCTTACGCTGCTGCTGCCCCAGGTGTATACGTTGTTCTTGCCGGCGCCGGTGTTCATGCGGGCGCTGTCTTCGACGACGGGTACCATATTGTAGAGGTGCATTAACTGGTTGTCCTTTCCTTCCGCGCTTGGCGCCTGGGTGACGGAATACGAGGGCGCGATATTGAAACCGAGCTTGAGTTTTTTGGCGATGGTAGTTTCGAGATTGGCGCGGACGCTGTAGTTGGTGTAGCCCGTGTTGAGCAGGACGCCCTGTTGGTTGAGATAGTTCCCCGAGACGAAGTAGCGGACGCTCTCGGTGCCACCGCCGGCGGAAACCTCATAGTTCTGGAAGGGGGCGGTGCGGAAGGCCGAATCCTGCCAATTGACGTATTCGATGCCGGGATGGCCGGGCTGATACCAGCGGGGATCCCACATATAGGCAGGGTTGAAGGAGTTCGGTGCGCCGCCGAGGATGGTGCGGCGTTGATCGAGGGTCTGGTCGGCGGTGCGGCCGGAGGCGGCGCTGTGGACCCAATTATAGTTCTCCCGTTCGGTGGCCATGTTGATCCATTCCTGCGGGGAGAGCACATCCAGCCGCTTGGCTGCCTGGCTGATGCCGGCGTTGCCGTTAATGGCTAGCCGGGTTTTGCCGATCTGGCCGCGTTTGGTGGTGATGAGAACGACGCCGTTGGCGGCGCGGGAGCCATAGATCGCGCCTGCGGCCGCATCCTTCAGTACCTGGATGCTTTCGATATCATCAGGATTGAGGTTGTTGAGGGGATTGTTATTGGAGGAAACACCCGTGACGGAGAATCCGCCATTGGCGTTCTGGCCGTTGATGTCGAGGGGAAATCCGTCGATGACATAAAGCGGCTCGGTGCCGGCGCTGATCGAACCGGCGCCGCGGACGAGGATAGTGAAGCCGGAACCGGGCATGCCGGTCTGCTGACGAACCTGTACGCCGGGCATCTGGCCGATCATGGCCTGGTCGATGCGGGTGATCGGGCGTTCCTGAATGGTCTTGGTGTCCATGGTAGCAACGGCTGCGGTGACGTCATGGCGTCTTTGCGTTCCATAACCGATGACGACGACATCATCCATCGATCTATCATTCTTAACGACGGTGATGTTCAAAGTTGTGCCGGCGCCGATGGAAACTTCTTTGTCCTGGAACCCGACATAGGAGACGACGAGCACGTCTTTGTTACGGGCCTGGATGGAGAATTCGCCATTGGCATCCGCGGTGACGGCGGTGCGGGAACCTTTGATCATGATGCTGGCGCCGGGGACCGGCTGGCCGCTGTCGTCGGTGATCTTACCTTTGACGGGATGTGCGGTTTGTTGCTGTTGTTGGGCAGAGAGTGTGCCGGTAAATAGCAGTAGGAGAAAAGTCCAGGCAAGAGGATACAATAAGCAGTTCTTTGCTTGGTGGAAGTTCATAATGGCAAGTTTGTTAGTTGATATCTTAAAAGTAGACAACCTGCAGGGCGGAACTATCCTGTTGCATCCTGCTTTTGAGTGAGAATCTACGCAAACGTTATCGGAAGTGTAGAATTGACGGTTATTGTTCATGCGGCTCATTTTCGACGCATTTCATCGATTTTGCAGAGTAAGAGTTTTTACTTACATGCTGGTTGATGGGGTGAACCGGATTATCCGGCGGACGTCAACGCAACGGCGGGAAAGAATATCTGTGCCGTTCGAACCTATAGGCTGAATGTTTCGGCCACCGCTGAAGATGCACAACCTTCGGGTATAACGGTCAATGCGGGTGACGAAGTGATGGTCTTCACTGCGGGAACCGTGCATATCGGCACGTATATGGGTGACGCGGATGGGAAGGGATTGCTGCATGGCCACCTCACTTCCGGCTTATATACCAAGTATAAACAAGGTTCGCTGGGTTGTCTGACGGCGCTGCAGGGAGATGGGACGGCGGTGTGTGGAAAGTTGGATATGCGGGATTATTGTGTTGCGGATCATTTTGGGCTCAGCATTTCGCCAAAAGGATTGCCGGCGGATCAATACCTTTCGGGATTGACCTTCCGGGCGACGGTGGCGGGACCGCTCAGCTTCGATGTCAATGATACTGTAAAAGGGGACAATGGCGGGGCGTTCGAGGTTTATGTCTTTGTCCGGCCGGGAGGGAGCATTTCCGATTCGCGAATAAAAAATATCGAATAATTCAGAGAAATCCCAGTTCCAGTTTTGCTTCTTCGCTCATCATCTCCTTGTTCCAGGGCGGATCGAAGGTGAGCTGGACATGGCAGTCCATCACCTCGGGGAGGGTTTCGACCTTTTCCTGCACGTCGCGGACGATGTCGCCGGCTACGGGGCAGGCGGGTGCGGTGAGGGTCATGGTGATCTTGACATTGCCGTTGTCGCCGATCTTTATTTCATAAACCAGGCCGAGGTCGAAGATGTTGACGGGGATCTCGGGATCGAAGACGGTGCGAAGCCGGGCTTCGATTTGATCGCGGAGGGTGGTGGTTTCGCTCATGAGTGGAGGGATTTTGATTGCAACGCCACTGCGTACAATTTGATTTGTTTGAGCATCGAGAGCAGGCCGTTGGAGCGGGTTGGGGAGAGATGGCTGGTGAGCCCGATGGCGTCGATGAAGGTAATGTTGGCGTCGATAATTTCTTTTGGGGTATGGCCGGACAGGACCTTTATGAGCAGGGCGATCAGGCCCTTTGTGATGACGGCGTCGCTGTCGGCGGTGAAAAGGAGTTTGCCGTCTTTGAAGTCGGTGTGTAACCAGACGCGGGACTGGCAACCTTTTATCAGGTTTTCCTCCTTTTTGTATTGGGGATCGATCAGCGGCAGTTCTTTGCCGAGCTGGATGATGTATTCGTATTTATCGTCCCAGTTGTTGCCGAGGAATTCGAAGTCGGCGATTATTTCGTCCTGTTCTTCCTGTATCGTCATGCCAGCAACTTCGCCGCTTTTTTGATGCCGGCGGCGAGGCGGTCGATATCCGTGCGGTTGTTGTAGATGGCCAGCGAGGCGCGGACGGTGCCGGGGATGCAATAGCGATCCATCACCGGTTGGGCGCAGTGGTGCCCCGTGCGAACGGCGATGCCTTGTTTGTCGAGGATCTCGCCGAGGTCGAAGGGGTGGATGTTTCCTACGAGGAAGGAGATGACGCCGGCACGGTGCGCTGCGTCGAATTTTCCGATGAGCCGGAAGTCTTCGATCTGCGTAAGGGTATCGATGGCGTGGCTCATCAGGCTATGTTCGGCCTGCTGGATATTATCGAGGCCGAGGTTTTGGACATAGTTGATGGCGGCGGCCAGGCCGATAGCCCCGGCAATGTCGGGGGTACCGGCCTCGAATTTATAAGGAAGATCGTTGTAGGTCGTTTTTTCGAAGCTGACCGTCCTGATCATCTCTCCCCCACCCTGGTAAGGCGGAAGCTGGTTCAGCCATTCTTCCTTTCCGTAGAGGATACCGAAGCCGGTGGGTCCATAGAGCTTGTGGCTCGAGAAGGCGAGGAAGTCGGCGTCCAGCTCCTGCACGTCGACGGTGAGGTGCTGTACTGCCTGGGCCGCGTCAACGAGTACGGGTACACCGTGGCGATGTGCGGCGGCGATGATCTCGCGGACGGGGTTAATGCCGCCGAGCGAATTGGAGACGTAGTTGACGGCGACGATGGCTACTCCTTTCAGGAGGTGATCGAGCTCGTCGATGACCAGGTCGCCGTTCTCGTCGACGGGAATGACCTTGAGGGCAGCGCCCTTCTCTTCGGCGATGAGCTGCCAGGGAACGATATTGCTGTGATGTTCGACGGCGGATACGAGTACCTGGTCGCCGGGTTTCAGGAATTTCTTTCCGAAGACGGCGGCGACGAGGTTGATCGCCTCGGAGGTACCGCGGGTGAAGATGATCTCGTGGGTATGCCGGGCGTTGATGAATTCGGCAACGGTGTGCCGCGCGGCTTCGTAAGCGTCGGTGGCGCGCTGGCTGAGGTAATGGACGCCGCGGTGGACGTTCGCGTTGATCGTATGGTAATACTCGTCCATTGCCGCCAGCACCTGTTCGGGCTTTTGGGTGGTGGCTGCGTTGTCGAGGTAGACGAGCGGGTGACCGTAGACCTCTCTTTCGAGGATCGGGAAATCCTTCCGGATCACTTCAATGTCGAGTGTCGAAGGGGCCAATATGGTTTGACTATCCTGCATGATTGACAGGGATATGGTGACTGATGAGCTGATTGATATAGTCCGCTACGGGAGCGTGCTTTATTTTATCGGTGATGTCGAAGGCAAAGGCATTGATGAGCAGGGCTCTTGCGGAGGCTTCGCCGATGCCGCGGGCGCGGAGGTAGAACAGGGCGTCCTCGCTGAACTGGCCGACGGTGGAACCGTGGCTGCACTTCACGTCATCGGCGAAGATCTCCAGTTCCGGCTTGGAATCAATGGTCGCTTTTTTGCTGATGACGAGGTTGTTGTTCTGCTGGAAGGCGTTGGTCTTTTGCGCGTCTCGATGCACGTATACCTTGCCGTTAAAGACACCGGTGGACTGCTCGAGCAGGACGCCCTTGTAGAGCTCGTTACTGAAGCAATGCGGTTTTTGGTGGTCGACCAGGGTATGGTTATCGACCAACTGGTCACCCGCGGTGAGGTAGAGCCCATAGAGATGGGTCTCGGTATGGTCCTCTTCGAGGCGGGCCTGGAGATCGTTCCGTACCAGGCCGGCGCCGGGCAGGGTGAAGGTATAGTTGTTATAGAGACTCTGCTTTTTCTGGTGGACGCTGGTGTGGCTGATAAGGCGGACATTCTCCGCGGCGATCTGCAGGTTGACATGGTCCAGCTTTGCGTCGGGGTGGGCGAAGATGCCGGTGAAGCTGTTGACCCAGATAAAGGGTTCGCCGGATATGCTGACCGTGGACTCGATGATGGAGAGTTCGGCATTGCGGCCCGCGGCCCAGACGTGGCGTGGCTGCACCCAGAAGTTGCGATCGCCCGTGTAGACGTGAATGATATGCAGGGGTTTGTCCAGTGCGGCGTTGGGGGCAGCGTGGATGAAGAGGCCGTCGGTGTAGAGTGCGGCGTTGAGTGCGGCGAAGTGTTGGGTGCCGGCGAATTCATTAGAGAAGAAGCCTGCGTATTCCGGCGCCTTTGCTGCCTCGCTGGTGCGGCGGATATCGATGCCTTTGGGCAGCGTGCCGCCAACCGCTTCACCATTCCATGTCCCGTTGACGAGGACGAGGCGATAGCATTCGAGGCCGGGTATCGTCGCCTTTGCTACCAGCGGCGCGGGGGCATTGACGGCCGGCGCTTCGAGCGCGTATTCATCTTTTAGAAAACGGGTGATATTGGTGTATTTCCAGTCTTCGTTCTTTATTGTCGGGAAGCCGAGCAGCTGAAATTTATGAAAAGCCGACTGGCGCGCCAACGGGGGAGCGTCCTTTGCGGACAATTCATGATATTTATCGACGATCTTCCCGTAGAGAGGGAGCGTATGTTCTTGTAGCGCGTTCATGATGTTCTAGATAGTTGCTTTTTCACGAGACTCTTCCTTGAGCCAGTCGTATCCTTTTTCTTCCAGTTCCAGCGCCAGTTCCTTTGTCCCGGATTTTACGATACGGCCGTTGTAGAGAACGTGGACGAAGTCGGGAACGATGTAGTCGAGCAATCGCTGATAGTGGGTGATGATGATAAAAGCATTCTTCTCTGAACGCAATTTGTTGACTCCCTGGGAGACGATGCGGAGGGCATCGATGTCGAGGCCGGAGTCCGTTTCGTCGAGGATGGAGAGAGAAGGTTCCAGCATGGCAAGCTGGAAGATCTCGTTGCGTTTCTTTTCCCCGCCGGAGAAACCTTCGTTGAGGCTGCGGTTGACGAGATTGGCGTCGAATTCGACGAGCTTCTGCTTTTCGCGCGAGAGCTTCAGGAACTCTTTTGCGTCCAGTGGCGGCTGGCCTTTATAGGCGCGGATCTCACCGAGGGCAGTCTTGAGGAAGTTGATGTTGGAGACACCGGGTATTTCGATGGGATATTGAAAAGCGAGGAACAGGCCTTCGCGGGCGCGATCTTCGGGCGCCATATCCAGCAGGTTCTTGCCTTCAAAAAGAACTTCTCCTTCCGTCACCTGGTAGTTCTCGCGGCCTGCGAGTACGGAGGCCAGGGAACTTTTACCGGAGCCGTTGGGCCCCATGATCGCGTGTACTTCACCGGCGTTGACCGTGAGATCGATACCTTTGAGAATCTTCTTATCTTCTACTTCCGCGTGTAAATTTCTAATGATGAGCATTGTATCTTATTCTATTTAACCTACGCTTCCTTCAAGCGTGATGGACAATAATTTTTGTGCTTCTACGGCAAATTCCATGGGCAGCTGGTTGAGGACTTCCCGGGCATAGCCGTTGATGATGAGAGCGACTGCCTTCTCCGAATCGATCCCGCGTTGGTTGAGGTAGAAGATCTGGTCTTCGCCGATCTTAGAGGTAGTGGCCTCGTGCTCGACCGTTGCGGTATTGTTCTTCGATTCGATATAGGGGAAGGTATGGGCGCCGCACTGATCGCCGATGAGCAGGGAGTCACACTGGGTGAAGTTCCGTGCTTCGTCGGCTTTGGAGCCGATCTGTACCAGGCCGCGGTAGCTGTTCTGGCCATGACCGGCGGAGATGCCCTTGGAGATGATGCGGCTGCGGGTGTTGCGGCCGATATGGTGCATCTTGGTACCGGTGTCGGCGATCTGCTTATTGCGGGTAACCGCAACGGAGTAGAACTCGCCGGTGGAGTTATCGCCCTGCAGGATGACGCTAGGGTATTTCCAGGTGATGGCGGAGCCGGTCTCTACCTGGGTCCAGGATATCTTGGCGTTGGTCTTACAGATGCCGCGTTTGGTCACGAAGTTGTAGATGCCGCCTTTGCCGTCCTTGTCGCCGGGGTACCAGTTCTGGACGGTGGAGTATTTTATCTCGGCGTTATCGAGGGCGATGAGTTCTACGACGGCGGCATGCAGCTGGTTCTCGTCGCGCATGGGGGCCGTACAGCCTTCGAGGTAGCTGACGTAGCTGCCTTCGTCGGCGATGATGAGCGTGCGTTCGAACTGGCCGGTGTTCTCGGTGTTGATCCGGAAATAGGTGGACAGCTCCATGGGGCAGCGGACCCCTTTGGGGATGTAGACGAAGGACCCGTCGGAGAATACGGCGGCGTTGAGGGCGGCGAAGATGTTGTCCGAGTGAGGAACGACGGAACCGACGTATTTCTTTACGAGGTCCGGATGTTCCTGTACGGCTTCGCCGAAGCTGCAGAAGATGATCCCGAGTTCCTTGAGCTTTTCCTTATAGGTGGTGGCGACCGAGATGCTGTCGAAGACTGCGTCTACGGCGACGCCGGCCAGGGCTTTTTGCTCGGACAGGGGGATACCCAGCTTTTCGAAGGTGGCCAGGAGTTCCGGGTCGACCTCGTCGAGGCTGTTGTATTTCTTCTTATTGCGGGGAGCCGCGTAATAGGAGATCTTTTGAAAATCGATGGGAGGCAGGGTAAAGTTCTGCCATTCGGGGAGCTTTTGTTTCCGGAAGGCCTGGAAGCCTTTGAGGCGCCATTCCAGCAGCCATTCCGGCTCTTTCTTTTTCTCCGAAATATAGCGGATCGTCTGTTCGTTCAGTCCAGCCGGGAGAATATCCATTTCGATGTCGGTGACGAAGCCGAATTCGTATTCCTTGTTCGCTATGTTGTCTAATATTTCGTTGTCGTTGGCCATAGTCTTTGTTGTGCTACTTCGTATTTTTTTTTGGCGCCTGCGGCGCCTCATTGGTGAAGCATAAAGGTTTGCCCTTCGGGCAGCGGGCTTCCAGCCCGCTTAGACGGCAAAACTCTCTCCGCAACTACAGGTTCTGGAGGCATTGGGATTGTTGAATGTCAATCCTTTACCGTTTAATCCGCCAGAATAATCCAATTCTGTCCCGTAGAGATAGAGAAGGCTTTTCATGTCCACGACGACTTTGACGCCTTTATCTTCGAACACCTGGTCGCCCTCTTTTTCAACTGTGTCGAAGTCCAGTTTGTATTCTAAGCCTGAGCAGCCGCCGCTTTTAACCCCTACCCGCACAAAGGTGGAGGGGCCTGCCTGTTGGTCGGCCATCAGGTTGGTTATGTATTCTTTTGCGGCGGGTGACACTGTGATCATGTTCTTTCTGTTTTATTGATGGTTTACATAGGATATAACAATTATCAAACGGAAGAGTTAAGCCTTCCGACTGCAAAAATCCGATAATTACGCCGTAATTCCTATCGAAAGCGGGAAATCCTGAGGGTCGGCCTCGGGGTTTAGGTTTAATTGTCATGACTATGGATCTATAGTCAGAATTTTTGGCTATAAATCTCCAGTCTATTTTCTCAAAATCGAAGTGATCGGCTTGCCGACACAGCCGTTTGGCATCTGGATGTGGAGCAGGGCTGCCACGGTGGGGGCGATATCGGTCATATAGACAGGTTCGTCGCTATGCCCGGCGTGGATGCCCCAACCCATGAAAATCAATGGGATATGTGTATCGTAGGGATTCCAGGTGCCGTGAGAGGTGCCGGTCTTGCCGCGGCCGTCGAACCATCCGGCATTGGGGATCAATTGAATAGCCCCGCTCCGTTTGTAATAATAGCCGTTCATGACCATGCTGCGGACCGGTTCGGCGACGGGGGACTCGCCGACGTTGGCCATATCGATGGCATAGGTGATTCCGGGCTGCCGGCGGAGCCATTCGAGGGCTGTTTTTTTGATTGCGTTGAATTCCAACTTTTTATCGCGGATGGTTGTCATACTGAACGTCACCTGGTAGTTAGAGACGGTATCCACGAGATGGGGTGTCTGGAAGGCCTTGCCGAGGAGGGCGTTGAGGCTGTCGGTAAGCGGGGCCGTCAGGAAGTAGCCGGCGGGGATATCGTGATTCTGGGAATACCAGACGGCATGGGCGGCTCCATGGTCTGCCGTGAGGAAGACCGTATAGTTCTCCTTGCCGAGGCGGTCGTCGAGGAAGGAGAGGAAGGCGGCCAGATCCTGGTCGAGCCGGATGTAGGTATCCTCTTCTTCGATGGAATTGATGCCGAACTGATGTCCCACATAGTCGGTGGAGGCGCAGTTGATCGTCAGGAAATCGGTGACTTCGCCGGCGCCGAGTTGGTAGCCCTCCACTGCGGCTTTGGCGAAGTCGAGGGTCAGTGTATTACCGAAGGGGGTTGACCGGAAGGTGGACTTGGAGACTTTGTAGGATGAGTCGAGGTTATGCGGGAAGGCGGTGGTGCTGTCGCCTTTGAACTTTCCTTCGTAGGCCTGGTCGTCGGTGTCGGATTCTCCGTAGGAAGATTTGGGATGGAGGGTGGTCCAGGGTTTCTTCATGTAGGCCTTTACCTGTTCTTTGTGATTGAAGCTGTCGACCCAGGCCGGGAGGCGGGTCATATAGTAATTGCTCGTGATGAAATGGCCGGTGGAATCTTCCATCCAGTAGGCCGCGGTGGCGCTATGGCCGGCGGGAAGGATGGCGGCGCGATCCTTCAGTGAAACGCCCACCACTTTCGACTTGAAATTATCGCTCATCATCAGCTCGTCGGTGACGGTGGACACGAGCATATTGCGGGGGGACATCTTTCCTTCTCTGGATCCGGGGGTTTCCGCGCCCACCCCCTGCACGGTGCTGTCATCCGTACAGTACATCCGCTGGCCCGTGCTTTGCTCGATCCAGTCGTTGCCGGCGATGCCGCTGAAGGCTGGGACCGATCCGGTGAAGATACAGCTATGACCGACGGCGGTGAATGCCGGCAGATAGGGGATCATCGTATTATCGCAGCTGAACCCCTGTTCCAGGAGGCGCCTAAAGCCACCTTCGCCGTAATGACTCGCGTACCTGTAAAGATAATCCCAGCGCATCTGGTCCACGACTATACCTACGACCAGCTTTGGGCGTCTGACCGCCGGCGACTTTTTTGACTGGCAGGAGGTGAGAATGAGTAAGCCTAAAACAATGGTCAGGAGGGGTTTCCGGTTCATGGGCGAAAATTTCGGCAAAACTGCATCCTCAAATGCGTTATTTTTGCGGGAGTAGCAAGCTTAATAATTTCATAATAATATGGCAGATATCTTTGAAAAATTAACGAAGCACAACGGTCCAATCGGTCAGCATCGGGAGAGAGCACATGGTTATTTTGCGTTTCCGAAATTGGAGGGGGAGATCGGCAGCCGGATGAACTTTAGGGGAAAAGAAAAGATCGTTTGGAGTCTTAACAATTATCTTGGCCTGGCTAATCACCCCGATATCCGGAAGGTAGATGCGGAAGCGGCGGCGAAATTCGGAATGGCGGCCCCGATGGGCGCCCGGATGATGAGTGGGAACAGCAACTACCACGAGCAGTTGGAAAGAGAGCTTGCCGAATTCGAGGGCAAGGAGGACGCTACCCTTTTCAACTATGGCTATCAAGGTATTATGAGTGCCATCGACGCCATCTGCGGGCGTCATGACGTGATCGTATACGATGCCGAGAGCCATGCCTGTATCATCGACGGGCTGCGGCTTCACCCGGGACATCGCTATGTTTTCAAGCATAACGACGTTGAAGATTGCGAAAAACAACTTCAGCGGGCTACCGCGCTGATAGAAAAACAGGGTACCGGCGGGATCCTTGTCATCACCGAGGGCGTCTTTGGGATGGCGGGTGACCAGGGCAAGCTGAAGGAGATCGCCGCGCTGAAGGATCAGTATGAATTCCGCCTGCTTGTAGATGACGCGCATGGATTCGGCACTCTTGGCAAAACCGGGGCCGGTGCGGGTGAGGAGCAGGGTGTTCAGGATAAGATCGATCTGTATTTTTCGACATTTGCGAAGTCGATGGCGTCCATTGGGGCCTTTATGGCCGGGGACCGGGCGATCATCGATTATATCAGGTATAATACCAGGAGCCAGATTTTCGCCAAGAGTTTACCGATGCCGATCACGATCGGAAACCTGAAGCGGCTGGAGATGCTGCGGACGCAACCGGAGCTGCGTAAAAAACTTTGGAACGTGGTCAACAAGCTGCAGAAGGGCTTGCGGGACAGCGGGTTCGATATCGGTAAGACCAATTCGCCCGTGACGCCGGTGTATATGAAGGGGGATGTTCCCGAGGCGACGGCTATGGTGATGGATCTGCGGGAGAACTACAATATCTTCTGTTCGATCGTCGTATACCCCGTCATTCCGAAGGGACATATCATTTACCGGCTGGTGCCGACGGCGGTGCATACGGATGAGGATATCCAGCGGACCCTGGAGGCTTTCCGGGCGACGAAGAAGAAGCTGGATGCGGGAGAGTATAAAGTTGCGGCGATTCCGGACATGGCTGAGGCGTAAAGAGCAATGAGATAAAAGAAAACCCTGCCTTCGGCAGGGTTTTCTTTTTATGAAAAAGCCCCGCTTACGCGGGGCTGCACTAATCAAATACCATTAACCATTAAACCTTATCCTATGAAAAAACAAAGATAGTGTGTCTGACTGAATTTGAATATGTAGGGTAGTGTTTTTTTGACATACTGGCGATTTAATTGATTTTCGTCAATGATTTTTCCTACGGATAATCCTTTAGCGGTATGGCGTGGACCCCTTGAGGCTAAAACGTTATAGTAAATGATCTACCAACTGGGGTGAAAATTGCGATGGTAGTCGTCGAAACCGCGGGTGCGGTAGTCTCCTTCTCCAAAATATTTAACGAGGGGTTCGATGTCGCGGGGTTCGAGGTAGCCGGGGATGGCCTGGGGGGCTTCGCCGGGGACGATAATGATCGTCGTGGGGAATTCGAGCTGGCCGTGGGCGAGATAGAGGGCGAATTCGTTGACGCGGTATTGCGGGTTATAGTTGTACGTTTTGCCTTGCCAGGTGATCGGCGACCGACTTTCGGCGTCGAATTTTACGGTGTAGAATTTGTCGTTGAGGTAGGCGGAGACCGATTTGTTCGAATAGGTCTTTTTATCCATTTGTCTGCACCAGCCGCACCAGGTGGTGTAGAGGTCGATCAGGACGGGTTTTTTCTCTTTTTCCAGCTTTGCAGAGGCTTCGCTGACGCTTAGCCATGAGATGGGCGCCTGCGGCGCAGTTGGCTTCTTCAGGAGAAGCGCCACGAGTGAAATGCAGATTAAGTAAGTGAGTTTCAAGCTTTCGGTGTTACTTTGTAAAATTAAACGAATTTTCGATGCGCAAAATTGTCGTTGCGATCACGGGAGCCAGCGGGTCGATCTATGCCCGGCTTTTGCTGGAAAAGCTGGCCGTATTGAAGGAGCAGTGGGAGGCGGTGGGCGTGGTGATGTCGGAAAATGCAAAGGAAGTATGGCAGACGGAGCTTGGGAATACGGCCTGGTCGAGTCATGGGTTCCCTTTTTTTCCGCCGCGGGATTTTATGGCGCCCTTTGCATCGGGTTCCGGGAAATATGATACGATGATCATCGTGCCTTGCAGCATGGGTACGCTGGGGCGGATCGCGACGGGTGTCTCGTCCGACCTGATCACGCGGGCGGCCGACGTGATCCTGAAGGAGCGGCGGAAGCTGATCTGTGTAATACGGGATACCCCGTACAACCTGATGCATATCCGAAATATGGAATCGGTCACCCTGGCCGGGGGAATTATTTGCCCGGCTACACCTTCCTTCTACAGCCTGCCGAAGACGATCGAGGAGGTGGCGGCCACGGTGGTGGACCGGGTGCTGGACCTTGCGGGATTGGATATTAGCACCTTTAGATGGGGTAGTTAATGGGGTCAATTCCTAAGATCGACCTCTTCTGCACCCGGGAATTTAGCCTTATTATAGGCCAGTTGGGCATCGGTGATGGGGGCGTTGCCGTTGAGATTCTTTGTGGTGAGCGTGTAATTGTTCCCGGATTTATCGAACCATTTGATAGTGGCCAGCGTGTGCCTGGTCTTGTCGACGTAGAGCAGGGCCTTGAAGAAGGACTTTGTCTTGTCAGTGGGAGTCAGTTCGACTTCCTGTAGGGTGCGGGTCCCGACCTTCGATTCGCCGTTGAGCTTGTACAGAAAATCCTTATCGTAGAAGTTGGTGAAGATCTTTTCGGGGGAGAGGGTTTGGGTATTGGGATCCGATTTTGTGATGGTCACTTCGTTGGAGGATTTGTCATAGGTCCACACGTCCTTGCCGTCACAGAAGATGTCCTGTCCGCCTACCACGTTGACATGATATTTATTACCCTTGAGGTAGATCGTGCCGCTCTTGGAGCCCTGTACCTTGTCTTTCGAATCGGTGACCGTGAGTGTAAAGCCGCATTGAACGGCCTTGAAGGATTTCAGCCTGGCGCTGAGTCCGTCGAGCACTTTTTTTGCGTCCGGGTCATTCTTGCCGAGGCTGTTGTTCTGAGCGATTGTGCCGGTGGTCACGCTGATGAGCAAGAAAAGAAAGACAAGTTTTTTGTTCACGTTACTTTATTTTGGTGTGGTTGCCGCGCAAAGATAGCCTAAATGGGATTAAAACCCGATTAAGGATTCAGGTATTGGTCCAGCTCCATCTCGGTCTTTATCAGCACGTCGCGGGGTTTGCTCCCCTGGCCGGGTCCTACGACGCCGGCGGCTTCGAGCTGGTCCATAAGGCGGCCGGCGCGGTTGTAGCCGAGCTTCATCTTGCGTTGGATCAGGGAGGTGGATCCCAGCTGGTTGACGACGATGAGTCTTGCGGCCTCTTCGAACAGCGGATCGCGGTCACCCAGGTCGAAATCCTTTGCTTCCATGTCCTTCTCGTCGACATATTCGGGCAATTTGTATGCCTCCGGATAGCCGCGTTGTTTGCCGATGAACTGGGTGATCGACTCGACCTCAGGGGTGTCGACGAAGGCGCATTGGAGGCGGGTGATCTCGCCATTGTAGGAGATGAGCATATCACCTTTCCCGATGAGTTGATCGGCGCCGCCGGCATCGAGGATGGTGCGTGAGTCGATCTTTGACGAGACCTTGAAGCCGATACGGGCGGGGAAGTTGGCCTTGATCGTACCGGTGATGATATTGACGCTGGGGCGTTGGGTGGCGATGATGAGGTGGATACCGACGGCGCGGGCCAGCTGGGCGAGGCGGGCGATGGGCATTTCGACCTCTTTGCCGGCGGTCATTATCAGGTCGGCGAACTCATCGACGACCAGCACGATAAAGGGAAGGTATTGGTGGCCTTTTTGCGGATTGAGCCTTCTTTTGATGAACTTCTCGTTGTATTCTTTGATATTCCTCGCATTGGCCTCTTTGAGGAGATCGTATCGGTTGTCCATCTCGATACAAAGGGCGTTGAGGGTGTGGATGACCTTTTTGGTATCGGTGATGATCGCTTCTTCTTCGCCCGGAAGTTTGGCGAGGAAATGTTTTTCGATGGTGCGATAGATGCTGAGCTCCACTTTCTTTGGATCGACCAGGACCAGCTTGAGCTGAGAGGGGTGCTTCTTAAAGAGCAGGGAGACGAGGATGGCGTTGAGGCCGACGGATTTCCCCTGACCGGTGGCGCCGGCCATTAGGAGGTGCGGCATGGCCGACAGATCGACGATGAAATTCTCGTTATCGATCTTTTTGCCGATGGCGATGGGCAGGTTGAAATTGCTGTGCTGGAACTTATCGGAGGACAGCAGGGTGCGCATGCTGACGACCGTCTTTTTCACATTGGGCACTTCGATGCCGATGGTGCCTTTGCCGGGGATGGGTGCGATGATCCGGATGCCGAGGGCGGCCAGGCTGAGGGCGATATCGTCTTCGAGGTTCTTGATCCGGGAGATGCGGACGCCTGCGGCAGGCACGATCTCGTACAGTGTGACGGTAGGTCCGACGGTGGCGCTGATCTTGGAGATCGAGATATCGTAGTTCTTGAGGGTATTGATGATCTGGTTCTTGTTGGCTTCGAGCTCCGAAGCATCCTGCACGATCTTTTCGCTGCCGTGGGCTTCGAGGAGATCGAGGCTGGGATATTTATAATCGCGGAGGTCGAGCGTCGGCTCGTAGTCCGGCATGTCTGCCGGTAGAAGGGAATCCTCGCCGGCGAGGGACTCATCGATGG
Source organism: Puia sp. (assembly GCF_035546395.1). Lineage (GTDB taxonomy): Bacteria > Bacteroidota > Bacteroidia > Chitinophagales > Chitinophagaceae > Puia. The sequence goes on along the minus strand of NZ_DASZXR010000002.1, from coordinate 200,654 downwards.
GCGGGGCGGATTTGATCTCGAGTTCGAGACTTCCGGGCTGGGTTTTGGTGACCGGCGGAATGGGAGGGATGGTCAGCGGCGGCGCGGGTTCTTCGGCGGGTACCTCGTCGAAGTCGTCCTCTTCTTCCTCCTCTTCCGTAGCCGGTGAGACCAGCGAGAAGGGAACTTCTTCGGGTTCGTCGCGTTCGGTGATGGTAAACTCCACTTCGGGTTCTGCTTCTACGGGAGGGGGGGCTATGGCTACGACGCCACCTTCGTCTTTGAGTACATTGCCTTTGTTGGCGAAGGATTCGTCGACGAATAGTTTTGCGCCTTTTTTGCCTTTCGGCTCCTTCGGAGGCGGTTCTTCTGCCGGTGTTACCAATTCGGGTGTGGGGGTCTCGAGCTTTTCCTTCTTTGGCAGGGTGGGCACCTTGAATACCGGGTTAAAGCGCCAGATGATATAGGCCAGGCCGGCCACCAGCAGCAGGGCTGCGGTGCCGATCCAGCCGAGGAAGCCGGTGAGCCATTCGCTGATCATATCGCCGACGGCCCCGCCCCAGGGGAAGCCAGCGTTAGGGGTGACGAAGGCTGCCGCCACGGAGAAGAAGATGAGTCCTGCGATGACATACCGGAGGTTGCGGCTGATGGAAAATATCTTCCGGGCGAAGAGCAGGTTGACGCCGATGATGAAGAAGATGGAGCAGAAGAAATAGGAGGCGAGACCGAATCCTTTGAAGAAGAATTCGTGGGAGACCAGGGCGCCGAGGTTGCCGAGGAGATTGCTGACCTTCACGTGGGCGGAGGGCAAGAGGATGGAGGCGCCATGCTGGAATACCTTGTCCTGGTCTTCTTTCCAGGTGAAGAGATAGGAGGTAAAGGCGATGAACAGGAAGAGGGAAACCAGCAGGCAAACGGCCCCGGTGATCTTGTGGGTACGTTCGTCTTTGACAAGCTGTTTCACCTTTACCGGGGACTCTTTATCGGCCTTTAGCTTGTCCGAAGGTTTCTGGTTCTTTTTGGACTTAAGTCGGTTTGCCATGGATACCGCAATATTATAATTATTTCCTTTACCTTTAAAAAAATGGCGTCTTGAACCTATCAAAAGCATGCTGGTTTGGCCTGATCCTGATCCTGTTGCAGCTGGACAGCCGGGCGCAGGATACTTTACCGCCCGTGGCGGCTGATCTGGCCAGGACGGGGTTGCTCAATGATATCTCTTACAATACGGGCTATTACTTTTCAGACGACCGGAATCCTCCGATCCAGCGGCTGCCTGGACTCCCCTACCGGCAAAATACCCGGAAATACCTGCATTTCGTGGCGCCGGAGCTGGTGAATAAAAAGCTCTTTTTGCGGTTCCTGCTTGCCAACCGCAGTGATAGTTCCCAGAGCGTTTTCTTTTGTCCCGGATGGCTGGCCGATACGATCCAGCTATACCGGCTGGTTGGGTCGAGGGTCGAGGCCCTGCCGAACGAGCTGCCGGATGATGCTGACAGTCTCGGCTACCGGAAGATAACGCTGGCAGCCAGGGACAGTGCGCTTTTCTTTGCGGCCCTCACCTATATCAAGGCTCCGACCAACTCGGTCAACCCGTCGCTGACCCGGGATACGCTGATCCGGGAAGGCATCGTGCTAACGCATAAGAACAAGACCAGCATCGATGCCATCACCGATCTTTTTGCCGGGGTCATGCTGATGATGATCTTCTATGCTATCAGCGAATACATGCAGAGCAGGAAGCCTGAATTCCTGTACTATGTCGGCTATTCGGTCTGTATCAGCGTGCTGTTGTTCCTGAAGGCCACTCTGAACCATGTCACCACGGCCTTCGATTTCTTCTTCGAGAGTTTTTTGGACAATATCATCTTTTCCGTGGGGTATATCTGCTATATCATTTTCCACCGGAAGTTCCTGGAGACGAGCAGGAATTACCGGTCGCTGGACCGTTACCTGCTTTGGGGCTCCTGGGGGATCGCGGTGCTGACCGTTCTTTATATCCTCTCCTATTTCTTTGTCGCGGATTTTCGTTTCGCGGACTATTTCGAGACAGCTACGAAGCTGTTGTTGCTGACCACCTCCATCATTTTTATCATCAAGGGCTTGACCTACCACAACCGGCTGATGAACTATATCGTCATGGGGAATATCTCGCTCTGCCTGCTGAGCATCGTTTCCCAGGCGATGATCATGATGAGCATCAAGGTCGTGCCGGGTGTCTCGGTACTCAACCTGGCGCTGTTCTATTACGAGCTGGGGATCACGATCGAGCTGCTTTTCTTCCTGTTTGCGCTGACGTACAAGAACAAGATGGAGATCATCGCCAGCATCCAGAAGGAGGAGAAGCTAAAGCTGGAGACCGAACGGAAGGAGATGGAGAAGCAGGTGGCGGTGCTGGCGGCCAAGCAGGACGAGCGAAACCGGATCTCGGTCGATATGCATGACGAGTTAGGTTCGGGTGTGACGGCGATACGACTGATGAGCGAGATCGTGAAGAGCAAGATGAAGGACCAGACCCTGCCGGAGATCGAGAAGATATCGAACAGCGCAAACGAGCTGATCAATAAGATGAATACGATCATCTGGACGATGACCAGCAGCAATGATACGGTGGAGAACCTGGTGGCCTATATCCGGAGCTATGCCGTGGAATTCTTCGAGAACACGATGATCGACTGTACGTTCACGATGCCGGCGTCGATCCCGCCGCGGGAGATCAGCGGGGAGAAGCGGCGGAACATCTTTTTGTCGGTGAAGGAGGCATTGAACAATGTGGCGAAGCATTCGCAGAGCTCGGTGGTGAAGATCAATGTGGCGGTCGGGGACCGGCTGATCATCGAGATCCAGGATGACGGCGTGGGGATCAATATGGAGAAGCTACGGAAGTTCGGGAATGGGCTGAACAATATGAAAAAGCGGATGGCCTCCATCGAGGGAGGCTTTGATATCCAGAATAAGGAGGGGACGAGGACGACATTCTATCTGCAGCTTTAGTCCTTGCTTTTGGCCTTGACTCCCATATAAAGGAAAATCCAACCGGCGATGAAGAATACGCCGCCGATGGGGGTGGCGATGCCGGCGAGGGTGCGGTGGGTGTTCTCGGCGATGGTGAGGGCGGTGAGGATGTAGAGGGAGCCGCAGAAGAAGATGATCCCCATGATAAAGCAGTTACCGGCCCAGATCATCCAGCGGTTATGGATCTTTTCCGAGAGGAAGGCCACGAAGAGGAGGGCGAAGACATGGTAGAACTGATAGCGTACGCCGGTTTCGAAGATGGCGACGGTATCGGGGCCGACCATGGTTTTGAGCTTGTGGGCGGCAAAGGCGCCGAGGGCCACGGAAAGGGCGCCGAGAATAGCGGCGACGGACAGAAAGTTACGGTTCATAGTTCTTCTTTTAGGCGGTCGGGTTGTTCGTTTTGCAGGAGGAGGCGGATCAGCTCGTCGAGGTTGGTGTTCTCTTCGCTGACGGTCACATCGGCCTGTTGGTAATACATGCGGCGTTCGCTCAATTTCCGGATGATGTACCGCTGGAGTTCGTCTTCGGAGACTTCGGCGATGAGGGGGCGGCTCAACCGCTCGCGCTGGAGGCGCTGGCGGAGGACGTCCACGGCGGTGTTGAGCCAGATCACCTTGCCGTTCTTCTTCATGAACTCGATATTATTAAAGAAGCAGGGGGTGCCGCCGCCGCAGGAGAGGATAAAGCTTTCCTGGTTGTCGGTGATGGCTTCGAGCGTTTCTTTTTCCAGGAAGCGGAAGAACTCCTCGCCTTTTTCGGCGAATATCTCCGCGACAGTGCGATTTTCTTTTTCGACGATCAGGCTGTCCAGATCGTAAAAGGGCATGCCGAGCTTTGCCGCCAGGCGCTGGCCCCAGTGCGTTTTACCGGACCCCATGAAACCGACGAGAAATATTTTCATTTGAATGCGTTTAGCCCGGTAATATCCATCCCGGTGATGAGTAAATGCACGTCATGGGTCCCTTCGTAGGTGATGACGCTTTCGATATTCATCATATGGCGCATGATCGGGTATTCGCCGGTGATGCCCATGCCGCCCAGCATCTGGCGGGCGTTGCGGGCGATGTCGGCGGCTATTTCGCAGCCGTTGCGTTTGGCCATCGAGACCTGGGCGGGGGTGGCTTTGCCGGCGTTCATCAGGGAGCCCAGGCGCCAGTTGAGCAGTTGGGCCTTGGTAATTTCCGTCAACATTTCTGCCAGCTTTTTCTGTTGGAGCTGGAAGCCGCCGATGGGCCGGCCGAACTGGACGCGTTCGAGGCTGTAGCGGCGGGCGGTATCATAGCAGTCCATGGCGGCGCCAACCACGCCCCAGGCGATGCCGTAGCGGGCCTTGGTGAGGCAGCCGAGGGGTCCTTTGAGGCCCTGGATATTGGGCAAAAGATTTTCTTTGGGCACTTTTACATTGTCGAAGACCAGCTCGCCCGTGGCGGAGGCCCGGAGGCTCCATTTGCCATGGGTAGTGGGGGTTGAGAAGCCTTCCATGCCGCGTTCGACGATAAGGCCGCGGATGACGCCGGCTTCGTCCCTGGCCCAAACCACGGCGACCTGGGAGAAGGGGGCGTTGCTGATCCACATCTTGCTGCCGTTCAGCACATAATGATCGCCCGCATCTTTGATATTTGTCAACATGCCACCCGGATCGCTGCCATGGTTGGGTTCGGTGAGGCCGAAGCAGCCGAGCCATTCCCCGGAGGCCAGTTTTGGGAGATATTTTTTACGTTGGGCTTCGCTGCCGTACTCATAGATGGGGAACATGACCAGGGAGCCCTGGACGGAGGCGGTGGAGCGGACCCCGCTGTCGCCGCGTTCCAGTTCCTGCATCATCAGGCCGTAGCTGATGTAATCCAGGCCGCCGCCGCCGTATTGTTCGGGGACGGTGGGACCAAAGCATCCGAGCTGACCCAGTTGCGAGACGATCTGCTGCGGGAATTCGGCGTTTTGGGCACAGTCTTCGATGATGGGGGAGATATCCTTTTTGACATAGTTCCGGACGGCGTCGCGCACCATTTTGTGCTCATCCGTCAATAATTCGTCAAGAAGGTAGTAGTCAGGGCTTTGGAAAACATCTATTTTTGAGTTAACGGGCATGGAAGCAATTTTGGCGAATTTAAGCAAATTGCCCGTTTTTTGAAGTTTCATGCAACATCCGAGAGATGCCTGTGTACTTATTCATGAGGCACCGCGGGTGACCCGGCCGAAGGCCAATCGTGAGACGTTTCGTCGGCGAAGGGCTACCTTCCGGATAAAGCCCGCAGCCGACGAACACCATGAACGCTAACGCTAAAATAGCTGAATTGGAATTAACGGAACCAATACTACACGACGAACTGGTGGAGCGCTGCAAGCGCGGGGATTCCCGGGCGTATGGCGAGCTTTATCAGAAATATTCCAAGGCGATGTACAACACCAGCCTGCGCATCGTCAACCACACCGGGGATGCGGAGGATGTTTTACAGGAGGCCTTTACGGACGCCTTCCGCAGCCTTGGAGACTTCCATTATAAATCCACATTCGGCGCATGGCTAAAACGGATCGTGATCAATAAATCCATCAACCAATTGCGCAAACGGAAGATGGACCTGATCGACATCGAAAAGACCAATATCGGGCATTTGCCGGACGAGGACGGCGCCGATGAAAATGAAATAGCGTTGAAGGTCGAGGATATCAAAAAGGCGGTAGGATTATTGCCGAACGGGTACAGAACGGTATTGACCCTCTATCTTTTTGAAGGATACGACCAGGAAGAAATTGCAGAGATCCTGCAGGTCACGCATGCAACGGTGAGAACGCAGTATATGCGGGCCAAACAAAAATTGTTACAGTATTTAAAACAAGCAGCATCATGAACAGCCGGTTAGAACAATTTGTGACGGATCACCGGGAAGAATTCGACGCCGAAGGGCCTGACCCGAAGGTATGGGAGAAGATCCTGCAGGACGTGGACCCCGGGAAAAAAAAACAGCCCCCCCTGGTTAGGATGGACTGGAGGAGATGGAGCGCCGTGGCCGCCGCCGTCGTCCTGATCGCGGGTGGAGCCTGGCTCTTTAGGAGCAGTACGGGGAGGGTGAACCCGGATGTGGCGCAGTCGAATAGCGTTTCCGGTCGGCACGAGGACAGTACCCCCGCCACGCCCAACCAGGTAGCCCAAACTCCAAGCCCCGCGAAGGACAGCAGCCAGACCTCCAAGGAAGAGCCTACGCTGGCGAGTATCCGCCCGAAAGAGACCGAGAAGAAACCTGATGAGGACAATTCGGTGAACGAAGAAATGTACCATTACGCGCGACTCGTAGAGATCAAACATAACCAGTTGAAAGCCATCGAGAAAGACGAACCGCTGCTGTACCGGCAGTTCGCCTCCGATGTCAATAAGCTGGACAGTGTTTATCACAACCTGCAGAGTCAATTGCCTAAGAACCCCAATCGTGAACAACTGCTCGAGGCGATGTTACAGAACCTGCAACTGCAGATGCAGCTGCTGAACCATCAGCTCGACATTATTAAACAAATCAACCATTCAAAAAAGACAGAATATGAAAAAGCATATAAGACTACTTAGTCTGGCAACTGTGCTCCTGGTCTTATCTGCTCCGGTGATGACACTAGCCGCCAATGGCGATGAAGACGTAAGGAAGCAGAAACTGATCAATAAGCATTATGACGTAACGGCCGATGACAAATTAGAGATCGATAACCAGTTCGGCAATGTGGTGGTCTCTACCTGGGACAAGAACGAGATCACGGTGGATATCGAGATCAGCGTCAGGGCTTCTTCGGAAGAGCGGGCGCAGAATATCATGAACAAGATCGATGTCAAGGACGGCCGGGATGGGAAGAACATCTGGTTCAAGACCAAGGTCGGAGAGATCAATAACAACCGCGATAACGGGAACCGGCATAATGACAATGAACGCGGATTTTATATCGACTACGTGATCCATATGCCGGAGTCCAACCGGCTGGATATCGCCAACAGCTTTGGGAAGACCGAGGTGCCTGCCTTCAAGGGGCTGGTCACGCTGACCAGCAAGTTCGGCAGCCTGAACGCGGGTAAGCTGGACAATGTGGATCAGATCGACGTGGAGTTCGGCAAGGCCTATATCACGTCGGTGAACAATGGCAAGGTGATCTTCAAGTTCAACAAGGAATCGCGGATCGGGAAGGTGAATGGGAATGTAAAGATCAACAGCGAGTTCTCCCAGAACGTACAGTTCAATGTGGCTGATGAGATCAATGAGCTGAACGTGGTCGAGTCCTACTCGGGGGTACGGTTAGTGGTGAACAAGGACCTGTCTGCGCAGATCGATGTGCATACCAGCTTTGGGAAGTTTCACAACGAGAGTGATTTTGCTATCGCCGAGGCGAGGGGGGACACGGAGGATTGGGGCCCGAAGTTCGACAAGGATTATAGTGGAAAGGCGGGTGACGGCCGGGCGAAGATCCGGATCAAGAGCAGCTTTGGATCGGTACGGCTTTCTTATACCGGGTCCGGGGACAACAATAACCAGGATGAAGGCGATGACGAGGACAACGGGAACGATAAGCACAAGAATAAGAACAAGCATAAGGACAAGGATAAGGACCGGGAAACCGACGACGAAGCGCGATAGAAGCGACTTAATTTACGGTGGCATTGTTTAACTTGCGCTAAAACAAGTGAGCATGCCAAATGACATAGCGCAGGCGCTGGCTTACGCGCAACAAAAGGACCGGGAGGATGAGCTGAAAGGCTTTCGCTCCCGGTTTTATTTTCCCGTGGGTAAACCGATGTATTTCTGCGGTAATTCGCTGGGTTTGCAGCCGGTGGGCGCGGAGGATTCCCTTCGGCAGGAGCTGACCGACTGGCGGGAGCTGGCGATTGGGGGGTATTGGCAGGCCCGGAATCCGTGGATGGGCTATCCCGCGAGTCTTCGGGGGGCGCTGGCGCGGATCGTGGGTTGTGGCGAGGAGGAGGTCACGGTGATGAACGCGCTGACGGTGAATCTGCACCTGTTATTGCTGAGCTTCTACCGGCCTGAGGGGTCCCAATTCAAGATCGTCATGGAGGCGGGAGCCTTTCCTTCGGATATGTATGCGGTGGAGACGCAGGTGCGGTGGCATGGGTACGATCCGCTGGAGGCCATTATTGAAGTGGCGCCCCGGGAGGGGGAAAAACTGATCCGGGAACAAGATATTCTCGCGACGATCGACCAATCTGCCGGTTCGGTGGCGTTGGTGCTGTTTGGCGGATTGAACTATTATACGGGGCAGTTTTTCGATCTTGAGCGGATCACCGCGGCCGCGCATGCGGTGGGGGCGATGGCGGGGTATGACCTGGCGCATGCGGTGGGGAATGTCCCGTTGCGGTTGCATGACTGGGGGGTGGATTTTGCGGTATGGTGTTCCTATAAGTATCTGAATGGCGGACCGGGGGCGGCCGGCGGGGCGTTTGTCCATCGGCGGCATGCCCAGGATTCTTCGCTGCCGCGGCTGGGTGGCTGGTGGGGGAATGATGAATCTTCTCGTTTTAAGATGGAGAAGGGTTTTATCCCCAAGCCTACGGCAGAGGGCTGGAGTATGAGTACGGCGCAGGTGTTCAATATGGCGTGTCTGAAGGCCAGCCTGGCGTTGTTCGAGGAGGCGGGGATCGAGCGGCTGCAGGCCAAGAGCCGGGAGCTGACGGCCTACCTGGCGTCATTGCTGGAGCCGCTGGAAGGTCCGGTGTTTCGGGTGATCACGCCGGTTGAGACCGAGCGGCGGGGCGCCCAGTTGTCCCTGTTGTTCGGCGATGCCGAGCGGGGCCGAACGATGCAGCGGCAGTTACAGGAAGAGGGTGTTGTGACTGATTACCGGGAGCCGGGAGTGATCCGCGTGGCGCCGGCGCCGTTGTATAATTCGTTTGAAGACGTCTACAGGTTTTACCATATCTTCAGTCAACTATTAGACGGAGTCCAATAATTTCTATTATGAGCCGATATTTGACTATTGCGGTGGTAGTGGCGCTGGTAGCCGCGGTGATACTGGGTTATTTTGCGCCGGGTGTGGCGGTGAAGATGGAACCCCTGGGGGTTTGGTTTGTGAACCTGGTGAAGTTTTTTATTCCATTTATTATTTTCCTGACGATCAGTTCGGGTATTTGCGGAATGAGCGATCTGCGGAAGGTAGGCAGGATCGGCGTGAAGGCGCTGGTGTATTTTGAGGCAGTGACGACACTGTCTCTGGCCATCGGGATCGGGATGGCCTACCTGGTCAAACCGGGATTGATCGATAAGACGGGCTTGCCGATACAGGACGCCACTAAGTATATCAACCAGGGGGTCAAGGGGATCGATTGGGTTAAATTCTTTGAAACGAATGTGGTTTTGATGGTGCTTGTGGGGGCGATCATTGCAGGGATCGTATTCAACCTGATGAAACAACGGGAGATGGTCCTGGCGTGGTTGAAAAAGGTGTCGAAGTATGTTTTTGGGGTGTTGAGATATGTGATGCTGCTGGCGCCGGTGGGGGCGTTCGGGGGAATGGCCTTTACGATCGGGAAATACGGGATCAGGACGCTGATCCCACTCGGGAAGCTGATGCTGACCGTCTATGGAACGATGATCCTTTTTGTGTTCGTGGTGCTGGGGCTGATCCTGCGATATTTTAAACTGAATGTCTGGACCTATCTGAAGCAGGTCAGGGAGGAAATCCTCATCGTGCTGGGTACGTCCTCGTCGGAGGCGGCCCTGCCATCGCTGATGGCCAAGCTGGAGACGATGGGTTGCAGCCAGCCGGTGGTCGGATTGGTGGTGCCGACGGGTTATTCCTTCAATCTCGACGGCACTTCCATCTATCTTTCGATGTCGGTGATCTTCCTTGCGCAGCTGTACAATGTGTCGTTGAGCCCGGGTGAGCTGCTGACGATCCTCGGTATCCTCATGGTTACTTCAAAGGGGGCGGCCGGGGTAACAGGAAGCGGGTTTATCGTGCTTGCGTCGACGCTGACGGCCATTAACAAGATCCCCGTTGAGGGGCTGGCCTTTCTGCTGGCCGTCGACAAATTCATGAGCGAGGCCCGTGCCATCACCAATATCATTGGGAATGGGGTGGCGACGCTGGTGATCGCGAAAAGCGAGAGAGAATATCAACCGGCAGCGGCGGCCGTGCTGACATAGCGCCGCATTTCCTCCTGATAGTCTGCGGCGGCCTTTTTGGCGGCGGCTGCGAAGTCTTCGCCTGTGGAGGCAAAGATGACGGCGCGGCTGGCGTTGACCAGCAGGCCGATATCCTTGTTCATGGCCTTTTTTGAGATCGCTTCGAGGCTGCCACCCTGCGCCCCGACGCCAGGGACGAGATAAAAGTGATCGGGGGTGAGGCTGCGGATGCGGGTGAATGCTTCGGCCTGGGTTGCGCCGACGACGTACATGAGATTGTCGGGTGTTCCCCAGCGGGCGGCGGATGTCAGGACTTTCTCGTATAATAAGCCGTCGCCGGCGGGCTGCAGTTCGAAGTCGCGGGCGCCGGCATTGGAGGTGAGGCCCAGCAGGATGGTCCATTTATCCTTGTGCTCGAGGAAGGGGCGGACGCTGTCTTCGCCCATATAGGGGGCGACGGTGACGGCATCGAACGGAAGGGTCTCGAAGAAAGCCCGGGCATATTGCGCGGAGGTATTGCCGATATCGCCGCGTTTGGCGTCGGCGATGGTAAAGTGCGATTTTGGGATATAGTTGACTGTTCGCTCCATGGTCTCCCAGCCTTTGACCCCATCGGCCTCATAGAAGGCCGTATTGATCTTATAGGCGACGCAATGGTCTTTGGTGGCGTCGATGATCTGCCGGTTGAATTCAAAAACGGGGTTTTTACTGCTGCGCAGATGCGGGGGGATCTTTGCCGGGTCGGAGTCGAGGCCGACGCAGAGATAGGAGCCGGTGCTACGGATGAAGGAGGAGAGCTGCTGGCGCGTCATGGGGTAAAGGTACTATAATTTCCTTTTTGCCATTTCCGCGGCGACGGCGCGGGCCGTTTCGTCGCCTTGCGAGAGGTGGTCGATCACGTGCTGGTGGCTCACCGGGTCGCGGTTTTGGCTGAGCTTGTATGCAGCCTGAATCTCATCGATAGAGATGCGGAAGCCGAGGATGCCGCGGAGATCGGACTGGAGTTGGTTTTCCGGGATCTCGCCGATGTGCACGGGTTGGGGCTGGTGTTGTTCGTAGGTGTCGATGAGGCGGGAAAGGGCGGCGCGAAGTTCTTCGCCTTCGACGATGCTGATGGTTCCGTAGATGTGGACGGAGATGTAGTTCCAGGTGGGGACCTTCATTTCGGTGTACCAGCGTGGGGAGACATAGGCGTGAGGTCCGGCGAAAATGGCGAGGACCTTTGCACCTGGGATGAGAGTGTGCTTTTGCTCGTTTCCGCGGGAGATATGGCCCATCAGGCAGGCTTTTCCATCGGCGCCGATCTCGAGCTGCAGGGGAATATGGGTGCCGATGGGTCGGCCTTCCTGGATCGAGATCAAGATGGCAAAGGAGTTCCCGCGAATGAATGCGTGGATCTTTTCGGTGTCCTTTTCTTCGTAGCGGCGGGGGATGTACATGCCGTAAGTTACGGAAAAAGCCTATTTTTATGGTACACCTAACTTACCATGAAACGAGCGCTAACCTTCTTTCTGATCGCTGTGTTATTGCTATGTGCGGATGGGCTATACGCTCAAACGGATCCTGGTTTGAAGCCGGATGAGGAATTCAATGTTTTTTTGTTGGCTATTGCCATCGCTTTTATCTGTATCGTCGTCGGGGCTACGCTTGTCGGATCGATGCTGGTTAGTATGGCGTTGCTAGTGCTTTTGGGACTGGTGGCTGCGGGTGTCCTCTCCGCGGGTGTGCTGGTAGGGCTTTACCGGAAGAGCATCGGCGCCGGCTTTAAAACAGTCGTGGCCGTCACGGGTTGTCTGAGTGGTATCCTGATCGGGGAGATCGCCTTCTTTCTGATCAACCGTATCTATCATCTCCATTTGAGCGGGGTCGCCGTGCTGGGCATTGGCGGCTTTTGCGGGCTGGTAGGCGGGATGGTGCTTGGGCTCGTGCTGTTCCAGCTGATCCGGGCCTTCCTGGATTATTGCAGGGCCAAACTATCCTTTTAATTTTTGAGGCCCAGCCGGTTTAAGCGACTGTTTCCGCCACCTTCTCTTTGGTCATTGTTGGCTCGAGATGCGCCTGGGAAATTTAGCGCATCTCCGCCAACGGTTTAAAGTCTGTCCTTGCGGACGGGTCGCCGCCGGCGGCCTGCGCATTCAGCATGGCGATGCTGCGGGCGGCGTTGCCGGCAAAATCGAGGAACGCCTTTTTTGTGATGGCGTCGTCGGTGGCCATAATGGGGACGCCTTTGTCGCCGCCTTCGCGGATGCTTTGCACCAGCGGGAGCTGGCCGAGGAAGGGGATATCGTATTCTTCGGCGAGACGTTTGCCGCCTTCCTTACCAAAGATGTAATATTTGTTGTCGGGGAGTTCGGCGGGGGTGAACCAGCTCATGTTCTCCACCATTCCGACGATGGGCACTTTGAGTTGTGCCTGGCCGAACATGGCGATGCCCTTCTTTGCGTCTGCGAGGGCGACGTCCTGTGGGGTGGTGACGACGATGACGCCGGTGACCGGCACCGTTTGCAGGAGGGTGAGATGGATATCGCCGGTGCCGGGAGGCATGTCGATGACGAGGTAATCGAGTTGGTCCCATAAGACATCCGTCACGAACTGGCGGATCGCGCTGCTGGCCATCGGGCCACGCCAGACAACCGCATTCTTTTCATCGACGAGCAGGCCGATGCTCATCAGCTTGATTCCATATTTTTCCAGTGGAACGATCAGGCCTTTACCGTTTTGTCCGCCATCGGTCATCATCGGGCGCTGGCCTCTGACGCCGAACATGATCGGTACGCTGGGTCCATAGATGTCGGCGTCCATGAGGCCGACGCTGGCGCCGCCGCGGGCGAGTGCGAGCGCAAAATTGGCGGCGACCGTGCTCTTCCCAACGCCGCCTTTGCCGCTGACGACGGCGATGATGTTCTTTACTTTCGGCAGCACCTCGCGCGCATCTTTGCGCTGAGTGGTGGTATTGGCGGTGAAGCGGACGTTCACCGTTGCTTCTTTATTGACCAGCAGCTTTATCGCGTTGATACAGGCGTTCTTGATGTGATCCTTCATCGGGCAGGCCGGAGTCGTGAGGACTACCGTAAAGGCGACGTAGTTGCCATCGATCTGCACGTCCTTCACCATGTTGAGCGTTACGATGTCTTTTCCTAAATCAGGTTCCTGCACATTACCAAGAGCCTCTATTACTTTTTCAAGAGTCATTTCGAAGATTTTGTTAAAAAGGCTATTTTGAGACAAAATTAACCACTCGGGGCCGTACTTTGGTCAGGAATCTAATAATTGTCCTTACGGACGAGCCACCTGTGGTGGCTCTTTGAATTAATGTATTAAAAGATTAATTTTGAGTTGAATGAAAAAACTTGTACTATACTTTCTGCTTTTGTCCGCCCCTTTTGCTGTACGTGCCCAATTTGACAGGCTTAAAGATTCAGTGGTACAGGTGTATGGTGTAATTATGACGGCAGACAGCCTGAAGGCGATACCGGCGGTGAGTATCGTGGTGAAGGGGCGGAACCAGGGGACTTTTTCCAACGACCAGGGGGTGTTCTCGATCGTCGTGTTGAAGGGGGACCAGCTGGAGTTTACGAGTGTAGGTTATAAGCCGGTACTGTACACGGTCAAGCAGGATAGCGGCAACCAGATCAGTTTGATCCAGCTGATGGTGGTGGATGCGCAGTATCTGCCGGCGACGGTGATCGCGGCGCGACCGACGCGGGAGCAGTTTGAGCGAGATTTTGTCAATACAAAGGTCCCGGATGACGGGATCGAGATCGCGCGGCAGAACAATGATGCGGCCAAGCGGAGGATCCTATCGCGAAGTCTGCCGGCCAGCTCGGGCGAGGCGGCGAGCACGTATCTGCGGCAAAGCGCCCAGAAATATTATTACCAGGGGCAGGCTCCGCCCCAGAACATCTTCAATCCCCTTGCCTGGGCTGACTTTATCCAGGCGTGGAAGCGGGGCGATTTCCGAAATAATTGATTTCCCATTATGAAAAATATCGCTGTAATCGGCGCGGGTACCATGGGCAATGGCATCGCGCATGTTTTTGCGCAGAGAGGTTTTACCGTCAACTTAATCGATACTTCTGCCGCGCAGCTTGAGAAGGCGCTGAAGACGATCGGCACGAATTTGGACCGGCAGATCGCCAAGGGGTTGCTGACCGAAGAGGACAAGAAAGGGGTACTGCAACGGATCTCACCCTTTGGGGCTATTGCGGAGGGGGTGGCGGGGGCTGAGCTGGTAGTGGAGGCCGCTACTGAAAATACGGAGATCAAATTGAATATCTTTCGTCAACTGGATGCCGCTGCGCCTGCGGGCTGTATCCTGGCTTCCAATACTTCTTCCATTTCCATTTCGAAAATTGCGGCCGTGACGAAGCGGCCGGCGGCGGTGATCGGGCTGCATTTTATGAATCCTGTACCGGTGATGAAGCTGATCGAGATCATCAATGGGTATGCTACGGATGAGGCTGTGACGCGTCAGATGGTGGACTTGGCCGAGCAGTTGGGCAAGACCCCTTGTGTGGTCAACGACTACCCGGGATTCATCGCCAACCGCATCCTGATGCCGATGATCAACGAGGCCATCTACAGCCTTTATGAAGGCGTGGCGGGGGTGGGTGAGATCGATACGATCATGAAACTGGGGATGGCGCATCCGATGGGCCCGCTGCAGCTGGCGGATTTTATCGGGCTGGATGTCTGCCTATCGATCCTTCGCGTGCTGCACGATGGGTTTGGCCAGCCCAAGTATGCGCCTTGTCCGCTGCTGGTGAACATGGTGACGGCGGGGTTCCTGGGCGTGAAGAGCGGCGAGGGATTTTATACCTATGTGGCGGGCAGCAAGGAGCTGGTGGTGAGCCAGCGGTTCGCTTAATTGGGATTGCATTTCAACGGCCGCAGGCAGAGAGTGTTCCGGCGTCGACCGTTCCCGTTTGCGTGATACTGATGGTGGTAGTGCTGCCCTGTTGATTGGTAGTGAGGTCGCCTGCTGTCAGCTGAGCCGAGGCGCTACCGGCGTAGCAGCGGGTGATGTTCAGGGTAAACTTGCCATTGGCAACGCCGGCCCGGTATGTCAATCCGTCGATGTATACGTTTACAAATCCGGTCGCGACGGGGTTATTGGAGCAGTCGAGGACCGTACCCGTGAGGGTCAGGGATGTCTGGGGGATTGTGACGCTGAGGGTGCCCAGCGTGACAAGGTAGTAGGCGGGACCGACGTTAGCCCCGGCGAGGATATTGCCACATTCGGTAACGAACTTGAGCGTGCAGGCCCGGCCGTTCGGCACCCAGCCCTGGATAAGCCCGGAGGAATCCGTAAAGGATGCGGCCAGGACCTCACCGTCGTTGTTGTCGTATAAGACGCCATAGAGGTGGGGCACCGGATTGCCGTACTGATCCCTGACATAGCCTGCAAAGGGCTGTGCGACATAGATGAGATCAAAATTCCACCAGGTAAAATGGCCGACTGTTCCGACAAAGGTATTTCCCTGGCGGGTGGCGTTACCCTGCTGGATCCAGCGGCCCGTGGAGTCGTTGAAATACCAGAGTGGGATCGTGGCGGGGGCCGAAGCCTGCAAGGAATCGGGGATGGTAACGGTCATGGTCGCCTGTTGGCCGGAAGCCAGCTGGAGTTTGTTGCCGGCGTCATCGCGCAGTTCGACGTTGATCATTCCATAGGTTTTGAGGGCTACTTCCTTGCCATCGGTAGAAATGCCGCGCAGATCGCCGGGCATGTATTTGGTGAGATTACGGTTGGTAGGGTTCAGATAGGTTGCGAAGACGTGTACGGTACCGGAGTAGGCGGCGTTGGTCGAAGCCGTTACGATCGCGCCCGGGCCGAAGGCGACGGTATCGCCCGCGAAGACCGGGATCTTTCCGCCCGTCGGGGCTGCGAAATTGCCGGTTTCTGTCCGGGTGATCAGTTGGATGGTGACGAAGCTGGATTGAGCGCCGGCCGTGACGATACTGCGGCTACCCGTGAAATACCCGGATTTCGATACCTGGACCAAGCCGAAACGACTGGAAAGGCTGATATTTTTAAAGGTGAAAAGCCCATTTATATCCGAGGAGGTGCTGGCGGATCCACTGGTGACGGTGGCCCCGGACACCGGTATCCCGTCCTGGTCGACGACGCGCCCCTGGACGTTGGCCGTTACCATGACCTCGGGCGGAAAGGTATTGTCGGTTGTCGAAGAATTGGAGGATGAACCATATTTCTGGCAGGCGAAGAAGCCGGCGGAAAGGGTCAAGAGGGCCAGGGTAAGGGCTGTGATCGGTTTTTTCATGAGGGTTGAGTGGGTTATCAGGAGGCCGGAGCCTGTTGTTGCGCCTTCAATAACGTCCCGGCAACACCCAAAATTATCCCGCGACCGGCGAAAGTTCTACATCCCTGATCTCCTGCAACTTATAGGTGACTTCGAGGATGCGGTTCCGGGGGACGGCGATGGTCATATTACAAAAAAGCTGCATTTCCTGCCGGACGATGCGACAGTTGTACTGTTTGACGAGGTTCATGATCTCGCCCACCTGGGTATAGTCGAACTGGACCAGGAATTCCTTTTCCACGGGCTTTTGAACCAGCAGGGTCGTTTGAAGGGCGAGGGTGGCGGCGGTCTTATAGGCATTGATGAGGCCCGGCACGCCCAGCAGGGTGCCACCGAAATAGCGGACGACGATGACGAGCGTGTTGACGAGAGCTTTAGAGTCGATCTGTCCGAGGATGGGGCGGCCGGCGGTGCCCGAGGGTTCGCCGTCGTCGCTGACGCGCCAGGTGTTGCCGTCGAGACCGAGGCGGTAGGCGAAACAGTGATGGGAGGCTTTGGGATGTTCTTTTTTAACATCGTTGAGCCGTTCCCTGAACTCTTCGGCGGAGGCTACCGGGAAGACGTAGCCGATAAATTTGCTTCCCCTGTCTTTGAACTCGGCCGTGCCGCTTTTGGCGACGGTGGTGTAGAAATCGGGATCAGTCATGGTGGTAATAACGAATGGTATCCGACAATAGGCTTTCATGGGATTGGAGATGTGCATGCGTTAACCGGGGGGCCGGCAGGCCGGCGGGCAGATCGAGATCGTTGTTGATGATGATACGGGCCTCGTCCCAGGCATCTTCGTCGATGAAGGACTGCAGGAGGCGCGCGCCGCCTTCCACCATTACGCTTTGGATCTTCAGTTCGTGGAGGGCGATGAGTAGTTGGTGGATGAGGCTGCTGTCTTCGGCGATCTGGTAGTAGCCGGGATTGGCTCCCGGATTATGCCGGATCGTGTTGAAGACGATGGTCTTTGCTTTTCCGTCGAGCAACCGGAGGTCAGGAGGCAGTTCGAGTTTTTTGTCGATGACGAGGCGGATCGGGTCGAGGCCGGTCCAGAGCCGGGTCGTAAGGGCCGGGTTGTCGATCAGTGCGGTGCGGGGACCTACGAGGATCGAGGCTTCTTCGGAGCGCCATTTGTGGACCAGGCGATTCGTATAGTCATTGGAGATGGCGGTACGTTCGGCAGTCATCGGTCCGGCCGGCGTAAGCCTGTCGGACGCGGCACGCGCGATGAAGCCGTTGGCGCTTTGGGCCCATTTCAGGATGATGTAGGGCCGATGGTGGGTATGGAAGGTGAAGAAGCGGCGGTTGATCTGCCGGCATTCCTTTTCCAGGACGCCCAATGTCACTTCGATGCCGGCTGCTTCCAGTTTTTCGATGCCTTTGCCATTCACCAGCGGGAAGGGGTCGCGGCAGCCGACGACTGCGCGGGGGATTCGATTTTCGATGATGAGATCCGCGCAAGGGGGCGTCTTACCGTGATGGGCGCAGGGTTCGAGGGAGACATAGATGGTGGATCTTTCGATGAGGTGACGGTCCGCTTCGGCGACGGAATGGATGCAATTCACCTCCGCGTGGGCTTTTCCGTGGATCTCGTGATAGCCTTCGCCGATGATGCGGTCCTCGTATACCAGCACGGAGCCGACCATTGGATTGGGTGCGACGTGGCCGGCGCCGAAGGCGGCCAGCTCGAGACAGCGGTGCATGTATGTTTCAGGATCGGCCAAGGGCGCAAATTTAATCAGAATGAAGCGTTAACCGTGCTTCAATTGGGGGTATTTTTACCGGATGGATTGGTTGATTGCACAAAAAGAATTGGGGTCGAGCCTTGTTCCCTTGTATGGGGATCGGGAGGCGGCGGTCATTGCCGACTGGGTGATGGAAACGTTGAGCGGGAAGAAGAAACTGGACCGGCTTGCATTGCGCGGGGTCGGCCTTTCACCGGAAGTTTTGGATGTTTATGAGCGTTATCGGCGGGAGTTGCTGGCCTGCAGGCCCGTGCAGTATGTGTTGGGGGAGAGTTGGTTTGCGGGGATGCGGTTCTTTGTCGATGAGCGGGTGTTGATCCCGAGGCCGGAGACAGAGGAGTTGGTGGAGTGGGCCGCGGCTACCGTGGATGGATCGGTGCTGGACGTGGGGACAGGGAGTGGGTGTATTGCGGTGAGCCTGGCCCGGAAGCGGGGGGACTTGCGGGTCATGGCCTGTGATGTGAGTGAGGGGGCGTTGGCGGTGGCGGAGCGGAATAGTGCGTCGCTGGGAACGGCTGTGGAATTCTTTTCCGTGGATTTCCTCGATCGGGGCCAGTGGGAGCGGCTGCCGGGCGTGCGTTGGGTGGTGAGCAACCCGCCGTATATCCCGGCCGGCGAAGGCGGGGCAATGGCGCCACATGTGATTGACTATGAGCCGAGTACCGCCCTTTTCGTCCCTGACGGCGACGCCCTTGTTTTTTATGGGGCTTTGGCGGAATTTGTTCGCGACCGGGCCGAGCCGGGGGGCGGGCTTTTTGTCGAGATCCATGAGGACCGGGGACCGGTGGTGTGCGACCTGCTGAGCGGGTTGGGCGCCCGGAAGGTAGAGTTGAGAAAGGACCTGCAGGGCAAGGACCGAATGATAAAAGCAACATGGTAACAGTAATATATTTTACTGCTTTGCCGGGCCGGGCTATTTTTGCGGCCCAAAGATTTGTATTTGATGCGGTTTATTAAGAATTTGACTGGGTTTTGCCTTGGGCTGTTTTTTTCAATCGACTTATTTTCCCAGGGGCTTTTGGATACCAGCAACGGCGGAAACTGGAGCACCCATTTCCAGCTGACGGTGATCAATCAGAGCCATGCCGGTTTCCGCTCTCTCTACAGCGGGATGAATAGTCTTGGAGACAGCGTTGAGACGGGGGCTACCAGTGTTACATCGACCTTGTTCTTAGGCCGGCGACTCTGGAAAGGCGCCGTTTTGTATTTCAATCCTGAAATGTCCGGTGGCAAGGGGCTTAGTGGCGCCCTGGGGGTGGCGGGAGCCTTGAATGGAGAAACGTACCGGATCGGCGACCCGCAACCCGTCGTGTCGGTTGCGAGGACCTATATCCAGCAGGTGATCCCACTGGGGGGAGACACCGCTTACGAAGAACTGGCCGATGTGGCGAACCAGGTAGCTGACAGGGTCCCTGCCCACAGGATGGTCATCAGCCTGGGAAAATTCTCTATCGCGGATTTCTTCGACAGGAACAGATATAGCCATGATCCCCGTTCGCAATTCATAAATTGGAGCCTGATGAGTAACGGCGCCTGGGATTACCCGGCCAATACCCGGGGATATACTTTTGGCGGGGTTATCGAATGGATCAACCCCGGCTGGGCCCTCCGCTTTTCGAGCGTGGCCGTCTCAAAAGTGGCCAATCACAGCAATATGGAATATGTTCCTGGAAAGGCGAGTTCCGAGACCATCGAGTTTGAAAAAAAGATCCGGATCAATCGGCGAGCCGGGCTGATCCGGTTGTTGTACAGCTACACTGTTTCCAGGGCGCCGTCTTATACGGAGGGAATTCAGGCGGTGAAGACAGGGGATAGCGCTTTGCTTGCGGTTATTGACGGAAATGGGGAAGCGCCCGGATTTGGTGGAAACAAATCGGGGCTTTACCTGAACCTGGAGCAGGAGATCACGGATGACCTGGGCCTATTCGCCCGTGCCGGTTGGAACGATGGGAAGCATGTTTCCTGGGCCTTTACGGAGATCGATCAAACGATCCATGCGGGATTGTCGCTGAAGGGAACGAAGTGGAAGCGGGCGGACGACGTCGTAGGGATAGCCGGTGTTGTCAATGGCATCTCAGCGGACCATCGTGCTTTTCTGAGGGCGGGCGGCTATGGTTTTATCATTGGTGACGGGGCTTTGAATTATGGTCACGAAGCCATTTTGGAAGCTTATTATAACGTCAGGTTACTCCCCAATTTCTGGACTACGTTCGATTACCAGTTTGTCAGCAACCCCGGATACAATAAAGACAGGGGGCCGGTGAATGTATTTGCGGTGAGGGGGCATGTGGAGTTTTAGGCTTTTCCTGGCACCTTTGGCGCCCTTTGTGAAGCGCTAATGGGGCCGTCGGCCGAACGGCCTACCGGCCGTCCAATCCGTTCTTGTCGACGGCCAATACCGTACGCGCTCCGAGCTCGCGGGCGACGCGCATCACCTGGACGACATCGTCGATGGGCACGTTCTTATCCGCATTGATGACGACGGAGGGCTGGTCGCCTTCTTTAGCGAGGAAGGGTTGCAATTTGGCCTTTAGCTCTTCCATGGTGACCGGGGCGGTGCCTACGTAAAAGTGTTTATTGGCGTCGATGGAGACGACGACGGTCTGTTTGGCCTTGGTGTCGCTTTTCGACTTGGGCTGGGAAAGCTTTATCACGTTGGGGTTGGCGAGTGAGGAGACGATGAGGAAGAACAGCAACAGGATGAACAGGATGTCGTTCAATGGTCCTGTGTGTACTTCGGCTTCTTCTCTATGTCGGTTTCTTAGATTCATTTTTTTAGCCTTGCGACTTTTTGACGGTTACCTTGTTGGTTCCTGCAGAATATCGATGAAGTCTGCGCTGGCTGCTTCCATCCGGTTGGTGGCCTTGTCCACCTGGGAGTTCAGGAACCGGTAGCCCAGGTAGGCGATGATCCCGATGATCAGGCCTGAGGCGGAGGAGATCATTTTTACGTAGATACCGCCGGCGATGGTCGACAGGGTATAGTCGTTTGTGGCGGCCAGGGTGTAGAACAGCTGGAACATCCCGACGATGGTGCCGAGGAAGCCGAAGAGCGGGCCGATATAGCCGATGACGGAAAGGATGCTCAGGTTCTTTTCCATTTTATACAGTTCCAGTTTGCCGACGTTCTCCATGCTTCTTTCGATGGCTTCGATGGGTTTGCCGACGCGCTGGATGCCTTTATCGATCATGCGGCCAACGGCTGTATAGGTGTTCTTTGTCAGGCTGCGGGCGGCCTGAATATTGCCGTTGATGATATGATCGCGGATAATGCTCATGAAGTTATCGTCCAGTTTCGAGGCCTTTTTGATGGCGATGTATCGCTCGAAGAAGACGAAGAAGGCGATGACCAGCAGGATGGCCAGCGGGATCATCAGCGGGCCCCCTTTCATAAGGATGTCCCATAGACTTTCTTTTTGCTGGGTCGCCAACTGGGCCACTCTGGCCAGGCTGTCTTTGATCTTTGCGGAGTCGATGATTACCTGCAGGAAGAATAAATTCATGTGTAAATGTAAAGATTTGCGAATATAACGGCCTGTGGGCCATCCTATTTTCTCTGCTATTGCTAAAATTAAGCCAAAATCCCCGGCGACTACCGCTTGCTTTGTTCCAAGGGTTTCAGCATCAGGGCCTGGATCTGGCGCATCGTGTTCTCCATGCCGTCGGCGCTGCCGTCGAGGAAAATGATGTTCCCCTTCCCCACTTCGGCAAAGTTCTTGATCGCTTCGGTCCACATGCTGAAGAGGATGACATTGGTGTCGAGGTTGGCCCGTTTCATCTCTTCGGCCGCTTCGCTCATCCCATGGGCCACTTCCTGGCGGAAGAGGGCGACACCCTGACCGCGGAGCCGGGCCGCTTCTTTTTCGGCTTCGGCGGAGATCTTGATGGCGTTGCCTTCCGCTTCCGCGGCCTTGGTCTTGGTGATGAGGAGGGCCTGTCCTTCGTTCTCGGCGGCGGCCTTGAGGTTGTTGCTGGCCACTACCCTGCTCATCGATTCGATGATGGCCTTGTCGAAGGTGATGTCGTTGATCTGGAGGTCCATGAGGTGATAGCCCCATTCTTCGAGGGAATGATCGATCTGGTCCTTTACGAATTCCACTATTTCCTTGCGTAGTCCGAGGATCTCGGCCTGGCGTTTGGTCGCGACGAAGGAGCGGATGCTGCCTTCGATGGTCCGGGTGAGGGCTTGCATGAGATCGCGGTCGGCAATGAACTTGAAAGCGACCCTTTTTATAGTTTCTTCATCCGCGTTTTGCACGGCATAGAGAAGCATACTCTTGAAATAGACATTGGCCTGGTCGGCGGTGACGGCCTGGAATTCCAGCTCGACGGACCGGTTCTGGATGGAGATCTTTTTATACACGGCCTCGAGGAAGGGCAGCTTGAAATTCAACCCCGGCCGGAAGATGCGCTGGTATTTACCGAACAGGGTGATCACATAGACATATCCCTGGGTGACCGTCACGATGCAGCTGAAAACGACGGCAAGGGCGATGAGGACCACGATAATTGTGAGGACATTGGTCGTCTCCATATCTAAAATATTTATGGGTGAATGTACATAAATTTGTGGATGCGCACGAATTACAACCTGATCATTGTCGGCGGCGGTCCCATCGGCATTGCCTGCGCCCTCGAGGCGAAGAAGGCCGGACTGAACTATCTCATTCTCGAAAGAGGCTGCCTCGTCAACTCCCTGTACCGATATCCGGCGAATATGACCTTTTTCTCGACGTCGGAGCGGATCGAGATCGGGGGGGTGCCATTCGTGAGCAACAATGTGAAACCTAACCGTCCGGAGGCGCTGGAATACTATCGCCGGGTGGCGGTATCGAACACGCTGAACATCCGGCTGCAGGAAGGGGTCACCGGGATACGGCCGGTGGGCGATGGCTTTGAGGTGGTAAGTGAACGAGGCGTCTATCATGCCGCGCATGTGGTGCTGGCGACGGGGTTCTACGATATCCCGGTGCTGCTGAATGTGCCCGGTGAGGAGTTGCCCAAGGTGACCCATTACTACAAAGAACCGCATTTCTATGCGATGCAGAAGGTGATCGTGGTGGGTGCGAGCAATAGCGCGGTGGATGCGGCGCTGGAGACCTGGCGGAAGGGGGCGGAGGTGACGATGGTGATCCGCGGGGAAGGCATCGGTCCGCGGGTAAAGTATTGGGTGAAGCCCGATATCGAGAACCGGATCAGGGAAGGGAGCATTGCGGTCCATGCCCGGAGCATGATCGCGGCGATCCGCGAGGACGAAGTGGATATCCTTACGCCCGATGGGGTCCGGACGATCGCCAATGACTATGTCATTGCGCTGACCGGCTATCAGCCCGACTTCGACTTTCTGCGCCGCACGGGTATCCAGCTTTCGGATGACGCCCGGTTACAGCCGTTCTATAATCCCGAAACGATGGAAACCAATATCCCGGGACTATACCTTGCCGGTGTGGTTTGCGGCGGGATGAACACCCATGTGTGGTTCATCGAGAATTCGCGGGTGCATGCGGGGATGATCATCGGGGATATTATCAGCAAACTTTAAGACCGTTCTTCCTTTTAGGACCGTTCTTCCCATACCTGTGCCAGGTGGACGATGGTGCGGACTGCGGCCTGCATGTCCTGGACGCTGACGAATTCGTGTTTTCCGTGGAAGGCCATTTCACCCGTAAAGATATTGGGGCAGGGCAGCCCCATAAAAGAAAGCCGGGAGCCGTCGGTGCCGCCGCGGGCGCTGCTGCGGTGAACCGTTACGCCGGCCTTTTCGATCGCCTCCAGGGCGTATTCCGTGACCTGGGGATGGAGATCGAGCACGTCCTTCATATTGCGATATTGTTCGGTGATGGTCACCTCGGCGGTGGCGCCGGGGAAGGCCTGTAGCGCGTCTTCCATTTTATCCTGCAAATGAGCTTCATAGGCCTTGAGCTTTGCCGTGATGAAGTCGCGGATAATGAAATCCACCGTCACTTTTTCGGCGCTGCCGCTGATGCGCACAGGATGAACGAAGCCATACCGGCCGTCGGTGGTCTCGGGGGACCATTCGTCTTTCGGCAGGGAATCTACGAAATGAGCGGCCACTTTTACCGCGTTGACGAGTTTGTCCTTTCCATAGCCGGGATGGGCGCTGATGCCGTGGAAGGTGATGCTCATCGCATCTGCGGAG
Source organism: Puia sp. (assembly GCF_035546395.1). GTDB lineage: Bacteria > Bacteroidota > Bacteroidia > Chitinophagales > Chitinophagaceae > Puia. The sequence goes on along the minus strand of NZ_DASZXR010000002.1, from coordinate 176,335 downwards.
AAGGTCTCGTCCTCGAAGGAGCCCAGTTCGCCGGCGTCCAGGGTATAGCCGAAATCGGCGCCGAGGCGGTTCATGTCCAGTTTGTCCACTCCCCTGCCGATCTCTTCGTCGGGGGTGAAAAGGATGCGCAGGGTTCCGTGCTTAACGTCAGGGTGTTGCATGAGATAGCTGACCGTATCCATGATGACGGCGATGCCGGCCTTGTCATCGGCGCCCAGCAGGGTGGCGCCGGAGGCGGTGATGATATCGTCACCTTTTTTTGTGGCCAGGTAGGGATGTTCCCGTGGGCTGATCACCTGGGCGGGGTCGTCGGGCAGCACGATGTCGCCGCCGTCATAGTTCCGGTGGACGAGGGGTTTGACGTTCGCGCCGGTGCAGTCGGGTGCGGTATCCATGTGGGCACAAAAGCAAATGACGGGTACGGGCTTGCTTGTGTTGGCCGGGAGGGTGGCATAGACATAGCCAAAATTGTCCAGAGCGGCATCGGCAAGGCCGATGGCTTTGAGCTCTTCGACCAGCAGGCGGCCAAGGTCTTTTTGCTTTTCCGTGGATGGGTAGGTTTTTGATTGCGGGTCGCTTTGCGTATCGAGCCGGACATAGCGGAGAAATCTTTCCTCCACGGTAAAGGTGTAGTTTTCGAACATCTTTTTTGTAAATTACTGGCGAATATAGGATGTATGACCGATCAGGCTAAAAAAAATCCGGTATTGAAGCCCGGCTGGTTGCGGGTGTTGGTCTTTTGTGTCAGCTTTTGCGTGCTGACGCTGCTGATCGCCGTCCCGGCGGTGATCGCCGTTGCGGGAGTTGCCGTCGATGACCTCAAGGTCCAGCCGATCTCCGTCCTGTCGGGGCTGTTGACGGGCAGCTATCTCTGGCTGATGGTCCTGCTGGAATTTGTGATCGCCGTAGTCTCGGTGGTCGTTTTCCGGCTGTTTATCGACCGGCGCAGTCTGGGGAGCCTGGGTTGGGGGTTCGAGGCTTTTCCGGGGGAAGCGACGACGGGGTTGTTCATGGGCCCATCTCTGCTCGGCATTGCCGCGTTGCTGATGATGGCAAGCGGTCATCTGCAATGGGTGGATATCAGCTTTGATCCCTCGTCGCTGTTCGTCTCGTTTGGGCTGATGGCGCTGATAGCTTTTAGCGAGGAGATGGTGTTCCGGGGGTATATTTTGGGTAACCTGCTGGATTCCTTTGCCAACAAATGGGTGGCGCTGCTGATCTCCGGTATGCTGTTCGCTGCCTTTCATTTCACCAACCCGGGGATCCATACGCTGGCCTTTGTCAACCTCTTCCTGGCGGGGCTGCTGCTGGGGATCAACTATATCTACACCCGGAATCTCTGGTTCTCCTTTTTTTTCCATCTCAGCTGGAACTTCTTCCAGGGACCGCTCCTAGGGTTCCGGGTAAGCGGGCTCAGCCTTCCGTCGCTGCTGGTGGCGGAACCCAAGGGTGATCTGTCAATTACCGGCGGAGATTTCGGACTCGAGGGTTCGATCCTGAATACGGCCGTATCGGTTATCGCGCTGCTGGTATTGGCGCTGTACTTTGAGAAAAAATATTTGCCGGAGAATGCGCTTGTGGGAAAATAGCGCATTTCCGGCCTATGGCATAATAATGCGGGAAGGGCTGTTGATCTCCACCAGTTCGAGATCGAAGACCAGGTCCTGACCGGCCAATTGGTGGTTGGCATCCAGCACGACGGAATCGGGCTTTACGTCTACGATGACGACGGGCATCTGCTGACCTTCGCCGTTGTTCATAGCCAGTTGCATTCCCACTTCCGGCGTGATATTGGGAGGAAAGCGATCGATGGGGAATTCGATGATCGCCTGGGGGTCGCGCGGTCCATAGGCATCTTCCACGGGAATCTCGATGGTCTTTTTCTCTCCGACGGTCATACCGAGCACACCATCATCGAATCCTTTTATCACCATACCGCTGCCTACCTCAAATTCCAGGGGTGCACGGCCTTCGGAGGAATCGAATGTCGTTCCGTCGGTGAGCTTGCCATGGTAGTGAACTTTTACGGTATCTCCTGCTTTTACTTCTTGTGCCATGTCATTATTTTGTTTCCATGCAAGGTAGGACTAAATAGTTAAATTGCGGCTAAAAGCGCCTGTTGTATGCCGACACGAATTGTATTTATGGGAACGCCGGAATTTGCCGTCGCCAGCCTGGCTGCCATTGTCGAGGCGGGATACCCGGTGGTAGGAGTCGTTACGGCGCCCGATAAGCCGGCGGGTCGGGGAATGAAATTGACCGAGAGTGCGGTAAAAAAGTATGCCCGGGAAAAGGGGTTGTATATTTTACAGCCGGAGAAGCTGCGGGACCCTTCCTTCCTGGAGTCCCTGCGCGCATTGCGGGCCGATCTGCAAGTTGTCGTGGCGTTCCGGATGTTGCCGGAGATGGTTTGGAACATGCCGCCGATGGGCACCGTGAACCTGCATGGGTCTTTGCTTCCCCAGTACAGAGGTGCTGCGCCGATCAATTGGGCGGTGATCAACGGTGAGAAAGAGACGGGGGTTACGACTTTTCAGCTGCAGCATGACATCGATACGGGGAGCATCTTGCTGCAGGACAGATTTCCCATAGGGGAGACCGATACGGCCGGAGACGTGCATGACCGGATGATGGTCATCGGCGCCCGGTTGCTGGTGCGCACGATCGAGGGATTGGCAGCGGGCACGCTTCACTCGCAGCCGCAGGAGAACCCGCCGGGGCTGAAACATGCGCCTAAACTATTTACGGAGACTGGAAAGATCGACTGGAATAAACCGACGGAAGACATCTACAATCTGATCCGCGGATTGTCGCCGTTTCCGACGGCTTATACGGAGCTGGATGGGAAAACGCTTAAGATATACCGGGCAGAAAAGGTTATCCATACGTTGGCGCCGGATGCGGCGCCGGGTGTCTATGATACGGATGGGAAGAGCTATCTCCGGTTTGCGACAAAGGACGGCTATATCCGGGTGACAGAACTACAGCTCGAGGGAAAGAAGCGAATGCCGGTGGCGGATTTCCTTCGGGGGTACCGGTTCAATAACTTACCTGAACATTGAACCGCTCGGCGGTCTGGCTCATTTCCGCGGCGGCGGCATTGCTGATGCGAATGGTGAGACCTACGCTTTCTTTCATGTCGGGAAGCTGGCCCAAAACTTTTACAAAGACGCTTTTACCGCCGGCGGTTTCGGTGACCTTTACGATGGTGCCGATGGCGACATTATTCATCAGGGCATAATATTTACCGTCCTGCCAGCCGCTGGTGCTTTTGAAAATGCCGGCGACGCCGGTACTATTTTTACCATTATCAAGGAACTCCGACTTGAATATGCCACCATCGAAATGAGGCGATGGGGGTGCAGACGGCGACTGCGTCACCGTCCTCGTCGTTTCGGGAGAAGTGTGGGTTGATATGGGTTTTGCGATGGGGCTATCCGGTGTTTTGGTGGAGATGGGTTTTGCGATATCGGCGGTGGTGGACGCGGGGGAGGCCTGTCTGGCTTCGGCGGGTTTTGTTTCGACTGTTTTGGTTTCTGCGGTCGCGGGCGTTGCTGCGGGATCGGTGGCCAGAGCGGAGAGTGCTGTCTTCACCCTGAGATATCCTACTATCAGGTGCATGCCGGGGCGTACCGCGTCCTTGTTCACGTTGTTCCATTTTTCCAGGGTGGCGATGGGAACTCTGTTATGATTGACGCTGATGCGATACATCCATTCCTTTTCCTGGGTCGTATGATAGACGGGGATCAGGGTTTCGGCGGGGGTCTTTTTCCCATCCTGTGCGAAGTTGACGTGGGTGAGGGGGATCTGCAGGACCTGGCCGATCGCCAGCGGTTGGGTCAGCGCCAGGTGGTTAAAGGGCGCCAGTTCTTTTGGGCTGACATTGTAGAGGCGGCCGACGCTGTACCAATTCTCTTTGGCAACGACCGTATGCTCGAGGTATAGTTTTCCTGTTTGTCCAAAGACGGTCAGTTGATTGGATGGGGTTTGGGCATGGGCAAACTGTATAAATAAAAAGCTGATCAGGAAAAGTACGGTCACCGGTGATCGCATAGCATTTAATTTATAAGGTTGAGGCAAAGATGCGCTTTTTTATTCTCTTTTGAGTATCCTCCATTCTTTCGGGTAGTAATTGTTTGCGCGCTGGGGCAGGGTCTTTATCCAGCCGAGATTACGGCCTTCATATTGTACCAGGACCCAGCCCCGATGGATGGTTTCCGGGTGCAACTCTTCTTTTCTAAGGTATTGCAGGGCCTGTTCACGATCGACGGACAAGGACGGGACGCCAGTATCCACCATCGGGCTCATGGCCAGGTGATGATGCGGAATAAAGTCCTTTGCCGCAGCCTGACCCAGGGTTATGCCCGCTTCTTTCAGATAAAGCGTGGATTGCAGGATGGCCAAATCGGTCAGCCGGGACTCGGGGAGGGCGTGGATCTGCTCCTGATGGACAAAGAAACCGGATGGATTTGCGGGGCTTATCCAGCTGCGGATCATCTCCTGTTCTTTTTTTCCCGGTTTTTCGGGCTGGTTAAGCCGGCGTGGTGTAGAGAATGTGGCGCCATCCTGCTTACGAACAGCCGCGATAAAAAAGCCTTCTCCTTCTAACCGGTGCGGATAGAACCGGTACCCATCGCCGCCTTTTTTCCCCGTTGTTTCGACGATATTCCACCCGGGTTGCAGATCCAGCCGGCAGGAGGCGGCATCGAATTCCGTCATCAGCCAATCCAATATGTCTTCGTCTTCTTCGCGAGAGTAGGAGCAGGTGGAATAGATCAGGATGCCGTCTTGCCGGAGGGCGGGCCAGCAATCGGCCAGGATGCGTTGCTGGCGTTGCCAGCAGAGTCCGACGTTGGCGGCGCTCCATTCATCGATGGCATCGGGTTCCCGGCGGAAGAGACCGCTGCCGCTGCAGGGGGCGTCCACGACGATGATGTCAAAATAATTTTCCAGCCGTTGAAAGTCGCGCGGATCGTTGTTGGTGACGACGGTGTTGGCCGCGCCCCATTTGATCATATTCTCCTGCAGGATCGATACGCGGCTTTTTATCACTTCATTGCTGACGAGCAGGCTGTCGGGGGAGAGAAGAGACTGGATCAGTGTGGATTTACCGCCCGGGGCTGCACAGCAGTCGAGGACCTTTTGGGGCTTTGACAAATCGATCGTTTGGCGAAGCGCCTGTTCGAGGAACATGCTCGAGGCCTCCTGCACGTAATACGTTCCGGCGTGAAAGTGCGGGTCGAGGGTAAAGCTGGGGCGTTGGTCGAGATAGTAGCCGAACGTGGACCAGGGTATGGGGGTTATTTTGCCGGGCGGGGTTGCCGGTGGCTTCGCGGGGTTGATTCGAATGGAGGTCGGGGCGGCGCCTGAGGCGTGGACGGCGGCGAAGGCCGCGGCGTCGAAACCGGGGAGTCCTTCGAGGGAGAACAGGAGTTGATTTGGTAAGAGGGGCGGCACGATCGCTGTAAAATTAATCAAAAGCGAATGACAAAGTCCTGTTTTACCTTGAATTCTTCCCTGAAGATAACGAAACCGAGAAAGAAAATATCAATCGTAAGCATCGCCCGGGAGTCGGCCTTTATGGCCGTCCAGGCGGCTTCCATTTCGGCGCTCCAATGGATGTCGTCGAAGATCAGGGCTGATGTCGGAGACAGGTGTGGGAGGAGCCTATTGAAATAGCGGAGGGTGGGCTCGAGGCGGTGGTTGCCGTCGATGAAAGCAAGGTCGACCGGCGGGATGCGGGGGAGCAATGCGGGTAGTTGCTCGTCGAAGGAGCCGGTGAGCACTGTTGGGGTGAGGTGAAGCGATCGGAGATTGTGTTCTGCGGCGGCAGCGACTTGTGGGGCGCCTTCGATGGTATATACAGCTGCGTTGGGGGCACCGGTGGCGAGGTACGCGGTAGAAAGACCCATGGAAGTGCCCAGCTCGAGGATGGTGGAGGGTTGGTAATGACGGGCGAAACGGTGGAGCAGTTTGCCGAGGCGGGGAGGTTTCGCCGCCTTTTTGGCGATGTCTGCGATGGTTCGGGTATGGGTGTCTGTGGTATAGGCCGAGCCGGCGCCCATGTCCTTTATTTCAAGGAGGGTGGAGTCGGCGAGCAGCTGACGGCGAAGCTGTTCGACGGTGTCGTAAGCCGGACAGGGCTGCCGGTCGTTGAGCACCTTTGTGATGAACTCGAAGACAAAGGGCGAATGAGTGCCATGTCCGCGGCCATTAGCGGCGGTGAGATAATACCGGAGATATTTCTGGGCAAGCCGGAACGGCGAATACATGGGTTTATTTTTTCCGATCCCACACCTGAAAGCTATAGGCGTAGGCGTGCTTTTCGTCGGCGGGAAAATCAAGATTGCCGGTGAGCTGCCACTGACTTTCATCGATAGGCGGGAAATACGTGTCCCCATCCAGTTTAGTATGGACCCTTGTCATATAGATGCGGTCGGCGATCGGCATTGCCTCCCTGTAGATCTCGCCGCCGCCGATGACGAAAGTCTCTTTGCAGTCCGTCGTTTCGGCGCCTTTTAGCGCCAGCCCCAGGCTGGGAGTCACCGTCACCTTTTTATTGCGGGGCTGCCAGTCCTTTTGGCGGGTGATGACGAAATTGAAGCGGCCGGGTAAGGGCTCGCCGGCCAGCGCGTCGTATGTTTTACGCCCCATGATCACCGGCATTCCCCAGGTGGTGTTCTTGAAGAATTTCATATCGTTGGGCAGATGCCAGAGCAATTGGTTATCCTTGCCGATCGCGTTGTTTTCGGATGCGGCGACGATGAGGGAGATGATCATACTGCTACCGGGGCTTTGATGGCAGGATGGGATTGATAGTTCTCGAGGGTGAAGTCTTCGAATTGGAATCCGAAGATATCTTTCACGGCCGGGTTGAGTTTCATTACCGGCAGGGCATAAGGTGAACGGGTCAGCTGAAGCTTTGCCTGCCCGAGATGGTTGCTGTAGAGGTGCACATCCCCGAAGGTATGAATGAATTCACCGGGTTCGAATCCGCAGACCTGCGCTACCATGAGGGTGAGCAGCGCGTACGACGCGATATTGAATGGAACGCCGAGGAATACATCGGCGCTGCGCTGGTATAGTTGACAGCTGAGGCGTTGGACGCCGTTTTTGTCAGCGGCGACATAGAACTGGAACAACGCGTGACAGGGCATGAGGGCCATATCGGGGAGATCGGCGACATTCCAGGCGCTTACGATCAGGCGGCGGCTGTCGGGATTCTTTTTGATCTGTTCGATCAGCTGGGAGATCTGATCGACCGTCTTGCCGCCGGCGCCTTCCCAGCTGCGCCATTGTTTGCCGTACACAGGACCGAGCTCACCATCGGCATCCGCCCATTCGTCCCAGATGCTGACGCCATGATCTTTCAGGTATTTAATGTTGGTATCGCCGCGGAGAAACCAAAGCAGCTCATATATGATACTTTTCAGATGTAATTTCTTGGTTGTCACCAGCGGAAAGCCTTTGGAGAGATCGAAGCGCAGCTGGTAGCCAAAGCAACTGATCGTCCCGGTGCCGGTACGGTCGGTCTTCACGGCCCCGGTGTCGAGGATATGTTGAAGAAGATCAAGGTATTGCTGCATGGGTGCAATTTACGTATTTTAGGGGTGAATAAACCCCTTTGAACCCCATGATCCTGACCGCGCTTTTCTGCGGCCTCCTTTTTTGCCTATGGCTTACAGGCCGGGCGACCCAGTTTTTCCGGGTATTGAAAATAGGTGGCGGTGTATATTTCATCACCAGGTTGAAGTCGCCGAAGCGTTTCCGGTTGATCGCCTACCGGGCGGTGGTGCCGGCGCAGGGACAACGGTTGCTGATCAATCGCATTTGCGGCGTCGGCGGGGACATCGTCGAGCTGAGAGCGGGGACGTTGTTCGTCAACGGCAATGAAGCCGATGGGGGATTGCGGCTAAAGCATATTTATAAGATCGATCAGCAGTATGCCGGTTCCTTCGTGTACCAGGAGGACGAGGCTTATACGATCCCGCCCTATACCGACACGCTGTATATCCCGCTGGAAGACCGGGTCGTGAAGAAAGAACGGGTACCGAGTACGAGATATGTCCTGCCGGCGGGACTTCGGGACGAAGATGTCTACCGGGTCTATCAGAAGAGCTGGAACCAGGACAATTTCGGTCCGTTGCGGGTGCCCACCGGCAAATTCTTTGTGTTGGGGGATAACCGCGGGAAGGCGCTGGACTCACGCACGCTCGGGTTGATCGATGAAGATAAAATAATGGGTACGATCTTATGGAAATAGCTACGGTTTAGCCGCGAGGAGATCGTTGACGAGGGTATAGAATTCCTGTTTTTGATCTTCATAATGCTGACCCGTGCCGGGGCCGCTGAAGCCGGTATGGATCTTCTCGATCTTCCCGCTCTTGCCGACGAAGATGGTGGTCGGGAAATTGACGATCGCCTCGATCTGCGGGAGGGTCTTTTTCGCGCGGTCGGGATCGCCGACGGCTGCGCCGGTGATCAACATCGGGTAAGTGACATCGAAGCGTTGCTGGAAGGTGCGGACGCTGGCCTGGCTACGGGCGAAGTCGGTGCTGCGTTCGTAGGCGAGGGCGATGACCTCCACTCCTTTGTTGTGATATTCCTTATAGAATCCGCTGAGAAAGCGGGTCTCATCCATACAGTTCGGGCACCAGGAGCCCATGATCTGGATGATCACGACCTTGTTCTTGTATCTTGGGTCTGAGAGAGAGACGTTGTTCCCGGCGAGATCTTTAAAGGTGAAGGTGAAGGGGACGTTCGGGTTCCATTTCGTCATCGCGAACTGGTCTTCGAGGTGGGCGTTGGCGTCTTTATGGGCGGTCCAGGTGGAGACGGCGGTGGGGCCTGCGTAGTAGTAGCCGCCGGTGAGTTCGTCATTGCCGATCTTTGCGCTGAAATAGTAGGCGTGGGTCCCGTCGAAGGTGGAGAGTTTTAGCGAGTCGCCGATGACTGCGCCTTCGAGGTAACGGAGGTCACCTCCGGCGTCGAGGAAGGTGCCGGTGATCTTGTCGCCGGTCTGTTTGAATTCGCCGACGCGGAAGGTGGTGTCGGTAGGGTTCGTGGTCGAGCGAAAGACGGCGGCCCAACGACCGGCGGCGGAAAGGTAATCGAGATGGAGGTCAGGGCGGAAGCGGAAGGGCTCTCCATAGGATGCCGTAAATGGCACTGCCAGCCAGCTGTCTGCGAGATGGCGAAGCCAGACCCCTTCGAGGTTGCCTTCGGGTGTTACGCGGGCACGAAGCTGCGATTCATAAAAGGGGAATTTTATAAACAGGGAGTCGCCGTCCCGGGTGATATCGTCAACGAGGATATGTTCGCCGGCGTTGCGAAGATAGAGCACCTGTTTGCCCGCGCTGTCTTTTACTTCGAAGTTGAAGGGGATATTGTTGCCATCCTTTCTGAGAAGAACGGCACGCCACTGGCCATTGCGAAAGGTCGGGGCAGGGGCTGTAATTGGCGCCGCGGCAACGGTTTGGGCGGCGAAAAGCAGAGGCAGGATGAGTCTAAAGCGGTTCATCCTGCAATTTAATGAAAAAGTCTATTGTTTAGGTAGGTTTTGCAGCATATCAGCGGTCATCCGGGACAGATCGTATTCCGGTTTCCAGCCCCAGTCTTCCCGGGCGACGGAGTCGTCGATGCTTTGCGGCCAGCTGTCGGCGATATGCTGGCGATAGTCGGGCTGGTAGCGGATAGTAAATTCCGGGATATGCTTTTTGATCTCTGCGGCGATCTCTTTGGGGGAGAAGCTCAGGGCCGATACATTATAAGAGGTGCGGACGGTGAGGTTCTTCGCGGGTGCTTCCATCAGCTGGATGGTGGCGCGGATGGCGTCCGGCATGTACATCATGGGAAGGTAGGTATCCTCTTTCAGGAAGCAGGTGTAGTTGTTTTCATCGAGCGCTTCGTGGAATATCTCAACGGCGTAATCGGTGGTACCGCCGCCGGGTGCGGATTTGTAGCTGATAAGGCCGGGGTAGCGGATGCTGCGCACGTCTACGCCATAGCGTTCGAAGAAATAATTGCACCAGAATTCCCCGGCGTATTTGCTGATGCCGTAGACGGTGCTGGGTTCGATGATCGTCCGCTGGGGGCATTCCTGACGGGGCGAGGTGGGGCCGAACACGGCGATGCTGCTGGGCCAATAGACCTTATGAAGCTTTTCTTCGCGGGCGATGTCGAGGACGTTGAGGAGCCCCTGCATGTTGAGATGCCAGGCGAGATTGGGGTTCTTTTCGCCGGTGGCCGAGAGGATGGCCGCGAGGAGGTAGATCTGGGTGATGTTCTGCCGGATGACCTGGACATGGAGCATTTCCTTGTTCATGACGTCGAGGGAGACATAGGGGCCGGAGCCTTTGAGCAGCTCGTTCTCTTCCCGAAGATCGGAGGCAACGACGTTGGCGTTGCCGTAGATGCGCCGGAGGGCGAGGGTAAGTTCGACGCCGATCTGACCGCTGGCTCCTATGACGAGGACTTTTTCTTTAACCATGTCGGGGGTTTTGGGGTGCAAACGTAAGGATTTTGCCAAAGAGGCCAAAGTTGGATTTTTGTATTAGGTTTGCACCATGCAATTTCTATATGATCTGTTCCAGGATCAATCTTACGATAAGAAGAATTTCTTTTTGATCGCGGGGCCCTGCGTAGTCGAGAGTGAAGAGCTGGTGATGGAGGTGGCCGACAAGGTATCGGGAATTTGCCGGAACCTGGGGATCCCCTATGTTTTCAAGGCGTCTTACCGGAAGGCTAACCGGACCAGCGCGGGGAGCTTTACCGGGATCGGGGATGACAACGGGCTTTCACTGATCAAAAAGGTGGGTGAGAAATACAGGGTGCCGACGACTTCGGATATCCATGCGCATGACGAGGCGGCGCCGGCGGCCCGGTATGTGGACATCCTGCAGATCCCGGCGTTTCTGTGCCGGCAGACGGATCTGCTGTTAGCGGCAGCGGAAACGGGGAAGGTGGTCAATGTGAAGAAGGGGCAGTTCCTGAGCGGGCCGGCGATGAAGTTCGCGGTGGAGAAGATCCGGAAGGCGGGGAATGAGAAGATCGTGCTGACCGAGCGGGGAACCACTTTTGGATACCAGGATCTGGTCGTGGACTATCGGAATATTCCGTGGATGCAGGAGCATGGGGCTCCGGTGGTGATGGATTGTACACATTCGCTGCAACAGCCCAATCAGACCAGCGGGGTCACCGGTGGCAACCCGCAACTGATCAGTACGATCGCGAAGGCTGCAATTGCCACCGGCGCCGAGGGCCTATTCATAGAAACACATCCGAATCCTTCCATCGCCAAGAGCGATGGAGCCAACATGCTGCGACTGGATCTTTTACAGGGATTACTGGAACAGCTGGTACAAATACGCAGAGTAGTTTCCCAATTATAGAGTGGTGGATCGGCCTGGTCTTTCCGGTATAAGAGGAATTAAAAACGGGATGCCATAAAGATACCGATAAGTGGGTATTTTTCGCGCATTTTGCGCGGATTTAATATGGGGTTAACAATTTACTGGGCAGGAGCCCAAATTCTTTTTTAAAGGCGATGGTAAAGTTACTAAGGTTGGAATAGCCCAATTCCATCGCCACTTCCTTCACTGTGTGGCCCCCGGCGAGCAGCTTATCCTTGGCTGCCTGCATTCTAACCTTTTGAAAGTATTCGTAGACGGGAACGCCGTAAAGCAGCTTGAAGTCTTTTTTTAGTTTGGATTCGCTGATCGAGACCATCCGCGCCAGCTGGCTGATGGTCGGCGCGGGTTCGAAAATGTCCTTTGTGAGGGTTGCTTCGACCTGCATGACGCGGTCGATATCGGCTTTTGACAGGGGGAGGTCAAAGAAGGGGTTCTTGCGGCGCTGGTAGATGCGAAGGAAAAACCGTTCGATCAGCAGCATGATCCTGTTCTGGATGATCGCCAGCCGCATCGGGTTGTTCTCCTCGACCTCGACGATCTCCTGCATGAGGCGGCGGTATTCGCTGTCGAGGGGTTCGCGGTGGACATTCTCGACCTGCAGGGACAGGTAGGCCGTGAGGACGTCATCTATCTCATTCAATCCCAGGTAGTCGGCCAGCCATTTCGGGCTGAACAGCACGTCGATGCCCTTATATACGGTTCCTTTTGCGCCCAGGTAGGCCCAGTCGGAGAGGGTGTTGGTGAGATAGGCGATGGCGCGGGTGGTATTGGATTCCCTCAGCCGTTCGTCGCCGATGCGGATCTCGAGGGTGTTGGGGATGGTCAGCTCATGAAAGCGAAGGGTATAGAACTGTTCGCGCATCTTGCGGCGGCAGAGCAGCCAGTCCTGGTTGAATTTACAATTGACGATGTTGACGTGGATGCCGTTGGGCAGGCGGACAAACGTAAGGCTGCCGGAGGCGACTGACTCAGGGAAGATGAGTTGGTGATTGACTACCGGCACGTTCAGCCGTTGCGCCAGGTCGTTCATCAATTGCTCATAGTCTGTATATGAGAAATCGAATTGGAACAAAGAAACATTTTAGCGGCTGATCACAGATATTTGAGTGGATTCCGTCTGGCCGAAAGGATATACCGCTTGATATTCATCCAGAAGGCAAGGATGAAATAGACAATGAGAGGTGAGCCCATGGTGAGGAAGGAAATATAGATGAACCAGGTCCGGATACGGGAAGTGGCGATACCCATTCTTTCACCAATTGCTGTGCACACCCCGAACACTTGCCACTCGATGAAGTGTTTCAGTCTGTTCATAAGGCTAATTTATAAAAAATCGACCGGGTTGAGAAGCATTTTTGGGTTAAATTTGCGGGCGGCGGCCCCGTGGGTCCGTCATATTAAAAACATTTATCATGGTCTTTGATTTAGACTTAATTAAGAAGCTGTACGGCGCGATGCCTGCTAAAGTGGACGCTGCGCGGAAGCTGGTAGGCAAACCGCTGACCCTGGCTGAAAAAATCCTTTATTCCCACCTTTTTGAAACCCCGAAACGTGCCTACGAACGGGGCAAGGATTATGTAGACTTTGCGCCGGACCGCGTTGCGATGCAGGATGCCACGGCGCAGATGGCCCTGTTGCAATTCATGACCTGCGGCCGCGAAAAGGTTGCTGTTCCCTCTACGGTGCATTGCGACCACCTGATCCAGGCCAAGACCGGCGCGGCTGCCGACCTGGCCACGGCGAAAGACGTCAATAAGGAGGTCTATGATTTTCTCGCCTCCATTTCCAATAAGTACGGCATCGGTTTTTGGAAACCCGGTGCGGGGATCATCCACCAGGTTGTGTTGGAGAATTACGCTTTCCCCGGCGGGATGATGATTGGAACGGATTCCCATACCCCGAATGCGGGTGGACTTGGGATGGTGGCCATCGGCGTCGGCGGTGCGGATGCCGTAGACGTGATGGCGGGTCTTCCCTGGGAATTGAAGATGCCCAAACTGATCGGCGTGAAGCTTACCGGGAAGATGAGCGGCTGGACCAGCGCCAAGGACATTATCCTTAAAGTGGCGGGTATCCTGACGGTAAAAGGCGGTACGGGTGCGATCGTGGAATATTTCGGCGAAGGAGCCGATAGCCTGAGCGCCACCGGCAAGGGTACGATCTGTAATATGGGTGCGGAGATCGGGGCAACGTGTTCGCTGTTTGCCTACGACGAAAAGATGGCTGCTTACCTGAAGGCTACCGGCCGGGAAGAAGTGGCTGCGCTGGCCGACGGAATTCGCGATACGCTCCGGCCGGACAAGGAAATCTATGCTGATCCGAAAAAATATTACGACCAGGTGATCGAGATCGATCTGAATACGCTGGAGCCTTATGTGAACGGCCCGTTCACGCCCGATCTCGCATGGCCGATCAGCGAATTCGCCAAGGCGGTTAAGGACAACAACTGGCCCGAGAAACTGGAGGTAGCCCTGATCGGAAGCTGTACCAACTCTTCTTACGAAGACATCAGCCGAAGCGCGTCGCTGGCGCAACAGGCGATCGACAAGAAGCTGAAGACCAAAGCAGAATTTACGATTACGCCGGGTTCTGAACAAGTGCGCTATACGATCGAGAAGGATGGTTTCCTGAAGACCTTTGACAGCATCGGCGGTGTGGTGCTGGCCAACGCCTGCGGTCCCTGTATCGGTCAGTGGGCCCGGCATATCGATGATCCGAACCGGAAGAACTCGATCATCACCTCCTTCAACCGTAATTTTGCCAAGCGTAACGACGGTCTGGCCAGCACGCATGCGTTTGTCGCCAGCCCCGAGATCGTAACGGCCTTTGCGATCGCCGGTGATCTCTCCTTCAACCCGCTGAAGGATAAACTGAAAAATGAGAAGGGTGAAGAAGTGATGCTGGACGAGCCCAAGGGTGTGGAATTACCTCCCAAGGGGTTTTCGGTGGAAGATGCCGGTTACCAGGCGCCTGCCGAGGACGGGAAGAGCGTACAGGTCGTCGTGAAGCCCGACAGCCAGCGTTTGCAATTGCTGGAACCGTTCGCTGCCTGGGAAGGCACCGATCTGAAGGGTCTGAAGCTGCTGATCAAGGCCAAGGGCAAGTGTACGACGGACCATATTTCGATGGCCGGTCCCTGGCTGAAATTCCGTGGTCACCTCGACAACATCTCCAATAATATGCTGATCGGTGCGGTGAACTTCTACAACGACAAGACGGATTCTGTGAAGAACGAGCTGACCGGCGAATATGGGGCGGTGCCTGCTACGGCCCGCGCATATAAGGCCGCCGGCATTGGCAGCGTTGTCGTCGGTGACGAGAACTATGGTGAAGGGTCGTCCCGCGAGCATGCGGCGATGGAGCCCCGCCACCTGGGCGTTCGCGCTATCGTTGTCCGGAGCTTTGCCCGGATCCACGAGACGAACCTGAAAAAGCAGGGGATGCTGGCGCTGACCTTTGCGAATAAGGAAGACTATGATAAGGTGCAGGAGGACGACAGCATCGATATCGCCGGGCTGACGAGCTTTGCTCCCGGCAAGGCGCTGACGATGGTGCTGAACCATAAGAATGGCAGCAAGGATGAGGTCACGCTGAACCACACCTATAATGAACAGCAGATCGGCTGGTTCAAGGCGGGTGGCGCGTTGAATGTGATCCGAGCCGAAGCCGCGAAGAAATAGTAATTCTTAGATAGTAGGAGTCACATGAAACTGTGGGGGTCCCCGGAAGGAAGGTGAGTAACTGGAATTCCGGGGGCTTTTTGTTTCAGGACGGGAACGAGCCATTCCATGCCGGGTTCTTCGCTGACGGAGTGGCCGAGGACGATGAGGGATATCTTTTTACTGTAGTTGAGGTCGCGAACGTATTCGCTGGTTTCCCATTCATTGAGCTCCCCGCAGATCAAAACATCGGGCTGATATTGCTGGATCAGGCCGATCTGCTTTCGCCCACCGCTTGCGCCGGGCGCGAGAGCGATCTTTTTGCAGGATTGGGTAAGATCGCCGATGAATTTGAGTTTACCAATCTTCAGGCTTTTTTTGCAGTGCACGATGAGATCGGAAAGGGGTATCGGTTTGGGTAAGTTGGTGATGGATGGCTGGTCGGGGTTATAGTATTTGTCCCAGCTGAGGGCCTGTAGAACGCCCATGCGGATGCCGTCGGGTTTGTGGGCGTGGATGCCGTCATGAAATCGCCACACGACAATCCCATGTTGTCTTAGCAAAGCCTGCTTGTTGTTTAGTGCGGGGTCGTCGCCCAACCAGGCGGTTTCATCGGCATGGTTATAGAAGGTAGGTTCGTGAGCAATGATGAAGTTGGCGCCGAGGCTGATCGTCTTGCCGATGACCTCATTGGTGGCGAACATGGTGGTGACGATGCCTTTT
Organism: Puia sp.; assembly: GCF_035546395.1. GTDB lineage: Bacteria > Bacteroidota > Bacteroidia > Chitinophagales > Chitinophagaceae > Puia. The sequence goes on along the minus strand of NZ_DASZXR010000002.1, from coordinate 160,542 downwards.
ACCGGCGTGTTGGGATCGCCGGCTTTTATGGTATCCACCGTGTTGGGAAATGGGGCGCCAGGGATATCGGCGACGAGTGCATTGATGATCTGTTGGGCTGTCATAGCGGGCAGGGACATGGAGGCGGCAGGGGTGAACGGGAGAGACGTTGCGGCGAGCGCTGCTGCGCTTGTGGAGAGAAATTGACGGCGGTCCATTTAGTAGTTGTTTAGCCCGTTAAATATATTACATTCGGCTCGCAAAATATGACTATGACCCCAAGACTCCTGTTACTTGCTTTTTTATTGGTGATCGCGGGCATTACCGTCGAAGCGCAACGGCCGGCCGTGATCGGCTATTATGCGGGGCGGCCCACGGGCATCGACAGCTTTCCGACTGAAAAACTGACGCACATCATCTTTAGCTTCTGTCATTTGAGGGGCAACCGGCTTGACGCCAACAATGCCCGGGATACTACGACGATCCAAAAGCTGGTTGCGCTGAAGGAAAAGCATCCCCGGCTGAGGGTTATTCTGTCGCTTGGAGGCTGGGGTGGTTGCAAGACCTGTACGGATGTCTTTTCCACGGACAGCGGGCGGCGGGAGTTTGCCAAAAGCGCCAGGGAGATGAGCGATTATTTCCACACCGACGGCATCGACCTGGACTGGGAATACCCGGCGCTGACGAATGTTCCGGATTATCCATACAAGCCGGAAGACAAGGACAATTTTACGGCGGTGGTGCGGTTGCTGCGCAAGACGTTGGGACGGAAGGCGGAGATCAGCTTTGCGGCGGGCGGCTTTACCAGCTATCTGCAGACTTCGATCGATTGGAAGTCGGTCGCGCCGCTGGTCGATTATATCAACGTGATGTCCTATGACCTGGTAAACGGCTACAGTACGATGACGGGGCATCATACGGGGCTTTATTCCACGCCGCAGCAGGTCGAGTCGGTGGATCATGCGGTCCGCTGGCTGGATTCAGCGGGCGTGCCGCTGAGGAAGGTGGTGATCGGAATGGCCTTTTATGCGCGGATCTTCCAGGGAGTTGACAGCGTCAACAACGGGCTTTACCGGCCTTGTCATTTCTATCGGGGGATGCCCTGGCGGGACCAGGCCACGCGGCTTTCCGCGGACAGCGGCTGGGTCTACCATTGGGACCCGGTGGCACAGGCGCCTTATAAGTACAATGCGAAGGAGCAGTTGTTTGCGAGCTTTGACGATACGACGTCGATCCGGCTGAAGACCGAATATGCGATGCGCAAGAAGCTGGGCGGGGTAATGTTCTGGCAGCTGACGGAGGACAATTTCTTTTCGGGCGGGCTTGTGGACGTAATTGACAAGACGAAGAACGCGAGAAAAAAGTAATTTAGGGCGATGCGCCATTTTTTTGTATTCCTTATAGCGATAGTGGGAGTTACCGGTTGTGGGCCTTCAAAAAAGCTGACTGCGCCGGCGGAAACGGTGCTAGTGAGCGACAGTCTGCCGGCGTTGCCTTCCTCGGAGATCGATCTGCCGATCAAGATCGCCGGTCGGCCGTTGCTGTTGGCAGCCGATTCGATGTTCCCCAGGGAATTCGTTTCGCCCGGCTGGCCCGACTATTTACAGCCTTCCTGTGATCTCCGCTATAAATATCGATTTGTGCGGAGCGGGTTCATCCTGCGTTGTATCAACAACCGCATCAGTATCGCCATGCAAGGCAATTACCAGGTGGCGGGCGGCAAATGTCTTTGCGCGCTGGGCAAACCCGTGAGTCCCTGGGTGATGGGATATTGTGGTTTTGACCGCGAGCCGATGCGGCGCGTGGATATTGCGTTCAGTTCTCAGCTGGGCTTTCAACCCGACTACCATATTCGCACCGCTTCGGTAGTCGACCAGGTAAAGGCCCTGGATCCCTGCAATATGTCGATCTTTTCGGTGGATATGACCCAGGAGATCATGGACAGCATCCGAAGCAGCGTTCTCTACTTCACCCGGGGCTTTGACGTAACGGCGGGGCAGACGGATGTGGCGAAATTTCTCCGGCAGACGGCGGCCAGGGCCTGGCAGAAAACACCGATCGGCCCTTATGGATATCTTATCATCAACCCGGTCGCCGTGCGGGTCGGAACGTTGAATTATGTCCGCGATACGTTTGCCGTGAGCCTTGGCATCTCCTGCCGGCCGGAACTGAGCTCCGATCCCAGGAGCATGGCGCCTCCGCCCCTACCCTCGCTGCATCCCGGCGCCAATCGAAGCGGGGTTGCGCTCTATCTCCCGGCCAACTATGAGTATTCCTTTATCAGCAAGCTGCTGAATGACTCGCTGCATGACAAGACCTTTGAGTACAAGGGGCGGACGGTGGTTGTCAAGGAGGTGGCGGTGAAGGGGATCGAGCGGCATAAGATCGAGCTGCGGATCGACTTTGGCGGGAGCTATACGGGGCGTATCTTTTTGCGGGGAACGCCCGTGCTGGATACTGCGCGTCAGACGTTGAGCGTACCGGACATCTCCTATTCGCTGGAGACCCACGATCTCCTTGTGAAGATGGCCAGGACGTTGCTACGGGGTAAGATCCGGCGGAACCTGCAGGGCAACAGCGTACTGGACCTGGCGGCGCTGCTGAAGACGAATATGCCGTCGCTGAATATGCAGCTGAACCGTATGGTCATGCCCAATCTTTATACTACGGGAGAGCTGCGACAGCTGAAGCTGATCGGGTTGCTGGCGGGCGAAAAAAATATCCAGGCGCAGCTGTATCTGCAGGCGGATCTTGCGGTAACTTGTACTGGGCTGCCAAGATAAAATATTGTTTATCAAAGGTCTACTGTGGCGGGTAAGGGTTCACCGGCCAATTTGTGGATTTGGCCGCAAAAAAGCAACCATTAACATTTCTTTTACGTATAATGCCAATTAGGAAAACTAAGTTGTGCGTTCTTAATTTATCTACCACTTTAAATACCGCACATCCGAATTGATTGCAGGAAACACGCAAATACACGCTTTAATTGCCGGTTGCCGTTCGAACGACCGTGCAAGCCAGAAAGAACTTTACTGTCTGCTCAAGGATTATGCTGTTAAAATCTGTTATCGTTATCAAAATAGCCTTGAACAAGTGGAAGAGATCATGAATGAAGGATTTATAAAGCTTTTCAAAAACATTCATCAATTCGAGGAGTCCCGTCATGCGGATGTGTTGGCATCGCTGAAGGGTTGGTTCAAGCGGATCCTTGTCAATACGTGTATCGATCATTACCGCAAGAATGCATCTTATATCAATGGGCAGATGCTGTCGGAGGATGCGGAGAATATTGCCGACAAGCAGGAGACGGGGATCGATATTTTATCCTATAAGGAGATCATTGAAGCGATCCGGCAGCTGTCGCCCGCCTATCGCACCGTTTTCAATCTATTTGTTATCGAGGGTTTGACGCATGAGGAGATCGCGCAGCATCTCGATATATCCGTTGGCTCGTCCAAATCCAATCTATCGAAAGCAAGAGAGAACCTACGAAAGATCCTAACAAAAAAAACTGACCATAAAGCTTATGTTGAACCTATCCGATAAGGAGCTGGACCGCTTCAGCCAGGAGGCAGCCCAGGAATATGAGCCCGGCGATGTGCTGGGTCCGCGTTCCTGGGAGAGGCTGGAAGTGCGGATGACGCAGGAGTTCGGCCGTCCGGGCTGGAATCCGATCCGTCATATCCGTCGCTTTCCCTTCTACTATGCCCCTGCCCTGCTGTTGTTGCTTGGCGTCGGGTATTACCTGATGCGGCCGGGGGTTTCTTCCGGTAGCAGTCCGGGTGCGACGTCGGCGGCTGGCCGTACTGTACCTGCCAAAGCGACGACATCTGAAACGACAACGTCTGTTCAAGCTCAAAAATCTGCGAATACCGATAAGGCTACTTCTACACCTGCTACTTCTTCTTCATCGTCCGCACCTCAGGGGGGTGGGACTGCGCCTGCGACTTCTGCCGCCCCTGGCGGGGCGAATGCAGCTACGGCCGTCCCTGGCGGGGCGAGCGCGGCTTCGGTTGCCCCCGGCGGGGCGCCGGTTGATCGGGCACGGGGGAACAGGGCAGCAGCCGGTGGGGTTGCGCCCACCGGGGCATCAAGCGCGGTTGTGGGCAGCGGAGGGCGAGGAATGGGCCGGCGGGATGGGAAGGGTTCGGATGGGAAGGGTTTGAGAGCGGCAGATCCGAAGGATTTGAGCGGTTCCGATGCAACCGGTGCGAATGGGGTGTCTGCCGGCGCGGCTTCTACGGTGAATTCGGGTACGACGACTCCGACGAGGGCGGAGACGGAGCTGAGCCTGGCTTATGTGCAGCGGCCGCGAAGCCTGGCGAAGCGGCCGGTGATCGGTGATTCGGCGCTGAGGGCGTTCAATGCGAAATCGGGCGCTCCGACCCTGATCAAGAGAAAAGGAATTTACGAGATCAATCGCAAATGGCAATTCGGGTTGACGTTGGCGCCGGACTTTGCTTCGGTCAATTCACTGGCCGGTGACAAGGCGGGCAGCAGCATCGGGCTGACCGTGGATTATATGTTTGCGCCGCACTGGTATCTGAACACCGGCATCCTGGCTACGAGGAGGAATTATGCAGCGCGCAACCAGGACTATCATGCGCCGCAGGGTTTTTACCAACAATACAATATCTACAGCAGCAGCGTGACGATCGTCAAGGGATCTTTCTATATGATGGAGATCCCGCTCAACCTCCGGTACGATTTCAGTGTCGCAGGTAATACTTTATTCTTTATCAGCGCCGGTTCTTCGTCCTACCTGATGACGACGGAGAATGCGAATATGTACTGGCGTCATCTTTCGCGGGATGTATGCAGCTCGCTGGACCATCTGCCGACCCATGGCACCAACCTATTCTCGACGGTGAATCTTTCCGCGGGTGTCGAGACGGGGCTCAGCAATAGTTTTTCGTTGCTGGTCGCGCCTTATATGAAGCTGCCGACGAAGAAACTGGGGCTTGGGCAGGTGGATATGAACAGTGTCGGGATCGACTTCACTTTGAAATGGGCGCCGATCACGGGCCGCAGGCGGCGCTAGGCGTTCCTGTCAAACCAAACGGGCGTCTTATTATTCCAATCGCCGTTGTAGTTGATAAAGATCTCTTCGCCTGCCTTGATGAAGCGGACCGCCTTTATGGTGATCAACTGCTGATCAAAATCCATTTCGTATTCACAGTTGGACTTGTAGGAGTGATTGTAGAGGGGCACATAGCCGAGCGCCATGCAGCAGCCTTCGCGGCGATTGCCCCATTCGAAGATATAGTCATGCAAAAGGGTCTGGTCCAGGAGCCGGCGTTCTTCCCCGGTCATAACGATAACGGGGGACACTTCGAGCACAGTGTCCTTTGCGATATCTATGGACGTAAAGACCCCTCTTCCCATTTCCGATGTCGGAGCAATGAACAGCGATGGTAAGATCATCGGGGCAACCTGATTTTGGCGGGCAATTTAACATTTTTGACGTAGGTTTGGAGCCATGTCGACGGAAGCGGAAAATATTGATCTAAAGGACCAATTCACGGAGGTGATCCACTCGGAGGACGTGCTTCGTATAAAGGATTTCCTGAACAATCAGAACATCAGCGAGGTGGCCGATCTGATCTATGAGTTTCCCGATTATGAGAGCCAGATCATCGGTCATTTGAGCATTCACCGGGCTTCCAGTGTTTTCAAGATCCTGGATGTGCCGACGCAGAAGCGGATCATCCAGGATCTGCCGGCCTTTAAAACCGCCGAACTGTTGAACGATCTTTCGGCGGATGACCGAACCTCTTTCCTGGAAGAGCTGCCGAGCGGGGTGGTGAAGGAACTGATCAAGACCCTCGATCCGGAGGAACGCAGGATCACCCTATCGCTGCTGGGTTACCCGGAGGGCAGCGTGGGCCGGTTGATGACTCCGGATTATATCGCGGTGCAGGAGGATTGGACGGTGCGGGAGGTGATCGATCATATCCGGGAAGTGGGCAAGGATAGTGAGACCATCGACGTCATCTACGTGGTGGATGACAAGGGGGTATTCATCGACGATATCCGGATCCGGGAGATCATCCTGGCCAACCCCGAGAAAGAGATCAGAGACGTTATTGACAATCGTTATATCGCCTTGAATGTCAACGATCCGCAGGAGACAGCAAGCGAGGCCTTCAAGATGAACAACCGGGTGGCGCTGCCCGTGCTGGACAATAACCATCTCCTGCTGGGGATCGTGACCATCGACGATGTGCTGTGGATCACGCAGGAGGAATCCGCCGAGGATATTACCAAGATCGGGGGTACCGAAGCGTTGGATGAGCCCTACCTGGAGATCCCGCTGGTAAAGCTTTTCAAGAAGCGGGTCGTCTGGTTGGTGGTGCTTTTTTTGAGCGAGATGCTTACCGCCACAGCGATGGGTTATTTCGAGGACGAGATCGCGAAAGCGGTGGTGCTGGCGCTATTCGTGCCGCTGATTATTTCCAGTGGGGGCAATAGTGGAAGCCAGGCCTCGACCCTGATCATCCAGGCGATGGCGTTGGGAGAGATATCGATCACCGATTGGTGGCGGGTGATCAGGCGGGAGTTGTTGTCGGGGATGATGCTGGGCGCCGTGTTGGGCGTCATCGGATTCACCCGGGTCATGCTTTGGAACCAGATATTCCATACCTACGGCGAACACTCCTTCCTGATCGCCAGTACGGTTGGATTTTCCCTTGTCGGGGTGGTGTTATGGGGAACGATTGCGGGTAGTATGCTGCCGATAGTCCTGAAGAAATTCGGGGCTGACCCGGCGACGTCTTCGGCGCCGTTCGTGGCTACGCTGGTGGATGTGACGGGGCTGGTGATCTACTTTTCGGTCGCTTTTGTGATCATGCGGGGGATACTTTTGTAAGCGCTTGTTTGTTAATGATATGCGCGCATTGCTTAACGGATTTTTTCTGCCTGTTTTTTTGTCGTAAATTAAACTATGCATCTGCTTTGGCGTCTAAAGCAGGATCAAACGTAGTTTATGAAACAGGTAAAAATACTCATTCTTGCAGCGCTCCTCCTCGTGGCCGGGTTGCCCGGTTATTCGCAGCGTGGGGGCGGCCGGGGCTTTGGCGGGGGAGGCCGCAGCTTCTCCGGCGGCGGTGGCCGAAGCTTTTCCGGCGGTGGTGGCCGAAGCTTTTCCGGTGGTGGTGGCCGAAGCTTCTCCGGTGGATTTTCGCGGGGCTTTTCCGGCGGTGGCGCGAGGAGTTTTTCGGGTGTTGGCGCCCGGGGTGTAAGTGGCTTTTCACGGCCGGGTGTCGGTGCGGCGGGTGTCCGTGGATATGGCGGGGTCCGGGGCGGCTATGGCGGCGCCGGCTATCGTGGAAGCGTTGGCTATCGCGGCGGTAATTATGGCGGCCGGGGTTATTACGGAGGACATGGGTATTACGGTGGTCGCGGACACTATGGCGGTTATCGCGGCTATTATGGCGGATACCGGGGTTATTATGGCTGGGGTGGTGGCTGGGGCTGGGGTCTTGGCCTTGGCATCGGACTTGGATGGGGCTGGCCTTATTACGGTTACGGTTATCCCTATGGCTACTACGGTTATCCTTACAATCCTTATTTCTATTCACCGAGCTATGCGCCGCCCGGATATTATTATGATCCGGATGATGCGCCCGAGGATCCTTATGGCGACGGATCGGACCTGGGGACGCCCCAACGGCAGCAGGAGCCGGAGAAGAACAGCGACAATTACAACGACAACCAATACAATTATCCCCATCCCGATTCCTTGCAGAATCGGCCGGGCACCAATAATCACCCTTCTTCGTATGAGAATAGTTCGACGGCTTCGGCCCCGGGTGAAAAGGTTTGGGTAAAGGCGCACTGGAAGTATGTGAATGATAATTGGGTTTGGATCGAGGGATATTGGAAACAAAAATGATTCTCCCTGGGTCAGGAACCCCGTCCTTTGGACGGGGTTCTTTTTTTAAGTAGTATTGCTAAAATTTTGCAAACTATGTGCGGCATTGTTGCTTATATCGGTCCACGAGAGGCTTATCCAATCATTCTGAAAGGTTTAAAACGCCTTGAATACCGGGGCTATGACAGTAGCGGTGTTGCTCTGTTGAATAATAACGGGCCTTCGGCCAAAGGGCCCCTGGCCCTTTCGGAAAGTTTACGGGTGTATAAGAAGAAAGGCAAAGTTGCCGAGCTGGAAGACAGCCTGGTCGGCAAGGATCTGCATGCACATGCGGGGATTGGTCATACGCGCTGGGCAACGCACGGCGAGCCTAGTGACCGGAATGCGCATCCTCATCTGTCGGCCAGCGGGCGGCTGGCGATGATCCACAACGGCATCATCGAGAATTTTACCCAGCTGAAGCAGGAACTGGTGCGGAAAGGGTATCATTTCCACAGCGATACCGACACTGAAGTGCTGTTGAATTTTATCGAAGACATCCAGGAGAACAACCAGTGCGGGCTGGAAGAGGCGGTCCGGATCGCCCTTAAACGGGTGGTCGGCGCCTATGTGATCGTGCTGCTGGATAGGGATAACCCCGATACGGTCATCGCGGCGCGAAAGGGCAGTCCGCTGGTGATCGGCATTGGCAAGGGAGAGCATTTCCTGGCCTCGGATGCATCGCCGATCATCGAATACACGAAGGAGGTCGTTTATGTCAACGACTACGAGCTGGCGATATTGAAGGCTGACGAGCTGGTCCTGAAGAATCTCGGGAACGAGAAGATCACTCCTTTCATTCAGAAGCTGGACCTGGAGATGGCGGCCATCGAAAAGGGGGGATACGATCATTTCATGTTAAAGGAAATTTTCGAGCAGCCCGATACCATCTTCGACTGTTTAAGGGGGCGGCTCGATGCGGTGAAAGGAACGATCACGATGGCCGGGATCCAACAGAACATTAATAGATTAACTGAGGCGAAACGGATCATCATGATCGCCTGTGGAACGAGCTGGCATGCGGGGTTGGTGGCGGAATATGTCTTTGAAGAGTTGTGCCGTATCCCGGTGGAGGTAGAGTATGCGTCGGAGTTTAGATATCGGAATCCCGTGATCCATCAGGGGGATGTGATCATTGCGATCTCGCAAAGCGGGGAAACGGCAGACACGATCGTGGCGATCGAGAAGGCGAAGGAGAGCGGGGCGATCATCCTTGGGGTTGTGAATGTCGTTGGCAGTTCCATAGCCCGCATTTCCCACGCCGGCGCCTATACCCACGCGGGTCCGGAGATCGGCGTCGCCTCGACCAAGGCATTTACTGCCCAGCTGACGGTGCTGACGATGATCGCGCTGAAGATCGCCCGGGAAATGGGAACGATCGATGCGACGCGTTATATGCAGTTGCTGAGCGAGCTGCATTCCGTTCCTGAAAAGGTGCGGGAGGTGCTGCAGCTGAATGATGATATCCGCCGGTTGGCAGGGAAATACAAGGATGCGAAGGATGCGCTGTACCTGGGCCGGGGTTATAATTTCGCGGTGGCGTTGGAAGGCGCTTTGAAGCTGAAGGAGATCTCTTATATCCACGCCGAAGGTTATCCTGCCGCGGAGATGAAACACGGTCCGATCGCGTTGGTCGACGAGCAGCTACCGGTGGTGTTTGTTGCGACGCGGGATTCCTATCATGAGAAGATCGTCAGCAATATCCAGGAGATCAAGGCCCGGAAAGGCAGGGTGATTGCGGTGATCAGCCAGGGCGACGCGATCATTGAAAATATGGCGGAGGATGTGATGCGCATTCCGGAGGCCGATGAGTTGATCGCCCCGATCCTGAGTGTGATCCCGTTGCAATTGCTTGCTTACTATATCGGGGTCGCGAAGGGATATGATGTGGACAAGCCCAGGAACCTGGCCAAGAGTGTAACGGTTGAATAACGTTTAGCATCCAATATATGAATGACATCAAGAAAAGCCCGATCAACTCGCTTGGCTACCAGTTCATCGATAGCCGCTATCTTCCAAAAGGAAAGGACGAATATTATCTTCGGAATGTGCAGAACCGCAGCGGCATCAGCTATAGGCAGCTGACGGCGTATGAGATCGAGGTGCTGGTGCGGAACCGGAATACTTCGGCGAACTGGAACGATATTCTTGTTTCTGATGCGTTCACGGCCGAACTGGTGCAGAACTGTAAGTTCTTCGGACTGGTACGGATCGGCAAGCTGGAACCCTACTATCTCGAGTTCCATAACCTCCGCCGGCCGGTGGGGTTGTATAACAGCACGATCATCAGCTGCGACCTGGGGGACAATGTCTGTATCGACAATACCAACTATCTCTCCCATTATATCATCGGTAATGACGTGATGATCGTCAATACGAATGAAATGGCCACCACGGATCACGCTAAATTCGGCAATGGGGTTTTGAAGGAGGGGGAAGAGGAGTCCATCCGCATCTGGCTGGAGGTGTGCAATGAGAACGGCGGTCGAAGCATTATCCCCTTTAACGGAATGCTGCCGGGGGATGCCTGGCTTTGGACCCGGCACCGGGACGACAAGGTTTTGCAGGAGAAGTTCAAGACCTTTACCGAAACAGCTTTCGACAACCGGCGGGGCTATTATGGAAAGGTGGGGGATCGGACCGTGATCAAGAACTGTAAGATCATCAAGGATGTCTGGATCGGCAGCGACGCCTACCTGAAGGGCGCCAATAAATTGAAGAATCTCACGATCAACTCTTCGGCAGAAGCGATGTCCCAGGTGGGTGAGGGTTGCGAGCTGGTGAACGGGATCGTCGGTTTTGGCTGCCGCATCTTCTATGGGGTAAAGGCCGTCCGGTTTGTAATGGCCTCGCACTCCCAATTGAAATACGGAGCGCGGCTGATCAACTCCTATTTGGGCAATAATGCGACGATCTCCTGTTGCGAGGTGTTGAACTCGTTGATCTTTCCTGCGCATGAGCAACACCATAACAACTCCTTCCTTTGTGCGGCGCTGGTGATGGGGCAGAGCAATATGGCGGCGGGCGCCACGATCGGCAGCAATCACAATTCCCGTAGCCCCGATGGGGAGATCGTGGCCGGCCGGGGTTTCTGGCCGGGGCTTTGCGTCAGTCTCAAACACAATAGCCGATTTGCCTCCTATGCCATACTTGCCAAGGGAGATTACCCGGCCGAACTGGATATCCCGGTTCCTTTTGCGCTGATCAGTAACGATGTCAGCACCGACGAGCTGGTCGTAATGCCGGCCTACTGGTTTCTTCACAATATGTACGCCATTGCGCGCAATTCCTGGAAATATGTCGACCGCGACAAGCGGATAGACCGGACGCAGCTGCTGGAATATGATTACCTGGCGCCTGACACGATCGGCGAGATGGTGACGGCGCTGACCCTGTTGGAGCGATATACCGGGCTTGCTTTGGTGAAGGCAGAGGGGCGAAGGGGCAAACATTCTGAAGAGGACCTGGTGGCGATCGGTGCGGCCCTTTTGCGGGATGAGCCCTCGAAAGTGGATTCGCTGGAGATCCTTGCCGAGGGCTGGGAGAACAGCGACCGGAAGGTCCGCCTGGTAAAGGTTGCGCCCGCCTGGGCGATGTATCGGGGGCTGATCGCGTATCACGCCGCCAACCAGCTTTTGCGACTCATCCGGGAAGAAAGTGTGGACAGCTTTGAGGACCTCGTCCAACTGATCCCGTCGAGCCTGCCTTTGCAGGGTTGGGTCAATGTGGGCGGGCAGTTGATCCGCGAGTCACAGTTGGGGCAGCTGAATACGCAGATCCATAACGGTAAGATCAAGAGTTGGGAGCAGGTGCATCTCTGGTATCTGCGGCAGGGCGAGCAATATCTTTTTGACAAGCTGGTGCATGCGCTGGCGGCGTTGAAGGCGGTGACGGGCTTTTCGCTGCGGCGTGGCGGCCCGGGGGGGCTGCATAGGTTACTGAAAGAGAGTGTTGGGATAAAAGAGAAGCTTACGGGAGAGATATATACGTCGCGGGCGAAGGATTATACCAATCCCTTTCGGAAGATGGTGTATGAATCTGTGGAGGAGATGAATGCGGTGGTAGGGCGGTTGCAGGACAATGGGTTTATCCGGCAGGAGAAGGAGGCGCTGAAGAAATATCGCAGGGAAGTGGAAGAGGTGTTGAAAAAGATTCCCGCCTGACGGCGGGAATTTTTTACTTCTTTGTCGAATCAGCGGGAGCGGCCTTCAGCGTGTCCGGGGCCATCTTGGCAGCGGAATCGGCGGTTTTAACGGTCGAGTCAGCTTTAGGAGCTGCAGCGGCTTCAACGCCACTGTTGTTGCAGGAAGTGGTCATAGCAGCAGCTACGACGAGGACGGCCAACAGTTGTTTCATGTTTTTTATTTAAAGGTTTATACGCGGCTTTCGGCCGCGCGGGCGCGAAACTACTATTTTTTCCTAAAGAAAAGCCGGACGGGCACTCCTTTGAAATTAAAATGATCCCGGAGCTGGTTCTCGAGATAGTTCTTATAAGGTTGCTTGACGTCGTCCGGGAAGTTACAGAAGAAGGCGAAGGAGGGGACGTGGGTGGGCAGCTGGGTGATGTATTTTATCTTCAGCGGATTGCCCCTGACGACAGGTGGGTGGTAGGCCTCGATGGCTTTTAGCATCACCTCGTTGAGCTCATTTGTCGGGATACGGCGCTGGCGGTTGTCATACACCTCGAGGGCCGTTTCGACGGCGCGGAAGATGCGGGTCTTGTCGATGACGGAGATGAAGAGTACGGGGACATCGGTGAAGGGTGCGAGCCGCTGCTTCAATTCCTTCTCATAATCCTTTGCGGTATTGGTCTCTTTCTCGACGAGGTCCCATTTATTGACCAGCAGGACGATGCCTTTGCCTTTTTTTACGGCGAGGCTAAAGATATTCAGATCCTGTGCGGTGATGCCTTTGGGTGCGTCGATCATTAGCAGGCAGACGTCGGCCTCGTCCATCGCCTTGATGGCGCGGATGACCGAATAGAATTCCAGGTCTTCATGGACCTTGGTCTTGCGGCGGATACCGGCGGTGTCGATGAGGACAAAATCCTTTTTGAATAAGTTATAGCGGGTGTGGATGGTGTCGCGGGTGGTGCCGGCGATATCGCTGACGATGGTGCGTTCCTGGCCGATGAGGGCGTTGAGAAGAGAGGACTTGCCGACATTGGGCTGGCCGATGATGGCGAATTTTGGGATGTTGGCGTCTTCCGGCTCCGTTTGTTCGTCCTGGATCAGTTTTGTGACCGCATCGAGGAGTTCGCCCGTACCGCTACCGGTCATGGAAGAGAGGAAATAAATTTCTTCGAACCCGAGGCTATAGAATTCGGCGGCTTCGAGGAGGCGGTCGCTGTTGTCGACCTTGTTGACTGCGAGGAAAACGGGCTTGGTGGTGCGCCTGAGCACATCGGCCATCGACTCGTCGAGGTCGGTAATGCCGGTGGCGGCGTCGACCATGAAGATCAGGGCGTTGGCTTCTTCGAGGGCGATGAGGACCTGCTTTTTGATCTCGCGTTCGAACACGTCCTCGCTTTCGGGGACGAAACCACCGGTGTCGATGAGGTTAAAGCTTTTGCCGGTCCATTCGGCAACGCCGTATTGGCGGTCGCGTGTGACGCCGCTGACGTCGTCGACGATTGCTTTTCGCTGTTCGAGGAGACGATTGAAGAAGGTACTTTTTCCGACATTGGGCCGGCCCACGATTGCCACTGTAAATCCGCTCATTTTCTGAATCTAATTTATTGTTGTTCCTTTTGGGGTTGTCCCGAAGGGCCCTCCTTCGGGCGCGACATTTTTATATGGGAAGCGTTCGAATTCATCCGTTGTATCCGTACTCTTTTAAGAAATTTTCGGTGTCACGCCATTTGGGCCGCACTTTTACGAACAGTTCGAGGAAGACCTTCCGGTCGATGAAGGCTTCGATATCTTTGCGGGCTTCGGACCCGAGTTGGCGGATGGATTTGCCGCCTTCGCCGAGGATGATGCCTTTCTGGGATTCGCGTTGGACGATGATATCCGCCCGGATCTTGGTCAGGGTGGATTTCTCCGAGAACTCCTGGACCAGTACGGTCGTTTGATAGGGAATCTCGTCGCCGTACAGGCCGAATATCTTTTCACGGATGAGTTCACCGACGAAGAATTTGGTCGGCAGGTCGGTGAGGTCGTCGCCTTCGAAGAAGGGCTGGCCTTCGGGGAGTCTTTCGAGGATGGCTTTGAGCAGCTCGTCGAGGTTCGTTTTTTTCAGCGCAGAGATGGCGATGATGCCTTTGCAATAGGGTTTGTTGCTGAAGTATTCCTTTGCTTCGGCGAGCTTTTCTTTTGTGACGTCGTCTGTCTTATTGAGGATCACCAGGCTTGGGGCCTTGAGCTTTAGGGTGGTAAAAAGCGTGTCGTTCTCTTCCCAGTTATCGCGGATATCCACGAGCAGGAGGGCGAGATCGGCGTCTTCGAGGGAGCTGCGGACGGCCTGCATCATCTTCTCATGGAGTTTGTAGCGGGGTTCGATGATGCCGGGGGTGTCGCTTATTATTATCTGATAGTCTTTTTCTGTCAGAATGCCTTTGATGCGGTGGCGGGTCGTCTGCACTTTGGGGGAGACAATGGCGAGTTTCTCGCGCATGAGGGCGTTGAGCAGGGTGCTTTTGCCTGCGTTGGGTTTGCCGAAGATGGAGACGAAGCCGGATTTCATTTTTTAGTGGTGCAAAGATATTGTTTTTGGGTGGCTGAGCGATCTCAGGGTAGCTGAGAGGTACCGGCGCCGAGGCGCCTGGCGGGGCCGATGATTGCCCCCTTCGGGGGCCCGCAACACGGGGGACCTCGGCGGCAGCTCGCTAATAAGAGCGGGGACCTCATGCCGAGGTCCCCGCCGTGTTGCGAAGGGTGGGATCGAACCACCGACCTTCGGGTTATGAGCCCGACGAGCTACCGCTGCTCTACTTCGCGATGTGGAGGGCAAAGGTACGAGCTTTTTGATTCCCAGAAAAATAAATATGGTTTTAGGAGCTTTTTTTGACCGCGCTGGCCCCGCTTGACTTTACGTCCCTGACGACGGCTTCGCCCTTGTAGAAGACGGTGCTGGCCCCGGAGAGATCGGCGGTAAGCTCGTTGCGGACGGTGACCCGGATATCGGAGGCGCCGGAGGCGTGGACATTACAGTTCTGGATGGTCAGGTCATAGCCTTTTACGTCGCTGGCGCCCGAAGAATGGATCTCCGCCACGCCCGAAACTACCCCGGTGACGTGGGCATCCGAGGCGCCGCTTTGTTCCAACCGGAGATTCTTTACATTGATGGCGCCTTTGAAATCGCTGGCCCCGTTG
Source organism: Puia sp. (assembly GCF_035546395.1). Taxonomy (GTDB): domain Bacteria; phylum Bacteroidota; class Bacteroidia; order Chitinophagales; family Chitinophagaceae; genus Puia. The sequence continues at coordinate 145,338 of NZ_DASZXR010000002.1, read as the reverse complement.
AGGTCGACAAATAGGTTCTCGCCGGTGATAACGCCGTCGACGAAGACGTCGCTGGCGCCGGATGCGCTGAGCCTGTCGAGTGTGGTAAAGCTGACATAGGCCTTTATCTTCACATTTCCGCGGGACCATTTGCGGGTATCGAGCCAGATCTTGAGGATGCCGTTGTCCACTTCGGTTCGGATGTATTCCCGCCACCGCAGATCGTTGGCGCTGACGACCACCGTTTCCTGTTCACCCTGGCTCAGGTAAAGGTTGATGGCGCTGGAGACTTCGATGCCATGAAAACCTTTTACGGGCCGTAGTTCGGCATTCGGATCGTTGATGATGGTCTTCTGCGCATGGGCCGCCAACATCAATAGACTCCCTGTCAACAATATGAAAAGCCTTCTGCACATGGGGGTTATAACAGTTTGGGTACGAATATAAGTCAATTTTAATCGCGGCGGGAGATGCTGCCCGAGCCGCTGGCGCGCGAGTCCCGGAGAACGCCGGCGCCTTTGTAATGGATATCGCTGCCCCCGCTGGCGTGGGCGGTCATTTCTTTGTTGACGGTGACATAGGCGTCGCTGCCCCCGCTGGCTTCGACCTCGCAATTGTCGGCGGCCAGGTCATAACCATGGTAATCGCTGCCACCGCTGGTATGAACGTGGAGGATACGGGCCGAGCCGCTGACATACGAGTCGGAGCCGCCCGATTGGCTGACGTTCAGCTCGCCGATGTTCAGCTTTCCGCGGAAGTCGCTGCCGCCGGAGAGATGCATTTTGAGGCTCTCGGCCTGGATCGCGTCCTGGATATAGACGTCGCTGCCCCCGGAAGCCGTCAGCTGATCCAGTTGCCGGCAGGAGACATAGGCCTTCATGTGTCTATTATGCCAGCTCCAATTGAAGCCATGGTTTTCCACGTAGATACGCAACGTGCCACCGGTAACTTCGGTGATGATGCGATCACGGGTGTCGATATCGGAAGCGCTTACGGCGACCGCCTCTTCGCCGCCCTGGCTCAGGTAGAGATCGATGCCCGAGGATATTTCGATGGCGTGGAAGCCCTGGACGTTGCGTTTCTGGGCATTTCTGTCATCGATCATCTTTGGATTCTGGGCAACGGAGAAGAGGGTGGACCCGGTGAAAAGAGCGAGTAGTATGGTATTTTTCATAATCTGCATTTGTGCGCCGGTTTTCGGGTTACCCGAAAAATAACCCATCCCGGCGCACGGTTTATGATGGGCCTTCGGCCAGCGAACCCGTGGTTCGCTTTGGTAGGACGGGTAGAGGGGCCGGAAAGTTACATTTGCGGCTTTTTTTTACCTACCTTTGTGGTCAGTTCCTCGGGGTGCTATCCGCCTAACCGGCGATGGCTGAGAAAATACCCGCAGAACCTGATCAGGGTAATGCCTGCGCAGGGAAGGTGATCTCCTCTATTTGCTATTTCCCTCCTTTCTTTCGCGGCGTTGCTTTGGCATTAAACTTAATGCATTATGAAGAAGATTTTTGCTCTGTCCAGCCTTTTGGCTGCCGCCGCGACCGCCTATGCCCAGAATCCTGCCCAACCGGGCGGAAAGAGGGACTCCCTGAAGCTATTCTTACAACCCGTTGAAGTACATGCCCTTCGGGCCGGTGAAAAAGCTCCCTTCACAAAGACGGATATCAGCAAAAGAGAGATCGAAACGACGAATGTCGGGCAGGACCTGCCCTTCCTGCTCAACCAGACCCCTTCCGTGGTGATCAATTCCGATGCCGGCAACGGGGTCGGCTATACGGGCATCTATATCCGGGGAACGGACGATTCGCGGATCAATATGACGCTGAACGGAATCCCTTATAACGATGCGGAAGAGCAGGCCCTCTTCTTTGTCGACCTGCCTGATTTTGCGTCTTCCACCAACAGTATCCAGATACAACGGGGGGTGGGAACTTCTTCGAACGGCGCCGGGGCTTTTGGGGCGACGATCAATTTCTCGACCAACGAGTTCAACGAGAAGCCTTATGCGGAGTTGAATAACAGTTACGGGAGCTACAATACCTGGAAGAACACCCTGAAGGCCGGCTCGGGGCTCATCGACGGACATTTCACGATCGATATGCGGCTTTCGCGGATCGCCAGCAGTGGTTATATCGACCGGGCCACGAGCGATCTCCGGTCCCTTTATTTCTCCGCGGCCTGGTATGACAAGAACTCTTCGATCCGATTCAACATCCTGCAGGGAAAAGAAAAGACCTACCAGGCCTGGAACGGCATTCCGCAGGCCAAGTGGGACGGCGATCTCCCGGCGCTGCAAAAGCATTACGAGAACAATATCGGCTCGCTGTATTTTACGCCGCAGGATTCCGTCAACCTGTTCCGCAGCAGTAACCGAACCTACAACTATTTCACCTACCGGGATCAGTCGGACAACTATTGGCAGAACCATTATCAATTATTCTTCAACCACCAGTTCAGCAACCGGCTATCGTTCAACAATGCCCTCTTTCTGACCCGCGGGTATGGGTATTACCAGGAGTATCATGACCAGGGGGATCTTTCGAACGCCAGCTATGCGGCCTATGGTCTGCCGCCCGTTGTCCTGGGCAGCGATACGCTGCAAAGCACGAGCCTGGTACGGCAGCGGTGGCTGGACAATTATTTTTATGGGATGGTGGCATCGCTGCAATACAAGAGCAATACCACACAGCTTTTTCTTGGCGGCGGCTGGGATCGCTACGACGGGAAGCATTACGGAAACGTCGTGTGGGCCGCCGACGGCGGATTCCCGGAAAATTACCAGTACTACCGGGAGCCGGCTATCAAGATCGATTATAATGTTTATGCCAAATGGCAGCAGCAGCTGGGTCAACGGTGGACGGGGTTCCTGGACCTTCAATACCGTCATCTCGACTACGAGCTGGATGGGTTTGACGACAACCCTTCGATCCTGGTCCACCCGACGTACAATTTTGTCAACCCGAAGGCAGGTTTCACCTATACGCACTACAACTGGCAGGCCTATTTCTCGTATGCCATGTCCGGACATGAACCCAACCGGGATGATTTCGAAGCCGGCCTCAACGACCAGCCCAGGGCGGAGCGGCTGCATGATTTCGAGTTGGGGCTGCAGCAGAAGGGACTCAACTATTCCTGGGGTATTACGGGGTACTATATGCTCTATCACAACCAGCTGGTGCTAACGGGTAAGATCAACGATGTCGGGGACTACACCCGGAGCAATATTGCGCGGAGTTACCGGCTGGGAATAGAGCTGCAGGGGAGCGTGAAGCCGGTGAACTGGTTCTCGGCAGATGCCAACCTGGCGCTCAGCCGAAACAAGGCCCTCGACTATGTCGAATATGACGACGACTATGATAACGGCGGGCAGGTGAGTCATGCCTACAAGACGACGAACCTCGCGTTCTCACCGTCGGTGGTGGGCGCCGCGACCGTCAGTTTCTTGCCACTGTCACATCTGACCTTCAGCTTGCCGGCAAAATATGTCAGCGAGGTTTACCTGGACAACGCCCAGCAGGGAAACCGCAGGCTGCCAGGCTACTATGTGCAGAATTTGCGCGCGGTATATTCGCTGATGGGCAAGATCGGCCGGCAGACCGACTTCATCTTCCAATTGAATAATCTATTTGACAAACGGTATACGCCTAATGGTTATTCCTATAGCTATGTCTATGGTGGTCAGTTGATCACCGAGAACTTCGTTTTCCCGATGGCGGGGACGAATTTTATGTTTGCGGTGAATATTAAATTGTAAATTCAAGGATGCTAAGATCCCTGCTGTTCGCCACGGGTGTACTGAGCGTCGGGATGACGTTGTGCGCCCAATCCCCTGTCAAACGGCCGATCCGGCCTGCTGATATTTATCGTCTTCCTTCGGTCAGTGATCCCCAGGTTTCGCCTGACGGAAAATGGGTTTCGTATACGGTGTCGACGATCGATTCATTGAAGGATAGCCGCAATGCGGATGTCTGGATGGTGAGCTGGGACGGCGGCCAGGATATCCAGCTGACCAGTGGCCCTGAAGGCGAGTCGAGGGCGCGATGGAGTCCGGACGGGAAATGGCTTTCCTTTTTGTCTTCGCGGGTGGGCGGCGGGGCCGAGGTAAAGGGGTCGCAGGTGTGGCTGATGGACCGGCGGGGCGGAGAGGGCAAGCGGTTGACGGAGATCAAAGGCGGAGTTGCCGACTATGCCTGGAGTCCGGATTCGAAGAAGTTGCTCTTGACGCTGACTGATCCTGACGCGGACGACAGCAGCAAGATCAAGACGACGAAACCATATGTGATCGACCGGTATCAATACAAGGAAGATGTGGAGGGATACCGTTATAAGAAGGCGCACACGCATTTGTACCTGTTCGATGTCGGGTCCAGGAAGCTGGACACGCTTACCCGGGGCAACTATGATGAGGGATCAGCGGTGTGGAGTCCGGATGGGTCGGCGATCGCCTTTGTGTCCAACCGGACGGCTGATCCGGATCAGAACGAGAACAGCGATATCTATATTATCGAATCGCATCCGGGCGCAACGATGCGGCGGCTGACCGACTGGAAGGGTAGCGATAACGGGCCGCGCTGGAGTCCGGATGGGAAGTGGATCGCGTATACCCGGTCGGTTTCCGATGAGAATTATCATATGTATGATGAGCCGGTGCTTTGCGTTGTTGCGGCGGCTGGCGGGGCACCGCGCTTGCTGAGCCGGGAGTTGGACCGTCCGGTGATGAGTCCTCGATGGACGAAGGATGGGGCGGCGATCTATGCCCTGGTGGCGGATGATCGGGAGCAGTATGTGGCTTCGTTTTCGGTGGCGGATGGGAAGGTCAGCAAGGTAGTGGGCGGGCATCGGGCGTTTACTTTTTTGGATCGGGCGGGGGACGATTGGCTGGCGATGATGAGCGAGCCGCAGACGCCTTCGGAGGTGTATGTGGTTGAGGGGAGTACCCCGCGCCGACTGACGCATCATACCGATTCGTTCCTGGCTCCGCTGGCGTTGGCGACGGTGGAGGGATTTCAGTCGAAGAGTTCGGACGGGACGATGGTGTCGGGGATCTTGTACCGGCCGGTGGGTGTAACGACCAGGCTACCATTGATCTTATACATTCACGGCGGTCCTGTGAGCCAGGATGCTTTTGATTTTGATCTGACGCGGCAGATGCTTGCGGCAGGAGGATTTGCGGTGGCGGCGGTGAATTACCGGGGCAGCAATGGTCGCGGGGTGGCCTATTCGAAGATCATCTCGGCGGACTGGGGAAATAAGGAGGTGATCGACCTGCACGGGGCAGTAGATTACCTAGTGAAGCAGGGCATTGCGGATTCCGCTCATCTGGGTGTGGGCGGATGGTCGTATGGGGGAATTTTGACGGATTACCTGATCGCGTCGGACAACCGCTTCAAGGCGGCGAGCAGCGGCGCGGGGACGGGTTTTACGCTGTCGCTGTATGGCGTGGATCAGTATGTGAACCAGTACATGAATGAGATCGGTGCGCCCTGGAAGGCGATCGACCGGTATCTGAAGATCTCCTATCCCTTGCTGAAGGCGGACCGGATCAAGACCCCTACCCTGTTTATGAGTGGGGAAAAGGATTTCAATGTGCCGACGGCAGGTAGCGAGCAGATGTACCAGGCGTTGCGGACGCTGGGGGTGCCGACGCAGCTGATAATTTATCCCAATAGCTTTCATGGGATCACAGCGCCGAGCTATCAGCGGGATCGATTGGAGAGATGGCTGGCGTGGTATAAGAAGTATCTGCTGTAACAGGGTTTGCTGGTGTAGTTTGGCTGTTGGGTACCGGTGCCTGCGGCACCTAGCAGGGCCAAGGATAGGCCTTCGGCCGATGGCCCTGTGGGCCATCTGGCAGGGCCGAGGATAGGCCTCTTACAGGCCTCTTTCCATCCAGGTCAGCATGCCGCCAGTAAGATTCTTGACATTGGTAAAGCCTGCGGTCTCGAGGATCATGCAGGCTTGCCCGCTGCGGTTGCCGCTGCGGCAATAACAAATTACTTCCTGATCTTTCCACTGATCGATGTCGTCGGTGTCCATCATGCGGACGCGGCCGAGGGGGAGGAGGATACCGCCGATGTTGAATTCAGCGTGTTCGGCGGGTTCGCGGACGTCTACGAGGTGGAGGGATTCGCCGGCGTCGAGCCGGGCCTTTACTTCTTCTACAGAGATGGTTTGCATGTAATTTCCTTTGTTAATATGGTTGACCGCCGCTGTTGGGGAGGGTATCCCGGGACGGGCGCTGCGCCTGTAATTTTATGTCAATGCTTTGACCGGGATGGATGCGATTGGGCATGCCATCGATGCCGGTCTGGGGCGGATCCTGCCAGAAAATGAACGCTTCGGTGGAGTCGCTGATACCCTTGCTTCGGACGACTGCGCCGAAGGAGAGTCCCATCGAGTCGAGCCGGGATTTAGCCTGCAGGTAAGTGAGGCCGAAGAGATCAGGGACAATGACTCCCTGGCCGGCGCCGATGCCGCTTCCCAGCACGAGGGTGATCAGGCTACCCTGGCGAATCTGTGCGCCGGGTTTGATGACCTCTCCTTTATATTGTTGTTCGAGCACGGAGTTACGGGCGAAGTCGGGTTTGAAGATGGTGTCGCCCAGTTTGAGGCCATATTGGCGGAGGTACATTTCGGCATTCCGGAAGCTCATGCTCACCAGGTTGGGCATCTGGATGAAGGGGGCCTGGGAACGGTTGATCGTCAGATAGATGGTGCGGTTGATCTTCACCAGGTTATCGGCTTCGGGGAATTGTTTTACGACCTGCAGGGGCCGCATGGTATCATAATAGGTCGAGGAGTCCTGGATCTGGACGTCGAACCCCTGGGACTGGAGGTTCTTTTTGGCGTCTTCGAAGGATAGGCCGGTAACGGAGGGGATCTTCATTGTTTTGCCATGCTGGGTCAGGAGGGCCAGGGAACCAAGGAAGACGAGCAAGAGAAGCAGAAGTAGCCCGATGCCGACTAATACGTTGACCCACAGTGGTTTCGAAGTAATGAATTTGAACATGGTTTTCTAAAATACGCTATTTTAAGCTATTTGCGTGCCAGACGCTAATGATTTGGAGCCGACGGCACTAATGATTTGAACCGGCTACCGCCGGTTTGGTCGGTTTAAGGCTTCTTCAATCAACGCGGAATAGAAATCCTTTAGTGTCCAGCCGTACGCCCTTAGTTGCTGAGGTACGATGCTGGCCTCGCTTTGGCCGGGGACGGTATTGATCTCCAACATATAAGGTTCGCCTTTGGCTTCATTGTAGATAAAGTCGATCCGGATGATTCCCGAACAGTTGAACACCTGGTAAATCTTTTTGGCGGCGGCCCGGACCTTGGCGGCGACGGTTTCGTCGACCTGGGCCGGGGTGGTCTCTTCGTTTAGGCCGGCGGTATATTTTGCTTCGAAGTCGAAGAACTCTTTTTTGCTTTTGACCTCGGTGAAGGGCAGGGTGATGATCTCGCCTTTGGAGCGGAATACCCCGATGGTGAACTCGCGGCCGGGGATGAATTCCTCGATCAGCACCTGGTCATCTTCGCGGAAGGCTCTTTCGATGGCGGGTCCCAGTTCTTCGGAGGCATCATTGACCTTGGACATACCGATGCTGCTTCCGCCGTTGTTGGGTTTTACGAAAACGGGGAATTGCAGGTGGCTGGTGGCTTCATCGGGGCTTTCGATCCGGCCCTTGATCAGCAATACCGAGCGGGCGACATTGATGCCGTTGAAGGCGGCGACGGCGACGGTGAATCGTTTGTTGAAGGTCAGTGCGGAGACGGCGGCGTTACAGCTGGTGTAAGGGAGGTTGAGAAGATCGAAATAGCCTTGTAGTTTGCCGTCTTCGCCGGGTGTACCGTGAATACCGATGAGGACCGCATCGAAGTTGATCTTTTTTCCGGCGATGGTGATGGAGAAGTCGTCCTTGTCGACGTCGATCTTTTTGCCATCGGGGGTTGGATGAAACCAGCCTTCGGGGGTGATGTCGATCCGGTGGACGGTATAGCGATCGTAATCGAGGTTGTTCTGGATGGTGATGGCGCTTTTATATGAAATTTCCGCTTCACCGGAGTAGCCACCGGTTACGAAGGCGATGTTGGGCTTCATGCTTTGCAATAAATTTTTGCAAAGTAACGGTTTTTCCGGCGGGCAATTGCAGTGTCGTCAGAAGAAGATTATGGAGGGGGAGTACCGAGGGGTGGCACTTTTTGCAGGAGGGAGCCCCGAGCAAAAAATAAGAAAGGTGAAGGACAGTTCCGTCTCCTTCACCCTTTTACGACGGGAAATATCACCCGCCTATTTTTAAGTAGTACGAGGACTACTTTAACAAACACGAATTACTCAATCCTAAGTTAGCGTTTCCTGCGGATCTAAACAACTTTTTTTAAATATGCAGCCGCTCTTTTTTTGCTAACAATTCTTCCACCGTTTCGCGATACATCTCATCGGGAACGCAGCAATCGACGGGACAAACCGCAGCGCATTGAGGCTCTTCGTGGAAGCCCTGGCATTCGGTGCACTTGTTGGGAACGATATAATAGGTGTCGACGCTGATGGGCGCATTGCGCTGGTTGGCGTCGATGGAGGAGCCGTCCAGCAGGGTAAAGGATCCCTTAACGCTGCTACCGTCGGCGATGGCCCACTCCACGCCGCCTTCGTAGATGGCGTTATTGGGGCACTCGGGCTCGCAGGCTCCGCAGTTGATACATTCTTCCGTTATCTTAATAGCCATTTTTTGAGAATTAGGGAATGATTAAAGTTATCTTTGCAGTTTTTACCTTTTTGACGCGGGCGGGGCCAATTGGGTATTGCCTTGCCCACGGGGCAAATATAATGTGGATTTATGTATTTCAAACAACGAATAGATTTATTGGTAAGGCTGGGGGAATACTGCCTTTCCGCGGCGCCGGCCTGGGAGGCCGCCAAACGCCGGGCACATGCGCAAAACGGCTGGTTCATCCCGGAATTCATCGACGAGGCGGTACGGCAGGTCGCCACCCAATATCTACATCGGGATAAATTGGAGGCCTGGGCGGGGAGCTATGGGTTGCCGGAGGAACTGGCGGCGCCAAAGACGGTAGGGTTGATCATGGCGGGAAATATCCCGTTGGTCGGGTTTCATGATCTGCTGACCATTTTCGTATCGGGTCACCGGCAACTGATCAAGCCGTCCAGCCGGGATGAGGTGTTGGTCCGGCACCTGGTGGATCAACTCATCGAAATAGATGAAAGGGTCGGCAGCTTTATCGCGTTTGCCGACCGGCTGAATGGATGTGATGCCTATATCGCCACCGGAAGCAATAACTCGGCGCGCTATTTCGACTATTATTTTGGGAAGTATCCGAGCCTGATCCGGCGCAACCGGACTTCGGTGGCGATCCTGACCGGCGAGGAGACCCAGGAAGAGCTGGCGGCGCTGGCCGACGATGTCAACCTGTATTTTGGCCTCGGATGCCGCAATGTCACGCAGATTGCCGTTCCGGAGGGGTACGATTTCCTTCCTTTACTGGAGACCTTCAAAAAGTACTATTTCCTGGCCGACCTGACCAGGTACAAGCACAATTACGATTATCAACTGACTCTATTGATTCTGAATAAGAAGTACTATATGACCAATGGGTCGATCCTGCTTACGGAAGACCCATCGCCTTTCAGCCCCATCAGCGTGCTGCATTATGTCTACTACAGGCCGGGGGATACCCCGTTGCCCGAATCGGCCGGCGAGATCCAATGTATTGTAGGCCGGGGGTTTGTTCCATTTGGCCGCGCGCAGCAGCCGGGTCTGGCCGACTATGCCGACGGGGTTGACACAATGACCTTTTTGAAGGGGTTGTAACTGAAAAAATTGCCGTTTAATTCGTAGATTTACATCAAGATCCTGCCATGTACGAAAGTCTTAGTAAAACATTTGTTAAACTGGTAGATCGGTATTGAGTTTGATGGGTCCGTTGTGTTAATTTGTTAAAGATATCAGATAAAAATTTACAAATGAGAGCAAAACAAGTAGTAGCGGTTGTCCTCCTCAGTGCTTCGACGGCACTGGCTACGATGTGGGGCTATAATCACTTTAACGGCAGTAAGACGTACTATTATTCCACCAGGGAATCGGGCAAGGATTCGGGTAAGGTTCCCGCCAACTATGCGAAATTCTTTGAAGGGCGCGGCAATGCGGCCCCTCCGGGAGATTTCACGGATGCGGCGTCGGCGGCGATCCCTGCTACCGTTCATATAAAGACGAAGACGGTCCGGACGGTAAGCAACAACCTGCCCAAGCATAATCCCTTCTCCGATCTGTTCGGGATCGATCCCGACGATTTCTTTGGCAATGGCGGCGGCGGAATGCGCAGTCTGCCGGAGATGGCTTCGGGTTCCGGGGTGATCATCAGCAATGACGGTTATATCGTTACCAACAACCACGTAGTGGATGGCGCCGATGAAGTCACCGTTACCCTCAGCAACCGTAAGTCATTCAAGGCAAAGGTGATCGGCACCGATCCGGCCAGCGACCTGGCGGTAGTGAAGGTCGATGCGCAGAACCTGCCCTTCCTGTTATATGGCAATTCCGATGACGTAAAGATCGGCCAATGGGTGCTTGCCGTCGGCTATCCGCTGACGCTGGAGACCACGGTTACGGCCGGTATCGTGAGCGCAAAGGGGCGGACGCTGGATATTAACCGCCGGCAGAGCCAGTCGCCTGTCGAGTCCTTTATCCAAACCGATGCGGCCGTTAATCCCGGCAATAGTGGCGGTCCTCTGATCAATCCTCAAGGGCAACTGATCGGGATCAACTCTGCGATCGCTTCGCCGACGGGTTCTTATGCCGGGTATTCGTTCACGATCCCGGTGAATATCGTGAAGAAGGTGGTCAACGATATCATGAAGTTCGGGACTCCGCAGCGGGCCTACCTGGGTATCTCTTATCCCCGGGATGATATGAGCGATGATCAGAAGAAAGAGAACGGCATCAAGGATGGGGACGGCGTCTATGTATGGACCGTTACGCCCGACGGACCTGCGGCACATGCGGGGCTGAAACAGGGAGACATCATCACGAAGCTGAATGGCGAAGAGGTTTTGACCGGCGCCGAGATGATCGGTAAGATCGCCACCTACAGCCCCGGCGACAAGATCAAGGTAACGTATAAGCGCGATGGAAAGGAATACACCATCCCCGTGACGCTGAGCAATAATTCCGGAAGTACGTCGACGGCCATCATCAAAACCTCCGCACTGGACAAATTAGGCGCGCAGCTGGAGACCCTTGGCAAGAAGGAAGCGGCCAACCTGGATGTGAAGGGCGGCGTCGTGGTCAAATCGGTGACCGAGAACGGGCTCATGGACAAGAGCCGGATCCAGGAGGGATTTATCATCCTGAAGGCCAACGGTGAGGAAGTGAAGAACCTCGAAGATTTCCAACGCATCATCGGCAAGGTGAGCAGTGGGACCGTGAAACTGGAAGGAGTGTTCCCCGGATATGAGGGCGTATATACCTATCCGCTGAGACTTTCGTCAGGGAACTAAATTTTTGGGCTGGTCGGACGCTATTTGTTCCGACCAGCTTTTTTTTGCTTTTCATCTACGAAACTTTACGTATGAAATATTTACTAGTGATGGTCATCAGTGCGGCGGTTGCGCTGGGTCTGGCGGGGACTCGAAAGAATATGGCGGAAGTGCCGATTACGCGAATGCTTGTCTATCCTGCCCGTTATGATGAGACCAAGGGGGCCGGTGTGGCGGATTTTACGGAGGTCGCCCGAGCGGCGGTGGAGGCGACGGTCCAGGTTTCGTCGAAGCTGCGGGATGAATGGGGGAAGCCGGGCGTGTCGGCGGGGTCGGGAGCGATCCTCAGTGAAGATGGCACGATCGTCACCAACTATCATGTAATAAGGGGGACCGAAGGGGTTACGGTCACGCTGAACGATCACCGGTCGTTAGGCGCGAAAGTCATTGGGGTCGATGTTACGGCGGATATTGCGGTGCTGAAGATCGACGGGCATGGCCTGCCCTACTTTTCTTATGGGAATTCCGACGCGGTGAAGGCCGGGCAGTGGGTGCTGGCGATCGGTTATCCATTGGGGTTGCAATCGACGGTTACCGCCGGGATCATAAGCGCCAAGGGAGCGTCCTTTATCCAAACGGACGCGGCGGTGAACCTGGGGAGCAGCGGCGGTCCGCTGGTCGACCGGGAAGGAAGGCTGGTTGGGATCAATGCGGCCCTTACTACCTCTACGGGTGCTTATGTCGGGTATTCCTTTGCAATCCCGGCCCATATCGTGAAGCGGGTGTGTAACAGATTACTCGGCGGGGCGGGCCGTTCGTCAGCCGTTAAGTTTGTCCCCGGCTGGGGTACCCTTAGCCATTGATCTTTTCGTAGACGGCATAGCCCCAGGCAGGAAGGACGAAATGGGTGGCTTTTGAAAAATCGGTCCAGTTGCCCATGAAGACTTCGCGCCAGGTTCCCTGGATCAGTAATTCCGAAACGGGAAGCACCAATTCTTCTCCGGTGAGGTTCAGCAGGACCAGCACCTGGTCGTCACCGGCGCGGCGCGCAAAGGTGAAGCAACGATCGTCGAGGGCATTATTCAGCCGGTGAATGGTGATGGCAGGATCGCCCGAACGCAATGCGGGATTTCGCTTGCGCAATAGTAACAAGGTGCGGAAGAACCCGTGCAGCCCGTAGCTGCCGGTCCAATCGATCTGATCCTTGTCAAAGAATTTCAATCTTTTTTTGTTTGGCAGTTCCTGACCGCTGTAGATCAGGGGGAGGCCGTTCCAGGTGCAGCAGAGCACGGCGAAGGCTTTTGCCATATCGCCCATGCGTTCGTATTCGCTTCCGCTATGGGAGTTCTCGTCGTGATTGGTGGTGCAGTACACGCGGAGGCCATTGGAGGGGAACATCGTGTCATAATAGTCCAGCACTTCATCGAGGCCGCCTACGGGCGAATCCCCGCGCCAAACCGACTCCATCTTATGCAGGAATTTCCAGGTATAGGTAGCGTCGAACACCTCATGATAGGCGATCTCTTCGCATTCCGCGAGCCAGAACAGCGGTTTTAATGGGTCCAGCGTCTCCCGGGCCTGTTTCCAGAAATCGAGGGGCACCAGCATGGCCATGTCGCAGCGGAAGCCGTCGACATCGGCTGTTTGGATCCACCAGCGCATCATATCGATCATGGCTTTGCGGAGTTCGGGGTTATCGTAGTTGAGATCGATGACGTCTGTCCAGCCGTGGGGATCGAAGAACTGGCCGTGCTCGTTAAGGCGGTAATATTCGGGATGTTTGCGTGTCCAGTGATGGTCCCAGGCGGTATGATTGGCTACGATATCGATGAGGACCCGGAACCCGAGGGCGTGTGCCTGATTTACCAGGGCGACGAAGTCCTCCAGCGTTCCGAATTCGGGATTGATGCTGGTATAGTCGGAGCAGGCATAGTAACTCCCGAGGGAGCCGATGCGCTTTTCGTGGCCGATAGGGGTGATGGGCATGAACCAGAGGACATCGATGCCCATATCGCGGAGACGGGGAAGTTCCCGGGCGAAGGCGCGGATGGTGCCTTCGGGGGTGTATTGGCGGAGATTTACTTCATAGATATTGGATGAATAGATCCAGTCTACAGGGCGAAAAGACTCACTCATAGCTGATTAACGGTGTTTATGCGTTCTAAGGTATGCTTAAAACGGCAAAAAACGCGTCCCGCGTTTTGTCCGAAGGACAGACATATGCGCTTTGCCGGGAATGCACAAATTCCAATGAAAGTGCATTCCCGGCACATATTTGTACCTTTGTTCGCCATGAAGAGCTTTACGATACCCATTATCTATCGCAGTCCGCTGATCTCCGCCATCAAGAACAAACGCAAACAGCAGGACAAGATGAAGAAGGATTTCACCCCTACCCTGCTGGACCTTGGCAGGTTGCAGATATACCTGGCGAGGCATTTCGGGTTTTGTTATGGCGTTGAGAATGCCATCGAGATCTCCTTTCGGACCATTGAAGAGAATCCCGGCAAGCGTATCTTCCTGCTGAGCGAGATGATTCATAATCCGCAGGTCAACGCCGATCTTCAGTCCAGGGGGGTCCGGTTCCTGCAGGATACGCATGGGCGGCAGCTGATGCCTTTCGAGGAGCTGACGGCCGAGGATATCGTCATTATACCGGCCTTTGGGACGACGCTCGAGATCGAGCAGCGGTTGCGGGACATCGGTATCCGGACGGAGAGATACAATACGACTTGTCCATTTGTAGAGAAGGTCTGGAACCGGAGCAGCCAGATCGCGAAGAAGGATTATACCATCGTCGTGCATGGCAAGCCGGGGCATGAAGAGACCCGGGCCACTTTTTCGCATGCGGCTGCGGAGACGCCGACCGTGGTGGTAAAGGATATGAGCGAGACGTTTGTGCTGGCGAAATACATCAAGGGCGAGTTGCAGGCGGAGAGCTTTTATGAACGATTCAAGGGACAGTACAGTGACGGCTTTGATGTCGCGCGTGATCTGGGGCGCATCGGGGTGGTCAACCAGACGACGATGCTGGCCAGCGACACCCAAGCGATCGCCGATTATCTGCGGCAGACCATGGTGGAGACCTGGGGCGAGGCGGAGATCGAAAAGCATTTTGCGGACACGCGGGACACGCTTTGTTATGCGACGCTGGACAACCAGACGGCGGTAAAGGGTTTGTTGGGAGTGGAGGCCGACCTGGCCATTGTCGTTGGGGGTTACAATTCTTCCAATACCTCGCACCTCGTGGAATTGTGTGAGGATAAGCTGCCCACTTATTTTATCTCATCGGACGAGAAGATCTTTTCTTTTGACGAGATCCTGCATTACGACGTTCACACGAAGACTGAGAGGCGGCAGGCCGGCTGGCTGCCTGAGCGGCGGCCGGTGCGGGTATTGATCAGCAGCGGGGCCTCCTGTCCTGACGCGTTGGTCGAGGCCGTGATCCGGAAGATTGCCGGGTATTTCGATGCGGCAGCTACGGTAGAGACGCTGGTGGGCGAGTTTACTGCATTTTAAAAGTTTCCAGGAACTTGGTGTTGAAATCGCCGGCGCGGAAGCGTTCGTCCTTCATGAGCTGAAGATGGAAGGGAATGGTGGTTTTGATCCCTTCGATGACGTATTCGCTGAGGGCCCTGTGCATGGTGTTGATCGCCTCTTCCCGGGTGCGGGCTACGGCGATGATCTTGGCGATCATGGAGTCGTAGTATGGAGGGATGGTATAGCCGGCATAGGCGTGCGAGTCGACTCGGATGCCGTGGCCGCCGGGTTGGTGGAGTACCGTTATCCGGCCGGGTGATGGTCGGAAATCGTTGTAGGGATCTTCGGCGTTGATACGGCATTCGATGGCATGCCCCACCGGTTCGTAATTAATGCCGCTGATGCTGTCGCCTGCCGCAATTTTGATCTGTTCCTTGATCAGATCGAAGTTGACGACTTCTTCGGTGACGCAATGTTCTACCTGGATGCGGGTGTTCATTTCCATGAAGTAGAAGTTGCGATGTTTGTCGACAAGGAATTCGATGGTTCCGACGCTTTCGTAGTTGATGGCGGAAGCGGCTTTTATGGCGGCCTCGCCCATACGCTGGCGTAGTTCGGGTGTCATGAAGGGGGAGGGTGATTCCTCGACCAGCTTTTGGTGACGGCGTTGGATGGAGCAGTCGCGTTCGCTCAGATGGCAGACCTTGCCATACTGATCGCCGGCCACCTGGATCTCGATATGACGGGGCTCTTCGACAAATTTCTCCATATAGATACCGTCATTCTTGAATGCGGCGCCGGCTTCGGCTTTTGCGGTATTATAGGCCCTTTCCATGTCGGCCTCTTCCCAAACGACGCGCATCCCTTTCCCCCCGCCGCCGGCTGTTGCTTTGAGGATAATGGGATAGCCGACCTCTTTGGCCATGCCTTTGGCCTCGTCGAGGCTTTCCAGCAGGCCTTCGCCACCGGGCACTACCGGGACGCCGGCCTTGATCATGGTCTCTTTTGCGGTGATCTTGTCTCCCATGGAGTTGATCATGGCGGGGGTAGGTCCGATAAATTTTATTTCGTGCTCGCCGCAGATCTCGGCGAAGCGGGCATTTTCTGCGAGGAATCCATATCCCGGGTGGATGGCGTCGGCGTTGGTGATCTCGGCGGCGGCCATGATATGAGGGATATTGAGGTAAGAATCAAAGCTTGCCGGTTTTCCGATACACACGGCTTCATCCGCGAACTTGACGTGCAGGCTTTCTTTGTCCGCCGTAGAGTAGACTGCTACGGTCTTGATACCCATTTCGCGACAGGTACGAATGACGCGGAGGGCAATCTCTCCTCTATTGGCGATCAGGATCTTTTTAAACATTTATTGATATTATGGTAAAATCTAATGCCCCAACCGGACTTCGTGCGGTTACGGCTCGACCAGGAACAGGGGCTGGTCGTACTCGACGGGGGAGGCATCTTCCACCAGCACTTTTACAATTTTTCCGGATATTTCGCTTTCTATCTCGTTGAAGAGCTTCATGGCTTCGATGATGCAAACCACTTTGCCGGGGGCGACTTCGTCGCCGACGTTGACGAAGGAGGGTTTGTCCGGTGAAGGGCTTCGGTAGAACGTACCGATCATCGGGCTTTTTATCGTGATGGTATTGCCGGCGGGCGCTTCTGCGGCTTTGGCGGGCTTTTCCGCGGGTGGAGCAGCGGCGGCCTGGGGCGCGGCGACCGGTGCGGCGGGAAGGGCAGCTATCGGTTGCGTGTGCACGGGAGCCGCGATCACCTGTTGGACCGGTTCTTCTTTTTGTTTGATCGTCAACTTAAATCCTTTCTCCTCGATGCTTACTTCGCCGATGTTCGATTTGTTGATCATTTTGATCAACTCTTGGATCTGTTTAAAATCCATATTGGATGAATTTACAGTTTAATTGGGCGGCTAAAATAGGGATTAAAGCTAAAAATACCCAAAAACAGCGGTTTAAATTGCTGAAAATGTGCCTGAAGCAAGATAGCGCATTTTCAGCAAGGCGCTAAAAGTATGTCCTTCGGACGAAACGCCGCCGGCGTTTTGGTATACAAATTACACCTTCAGCCGGTGACCGAAGGTGTCAAAATTCGTTTCTTCAACATTTACTTTACCCGTTCGACGTATTCGCCGGTCTTGGTATTGACGCGGATCAACTCTCCTTCGTTGACGAATAGGGGGACGTTGACGGTAGCGCCGGTTTCGACCGTGGCGGGCTTGAGGGTACGGGTAGCCGTATCTCCTTTCAGGCCGGGCTCGGAATACGTAACGGCAACAACGATCTTGTCGGGTAATTCAACGCTCATCGGCTGTTCGGTCTCGGTATTGATCAGTACGGAGACTTCCTGGCCTTCCTTGAGGAATTGAGGGGCATCGATCAGGTGTTCCTGAAGGGCTATCTGTTCGAAGGACTCGTTGTCCATGAAATTATAGCCGGTGTCATCCTTGTATAGATATTGATAGGCTTTTCTTTCTACACGAACGGGGTAGATGGTGTCGCCGCTGTTCCAGGTCTTTTCGATGGAGCGGGAGTTGTCCACGCCTTTCAGCTTGGCCCAAACTTTTGCTGCGGCCCGGGCGGTCTTGTTCTCGCCGAACTCAACAACGGTGTACAAACTGCCATCTAATTTGATAATCATGCCACGACTGATATCTGCCGTATTTGCCATAAAAGCGGTAGTATTTTTTGCGTTAGGGAGCAAATTTACGGCAAATTCCCCTTTGTGACAAACTAAGGCTGTTTTTGCGGTTTTTTGAGGGTTATGAGCAGGACGCCGCGGGACGAGGCTTCGGGGCCGTATTGGGCGGTGGCGGCCTCGCTTTTCAGAACGGTGATGGATTCGATTGCGTCGGGGTTGACGTGTTGCAAGGTGTTTGTGCTGTCGGGCATCCGGATTCCGTCGATGAAGTAGATCGGGTTTGCATTTAGTATGAAGGCGGGCCGGTGGCCGTGACGCATGGATACTTTTGGTATGGTATCGGCGGATGCGGCTGGCGTTTTGCCGTTGTCATATGCTTTTGTCAGTACCGAGACGACCCCTTTGCGGCCCTTGTCGCCAAATAACCTGTAGGCTTCGTCCGGCTTCAGGATATCGATGCTGGCGATCTGGTCAACGGGCATCAGGGAATCTCTTGTCCAGTGCTCTTTCTGAACACCGTCGACGATCCAGAGGACGCTGTCCAGATGGGCATGTTTGTCAGGGACCGTATCCCGGAGTGTCCAAGCGGGTGTTTGGGCATTGGGAGGGACGACGGGCGCCGCATCCCCTTTTTCGGGTACGCAGGGGGGTAGTTTGCCGTAGAGCCTTTCGAATCCAAGGCGTTCCCTGGGGTCCGCCGTGTTGTCCATGTCATAGATGGTTGCTTTGCCGGCAGCATCCACTGCGATAACGCGGCTATCGCCGGGGAAGATAATGGCCTTGGGAGTTCCGCCGGCCGGATGAAACTCCTTTTCGGCCTGTGCGGAGATGTCGGCCCAGCGATCGAGATAGCCGCGATTCGTATTCGCGCCCTGGGGTCCCATCCACGGCAGGACGCCATATTTCCGGTCCATTGCGGCCGGCGGGGGCGTGCCGGGATAGCCGTAGCGCTCGACCGTGCCGTCGGTGTGGACCACAAGGCGCCGTTGTTTGTCTTCGGTGGCATAGAACAGGGCGACTTCGGGATGCTCTGTTCGCTGTTCGCGCCAATTTTTTAGCTGGCTGTTCTCTGTAAGGATCCGGTTCAGTTCATCGAGCGCGTCGTTGTATTCCGGGTTCGCCGGCGACTTTTTGAAACCCGGAGAAATGATGAACATGCTGGACATATGCGGCGCCGATACAGGCATGGCCTGCACGGTAATGAGACCGCTCGTGGTTTTGATATTGGGCCAGAAGTTCTCGCTCATAGCAGCTTCAAATCCAGGCCTGGTAAAGTCGAGATGGATGCGGGCTGAATCCGAAATTACCGGGATACGAAACTTGAAAAAGCCCTTGCCGTCGGTGGTTGTTTCCAAGCCGGTTCCTTTGTCGCGGACCGTTACGCCCTCCAGGGGCATTTCTTCAGGCAAGCCGATGACGATGCCGGCGGCGTTGATAAAGACGGGGCCGTTTTGGCGGCCGGGTTTTGGGTAGCGGCCCCTAAAGGCTAAGAAGACAACGGCCAGCAATGGCAATACAAAGAGAAAACGGAGGAGGTGGAGCCGTGCACTCCGAATCTTGTTCATCATGATGATGCGTCTTTTCAGGGATGAGAAATTGAAATTATTGCCGAGCCGGTAACGGGGATGACCCATGACCGTGAGCAGGTGATACTGGTATTCTTTTTTGTCCATTCCGCAGTCGAGTACCTGCCGGTCGGCGATGAATTCGAGATTCTGGCGGATGGAAAACCGGAGAGCCCAGGCGAAGGGGTTGTACCAGTTGAGGATACAGACGGCCTCGGCCAGCAGGATGTCGAGGGTATGACGTTGACGGATGTGGACATACTCATGCAGGATGATCTCTTCCCATTCCTTTTCGGTGTGCAGGCGTGGATTGATGAAGATGGCATTGCCGAAGGAAAAGGGAGTGATGGGCCGGTCGACCCGGTAGATGCGAACGCCGCCGTCGCTGGTGAGCAGCCGGGCCTGCTTTTTGATCCGGGAGAGAGAATACATCCTTAAGACCATTTGTATCAGCAGCAGGGCCATTCCAATGACCATGACGAACCCGGCAAGAGCCCAGGGGGAAAGGCCGGCGTTGGCGGGGTGGATGCCTGCTGCCGCCGGAGTATAATTGCCGACGACGGGGATCAGCTGGATATATACCGGCTGGTGCGACTGATTCGCATCGGCGGCGATGGGGCCGATATCGATAAAGGGGATAAAAAAGGAAAGCAGCGTATAGCCAAGCAGGTACCATCGGTTGAGGCGATAGAAGGTGAGGCCGCGTAATACGAAACGATAGAAGAGCCAGGCGATAGACAGGCTGATCGTGAGTTTGAGGAGGTAGACGAACAGGTTAGGCATTGTTTGGCGTTTTGCGGCGATGTTTATTTTGAGCCCGGCCTTTCGATCAGCTCGATGAGGTCCTTCAGCTCTTTTGCACTGAGCTTTTTCTCTTCGATGAAGAAGCTGACCAGTTGTTTATAGGAGTCCGCGAAATAGTCTTTTACAAAACCATTCATGAATTTCTTTTTGTATTCGTCCTCCGTGATCAGGGGTTTGTAGAGATAGGCGTTGCCGAGGAGGCGGCTGGAGAGAAAACCTTTTTTCTCCAGGTTCTTGATCGTTGAGGCCAAAGTGGTGTATGGCATAGCCCCTGTGGGCAGGTTCTCGAGGAAGAGCTTGATATTGCCTTCGCCTGTCTTCCAGACGGCCTGCATGGCCTGTTCTTCCTGGCGGCTGAGTTTCTCCATGTTAATTACGAAATTTTCGTAAATCTACGAACTTTTCGTAAATTACAAATAAAAAATCCCCTTTTTCGTTTATGAAGTATTTTTACAGCATGAAAAAAGCTTTTCTGGTCGTCCTGACCTTCGCCTGTTGTCGTATCCTTTATGCTCAGCCCACCAAGCCGAACCAACCGGCGACCGATTCTGCCAATGCCCAGGCCCCCTTTATGCGATTCCCTACCCTCCCGCCTTTTCATTTGCTGAAGCTGGACAGTTCCACTTATCTTACAAAGGACGATGTGAAAAAGAACCGCAAGACGATCGTGATGTATTTCAGCCCCGACTGCGAGCATTGCAAACACGAGATCGAGAATTTCCTGGGCAGCTGGGATAAATTCAAGGATATGGAGATCGTGATGGCGACATATCAACCGTTCTCTGAAATGAAGGAATTCAACGAGCACTATAAGATCTATCAACATCCCAATATCCTGATCGGGAGGGACGAGAAGTTCTTCCTGCCGCCTTTTTACAAAATTCGCAATCTGCCTTACCTCGCCCTCTATGACAAGAAAGGCAAACTGATCACTACTTTTGAAGGAACCCAAAAGGTAGAGACGATCATGGAGGCTTTTGAGCAAAAAAATTAGTCATCACATTTTATCACTCAAATATTTTAACAGATGAAAGTTACGGTTGTAGGCGCCGGCGCTGTTGGCGCTACCTGTGCCGATAATATCGCCCGTGCAGCATTGGCGGAAGAATTGGTGCTGCTGGACATTAAGGAAGGATTAGCCGAAGGTAAGGCACAGGACATGATGCAGACAGCGGCTTTGTTGGGTTTCGACACCCGGATCACAGGGAGCACGAATGATTACGGTAAAACGGCGGGCAGCGATGTGGTCGTGATCACATCGGGTCTCCCCCGTAAGCCCGGTATGACGCGTGAGGAGCTGATCGGTACCAATGCCGGGATCGTGAAAGGCGTCACCGAGAATATCCTGAAACATTCTCCCAATGCGATCATCATTATCATCAGCAACCCGATGGATACGATGACCTACCTGGCGTTGACGGCCACGGGTCTGCCGAAGAACCGGATCATCGGGATGGGCGGCACGCTCGACAGCGCCCGCTTCAAATACCAGCTTTCCCAGCACCTGGGTTGCAGTCCGGCCGATCTGAATGCGGTGGTCGTGGGCGGTCATGGCGATACGACGATGATCCCCCTGATCCGCCTGGCGACCTGGAACAGTGTACCCGTCACGAAATTCCTCAGCGCCGAGCAACAGAAGGCGATCGTTGCCGATACGATGGTTGGCGGCGCTACGCTGACCAAGCTGATCGGTACCTCCGCCTGGTACGCGCCGGGAGCAGCGGGTTGTGCGCTGGTGAAATCGATCCTGCGGGATGAGAAGAAGCTGTTCACCTGTTGTGTGTCGTTGAATGGGGAGTATGGCCAGAAGGATATCTGCCTGGGCGTACCCGTCGTCATCGGCCGCAACGGATGGGAGAAGATACTCGACTTTGGGCTGAACGCGGATGAGCAGGCGCTGTTCAACAAGAGTGCTGAAGCCGTTCGCAGCATGAACGACGTGCTGAAGACTTTGTAATATCTTTTTTTGAGAATACCGGGCCACCTCTTGCGGGTGGTCTTTTTGTTTATAGGAAGACATAGGCGCCGATCATCAGTATCGTGGAGGCGATCCCGAGGGTGAGCACATAGAGGAGGCTGATGCCGATACCCTTGAACAGACCCTGCCAAAAGGATTGGCCATACATCCCGTGCAGGGCGGCCACCAGGTAGATGAACGACAGGACTATCGCCGTCAAGCCGAGAAAGATATCGATCCAGTCACCGGGGATGAGCTTGCTTAGCAGGATGAAGAACAGCATCAGCAGGAAGACGAAAGAATGGAAATGAACGGAAAAGATCGCGTGGTTGACATAGAAATATCTCTTGCGGCTGTAAAACCAGCCTACATATAAAGCGAACAGGGGCAGAAGAAGGAACATCAGCTTGGGGACGTCGTGGCTGATATCGACCTCGATATGGATCTTTGAGGTGCCACGCTTTTCCTTTTCCCCGACGTTGTGGCGCAGGACCCAGTGCATAATACCTTTTTCCTTTGCACTATCGGGAAGGGCGGCCTGAAGGGAATCGAACTCGCGGACGGTGTTGTATTTGTTCTCCGTCATGTCGATGATCACGACGCCGTCGCCCATTCTGAGGAATACGGATTCATCCTTATGTTTCGATTGTTTTGCGGTCTCCGCGGGAGGCGGCGTATATTCCTTGCGGCCGGTGAAGAGAGCGAGGAAGAAAAGGGCCGAGATGAAGATATACATCCGGATCGGGTTCAGATAGGTCATCCGGCGGCCGGCGACGTATTCGCGGGTGAGGAAGCCGGGGCGGAGAAGCAGGTCTTTTACGGTAACGAAGAATTTGGAATCGAAGTGGGTGATGTCGGCGAAAAAATGCCCGACGATGTGGCTGAAGCTTTCAGTCGGCTCGAGGTTTTCCTGGCCGCAGCGGGTGCAATATCGCTCTTCGACGAGGTGTCCGCAGTTGAGGCAGTTTTTCTCATGTCGAAGTTGGTGGCGGCTCACTTGGGATTTTCTTTAAAAATATTGAAAAATCCGTTGTATGTCCTGTTCTTCCATACATTTAAAATGGCCTTTCGGGCATTTGTTGTAGCCGATCTTCGAGCAAGGCCGGCAGGACAGGCCCTTTACTTCGAGGGTCAGGCCGGGTTGTTCACCGAGTAGACCGCCCTGGTAATGATACAGGAAGTTTTCGCCATAATAAGGGGTCATCCCGAATTCCGGGACGGTGTTGCCCCAGATGGAGATGATGGGGCGTTTGAAGGCTGCGGCGATGTGCATCAGCCCCGTATCGTGGGTGATGATGAGTTTGGCCTGGCGAACGAGGGCGGCCGATTCGTTCAGGTTGAAAAGTCCGCAGGCGTTGTAGATCTTTACCGGGTCGATGGTGGCCAGCTTTTTGGCCGTTTCTGCGTCTTCCGGTCCACCGAGCAGGATGATCGGGTGTTGGGTCTGCTTGCAAATGGTTTCCAACTTGTGGAAGGGCAGCCGTTTGGTCGCGAGCGCGGCGCCGATGACCAGGCCGATATATCCTGCCTGGTGCGAAGTAGGAATATCCCCGGGTTTCAGTTCTTCTTCTTTTGGAATAAAGTAATCGAGTCCTGCTCCGTCGTTGTTGATCCCAAAAGATTTGAGCGTCTCCAGGTAGCGGTCGACGATATGGACCGCAGGGAGTTTGTTCATCTTAAAATTCGTGAGCAGCCATTTTTGGATGTTGAGCTTGTCGAAGGAGAAAGCCTGCTTTTTGAGGGCGCGCTTTACTTTCAGGGTTCGAAGGTTATGGTGGAGATCGATGACATAGTCATAGTCTTCGGCCTTCAGGGCTTCGATGGTGGCATCGAGATGTTTATCCAGGCAGTGGATCTTGTCGATATAGGGGTTTGCTGCGAGGATGGGGCGGAAAGCTTGCTTGGTGAGATAGTGTACCTCGGCCGTCGCCACTTGTTTTTTCAAACAGCGGGGCACCGGCGTCGTGAGGACGATGTCGCCGATGGAGCTGAAACGAATGATCAAAAACTTCATCTATCTCTAATAACTACAGTGGCTCGATATAGTTCAACTCTTTTCCATAGGTCTCTTCGGTGATCGCCAGGGAAACGAAGGCGATGGCGAAGACGATGATCCCGGTGATCCAACCGGCCTTGAAATACCCTTGTGACGGGATCAGGGATTTGAACAACAGGGCAACCAGCGCCAGTGACCCCCGGGCCATATTGGGGACCGTGGTGGCAACGGTAGCCCGGATATTGGTGCCGAACTGTTCGGCGGCCATGGTCACGAACATGGCCCAGAATCCCGTCCCGAATCCCAATACGACGCAGACCCAATAGACGGTAGTGGATGTCGCGCCTTGCAGCAGGAAAAACCAGATAACACCGATGACGGCAATGATATGAAAGATCCACAGGGATATTTTCCGGCTTTTGACCCACTGACTGATAAAGCCGATCAGGACATCCCCTATCGAGATCGCCGCATAGGCGACCATGATCCCTTTTCCGGGGTCGACGGGGTCCTGCACCTTCATGATGCTGGCAAATTTATTCGAGAAGGTGATGAGGATGCCGATGACGTACCAGTTGGGAAGAGCGATGAGGATCGCAGTGAGGTATTTTTTGAGCCGGCGGCCATTGGTAAAGAGGAGGTGGAAATCGCCCTTACGGACGGCGCTTTGTTCGATGCTCTTATACATTCCCGACTCGAGGATACCGACACGGAGCAGGAGCAGCAGGAAACCGAGGCCACCGCCGATGAAGTAGCAGGTGCGCCAGCCTTCGGGATTGCTGCGGAAGGCCACGTTGATAAAATAGGCGAATACGGCGCCGCTAAGGCCGATACCGGCGACGAGGGAGGTCGCCAGACCCCGTTTTTCCCTGGGCATGATCTCGCTGACCAGGGTAATCCCCGCCCCCAGTTCCCCGGCCAGGCCGAGACCGGTGATAAAGCGGACTACCGCATACTGGCCGACGGTGTGCACGAAACCATTGGCGATACTGCCCAAGGAATAGAGGATGATCGAGGCGAAGAGGACGCGGAGACGGCCTTTCTTGTCACCGAGGATGCCCCAGATGATCCCGCCGATGAGCAGGCCGATCATCTGGATATTGAGGATATCCGTTTTGTCGATCTCCTCCTGGCTGATGCCGAGCGATTTGAGAGACGGAATACGGACGATGCTGAACAACAAAAGATCGTATACATCAACAAAATAACCCAGTGCGCCGACGATGACCGCCAGGTTAAAAAGAGAAGGTGATTTTTTCTGCATTTGCAATTAAGAGTTTTTATACGGGTCTTCGGCGGGAGCCGATTTTTTGCCGAAAAAGAGCTTATACAGGACGGGAGCCGTTGTGATCACGACGATACCGATGACGATCACTTCGAGGTGTTTCTTAAGATCGAAGTTGAATTTCGTCATGAAGAGTTTGTCGAGGTAGTGACCGGCGAAGAGCATGGCGAAAACCCAGGCCAGGCATCCGATGATATTATAGAGGACGAATTTCTTCCTGTCCATGGCCACGATGCCCGCGATGATGGGGGCGAAGGTTCGGACGATGGGCAGGAAGCGGGCAAAGACGATGGCCTCGCCCCCGTGTTTATCATAGAATTCCTTGGCCTGGAAAAGGTATTTCTTTTTAAAGAGCAGGCTGTCCTTCCGATGATAGAGAAAGGGACCGCTCTTATTGCCGAACCAGTAGCCGAGGTAGTTGCCGATGATGCCGGCGATGGAGACGAGGATCCAGAGGAGGAGCAGGTCGAAAAAATCGGTGCCGGTGCCATTGGCGATCATGCTGCCGACCAGCTTCTGGCTATAGATGCCTGCGACGAAGAGCAGGCTGTCACCGGGCAGGAAGAAGCCGACCATGAGGCCGGTCTCTGCAAAGACGATGAACAGGAGGACCCATAGGCCGCCGTTGTTGATATAGAAGTCGGGGTTTAGAAGATCTTTCCAGGTAACGGTCAGGAGCTGAATCATAGTGTTATTTTATATTGACGGCGGTTTCTTCCAATTCCCCTTCCCATTTGCTGACCAGTGCTGCGGCGATGCTGTTCCCTAATACATTGGTGGCGCTGCGGGCCATGTCGAGGATCTGGTCGATGCCCAGCAAAAGTAACAGGCCCTGCTGCGGTATATTATATAGTGAAAGCGTTCCGGCTATCACGACCAGGGCCGCCCGCGGAACACCCGCGATGCCCTTGCTCGTCAACATCAACACCAATAGCATGGAGAATTCCTGGCCGAGGGTCAGAGGCACGCCATAGGCCTGGGCGATGAACAGGGAGGCGAAGGTCATATAGAGCATGCTGCCGTCGAGGTTGAAGGAATACCCCAGGGGCAGTACGAAGCTTACGATACGGGGAGAGCAGCCAAAGTTCTCGAGCTCGACGATGAGCCGGGGGAAGGCGGCTTCCGAGGAGGCCGTGCTGAAGGCCAGCAGGATCATGTCCTTTATATTCAGGGCCAGGTCGATCACGCGGCGGCCGATAAAAAACGAGGCGATGAGCAGGAGGATGAGCCAGAGGCCGAGGATGGCTAAATAAAAGCTAAGGATGAACTTGCCATAAGTGACGAGCAGTTCAGGTCCCTTTATAGCCATGATGGAAGCGATGGCCGCCATGGCGGCGATCGGCGCCAGGTACATCACGTAGCCTGTGACCCGGAGAATGATATGTGCGACGGCGTCCAGGGCTTTGATGACGATCTTGCCCTGTTCGCCGATGGATGCGGTAGCGATGCCGAAGAAGACCGAGAAGACGACGATCTGCAGGATCTCGTTGTTGGCCAGGGATTCGAAGATGCTGCGGGGAAAGATATGGGTGACGAATCCTTTAAAGGTGATGGTGCTGGCGTCGATGCCGGTCGGTGCGCCGGCCGCGGGCATGGGCAGGTTCAGTTCGGTGCCGAGGTCGAGGCTGTTCATGATGATCAGGCCCAGCAGCAGGGACAGGAAGGAAGCGCAGAGGAACCAGAGCAGGGTCTTGCCGCCGATGCGGCCCACGGCCTTGATATCGCCCAGCTTTGCGATACCGACGACGAGGGTGGAGAAGACCAGGGGGGCGATGATCATTTTGATCAGCCGCAGAAAGGCGTCGGTGACGACGCCGAGGATGGAAGTGAAGTTTTCGATCGTCGTCGGGCTGCTATTATAATGCACAGCCAGCCCCAGCAACGTTCCCGTCACCATCGCGATCATGATCCATCCTGTAAGGCTGATTTTGGGCATAAATGCATAGTCCGCCGGCCGGGGGGCGGCGAACGACCCTGCAAACAATCGAAAATTATTGATTTGACAAAGTTTTCGGCTAAAGAATTGGTGTTTGAGTATTAAATATTTGTTTATTTTCGGCCCTAGTCCACACATGTAATCTTATTAAAGTACTATCGTCAAAACAAGCTTATTATGAGTTTATTCCGAAAGAAATCCCTGGATGCCCTGATGGCGCAGGCAGCGGATACGGAGAAGGGTCTCAAGCGTACGCTGGGGGCCTGGAGCCTGATCGCCCTGGGTATCGGCGCCATTATCGGCGCGGGATTGTTCGTCCGGACAGCCGCCGCCGCGGGGGAGCACGCCGGCTCGGCCGTAACTATTTCATTTATTGTAGCCGCGCTCGGTTGCTGTTTTGCTGGTCTTTGCTATGCCGAGTTCGCCTCGATGATCCCTATCGCGGGTAGCGCCTATACCTATGCTTATACCACGATGGGTGAGCTGGTGGCCTGGATCATCGGCTGGGCGTTGGTGCTGGAGTACGCGCTTGGAGCCGCTACGGTCTCCATTTCGTGGAGTGAATACCTCAATAAGCTATTGGCCGTTTTCGGGACGAAAGTCCCTTTTGAGTGGTCTCATTCCCCTTTTGAAAGAACGTTGGACGCCGCCGGGGTCATGCATCACGGGATCATCAATATTCCCGCGCTGATCATTCTTGCGCTGCTGTCGTTGTTGCTGATGAAGGGCACGGAGGAATCGGCCACCGTCAACTCGGTCATCGTTGTTGTAAAAGTGTCTATCGTGTTGGTGTTCATCGCCATCGGCTGGCAGTATATCAACCCGGCCAACCATACTCCCTATGTCATTCCGGCCGATGCGCCTCCGGCCCAGATGCGAGACGGCACGCTTTATTCGTATAGCAATTTCTTCCGGCATGGCTGGGGCGGTATTCTTTCCGGAGCGGGTATCGTGTTCTTTGCCTTTATCGGTTTCGACGCCGTATCGACGGCCGCACAGGAAGCCAAGAACCCCGCCCGGGACATGCCCCGCGGTATCCTCGGTTCCCTGGCGATCTGTACGATCCTTTATGTATTATTCTCCTGGGTACTCACCGGCGTAGCGCCATATACGGACTTCGTCAAGTCGGGAAAGGAAGCTTCGGTTGCGTATGCCATCGATACCTACATGCATGGTTATCATTGGTTGTCGACCCTGGTCACCGTTGCGATCCTGGCCGGATTCTCGTCCGTGATCCTGGTGATGTTGCTGGGTCAGAGCCGGGTCTTTTATACGATGGCGACCGATGGTCTGTTACCGAAGGTGTTTTGCGAGCTGCATCCCAAGTGGCGCACGCCTTACAAGTCGAATATGATCCTGTTTCTCTTTGTAGGCGTGTTCGCCGGTTTCATCCCGGAAAGCGTAGCCGGCAACCTGACCAGCATCGGTACCCTGTTCGCCTTTATCCTCGTGAGCATCGGGGTAATTATCCTGCGAAAGGCGGATCCCAACCGTCAACGGCCGTTCAGGACCCCACTGGTGCCTATCGTACCGATCCTTGGCGTGCTGGTTTGTGCGGCGATGATCATCGGGCTGGATACCGCCACCCAGCTCACCGCATTGGTGTGGATGTTGATCGGATTGTTGATCTATTTTGGATATAGTAAAAATAATAGTAAGCTAAAAGCGTAACTTTGCAGCCGCCAGAGCCGCCGTCGCGGCTCATAAGGACAGCACAATCAAAAAGTTATAGTTTTTTATGGGTCGTATTTTTGAAGTAAGAAAGCACGCCATGTTTGCCCGGTGGGACCGGATGGCGAAGCAGTTCACCCGTATCGGAAAGGAGATCGCCATTGCCGTGAAGGCCGGAGGGCCCGACCCTGCGACCAACCCGGCGCTGCGTCGTTGTTTTCAGAATGCGAAGAGCGTGAACATGCCCAAGGATCGGGTGGAAGCTGCGATCAAGCGGGCGCAGGGTAAGGAGATGGAGAATTATGAAGAGATCCTCTATGAGGGATATGCCCCGCATGGGGTTGCCGTGCTGGTAGAGACGGCGACGGACAATCATGTGCGTACGGTGGCCAACGTCAAATCCCATTTTACGAAAGGGCATGGGACGCTGGGCAACAATGGCAGCGTGAGCTTCCAGTTCAAGAAGATGGGGGTATTCAAGCTGAAACCCGAGGGGTTGAACATGGATGATCTCGAGCTGGAGCTGATCGATCATGGGCTGGAGGAGATGGGTGAAGGTACGGGGGAGCATGATGAGCCGGTGATCGTCCTGCGGGTGATGTTCCCGGATTTTGGCAACATGCAAAAGGCGCTTGAAGAGAAGGGGATCACGCCGATCAGTTCGGAGATCGAGTGGATCCCGACCAGTACGGTCGAGTTATCGGAAGAGCAGGCACAGGATGTGCTGAAGCTGGTGGACCGGCTGGAGCAGGATGAGGATGTACAAAAGGTCTTTCACAATTTGAAATAGAAAAAGAGGGCCGAGGCCCTCTTTTTTTTGTTATTCGGCGACCATTGCGCGAATGGCGTCGATGATATCTTCTGCATTGGGTTTGCTGAAATAATCTCCGTCGCTGGAATAGGCCGGCCGGTGGGCCTGGCCGGTGATGGTGCGGGGGGCCGTGTCCAGCCAGCGGTAGCCGCCCTGTTCTTCCATTACTTTATTGAAGATGAATCCTGCGGCGCCGCCCGGGACGTCTTCGTCGACGATGAGGAGGCGGCTGGTCTTCTTCAGGGATTCGAGGATTCGATGATGAATATCGAAAGGAAGGAGGGTTTGGATGTCGATGATTTCACAGCTGATTCCCAGAGTTTCGAGGACACCGGCGGCCTGCTGCACGATGCGCAAGGTTGCGCCATAGGAAACGACCGTGATGTCCTCCCCTTCCCGGATCACTTCGGGTTCCCCGAGGGGCACCCGGAACTCCAGCAGGTTGGACGGCAGCTTTTCCTTGAGGCGATAGCCGTTGAGACATTCGATCATCAGGGCCGGGTCTACCCCTTCCAACAGGGTGTTGTACATCCCGGCGGCCTGAACCATATTCCGGGGGACGCAGACGTGGAGGCCTCTGAGGGAATTCAGGATCAGTCCCATGGGCGAGCCGCTGTGCCAGATGCCTTCGAGGCGATGGCCACGGGTGCGGATGATCAAAGGGGCGGTTTGTTTCCCGGCCGTCCGGTATTGCAGCGAGGCGAGGTCGTCGCTCAGCGGCTGCAGACCGTATAATAAATAGTCGATGTACTGGATCTCGGCGATGGGGCGCAGGCCGCGGAAGGCCATCCCGATGCCCTGGCCCATGATGGTAAGCTCGCGGATACCGGTGTCGAAGATGCGGTCGGCCCCGTGTTTGGCCTGGAGTCCGGCGAAACCCTGGTTGACGTCCCCGATCTTGCCGAGGTCTTCTCCGAAGGCTAAGACTTTGGGGTTGTGCGTGAACAGCTCGTCAAAGTAGCGGTTGAGTACTTCGTAGGCGTTCAGTACCGGGGCGTTGTCGGCATAGACCGGCTTTATCTCGGGCACCTGGGTGATCTTGCGGGCGCCTTCATGATAGAGGTGGGTGTTGTACAGGGCGGCGTTGTCATGTTTAAGTTCTTTGTAGTAGGTGGCTCCGTTACGTGCGGCGACGCCGTCGCCTGCCAACAGAGTAGCTTCATGCAAGGTCTCCAGCACTTCTTTGCGACCCGGTTCGCGGTTTGCTGAAAGGGCCTGGGCGAGATGGCTCAATTGTTCGGCGTGATCGGCCGACTGGCTGGCCATTTCGCGGATGAGCTCTACGCTGCGGTTGACCTGTACGCGGATGGGTGATTGGTATTTCTCCCAGGCCAGGTTCCGGCTGTTGCGGACGGATTCCTTTGCTTCAGTCTCGATGTCATTCAACTCTTCCTCGCTGGCCAGGGCGTTATCGACGATCCATTCTTTCATCTTTTTGATCCCGTCCCAGTCGCGTTCCCATTCCAGGCGTTCGGGGGATTTATAGCGCTCATGGCTTCCCGAGGTCGAATGGCCCTGCGGCTGGGTCACTTCTTCGACGTGGAAGATGGCCGGGGTATGCGTCTGGCGAACGGCGCGGAGGCCGGTTTCGAAGACCTCGCACATTCCAGCATAATCCCAGGCCTTGACTTTATAAATATCGATGCCGTTGGTGCCTTCTTCCTTTTGAAAGCCCTTCAGGGCCTCACTGATGGATCCCTTTGTCGTCTGGTATTGCCGGGGGACCGAGATCCCGTAGCCATCGTCCCAAACGAAGATGGCAAGGGGTACCTGCAGGACGCCTGCGGCGTTTACAGCTTCCCAGAAATGGCCTTCGCTGGTGGAGGCGTCCCCGATGGTGCAGAAGCAGATCTCGTTGCCGTTATTGGAGAGCTCGGTAAAGGGCTTCAATGCTTTGACCTCGCGGAAGGCTTTTGAGGCGGCGGCGAGACCGAGGGCCCTGGGCATCTGGGCGGCGGTGGGCGCCAGCCCGGCCGTGAGGTTCTTGCGGTTGACGAGATCGAGCGTCGACCCGTCGGAGTCGACAAAGGCCGTGGCGAAATGTGAATTCATCTGCCGGCCGGCGCTGTGCGGGTCGTGTTTGGGGTCCGGATCGGCATATAGTTGTGAAAAGAACTCTTCGATGGTTGCGGCTTCGGTCGCGAAGGCGAAGGTTTGATCCCGGTAATACCCGGCATAGACATCACCCGGCTTAAAGAACTTTGCCATGGCTACCTGGGGGACTTCCTTGCCATCGCCGAAAATACCGAATTTGGCTTTCCCGGTGAGGACCTCTTTACGGCCGAGGAGACTGGCTTCGCGGCTCTCACAAGCCAACCGGTAGTCTTTCAGCACTTCTTCCCGGAACCTGTCGAAGGACAGTTTTTCGGGATCGAGCAGTTCTATGGGAGCTAGATTTTCCATTTGGGTGATTATTGATGGACGAGCAAAATTACCTGTATCTTATTGATTGTTAAAAAAATAAAATACGGGGTAATTTGTTGGCAAAGATTACGTTAATTAAGTAATTTTAGCAGTCTTTAATTGGGCCAAACTATGAAAAAATTAGGAATTGTAATTGCCCTTTTTGTCACATCGCTGGCTGTCCGGGCGCAGGCGGTGAACACCCATGGGACGGCATTGACCCGTCCGGATGTGCTCGATATAAAAGAGAATACACATAATTTCGGCAAGATCCCGCAGGGACGGCCGGCTACCACTACCTTCGAGATCGTGAATACGGGGACGACGCCCCTGAAGCTGGATAATGTCCAGGCTTCCTGCGGCTGTACCACGCCGGTCTGGAGCCGGGACCCGATCGCGCCCGGGGCTACCGCCAAGATCGTCGTCGGCTACAATGCTTATGGCGAAGGGGCGTTTACAAAGACGGTCACCGTCGTTTACAATACGAATATGACGAAGCTCCTGACCATCTCGGGCGAGGTCTATAAGACGCCGGCCACTTCGGCGCCGGACAATGCATCTGTACAATTACTAAAACAAATAAATTGATCAACATGAAGAAACTGTTCCTATTTGCCGGCGCGATAGTATTATCCATCGGTGTATTTGCTCAGCAGGCCAAGAAGGCAGAGGATGTCGTGAAGTTCAAAGAGCTTACCTATGATTTTGGTAAGATCAAACAGAACGCTCCTGTAAGCCATGATTTTGTATTCACCAATATCAGCAATAAGCCGGTGATCATCGAATCGGCCATTCCGGGCTGCGGCTGTACGACGCCTTCAAAGCCGGAAGGGGCGATTCCCCAGGGTAAGGAAGACAAGATCACCGCGGCCTTCAACGCCGCTGCACAGGGGCCGTTCAATAAGAACATCACGATAAAGCTTGCGGGGATCGATCTGCCGGTCGTTCTGCATATTACCGGCGAGGTGCTGACTGCGGAGGCTTATGCCAAGTATGAGGCGGCCAAGAGCAAGAGCGGTAAATAGCTTCATCATTCAAATCATATAGAGGCTGCTCCAACGGGCAGCTTTTTTTTTACTTTTGCGCCATGTTAACTATCAGTCAGCGCGGACAACAGATGCCGGCTTCGCCGATCCGGAAACTCGTACCTTTCGCCGAGGCCGCCAAAAAGAAAGGGATCAAGGTCTATCATTTAAACATCGGGCAGCCCGATATCGAGACGCCGAAAATGGCTTTAGACGCGGTGCGGCATTTCGATTTCAAGGTTCTGGAGTACAGCCACAGTGCAGGCAATGAAAGTTACCGGCGGAAGCTGGCCGCCTATTACAAGCGGGTGGGGATCGATGTGGACTATTCGCAGATCATCGTTACTACGGGGGGGTCGGAAGCCATCCTGTTTGGCTTTATGAGCTGCCTTGATGCGGGCGACGAGGTAATCATTCCCGAGCCATTCTATGCCAACTACAATGGGTTTGCCGTTGCCGCGAATGTGGTGGTCAAGCCCCTGACCTCGTATATCGACAATGGATTTGCGTTACCGCCGGTGGCGGAATTCGAGAAGCTGATCACACCGAGAACCCGGGCGATCGTCATCTGCAATCCCAATAACCCGACGGGTTATCTCTATAGCCGGGAGGAAATGGAGAGGCTGAAGGAGATCGTAATCCGGCATGGGCTGTACCTGTTCTCCGACGAGGCGTACCGCGATTTCTGCTATAGCGGCGAACATATCAGCGCCATGAATTTGGCCGGGGCTGAAGCGAATGTGCTGATGATGGATACCATCTCGAAGCGATACAGCGCTTGTGGCGGCCGCATCGGCGCGCTTGTCACGCGTAACCAGGCCGTACTGGATACGGTGATGAAGTTCGCCCAGGCCAGGCTGAGCCCACCTTCTTTTGCGCAGATACTGGGAGAGGCGGCGACCGAACTTCCCGCGGATTATTTCAACGAAACAAAGGCGGAGTATTTACGGCGGCGGGATGTGCTGGTGCAGCGGCTGAACAAGATGCCGGGAGTGTACTGTCCCAATCCGGGCGGCGCATTCTATGCGATGGCGAGTCTGCCGGTGGATGACACTGATGTTTTTTGTCAGTGGTTGCTGGAGAAGTTCTCTTATAATAACCAGACGGTGATGCTGGCCCCGGCGGGCGGGTTTTATGGGACGAAGGGTTTGGGGAAGAAGGAGGTTCGGTTGGCTTATGTGCTGAATTCGGGGGATCTTGGGAAGGCGATGGATTGCCTGGAGCGGGCATTGAAGGAGTATCCCGGCGGAAAATCGAATTAGCTTATTTTTATATTTGTCTATTGATTTATTGATATGAGTGAATTATCATGGTAAATACGGCTATTTTGGCTCAATTAGACCTCAATAATAACATTATAAATAATTACATATTTCATTTTTGAGATTTTTTTGTCGGAAAAAACAAAAATGTCCGCGATAGAATTTCCTTTTTTCAGAAATATCTCCGATATTGCATTCAGAATTGAGCGAAAGAGTGGGATTGATAAAAGGATTTAGCTTTTTAACGTTTTGATATTATTGGGTTCTTTTTTAAGTGTTCCGAGGGTTTTAAATTTGTAACCGCAACGTGATCGGAAAGTGCAGGGAAGGAAAGAGAGTTGCGGCTATTACATCGATCTTTTGACAATTTTTCATATGGCAAGCAATCGTTAGACGGCCTTCTGTTTCTACAGAGGGCCTTTTTGTTTTTGGTTCGCGGGTGTGGTTTTGTTTCGTGCGTGTGGGTTTGGCGGAGCCGGCTGCTTTTCTTTCTTTCCTTTTGCAATTCGGGAGTTGAATGTGTGGTTTTCCGAGGGAATTTCTCTATTTTTGCGTCCCTTTACGGAAAGGCTGAATGCCGGATCTGTAAGTAACCGGCGCGATAGCTCAGTTGGTTAGAGCACAGGATTCATAACCCTGAGGTCTCGAGTTCAAATCTCGATCGCGCTACATGGTCCCATAATAATTTGATATTCAATTTATTATGGGACTTTTTTTATTCCGGAAATTAAAATTTCGTCTACAGTGCTGCTTACACTGAATGTTGCTCCTGCATAATTATAAAGGTTAGGGGGTTACTAGTCAAACTGAAGATACCCTTGTTAATCGTACATCGCCTGTATCAATATCGAACAACCTCGCAGCCCACGCGCATCCTAAGAAATTAAAGATCACTATTTTATTCGCTTGGCATCCAGTTGGATGCGTTTTGGCAAATACGACCCGTCATGCAAAGCACAGGTTCAAATATGTCACGCCGCAATTTTATCCGACAAACGGGCCTGGCGGGCGTGGCGTTGACTATCGGTATAACCCTTCCGGATTGTGCGAATGACAAGGCGGGTGTTGTTGTTAATGTCTCGCAGAGCAATGGCGCCGTAGTGGGAACCGAGCTAATGTCCTGGATCTCGGTAGATCAGTCCGGCATAGTGCATATCGTGAACCACCGCAGCGAGATGGGCCAGGGCACCTCACAAGCCATACCCCAGATGATTGCCGAAGAGCTTGAGGTAACGCTTGACCAGGTGACTCTAAGGTCTGCCCCTGCTAACTCAAAAAAATATGGGCCGCAGCCGTCGGACGGGAGTTTTTCGGTGCGGGGATGGCGTAAGCAGCTTTTAGTGGCGGGGGCTTCAGCGCGGCAAATGCTGATAACTGCCGCTGCCGCCCGGTGGAAAGTCCCTGTGTCCGAATGTTATGCAAGAGCGGGCGAAGTGATACATGGCCCTTCGGGCAAAAAACTCGGCTATGGGGCGCTGGTGGAAGAGGCGGCAAAGCTGCAGCCACCGCAAAACGTGGTATTAAAGGAAAGGAAAGATTATACCCTTATCGGCAAGCCGATGCCGCGACTGGACACACCGCTTAAGACCAATGGCTCGGCTATATTCGGGCTGGATAAAAAACTTCCGGGCATGCTATATGCCGTGGTGGAGCGCAGCCCGCGATTCCGGGGGAAGGTAAGGAGCTTTGACGATTCCGCCTCCTTGGCTATAGCAGGCGTAAAGCGGGTGTTGAAGGTACAGCGACCGGTTTTTGGAGCGATGTATGAGGGGGTAGCCGTTGTCGCCGATACCCTTTGGGGCGCTATGCAGGGCCGAAAAGCATTGAAAGTGGAATGGGACGACGACGGGTTTGACCATCTTGACTCAGCAACACTCACGGCCCGGATGCTGGAAGGCCTAAAAAAGCCAGGCGTCTCGGAAAAGTTTGAAGCGGCTTATGTGAAGTCTGCCAAAAAGCTGGAGGCAATTTATGAAACGCCTTACCAGAGCCATAGCTGTATGGAGCCGCTTAATTGCATAGCCGACGTACGGGAAGACAGGATTGAAATCTGGGGACCGATACAGGAAGCAAACTGGATACAGGCGGATCTAAGCGATCGCATGAAAATGCCGGCCGCCACGATCGCAGTGAACATGACCTTTCTCGGGGGCGGTTTTGGGCGTAAGGCATCGCCGGATTATCCGTATGAAGCGGCATGGATCTCAAAGGAAATGAAAGCGCCGGTGCAGGTGGTATGGACAAGAGAGGACGATACGACCCGAGGACCTTTCCGAACCGGCTCTGCATATGCATGCCGCGGTGGTTTGGATACCGGTGGCGATATATCCGCCTTTCAGGCAATTACGGCTTCGCAGCCTTTTGGCGAAGGCACGGATAGGGATGATAGCCCTGGACCCGTTTCCTACAACAGTGGTAATATTAGTGGGTTGCCGGTTGGATATCTCCAATCGATCCCCCATTATAGTTTTGGCTGGTGTTCCGTCAAGTCGCCGATACCCACCATTTGGTGGCGCGCGCCTAATGCCCATAGCGACAGCTTTGCCTGTGAAAGTTTTATTGACGAGCTGGCTTTTGCGGCTGGAAGGGACCCGCTGGAGTTCAGAAGGGCGCATTTACCCGGTGTACGTTACCAGGCGCTGGTAGATAAGCTTGAGATCGTCAGCGGATGGAAAGGGCGCGGCAGGAATCAAGGATGGGGCGCAGCGATCACCGAGTGCTTTGGCAGCAAAGTAGGCCATATAGTAAAAGTTGCGAAGAAGCCGGATGGCAAGATAAAAATCGAAAAAGTCTTCGCCGTGATGGATTGCGGCTGGTATGTGAATCCGGACATCATCCGCGCCCAGGTGGAAGGGAGCATTGTGATGGGCCTCGGGGCTGCCATAAAGCACGAAATCCGTTTTAAGGACGGGATGGCGGTTGAAAAAAACTTCGACACTTACCCGATGCCCCGGATTCACGAGATACCGGAAATTGAAGTGCACATCATGGAAAATGACGAGGCCGCCGGTGGCGTGGGAGAGCCCGGCCTGCCCCCGTTTGCTCCTGCGCTTTGCAATGCCATTTTTGATCTCACCGGCAAACGCATACGCAGGTTGCCTTTTAATCTCGCGCAGGTGTAAGGAGCTTTTCATTTCCTAAAATTGACCCACTATGAATATGGAATTTCCTGCGGCCGTGCCGGAGATACCCGTAAGCGACTTGAATCGGGCGACTGCCTATTACGAAAGCAATCTCGGTTTCACCATCGACTGGGTTGTCGAGGACCTAGGGCTTGCGGGAATCTCAAAAGGGCGCTGCAGAATGTTCCTTGCCGACGGCGCCTTTCGACAGCGTTATCGCAATGCCGGGCCGGTGCTGATTTGGCTCAATCTCGATGGCAAGGAACAGGTCGACGAGCTGTACCGGATTTGGAACATCGCCCAGGCGAAGATCGTTTCGTCGCCAGAGTCCAAACCGTATGGATTGCATGAGTTCACGGCGGCGGATCCCGACGGCAACCTGTTTCGCGTCTTTTATGATTTTGCTACTCCCGAACGGGAAGGGAATTGCTGAGCTAATGCACTCAGCATCGATCCTTTTATTATAGGTCCACTGAGGCCCTTAGTCCCCTTCAGGGTCGACCACATCGGTCTCTGCTACCCTACCGATCTGGCCGTCCTCCAGCCGGACCTTTATGCCCCGCGAATGAAAGGCAGCTGAAGTGAGAATATCTTTTACAATGCCATACGTGAGCCTGCCACTGCGCTGGTCTTTTTTGAGAATGATCGCCACCTCCAATCCTGGATGGATGTCTTTTCTGTATTGGCCGTTCATGGATACAAAGGTAAGCGAGTAGGCCTACTCCGATCGTAAACTCTTCACCGGGTTGGCGAGCGCCGCCCGCACCGCCTGAAAGCTGACGGTCAGCAACGTGATCGCCAGAGCGGCGCCTGCGAGGGCGAAGACGGACCAAGGGATAGTTGTTCTGTAGGCATAGCCCTGCAACCATTGGTGAAGGAGGCCCCCCGCGACGGGGATGGCGATGAGAATGGAAAGGCCGGTGAGGAGGACAAAGTCCCTTGACAGCAATTTCCAGAGATTGAAAACGGATGCGCCGAGAATTTTGCGGACGCCGATCTCCCTGATCCGTTGTTCGGCGACGAAGCTGGCGAGACCGAACAATCCCAGGCAGGAAATGAGGATCGCCAGCGCGGTAAAAAAACCGGCCAGCTTTCCGACCCGCACCTCATCGCGGAATTTGGCGTCGTATTGCTCGTCGACGAATTTATATTCGAATGGCTCCGCGGGATTATATTTTGCATAGATGGGAGCCACCTGGCGCATGGCTTCCCGGGCGTTGGTCCGGGGATCGATCTTCATCGTGACATAAGGCATGGTGTACGGGGCCATAAAATACAAGGCGGGATAGGGTGTTTCATAGGGGGATTCCATGACCACGTTCTTTACCACGCCAATAACGGCAAAATCGGCGTTCGACCAGTGGATGATCTTACCGAGCGGATCTTTCCAGCCGGTTGCTTTGAGCGCCGCTTCATTCAAGATCATCGTTTGTGCATCGGCGCCGTCCGGGCCCGTGCGAAAATCCCTTCCATTAACGAACTGTAAGCCCACCGTTTTTGCAAAGCTTTGCGTAACGCCTTTCATACAAAAATCGGGATCGTTAGGGCCGGCCTGGGGGTGCTCGGACCAGGTCAGGCCGCCATTCTGGTTCCAGGCCGCCATCACCGGCGCTACCGACCCGGCGACTTCGACTACTGCGCCGGAATGCAAGAGATCGGTTCGGAAGGCCTCAAAATGATCCTGGATATTCTTTGTGTGCTGTTGGATGGTAACGAGGCCATTCTTGTCGTAGCCGATTGGCCTGTCCTTTGCATACTGCACCTGCCGGAAAACGATGATCGTACCGATGATCATGGCGATGGAGACGGTGAACTGCACTACGACGAGGATTTTACGGGGCAGTGCGGCCAGACGACCCACTCTGAAAACGCCCCTCAATACCTTGATGGATTGGAAAGAAGAAAGATAGAGAGCGGGATAGCTGCCGGCGATGAGGCCGGTGAAGAGGCAGAAGCCGATGCAGGCGCCCCACCAGACCGGGGTTTGCCAGGGGATGGACATTTTCGTGTCGGCCAGTTGATTGAAGAAATGCAGGGACAATTGAAGCAACCCCAGCGCTATTGCCAGGGCGAAAAAGGTCACGAGCAAGGATTCGCTGAAGAATTGCCCGATCAGTTGGCTGCGCAGGGAGCCGACCACTTTGCGAATGCCTACTTCCCGGGCCCGTTTCTCCGAACGCGCGGTGCTTAAATTCATAAAATTGATGCAGGCCAGCAAAAGCACCAGGGTACCGATGAGGGCAAATAACCGGACGTACTTGATCCTCCCACTGGCGTTATAACCATCACTGAAATCGGAGTAGAGATGCCAACGGCTCATGGGATGCAGGAACAGCTCCATGGTATTGCGGTTTTTCCCCGTGGAGTCGATCCAGGGATCGTTGTTCCTTTTTACGTCTTTTATCTTTGTGGAAACCGTTGAGAAATCCGTGTTATCCGCGAGCTGCACATAAGCGTACCAGTTGTTGTCCCCCCAATTATGTTGTTGATAATTTGTCTCCGGATCGTTGGCGACATACAAATCCCATGGAGCCAGGAAACTGATATCCCTGAACGAGCTGTTATAGGGAAAATCCTGGTATACGCCGGTCACTTTAAGGGCTACCGTGTCATCCATGCTCAGGATCTTACCAACCGGGTCGGCGCCGGAGAAAAGCGTCTCGGCCAGGGTCGACGACAATAGGATCGAATGGGGATCATTCAATCCGGAATGGCTTCCCCGCAGCATTGGAAGAGCCAGCACATTCAGCCCTGCCGGCTGAATAAAACTGCCGGTCTTTATCAATTTCTTGTCGCCGAGAGCAAACACATGTTCCAACGGCTTGGAGGACGAGAACACCTGCTTGAAGTTGCTGCCGAATTTGGCCCTCAGTTCGTCCGCCACCGGTTCGGGCAGGTTGGGCTGAGCGCCATGTTTACCGGGGTACATTTCCCAGACCTGGGCGATGCGGGCGAAGTTGCCGAACTGCCGGTCGAAGGACCATTCATTGTAGATCCAGCAGGCGATGAGCATGGCTACGGCCATGCCGATGGAAAGGCCTCCAATATTGATGAAAGAAGAGAGCCGGTTTTTAAACAGGCTGCGCCAGGCGGTTTTGAGATAGTTGCGGAACATAGTTAAAAGGTTATTACCGGGTCAATCGTTTGACCTGGTATGACTACTTTCGTTTCCTTAAAAGGTTACATGGCCGATACCGAACTGGTCACCCGCGCGCACGGGCTTTTCCCCATCGAAGTCGACTTCCACCATCTTCCCGCTTGCCACGCTGTTATTGAACTCGTCCTTCATCGTGCAGAGGATCTTTCGCATTCTTACATCGATGACCTCGCCGCTTGACAAATAGACATATTTACCGTCGATGCTGTTGAGCGGGATGCTGACGGCTATGCCTTTTACGTTGGCGGGTTTACCATTTGGGTGAAAGCCGCGGAGGGGGATACGTTTTACGAAGGAATGATCCTTGTCGATATCGAAGACCAGCAGGCCGTGACCGCCATAGCCGAGGCAGTCGCGGATGCCGGGGGTGGCGACGTAAAGGTAG
Source organism: Puia sp. (assembly GCF_035546395.1). Lineage (GTDB taxonomy): Bacteria > Bacteroidota > Bacteroidia > Chitinophagales > Chitinophagaceae > Puia. The sequence goes on along the minus strand of NZ_DASZXR010000002.1, from coordinate 104,354 downwards.
CGATGCTGCGCCTGGGCGAATATGGGGCCTGCGGCGACCAGCAGGACCAGGAGTGACCCGCAAATTCGAAGGAGTTTCATAGGGGAAAGGTAAAGAATTTACCGCGGCCGGCTGTAGGCCACTTCGTATTCTTTACCGTCGACGGTACTGGTACGGAGAAGATAGAGTTTGTCCGTCCAGGTGTTGCCGTTGTCATAACTTTCCTGTTCGAGGCGGATCAATCCTTTTTTGGGATTGGACTTATCGTTATCCTCGGTGAGGAGAATGGAGGCGCCGTTGAGGGTGTAGGAGCCGTTACCAAAGTAAGCGTCGGTGACGCTCAGGATCTCATTATAGGAGGTGGCGACATAGCGCTGAGCGGCGGCGGCGCTGGCATAGCGGCCATTGGGTGCGAAGACCCAGCGATCGGCGGCCGTCGCGGTAGCGATGGTCCAGACCCCGGCCATTCGCCGCATCAGCTGCCGGGCAGAAGAGGTTGGGCTCCAGCCTTTGAACTGCAAGCTGTAGAAGAATTTCGGCCAGACATCTGTCAGATTGAGCCCAAAGCAGGAACTGACTAACGGGTCTTTGGAGATACCGGAGATCATGGCCAACCGGTTGCCGAGTCCAGCGACGAAGACGAAGCCCCAGACGATCTGATAGTTGCCATTGGGCGGCTGGATCGCATTTTTGATCATGAAATATTCCCAACCCTGGGCGGAGACTCCGCGGATGATCGAGTTGCGGGTGGCGTATTCGCTGTTCCTGGGTACGAAGGCCTTGAATACCTCCCGGAAGGCCTGTACCGCATCGGCGGCGAGATTGGCACTGGGCGTTCGCATGGGCCAAAGCGTCAGCACACATTTTTCACCGGTGTTGGAAACGGGGGCGTTGAGGACGATGCCATCCGAATATTGGGTGGGGGTCCAGCCCGGCGGGCAGGTGAAGACATAGTCGGCGAGCGTGCCGGTTTGCAGGGATTGGCCGGCGGCTTGTGGGGATTGACCCGTTGCGGTCAGCGTCAAAAGGAGGAGTGCCCCGAGGATGACGTTCATGGTTTTGCGTTTGGGCAAACATAGGATGTGCCAGGGGCAAAATCAATACAACGAAAGTTAGGGGGTGGCGAAGTATGGGGTCTCGTCGTGTGATTCGGCGTCTTTTTGTTGCCAGTAGGCCAGGGTGACTGTGTGGCCACCGGGGGTTTTGAGCAGGCGGCCGAAGATGGCGTTGATGGGGTTGAAGGTGACGTCGGTGACGCCGATGGTGAAGGTTTCTTGTTGGGGGGTGTCAGGTGCAGGAGCTGCTTTTGGGGGAGGGCTGGGTACAACGACGACGGTATACCCGTTGGCCTCCAGCAGACTACGCAGGAAACCGACGCGGGCGGGAAGGACATTCTTCTCCACGATGGCGCATTTGACGCCGTTGAGCTCTTCGAACAGATGATTTTGATTGATCGCCATAATTGCAGGGAATGCGCTTTGCTAAAAATAATGCATTCCCCGCAAAGCGCCAATGTCTGTCCTTTGGACAAGACGCCTGTGGCGTCTTTTGAATTATAATCCTATGCTCAATGAATAAATATAATCATACACCCATCCCATCACCCCGGCGACACAAATCCCCGTCAGGCAAATCAGGAAGGCGATGTTTGGCAGCAGCGGGATCGTCAGTTTGCCGATGGGTGCGGGCTGGGTATCCATGAAAATAGCCTTTATTACCCGCAGGTAGTAATACAGGGAAATGACCATGTTGAGCGCCGCGATGGTAATAAAGATATAGTTTCCTTTCCCCGCGCCGGCCATCAGCAGGAAGAACTTACCGAAGAAACCGGCGGTGGGCGGGATACCGGCGAGGGAAAACAAGGAGATCGCCATGACCCAGGAAAGCATAGGATTGCCGGCATAAAGACCCCGATAATCATCGATGGTCTCCCGGCCCGTCTGTGCGCTGATCAGCGCGACGACGCCAAAGGCGCCGAGGTTGGAGAAGATGTAGATCAGCACAAAATAAACGACCGACGCGTCGGCCGCCCTTGAGGCGCCGATGATCCCGGCCAGGATGAAGCCAGATTGGGTGATGGAGGAAAACGCCAGCAGCCGCTTGAGCTTGTTTTGTCGAAGCGCGAAGAGATTGCCGGTAAGCATGGTCAGCACGGACAGCAGGATCAGGATCTTCTGCCAGTCCCCGACCAACGGCTTAAAGGCTGTGTATAGGGTCTGAACTAAGATAAAGAAGACGGCCCCTTTGGAGATCACGGAGAGATAGGCGGTGACAGGGACGGGAGAACCCTCATAGACGTCCGCCGTCCACAAATGGAAGGGGACGGCAGCAACCTTGAAGGCAAAGCCGGAAAGGATAAGAATAAAGGCAAAGAGCTGGAAGGCGCTGCCGTCAAGCTTGTGGACGATGCCTTCAAAACCGAGCGTGCCGGTGGCGCCATATAATAAGGAGATACCGAACAACAGGAGGGCCGAAGAAAAAGCCGAGGAGATGATGAATTTCATCGAAGCTTCGGAGGATTGTCGTTTTTCCAGGTCGAAGCCCGAGAGGGCGGTCAGCGGGATGGTCGACAATTCGAGGCCGAGATAGAACATCAGCAGGTTTCCGGCGGAGATCATAAAGAAGAAGCCCGTCAGCGTCGCAAGGAGCAACATGTAAAATTCCAGCAGTTGCCGGTGGGCTTTTAGCCAATCGTATGCCTGTAGGGAAACGATGAGGGTGCCGAGGTTGAGGATGTTCTTTTCCAGCACGATGAGGCGATCGGTGTGAAACATGCCGTTGAAAAGGGCCGCGTCGGGTCCGGGAAAGAAGCCAAGGACGAGATTGATGGTCAGCAGGATGTTGATGAGATTGAGGATGACGCCGGGCCGGGGCTCGTTACCGGCGACCTTTATGAACAGCAAAAGGAAGAGGATAACTGTTACGATCAGCTCCTGTCTCAAAGAAATGATAATTCCATTCAACATAAGCGCTTAGTTCATTTATTGATCAATTCGGTCAGCCAAAACGGCGCCGTTCCGATGACAAGGATACCTGTGACCAGCAGGATGCCGGTCAGCCGCTCGTTCCATTTCGCATCGGTGAGGCTATTGTATTGGGGGTCTTTTACGGGTCCCATCAGGGTCTGGCCCGTCGCCCTCAGTATATATACGGCTGTGACGACGATGGAGGCGCAGGACAGAATGGTCGCCAGGCGGTAACCACTCGCCGACCGTTGCCAGGAGCCCATGAATACCGTCATCTCCGCCACGAACCCGCTGAGGCCGGGCAGACCGAGCGAACAGAGGCCGGCGATGACGAAGATGGTGGCGATAAAGGGCATTATTTTCTGGAGGCCGCCGAGCCGTTCGACCAGGCGGGTATGGGTCCGGTCATAGATCATCCCGATCGCCGCGAAGAAAAGGGCCGTCATCAGTCCATGGGAGATCATCTGCAGGTAGGCGCCTGTGAGAGCCGTCGGGGTCAGCATGCCGGCGCCCAGCAGGATAAAGCCGCAATGACTGACGGAGGAATAGGCATTGATGTATTTTAGGTCCTTCTGCATCATCGTGGCAAAGGCGCCATAGACGATGCCGATGGTGGCGAGCGTAACGATGACGGGCGAATATTCTCTTGCGGCGTCTGGCATGAGGGCAATCGCCACCCGCAGGCAGCCATAACCACCGAGCTTCATGGAGATACCGGCGAGGAACATCGATGCCGCCGTCGGCGCCGAGGAGTGGCCGTCGGGTACCCAGGTGTGGAAGGGAAAAAGAGCGGAAAAGATGCCAAAGCCGACGAAAAGGAAGGGGAAGAAAAAGCGCTGGACGGACAGCGGCATTGCGCCTTCGCTAAACATCCTGGCCAGGTCGAAACTGTGTGCCTGGTAGTAGACGCCAAGGACGCCGACGAAGGTCAGGGCAGAGCCGGCCATGAGCATCAAGGCCAGCTTCATGGCAGCGTATTCCTTCGGTCCGGAACCCCAGATGCCGATGAGCAGAAATTTGGGGATGACAGAGACTTCGAGAAAGAAGAAAAGAGTGAAGAGGTCCAGCGAGATAAAGAACCCGTAGGCTCCTGCGCTGAGCAGCAGCAACAGGACAAAGAACTCTTTGACCTGGGTACCGATACTCCAGGATACCAACACCGCCCCTACCATCACCAGTGCCGTGAGGAGGATCATTGCGACCGAGATGCCGTCGACACCCACATGGTATTGGATATTGAGCGCAGGGAACCAGGATTGGCGCGATTCGAAAAGGAAGCGCGTGGCGCCGTGAACGGAATGTTCGCGCCAATAAAGGGTTAGCAGGACCAGCGACAGGATCAGCTGCACCGTTACCCCGATAAAAGATACCCAACGGACCTGGCTTTGGCGCCGGCAGAAGAGCAGGACGAGGACGATGAGCAGAGGTAATATGATCAGTAGTGATAAATTCATTTGACTATATAGATGAATAATATGGCTAATCCTGCTATCCCGACGAAGAAGAACCAGGCATAGTCCTGGACCCTGCCGGATTGAATTCCTTTGATGGTGGCGGAGATGCGCGCTGTCGCGGTCGCCAGCCCATTCATCAATCCATCCACGATATTCCGGTCGATCCAGGCGGCGGGACGGCCGATGCAATTGAAGATGATCTTCTTTGTGACGAAGAGGTAGAGCTCGTCGATGTAGAACTTATGGTAGGCGGCTGTATAGAGACCGCGGAAGGCGGCCGCGGCTTTTTGCGGGCGGTCGCTTTGTTTGTAATAGAGCCAGGCGGCGATGCCGATGCCCAGCAGGGCGATGAGGACCGGGGGAACGGCATTGAGGCCGATACTCGAGTGCACGGACGGATGTCCTCCGACGATGAGCAAGTGGGAGAAGGGGATGAAGCCGGCAAAGGCGGCACCGATCGCGAGGATCACCAGCGGGATCGATTCGACGAGGGGTTGTGCATGCGGATGGCCGGTTGCCGGTTTGTTCCAGAAGACCGAGAAGTAAAGGCGGAACATATAAAAAGCGGTCAACCCGGAGGTGAAGAGGGCGATCGTATAGATGAACCTGTCGGCCCGCCATGCCGCCGAAAGGATCTCTTCCTTGCTGAAGAACCCCGAGAATGGGGGGATGCCGGAAATGGCCAGGCAGGCGATCAGGAAACAAATATGGGCGAGTGGCAGTTGTTTTCGAAGGCCGCCCATGTCCTTCATTTCGTTACTGTGTACCAAATGGATGATGACGCCGGCGCAAAGGAAGAGGAGGGCTTTGAAGAAGGCATGGGTGAAGAGATGGAACATGGAGCCGATGAAGCCAATCTTCGGGTCGACAAGGCTTGGGGGAAACAACCGGTAAGTGCCCAATGCAAACATCATATAGCCGATCTGCGACATCGTTGAATATGCGAGTACCCGTTTGATGTCGGTTTGAGTGCAGGCAATGACAGCCGCCAGAAGGGCCGAGATGGCGCCGACATATAAAACCACCTGTTGGACATCCAGTGTCAGCGTGAAGAGTGGGTACAGGCGGGCGACGAGGTAAACGCCGGCCACGACCATGGTCGCCGCATGGATGAGGGCGGAAACGGGTGTAGGGCCTTCCATGGCATCCGGAAGCCAGATATGCAGTGGAAAGAGGGCCGATTTGCCTGCGCCGCCGATGAATACCAGGATGAGGCCCCAGTCGACGAGGGGCAGCCCCAAAAATACCGGAGGTTCGGTGAAGGGCGAATGCTCAAACGAGCTCAGGTTATTGATCAACCGGCCGAAATCGAGTGTATGGGCCTGAAAGGAAAGGATGAGAATGCCGATGAGAAATCCCAGGTCGGCAAAGCGGGTTACGATGAAGGCCTTTTTTGCCGCCGCAACGGCTGTAGGGCGATCGTAGTAAAAGCCGATAAGCAGGAACGACGAGACGCCGACCAGCTCCCAGAAAATATAGGTCTCGAAGATATTGGAGGATAGTACGAGGCCCAACATGGAAAAGGTAAAAAGGCCGAGAAAGGCATAATAGGTGGAATACCGCTCCTCGCCTTTCATATAGCCGAGTGAGAAGACGTGTACCATCAGGGAAATAACCGTGACGACAACGATCATCATTGCCGAGATGGGATCGATGAGGACGCCCATATTGATTGACAGATCCGGGCCAAAACTCAGCCAGGCAGCCTCGAAGAGCGTATAGGTGTGACGAAGGGCCGGCATTCCGGTGTTGCCGGAAAAATATTTGTACGCAACGTATAGGGCACACAGCGTCGAGACGAACAGCAAGGCGGTGCCGATCACGCCTGAAAAGCCGCGGGTGTATCTCCTGCCGAACAGCCCGAGCAGCGCGAAGCCGAAGACCGGCAGCAGCAGAATCAAAAGGATATAAGCAGTGTTTGGCATCGTTTGGTTTGTTAGAATTTCATATCATCGGCCGATTCCACATCGACGGAGCGGATATTCCGGTACAGATTGATAATGATAGCGATGGCGACGGCCGCTTCGGCAGCGGCGATCGCGATGATGAACAGGCTGAAGAACAGGCCTTCGAGCCTGTCGGGGTACAAATATTTATTAAAGGCGATAAAATTGATGTTGACGCTGTTGAGGATCAGCTCGACCGACATGAGTATCGTGATGATGTTCCGGCGAGTGAACAGGCCGTACATCCCGATGAAGAAAAGGGCTGTGCTGAGGAAGAGGATATAGTGCAGGGGGATCATTTTTCTTCGGGTTTTGATCTTATGGCGAGGACGATACAGGCGATGAGGGCGGCCAGCAGGAGGAGACTGATGACCTCGAAAGGAAGGGCGTAGCCGTGTTCGGAGGTGTCGAGGAGTTGGGTTCCGATGGCAGCAATGCTTGCGTGATCAGCGAGGTCCGGGTTGGTGGCCACGCCGAAGGAATGCTGGCGGAGCAGGATACAAGTGAGCACGAACCCGATGCAGACCGCCAGCGCCGAAAGGATCGCCCGGCTGCGAATGGGCGGCGGCAGATCCTTGCCCGCCTGTTGCGTCAGGAAGATGGAGAAGATGATCAGGACGACGACGCCGCCGACATAGACGACGATCTGAACGGCGGCGATGAACAGCATCCCCAGCCAGAAATAGAGTCCGGCGATACCGGTGAGGCAAAAGAGCAGCCAGATGGCCGAACGGAATATTTTCCTGGTCGTGACCGCGAGGCCACCGGTCACCAGGATAAATGCGGAAAGGATATAGAAGACTAGTTCAGAACCGATCATTATTCAACGCCCTCTCTGATTTTAGAACCGGGTTTATTTAATTTTTTTGTCAGCTTACTCCTGTCGTACACACTGTGTTCAAAATTTTGCGCCATTTTGATCGCATCGGTCGGACATGCCTGGACACAAAGGTTGCACATCGTACAAAGCTCCAGGTGATAGATGAACGTATCCAGCGCCTTCTTTTTCTTTCCTTCGGGGGTAGTGTCGAATTTTGTGATGATCTTGATGGTTCCATTGGGGCAGGCCAACTCGCAGGCGGTGCAGCCAGTGCAGGCGTGCTCGTTGTTCTCGTCGTGGGTCATCACCACCTCGCCGCGGAATCGTTCGGGCAATACCATCGTAGCGCGGTTGTCGGGGTACTGTTGAGTGATGATCTCTTTCCGGTGAGTAAAGTAATATCCGGTCAGCTTCATCCCTTTCAGGAGGGAGCGGGCGCCCCGATAGATGTTCGATATGTAGTCTTTTAAAAATGCCATCCTTCTATTGCGATAAGGGTCATTAATAATAAGTTGAACAGGCTCAGGGGCAGGAGATATTTCCATTCGAGGTCCAGCAGCTGGTCGATGCGGAGGCGAGGGAAGGTCCAGCGGAACCACATGATGACGAAGATGAGGAAGAAGGTCTTACCCAGGAACCAAAGGGAGGATGGGATATAGTCCATCACCTGGTTGAAACCCGACCAATGCCCGATGTGCAGCGGCATCCAGCCGCCGAGATAGAGCGTCGCGGCGATGGCGCAGACGATGAAGATATTGACGTATTCGGCCAGGAAGAAGAGGGCGAATCTCATCCCCGAGTATTCGGTGTGGAATCCCGCGGTGAGTTCCGATTCCGCTTCGGCGAGATCGAAGGGGGCGCGGTTGGTTTCGGCGGTGACGGCGATGAGGAAGATGACGAAGGAGATGATCGCGGGGATATGTCCTTTGAACAGCCACCAGCCGTCCTGCTGCGAGGCGATGATGTCCGAGATCTGCAGGCTGCCGGTGAGAACGACGATGGAGAGAACGGAGAACCCGGCGGAGAGTTCGTAGCTGACGATCTGGGCGCCGCTGCGCATGGCGCCGAGCAGGGAATATTTATTGTTGCTGGCCCAGCCGGCCATCAGGATGCCGATGACGGAGAGGGATGAGATCGCCGAGACATAGAGTATCCCGATGTTGATGTCCCAAAGCTGGGAGCCTTTTGCAAAGGCGATGGGGGCAAGGATCAGCATCGCGACGACGATGACCATGAAGGGTGCGAGGTTGAAGAGGAATTTGTCGGCGCCGTCGGGGGTAAGGCCTTCCTTCATGGCGAGCTTGAGCGTATCGGCAACGGTTTGAAGCGATCCCCCGGGGCCTACCCTATTGGGTCCCAGGCGAATCTGCATATAGGCGGAGACCTTGCGTTCCATCAGGACGAGGACGAGGCCGAGGACGGCGAAGAAAGTGATCGCGCCCAGGCCGACCAGCACCCCTTCGAGGACTGTTGCCACGGAGGGGCTGAATGCGCGGTTCAGCCATGTGTCGATGGACTGGGTAATATTTTCTATGCTAAGCATCGTTCCTATATCTGTTACCGGTCAATGTCCGGAATGACTAAATCCAGGGTTCCCATGATGGCCACCAGGTCGCCGATCTTGTGGCCCCGCGCCATATGATCCAGCGCAGAGAGATTCGAAAAGCCGGGAGAACGGAATTTGATTCGGTAGGGTGTCGTCGCGCCTTCGCTGATGATATAGACCCCGAATTCTCCCCTTGCCGTCTCCACTTTTGAATAAAACTCCCCTTTTGGCAACTTGAGTACGGCCTTGGTCTTTGCCAGGAAGTCCCCCTCCGGGACATTGTCGATCAGCTGTTCGATGATGGTGATCGACTGCCGCATCTCCCCCATCCTGACCTTGTATCGGGAAAAGCAGTCGCCGCCGGCATCGGTCACTTCCTCGAATTTCACCTGATCGTACACTTCATAAGGAGACAGTTTCCGGATATCGCAGTTGACGCCGCTGGCCCGCGCCGTCGGGCCGCTGCAGCCATACGAAATGGCGTCTTCGCGGGAAAGACATCCAACCCCTTCCATGCGTCCCCGGAAGATGACGTTGTCCGTGACGAGTTCGTCATATTCATCGAGCTTGCCGCGGAAGAAAGCCAGGAACGCTTTTACTTCCCGTTGAAAATCGGGGTGGAGGTCAAAGGAGACTCCGCCGGGGCACATATAGTTCATGGTCAGACGGGCCCCGCAGGTTTTTTCCATGATGTCGTTGATGGCTTCGCGTTCGCGGAAGGCGTGGAAGAAGGGTGTCAGCGCGCCTACGTCCATGGCCATTGCGCCCCACCAGAGCTGGTGGGAGGCCAGGCGGGTCAGTTCGTCCATGAGGACGCGGATGGCCTTTGCGCGGGGCGGGACTTCGATCTGCATCCCTTTCTCGACGCAAAGGGCGCAACCATGATTATTAATATGCGAAGAGAGATAGTCCATCCGGCTGGTGACATAGATGAACTGCCGGTAGGAAAGGCTCTCGCACATTTTTTCGATGCTGCGATGGATGTAGCCCAGGTGCGGTTCCACCTTTTTGATGGTTTCCCCGCTGAGAGTGATCACGAGGTGCAGCACGCCGTGCGTGGAGGGGTGCTGGGGGCCAAGGTTGACCACCAGTTCACCGAGTTCCGTCGTGCCAATCTCCTCTATCATAATTTTCGCCAAAAAATTTTCAAAAGAATAATTTTATGTCTCAAAACCAGAATGTCTGCGCACGAAATGCGCGGACCGGGCTCCGCCCGGTCACAACTTTATCATATTTATGGGATCCTCGTAATCTTTACGCAAGGGCCAGCCTTTCCAATCGTCGGTCATGAACAATCTGCGAAGATCGGGATGACCGATGAACACTATGCCCATGAGGTCATAGGCTTCGCGTTCATGAAATTCCGCCGTGCGCCAGATATCGGATACCGTTGCCACTTCGGGATGTTCACGATCCAGCTTTATCTTCACGACCAGGGTATGGCGATGGGTTGTGGAGCTAAGATGGTAGACCATGGTAAAGTGGGTCTTCCAGTCCACCGCCGTCACGCAGAACAGGTAATCGAGATCGAGATCCGTGGTCGTGCGGAGCAGGCGCGCCGTTTCGGCCCAGGTTGCCGGGTCGACGAACGCGGTCGTCCATTCACCGCCTTCTTCGAACGTTGGGGAAGGGAGCAGGGCTTCGAGCTGTTGTTTTAGTTCCTGCGGGTTCATGAGGCGCCGCTCCTTATTTTTTCCTGCAGGGTAATAAGGGCATGGAGCAGGGCTTCCGGCCGGGGCGGGCAACCCGCAACATAGACGTCTACCGGGATCACATGATCCGCGCCTTTTACCACCGAATAGGTGTTATAGAAGAAGGGGCCCCCGCTGGTGGCGCAGGCGCCCATTGCAATGACGTATTTCGGGTCGGGCATCTGATCATACAGGCGCTTCAGGACGGGGGCCATCTTGTTGACGATCGTCCCGGCGATGATGATGACGTCGGCCTGGCGCGGGGTAGCCCTTGCCACTTCGAAGCCGAAGCGGGACCAGTCATATTTCGCGGCTGCGGTGGACATCATCTCGATGGCGCAGCAACTTGTGCCGAAGACGAGCGGCCACAGGGAATTGCTTCGCGCCCAGTTGATCACCTCGTCGAGCTTTGTCACCAGGAAGCCGCCTCCGGCTGTGGGATGCACTTCGCCAGGAAATGGTTTCGCGTCTTTTGTTTGCGGGTTTACATCCATTTCAACGCTCCCTTTTTATGTGCATATAAAAATCCCATGAACAGGATGAAGAGGAAGACGAGGATCTCGAGGAAAGCCGCCATCCCGACTTTTCTTACCACTACGGCCCAGGGATACATAAATACGAGCTCAACGTCGAAGATGAGAAAGATCAGCGCGTACAAGTAATATCCGACGTTGAACTGATTCCAGGGAGTTCCCGTAGTGGGGATACCGCATTCGTAGGCCTGCCCTTTTTGTGCGTTCTTCCTGCCTTTGACGAAGAGACGGGCGACGGCGATGCCTCCCGCCGCAAACGCGACCCCGGCGAAGAAAAGAACGATTAACGAAGAGCTTCCCATGGGTAATTGATTTTGACCCGATACTAATATAAAGATTTATTTTTGGTCCGCCATGAATAAATTTACTGCAGTACAGGAAACAGTTATAAGAAGGCGCAGTGTAAAACCGACGGTGCTGAACGGGAAAAAGATCGACGATCTGCAGATCCGGCAGTTGCTGGACCTGGCCAACTGGGCGCCAACCCATGCCAATACGGAGCCCTGGAGATTTGTTGTCTATAGCGGCAATGCGGTGCAGCGGTTTTGTCACGAGCATGCGGAGCTCTACCGGCAATATACGGCGCCCGACAAATTTACCCCGGCCAAATATGAGAAGCAGCGACATAACGGCGACAAGGCCTCGCATTTGATCGTCGTCTATATGAAGCGGGGAAACAATCCCAATATCACCGCGCTGGAGGAGATCTGCGCTGCTGCCGCGGCCGTCGAGAATATCCTGTTGGGCGCCGAAGCGTTGGGTATCGCCGTGCTTTGGAGCACGGGCGGCATGTTGTTACATCCTGTAATGAAAGACTACTTTGAGCTGGGCAACGAAGACGTGCTGCTGGGAATGCTCTATATGGGATATGCGGATGAACCGGTCAATGCGGGAAAGCGCGGGCCCGTGGAAGAGAAGACGAGCTGGCATCGTTAGCGCCGCTGTTGCAGCGCGCGCTGCAGCAGGCTCTTTTCCCTGAAATTGTTCTCCACCTCGGTGATCGCCTGCATGAGGTTGTGCGGGGTGTCCAACAATCCGGCGAAGGCCTCCCGGAATACCTGCCAGACGGGTTCCATTTGTGCGACGAGGGCATGCCCCTGCGCGGTCAGTTGGATCAGGCGTTTCCGCTGATCGGTCTTGTCTTTTTGTCCCCGGACCAGTTTTTGCATTTCCAATTCTTTCAGCAGACTGATCGTCGAGGGGTGTGTATAGCCGATCTCTGCGGCAAGTTCGACCACGCCAAGCTGGGGCTTGTAATAGAGGACATAGATGACGGGGAACCATTTCGGCTCGAAATCGATGCCATATTCCTTATATACCTGGGCCCCGTCCTTGCGCAGCTGCTCGCTGAGGCGCATCAGGCGGGTGGCGACGGCGAGGACTCCCGAATCGTCGATGATGCTCATGGCCGGGCGGATTTGGTGATGGGTAAATGATAGAAGACGTTGTCCACGGGCATAAGGGGGAAGGCGGCCGGGAGGTTCTCTTTTGCAATGCGGGTGAAGCCGTTACGCTCGTAAAAGCGGTGGGCGGCTTTCATGTGATCGAGCGTTCCCAAATAGATATCGTCCATGCCGTGGGCTTGCGCATAAGCAAGAAGCGTATCCAGCAGCTGTTGGGCGATGCGCCATTCTTTGCCACGAAAGGCTTGTTTTACAAACATTTTACGGATGACGCCAATTCGGGCAGGCGCCAGCAACCCGATGGTGCCGACGAGCTCATCGCCGGCAAAGGCGCCCCAGAAATGGCCGCCGGGGCGGAAATAGTAAGCTTCCAGATCGAGGATATCCGGCTGGTCCGCGAGGGTGATGGGAACGTTGAATTCCCCTTGCTGGATCGGCAGGATCAGGGCTGCCGCGGCGTCGCGATGGGCGTTGGACAGCGGGAGGATCGTCATTTTCGGTTCCATACGGCAAAGATATGTATTTATCTACGTAGTTAACTACATATTTTTTTGTGACGGCGGTGTCCAATTTGCCTAACTTCATTTTATACTCTCCTGTAAGCAATAACATTCACTTTAAAATTTTGAAAAATGGACGAGTACATCTTGATTTTCAGGCACCCCGATGGTAATAAGGTCGCTTCCCCGGAGCAGATCCAGGTATGGATGAAGCAGACCATGGACTGGATTGGCGGAATTGCCGCCCAGAACAAATTCGTCGCCGGCAATGGCCTGCCTTTTGACGGCGCGCGGGTAGTGCATCACAAAGGAGTGGTGACCAATGGGCCTTTTGGGGAAATAAAAGAGACCATTGGCGGGTATATCATCGTCAGGGCCGGTTCTGTAGAAGAGGCCGTGGAATTTGCAAAGGGCTCGCCGGTGCTGCAGGGTGACGGCAATACCGTGGAAGTCAGAAAGATCGCCAAAGGGGATGGAACCCATTAGCCCTTTTCAGAGTCCCGGGGAATCCACCGGGACTCTGATCCCCCATTTGTTCCGGCGGGAATTCACACGCATTGTCGCCGTGCTCTCGAGATTGTTCGGCATCGAGCATATCGGGATCGCGGAAGATATTGCCGGCGAGACCTTTTTGTCGGCGTTGGAGATCTGGCCGTACAGGGGCATTCCGGCCAATCCGACCGCCTGGCTTTATGCCATCGCCAAGAATAAGGCCAGGAACTACCTGCACCGGGATCAGATCTTTAAATCCAAGGTGGCGCCGGCGCTAAAACGCGCAGGGGCCAGCGAGGCGGGAGAATTGGCGGCGGCCGCGGAGCCGGAGATCGATCTGTCCGAAGCCAATATCAGCGACAGCCAGTTGCGGATGTTGTTTGCGGTGTGTCACCCTTCGCTTCCCGCCGAGGGGCAGATCTGCCTCGCGTTGCGCATCCTTTGCGGTTTCGGCATCGAGGAGATCGCCACGGCCTTTCTCACCAACAAGGAGACGATCAATAAACGGCTGTTCAGGGCGCGGGAGAAGCTCAGGACGGAAAGGGCGGAGCTCGAGTTTCCACAGGGGACGGAGCTGACCCGGCGGCTGGAGCCGGTATTGCTGACCCTTTATCTGTTGTACAACGAAGGCTATTATTCCGAGAGCCAGGATACGGTCCTGCGGGAGGACCTCTGCGCGGAGGCCATGCGGTTGACGGAACTCCTGCTCGGGGACCGATCGACGCAAGTTCCGGCCGTCGACGCGCTGTTCTCGCTGATGTGCTTTCACGCGTCCCGATTTCCGGCCCGGAAGGGGGAGAACGGCGAGATGATCCTTTACGGTGACCAGGATGAATCCCGCTGGGACCGGCAACTGATCGCCCGTGGCGCCTTTCATCTTCACCGGGCGTCGCAGGGGAACGTATTGACAAAATATCACCTGGAAGCCAGCATTGCCTACCGGCATACGATGAAGCCCGATACTATTGAAAAGTGGGAGAATATCCTACAACTGTACAACCACTTGCTGGCGATGGTCTATTCGCCGGTCGCCGCATTGAACCGGACATTCGCGCTATCGCGGGTCCGGGGGAAGCCTGAGGCCATTGCGGCCGCGGAAAAGCTGGAGCTTACCGATAACCCCTATTACTATACGCTGTTGGGAGCGCTTTATACCGGCATCAACGCCGATAAGGCGATGGAGAACTATAAAAGGGCGCTTGCTCTTGCGAGAACTCCTGCCGACAAGGGAGCGATCCAAAGGGCTATTGATAACTTTTTTTAAGACGGGGAAATGACTTAATTTGTCATTGGAAGACATCGGGCAAACCTATGAGCAAATCTTTTCCCTCCAACTCGCGCAGCATGATCGAGACCATCCTCGTGGTCCTGCTTTTGCTGAGCCTTTTGCTGGCCGTATATGATGTGTTACGGGTGTTCTTTGGGGTGCTGACCTTTGCATTGATCTTCTCCGTTTCCTTTACCGGGGCCTTTGAATGGCTGGTTCGACTTGTCCGCGGCCGGCGGGTCCTTGCGGCGGTGATCTATACAATATTGCTGATCGCGATCATCGCCCTGCCCATAACGCTGATCATTTCGGCCTTGCGGCACCATGTGCGGGAGGCGATTGGCTGGATGAACGATATCAAGGCGAACGGGTTGCCGCCGTTACCGAAGTGGATCACGAATCTGCCGCTGGCCGGGGAGGATATCAGCAGTTTCTGGCAGCAGTTGCAGAACAGTCCCCGGGAAACGATCGCGACGCATGGGGAACCTATCCGAACAGCGCTGCGGCATATCCTGACCAGCGGGGCGGGAATGGTCGGTACGGCCCTGCAATTCATTGCGGGGATCGTGATCTCGGCGTTCCTGCTGGTATCGGGTGATAAGGTGATGCACCCCATAAAGGCCGTGACCGTACACCTGTTGGGCAGGCGGGACGGGCTTTCGTTGATCCAGGCCACAACCGTGGCCATTCGAAGCGTCTCGATCGGGGTGATGGGAACGGCCTTTATCGCCTCGATCATTTCCTATATAGGCTTGCTCATTGCCGGCATCCATCTGGCCATCCTGCTTTCTGCGCTGATCTTTTTCCTGGTACTGATCCAGCTGGGGCCGCTGGCGGTCTGGGTGCCATTGGTGATCTGGATGGCGAGCCAGGGCCATACGGGGACGACTATCTTCCTGATCATCTACGGCGTCGCGCTGCTGATCGTCGACGGGTTACTAAAGCCCGTGCTGATCGCCAAGAGCGGGGGCAAGCTTCCTTTTTTGGTTTTGTTCCTCGGCGTCGTGGGCGGCCTGGCGGCCTGGGGCTTTACCGGGATGTTCAAGGGCGCCATCATCCTTTCGGTGTCTTATACGCTTTTCGACTCCTGGCTGGAGCGGCGGAATGTCCCCATGACCATGACGCCGCACCAGCGGTCAGATGTACCATTATAACTTATTGCAGCGGCAGTGGCCAGTCATCGGTGCGGAAGGGCGCCAGCGGCAGTCCGTCCTTGCCGGCAATGTTGCCGATCGCCGCATTGGTGTATTGATACCGGACGGCAACGGGTCTTTTTACGGCGGCGGCTGATACGATGAGCCTGTTGCCTTCGATCTTCGCCTTTGCCGGATAAAATACACGGTCCTCCCCGGCAATGACGAGCGTTCTTGCCTCGTTGCCCTTTTGGACGAGCCCGTCCGACGCGTTGTCAAACGTCAGTGTAACCTTGTCGCCTTTTACCTCCATGCTTTGGTAGGTGGGATTTTTATAGGTTATCCCGGTGTAATGATAGGTTTCGGCCAACGCCCAGTTGGCGAGCCGGAGGCCTACATCGTGTTTATTCTTCGGATGGATATCTGCGGTGTCATCCACGAGATCGCTCACGACCACCATCCCCGTATTTTCGAGAAGCATCGTTTTGGCCTGCTGCTCGCGAACGATGGTGCCCATGTTGTTGGCGCCATAGGTAAAGGGGGCGATCTGCACGTAGTAAACAGGCAGGGGTGCGTTCCAGGCGCTGCGCCAGGCGGCGATCATCGTGGTAAAGGCCTTGTTATACGTGTCGGCGTTGGCGGTGTTGCCTTCTCCCTGGTACCAGATGGCGCCGGCAATGGCAAAGGGGGTGATCGGCGCGATCATCCCATTGAAGCAATAGCCGGGAAGGTAAGGCCAGCCGTTGGCGGGCTGGAGACGTTCAGCGGAGGTCTTCAGAGTAAGGTCACCGGTGATCATGTTCGAAGGTGTCCATACTTCGACGGGAGTCCCGCCCCAGGAGGCTTCGATGAGCCCGACCGGCACGTTCAGCTCTTTGTTCAGCTTTTTGCCGAAGAAATAAGCCACGGCGCTAAACGACTTCAGTTGGTTGGAATCGCAGGCGGTCCACTTCCCGGGGCAGTCATCCTGCGGATTGGTCGATGTCGTGCGGGGGATATGGAAGAACCGGATGTTGGGGTTGCTGCAGGACGGCAGTTCGGCCTTTACATCCGGGAGGCCCCAGGTTTCGCACATTTCCATGTTCGACTGGCCGCTACAGACCCAAACCTCGCCGACGAGGATATTGTCCAACACAATAGTATTCTCTCCTTTGATCGTAATGACATAAGGGCCGCCGGCGGCAGGAGTAGGGACAGTGATCTTCCAGTGACCATCGCGGGTGCCCAATACGGAATCCACCCTGTCGTTCCAGGACGCGACGATGCGGATCTTTTCCCCCGGCTCGCACCAGCCCCAGAGATTTGCTGCCGCTCGCTGTTGCAGCACCATATTACTGGAAAGGACAGCCGGGAGTCGTACATTGGCCTTTACGTAAAGAAAAGTGACAGTAAGCAAGGCCAGCAAAGGAAGTTTTCTCATGTGGGACATTTTAATAACGTCCTTGAAATTAATCATTATAAATCGAGTAAATTGTCTTCTCCAAGTAAAAATTATACTGCTACGGGTGAACCAAACAAGTGGCCGACGCCCACGAAATCGATCCGGAAAGGAGGAATAGATTAAATTGCGTTCCATTTGGAGGTAAAGATCATGTTGACGGATGTCGCCAATGCGGAGTTTCAGTTAGCCGTACAGTATGTGAACCAGACTGCGCGGCCGATCTTCCTGACCGGTAGGGCCGGCACGGGCAAGACTACCTTTCTCAAATATATTCGGGAGAACAGCTTTAAGAAGATGGCCGTCGTTGCTCCGACGGGCGTTGCGGCGATCAATGCGGGCGGGGTCACGATGCATTCTTTTTTTCAACTGCCTTTCGGCCCTTTTCTACCCCGGGTTAGCGGCGGGTGGAATCCCGAGCAGCCGGGTTTTTCGGATGCCAACACGCTATTCCGCAATATCCGGTTCAATGCCGCCAAGCGGGAATTATTACTGGAGCTGGAATTGCTGGTCATCGACGAGATCAGTATGGTTCGGGCGGACACGCTGGATGCAGTGGATACGATACTCCGGCATTTCCGGCAGCAGCCCTTATTGCCGTTCGGGGGGCTGCAGGTGTTGTACATCGGCGACTTGTACCAGTTGCCGCCGGTTGTATCGCCTGCCGAATGGGATATCCTGAAGGGGTATTATGCGAGTCCTTTCTTTTTTGACGCCCAGGTGATCCGGCAGGCGCCGCCGGTGTATCTCGAGCTGAAGAAGATCTACCGTCAGAAAGAGGGCCGGTTCATCGAGATCCTCAACAATATCCGGAACAACCGGGCATCCTGGGAAGACCTCGAGCGGTTGCATGATCACTATCAACCCGAATTCATGACGCCGAAGGGCGAGAACTATATTACGCTGACTTCACACAATGCCAAGGCGGATGCGATCAACCAGGAGGAGTTGTCGAAGCTGCGGGGCCGGTCCCGGGCATTCGAGGCGTCGGTGACGGGTGAGTTCAACGACAAGGCCTATCCGGCGGAGAAGACGCTGACTTTGAAGGAAGGGGCGCAGATCATGCTGATCAAGAATGATAAGGGGGAAGTGCGGCGATATTACAACGGGAAGATCGGCACCATCAAGGGGATGGCGGAAGACAAACTGACGATCGAGTTTCCGGAGGAGCCGGATGAGCTGGTGCTCGAGAAGGAGACCTGGAAGAATATCCGGTACGCTTATAACCGGGAGAGGGATGAGATCGAAGAGGAGGAGCTGGGGAGTTTCCGGCAATACCCGATCCGGCTTGCGTGGGCGATCACGATCCACAAGAGCCAGGGGCTTACTTTCGATAAGGCGATCATCGATGCGGGCGCTTCGTTTGCGCCCGGGCAGGTGTATGTGGCGTTGAGCCGCCTGCGCGGCCTCGAGGGTCTCGTGCTGCGGAGTCGCATTCCTTCCACGTCGATCAGCACCGATCCCCGGGTGGTATTCTATGTCGAGGATCGGCAGGCCGAACCGGCGGCGGCGCAGCTGGAACAGGAGCAGATCGCCTTTATCGGCGAGACGATGCGGAAGGCCTTTCAGTGGGACCGCCTGGTGGATCAGCTACAGGACCACTATACCGGTTATGCGCATCGGAAGATACCCGGACGGGAGGCGGCGGTGGTGATGGCAAGGAGGTGGCTGGATCGTTGTCTTGCACAGAAGGAGGTGGCCGAAAAGTTCATCCGGCAACTGGATCAGTTGATGCCGGGTGCACAGAAGGACGGTTACCGCCAGTTGAGTGAACGGGCGGCGGCGGCGGCAGGATACTTTCTCAATCAGCTGGAGACCGAGCTGATCGCCCCCTTACAGGAGCATATCGGCGAATTGCGAGGGAAGGCCAAACTGCGCAAGTATTTACAGGAAATCCAGGCGTTGAAGGGGGTGGTCGCCCGGAAGAAGCAACAGATGGAGGATGCGGTGAAGATTGTGGAAGGGCTACGGGAGGGATTGGATGCGGGGCGGTTGCTGACAGGCCTGGAGGGTGAGCGGAAGAGCCGGGCGGAGGCTCCTTCGGAGCCTGCTTCGGCGGCTGTAGCGGGCCGTGCTGCGCGCGGAGATTCGAATAAGCTGAGCTTACAATGGTTTCGCGAGGGCCGGTCGATCGCGGAGATTGCGGCCCAGCGGGAGCTGACGGTGTCGACGATCGAGAGCCATCTGGCTTCCTTTATTTTTACGGGTGAAGTGTCAGTAAAGGAGCTGGTGGATGAAAGGAAGGTAGAGGCGATATTATCGGTGGTGCGTGTCCTGGGGACAGGTTCGCTGGGACCGATCAAATCGCGGTTGGGCGATGGATATTCGTTTGCCGAAATCCGCGCGGTCGTGAACCATTTCAGATATCTGAGTAAAACATCACTCGGTTCGTAGGCTCTTCACCGGGTTGGCGATTGCCACCTTCAACGCCTGGTAGCTGACGGTCAGCAGGGCGATGAGCAGGGCCATGATACCGGCCAGGGCGAAGACCCACCAGGACACTTCAATATGAAAGGCGAAGTTTTGGAGCCAGGTATGCATGGCCCACCAGGCCAGCGGAGAGGCGAGGATGAAGGCGATGAGCACCAGCACGAGAAAATCCTTTGACAGCAGGCCGAAGAGAGTGCCGGTTTTGGCGCCAAGCACCTTACGAATACCGAATTCCCTGGTGCGCTGCTCGGCGGTGAACATCGCGAGGCCCAGCAGGCCGAGGCAGCAGATCGCGATGGCGAGAATAGCAAAGCCGTTGGAGAGGCTGTGAACGATCGCCTCGCTCTTATACAGGTTACGGTATTCCTCATCCATAAAGCGATAGGTGAAAGGGAATTTTGGATTCAGGCTGTGGCAGAGCGCCTCGAGCTGGCTCAGTGCAGGTTTTGTTTGCCCGGCGCGGATGCGGACCAGAGCGCTCCCCCAATTGATCTCCGAGCCTTCGTCGCCAAACCGGACGATGAGGGGGCGGATCGGCTCGTGTAAGGAAGCGAAGTGGAAATCTTTGATCACGCCGATGATCCTGCCTTTTTTACCCCACATGGTGAGGTTGCGGCCGATGGGATCCTTGTAGCCGATGCGACGCAGGCCTTCCTCGTTGACCAAATAGCTGACGGTGTCAGTGGCAAATTCAGGGGAGAATTCCCGGCCCAGGGTCAGCTTCAGCTTCAGCGTGCTGACGAAATCATAGCCCGCCGCCACATTGGTCCACATGACCAGGTTGTTCGGATCCTTGCCGTCCCATTGAACTCCTCCGGTGCCGTTTTCGATCTGAGTGGGGTTGTCGGTGCTCCTTGTCACGGCGGCGACGGTAGGAAGTTGCAGCGCCGCTTGTTTGAAAGCCTTATACTTTGCCGGGAGATCGCCATCGAGCGGGATGGACACCAGGTTGTCGCGATCATACCCAAGGTTGATCGATTGCACGTAGTTCACCTGTTCGGAGATGACGATGGTTCCGATGATCAGCATGATGGAGAGCACAAATTGGAAGACGACGAGGCCTTTCCGGAACCAGGCAGTACCGGACGAGAACTTCAGCGTACCTTTTAGAACGCGGATCGGCTGGAACCCGGATAGGAAGAGGGCGGGATAGCTGCCGCTGACCAGCCCGGTGATGAGGGTGAGCGCCGCCATGGTCAGCCAGAACGAGGTGACGGTAAAGGGGAAGTGGATATTCTTTTCCGTAAGGTGATTGAATGCGGGCAGGATCAGCAGCACCATGCCCATCGCGAGGATCACGGAAAAGACCGAGAGGACGATGGCCTCGCCGATGAACTGCCGGATGAGGGCGGGGCGCAGTGCGCCGACGACCTTGCGGATGCCGATCTCCTTTGCCCGGCCTACCGATCGGGCAGTGGTAAGATTCATGAAATTGATGCAGGCGATCAGGAGGATGAAGACGGCTACAATACTGAAAAGGCGGACATATTCGATCCGGCCGCCTTCGATCTTACCGTCTTTGATATTGGAGTGCAGATAGACGTCGCCGTAACGTTCCATGGCCAGTTCGATACGGAATGATTTCCCCTGGTCCTTGTTATAGGTATCGAGATAGTGCTTTATCTTTTTTTCAAAGGCGACGGGGTCGGCATCCTTGCGGAGGAGCAGGATGGTCTGCGGGCCATTGTTGCCCCAATCCTTTGCCCATGTGTTGTCCTCGAGCCACGCGGGCCAATTGATGAGGAAGTCGAATTTGTTCGATGTATTGTCGGGTACATTTTCGAAGACAGCCGTGATGCTGAACTGTTTTTTGTTCTCGTAAAGGATCGGCTTGCCGATGGCGGCCTGGGGGCTCCCGAAGAAATCATTGGCCATTTTACGGGAGATAGCGATGCTGACGGGCGAGGCCAGGGCGGTTGCCGGTGTGCCGGCAAGAAGGGGGTAGCTGAACATGCGGAAGAAGTCGGCGCCGGCGATGCGGCCTTGTTGCTTGAGGATCTTATTGCCCACCTGGAAGGTATAGTTGTTCATCCAGGTGAAGCCAGTGGACATTTCGACCTCGGGCAGGTCCTTCTTCATTTGTTCGGGCATGATGCCGGGGGTATAGAAACCGGAGGATATCTTGCCGTCATAAAATTGGTTCTCGTAGACGCTATAGAGCCGAGCGCCGTTGGCGTGGTAGTTGTCGACGCTGCGCTCATCGTTGACCCAGAGGAGGATGAGGAGGCAGCAGGTGATCCCCAGGGCCAGGCCGAAGATGTTGAGGAAGCTGTATCCTTTGTGTTTCCAGAGGTTGCGGAGGGCGACTTTCAGGAAGTTCTTTAGCATGGAAGCGGGAATTTGTTAAATAGACGTTAGTGACGACCCGTATGTTGCAGGAAACCGCCAAAAAATGACGTCGTTTTTAAACTTTTTGGCCCGACGGCGGTCAAACAGACCATAATTTCGTTCAATATGAGAAGAATCCTCACCGTGATCCTTTGTTTTGCATCGCTAACCTTGCTGTTGAGCAGCTGCAGCAGCAGCCGGAAGTTGTCCGGCTACGTACCTTTTACCCGTGACCTTAAGCAAAAGCTTGAAAAAGAGAACATTGACCTGAAGCAAGTGCAATTCTACGTAGATCAGAAACTTATCCTCAACCGCAACCTGGGTGACCAGAAGGTGGTGGTGAGCTCAGGTGTCGTCAAGCTGGAGAATGGCAAGTACATCAATGAGGTGATCATTCCCTCTCTGACCCCCGGTCTATGCGACAACGTCGATGGGGACAGGCTGATGATCAATTTTGAAAAAGGGAATAACGACCTGGCCTTTGGCCCAGGAAGCGGCTACAGCTATAATCAATATGTGTTATATGGCACGGAGTGGAAGAACGGAACGGCGCTGGTGACCTATGATTCGAACAAGTACCGCGCGCGTTGTGGGGATTGTTCGGATGTTGCTTCGGCAACGCTGGTGATCAAGAAGAGCGTGCTGGACAAAATGGAACGGAAGTCCAGGACCCTCAAGGGTAGGACCGTAGGGAAATAAGCGGCGTCTCCAGCCCTGCATTGGCCAGCTCTTCGAGCAGATCGATCTTGCCATCGGAGACGGAGAGGGTTTTTATACTGATGGGATTGACGATCTTGACGAGATAGAAGGTTTTTTCCCCATCGGTGATCTCGGTAACAACGTCAATACGGTAACCAGGATAC
The DNA here is from genome assembly GCF_035546395.1 of Puia sp. GTDB lineage: Bacteria > Bacteroidota > Bacteroidia > Chitinophagales > Chitinophagaceae > Puia. Next base: position 81,565 of record NZ_DASZXR010000002.1, on the reverse strand, counting down.
TTGGCCATTATCAGATCCCCCGCCAGCCGGGGGATCTCTTTTCCCGGATAATACTGCAACGAGTAGCGATAGGCGCCGTGCTTGTCGAACCAGGCCTGGAACTGATGGCCTTCTTTTTGAAAGGAGACCTGGTAGCCGTCTGCGGAGGCAAACCAATATTCATTGGTGGTGCCGACGGGGAAGAGCTTTTGGAAATGCCGGTAAGCATGAGCGTTGATCTCGTTCATTGGAACGTTGCCGGAGAAGGCGGAGCCACCCTGGTTGGGGGTGTAGATGGCGTTGTGGATGTCGGCCTGAGCGGACGCGATTGTGGGGGCCAAAACGGCTACAAGGCTCCCAATCAACCAATTAAGGCAAGCTTTCATTATGTATGGCTTTTGGTCTTTCCTTCCTTTAAGTTAACAATTTAATAATACACACTGAAATATTTTTTCACCTACCTTAATTGGTTTTTTTCGCCCATGGCATTTGGCGGCCGCAGAGCGGACGGGGCGAAGCGAGAGTGTGCCGGTTTTTGCCGAAATTCGGGGCCACTACTGACCTCACTGAATCTATGTCCAGAAAAAAGACCCCAAGGTTATTAAAGGGTTATACGCATCATAACAGAGTGCGCCTGGTCCATGGCGGCAAAGACTTTTTCGACACGATCGTACAGTTGATCGACGGCGCGCAAAAGTCGATCCATTTACAGACCTATATTTTTGACGGGGACGAAACGGGCCGGCTGGTCTCGGATGCGCTGCTTCGCGCCGCCGGGCGGAAGGTGGAGATATTTGTTCTGCTCGATGGTTATGCCTCGCAGCATCTTTCGCGGGAGATGATCGCCGGCTGGAAATCGGCGGGTATCCGTTTCCGTTGGTTCTGGCCGTTGTTGAAGGCGAAGAAATTCTACCTGGGCCGGAGGATGCATCACAAGGTGATCGTGGTGGACGCGGCGCGGGGAATGGCAGGCGGGGTGAATATCAGCGATAGATACAATGACATCGGCGGTGTCAAGGCCTGGTTGGATTTTGCCCTATTGGTGGAGGGGCAGGCTGCCTTAAAGTTGCACGTCGTCTGCCGGGATATGTGGACCAAGGCCTACTGGAAGTCGGGGCGTTCGAAGAAGGATGAATTCGCGTGGGTGCCGGCATTTGTGCCCGACGAAGAGTGTCTGGTAAGGGTGCGGCAAAACGATTGGGTACAGGGAAAGAACGAGATCTCGCGCAGCTATGTGGAACTATTCCGCCAGGCGAAGTCGCATGTCATCGTGCTTTCGGCCTATTTTCTACCCAGCGCGGTCGGCCGCAAGCTGATGGCCCAGGCGGCTAGGCGCGGGGTTGCGATCCGGATCATCGTCGGGGCGGTTTCGGACGTCCGTATTTCGCGGCTGGCCGAGCAGTATATGTATCGCTGGCTGTTCCGAAACAAGATCAGGGTGTTCGAATACCAGGATACCGTATTACACGGCAAGATGGCGACCTATGATGGGATCTGGATGACCGACGGATCCTACAATGTCAACCAGATCAGCGCCTATGCCAGTGTAGAATTGAATTTGGACGTCCGCAATGAGAAGTTCGCGGCATGTATCGAGCGGGAACTGGAGGCAGTGATCCGCGACCATTGCAAGGAGATAGTACCCGAGGAATATTTTAAAAAGACCGGGCCGCTGCGGCAGCTCCTCCAATGGGGCGCCTATGAGATCGTACGCGTGATCTTCTTTTTATTTACTTTTTACTGGCGGCAGGAAAAAGAGCACGGTAACCATTAATTGCCCCGGATGCGACGGACGAAGATCCGCAGGGTGCGGCCGTCCCAGCCGGCAAAACGGCCCCGTTGTACAACGACTTCATTGGCGTCGGGTCGTTGCAGGAAATAGTGGAACACGAACCGGGCCTTCGGGTCCTCCCATCCTTTCATTTCTCCAAAACGCAGGTCGTTGAACACGACCGTGTCCCCCCATTGCTCGCAGGTGTAGAATCCCTGCGAAAACCGCAGCAGATAATGAACGTCCGGATGTTCCATAAAGGGCTTCAGCAGGCGTTTTGCCTTGGGTTGCCACCTGAATGATGTAGGCTGGTGGTCGAACATGGACCGGTAGCCGGTATAAAACCCGTCGCTGTCTTCGGCAACGACGTACCAGAGCCAGGTATTGAGCGGGGTCGGCGTGGAGAAATAGCGGGTATAGGGATGATGCTGCGCCTGCAGATCGTCTTTTACATGGTTGTCGATCCGCAGCTTGTTAGAGATGCCGTACACCAGGTACAGGGTACTGAGCAGGAGGCCTGCGGCCGCCCATTTCCGCCGCGCCGGGTGTCTTGCTTTCAGGATCAACAGGGCCACAAAGGCGATACCCAGCCAGACGCTATAGAAGGGGTCCGCCACAAAGAGAACGTGGAAGGAGATACGCTGGTGGGAAAAGGGTTCGAACCAACCGGTGCCGTATGCGTTGAAGGCATCGATAAAAATATGGGTGAGCAGCTCGATGCCGAAGAAGATCAGCCAGCGGCGCCGGCTCATATTGCTCCGGGGGAGCGCTCGTTGGGCGAGCAGGGCCAGCAACGGGCTCATGACTATGACGAACAGGATCGAGTGAGTTATTCCCCGGTGGGCCCAGACGTCCCGGGCGGTGGGGAGCCACATCGCGGCAACAAAGTCGATGTCGGGGAGGCTGTTGGCCGCGGCACCGATGAGCATGGCTTTTTTGCCGAGAGTGCGACCGGCCAGCAGCTCGCCGATGGCGGCCCCGAGGACGATATGGGTTAGTGAGTCCATTGCGGTTGCCGGATCAAAAATTGTTCCCGGGGTTATTCCAGGGTTTTGACGCCTTTGACCGGGGCCGGAGTATCCTGGAGCAGATCGAGTACGACGATCTCGTTTGTACCTTTCTTCAGCCAGGAGGCGGGGCAGTACAGATGTTGTTGCGGTCCAACATACCAATAGCGGCCCAAATTATGGCCGTTGACCCAGATGACCCCTTTTTTATAGGCGCTAAGATCGAAATAGGTGTCGGCGGTGTGATCGAGGGTGAAGTGGCCTTTGAAGAAAATCCCGTTGTCGTGAGCATCCCTGATTTTTGCCATTGGCGGCGGCGCTGTCAGGGGCAGGTTATAGGTCTCCCAGTTGAACAGCGTCATGCCGTTGAGGGTGACCCGATCGGTTATGCCTTTCCGATCGATCATATATTGTGCGAAATTGATATGGCCCATGCCTTCGACGAGGATATCCAGCTGCGGATCTTTCACGTCCGTTTTGGGCAGTTTGACGGTCCAGTTGCCTCCGTCGCGGTAGACCGTGTCGATGAACCGGCCGTTGAGGAATACCAACGCGAAGTCGTGGGGTTCGGTGATGGTCAGCGTTCCACTCTTATGTCCGATGAGCCTGGTGCGATAGAGGACCATGCCGCAGGATTGATCGAAGTGTTCCATAGGTTGGGGCTGTGGGGAGAACTTCGGGTTGGGCAGATGGTCCCAGAGCGAACCGGCCTTTTCCATCGCGATCTCCGGGATCTCCATCACCGGGACCGGCGCCGGCGGCTCGGGTAACGGGTGGTCGGTATATTTTGCGATCAGCTGCCGCAGGGCATCGTATTTTGCCGTTGCGCGGCCCTGTTCGTTAATGGGCGCATCATAGTCATAGCTGGTTACGTCGGGTTGGAACTGCACGGGGGTGAAGGCGTTGGCTCCGGCCGTATAGCCGAAATTGGTGCCGCCATGGATGACGTACAGATTGAAGCTACGGTGATGTTCCAAAAGATATCGTATGTCTTTTAGGATGCTTGCCGTATCGGGGTGCTGCCATTTTTCCTTCCAATGGGTGAGCCAGCCCGGATAGGTCTCGCTACTGAAGGCTGGGACATGGGGATTATGGCGGTGGGCCACTTCAAAGTCGCCGTCGCTTCCGCCGCTGTCGAGGCCGATGGCGCAACCGTCCAGGTTACCGGCGTCGAGCATGAAGTCGGTAGGGCCGTCGGCCGTGTAGAAGGGCACGGTGATCCCCCGCTGTTGCCAGAGACGGCGAAGGGTTTCCAGATAGGTCTTGTCATTGGCATAGCTGCCATATTCATTCTCCACCTGCACCATGAGGATAGGGCCGCCATGATCGCATTGCAGCGGGACGATCTCATTCGAGAGGCGCGTTACATAGCGGGTGACTGCACTCAGGTAGCGGGGGTCGCTGCAACGAATGCGGATATCGGGTATCTTCAGGAGGTAGCTGGGCAGACCGCCCCAATCCCATTCGGCGCAGACATAAGGCCCCGGCCGGAGCAGGACCCACAGTCCTTCCTCTTTACAAAGGCGGATGAAGGCAGCTATATCTTTGTTGCCGGTGGTAAAGTCAAATACGCCCGGTGAGCTCTCTTGATAGTTCCAAAAAACATATACTGCGATCGTGTTACAGCCCATGGCCTTCGCCATGCGGATGCGGTGGCGCCAGTATTCGCGGGGAATGCGGGCGGGGTGCATTTCACCGCTGATGATCTGGAAGGGTTTGCCATCCAGCAGGAAATCGGTGTTGCCCAGTGAGAAACGGTGGAGGCTTTGGCTGGTTTGAGGCCGGCTGTCTTGTGGGCTGTTGGTTTGCGGCCGGCTGGCTTGGGGACTGCTGCTTTGTGCGCGCAGCGAAGCGCCGGCGAGAAGGCATACGGCAAGCAGGGCTGCGGTGATCTTGTTGGCGTTCATTTGATCAGGAAGGCTTATTGATGATCCGGGTCTCTCCACCTGGCGAGCCCGCTATGACGATATCGGCCATATTGATGAAGAATCCATCTTCCATCACACCGGTGATGGCACTTACTTTTTTGTGCAGGGAAGGAGGATCCAGGATCTCGCCGAACTGGCAGTCGAAAATATAATTATGGTTGTCGGTGAGATAGGGTTTGTCGCCGGCCATGCGCATGTGTGGCTTGCAGTCCAATTCGGCAAGCCGGCGTTGGGTGAGTTCCCAGGCAAAGGGAACGACTTCTACCGGCAGCGGGTATTTGCCGAGGTGACGCACCAGCTTGCTCTCGTCGACGATAATGATATAGAATCGGGTAGCCGCGGCTACGATCTTCTCGCGAAGCAGGGCGCCACCGCCGCCTTTGATGAGGTTGAGCTTTTCGTCGACCTCGTCTGCTCCGTCGATGGTAATGTCAAGGCGATCGACCTCAGAGAAAGGCATGAGTGGAATGCCCAGTTCGCGGGCGAGGCTTTCCGACTGGATCGACGTGGCCACGGCTTGAACACTGAGTCCCTGCTTTACCATTTCACCGATACCCTGGATAGCCCAATAGGCGGTGGAGCCGGTGCCCAAACCGAGCGTCATACCATTCCGGATGTATTCGATGGCCTTGCCTGCCGCGATCTTTTTGCCATTAACGGCTTGATTGTCCATGAGAAAAGTAGTTAGATTTGGCCCCCTTGCAGGGGCTTTTGGTTGTAAAAATAGGGGGGATCGGGATACCGTCCATCATTAATTTTCCCGGGTTTTTACCTAATTCCTAGTAGATCGGTAGGAAATATCGCAAATTTCCCTAGTTTTGTATGGTCCTCTTTTATCATGACCCAGATAGTTGTATATAAGAATTGTTGTTGTTGCTGTTGTCGGCAAGCCACGACTATATGGGTGGAGGATGACCTCTTGTAAGCTGATCGAACTGTATTGATACAATAGTGAAAGCTCCACCAAAAGTGGAGCTTTTTTTATTTAAACGCGAATTATGTCAACGACAACTTTATATCCTTCAACAGCAACGCTTCTTTCCGAGGTTCGGGCCCTGGAAAAGGAGATCGGTCACACCCCGCTGCACACGGTGACAAATCTCTTTCAACATCCCAGGGTTAAGATCTATGCCAAGAAAGAATGGATGCAACTGTCGGGTAGCGTCAAGGCCCGGGCCGCCTACTCGATCATCCGCCGGGCCATCGAGGAAGGGCAACTCACGCCGGGAAAGACCCTTTTGGACGCCACCAGCGGCAACACCGGCATCGCCTACGCCCATATCGCCGGGCGATTGAACATTCCCGTCGCCCTCTGCCTGCCGGAGAACGCTTCGCGGGAACGCAAGGATATCCTGCAATCCCTTGGGGTCCGCCTGATCCTGACCTCGCGGTTTGAAGGGACGGACGGGGCCCAGCAGGTTGCCCGGGCTATGGCGGAAGCCGATCCGGATGCGTATTTTTATGCTGATCAATACAAGAACGCCAACAACTGGAAGGCGCATTATAATGGTACGGCCCTGGAGATCGCCGGGGCGCTGCCGGGGATCACGCATTTTGTGGCGGGCCTTGGGACTACCGGGACGTTTGTGGGGACGGGACGGCGGCTGCGAGAGATAAATCCGGATATCCGCCTGATCTCGCTGCAGCCGGACCTGCCGATGCACGGGTTGGAAGGATGGAAGCATCTCGAAACAGCCATCGTTCCGGGCATCTATGACCCATTGGTCGCAGATGAAAATGAGGAGGTCAGTACCGAAGAAGCACAAAGGTGGATAGTGGAGGCCTGGCGCCAGGAAGGGCTGAAGCTAAGTCCGTCGGCCGCCGCGAACCTGGCCGGCGCCATCCGGGTGGCCAGGCGGCTGGAAGAGGGGATCGTCGTTACGGTGCTTCCCGACAACGCAGACAAATACAGTGAAATCATCCAAAAACTCATCGTATGATCATTATCGAACCCAGGGTAAGGCAATTGTTAGTGGAAGACGCGTTGAATACTTTTCCGGATGAGTGTTGCGGCTTTCTTTTCGGCAGAGAGGAGCATGACGGCACCCGGCTGGTGGTCGATATCCTTGTCGTCGACAATAGCAAGGAGGGCGACAAGACCAGGCGATTCGAGATCTCGCCGCAGGATTATATGGCGGCGGAGGCGCATGCGCTGGATCATGACTGGACCCTGCTGGGTATTTATCATTCGCATCCCAAGCATCCGGCCATTCCCTCGGAGACGGACAGGCTGGCGGCGCAACCTTATTTTTCCTACGTGATCGTCTCGGTGATGGATAAAGATACCATCGAGCTGCGTAGCTGGCTGCTCAACGACGAGCGGCAATTCGAAGAAGAACAAATTCTTGATTATATATACTCATAAAAAGCATCACTAAAATGGCAACGGTTATTATTCCCACTCCTTTACGGAAATTCACCAATAATACGGCGCGGCTGCATGTCGGCGCCGGTACGGTCCAGGACACGGTCAAAGAGCTTACGCAAAACTTTCCCGATCTGAAGAAACACCTGCTCGACGAACACGGCAGGATTCGCAGCTTTGTCAATATTTTCATCGGAAACGATGATATCCGCGATCTTCAGCAGGAGAACAGCGAGGTAAAAGAGGATGCGGTGATCAGCATAGTTCCGGCCATTGCCGGTGGCAGCGGCGCCGTATTCACAAAAGAAGAACTTGCCCGGTACAACCGTCATATCATCATCCCCGAATTCGGCTTCGAGGCGCAGCAGAAATTGAAGGCGGCGAGGGTGCTGGTGATCGGGTCGGGTGGGCTTGGCAGCCCTGTGCTGCTCTACCTGGCGGCGGCGGGTGTCGGCACCATCGGGATCGTGGACTTCGACGTCGTCGACGACAGCAACCTCCAACGGCAGGTGTTGTTCGGGGTCGATGAGATCGGTAAGCCGAAGGTGGAGGCTGCCAGGCGCCGGCTGGAGGCCCTGAACCCTTATATTCAGATCAACATTTACAATACGCATCTCAACTCTTCGAATGCGTTGGATATCCTTCGCGACTACGATGTCATTGCGGATGGAACGGATAATTTCCCTACGCGGTATTTGGTGAATGACGCATCGGTGCTGCTGGGCAAACCGAATGTTTACGCGTCCATCTTCCAGTTCGAAGGGCAGGTTTCCGTATTCAATTACCGCGACAAGGAGGGGCAGCTGGGGCCGAACTACCGGGACCTCTACCCTACCCCGCCCCCGCCGGGCCTGGTGCCCAGCTGCGCCGAAGGTGGAGTGCTGGGTGTGTTACCGGGGATCATTGGCAGTCTGCAGGCGTTGGAGGTGATCAAGGTGATCACCGGCGTAGGCGAAACGCTTTCCGGCCGTTTCTATATTTTTGACGCGCTGAATTTCGAAAGCCGGACCTTCCGTATCAGGCCGCGGGAAGACAATCCGATCAGTGGGAAGAATCCGACAATAACGGCGCTGATGGATTACGAGCAATTCTGCGGAATGCGGGCGGTGGAAGAGAAACCATTGAAGGAGATCACGGTGAAGGAGCTTTATGGCTGGCAGGTGAAGGGCGAGCCTTTCCAGCTGATCGACGTCCGGGAACCTCACGAGTACGACATCGTCAATATCGGTGGGGAGCTGATCCCATTGGCGACGGTAGCGGCCAACAGCGAGCGGTTCGACCGGGACAGGAAGGTTGTCGTGCATTGCAAGGTGGGTGGTCGCAGCGCCAAGGCGATCCGGGAACTGGAAGAGAAATTCGGGTTCACCAATCTTTATAATCTCAAGGGAGGTATCCTTGCCTGGGTGGATCAGATACAACCGGAGCTGACCAAATATTAAGAATAGAGTAACCGGTCGAGGATCTGGCTGACCTTGTCGGGATTGGGAAGCATTGCGTTTTCCAGGCCCGTGTTCATCGGCACGGCGGGAAGATCGAGGGCGCCTGCCACTTCCACCGGCGCGTCCAACCGGGTAAAGCAATTGCGGGTAATACGCCAGGCGAGGGCTTCGGCAAAAGAGTTGTTCTGCTGTTCTTCCGTCAGCACGAGACATTTTCCATGACGGCCGACCGTTTCGAACACCTTTTCTTCATCCAGCGGGAACAGCGTCCGGAGATCGATGATCTCTATCTGGCCCGGGAAACGGGCGGCGGCAGCTTTTGCCCAGTATACGCCCATTCCATAGGTGATGATACAGGCCGACTCGCCAGTGGCGATGAGGGAATCCTCCGCGGCGAGCACCCGGGCGGCTTTGCCCAGCGGAAGGATATAGTCCGCGGCGGGTTCGATCGTCTTTGCCTCTTCGGTTCCGGGAACCTTGCTCCAGTAGAGACCTTTGTGTTCGAGCATGATCACCGGGTTGGGATCGAGGAAGGCGGCTTTCATGAGGCCCTTCATATCCGCCGCATTGGAAGGATAGGCTATTTTTATTCCCTTGATGGAAAGTAAGGTCGTTTCGATGCTGCCGCTGTGATAGGGGCCGCCGCCGCCATAGGCGCCGATCGGGATACGGATGATGGTACGGACGGGGAATTTGCCCTGGCTGAGATAGGCTGATTTCGATATCTCGGTGACGAGCTGGTTGAAGGCGGGATAGATATAGTCCGCGAATTGGATCTCGACGATGGGCAGGGCTCCGACGGCGCTCATTCCGACGGTGGAACCTACGATGTAGGCTTCCTGGATGGCGGTGTTGAACACGCGGTGATCGCCGAACTGTTCTGCAAGAGTCGCCGCCTCTCTAAAAACTCCGCCAAGCCGGCGGCCGACGTCCTGGCCATACAGGAGGGCTTCGGCGTGTTCCGCCATGATCTCGCGGATGGCAAACAAAGCAGCGTCGACCATAATCACTTTCTGGCCGCCTTCCGGGGTACGGACGCCTGCTTCTTCGATGACGGGTGTCGGCACGAAGACATGATCTGCGACGGTGGCCGGATCTGGTTCGGCAGCGGCCACCGCCTGCTGGAATTGGCGGGTTACCGATTCCTTTGCTTCCTGTTCGATGGAGACCAGCAGGGATTCTTCGACACCCAGCGCCAGCAGGCGCGCCTTTAGCTTTGGCAATGGATCGTCCGAAGAGTGTTTGGCCATGTCTTCGGCGTCCCGATAGAATTCCCTGCGAACTCCGCTGGTATGATGCCCCAACAAGGGTACCTTGGCCTGTACGAGCCAGGGCCCCTGCCAGCTGCGGACCTGGCGGATCGCCTCGCCCATCGATTCGTATGCGCCGAGAAGATCGCTTCCATCGATGCGGATGCGTTCCATGCCTTTGAAACCGCCTGCATAGTCGTAGGCATCCATGGCCCGGGCTTCGTCCGAACGGACGCTGATGCCCCAGCCATTATCCTGGACGAGATAGAGGATGGGAAGCTTTTTGAGCACTGCGAATTGAAAGGCTTCACTGACTTCGCCTTCGGTGACGCTGGCGTCCCCCAGCGAGCAAACGACGATGGGAGATTCATGCTGCGGACCCCTGCGTAGTTGAGGAGAAGAGATACTTTCAAGATATTGGAGTCCCTGCGCGATGCCTGTCGCGGGTATTGCCTGCATACCGGTGGCACTGCTCTGATGGAGAATGCGGGGCCGGTCTTCGCCGGAGTAGTTTGGGTGGCTGTAGTATTCCCGTCCGCCCGTGAAAGGATCTTCTCCTTTGGCGAGCAGCTGCAACATCAGCTTGTAGGGTTCGAAACCCAGGCCCAGTAGAATACTTTCGTCCCGATAATAGGGACTTATCCAATCACAGGGAAGAAGGTGAAAGGCGGTCGCCAGCTGAATGGCTTCGTGCCCGCGGGAAGTAGAATGAACGTATTTACAGGTGGATCGATTGTTCTCGTAGGTGGCAGCCATCTCTGCCGCTGTGCACATCAGCCGCCAGCCTTTTAGCAAGATATCGAGGGAGATCATTTTATTTCCACTGTGAACAGACTATCGTCTTCAATAAAGCCTTCCAGTTCGTCGCCAACAACACATTCGCCGACACCGGCGGGTGTGCCGGTAAAGACGAGGTCGCCGATATTCACCGAGAAGTAATTGGAGATATAGGCAACGATCTTGTCAAAATTATTGATCATCAGACTGGAATTGCCCTGCTGCACCAATTCCTTGTTCTTATACATACAGAAGTTGATATCCTTCTTGTTCTTGATATTCTGCAACGGGATCCATTTGCCGATGGCGGCGGAATTATCCCAGGCCTTCGCCTTTTCCCAGGGCAGCCCTTTTTCCTTCAACTCGTTCTGGATATCACGGGCGGTGAAGTCGACGCCGACAGTGACAGCGTCATAGTATTTGGAGGCGAAGCGTTCCTGGATGTATTTCCCGTTCTTGGATATGCGAAGAACAAGCTCGCACTCGTAGTGCAGCTCGTTAGTGAACTCGGGATAATAGAACGGGGTATGTGCCTGGAGCAATGCGCTCTTCGGCTTCATAAAAATGATCGGCTCATCCGGAATCTCATTATTCAATTCCTTGGCATGAGCCACATAGTTACGGCCAACGCAGAATATTTTCATATTCAATCAGGGTTTTTAAATAGACAATATATCATAGGCATATTGAATATCAAAATACTTACTCATTAAGGATGAATGCAATATTTATGCGAAAATAAAGATTCCCCTTTACAAATCATAGTTCAAACTCCAATTTATTGTACTGGTTCATGGTCCGCTCAAGTCCAATAGCAGCAAAGCTTTCAACGATCTCGACGCATATTCCGACCTTCTTACGGACAATGGGTAATTCGTCGTCCGACCATTTGCCCAGCACAAAATCCACCTGTCTTCCCTTTGGGAAATTGTTGCCGATGCCGAACCTGAGTCTGGGGTAGGCATCGGTTCCGAGTGTTTCCTGGATATTACGGAGGCCGTTGTGTCCGGCGTCGCTACCGCCGGGTCTCAGCCTTAGCTTGCTCAATGGAAGAGCCAGTTCGTCCACGATGACCAGGATATGATCCAACGGGATCTTTTCCCTGTCCATCCAATATTTCACGGCCTGGCCACTCAAATTCATATAGGTGGTGGGCTTGATACAGATAAAGCTATGCCCCTTCCATTTCAGTTCTACCTTTTCGGCCAGACGCACATTAGCAAATTGCCCGTTGAGGCTTGCTGCGAGGGCGTCCACCACATCGAAACCGATGTTGTGGCGGGTGCCGGCATAATCGGCGCCTATGTTACCGAGGCCGACAATTAAATACTTTCCCATAGTTTCGGCGGGCTGGGGGGGACTAAAATAACAAAAAACCCGGTTAATGTCTAACCGGGTTCCTGCTAATTAAATCATTTATTTTTTGGCTGCCGCAGGTTTTGCTGCTGCGGGAGCGGCTGCTGCCGGTGCGGCTGCTGCGGGTTTAGCACCTGCCGCAGGAGTACCTGCTGCTTCTTCCTGTTTCAGCTGACGGGTCAGCACGATCGACGCGATAGGAATCCGGGGAGAGTTGAGGATCTCATAGTTCTCCGCCTTCACGTCCTCGACGCGAACGTTACCGTTCAGTTCCAGGTTAGTCAGGTCCACTTCGATATTTTCCTTCAGGAATTTCGGGAAGGTCTTTACCTTCAGCGCCTTCATCTTGGTGATCAGCTTACCACCATCCTTTACGCCTTTTGCGGCGCCGGTGAATTTGATCGGGATGGTAGCGATGACCTTCTTGTCTTCGACCAGCTCGAGAAAATCGGCATGGATCAGGTCGTCGCTCACCTTGTCGAACTGCAGGTCCTTCAGGATGCATTTGTACGACTGCCCATTTACTTTGATCTCGGCCAGCTGGAAATCAGGTGTATACACCAGTGTTTTAAACGACGCCAAAGGAGCTGAAAAATTCACCTCTTTTGCACCCCCGTAAATTACACCGGGCACTTTTTCCTCAGAGCGAAGTTGGCGGGTGGCTTGTTTGCCAATTTCGGTCCTGAGTTGTCCTTCGATTGTAATTGTCTTCATTTTGTTATGAGTGTTTATTATTGACTTTCTTACCGTTTCTCCTTCAGCTGCGAGTGGATGAACAAGCCCGTTATACTCCTGTTCTCATGCGCGTTGCGGATGGCGACTGCAAAAAGTTCCGCCACGCTGAGCACTTTTATCTTCGGGCTGGACCGCTTCAACGGTATCGTATCGCAGACCACCAGTTCTTCCAGCACACTGTTCTCGATGTTCTCGTAGGCTTTGCCGCTGAGCACCGGATGCGTACAGAGCGCTCTCACGCTACGGGCCCCTTTTTCCTTCAACAGCCCGGCGGCCTTCGCCAGCGTGCCGCCTGTGTCGCAGATATCATCGATCAGCACGATGTCTTTATCCGTCACATCCCCGATGACCACCATGCTGGCTATCTCGTTTGCCCTTTTCCGATGCTTGTCACAAATGACCATTTCGGCATTGAAATAGCTGGCGACTTCCCGGATGCGATTGGCACTGCCCACGTCAGGGGCCGCAAAGGTAAGATTTTCCACCGGAAGTTGCTGAATATAGGGAATAAAAATAGCCGAGCTGTCCAGGTGGTCGACGGGGATGTCGAAATAACCCTGGATTTGGGGAGCATGAAGGTCCATGGTAACCACCCGATCGGCGCCTGCAGCGACTAACATATTGGCTATCAATTTGCTACCAATTGCCACCCGGGGTTTGTCCTTCCTGTCCTGCCGGGCATAGCCGTAATATGGGATAACGGCAACCACTTTATAGGCGGAGGCACGGCGGGCGGCGTCGATCATCAATAGCAGTTCGAGGAGGTTCTCGGCCGGCGCGCAGGTGCTTTGCACCAGGAAGACCATGTCGCCACGGATACTTTCATTAAAGATTGGCTGGATCTCGCCGTCGCTGAAATGCTGAATGGTAACCTTTCCGCAGGGATGGCCGAATTGCTGGGCAATCTTTTCGGCGAGGTACTGGGAGCCTGTACCGGAAAAAATCTTGGCTAAATGCTGCATAGAGATGGTAAAATATGTGGCGAAGATAGGGCATGCCTTGCAACAATAAAAGGCAATAAAAGGCCGGCCCCGTGCTATACAACGGAGGCGGCCTCAATTCGTTTGGAGGGGTCAGTTGTTCCTGTTAATGGTTCACCGATGCCAGCTGATTGGTGGCAGGAGCTGCGATAACGGCAGTCTTCTCGGCAGCTTTTGCCTGGGACTTAGCGTTGAACGCGTAAAAGATCGAGGAACAAACGAAAATGGAAAAGAAGAGGGCGACAACATACATACCTACACAGAAGAAGAAGGGCTGCCAGCCGCCGATTGCGTTAAAGGTAGTTCGATTCATTGGATTTTAGATTAGTTTTCAAAAGGCTACAGTTATGATAAACTGTACGTACCGGACTACAGAACGGAAGAATGGAACGCTTATTTCATCCTCCCGTTTAGAATCACAAAATAATCCTAAATTTCGATATTTGCAAGTGAAAACTGTTATTTTATGGAAGGGAAGAAACGAACGATAAAGGACTGGGCGCCGGACGACCGGCCGAGGGAGAAGCTGGTGCTGAAAGGGGCGGCGGCCCTGAGCGATTCGGAGTTATTAGCCATTTTTATACGGGGGGGTTATGAGACCAATGCCGTCAAACTGGCCAGGGACGTTCTTGATAACTGTCAGCAAAATTTGCTGGAACTGGGCAGGCAGTCGGTGCATGATCTGATGAAGATTCGGGGGATCGGAATGGCCAAGGCTTGTACGCTGGTTGCCGCGCTGGAATTAGGGCGGCGCTGGAATAGCGGTCTGGCGGCAAAACTCTATCCTATATTAAAGGACAGCCGCGGCGCCGAAAACTATCTACGACCGCTGCTGGAGCACCAACCCTATGAAGTCTTTGGGGTATTATACCTGGCGCAGTCCGGGAAGATCAAGCAAGATTTCGAGATCATCAGTACCGGGGGCATCACCAGTACGACGGTGGACCCGCGAAAGATCTTCCGTCGCGCACTGGAAATAGGGGCGGTCAGCATGATCGTCGCTCACAATCATCCTTCGGGCAACGTGCAGCCCAGTAAGGCGGACGAAGCCTTGACCCAAAAGCTTCTACAAGGGTCTAAATTTTTGGATATCAAACTATTAGACCATGTCATTATCGGAAGGGAAGGGTATTTCAGCTTTGCGGATGAAGGTTTGCTGGCGGCTTAGGCCTGTGCGGTAGGGCCGCCAAAATTCATCGGCAGTTGCACTTCCTCGAGGTCCTGGATCTTCCCGTTGCCGGCCTCGAAACGGGTGATGTTTTCCGTCAGGGCCTTCATAAACCGTTTGGCGTGTTGAGGGGTAAGGATGATCCGGGATTTCACCTTGCTTTTGGGCGTCCCGGGCATTACATTGACGAAATCGATGACAAATTCGGCGTGCGAATGGGTGATGATCACCAGGTTGGCATATTGGCCTTCGGCCACTTCCTCACTGATCTCGATATTCAGCTGGTTATTCCCTGCTTGTTGGTCTGTCATGCGAAATATTTTCGTAAAAATACAAAAGGACGCTTTACAGGCGTCCTTTTGCAGGAAGTAAATATGCGATCCTCAATTCTTGTCGAACCAGAGCTTAGTGCCCACATCATCTCCGCCGATAGCGGTGGATGCGGCCTCCCAGCTTCCGGTGTTGGCGTTCTCTTCCTTGGTAGGATAGAGAAGGCGCTGCGGGAAGACGGATGAAGCCGTCGACGGTGCGACCAGGGTAGGATAATTCAGCTGGCGATAAGCCGTCCAGGAATCGAATCCCCGGTTATACAATGCGATGTACAGCTGGGTACCGATCTTTTGCTGCCAGGTACCGACTGCGGTGGCGTAATTTACCGTGGGTTGGGCCAGGTAGGTAGTTGCCTGCGCGTCCGTACCGCCCCAGTAGGTGATGGAAGCCGTGATCGCGTTGTTATAATGCTGCTCGGCGGTGCCGCCAACATTGAATCCTCTGGCCGCGCCTTCTGCCAGGTAGAATTCCGTTTCGGCATAATCCAGCAGATCACCCGGGTAATTCGGTTGCACGATAGAAGCGCCGGCGTGAGAAAACAGGGAGTAGGTGTTGCTCTTGCCCGGCACGCCGCCGGAATAGGAGTTGTTGGCATCCTGAGTAAAATAATTCGGGATACGCGGATCGTTGAGTGAATTCATCATATTGATGATGGTGGTCGTTGCAACGAAATCCTGCCGGCCGCTTTGAACGAGGTCGACCCAGATGGGGTTCGTGTTGGGGGGCGCCGACTGGAAGGGGAATATCGCATTGTCTGCATTGGAGGTGAAGACATTGGGTGCTGCGGCTTCCATTACGGCCTTTGCCTTGGCGAGATCATCATCGGCGATCAATGCACCCATTTTCAATTCCAGGGTATATGCGAATTTCTTCCATGCATCGGGGTCGCCGTTGTAGATCACATCCGCGCTTCCCCAACTGGCCGAGCCGGAGACGAGGTTCTTAATGTCCGTGTCGAGACGGGTGAGCAACGCATAATACACCGTCTTGGCATCGTCGTACTTCGGGAAGGTGTTGTTGGGATCCAGCGCCTGCGTGTACGGGATGTTACCATAAGTGGTCACAAGTGTATAGAAGGAATAGCACTGCATGATATCGATGATGGTCGTATCGTTCTGCAGGACGCCGGGATCGGCGGCCGTTACATCCGTTCGTGCGAAGCTCTTTGCCTGTTGCAGATTGTTCAGCACATCCCGGTACCAGGCGTTCCACCAGTTGTCCGGGATGGCGCGGGTGGCGAGGATGTAGTTGCTTTCATCCGTGTAAGTGGTCTCCGTCCAGTATTGCTGAATGAGGCGGAAGATATTGAGGTTGACATTCGAGCTGGATTGGTTGCTCGCCAGGTTCAGTTCTGCCTGGGTAATGAGTGTGGACGACGGAACTTCGGTCGGATGTTTTGGATCGGTGTTCAGTCCCGTCATGTTTTTCTGACAGGATGCGAACGTCAATATGAGGAGGGAGAAAGAAAGTATTCTTTTCATGTCCGATAAGTTTAGAAACGTAATTTAAGATTGAAGGCATAGGTACGCGCGGTGGGATAAGATCCTACCTGGTAGCCCAGCGCGGCGTTGCCACTGCTGATGATATCTTCGGGATCGGCGTAAGGCAGGTTCTTGTGGATGATCCAGAGGTTGCGACCTACGAGGGATACGTCTATACCTTTGAAGACATTATTGCCGATCTTCGACACCACCTTTTCGGGAATGGAGTAGTTGATGGCGACCTCACGAAGCTTGACAAATCCGGCGTCATAGACAAAGGCCTTGGCGGGATTGCGATAGTAACCGTACGCACCGAACAGGGAGCTGATATCCACCCGTTTCGTGTTCGTGTGGCCGTCTGCCGTCACACCTTTGTAGATGATCCCGCCGCCGTCTGCGACCGAGTTGCGGACCGGGTTGCCGAGATCGTTCTTGCCGGCGGTCTCGGGATAGAGACCCGTTGCCAGGCCATAGTACATATCCAGGGAGAAGACGTCGCCGCCTTTGCGGGCATCGATCAGCGCGCTAAGCGAGAAGCCTTTATAGCGGAAGGTATTGGAAACAGAACCAATCCAGTCCGGGTTGGGGTTTCCGATAATGCTGTTGGAAGTCGAGGTCATCTGGTAGTAGCCACTGGCCTTGACAACACGTTGCCCGTTAAGATAGACAAAGTCGTTACCACGAATGGTACCATAGGGCTGACCCTTGGTAGCATTCAATGTCACGTTACCCTGGAAGGCCGCAATCTGGATATTGGAGGCCGTGTCATAGAGCGATATCACTTTGTTGCGGTTCCGGGTCCAGTTTACCGTGATATCCCAGGAGAAGTCGCGGGTCTTGACAGGCGTTCCCGTGACGGAAACTTCGAAGCCTTTGTTTTCTACTTCGCCCGCATTAAGGAAGCGAGCGTCATAGCCGGTGGCATCGGAGATCTGGGTAGGCAGGATCTGGTGTAAGGTCCTTGCATTGTAGTAGGTCACGTCGAAGCCAACGCGGTCATGCAGGAACCGGGATTCCAAACCGAACTCATAGCTTTTGTTCCTTTCGGGGACCAGGTTCGGATTGTTCTTGACGCCGTTCGCAGAA
Source organism: Puia sp. (assembly GCF_035546395.1). Lineage (GTDB taxonomy): Bacteria > Bacteroidota > Bacteroidia > Chitinophagales > Chitinophagaceae > Puia. The sequence goes on along the minus strand of NZ_DASZXR010000002.1, from coordinate 63,913 downwards.
GTAACGGGCTGAGAACCGAAGGAGGTACCGATGGTGTAAGTGTCATAGATGGAATACGAAGGCGCGCTGTGACCGACCTCGGCGTAGTTGGCTCTTAATTTTCCGTAAGACAGCCAGCTCACGTCCTTCATGAGCTCGGAGAAAATAAAGCCGCCCGAAACCGAGGGATAGTAGTACGAGTTATTACCCTTTGGCAGCGTAGAAGAGACATCCCGGCGGATAGTACCGTCCAGGGTCAGCATCCGGCGCCAGGTCAGCGTCGCTCCGGCAAATACTCCACCTACTTCTACATTGGAGTTATTTTCCGTGGGAGGATTTGGCGTATTGATGGAGTTGGCGAGCGTATACAAGCGAGGGATGAACAGGCCGCCGTTGGTCTGAGCGAATACCGAGTTATTGAGGTCCTGCCGGAGGTTCGTTCCGACGAGGGCCTTCAGGTTGAGATCAGACGTGAGGTCCTTGTTGTAGTTGGCGAGAAAGTCGTAGTTGTATTCGCGGAACGTGTGGTTGTACTGGGAGTAGTAAGGAACTCCGATGCTACCAATGGCGTACCGTTCTTCCTGCGTCTCGTCATAGCTGTCGAGCGAGATACGGGCAAGGAAGTTCAGGCCTTCGGTGGGTTTGTAGTTCAAATAGACATTGCCGAAATACCGGTAACGGCTGTCCGTCTCGTAGCTTTCGTAGCGATTGTAATAGGGGTTGTTCCAGTAGATGGGTACCAGTCCGTTGACCTCGTCGGAAGGGTCGGCCCAGTTCCAGGTGACGTTCTTATGAGTGCGCAAGTACGCATTCTTGAGGTCCTGGATGTCCACGTTTGTTTCCCACCACTCGCGGAAATTGGTTGCGACGTTATTGGGATCGTATCCGGTACCGTAGCGGCCGAGACCGCTGATCTTGGAAAAGTTGATACTTGCACCTGCGGTGAGCTTGCTGTTGAGGTTCCAGGTGGCGGAACTGTTGACGAGGTCTTTGAGGACCTGGCTGTTGGGAAGAATACCCTTATCGCTGTTGCGGGTGTAGCCAACCTTAAAGGTTGCCTTGTCGTTGCCGCCATCGATCAATACGCTGGTGTTGTAGGAGAACGGCTTGACAAAGAAGGTAGTCGGATCGTGGGCAGCTGCCACCCAGGGTGTTGCCTTATGATAAGTAGAAGAAGTCCGATCGAACGCCTCCCATTGGTAGACCATCAGGTTGGGATCGAATTTGGCGCCCCAGGAAGCATCCTCCGTGGTCGGCGTTACGAGGTCCGGAGTGCCGTCGCCGTTGACGTCGAAATAGAGGAAGTTGCCGTCGGGCGAGCCATAGCCATTGAGAGAACCGTAGTTCGCCCCATACTGGTGTTGGTATTTAGCGAAGGTGCTCTTGTCGATGGCGCCGGTTGTGACGCCGCCATTAACGGTGATACCCAAACCTTTGCGGCCTTTTTTGGTAGTGATGAGAATAACGCCGTTGAAGCCGCGTTCGCCGTAAAGCGCGCTTGCGGCCGCCCCTTTGAGAACGCTGATGGAAGCGATGTCGTCGGGATTGATGTCGGCGGCGGCATTGCCATAGTCATAGCCGCCGAGGCCCGAAGTCTGACGCTTCGCGTTGTCCGGAGTGTTATTTGTTTGGTTGGTGTTCGCGTTATCGAAGGGTACCCCGTCGATGACGAAGAGCGCCTGGTTGTCACCAAGGATGGATTTGTACCCGCGGAGAACCACGTTGGTCGAGCCACCCAGTGTGTTGGACTGGTTGATGGTGACGCCGGAGACCTTGCCTTCCATGTTGGTGATGAAGTTGCTGGAGCGTTCTTTGCTAACCTCGTCCCCGCCGATCTGTTGAACGGCATAGGGCAGTTCGTTCTTGCTGCGGCGGATGCCGAGGGCAGTGACCACCACTTCGGTCATGGCGGCATCCTTCATGGTGACGTTGATGTTGAATACCGATGCGTCGGGAGCTACCACTTCTTTCGTGTTAACTCCGGCGCCGGAGACGATCAATGTTTGGGAAGGACTTACTTTGATGGTGTAGTTGCCATCTGCATCTGCGCTCGTTCCAATCTTCGTTCCCTTTATCCGGATAGTGGCGAAGGGTACAGGTTGCCCTTTCGCATCGGTAATTTTTCCGGACAAGGTTTTTGTCTGTGCAATGGCCAGGATGGAACAAAGCATGGCCACTGCAAACAAGGTCAAAAGTTTCCTCATGTTTACAGGTTTTGTGTGACTTAATGTTAACTCTACAGCCGGGTGAAATCTTAACTTATCAAATAGTTAAGATTTGCAAAGATTAAGTATTTAGTTTGACAAAAAAATAATACGGGATGCTGCAAGAGGTAAAAAAAACCTGTAGAGGCAGAAAAAGAACTGCCGGGAAAGCGCATCGTGCGATAAGAGCGCATTCCCGGCAAACCAGTGAGGGCGGGCCTTTCAGAGTGGGCCTTTGTTAGATGAGAAAAGGGTGGTATGCAATAATCATGCTGGGTTCATTTTTGTTAACACCTGGTTAACCCAATGCACTAGCTTTTATTGACATAGTCTATTAGACCTTTTAAGAATAGTTCGTTGATGTCGTCATTTTTGTGTTGCGACAGATACTCTTCTACTTTTGTTTTTGCATTCGGCATGGATGCGCGTACCGATTTTTTCTTCAAATCAACGGGCTGGTAAGCTTTTCCGCCGGGCGACACGATATAATATTGTACATTATCTACATATTCATCATAGTTGTTGCCGGTCTCGACCATGCCGTCGGTGCGATAGTCGGCTTTTTTGAATGTGGTCGTTGTAAGGGAGTACAGCCCATAGTGGGCGTTGTCGAAGGGGACGAACAGTTGGAAGAAGACCTCGGGCTTTATGAGATCGAGGCGGCAGAAATCCATGGTTGTTCCGTCGGCGGCGATCAGGTGAAAACTCTTGATATGCGACCGTTCGGCTTCGATGACATTCTTATGGTCGAGCGAATAGTAGAGGTCATGCGATACTTTATCATAATTGATCGCGAGATTGTCGTTCTGGAGAACGAGTTCCTGGTTGGTGGTCACACTTCCTTTTGCCCAGTCTGCAAGCAGGAAGCGGCGGCCTTTTGTGTTCTCTTTGGCGGCGTGAAAGGAAACGAAGCTGCCGACTGCGGATGTGGTACTGTTGCCGGCGACGGTGGAGCTCAACTCCTGAATAGCATTACTGATGGTGGTGGAATTGGCATCGGATTGTGCTGAAGCAGTGAAGGAGGAGGCTGCCAGGATAAGAAGGAAGGCAGTTTTTCTCATGATTTTTTTCTTTTAAATTTACGACTTTTGAACAGAAAAAAAAGGCCGGCGATGCCGGCCTTTTTTAAATATTGGGAGATCGTTACTGGTGCACGAAAGTCTCATCCACGATCCGATCATTACCTGAACCGTCCGGCTGATTATTGTAGGTCGTGACGATGTGCATGGTCTTAGTCAGGTGATTGTAGGATTGGGTGATAACTCCGAAGTGAGAGATGCTGTTCAGGAAGCTTTTGTTCACTGTTACAGAAATGGTATCCGGGTTGGACTTGTCATAGCTGATCACATAGTAGTCGCCGGGTCCGAGGTTAGCATAATCGATGGAGAGCGTCGTTTGATCGATAGGAGTGCCGAACTTGGGACTCAAAGGCGCCAGGTTGGTAGCCGCGCCGCCGCTGGGATAAGGACCGCCGGTGTAGCCGATGGAGCCGGTGTAGTTATACCGGAAGCCGACGGAATTGTAGGGGCCGGCCAGCGGGTTTCCGATCATATGGAAATAAATGGTTCCCATGTTTCCGCTGATGATGGTTCCCGGCGCCGCAGTGATGGAGATCGGCAGCATATAGCTTTGGGTAAGATCCACTTTGGTAGGATCGAATACGACATAGAAGGTATCGAGACGGCTTCCGGCCTTGATCGTACCGGTCTTTTGAGCGAAGGTGTAGATGGAATCGGGCATCTGGGAATACGTCACCGAGCTGTAGCCCCCGGCGTTGTATGAGGCAATGGCGCTCGGATCCACAGCCAGGGTGACCTGGATATCCTTTGTTGGGGGATAGTCCGAAGCAATGTTAACCGTAAACATAACACTATCCAGATCGGTGCCTAACAGCGACAGGGTAGCGCCTCCAAAGTATTGTATTCCACCCGAGGGGGCATTCGGAGTTGCGTTGGTGCTTGCGGTGGAGATCTCAGCGACGTATTGGCTCTGGGTACCGGTAAAGTCCGTGTTCGGCTTATCCTTAAGACAGGCCGAGAGGCTGATGGCGACGAGAGAAGCAGATATTATTGAGATTCGTTTCATGATTGTAAAAGATTAGAGTGATTAAGGCATCCAGAAGATCTTTCCGTTGATGATATCGACAGTTCCCTGGGCATTTGCATTGGCGGTATTGGCCGTGTATTCGCTTTGGGGATAGATCAACCGGATGGGAATATGCGGCGCCGTGGTACCCGGGTAGATGGAGACCGGCAGGGTAGCGGGGACCTTCAGCCTTTTCCAGTTATTCCAGCTGGTCACCGGGTCGAACATATTCAGGGCGGCCCATTCCTGGGTCACCAGGAACGTGATCTTGTCACCGGCGAGGGAATAGTTGGTTACAGCGTCCGATTGAGTCATGTAGGTGTCGGCTGCTGTCTTTGCATCGTCTATCCCAAGGATGCGGAAGGACTCTTCGACCGCAGATTTGTAAAGTGCGGAAGCAGTTCCGGAAATATATCCGCGTTGTGCCGCCTCGGCCTGCAGGAAGAGGCTTTCGAAAGCAGGGAGGATGTAGGCATTCTGGCTGGGCGATTGAAGCACGCCGGAGCCGATCGCGGAGATGACTGTATTATGTTCTGCGCCATTTTGGCTACCAAAGACGCGACCATGCACCTGGCCGTCCGATGTAGTATCATAAAAAGCATTCAGCCGCGGATCGTTGTGGTTCGAATAGAAGTTGACGGCATAGGCGTTTGCGCGGTAGAACTGATGATTACCCGTTTGCGAGTTTGACGGGGTAAAGCCAACCGATCCCCAGAATGGATTCTGCTGCTGGGCATTGGCATTGGAATAGCCAGGATTGATGGCCGCGTCTTCTCCCACTCCGAGGAAGTCGCCGGTGCCAAGTCCGTTGAGCTCGGCTTTTGTCGTCGCCTCGTCGGTTTGGGTAAGGTTCATTACGATCCGCAGTTTCACGGTGTTGGCGAACTTGACCCACATGTCCATATCGCCGCCGAACATGACATCATATTTCGACGGGAGGCTTACGGCATCGGCGGGAGCACCCTGTATTGCCGCGATACCGGAGTCGATTTGTTTGAGGATCCCGGCATACACGGTCTTGCCATCATCGTATTTCGGATAGTTGACGATCCCGCCCTGGAGAGCCTGGGTGTACGGGATATTGTTATACTCATCGACGAGCCGCTGAAAATGGAACGCTTCCATGATCTCGGCCACCCCGAAGAAATTTGCCTGTTTGACGTCTTTCCGGGAGGAATTGATGATCCCCTGGTAATTCACGAGGATGGTGTTATAGACATAATCCCAGTTGCCGGTATAGCTACCGTTGTTGAGATTATAGGTTGCGGTGGTTCCATAGCCGCCGTAATCACCGCTGAATGCCCAATAGCCCATATACAGGTTGGCAAATTCGGTGTATCCGCTGGCGTTGAACGAGGCATAGGCAGACGCCGTCAATGCAGCGGAAAGCTGGAATTGCGGGGAAACGCTGGAGGGCTGGTTCGGATTCGGTGTGTTGATATCGAATGTTCCTTTTTTACAGCCGGCCGTGACCAGGAGCAACAGCGCCGAGGAAACTGATAGATAGCTTTTTATTCGTTGAAACATAATAATTCGTTTTGTCTGCTTTAACAATGATTAGAATTGGAGGGCGAGGGTAGCGCTGAAGATGCGGGTGGGAGGCGCTTGAGATTCGCCGGTCCGACCTACGTCGTTACCTGTGCCTTCGTTGAATTCCGGATCCGTCCATTTGTTGGTCTTCGGGCGGATCATGAGCAGGTTCCGGCCGGAAACCGTGAGGGTTGCCCTATTGATGATCCTGGTAGGCGCGATCCATGCAGTGGGGAGATCGTAGCTGATCATCACTTCGCGAAGCTTCCAGGCTGCGGCGCTGACAACATAGTTGGCGCCAACCGAGTTGTAGATGCTGGGCCAGAAGTTGAAATTGGCGTCGGCAACCGTTACGTTGGTATTCGGCACATATTTCCCATTCTGGAGGATCACGGAGTTGGGGAATACGAAGCGTTGTCTGCCGGTCTGGGCGGTGGTCCAACCTGCGCCGGAGAAGTCCATTGCATTACCGATGTTGTTAAAGATCTTATACCCGCCGCGGTAGTCGGCTGTAGCCGCAAAGGTGAAGCGCTTCCAGGTGACATTCGTCGTCAGGCCAAGAATATCGGTGGGGTTGGCGTTGCCGAGGATAGACAATGCAGATGCTTTTGTCGGCAGACCGGATACCGCATCGACGATGACATGACCATTGGGATCGCGTACCCAGTCGTACGACTCGATAACGGGATAAGGCTGACCAACGACGGCGAAAGAGTTGGGGTTCGACCCGTTGTTCTGACCGGCGTTGATGAACTGGTTAACCGTCTGGCCGATGGTCAGGCTTTTCTGACCGCCGTTGATGGCCAGCACCACACTGTGCGTGTGCGTATAGTTAACCCCTACCTTCCAACCCCAATCCTTACGATGGATGATGGTTGCCTGCAGTTCGGTTTCAATACCTTCATTCTTCGTGCTAGCCGCATTGACCAGCGCTTTACCGAAGCCGGAGCTGGAAGGCAGCTGGGCGTAGACGATACCGTCGCGCAGGATCTGGCGATAGGCGTTGACGTTAAGGCTGATGAGATTTGCATAGCCCATTTCAACGCCAACTTCGTTCTCCGTAACTTTCTCAGGCTTGATATTCGGATTGGCGATGGTGCTGTTCAGCACATAGCCACCGACGCCGTTGTAGGGGAAACCGAGACCGGCAGCAGAAATGAGGGTCGGCGAGGTTTGATAAGCACCGTCTGCCATATAAGGGGAACCCTGGGCGATGGCGGAGACGTTACCGGTGAGTGAGTGGGCGTAACGGACTTTCAGGAAATTGAATCCGCTGCTTTGACCCATGGAGGGGATCAGGTCGCTGATGATAAGCGATCCGTCCACATCATAGTAAGGAATGAAGCGATTCTCTTTGGACAACCGGGAGTCGATATCGGAACGATAGGACCCATGTACGAAGGCAAATCCCTTATAGCCAACGGTCGCTTCGCCGAAGTAACCCAGTTTCCTTGCTTCTTCCCTGACGCTGTTCACGCCGGCGATGCCGGTGAGGCTGCTGACGCTATAAACGGGGAAGAAGAGATTACCGGCGTTGATCTGGCTGCCCTTGATCTGGTTGTCGATATAGGTCGTACCGACGGTTGCCACCAAATTGAAATCCTTGGTCAGGTTCTTGTTGAAAGTAGCAAGGAAGTCGGAGGTGACCAGGAAGTTGTTGAAATTGGTCGTTACATAGGTAGGTAACGAGTTACCCTGCGATGCATTGAATTTCGGCGACTCATCAACCCTGATTATCCCGTTACCTGCGGGGTTGGAATAATACACCGAGTCGCTTTGGGAAGAAGCGAAGGTTGAGTAGGTCACACCGGCATTCTGGATATCATTTGCACGGTTGAGATTGTTGAGTGACAACCGGTAGGAAAATGTCAGGAAGGACGTGGGCTTCAGCTGGAGGTGAACGTTACCCTCCAGGTTGTTATCCGTGGTGATGGAGCGGTCGTTTGCGGCCGTCCAATAGGGGTTCATGTAGTAGTCGTTATAGAAACCATTGACATCCGAAAATTTGTCGGTAGCCCAGTTTTTATAACGGGTGATGGGAATGTCGGCCGGGGTCTGGATCAGGTTATCATAAACGGCGGCCGGGTTAGAGGTCAGATCCGTCTTCTTATAGGTATAAGCGAGGGTGAAGTCGGCGGTGAACATGCCTGCCGTGCGGGAACCGCCTACGCGGAACGCGTCTCTCCTACCCTTGTCGCCGGGGATGACGCCATTGGTGTGGATGTCCTGGGCGCTGACGAAAAAACGGCTGTTGTCGTCACCGGCGCTGAGGGAGAAGTTATTTTGCGTGGTGATGGGAGCGTCGAAGAAATTCTCTTTCTGATTCTTCACTGGCATATAAGGGATCAGTTGATACGTCCCGTCGAAGATGGGGCGGCCGATGGGAACCATCGCTCCGGGGCGGAAAGCAGGACCGTAAGCCTGGTTCTCGTAGGGAACCGCCGTGGACAGATCGTTGAAATCATTCACCCATTGCTCACCGCCGTTGGAACCAAACCGGTCCTGGTAGGCGGGCATATAAGACACGTGCTCTTTTTGAACCGTGGACGAAACGGAGATGATCGGCTTGCCGCGGTTGCCTTTCTTAGTGGTAACGATAATAACACCGTTGGAGGCATCGGAACCGTAAACAGCAGATGCTGAAGAACCTTTCAGCACCGTAATATCGACGATATCATCTGCGTTAAGGGTGCTGATGTCATTATAAAAGATCGCTCCATCCACGACATACAGTGGCTGGTTGTTGCCAGTGAGCGAACGGTTACCACGAAGAGTAACACGGGTCGGGGCGAATACGCCGTTGTTCACCGTGTTGATCTGCAAACCGGAGACCTTACCCGTCAGACCGTTTACCGCACTGATCGGTTTTGCCTGGTTCAGGTCCTTTGCCGAGATCTTGGCCGTGGAGTAACCCAGTTCCTTGGCTTGTCTCTGCACACCCAGGGCGCCGGTGATCACCACCTCAGCCATGTTCGACTCTTTGCGACTTACCTGGACGCTGATGGGACCGGCGCCCACGGTTACCGATTTGGATTCAAAACCAGCGCCGCTGATCACCAGCACATCGCCTTCTTTTACTTTTATGGAGAAATTACCTTCGGCATCGGCGCTGGTAGCGGCCTTGCTGCCTTTTACCTGGACGGTGGCAAAAGGAACTGGCTGGCCCTGTTGATCAGTGACCCTGCCGGTCGTGGTTTTGGTTTGAGCATGCACTGATATAAATAACAATATCAGTGATGTCAGCAGCATTAGACATTTTCTCATGTGACTCTGATTTTTATTTAAATACGAACGTTTGGTGAACCTTAAAATACTCAGTCCGAATTCCTTAGAATTCAGAACGGGATAAAAACAATGACTATGCGGAGATAAAGAGAGGAACCTGCCTTCGATGAATGTGAAAAATTTCAATGAGTGCTGAGCGCACCGCGGACAGTGTGAAAGAAATTCTCATGTGTGTTAGTTTTGTCGAGGGCCTAAATTAGGAGAACTTCCAATATTCGCCAAAAAAATGTTAATTCACGCTATGCGCGCACGCATCCATATCGCAGTCGCATCAGTTGAGTCCGTGCTGATAATGGTTGTTAACTCATTGATTTTAAAAACGTATATTTAAATTCATAAATCTTTTGCATGTTAATCAAATATCTCCTGCTGCCGGCATTCATGGCTTTTGCATTCAGAGGCGATGCTCAGCATCTCGACTATACCCGTTATCAATTGTTGCAAAGTGGCGGCGTAGCAGTGACCAACGGAATCGAGAGTCAATATGAAGATGTCCAAGGGAGCGCATTCTTTTCCGATTCATGGCTGCCGGCATCCGTGGTAACGGAGGGAGGAACCAAGTTCACCAGCATCCATGTGAAACTTGACATGTATAAGAATCGGGTATATATGATGACGCATGATACTTTATACGATCTGACGAATGCGCGCATACTGCAGCTTGTGCTTTATAATCATTCTGCCGGGAGCGATTCAGTTGTCTTCCGGCGGGGATACGGGGCAGGAGGGCCGGGTCCGGATAAGTTCGTGCAGGTGCTTGCTGCCGGCAAGCTTACGCTATTAAAGCAACAGTCGCTGGAGGTAAAGGACGTGCATGAAGACGGCCCATTATCGACTACAAAGAAATTTATCCCACAGCAGTGTTATTATCTGGCAAGAGGTAACGGGGAGACGCAACCGGTAAAGCCGGGCCGGAAGATGCTGGAGCAAGAGATGGGACCGGCCTGGAAGGCCGTGAGTGAGCATGCGAAGGACAGCGCGTGGTCAACAAATAGCGAGGAGGGGTGGTCGAAGATCATTCAGTATTATAATAGTCTTCCGTAGGGAAGGGTATAGGGTAAAACGGAACGGGCCGTCCGAGGGCGGCCCGTTCCGTTCCTGGCCCTGCCGGCTCAAGGCCGGGGGCCTACATATTCAAAGTGTTCGGTAAAGCTTACCCGGTGCGGGGTTATGACGCTGGGTTGGTCCATCCAGTATTTCACATCGAGCGTTTTTGTTGCCGGGTCGAATTTGTTGATACCGGAAGGATCGAGCGTTGCCGACCGGCCGTTCGACGAAGGCTGTCCGTAGACGTTGACCACGCTGGTAACATTTCCATTTACGTCGAAATTGAACTGAAGCCCGAAGGCTCCATAGTAGGAGTCCGCGCCGTTGCTCAGGATCTTATGATAGATGCCGCCCGTATAGTCGTTGTCGAAGAGCTGGGCCTGTGTTGCGCTCTTGGTGATGAGATATACGTCCCAGGGATAGGGTCCGGTAAGGGTCCCGTTGGCGTAGTCAACCATCGATCCCGTAACGGTGTATTCCCCGTCGTATTGGTTTTTTACCTGTACGACCAAGGTGACATGGTTGTGCATGGTCAGGATCTGCCCCGATCCGCCCGAGACGGCGGTTATGGTAAAGCCCGTCGCAAACGAGGTTCCGTAGGTGAGTAATTTGGAAATGTTGATCGCTACCTTACCCGATCCCTGCAGCGAATTGGCCGGGATACTGACCGTCGCAGGAAAGGTGAAGACATCGGCCGGCATGTAATCGAAGGACGATCCCTTTGCATTATTGTAGCTGTTGACAAGCGAGGTATCCACAACGATGGTGACCTTGGTCTCGGCGCCGTACTTTGCATTGTTGAACACCAGCAGGGCCGTATCGACCTCTGTTGTCGACGCATCGATAGAGAGGACCATCGCATCGAGATTGCTGATGCCGAAACCTGTCGCCGGAGTGCTTCCATTCTGCGCAGTAGCCAGCACGTCGATGTCCTTTTTGCAGCCGGCCAGGAAAATGAGCAGGCTGATGATGATACTTGTCTTATATATTTTGTTTTGCATTTTTACTTGAGTTTAGTGATGCTCATCGAACGGTTGCGTTTTACTGGACGTCCCACCAGATGCGGCCATACTGGGAGTCTGATTCGCCTCCCGAGGCATACTGGGAACCGGCGGCAGCTACGTTGGCCGGATTATAGCTGTATTCGTTGGGTCCGTAGGACATTCTTCTGGGAATATTTGGATAAACTCCTGCAGGCGCGGGCGCCAGCACGGGAAAGCCGGTACGCCGCCAGTCCGCCCAGCCCCTTGCCCCTGCCGGGAAATGGGTCACCCACTCCTGCGTGCAGATCTTTTGCAGGGCGCTGCCCCCGGACAGGTCGATATTGCTGCTGGCCATGTAATTGGCGAATGCCGTGGCATCGTAGACACCCCAGAGTTTCCAGCTTTCCGCAATCCCGGTGGCATACATCGCCGCCGGATCTTCTCCAGTCCAACCCAGTTGCGCCGCCTCAGCCCGCGCCAGGAATATCTCGCCCGAAGTAATGATCGGGAATGCGTCGGTGGGCAAGGAACTGTCCGCGCCCTTCAGCAATTGGGCGTACTTTGTATTGGCGTTGGCGAAAGCGACCGCATCGTTGCGGGAAAGACCGTAGGGAAACCCGATATTGGAAGTACCGTATATGTGGGATTTCCCGCGCGGGTCATTGTTGGCAGCCAGCCAATCGGTGATGGTCTTAGACACGGCATAATCGAAGCGCTTTGTCACGTCATAGTATTGATAGATAGGGCTGAGGAAGTTGCCGCCGGGGAAGGCGAGCGTGATGCTCTGACCCGCGCCGAGGACTCCGCCGGGCGCCGCCAGCGCAGCGTTGAACTGGGTTTTCCCTGTGGCAGCGTCCACTTTTGAAAGATGGAGAGCCAGCAGCAGACGAAGGGAATTGGCGAATTGTTTCCATTTCGTCTCATCGCCGCTGAAAAGGATATCGCCCGAAACCGCGATGCCGCCGTCGAACTGGGCAACTGCTTCGGTCAGTTCCTTGAACAGGTCGGTATAGATCGCCTGTTGCTTGTCGTATACGACAACACCGTTATCACCCAGGAGGGCTTTGGAATAGGGAATATCACCCCAGGTGTCGGTGAGCACGCTGAAGATGTATGCTTTCAGGATGCGGGCGATGGCGATCTGATCGGCGTTGGATCCGTTCGCAGCGGCGATCGCGGCCGTCTTCTTGTCTGTATTGTAATTGATAATGGTCTGAAGATTGTACAAAGCTCCGCTGGTGGTGAAGCTGTTCCCCGATGCGGCAAAATAGTAGTTCCAATCGGGCTTCTCTTTGTTGTAAATGGAGATATCCGTATACTGCGTTTCCGAGAAGTACTGACAGTAAAGACCGGAGACGGTGGTGATCCCGCCCGCGTCCCAGGTATAACCGGCCATTGTCGAGAGTACATTGCTCAAGAGGGCGGAAGTCACCGGCGCCGTGGTGGCTCCCGGGTTGTTATTTGTCGAACCAAAGTCACTGAGGCTCTTTTTGCAGGAACCCAGACCCGCTATCAGAAGGACGACACCTGTGAAACTTACTATATTAAATCTCTTTTGTTTCATTTTTTTCAATTTTTGCGTGATCATCAAAAGGTGAAGCTGAGATTAACACCCAGGGACCTGGTGGCCGGCAGTTGACCATTCTCGCCGTAAACGGCCGAGATCTCCGACGGGTCGAAGTTGCGGCTGCCGCTGTAGATCAACCACAGGTTGCGGGCGACCACGGATGCCGTCGCGCCCTGCATGAATTTTCCGGTCAGGCCCCATTTTTTTACAGGCAGATTGTATCCAACACTTACCTCTCTCAATTTGACGAAGGAAAGGCTGTGGACGAAAGGCTCTGCGATTTGGGCGCCATAGAACTGGTGGAAATAGGTAAAACCGTCCACATACATGTCGATGGGCGTTTTTTGATCCACCGAGCTGACGCCTTTGACATGCACCCCGCCGCCGTTGGCGACCGGGTCCCGAACGCTCTTCCCGCGGTCGTTGTTTGCCGCCGTATAGTCGATGTCGCCCGAGTACATACTCCAGCTTTCCGTGAGGGAGAAGAATTTACCGCCGAACTGGTAATCGAGGCTGGCATTGACGATGAAATCCTTATAGGTAAAGAGGTTTTGAAATCCACCCGTGACCTTGGGAACAATGCTTCCCCAGTTCTTGTTGGGGTCGCCGGTGATATAAAGGCCGGTTGTCGGATCGATCTCCGGAAGATTTCCGGCTCCGCGGGTATAGCCGCCGCCGATGAGCTGGCCCCAGTCCTGGTTCAACACCTGATACGAAGATGCGTAATGCGTACCGAAGGTTCCGATCCAACCGCTGGGTTGGATCCTCTTCTGGCCCTGGACGATCTGCGTAACGGGGTTCTTCAGGAGCCAGCCGAGCGTGGCGGTAACGTTCCAGGAAAAGTCCTTGCTGCGCATGATCCCCGCGGTGGCCGTGAATTCAAAGCCCTTTCTCTGGACGGTCGCTGCATTGATCGTCTTCGACGTGTATCCACTCACGGCATCCACGTTGATGGTGACGGGCTGATTGGCGGAAGTCTCGTTGTAATAGTTCACGGTCAGGCCAAACCGGTTGTTGACAAAGCGCATGTCGATGCCTGCTTCATAGCTGGTGATCAAAGCTCCCTTGAGCCTGGGGTCAGGGACCACTCCGGGCGAGCTCATCAGGAAGTTCCCGTTCCATTGATATTGGTCGACGCTGTAAGGAAAGTTGTTGGCGTAGATGTCGAGCGTAAGCGGCTTTCGGCCCCAGGAGCCGTACAATTTTCCAAACGACAGCCAAGCAGGAAGTTTCTTGATCAGTTCTGTCGGGACAAACGAAAAACCGGCGGCAGGATAGAGCAGTTTGTTTGCCGACGAAGGAAGCGTGGATGACCAATCCTGCCGGACCATTCCCGTCAAACTCAGGAATCTCTTGTATTCGAACTCACCGGATGCGAACAGGGAGTTGGTTTTTGAATCCAGCCTCGAGCTTCCTACGGAAGGCTGCGCCTTGGAGTTAGAAATATCGTAGAAGTCGGGGATATTCAATCCCTGGTTCGTGTTGGAGCTTAGATCCTTCCGGGTGTACGTATTGACGTTCGCGCCGCCGAGGATATTTATCGAAAGGTCCTTGAACAGGGTTTGGTTATAGTTGGCGATCAATTCATAGTTCAGCTCATTCTGATAGCGCTGTCCCGTTGAATAAGCGGCAAGGAGACCGGTCTGACTTCCGCTTTTCTCGAGGATGGACGCAGTTTTATTTTCAAACCAGTAATTGTACTGATCCTTTCGAACGGTTCCCTTGACGCTAAAACCGTTGAAGAGATTCAATTTGATATAGGCATCACCAAAGATGCGGTCTCTGCGGGTCTGATAATTGAGGTTGTCCTGGTAACCATAGAAATTATACCAGTAGTTGCCCGTAAAGAACGACGAGGGGTTGGAAGCGTCGTATCCGTCGGGGTTGTGAAACCAGTTCCAGGAGGCCAGCGTTCCGATGGGTGTCTTCAGCGTCCGGAGTTGCTTGACCAGCTTCATATCCAGATCGCGATGGTTCCATTGACCGAAGTTTCCCGAGGTTTGGTTGGCATAGCCATCATTGTATTCACCGGTCAGCAATTGGGTGTTATAGGTAAGGTCAACTCCTGCGCTGACGTATTTGTTCAGTTCTATGGTGGTCGATGAAGTGATAATATTGCGATCCGATTTCGAGTCGGGGATAATGCCGCCGATGTATTGTTTGGAATAGGAAAGGCGCGTCGTGTATCCCTGGCCTCCTTTTGTGAAGCTAACGTTCGTATTGGAGGTAAGGCCGGTTTCCCAGAAATCCTTTACGTTACCCGGCTGCGCAACCAGTTTGGCTGACTTGCCGGTGTATGCCGTACCGGGAACCCAGGCGTACCAGGGGGCGTAGGTTTGGCCTGTCATTTCGGGGCCCCAGCTGGAGTCGTCTGTATAGTCAGGGAATCCCACCCCTTCCAGCGTTTTCCATTCTTCGGGGTCGCCCGCCTTCCAGTGATACGTGGTGAGATAGTTGTTCGCGCCACCGGCGTATCGGTTTTGCAGGTGAAGAAGGTGGGTTACTTTATCCGCGATCAGGCCCTGGGTGACCTGAACGGAGGAACGGCCTGAAGAACCTTTTTTGGTTGTTATGACGATCGCGCCATTGACGGCCTTTCCTCCAAACAGTGCTGTGGCATTGGCGCCTTTCAAGACGGTGACGCTTTCGATATTGGCCGGGTCGATGTCGTATGAACCATCGCGGGACCCGTCATTCTCGATAATCGTCCCGTCTACCACGTAGATCGGGCTAACGTCGCCGGATAACATGAGTCCGCCGCGGATGCGGGCGAAAGCCTGGCTGTTCAACTTGGAGGGGGACTGTGACCGGAATTGGACACCAGCGACTTTGCCGGCGAGAGCATCTGCCAGGTTGGTTTGCGGGATCATGTTGATCGCTTCGGCTTTGACCACCTGGGCGCTGTAAGGAGTTGTCCGTTCGCTTTTCCGAACGCCGAAAGCGGTGCTGACAACCACTTCTGATAGAGCCTTGTTGGTTCTTTTCAGGCGGAAGGAAAGGTCTCCGTCCGCCGGCAGCTCCATTTCTTCATAGCCGACGGCGTTGACAAGAATTGTGGCGCCCTTTAGAACTTTAATGGTGAAATAGCCATCGGCATCTGCGCTCGTCCCCTGTTTTTGTCCTTTGACCCGAATGGTCGCAAAGGAAACAGGCTGGCCTACGTCATCGAGTACTCTTCCCTTTACCGGGATACGAGTTTGCGCAAGTGCTGACAATTCAGTGACGATCAGCACTGCAAGCAGTGTAATCAATTTTCTCATGTGTGTAGTTAGTTTTATTACAATATGTAATTTAAGGGAAGTTTAGGACGAGCGCAAAAAATTGTTAAAATTGAATTAACTAAAAGGTTAAAAATATGAGCGCGCATATTTATAGATATAATCTATATAAAAATGATAACCAATATTTTTTACATATAATTTAATTACTTACAAATTAGGGATTAAAAATAGCGGAGCAACACAAATGCTATATCTTTTATTTTAATGTCTATATCTATAACATTTACATATTTTTTATTCTTAAATGGCAACAAGCATGCTTGCGCGATCAACCCGAATAAGAGAACTCAATAACTTACCTTTGCGCCATGGAATTATTAGATGGTAAAATTGCCTCGAAAGCGATCAAGGACGCTCTTACTCTTACGGTTGCACAGCGGATAGCAGAAGGAAAAAAGATCCCGCATCTGGCGGCAGTTCTCATTGGGAACAACGGGGCCAGCGAGACTTACGTCGGCGCCAAGGTCAAGGCTTGCGCGGAGATCGGCTACCGATCGACCCTTATCCGGCTGGAAGACAGCATCACCGAAAACCGGCTGCTGACGGTGATCGATGAGCTCAACGACGATCCGGATGTTGACGGGATCCTGGTCCAACTCCCTCTGCCCAAGCACGTTTCCGACGAAAAGGTCATTAATGCCATCCATCCTTCCAAGGATGTGGACGGCTTTCATCCCGAGAATGTGGGCAGGCTGGTGCAGGGGCTTCCCGCTTATATTCCGGCCACCCCTCACGGTATTTTGCTGCTGCTGGAACATTATAAGATAGATACCAGGGGCATGCACGCTGTCGTTGTAGGACGGAGCAATATTGTGGGAAGACCGATGAGCATCCTGCTGAGCGGCAATTCCAACCCTGGAAACTGTACGGTGACCCTTTGTCATTCCCAGACGCGCAATATCGCCGAACTCTGCCGGCAGGCGGACATCATCGTCGCGGCCCTGGGGAGGCCGGAGTTCGTTACCGCGCCCATGATCAAAAAAGGCGCTATTGTCATTGACGTCGGCATCACCCGGGTTCCCGATGCCGCCAAAAAGAGCGGTTTTGCTCTAAAAGGGGACGTAAAGTTTGATGAAGTGGCTCCCCTTTGCAGCTATATAACTCCTGTTCCCGGCGGGGTCGGTCCGATGACCATTGCCGCCCTGATGAAAAACACGCTTACGGCGTGTATAGAAAGAAATGGAAATGAATAATATAGAGATTGGCTTACCCGTAATGGAATCCTTTTATACCCTACAGGGAGAAGGGTATCACCAGGGGAGGGCCGCGTATTTCATCCGGCTCGGCGGTTGTGATGTAGGTTGTGCCTGGTGCGATGTCAAGGAAAGCTGGGAGGCGGAGAAGCATCCCCGGCGATCAGTAGGCGAACTGGTGGCCGCAGCGGAAGAGCATCCCGGCCGGCTTGCGGTGATCACGGGTGGAGAACCGCTGATGCATGACTGCGCGGAACTGACCCGGGCCCTGCGCGCAGCCGGTTTTGCCACCCATATCGAGACGTCGGGCGCCTGGCCGCTGAGCGGAGAATGGGATTGGATCTGTCTTTCCCCGAAGAAATTCAAGGCTCCGCTGCCCGGGATCGTGCCGCAGGCCCAGGAACTGAAGGTCGTTATCTTTAACAAGACCGATCTTGCCTGGGCCGAGCAATGGGCGGCCCAAACTTCGACGGACTGCCGCCTTTTCCTGCAACCCGAATGGAGCCGGTCGGCTGCCGTCACACCCCTCATTATCGACTATATAAAAGCCCATCCCCGTTGGGAGTTCTCGCTGCAATTGCACAAGTATATCCATGTACCCTAAATTTGTCCTTATATGAAAAACCGAAACATCCTTCTTGGCATCGCACTTTTGAGCGGGCTGCTGGCAAAGGCCCAGTATAATCCGGACAAAGTGAATAAAAAGGCGGCTCAATTGTACTCCAAGGGGCTGGAGCTGGCTCAGAACGACGATTTCAAGGGTGGGATCGCCGCGCTGCAACGGGCGGTGGCCATCGATAAGAACTTCGAAGAGGCTTTCCTTTCCATGGCCGGGATGTATGGAGAATTGAAGGACTACCCAAACGCCATCGATAACTATGAAAAGGCAAGGGCGATCGACAGTAACTTTTTCAAGGACTACAATCTTCCGTATTCGATCAACCTGGCGGGAAAAGGCGAGTTCCAGAGAGCGCTGGACGCCGTAAATGTCTTTCTGACCGTCACCGATCTCAATGAAACGAGCCGGAAAGCGGGAGAATACCGGCAACGCTGTTATCGTTTTGCCCTCGACTACGCTTCCAGCCATCCCGGGAGCGGCTATAAATTCGAGCCGCATAACCTGGGTGACAGCATCAACAGCACGGTCTCCGAATATTATCCTACCATCACCATCGATGGCAATAAGCTGATCTATACCCGGCGGGTGAATAATTTCAACGAGGATTTTTACGAAGCCGACAAGGTTAATGGAGCCTGGAGCAAAAGCATCAGTCTCCCGGGAAATATCAATACCAATCAGAACGAAGGAGCGCAGAACGTATCGCAGGACGGACAATGGCTGATCTTCACCGGGTGCAATTTCCCCGAGGGCCACGGCAGCTGCGACCTTTATATTTCCTATCTGACGGCCGATGGATGGAGCACGCCGGAAAACCTGGGCGACAGTATCAATACCGAATTCTGGGAATCGGCGCCGTCCTTGTCGCCCGACAAGCGGGACCTTTATTTTTCCAGCCGGCAGCCTGATGGATATGGAGGCAGCGATCTTTTCGTGAGTCACCGGTTGCTGAACGGTCGCTGGAGCGCCCCGGAAAACCTGGGGCCCACCATCAATACCATCGGGGATGAAGGAACCCCGTTCATTCATGCGGACAATCAAAGTCTCTACTTCACGTCCAGCGGTCATCCCGGGTATGGGGGGGATGATCTTTTCGTGACCCGGAAAGGTCCGGGAGGCGTTTGGAGCAAGCCGGAAAACCTGGGATATCCCATCAACACGATAGAGAACGAGGGCAGCCTGGTGATCAGCGCGGACGGAAAGACGGCCTACTATGCGAGCGATCGCGCCGACAGCCGTGGTGGTCTCGATCTTTATTCCTTCGAGATGCGGGAGGACATCCGTCCGGCGCCGACGACCTGGGTAAAAGGCCGGGTCTATGACCGTAAGACCAATAAGGGTTTGCCTTCCAGCGTGATCCTGACCGATCTTGCTTCGCGCGATGTGGTCAGCCAATTGCAGACCGATGAGACGGGTAACTACCTGATCACTCTGCCAAGGGGCAAGGACTATGCCTTCAATGTCAACCGGCGCGGCTATCTGTTTTACTCCGAGAATTTCTCGCTCGATAAGAACCAGGTGGCTGACAGCGCATATCAGATCGATATCCCGCTACAGCCGCTGGAAGCCAATGCGGCTGTCGTGCTGAAGAATATCTTCTTTGAATCCAATAAGTACCAGTTGAAGTCGGAGTCGGAAGCCGAGCTGAACGAGGTCGTGCAGCTGATGAAGGAGAACCCGACGCTTCACATTCAGATCAGCGGCCACACCGACAACTCGGGCAAGGCGACGGACAACCAGCTCCTGTCGGAGAATCGGGCTAAGGCCGTGACCAACTACCTCGTCGCCAAGGGGATCGCAGCGGCGCGTCTTACGTACAAGGGCTTTGGCGACACCCAACCCATCGCAGATAATGCAACGCCGGAGGGCCGCGCCAGGAACCGGCGGACCGAACTTAACGTTATCAGCAAATAGATATCCGTGGGTGGGCGGAATACTAAATAAATTAGTATATTTGGGGATGGAGACATTGGTGGCGGAAGAAACGCTTTATCGTATAGCCCTGACGCGGATCAAAAGTATCGGTCCCGCCAGTACGAGAAAATTGATCGGAGTATTCGGGGATGCGAGGTCCGTTTTTCGGGCGGGGGAATCTGCACTGAGGCAGGCCGGCGCAATGCCTCAGGCCGCGGCAGAGATAGTTGGCTTTTGCGGCCGGGCAGCGTTGGAAGAAGAACTTCAGTTGTTGGAGAGGAAAGGGATCCGGGTGCTTTTTTTTACCGACAAGGACTATCCAAACCGGCTACGGTGTCTACCAGATGCGCCTTCTCTTCTTTTTTACAAGGGCAATGCCGATCTCAACGCGAAAAAAGTGGTGGCTGTCGTGGGCACTCGTATTCCCAGCCATTACGGCCGGGAAGTAACGGCGCAACTGATCCATCAGATGGCGCAGCCCGGTATGCTCATTATCAGCGGGCTGGCGCTTGGCATCGACGCGGCTGCCCACCGGTCGGCAATGGATCATCGATTGCCGACCGTCGGCGTTCTGGGCCATGGATTTGGCCATCTGTATCCGCGGGAGAACAAACCGCTTGCGACGGAGATGCTGAAAGAAGGCGGTCTGCTCACTGAGCTTGCCTACTCCACCCAACCGGAGCCTTATTATTTTCCCGACCGCAATCTCATCGTCGCCGCGTTATGTGACGCCCTGTTGGTCGTAGAGACGGCAAAAAATGGGGGCAGTCTGCTGACGGTGAAAGAGGCGCTGCGATACGGCCGGAAGGTGTTTGCCGTGCCGGGCAGGATCATGGATACGCGCAGTGCGGGATGCAATGAGCTTATCCGGCAGAATCAGGCGACGATGCTGACCTCGGGCAAAGAGCTACCGGCTGCGATGGGCTGGAGTTGGCCCAAGGGTGGCAAGGGCACACAAAAGGTGTTGCCGTTGGGTGAGTTGTCTTTGGATGAGTTGCCTTCGTGCGAGATGCCTTCAGCCGGGGCCGGCACGGCGGATGCCGAAAATACCCTGCTGGACCTGCTGAAACAGCAGGATAGCCTGACCATCGATGAGATCACAGCCCGCACGGGGCTTCCTTGCTCATCTCTCGCCCTGCTGTTACTCCAGCTCGAGCTCAAAGGCGCGATCAGCGCATTGCCGGGAAAGAGATACAGGCTTCATGTCTCGGAGAACCGCTCTATTACTGATACCTGCCATTAATAGCGGGGCCTTCGGCCGGCGGCCGTGGGGGCCGCAGTGCACAGACTATTGTGCAAAGCGGGCAAAAAATTACATTTGGACAATTTTTTGCCCTGCTTTACCTTTGCACATGGCAAGAATAAATTCTCCCGCTGCCAAGTCAGCATCCCCCTCAAAATTTTTCGGAGACGGACTCACCTTTGACGATGTGCTATTACTTCCCGCGTTCTCACAGGTTTTGCCCCGGGAAGTCGACATCCGGAGTCAGCTTACCAAGGCGATCACCCTCAATATTCCCATGCTTTCGTCCGCGATGGATACGGTGACAGAGGCCAATCTCGCCATTGCCCTGGCTAGGGAAGGCGGCATCGGCATCCTTCATAAGAACATGAGCATCGAAAAGCAGGTGGAGCAGGCGCGTAAGGTGAAGCGGAGCGAGAGTGGCCTGATAATCGATCCCATCACCCTGCATGAGGAATCCACCATTGGCGATGCGCTTCGCCTGATGAAGGAAAACAAGATCGGCGGGATCCCGGTGTGCGACAATAGCAGGGTGCTGGTCGGCATCGTTACCAATCGCGACCTTCGGTTTGAAGATAACAAGCGGCGGAAGGTCAGCGAAGTAATGACCCCGAAGGAGAAACTGGTGACGGCGCCCGAAGGCACCGATCTGAAAAAGGCGGAGAAGATCCTGCAGAAATATAAGATCGAAAAATTACCTGTTGTCGACAAGCAGGGTAAGCTGATCGGACTGATCACCTATCGCGATATCCTGCAGCTGTCCAGCTGTCCCAACGCGGTCAAGGACTCATATGGCCGGTTGCTGGTCGGCGCTGCGTTGGGCATCACCAAGGACCTGCTGGAACGGGCCGGCGCCCTTCAGCAGATCGGGGTGGATGTCGTTACCCTGGATAGCGCCCACGGCCATCATATCGGGGTGATCAACGCATTGAAGTCGTTGAAGAAGTCGTTTAAGAACCTGCAGGTGATCGCGGGCAATATCGGCACGGCGGCCGGCGCGAAGGCGCTTGCCGATGCAGGCGCCGACGCCGTCAAGGTCGGGATCGGCCCCGGCTCCATCTGTACCACCCGCATCGTGGCCGGCGCCGGAGTGCCGCAGATCACGGCCGTGATGGAAGCGGCTTCGGCGCTCAACCGCCGGGGAATCCCGGTGATCGCTGACGGGGGTATCCGGTATACCGGCGATATGGTGAAAGCCCTGTCCGCCGGCGCAAATGTCGTGATGATGGGAAGCGTTTTTGCCGGTGTGGAAGAAAGCCCGGGTGAAACGATTATTTACGAAGGAAGAAAATTCAAACAATACCGGGGCATGGGCTCCATCGGCGCGATGTCGCAGGGCAGCAGCGACCGGTATTTCCAGGATGTGGAGGACGACATCAAAAAACTTGTGCCGGAAGGTATCGAAGGCCGCGTAGCTTTTAAGGGCAGCTTGTCGGAAGTGGTTCAGCAATATGTCGGAGGGCTGAGGGCGGGTATGGGTTATTGCGGCGCAAAGGATATTCCGACGCTGCAAAAGCAGTCCCAGTTCATCCGGATCACCAATGCAGGGATGAAAGAGAGTCATGCGCACGATGTGGAGATCACCAAGGAAGCTCCCAATTACAGTCGCCGCTAATGAAAAACGTTCACCCCTTCCTGCTGTCTGTCCTTTCCGGGCTGCTGCTTTTTGCCGCCTGGCCGGTCTCGCCGCTGACTTTTTTGATCTTTGTTGCTTTTATTCCGTTGTTGTGGCTGGAACGACAGGGGGGCCGGCGGTTCTTCGGTTGGGTGTATATCGCAATGCTGACCTGGAACGTCGCAGCCACCTGGTGGGTTTGGAATGCTACGGGACCGGGCGCTATCGGCGCCTTTCTTGCCAACAGCCTGTTGATGTGCCTGCCCTGGCTTGGGTTCCGGGTTGTCAGGCGCCGGATGGGTGATACCATCGGTTATACCTCACTGATCGTTTTCTGGTTGAGCTTTGAATACCTTCATTTACAGAATTGGGGACTTAGCTGGCCCTGGCTGACGCTGGGGAATGTATTTGCCGCCCGGACGGGTTGGATACAGTGGTATGAATATACCGGCACCAGCGGTGGCGGGCTTTGGGTCCTGGTGGTGAATGTGCTGGTGTTTCTGTTGGTTTGGGATTGGGTGCAGAAGCGGCGGGTGGTCTTCCGGCTGGTTTGGTGGATACTCGGCCTGATCATTCTTCCGCCGGCAGTTTCAGCTGTGCTGGGCGAAGAGACAACGAAGACGGTATATCGAAATTTGGGGGGATCAAATGTCGTGATCGTTCAACCCAATATCGATCCTTACGACAAGATCATGACCGGCAGCTTCGACGCACAACTGCACCGGTTGATCCGGATAAGCGACTCGACCATCGACAGCAACACCGTGCTGGTGGTGTGGCCGGAAACGGCATTATATAACGAACATGGCTTTGACGAAGCCCATCTGAGACAAAACTACTTCCTCAATCCCCTTTGGGATTTCCTCCATCGTCATCCGCATGTCAACTTGCTGACGGGCATCGAAAGCTTTCGAGTGTTTCCTTATAAACATTCTTCGACAGCGATGAAGATCCCGGATACCGACAAATTCTTAGAGAGCTATAATGCCGCGACGGTGATGGATAGTTCGGGACCCGTCGCCTTCTATCATAAGTCCAGGCTTGTTCCCGGCGCCGAAAGCCTTCCACCGTACCTGCATTTCATGGTACCCCTGTTCGAAAAATTCGGGGGCACCGAGGAAGGGTATACGGGACAAGCGGAGAGGACACCACTCACAACGACGGATCGCAGGTATGTCATCGCACCGGCGGTTTGTTATGAAAGCATCTATGGGGAATTCATGTCCCGATACGTTCACAATGGCGCCGATGTGCTTGCGGTGATCACCAACGATGGTTGGTGGGGCGATACGCCCGGTTATCGTCAACACGAAAGCTATGCCCGGCTTCGGGCGATAGAGACGCGGCGTTGGGTGATACGGGCCGCGAATACGGGGGTTTCGTGTATCATCGATCCGTCGGGAAATATCCTCGATTCCCGGCCCTGGTATACCGAAGCCGCTATCCGGCAGGTAATACCGACGGAGTCGAACCAGACATTCTACGTCCGGTTCGGCGACCTCCTCTCCAAAATTATGCTTGTACTTACGGCGTTGTTCCCTGGCTGGCTTATCGTTACCTTCGTCAAAACAAGAGCAGGTCGTGGATAAGACGCTTACACAGGACGGGAGAACGCTTTTTTACCGCGAGGAAGGAAGCGGGCTGCCGGTGTTACTGCTGCACGGGTTTGCGGAAGACGGGCAGATCTGGAATGAATTGGCGCCGCGGCTCAGCCTTCATTGCCGGCTGTTGATCCCTGATCTTCCCGGGAGCGGTAAATCCACAATTTTGCCGGGTGAACCCTCGGTCGATGCGTTGGCCGATGCGATAAAGACCTTCATCGATCAATTGGGCCTGGACGCCTGCGTACTTATCGGCCATAGCATGGGCGGCTACATCTCCCTGGCCTTTGCGGAAAAATACCCACAGCAGCTGAAAGCCTTTGGATTCTTTCATTCCACGGCAACCGCCGACAGCGAAGAAAAGCGTACAGCCCGTCGCAAGAGTATCGATTTTATCCGGCAGCACGGAGCCGCCCCCTTTGTCCGCCAGTCCATGCCCAATCTCTTTGCGGCAGAGACGAGGGAACAGCGGCCGGCACTTTTGGAAGAAACGATCCGGCGGTACTCCGGTTTCGCCCCGGAATCGCTGGTTTACTATTACGAGGCGATGATCCGCCGGCCCGAGCGGATCCAGGTACTCCGGCAATTTGCCGGCCCGGTGTTGTTCATCATGGGCGCCGCGGACACCGTCGTCCCCTACGAACAGGCGGTGAAACAGTGCCACGAGCCGATGATCTCGGTTATCCATACTTTGGATCATTCCGGTCATATGGGCATGCTGGAAGAGCCCGAACAGGGAAGTCAGGCGATCGGATCTTTTTTAAACTTCATAAAATAGTTATGAACAGGACCATTTTTATTACCGGCGCAACTTCTGGCTTCGGTGAAGCCTGCGCCCGGAAATTCGCCGCCGGCGGCGATCATCTTATCATTACCGGAAGACGGGAGGACAGGCTTATTGCCCTGAAGCGGGAACTGGAAGATCGCACCGGCGTACGAGTGTTGCCGCTGACTTTCGATGTGCAGGACAAAAGCGCAGTCTTTTCGGCGGTGGCGAGCCTGCCCGCATCCTGGAAAAGGGTCAATATCCTGATCAACAATGCAGGTCTCGCCTTGGGCAGGGACTTCTTCGACGATGCCGATCTCGGGGACTGGGAGACCATGATCGATACGAATGTGAAAGGGCTTTTGTATGTATCCAAGGCTGTTCTTCCACTGATGATCCCGGTTGGAAATGGGCATATCATCAACCTGGGGAGCGTTGCGGCAAAGGACATCTATGAGAAAGGAAATGCCTATTGCGGGAGCAAGGCCGCGGTGGATGTTATTTCTCATTCGATGCGGATCGATCTGCTGCGGCATGGGATAAAGGTCACGGCGATTCACCCGGGCGCGGCGGAAACCGAGTTTTCCAATGTCCGCTTCAAGGGAGACGCCGGTCAGGCAAAGAAGATCTATGACGGTTATACACCGCTTACCGCCGGGGATGTTGCCGATGTCATTCATTACTGTGCCGGTTTGCCGCCGCATGTCTGTATCAACGATCTGGTCATGACCTGTACGGCGCAGGCCGATGGCATCTACTTCTATAAGAAATTTTAAGGCGCCAGTGCGATCCGGATATGGATGCCACCCTTGGTGGTAACGATCGGGGGAGTGGTGGATATCTTGGGAGTTGTCCGGGCCTGGTCGAAATAGAAATTGAGGCTGATCCGGTTATTCAGTACGTAGTCGATCGTTGGACCGATGTGGATCACCCGTTGTCCTCCTGTCGGCAGAGAGGCATTCTGGTCCAGGTAGCTGCTGGACATGGCGTCATCTCTGACGCTGACCGTCAACTTCAACGTAAGATCGTTCGATCCCTTCTGCGCATTGATACTGCCGGGTGCCCCACTGGGCGGAGTCTTCCCGTTACCGGGGACCTTCCAGCCAAAGGGCAGTCCCACATTCCTCTTCTTATAGCCGAGGGTAATGCTCAGTTCCGATGAATGCGTCTCGCTGAGCTGGAAATCGATCAGGCTAAGGCTGAGTTGCCGGGAGCGGCTATAGCTGGCCTGCGCAGTCATCATATTGACGAAAGCCATGTCGACCCCAAGCAACGGCGAGAATTGTTCGGAGATGGTGATATTGGGCACCGCGAAATAGGGAATGAAGTTGCCGGTCAGGGTATCGATGAAACCCGGCTGGCCATATCTTGACGGATCTCCATAGTTGAGCTGGGAATTGAAGCTGTTCATGCTCAGGCTACCCGTATAGGAGTTGGTCAGGTTAAAGTTGGTGAAGATCCTGCTGAACCAGGGCAGCTTGCTAAGTCCGTTATAGGTGATGTGCCAGTTGGGCTTAGGCAGATAGCCGGAGAAGGGGTTGCTGGTGACATTACTGCCTTTCTCATTGACAAGCGCCACCTGGGTCGGACTCTTGCCGGTATAGGCCGCGATAAAGGCGGGTATGAGCACATCCTGGGCATAACGGCCATATCCCACCGTATACCCGTCGCCGCCCGTAAGACCGCCGGTATAAGGGTTGATGGACCCCAGGCGTTGGGAAATGATCTGCCGGTAATTTTCGAACCGCTGGAAGGTAGCGGAGATCTGGTCCGGGCGGTATTTCTCGAAAAGTGTCTTGTAGGAAATATAGCTGATGCTGAAGGTCCCCGCAATATAGGGATTCAGCCGGGCAAACCCGTTGCCGCCAATCGTGTCCTTATACAGTTCGGAATAATTTTGACCGAAGGTTTTATCCAAATTGAGTGCGATGCGCAGATCGCGGATGGGCTCCAGAGTGGCGGTAGCCGAGATTTTTTGCGCATAGCTGATCAGGTTTTGACTATTCAACGCCGAGTCCCGGGAGATCAGGTTCCTTCTTCCCAGTTTATTGATGAAATTGGTGTCGGCACGCCGTCCGAAGACATAGCCCCAGCCGGGTTCCATCGAATGGAAGTCCATGCCCAATGCGCGGGTGCTGTCGAGGAAACCATAGATGGTGGACGAACTGTTATCCGAATAGTTGACGGTGATATGCTTGAGCGAAGTGAGCAGTTTTGCCAGGGCCTTGGGCACACCGATGAGGGCGGCAGCCTGCGGCGATGCCGTCGCGCGCCTCGATGTATCGGGGACCTGTCTCCCATTCACCGTGATCGTCCTCGGCGGCTGATCGAGTCCGCGCAATAGTTTCCACTTGCTGTACAACCGCGTAAAATCCAGATCGGCGATCACGGTCCGCTGCTGGGTATTGGAAATGCTGTTCCCGAGAGCCTGTGCATAAAGGAACTGGGAGGCGCCGGTCCACGTATAGGACGCCGAATAACCGGCCTTCACCGTGGTCCAGTCGAGGGCGGGGAACTTGGCTGTCGGCAGCGTATAGGTGACGTTGGTGTTCTGTGTATACAGGACGGTACGGCCACCGTGCCAGAAGCGTTGCCACATCTGGTGACGCTGCTGTTTGTTGAGTCTTCCGCTGTCTTCGTCGATCCACGATCTATTGGTGGCGGTAAAGTCCAGGGCAAGGGATTTTGTGAAATCCCAGCGCAGCGTATAGAGCCGGTCGAAGGTAAAGAACTTATTGAAGGTCTCCGGCAGGACGTCCGGCCCGCCGATATTGCGGGAGCGGTAGGCGCCGAATTGCCGGTTGATATTTGCCTGAAAGCCGAGAACGCTCGGCATGAGGTTGAAATTGAAATCCCGGATCAGCCCCAGCCAGGGAGACCTGGATTTGATGCGCTTTTTGAACGGCTCGATAAATCTCGCCGTATGCGTATAGTTATAGGCAAAAATGGCCTTATGAGTGATAAGCTCGTCTTCCGAGGCGAGCGGGCTGTGATGTTCGCTCCGGCTATAGGAATAGCTGACGTTCACGTTCTCGATGCTCCAGATCTTCAACTTCTTGTTGGTCGTGTTATTCTTGTGGACGTTCGTAAAGTTGATGGTCTGCACGGTCGTCTGGTCTATCGCCTGCTGCCGGATGGAATCTTTTTGCCTGGCGGCCGCCGAATTCAGCTTATCCTTGAGCTTGATGTCCAGGTCGAACGGATCGTATTCCGGCGTACTTGTCGTTTTTGTCACACCTGCGTACACGGGTATGGACACCGCGGCCTTCCTGGGCAGGAGCTTTCCGGCGTCGATATTGATGGCGGCGTCTATTTCCGAATTGTTATCCAGGGATCGTTGGTTGGTGCTCTGATCGATGGTCCCCCACCCGACCGACCTGTTACTGCCCGACACGGTGAGCGTACCGAGATCGGCCAGCTTCATGTCGACCTTGCCGACGGCAGCCCAGCCTCCCCTTTCGCTGATATCGGTGAGCCGGAGCTCGTTGAACCATACTTCGGTACAGACAGTAGGCCGGTTGACGTTCTGTACGCCAAGGAAGACGGCCTGGATGGCTCCAAGGTTGGGGTTACCCAGGATGGCGTAGGACCGGCCATCGGCATCCGTCTCTTTATAATAGCTGTTGGTGGTGCCTCCGTTGTTCCGATCCACCTTTAACTTCACCAGCCGGTTCAGGTTCAGGTTGAGATTATTTTGTGCAGGCCAGACCAATTCGGCTACCTGATCGGTTGTCCCGGTGGGGTACCATGCCGTTACGCGCATAGGCACCCGGATCTCATAATAGTTGCTGACGAAGTCGCTGCCGATGCGGACGACGTACGACATATCGTTGTCGTTCACGCCTCCATTCACTACCGCTTCCGCGTGAACGAACATTTCGAGGGTGCCGTAGCGGCGGAGGTCGAAGTTGGTCGTTTTGTAGACCCCGCGAACATCCCCTTGCAGGAGGTTGCAGATCTGCAGGCTCATCGCCTGTTCGTTGAGCAGGAGGTTGACATTGTTGTTGCTGAGTTCCTGTTGCCGGACAACACCAGGCGGGGAAACATAATTAACGGGCGCGCGCGAGGCGTTCTGCTCGATGTTCACGGCCGTAACGTTGAAACTCGTCGTGCTGTTCGGTAGCAGGGTCATATTGCCCGTCGTATCGATGGTATAGGCGAAGCTGCGCCAGGAGTTGCGTACCAGCTGCAGCTGGGCAAAGCGGAGGACCACCGAATCCGACCAGTTGGTCAGGTACATCCGGATGAACTGGATGGACCGGAAATCGGGCATATTCCCCACATTCTGATAATACTCCGAGAGGGGAATAGACATCTGGTACCAGGTCTGGCTCACACCGCCGCCGGAGGGCGTGAAGGTGACGGAGTCCGTGACATAGTCGAATCCCATTGTCCTTCCGAGGCTGTCCCGGGTAAGGTTGACCTTGTACTCGAAATATTGTTCGAGGGTGTTCATGGTATTATCCTTGTTCAGGTCTTCCTGATCGGGATAAAGCGTATAGGCGGAAATGGTAGTCGACCCCGTATTGGCGATGGGTGAGTTGCCATCCGGGTTATTGATGTTCTTGTAGCGGCCGAGGATACCCGTTTTCGAGGCGTCGTAGGCAGCGTCGCGGTAGTTGATGAAGTTGTCGCTCGACGGGTCATTGTTGGCATTCTGCCCGACCGTGGCGCCGGCCGTTGCGGTCAGGGCTTGTATATAAGGCCTGTACTTCGATTGTTCCTCGATATCGCGCATCCCATCCAAACCGACGTCCTGGAAAGGGCGGTCGGCGGCGTTGTTGCTAAAGGCGGTGGTCACCTGGATCGGATTGGCCGGTACCCTGCCCCAGACGGAGCTGCTGTCGATCTCCGCGGTGATGTTCGGTGAGTTGAGGCCGTTCTCGAATTCTTTTTTCCCGTCTTTCAGGATATCTTCCGAAACGCTGCCCAGATCGATATAGAGCTGGCCGCCCTTGCTGGTATTAGTCACGCCATTGGGGGCGGCGAAGGGATCGAGTACCCAGAACTGGAGAACCTCGATATTGGCTGTTTCGAAATCGGTCTGGTCGAGAGCCCTCATGATCCCGCCCCATCGCTTCTGCGGGTTCAACAGTTTGCCATCCGGCCCAATGCTTCCCGGCCGGGCGTCGAAGTTGTAGGGCCCCCTGTCGGTTGGATAGAAGGCCATGTCGAAGGTGACCAGCTGTGCCTGGCCCGTCTGTACCGACTGATTCGGGAACAGCTGCTGCACCTGTATCGGCCCGATGCGCGGATCGTGCAGGGGATTTTCGTAGCCGGCAACCGGGTTATTGGAATTGCTCGGGTCCTGCAAGGTAGGTTCGATGTTATACCAGGCCAGCTTGGCGCGGTTGAAGCCATAGTCCAGGGAGTCGGTCAGATTTGCTTCCGGGAATAATGGCGGATAAGAGCCTGGCGAGGTGAGCGGGACAGCCGGCGTGGAAGCCAGCGCCCAGCTGGTCAATGGGAAACGCAGGTCGATGGCGCTGGTGCTGCCTTCAAAATCGTCGATGTAGACGGCGCCGCTGGTGCCCTTACCGATCTGTGGCGGATGGCCGGGCCGGAGGATGGCGCCCTCTGCATACGCATTGATGGTGCTCATCTCTTTTGTCGAATAGAATGGCAGCTTATCCAGCAGGCGGGTAAGCTGGGGTAGCTGTCCCCGGTAGTTGACGTCCGAACCGATCATCGTATTCCGGATAGGGTCTTCGCCATAGTCGGTCTTGCTGAAGAAGGGACGTTCGTTCAGCCGTTCGAACGTGGCGCCGATATTGAGGGACTCCTTTGCGGTATTTTTGGCAAGATAGTCGAGCCGGACGCCCATGAAGCTTCGTTGCTGCAAGCCGAAATTGGCATTGTTCTCGAACGAAACGTTGACGGGCACGCCCGAATTGATGATGGCCTGGTTAATGATCTGGACCTGGCCCAGATTATAGTCCACCACATAGTCGATATTCTCCCGCAGGGTTTGCCCCCCTGCGGTGACCACGACGGAACCTGGGGGAACGTTATACGCATTCAGCGACAGGCTGGAAGTGGATTGTCCCTTGGCCGAACCGTTCAGTACATACCGGTCGACGTTGGCGAAGGTCTGCGCAACTGCCTTGATGGTATCGTACAGCTGGTAGAAGACATATTTATCCTTCAGAGACTGCGGTGCGCCGGGAAAAGCCAGGGAGTCGAGGTCCCGGCCAAAGGGCTCGAGGACCGGGAAGATTATCCGGCCCTGGTTAGAAATAACGGTTAGTCCTTCGATATAGTCGAAGATGCCGTCCGAGCCGGGGTCGTTGTGCTGGTTCAGCCGGTCGAGGCCGAGGACGGAGATGAGCGGTAAGTTGGCCTTTGGTCCCTCGGGCAGGTAACGCTTCGTACCCTTGCTTGGTTCGTCATAGTTGACATTGAACTGGAATCCCAATTGCTGAATATTCGCCAGGTAGCCGCCGGTTGGCGTCTTTAGGGAGTAGACGTTCTTCATCATCAGGTTCCAGAGCGGCAGATTCGTACGCTGTGAAGTGGCCTTTAATAATTTAAGGTACAGCACCTTGGATGCTCCCCCACCCGTTCCCGCGGTGGTGTCCGGCGGAACGTCGTTGGAGAATTCCCCGACCTGGTAGATATGTCCGTTATAGCTATACTGGTAAGCGACGGCCAGCACGTCGTTGGCCTGGAGGGTTTGATTGATCGAGATAAAACCCACCTGTGGGTTGAAATAATAGTCCGCCGGATTCAGTTTCCGGGCATAAACTATCTCGAAATCCTGTACCTGGGCCAGTCCCAGCGAGTTAAGTTTGTTTGCGGCGGAGGAGGGGCTACGGCTGGAAGGATCGTTGATGATGCTCCGGTATTCGCCGTTGGCATCGTTGTCGGGAAGCCCCGTACCGTTGGCACCACGCCCGATCCGATTATTGTAGGGGGATGCTTCCCCGAGGTCCATCAGGCCCACGATCTGCCGGGAGCCGGTGTCGACCCCATTCCGGTTGGTTACCCAGACCTCGAGCCGCAGGATATTCACCTGGGAGCTGACGACGGGAATGGTCGACATGACCCGGTTGAAGTTGTTGCGGAAGTACTGCGCCAGCAGGAAGTGCCGGTTTTCATCATAGTCGTCCGCTTTGAACTGGAAGGAAGTGACGGCGGCACCGCCCTGGGAGGAAACGGTCTGCTTCTGCGAGCGTTGGTTGGCAAGGACCGCGGTGAGGGACAGTTTTCCGAACTGGAGCTTGGTCTTGATCCCAAAGAGGGACTGGGCGCCGGTCATCAGGGTACTGGGGGTGGTAAAGGAAACGTTACCCGCCTCGATCTTTTTGATGATCTCGTCCGGGCCGCCGGTATAATCCAGTTTCAGTTGGTTCTCGAAGTCGAAGTTTGCCAAAGTGTTATAACTGATGGGCAGCTTCAGCTTGTCCCCGATATTGCCGACCACCTGGATGTTGGCGTTCTCGTTAAAGTCGAAGCCCCCGGTGCGCCTGGCGCTTTCGGGAAGGGTCGGGTTCTGGATGTTCTGACCCATATAGCCCGCGGTGACATCGACGTTGCCCTGGGGCTTGATGTCGATCTTGCCGTTCCCGAAGATGCGGTTGAAGAGATTGTCGCTTACCGATAGCTTGGGGCGGAAAAGCCGCCGGTTGAGAGCATCGAGGGCGTCCGCCCGCTTTCGGAAGTAGTCCCGCTCGGCCGAATCTCCGGACATTTGGAGCATTTCCTGGGATG
The DNA here is from genome assembly GCF_035546395.1 of Puia sp. Lineage (GTDB taxonomy): Bacteria > Bacteroidota > Bacteroidia > Chitinophagales > Chitinophagaceae > Puia. The sequence continues at coordinate 31,291 of NZ_DASZXR010000002.1, read as the reverse complement.
TGAGATAGGTCGGCTTTCTATAATACTGGTTACCAATCTTTTCAATGATATAGTACTGCTGGGTGATGGGGTCGTAGACGATGGAATCGCGGAGGTTGGGCGGGTCTTTGAGGTCGAAGGGATTCCTCCCGGGATTGGAGAACCGGTCGCCGCGCCGGTCGTAAATGGGGAATCGGAGGCTGTCGCCGGGTCGGGCGGTGTCCCGGGCGGCCCGGCGCTGGATGGAGTCTCGCTGTCGCCGGATGGAGTCCTGTTGTTTCCGGATCGAGTCGGCGGCTCTTCGCATCTGGTTCAGATAGTAATCGGCCAGACCGACGGTATCGGTGCGATGAGCAACGGTATCCCGTCTATTCCCGGGCGCCGTCGTGTCCCGTTGCTGGAATGGGTGCGCCGATACAGTTGTACAAAACACAACTGAAGCGGCTGTTAACACTACCGTTGCCAGGACCAACAGAAACAAATGGCGGGTCAAACTTTCCTCAAGAATTAGTTAGGTAGAGTTCCACCGATAGGCTTACAAGATTTTTAAAGCTTTCTTAATAACATCCTCGATCTTATCTGCTCCGGGCCCTTCACTCATGACTCTTTTGATGGCATTTTCTGCGGCAGGTCTGGCTATTCCCAGCGTGATCAGTGCATTTAACGCATCCTGTTCTAAGGTATTGCTTGTCAGAGATGAAATATTTGTGTTTTCTTCCCGGGATTTACCCAGTTTATCACGCAGTTCGAGGACGATCCTTTCGGCGGATTTCTTACCGATCCCTTTGATCGTTTCGAGCTGTTTCGCGTTGCCCTGCAGGATCGCCCGGGTGATCTCCTCGGGCTTCATGGAAGACAACATCATCCTTGCGGTCGCGGCGCCAACTCCTGATATGCCGATCAGCTGGATAAACAGGTCTTTTTCCGCTTTATCGAAGAACCCATAAAGGACATGCGCATCTTCGCGGATATGCAAGTAAGTGAGCAGGGCGCCGCTTTCCAGGGATTCGATGCGGGAATAGGTATTAAGGCTTATCTGGAGCTCATACCCCACTCCGGCAACATCGATATGTACCAGCGCCGGACTTTTGAAGGCAAAACTGCCTCGTAAAAAAGCGATCATAGTCACGAAAATACGCATTTGGATATTTTTCCCCACCTTTGCAAAAAACTTTTCTTCACCTGATTGGAAATTTATAATGACTAAGAGAACCACCGCCGCTATCACCGCGATAGGAGGATATGTACCCGAGGACCGATTGACGAATGCCGACCTGGAAAAAATGGTTGACACCAATGATGAATGGATACGGACCCGCACGGGGATAGAGGAAAGAAGGATCTTGAGAGGAGAGGGTAAGGCGACGTCGGATCTTTGCGTACCGGTGATGGAGGAGATTTGTCGCAAGCGGGGTATCACCCCCGGGGAGATCGATTGTGTTATCGTAGCGACGGTAACGCCGGATATGTTATTCCCTTCCACGGCAAATATCGTCTGCGACAAAGTAGGTGCGAAGAATGCCTGGGGTTTTGACATGAGCGCCGCCTGTTCGGGGTTTCTCTACGCCCTCACGAGCGGTGCTATGTATATCGAGAGCGGCAGATTCAAGAAAGTGGTCGTCATCGGCGCGGACAAGATGAGCAGCATCGTTGACTATACCGACCGGACCACTTGTATCATCTTTGGCGACGGCGCGGGGGGCGTACTACTTGAGCCCAATACGGAAGGATATGGGGTGTTGGACAGCATTTTGCGAAGCGACGGCAGCGGCCGGACCCATCTCCATATGAAGGCCGGCGGTTCACTGAAGCCCTCTACCATAGAGACGGTTGCCGCCAAAGAGCACTATATCTACCAGGAGGGCCAGGCCGTTTTCAAATTTGCCGTAAAGGGCATGGCCGATGTCAGTGCGGAACTGATGGAACGGAATAACCTGACCGGCGATGATATCAGCTGGCTCGTGCCGCACCAGGCCAACAAGCGTATCATCGATGCCACGGCGCACCGCATGGGTCTCTCGGAAGAGAAAGTGATGGTCAACATCCAGCGGTACGGCAATACTACGGCCGGGACCATTCCCCTCTGTCTGTGGGACTGGGAAGACAAGCTGAAAAAGGGGGACAACCTGGTATTGGCGGCGTTTGGCGGCGGATTCACCTGGGGTGCTACCTGGGTCAAATGGGGGCACTAAACCGGATTTTTGGATTTATGGAAAATATCATGATTCGCAGGGCGGTCCGTGAGGACTGCCCGCGTTTGTTACAGCTGATCCGTGAATTGGCGGAGTATGAACGGGCGCCGCAGGAAGTAACGGTAACGCTTGAGCATTTTACCCAAAGCGGCTTTGGCCCCCGGCCCGTATGGTGGGCATTTGTCGTTACTGTGGATGGCCGGGTCGAAGGATTTGCGTTATACTATATTCGCTACAGCACCTGGAAAGGACAGCGGCTGTACCTCGAGGACCTCATCGTCACCGAAGAAATGCGTGGCAAGGGCCTCGGGAAATTATTGTTCGACCGGCTTATAGAGGAGGTTCGGGAAAAGAACTTCAAAGGCATGGTATGGCAGGTATTGGATTGGAACGAACCCGCCATCCGGTTCTATAAAAAATATGCCGCTCAGTTTGATGCGGGATGGGTCAACTGCTCCATCGATTGATCGGGATCCATCAGTGAACGCCGTCCATGAGTACGTCGTGGTTGATCTTGTGGATGAGCTTGTGCAGCACCTTTCCCGGGCCTACCTCTGTAAAATGAGACGCTCCGTCGGCTACCATCGCGCGAATGGACTGGGTCCATTTTACGGGCCCCGTGAGCTGCTCGATCAAATTCTTCTTGATCTCGTCCTTGGAAACGACTGCCCTGGCCACCACGTTCTGGTACACGGGGCAAGTGGGAGTGTAGAAGGTGGTATTTTCAATGGCCTCTCTTAGCTCTTCCTGCGCGGAAGCCATGAAAGGAGAGTGAAAGGCGCCGCTAACCTTTAACGGGACGATCTTTCTCGCCCCCGCAGCTTTCGCCTTTTCGCCGGCCAGTTGCAACGCCTTCGGCGAGCCGCTGACCACGAGTTGTTCGGGACAATTATAGTTGGCAGGAACGACGATCTCGCCTGTTTCCTTTTGAACTTCGACACAGATATTCTCCACTACTTCGTCAGCAAGGCCCAATATAGCCGCCATTCCCGAAGGCTCCCTTTCACAGGCATGTTGCATGGCTTCGGCACGTGCCGAGACCAGTTTGAGCCCATCCTCGAAACTTAATACGCCGTTTGCAACAAGGGCAGAGAATTCTCCCTGGGAATGGCCTGCCACCATTTCGGGCTTGCTGTTCTCGATGCCCTTGAATGCGATGACGGAATGAAGGAATATAGCCGGTTGGGTCACATAGGTCTGAAGCAGTTGTTCCTCGGTGCCGTTGAACATGATATCGGATATCCGGAATTCCAGCATTTCATTGGCCTGTTCGAATAACTTCTTTGCAAACGCACTATTCTCATAAAGGTTTCTCCCCATTCCCGGGAATTGCGATCCCTGTCCGGGGAAAACGTAGGCATGCTTCATACTAATCCGAGTTTATTATTTTGGCGGCCATCGGCCCCCAATGAACCTGCAAATATGCCATAAAGCCCGGATTCAGCAAAGAAAATCTCTGGATATCCAAAAGATCATCGATATCAGTGCAGACTGGAAGAGATAAGTTTTGTGAACTCATTGCGGGTTTCGTTCTTTTCAAACTCACCCCAGAACGCGGACGTCGTGGTTACCGAGTTTTGCTTCTGTACGCCGCGCATCATCATACAAAGGTGGGATGCCTCGATGACAACGGCAACGCCGAGGGGATTTAGGGTTTCCTTGATGGCATGCATGATCTGCGTGGTCATCCGCTCCTGCACCTGTAAACGGCGGGCATATACGTCGACGACACGCGCTATCTTGCTCAATCCTGTGATCCATCCGTTGGGTATATAGGCAATGTGGGCCTTGCCGAAAAAGGGCAGCATATGATGTTCGCACAAGCTGTACAATTCGATGTCCTTTACCAGGATCATCTCGCTTACCTCCTCGTGGAATTTAGCCGAATTGAGAATCGCATGCGCATCCATCTCATATCCTTGTGTCAGGAATTGCATCGCTTTTGCGACCCGCTCGGGGGTTTTCAAGAGACCTTCCCGGTTACCGTCCTCGCCCAGGAGATCGAGAGACTCACGATAGTTCTTTGTCAGCGCCGCGGTTATCTTTTCGTCGTACTGTTCGATTTTCGTATATGCCATAATGCGTTACCTTGAATATTTGTCTTTGATCAGGCAGGGTACTCAACAAAATTCCGCTCCGTTTCATATAGTCTCACCTGAAGATCCAGGCGTGGGTCGATCCTTGCCCGAAGCAGATCATAAATCACCATGGCGATGTGCTCGGCAGTAGGGTTAAGATCGCGAAAATAGAGGGTGTCGAGGTTGAGGTTCTTATGATCGAACTTTTCGAGCACCTCTTCCGCTGTGATCCGGGACAGCACTTTCATATCCATCACGTATCCGGTTTCGGGATCAGGCACCCCGGTTACCTTGACGACCAACTCATAGTTGTGGCCGTGATAATGGGGGTTGCTGCATTTTCCGAACACTTCCGCATTCTTCTTGTCATCCCACGAGGGATTGAAAATGCGATGCGCCGCGTTGAAGTGTTCTTTGCGGTAGACAGCTACTTTTTTTGTCTCTTGATTCATAGATGCTGTTTTTTTTTGCGCCTTCGGCGCCAGCGCTAATGATAGGCCTTCGGCCCGGGGGCCTGTGACCCCCGTTGTCAGTTTCCAAAGTATTCTACGTAGATCCTGGGTGTCTCATAGAGCTTGATCGCGTGCAATAGGACACCGGCCGGAAGATGCGGCACCAACTGTTGCCAGATGCCGACGGCCAGGTTCTCGGTGGAGCACATCTTGTCCCGCATAAATTCGACATCCAGGTTCAAATTCTTATGATCTACTTTCTCTATGACCTGCTCTTTTATTATGTCGCTCAGCCGCTTTACATCAAACACGAACCCCGTATCCGGGTCGGGCTCACCCTTGATGGTGACATAAAGATCATAGTTATGCCCATGCCAGTTCTCGTTGGCGCAAAGTCCAAAAACAGCTTCATTCCTTTCCTTGGTCCAGCCTGGATTATAGAGTTTATGCGCTGCATTGAAATGCTCCAGGCGCGTCAGATACACCATTTGCCTTAGTCCTATTAGAGATAAAATTCCGGCAAAGGTAACAATTAAGAAGCAGATATTTGTAAAATGGAGATCCTATTGACGGCCGCCACAAGCTTTGAAATTCAACCAACTATCGATTACCTCAACCGTAACGGCGGGTCGGTTTCCGTATCTCCGCTGATCACCGGAGTGGGTAGTCTCGCCACCAGCTATGCGCTTACCCGGCAGATCGGGAGTTCGCGTCCGGCGGTGGTCATCCAGGCGGGTATCGCCGGTTGTCTGACCGATAAAAAAGCGGGGGAAGTGTTGGTTGTCAGTGAAGAAGTGCTGGCCGACCTTGGAGTCTGGGAGGACGAACGCTTTAAATCACTGTTCGATATGAAGCTGGCTGACCCGAATGGCTTCCCTTTCACCAATGGCCGCCTCGTAAACCCGCATACTTCATTACTTGCCCAAACCGGTCTCGAACGAGTCAGAGCCATGACCGTCAACGAAATAACGACCGATCCCCAAAGGATCCGGTGGCATCAACAAAATACCTCCGCGGTTGTTGAAAGCATGGAAGGAGGCCCGCTTCACTATGTGTGTCTGCAGACAGGGGTGCCTTTTTTGCAGCTGCGGGCAGTATCGAACCTCATCGGCGTGCGAGATAAGACAAAATGGAATATTCCGTTTGCCATTACCCGGCTCAATGAACAACTCATTGGCCTGTTGAAAAAACTCGAAAAAGAAAGATCATGAAATTTTCGCTCGGCTTCAGTCCCTGTCCTAACGACACCTTCATATTCAATGCCCTCGTCAACAAAAAGATCGATACGGAGGGGATCGAATTCGAACTTTTCCTGGAGGACGTCGAAACCCTCAACCAATGGGCCGTGCAGGGAAAGCTGGATATCTCCAAGATCAGCTATGGCGTCCTGCCATTGCTGCTGTCCCATTATGAATTGCTCGATGCGGGCGGTGCACTGGGAAAGGGCGTTGGCCCGCTGTTGATCGCCCGGGAACCGATTGCTTTGACGGAGGTACCCGGTGGTCGTATCGCCATCCCCGGGCAACGAACCACGGCACACCTCCTGTTCTCGCTGGCCTTCCCTGAGGCGCGCAGGAAAGAGTTCATGGTCTTTTCAGACATCGAGGACGCGGTGCTGTCCGGAACTGCCGATTGCGGGGTCATCATTCACGAGAACCGTTTCACCTACCAGCAACGGGATTTGGTCAAGTTGCTGGATCTAGGGGAATATTGGGAGCATGAGACGGGAGCGCCAATCCCCCTGGGCGGGATCGTATTTCGAAAAGGTCATGACGCCGCCTTATCTCAAAAGATAAACAGTCTTATCCGGAAGAGCCTCGAATATGCGTTCGACCATTACCCTGAGTTGCCGGAATTCGTTCGATCCCATGCACAGGAGATGGACGAGCGGGTGATGCGTCAGCACATCGACCTATACGTCAATAATTATTCGCTTTCTTTGGGCGAGGATGGTGCAAAAGCCGTCAGGACCCTGTTGCAAACCTACGAACGTATTCATCAGCGGGTGGGCATTAACTCCCTTTGACCGCTTTGTTGTAGGCCTTGATAGCCCTCTCCCTGGCCATTTCATGATCCACGATCGGGGGCGGGTAGCCGAGCTCTTCCAATTCCGGCACCCATCGGCGGATATACCGAAGATCAGGATCGAATTTTTTGGCTTGAAGCGCAGGGTTAAAGACCCGGAAATACGGGGCGGCATCGCAGCCACAGCCGGCAGCCCACTGCCAGTTGCCGTTGTTGGCTGCCAGATCGAAGTCAAGCAGTCGTTCGGCGAAGTAAGTCTCGCCCCAACGCCAGTCGATCAGCAGATGCTTGGCCAGGAAGGACGCCACCACCATCCGTACACGATTGTGCATAAACCCCGTCGAGTTGAGTTCCCGCATCCCTGCATCTACGAAGGGATAACCGGTTTGACCGGTACACCATTTTTCAAACTCCTTTTCATCGTTGCGCCATTGGATACGGTCAAAGGCCGGCTTGAAAGCCTTTCCCTTTCCGACCTGCGGAAAATGCCAGAGGATCATCTGGTAAAACTCCCGCCAGATCAACTCATTGAGGAAGGTTTCGCTCAGCTCGGACGCCTTTCTCGCCAGTTTTCGGATGCTGATGGTCCCAAAGCGCAGATGGAGAGCCAAATGAGTGGTCCCGTTTACGCCGGGGTAGTCACGCTGTTGTTGATAGCGGATCAAAAGCTGGCTTTCTATCCGGTCAGCGGGAAAGGGCTCGCCGGTAGCTTTGAACCCAATGGAGCGGAGGGTGGGAGTGGCGATGGGTTCCTGCTGAAGAAAATGGTTGAAATATTTTTCCGTCGGATACGAGGAGAGATAAAAGTTGTTCAATACGGTCTTCCATTTCCGGCTGTAGGGGGTAAAGATCGTATACGGGCTCCCGTCTTCCTTGACCACCTCATTCTTTTCAAAAACAACCTGATCTTTATGGCTTTGGAAAGGAATCCGTTCGTCATTCAACAGCCGGCCGATCTCCCTGTCCCGTTCGGTGGCATAGGGTTCGTAATCCGTACTGGTATATACTGCCTTGACCTCGTATTCGTCGAGAAGCTGACGAAATACCTCGGCCGGCCGGCCATATCGCACGTCCAGGGTCGAATGGATCTTTTCCAGCTGCTCCTGAATTGCGATCAGGGTCTTATAAATAAACTCTACCCGCCGGTCGGTCTTGTTATCCAGGAGGTCGAGGATATTCTTGTCAAAAATGAACACCGGCAGGACGGGGGGCCCGCTTTTGAGGGCATAGTATAACCCGGCATTATCCTCCAGGCGGAGATCCCGGCGGAACCAGAAAATGGTGATGGCAGTTTTCACAGCAATGCTTTTATCAGTTGATGATGGATGGTCCGCGATAGATCGCAGCCGTAGCGAGATTTACGAAAAGTCTGCACCCATCGGATGCCCCGGATGGCATTGGAGAGGAAGACCTCATCGGCATCCAGCAAATCTTCGGCCGTCACCGGATGTTCGTGAACGAGAATGCCCGCACCAGGGAGTTGGGAGAGCAGGAATCGCCGCATGACCCCGGCCACGCATCCTTCCGACAGCGGCGGGGTGTATACCTGCCGGTTCTTGCAAAAGAAGAGGTTGGCAATAGTACTGTCTGCGAGTCTCTCGTGGCTATTCCGGACCAGGCAATCGTCCAGTCCACATTCCCTCGCATATAGTGCAGCAAGAGCATAAAGCAGAAAATTATTTGACTTGACATTGGCGAGGAGATCACAGGACTTTATCCCATCGGGGTAGATGTCGATCGCTAACCCCTTTTCATTCCAATCGATATCGGCCGGGCCAAGCGGCCAGGACTCAATGAGGTAGCGGGGATGGAGATCTTCAGGATCATAAAGCCCGCCATCTCCCCTGTAAATGGTGAGCCTTACGCGGGCAAGAGAGAGGTGACCATTCCGGTCGCATAACTGCAATAAGCTGGCTTCCAGGCTTTCCCGGGTAAATTGGCGTGGAATGACGTATCGGAGCAGGTTCATCCCGGCAAAAAGGCGGTCGAAATGTGCGTCGCGGAGCCGGATGCGGCCATTCCTGACCATTAGGGTCTCAAAAAGCCCGTCACCATAGTGGAACGCCCGGTTTGCGGCATTTATGATCCCGCTGTTTGAGGGAAGCAAGGCGCCATTATGATCGATCCAGGCGGGGGAGTTCACCTTATTGCTGTTCGATGATGCCGTTCTTGACCGCGTACATGACCAATCCGGCCATAGATTTTGCCCCGGTCTTGGTCTTTAACTTGTCCCTGATGGCTTCAACGGTGCGGGGGCTGATATCGACGATATCGGCTATTTCCTTCGTAGTTTTCTCCTCGCACATGAGTTTCAATACGGTCAATTCCTTTTCGGTGAGGTTTACATCCTGAACGGCGCCGATCTCGGGCCGCTTGGTTCGCAGGCCCGTTAATAAGGCTTTGTTAGTCAACTCATTAAAGAAGAATTCTTGCTCGTAACAGGTTTTTATGGCCTGATAGATCGTCTCGGAATCCGAATTCTTGGTGAGATAGGAATTTGCCCCTATTTCCATTAGTTTGGAGATCATCGAATGGTCATTGTGCATAGAAAGGATAATGACCTTGACATGGGGGTGATCCTTGCGGATCTCCGGAAGGGTCTGGATGCCATCCATTATAGGCATTTGAATATCAAGCAGAATGACATCCGGCTCGACATGTTTCAACAGGTTCAGCAGCTGCATGCCGTTATCGGCTTCCGCTACCAGCTCGACGTCTTTTTTTACAGCAAGGGCCGTCTTGACCCCGGCACGGAAAAGAGCATGATCATCGGCAATAGCAACCTTGATCGGCTGGTTAAATTCGGGTCTTTTCATACGATTTAGAATTTGTTATGAGGCGGGCTCGGCCCCTCTGAGGCAGTTGGACGGACTGCCGCATATATCTGCAAATTGACACAAAAAATGCAATACTTACTATAGGTAAAGTACGTAACAACTTGTTTTCGGAATATACGATCACTACGAAGATAAGTGCTTTTTTCCCGATTTAAAAGCGGAATTTATACTAGGGTCCAGATCGTTAATTTACTATGGGAGCCGTAAAATCTGAAAAGTTAAAATCGGGCGTTTCTGCGCTTGCCTACTTCTGCAGCCAACGCTATTTTTGTATCAGTTGATTGACGGGATTAGCAACCTCAGACCGTCCAATGTCCTAGAAACCGTCCAGAACCTTTTTCAATATTCTATGAAACCCGGCAAAATCCAATAGTCAATCAACTTTTTTTCAAATTCGTTCGATATCCTTATAAAACGCACAAGACAACGAAAAACCTTTCCAAGATCCAACATCCAATTGAGAAACCCGATTCCGGTTCCTATGAAAGCCACAGTCTGAACACATCCAATATCAATTTTTGTCCTATTCAGCGCCGTTGCTGCTTCAGTAAGTGTTTTGGTATCTTCTCTGGTTTGTAAAGTTTGTAAAGCTTCTATGTTATCGAACATGGAAGCTTTTTTCATTTAGTACTCCCCCATCCAGACGATAGCGGCGTCCCCCATGCCGTTCCCTGGCCGCTTTCCCCTTCGATAGTAATGATCTCTTACGGCCTGCCGGATCCGGCAAAGCGGCGTCGTAACGCTTGAGTATTAAATGCTAATCGATGATCTTGTTGCGCATGGCATACATGATGAGGCCGGCGATGGTTTTGGCGCCGATCTTCGTTTTCATGTTCTGACGGATGGTTTCGATCGTGCGCGTGCTTAAGAACACCTCTTTTGAGATCTCTTCGGTCGTTTTGTCTTCAGCCAGGAGTTTGAGGATGCGGATCTCTTTTTCGGAGAATTTAATGGGACTGGGATAGAATTGTCTTACCTGTCGTTTGGTCTGCAGTTTGGAGAGAACGGCCTTATTGACCAGGTCGTTGAAGTAGAAGTCATCGTTCATGCAGGTAAGGATGGCCTGGTAGATCTCGTCGGGGTCTGTCGTTTTGGTCAGGTATGCGTTTGCCCCCATTTCCATCATTTTGGAGATCATTTCCTGGTCATCGTACATGGTCAGGACGATGATCTTGACGTCTTCGTATTCTTTCCGGAGCAGGCCTATTGCGTTGATACCGTCCACCTCCGGCATCCGGATATCCATCAGCAGTACATCGGGCCGTTTGATCTGCATTTTGTGTACCAGGTCCTTGCCGTCTTCCGCTTCCCACAAGATTCTCAGATATTCCTTGTTCTTCAGAGCCATTTTAATACCGTCGCGGAAGATCTTGTGATCATCAGCGATCGATACTTTGATTACTAGTTCAGCAGTCATACCGGCAGGTTTGTAGAATTAATAGGTATAGGTCGTGATTTGGGTTAATGATGCCAGGATTGGTGGATCTCCTTAGAATATTTACGATTAAAAAAGTAATTTCCGCATTTCTTAAATCGGGCGTTTCTTCTCTTGCCGGGCCGAATCGGAGGAGCTACATTTGTAATGGAAGTTGACTGAGAGGATCGAACCTCAAACCATCCATAATGTCCCGTTTACCGTCCAGTAAAAGATTTCAATATCCTTTAAAACCAAACAGGTAGATCCGGATTCAGTCAACTTCTCTCCCTTCGAGTCGATACCTCCCCTCTATTGGTAATGAATTTACCTTTAATTTCCGGTTAACCAAAAAACGAAAAATCAGGAATTTAATTACGTACCCTTGATCCGGGTCCTCGTTCATCTTATCATACTGGGTTATCCACACTATCTGCGCACTTGTGAATATCTTTAAGAACTAGTAATTTCCCGAAGGGTCTTTTACGAGAATTAAGATAGTAAAAATACTATATTTTATGCGTGAAAGTACTCTATTTTACCCTCGTAACCTTCCTCGTAAAATCCCGTCAAAGTCAATACAGACTTGAATTACAGGCAATTTAAACCATTTTACCATAAATTTTGGCCGTTGCCCAGTTTTTTTTTTAGGGGTTATTTAGCCTTACAAACTAACATTTTACAACCTCTAAAAACTCGCGTGTATGTCGCAAAAAGAGTTACTTACCAAAAAAGACTATGCTGCTATTGGCGAAGCGATCAGCCATGAGCTCGCCGCTGATTTTGTAAAAGCCTATGAGCAAACTTATCCGACGGAAGCTCGTGGGTATACTTTAGGTCGCAATATCATCGATCAGATCCTGGCTCAACCGGGTTGCGTAGGGATGCGTTTTTACTATGGTCTCAATGAAGAAGGCCAAAAGACCCTGGTTTATGTAGGTGTGGATGCTGAAGGACAGGATATCGTAAAAACTACGGTGGTCATGTCAAGCGGCGCACTGGTGGAAGCCGATGGCGTCGTTGCTGATCGTATCGGCGGCATCAGATGGCCCTTCTAATTCAAAACGAACTTGAACGAAAAGTGGTCTCAGAGACCACTTTTCGTTTCTCAGAGCCTCGGGTAATTGGGTAATTTCCCATACAAATCCTTATTGCACATATTACTTGGATTATAGGACAATGCCTTTTATATTTGAATAAAAAAACAAGGCTTTGCTCCGGGATTTAGCTCTCCTCTCCGAATTTTTACCCATTTTCGTCTACCTCATTTTCCTCAAACGAAACAGGGGGGAGGGATTGCTGGTAATATTCCTGTATTGCGTGTTGTCCTTGTTGACGGAGGTGGTGCATGCGATCTGGGAAACACAACTTGTTTTTTCAAGTTTTACGATCATAGAATTCTCCCTTTTTTCTTTCTTCTTTTATACTTCGCTTCGCGACCGGAAATTCAAGTACATTCCCATCATCGGCGCAGTAGTATTTTATGCAATTGCGATCGGTAGTTTTACTACCAAGGCTCCCCATGAGTTCGATTCTCTTCCTACATCCGTCGAAGCGGTGTTGGTTATATCATATTGTATTTTATTATTATACGAGCAGATCAAAGACCCAAATATTGTTTTTGTGTACAATACAAAGAAATTTTGGGTCATAATTGCGTTTTTCCTCTACTTTTCATCGACTCTTTTCCTTTTCATTTATGCTGGCTCTTTCTCGGAACAACAGCATTCCAACTATTGGATGATCAATAATTTCTTTGATTTGTTGAAGAATATCCTTTTCTGCGTCTCGTTTATAATGAAAAAGAGCTATAAGAACCCCTATGCAGTGGATGGTTTTGAAGCTTGATCGCGCCCGATAAAATTAATAACTGAAAAAACACACTAAACCCCTAACCAACTGTCCCGGAGACGACGCAATTCATGATACTCTTAGAAGTCACTAGCCCTGGTAACGTATCCTTGGTGCTGTTTTTTGGCACTATAGGAATGCTGGCGCTTACTATTGGCCTGATCGTCTTTATTATTTTCCATCAGCGAAAGGTCATCCGCTACCAGTTAAAGCTGCAGCGGATGGAACAGGATCAGCAAAAGCTCCTTCTCAACGCCTCTATTCGCCTGCAGGAAGAGGAGCGGCAGCGGATCGCAGCCGACCTCCATGATGACGCCGGTCCTCTCCTGGCCACTGCCCGGCTGTATCTCAATGAGAATCTTGTCAACCTGGACAAAACCACGCAGTTGCAAAGCATCTATAACGCCAAACAGATCATCGACGATACGATCCAGCTCATCCGCAATATCTCTCACAGCCTGATGCCGCCTACCCTGAAGAATTTCGGGCTGGAATCCGCCGTCAACGACCTTTTCCAGAAGATCAGCGGTTCGGGCAGCATGAATGCCAGCTCGCGTTTTCATGACTACCGGGAACGGCTGCAGGCCGAGACCGAGCTCATTATCTTCCGTGTCATCCAGGAACTGGTGAACAATATCCTGAAGCACAGCAACGCCAGCTTTATCCACCTGACGCAAAATACAAGCGGCGATAAGTTCTTTATACGCCTGCATCACGACGGCAGGGGGATCACGCAGAATGATTTCAACAAACTGAATAAAAGTAATGTGGGCCTAGGACTGAAGAATATTCAGAGCCGGCTTAAAGTCCTGCACGGCAAGATCTTCTTCGAGAAGGATATGTCTCAAACCTACTATAAGGTTACGATCGAACTCGTTAAGGAAGAGGAAGATAAGCTGCAGGAACAGGATTAGAATTTATATGTATCTTTAGGGGACGGAGTCCTACAATAGCCTATGGGAGTGATTAAAGTTGCAATAGCCGATGACCACAAGATATTCCGTAAGGGTGTCATTTTATCTTTGCGCCCTTACAGTGCCATCAAATTTGTGCAGGAAGCCGAAAATGGACAGGAACTGCTGGACGGACTTGCTGCGTCTGAACCCGATGTTGTTCTGATGGACCTCCGGATGCCGCAGAAAGATGGGATAGAGACAACCAAGATCATTGCAAAACAATACCCGTCCATCCATATTATCGCCCTCACGATGTATGAAGACGAACGCTTTGTAAGTCATATGATGGAGATCGGGGCGAATGGATACCTGTTGAAGAGCGCGGATCCTTCGGAGATCAAACGGGCCATTATTGAAGTGGCGACCAAGGGCTATTACCTGAACAATTTTGTCAATCGCATTCTGCTGAAGAAATCCCACGTTCGCACCAAGACCATCCCCAGCCTCAACACGGAGATCACGCTGAACGACCGGGAGCGGGAGGTAGTCCGTTACATCTGCATGGAATTCACTGCCCAGGAGATCGCCCAAAAGATCGATGTAAGCCCCCGCACCGTAGAGGCCATCAAAGATCGGCTCATGGAGCGGTTTGGCGCGAAGAATACTGCGGGGCTGGTGTTCTTTGCCGTAAAGAATAACCTCATTGATTAGTTAAATTACCATCTGTGGTACTTCGCCGGGTATTACCAGCCGGCCTGCCGTCTTGCTCCTGATCTCCTCCACAGTCACCCCCGGCGCCCGCTCGAGGAGGATAAAACCCCCGGGGCCGATGTCGAGCACCGCCAGGTCAGAGACGATACGACGGACACAGTTCACTCCTGTAAGCGGCAGGGTGCAGGCAGGGAGAAGCTTGGACTCCCCTTTGGGGTTGGTGTGTTGCATGGCTACGATAATATTGCGGGCGCTGGCCACCAGGTCCATAGCGCCGCCCATTCCCTTCACCATCTTGCCGGGAATTTTCCAGTTGGCAATATCCCCGGTATCGGAGACCTCCATCGCGCCGAGCACGGTCAGATCGACTTTTCCGGCCCGGATCATACCAAAGCTTTCAGCGCTGTCGAAAAATGCGCCTCCCGGCAGAATCGTAACGGTTTCCTTCCCCGCATTGATGAGATCGGCATCTATTTCCGCATCTGTGGGATAAGGGCCCATTCCCAGCATTCCATTCTCTGACTGAAGCATGATTGAGATACCCTCCGGAATATAGTTGGCGACCAGCGTAGGGATGCCGATCCCCAGGTTGATATACATTCCGTCCCGTAATTCCTGCGCGATCCGCTTTGCGATCCCGAATTTATCCAATGCCATATAGGGAGATTTCCTGGTTTGTATTATGATCTTGAATCAGTAAGTCGCACCGTCCTGCGTTCGATGCGCCGTTGGTAGTTCGACCCCTGGAAAATGCGATGCACATAGATGCCGGCGACATGGATCTCGTCAGGGTCCAGTTCGCCGGGCTGCACCAGCTCCTCGACCTCTGCGATAGTGATATTGCCGGCTTTTGCCATTGACGTTGAAAAATTACGCGTCGTCTTCCGAAATACGAGGTTACCCATCGTATCGCCTCTCCAGGCCTTGACGATGGCGAAATCGGCGTGAAGGGCATATTCCATTAAATGAGGCTTTCCATCAAATATCCTGACCTCCTTACCGACGGCGATCTCCGTACCATATCCAGCGGGCGTGAAGAACGCGGGGATCCCCATCCCGGCCATCTGAATGCGGGTTGCCAGGGTGCCTTGTGGAACGAGGTCCACTTCCAGCTCCCCCTGCAGGAGTTGCCGTTCAAACTCGGCATTCTCACCGACATAGGAGCTGATCATCTTTTTGATCTGACGGGTTCTCAGGAGGATGCCCAGGCCAAAATCGTCGACCCCGGCGTTGTTGGAGATACAGGTAAGACGGCGGATCCCGCTGCGGCCGAGCGCTTCGATACAATTTTCGGGGATGCCGCAAAGACCAAATCCGCCCAACATTATAACGGCGTCATCCGGGATATCGCGAATCGCGTCATCGGCGCCGGAAACTTGTTTTTTCATCGGCAAGACAAATTTAGACTCAATGTACGATTTAGATTGCATTACGGCGCTGCGAACCTTTTCATCTGTCGCTTGCGGAGGGAGTCGGCGGCCCGTTGAACGGCAGACCTCGGCGCAGTGGGCTTTTGAGGCGGAGTCTTTGTTGCCGGTGTCGCCTGTGGAGGAACGATGGTCAGAGGCGGAGTGCTGACCGGCCGGTTGATGGGACGGTTATAGCTCTCGCTACGCAGCCGGTTGCCCATCGAGAGCAGACTGTCCATAAGGGCCTGCGTAAGTTCAGGATGGGCCATATAATACTTATAACTTTTCGTGAACTTCTCCCGGGTAACATGGTGCAGCTGAAACACCTGATCATACAGGCGCATATTTTCCAGCTTGACATTGATCCGGCCGGAATCCTTTGCGAGATAGGTAGAATACTGGTCGGCCTGGATCATGTCCCAAAGGACGTTTTGCATGTCTTCCCTGGCTAAAACGCCGGAAGGCACGCTATCCTTATCCGAACAACCTATGCCTGCCAGCATTAAAACGATCAGCATGCACCCCACTCTGGTCATTGCAGTTCCTGTTTGTATTTGTTTGCATTGGAGACATCCAGCCGCATAAGAAGGTCCAGCGCCCGGGATTTCTCGTCAGGGGCCGCCTTCTGAAACACCTTGGACAGTTCGGTCCCCTTCCCCTGGAAAAAGAACTGGATGATCATTGTATTGGGCGTTTCCGTATTGACGGTATTGAGCATGTTCAGCGCATTGAGGATCCCCGCGCGAGCGTCGGCTTCCTTATCATACATCTGATCGAGGCCCGACCGGAAATAGCTGTAATATGCGTCATGTACCAGGGTATACTTGCTGTTCGTAAGATTCTCAATCAGCCAATACCGGTTACGGGTACCGTCAAAGGCCTTCCAACCATTGATATCCCGGCTGTCGGGCGCGTTGTTTACAATATTGAGTGCTTTCTGAAAATAGGGATCGCCGCCCCGTAGGGAGAAGGTGTCAAAATCAAGCCCCAGAATAATATAGATATAATAGGCGACCTCTGCCGTGAGATTGGCGGTGAATGGTTCGGATCCCTGCACCCGGTTCTCATTGAAGTCCAGTTGCTGATACTCCACATACCGGAAACTGAAATTTTCATCCCGGAAATTTATCAGTGGACTCTGATAACTCGAGTTATATACCGGCCGGCCGGCCTGGACAGTAAGAACGGCCTGGAAGGTATTGTTCGACCCGGCGCTGCTGATATCGATAAGAAAATTACAGACGATCTTCTCGTTATTTTGAAAGGTCTCGTTCGACCATCTGCGGTTCGTGATGAAATCATACAGGGAAGCCTGCAGCGTCTGAAACTGTTTGTGATCGACCGTGGAAGGGATCCTGTTTGCCACGACTGCGACATTGGCCTGCAATTCCTGGGCGCGGAGACGGGACGACAGAGCGCCGAACAGGAGTAGGATCAGAAAATAGCTTTTACGCATTACAACCTTTTTACAAATGGATTCCGTCCAATTACAGTATCAACGATATCTTTAGCCACTTGTTGCTTGGGCTTTTTCTCAAAAGCCAGCTCGGAACCGTCGTTCCCAAAAATAGTGATCTTATTGGTGTCGAAACCGAAGCCGGCGCCGTTGTCACTCAGTGTGTTGAGCACGATCCAATCGGCATTTTTGGACCGAAGCTTGTCCAGTGCATATGACCGGCCATCTGTCGTTTCAAGGGCAAATCCGACCAGGGTCTGGCCAGGCTTTTTCAACCCGCCGAGAGTCCTGAGGATATCGGGTGTCCTTGTCAGTTCCAGCACCAGGTTCCCGTCCTTTTTCTTGATCTTTTCAGGCGCCCTTTCCACGGGTTTGTAATCGGCCACGGCGGCGGCCAGTATGGCAATATCGGCGGCGGCAAATTCCGCGAGGGCTACCCGGTGCATCTCCTCGGCCGAGGTGACCCGGTGCAGCGTGATCCCATCGCCTTCAACGGCCAGGGAGGATGGCCCCAGGACAAGATGCACCTGTGCACCACGAGCGGCTAATTCTTCGGCGATGGCGATCCCCATCTTGCCGGAGGAATGATTTCCGATGAACCGGACGGGATCGATTGCCTCGTAAGTCGGTCCGGCCGTCACGAGAGCTTTTCGACCGGCGAGCTCGTCCTTCCTTTCAAGAAGGATTGACCGGATGAATTCAACGATCGTCTCGGGTTCAGCCATGCGGCCATCGCCAAACAGTCCGCTCGCGAGCTCACCTTTTTCAACGGGGATGACCTGGTTGCCAAATCCCCTGATCCGTTGCAGGTTGTCCTGGGTGGCCCGATGCCGCCACATATCTTCATCCATGGCAGGGGCAGCCAATACGGGGCAGATGGCCGACAGATAGGTAGCCAGCAGCAGATTGTCACAAAGTCCATTGGCCATTTTAGCCAATGTGTTGCAGCTGAGCGGTGCAATGACAAAGACATCGGCCCACCTGCCAAGCTCTACATGATTGGCCCAGGTGTCGCCAGCGAAGAGATCGGAATGAACGGGATTTTTCGAAAGAGTTGCCAGGGAAAGGGGGGTAACGAAATCCCGGGAAGCCGGAGTTTGGATCACGCGTACGGCCGCTCCTTCCCTAACCAGCAACCGGACGAGCAAAAGGGATTTATAGGCGGCGATGCTGCCCGTTACACCGAGTAAGATCTTTTTGCCCTGTAGCATACGATGCGCTTATCGGCTCCGGTAATGACAAGAGGGCGCCATAGGCGCCCTCTTACACTTGCGAAGCGCAATTATTTAAAGAGATCGTCGTCGTTGCGGCGATAATAAATCTTCTCATCCATAAACTCCTGGGTCGCCAGCAAGGCGGGATTGGGCATCCGCTCGTAGGCCTTGGATATCTCGATCTGCTCTTTGTTCTCGTGGATCTCCTCGAGGCTATCGGTATGGCTGGCAAACTCCTCCAGTTTGTTGTGCAGCTCCTCTTTAAGGGAGATGTTGATCTGGTTAGCCCTTTTCGCGATAATGGCAATAGACTCGTACAGATTCCCGGTCTTCGCCTTGATATCGGTAAGGTTCTTGGTTTCCACTACATTGGTAGTGTTTGCATTAACTTGCCTTCTTAACCTGCTCATTTTTTAGCGATTTAATGTTATTCTGGGAGATGGTCAGGTATTCCTGAACACTCTTATTCAGTCTGCTTTCGGGAAAACGATCGATGAACTCGTTGCATTGTGTAACGACGGTCTCAAATCGCTCGCCTTTCTTCTCTTCGACACTTTGGAGTGCATATTGATAATCAGATTTGATTATCAAATACTTATATTCATCGCTCTTCTCAGAGTCCGGATAGCTGTTCATCAGGCTGGTCAGCGCTGTACCGGCAGCCTTGTAATACGCCAGGTCATAGTACAGCTGGGCGTTCTTGTAATCTTTGAGTTCCAGCTTCGCACGGCATTTATCGATAATTGTTGTCGCCTCCTTGATCTTATCGGAACCCGGGTGGGTATTGATAAATGCCTGCATAAAGCCGATGGTCTTGGTCGTATTGGTTTGATCCAGGTCTACCTTTGGCGACTGCTTATAAAAAGTGTAGGCCCGCATATAGTCCATTTCTTCGGCCTTATTGCTATTGGGAAAGTTCTCTACAAATCCCTTGAAAAGGTTCTCGGCATTTGCGTAATCCCTCAGATAATAAGCGCAATATGCGAACTTGTAATAAATGTCCTCAAAATGCTCGCTGCCCTTGAAGATACGGAAAAGCTCTTCGAACAGTTGCTGGGCATGGCCATAATCCTTATCTGCATAATACTTGTCCGCCACTCTCAACTTGTAATCGTAGTCATTGCTTTTCATCACCTGAGAAAAGTGAGAGCAAGATGCGAACAAGAATAGCCCTAAAATTAAAACAGTAAATAATCGCATAAAGGCCTGCAAAGTTAAGGTTTTTAAGCGGCTCTTGCCGCTTTATGGGCAAATATATACGAGAAATGGTAAGAGCGAGCCTTTGGGGCTCGCTCTTAACTATTTATAAAGAAATATTGTCGGGAACCGCCGGCGGCGGCTTGCCGAAAGGGCAAATCTAGCGTTTGCGAAGGTTCGGGTGCGGAGCAGGTACTGTATTCGGACCTTCTTCGCCGGTGCCGTCCTTCAGATCGATGGTGCTTTCTTCGCCACCGCTCTGGCCGTAGCGGAAGATGAACCGGTCGGAGCTAACACCTTCTTTTTCAACGAGGTAGTTGATGACTGCGTTAACCCGGTCCCAGCTGAGCTGCTGTGCGGCCTTGCTGGATTCGCCATAACCGATAACGGCTACCTTACAGTTGGGGTTTTCGCGCATCTTCGAAGCTACCGTAGCCAGCAGGGCTTTGTGATCCTTGGTGAGGGAAACCGAGCGGCCCTTGAAGGTGATGCTGGGAAGATCGCCGATGTGGCACCTAGAGCCCATGCCTACGCCGTTGGAGTCGATATAGGCACGGAGATCTTTACAGCATTGAGGATCAGGGCACTTACCAACACCATCCGCATCAACGGGCTGGCACTGGGTCGGAGTGATGAGTTCCTTATCCTTGAAGTCAGGAACACCGTCGCCGTCCGTATCGCGGCTGACACCATGGCTGTCGACCGGGGCGCCTTTGGGCGTATTGGGTTCCAGGTCGAACTGGTCGGTGACACCGTCACCATCCGTATCATCCAACACCGGCTTGGGCAGCTTCATATGGCGGGGCTGGTTGATCTCGTTGTAAGCATAATCCAGGGGATTGAGCCACCAGAGCGGTTCAACAGCATGCTTTGCAAAAATATTGTAGTTGATGCCGACTGAAACAAAGTTATAGCGGTCCTTGGAGGTCGTTTGGGCGACAGCCTGGGGAGCGATCGGCTCGTAGTTGTTTTGCCATTGCTGACCGTCGATCAGCTGGGATGTAGTGATGGTAAACTTATCCTCGATGGCGATATTGACCCGGGGGCTAAGCTTGAATTCGAAACCGACACCAGTGACGGCGACAAAGGTCAGCGGCACGCCACCCAGTGTAGCGGAAGTAGAAGGCCTTTCGGCGATATGGTTCCACTTACCGGTCAGAACGCTCTTGAGCGCCTTACGGATATCCCCCTTGTGCTTGTAGTCCTCGTTCGGGAACTGGTTGATCACGTTCTGATAACCTTGCAGATAGCTGTCATCCTGCTTATACAGCGTACCATAGGTCATCGGACCGCCGCCAATGAACAAATAGGCGTTCCACCAGCTTTTTGCCTTGTGAAAATTGATATTGTTGAAGGAGAATAGTGCCTGGAAGGTCAATTCATGGATGGTCGAACGATAGTTATAGAAGATTGGCGCGAAGGTACCGGTGGTGTTCGGATACAGGTTCTGTTGCGTCAGCGAGAGGTTACGACCGTAGGATTGACTATACTGGTAGTTCAGCCCTCTCAGGCGGATCCAGTCATATTCTGCTCTCAGAGAAACCACATAACCCAGTGCTTTCCGGACGTGAAAACCGAATCCGCCGGTGGGCCCCCAGTTAGTGACGGAAGTAAACCCGCTGGTGTACCCTCCTTTTACTCCGATCTCCCATTCATTCCTAGGCTTAGCCGGAAAAGGATAAGCATTATTCAAGAATTCATTGTGCTGCGCGAGGCGTTTAGTAGGAATGAGAGAAGAGTCCCGAATATCATAGCTGCTGCCCACCATCTGAGCTTCTGCGTACGACATAAACAGGCAGAGGAACCCAAATAAAAGAGTCCATTTTTTACTTGCCATAACTGAAGTTTATGTGAATGAATGAATTAAACCTGAGTAGAATATTGTGCAAAAATAAATATTGATGGGCAATAACCAAATTTTTTTAACAATACATATAAAATTAAAGTTGTATTGAAACCACCGTTAGACATCCTAAATTTAAAATCCGATGCATTCACCTGAAAATATTTTCAAAGTAGTAATATTGCCGGTCCATGAAGATAGCACAAGCCATACTGCGCGAAGAGCTTGAAGTTTTCGACAAAACGTTCAAGGAGGCGGTGAAGAGCCAGACCCCGTTGCTGGACAGGATCATGCAATTCATCGTCAACCGGAAAGGAAAACAGCTGAGACCGATGTTCGTGCTGCTTTCGGCTAAGCTATGCGGCCCCGTTACCGATTCGGCCTATCGGGCAGCCTCACTTGTCGAACTGCTGCATACTGCAACGCTTGTGCATGACGATGTGGTGGATGAGTCGTTGGAAAGAAGAGGTTTTTTTTCGACATATGCGTTATGGAAAACCAAGATATCCGTTCTCGTCGGAGATTACCTGCTTTCGAAGGGACTGAAGCTGTCGCTGGACAACTCCGATTTCCGGGTGTTGCAATTGCTTTCGGACGCCGTGCAGAAAATGAGCGAGGGAGAGTTGCTGCAAATAGAAAAATCCCGATCGCTCAACCTTAGTGAAGCCGTTTATTTCGAGATCATCCGGAACAAGACCGCCTCCCTCCTTGCCTCTTCCTGCGCCGCAGGGGCCTATGCATCTTCCCGCGATGAGGAAATGACTGAGAAGATGCGGCTGTTCGGCGAGAAGGTGGGCATCGCATTCCAGATAAAGGATGATCTCTTCGACTATGGGTCGGAGAATGTGGGGAAGCCGACCGGCAATGATATCAAAGAGAAGAAACTGACGCTGCCGCTCATCTATGCCCTGAACAAGCTGGACAAGGCTACGCGCCGGGAGCTGATCTTTATCATCAAGAACCGGAACAGGGACGCGGGGAAGGTGCAGTACGTCATAAACAAAGTAAGCGAGGCGGGCGGGATCGATTATGCCACCGGCCGCATGTATGCCTACCGGGACGAGGCGCTTGCCATTCTCCACGAATTCGAAGATAGCGATGCCCGTAAGGGGCTCGAGGAACTGGTCCGTTACACCACGGACAGAAAATACTGAACCGGATGGAAAAACGCTGGAACATATTGCAAGGGGATGCCGACGGGGTGCGCGACCTGCAGACCGCGCTCGGGATCAACGAGGTTCTCTGCCGCATCCTTGTACAGCGGGGCATCCGGACCTTTGAGCAGGCGCGAAGCTTCTTCCGTCCACAGCTGACCGATCTGCATGATCCCTGGTTGATGAAAGACATGGACAAGGCTGTCGATCGGATACTTACGGCCCGTAACCGGGGAGAGAAGATCCTGGTATTCGGGGATTATGATGTTGACGGCACGACGGCTGTCGCCTGTGTTTTTCAATTCCTGAGGAAATTCTGTCCTCCCGACACGATCGATTTTTACATTCCGCACCGTTACCGGGAAGGATATGGCGTCTCCCGCCAGGGTATCGACCACGCTCACGCCAATGGCTTTAACCTGATCATTTCATTGGACTGTGGCATCAAATCGGTCGATCTGATCACCTATGCCGCCGGGTTGGGGATCGATTTCATCGTTTGCGACCACCACCTGCCCGACGAGGAACTGCCGCCCGCCGTTGCCATCCTCAATCCCAAACAACCCGGCTGCACCTACCCTTATAAAGAGTTGTGCGGCTGTGGGGTTGGATTCAAGCTGATCACGGCCCTGGCCGGCCGGCTGGGTCTTGGCGAGGGGGAGGCCTTACAATACCTCGACCTCGTAGCTACGGCCATCGCCGCGGATATCGTTTCCGTGGATGGGGAGAACAGGGTCCTTTCCTATTTTGGGTTGAAAAAGGTGAACGAGGATCCCAACAATGGGATCAAGGCCTTGATCCAGCTTAGCGGCCTCCAAAGGGAACTGAAGATGATCAACCTGGTATTCATGATCGCCCCGCGGGTAAATGCCGCCGGCAGGATGGACGATGCCAGGAAAGTGGTCCATCTCTTCACCGCAGCCAGCCTACAGGAGGCAGTCTCCTATGCAGCACTGCTTCATGCGGATAACAGCGAACGAAAGGAGACCGATTACAACATAACCGGCGAAGCGCTGGCCATTCTTGAAAACGACGAGGCTTATGCCGGCAGGAGGTCCACCGTTCTGTTTCAGCCGCATTGGCATAAGGGTGTCGTAGGCATTGTCGCATCCCGGCTTATCGAGCGGTATTATCGCCCGACTATCGTGCTTACCCGCAGTGGCGAGGTCATCGCCGGCAGCGCCAGGAGTGTAAATGGGTTCAATGTTTATGAGGCTATTCATGCCTGCCGCGAACACCTGTTGGGATATGGGGGTCATTTTGCCGCGGCTGGCGTAACACTCCAGCCTGACCGGGTGGACGCTTTTATTCTCAAATTTGAAGAAGTAGTCGCCAACACCATCCAGCCGCACTCATTGATACCCGAGCTGATCATCGATGCCGAGCTCCCGCTCGACGCGATAAAGCCTGGATTTTTTAACATCCTCGAACAGATGCAGCCATTCGGTCCCGGTAACACCCAGCCTGTGTTCATAGCGCGGCGGTTGATGGACAAGGGATCGCGGATCGTAAAGGAACAGCACATCCGCTTCTGTCTTCAGCAAGGCCAGTCCACGGCCGACGGGATCGGGTTCGGGCTGGCCTCAAAATTCGCTCTCCTCCAGGCGGGAGCACCGGTTGATGTGGTATTCACGCTGGAGGAGAACGAGTGGAATAATATCAGGTCTTTACAGCTAAAAGTCATCGACTTCGCGCCGTCTGCCTAGGCTTCGAGGATGATCTTCGGTTTTGCCTCCCCACCCATCAATTCGACGCTGCGCTGGATAAAGCTGGTTAGATTATTCCCTTTCAGCAGCCCCTGCGACAGCAGCGCGAGGTCCGACAG
Source organism: Puia sp. (assembly GCF_035546395.1). GTDB lineage: Bacteria > Bacteroidota > Bacteroidia > Chitinophagales > Chitinophagaceae > Puia. Next base: position 6,758 of record NZ_DASZXR010000002.1, on the reverse strand, counting down.
GTTGTGAACCAGCTTTTCCTGCTTTTCCCGGTCGCCTTCTTTCAGGATGTGCTGGTAAATGGGATGATTACCGTTAACCGTCAGCGTCACTTCATCGGGCATATTCGCATAGAACCCGCCCATCGGGCCGTTCATGGCCGCCATATCTTTCATGCGGCGCATGAATTCCGGCCGGGTAGCGACGACGGGAGGCGCCTCCTGGCTCAATCCCTTCACCTCTACCGTCACGTGCAGTTCAGGGATCTGCCTGCCGAATAATTCCTTTAAGGTGGATTCTTCGTCATTGGTCAACACGCTGCCGGTCGTTTCAGCTTTGTCGATAAGATTATCGACGATATCCGCATCGACACGGGTGAAATGAACTTTTTCCCATTTTGTCTCCATCTGGTTGATGAAGGCGGCATCGACGATCGTCTCCAGTTTGACGACTATATATCCTTTTGCCTGGGCCTGCTGGATATAGCTGTCCTGTTGCACAGGGTTGGTCGTATAGAGGATGACCAATTGGCCTTCCTTGTTCTTTTGCAGCGCTTCGGTAGCCGTCCGGTATTCTTCCAGCGTATAGAACGCCCCCCCTTTTGCGTCTTCCATGATATGGAACTTCGCTGCCTTATCCAGGAATTTGTCATCGGTCATCATCCCGTATTTGACAAACAGTCCGAGGCTCTCCCATTTCTCCTCAAATTCTTTTCTCTCTTTCGTAAATATTTCCTCCAATTTGTCGGCGACCTTCCTGGTAATATGGTTGTTGATCTTTTTGACATTCGGATCGCCCTGAAGATAGCTCCGGCTTACGTTCAGAGGGATATCCGGGCTATCGATGACCCCATGGAGCAGCATCAGGAACTCGGGGACGATATCGCTCACTTCGTCCGTAACGAACACCTGGTTGCTGTACAGCTGGATCTTGTCTTTCTGGATCTCATAGCTCTGCTTGATCTTGGGGAAATAGAGAATACCCGTCAGGTTAAATGGATAGTCCACGTTCAGGTGGATCCAGAACAAGGGCGCTTCGCTGTATGGATAGAGTTCCTTATAAAAGTCCTGGTAGTCCTGGGGAGTCAGCTCATTGGGCTTTTTTGTCCAGGCAGGGTGAGTGTTATTGATCTGCTCGCCTTCGAACCGGATGGGAACGGGGAGGAACCGGCAGAACTTTTTAAGAATGGTCCGGATGCGCGCAGCATCCAGGAATTCTGCGCTTTCTTCATTGATATGCAGGACGATATCCGTACCGCGATCCGCCTTTTCCACTTCTTCAAGGGTATATTCGGGGCTGCCATCACATTCCCATTTGACGGCCGGGGCCCCTTCCCGGTAGCTTTTGCTGATGACATCTACCCGTTCGCTGACCATAAAGGCAGAATAGAAGCCCAAGCCAAAATGGCCAATGATATTGGCTTCGTTTTGTCCTTTGTATTTCTTCAGAAACTCTTCCGCGCCGCTAAAGGCAACCTGGTTGAGGTATTTATCCACTTCTTCGCCCGTCATGCCGATCCCTTTGTCGGAGATGGTGATCGTTTTGCCTTCTTTATCTAACTGAATATCAATACTTAACTCCCCCAAGTCCCCCTTTGCCTCACCAAGAGAGGATAAGGTCTTCAGCTTTTGGGAGGCATCGACCGCGTTACTGACCAGCTCGCGGATGAAAATGTCATGATCACTGTAAAGGAACTTCTTAATGATGGGAAAGATGTTCTCGGTCTGAACCCGGATATTTCCTTTTTGCATAGTATGTTGATTTATGGCCTAGGGCCCAAATCAAAGAAAATGCCATTGTCGCCGGGCTGACACACTGTCAAGAAACGATTTGTTTGCTGGATTAGCTCAAAAACCGTAGTTTTGCAGCCCGTTTCACTCTTTTGGGAGACGGATTTTACGAAACAATAATCATCAAAACAGACATGAACAATTACGAATTGATGGTGATTTTTACCCCTGTACTCTCTGAGGAGGACTATAAAGCCGCTCAGAAGAAGTACGCTTCGTTCGTCAAAGAAAATGGCGGAGAAGTAGTGCATGAAAATGCCTGGGGCCTGAAATCACTGGCGTATCCCATCCAGAAAAAAACCACTGGTTTATACTGGGTTATGGAGTACAATGCGCCATCCGACTTCAATGAGAAGCTGAAGATCCAGATTCTCCGCGACGAAACCGTGTTACGTTTCATGGCGACCAAGCTCGATAAATACGCCGTCGAGTACAATGCCAAAAAGAGAAGTGGTGTACCTACAGGAACTGAAAAAGTCGGGGCATAAACCATGGCAAAAGCGAATGAGATCAAGTATCTGACGGCGATAAAGCCCGAGAAGCGTGCAAAGAAGTTCTGCCGTTTCAAGAAATACGGTATCAAGTACATCGACTATAAAGATGCCGAGTTCCTCAAGAAATTCCTGAATGAGCAGGGTAAGCTGTTACCCCGCCGCATCACGGGCAACTCCCTGAAATATCAGCGGAAAGTATCGGATGCAGTGAAGAAAGCCCGTCAGATGGCATTATTGCCGTACGTAACAGACCTTTTAAAGTAACCTCACCCTAATCCGCGATATTGCGGAAACAGTCCGCCTTCACTTTGCGAAGGCTGGATTGGGAAAACGGTGAACAAAAACAGAATAATGGAAGTCATTTTGATCCAAGACGTAGACAATCTCGGTTCTGCGCACGAAAAGGTGAATGTGAAGAATGGGTATGCTCGTAACTTTCTGATCCCCCGAAAGTTAGCCGTAGAAGCCAACCCTTCCAACCTAAAACAGCTGGAAGAACGGATGAAGCAGCAGCAGAAGAAGGAAGCCAAGATGATGGCGGAGGTGAACAAGGTTATCGAGGTACTGAAGGCTTCTCCTGTAAAGGTCGGCGCCAAAACCGGTACCAGCGGCAAGATCTTCGGGAGCGTCACTTCTGTGCAGTTGGCCCGCGCTATCCGCGACCAGAAAGGCTACGAAATCGATCGCCGCAGGATCCATATCCTTGATGAGGTCAAGGAATTGGGTACTTACAAGGCAAAGGTCGATTTTGGTAACAGCAATGAAACCGAGGTAGAGTTCGAAGTCACGGCAGAATAATGGCAATTTGCTAAAATCCTGCTAACAAAATAGCTGATTGTTTGAAAGCCCACGAATAAATCGTGGGCTTTTTTATTTGTGCGCCCACATTTCCTGCTATTATGTTAAAGAATCTCCAATCAATTATGTACAAAATTGCTTTTTGTAGCCTATGAAATCCGCTAAAAACCTGACCAATACTAAATTTCCGGGAATTCAGCCAAAATTTTAACAAGTAATAAAAATTGCTATCTTTACAATAGCTCTATTATTTAGTGTTGTCATTCGGCTGTCGTAACTTTCTATTCAGCGAGATTCCTCAGTCATTATAGTCTAACAGTAGGTAGAGTAGTTTTTTTCATTTTTTTAATTTTTTGTACAATGAACATTTATGTAGGCAACCTCTCCTGGCAGATGACCGATGAGGATCTTAGGAATCTTTTTGAACAACACGGCACAGTCGCTTCTGCCAAGATCGTAAAAGACAAGGTCTCCGGTCGCAGCAAAGGCTTCGGGTTTGTCGAGATGGAAGACGATGGCGAAGCTCAGCAAGCCATCACCAATCTCTACGACCAGGAAGTAATGGGCCGCAAGATCATCGTCAACGAATCGCAGCCTAAACAACAAGGCGGCAGCGGCGGTGGTGGCGGTTACAAGAAGAGAAGCTTCGGCGGCGGTGGCGGCGGAGGTTATAAAAAAGGTGGCTATGACCGCGGCGGCGGTGGTGGTTACAACCGGGATTATTAATCTTTCCATCGATACATCTATTTCAAAATCCTTTCTACATGTGGAAAGGATTTTTTATTTTAAATTGCTCCTATGCAGCGTAAAAATATCAGTCGCCGTGAATTCGTTCGTACGGCTGGTCTCGCCACTGCCGGTGTGACCATTCTTAATTTTCCCATTTATGGCAAAATGGCACCCAGCAATAGGGTATTGCTGGCCGTCATGGGGGTCAACAGCCGCGGGGCTTATCTCGCCAAGTCTTTCTCTCAATTGCCGAATGTCGAAGTAGCTTATATCTGTGACGTAGAGGAGAAGGCCATTCAGAACGGATTAGTAGCGTTAAAGGCGGCTTCCAGACAGCCAACGGTCGTGCACGATATCCGTAAGCTTGTTCAGCAAAAAGATTTCGATGGGCTGGTGATAGCCGCGCCGGATCACTGGCATGCCCCAGCGGCAATCCTTGGCGCCGCAAACGGCAAGCATGTATATGTTGAGAAGCCTTGCGGTCACAATCCCTATGAAGGGGAATTGTTGGCAAAAGCATTGGTCAAGTATAAGCGCCATATCCAGATGGGAAGCCAGCGCCGTTCATTCCCATCTTTGATCGACGCGGTCCGCCAGGTAAAGGAAGGGGTTATTGGGAATGCGTACCTGGGAAAGGCCTGGTATGCCAACAATCGAAAATCCATCGGCGTTGGAAAGAAGGTGCCCGTACCGTCGACGCTCGACTTCGAGCTATGGCAGGGGCCGGCCCCCCGAAAGCAATACCAGGACAATCTCGTGCATTACAACTGGCATTGGTTCTGGAATTGGGGGACGGGTGAGGCGTGTAACAATGGGACGCATGAGATTGACTGCTGCCGCTGGTTTCTGGGTGTAAATTATCCCACCAAGGTGGTCTCGGCCGGCGGCCGTTATGCATATAAAGATGACTGGCAGACGCCGGACACCCAGATCGCAAGCTTCGAGTTTGCGGAGGGTAAGACCATCACATGGGAAGGGCGCAGCTGCAATCACTTTCCGACCGAGGGCAGCGATCGCGGCTTTATCATCTATGGCGATAAAGGAAGCCTGGTCAACCTCGGAGGTGGGGACTACAAAATATTTGACGACAAGAATAAGCTCGTAAAAGAAGTGAAGTCAGAGGTCGTAGCCGATCCGACCGATCCAGTGGCTGCGAGCGGCAATATGGACCTCTATCACTTCGATAATTTCGTCAAAGCCATACGCGGAGAAGCTGCGCTCACACAGCCTGTCGATGAAGGCGCTAAAAGTGTGTTGCTTTGTCACCTGGCGAACATCGCCCAGCGGACCTTAGGCGCTTTTCATTGCGACCCCGCTAATGGGCACATCCTCAACAATCCCGAAGCGATGGCCCTTTGGCGGCGCCAATATGAACACGGGTGGGAGCCGGTAGTGGCTTAGTTCAGCCGGCGTACTTTGATACTTCGATAGCTGACGTCATTGCCATGGTCCTGCAGGAGGAGATGGCCTTCGGCGGCTTCGCCGAAGTTATGCCAGATCTTGTATTTGCTGATCGCGACGAGGTTCCGGTATGCTTGTGATCCCCGTTGGTACTCCAGCACTTTCACACCATTGAGATAGTGTTCGACATGGTTGTTGGGATAGACGATGATCCTGCCGGTATTCCATTGTCCCATTGGATGGATAAACCTCTTTTGTTTATTGGCTTTGATGAGATCATAGAGGGAGGCGAGCGTGCGGTCGCCGTCGCGGCCCAATTTCGCGTCCGGGTGCAAGGTGTCGTCCAGGATCTGGTATTCGAGGCCGATGGCGGAGCCGGTCGTTTTTTCTTCAGGGGCGAGCTTTACAAAGTATTTTACTCCACTGTTGGCTCCGGGTGTCAGCAGGAATTCGAAGGACAGGTCAAAGGCTTTATAGACATCCTTTGTGACGATATCGCCGCCGGTCCCGCCTTCCTTTCCTGCCGTTTCGTGTACGCTGATCATTCCGTCGGCCACTTTCCAGCCGGTGTCGGGAAATTTGTCCTTGTAGGCGCCGACCCACTGCTCGGCCTTTTTACCATCGAACAGCAATTTCCAGCCGCTGTTCTTCTCATAGGCAGTAAGGTGGTTAGGGATATTGTCGACGACATAGATGCCTGAAGGGAAGGCCTTGGACTGAAGGCCTTCCGTCTGAATGCGTATGTTCTTAAAATATACTTTTCTTCCTGCCAGACCGGGTTTGCTTACGGCATGGACCTGGAGACCGATAAATCCATTGTGATCTACGGTGTCCACCAGGTAGGCGACGGCCTTGTCGTTGACCCAGGTCTTCATTTCGTTGCCGATGCATTCGATGCGGATGTGATTGTATTCACCGACTTTAAAAGCGTCCTGTGCCTTAGGGTTGAGGGAGCCGGGATAGAGCCAGTCCCTGCGTCCTTCGTCATAGATACCGCCTGACCAGCGACGGGCAGAAGGGTCTATTTCGTACTGGCAGCCGTATACGAGGCCCTTGCCCTGATGGCCTGCGGGGTCGTAGTGGCTACGTACCTGTACGCCGGAGTTGCTGGTCGTGTCCATAATCTTTACGTCCAGCTCGAGGATGAAGTTGCCGTATGTCTTTTCCGTGACGAGGAAGGTGTTACCGGAGTTAGGGACGTTGGTGCCGACAATGGCGCCGTCTTCTACGGTATATTCCGCCGTGCCGGCCAGTCTTTTCCAGCCGTTGAGGCTTTTGCCGTCAAAGAGGGGTGTCCAGGATTGAGCGAGGAGAGAGGAAGCGAAAAGGAGACCAGCAAGCGTGAGGATGGATTGTTTCTTCATTGGAGGGATGATTACGAAGGTAAAGTTAAGGGATGGCAGTAAATAAAAAAGCCTCGTCTTGTTAGACGAGGCTTTTAAATGAATATGGCATCTACCTACTCTCCCGCATTGTGGTGCAGTACCATCGGCCATGAGGGGCTTAACTTCTCTGTTCGGTATGGGAAGAGGTGAACACCCTCGGCAAAAACACCATAAGACGCTCCTG
>NZ_DASZXR010000001.1:0-226745 GCF_035546395.1 Puia sp. | reverse complement strand
CCATTGTAAATGTTGTTTGACGCTGACTATCAATTCTCTCGAAATGACGGTCATATTGTCGATTTTCTTTCGCTAATATAACCCTACCTAAAAAATTACTTCTTTAGTGCTATTGCTTCCATTCTTTCAAAGAACTTTTGGCTTTTTTTGCCACCCTTATTTTCGAAGGGGATGCAAAGGTAAGAGCCTTTATTAAACTATCAAAAACTTTCTACTGTTTTTTAGTCCCAGTTATTCACAGAAGATGTGAAAACAGTGTGCAGTATTTTGAAAGATCTAATCGAACTGTTGTCGGCCACAGGGCAGCGGGCCGAAGGCCCATTCAACTTGTTTTTTTTCACCAGAGGACATTTTTCAAAACCCGAAGGTGAAAAAAATTTAGAGCGGACGGCAAAGATACAACTACTATTGTTAACACCAAATTTTTCCTTCGTTTTTTTGAGGGCTTCAGACCCTGCTTCTTTCCTGCTTTTTTGGGGTATTTGCTTGTCCGCTGTGTAAAGAACTTATCCGAGTGAGAGGCGTTTTGAGATGCTTTATTTCAAATCGGGTTGCAAAGATAAGCAGATGCACATTGCTGCCAAATCTTTTTTGAGAATTTCTGTTCCACGAAATGTGCATAACCCGTGAAACACCCTATCCATCGGCATTTCGGTGAAAATAAAAATATCCGCACGAGGACCGTCGTCAACTAACGGCAATGGATGCCATGGTTTTACAACCCTTTAACAATCGACGACGCGGCCGGCCTGACGATACTAACGGGAAAGAATACCTGCTGAAGGAAAAGACCGTGTCCCGGTGCGGAGAAATCGGCCAGTTGATTGTCTCGCTTTTCGAGGATCCCGCCGAACTCCGCAACACTGAGCTTGCCACGTCCGACCTGCACCATCGTACCGACGAGGCCGCGGACCATTCCGCGCAGAAAGCGGTTGGCCCTGACGCGATAAACAAGGCAGTTGCCATCCTCTTCCCATGCGCTGTCGAAGACGGTACAGAGGAAGGTCTTTACCTGGGTATTGCGTTTGGCAAAAGCGGTAAAATCCTGACAGGCGGGGACCAGGGCGGCGGCGGCTTTCAGCTTTTCGCGGTCCAGGGTGTAGGGGTAGAACCAGGCGCGGTCGGCGAGGAAGGGGTTCTTGGTGCGATAGATATAATACCGGTATTCCCGGCTGGTTGCATCGAAGCGGCAATGGGCATCGGCTGCAACAGGATAAACATTGAGCAGGACGATGTCCGCAGGAAGGATGGCATTGATGTTATAGAGGACCTGGCGATCTATAATTCCTTCGTAATCAAAGTGAAAAAAGTTTTGGAGCGCATGGACTCCAACGTCCGTACGGGAGGAGCCGGTGAGCTCGAAGCGGGCGCGGAAGAAGATGCCGAGGGCTTTTTCGACCTCCTGTTGGATGGAAATGGCGTTGTCCTGGATCTGGAATCCACTGTAGTTGGTGCCTTTATAGGCGAGTTCGAGGAAGTACCTGGGCATGGGCGCAAAGATACGGGCCCGCGGGGTTTTGGTGTGGGCCGGGCTCCGTGGGACTGGGATTTCGGTGGGGGCTTTTGGCAGGCGATGGGCTTTGGGGGCGCAGCGTTTCGGTGGAGGCAGCGTTTTTGGTGGAGGCCGCGCTTTTTGGCGGGGAGCTGGGTTTGGCGGGAGGCTATGTCACGGCAGGGGAACCGGGTTTGGTGAGGAGGCGATGTTACGGCGGCGGCGGCGGCTCGTTGGTGCGGCCTGGGGTTTGGTGTGGGCTGCGTTCTGGTCGGGTCCGTTTTGGCTGGGGGAGGGGCCGTGGGGGCGGCGTTCTTGCGCGGGCTGCGTTTTGGTTCGGGCTGCGTTTTTGTGCGGTCTGGGATTTGGTGCGGTCTGGGGTTTGGGGCGGTCGGGGTTTAGATGGAAGCTGGAAAAAGATACAGTCGCCAGTTATCAGTGGACGCCGGTGAGGGTTTTGAATTTGCTTTGATAGATCGGATCGGTCAGCAGGCCGCCGAGCTCGCGGAAGTGCTCATCGGCGGCGAAGGGATAGGCTGTTTCGAAGAAGCGGTATTTCGATGCGTCGGTAGTGAAGACTTCGCTGAGGGCCTTGATCTGGCGGGTATAAAAGCATTTGGCCTTGAATACTTTAAGAGCGGCAGCGATGCGTTCCTCGTCTTTTGCCACTTCCAACATCTTTACCCGGAGCTTGTCTATATCATAGTCGGTGGCGAATGCATGGCAGTCCGAATTGACATAAGGCAGCGGGCTCTTTGCCGCGGGCTTTTTGGACGAGTCGTTCGGGCGGCTCTTTTCGGCCGCCGGGGTTATTGGCGTCGGAACGATCTCCCGCACGCCGGAGGGGCTGTCCAGAGTCGATCCTTTTAATCGGGCGGAGGTAACGCGGCCGGAATCGGCGGTCCGAAGCCTGGTCGCGGCGGTCCGGGTAGAATCGGGGCCGGCGTTGCGAGACCTTCCCGAGGAACTGCGGCCGGAGTCGGCGGGGCTGGTATTCCGGATCTTTGCGGCGGCAGGGCGGCTGGAATCCGGGTTGGCATTGTGCGGCTTTGTGGCAGGGTGGCTGGAATCCGGGAAGGCGTTGTGCGGCTTTGTGGCGTTGCGGCTGGAATCCGGATTGGAATTGCGCTGTTTTGCGGCAGGGCGGCTGGAATCCAGGTTGGTATTGCGACGCTTTGCTGCGGCGGTCTGAGGGGTGTCCAGGGGGATGATGACGACGACAGTATCCGACTTGGCATCCTTGCCTTTGTCGGCATAAACGAGCCGCATGTTGCGGGTCAACTTGCGTTCGCTGAGCTTGACGACCGAAGGGATCGGGAGATAAAGGGCCCGGCGGGCGGAAGAGTCGGTTTCGAGCGGTGGGCCGGACCTGAAAGAGTTGGCAGCCGGGCTGTCGGCTTTGGCGGTATTGCTGCCGGCGGGGATAGCGGAAGGATCGGACTTCGGCTGGAGAGTGGCGGAGTTGCCGGGGCGGGTAGCCGGGGAGCCGACGGTCTCGGGCCTGATGACCGGCGTGTCGATCCGGCTGATGGGGGCGGTGGCCGTATCAGGCTTGTTGCCGGGTGCGGCGTTTGCCGGGGTACCGGCCGTGGCGGTACTGGTTACGGGATTACCGGGCGGGGGAAGGCCGGCTGAGGCGGTACCGGCTGTGGAAATACCGGCGTTGGGGGTACCGGCTGGGGGAATACGGGGCGTGGGGGTACCGGCGGAGGCGGTACTGGTTGCGGGGGAATCGGCGGAGGAGGGCCTGGTTGAGGGAGTATCTGCAGCGCTGGTACCTGTTGCGGGTGTGTTGGTTGCCGGGATTTCTCCCGCGGCGGTTCCCGTCGGAGCCGTTCCAGCGGTTCCGGGCCGGATCGCAGGTGTTACGGCCAGCTCGGAGCCGGCATAATCATTATACAGCACGGCCGTATCGTGCACGACGTCGGCCATCATTCGCGAGAAGGCGTCATCGCGGCGGACGCCGATGGCCCGCACTTCTTCTCTCCCACCCGACCGGGACACCGCCGTTAGCCATTCCTTTGTTTGCGTGTCGTAAAGATCCCACCCCGCTTCGCCCCGGTCCCTGATCTCGAACTCCTGATCTTTCCGGGAAGGCGTCAACGCATAGCTTTGTTCGACGCCGGGCCGGCCTGTGCGGCCGATGGCCATCGTATACGTGCTGTCCTTTAACTGTGAAAGGATGAGATGCCCACCGGGCGTAGAACTATATAACTGCGTACCGAGCCGGACGTAGAAGGGCTGCCGATTGCCGGATTGGAGTAGGACGAAGTAGCCTTGCGCATAGTTGCTACCGGTTATGAGCGAAAACAAAAGGACCAGGCCGAGCTTACACATGTTTTGGGGGGTTATGCTCCGGCGTACCCGCGGCAGACAGGGGCCGGTGCATATTTTAACAGGGTTTAACGAGAAACCACCCGCAAGTTACAAAAAAGGAGGCGGACTGCGGGCATCGAAAAAGGGATAGACGGCGGTAGACGGTGACGGATCAACTGTTATCTTTATCGGCAAGAAACAAAATACTATGCACGTTTATCAACACATGAGGTATCGAGACAAGTTATTGACGGCCCTGCTTCCGGGGCTTTTGGCCGGAACGCTGCTGGCGAAGGCCCAGGAGGCGCAGCAGCCGGACGAATCCTGGAAAAAGGTGTATCGGGCTACGGCGACCAAATACGACGACCTGGTGAACACGAAGCTGGACGTCAGATTCGACTATGAGAAATCCTATATGTATGGCAAGGCCTGGGTGACGCTCAAACCGCACTTCTACCCTACTGATACGGTTTCGCTGGACGCAAAAGGGATGGACATCCACAAAGTCGAGCTTGACCGGAACGGTAAGACGACCCCATTGAAATATACCTATGACGGGATGGTGCTGCGTGTTCAGCTGGACCGCACCTATAAATACACAGACAAATACACGTTGTTCATCGACTATACGGCCAAACCGAATGAGCTGAAGGTGAAGGGCAGCGCGGCGATAACGGATGCGAAAGGCCTCTATTTCATCAACCCGAAAGGAGAGGACAAGAACAAACCCACGCAGATATGGACACAGGGGGAAACGGAGGCCAACTCGGTTTGGTTCCCTACCATCGATAAGCCCAATCAGAAGACGACGGAGGAAATCTTCATGACAGTGCCGTCGAAATATGTGACGCTGTCGAACGGCCTGATGGTGGGACAGAAAGACAATGGCGACGGGACGCGGACGGACCATTGGAAAATGGATCTGCCGCATGCGCCCTACCTGTTCTTTATGGGGGTAGGCGACTATGCGATCGTCAAGGATTCTTACAAAGGCAAAGACGTCAACTACTACGTCGAGAAGGAATATGCCCCGGTGGCCAAACGCATTTTCGGCAACACGCCGGAGATGATCGCCTTCTATTCGCGGATCACGGGAATCGACTATCCCTGGCCCAAGTATGACCAGATCGTCGGTCGCGACTATGTGAGCGGCGCCATGGAGAATACCACCTCCACGCTCCACGGGGAAGCGGCGCAACAGGACGCCCGCGAGCTGACGGATGGCAACGGTTGGGAAGATGTCATCGCGCACGAGCTTTTCCATCAATGGTTCGGCGACCTGGTGACAACGGAGAGCTGGAGCAACATCACGTTGAACGAATCCTTCGCCGACTATAGCGAAACGTTGTGGAATGAATACAAATACGGAAAGGACGCAGGTCAGGCCGTCAACTTCCAGGGAATTCAGAGCTACCTGCAGCAGCCGGAGAATGCGACGAAGAACCTGGTTCGTTTCCACTACGCGGACAAAGAAGACGTGTTCGACCAGGTGAGCTATCCGAAGGGGGGGCGCATCCTTAATATGTTGCGCAATTATGTCGGGGACAGCGCTTTCTTCAAATCGCTGAACCTGTACCTGACGACGAACAAGTTCAAATCGGCCGAGGCACAGCAGCTGCGGCTGGCTTTTGAAGAGGTGACGGGCGAAGATCTGAACTGGTACTGGAATCAGTGGTATTATGGCGCCGGTCATCCAAAATTGAAGATCGATTACGTGTATGACGATGCGGCAGGTAAGGTACAGGTGATCGTGGATCAAACACAAGGTGCGGACAACCTGTTCCGGCTGCCGGTCGCGATCGACGTTTATAATGGCCCGAACAAGGAGCGTCACAAAGTATGGATCGAGGATAAGACGGACACCTTTACCTTCACCTATAAGTCCCGGCCTGACCTGGTCAACGTAGATGGCGACAAGGTGTTGCTGTGTCAAAAAGAGGACAACAAGACGTTGGAGAACTTTATCCACCAATATAAATATGCCGGCAATTATGTCGACCGGCGCGAGGCGGTGGAATATTGCGCCAAGCACCAGGACGATGCGAAGGCGGTGGACCTTTTAAAGGCGGCGGTGAAAGACAAATACTATCGCATCCGGACCTTTGCCCTGGGCAAGCTGGACTTCAAGCGGGATGCGGTGAAGACGGCGTTTGAGCCCCTGGTGGCGCAACTGGCCGGGAATGATCCGAGCCGGGTGGTAAAAGCCAAAGCGATTGATATCCTTGGCGGATTTGGCAATTCGGCGTATCTGCCTTTGTTTATCAAGGCGACGGCCGACAGCTCGTATACCGTTGCGGGAAATGCGTTGGAGGCGTTATCCGACCTGGACAGCGCGAGTGCGCTGGCGTTGGCCAAGAAGATGATGAAGGCGCCGGCGAAGGGTGAGCTGCAGATGGCGATCTCGACGGTGTTGATCAAGTCGGGGGATGAGGCTGATTTCGATGCGATCTCGGACAATTTCGAGAAGATGCCTGTGGGTCAGACGAAATTCCAGTTCATGATGCCTTATTCGAAGATGCTGACAAAGGTGCAGAATACGGAAAAGGTGAAGCGGGGTGTGGATCTGCTAGTGCAGTTCAAGGAGGCGATCCCGCAGGCCTACCGGAAACAGACGGACCCTTATTTTGACAATGCGTTGAAGGGGTTGGCGAACCAGAAGGAGAAGGAGGGGAAGACGGATCAGGCGGAATACATCAACTCGAAGTTGACGAAAGGATTCTAAGAAATTGAAAGGGGCCCCTGAGGGGCCCCTTTCAATTTCTTACCAGGAGCCTCCGGCTCCGCCGCCGCCGGTGTCGCCGCCACCGAAGCCGCCGAAACCGCCGCCGCTGTCACCGCCGCCGCCACCTGACCAGCCGCCACCACCTCCGCCGCCGCCGAAGCCGCGGCCGACCATGGTGCCGAGGAGGAAGGGCAGGAATCCACCGCCACCGAAGTAGCCTCCTCCTCCTCTACCGCCGCCACCGCCACGGAAGATGCTGGCGATGATAATTATAAAGATGATAAAGAAGATGCCGATCCCGATGCCGCCCCCACCCTTGCGGCCATGACGCCGGCCGCCGCGGTCGGCATACCCTTCGGGCGCCTTGTATTCGCCGGCCGCGGCCTTGATGAGGGCATCGGCGGCCTGGCTGAAGCCGCGGTAATAGTTATCGCCGGTAGAGCTGCGAAAATTGGGGACGATCTCATTGTCAATTATGGCCTTTGCCGTGGCGTCGGGAATGGCGCCTTCGAGGCCGTAACCGGTAGTAATATAAATCTTCCGATTGTCAATGGTGACCATGATGAGGACGCCATTGTTGGTCTTCTTGTTGCCGATACCCCAGGCTTTGAAGAGCTTGACGGAATATTCCTCGATGTCTGCGTCACCAATGGATGGCATGGTGACGACGACGATTTGATTGGAAGTACTGTCGTCATAGGTGACGAGCTTGTGCTCGAGGGCCGATACCTGGTCGGCTGTCATCACATGGGCGAAGTCGTTGACGAGCCGGTTCGGCTCGGGTTTGGCGGGCACGGGCACCTCCTGCGCGCGGAGGAAGACGGGAAGGAGGAGGAAGAGGAGATATAACAGGTGTTTGTTCATGACGGGTTATTTGCCGAAGACGATATCGTCCGGGAGTTCGTTGGTGTCGGTTCCACGCTGGAACGGGAAATGGGTTTCGAGGGCATGGCCGATGTCGGTAACGATGGAGGCGATGCCGCCGGCGTAGTCGGACTTATTGAAATGAGAGAGGATATGCCGGACCTGTTGGTTCCAGAATTCCTGACCCACTTTTTGATGGATGCCCTGGTCGCCGAGGATGGCGAGCTGCCGATCTTTCAAAGCCACGTAGACGAGAACGCCGTTGCGGGCGGCGGTGTTGTGCATCTTGAGTGCGGCGAAGACCTCGGCGGCGCGGTCGAGCGGGTCGACATATCGGCAGCGGCTTTCGACGTACACGCGGACCTCGCCGCTGGTGCATTTTTCGGCGGCCTGGATGGCGGCGACGATGAGTTGTTGCTGCGCCTCGTTGAATAGAGGTTTCTTTTTGAAGAGGGGAAACGCCACGATTTTAACTTTATATTGTTGAAGGGCCCCGCTTGTGCGGGGCCCCTTGTATTACTTGATATCGAAATGGATTTCGGGGGCGTTCTCGCTGCCGGGGTCGGCCTTATAGTACGGCTTTTCGTGGAAGCCGAAGATGCCCGAGAAGATGTTGTTCGGGAAGGTCTTGACCTGGAGGTTATAATCATTCACGGCGCTGTTGAATTCGCGGCGGGCGTTGTTGATCCGGTTCTCGGTGCCGGCAATATTGGTTTGAAAATCCTGGAATTGCTGGGTGGTCTTCAGCTCAGGGTAGGCTTCGGCGACGGCCATGAGGCGGGCGAAGGACCCCTGGAGATTGGCCTGGGCACGTTGAAACTGGCCGAGGGAGGCGGAGTCATTGATATCGACCTTGACCTGGGTGGCGCTTGCGCGGGCGGCGATGACCTCCTTGAGGGTGGATTTCTCGAAATTGGCCGATCCTTCAATGGTCTTGATGATGCTGCCATAAAGGTCGTTGCGGCGCTGGTATTGGGTTTCGACGTTCCCCCACATATTTTTTACGGACTGATCGGTCTTGACGAGCCCGTTGTATTTGCTGCAGGCGCAGCCTCCGAAGAGGAGGATGACAAAGAGGATGACGATCAGGGTTAAAGACTTCGTGTTCATTTGTAAGTTTTTAGGTTAACATTCGGCCTTTCGGTCCGACAAGGCTCAAAATTAGCACTTTTGGCGGGGTCGCGCGCTTGATTTTAGGCGAGCGGGGGCGGATCGGCCGCAGGCGTCGGTGGGTGCCGGGGAATGGGGTCATCTGACCGGTGAACGGCGGATGGCGGTCCGTGATTGGAGGTGCGGATGGCGGATGGGCGGCGGGGGGGGGAGGCGGGCGACCCGTCGAGCCGGGCGGAGAGGCGGCCGTGGGTGCGGATGAGGGCCGGCCGTGGGGCAGGGACGCCGACGCTATTTCACTCTTCGGGAAAAGTCGGCCGCGAGGGTTTTGATACGATGGGGGGACAGCCTTTCGCCGCCGGCCGAGATGACGATCAGGTACCGGAAGGTGGCGGACTGGCCGGCCGCGAGGTGGAAGTTGAGGGTTTCGCGGCCTTTGCTGAAGACCTTTTGGCCGAGGGGGTTGGCGGCGAAGAGGCCGTAGCCGCGCGCGTGCCAATACGTGGGATACCCGGGATTGGCGGGATGGTCGATGATGGCGACGCTGAGGACATCCTGGCCTTTCTTTCCATACAGCATGCACCAGTTGCCGCGGGTGCCCCAGGCGCTGTCGCCTTTTTTGCCTTCGCTGGTGAGATAGGTGCCATTGATATCGGGGGTATTGCCGGCAACCACTTTTGTGATATTTCCCTTGTCGTCGACGAATTCGCCGGGGGCGTCAGTGGGGATCTGGAGCTCCCTGGTGACGCGGAGGCCGAGCATGCCGTCCTTGGCATCGGGGAAGCTGACATCCTTGACGGCGGTGAGGGTGGTGATGCGGGTGATCTCGCGTTCCGTTGGGGTGCTGCTGAAGACGTAGGTGGTATGTTCCTTTAATAAGGTGTTGTCCTGCTGATCGGTCCAGCGGGCGACGTAGCGGATGACGCCGTGGGTATTGGCGGCTGACTTGACCGCGGCGCCACCGGCGTGGGAGGGCATGGCGCGGCCGGTGGAGGCGGGGTTGGCGACGTTGGTATTGGGATAGTGTTGCAGTGCTGTTGACAGATCTGCGTTGTCTGCTTCGAGGATGCTGTCGGTGCGGATCCAGCCGTATTGGGAGCGCTTGGCGGCGGGGATGGCGTAGGAGTTGTTCCAGAAATCGAGGCCGTTTACGTTCTCATAGTTGAACCAAAGGCCCAGGTGATGCGGATGATCTACCGGTTCGCCTGGGCGAGTGGCTAAGGGGAAACCCCGGGTGATGAGCTGGCCGTCGGCGGCGTAGATGGGATATAAGACGGGCTTGGCGAGGCTGTCGGGATAGATAAAAGTGGTGAAGGGTTTGCCGCCGGCGGTGATGACGATGTTGCGCGCGGCGGGGTTGCTTTCGACTTTGATGGGGAGGGCCTGGGCCGAGGCTGCGATGGGAAGGGCTGCGATGGCGAGGATGAAGGCTGCGTTAGGGATCGCAGCGGAAAGCCCGGAGCCCGACGTAGCGAAGCGGAGGAGGGCGAGGACTTGGAGCGAAGAGCCCGACCCTCCGGCCGCCGCGTTCGAGAACGCATTTGCGCGGCGGCCGGAAGGGAACGCCCTACTGATCATGGAGAAATACTTACGAAAACGTTTGCGGAAGGTACCTGTATTCATATGAGAAGCGTTTGATCTAAATTAGTACATTTAAGTATCAATTCCTTTTTAAGTATCAAAATGACACTTCCATATGACAACAAATCGCAGGGATTTTATCCGTCAATCGAGCATGGCCGGGATGGCCATCTATACGGGGGCCATGGGGTTCAGCGCCAGCAGCTATAACCGGATCATCGGCGCCAATGACCGGGTGCGCGTGGGCGTGGTGGGGTTTTCGGACCGGCACCGGAACGATCATATCCCTGCCTTTCTGAAGAGTTACCAGGAGATGAACTTCGACATCATCGCGGTGTCGGACATCTGGAAGAAGCGGCGGGAAGAGGGCAGCGCCTTCCTGGCGCAGAAGTTCGGTCACGCGGTGACGCCTTGTGTAAATAACGACGCCCTTTATGCGATAAAAGACGTGGACGCGGTGATGATCTCGACCGCAGATTTCCAACATGCGCTGCATACGGTCGAGGCGGTGAAGGCGGGGCGGGACACCTATACCGAAAAGCCGCTGGCTGAAACCATGGAGGACGCGCGGGCGGTGTTGAAAGCGGTGAAGGATTCGGGCAGGATCGTGCAGATCGGTTCGCAACGGCGGAGCGGCGCGAATTATTGGGCGGCTGCCGACTTTATTCAATCCGGCAAGTTCGGGCCGATCGTGATGGTCGAGCTGACCTGGAATGTCAATCAGCCGGGTCGCTGGCGGCGTCCTGCGCTGGTGGCGGAGATGCGCGAGGCGGACACGGACTGGAAGCGCTTTTTGATGAACCGGCCCTACGAACCGTTCGACGCGAGGAAACACCTCGAGTTCAGGCTGTTCTGGCCCTATTCGTCGGGGTTGCCCGGGCAATGGATGAGCCACCAGATAGATACCGTGCACTGGTTCTCACAGCTGCCGCATCCGAGGAGCGCGTCGGCTAACGGGGGCATCTATGCGTGGAAGGATGGGCGTAAAAACGCCGACACGATGACGGTGGTGTTTGATTACGGCCCGCTGGACGATCTGTCGAAGGGCTTCCAGGTGGTGTTCACGTCGCGGCAGACGAACAGCTCGGGGGAGACGAAAGAGATATATTATTCCAACGGCGGGACGATGAACCTGGATACGAATGTCATTTCGCATGAAGGCGGCCTTACGGAGAGGTATGCGAGTGCGATGGGGATGAAGGCGAATCTTTTACCGGACGTCTCCTTGAAGGAGACGGCGTTGAAGGCTTCGACGGAGGCGAGCACGGGGGGCGATCCGTTGACGACGGCGCATGTGAGGAACTGGATGGAGTGTGTGCGGAGCCGGAAGCAGCCGAATGCGCCGATCGAAGCGGGATACCATCATTCAATCGCGGTGATCATGGCGAATGCGGCGTACCGGACGGGGCAGCGGGTAACCTTTGATGAGAAGACGCAGGAGGTGATGGCGGGGGGGAAGGTGTTTAAATATTAGCAGGATCTGCAAATAGAAAGGTGCGCGGCCGGCCGGATGGCCGGCCGCGGCTTTGTGCGTCACTCCGTTCGCAGGCTGTGAATGGGATTGGCGAGAGCGGCTCTTATGGCCTGGGCGCTGACCGTGAGCAAAGCGATGAGCAGTGCCGCCAATCCTGCCAACGCGAATACCCACCAGTGGATGGTTGTACGATAGGCATAGTCCTTGAGCCAGTGATGCATGAACCACCAGGCCAGGGGGAAGGCGATCACACAGGACAGTGCTACCAGTTGCAGGAACTCTTTGGATAAGAGGCCCGCCAGTCCGGCGGTGGAGGCGCCCAATACTTTACGAACGCCGATCTCTTTGGTCCGGCGTTCGGCGGTATAGGCGGCCAGACCAAACAGGCCCAGGCAGGAGATGAAGATCGTCAGCAGATAAAAGATACCGGCGAACTTACCGATGCGGGCCTCCAGCGTAAAAAGCCGTTCGAATTGCTGGTCGGCAAACGTGTAGTCGAATGGATAACCCGGGTTGTTGGCCTTCATGACCGCCTCCACTTTGGAGAGGCTGGCGGGCAGGTTGCCGGGTTTTACGCGGATCTCCAGGAAACCGTAGTTCTGCCTGGACTCCGGCAGGCAGGCGAGGATCAAGGGTGCGACGGAGGCGTACATATCATTGAACAGATAGTCCTTTACGACCCCTACAATCCTGTACCGATCCCCGTGGCCATAGGTGACGTACCGGCCAATGCAGGATTTCGCACTTACCATGCGGGCCATCGTCTCATTGACGACGATATCGCCGCTGTCGGATTTTATGTCCGGATAGAAGCCGCGGCCCTCCTTGAGGTGCAATCCCATGGTCGAGAAATATTCGGGGGAAACATTTTCCCAGCACATCTTTACATCCTTATTCGGATCGGCCCCTGCCCAGGTCATCTCTTTGGTCGTAACGGTCATCCACATCGCCAGGGCCGGGCTGGAGCTTATCGCCGCATCGGCGACTACACCGGTTTGCAAGAGGTCGGATCGGAACGCGTTAAAATGTGCGGCCAGGTCGCCCTGGAGGGAGGTGTACAGCAGATGTTCTTTGTCATAGCCCAGATCCCGCGACCGGATATGCTGAACCTGCTGGTAGATGATGGCCGTGCAGACAATAAGGATCACGGAGACGCTGAACTGCGTTACTACCAATCCCTTGCGGATAAACCCCGCTCCCCTTTTCATCGAGATCCGCTGTCCTTTGAGCACGGCGACGGGGTTGAAGGAGGAAAGATAGAAAGCGGGATAACTGCCGGCGACGAGCCCGCAAAGAAGGCCGATGCCGACAAGGGCGGCAAGATGCGCGGGCGCCAGCGGCGTAAAGGGAAGCTGTCTGTCGAGAAGCGTGTTAAATGCCGGCAGGGCGAGGTATACCAGGCCGACTGCTATTATCACGGCGGCAAAGGACATCAGGATAGATTCCAGGATGAATTGCGCGATGAGTGCTTTTCGCATGGCTCCCAGCGTCTTCCTGACCCCGACTTCGCGGGCGCGTTGAGCGGCCCTGGCCGTTGCCAGGTTCATAAAGTTGATGCAGGCGATGAGGAGGATGATCCAGCCAATGGTGCAGAAAAGGCGGATAAACGTGATGAGGCCGCCGTCGGGCCGGCCATTCGAAAAATGATCATAGAGATGCCAGTTCTTCATAGGCCAGAGGAAGCAGCCGGCATGCGCATAGAGTGGCGCTTTAGACCGGAGCATGGCTGAGAGCCGGGTGTTTACCCTGGCCGCGTCGGCATCCGGCCGTAATTCCACCTGTGTGATGATCCCATAGGTTTCCCATGATCTCAGCCACCGGTTGTTATCCATAAAGTTGCTGACGGGCGCAAGCCAATCGAAACGAAGGGAGACATTGGACGGCCAGTCTTTTACGACACCTATGACGGTGTATTCGTCCTGGTTATCGACCCGCAGCGGCTTGCCGACGACGTCAGTGGTACCGAAGAATTTTTGCGCCATCCTTTCCGAAAGCACCAGGGTATGCGGATGGTCGAAGCCGGTGGCGTTGCCCCGGATAAATTCCGGCTGGTACATGGAGAAGAAGCCGGTATCGACATAAAAGCCCCGTTCATAGGTGGATTTGTCTTTCCAGGCAAACAAATCGTAGCCGAGGCCGAGGCGGGTCATATTGACTATTTCGGGGATGGCTGTCCGCGTGGCGTCGCCCATGGGCCCGGGAACGGAGTAATAGGTGTCGATGGTACCCGAGTAGTCGATGTTCATTTCGATGGAGTACAGCTGGTTCCGTTTCGCATATTGGTGGTCGAAGCTGAGCTCGTATTCGGCCCATAAGAAAATCAGGGCGGCGCAGGCGATGCCAAGGGCCAGGCCGGCGATGTTCAGGAAGGGAAAAGTGGGGTTTTGCGGAAACCGCGGATAAGGATGGAAAGATAGTTTTTGAGCATATCTGCGCAGGTATGTGTAGTTCGCTTCCAGCTTTGTGCCAATTTTATAACTGTTTGTGGGTTATGAGGTTAGCGTTTTCTATCGCCCTTGGGCTGACCGGTTTTGATACTTTTTGTGTCCGGCATAACGCGGGGATCGTTTTGGGGCGGTACCTTAGTCCCTATGAAAGCATTGGTAATAACGGAGAAGGACCGGCCGGTGAAGCTGCAGTCGGTGGCGGACAAGGTGGCTGCCGCGGGCCAGGCGCTGGTGCGGGTGCATGCGGCGGCATTGAATCACCGCGATGTGTGGATACAGAAGGGGCAGTATGCGGGGTTGAAGTACCCGATCATCCCGGGGTCGGATGGGGCGGGAGTTGTGGAGGCGGTGGGACCGGCGGCGGGCCTTGGTGGGGCGGCGGGTGCGGGTGGTTCGGTGGGCTTCGGTGCGGTGACGGGTGGTTTGGGGCATGCGGGTTTTGGGACGGAGTGGATCGGGAGGGAAGTGATTATCGATCCGGCGTTGGACTGGGGGCATGAGGCGGGTTTCCAGGATCCGGCGGGTTTCCGCATTTTGGGGTTGCCGGACGACGGGACGCTGGCCGAATACGTGGTAGCGCCGTTGGGCAACCTGGTGGTCAAACCTGCGCATCTTTCTTTTACCGAGGCGGCGGCTTTGCCGCTGGCGGGGGTGACGGCCTGGCGTGCTTTGATGACGCGAGGCCGGCTGCAGGCGGGAGAGCGGGTGCTGATCACGGGGATCGGCGGCGGGGTAGCTTTGTTTGCGCTGCAATATGCGGTGGCCCTGGGAGCCCGGGTGTATGTGAGCTCGGGGAGTGACGAGAAACTTGCGCGGGCTCGCAAGATGGGGGCGGTCGGCGGGGTCAACTATAATACTCCCGGTTGGGTGGACGAACTGAAGGGGCAGGCGGGCGCTTTTGATGTCATCGTCGACGGGGCGGGCGGAGACGGGGTGAATGATCTGCTGGACCTGGCGACGCCGGGGGGACGGCTTGTTTTTTACGGCGCGACGCGCGGGAATCCATCTTCGCTGGTGTGGCGGCGGGTGTTCTGGAAGCAGCTGAATGTCTTGGGATCGACGATGGGGAACCCGGAGGACTTTGCGGAGATGGTGGAGTTTGTGGGGAGGCACGGCATCCGGCCGGTGGTGGACCGGGTGTTTGGGATGGACGAGGGGGAGGCGGCTTTTAGGCATATGGATGCCGCCGCGCAGTTTGGGAAGATCGTGATCAAGATATAATCAGGCGGGCGACGGCGCAAGGGCTTGGGCAGGCGGGTTGCAGGGCGGGCGGCTATTTCTTTTTTGTCGCTTTGAAATTGCCGCTGGGCCGGATGGCCGTCAGGCCGGTGACCGTGCCTTTGGCATCGAGTTGGAACTGGATATAGAAGCCGTTGACGGTCTTGAATGCGAATTTATCCGTGTCGATGGGAGCCAGTTCATACTCGCCCTGCCCCGGAGCCGTCAAACAGAGCGTGTTCCGTTTTACGGAGACAGTCACCGTGAGAGATTCGCCCACCAAAAATTCGCCAGTGTATTTATTGAGTTGTTCCGGGGTGAGCGTTGTGGCTCTTGCCACGCGGGTAAACGGGACGGGCCTGTCGTCCAAGCCAAGCGTGACGGTGGTGATATTACCGAGCTCATCCATGCCGAAGGAAAAACGGACATTGCCGTGGTCGGTTGTGTCGATACCGTCCTGCGAATCGATGTCAAAGGGTTCGAACACATCATAGTGAAAATGTTTCAACCACCATTTTTGATAAGGAAGATGTACCACCAGCGAGTCGTTGCTTAGCGTGATGTCCAAATTGCCATAGGCCGGATTGGCGAACAGGCCGGCATAGTCGCCGAGCGGGTGCGAGGGATGGGTCTTTGGCTGCCGGTTGGATTGCCTGGAGGCGGCGGCCGCTTTGTCTTCTTTATGTGACTTGTCCGCCTCACTCTTCCGTTCGGATTCCCAGTCCCTGTACGGGGCGTGCAAAAGCCGATCGGCGATGAAATTCCGGACGATGGCCGGGATGGGAGAATTGTTTTGATTGCTCAGGACGACGATACCGATGCTGTCGGCGGGGAAGAAACAGATGTTGGCGGAGAAGCCGTCGATGTTGCCGCCGTGCTCGACCCGGTAGTGACCCCGGTAAGAGTCGATGAACCACCCGAATCCATAGCCGTTAAAGTAGATATCGGGCGCATCTTTGGAGGGGAGGCCGCCACCGATGGCCATTTGGACGCTGGTGGCTTCGGCGGCGTAGCCTGCGGGCAGCACTTCCCTACCCTTGTAGCTGCCGTTGTGGAGCCAGAGGCGGAGCCAAGCTGACAGATCGACGACAGTGCTGTTGATAGCACCGGCGGGAGCCATCTCGGGAAGCCGGTGGTAGGCCATCCGATGGAGGATGCTGTCTTTCTTTACCTCGTAGCCATAGGAGTGGTCGGGACTCTTTTGCAGGTCGTCGATAGTGAAGCCGGTGTGTGTCATGCCGAGCGGCGTGAGGATACTATCCTGTATATTCTTTTCCCAGGACCGGCCGGTGACCTTTTCCACGACGAGTCCCTGGCCGAGGAACATGAAGTTGTTGTATTGCCAGCGCTCGCGGACCCCGGCGGTGGGTTCCATGTATTGGACGCGGCGGATCAGTGAATCGCGTGAGCCGGGCGGGTTGATAAACCAGGATGTCTCGTAGCGGGATAGGCCTGTGCGATGGCACATCATATCCCGCAGGGTGATCATGTTGTCCATGGTCGTGTTGTAAAATTTCAGTTCGGGCAGATACTGGCGGACGGGTTTGTCGATGTCGACGAGCTCCTGTTTTTGGAGGAGGCCGATGAGCGAAGCGGTAAAGGCCTTTGTACAGCTGCCGATGGCGAAGACCGTATTGGGGGTGACGGGGGACCTTTGTTCGAAGTCTTTATAGCCGAAGCCTTTTGCGTAGACGATGCTATCCTTTTCGACGACGGCGACGGCGAAACCGGCGGCATGCCAGTCTTTGAGGACGCGGGCGAAGGTGGTGTCCAGACCGGCGAAGCGGCCGGCGGAGGGGTGTTTTTTCTGGGCGTTGAGCGTGATGGTGACCAGCAGGAGGGCCGGGACAAGGATGAATAGCGGGCTTCGGCGCATGATGGTTGGGTTTGTGAACAAAATAGCCCGATAAATCTATCGAATTATCGGGCTTGCCGGGTGATTTGTACAAAAATTATGTGATCGGCGGTTTGGCGTTCCGCCCGTTTCGCCGGCGGTTACGCTTTAACGGCGGCGATACCGGGGAGTTCCTTCCCTTCGAAGTACTCGAGCATGGCGCCGCCTCCGGTGGAGACATAGCTGACCTTGTCGGCATAGCCGAATTGATTGACGGCGGCTACGGAGTCACCTCCGCCGACGAGGGAGAAGGCGCCTTTCTGGGTGGCTTCGGCGACGGCGCGGGCGATGCCGCGGGTGCCGCGCTGGAATTTTTCCATTTCGAAAACGCCCATGGGGCCGTTCCATAATATAGTCTTGCTGTGGTGGATGACGTTGGTGAATTGCTCGCAGGCGTTCTCGCCAATGTCGAGGCCCATCCAGCCGTCGGGGATATTGTTGCTCGGTGCGGAGGAGTCGTTCGCGTCGGGGGCAAACTTGTCGGCGATGATGCTGTCGGCGGGCAGGTGAATGCGGACACCTTTCTTTTCGGCTTTGGAGCAGAGCTCGCGGGCCGTGTCGAGGCGATCGTCCTCACAGAGGGACTTCCCAATGTTGCCGCCAAGGGCTTTGAAGAAGGTGTAGGCCATGCCGCCGCCGATGATAATATCTGTGGCGCGTTCCAGGAGGTTCTCGATGATGAGGATCTTGTCGGAGACCTTGGCGCCGCCGATGATGGCGACGAATGGCTTTTGCGCCTGGTGGAGGACCTTCTCTGCGCTGTTGACCTCGCTTTCCATCAGCAGGCCGAACATCCGCTTGTCTTTGGGAAAGAACTGGGCGATGACGGCGGTGGAGGCATGGGCGCGGTGGGCGGTGCCGAAGGCGTCGTTGACATAGACGTCGCCGAGTTTGGCGAGCTGTTGGGCGAAGGCCTTGTCGCCTTTTTCTTCCTCTTTATGGAATCGCAGGTTTTCCAGCAGCAGGACCTGGCCGGGCTTCAGCGCGGTGGCGGCTTTTGTGGCGGGTTCGCCGATGCAGTCGGTGGCGAAGGCGACCTGGGTGCCCAGGAGCTGCTGGAGGTGGGGGACGAGGTGTTTGAGGGAATATTTTTCGGATGGTCCGTCCTTGGGACGGCCGAGGTGGGACATCAGGATGACGCTGCCGCCGTCTGCGAGGATCTTTTTGATCGTGGGGATGGCGGCGCGGATGCGGGTGTCATCGGTGATCTCGTATTTGTCGTTGAGCGGTACGTTGAAGTCGACCCGGATCAGGGCCTTTTCATTTGCAAAGCTGTGCTGGCTGAATTGGCTCATTTTGGTAGATGTTAAGAGTGGGCAAGCCCGTGTTAAAAGTAAGAAAGCCCGATCCATGGGGGATCGGGCTTTGGAGTTCGTTCAACCTTATTTGGAGATCAGTTTGGCGAAGTAGTGGAGGCTGCGGACGAGCTGGCTGACATAGCTCATTTCGTTGTCATACCAGGAGACGGTCTTTACGAGTTGAACGTCGCCGTTGGTGATGACGCGGGTCTGCGTCGCGTCATAGAGGGAGCCGTAGCGGATACCGATCACATCGGTGGAAACGATCTCGTCTTCGGTATAACCGAAGGATTCATTTGCAGCGGCCTTCATGGCGGCATTGACCTCTTCGATGGTGACCTTCTTATTGAGGACGGTTACCAGTTCGGTCAGCGAGCCGGTGAGGACGGGCACGCGCTGGGCGCCACCGTCGAGCTTGCCTTTGAGCTTGGGGAGGACGAGGCCGATGGCCTTGGCGGCGCCGGTGCTGTTGGGCACGATGTTGGCGGCTGCCGCACGCGCACGGCGGAGATCGCCTTTGGCATGGGGGGCGTCCTGGGTGTTCTGGTCGTTCGTATAAGCGTGGATGGTGGTCATGAGACCGGAAACGATACCGAATTTGTCGTCGAGTACCTGGGCCATGGGAGCCAGACAGTTGGTGGTACAGGAAGCGCAGCTGATGATGGTTTCGCTGCCGTCGAGGATGTTATGATTGACGTTGAAGACGATGGTCTTCAGGTCGCCGGTAGCGGGGGCGGAGATGACGACGCGTTTGGCGCCCGCCTTGAGGTGTGCCTCGGCCTTTTCCTTGTCGGTGAAGAAGCCGGTGCATTCGAGAACCACATCTACATTGTGGGAGCCCCAGGGAATATCGGCGGGGTTCTTTTGAGCATATATCTTGACCTCCTTACCGTTGACGATAATGGAGTTTTCGGTGGATTTTACGTCTTCTTCGAAGCGGCCTTGTGCGCTGTCATATTTCAGCAGGTGAGCCAATACTTTGGGGCTGGTCAAGTCGTTGATCGCCACTACTTCAATCCCTTCGAGTCCGTGAATCTGGCGGAAAGCCAATCGTCCGATACGGCCAAAACCGTTGATAGCAACTTTAACTGTGCTCATAACGATGAATTTGAGTTTGAATTTTAAGGAAGCGAAGTTACAATATTGATTATTACTATATTATAAATTTTTGGGGATCGGGTGAAAAGCGGAGGTAAGTTTTTTAGAACCAATTGCTTGGGGTGTGTGTTTTTAGGTTGGAGATAATGAAGGCTTTTTCGGGCGGTTTGGACATTGGTGCGGGGCATTATATGGCCAATGATGGGCCTTCGGCCGATTGATTCCTGGCTTGTTTTGGGTGATTTTTTGGCTTTTTTTTGGTGGGTGTTTTTTTGGGCGGGCATTTGAGTTGGTGGGGTTTGGGGGGAGGCGGCTTGTAGCCGCGGGCTTGCAGCGGTAGGCTTTTTTATCGGTGGGATTTGCGGTGGCGGGCGGAGTGGAATGGCGGGAGTTGTTGCGGCGGCGCCCGGGATGTGTTAGGCGGGGAGAAATTGATAATGAAAAATTTGGCTGATCTTGTGAAGGACTATATCTTTGCACTCCCTTTTAGCCGCCGTTGCGGCGGTCTGAAGGACAGACATTAGCGCTTTGCGGAAGATGCGCTAATTTTCTGACAGTGCACCTTCCGCACTTCCTCACGGAAAACCGGCAAAACGGTTTATACGAACGCCGCGTTGGTCAATCGGTTAAGACGCCTCCCTTTCACGGAGGAATGAGGGGTTCGATTCCCCTACGCGGTACAGAATAACGGCCTGAACAACAGGCCGTTTTCGTTTTTAAAAAACTACAGGGACCAAAACGGGGACCAAATTTTGGGCAAGTATGTCACTTGGAAAGAACCCAAACTCTACAAAGGAAAAGACAAATGGTGGGTAGAGTATCAGTTCCGTATACCGGAGGAACTGCGCTACCGTTACAACAATGCAAAGTGGAAAGGTTTTAAGGTTTACGAAGACATCAACCGGATCAAGACGGACGAATATGCCCATCTTTTAATAACAGCGGTCCGCTCCGCGTTGGAAAAAGGCTTCAATCCTTTTGAGTATGCCGAGGAAGCTGTCGTCCAATTCCAGCAGCAGACGCCGACCGCACAACAAAAGGTCTGGACCTGCACCCAGGCATTTAATTATTTCATTCAGGAATGGGAACAGCGCGGGTTAGAGGATGCCACCCTGACCAAACTAAAACGCGCCATTGAGGCCCTGACAGCCTATCTGACCAAGCGCAATATGCACCACGAGCCGGTCACGATCATAACGGAAGATCATGTCACGGCAGCTTTACGGGAAGCCAGCACCGCAAACGGATGGAGCAACCGCACCTTTAATAATAACAAAACGGCACTCTCGACTCTGTTCAAGTTTCTCGAAAAGAAAAGAATCATCGCGGATATTCCGACGGCAGGCATCGAAAAGAAAAAAACCAAATCCAAGAAGCACCGTTATTATGATCCTGAACAGTTTGACCGGGTGCGCAAAGTGATGAAAGAAGATGATCCGCTCGTCTATTTTGCGACCAAGCTGATCTATTATTTGTGCATCCGGGCAGAAAAGGAGCTTAAGCATTTTCGCGTCGGCAATATCTTTCTGGACCGTAAGCAGGTCTTGATACAAGCCGAAGAAGCCAAGACCGACGCCGACAGATTTATCCCTATCCCCGATGAATTGATGGAGGAATTGACCTATATTCGCAAGCACTATCCAACCGACTTTTACGTCATCGGCAAAGGCAATCGGATCAAATTCGTGCACGAGAATACGCCGTCGCCTAAGCCGTTTCCCAATAATATGATCTCGTCGCGCTTCGCCAAAATCAGAAAGAAGGCGGGGATTACTTCGGATCATACGCCGTACAGTTTCAAACATACGCGGGTCATTCACCTGAAACAGGACGGCGCACAAGATAAAGACATCATGCAGGTAACCGGGCACACCTCTTATCAGGCATATGCCGAATATCTGCGCGACCTGGGCGTTGACGGAAACCCGGAGGCCATTAACAAGATTACGCGAAAATTTTGAATTCTGACTAGTTCGCTGCTTCCTTCTCCCTTCCAACCATTCATCGACCAATTTATTCACCGCCCGATGTATCGTTTCAGCGACACATCGGGCCAATTTGCAAAACATGAATGTTATTTGTATTCAGGAAGACGCCTTTTATGCCCTTTTGGACAACGTGTGCCAGTACGTTGACAAAAAACTGGACAAGAATGTCCGCAAATGGATTTCGGAAAAAGAGGCCATGCAACGGCTCAATGTAAAAAGCAACACTACCCTGCAAAAATTCCGCAATGAGGGGCGAATCCGCTTTAGCCAGCCGGAAAAGAAAATTATCCTCTATGATCTGACTTCGATAGATGATTACTTGGAAAAGAACGCCAGAGGGACCTTTTAGGCCCCGTTCCAAGGAAGCAGCGGGCTTGGAAATTTGTCGGGAAAAACGTATTTTTGACTTGACACGTGACACGTTTCGCGTTACATTTATACTATGATTGCGAGTTTTCGGCACAAGGGACTGAAGCTGTTCTACGAGAAGGGGAACGCCTCGAAGCTACAGCCTCAGCATGTCCCCAAGATTCGCCTGATCCTGACCCGTCTGGATGCGGCCACATCGCCCGGCGATTTGAATGTCCCCGGTTATGGATTGCACCCGCTGACCGGCGATCTGGCGGCATTTTGGGCGGTGAAGGTGGACAAGAATTACAGGATCATCTTTCGGTTTGACGGTGTAAACGTGCTGGATGTCGATTATTTGGATTATCATTAAAGGAGGAACAACTTATGGCTATGTTTGACCCTGCCCATCCGGGCGAACTGATCCGCGAGACGATTGAAGGTCTGCGCGAAGAAACCGGCAAGAGACTTCCCATTGAAGAAGTGGCGAAGGGCTTGCGGACCACCCGTAAGACGCTGTCGGCGATTATCAACGGCAAACAGAGCATCACACCCGAGATGGCTCTGAAATTGGCGAAGGCGTTCAACACCTCGGCTGAGTTCTGGATGCACGCCCAGGAAAACTACGATCTGGCGAAAGCGCGCAAAAAGACCGACACAAAATCCGTCCGCGTGTTTTGGAAGCATCAGGTCGCCGTTTAGAATAGCGACAATTCATCTAAAAATGAAAGGCCGGAACGTCTTGCACGTCCCGGCCTTTTGCGTTCTGTCGCCAGATCAGAACCCGCTGAAGTCTTGCAAGGTCAGCTTTGATCGACGGCTAACAATCGCCGCCAAGCTATCGAGCGTCAGCTTGGCCCAAACACCCGTATAATCAGTGATGGACATTTCACCCTGTCCTACCACATTTCCCGAGGCGCGGCCCATTGGCATGTAAACATCCTTGACGCCGGGCCAGATATTTTTCCCGTCCTTCCGGTAGACATGGATTTGCACAATGCCCGCCGTATCGGGATGATCGCAAGCCGCTTCGCTTGTCCAATAGTCCTGATTGGAAAAAATAAAGGAAACGCCCGTATCACCGTTCAGGGTGTAATACTTGATGGTACACGTTCCCTTGTAGGCGTTGATAAGTTCTGCACTGCAATACGCCGTATCGTAATCCACGAGTTCGATACTAGTCCCAATCCCGCCACCAACCATAATGAAACCTCTGTACAAATCGACGTCCCAACTGAGCGTACCGCTGATTTTGGTGACACCCGGCGTTTCCGTTGGTGGCGGTGGCGGCTTCGGGGTGGTGTCGTGCTTTGGCGGTGCAGGGGTGGTGTCATGTGTGCCGTTGCCCGGTCCGACAGGGTCGGACGATCCGGGGTTGCCTTTTGAACAAGCGAAGAAAAGACCTGCTAACGTGCAGATCATCAAGAGCGTGCGTTTCATATACTGATTGATTTTAAGCGATAAAAAAACCTCCCCGGATGCGCGGGAGGTCTCTAATCAAAGTCCCTAGCCATTAAACCTGATCCTATGAACTATTAGTGCACTAAGATAAGCAGAAAATTTATTTCTTCGTCTAAGGATGAACGTTGTTTAACTACTGAAACAGCAAGGATCGACGTTTTTGACTTCACTTTCTAACCAGCGTCTTACACAGCGGATAAACCCGGCCTATTGCCTTTTGGTCATTCAAAAATAATTCTTCGTTGTTTAACAAATGGAGACGCTATGACACAAACTACAATAGAAGCTGTTGCTTATTATAGAGCTTCCACACCAGGACAAGGAAAAACTCGCTTAGGGTTAGACGCCCAAAAGACCAATGTCACAAATTGTTTATTGCTCATTGGCGCTACGGTTGTAAAAGAATACTGCGAAATCGAAAGCGGCAAGAGAAATAAACGTAAAGAACTACAAAAGGCAATCCGGTATTGCCGCCGTTACAAAAAAGCTCTGATTATTGCGGACATGTCCCGTTTGACACGGAACGCGTTTTTTGCGGCTGTCCTTCTGGAAGGGAAGGTGCGGATCATCTCCGCCGACAAGCCTTACGCCACTCGCTTGGACCTTTTGAAAGATAGCATCCGTTATCAAGAGGAAGGCGAGGACATTTCCCGGCGGACGAAACAAGGGCTAGAAGAAGCTCGAAAACGGGGCGTTATCCTTGGCAAGACAGGCAAGGCATTAGGTGCGTTGATGAAAGCCAAAACCCGTTCCAAAGCCATCGACCTGATGCCAGTTGTGGAGGACCGATGGGCGAAAGGCTTCAACACGCGGGAGAAGTTGGCGAAGCAATTCAACAAGGAAGGTATTGCAACCTTTCAGGGCGGCGATTGTCGCTGGCATGCGTCAACAATCCATACCCTATTGAAGCGCATAGAGAAATTAAAATCCGAAATATCCAATGATAACCAAGACAACACTATTTCATCACTTCAAATGACAGGAACATGAAAGACGAAAAAAGAAAGGAGGGGCAGATATGCTACCTGACCAAAGAAGAAATGAACGATCCGCACCGTGTCTTGCAGGAGTTCAAAGACGATGTATCAATAGAGGCCGCACGCAAACTGATCGTTGCGATGCGGGATGTTTGCAGCACAACCGAAAACATCCCCTACGGCGATCCGAAGGCGCGGGAAGATCTGTTTTACATGACCGACAAGATCATCCGGTTTTTCGAGGCATCCTATATCCAGTTGGGTCGGATCACTGTGCAGATGAATATGGGCTATTACGATACAAGGTATTTGACTGTCTTTGAGAAATTCGGTCCGAGGAACTTGCAGGGGCCACCCAATCGGATGCCCTGTATTTCTCTGTACGGCTATTGGCTTTCGGAGATTGGCTTTAATCCCGGAAACAACATCACAGTTGTTAGCGGTCCTCAGCAAATATTCATCACATCGACAAAGGAATGGGACGAGAGGACGCGTAACGCCCAAAAACGAGCTTAGGCAGGAACAATTTTTTTCACAGATCAATTTTTGTTATGTACGAATACACAAAAATGCCCTACGGGGCTAAACAGATGATGCTTTTGAGAGGGGATGAGATCGGGCGGACCAATATATATACACCTCACCTTCAAATGAAGGGACACTGGTTTTATGAATGGGGGTTCAAAGGTGGCGACGAAGTTACCCTTTTTGGACTGGCGGATGGTCTTATCCTCATGAAATTAACCAAGACCCGCGAGGAATTTGAACGCGAGGGATGGTCCAAGCCAAGACACAAGGGGCTAAGCTATGGGCAAGTATTGACCATCGCTAATGACCTTCTGCAAAAGACCCAGGTCTTTTGTCAACGGCTTCTCGATCTACCCAAGACCATTGTTTCCTAGGAGAAACCGCTTTGCCGGGAAATCCGCCTTATCCGTACTCTATTGCATTGCTGACCCAAAGGCGGAGAGTACCGGCAATTTTAATCCTTCACTATTCAATACTTACCCTATGCGACTGTATATGCGTTTACTGCGCGTCATCATGTGCGCGCTCCTAAGAGGACGAAACCTTTATATTTCCGAACCATCCATCTTGCATTTTATCGTTATGCCCTGGGATTGTGTCTTTAGACGTGCCGGAAATGATCGTTACCATGCCTTTATGGACCTCGGGCGCATCGACCTGATGATCCGCATGGGCGGCTGGAACGCTCTCGCCCTGCAACGGCTACAACCCTTTGTCCTGACGGCACATATCCAGTATCGGCACTCCTTACAGATGTTTCAGCGTTTTGTCCTGCAAACCCGGCTGACGCATTGGGATAACAAATTCTTTTGGATGGAGCATGTCTTCAAATGTGGCAACCGGATCATGGCGACCGCCATATCCCGGAACGGCTTTACATTAAATGACCGGATTGTCCCAACGGAGGCCGTCTTTCTATTACTCAACGGCGAAAAAGTATCATCCCTTTATCCCCTCAAAAGTATATCTATCATTCATGCCATCGAAAGCCTTTTGCGCGGCCTGAAATTTATTTAAACCAAATACATCATCATGAGCAAACCTAATCTTGCTACCGTCCTCACAGAACTCGCCGATATGAAAACGGCCAATGCCAAGACCGATCAAACTCTGTCCGTTCAACTTGAAATCCTTGTCAGCGACCGGGAGCGATTAAAACGCATCGAGCATAAACTGGATATATTGATCGCCCGTTCCGAGCGAAGAAACCAACACCGCAATTAGTCTTATTTACCTATCCTCATTTAAATCAACAACCATGCGAAAGACGTTTATTCCCTTCATTCCCGATGCTCTGGCATTGCGGCTGAAAAATCCTGTTGCCCTTATCACCAGAAGAACGGGCGACGATCCCAGTAATGTATCTGCCTATATGCGCGGGGTAAAAAGACCGGGTAACGGGTTCCTGGTCCGCTTCTACACCGCCTTCGAGACTGAGCTTGCCGCCGTCGGCATCAATCGGGACGTGAAAACCTTTATCCGTATCACCCCGCACAAAAAGAGATCGACGAAGGAAGCTGTTTGGAACGTGCTTGTCCGCAAGGTGGAAAAGAAGATCGAATTGCTCACTAAGATCGAAAAGGAGATCGCACGGCAACGGGAAGAGCACAAAGAGACCATGAGGGCTATTGCCCGTATCGACAAGACCGTCATCACACTGCACAATCGAGCCATCGTGAACCGTCAACGACCTCACTATAATTAACCCGTAGACACCTTTCCAAATAACAAAATTTAAACCTTATGCTTCAAGACGGCACCAACCCGTTTCTTGCGGATGTCTCCGCGCTCAAACTCAAATTCGCAGTTTCCGCCATTGCCAAGAGAACAGGAGACGACAAAGGAAATGTATCCGCCTGGATACGGGGCCGAAAACCACCCCCGTCAGCTTTTATGATCCGATTTTATACTGCTTTCAAAAAGGAGCTTGCCGAGAAGGGCATCCATCGAGACGTAAAGGAGCTACTGGCTCAGCTTCCGCCACAGTCCGATCAAATCACCGAGAGGGATTTTCTGCGTAGCATCAATACAAAGCTAACCGAGCAAAACGATCTCATAAAGGAATGGATCGAACGGACAAAGCGAAACGAGCAAAAGCTGGATGAACTGCTACGCCGGAAAGACAAGGAAATTATGAAGTCAGCGAAGGATTATCTATTGGGCATCGTTGCGACGCTCCGTTCGACGGATGGATAACGAGGATCTTTTTTTGCCGTGAAAAGAAAAAACCATTTCATTCAATCCTAGCTGAATTTCGAAAAAGCATGTATTTTAGGCTAACTTTGCTTTCACATCAGGTAATCTAATGTCTATCGACGACCTATCAAAACAGGTTTCGTCTCTTCTTGAAGGAGACTTTCTCAAACGGCTATTTGCCGCGAGTATAGACAATTTGAAAGACAGGTCCAATCCGCTAAGAATAAATAACTTTTCCTTCTCACTAAGGAGTGTGATCGATAACATTCTAAAAGCGAGTTCTCCTAGCGAGGAAATACAACTCTGCTCATGGTTTGATCCCGAAATACACACTTTCAAGCAATCTGACAAAACAGTCCCAAACAGAGAGTCACAATTAAAATATGCCATTCAGTTTGGTGTTGATGACGACTTTGTCATGAACGATCTTAATGTTGATGTCTCGAAGCACATTAAGGAGCTAAAAAAAGCATACGAAAGGCTTAATGCCTATACTCATATAACTGAGAAAACATTCGGCACAGATGAGATTAAAGCAAATTCCATTATCCAAAACATACTACAATCGCTACATGATTTCCTTTCGCTAATACAAAGTTTCAAGGCCGAGTTATTCAAGGCTCTTGAAGAAAAAGTTTATAATGCGGTGGATTTCCAAGCCATGTATGAGACGCTTTTGCCATTAGATGAAATAGCTAGCCATCATTCAATCGAAGAAATTTACCTGGACAACTATAAGATCAAATCAATAGATTCAGTCTTTATCCGAGTTGAATCTAAGGGGAAGATTTCAGTCGTCCATCAATTCGGATCGAATTCAGACCTGAAAAATGATGACGGAGCAGAGGTCGACCAGGAATACCCTTTTGATTGTAATATTGCATTTTACTGTAGCGATCCTACAGATTGGGACGCCGAAGAAAGCAATTTTTCGGTTGATACAAGTAAATGGTGGGATGGTTACTACGACGAAACCGAGTTATAGCACCCTTTTATACATATCTCATTATGAATCGCTCTGCATAACTCTGCATATTTTTTATTTCGGTTGACTTATGTGCTTCAATTCCTTATTTCAACCCGCGCACCGTTGCAGCAAATCTCCCTCGATTCCTGCAACTAACAATCAAACAATTTACTCGGAGACTGAACATGCCATTGAAAAATGTCCATGACCGCCAGCTTAGCCGTAAAGAAGCCGCCCACTTTCTAAGACGCTCAGTTTCAACGCTGGAAAAATGGGCTAGCCAGAAAAAGTATTTGAAATATGTTCTTGTTGGAGGTCGGGCCGAATACAAAATGTCGGACCTGCTCGAATTCAAAAAAGGCAAACAGACATTCTAAAACACGAAAGAGGAAATCGCGCTAACGATTTCCTCCCAGACATTCAATCCACCGCAACCCGTTGACAAGGAGTCGCTCGATGAAGATCGAACAAGCGAAGACCATACCTATTTCCGATATTTTAGACAAGCTCAATATCCAGCCCGACCGCCAATCCCGCAACGACCTTTACTACAAATCCCCCCTACGCACCGAAAAGACCGCCAGTTTCCATGTCGATACCGCTAAAAACGTATGGTACGATCATGGCATCGGTGAGGGTGGTGACGGTGTCACCTTCGTTCGTAAATGGCTCAAGCTAAGTGGCGTCAGCGACACCTGTTCCGACGCCTTGCGCTGGATGTCCAACATGCTCGGATATGTCCCGGTTATTGCTCCCGTTCAAGATCCGGACGCACCCAAGAGCCAGCCGAAACTTACTATCCTGCAAAAGCGCGAGATCATCCGGCCGGAATTATTGGAATACCTGGACTCGCGAGGACTCCCGTTGAGTATTGCCAACGAGTACCTTGTCGAAGCCGATGTCTATAACCGGGAAAAGCGCAAAACCATCTTCGCACTTGGCTTCAAAAATGACAATGGAGGGTATGAACTCCGCAATGAATTCTACAAAGCCAGCACGTCCCCGAAATACATCACCTTCATTCGCGGCAGGATAGGCGGTCAGGGTGGCGGCATCCATATTTTTGAAGGATGGACTGATTATCTTTCCGCTATCATCCAGCACGAAAACGGCAAGCGCTTTATCGACGACACAATTGTTCTAAATTCGCTCTCCAACCTGAAAAAGGCCACGCCTTACATCAAAGGGTATTGTTATCAGACCGCGTACACGTGGATGGACAATGACGAACCGGGCCGGAACGCGACCGCATCACTGGATGCCTTCTTTCAAACAGAAGAAAACCTCCTGCATACGCCGATGAATTACATCTACGCGCCTTATAAGGACGTGAACGCTTGGCACATGGTCAAGCTGGGCCTCACCGGATAGCCAACTTTTCCTTCTCTTTCGTTTCCCATCAACCCGCCAACGAGCAGGAAGGTAAAGACATGGCTACCGTACACTCCATCAGCCGCCGCGATATTCATCAGCAAGTTACCGATACCATCATCCAGCAGCTACAAGACGGAACCGTCCCGTGGCTTCAACCGTGGCAGGACGGCCGACCTTTCGATCCATTATCGCCGGGTACATATAAGATCCCGCAAAACTTCACCACCGGGAACAAATACCGGGGCATCAATATCCTTCTGTTGTGGCATTCTTCGATCCTCAACGGTTTTCCTATGACTGAATGGGCTAGCTACAAACAATGGCAGGATAAAAAGGAACAGGTCAAAGGTGGCGAGAAAGGGACGATGATCGTCTACTATGACACCTTTGAAAAAGAGGTGGAGGGCGAGCTTGAGAAAATCCCATTCATCAAAGCATCCCATGTCTTCAACCGTAGCCAGCTATCCAGCTATCGACCAGGAGAGCAGCCATCTATACAGATCGTCCGGTCCGAGTTCGAGCGGATCAAGCATGTGGAAGAATTTGTTGCCAACACGCAGGCGATTGTCCAGCACAAGGAACCGGAAGCCTATTATTCCCGGACGCTGGACCTCATCAACATGCCGGAGCGGGACTTGTTTATCGACACGGAAACCCGAAGCGCCAAGGAAGCCTATTACGGAACGCTTCTCCATGAACTGACGCACTGGTCCGGCAGTCCAAAACGCCTCAACCGAACCAAAGGCAAACGCTTTGGCGACGATAAATACGCCGCCGAAGAGTTGGTAGCGGAATTAGGCGCGGCCTTCCTTTGCGCCGAATTGGAGATCACGCCGACCATCAGAGGCGATCATGCCAGCTATATCGAAAGTTGGCTCAAGGTGCTCAAGGACGACAAACAACTGATCTTCACCGCCGCGTCCGAAGCATCCAAAGCCGTCGAATATATGCAAGGACTCCAGCCGCAGCCCTCGATGAGGGCTTGATATCCTCATCGCATCGCCATTTTTTCAACCCCCAACAAAAGGACTAACATGGATTTGTTTACCGAAGAACAGACGGAAGAATTACTGCGCAACGGCGGCCCGGATTGGACAAGGGACGATCACATTCCCGTGGCGAAGCTCTATATCCCAGGTACTAAATGTGTCTGGCTTGTCACCGAGCTAAAACCCGATGATCCGACGAAGGCACTGGCGCTTTTCGTGGATGACGGGATGACGATGTATTCACGGATTGATCTGCAAAAACTCAGCAATGAAGTCCCCGAATACTATCACGGCAGGACGCTTTGCCTTGATCCCGATTTTGTCGCGACAAATCCAATCAGTGACTTCCGGTTTGCCGCAACAACCCTCGGTTATATCATCGACGATCCGGACGACCTCTCCCTTTATATGCGGCATCAAAAGACATTCCAATATAAATCCTGAAGATCAAGCCCCTCGATTTTGAGGGGCTTTTTCATTGACGGGATCATCGACACAATGCCATCATATTAATTATAGTTATCTTTGCGCCCACCATGAAATAATTGCTTATGCCATATATCAAACCTTATATCATGAAAATCCTGGTGGATGACATTTTCGGTAGCCCTTCCGGAGCCGGATACGTCATGAATTTTTCCAACAAGACTTTTCAGGAATTCTTTGACGGTGAGATCGGTATAGATATCTACGGTCCCTTATATAATTCTGGGTCGAAGGCCAATTGCTTGCGGACGTTCCTGACGAAAGCAGATGGTCCGCTGGCAGCAAAAGCCTTACGGGCACTCTGGGAGCACCGGGATGCCGTGTACGGTCCGTTTGATCAAAACGATGGGCAACATGCGAACAAAACAAAGAAGTTCTTCGAAATCGTGCAAGGCATCGAAGCGGCCACGGACGTGATCCCTACCGATGGAATTGACAAGTTTGCGGAGAATGAAACGCTCGAAGAGCTGGTAGCAGCTATCGAGAGAGATATTCAGGCAAAGAAGCCGCAAGCAGCCCTAGACAGACTTCACACCTACTGCATGAAGAAATTCGCCCACTTACTCCAACAACGAGGGGAAGCGACAGATAAGGATGAAGCCCTCCATAGTCGTGCCGGTAGGTACATAAAGCTGGTAGAAGCCGAAGGCCGGTTCGACCCAATGACAATCCGCATCATGAAAAGCTCGATCAGCATATTCGATGCCTACAACAGCGTCCGAAATAACAGGTCCCTTGCGCACGACAACACGCTTGTTGAAAAACATGAAGCGCGTTTCATGTTCGACTCTCTAGTCAGCATTCTACGTTTCCTGAAAAACCTTGAAGCGAGCAAGTTCGACGGTGATAAACCGGATCAGGGATCGTAGGGCTACTTTTCCGTGATGGCATCGGTCACATGAAATTCATCAGGTCTCAGGTCGATACAATACCGAGCAAGCCGAACGGGGATAATTTGCGGCGGGTCTTCTTTCCAAAAGAGCAAATATAAAAGAACCAGGTTGTAGCCTTTGAGGGTTACCCGCTCGACAATGAAATCCACGATAAGAACGATCTCCCCCTTCAGGGTGGTCAATTCAATCGAGAACTTATGATTGTAGGAGAAATCCTTCATTCGGCCCGTCGCCTCCCAGACGATCCAGATTTTCGTCAGGCGTTTTAATGGCTCTGGCAGGACGCGGATCGGGCCCGATTGCCGTATCGTCGGATTACCTTCATGCAAAAGGCTATAGGGATTAGAGGCTGAGTTTTGGAGCATGTGACCTCATAGGATTGGATTTGACGGGGGTGGGTGCGGTGATTTTAGGCTGTCGGCTTTTTCCCATTGCCAGTTGCCGGGTCATGGGATGGCTTCGTTGTCGCTTGCCGAGCAATTCAGATCCCGACATTCGATCCCGTGCTTCGGCGGCATGGTGGAGTAGAGCTTCTTTGTCATCGGTGTAAAGCTGCACACCCTCCCGTCCACGACTGATACTTACATACAGTTGTTTTAGGTCAGTCGCCGGAAAGGTGGCGGCAGGCTGTGCGATAAAGACATGATCGACCGTCTTTCCCTGCGACGCATGAGAAGTGATACAATGAGCGTGCGCCAGATGGCCGAACGCGGTAGAAACAGTAAAATCCGTTTTGCCTTCAGGATGGCGGAGGGTGATCGTATCGTCATCCATTGACACTACATCCAGCATTTGCCCGTTATTGAGCCTTTTGTTGTCAGCATCGAAGCCGTTGCGGGTGATCCTCAGCCTATCACCGATGGAAAGGGATATTTCAGTCTGTTGGTACACCTCGAACTCTCCCACCCTGTCGAGTGGTAAATCCACCGTTTCGCCGTTGTTATTTTCCAGCGTCAGGGATTTTCTTTTCACGGCGACCACGATCCACCGACTGCCGCGTTTGATCCCCTCCCGGTTTTGCCCGAATTGTAATACCTGGCTCTCCTGATAGTTCCTTGCGTCAGCCTTTTCCGCCTCTGTCATCGAAAGATTGACCAGACGGGAAACTGTGACCTCCTTTTTGCCGATCAATCCGGCCTTGCGCAACTTATGGCGGATGGCAGCAGTTACTCCTTCACCCTCCCGGTGAGTTGGACAGACCACCAATCCGGTCTTCCCTTGCCGCAGGGTCGCGACGTACTCCTTTACGAGGCCGTCATAAGGATGGCCCGGGTCGATCTGCCGGATCGCTCCCATAGACTCCAGCTTGAAAAAACCCGTCTTCGCATCGCCATCCGATAAGGCCTGTACCGCCTCCCGGTAGACTGCCTTTTTCTGACGGAAAATCTTGGAGACATTCGCCGGGGTAATGCCGGCGACGGTATGCAGGATACGAAGGGCATCTCCGCGGACGACACTAGCGTGTTGGCGCGTGTCGCCGCAGAGGATCAACCTGGCGTTTTGCCGTCTCACCAATTCCTGCAAGGCCAGCATATCCTTGACGCCTAAAAGTCCGGCCTCATCAACGATCAGGACACCGTTCCTGATCTTTTGCTGTAATTCCTGCGATGCCAGCAGCTTGGCGACGGTTTCGGCGTCGGCAAAGCCTTCGGCTCTCAACACCCCTCGGGCGGCTTGAGAGGTCGGGGCGGTCAGAAAGACACTTTTCCCCATTTTCTCGATCAGCCGGACCAATTCTTTCATGAGAGTGGTTTTTCCTGTCCCGGCACGCCCCATGATAAGGTCGATTTGATCCGTGGAGGTGAGGACATTTCCCACCACCTCTTTATGCTGGCCGTCCAGCTTGATTTCCGGTAATCGGGAATAAAGCGGCGCAACCCGGCCTTTGCCAGCACGGGCAAACTGGACCATTCGATTTTCCTCCCCTAGCACTTCTTTTGTCGTGCAGAGCAGCCGGGAACCATCCTGAACATGAATAATCTGGCGATCGCGGCGAAACAGTCCGGTGATCTGATCGACCGTCGCCCCTGTCTTCCCCAAAGCGTGCCGGTAGGCAGACTCCAAGACGCGGCGGTCCTGCATGACGGATGCGCGTTCAAAACTATGGGTCAGCGCGTGATCCACACATTCCCGCGCTGTTACGGTGTCCGACAGGGCGGGATTATACCGAAGGGGATCCCGCCCTGTTTCGCCGTCCGCCATCCCGAGCGCGATGATCTGCCGCCGCCAATCCTTTTTCAGTTCGGCCATTGTCAGGCCTTTTTGTTTTTTGGACCGGGTGCGTGCTCCCAATTTGTCCTTTTCCTTGGCGTCGGTAATGCCGTGCTCTTTTGCCGCCCTGCCAATCGCGTCAGTGCGTTTAGCAAAAAGTCGTATCACTTCCTCGGGAACACCCTCGACCTCCCACGCGTTTTTCGTGCGACGTATGCGGTAGCCCAGGGCGGCCAGCTTATCCGCTAGCCGCAGATGGAACCGCGCTTGGTAATACGGCATATCCCGTTTGATGTCGCGGAACTGTCCGGCCTTATATTGTTTCTCCGTCTTGTCATACGTCACGTTGAAGGTGACGCAATGGGCGTGGAGGTGGGGATCAGGGGTTGACCCATCCACAGGCCGCGCCGTTTGATGGATAAATTCGCCCCAAACAAGCTCTCCTGTGTCCCGGTCGCTGTCATGGCCGCCTTTGCGGACCCGCGCTTTACTGTCCGCCTCGATGTCAGCCATTGTTTCGTGTACCGCATCCCGGAAGGCATCGAGTATATGATTATCCTTTGACAGCACATGCAATGCTGAGACAGACTTCGGCACATGGAAATTGATGTCGTATCCCACGGTCCGACCTTCGACCGTCCGAGCCGTCAGGTTTTTGCCAGTGAGGGGATGCAGATTTTGACACAGAGCATGGAAAACCGGGCCCGTAGCCTCGCCCACAATACCGAGCCGATTGGCAACTTTGCCTAAGATCGTCCCCGTTAGCTCCTGGTCGCTGACGTAGTAATCAGATTGGCTTAGCTCTTGATCGAAATATTTGTCAGCCTGTTCCGCATCACGCATTTGGATCATTCGGATCAATTCAAACTCTCCTAGATTTCTTCTTTTCAGTCGGCTAAAATGGTTCAATGGCGAACAACCCAATCTATCATCCAAAGGGGTAAAGTTGGGGGTAAGCAAAAACGCGTTTAGGTTTTATTGTAGATAAGGCAATGACTTGCGAGATCGTTCTGTATCCCTCTGTCTCCGCCATTGCCATATTTATTATGGTCTGTCCTCATATAAAAACCCCTTGATAAACCGATACATTCCTGATATTATCGTTTAACCTGACCCATTCAAATTCACTCCAAATTACCCGTTTTAGGGGTGAGATTAGGGGTAAGTTGTATGGTCACAAAATCAACTTACCCCTATGCCGTCGAGGTGACTAGTGCTCTCCGATCTCGCCTGTCGATCCGCTAAACCCAAAACCAAGCCCTATAAAATTTTCGACTCCAATGGTCTTTATCTTGAAGTTAGGGCCTCCGGCACAAAGGTTTGGCGTCTCAAATACTACTTCTTAGGAACGGAAAAGCTGCTAACCATTGGTCAATATCCGGCCATCTCATTGCTGCAAGCGCGGTCAGCACGGGACGCCGCGAAAGAGCTTGTTGCTAAAGGCACTGATCCTTCAGAGAAGAAGCAGGAAGATAAAAAGCTGGCGCGTTTCAACAACGCGTTGACCTTTGAGCTTATAGCAATCGAGTGGCATACGAGAAACTTGGACACATGGACTCCAGACTACGGCAAACAAATATTGGCAAGGTTAAAGGCTAATATCTTTCCAGAGATCGGGCATCTACCATTTAGCAAGATTACCCCTGTCAGGCTTTTAGCCGCTGTCCAAAAAATAGAGGATAGAAAGCGATATGATCTTGCAAAGCGCGCCCTTCAGACAGTTGGACAGATTATGCGCTATGCGGTGGTCACTGGTCGCGCTGAGCGCGATATTACATCCGATCTAAGAGGGTCGTTGAAAAAACGTAAGGGAGGGCATTATGCATCTATCACAACGGATCAACTCCCTGACTTTTTAGCGGCTCTTGATAGCCCTGATGCAAGGTTGTTCAAACAGACGCGGCTTGCAACGCGTTTCATGCTTCTGACATTTGTTCGCACCAAGGAACTAATAAAATCGACGTGGGAAGAGGTTGATTTTAAAAAACGGATGTGGTCGATCCCTGGTGAGCGAATGAAAATGGACCGTCCCCACCTTGTACCCCTTTCAAAACAGGCGATTGAGGTTTTAAAAGAACTCAAAGAAGAATTTGGCGATCAAGGTCATATTTTCCCCAGCGTAGTTAAAGGCAAGGAGACTATCAGTAATAACACCATCTTGAAAGTCCTAAAACAAATTGGCTATCGCAAAATAATGACAGGTCACGGTTTTAGATCTTTAGCGATGACCACCCTAAAGCAAGAACTAGGATATAGGCATGAGGTGGTGGATCGTCAGCTTGCACATTTACAAAAAAGCAAGGTCGATCAAGCCTACGACCGGGCAATGTTTGTTTCCCAGCGAATTAAGATGATGCAGGAATGGGCTGACTATATCGATAAGATAAGGCGCTCGGGCAAGCTACCAAAGAGAAAAGAGAACATTGAACAATTATACCCCTAGCCCTGATCGTTTGATTGCGGAAAGTCATTCAAGCATTGAAGAATATCTTTGACCTTCCATCCGGTAACCTTTGGCCCCAGTTTGTAGGGTTTAGGAAAACGACCGGATTTGCAACCATTCCACCAGGTCGCTTTGCAAACTGGTATCAAGGCTAATACTGCTGGCAATCGAAGAAAGCCCTCTTTTTGGATGTCATTAGAAAAGTGTTCCTTAGCGGTAAAAGCATTCATCTCGCCTCCAAAGGTAAAATGAGGGTTATACGGGTGAACACTGTATATCCTGACATTGACCGACTATTCAAACGAGATAAGTTTTATCTAGTGTTTTCCGGGGCCGGTCATGCTTTGAGCCAACTATGATATAGATTTGAATATCAATATATTATAAAATGTAGAAAAAGTATGATATTTTTGTAGTAATAACCCCGTATTGAATAACCCTCCATATGAAAGAAAGAAGGATCCCTAAGTTGGACTTTGAAATTATTATTGACGAATCATTCCTTGCGCTTAATCCCACTAGTGCGTTAAAACCAGCTGAAAATAAAAACGTTCTCAGTCTGATTAATGACTACGAAGACGGCGAGTGGTGGATTGAGAAATTTCAAAATTTTGTATGGGACAATATCGCTGAGGCCGCACTTTCCGCAGAAGAGCGTCAAAAGCTAATAAGCAAACCGCATTCTCAATTAAAGGAGGCGGCCAAGAATCTTCGCCTCACTGATAGTGATGATAAAGGATCAGGTAGTGAATTGGCTGAAATTGTCCTATATGGGATAATGAAGTTACACTACAAGGCGCTTCCCGTTGTCCCTAAAATTTTCTATAAGCAAAATTCGCATGATAA
Source organism: Puia sp. (assembly GCF_035546395.1). Classification (GTDB taxonomy): domain Bacteria; phylum Bacteroidota; class Bacteroidia; order Chitinophagales; family Chitinophagaceae; genus Puia. The sequence continues at coordinate 189,524 of NZ_DASZXR010000001.1, read as the reverse complement.
TGCTAAGGGGTCCGATTCTGTGCATATCGTACTTTCTGGCGATGATTTTACTCTTTGGTATGGTGAAGCAAAATTCTACAATAGTATTGAAAATACACGACTGGGTGAAATTGTAAGCAGTGTCGAAGAAGCGCTACAAAAGCAAAAGCTAAAAAAGGAGAATAGAATTGTTAGCGGGGTCGGTGACATGGATCTTCTCGTTCCTAAAAAATCCGTACGTGAGGAAATAAAGAGTCTTCTAAAGAATGGCAATTCAATCGATTTGGTCAAGCCAAAACTAAATATTCCTATTTTACTACTTCATGAGTGCCCAATCACCAAGGCGAACACTTCATTATCCAAAAAATATAGAGATGATTTAATTGACTACCATAAAGAAAGATCCGAAGCATATTTTAAAAAGCAAATTTCGAAATTAAGTAGTCTTTCAAAATACTCTGACATAAAATTTCATGTTATTCTTTTTCCTGTAGCCTCAAAAGAAAATATCGTAAATGCATTCTTAGAAAAAGCTGCCCTTTATATAAAATAGCCTGGTCATGGAAATATTTGAAACCTGTCATTCTATCACAGATCTTCTTCATGAGGGTAGTGGCCTCGAAGCAAGAAACGAACTAATTAGACTTCTTGATTACCACACTAAAAACAATATTCCTTATACGCCTCTTTTAAACCATCTTATTAGAGAGGTCGGACTATTTCCTTATCAAGACAATACAACTTCATCGTGGCAAGACAGATACATTTACGAAGTATTCAAGGTTGACGTAGGTGGCAAGGAAATGACATTACACAAAGAGCAGTCCTTCTTACTTCGGAGATTATTACAAGGTGAAAATATTGCCGTAAGCGCTCCGACGAGTTTCGGAAAGAGCTTTGTTATAGACGCATTTATCGCCATCAAAAAACCAACTAATGTGGTCATAATTGTTCCTACGATTGCATTAACCGACGAAACAAGACGACGTCTTTTTAAGAAGTTTTCGGATGAATATAAAATAATTACAACTACAGATGTTCCATTGGGAGAGAAGAATATTCTTATCTTCCCCCAGGAAAGGGCATTCTATTATATTGACAAAATCGAATCACTCGACATTTTGATAGTTGATGAATTTTACAAAGCCAGTTCCGATCACGAAGACGAGAGGGCCGGGTCATTGTTAAAGGCAATTTTAAAATTGGGGCAAAAGGCTAAGCAAAAATATTACCTCGCTCCAAACATCTCCGGGATTACGGACAATATTTTCACAAAAGGAATGACCTTTGAGAAGTTAGACTTCAATACTGTTTGTTTAGAGGTTCACGAAACCTATAAGAAGATTAAGGGAGATGATGACAAGAAAGGTCAAGAACTTCTAAACATTATACGAAAGACTAAAACGAAATCTATAATTTATGCGGCGTCTTATGGACAAATCAAAAAGGTAACCAATGTTCTGCTTGAAGGTCTGCCAGTTTCGAAAAAGAAGTTGCTTAACGACTTTTCTGATTGGCTAACGAAAAACTACGATTCTAATTGGGAACTGACCAACCTGATCAAAAAAGGAGTGGGTATTCATAACGGTCAACTTCATCGTTCATTAGCACAAATTCAAATAAAGGTATTTGAAGAACAAGATGGCATAGAAAACATAGTTACAACATCGTCGATAATTGAGGGGGTAAATACATCAGCGGAGAACGTCATTATATGGAGAAATCGAAGAAGCGGTAGCAATAAGAAATTAGATAGCTTTACTTACAAAAACATTATTGGTCGCGGCGGACGGATGTTTAAACATTTTATAGGGAAGATTTATTTATTAGAAGCGCCTCCATCAGATGAACAATCACAGCTCGATATACAGTTTCCAGAAGAGATTTTGAGCGACATCGATGAAACTGATTACAAAGACAGCCTGACCAAGGATCAAGTTCAAAAAATTGTTAGCCTGCGAGAGGATATGTATAGAATCATAGGAAAAGGCGCATATGATAAACTTGTTAAGGAACATATTTTTCAGACTGACGACGCAGATTTCATCAAAAGAACTGCCTTGGAAATGAAAGAAAATCCGAGCGAATGGAACGGCCTGTCATACTTGAATTCCGATGACCCCCAATCATGGGAACGTTTGCTCAATAAACTAGTATGGCTTAAGCCTGGGGGTTGGGGTGACGGTGCTTACGGAGTCCAACATCCAAAATTTGTTGCCTTTGTAAAAATTCTCTCGGAAAACTGGTCCAAATCAATTCCAGAGCTATTAGACGATTTAGACTATCATGACGTGGATATCGCCAGCTTCTTTCATCTTGAGAGGATTGCGACCTTTAAACTTTCATCCTTAGTAAATCAAATAAATATATTGCAAAGGGTAATTATAAATAACGGTGTCGATGTTTCTCCCTTTGTCGCCAAGGTATCAAATGCGTTTTTGCCTCCGATAGTATATGAATTAGAAGAATATGGGTTGCCTCGGATGATTTCCAAGAAAATACATACCAGTAAGCTTATTGACCTGGTAGAACCTTCCCAAAATATTCACGATGTATTAGATAAATTCCGCCGACTGGGGATTGACAGGATCAACCACCGTCAACAATTCGATAGATTTGACCTCTATATTATCAACTATTTTCTTGAGGGAATTTCTACCGATACCCCAAAATAGCCGATAAAAGCATACTTTTTATTCTTGCAATTGAATCACAGATGGCATCCATTGAAAGCACTATTAAGCAACAATACGCGAAAGTCTTTAAGAAACAAGACTGGGAGAGTTTCAAACTAATTGCCGACTTCTATTTTAGGAAGGCCGCCACACTAAAAAGAAAAGACATCGACATCGATGAAACATTCAAACTTCTGACCAGAAATATCCAAAAGAGGCTTTATTTAGGAATCGGCTGTGAGCTTCTGGTAAAATCTTGCTATTTGAAAAATGGCTTTACTATAAATACACCCATCGACATTAAAAAAGGTAAGCTAATTAAATTCTCCGCCATTAAGGTATCGGAACTAAGCGCGGACAATATGTCGGCTCCCCCGATCTCCGGCCACAAGAATTAGAGTTACCAATTGAATGAATTGTTAACTTTAAACTTGAATTATGAAACGGAAACAGTTTACAGAAAGTCAGATCGTATCAGCACTGAAACAACAGGAAGGGGGTATTGCCGTCAAGGATATCGCCCGGGACCTGGGAATAAGCGAAGCTACCTTTTACAATTGGAAGTCGAAGTATGGCGGCATGGAAGCCTCCGATGTCAAGCGGCTCAAGGATCTGGAGGCCGAACATGCCGAACTGAAGAAGATGTACGCCGAATTATGCATCGAGAACCGGGCAATGAAAAACCTGATCGAAAAAAAGCTATAACGCCTGCGGAGAAACGGGAAGCAGTTGGTTACCTGGTTGACCAGGAGCAGCTGAGTGTTCGCAAGGCGTGTAAGATCGTAGCTATCCCCAGAAGCACCTACGAATATAAGGCCATCCCCAAAGACGATGCTCCGGTCCAGGAAGCGCTGACTGCCTTAACGGATAAGCACGTTGACATTGGGTTTTGGCAATCCTATTATCGATTAAGGAATAGAGGGTTTATGTGGAATCACAAGCGGATCTACCGGGTTTATATACAGATGAGACTAAATATCCGAAGAAGGGCCAAGAAGCGGCTGCCGGCCCGGATCAGGGAGGCCCTGTTTATCCCCGAGGGACCCAATGAGGTCTGGAGCATTGATTTCATGAGTGATGCGCTGGTAGATGGTCGAAAGTTCCGGGTATTGAACGTCATAGACGATTTTAACCGGGAATCATTGGCCATTGAGGTGGATACCTCCCTGCCTGCCCGGCGTGTGATCCGGGTACTGGAAAGGATCACAGCCCGTCGAGGCAAGCCGACCTGCATCCGGACAGACAACGGCCCCGAATTTATCAGCCATCTGCTCCAGGAATGGTGCGAGGCTAACGGGATCAGGTTGGTCTACATCCAGCCGGGAAAGCCAACCCAGAACGCCTACATCGAGCGTAAAAATGGAACCATGCGCCGGGGGCTGTTGAATGCCTACTTGTTTTACAGCCTCGCCGAGGTCCGGTTGATGGCCGAAGAATGGCAGCTAGATTACAATACTGAAAGACCGCACAAGTCGCTTGGGTATCTATCCCCGGTAAAATATGCTGAACAGTATTACCAAAGCCAGGCCGAAGCACTGAAGCTTTATCCACAAACGGCGAACGGAAATCCTTCCAAAATTGAAGAGAGCCGGTTAGTGGATAAAATATTTGAAAAACCAGAAAACTCTAATTGAGGGTGGCCCAGTTTTAGGGGGAGCTTACAAATGCTGATGATTTGGCCAGATTGCGCTATGTTATGAGCAGGCTTTTATTTATAGTTCTTCCGGAAGTTGATCCGGATAACTCTCATGAAGCATGGCGCTCGTTTTTGTATCAGCAAATGGACAATGATGAACTTGGTCTGAAGAAGGGATATTAAAATAATTATGGAAAGGTAGTGAAAAGGGTTCAGCAGCATATCATCGAAGAGGAATCCAGGAAGGCATTTGCAAGCATAATCCCAGATGGTTGGGTGAGCAATGATTTTGTAAAGGACTATGGTAAGGATATTCATTTGGAGATCTTCAAGGATTTGAGTTCAACAGGGAAGAGCTTTATAGTCCAGTTAAAAGCAAGTAGTCAGAATATTGTAAATAGCAAAATTTCGGTTCGGATTGAGGTCGAGAAGTTGAAGTATTACGAACAATATACTTCGCCAATATTTCTCGTTTTTTACAGCACTAAAACAAAGGTTTTTTGGGGGACATGGGCAAATAATCTGCTAAAATCGATGTCGGTGTCCTTAAAGGATGGACAAAAGACTACTCAAATTACCTTAGGTGAGCGAAATATTTTCGACAAAAGCTTCTTTCTTGAATTGGAATCTAAATTCAATAAATCAATTGCATATAAGAATTCGATTTTTTATTCCTTTGATTCACCCAGAACAGAGGTATTTACGAAGCGAATTTTAGGCTGGGTTGACAAATATTTTTCTGGTTGTTTTGAAATTGAAAATCCATACTTGCCGACTAAAATTGCACTTGAGATCCTGGATTCGGAAGGTTTCTTTTTACCAAAAGTAGAATACTGTGGTGTTACGTTCCCTTTAGAAGGGATTGACAAGAGCAGGAATTCAAATCTAATTAACCGACCAATATTAAATGAGCGAGATATTTCTGATTCAGAGGGAGAGATTTTGTTTGTCCTAATTGGTTTCTTTATTGGACTGGCGGTTGATAGAAGCCTAAAATTACTTTACTATGTCATTGATAAGTATAATGGACCATACAAAAACACTGAATCGTTATTTGAGATCGGGAGGATTGCGATTCAAAATAATTTTATCTACGAGCTACAAAGGTTAGTAGATAGAGCGAAGAATTCAAAACTGTTCACGGAATTCCTATTGTTAAATGGAGCTTATTTTGTCTTTGACCCCTCATTAAGGTACATGAAGGAGTATCGAGAGAATTTGAAGGAGGCAATTTCTATATTTGATAAAGATGAGGAGAAAGGGCTTATTGCTTACAATCTTGCCAACCACTACAGGCATTTTCGTTTGTTTTATGAATCTTCAGAAAATTATCAAACCTGTAGGAGGTTGATTAGGTCTTATCTGAATCGACATTACTGGTGGCATGAGTACGCAGGTGTTATGTTTTTGGCTGGACACAACAAGATTGCCGCTGCATTTTATCAAAAGTCGATTGAACTAGACAAAAGTAAGGAGAATTTACCTCTGACGTATGGACTCCGTGGTGACTGCTGTCTGAGAGTGGGAAAAGTGGAGGAGGCTAAGGAACTTTATACAAAGTACTTGGCTGAGGTTTCTATGCTTGAAAAAATGCCTCATCTATATTTTGTGTTTGCATTGCATCTGTGCGATTACTTGTTAGGGCAAGGCTTGGCTATTGAAAGTTTTGATCGAGAAGAGGCTATTGCGTTGGCAAAGGATGGATATGCCCAAAAAGACATGGGCTTGCTAAGGGCGTCTATAGGAAAATTTCCTTTTGATAGCTATACCTGGTTACAGTTAGGGTTGCTCTTAGAAGAAAGTTCTCAATTTGAGGCTGCATACGAGTCGTTTGTTGCGTCGGCGGTTTTGGCGGACGCAGAGAAATCTCTTTGGATTAATGTCTTTATTGCTGCTCAACGGTTTGAAGTGAAAGCAACCGGTATGATGGTGTACGCTTTAATGATTCAAATATTTGGAAATGCAATTATTAACGAGGTTAGTGATTTAATTAGCGATCAACCTGGCATGTCGGAAGAAGACAAGATCAATGCAATTAAATTTTACAAAGAGACCGCCGAATCCTTTAAAAGCAAGTTTGAACCAGTGACATACTTACCTCGGAGAGACCAATTTAGGATTGTAATTTGATCAGACTACTAGACGGGAGTAACTCGGCTTTATGAAGGCGGCCTTCAAGCAAGATGAGAGCTAATTGATAATTTGATTTTTGACTAGTCGTTGACCTTTCCAGTGTAAAGTAATATTCTGTAAGAAATTTGGTCTGACAATTTTTGCTCTTCCAATCAATTGGTTACCAGATTCAATCCGTAGGTAAATTCCTTCTAAGTGCTCTGAGGAGTAATTTGATGGATATGCTTCGATAATCATGGAAAGTTCTTTTTCCGTGAAGTTCTTCTTTCCGATAAGTGGAACGTGAGAAACATTAAGATCTGCCATTATATGGTTTCTCGTGGAGGTATCGACAAAAAAATTTTTGTTTCTGTCGTAGAGATCAAAGCCAAGAAACCAATCAGGAAGCGATGTGTAATGAATTGAGTGCTTAGCGACGCACCATTCTCCAAATAAAATATAACGAGTGCCAATAATGTCTTTAAAGGCCGTCATACGCTGATATATCCAACCTGAAAGCGGCTCGAATTGCGGGTGATCTTTGGGGCTGATATAAGATCCTCTATTTTGAATTTTGAGATTCCAATTGTCGTCAAATGAAATCCCTAGATTTGTTCCGTCGATTTTTTCTTCTGCTGTCAATATATTGTCTAGAAATCGTCTTTTGTCGCGGTTGTCAAGAATTTTATCATTCCTAATCTCGGCTCCGGGAAGAACAAAAAGATGCGGTGTCGTTGGAAATTTGAAAAAAGTACTCACCTTTTTGATTTCTTTTTAAACTTTTCTTCCAGTTCACCCTGGCAAAGGAAATTGATAAGAATGCCTTCATCAAAAAGATTTTGTATCCAGCCAATCCATTTGCTATCCGAACTTTGAACAATAGTCGAGTTTTGACCGTTAGCTTTTGCGATTGCAATGAACTTTTTGTCAGAATGATCTATATTGATATTATGCAAGGATGCAGGATATTCCGCAAATTCATGGCCAAGTGCATCTGTTTGAGTAATTGGTATTTGTTTGACGCGAGAAGGGTTGGCTTGGTTTGTTAAGACCCAATATAGAAATCGGTCACCAAGTTTTTGCTGCCCTTTGCTATTCAGCTTACGTTGATATTCTCGAATGACATGAAAGCAATCATCGATAACAATCGTGTGCTGATTTGACAAGACTTGTTCAATAAACTCAATACAGGCTAGTTCACAGTCAAGGTCCATCGGATGTTCATCGCCTTGTGCGACGATCGGCACATTGGTGTCAACAATGAATTCAGGCATTTATTTTCTTCTTTTTCCTGTTTATAGCTGCCTTAGTCATTGCTGTAAGATCCTCTAGGTCATTTCCAAAAAAGTTGTCCGGCCAATTGGTAATGTTTCCAAAGAGATCTAATTTGAGTTCTTCAATGTTAGATTTGCCATTTTTTTGAGATATAAAATAAATGGCAACATCGTCCTTCGGTAAGATATCCTCAGCTATCCTTCTTTGTATTCTTCTAATGAGATGCTCAGAGTGGGACTCCACTAGAATTTGTGTATGTTTAGACTCCTTATTTTCCCGGGAGTGGATCGCTTCGATAAACATGTCACCCAAATGCGCTTGAACAGATGGATGTAAGTGAATTTCCGGTTGTTCAAACAAGAGAATAGAATTATTTGGAACATAGAAGCTTTGTACTAATACGGGTAATACTTGAGATATTCCGAAACCGACATCCGCAATCAATACCTCCGATGAGTCATTTTTGATTCTAACTTTCACTTCATACTCCTTTCGCCCCTTAGCTATGGGCACAACACGGAAACTGTCGATCAAATTCATTTGTTTGAGCCATCTTGCAACTAAGGCGTCAAATTTTTCAGCACGTTTGTTTGCCTGAGGAGCTATCTTTCTGTCGGCAGCGGAAAGTATGGCATTGATTGTCTTGTCTCCATTGACTCCAACATCTTGAGGAATTTCACCCGAGAATATATATTGTCTTTGAGGATTATTCCTTAGGGGGCCTACATAATAGATGCTCTTAAATAGGTTTTTGATTGCTAAAGTTAGGTCCGGCAGGAAACCCGTGTTTTGATAATAAGCAATTACCTCATCTGGAAACCCATAGAAGTTTTCGGGAGCTGGTAAGTCCCAGGGACGCATTCGTCTTTTGACAAGATTGTAATTTGACGAACCTAACTGGTACCCTGTGCCGGAGGTCTTGAACGAAAATGTTGTGCTGTTGCCATTAACAAGTTTATAGTGGAATTCTTCTAATGTTATCCGCTGATTTCTCTGATTTTGTAGAATAGTGGCTCCAAAGTTGATTTGGGTATAAGGGCCATACTTTTTCCCTGATTTGGCGTCAGTAAATTCGACCGGTGAAGATTCAAATTTAACTTCGAAACCAAGAGGCAGTTTTTCGTTATGCTGGAAAATGATCTCATTAAAGGTTCCCAAATCTTCAATAGTATCTTTATCCCCAAGGTGGAGCACTCTTTGCCGATCGGAAGATTCCACGGTTTGCTTTAACATTAATAGAAACTGCGCCAACGAAGACTTTCCCGAACTATTAGTACCACAGAAAATAGTCAGAGGAGCCAACCTTATCGGTCCAGTACTTTCCCATGCTTTGAAGTTCTGAATTGACAATTCTTTTAGCATCCGATTGTGATATTTGACCAGAGAATAAATGCGAATATCGCAAATACTTCAATTTGGAGAGATTTATTTAGTCGAAGCCTTCTGAAAAGAATTCCTTTGGAGACATCTCAAGGCCATCAATTATTTTAAGAAGTGTCCTAAGCCTGATGTCGTCAAAAGTTCCGGCTTCGTATTTTGACATGCCTGCTCTAGATATTTCAATGTCGTAAGCGAAGAGCTCATAGGATTTGAATCCTTTTGCTTTTCGGATCTTCTTAATCCGTTTGCTTAGGTGATCCAAAAAAGCGCCATGATCGAAATGCCCGAGGGTCGCTTTCTTGCGGTCTTGCTTTTTCTTTCCTTTTGCCATTCTGCAAGTAACATAATAGATGTTTTATAATTAACCCTTTATAATAGGTATAAAATAATATGTCTAATATAATAGACATTTTAATGCTAGTGCCTTATCTTTGAGAAGTAATATATTTGCGGTCCTTGAATAAAAAGGACGTCGCTATAAATCTCGTTCTGAAAACCGCGAATTTTCATAGAGCCGAGATGATAGTGAAAAGCCCATTCTATGTGGAAACATATAGGGTGGGCCCCTATCAGCTTATCGGCTCATGGCTCTTCGCGGTGCCTCAGAACGGTAAGACGGGGCCCGCCCTTTATGTTTTATTGGCGTACTCCGATTGAATAGCGAATAACAGTTTCAATCGAGCGCCTTATGTCACATCTCCAACGACACAGCAAAATTTGCGATCTGCCCTTGCTTCTTTCCGAAGGGGAATTGAAAGATCCGATTTCAGTGATCAAAGCTTTCTTTGAAGACTATACCTTGAGCGAAATTCGTGAGATTCATAAGCTTGCGGATCATGTTTGCCTGGCAAGCGATTTTCCGCCGTTTGACAACGCCGAATATAGAGATAAGCTTCTTTGCTATCGAAAAGGTGCTGAAAAGATCCTGGAGGCGGCATTTCTGCTGAGCCAACAGGATAAACCTGCGTCACCGGCGATTTCCCCCAAAGGAGAAGCCCTTGAATCGAAACTTCCCCTAAATGGAGAAATAGATCTGAATGATCTACAGAAAAGGGTCATGGATATTCAGAGCGATGTGGCTGGAGTGGTGAAAATGGTCGTGGAAGCCTGGGGAAATGCCGTCGACAAACTATAAGATCATCGTTTAAATTTTTGTCCTTGCCATGGGAGTCCTTGAAGAGATTGGTGTTCTAGACCGGAGTCGATTGATCCGGATCAAACCCGTCGGGCGCGCCGAACTGGCGTCGAGAGAATATCGACTTCAGTACAACCAGTGGTTCGATTCAAAGTCAGTATTTACGGCTATCCTTTACTTCATTCAGAGCCAGGATAGGGATCGTCCTGATGCGCTCTGGAAAATTGATGCTTCTGTTCGTCGGATTGACGACGACTCATGTGAACGGCGCCAATCTTTTTATATAAACAAAAATGCCCCATTTTATACGCTACGAGAAGCCTACAATCTCTTGCAGGGAAGGTATGTCCTAAAAGATCACCCCCTGAAGGCGGGGGGCGTTTTGCGCGCTTGGGCTCAACTGGATTTCGAGCACACCTACTTCAGCGGCAACTATGCAACCAATCTGTATCGAGGAGGGCGCTATTATGATGTTAAGGCTGAGCTGAAAAAGGAGTTCTCCAACAAAAAGATTGATCCAGTTGCTTTGATAACCCTGGCTAATTCGCTTGAGCAAGGCAACCGGGAACGGACGACGATTCGCGGGGAAAATGGAGCGCAATGGGTATATGTTCAAGCGAATCCGAAGGATAGGAAGATAGATATTTTACGACCAACGGAATAACATTTTGTCGATATGATTAGGGAGGCACATAAAGATCGTATTGCGGAGTTTCGATCCGATCGAAACCTGCTGGACTATTCAGATACCCAAATCGCTGGTAGGATGGGGATCGATAAAGGAAATTATAGCAAATATGTAAATGGCCAGCAGCGGATCACCCAGTATTTTCTCACCCTTTTCTACCAGGCTTTTGGAGACGAACTGAAGGCAATCAAGTTGGCCACTGAGGTGGCGAACCCAACAGTAGCAGAGAAGTTAGAGGAAATCGCCCGAAGGCTTGACCATTTACAGCGGATCTGTGAGCGGCTTACTGAAAAAAATACCTAAAATAAATTTATATGCGTAACGAAGAAGTTTCCAAAAATGACGAACCGGAATCCTCCGATATCCTACATAAGGAAGCGTATCTGGAGTCTCAACGACTCATCCAGGAGAGGAAAGAGGGTAACGTGAAGTATGACCGGATTTTCACGAAAAAGGGAGAGCCAAAGCGTACATTTAAAAAACTAATAAGCGGGGAACTGCTTTCGATTCTTGGCAATTGTTATTATTGGAAAAGGTACCCAGGTGAGCCGCTCATTCTGTACGCCGAAAATACCATTTCCCGGAAGCTGAAGCCTAAAGGGCTGGTGGAACTTTGCCGAATCAGAGTTCCGGATGCATGGATCGGTGCAGGTGGCTTCCGGATTGATTGGCCAGAAATGGAAGGTAAGAAAGATTTCGACCCTACGGCGATCCTGATATCTCTCTATCTACATTCGACCGATCCCGCGTCATTTGACCGATTTGTTGCCGGTGAAGAGTCTTCAGCTTATTTGGCGTCCCTCTTATTTGATGGTGAGAACGCAGCGCTATTGGCCGACCTAGCAGAGGAGCGCTTCGATGGGATAGTTATGAACAATTATTAAAATAACTGGTAGGGTTAAGCTCACAGGTGAGCCTGAAGATTGGTAGCAGTCCGGCGCAGTAGCGCCGGATTTTACTTTTTGGACAATGAAAATGCCCGGTTTTCTGCCGGGCCGCCCTAATCAGCTCCATAACCATTAACCTTATCCTATTTGCTATAAATATAAACCATTAGGGAGAAAATAACAAAATTTCGTAGGACTCCTTTGATTGCCTGATATCCAGCCCGGATTTTCCCCCAGCCGAAAATATCTCCAAAGGACGAATTTGTTCCAACTGCTGGGCCAATCAAGGGAGGCCTGCGAAATGGCAAGGCCGGACCCGCGGCCGGGATTAATTCCGCCGCTGCCCGGCTGCGGCAGCGTATTCAGAAGGTGGCAGGTCGGCGGGTTAACACCCCATCAAAGCTTCATGCTACCTGCCATGGTCATTGACAGCCTGCTGCAAAGCCTCCGTCATCTTCTTCCGACCTCCGGGTCCGAGAGTCGTATCCAGCCGATTCCAGGCGTCCAGATAGACCTCATAATAATACCGCCGCTCGCCGATTTGGGAAGAGGTTTGTAGGTACTCACGCCCTAGCGTAAAGACAAAGGCAGTCGCAATGAATGCGAATCCCCAGGGGATCAACCGGCCAAACACGATCTTGTAATATTGGCCGGCATTGGTCTCAGGGAAGAGCAAGAAGCGCCGCTGATGGACAACCGTCTTGGGCTGATTGGCTACGATCCTGGTAATCCGCCCCAGGAAGTCGGTTAGAATAGCCTGCATAGGACCGGTGTCTGCTGCTGGAGCCACGATCTTTTGATTTTCCAATTTCTGACCAAAGCCATCTACCTTTTGGCTCGAATCCTTTACTTCCCTGGCCAATTCCTCGATCTGTTTATTGGTAGTTTGCTGCTCTTTCAGATTCTCGTTGAGGGCGTTTCTTAGAACTTCAATTTCCATATTCTTCTGTTTAGTTGTTTACTTGCGTATGCCTTTTCTTTTCCGGCGTCGCTCTTCATCGTCCTCGAAAGGATCGGATCCCCCGCCGCCACCGATGTATTCCGGTTTCAAAAGATCGTTTACCAGTTTCACCAGGCCACCGGCTGACCCTGAACCGGGCTTAGGGGATGCCGATTGTCCCTGTCCGTATCCTTTCCCTTGGCCGGTACCAATCTTGGATTTGGTCTGTCCTTGCCGGATGGATTCCTTAAATTTTTGCTGTTGCTCGAGGTTTTCCTTGAACTGCAACCGACGATTTTCAGCCAGGGTTTTTTCAATGGTGGAAAGGGAATAGCCGACCTCGCTGCCTTTAATGCGAACATTCTTGTCGTCCTCAAAAGCGATCCCCCTGCCCTTATCCACCCGGTAACCTTCGGCGGTGATCCGTTTTTCGAACTCCGGGAAATCCTTGGACCCATTGAGAGCCCCCACAATTTTTTCTTTCAACCGCTCCTTACGCTGGTCCTGCCGGGGAGCCTGGCGCTCTTTCGGGGAAAGGAAACGGCGGGGACTCTGCACTTCTTGCAAATCGTATTTCTGTTCCATCCTGCGACAAAGCTGTGCCATTCGCAGATAGCTGTTAGAATCGTTGGCCGTTTTGCCCTGGTAGCCGATCCGGTTGGCAACAATATGGATATGGGGCTGCTGGGTGTCTTTGTGCAGGATAACTACATATTGGTTCTGGTCGAACTGGAATTCTTTGGCCGCTTCCCGGGCAACTTCTCGCCACTGTTCATTGGTCAATTTATCCCCGTTAGCCAGGCGCATGGACAGGTGGAAGACGGGCTTTTCTACGTTCTTATTGAGCCGGCGCACCTCCTTGAATTGCTCGGAAAGTTCATGCTTATCGCCAAAGCAATAGTTGTATTCCAGTACCTCCGCCCGGCCTTTGTGCGCCAATCCGTCCTCTAATGATAGCTTCGCCTTCTGTTCTTCAGATAGTTCCCATTTGTCTTCCAGACAATAGCTGAGACAGTGGTAAGCCGATTTCCCGGTAAATACTTTCCCGATCATTTTAAATAGTCGATTATTGCTTTCGATGCTTGCACAACCGTTTTCACGTCATTGAAAAGTTCGGCGCGTTCGAGGGCGTTCAGTTCGTCCCCCCGGTTGCGCTTGTGCGCGATCTGGTTTATGTTCGCGGCCGCATGGTTCAGGGTGCCTCGATACTGCAAAACTTCTTTTGGAAGAACCCTTTCATTCCTGTCGATCTTGCCGGTAAGCCCCATTTTCCGCAGGAATTCCGAAACGGAAAGACCGACCGACCTCGCCCTGGCTTCAATGGCTTTTCGCTCGATGAGCGTACACTTGACACCCAGGAGCTGGTCCATCTTCACGGCCTTTTTGGGCCGGCCACCTTTCTTTCTATCGTCTTTTCTCTCTTCCACAAAAATGTTTTTCGCGGTTTTCCGAATGCGATAGCATGAGGAAAACCGTCTTCCCGAACGCGGAGCGTGAGGGGAGCCAGCGTTTCGGTTATACCGAAACATAGCTGGCTACCCGAACTCCACAGAGACCTGCCACCGGATAGCGTCCGAATTGTGGTAGGGAAATCGATGCCAAGGGCTTTTCCTGCCGATGGATCATTGCCCGGAAATAGATCCATCCTGTCCGCTAGAACTTTCGTTTCCGGTGTTCTTGCGTCTACGTCCAGTCTCCGGCTTTTCTGGAGGGGCAGCAGGATTCTTCGGCAATTCCTGGCCGAAAATCCGCTGATCAACCTTGCCACAGCGACGAAGCCCTGCTTTCAGATCCATCCACAATTGGATATTAAAGTCGGCCAGTTCCATGAGGTCGTCAACGGTTAACTTATGAGGATTAGATACGCCACTGGAAGTTTTGTCCTCGGGTTGTTCTTCGATCAGAGATAAAATGTTCGGAGCATAACCCTCGCCGATTTCCAGCGTTTTGCCGATAGCAACGCTGTTACCATACAGTTTGATTTGTTTTCCACTGTTAAGTTGCAGGGTTCTTCTTTTCAAGTCAGCCATTGTAGTAATATTTATAAAGTGAAAAAATAAGTCTGTTCGTTTAAAGAGATCTGCCCATCCTTCGATCCCGGTTTAACTTGGGGCGCATTCGCTGATGGATGAGCCAGTCATTTAGATCTTTGTGACCCTGGTAAAATTCGCTTCGGTCAATGTATTTATCCGGATTCCAAGCCAGGGCCTTCCGGGTAAAAGTCCTGCCGGCATCATCCCGGTCGAGAGCCAGGTGAATACGGTTGAATTGTTCCATCAACGGGCGGCTCCGTTCCAGAAAGGCCAGGGAGTTAAGAACGAGGCAACTGGTTAAGGGCGGCTGCTTGTCCCGGTTGATGGTTTGAAAGGACAGGTAGTTGAAAAAGCCTTCGAAGACGGCGATCTCATTTGTCCGGTTGTCGAAAAAGGAAATGTCTTTGGGCGAACTGCTGCCCTTGAACTGCTCGCTCCTTAGCTCATACCCGCCGGACCGGTTGGGAAAGCCGATAGCTATTTGCTTTTTGCCATAAAGAGAGAAATGTACCTCCTGACAGGATTTTTGGGCAATATCCGGCGGAATGTTTCTTTTTGTGAGATAGTCTAGCAGGGATTGAGCAACCAGGGTGCGGGTATCGACGATCTCGATCCTACCCGCCGGAGAATCTTTCCTTTCACCCGCAGCCTGCAACTCGGAGGGTAGGGGCTGCTGAAATGAAATGAAAGAACTGGCCGCATTTAGGGTTAGCCGTTCCAGCAACTCCGGGATGGTGCAATGGTGATAAAGGGTGCCGAATTCGATCAGATCGCCACCTTTACCCGTTCCATGGTCAAACCAGAGGTTTAAGCGCTTATTAACCTTAAAGGAGGGTGTTTTTTCTTCCCGGAAAGGAGATAGATACCAGTGGTCATCCCGGCGGATGTGTCGAGGATGATGGCCCAACTGAGCCAGGTAATCTACCAGATCGATCCGTTTGGCATCCTGACAGCACAACGTATGGGATTCCATATTGGGATAATTATGCGGGTGAAAAGAAAATGGTGAGATGGGGGTTGATTGAATTTCCGGCGTTATGGCTTTTTATATCGTTTCCTGTTTTCCCGCATCCGATCGAGTGGATCGGCCTTTTCACCCGCCTTGTTGAATTCTTCCACCCAGGCCAGGAGTTCGCCAAATTTGACCAGGTAGCCCTTGCCAATCTTAGTAGCGGGGAGGCCCCGATGGTGGATATAGTAGCGGACTGTTCCGACCGGGCGCCGGACAATCTGTGCCGCCTCTCCCAAGTCGAGGAGCCTTTCGGGTGAAGAGAGGGCGGGGGAGGAGGGTTTTTGCGTGTTTTCCGCCAGTCCGTTGACGGCGGTTTGCAATTGATCCAGCTTGGAAAGGATCAGGTCAAAAGGATTGTTCGTTTGCATATCAGTAACTTTTTGTGGTTGTCAACTGACTGCAATTACCGAGGAAATTTGCCGATAATCAGGCCGATCAGGCGCGAGTAAGCGAGTTTCCTGATTTGTTACTGGAGCTTGCTAATTTTCAAATCCTTCAGTTTGTCAAAATATTTCTGGAAATGGCCGTCTTCCTGGTAATTTTCCAGAAAAGAGGGGAGTTTGCCGACCTTGTTGCCGGAGTAGACAAGGTAAGATTTGAAGACTTCGGCGAAGCTGTACTCCTTATTAAAGTACCCGCGCTCGAAAAAATACCGGATTGTGGCCGCCATAGCCCCATTAAGTCCATAGGGGTTTTTGTTCTTATAAATCCGCTCGGCGGGACTGAACAAAGCGAAGCGAATTCCGGCCTTATCGACCTGTTCAGCGATAAAGCGCAGAGTTTCCTCCGGGGTTCCATTCATTGGACGGACCATGCTTAGGAAGGATATGGGAATGGTGGACTCTGGTTCAACCGGGGAGGGAATGACCGGATCAGGCGCTGACGAGGGCGGGAACAGAGCGGCAATTCGTTTGTTAACCGCCTCCAAAATGCTTTTCCGGTTCTCGACATCGAGGGAGTACATGGTCCGAAACTTCGGACTCTTTTTCAAGTTGGAATTCTTCAGATAGCAAACCTTCAACTCATCGTCCGCATCTTCAGGCATAGGTTCGGGGTAGGCAACGGGGTATTGTTCCAATAGTTCCCGGCAACGATGCAGCTCAATGGGTTTTTGAGCGCCTGCCCGGTCGAGTAGTTTAAGAAGAAAGCTCTTATTGAAAGTCCAGAAAACAGACTGCGCGAATTTCTCGAAGTGGTTAATGTTCCAAAAAGATTGAACGGTGATTGGGTAGGATTCCCTGAGTAGGGTGACGCAATTTCCAGCGCGGATAACCTGGCTGACGTATTCGTCATAGTTGCCCAACTTGCGCTGAGTGGGATCGGTGAACTGTCCTTCTACCGAAACTTCATCAAGGTAATGACGGAGGGAAAGGAACTTTGCGGAGAAACTTATTTTTGATTGACGGGCCACAGACAAGGTTGAATGCTATGCCCATGAATTTAAGAAAAAGCCCAAAGAATCGGAAAGGCGGACTCAGGATTCACAAAAGTTTTCCACACAACCGCTTTTAAAAAAATGTATCAAATTATGTATCAAATAAAAAAGCACTCACAAAGAATCCTTCGTAAGTGCTTCATTTTCAGTGTCCCCGCACGGGCTCGAACCGTGGACCCGCTGATTAAGAGTCAGCTGCTCTACCAACTGAGCTACAGAGACATTTGATCTTGTTTGAGATCGGGCTGCAAAGTTATGGAAAAAGAGAAAATCAAGAGCAAATTCGGGGAAATTTTTTTGGGGGGAGGGCGTTTGCGGCTGTCGGATGTTTAGACACGCGGCTATCTTTTGCAGACCCCACAGGAGCCGCCTTGTTTTGCGCAGTGTTTGCAGTAGTTGCAGTTCTTGCAGGCACGGCAGTTCTTTGCGCCGGTGCAGGTGGCTTCGACGTGGCTGAAACTGTAGACGGTCAGCGAGAGAAGAAAGGCGGAAGCGGTCAGAAGGAGAAGTCTTTTCATAACTTTAAGTTTAATACAATCAAGATAATTAATATGTCTGAACCTGTCAACTATCAGCTGGACCCGATCGGGGTTATTCAATCCTCGTTGCGAACCCGTGAGGATGCGCCTCGGCAGGGGTTTGAGGGTGCGCCGGATGCGTGGTTGGAATTGAAAGAGGGGTTTGTGCCGGCGTTGCGCGGCGTGAGGGTGGGGGACGAGTTGATCGTGATCACCTGGTTCCATCCTCGAAGCGGGACGTGCTGGAAGTGCATCCGCGGGGCGACCGGCGCAATCCGCTGACAGGTGTTTTTGCCACGCGGTCGCCGGACCGGCCGAATCCGCTGGGGCTGCATCGGGTGAGGGTGGTGGAGATTGCTGCTGCGCGGCTGAAGATCGGGCCGATCGAGGCGTTGGATGGGACGCCGGTGGTGGACATCAAGCCGGTGCTGGAGGAATCTGCGGATGGATAGGGGGGCGCCGGAGTTGGAGTGCTTGGTGGGCGAAGGTGCGCCGGCCGTCACTCACTGCGCAGCGTAGTGACCGGGTTGCGGAGGGCGGCTTGCACGGCCTGGAAGCTGACCGTGAGCAGCGTGATAAGCAGGGCGCCGGCGCCGGCGAGGGCAAATATCCACCACGGAAGGGTGGTGCGGTAGTCATAGCCCTGGAGCCACCGGTGCATGAAATAGAACGCGAGGGGCGCGGCGATGGCGATGGCGATCGCGACCAGGCGCACGAAATCGGCTGACAGCAGTCGCCACAGGCTGAGGACCGAGGCGCCGAGGACCTTGCGGATGCCGACCTCTTTTATGCGCTGCTCGGCGATAAAGGAGGCCATACCGAAGATGCCGAGGCAGGAGATGAAGATCGCGAGGAGGGCAAAGAAGCCGGCGAGTTTTCCTATCCGCTCTTCCAGCGCAAATTTTCGAGCATATTCTTCATCGACGAATTTGTATTCGAAGGGCTGACCGGGATTATAGTGGGTATAGACCTGTTCGATGCTCTTCAAGGCATCGTGCATGGCGGATTGTGGCTGAAGCTTGATATTCAGGATGCTTTGCCGCCAGGGCGCCAGGTAGAAGATGGTCGGCTTCGCCGGTGTGAAAGGCGAATTCATCACCATATCTTTTACGACCCCGATGATCGTAAAATCGTAACCATACCAGTGGATGATCTGGCCGAGCGGCTCTTTGAAGCCAAGGAGCTTAACAGCCGATTCGTTAACTACAAACCCGAGATGGTCGGCTCCCTCCGGTCCCGTGCGGTAGTCCCTTCCCTTTACGAATTGCCAGCCGATGGTCTTGCCGTAGTCGAGGGAAATGCCGATCGTGCCAAAGTCTTGCGTACCGGATTTGTCCCGGCCCGACCAATCGAAATTACCCTGGGATTGCCAGGCCTGGGTCGGAACAGTGGAGGACCAGGCCACAGCCGCTACGGCGCCGGTCTTCAGGAGATCGTTGCGGAAGGCATCGAAGTGATTATAGATATCGGCGGTGGAAGATTCGACAGTGATGAGCCTTTCCCGCGCATAGCCCACGGGCCGGGATTTTGCGAATTGGATCTGGCGGAAGACGACGATCGTGCCGATGATCAGGGCGATCGAAGCCGTGAACTGCAGCACGACGAGGACCTTGCGCGGGACGGCGGCAAAGCGCCCTGCTTTGTAGACGCCTTTTAATACGGCGACCGGCCGGAAAGATGAAAGGTAGAGTGCGGGATAGCTGCCTGCGATGAGCCCGGCAACCATTGTGAAGCCGAATCCCAGGGCCCAGAACAAGGGTCTTGTTATGGGCAGGGTCAGCTTCTTATCTGCGATGTCATTGAAGAGAGGGAGAAGCAGGAGGACGAGCGCCAAAGAAAGAATGAAGCTCATGGCGGCCATCAGCAGTGATTCGCTGAAGAACTGGACGATCAGCTGCTTTCGTTGTGAGCCGATCGCCTTACGGATCCCGACCTCTTTTGCTCTTTTTTCGCTTTTTGCCGTGGCGAGGTTCATGAAATTTATACAGGCCAGGAGGAGCACGATGCCGCCGATGATACCGATGAGCCAGCAGTATTGTATCCGGCCGCCGATGTTCACGCCATTCTTAAACTCCGAATACAAATGCCATTTGCTCATGGGTTGGAGGAAGATAACGGGCTTGAATCGCTGATCGCCGTTGCCGGCTTTGTCATATTTTGCATTCTTTATACTCGCCGAGGCCTTGTTCATATCGACATTATCGGCGAGCTGCACATAGATCTGCCAGCCGTTGTTGCCCCAGTTGTGAATGTTTTTGGCTAGGTGGTTCCCCTGGAGTTCCCAAGGAACGATGAATTGGAGATCATTCAGGGTGGTGTTCAGGGGAAGGTCTTCGTAGACGCCGGTGACCTTGAGGCTGGCGGTGTCGTCAAAGCGGATGACTTTATTGAGGGGATCGACCGGGCCAAAGAGGGCGGTGGCCAGGGAATGGGAGAGGAGGATAGCGTAGGGGTCTTTCAGGCCGTTCCCGGAGCCGCCCAGCATCTTCAGGGAGAAGAGGGAAGGCGCTTCTCTTTCCATGTAGTTTCCGGTGCGCGTAAATTTATTGTTGCCGAATGCCAGGATATGTCTTCCGGTGAATGCCGACATCACCACTCTTTTGAAATTGTTGCCATAGGTTGTCCTGAGCTCTTCGCCCAGGGGAATGGGGATATTGGTTCCCGAGTAAACCTCATCGTTCAGGATCTGGTTCTGCATGACCTGGGCAATGCGCTCATAGTGGCGATGATATTTGTCAAAAGAGAGCTCATCGTTGAGCCAGAGGACGATGAGTAGGGTCACGGCAAGGCCGGCCGAGAGACCGGCGATGTTCAGGAAGGAGTGCAGGCGATGCTTTGCCAGGTTGCGCAGTGCGATTTTGAGGAAATTCCTTATCATAAGACCGGTTATTTACCGGAATACTGCGGAATCCGGAAAAGGTTACAAGGCCCGGCCGGAATGGGATACCCATTCCTTTTTCACCGCTGCGAATTCGCGCAGGAATTGGTCATTTTGGAAGAGTTTGGTCACGAACTGCCGGGCAAAGATCCGGGAAACCTCACAGTCGCTGGGATAGTGGACGCCGATGATCTGGCGGGCATGCGCCATGGCATCGGCTTTAGCGATAAAGACATCGGTGAAGTCCGGCGCCAGCTCCTGGTAGATATAGGCATGGATATATGCATATACGACATGACCGCTGGGGTAGGAGGCCGCCCTGGAGGGTTCGAGGTCCCGGATACGCGAGTCAAGCATATAGGGGCGGGGGCGACACCATTTGAACTTTATCAGCCACAGAAAGAAATCCGCGTCGTGAATGATATGGGAAAAAAGCGAGTCCAAAAGCGGCAGGTGTTGGGGAGCGGCCCAGCAACCAATCGAACGTCCAGCATCGCTCGGCGTCTCAAACACATTTGACATATAGAGACTAGACCGGATATCTTCCGGCGTGCGCGTTTTTTGGAGCTCGAGCAGGTAGTTTAATTCCGCATGGGTCTGTTCCGAGCTGTTGGCCGGTGGCGCCGGCAACTGGAAATCATCCAGGTTTTGGTTGAGCAGGTACGCCGGTTTGTCGCTGAGAACTTCTTTTTCAAATTTTTTGTCGAGTGGCCACTGCACGCTGTCAAGGTCTCTGCTGGAAAACCCCGGCTTTGGACTCAGGGCAGCGAGTGTTTTATAATGACCGCGGGCAGGTGTGAGTGCCCGGGAAAAAGCGGATGGACCGGTCATCTGGCCGTTGGAAAAGAGGCTGCAACCGGTGAGGGCGAGGACGAAGGAAAGGTGTTTCATATGCCTGGTAATTTTGTTGCTAAAATTATCCCGGCCCTTCAAACAAAACCTGTAAGATATGACTGACTTTACGCGCGGTAGCCGAAAGTTGTAAATATTGACTAACTTTTCCCAAAACCGATTGGATGCGACACACCAAGAGCCCGTATACATCCTCTTTTTTCACCTGGGAGGGCGTGTCGGCCGTGTTCTATTCTTCCTGTCTTACTCCTTTCCACCGGCATACCGCGCTGCAGCTGATCCTGGATACGCAGCAATGTTTCCGGTTCCGGACCAGAGACAGCGGCTGGAGCACGTATCGGAGTCTTCTTATCCGGGAGAAGGTGGTTCATCAACTGGATACCAATAATAGTGTGCAGCTGATGATCTACGTTAAAGCAGAAACGGGGACAGCAGAGGCCCTTCAGGATATCCTCGGTACGGGGAATATCTACGCACCCGAAGTAAATATTTTCCATTTCGCCCATCCCGATCAACTGCAGCGGGCTCTGTTGCAGGGGGACGCGGCATTGGTGGAGAGCCTGATACGCCGGGTATTGACCTATCTGATCCGGAACACCGGAGTTGTGAAGCCCGATGAACGGGTGCTGCGGGTCGAGCAACGGATTTCCGCCATGCCGCCCACCGAGGTAAACATGCGGTCGCTGGCGGCAGAGGTCTGTCTTTCCGAGAGCCGGTTGCGGTCTTTGTTCCGAAATACCACCGGCATCCCGTTGTATCGTTATATCCTTTGGAACAAGATAAGATTTGCCACCAACCGCATCATGGCGGGAGATACGGTCAGCGATGCGGCGATGGAAGCCGGGTTCACCGACAGCAGTCATTTCCATAAAATGATGGTGCAGGTGTTTGGGGTGAGCCCATCGCAATTCCTGAAGGAAAACCTGGCTAATGACTTTATTGTGTGTGAGAAGGTGAAGTGAGAATGGCAGGAAGCCATGTGGCCGGATTTACTATTTTTGCGGGACACTAGTCAAATGGCGACCTATTCCAACTCGAGCGACACCGATCTACTTCTTCTGATCAAGGATGGCCAGGAAGCTGCCTTTACGGAGATTTACAACCGGTACTGGGAACGGCTGGTCGCCACCGGCTATTATTATACCCGGTCGAAAGAGGCCGCCGAAGAGGTCGTCAACGATGTCCTTATGGGACTTTGGATGCGGCGCGCCAGTGTAGTTATCGATTCCCTTCCCGCCTATCTCGGTACCGCCGTTAAATTTGCGGTGTTCAAGGTCATGGCACGGAACAAAAGACGGAACGAGGCGCTCAACGGGCGGTTGCCGGCCGATGTTGAAACGGCGGCACACAATGACACCGAACTGCATTTGGATGCCCTGTTCATGGATGAATGGCTCCGGGGCGTCGTAGAGCAACTGCCGGAAAAGGCCCGATTGGTATTTGTCTACAGCCGGGAAGAAGCGCTTTCGATCAGGGAGATCGCCGGGAAAATGGATCTGTCGCCCAAATCCGTTGAGTATCATATGACAAAAGCGCTGAAGGCCATCCGCGACTCCCTCCGGAAAATGAGCATTTTCCTGCATTCTTTTCTTTCCTGAAAAAAAATTTCGACCTGGTTTAGGGGTACGGCGTCTGTAAGGGTACTATTTGGTCAAACGATCGATCTATGAACCCTGAGCGACTGGATGAGCTCATCGATAAATATGCTTTCGGAACCATCAGCCCTGAGGAACTGCAGGAGTTGCTGGATTGGTACCGCTCTGCGGAGATAGGCGCGGTGGAGTGGCCGGCGGAAGCGCTTGAAGAGGAGGATCATTTGCAGCGGCGGATGCTGCTGCGATTGCAGGCGCAGATCCGGGAGGCGCCGGAGATATCCCTGGCGGCGGCGACGCCCGCTGTGCCTGTCGCGCCTGTGGTACCTACGAAACCCATGGCGCTGCCCCGGGGACGCGTCTTCCGGCTGCGCGCCTGGCAGGTGGCTGCCTGCCTGCTCATTTTATTTTCCACTATTTGGATAGTCCACCAAAATCAGGGTCTTACCGGGAGGCCTGCCTGGGTCGAGGTGAGGAATCCAACCGGTAAGATCCGGGCTACCCGGCTTCCCGACAGCAGCGAAGTGTGGCTGAATGCGGCCAGCACGATCCGGTATTCCCCGGACCTGGGCAAAGGGCATGATGCTTCCCGGGAAGTTTTTCTGGAAGGGGAGGGGTATTTTGATGTGGCCGAAGACCCCGCGCATTCTTTTGTTGTACATGCGGGGGCTTTGACGACAACGGTGTTGGGTACCCGCTTCGACATTAAATCCTTTCCAGGGGAGAAGCAGGCTTCCGTTTCCGTGATCAGCGGCAAGGTGAGGGTGGGGGATAGTGCCCGTGTTCTGGATGTGCTTACCGCCGCCCGGCAGTTGCGGGTCGATACCCGGACGGGGAATGCGACCACGGTGACGATCGATACCAGCCAGGTGCTGGGGTGGCGGCAGGGGAGACTTCAATATAGCGCGCAGACGATGGAGGAGATTGCTGCCAGTTTGGGCAGATGGTATAATATTCGATTTGTCTTTGCCAATCCGGCGATCGGCCGTTGCAGATATTATCTAAATTTCGAGAATACGATCTCCCTGCAGCAACTACTGGCAACACTGAAGGAGACAACCGATTTGAATTTCCAGGATGATGTTGCCCGACATACCGTCACTATTTCCGGGAACGGCTGCAATTAACAAAACACTATGCGCGTATCTTTTTTTATTACCGGGCTACTTAGCCTGGCGGCAATGCTAACGTCCACGAGAGGCTATACCCAGCGATTGGAGGATGTAAAGATATCCCTTCGATTGAATCACGCTTCCATGACAGAAGCCCTCCGGGCGATCGAATCGAAGACTCCTTTTAAATTCCTTGCGCGGGCGGAAGATGTTGAACCCCTGCGGGACATCACGCTTACCGTGAAGGATCAGCCGGTCGCGGATGTCCTGCCGACTCTTTTCAAGGGGCGGCATCTGCAGTACAAGCAGGTGGGGGTAAATATCATCCTGAAGAAAGCGACATCCAACATTGAAGGCGGTGACAACGACGCGATGCCGGTGAAATTCAAGGCGGCGGTGAAATTTGCCGTCAGCGGTACTGTCCGGTCCGCCGGGACGGGAGAGACCGTTCTGGGCGCGACGATTCGTATCGGGGAACCCTCCGCCGGCACCGTGACCAATGAATATGGATTCTATTCCCTGACGCTTCCTTCCGGCCGGTCGTACCGGATGACGGTCAGCGCTGTGAGATTCAAGACCCGTGAGCTGGAATTCACGCTGACGAGCGATCTGGTGCAGAATATCAAAATGGAGGAAGAGGTGAAGGACCTTCAGCAGGTGACCGTTACCGCCTCTTCGAGCGGCCGGAGCCTGCAAAGTCCCCAGATGGGGCTTGAAAAACTCAACATCCGGGAGGCCAACAAGATCCCGGTGATTTTTGGGGAAAAGGATATTCTCAAGACCATCCAGCTGTTACCGGGCATCAAGTCTGCGGGCGATGGCAATAGCGGCTTTTATGTCCGGGGAGGGGCCGCGGATCAGAACCTGATCCTATTGGACGAGGCCGTCGTCTATAACCCTTCCCACCTGTTGGGCTTCTTCTCCACCTTTAATTCCGACGCCATCAAAAATATCGATGTCTACAAAGGCGGGATGCCGGCTCAGTATGGCGGAAGGCTGTCATCCGTTGTGGATGTGAAGATGAATGACGGGAACAATAAGACCTATGGCGTCAATGGCGGCATCGGACTCATCTCCTCGCGGCTGACGGCTGAGGGGCCTATCCAGCCGGACAAATCATCGTTCCTGGTCTCCGGGCGGCGGACGTATGCCGATGTTTTTTTAAAGCTTTCCTCCGACTCCAATGTCAACAAGAGCCGGCTCTATTTCTATGACCTGAATGCAAAAGCCAATTATAGCTTCGGGGACAAGGACCGGCTGTATCTTTCGGGTTATTTTGGCAGAGACGTGCTTGCCCAGGGCAATACGGTCGGCATCAACTGGGGCAACACCACGGCTACCCTCCGGTGGAACCACCTGTTCAATACGCGCCTTTTTTCCAATACCTCCCTTATCTACAGCAATTATGACTATAAGATCCATATCAACCAGGATGGAAATAATTTCGATATTTTTTCCCAGATACGGGACTGGAACCTGAAAGAGGCATTGCAGTGGTATGTCAGTTCGAAAAATACCGTGAGCGTCGGCCTCGACGCTATATTTCACACGATCCGGCCGGGCGAGATCACTGCTAACGGTGCTGATGCCGGGGTCAACTCCATCGCGCTTCAGCGCCGGTATTCGCTGGAAAGTTCTGTCTATGCTACCGACACGTGGAAGGCAAGTGACCGGTTCAGCCTTACTTACGGCCTGCGGGTTTCGGCGTTCTCCGTTCTTGGAAAGGGCGATTACTATGAATTCAATGCGAATGGGCAGGTCATCGATACGCTGCATTACCGTTCCGGCCAGGTGGTCAAGACCTATGTCAATCCGGAGCCGCGGATCGCGGTCAGCTACCAGCTGAATCCTACCACGTCTCTTAAGGCGTCTTATGTCCGCAATACTCAGAACCTCCACCTTATTTCCAACAGCACCACCAATTCGCCGACGGATAAATGGGTTGCGAATACCAATGTGATCAAGCCCGAGATATCCGACCAGTGGGCCCTTGGCTATTATAAGAATTTGGCGGAGAACAAATATGAGCTGACGGTGGAAACTTACTATAAAACCATGCAAAATCAGATAGACTATCGGAATGGCGCCAATATCTTCACCAACAAACCCATTGAATCCGAACTGCTCTTTGGCCGGGGCCGGGCGTATGGGATCGAATGGCTGTTGAGGAAGAAGATCGGCCGGCTCACGGGGTGGGTCAGCTATACCCTGTCCAAGACCGAGCGGCAGATCAACGGGATCAACAACGACCGCTGGTACAACGCGCGACAGGACCGGACCCATGATATTGCTATAGTGGGAATCTATGAGATCAACAAAAAGTGGTCCTTTTCGGCAGACTGGGTATTTTATACCGGCGATGCCGTCACGTTTCCCAATGGGAAATACCGGGTCGGCGGAGATGTCTACTTCTACTATACCAATCGGAATGCCTACCGGATGCCCAATTATCACCGGCTGGACTTCAGCTTCACGAAGCAGCTGAAGAAGACGCGGAGGTTTTCCAGCGAGTTGGTGTTTGGGGTGTACAATGCCTATGGCCGGAAGAATGCGTATCAGATAGATTTCAGGCAGGGGAAGGCGGATCCTAATATTACGGAGGCGGTGCAGACTTCGTTGTTCAGTTTTGTGCCTTCTATTTCTTATAATTTTAAATTTTAGGTTGTATGCGTTATAGTGCTTTACTAATACTATCTCTCTGTCTTTTCTGCGGCTGCCAGAAGGTGATCTCGGTTCACCTGGACCCAGGCGCGACTCAATATGTTATCGAAGGGGTGGTTACGGATCAGCCGGGTGGATCGAGCGTCAGTATCAGCCAGACCAAGGATTTCAGTGGGAACAATACTTTTGCGGGGGTCAGCGGGGCTGCGGTGACGATTTCCTGTGGAGGGGCTAGCTATGCGCTTTCCGAGTCGAGCCCGGGGGTGTATGCGAATGGTATGTTGACGGGGGTGCCGGGTAACACTTATAGCCTGAATGTCGTGTTGGATGGACATACTTATACGGCGTCTTCAACGATGCCTAATCCGGTGGTTGGGATAGATAGTATCTATGTTCGCACTGGGGTGCTAACTGATAAAAAATATGTAACTGTTGTTTATACCGATCCTGCGGGTATTCCCAACTATTATCGCTGGGTGCAGTATGTCAACGGGCGGAAGGAGAAGACGAACTTTTTTGGCAATGATGAATTTACGGATGGGCTGACGATCAGGGCGCAGTTGGATTTCAATAACGATACGAATGATCCGAACAGGGACATCAAGACGGGTGATTCGGTGCGGATCGACATGATCAATATCGATTCGGCGGTTTACCAGTATTGGTTTGCGTTGCAGCAGAATGCGGATGGATCGGGGCAGAGTGCGTCGCCGGCAAATCCGACGGGGAATATTGCGGGAGGGTGTTTGGGGTATTTTAGTGCGCAGGGGGTGAGGACGAAGGGGCTGATGGTGGGGAAGGAATAGGTTCTGGGTTAGATCAAAAGAAAAAAGCCTTCACGATTGAAGGCTTTTTTTGTGGGAGTTGACGGGTTCGAACCGCCGACCCTCTGCTTGTAAGGATGGTTTGGGCTTTTTTTTGTTTTTCTTTATTTTGCGTCGTTTTGTTTGAAACCAACGACTGTTGCGGGTTTCGGCGGAATGACATAACTTCACTTTTGCAGATGAAATGCTGTTTAGCAGTCGCGTGTTAGGCAAATTGTTAGGCACAAAAAGCACCTAAAAATTTAGTGAGGTATGTCAGTTACTACAGCGATCATCCTGGACAAACGGAAGAACAGGATGAACAAGAAAACGAAGTGTTATCCGGCCTGTATCCGGGTGACGTTTGAAAGAGTCCCGAGAGCCTTTGATACGGGTATTGAAATGACCCCGGACGATTTCGCTAAGTTGGGGTCGCCGAGGCTGGGAGAAAAGCTAAGGGAGATCAAAGAAAAACTGGAAAAGGAGGAGCTGCGAGCCAAGACGATCATCAAAAATCTTAACAAATTTTCTTTTGCGGCCTTTTCGGACCAATTTACAGCATTCCAACCTGGGCGGCGACGGCGGAAGCCTCAGACAGCGCCGGGGCTGGGGGAAAATGGCGCAGCGGATGGCAAAAAGGTGGCCCTGCCCATAAAGAGGACGGCGCAGCGGAACTTTGTCAATCAGTTTGGAAAACGGAAGTACCCACGCGAAAAGTCGACTATCGATTTTCCGGAGCTTGGGGAGGTGGCAGTATTCTACGGCCAGTATATCGCGAAATTGGAAGCCAAGGAGCAGGCAGGTACTGTCGGGATCTATATGTGCAGCCTGATGAACCTGCTGGCCTATAAACCACAGCTTCGGTTTGCAGATGTGACCGATATCTGGCTCTGTAAATATGAAAAGGATATGCGAGCCGCGGGCCGATCTGTAAGCACCATCGGCATCTACCTTCGCTGTTTGCGAAGGATCTTTAATATGGTGATCGCCAAAAGGATCATCGACCGCGACCTGTATCCTTTCGGGCGAGACCTTTATGTGATCCCTGCCGGACGAAAACGGAAGAAAACCTTGAATATGTCCCAGATAAGGGCCCTTTTCGAGTACCAAACGGATGACAAGATGCGGAAGATGTGCAGGGACCTCTGGTTTTTTTTATATGTCGCGAATGGGATGAATGTAAAGGACCTTTGCCTGCTGAAGTTCGGTCAGATCAGCGGGCAGTTTTGCCGGTTTATCCGTGCTAAAACGGCTAATACAACAAAGGACTGCCCGCAGGAGATCACTTTCTTTTGTGATGATTTAATTATAAAGGTTATTGAAGAGTGGGGAAATCCGGATCGGTCTCCAGACAATTATATTTTTCCTTTTCTGGAGCCTGGCATGGACGGCTATGCGATCCGCCACAAGGTGCAGCTGGTGACTCATCTCATCAACGAGCACATGAGGGGAATCGCGAAGGAGTTGGGACTTGATTTTGTTCCAAAATCCAATGACGCCAGGCACGCGTTCGCGACGCAATTGAAGAGGGCCGGAAAAAGTACCGAGTTCATCCGGGAACTGATCGGGCACGAGCGGGCAACGACAACTCAGGATTATCTGGACGATTTTGAAGACGATACTAAGAAGGGGATCGCGGAACAGTTGTTGCCTTTTCGGAAATCCATGCATCAAAATGCAGCGGAGTGAAGATTGGGAGTTTCAACGTTACCCAGCACAGATGCCTAATCAGCATTTCGAGGAAGGTAGTTTTGTCCAAAACAGCCTCTAGTTAAAGTTGTCATGTTTTAGTTCCTTACGAAAGTTATATTCGTATTTAGAAATATTACTTGATGATTTGATAAATATTTTTGGACTTGCCTGCAGTTTTTGGATGGAAACCTATCTGAGATTATAATCGAAATGCAAATCAAAACCCTACGCAAGAGAAAATGGGATGTGATCTAATTCAATTGTCGGATACTCAGTTAGTATATCATTGAAATACCTCGCCAGCCAAGAATATTTTTTTTGAACGGATATTTGTATCGAAGGATCTGATAATACTGCAGATATTCGCTCGCGAATATCTGCAAGTCTGCCTTTTTCAAATTCATTATTCACTATAGCATCAGGCATATGAAGTATAGGGCCCTGTAGAAAATCAAAAAATCTCCTGCCATCTGAATCTAATCGCCAATCTTTAGTACGACCTAAAGCCCGTCCTGATATATCTTGAACAGGAGGACCCCCTTGCCAGACTTTGGCTAAATCATCGCTCAATAAAATTCTTGGCACAACCGCGTGATTGCGTTCTAAATTATAGGCATCAACGAGTCCTGGACCGTATATCATAGATCCCCTGTGGATCAGGAGCCCGCATGTTATGCCTCCTCTAACAAAAAATCCAAATCGAAGTAGATTGTCTGTAATATCACGCAAATGATACAATAGCATATTAGGGCCATAGCGATCGCCGCGAGTGGATAGGACCAATGTGTCAGAAAAGTGAGTCAATTGCGGATCGCCGAAGGGGTTGTCAATTCGACTATTTTGGTTAGCCTGCTCTATGAAGCTACCATGGCTGATGACAGAATCGATAAAAACTCCCATTTTTTTGGTTTGTTCACTGTCGAATGCGGATTTTTCGAGCAAATCAGACCACCCTAAGATGTCTAAAAAAGCAATATATCTGTATTCGTACCGTAATGATTCCCGAAACCTTTGACGCCTCTCTTCCCGTATTTGGACATCTTTCTCTCGATCGGGGCGACGTCTTTCCCACTCTTCAGAGGCGGAAATATGCTGTCTCTCTTCTTCTTCAGAAAATTCAACAAAATAGGAGCCCTCGGGGGTAGTCACACGCGTATAATGCCGGTTTGGGTCTCTCTTATCTTCTGGAATACGTATCAGATTGCCATCTACCTGCTTATATACGGGAAGAGAATCTTCTCCATTCTTCATAGTTGGTTGTTTATATGGTACTCTAAAATAGCACAAATTAATAATCGTTTTGTTCCTTTAGGTCTTCTATCTACTATTGGGAGCATATAGTGTTCCAATTTTTGCAGTCAGTCGTGCTTGTAATTGGTGAATTTGCCGCTGAGAGTAAGTTGAGTGTTCTTTCCGGAATGCTACTATTCGTGACGCCAAGTCGAACCAGGATGATATGGAAGGGAATTATTGCTCCGCGGGTGTTTATAATTAGACGTTACGATAGATCAGCACTGTCTGCTCAGGTTCGTGTGAGTGTTCGTCTTTGCTGTCTATGTTCTGGAGTCTGGATAGGTTGGGTATAGTAGGATATGGAAGAAATGGAGATCGTGCCGACATTTTTGTATTTTAGGCTTTTGAATATATTTGAAACAGCTTCAGACTAAACAACAATTACAATGATTTCAGCTAGTTCGGCAAGACTTTTATCCTTTTCAAGCGGATTACGACTTCAACTAATGATTTCAACACAATTTAAGACAGAGGAATGTTTGGCATGGGGAAGATCGCTAGAACCTATTTTGAAGAAAGACGTTTCTTTACCTGACATAACTCCAATATTGGAAAGATTATTGACTGAGCCAGAATTTGCATTGGACGATCTTAGGCACAATACAATTGCCTCCGGAATTGTTGGCTATACTTCGTCTATAGAGTATTACTTACAGGACATTATCGAATTATGTCTAAAGCGAAACTCGGGCTTAAGAAAAAAAGGATTAAGCGGAATACAACTTCCGGCACTGGAATTGGAGCATTATTCAGATACCAAATCCATTAAAAGTAAACTTATTAAATCTCTGTCAAGCGAAAATTCAAAAGGTGCTCTATTTAGCAATAAATTCAAAAAAATAAGCTCGTTCCTGTCATTAAGGGACGCTTTGGTCGATGCAGACGTTATTAAAAGTTTAGATAGTCTCTGGTCTATGCGTAATAAATTTGCACATGAAAATCAGGCAACCCTAAAATCATATAGTATTTATTCGACAGCAGGCGAAATAAGCCTATCCAGGCAAGTATCTGCGGAAGAGTATACTAAGTTTATTTTTGAATTGGTGAAGATAATCGATAGAAGTAACGACAGCTTATTCATTGTTGATCAAATGGCTCTTCAGAAATGGAGCGCTGACAAATTCGAATAATTTTCCGCAAAATAAATTTCGCGACTTGGGCACGATCGGCAACCATAGGAATCTTCAATTGACCACCATAACGGGTTTTACAGAATGCTTAATAACATATCGAACCATGTCTCCATTTAGCATTCGGTTAAGGGCCGTCTGACAGCGAGCGCTCATGACGATCAGATCAGCATCCCATTCCTTTGCGGTTTGGAGTATCTCCTGCTTGGGGAACCCTTCCGGGGTGAAACGATATATCTCCTGAGGATCCGCATGCATTTGAACAAGTTGGGTAAGGGTTTCCTGGGCTTGTTTCAAGAGAACAGTTTGGCTTTCCTCCGGGGTGATGCCCAGGTCTGCATTGATTACCTCTTTGGTGCGGTCGATAACAAAAACGAGACCAATAATGGCATGAAGATTATGGGCTAGTTCGAAGCCCGCCCTAGCCGTTGCGAGGGCGCCGGCACTACCGTCCACCGCAATGAGGATTTTCTGGTAGGACATAACGTATCGTTTTTTGCAATCGTGAAAGTTATCGGTACGGCTCCGGGGATATCCCCCAACAAAGGTAGACTGTTTAAAGGGTTCGAAGTTAGCAGGGATGAACAATTGTTTGTTCCGATTACTTGATTCGAGCTTCCGTGGCCGCATTTTTGAGCGATTCGCTAAGCCGGGCGGCATCCCTTCTTTTACGCAGCCTGCCCCAGGCGTCCATCGTGGTGGGGCTGGGCTTGAAGTATTTCTGCGCAAGCAGCGTAGGTAAGACCGCGCTTAAGATGACGACGGTTACCAGGATTGTATATTGCTTTTGATTGAGTATATGATTGTTAAGGCCGTAAAGAGAGGCGATGGTGCCAAAGGTTAGGCCGGTGCCCATCAGCAGCGTGGTATAGTGGCTCTCCTTACTGCGCATGCTGAAAACGCGGGCGAAAGGGAATACACCGATGTATTTAGAGCCGAGTTTCAACAGGAAAAGGAAGGAGATGACGCCCAGAGCGGACCAGACCGCAGGCAGGGAGACGTAAAGCCCTGCCTTCAGGAAGTAGAAGGGCGTGAACACGGCAAAAGCAATGCTGCGCATGCGGTGAACCAGCGTCTTATCGCGCATGAAGACGCCGGCCACAACCAGGCCGACCAGATAGGCCGGCAGGACCGCTTCGCTCTTAGCGGTCGTAGACAGTCCTCCCAGGAAGAACAGGACGAGCAGCAGGAATTTGACCTCGGGTTCGCTGATCTGGTGGGCTCCCATCCGGGATATGATGAAGTTGGTCCAGCGGGGCATATACCAAAGCATTAAACACAGGACGCCAACGAAGAGCAGCATCCACCAGTTAAAGCTGGCGAAGAGGACACCGAGGGCTAGTACAGTGCCGAAATCCGTGATAAAGCACGCGGCCAGGATCATTTTGCCCAAGGCCGTTGTGCTGTGGCCCGTCTCGATCATGACAGCGTAGACGACGGCAACGGAAGTAGTCGAGAGAGCAATTCCCGCGATCTGCGCCTGGTGGAGTGACCAGCCGAGAATGAACTGGGCGAATGCCCAGACTAGGGCAAACGGAAGCAGGAACGAAAGGATGCCGATAACCAGGCTCGGGCGGAGGTTGGCTTTGAGGGATACGGGGTCTATTTCAGCGCCCGCCAGGAAGGTGATCACTCCACTGCCGAGCATGGCCAGGAAGTTGATCCAGTCGGTGGTTTGGTGGACGCCGACCAGGATCTCGATCAGCGCCACAGAGACTTTCAGCCGGATGGAAACGATGCTGGCGATAAGGGCAAGTCCCATCCAGATGGCGGCGACAAACCAGATATTGCTCAGTATATTTGTCACGGGTTATTACTTTTAGGGCGGGATTTTTTTGGACCTGGCTTGTAATAGAGCACGCCGGCTTTCTCGATGGTGATGAGGCCACCGCAGCCTGCTTTTTCCAGTAGCCCCCCGGCGACATCTACAAAGGCATTTATCTTTTCCTCCTTATCGACGATTTCGACGATAATAGGGAGGTCCTGGGATATTTCGATGAGCCGGGCGGCATGTACCCGGGAAGAAGCGCCGTAGGACATGATGCCCCGGATGACCGTGCACCCCGCAAGTTCCCGCTTTTTCGCTGCCATGAGGATGGCTTCATACAGGCATTGGTGGCCGATCTTGTCGAGCTCGCCGATGAATATTCGCAGTAGTTTGGAGTCCCCATTTAGTTCCATATGACAATTTTTATAATACTCTGACAAGGAAAATACCCAGGAATACGGCGGCGACGCCCAGGACGACACTGGCAATGGTGTAAAGCCCTACGTATAGAAAATCGGAGCCACGGATCAGGTTGGCGTTTTCATAGGCAAAGGTCGAGAAGGTGGTGAAGCCGCCGCAAAAGCCTGTCGTGAGGAAGAGCCGCCAATCGGGCGGAAGCAAGTTGCCTTTTTCGGATAGGCCGTAAAAAAGACCAATAAGGAAACATCCTGTTACATTGACCAGGAAGGTGCCCAAGGGAAAGACGAAGGGATAGAGTTTATACACATAGGTCTGCGCGCCGTAGCGCGATAAACTGCCAAGGGCGCCTCCGAGCGCGATGAGCAATGCCGCTTTCATTGATTCTTTTTTTTCGGGAATGTATAACGAGAAATGGACGCTTGGGCTACTACTGCGAACAAATCCGGACAAGCTGAATGGTGGGTGTGGCAATAATGTTCGAGGGGAATCCGTGTTGATTGCATACCTGCCAATTTAAATCAGTTGATCTAATTACTGCAGGCGTCATCAGCCCCTCGGACATTGTCCGTGCCCGGAAGGCGGCTACTGCTATCCGGACGGGCGGTTGATAAGGTGGAACACCATCACCTATACACTAAAGTTACTAAGGATTAGCAGGAAAGCCAAAAAAAGCTCTGGATTACCAGCGCTTTATAAATGAACGCGGCTGACAATTAGGGTTTGATAGGGTCAGCAATAGGATGGTTAGCCGTGAAGTGTAGGCCCAGCAACCGGGCAATGGTTTGAGCGTATTGCTGCTGGTATACCTGCCCGGGGGTTTTAACCTCGCCTTTGGAGGGAATGCCCGGCCCCATAGCGATGAAATAGGTCTCGTTGGAATGGGCGATGCGAGCGCCGTGACTGGTCCATTCTGCGCCGGTGCCGCGACCGTGATCCGGGAAAATGAGCAGGTCGGTCTGACCCTTGTAGAAGGGGTCGGATTGAAGGGCAGCCCAGATATCTTTGAACATGAAATCAGCATAGTGGGCGGCGTCCAGGTAATCTCCATATTCGCCGGCATGGGCAAAATCGTCGTTGTCGCCAAGATCGATATACAAAATGCGGGGGTGGTTGGCCAGGAGATAGGACTTGGCCAGCGGGTATGTTCCCGCATCCAGGCGTTCGCCCTTGCCAAAGACATCGGGCAGCAGGTGCTGGAAGGTGTTGGCTTCTTTTTGCAGCGCTGTCAGGTGGTCGCCCTGCACATCCTCGCCGTAGATGTTGACGAATATTCCACTCCGGTTGCGGTTGATGATGCGGGCGACGGCATCCCAGGAAGCAAAGACCGCTATTTTGCCATGGAAAGCAGGCTGACCGTTGATGTATTCGAGGACGTTGGTATTCGGGTTGTCAGGATAGTCGTTGGAGTTTACGGCGCTGTCGAAGTATCCGGTAAAGATCTCGCTACGGCCGGGATAGGAGAACCAGTATTTGTTGACGACATTGACATTATTGCCAAAGTTGCGGTTCCCAAAGAGCTCGCCTTCGCGGACGATAGTCCCCCAGGTAAACGGCATGAGTTTCCGGCGACGTTCTTCTGCGGTAGGCGCCCAATATTTCCCGACCGTCCATGCGGAGTCGCTGTGGTTGTATTTTCCGTCGAAGATCAGTGCCGAATCGGCGCCCTGGAAGAGCTCTTGCCATCGGTATCCGTCCATGACGAAGATGACGAGATTTTTTGCAGGCGGGGTTTGCTGGGCGGAGGCGCCAAGCCCGGCGGTGAGCATTACCACGACGGCCAGGCAAAGTAGCAGGGTATGTTTCATGCGATAAATATAACCGGAGGATGCTGATTGGATCTGATCGGCGGGTTAAGAAATATTAAACTTTTGTTTAGTAAAGCTGGTGAAACAGCGGCTGCCGGGCGGGAAGGTGTCGGTTCGAGCAGCAAACAGAGTACAATGGTAAGGGCCAGAAAGAACAAAAAGGCCACGGCGGCGCTTTTGAGCGATTCGATGACCACACGCCGGCCTTTGAAATGATGCTGGTACTCATTGTAGGTAATGAGATAGGCCATGACGCCGGCGACCGCACCGGCAATCAAGCCGAGGAGCAGTATCGTTCTAAGGTTCATGCAGCGGCAGTTTTGGTTCGACGGTATAACAGTCGCAGGAGGCTTGGGAATACAAAGAGCAGCAGGGGTATTCCGGCGACGAAGCCGCCGATGACGGCAACAGCCAGCGGCTGCTGCATCTGGGCGCCCAGGCCAATACCCAAGGCCAGGGGCATGAGGGCGAGAATGGCGCCGATCGCCGTCATGAGTTTGGGCCGGATGCGCAAGGCGATAGCATATTGAATGGATTCATCCACGCTGCCGCCTGCCTTAAGATTGGCGAAAAACTGGTTGATAGTGAATATGGCGTTCTCCGCGATAATGCCTACGATCATAATGATGCCGGTATAACTGCTGACATTGAGTGGAATGCCTACCACGTACAGGGCGAGGATACAACCCGCGATCCCCAGGATGGACAGGAACAGGATGAGGAAAGAGATCGTCCATGACCGGAACAGGAACAGGAGCACGGCAAAAACAAGGATACAGGCCGTGGCGAGGATCAACGAGAGCTCGTCAAAGGACTGCTGCTGCTCGGAGTAGGCTCCGCCGAAGGCAATCGTATAGCCCGGTGGCAAAGGGAGACCGGCCTGGAATTTTTGTTGGATCTCCCTGATGGCACCACCCAGGTCGCGATTGTCGAGCCGGGCGGTCAGCACAATGTCGGATTTCAGGTTCTCGCGTTTCAGATCGGTTTCGCCGCTAATGATCCTTACATCGCAAAAAAAGGATATCGGTTTCGTAGTGCCGTCGGGAAGGAAGAGCAACTGATGCCGGATCTTTTCGAGGTTGTTGTCGGAGAAATTGGTAAATCGCAGCAGTATGCGGCGCATTTGCTCGCCGTCCTGGATGCTGCCTACCTGTACGCCGCCCGCCATGATGATCTGGGCAGGGTCGAGGGTGGGTGTATTGGCGTTGATGCCAAGGGGGACACCGCCGGTATAGGCCGCAAGTTGCGTCTGAAAATCGGTAAGGGTGATATTGAACTGGGCCAGCTTTTGAACATCGGGAATAAAGACCATGGAAGGGCCGGCAAGAACAAGGCCGTTATCGATGTCGGCGACTCCCTTGACGTCGTTCAGAATGGTTTCGGCCTGCCGGGCAAGGGCCTCGAGCGTTTTCTGGTCGTCCCCGAATATCTTTATTTCGATAGGGCTGGGCGTACTCATGAGGTCTCCCAGCAAGTCGGAGATCCGTTGACCGAACGAGATATGCAGGGCCGGCAGGGTGGCCTCGATCTGCCGGCGCAAGTCGCCGATGACATCGACGGTTTTGTGTTTCCGGGATTTCCTTAATTGGATAGAATAATCCCCGAAGTTCTGCGGTATGGCCGTAAAACCCATGTGCGTGCCCGTGCGGCGGGAGTAGGTTTCGACCTCCGGGTGATGCAGCAGGATCTGTTCCACCTGCCGGAGCATATGGTCCGTCTCATCGAGCGAAGTGCCGCTGGGAGAACGGTAGTCGAGCACGATGCTGCCTTCATCCAGGTCGGGCAGAAAGCCGGTCTCGAGCTTGTCGGCAACATAGAACGCTGCGCCGGCAAGCGCCGCGACGAAGACCAGTGCGAAGACGGGCTTGTTGAAGAACCAGGTGAGCCAACGCAGTTTGTTGGTTCCCCTCGACGCTGGCTTATGATGTTTCCCGGAGGGTTTAAAGCCGATCAGGAGGTGCAGGACGGGTAGCACAAACCAGGTGCTGAGGAAGGAGCAAACCAGGACGATCTGCATGGTATTGGACAGTTCCTCAAAGAAGCTGCCGGCCAGGCCGCTCATCATGCGGAAGGGAATGAAAATGACGATGGTCGAGAGGGACGAGCCGACCATGGCGGGAAAGAGGTCATGGATAGCCTCTTTGACGACGGTGAACCGGTCTTTTCCCGGGTATTCTTCATGAACCCGGTAGATCTGTTCGATGATGACGATGGCATCGTCGATGATCAGGCCGATGGCCGCCGCGATGCCGCCGAGCGACATGATATTGATGGTGATTCCCGCCAGGTAAAGGAAGGTGATGGAAAAGGCGATCGTGACGGGGATGGTGAGCAGCACGACAAGGCTGGCTCGCCAGGAACGCAGGAAGGCGATCATCACGAAGATTGCGAGCAGGAGACCTTCATAGATGGTTTTCGAGACGCTGTTGATGCTGTCGCCGACGAACGCAGATTGGTCGTAGTATGGCTTTAGTTCGATACCGGGCGGCAGGACCTTTTTGATCTGTTCGGCCTTCACACGGACATCGCGCGCAAAATCGATCAGGTTGACGCCCTGTTGCTTGACCAGGTCGACCTGTACCGCGTTGTTGCCGTTGGCGTTGAGAATGACGAATTCCTGCTGCTCTTGCAGGTCGATGGCGGCGATGTCCCTCAG
The DNA here is from genome assembly GCF_035546395.1 of Puia sp. GTDB lineage: Bacteria > Bacteroidota > Bacteroidia > Chitinophagales > Chitinophagaceae > Puia. Next base: position 151,157 of record NZ_DASZXR010000001.1, on the reverse strand, counting down.
GTGGATGATGCGGGTGCCGTCGTTCCTGATGACAATATTTTTTAAACCTTCCACATCGTTGACCCGTGCTTCTGTAAGAGTCAGATAGAGGCGGCGGAAGTCGGCGAGTTCGCCGTTGGATTCAACGAAATTGGTGTTGTTGAAGACGGTGATGAGGGTGTTAGGGGTAATGCCGAGCGACGACATTTTGACGGGATCGGGGATGACGACATATTCTTTGGATTTCCCGCCGCGAACGATGACGTTGGAGATACCGGAGACCTGGGAGAAAAGGGGCCGCACGAGGAGGTTGGCGTTGTCCTTTAGGGCGATCAGGCCCCGGGTCTTGCTTTCGAGGGTAAAGCCGAAGACCGGGAAGAGCGACTGGTTCATCGCCTCCATCGAAATAATGACGCCCGGCGGCAGGAGGCTCTTGATCTCGTTGATGCGGCTTTCGATCTGGGTCTTGGCCGTATAGATGTCCTGGTCCCAGTTGAAATACACGTCGATGTTACAGCTGCCGCGGCTGGTGCTGCTCCTGACCGTGGTGACGCCCTTTACCCGCTTGACTGCGCTTTCGAGTGGTTTGGTAACCGTGATCATCATGCGGTCGATAGGCTGCTGGCCATTGTTGGCGATGAGGGTGATCTTCGGGAAGGTCACTTCCGGGAACAGGGCCGTTTGCATGCGGGTATAGGAGAAGATGCCGGCGGCGACGAGCACGATGGCAATGAAGAGTATCGGCCGGGAGAAGAGCTGGAAATAATTCTTTGACGGCATAGCAGAGCAATAGAATGTGTTAAGGAATGAGCTTCACTTGCGCGGTATCAGCCAGACCATAATTCCCTTCGGACAGGATACGATCGTCGGGGTTTAGCCGGGGTGATAGGATCTCTACTTCGGTGTTGTTCCGGATGCCGGGTTGAACGTTGACCTTTACCGCCGTGCTGTCGTTGACCAGTCGCATGATCCAGAAGCTCTTCATGAGTTCGTCGCTGAGGACGCAGCTTTTGGGGACGACCTGGGCAGCTCTCTTGAATTGTGTAGTCAGCAACACCGAAGCCACCAGGCCTTCGGGAAGAAAGAGATTGCTGGCCGGCTGCACCAGGTAGGTCTGTGTTTGCGTTTGGGGGTTTAGGGCGCTGAGGGGTTTCACGATTCGACCTTCTACTGCTGATTGATCAGGAAGGACAATCCGGCACGCATTTCCGGGACGCACCAGCGAATGGTATTCGAATGGCACGTTTAGCTGGAAGGCCAGGTCGCCGTTCTGCGTAATCGTGCACAGCGGATTGCCTTCCATGACATATTCCCCGCTTTGCTGGCGATCGATGGTGGTGATCAGGCCACTGGCAGGGGCCTTGATAACAAGATTACCAAAGTTTTTGAGGATGGTATCCCCGGGTAGTGGAGTGCTGCCCAGCGCATTTCTTTCCTTCGTCTCTATCTCATAGAGCGTCTGGCCCTGCCGGACAGCGTCGCCATACTTGACCTGTACCTTCGTAATATAGCCGGCGACCGGGGTGTTCACCTGGCTCCGCCGAAGGTAGACGGAAGTGGCAGTGAGGGGCACACGGGCAGCCATGTCCTTAAACTGAGGCAAAACCTCCCTGACATGGGCGATGGAGCGGATCACCGGCTCGGGATTATCGCCGGTATTGTGACAGGCGGCGATAAATAGACAGGCGGCCAGGATTACGAGGGTTCTGTTTTTCATCCTTTTTGTTTTACCAATTCCAATAATTGTACGTGTTGATCAAAAGCTGTTGATCTCTTTCCATGGTCGTATAATCATTTTTAAGCGAAACCAGGCTTTTGATGGTGGTGATATAATTGATGACCGATAGCTGCCCTTTGGCCAATTCTTCCTTATAATAGGTCAATAGCTTGTCGTATTCGGCAAGTTGCGCCGTGCTGAGGGCCATCCGTTCCCGGAGCGATTGGAGGGCAGATAGCAACCTGGCCTTCCTGACAGCGTTCCGGGTGAGGAATTGCTGCTGGTACTCGCCGGCTGTACGCAGGAGGATATCTGTCTTTTGCTGGTTGAGCCGTCTCTGGTGTCCATCGTAAAGGTTCATGGTAAAGCTGACGCCAGCGCCGATGCCGAAGCGCCTGGGCAGAGTAGGCAGGTTCACCGCATTGAGTCCCGCGTTGGCGAAGGCGCTGACCTGTGGCTTATACTGTAATTCGAATACCTGCTGCCGGGCCAGCAGGGAGAGGCTGTCGAGGTGATATTTTTCGGTGAAAGCGGAGCTGGCCGGGGCTTCATTTAACCTAAGGTCAGGTTCGGGCAGCGTATGGTAGGACGTGTCGGCCACGCCGCAGAGAATGTTCAAATCAAGGAGATCATTGCGATAGTCGGACTGGAATTGGTTGAGAGCAATATTTTGCGTTTGTATCTCAATGTCGAGCAGGATCAGATCGGAGAGCTTATAGATCCCGGTGTTGATCAGGCGAGAGATGAGGTCTTTTTGTTGACGCAGCACGTCGATGATCTTTGCCTGGTAAGTGATCTGTTTATAGGCCTGGAGGCAAAGGATATACTGGTCGGTCACCCATTTGCCGATGTCGTGAACGGCGAGGCGGATGTTGTTGTCATTCACCTGGGTGCTGATCTCCGCTTCCCTGGCGGCCGTCTTGTATTTGGCATCGCTGAACAGCGGCTGGCTGATACCGATGAGGCCCTGGTAAAGTCCGCCGTTGGTGAGCGAATACTCGTAGCCTATGTATTTGCCGGGCGCATTGGCCGGATTTAGCTCGGGTTGGGTCTTATTGTTGTCCTGCGAAAGTACAGGAGCGAACTGGTAGTTGCCGTCCAGTCCTATCCGGGGTTGGGTAAAGACGGCTTTTATCCGTTGGATCTCCACCCTGGTTGCTGCGCTTTGGTTTTGGTTGTCTTTGATAAGCGGGCTGTTGGCCTGGGCGATACGGATATAGTCGGGCAGGGTATTCTGTGCATGTGCGGTCTGTAGCACGGTAGCGAACAGTAGAAGCGTGAGCAAAGGCGCTAAATGCATATATGGGTTTTAGTCAGCGGGTTGATAAATGCGGATCGCCGCTTGCCGGCCATTGGCCTGGGGGACGGCCAGGAAGAGCTCGTCCAGTTCCGGGGAATAAAGCGACGTGCCGGCGCCTTTGGCCGTAGGGATCTTTTCCAACAGTTGATAATGATCCGGGTCGTTTTGGCTTATTACGTCGAGAAATCCTTCGCCGCAGGAAATATACAACCGGCGCCTGTGTTCATCGTAATAGATGCCGTCTGCTTCCTTGTCGATGTCGAGGCTGGCAATGGAAGTTCCGGTAGCAGTCGAAAAAACAACTAGCTTACCCGGTTCGCAACCGACAAAGAGACGCTGGTGCGTTCGGTCCAGGCCCATGGGGACGTTTTCAACTGCTTCCATTACCGGCCAGGTGGCGATGATTTTTCGGGTGACGCGATTGGCCACCTCGATCCTATTCTTACGCGGTATGTTGACATAAATGCGGTTGCCGTCCAGCTCGAATTGCTTGGGATAGTCGGAGAGTGGTATCTGGCCGACGATGGTATCCTCGCGGGTGTCGATGATGCCAAGGGCGCCGAAGCTATCGCCCACACCTACCCATAGCAGCCCTGTGGTCTCGTCGAAGCGGAGATTATTGCATTTTTCCTTGAAGGAGAAGCGGTGGAGGATGCTGAAACTGCTGTCGTCGAATTCCGTGACCTTTCCATCGCCGCCGGTGGCGACATACAGTGCCTTTTTTTCAGGCCGGTAAACGACCCATTTGGGCTCTTCGAGGCCAGGGATACTATGGACCGGGCGTTGTTTGTCCAGGTCGAGGACCTCCAGCGTATGGTTGTCTTCTGCCGACACGAAGAGCCGTCTCTTCCCCCTATCGAGGGCCATCAGGTCGAAGCCTCCTTTTACCACCGGAAGAGCCATGCTTGTCTTTTGGATAAGCCTGGAAGTGCTGTTCGAAGCATTATTCTTGCCCGGCCCGTGACAGGCTCCCAGGACAGCAAGGGAAAACAGGATACTGCACGATTTCGAAAATTTATTCATATGAGGTTAGGTAAATATATGGACTGTGCATAACTGCTTTTTAGTATAGCCCGTAAATATCCGGGCAGGTTCTGAAAAATTGCTGAAATACCAGGCCGCAGGCGCCTTAGGCGGCATTATTTTTCTTCAAAAGGTACTGGATTTTCCGGCTGATGCCGGCGCGGCGCAACAGTAAGTGCCCCGCCCAGGCCGAAAGGATGCCCAGCACCATAGCGCCCATTACATCGCTGCCGTAATGCACGCCGAGACAGATCCTGGAATAGCCTACGGCCAGGGCCCAGGCCAGGACCGGAAATACAAGCACCCAGGAATACCCGCCCAACATGAAAAAGGCCAGGACCGTAAAAGCATCCGCTGTATGGCCGGAAGGGAAAGATCCTCCGCCGGCATCCGAGAGTTTGTGGATAAAGGGATAGACCTCATAGGGACGCATTCGATGTACCAGCGGCTTGAGTACCTGGACTACGACCGTGGCGACAAGTAGGGAACATAACAGGAGCAAGCCTTCGGCGAACAGGAGCCTGCGGTCGCCTATTTTACCGGAAAGAAATGCAGGCGGCTTTTTTGCTATGGCGGCAAGGATCAGGTAAGGGGCGACGAAGCCAAAGCTGATATAGGCGGTGGTATTGCTGATCAGTTGGAACAATCCGTCCCAGGCGGTAGCGCGATGCAAATGGATATAGCGTATCAGCGCCATATCGGAATAGCTGCCCGAAAGCATACAACAACCGATAAACGCGAGGAAGGCAAGTGCCAGGAGGGTCCATTTCATGCGGCAAACGTCGCTCAGGGTTCTGTAGAAAGTCTGAAAGCGGGAATTCGGCGCCGGTTAGCCTTGCCCAAAAATTTTGTTGTATATATCTAAACCGTAACTTGTCGGCAATGGCGCAGCCTCAGCCAATTTAAATGTTCTTCCTGCATCGGGTTCTCTCTCCGCCCTAAGAAAAATAGCCTTACCGTCTTTGTTGTTACTATAATACTCGTGAGCAAATTCGTATAAATGGGTAACGAAGAATAGTTTCAAATTCTTTTCCAGTAAAGCGGTTGCGATCTGTCGCGCTATTTCCGAGCCCTCTCGTTCATTAGTGGCGGCGAAGGATTCATTGAACAAAAACAGTGAATGCGAAGTTACGTGATCCGCGATAGCGCTCATCCTGCTCAATTCCTCATCCAGCTTGCCGCTTGTCATGCTGACGTCTTCTTCTCTCTTGAAATGGGTGAACAGGTTGGTGCAAAGATTGGCGGAAAAATGCTGGCCGGGTACGAACAGGCCGCTTTGCATCATCAGCTGGGCTACGCCGATGCTTCGGAGAAAGGTTGATTTACCGCCCTGGTTAGCCCCGGTGATAAGGACCAGGCTTTTCTTTTCCGCTTCCAGTTCGTTACCTACGATTTTTCGATTCATTTTCAAAGCCAGGCTGGGATCATACAGGCCGCTGAAGGAATGTCGGTGTTCTTCCGCCGGCACGGGTTGGGGAATGCATACCGGCGCTTCCATTCCGGTAAGCCGGTCATATAAATTGAGACAGCCGACATAGAAAGCCAACTCGGTCCGGAGCATCTTAAAAAAACCTAAGATATGTTCATTGGATTGGGCCAGCGAATTTGCCACCCGGTTGATGCCCTCGTTGGTAATAGCGGATAACGCCCTGGCGCCGCCTTCGTCCCGGGGATGGATATTGAATGTGTAAACCCGGTCTTTTTTCGGAAAAAGCCGCTGCAGCCAGTTTCGCCGCTTTCCCTGGTATCGGTGCAACCTGGGCAGGCTCCCTTTGTTCCCTTTTCCTAATGTATAGCTGATCAAAATTCCATCCTCGAATCTGAGGGAAACCAGGTGATGTTGAATTTCCTCAAAATAGGCGTCTTTTAGCTCATTTTGGAGCATCATGAAAAGCCTGTTGAAACCTTCAGAATGGAATTTGCCGGCATTGGCATCGGCAACCTTCCGGAGTTGCTTCAGCATGTCTACGAAATATTCCATGAGCCGGAGGCCATCCGATAGAATGGCGGAGGGGTATTTTGAAAAGACGCCGAACCAGCCGGTTCTTTTTACGTCCAGCGCTCCCTCGGTGATATCATAAAGCAGCCTGACAACGGCAGGATACTGCAAACAGTCCTTCAAAATATCCTGCCGGTAATGGATGGTGTCCAGACTGTTCGTTACCGCGTCCAATATGGTTTTCGTCACCACTTCCAATACCAGTTCGTCGTTGCCTGCCATGACGTTGAGCAGAACAGGTAATTCCAGATCCTGCACCAGGTCTCTTTCATTCCAGGGCAAGGGCTTTTTCGGATCGAAGTCCTGCTCTTTGTATAGTAATAACGCTTTCATGTATTGATCCGATGTTGCAAGTCAGTATACGTGACCTTGTATTTCTCCGCTATTGACAACGCATAGGCCAGGCCGTCCGCAGGCTTTCTTTCGATCTTGAATGTGCGCAGGCTGGGGTTCCCGGGAACTACGGTACTGACCATGCTCACCGTCTTCCCGCTAAAGGTCAGTAATTCCTCGATAAAGCTTACCCAAACGCATATCGCGTCCAGCTGGACGATCTGCTCCATGATCTTTTTGCTTAGCAGGATAGCGTCCTGCAAGGTGGTAGAGGACAGAATTTCATTCAGGATGATGATGCTGTTCGGGGTGGCTTCCAGTAGTATGCTGTGCAAGCGGAACAAGTCATCCTCCAGTTTACTTCTTAGATTCCCGATATGCTCCATTTTTTCAAAATGAGTAAAAAGCCTGTCGAACAAATACAGTTTGGCTTCCTGGCCGGGAATGGGACAGCCGAGTGCGGCAAGGTAATGCAGCTGGCCGAAGGTCCGGGCAAAGGTGGTCTTGCCACCCTGATTGGGACCGCTGACAACAAAGACGCGCTCCCCGTCTTTCAGATAGAAATCATTTCTCACCACGGAAAGACCGTTTTTCACCATTTGGGAAGCCAGCGCCAGGTCGAAGCTTTCATAATCGTAAATATCCCTGGTGTCGCCGGAAATTTTGGGGTAACAGAAGGGCAGACCAGCCTGTTTCATTTTGGAAATGTACTCCAGCCAGGATACATAGAATTGGATCTCCCGGTCGAATTGCCGGATCGTTTCATCTTGGTAGCCCGCATTCCTTGCGCAATAGTCGTCGAGAGCGGTGAATATCTGTGGATACAGGGTGGCGACGCCTTCGAGAATGGAGGCCTCCACATGGTTCATTTGCAGGGTAGGCGTAAATTGAGCGCGGTAGTCTTTCACCGGGTTGCGGCTGAACTTTTCGAATGTCCTATCCACTTCGGCACTGTAGTCTGTTTCTTCCCGGTAGGGGAGGACCTGTACTTTAAGGCCGTTGGTAAGTACGCAATATTCTATGGAGGCCAGGTCCGTGAGTAGCCGGGTTGTATCGGTGACAAGCGCCAGAAAGGCCGGGGATTGCAGGTAGGCGGACAGGTATTTCCGAAAGGCCAGCAGGCCGGAGGAAGCCAGGGTTATGGGCTTCAGCGCCTGAAACAAAGCCTGGATGCCGGCGCAATAGATATTGACTGCCTCCAAAAAGAACCGCTCATCCTGATGCTTGTAGTTACCAGCTTTCGGATCGGGCAGTTGCCAGCGCATGGCCCGCATAGCTTCCGAGAATTGCACGACACAATTGAGCAGGTTGGCATTTTCCAGGTCCCTCATGACTTCTTGCCGGTAGACTATCTCCGCTTCGTCGTGGAGAGGCGTATGAAAGAAGGACTCCAGGTGGTACTCCTCTTTGCCGTAAGTGACCGAAGCTACCACCTGCACCAGGTTCAGATCGGTAAAGAATGCGGGCGCCTCCTGGCTCAGCGCAGTTCTATTTATGAATAAGATGCTATTAAAGGAGATTCCGGTGGATGGTATTGTTTCTCTTGGGTTGATCATATCCTGAACATAGTTTTAGCGTTTTTGGGTAAACTATGAGCAGGAGTCATTAGTCCGCGGCGGGCGAGACGTTTAAAGGCGAACTCCATCGCCGTGATATCTCGAAGTTACGAAATTTTCCCCTGCAACAGGCATTTTTCGCCGATTTGCCGGATATTCTCATAGGAGTTGCGGAGGTATTGCGGTAACTCACCAGGCCGCCCGCTGCTAGGACTCTCGTCATACGATTGCTTTTGAGGATTGAAAATGGATACTGAAGGAATGCAAGGGATCGGAATATTCATAGCGAAGGGGAAGGGCGTATTTGTCCGCGATCTCTTTGACGATGGCCAGACCAAGGCCCAGACCTTTTTGCGGAGAAGCGTGTTTTTTGAAGCGGGTAAAAAGATCTTCACTGGGGAACGGCAGCGGATGACCGCTGTTGACGATGGTCAACCTGGCATCTGCGAGATGGATGGAGACGGTGCCATTCGGATGGTTGTGCTGGATTGCGTTGGTCAGCAGGTTGGTGATCATCATTTGAACGAGGGTCTCGCTGCCTTGCATGCGGACATCCTGCGCCGGTTCGAGTTGGAGGCGGATGCCTTTGCTTTCGATCATGTCCTGGAGAAAGGATACTGAATTGTGCAGCAGCATGGCCACGGACAGATCACTGGACTCAGGGAACTGGTTGTTGCCGATCCTGCTTAATAATAATAGCCCTTTATTGAGTTGATGCAACCGTTGGACGGCCTCATAGAGCACTTCGAAGTCTTCGGATTCCCTTGTGGTGAGCGAACGGCCTTCGATCATATTGTCCAATTTCGACCGGAAAATGGCCAGGGGTGTCTGCATTTCATGGGAGGCGTTTTCAATGAAGGCTTTCTGGCTCAGGTATACGCGATGGTTGCGGCTTACGAGCTCGGTGATCGCCTTGTTAAGATCGTCAAACTCCCGGATGGCAGATGGCTCGAAATTCGGAAGATGCCCCCCGTCGAGCTCGTATTGCCGAAGCTTCGCAATGGTACTGTAGAACGGCCGCCAGGTCTTCCTGGAACGGAAACGGATGATAAGGACCCAGCCGGCGAGCAAAAGGAGCAGTAACACGGCCTGGGCCTCGGCAATACCGATGATAAGGTCCCGGCTTTCGAGCAGGGAAGCTCTTACGATGAGCCGGTAAGGCCGGTTTTCGATCGTGATGCTGCTGACCAGCTCCCGGTAGGGCTCGATCTCATGGGGCAGCGGGTATTGGGTGAAATAGATGCTGTCGCCGGCGGCAGTTCGGGATAAGGGGGCAATCCGGACATCGTCGTCCATGGCTAGCCAAAGATCGATATCCCGCTGGGTATGCAGATGGGAGGCACGTACGCGTAGTTCGTCCCTTTTCAGGAAAAGGGCATCATCGACATCCTGGATGTACAGCTGCTCGATGATAAAGTAGAACAGGGGTACACAAATGAGGAATATGAGCAAGGCATATTGCGCCAGCTGACGGATACTTTTATTAAGGAGCTTCATGGCAGTCGAATTTATAGCCGAGGCCATGAATGTTTTTGATATAGTCCCGGCACCCGGCTTCGGCCAGCTTCTTTTTCAGGTTTTTCATATGGGAGTAGACGAGGTCGTTATTTCCTGCGTATCCGCTGTCGTCGCCTGAAAGATGGTCCGCAATGGCTGCTTTAGAAACGATCCGGCGTTGGTTGGAGACGAGCAGGAGCAGCAAAGCCGTTTCTTTGCGACTCAACAGGATGGGGCGGTGATGCACATACACCTGCCGGTCGTCGATATCCAATTTCAGTTCGTTAAGGATGAGGTGTTTGCTGCCGTCGAAGTGCCTGCGACGCATGACCGAATTAATGCGGGCGTTCAGTTCCGGGAGGTGAAAGGGCTTGGTAAGGTAGTCATCGGCTCCGAGATCCAGGCCCCGGATCTTGTCTTCCATGGAATCCCGGGCCGTTAAGACGATAACGCCTTCCTTTCTGTCCTGTTCGCGTATTTCCCGGAGCAGGTCAAGGCCATTACCGCCGGGGAGGGATATGTCCAGGATGATACAATCGAAAGTGCCGAAAAGTAATTTTTCCCTGGCGTCGTCGAGGTGGGCGGCCACCACGCACTGGCTATTCCTGCGGTGGAAATATTCGGCGATGTTCTGCTGTAAGGCCGGTTCGTCTTCTATGATGAGTAGTTTCATGATGATGGGATCAGTTGTTCAATTATTTCGATTCGATGCCGGAGGTCTTGAATTTCAAGAGTTACCTCCTGTTGCTTTCGCGATTTGGCGCTTATCGCGTCGGCAATGAGTTTATCCAGATTCTCTACCAGGTCGTGCAGGCGCCGGTCGAGCTCATAGCTGAATTGCCGGAATGATTCCTGGACACGATATTGAAGGTCATAAATGACGGCAGCAGAGTTTTGGACCACCAGGGTGTCAAAATGTGCGGTTAGTCGCTTGAACAGGCGTTTCTTCCTGCTGGCGGCGGGTAATAGCCTTTCGAACAGTGAGGGCTGGGATGAAACAAAAGGTCCCGGGTCTGCGGACAGATAAAACGGAGCATACACTTCCAGATCGAACCGGCCGGCGATGATGTCGAAATCGATTCCCATTATCGAAGACAGATGTTCAATGAGCTCGTTCAGGAAACTTTGGGATCGCCGGCTGTATTGGGTTAGTATTTCCATAAATTTCTCTTTCAGCCCAGCTTCGAGCTGGTGGCGGCATCGTTCGAAGCGATCTAATAACTGCCGGTTCCAGTGAGCCATATGATCGTGGAGGACGGCGGTGTCCGATGGCCGGGCTAACGCCGTAGCGGTGCTCTGGCGAAATTCGTTGCGGAGGGCATCGGCTTCCATTTGAAGGATGCGCTGTATGTGCTCCTGCATAAGACGTGTTTCGCCGCGTATGCTGTTCTCGAACTCTTGCTTTTGGGAATCCAGCAGCATGATCACCTCCCGGAGCCGGGATTGTTTCAATTCCAGCGCTTCCATCGGCATCAGGAGGGCGTCATGCTTTAGACGCAGTTGGGCCAAAAGCCGGGAGCACAGCCAGCGGTAGCGTTGGGCAAAGATATTTCCCAACAGGCTTTTCCCTTCGCCTGTGATCAGGCGATCGAGAATATCCAGGATGTTTTGGATGCCGCTCTCCGGGCTGCGGACGGTGAGCCAGTCTTTCGCCGACACCGGCAGGATCGGATCTTGCGGATCGAGCAGCTTTCTTTCGAGCAGGACTTTTTTGTCGTGTGCCACCAGGCGGTCCAGATCGCCGGAGGACAGGAGATCCATCTTATTCAGGACAAAAATAATGCGGGGGACCACGGCTTTAAGCTCCTGCAAAAATTCCAGGTCCGCCTGTGATACCGGCAGGTCTGCACTGAGGACGAATACCGCCGCATCTATTTTCGGAATGAACTGGCGGGTACTCTCGGTATTGTGGATATAGGCGGAACCCAGGCCCGGCGTATCGATGAGGGTGACCTGTTGGAGCAAGGGCGAGGGATCGAACAGTCTCACCGTTTCTATTCTTTTGGTATTGGCCGGGTTCTCTTCTTCGCTGATATATTGTGCCGCGGCTTCCGTCGGCGCCTCTTGTATCTCTCCACCCAGATAGCAGATGCGGGCATAGGATCGCGCGGGATCGTATTCGAAGCTGGTAATGACGCTGGTAAGGGGAGTCACGGCTACAGGGGCGAGCTCTTTGCCTATGAGTGCGTTGACCAGGGAGGATTTGCCCCGTTTGAAGAGACCGACGACCACGAGGTTAAGTTTTTGTTCCGTGACTTTTACCCGAAGTTCGTCAAGCTCCCGATAGAAATCCCGGTCGGCCAATGATCCGGCTGTTTGTTGCAGCCGGTCCAATTGGAGGCAGAGATCGGATAATATCGGAACTTGTGTCTGCATGCGGATGGTAGATTATTGACCTTTTCTCAATCCTTCGTCATAGGCGTTACCCAGGCCTAGCCGGTGGATTTGCGCCAGAACAGCTTCCACGTCATAGGGAACATATCGGAAGGTCACCCGGATGCTGCCTGGGTCCTCCAATTGCAAATTCTTCCCGAATTCGAGAAGGACATAGCAGGCGGAGGGATCTCCATGTTTCGGTTTTCCCACCGACCCGACATTGATCGCATGCCGGTAAAATTTTCGGTTCTGCTGTTCACAATAGACCGGCCGGTGAAAAGGCTGGTGCGTATGGCCCATGAGCAGAATGTCGGCATCTGCTGCCTCCAATTGCTCTCGCAGGTGATCGTCCGGCACATCGGGACGAATATAATCATCGTTTCCGACAGGACTGCCATGCAAGAGACACACATAAAAGGAATGAAACGGAAAACGGTATTCCATGCGAACAGAAAAAGGCAGGTTCCGCAGGAAGGAACGATTTCCGGCAGTGATCCGTGTTTCTACCTGCCTGATGGACTGCTCACCAAATATTTTTTGTTCCCTGCTGGTATATGAATACGGAAACTGGGTCAATTGGTACCCAATCCCTTCATCGTGGTTGCCTTGCACGGTAGTAATGCCACGGGTTCGTATCAGCTCGATCACCTCGTTGTCCCAGCCGGCAAAATTCACGAGATCACCGAGACAATAGATGTCGTCGGGTTCTTGCAGGACGATGTCCGCCAGCACGGCTTGCAGGGCGGGAAGGTTGGCGTGTATATCGCTGATAAATGCAATTTTCATGGGATCAAGTTTACTTTCGGGTTGTTTTATTTTTCCGGATATATATTCCAAGGACAATGATGGAGAGCAGCTGCATGTTCATGGAAAATACGACCAGGTTGATGAGCGAATGATCATACAAATAGCCCATGTAGGCGCTGCCGGCAAACCAGGCGACGCCGTAGAAGGTGTCGAACAGGCCGAAAGCAGTGGCTCTTTTTTCCGGCGCTACCATGCCGGCGACGATGGCTTTCAGGATGGAGCCCTGGGCGCCCATGCCGAGGCCCCACAGGATCATGCCTGCGATCGCCCATTGAGCGTTAGCTAAAAAAACGAGGGGGGCGAAGAACATGCTCAGTACTGTAGCGCCGAGCAACGTGAATGCGCCTATCCGGTCGTACAGCCGGCCGATCAATAGGGCGGAAAAAGCTTCGCTAAGCATGGCGGCGGCATAGAGTACAGGTATCCAGACGTCCTTGAGCAGAGCTTGCTGCTTGAAATGGTAAGCGATCAGCGGATAATCCGCATAGCCGGTGGCGAGGCACATGGCGGCTATAGTGTATAAGATAAAGCCGGTGCTGGTGAAGGTTTCTGCCTGCTCCAGGTGAACCGTTTTGATCTCGAGATCCTGCGGGCGGGGGTACAATTTTTTGGCCGCCAGAAGCACCGACAGAGCGCAAAGCGCCGGGATCAATAGCAACAGATAGGCATTCCGGTAGTTGTCGTGCCGGTAAAACAACACGGCACTGACCAACAAGGGACCAACGGTGGCGCCGAGCTGGTCCATAAATTCATGCAACCCGAAACCCCAACCTCTCCCGGTTTCTTTGGAAGCATGGGAAAGCATGGCGTCGCGGGTGGGATTGCGGATGGCTTTGCCCGCCCGTTCGGCAATCATGAGCAACACAGCTACCTGCCAGTATCCTGCCCAGGCCAGCAATGGCACGGACAGCAGGTTGAAGATATAACCAGTCAAGAGGATGGTCCAGTATTTGTGCGACCTGTCACTGAGGTAGCCGGAGAATAGGCGCAACCCATAACCTACCAATTCGCCAAATCCGGCGACGATGCCGACGACAGTTCCACTGGCGCCCAGGGTTTGCAGGAAGGGGCCGTTGACGCTGCGGGCGCCTTCGTAGGTCATATCGGCAAAGAGGCTGGTACAGCCTAAAAAGATGATAAACCGGATGGCCTTTTTTCTGGCCGGATTCTCGACGCTGACTTCGGTCGATTTTATTTCCATGCTAAGCGTCGTTTGTTTTGTTTTATCTTATCCCGTGATAAGGCAGCTTCCGTACCAGGTAGATAATTTGCTTTTTTTGATGGCTTTTACTGCTTTTTCGAGATCATAGGATACGCGGAAAAAATCGACTTGCAGGGCGGTAGGGTCGCTGCGGAGGTTCTTATTAACATCCAACGTCAGCATAAGATAGGAAGCGCGCCAATCGCCATCCTGTGGTTTGCCGACCGAACCCGGACATAGGACATGACGAAAGGCCTCCGGCTGCTTATCTTCATCAGCAAACCGATAATGATAGGGTACATGGGCCTGACCACATACCAGCACATCACTCCCGGCTGCGTCTAGATACTGGCGGTATTGACCGGCGGGAAGATGTCGAAACAGGGTGTCGTCGATGCTTCGGGGGCCGCCATGGACCAGCAGCAGCGTAAAAGGGCTTTCGCTCCGGTGGCGGATGCTCAAGCGCAGCGAAAAGGGCAGGCCGGCCAGGAAAGAACGGTTTTCGGGTTTGATGTTGGCAAGCGTATAGGCAATGGCTTCGAGCCCCCACTGCCGGGCTTCCGGAAAAGTATAGGAAAAGCGGAAACGGCTTTTGCCGGTTCCGATACCTTCATCGTGATTTCCCCGCACGGTGGCAATACCTCGCTGCCGGATGATCTCGACGACTTCATTGTTCCAGACGTTCTGATTGACCAGGTCGCCGAGACAATAGATAGCATCGGGCCGCTGGGAATCCAGGCCGGCCAGGGTAGCTTCGAGGGCCGGCAGATTGGCATGGATGTCACTGATGAAGGCGAGTTTCATGGCTTGGTCTTGAACTTTTCCCGGTAGGCGGCCATGCTTTCCCGGATGCACGATTGGGCCTTTTCACGGCCATACATATTCCCGACAGTGACCTTCTTTTTTTCCAGCGTCTTATAGCTTTCGAAGAAGTGTTGGAGCTCTGTCATGTGGTGTTTAGGAATATCGGGCAGGTCGTGGATATGGCCGAAGGCCGGGTCATGCGCGGCGACAGAGATGATCTTGTCGTCTGCACCGTTCTCGTCCTCCATATGCATGATGCCGACGACCCGGGCCTCGACGACGCAAAGCGGCTCGATGTCCTGGGAGCACATGACCAGGATGTCCAGCGGGTCTCCATCGGCAAACCAGGTTTGCGGCACCAGACCGTAATTCATGGGATAGAACATGGCGCTGTAGAGCACCCTGTCAAGCCGCAAGAGGCCGGTGGGCTTATCCAGCTCGTATTTAGTACGGGCTCCCTTGGATATCTCGATAACGGTGCGGACGACGGCAGGCGCTTGGTCACCGATCGGAATATGCCAGGGATGCAACGTAGTAAGCATAGTCATCTTATTTATTTTTAAATGCTTTGATGCCTATGAAGACGGCTTGGGATCCCAATTCTTCTTCGATTCGGAGAAGGCGGTTGAACTTCGCAATGCGTTCACTACGGCAGCCGCTACCTGTCTTGATATGGCCGGCGTTGGTGCCCACGACAAGATCGGCGATGGTGGTGTCCTCGGTCTCTCCACTGCGGTGGGAGATGAAACAGTTGTAGTTGTTCTTGTAGGCAAGGCGAATCGTTTCCAGGGTTTCACTGACGGTGCCAATCTGGTTGAGCTTAATAAGGATGGAATTGGCAACGCGCTCTTCAATACCTTTTTTGAGAATAGCCGGGTTGGTGCAGAAGATATCATCGCCCACGAGTTCGATATTGCCGCCCAACTGTGCGGTAAGCGATTTCCAGCCGGTCCAGTCGTTTTCGGCCATGCCGTCTTCAAGCAGAACGATGGGGTACTGGCGAACCCAGTCGCTCCACAGGGCCAGCAGCCGGTCGGAACTGATCTTTTCTTTGGTGGATTTGAAGAATACGTATTGACCGTCTTCCCACATTTCGCTGGTGGCGGGGTCAAGGCAAAGCGAAATATCTTTTCCCGGGTGATAGCCGGCCTTGGTGATAGCCTCGAGAATCACTTCCACAGCTTCTTCGTTGCTGCGGAGATTGGGGGCAAAGCCGCCTTCATCGCCTACGCCGGTGAAATAACCCTTGGTTTTCAGAATGCTTCTAAGGGCGTGGAAGGTTTCCTCGCCCATGCGGATAGCCTCCTTGAAACTGGGGGCGTTGTGCGGTGCGATCATGAACTCCTGGAAATCGACATTGTTGTCTGCGTGGCGGCCGCCGTTGATGACATTCATGCAGGGGACGGGTAAGGACAGCGGGCCGCCCGGAAAGAAGGTGCGGTACAGTGATGTGCGTTCTGCAAGGGCAAAGGCACGGGCGAAGGCCATGGATACGGCCAGGATGGCATTGGCGCCTAATTTCGATTTATTGGAAGTTCCATCGAGGCGGATGAGCTCTTCGTCAAGGTGCTGCTGGGAAAGGATGTTTAGGTTACGTAGCGATGCCGCGATGGTCGTGTTGACATTGGCGACGGCCTTGCTTACGCCCTTTCCCTGGTAGCGTCGGGGATCTCCGTCACGAAGCTCGACGGCCTCTTTCTCGCCGGTGCTGGCGCCGGAAGGCACGATGGCGATGCCGGTGACAGGTTCGCGGTTGGATGATTTAGAGTCCCGGAGTGTCACTTCTGCTTCAACGGTGGGATTTCCTCTGGAGTCCAATACTTCCCGGGCGTGTACTTTTTCGATGATCATGGTAGTATGATTGTTTATAAAGGTTATTGGTTCGGCTCAGTTTCAGGATGGGTCTGTCTGAGCAGGAGCTTCGGTATTCCCCGGATGATAAGCCGGTGAGGTGTTTTCGTAGGCGGACTGAAGAAATAGGCGATAAGACAGCCCAGGGCGAAATAGACGATATACCGGCTGCCGAAGAGCTCTACGCCGAGGAAAATGCCGGCGAGCGGGGTGTTGGCGGCAGCCGCGAATATCGCTACGAAGGCAATCGGTACGATGACGGAGACGCTGATGCCGGCAAGGGGAGCCAGGACATGGGCGAGGCAGGAGGCTATGAAAAGAAGGGGGACGATCTCGCCGCCCCGAAATCCGGCAGCCAGTGTCAACAGGGTCAGCAAGAGCTTCCACAGCCAGCCGAAAGAATCGATAGGGCCGGACTGGAAGGCCGTTAGGATAGAGGGCGCATTCGCGGAGGAGGGCAGGATACCGAGGCCGAGATATTCGTTGACAGGGGAAAAATATCCCAACGCGGCCAGGACAAGGGCCATAAGCACCGGGGACAACCAGCCCGGTCGAACATGCCGGGATGTCAGGTAGCGGATCTGGCGGGTAGCCTCGGTGAATGCGCAATACAGGAGACCGAGAAGGACGGCAAGGCCAGCGGTGGCCAGTGCCAGGCGCAGGTCCGGCTGGAAGGGCCCATTGACATTCATGCCAAGGGTATGGGTAAAGAGGTATTTGAATTGTGAGGGCATAGTGCCGAAAAATGAAGAAATACCTATGCCGGTAAATCCGCCGACTATGCAGGGAACGAGGGCGCTATAGGGTAGCTTTTCGGCGCGGAGCAGTTCCAAGGCAAAGAAAGCCGCAGCAACGGGAGTGCCGAAAAGAACTCCGAATGCAGATGCAATGCTGCCGGAAACGACGACCCCCTTGGAAACTGCTTCCGACGAATACCAGCCGGCGAACTGTTGGCCGATACCTGAGGCGGCCTGGAAGCTGCCACCTTCGCGGCCGGCGCTGCCACCCAGGAATTGCGTGAGCAGGGTGGAGCAATAGATGAAAGGAATGGAATAACGTGACAAGCCACTTCGGATATCGTGGAGTCCGGGCAGTGCCATCGGGCCCGCCTTTTGGGGATAGGGTCGCTGAAAAAAGTAGATAACCAGGGCACCCGCCGGCAGCAACAGGATTAGCCAGGGATGGGAGAAACGAAACCTTTGTTCGACGTCGACTAATTTGAGCAGAATGGCCGTGAGAATAGCGGTGACAGCAGCTGGGCCAAGGATGAGGATGCTCCAGCGAAGAGTACGCTGAAGCGCTGGCCAATCTGGACGACGTGGTAAGTTGAAAGGCATACCTACTTAATAAATCAATGATCGTATTAATTTACATGTAGGCGTCATCGTCCTTCCGAAAGGCGGTTGATGAGGGGGAACGCCATCCCCTTGCGAGCTGAAAATTACGCCAATAGACGGTAAAAATAAAATTTGTTTGCCTCGGTCATTCCATTTTAGGTGGCATAACGAGTACGGGCACTCCCGCATGGTGAATAACGTGATCCGCAACCGAGCCCGCTAGCATGCGACCGAGACCGCGGCGGCCATGGGTACCCATTACAATGAGGTCAGCCTGCCATTCAGCGGCGATCTTGACGATCTCCTTTTCGGGAACTCCTTCCGGCATAAAGCGGATAACTTCCCCGATACCATCGAACATCCTGATGAATTGCGCCAGGGTGCGTTCTGCCTCTTGTTGCAATACGGCTTTACTTTCACGCGGGGTCATCCCCAGGTCGGGATTGACGATCTCCTTGCCGACATCGATCACGAAGACAAGTGCAATGGTGGCCTTCAGGCGGTGTGCAAGCTCAAAGCCCGAACGGGCAGCTTTCAGCGATTCGGCGCTGTCATCGACGGCAATCAGAATTTTTTCGAATGACATGATGGAAAATTTAATCGACGTCCCAAAATTCTACCTCCCTATAAATGACGACTTTTCCGCGGAGCAGGTCCTTGTGCTTATAAAAGAATTCCTGCAGCTTTTCCTTTTTGTCGACGATCTGGACGCACATCGCCACGCCCGAGTTGTCTCCATCAGCGCTGAACGACTGGATATCTTCGTCGCCGGCATAGCTGGCGTGTGTACTATAAGCGGAGGCCTTCATGATACCGTCTTTTTTCGCCTCCTGGATGATGTGCAGGTAGGCGGACTTGGGGAACATGCGGCGGAACAGGGTACGCTGACCGTGCCTTACTTTATGCGCCGGCTCGATATAGATTTCGAGCTTTCCGAGAGAATGTGTTTTGATCTTTTCAACCATTGTTTTCTGTTTTTTATGCGGGTGTTTCTGACTTCGTTTAACGTATTATTATGATGGTGGCCGAGTTCATCTACCTTCGATACGGCTACGCGCTGAGCATGGTAAATGCCGGAATGCCCGCTGAAATAGTAGGCGGTGAAGCAGGCAATGGCATAATACAGCGCATGGCTTCCACCAAAGAGCTCTATGCCCATGATCGTACAAGCTATAGGGGTGTTGGTCGCGCCGGCGAAGACGGCGATAAAGCCGAGGCCTGCCAACAGGTCGACCGGGGCGCCTGTCAGGGTAGCGATCGTATTGCCCAGGGCAGCGCCGATGAAGAAAAGGGGCGTCACTTCCCCGCCTTTGAAGCCGGTTCCAAGAGTGATTGCCGTAAATAGCAGCTTCCAGAGCCAGCTAAGGCTGGTGGCGCCGCCTGGCTGGAAGCAGGACGGGATAGTGACGGAATGGGAATTCATCCCGAGGACACCAAGGCTCAGGTAATCCTGTGTACCTAGAAGATAGGTGAAACCGATGATGATTGCGCCGCCCACTGCCGGGATCAGCCATTTTCGCTTTATCCAGCGATTGCTGTAATTTTTGATGGTATGGGAAGTCTCCGCGAAGGCATAACCGGCGAGGCCGAAAAGGACACCCGCCCCGATGACCTTTGCCAGCAGGACCGGGTCGAAATGGAAGATGTTGAGAAAAACGGCGCCTGTCTCCTGGAAATCGATGTGGTAATGGGTATGATGGATACCCCAGGCGGCGCAGGTTTGATCAGCCAGGAAACTGGCGATAAAGCACGGCAGCAGGGCATTGTGCCGAATCCGTCCAAGGGCGAGCACTTCGAGGGCAAAGATGGCGCCGGTGATAGGCGTGCCGAAGACTGCACCGAAGCCGGCGGCGATGCCGGTGGTTAGGAGCATACGAACATCTTCCTTCGAAAGGTTGAACCGGCGGGCGAAGAACTGGGCGATGCTGCCGCCGATCTGGACGGCCGTTCCCTCCCGGCCGGCGCTGCCGCCGAAGAGGTGGGTGATGACGGTGGTCAGCAATACCATTGGGGCCATGCGGGCGGGCACGCCGCCGCCGGGCTCGTGGATCTCATCCATGATGAGGTTGTTGCCGCCTTCGGAATTCTTACCCATAAAGCGGTAGAGGACGTAGATGAGGATACCGGCGAGGGGCAGCAGGAATAGTAGCCAGGGATGGGCAAACCGGAAATGGATGGCTTTGTCGAGCAGCCAGAGAAAAAGGGCGACGAGGGAGCCGGCGACCAGGGACACGGGAAGGGTCAGCATGGTCCAGCGGAAGAGATGGGAGACGATGAAAAGGCCTTCGAAATGGTTCTTCAGTTGCTTCATTACCTACAAACGTTATTTATATTAATAGTTGTATATTAATCGCTTGTAGGCGCCATTAGCGTCCGGATCGACGTAGCCTCCGGGGCGGTTAAGTAGGTGGACACCATCACCTTGAATGGCCGCAAAGATAGGGCGTGGACAGAGATAAGCCAAAAAATGGTTGGATGTTTAAGGGATGTTGCGTCTCTATATAAAATAAGCTGTATCCCGCCATAAATTCGGTCGTGCGGATTAGACTGGTCTTATACCTTTCCAATGTGCCAGCAGCAAATTCTTTGGGAACGAGCTCGGCCATTCGGTGGTTGTGCTTTAAGAATATCTCGACGAGCATTCTGGGATCGTCTTCAGTAGATTGGACTCTATCAGGCTGAGCTCGTTATTGAGGTCGCCATGGATACGTGACAGACGCGATTTGCGCCGTTGGTTCTACCGACGGCGACAGAACCGCTTTTCCGGAAGATCTATGGGCCGCTGGCGCGGTACTCTGCATTATTTTCGAAAAAGCCTGGCTGAATTAAGAATAAAGGTCAGTTCGGAAATAACATGAATAAGGGCCGCTCCCAGGGGAGTAATGTACCCGGCAAACGCCAGGGAAATACCGCATATATCAACTATTACTGTCCCCCAAAAGTTAAATAGGATTACATTCATACATTGCCTGCTTATTTGCAGGGCCTCTGCTATTTTCAATAGGTTGTTGTTCATGAGTGTCATATCGGCGCTTTCCAGGGCAACGGCAGTTCCGCTGGCCATTGCGATACCCACCGTCGCCTCTGCCAGGGCTGCAGCATCGTTAATGCCATCACCTACCATTGCAATTTTCTTTCCGGACTGCATCAGTGCCCGCACCTTTTCCATTTTTTCCGCGGGCAGCATTTCTGCATAAACCTCGTCTACGCCCAAAGAACGGGCAACGGCCGTGGCTACCGTTTTCTGATCGCCGGTCAATAGCAGGACCCTGCAATCCAGTTTTTTCATAGCTTCAATGGCCTGCCGGGCCTCCGGTCTTATTACATCGGCAACGCTGATAGCGCCGGCAATAGTATTGTTCTGAAGAACGAAAACCGTTGTATATCCTTTTTCCCTTTCCCTACCCAGGTAAGCCGATACAGCGGTATCAAAATCACCCGCTTTTTGCGCTGCAAGATTGGAGTTGCCTACCAGGATCTCATCGTTATTGATGATGCCAATCATACCCTGTCCTGGAAGATACTGGACATTAGTGTAAGAAAAGAGTGGAAGCTTATCTGTTTTTGCTTTGCTATTGATCGCCGCTGCAATGGGGTGTTCGGAGTGTTGTTCCACAGAGGCGGCCAGTTGTAAGACCTCTTCCTTGCTGATACCGTTAAAACATTCAACGTTCATTACGGCGGGTTCGCCGAGCGTCAAAGTGCCGGTTTTGTCCAGAATGACCGTATCTACTGTAGCCAGTTGTTCCAGGTAAACGCCTCCTTTAACAATGATGCCTTCCTTGGCGACCCGACCGATACCTGCCAGAACAGCAAGAGGAGTGCCGGCGGCTACTCCACATGCGCCGGCGGCTACCAGCGCAGCAATGGCAGATACGGCATTATGGGTGAACAGCCAGGTGATAGCAGCACCGGCCAGCGCCAGGTAAACCAACCTTGCAGCCAGTTTATCGGCAGTTTTCTGGATGGGCGCCCTGGATTGCTCGGCTTCCTCAATGATGGCAATTATTCTTCCAAAAGTCGTATCCTGGCCGACTCGTTTTACCTGCACTTCGAGAATGCCGGATTGATTCAATGTCCCCGCGAACACTTCCAATCCTTGCGTTTTTTCGACAGGGATGGATTCTCCGGTGAGCGAAGATTGATCGACAAAGGAATTCCCTTTTACGATTATACCGTCCACTGGAATGGAAGCACCCGGCTTTACAATTACAATATCGTCCGGTTGTATATCGGTAATGTCCGATTCGCTCTCTATTTGCCCGCGGCGTACGGTAGCTTTTCGCGGAAGTAGTGCTATTAATTTTTCAATTACGTTTCTGCCCTGCGAAACAAGGAGATGCTCTAAAAATTCAGCTATCAGTACAAAGAAAGTAATAACCAGGCCCGTAAAATATTGCTGAATAGCGAGGGTGGCTATGACGGCGATGGACATCGAAAGTTCCATGGTCATGCGGCGCTCGCGGATGTTCTCAAAAGCTTCTTTAAACATCGGGTATCCTCCGACAAGGGTGGCGAGGATGGCGATGAAGTCGAATGACGCCACGTACTTCCATGCACCAAGCCAACTGAGCAGCAAAGCGATGGTTACCGCTCCGATGCGGATAAGATCTTCTTTATGATGAGGGTGTTCATGTTCCTGTTCAGGCATCATTTTTAATTTATGTCGCAAAACTATACCATGTTCCCGCAAAAAATGGGTAAAAAAACTGCGTTTTTAGGTATATTTGCGGGATGATGAGCTATTCCCGGGATCTGGATTTTGATATGACGGTGAAAAAGATCAAAGCCAATAATTCTCCGCCGCACCGCCACCGCCATTTTGAGATCATTTGTGTGCTAAATGGTCATGGAAAACATGTCATCAATGGCAACCAGTTTGACTACACACCCGGAGATATGTTCCTGCTCACGCCGCAGGACCTGCATACGTTTAAGGTAGCTATACCGAGCGAATTTTGCATTGTAGATTTTACCGGTAGCTTTTTTGCCTTTATCGGCAGCCAGGATAAAGATCAATTCCAGTCTGCGTCTCTTTTTGAGGAAATGGAATATATTTTTCATAATCATCACCGCATTAAGGGAAATATCATTGCCGATGAAGAGGACAGCGCCTGGGCACAACTGTTGATCAAACGATTGTTATTGGAAAAAGAGCAGGGGGATTACGGAACAGAAAGCATCAGCAGAAATATCGTTTTTTTACTGCTTCAACTCATTGCCCGTCATATCCGCCGACAGTCGATTTTCCCTTTAAAAACCGCGCGCGCGGAAAGATTGGTGCAGGGTATTATCAATTTTGTTCATCAAAATATCTATGACAAAGATGCCTTGAAAATAGAGAACATCGCCCGCAATTTCCACAAATCAAAAGACCACATCAGCCTCTACTTCAAGCAACAAACGGGAACAACGCTGAAAGAGTATATATCGGCTTATAAATTACAATTGGTTAAGACCCGGTTGCTATACAGCGATCTTAGCATCGCCAGCGTTGCGGCCGAATTGGATTTTACAGACGAAAGTCATTTGAATAAGCTTTTTAAAAGGAAATTTTCGGTTACAGCAAGCGCCTACCGGAAAAAAACTAAAGGGGCGTGAACAATTCCCCCAAAAACCGAATTTGCAACAGAGATACGTTGTAGTTTTCTGCCGAGCGTGACTTTTGTCACTCGGGCGCTGGTGCGAATTGCGCCGGGCCGTTAGTTTGGGGAATAGGCAGGGATGGATTCAACACCCGGACAGAGGGCATGGCTTCGGCAGCGAATTTGATGTCGCCATTGCTTCGAGCGGCTTCTTCGAGAATGCGGGTGTATAGTTTGTTCCGGGTACTCGTTCTAGTGGCAGAATTATTGGGTGGGGACGGTGGATGGTTGCGGAATAGCTGGGGGAAGGAAAATACCTAAGAATTTAGGCGTGGTGCCGACAGCAATTTATTTGCAAGAGTTTATACCCCCAAGATGATAATAAATGTTCCATATCGGTATTTTGGCATCTATTATAAAATAGCCTGTACGAGTTTAATTCCCCGTGGACGTTGACATACCTGTCTCCGGGCAGGTTGAGGCTTTTTAGGGCCATCCGTGCAAACAAATCAAGCAGTGGGTCCGAGTAGTCTTTTAACGCGGACATTGGGGGCGTCCTTTCTGCGCCTCCGGATTTTGTAACTTTCTGGTAGGCTTAGTGCAGTGTTTTAATCGTTACCCAGCTGTTCATACCTGACTTTTGCCAGGGGCGGGTACATCATCAGGATCAGGCCGATGGCGATGGGAACGTTGGTGGTACCGGATTGGAAGGAATTGACAAAATCCGCCGTGCCGGGCACGAGAGAACTCAGGGCGACACCGATCAGCATGGCGGCGAAGATCCACACGGTGAGGTACCGATCGAGGAAGGACAGTTGTTTGCGTTGTGTAGGGTTACAGTTGTTGGCGCTCATATCGTTGGTTGAATAATGGGGGGGGCGGATACCCCTCCCTGATATAGTTATTGACAGCAATCGGGTCCGCAGCAGGTCTTTGCTTCTTTGGGTTTTTCCGCAAAGACGGTGATGCTGTAAATGCCGGTGCCGGAGGTCTTGAAGGTGGTGATTTCTTCGGGGCTGAGGTATTGAGCCAGTATGTCGTCGGGGACGGTGATGGGCTTTTCCTTCTGGAGGGTGATAGCCTTGAACCCGGTGGTCCCGATTAGGGCCAGGTATTCGTTCTTCTGGATGGCTCCGGCAACACAGCCGGCGTACATTTCAGCGGCCTCGCGGATTTTAGCGGGCAGCTCGCCGACCAGGACTATATCGGATATGCTGAAATGGCCGCCGGGCTTAAGGACGCGGTAAATCTCCTGGAAGACGCCGTATTTGTTGGGGACGAGGTTCAGGACGCAGTTGGAGACGATGACGTCGGCGACGTTTGCGGTAACGGGCATTTTTTCAATATCGCCCTGGCGGAATTCGACATTGTTATAGCCCAGCTTATCGACGTTGGAGCGGGCCTTCTCGATCATGGCGGGGGTGAAGTCGATGCCGATCACGCGGCCGGTTTCGCCGGTCTCTTTGCGGGCAATGAAGGCGTCGTTACCGGCGCCGGAGCCCAGGTCGATCACCACGTCGCCTTTTTTGATCCTGGCGAACTGGGTGGGCAATCCGCAGCCCAGGCCCAGGTCGGCGTCGGGGTTGTAGCCTTCAAGGGTGCTGTAGTCGTCGGTCATGATGTTGGCCGTCTCGATGGAGCAGCAGCCGGAGCCGCAGCAGGAGGCTGCGTTGTCTTCTTTGTCCTGGAGGGCGATGGCGCTGTACTTTTCGCGCACCATTTCTTTTATCTGTTCGGTCGTTTCCATGATGTATATCGTTTAATGTGAGGGATTGGTTTCGGTAGCGGGTATCCAATAGCTTATCTGGCTGGCGTCCTGGACAAAGGTTTTGATCTGCTGTTCGATCTCATCGCGGACCTGGCGGGTCTGCTGTAGGATTTCTTCGGGGCTGCCGGTGAAGCTCGACGGGTCTTTGAATGACCAGGGTATGCGTTTGACCATACCGGGAAAGATGGGGCAGCGTTCGGCGGCTTCTTTGTCGCAGACGGTGATAACGGCGTTGTATAGGCGTCCCTGCTGGAATAGATCAAAGACACCCTGGGTGGGCTTGCCGGCGAGGTCAATGCCGATTTCCTGCATGACTTTGACGACGTTGGGGTTGAGGGTGCCGGGTTCCAGGCCCGCACTTTCGGCCTCGAAGGCCTCGCCGCCATACCTTTTCAGGAAGGCTTCGGCCATCTGGCTGCGGGCGGAATTATGAATGCAGACAAAGAGGATTTTGTGTTTGTTGGTCACAGTCGGTATATTAATATTGCGATATTGCGATGCTTTGGGTCAAAAAAAAGGCTGTGGTTATCCGCAGCAGTTGTCAGGACCTTTGTAGGCGGCGAACAGGGCGCCGATCTCTTTTTGATACGTGGCCCAGGTCTTCGGCTCAATGCAATAGCATACACTGGTCCCTTCTATAGTGCCCTGAATCAGGCCGGCGGTCTTTAATTCTTTCAGGTGTTGGGATATGGTCGGCTGTGCCAGGCCCAGGACCTCGACCAGGTCGCCATTGATACAGGCGTTGGCTTTGAGCAGGTGCTGGATGATGGCGATGCGGGCGGGATGGGCCAAGGCCTTCATCATGCTGGCCAGCTTGTTTTGCTTATCGGTGAATATTTCAGACTTCGTGAGGCCCATGTACTTATTGTTTCATTGCAATATTACGATATTTAAACTTAGCCGGCAAATTTTTTTTTGAATGGCGTTCACTGTGCGGCCCATTTGTTTGATTGATATAAGAATTTCATACTCGATAGGCTGAACCGCCGCACATATGTAGTTCGTAATCATTGAGCTTTTATGCTTTCTTATTTTCAATTAGGTACAGTCGGAACCGATGATGTCGCGGATTTGGCGCTTGATGACGGTTTGTTGTTGTCGTAGCTGGCGGGGGCCGCGGGGGGTGTGGAGGTGGGTGAGTATGGCCTGGACGGCTTCGGAGGCGGATGCTTTTTCGCCGAGGATAAGACAGAGGAGGCGGGCGAGTTTGGCGGGGGGTAGGGGGGATTGTCCGATATGGGTCTGGAGGTATTGAATGATGCCTAATTGGGAGGCGGCGATGAGTTGTTGTTCGAGGCGTCGTTGGTCGTCGGCCGGCGGGGCGATTTGTTGCGATGCGGGCAGGGGGCTTTCGAAGTACCGGGCCAGGAGAAGCCCCTGGCTATAGAGGTATAGTTCGATAAGCTTGCGGGTGCCCTTGGGGGTGAGAAGGCCGTATTGTTGATAATCGGTGTAGCCGGCGTAGAATACGGTCATGAATTTGATGAGGGGGTTGTTGCGTTCGCTGCTGGTAATTTGGTGGCGGAGTTTGTTCAGCAGAGGTTGGATTGTTTCGATAGGGACGGATGGCTGCGGGGCGTCTGCCTGGGCGATGAACTTGGTGATCAGGTAGTGGTTGAATATCCACTGTTTGGAGCTAAGGGGGCGGACATCGAAGCGATATGTCCTCCCGGCGGAAGACAGTTCGCGGACATAGAGGTTTTTCCGATGGGCTTCAGCCTGGTAAAGGTTTAACAGTCGGTCGGACTGGACGGGATCGAAGAAGAAAGATAGGTGGGGATCAAAAGAAGGGTATTCGAAGGGGAGAAGGGTGTACTTCTGGTCAAAGAAGGCGAGGCGGTCTCTGTAGGTGAGGTTCTTGAACTGTTCCCAGTCGTTTTTGATGGTGTCGGTATGGGGGTGCGTGTTCATGAGGCGTATGGGAGATTTTCATGTGTTTGGTTTAATGGATTTGTTCGGATTGAAGAAGCTGGCCTTCCGGTGTGAACGTTAGGCGATAGATGTCTTTGGATCCCGCGCCTTCCATATAATTATCGACATAGCTCACGTCGATGTAGAAGCGCTTGTGGTCGTCGCTGTCCGTTTCCTGCATATGCTCGACATACCACGAAGCATATGTGCTGTTGCGCAGCGCGGTCCTGACAGCGGGGGGAAGATTCTTTGTCCATTTTATATGGCTTTGTGTCTTTAGCCAATTGCCGCCTCTGTCATAGTACGCTTCGGAAGGGTTGCCACGCATGTGGAATTGTGCGATGTATTGTCCTTCTTTGTCTTGTTTCCATTTTTTGGGTGTGATCGCCGGGTAACGGCTGGCGAAGTCGCGGGTTACTGCTTGCGGCACAGGCCCGTTGTCGGGGGATTGGGCGCTGGTGGCGATAGTGAGCATCAGCGCGGGCAGGATAAATAGTGCTTTTTTCATAACCTTATTTTTATTCGTGAACAATACATAGGGTATTGGATTTGTCAATGACTGAGTTTCCAATAGGCGGTAGTTCCGGGTTTGCGTTCGTCGGTGCCCTTGGATAGCAGGGTGTCGCCGGGGTGGAGATCGGCGAAGACCTCGATGCCGTTGTCGGTGGTCATGCCCTGGCGGACGTCGACCCATTGGGCTTTTCCTTCATGGACACGGATGACGAATTTTCGTTCGAGGGTCGTTGCTATGGCGGCGGGTGGAACGACGAAGGACGGGGTGTTGCGTTTCAGGCTGAGGCGGGCGTAGACGAAGGCGCCTGCTTTCAGGAGATGTGGGCGGTTGTCGACGTCGTATTCCCAGAGTTCGGTGCGGGTAACGGGATCGATGGATTCGGTCTTGCGGGTGAGGGTGCCGGTGAAGCGTTGTTCGGGGTAGGCATCGACGGAGAAAGAAAGGTCGCGGTGGCCGGTGGCGGCGGCCACATAAGCATCGGGTACGGATACGCGCAGGCGAAGTATGTTATTGTCTTGCACGGTGAGCAGCATGCTATTGGCATTGACGAGGGCGCCGGGATCGGCCTTTCGGGCGATGATGACGCCGTCGAAGGGCGCGGCTAAGTAGAGATAACCGGACACTTCTTTGTAGGCCTTGGATTGCTGGCTCACGGCTTCATAGGCGGCGCTGTCGGCTTCCATCTGGTCGTGGGCGGTGACGAGGTCGACCGGGGCGACGATACCGGGGGAGGCGCTTTGGGAAGCCTGGTAGAGGCGTTGATATTTGTCGGCGCTGGCGGTGTATTTGGCTTTGGCGGAGGCCAGAGCGGCCTGGGATTGGGCGACCTGGGTGTTGACCTCGGGGGCTTCGATGACGGCAAGGGTTTGGCCTTTGTGGACGCGGTCGCCGATGTCGACTTTCATGTCGCGAACATAGCCCTGCACCTTGGCGAAGAGATCGGTCTGGAGGTAGGGTTGCAGCTCGCCGGGCAGATCGACCGTTTTTTTGACGGTGTCGGTCTTGAGGAGGAATACCTGGGCGGTGTCTTGCGCACGGCCGGTGGCGGCGGTATTGTTTGAGCCGGAAGGCTGACCGCAGGCGCTGAACAAGAGTACGGCCGCGGTGGTCATCAGGCCGGATAGGAACCGAGTCGGTTTGTTGGGGTGGTGCATGTTGTGTTCGGTATGATGGGTGTATTGGTGCATGTGGTTATTTGGTTGCGGGTGTGGAACCGTTGTCGTCGGGGTACAGGGATACGGCCATATAGGCTTTGCGGCCGGCGAGCCATTGATAGATATGGGGTAGGAAGAACAGGACGCCGAGGGCGGAGAAAATGAGGCCGCCGATAACCGATATGCCGAGGGGGGCGGTTTGGTCACCGCCTTCGGTGAGGCCGAGGGCCATAGGGATCATGCCCGCGATCATGGCGATGCTGATCATGAGGATGGGTCTTAGCCGGTGTCCGGCCGCTTCCATGTGAACGCCAGTGGCGCCGCTACGGCGGAGCTGTTCGGCATTGGTGATAAAAAGGACCGAGTTGGCGATGGCGACGCCGACGGCCATGATGGTGCCCATATACGATTGGATGTTCAGCGTATTGCCTGTGATGAACAGCAGGAAAAGGGCGCCGGCGATGACCGCCGGGATGACCGATAAGGTTGCCAGCGCGACGCGGAAGGACTGGAAGAAGATGGCCATGGCGAGGAAGATGACGACGATGGCGACGATCAAACCGAATTGCAGGCTTTGGAGGGTTTGCTGGAGGAGATCGCTTTGACCGCGTAGCAGGATGCGGGCGCCGTTGGGCGATTTTCCCATGCCGGCGATGATATTGCGGATTTTGGCGTAGGTAGCACCCTTGTCTTTTTGTTGGATGTTGGCGGTAACAGTGACATAGCGTTGTTGGTTGAGGCGGTCGTATTCGCCAGGGACGGCGGTGCGTTTCCAGGTGGCGACTTCGCCGAGTGCGTGGGTCTCGCCGTTAGGGCCAGAGGAGATGGGGACGGCTTCCAACTGTGCGGTCCCGTTCATGCGGTAGTTGGGATATTGTACCTGGACCTGGTAGGCCGTACCTGTGGTTTTGTCCAGCCAGTAGCTGGGGGCGGTGAAGCGCGAGGAGGAGGTGGCGGCGACGGTGGAGCGGGCGATCTCGTCGCCGGTGATGCCCAATTGCCCCGCCCGGACGCGGTCAACGTCGAGCTTGATCGCTGGATAGTCGAGGGGTGTGGCGATTTGCAGGTCGCGGAGCCCGGGAATGTTTTTGAGTTGTTGCAGGAGCGCCGTGGCGGTCTTCTTACCCTGGTCGAGGTTGCGGTTGGCGACGGCGATCTCGACGGGATTGGTGCTGCCAAGGTTGAGGACTTGTTCGACGATGTCTCCGGGCTCGAAGGAGAGCTTGACTTTGGGCATGTCGTTGGCGATGGCGGCACGCAGGCGTTCGCGGAACTCAGCGATGGGTATGACGCCGGGCTTCAGTTTGATCTTGGTGACGGATTCGTTGGGACCGCTTGTCCAGAGATGGATGTAGTTTACGGGGTAGCTGGAGGGCTGGGTGCCGATGAAGGCGGAGGTGATCTCGACGTTGCCCCTTCCGGCGATGCTGTCGGTGAGGGATAGGAGCCGGCGGGTGGCGTCCTCGGTCCGTTCCAGGCGGGTGCCAACGGGCAGGCGTAGCCGTACCTGTGCCTGTCCGCTGTCGGTGTCGGGAAAAAGCTGCGTGCCGGTGAACCGGAAAAGCACCGCGACGACCAGGATGGCCGCGGCTAGGAAGAGCACCGTGAAGGCGGCGTAGCTGGCGTGAAAACGCCGGCCGGCTTTGAGGTAGCGGTCGCGTAGCTTGTCGAAGCCGGTGGTGCGCCTGGCTCTTTCTGAAATATGGTGTTTGAGCAGCCAGTTGGAGACCACGGGTACGAAGGTTTGGGACAACAGGAAGGAGGCGATCATGGCGAAGCCGACCGCCAGGGAAAGGGGCAGGAACATGGCTTGCGGAACACCGGTCATAAAGAGCGCGGGTACGAAGACGGAGAGGATGCTGAGCAGTATCAGCAGCTTGGGTGCTGCGATCTCCAGGCAAGCGTCGGCAATGGCGCGGCCTTTGTCTTTTCCCATTTCCTGATGCCGGTGGATGTTCTCGATGGTCACGGTGGCTTCATCGACCAGGATACCTACGCTGAGGGCGAGGCCGCCGAGAGTCATGATGTTGATGGATTGTCCGCAGAGGTACAGGGCCGTTGCCGCGGACAGCAAGGCCAGGGGGATGGTCATGATGACGATCAGGCCGCTTCGCGGATCGCGGAGGAAGAGCAAAACGACGAGGCCGGTGAGGAGGGCGCCCAGTCCGCCCTCGAACAGGAGGCTTTTGAGGGAGTTGATGACGTAGCCGGATTGGTCGAACTCATAGCTCACCTTTATGTCGGAAGGAATGGCTGCCTGCATATCGGGCAGGGCGGCCTTTACGCGTTGGACGACGTCCCAGGTGGAAGCGTCGGCGCGTTTGGTGACCGGTATATATACGGAGCGCTTGCCGTTGATCAGGGCGTAGCTGGTGGTGATGTCGGCGCCGAGGCTGACGTTGGCTACGTCGCGGAGATAGACCGAAGGGCCGCTGCCCAGCTGGAGGGGAACTTTCTGGAGGTCCTGGGCATCCTCGATGACGCTGTTCTGTGGGGTGAGGTAAGTGGAGTCGCCGATGCTGACATTGCCCGCGGGGGTGATCGAGTTGAACTTGACGATAGACTGCACGACCTCGTCGGGTGACAGGTGGTAGGCTTGTATTTTTTGCGGGTCTACGGTGACGACGACGGTTTTTTGGTTGCCGCCGAAGGGCGGAGGCGCGCTCACACCAGGCAGCGTGGAGAACATGGGTCGGACCCGGAAGAGGGCGAGGTCGGATATCTCGCTGAGGGAACGGCTGTCGGAGCTGAAGACGAGCTGGCCAACAGGGACGCTGCCGGCGTCGAAGCGGGTGATAAAAGGTGGTACGGTGCCGGGGGGCATGAAGGCGCGGGCGCGATTGACGTACCCTACGACTTCGGCCATGGCCTGGCTCATATCCGTGCCTTCATTGAATTCGATCTTGATCAACGCGGCACCCTGGACGCTTTTGGAGTCTACGTATTTGACGCCGGTGATGTATAGGAAATGGTATTCATAGTAGGAGGTTACGAAGCCTTCCATCTGGTCAGGGGAAAGACCGCCGTAGGGTTGGGCGACATAGACGGTCGGGAGGCCGAGTTTGGGGAAGATGTCGATCTTGGTGTTGCGGACCGCCAGCCAGGAAAAAAAGAGGATGGCGATAACCGTGACGAGTATGGTAACCGGATGTCGCAGCGCGGATATGATGAGTTTGTTCATGATAGGGCTATTTCAGTTGGTCGGTGAAAAGGTTGAGGTTGCCTTTGGCGACGCCGATTTCCAATAAGGCGCGCCACACTTGCAGGTTGGCGTCGGCCTCGGCCATTTCCGCGTTGAGGAGCTGATATTGCCCCTGGGTGAGGCGGGTGAAGTCCACGAGACCGCTTTTGTAGCTGAGTTCAAGCCCCTGGTAGGAAAGCAGTGCGGACTTGGATTGCACGGGCGCTTCCCGGGCTATTAGCAGGTTTTGCTGGTAGTTGGACGCTGCGGTCTCCACCTGGCGGCGCAGATTGAGGTCGACCTGGGCAAGCTGGTCCTGGTCGGCCTGCAATAAGTTGCGGTATTGTCTCTTTTGGATATTTACACGGGAAAATTGTAAGATGGGAAAACTGAGTTGCAGGCCGGCGCCATAATTGGTACGGGACAGCATCCAGCCGTTTGCGTTATCGACCACGCCGGTGGGATCGATGCCTGAGCCGCGGGAATAGGCATTGGCCCACACGTCGAGTTTGGGGCGCCAGCCGCGTTGTATTTCTTTGAGGTTGGCGGCGCTGAGGGCGACCTGTGCCTGGTAGTATTGGTAGCCGGGGTTTTGGGTGTAGCCGCCGCTGGTATCCGGCGTTGCCGGAAGACGCAGGACAAGGCTGGTGTCGGAGAACACCAGGTCCTCAGGGCGGTTGGATAAGCCCGTGAGGCGACAGAGCTCGAGCACTTCGGCGGTATAGAGCCGCTGGGTATTCAGCCGCTCCATGGTGGCCAGAGCCAAAAGGGATTGGAATTGTACGGTATCGAGACCGGGGCGAAGGCCTTGCTTGGCGAGTTCGAGCGATTGCCGGAGACCGATGCCGGTCCGGTCGATATTGGCTTGTTCCGTGGCGAGGAGTTTCTGCAGGTAGACGACGGTCAGATAGGCGAGGATACCGGCGTAGCGCTGCTGGAATAAGGCGTTGTCATAGACACTGCCGGAGAGCTTGAACTGGGCGGCGGCTTTTTCGATGGCAGCGGCGCGCTGGCCAAAGGTAAGGGGCGTCCATTGCAGATAGGCGGCCAGGGCGGTGCCGGGGATGATGTTGTTACTGCTATGGGCGGCGACAGGTCCGGAAATCGGCATCAGCAGGCCTGGGTAGCTCATGCCGGTGATGTTGTTGTCGGTGGCATAGCCGGCCTGGTAGCCGCCGGTGAGGTTTGGGACAAGGGTGTTGCGGGCCAGGTCGATATTGGCGGCGGTGGCCGCCGATTGGTCTTTGTAGGCACGGAGTTGCGGCTGACCGCTCTCGACGAGGCTGAGGACGTCGTGGATCGAAACGGTCTGTTTCTGGCCAAGTGCGCTCAGTCCGGATAGGAGGCCGATTGCCGCCGCGACGGCTGCTAAAATGGACGTGCGAAAATAGGGCATAGTCATGCTGGCTTTCAGTATGAGCCGAAGCTAGAACCCGATTTGGAAAAAATTTAGAAAGGGGCCTCAGGAGCCGGAGGGAAAGGTGACGGTTAGCCGGTGGACGCCGGAGTAGTAGCTATAGCGGATGCCGAATTGGTACAGTTGGCATATTTGATGGACGAGCGCCAGGCCGAGTCCGTTGGTGCGGGAGTCTTCCCGGCCCTTTTTGAAGCGGTCGAAGAGGCGGGCGGGATCGCCTTCGATGGCGGGGCCGCTGTTCTCGACCAGAAGACCCGTGCGGTTGAGGCAGACGCGGACGTATCCGTCGGCGACGTTGTGGATGTAGGCGTTTCGGAGGAGATTGTTGACAAGGATCTCGACGAGGGCGGGGCTGGCGAGCAACTGGATCCCTGGTTCAACCTCGGTGGTGGTTTTGGGGACCTCGTCTTGAAAATAGTCGCCAAAAAAGGCGGTCTGTTTTTGAACAAGCCGGGACAGGTAGACGGTTTCTCCTTCGGGGAACTGCCTGTTTTCGATCCGGCTAAGGAGCAGGAGGTTCCGGCTCATTTGGCTGAGGCGTTCGTTGGCGTCGTTGATCTCACCGAGGAGGTGGGCGGTGTCTTCATTGAGGGCGGCCCCTTCCATCATCAGTTCCACCTTGCTTCGGATAATGGCGAGCGGCGTCTGTAATTCGTGGGCGGCGTTTTCGGTGAATTGTTTTTGGTTGCGGTAGGCCTGGTATACGTTGTCGATGAGGGAGCTCAGGGTTTGATTGAGGCGGTTGAACTCGTCGACGCCGGTATCCGGTGAGAGGTTGGGGGTTTCGTTTTGACGGACGTCATAGCTGCGGATGGTATCCATGGTCGTATAAAAGGGCGCCCACAGCCTACGGGATATATTCCGGTTGACGACGACGATGGCGCCGAGCAGGAGCAGGAAAATAAGGGCGTCGGCAAGGGCGATCTTTATGATGAGATGCGTGACTTCGGTGGACGAGATATAGGTGGTGACAAGATAGGACTTGCCCTTGTCTGTTAGCCGGCTGGTCAGCAGGTTGAAGGTCTCGGAAGCGTAGCCCGGGAACCGGATCGCGGTGTCCCTTGGCCGGTCGCTCGTCCTTATCGAGGCGGGGGGACCTGGGACGATGTCGTATTCGCCGCGGATGTGAAGGGGCAGGCCGCCGGGGGAAGTGGTGAAGGCGCGCCAGATATTGTTCTGTTTGAGGTGGAGTTGTTGTTCCTGCATATGCAGGATATGGCTGCGCATGAGGAAATAAAGGAATACCGATCCGGCGAGCATGACGAGCGGGAGCCATCTGAGTAGGATGCGGGTGTTTCTTTGTTGGAGCGATAGACTCATACGACAAGTTTGTATCCGAGTTTGTAGACGGTCTGGATGATCTCGCCGGCGCCTTTTTCTTTTAGTTTTCGTTTGAGGTTCTTGATATGGGAATATACGAACTCGGGGCCTGGGGCCTGGTCGCTGGGGCCGTCGTACAGATGTTCGGCGATGGCCTGTTGGCTGACGACCCTGTTCTTATTGGTGACCAGGAAAAGGAGGAGGTCGTATTCGAGTTTGCTGAGAAGAATGGGTTGTCCTTCCGCGGATACCGTACGGGCGGTCAGGTCGATGTGGAGGCCGTCGAGATCTACGGTGGCGCCGCCTTCATTGTATTTGCGGCGGAGAAGCGATTTTACGCGGGCGCTGAGTTCGGGGAGGTGGAAGGGCTTGGTCAGGTAGTCGTCGGCGCCGTAGTCGAGACCGGTGATCTTATCGTCCAGGGAGTCTCGGGCGGAGATGATGATGACCCCATCCCGTTTTTTATCCTCGCGGAGGAATTTCAAGAGTTTGAGACCGCTGCCCCCCGGCAGGTTGATGTCGAGAATGATGCAGTCGTACCGGAAGTCTTCTATTTTTTGAAGGGCGTCGTTAAAAGTCGTCGCTTCCTCGCAAAGGAATTGCTCCTTGCGGAAGTAGCGGGTGATGCTCGCCATCAGGCTGGGTTCGTCTTCGATGACCAGTAGTTTCATGGTCTGCTTTTGGGCGAAGGTAGCATTGAATTTGGAAAGATTTTAGAAGGGGGCTACC
The DNA here is from genome assembly GCF_035546395.1 of Puia sp. GTDB lineage: Bacteria > Bacteroidota > Bacteroidia > Chitinophagales > Chitinophagaceae > Puia. The sequence goes on along the minus strand of NZ_DASZXR010000001.1, from coordinate 115,798 downwards.
CGGTTATCGAAGGTGCCAAAACTGTTATGGGCTAGTGGGCAAGAGGTCAAAGAAATGGAAGAAAGCTTGCAGTCGGGAGCATACCGCTATTACAGAAAACCGGAATGCGGGGTTGATTGGGCGGAGGTAGTCCGGGAGATTCGGAACTTGCTGACTGTCGAGTTGAACTTTTTCTGAAGCGGGCGAATGTGTCATTGTCAAAATTCATAACTTTAAGGAAATTCGATAAAGTTTCAGTCTTAGTTCGTTAACCCCCTCTTCTTCAGGAGGGGGTTTGATTTTTTGCGGACAAACAATTCGTTTATTTTCCTATCTTTAGGGCCCATCGTATGTTCACCGGAAAAAAAGGAATCATATTCATCACCCGCAGGATACTGTTGCTGGCAGGGTACCTTTTTCTTTTTTCCCTGCAATTCAATTCCCGCTATTTTGCGATTGCCAATAATTTCGTTTACGGGCAGTTAGACGGGCAACCAGCTGGCGTCGATTCGCAATTGAATAGATTGTGCAACATCAGCTCGACTGGCATTCATCAGGACATTGGGAACCCAAAACGACCAGGCCACGGGGTGCTCGTACACTTTAAGAGCCGAAACCCCTCGCATCTGGGTGTTGATAAGCGTTTTCACTTCAAGCAAGCTATTCTGGTGCCGGGGATTCGCGGGCCGGACCGGACCTTTTTTGCTCCCATAACGACCTTCATTTCCAACTATTTCCCGTATCACTCTTCTTCCGAGCTTCCGGTCAACGCCTTCCGGGGACCTCCCGGCGTTCATGACATGCTCCGATGCTGCTAAAAGAGTGTCTTCTCTGTCTTCAAAAGGTAAGCTGTGATCAGGTGCGATTAGACACAGGTTCGCTGCAGTGTCGTTGCCTCCCGCGACGGCTTTGATGCCGCCCTATGCCAGTTTCCCGGGTATACCATTTATTTCTTTTAAAAAAGCGAAAAAGTGAAGAATTTGCTTTTATATATCGTCGTGTTTTTTTTGACCAACGCTGCCAAAGGCCAACAACAAACGAGCAGCGATGTTCCTCAGCAGCTTTCCCAGGCTTATTCCAACCGCTTCCCATCCGCAAAGTTAATCAAGTGGGAGCGGGGTATTGACCAGTACGTTGCCTGTTTCAGTGAGAACGGATCGCCCACCCGCGCCTATTTTACGTCCGGAGGGGAATGGATCAGGACGGAAACTTATACTAGAAACAAGAAAAACCTGCCGGCTGGGATCAAGCAGGGATTAAGAAATAGCGCCTACAATGGTTGGTCCATAGACAGCGCTACGGAGATCCAGAGCAAAGATCAATCGATGGTAAGGCTGAAGGTAAGCGAATGGTACAACTACCCTGAAGGTCAACGTCAGGTCTGCCGGCTCTATTTTACTATGGACGGAAACCTGATAAACAAGGAAATCCTGCCTTTAACCCGATGAGCCTGCGAAAAGACTTTGTTTCACCTTCAATGTAGCCCTTAGTGAATGTTTTATTGATCAGGGCGGCAAAGCCGCTCGCGAATGTTTTGTTATTCCTGGCGCCGCTCTGCCCGCTATCGGCCCAACCCCAGCCCATTTATACACTGCCCGAGCTGATGGATTCGGCCATGCGCCATTTGCCGTTGCTGCTGGAAAAGGAAGCCCTTGTTCAGAGCGCGGAGGCGGGGATCGGCGAGGCGCGCGATGCTTTCCTTCCCCAGGTGAATGTGGCCGAAGGGGTGTCCCTTGGCTCGGCAAACGATCTGGCTGGTCCGTTCCTGCCTGTTCCGGGAGCAATCCATCCCATCTCCGGCAGTATCGCCGGGGCGAGCAATTACCAGGCGGTGACTGGCAATATGGCTTCCCTGTACGCCCAATACGATCTGGTCACCTTCGGGCTCAAGGATGCGAGGGTGGCCAGCGCACGCGCCTATGTAAGCCTTACCCGCGCCGAATTGGAAAAAGCCCGATACCTGATAAAATGGGAGATCGGAAAACTGTACTTCAATATCCTTAGCCGCGGTTATCAACTCGCGGTGGATGGAGAGGACGTCCGGCGCTACGAGCAGATGTATGCCATCAGCAAGGCCCTGACCGGTGCAGGAGTCAATCCGGGTGTCGATTCATCGCTGGCAAGAGCAGGTTTGTCTCGCACCCGCATCACCTACAATGAGCTGGCCGGCGAGCTCCGCCGGCTGCAACAGCAACTGGGTTATCTCACCGGTATTGCTTCCCCCGGGATCCGGATGGATACCAGCCGGGTGGGACTTACCAGTGCGGCCGGACTAACCGGACCATACCCTGCTGATACGCTTGCCGCGGGAAATCCGCTGGAGGATTATTTCGCCCGGCAGCAGCAGCAATACCGTGCGCAAGAGGCGCTGGCCCGCAAGAGTTACCTGCCGAAGCTGATTTTGGGTGCAGGCGGCTGGGCCCGTGGATCAGCCATACAATATAGTAATGTCTATTCATCTGCCGGTGAGGGGCTGGGCTATCAGCGGTTGAATTACGTCGCGGGAGTTGGCATTACATACGAACTGTTCAACGGGGTACACCGGCGAGACCGCCTCAACGTACTGGGCAAACAGGTTACAGCAGCGGGCTATGCTTTGCAGCAACAGCAGCTCTCGCTCCATAATCAGCAGATGCAGGCCGATGAATCCATGCGGACGGCCCGCGCTAACCTGGCGGAACTGCCCGCTCAGTTACAGGCTGCGAATGACGCTTACCGGCAAAAGTTGGCGCAGTACAGGGCGGGGATCATCAACCTGGTGGACCTCGTTACGGCCAGCTTCGAGTTGCTGCAGGCACAAACGGGCTATATCCAAACACTCAACCAGTGGTTCATCGCGAGCCTGGACAAGGCGGCCGCGACAGGAACCCTGGATCAATTCCTTCAAACGACAAAATAACCGCCATGGTACGAACAGCTTTAAAGAGACCGGTCACGATCATGGTACTTTTTGCGGGATTCCTGCTTTTTTCTGTAATGGCAGTCCGCACGATCCCGATCGATATCTTTCCCAACCTCAACCTCCCTGTCATTTATGTGATCCAACAATACGGGGGCATGACGGCTAAACAGATGGAGGGCTTCTTCTCGACAAAGATGCAGGACAATTTCCTGTACATCGATGGGGTGAGCAGCATCGAGAGCAAGAACATCCAGGGTCTTACCCTGATCAAGCTCAGTTTTTATGAAGGTACTGATATGGCGGAGGCTGCCGCCGAGGTCGCCATACAGGTGAACCGATGCCAGGCTTTCTTCCCACCCGGCTCGCTTCCGCCGGAGGTGGTGCGTTTCGACGCCTCTTCCCTTCCCGTCGGGGAATTGGTTTTCAGCAGCAAGAGCCGTTCCCTCAACGAGGTGTTTGACATGGCGGCGGTGCTGGTGCGCCCGCTTTTCGGCAAGGTGCCCGGGTTGTCGGCGCCACCGCCGTTCGGGTCCAATGCGCGGTCGGTGATCATTAAGGTCGACCCGCTGAAATTACGGGAATATAACCTCTCCCCCGAAGCCGTGGTGGCGGCTTTGGGGCGGAACAACAGCATGACGCCTTCGGGGAACGTGCGGATCGACAGCACGATGTACATCGCTTCGACGAATTCGCAGGAGGAGAAAATAAAAGATTTCGGCGACATTCCGATTTCCACCAATGGGATGAATGTCATCACGGCCAAAGACATCGCCAGGGTAGAGGACGCGGCGGATATCGTTGTCGATTATGCACTGGTGAATGGCAAGCGATCGGTTTATTTTCCGATCGTTAAAACAGCCAGCGCTTCTACCTGGGACGTAGTGCAGGGACTTCGTAAGGAGATCCCCGAAATGCAAAGCCTGCTTCCGGAAGACGTCCGGCTCAGTTATGAGTTCGACCAGAGCGTGTTCGTAATGAACGCCGCCAAAAGCCTGATGACGGAGGGCGTTCTTGGCGCCCTGCTTACCGGTCTGATGGTGCTTCTTTTCCTGCGCGATTGGCGCAGCAGCCTTGTAGTGATCATCACGATCCCGGTGGCCGTTTTGGGGACTGTGCTTTGCCTGAAACTGGCCGGGCAGACCATCAACATCATGACGCTTAGTGGTCTGGCATTGGCTATCGGCATCCTCGTGGACCAGGCAACGGTAACGATCGAAAATATTCATCAACACCTGGAGATGAACAAGCCTAAACGCCGGGCTATCCTGGAAGCCTGTGCGGAGATCGGTTTCCCGCTGCTGCTGATCCTATTTTGCATCCTGGCGGTATTTGCCCCGTCTTTCGTGATGAAGGGTGTGCCGAAAGCGATGTTCCTGCCCCTGGCCCTGGCGATCGCCTTTGCCATGATCATTAGCTTTATCGCCGCGCAGACGCTTGTGCCGATACTGGCCAATTACCTGCTTAAGGCGGAAATGTTTCAATACCGGCACACGGGCATTCATGCTCATGCGGGATTGGCGCTGGATCAAAAGGAAGTGCTGGAAGTGGTATCCCATACCCATCATGATCAGCAGCACGCCGAAGAAAACGGAGTTTTCCAGCGTATGAAGATGGGGCTGCTCCGGCGCCTGAACCGGTGGATGCCGCGGCGCAAGGGCATCGTCCTGGTTTATCTCATTGGCTCATTTGGTCTGGCCGCTCTTTGCCTGGGCTTGATTGGAAAGGATATGTTGCCCCATTCCAATTCCGGCCAACTACAACTACGGGTGCGTGAACCTGACGGCACCCGGCTGGAGGTAACCGAAAGGACCGTTAAAGGAATTCTCGCCATCATCGATTCGACGGTGAAGGGACAGGTAGCGATTACGTCCGCCTTTGTCGGCACGGTCTCGCCCAATTATGGGCATAGTAATCTATATGTTTTCAACAGTGGCTCCCATGAGGCGGTGTTGCAGGTGGAGTTGAGCGAAGGGTATAAGGTGGATATGGACGAACTGAAGGACAGGATCAGGAGCGCCGTCGGCGGAAGATACCCGGCGGTGCGGCTTTCTTTCGAACCTATTGAACTAACGGAGAAATTGATGGCTCAGGGGGCCGCCACGCCTGTGGAAGTCCGGGTCGCTTCGAAGAATATCAGCGATATCGAAGCCTATTCCGCCAGGCTCGTCGAAAGGCTGAAGGCCATTCCTTTCCTACGCGACGTGCAAATTGCCCAGCCGCTCAAATTTCCTACGTTGTCGATCCGGATGGACAGGCAAAGACTGGCGCAAATGGGTTTGGGCATCGAAGATGTTTCCCGGAGCATCAGCGACGCTACGGCTTCTTCCCGGTTTACGCTCAAGAATTTCTGGCTCGACGACGCCAAGCAGTACACTTATAACACGGAGGTGCAGATTCCCGAGTATCAGATGAATTCCCTTCAGCAGCTGCGAGAGATACCCGTGTTGCCAGGCCGGATGCGGCCTGTGTTGTCGGATGTCGCCGATATCAGGATTGATTCCCTTCCGGGGGAATACGATCGGTCGGGTCCTCGCCGATTTATCACGATCAACGCGAACATCTTCAAAAAGGACCTGGGTTCGGCTACGCTGGCAGTGCAAAACGCGATTGACGGAATGGGTGCGCCACCCCGCGGGCTGGTCGCGGAGATCAGGGGACTTTCGTCGCTGCTTACGGAGACGCTTAACTCCTTGCAAGGAGGACTATTGGCCGCGATCATTGTTATTCTGCTGCTCCTGGCCGCGAATTACCAGTCCTTTGGATTGTCCATTGCGGTGCTCGCTACCATTCCCGCCGTGCTGACGGGAGCCCTCCTGCTGTTGCTGGCTACGGGTGCGACGCTCAACCTGCAATCCTATATGGGCATCATCATGTCGGTGGGTGTGTCGGTGGCCAATGCCATTCTTATTGTCACCAATGCGGAAGCGCTGCGGCAGGAATACCGGGACCCGTTCAAAGCGGCTGCTACCGCGGCCAGCATCCGATTGCGGCCGATCCTGATGACATCGTTCGCAATGATCGCGGGCATGATGCCAATGGCGACGGGCCTTGGCGAAGCCGGGGACCAGAGCGCGCCGCTGGGAAGGGCGGTGATCGGCGGACTGGCGGCCTCCACACTGGCAGCGCTATACATCGTACCGCTGGTGTATGGCTGGATACAACAGAAACGATCTTACTCATCGGTGTCTCTCCTGCCGGAAGAACCATCAAACTCGACAATATGAAGAACAATCATTTTCATTTGCTGATCCTCGGGCTCTGTTCGGTCATAGCCGGTTGCAACGGAGGGGCAGGTGCAGCCGCTACCAGGGGAACCGGACTTTCCCCGCAGGCGGCTCCAATTGAAACCCTGGTACTCCAAAAAGGCGCCCTGCCGCAGCAGGTCAAGCTGCCCGCGCAGCTGGCCTCGTTCGAAGAGGTCTCTATCTTTCCTAAAGTCAACGGGTATGTAAAAGACGTATACGTCGATGTCGGCTCTGCCGTAAAAAAGGGCCAACTGCTGATGACGCTGGAGGCGCCCGAATTGCTGCAGGCGGCCACCCAGGCCAGGGAACGTTTTGCCCGCGCAAAACTGGACTATACCATCAGCGCGGAGAACTACCGGCGCATGGCGCTGGCGGCTGAAACCCCCGGGGCTGTGTCCCCCATGAACCTGGCCTCCCTGAAAGCCAAGGCCGATGCCGACAGCACCCTTTGCAACGCCGAGAAAGCCAACTGGCAAATGCAGGAGGCCATTTTAGGCTATTTACGGGTGACAGCGCCCTTCGATGGGGTCATCGCCGAACGCAACGTCCACCCGGGAGCGCTCGTCAGCGCGGAAACTCATACTGCCCGGCCTATGCTGGATTTGCGCCAGGTGGATCACCTCCGTCTGCAGGTAGACATCCCGGAGAGTATCGCGGCAGGGTTACAAAGCCGGGATACCATCGTCTTTTACCTGAGCGCCTATCCCGGACGGAAGTTTATCGGGCATATTAGCCGGAAATCGCAGCTGGTCAATGCGCAATTCCGGGCGGAAAGGATGGAACTCGATGTTTATAATACAGATGGCAAGCTGGCCCCGGGCATGTATGCCGACGTGCTTTTCGATTCTAAAGGCGACCCCGACGCGTACGCAGTACCTCGTACGGCTGTCGTCACCTCAACTGAAAGAAAGTACGTGATCGCGGTGCGCGGCGGCAGAAGCGAAAGAATCGACGTGGCGACGGGCAACGAATCGGCCGACAGGGTAGAGATCACCGGCAAGCTCCAGCCAGGTGAAAGGATCGTCTCCAAAGCCAGTGACGACCTGCAGGATGGAGTAACGATAAAATAATTACCACAAAAAACAGTAAATATGAAAAAGTCTATTCTTGGGTTCGTCTCCGTGTTTGTTGTTATGACTATGACGGCCGGGGCGCAGGGTGCCAATGAGACCCCACAGGCCGTTATCGCTGCTTTCAATACCCGCTTCCCCCATGCCACTGTAAGGAAATGGGAAGAGCGGAAAGAAGGGTTTATCGCCGACTTCCGGCTTGGCAGGAAAAAGCTGTTCGCTTATTTTGCATCGGACGGCACCTGGAAAGGCACGGAAACTCCGATCAGGTGGACGAAGGATCTCCCAGCCGCGGTGCGGGATGGCTGGAGGAACAGTGACTACAGTGCATGGCGTGTCCTGGACCTCAAGAAGATCGAGACACCCGAACAGCCATTGTATACTCTTCATGTTAATAACGGCGATCTCCTGGATGCCGACAGGCATGATGCTTTTCTGGAAGAGTACATGTTGTTCTTTTCCGAAAAAGGCGAGCTGGTGCGGAAAGACAAAATGTGAGAGGACGTTGGGATGCGACGTGGAGTCGAACGCATAAACAGCATTGGAGAATGAGAACGGAGTGCTATCTTCTTCCAGGCATACCTTCCTCGCTTCAGCAATGATATAATAGTCGAACTCCTGAAAAATGCGACAATCCCGATTTACGTTTGATTTTGCCAGGTTGGCTTTTGAAACACCCTTTCCGAAACCAAGATGATAAGCCTTCCCAGAGTGAGAATTGATAGTAAGAACCAGATCGCTCAAGCTATCCCTGTCGCTTAACTGACCGTACATAATACAGAGCAATTGATTCCAACAGGAAAAATGCCGAACACGATAATCTCCCTTATAACGGCTTACTATCGTGTCAAAGGCTCGCTGAGAGAGGAAGGTGCATACCTGCGAAAAGACATATTTCCCGCCATTCATATAAACTTGCTGATTTTTAGAACGGCGATACCATTCATGTAGCCCGGGGACCGGTAGCAGCCATGATCTCCATAAAGGAACTGGGTTCCAATGGCGGCGGATTCTTCGGGGCCAACGACGCGCATCCCTTTGAAAATTCCGATTTCTTCACCTTCGTGGTGCATACCCTTCTTGTACTGCTCTTGCCGATGGGCTTTGTTTTTTGCATCGGTTACTATCTGAACGCCCGTCGGTTTGCCAAAATGATCTTTGCCGTGATGACGGCGGGATTCCTGTTGGTTACTGTGCCCATGATCATACAGGAAACAAAGAGCAATGCGGCCCTTTCGTCCATGGGGATCGATAATGCATCGGGTAATATGGAAGGCAAAGAGGTGAGATTTGGCGCTTTTTATTCCGCATTTTATAGTGGCGTAAATATGGCAATTCCCGCTGGAACGACCACCGGGGTACACGATAGCTATATGCCATTGAGCGGCATTCCCATGCTCGTCGGGATGCAGGTGGATGCGTTTTTCGGCGGACTCGGTACGGGGTGGATAAATATGATGATCTACCTCATCGTGGCCGTTTTTATTGCTACCCTGATGATCGGCAGGACGCCGGAAATCTTTGGAAAAAAAATTGAGACAAGAGAAATGCAGCTGGCGGTTGGGATAAGTATTGCTCAGGTGATGGTTCCGGTAGCGCTGGCGGCCCTTGCTTCCTATGTTTACCTGCATTACCCGGGCGGTAACGCCCGTCTGAACTGGATTTCCAACAAAGGAGCCCATGGCTTTACAACAATTTTCTACGAATACGTTTCCTCCGCAGCCGGTAATGGGTCCAATTTTGCCGGCCTGGGGAATAACACGGTATTCTGGAATATGTCAACGGCGGTTGCCATGCTGTGCGGCCGGTTTGTACCGATAACGGGCGCCGTGGTGATCGCAGGTTTACTGCAGCAAAAACGGTTCGTCCCACCATCGTCCGGAAGCTTGTCGCTCACTTCCTCCACCTTTGGCGTGTTCTTGTTCTTTGTGATCATCGTGCTCAACGCCTTGTCATTCCTTCCTATATTTATGCTCGGTCCGCTTTCAGAACATTTTTGTAGGTGACCCATTACAAAAAATTGAACGAGTCAGTCAGTATTGGATCCTGAAGGCCTTTTCGACTTGTTGGCCTGCATGGCAGTCGGCTATTTTGACAAAACCCTTTCAAAAGGGGTATACTTCCAATCTTGATTTTACAGTCGAATTTGCTTACAACCAATATGTTATTGTCGAATGGAGGCAATGGTCCTTTCTTTGTTGATTGTTTTGCCAAAGGAGATGAGTATGAAAGAGTCTGGAAATAGTAGAGCACGCCTGTTTTCGAAAATTGGCCAATTGAATTCCTTTCAATGGCTGGCGGTTTTTTGCATTCTGTATGCGCTATTTTTCTACGGAGCGATCGTTCTAGCTATTTGCCGGTGGCTCCATAAGCATTAGAGTGGGGGATCAACTGGCAGGTTCTCTGCAAAGATAGCCGGAGTTTGGGTGGATTATATCGAGTCGGCAAAAAGCGAATGGATCATTGTCTATACGGATGGCTCTTTCGAGCGCTTTTTACTTGTGGATAAGTACACGTTGGAATCTTCCTTTAACGTCAATGCCTATATCGCGAATCTCAACAGGTATCAACTATATCAGGAGAATATCGAGCATGGTAATGGCGAGTGGAAGAGGGGCGATCGAGATTATTTCGAAGTAAAGAATGAATTGACGATCACTAAACTTCTTGATTTTAAGTTTACTTTCCACAGCCGGTTTATCATGGAGCAGAATGTAAAGAACAGGCGGATCGTTCCCAATGGCCGGTGTTATGGACAGGGAAAGGTGCAGGGTTTAACCCGCAAATTCATATTATAAATATGGAAAAGAAATTTACGTGGCTGGCGATCTCATTTTTTTATGAGAAAGAGGGGTGGCATTCGCTGGTTCAGGATGCCCTGAGGCCTTTTATGCGATCGGAGGAATATATCTCCCATGCTATCTTGTATACGCTGGCCTTCAATAGGGACAGAGGGGATAATATCCGGCTGAAGATCTGGGCCGAACTTTCGGGGGCTGATAAACTTCTTGTGAAATGTCAAGCGCATTTTGAGAAGTTCTTTCTTCTTCATCCGCTTGTGCGGCCGGAAGGAAACTGGCAGCCTGGCGATCACTTTTTTTTACCTTTTCCGGAAAATTCCATACAGTACGGCTTGTATAAAACTCCGAAGGTGTGGATGAATACCGTTGAAGAAAGTTGGAAACTCGATATGTGTTTGTCCGATTGTCTTTTGGAGGCCGTTGACGAGTCTGTGACGACAGAAAGTTTGTTGGCCGTTGCGGTTCTTTTGTTGTTTTCCGTGGTCTGTGGCATGACCTTGATATCCGGGTCTGAGAAACCTCTAGGCGAGCCAGAATATTTGCAGTATCTTAAGGTAAAAGGACGGCGGGTCTATTCCGAAGAGCCTGATTCTAAAGTTGTTTTCGGGCAGATGTATCATACAAATGAATCTTTTTTTGTTATGACGAGGAAGCAGATATTTAACGAGGTGGATGATCCCAGTGACCTTCCTGATTGGATCGGGCGCTGGAAGACAGAATGTATCGGGGAGATCCGTAAACGCCTGGATCGTGGAATTCCATTTTACCGAATCTATTTCGAGCTATCGAACCTGGTTTGCGAGCAATTGGGATATGATGAAAAATTTCAGGGACTTGTCGATTTTGTGGTCCATAAAACAATGAATTCCGTTCAATGAAACATGTGTTGATCTTTTTTGTTTTCTTTCTTCCTGTCATTTCGCATGGACAAAACCTTGTCGTGAACGGTTCTTTCGAGGATACGAGCAATTGCGGTACGAACAGGTGCGGCCCGGCTGGCTGGTTCTCTCTGAAGAGAACAATTGCCACAGGATATAACCATATGATAGACGCCATACCGGCGTACGGCGGCAGTCTGAAATTATGCTTTGTTCTTGGAAATCGTTATGATAAGAAGCGGAGCTATTGGGAGACCATTCTGCTACACGAGCTGCAGAAAGACGTGCGCTATAAATTGACCGTGTACCTCCACGGATGGGATGAATGGCCAAATCTGAACGACTTTGGTGTCTGGTTTACCGACAGCCTAATTTTTGTGGATGTAGATACCCTTTTGCAGCCAAAGCAATATATTGATATCTTAAAGGCCCGCGTAAAGCAGGTAAAAGGCGGTTGGTTCAGGGTTGAACAGGAGTTTGTCGCGGATCGGAATGTGCGATGTATGATCGTGGGTAATTTCTCACCAAAGGATTATCAAAAGTTCGCCTGGGAGCGACCTACGAACAGTTTCTATATTGCCGACTTTATTGACGATATCAGGGTCGAGCCGGTAGTGAAAGGTGCCTGTACGGATTGTGCGCGCATCAGGGATTCAATTTATTTGGTTGCAAAGCAGCCGCCAACGGAGCCAAAAAGTCTGGAAGCCGAGGGGAGGCCAGTGGTTTCGAGGCCCAAGACCGTGGATACTATCGAACTTCCGAGCTTTCTGTTTGCGTTTGATAGCTGGAAGATGAAAGACAGCGGTGAACTCAGTCGTTACAGAAATTTAATGTCGGATGCAACCATCCGGAAGGTAATCGTCGCCGGCTATACCGATAGTGTCGGCAGCAAGGAATACAATAACGATCTGGCGCAAAAAAGAGCGGCAGAAGTCGCCGACCAGCTTAGAAAACAATGTGCTATCGACCCTGGCATTATTGAGACAAAGAGCATGGGGGTATCCATTAAATACGCGGCGATGGAAAAGAATCGCCGGGTGGAAATATATATTTATCGGTGACCATCCGTGTTAGTTCCAATGTTAGGTCAAACAAAAAAAGCACCTCGAAGGTGCTTGATTTTGTGGGAGTTGACGGGTTCGAACCGCCGACCCTCTGCTTGTAAGGCAGATGCTCTGAACCAGCTGAGCTAAACTCCCTTTTTCCTTTAACCCCTTGGTTTTCTGCGGAAAGGAGTGCAAAGATAAGGTCAAAATTGGAATCCGGGAAATATTTTCCGGATTTTTTTATTGGGCATTCCAGCTGTTGTTGCTGCGGTTGGCGTCGGGCAGCACGTGATCGGGGTCGAGGGTGACGGTGGCGAGGGGTTGGGTGGCGGCGAAGCGTAAGGTGCGCGTGCCGGACTGCAGCCAGGTTTCGACGGGGAGGGCGATGCGTTGTTTGGCGCCGTCTTTCCAGGTCAGCTCGAGGGCGATGGGGAAGGCCATGCGGTCGAGGTTGGCGATGGTAATTTCGGCCTGGCTGTCGTTGACCTTGACGGACTGGACGGCGACGTCGAAGCTCCAGTTGTGGAGGAACCACCCTCGCCAGAACCAGCTGAGGTCTTCGCCGGCTTCGTTGTCCATCATCTTGAAGAAGTCATAGGGGCCGGGATGACGGAAGGCCCAGCTTTGGATATAACGGCGGAAGGCATAGTCGAAGCGGTCGCGCCCGAGGATCTGCTCGCGCAACAGGACGAGGCCCAGCGCGGGCTTGAAATAGACCATGGGATGGCGATATTTTTCGGGGATGCCGTCGGCGCGGGTCATCATCACGGGAGCCTGCGGGTCCTTGATCGTGGGCAGAATCTCATCGACGGGGTTGCCGCCGCCGGGCGCGTATTCGTCGTCGCGTTTTGGCGCGTATTCCCCTTTGTTGAACTCGTCGGAGGCGTAGATGTCGATGAAGGTGTTGAAGCCTTCGTCCATCCAGGCATAGGTGCGCTCGTCGGAGCCGACGATCATGGGGAACCAGTTGTGGCCGATCTCGTGGGCGGTGACCCAGAACAATTCCTTTCCTTTATCATTGATACCGTCGAAGACGATACCGGGATATTCCATGCCTCCGGCCATGCCCGCCTCGTTGATGGCTACCGGGTAAGGGTAAACGAACCATTGTTTCGAGAAATACTCCATCGACCCCTTGAGGTATTCGGTGGCGCGCCCCCAGGCGTCGGGACCGGCGCTCTCTACGGGGTACACCGACATGGCCAGGGATTTCTTTCCGCCGGGGAGATTGACACGGGCGGCGTCCCAGATGTAGGCGCGGGAGGCGCCGAAGGCCACGTCGCGGGTGTTGTTCATCCTGAAATGCCAGGTGAGGGTACCGTTGCGGCTCGCTCGGGCGGTAGGGCCGCCGATCTCTGCAGCATCGCGGATGATCACAGTCTGGTCGCTGGTACGGGCCTTCGCCAGGCGCGCCTGCTGGGCGGCGGTCAGCACTTCCTGCGGGTTGAGGAGCTCGCCCGAACCGGCGACGATCATATCCGCCGGAACAGTGACGCGATAATCGAAGTCCCCATATTCATCGTAGAACTCGCCGCTGCCGAGGAAGGGCAGGGTGTTCCAGCCACCGCGATCATCATAGACGCACATCCGCGGATACCATTGGGCCACTTCAAAGATCTTCCCATTGCGGGTGGGGAAACAGTCGGTGCGGTTGCCGAACTCGCCGGGGACCGTGTATTTATACCGGATGAGGATGCTGATGCGGCCGCCCTTCGCCGGCAGGGCCTGTTTCAGCCGGATCTGGAGCCGCGTATCGTTGACCGTATAGTCGGCGTCGATGGTGGTTGCGCCCTGTTGGACCTTGACGGACTGGAGCTGGTAGCCCTCGGTATGGCCGCCGGCAGTACCCGTCGTATAGTAATTGGAGCGGGCGTCGCCGCGGTAGGTCTGTTGATCGAGATAGAGCCAGAGGGTGTGGAGGGTGTCGGGGCTGTTGTTGGTATAGTGGATGGCGGCGCCGCCTTCGAGCTGGTTCTTTGCGGTGTCCAACGTGGCCGACAGGGTGTAGTCGGCGCGGTTCTGCCAGTACGTGGGTGAGGGAGCCCCGTTGGCGCTTCGCGTGGCCAGGTGGAGATCGCCATAGAAGCCGGGTGCGAAGAGGGCTTGCGGATCATAGGCGCCGGAATTGATCTGTTCGGGAAGGCCGGCGGTGGTCTGAGCGGATGCGGCCATGGTTATCGGCAGGATCAGCGTGAGAAGGGACAGTTTGCGCATGAAATCGATTTTCGAGGACAAATCTATGTATATTTACTCCATATATGGAAAATCTGAGCGGCTATTGCAAGGTTGTCTCGGCTATGGACAAGGGGAACGTTCATGTGCATTATCACGACAACGAATATGGCTTTCCGATCGAGGACGACAATCACCTTTTCGCGCGCCTCATCCTCGAGATCAACCAGGCGGGTCTGTCCTGGACGACCATCCTCAACAAGAAAGACAATTTTTTTCAGGCTTTTGACCAGTTCGATATCGACAAGGTGGCCCGCTATGGGGACAAGCAGCGCCAGCGGCTGCTGGCCGATGCGGGGATCATCCGCAACCGGCTCAAGGTCGAAGCGACGATCGACAATGCCAAAAAGATAAAGGAGATACAGAAGGAGTACGGTTCGTTCAAGAACTGGCTCGACCAGCATCATCCGCTGAGCAAGGAAGAGTGGGTAAAGCTGTTCAAGAAAACGTTCCGGTTCACGGGCGGCGAGATCGTAGGCGAATTCCTGATGAGCACGGGTTACCTGCCCGGGGCGCATGTCGAAGGGTGTCCCGTCTATAAAAAAGTGTTGAAGCAGAAGCCTGCATGGGCGAGGAAGGAGAAGAAGAAATGAAGCGATGGTTGCGACGGGCCGAGTGGCTTCTTCTTGCCTGGGTACTGGGTCATGTTACCTATACCTGCATCGATGGTTTGCGGCCCTACCGCGGCAACGCCGATATCGCCGTAGTGCTGGGTAACCGCGTAGAGCCGGATACCACGCTCTCTCCCGTACTTAAAGCCCGTGTCGACAAGGCGCTCGAGCTGTACCGAAATGGCCGGGTGCCCCGAATCATGGTGAGCGGCGGCAACGGGCACACTACGAAACCGGGCCGGGTGCCGGAAGGCATGGCGATGAAACGCTACCTGGTGGCGCACGGCGTTCCGGCGGACCGGGTTATTGAAGATAACGATGGAGAGAATACCTATCTTACCGCGAAGGATCTCTTGCCGGTGGCCGACAGCCTGCACCTTCATTCGGCGATCGCGGTGTCGAGCTTTTATCATCTCACCCGCACGAAATACATCATCCGCAAGCTGGGTTTCCACAATGTTCACAGCGTTGCCTCCAACGGCTTTTTTGCCGGCGACGATCTGTTCGGGCTGCTCCGGGACTGCGTCGCCTTTTACAAATATATGCTTGTGTATTAGTTGAGCTGGACAACCGGGAGCCGGTAATGAAGGCCGTCGACCATGAACAGCTCGTCGATCTCGTAGGTCCAATACTTGAAGAGGGGAGAGCGGGAAAGGTATTTTTCGACGGCTTTCCTGTCTTCTGCCGAGAAGGTGATCCAGACGCGCTGGGTCTCCATCGTCACGACGTAGTGATCGATGACGCCCTGTTCGATCAGCCGGTTGACGTAGGTGCGATGCGGCGGTACCAACGCTGCAAATTCATCGTTCATTTCAAATTGTATGGTCACCTGGAATTTTCGCATAGATGCTCCTTCAGTAAAATGCTCGTTAACTAAAGATAACAAAACTTCGGCTTCTTTGTTCGGCGGCGGGCTTTGGGGGAGCGTCTACAGCGTCCAGTCGAGGATTTGGTTGGCCCATTCTTCCCGGTAGGGAGTGGTCACCTTGATATAGTTGTCGGTATAGCCTTCCATCATCGCCGACTTTACGTGTCCTTCCAGCAGCACTTTGCGTGTCTGGCCTTCATGGCGCCGCACAAAATCCTGCATTTTACGGTAGGAGAGGTTGCGGAGGATCTTGTTCCGCTCGTTGCGAACGGCGATGGGAACGACGGGGGTGATCTCGAGGGCTTTTGTCTTGTCGCGTTCGGAGTAGGTAAAGACGTGGAGATAGGTGACGTCGAGTTCTACCAGGAAATCGAGGGTTTTCTGGAACTCGATAGCCGTTTCTCCGGGGAATCCGACGATGACATCAGCGCCGATGGCGCAATGCGGCATAACGCTCTTTATCCTTTCCACTCTTTCGGCATAGATCTCTCGCTTATATCGGCGGCGCATCAGGCCCAGGATGTGATTGCTGCCGCTTTGCAGGGGGATGTGAAAATGCGGCATGAAGCGCCGGCTGGCAGCCACCCAGTCGATCATTTCGGGGGTGAGGAGGTTGGGTTCGATGGAGGAGATGCGGTAGCGGTCTATGCCGTCGATCGTGTCGAGGGCCTGCATGAGGTCAAAGAAGCTTTCGCCGGTTCCTTTGCCGAAATCGCCCAGGTTGACCCCGGTAAGGACGATCTCCCGGACATCCCCTCTCGCCGCCAGGTCACTGACGGTCTGCACCGTCTTTGCGACGCTGTCGCTGCGGCTGGCGCCCCGGGCCATGGGTATCGTACAGAAAGAGCAGTTGTAGTCGCAACCGTCCTGGACCTTGAGGAAGGTACGGGTGCGGTCGCCCAGGGAATAGGATGGATGGAAACCAGTGACTTCCCCGATGTCGCAGCTACAGATCTTCGCCCGGCTGTTCTCATTGGCGCTACCGGGAACGAGCTCGCGGAGATGCCGGGCCAGGTTGAACTTTTCGGCGGCGCCCAGGACGAGATCGACACCGGGGATGGAGGCGATCTCGGCGGGTTTCAACTGGGCATAGCAGCCCATGATCACCACGGCGCTGTCCGGGGCCTGGCGGCGGATCTTGCGGACGAGATAACGGCATTCCTTGTCGGCATTATCGGTGACGCTGCAGGTGTTGATCACATAGACGTCGGCCGGCTCGTCAAACTCCTTGCGGACGAATCCTTCGGTCTCGAGGAGGCGGGAAATGCCGGAGGTCTCCGAGAAGTTGAGCTTGCACCCGAGGGTGTGAAAGGCGACGGTTTTATGTGACAAAGCTGCGTCCATGCTGGATGAGCCGGCAAAGATACTATATTTGAATTTCATGATGAAACCCCTTGCAAGAATAGCGCTATTCCCTTTCCGGCTAGTCTACTGCCTTTATGCGCTGTTACTTTTTATTTTGGGGATGCTTTGCGTGTTACCTTTTGTAGCTTTTTTCTCGTTTTGCAGAGCGCGATGGGGTGGAAACCAGATCTACCGCGTCTGCCGCTGGTGGGACAGGGCCTGGCTGGCGCTTGTCGGCATCCGTCATCAAAATATCTATGAGTCCAGGCCTGATCCGGGGCGGCAGTATATCTTTATTGCCAATCATATCAGCTATCTCGATATCCCGATGATCCTGCGGGCGATCAGGCGGGATACCATTCGAATCCTGGGGAAGGTCGAGATGGCGAAGATCCCGCTATTTGGATATATCTATAGCCGGGCAGTGGTGATGGTCGACCGCCGGAATGCGCATGAGCGCAGCCGGAGCGTCCGGGAGTTGAAGGGGGTGCTGGCGATGGGGATTTCCATTTTCATTTTTCCCGAGGGAACTTTTAATGAGACGGGACAGCCGTTGAAGGAATTCTATGACGGGGCGTTCCGGATCGCGATCGAGACGCAGACGGCGCTGCAGCCGATCCTGTTTTTGGGGACCTATGACCTGATGCATTATCGCAGCATCTTTTCGTTGCGGCCGGGGCGGTTCCGTTCGGTCTTTCTGCCGGCGGTGGAGGTGGAGGGGTTGGGAATCGACGACCTGCCCGCCTTGAAGGAGCAGGTGTATCGCCTGATGGAGGGTGCGTTGCTGAGGTACGGCGCGCCTTGGGTTGATGTGGAAGGTGAACCCGCGGCGCGCCGTGGTTGATGATGGGCCTTCGGCCGGCGGACCTGTGGACCGCCTTGCCCATGCGCCAAAAACTTCGTAGGTTTAATCCATGCGCACACGACTGCTGGGATGGATCCCATTTGTCTTTCTGGCCATCGCGGTAGGACTCTACCCGCTGATCTACTATATCGTCGACATGCACGATAAGGGCTTCCTGACCAATAAGCCGGCGGCCTTGCAGGCCGACCCCGTGTGGCATCTTGCTTTCTATGCGCATATAACCTTCGGCGGGATCGCGCTGCTGACGGGATGGTCGCAGTTCAGTCCGCGGTTGCGGGCCCGCTATCTGAACACGCACCGCTGGCTGGGGCGTGTCTATCTTGTCGCGGTAGGATTTGCGAGCCTTGCGGGTCTTTATCTCTCGTACTTTGCCACGGGCGGGATCACTTGCTCGACTGGCTTTGGGACCCTGGCGTTGCTCTGGCTGGGTTCGGCTATCCAGGCGTACAGCAGCATCCGCAGGCTGGATATCGACCGGCACCGGGATTGGATGATCGTCAACTATTCCCTCACTTTCGCGGCCGTGACCTTACGCATCTGGCTGCCTATTCTTCAATATCACGTTTTTCATGAGTTTATCACCCCCTATCGCATTGTCTCGTGGTGGAGCTGGGTGCCCAACCTGGCAGTTGCCCTGCTGATCATCCGGAAAAGGCGGCGGCTGGGAATAAAGGCGTAAATTTGTCCCCCCGGAACCGCCAGAAGGCGGTTCGACCGAAGGTCAGACAACAGCCGTTTGCGCAAATAGGGCTAATTTGACCCAAAGCACTATTTGCGCAAACATGTATGTACGCCGAAGTCATCATCCCCCTGGCATTGCCCAGGAATTATACCTGGAGTGTACCCGAACAATGGCGAGAAGCGGTCCGGGAGGGATGTCGTGTGGAGGTAGAGCTGCGGAATAAGAAATATGCGGGGATCGTCAAACGATTGCACACCGATAAGCCCGCGTCCTTCGAACCGAAGGCCATCGGCAACGTCCTCGATACCGAACCGGTCATCCATCCGGCGCAGGGCAAACTTTGGGAGTGGATATCCAACTATTATCTCTGCAGCGAAGGAGAAGTGATGGCGGCGGCGCTGCCGGCGCATTTCAAGCTGTCGAGCGAGACCATCCTGGTGTTCAACGAAGAGGCCGGCGAGGATTTTGGCCACCTGGACAACGACGAATTCGTCGTGGCCGAAGCGCTGCTTATCAAGAAAGAACTAAAGCTGACCGATGTTCAGCAACTGTTGGATTCCTCTCATGTCTATCCCGTCATCAAGCGGCTGATCGAAAAGAAAGTGTGTTTTGTCTGGGAATCGCTAAAGGAAAGCTATAGCCCCAAAAAAGAAAATTACGTGGTGCTGAACCCGGAATATGACAACGAGGACAAGCTGGGCGAGCTGCTCAATAACTGGGGCCGGGCGCCCAAGCAAATGGAACTGCTGCTTGCCTACCTGCACCTGGTCAAGACCGGGGGAGACGTCACGCGGGCGGGACTGCTGAAGAAGGCAGGGGCTTCGGATTCGCAGCTAAAGGGGCTTGTCGATAAGGGGATCCTGCGGATCGAGCAGCGGGTGGTGGACCGCATTCATTACCTGCCCAAGGACATCCGCATCGATTTCCAACTAACGGCCGCCCAGCAACGCGCCTTTGAAGAAGTGAACGCCGTCTTCGAACAGAAGTCTGTCTGTCTTCTCCACGGGGTTACCTCGAGCGGGAAGACGCAGGTGTATATCCGGCAGATGGAACAGGTGATCCGCCGGGGCCAGCAGGTGTTGTACCTCCTGCCGGAAATTGCGCTAACGGCGCAGATCATCCGCCGCCTTAAGCAGCATTTTGGCGGGTTTATCGGTATCTATCACTCGAAATTCAATCAAAACGAACGGCTCGAGATCTGGAATAAGATCCGTACGGGGGAGTTGAAGATCATCCTTGGGGCCCGTTCGGCCTTGTTCCTGCCTTTCAGTGATCTTGGGCTCGTCGTGGCCGATGAGGAGCACGATCCTTCCTATAAGCAGCAGGATCCGGCGCCGCGCTATCACGCGCGGGATGCGGCGATCTATTATGCCTCGCTTTTTGGGGCGAAGGTGTTGCTGGGCAGCGCCACGCCTTCGGTGGAGACCTATTACAATGCCACGACGGGCAAATATGGGCTGGTGGAGTTGATGGAGCGGTACGGGACGGGGCAGCTGCCGGAGATCCGGATCGTGGATACGAAGGCCTTACGGTGGGTTAAGAAGGTGGAGAAAAAGCAAGAGGAACCTTTTGCGGGAGCATCCTGGTTGACTGACGTGGAGGAACCGCCCGCACCGCCCGAGCCGGCAACCGGCGCGAGGGACAACGGCAAACCGATCCTGAGCCCGGCGCTGTACAACGCCATCGAGCGGACGCTGGCGGCAGGAAAACAGGTGATCCTGTTTCAGAACAGGCGGGGCTATTCGCCTTACCAGGTCTGCGAGGTGTGCGGCTGGATCCCGCAGTGCCGGTATTGCGATGTGTCGTTGAATTTCCACAAGCTGACCAATAAATTGCATTGCCACTACTGCGGTACGGTCTATCCGCCGGTGAATACTTGCGCCGCCTGTGGCAATCATCGATTTGTACAACGGAATTTCGGCACCGAGCGGATCGAGGAATACCTGGACGAGGTGTTCCCGAAGGCCAAAGTGGCGAGGATGGATATCGACAGCGTGCGGGGTAAGACCGCGCATGACACCCTTATCCAGCAGTTCGAGCAGGGGAAGGTTGATATCCTTGTCGGGACGCAGATGGTGGTCAAGGGCCTGGATTTTGAGAATGTCAGTGTGGTGGGCATCCTGGATGCCGACAGCCTGCTGCATTTTGCCGATTTCCGGGTCAATGAACGGGCGTTCCAGCTGATGGAGCAGGTGAGCGGCCGGGCCGGGCGAAAGGATGCGGACGGGCTCGTGTTGATCCAGGTCGCTGATACGGCCAACCCTGTGCTTGGGTATGTGCAGGCGCATGACTATGGCCTTTTTTTCCGGCATGAGATCGCGGCCCGCCAGCAGTTCGGGTATCCCCCGTTCACCCGGGTGATCCGTGTGACCTTCCGGCACCGCGACAAGGAAGTGGTGCAATCTGCGGCGCAGTTCTTTGCGAACAATCTGAAAAAGGACTTTGGGCCCTGGCTGGTTGGACCGGCCGAACCGGTGATCGCGCGCATCCGCAATCAATATTTGATGGAGCTTCTGCTGAAGCTGCCCAAGGACGGGCATACCATTGCATTCGCCAAGCAGGTGATCCAGCAACAGATGGCAATGGTGCAGAATGCGCGGCATTGGCGGAGCGTGGTGATCATCCCGGATGTAGACATGATCTAAAATTTGTTTTATGATAGCTATTGTCGAAAATGCGTCCCTGAAGGCGTACAACACGTTTGGTCTTGACGTGAAAGCCCGGTGGCTGGGCCGCTTTGCGTCGGTTGACGAGCTGGCTGAAGCCGCAGAATGGGTGGGCGAGCGGCCGCTGCTGGTACTGGGGGGAGGGAGCAATGTGTTATTCAGGGGAGATTTTAACGGTGTGGTTTTGCTCAACGAGATCAGGGGGATCGAGCTGATCGACGAGGACGAGGACTATGTGTATGTCCGGGCCGGGGCGGGGGAGAGCTGGGACGGGTTGGTGCAGTATTGCATCGGTCGGGACTGGGCCGGCCTGGAGAACCTGTCGCTGATCCCCGGGAATGCCGGGGCGGCGCCCATGCAGAATATCGGGGCTTATGGGGTGGAGATCCGGGATGTGTTCTGGGATCTGGAAGCCTGGAACCTTGCCGAGCGTCGAGTGCAGACCTTTACGCCGGACGACTGCGAGTTCGGCTATCGGGAGAGTGTCTTCAAGCGGCGGTTGAGGGGGCAGTATGTCATTTTGAATCTTGTTTTGCGGCTGCGGAAACAGCCGATCTTTCATACTTCGTATGGGGCTTTGCGGGAGGAACTGGGCGACCGAGAGCTGGGCATCCGGGCTATTTCGGAGGCGGTGATCCGGATACGGCGGAGCAAGCTGCCGGACCCGGCGGAGATCGGCAATGCGGGAAGCTTTTTTAAGAATCCGACGGTTCCGGTTGCGCGGTTCGAGGAGTTGAAGGGCAAATTTCCGGAGATGGTCGCTTATCCTGCCGAGGGTGGGAATATGAAGCTGGCGGCGGGATGGCTGATCGAGCAGTGCGGCTGGAAGGGTTTTCGGCGCGGGGATGCGGGCGTGCATGCCCGGCAGGCGCTGGTGCTGGTGAATTACGGGAACGCCACGGGCGAAGAGATCTATGCCTTAAGCGAAGAGGTCCTGCAGAGTGTGCAGGACCGCTTTGGAGTCAGTTTGGAAAGGGAAGTGAATATTATCTAATTGAAATCGTCGCTTTCCAGGTCGTCTTCCTCGTTACCGAAGCTGCCGCCCGAAGAGCCGAGGTTGACCATGGAGCCGATGAGGTCTTTGAACTCGATCTTTCCTTCCACCACTTTTTTACTGATCAACGAATACGCCGCGAGGCCATGGAGTACGAATTCCATGAGCAGGGCCGATTCGCGTTCGTTGGCGTGCTTGAAGTATTTCTTCACGAGCGCGTGTAACCCATCCACTTTATACAGCTGCTGTATCTTCTCCGAGTCGGGGGTGTTGAAGAACAGGTTGAGATGGTTGCCCTTGTCGAACCAATGGGTGACGGGCCGGAAGGGGTTGTCGTCGCGGGTATCCGCCTTCCGCTTCTTCAGCTGATCGGGGTTTGGAAAATAGTTGATGAACTGGGTGCGGAAGGCTTTTTCCAGCAGGTTGAAGGCCACCTGGTAGGGCCCTTCCTGTTCGCCTTCGTAGACCAGCTCGATCTTCCCGGTGATGGAGGGGATAATGCCGACCAGATCGCTCATCCAGACGGGCGTTTCTTTCTCGTTGTTGAGGATGGCGCGGCGTTCGGCGGCACTGACGGCGTTCTCGAAGGCGGCGATGGTCAGACGGGCGGAGACGCCGCTTTTCTTGTCGACGTATTCGCTGCTGCGGGCCTCGAAGGAGACCTGTTCGATGAGGCGCTTGACCAGGTCGCTGATGATCACGCGGCCTTTCTGCTCCTCATGGATGTCGGCTTCCTGTTCGGTAATTGCCAGGGCCGTCTCGATATTCCGGGGATAGTGGGTGAGGATCTGGCTTTCGATACGATCCTTGAGGGGCGTCACAATGGAGCCCCGGTTGGTATAGTCCTCGGGGTTGGCGGTGAAGACGAAGAGCATATCGAGCGGCATCCGGAGCTTGAAGCCGCGGATCTGGATATCGCCTTCTTCTAAAATATTAAACAAGGAAACCTGTATACGGGCTTGTAAATCAGGTATTTCATTGATAACAAAAATACCCCTGTTGCTTTTTGGGATGATCCCGAAGTGGATGACTTCTTCATCGGCGAAGTTCAAGCGGAGGTTTGCGGCCTTGATCGGGTCGATGTCCCCGATGAGATCGGCGACGCTGACGTCGGGTGTGGCCAGTTTTTCACCATAGCGTTCGCTGCGGTGCAGCCAGGAGATGGGGGTGTCGTCGCCTTTGGAGGCAACGAGGTTGCGGGCGAACTTGGAGATGGGGCGAAAGGGGTCGTCGTTTATTTCGCTTCCTGTGACGAAGGGGACCCATTCGTCGAGCAGGTCGATCATCTGCCGGGCCATTCGCGTCTTAGCCTGTCCGCGGAGACCGAGGAACAGGATATTGTGGCGGGACAGGAGGGCCCGTTCCGTGTCGGGGATAACCGAATCCTCATAGCCAACGATACCCGGAAAAGTGGTTTCTTTATTTTTTAGTTTGCGGATGAGATTTTCCCGTATCTCTTCTTTTACGGATCGATTCTTATAGCCGGCTTTCTTCAGTTGTCCTAATGTCGTGATCTTTGTGATGTCCATTTCCTGTTTTTAGTAGTTTTCTCTCTCTAGTAGACCGTTTTTCGTTTCCCGGATTCGAAGTCACGGAAGATGAAGCTGCCGAGACGATCGAGGGAGGCAAAGAAGGCCTTGCCATTATTAGTTTCAGTGAACTCGTTGACGAATCGCTGCAGATAGGGATCGCTGGCGATCATGAAGGTAGTAATGGGTATTTTCAGCTTTTTGCATTGTGCGGCCAGGTTGAGGCAGCGGGAAGTGATCTTCCGGTCGAGGCCGAAGCTGTTTTTGTAATATCGTTTCCCGACCTTCAGACAGGTAGGCTTCCCGTCGGTGATCATGAAGATCTGTTTGTTGGCGTTTCTTCGGCGCCGGAGGATGTCCATGGCCAGCTCCAGTCCGGCCACTGTATTGGTATGGTAGGGGCCTACCTGCAAATACGGGAGGTCTTTTATCTCCACCGGCCAGGCATCGTTGCCGAAGACGACGATATCGAGGGTGTCCTTGGGATACTTTGTCGTGATCAGCTCGCTGAGGGCCATGGCCACTTTTTTGGCGGGCGTGATGCGGTCCTCCCCATACAGGATCATCGAGTGAGAGATGTCGATCATCAGCACGGTGGAGGTCTGGGCCTTGAAGTCCGTCTCGCGGATCTTCAGGTCGTCTTCCTGCATATTGAAGGCGTCGATGCCGTGGTTGATCTGCGCGTTGCGGATGGATTCGGTGAAGTCGATCTGTTCCAGCTGGTCGCCGAATCGGAAGGGACGGGTCTCGGGGTTCGCCTCATCGCCGCCACCCGGTTTAAAGGTGTTGTGATTCCCCTGTTTTGTCTTTTTTAACTTCCCGAAGATCTCTTCCAGCGAGCGGCGGCGGATACCCTGCTCCGTCTTTGGAGTGATGGTGATCTCACCGGTTTCTTTGTTATCGTCGATGTATCCTTTGTCTTTCAGGTCTTCGATAAAATCCCCCATGCCATATTCGTCGTCGGACAGCTGGTATTCTTTATCCAGCTGGTTCATCCATTGCAACGCTTCGCCCACGTCCCCGTTCGTGTAGCTGAGCAGCTGCATGAAAATATCCAGCAGCTGATCGAACCTGGGCTTGCTTTCGTCGTTGGGATCGTAGTTTTTGAAATGGTACCCTATCATTTGATACAATTTACACTATTTGAGTCTAAACTAAAAACCCGCCAGAGGCGGGTTTTGTTCAACGTCTTATTTAGCAGGCTGCTGAACCTGTGAGGGCTTTGCGTGCCCAAACTGTTTATCCCAGTCATCCAGCTGCAGTAGCATCTGGAAGGTGCTTAAGATATCCTGTGCGATGGACCCTCCCTGGCGATCGGAGAGGTTCCCGCCTTTGCCCTGCAGGGCCATTTGGGCGTTGACGGCCAGCTGTTCGTTGGACATCGGCTCACCGAGCGAGGCGTAGTACCGCATCTGCTGGTTGAGATCTTTTTTCAGGGAGGCCGCGACCTTTTGGGCGAGCGTGAGATCACCCGACTGGTAGCTGGCCAGCAGGAAGCTCATCGAGATACGATCGTGCTGGTTGCCGCGGTTGGAGGTCATCCCGTAGGGGAAGTTCGGCTCGTAGACATTCTTGTCGAAATGTTCGAGGATGTTCTTTGCCGAATCCTTTTTTCCTTCCGCGACGAGGGTCAGCGCCAGTTGGGCATGGGCCGCGCGGAGGGTGTTGAGATGGCGGCGGTTCTCCTCGTCGTAATAGACGCCGGGTGTGATGGCGTTGCCATAGGAGAACTTGGTCATGATGTTGTTGTAGGCGACGGGTGTGTTATAGAACCCGAAGTTGGCATTCTTGCTTTCGACCGGGACGAGGCGGCCGGCGAGGCCATCCTGCCGGATATACTTTGTCAGGCCAAGGTCTTCCAGCTCGTAGGTGGAGTTGAAGCAGATGGGGCGTTGCCATTTGTTGGCGGCGATGATCGCCAGGACGGCCAGCTCGTTCTTGAACAGGTAGTTCTTGTTCTTGGAGATATCGAGCCGGAGCTGGGTGACGACGCTGTCGCCCGCCTGTACGGTGCCGTTGCTGCGGACGAGGTTGGAGTCCACGGGGACGGACAACTTGCGGGTAGGCAGGAAGTTGTATACATCGCCTTCATCGGAGGAGGTCTGGTAGCGGGAATCGTCGCTGCCGACCACGTCCTTGAGAATTTCGTAGAGATCGTAGTATTTGTTCTGATCGAAGCCGTTCAGCGCGTTGATGACGACGGCGTCACGGGTATTGCCCTGGATCTGCTCGGGGGTAAAGATCACGTCCGTCGGGGCACTCTGGTTTACTTTATAGCGTAACTGATTGATATACCAGTCAGTGCCCAGCAGGCTGTAGTTCATTACCCGGACGTCGGGGCGGATGCCTTCCACTTCCTGGGCATACCAGAGGGGGTAGGTGTCGTTGTCGCCGAAGGAGAAGAGGATTGCGTTGGGCGGGCAGGACTCGAGGTAGTCCCGGCCGATGTCGCGGGCCAGGGTCTTCTTGCTGCGGTCGTGGTCATCCCATTCCTGGCTGCCCATCAGTACCGGCACGCCAAAGAAACAGAGACCGGCGGCGGCATAGCTGGCCATTTTCGGGGAGGTTTTAAAGGCGGATTGCGCCAGGATATCCTTTATCCAGAGGACGCCAAGCCCGATCCAGATCGCAAAGGCATAACAGGCGCCGGCATAGGCGTAGTCCCGTTCGCGCGGCTGGTAGCCGGCCTGGTTCAGGTAGACCACGATGGCGAAGCCGGTGAAGAAGAACAGCAGGCCCGTCACCCAGAAATCGCCCTTGTTACGGGTAGCCTGGTAGACCAACCCGAGGAGGCCCAGGATGAAGGGCAGGAGGAACATGCGGTTGTAGGACTTGTTATTTTTGCGGATGGAATCCGGCATTTTGCTTTGATCGCCATACATCCAGTTGTCGAGGAAGGGAATGCCTGTGATGAAATTCCCGTCGCGGATATTCCCGAAACCCTGTAGGTCATTTTGCTTTCCCGAGAAGTTCCACATAAAATAGCGGAGGAACATGACCCCATTCTGGTATTTGAAGAAATACCGGAAATTGTCCAGCATGGTGGGATTGTCGCCTTCGGCGACGTTGCCAAAGGTGCGGTAGCAGTCGATCTGGCCGCGGTCGTTACCGCCGTCCCACATCCGGGGGAAGATATGGGAGGAGGGGGTACTGCCCCAGTCGGTTGCGTAGACCTTTCCGGCCACTTCGTACTTCTCTTTACCTTTTACATAGAGGGGACCGGCGGGAACTCGGGGGGCGCGGTCCTGGAAGTCCGGGCCATAGAGAATGGGCCAGTCGCCGTACTGATCGCGGCTGAGATAGCCCACGAGGCTGACGGGGTTATCGACATTGTACATATCCACCCCGGGATCGGCATTACTGCGGATCATGGTGGTGAAGTAGGTGGAGTAGCCCAGGAGCATGAAGGCGAAACACCAGAGGGCGATCTTGAATTTTGCCAGGGCTTCGCCCGTGATGAAATAGCCCGCTACCCAGGCCGCTGCCAGGCCGAGGATCAGCATCAGGATGCGGCTGCCGCCCGACCCATTGGAAAGGAGGGGGAGCATGATGATGAGTACGAAGGCGGCGATCCACAGGCGGATGCGATTGGCCGTGACCGTCTGCGTCTTAAAGGAGAGCCCCCAGGCCAGCAAAGCGGCCAGTAAAAAGAAGTAGACCCCGAAGCCGGAGAAGAAGGGCAGGTGGAGTGAATTGACAAAGAAGATATCGAGGGCTCCGGCGCCTTTGATGGTATACTGGATCACGACGATCTGTACGACGCCGGTGATGATGCAGCCGATGAGGAAGGCGAAGATGGTTCCCCAGGTGGTGGGTTTGAAGCGCTTGAAATAATAGACCATCACGATGGCGGGGATGGTCAGGAGGTTGAGCAGGTGGACGCCGATGGAAAGGCCCATCATGAAGAAGATGAAGACGATCCATTTATCGGAGCCTTCCTTGTCCGCGTTGTGCTCCCATTTCAGGATGGCCCAGAAGACGAGGGCGGTGAAGAAGGCGGAGGAGGCGTATACTTCGCCTTCGACGGCGCTGTACCAGAAGGAGTCGCAGAAGGTATAGGCCAGGGCGCCGACGACGCCGGCGGCCATGATGTTGAAAGTTTGTTTGGAATCAGGTTCTACAGTGGTGATACCCCCCTGTACGAGCTTGCGTGCGAAGTGGGTAATGGTCCAGAACAGGAAGAGAATGGACAGGCCGCTGGCGATGGCGCTCATGAAGTTGACGCCGCGGGCGGCTGTAAGGGGATTGTCGCCGAAGAGGATGATAAAGAAGCGGCCCATGAGCACGAACAGCGGGGCGCCGGGAGGGTGGGGGATCTGGAGCTTATAGCAGCTGGAAACGAACTCGCCGCAGTCCCAAAAGCTACCTGTGGGCTCCATGGTCATGACGAAGACGGTGCAGGCGATGAGTCCCACGATCCAGCCGACGATGTTGTTGACTCTGTTAAAACGCATTGTATTCGAATTTTTCGCGGTACTTGGGTGTTTAAAATTTTCCCGAAATTAAGGCTTTGGATTTATTTCCGAGGGGGATGGCGGGCCCGCTTTGTACTGTTTTTCGAGATCGGCCATCTGCAGGATCATCCGATAGGTGGAGAGGATATCGTTGGCAAAATATCTTGCCTGGATATCCGAGAGATTGCCACCCTTGCCCTGCATAAGCATCTGGGCGTTGACGGCGAGTTGCTCGTCGGTCATCGGTGATTCGCTGAAGGATGCGTAGTAGCGCATCTGCTGGGTCAGATCTTTTTTCAACGAGGCGGCGACCTTATGGGCCAGCGTGGTGTCGCCGGCCATATAGCAGGCCTGCAGGAAGTCAAAGGAGAAATAGTCGTGCAGGTTGCCCTGGTTGGAGGTCATGCCGTAGGGCATATTCGACTCGAGGACGTTGCGATCGTATTGTTCGAGGACGCGGCGGGCGGAGTCCTTCTTTCCGGCCATGGCGAGGCCCATGGCTACCTGGGCGTGCGTGAATTTGATGCTGTTGAGATGGCGGCGGTTCTCCTCGTCATAGTAGACACCGGGCGTGCCGGCGTTGCCGTAAGCGAACTTCTCCATGATCGCTTTATACGAATCGTCGATGTCGACCTGGCTGCCTTCGAGCGGAACGAGCTGGTAGACCATGCCGCGGAGGCGGACATATTTGTCCAGCCCGAGGCTTTGGAGGTCTTGGGGGGAGGTGAAGCAGATGGGACGTTTCCATTTGCTGCCCGCGATGACCGAAAGCATGGCCAGGTCACTTTTGAGCAGGTAGTTGCGGTTCTTGGGAATGTCAAGCTGCAGCTCGGAGAGGGCGCTGTCGCCGGGATGGATCGTGCCGATATTGCGGGCCGCCTGTGCGTCGACGGGGAGCGAGAATTTATGCACGGGCACGAGGTTGAAGGTCTGGCCGTTGTCAGCGGCGGTGGTAAAGCGCGGATCGTCGCTGGCCACGACGTCCTTGAGCATGGTATAGAGATCGTAATATTTGCTTTGGTCGAAGCCGGGAACGCGGTCGGTGAAGTAGGCTACGTTGCGCTTGTCGCCCGCGATCTGCCCGGGCGTGAAAATAATGTCCCACGGTGCGTTCTCGTTGACCTTATAGCGCAGCTGGTTCATATACCAGTCGGAGCCGAGGAGGGTGTTGACCATCACCCGGACGTCAGGCCGGATGCCTTCCACTTCCTGGGCGTACCAGAGGGGATAGGTATCGTTATCGCCGAAGGAGAAGAGGATGGCGTTGGGCGGACAGGATTCGAGATAATCTTTTGCGAGGTCGCGGGGCAGGGTCTTTTTGCTGCGGTCGTGATCATCCCACTCCTGGCTGCCCATGAGAACGGGTACGGCCAAAAAGCAAAGACCGGCAGCGAAATAGTTGGCCAGGGCGGGCTTTTTGAGCCAGCGGCGACGCGTAAGATTTTCCGCCACGGCGAGGACCCCGAGGCCGATCCATATCGCGAAGGCATATTCGGAACCGGCGAAGGCATAGTCTCTTTCGCGGGGCTGGAGGCCGGCCTGGTTGAGGTAGATGACGATGGCGAAGCCGGTAAAGAAGAAGAGAAGGGCGGCGATCGCGAAGTCGTGCCGGGAGCGATAGGCCTGGAAGATCAGACCGATGAGTCCCAGGATCAGCGGAAGCATATACATCCTGTTGTAGGACTTGTTCTTCGTGTGGATCGTATCCGGCAGCTTGCTTTGGTCGCCGAGGAAGAAATTGTCGATGAAGGGGATCCCGGTGATGGCGTTGCCATCGCGGGGGTTGCCGAAGCCTTCGAGGTCATTCTGTTTCCCGGAGAAGTTCCACATAAAGTAACGGCCATACATCCACCAATTCTGATAGGTGAGGAAGTAGCGGATATTGTTCGCCATGGTGGGGTTATCGCCTTCGGCTACGCCACCGTAAGCCTTGTAGGTATCGACCTCGTGGCGATCGTTCTGGGAGCTCCACATACGGGGGAAGACGTGGGCCGAGGGGGTGTTGCCCCAGTCCTGGATCACCGTCTTGCCGGCCACTTCATATTTATCCTTTCCTTTGACGTAGTTGTCCGAGCCATCAATGGTGGGCGCCTGGTCCTGGAAATCGGGTCCATAGACGATGGGCCAGTCGCCGTATTGTTCGCGGCTGAGGTAACCGACGAGGCTCCAGGGGTTATCGACATTATACATATCCACCGGAGGGTTCGCATTGCTGCGGATCATGGTGGTGAAGTAGGTGGAATAGCCGAGGAGGACGAAGGCAAAGCACCAGAGCCCCAGTTTGAATGAGGGAAGGGCTTCTTTCTTTATAAAATAACCTGCGACCCAACCGATGGCCAGGCCCACCAGGATCTTAACGATATAGCCGGCGCCGCCGTGTGCCGAGCCGATGAGCACGGGGGCGGAGACGATGAAGATGAAGGCCATCAGCCATATCCTCATACGGTTGGCGGTGACGGTGGCTTGCCTGAACAGCAGGCCCCAGGTGAGTAGGGCGGCCAGCGCCAGGAAATAGAAGCCGAAGCCGCTGAAGAAGGGCAGGCTGAGGGAGTTGACGAAGAAGATGTCGAAGTAGCCGGCGCCTTTGATGGTATACTGGATGACGATGACCTGGACGATGCCGGTGATGGCGCAGCCGACGACGAAGGCGAGGATGGAGCCCCAGAGGGTCGGCCGGTAGCGTTTGAAGTAGTAGACCATCACGATGGCGGGAATGGTCAGGAGGTTGAGCAGGTGGACGCCGATGGACAGGCCCATCATGTAGAAGATGAAGACGATCCATTTATCGGAGCCTGCTTTGTCCGCGTTGTGCTCCCATTTCAGGATGGCCCAGAAGACGAGGGCGGTGAAGAAGGCGGAAGAGGCGTATACTTCGCCTTCTACTGCGCTGTACCAGAAGGAGTCGCAGAAGGTGTAGGCGATGGCTCCGACGACGCCGGCGGCCATTATCAGGAATGTCTGTTGTTTATCGGGTTCCGCGGCCGGGGTTGCTTTGGTTACGATCTTCCTGGCGAAGTGGGTGATGGTCCAGAAGAGGAAGAGGATGGACATGCCGCTGGCCAGGGCGCTCATGAAGTTGACGCCGCGGGCGGCGGTATGGGGATTATCGCCGAAAAGGATGATGAAGAAGCGACCCATCAGGGCGAAGAGCGGGGCGCCCGGGGGGTGGGGGATCTCGAGTTTGAAACAGCTGGAAATGAATTCGCCGCAATCCCAGAAGCTACCGGTCGCCTCCATGGTCATGATATATACGGTTGTTGCGAAGAGGCCTACGATCCATCCGGTGATATTGTTGATCTTGTTGAAGCGCATGGTGGCGGTTTCTACGTTTTGGGCACGAATTAAGGCCAATTAGAGGAATTTTCCGAATATGAGGGAGCTTTTTTTGCTAAAACTGTGTTATTCAGTGCTATTCAAAGAACACCTTGACTGTCTGGTAAAAAAGCCGACTCTGCTGGTGTTGGGATTGCTCGGTAAAGTCCTGCAGGCCGAAGAGGCCGGCGGCATTGCCTTTCTGGATGGCGATCTCTAGGTAGCCGGCGGAGTTGAAGAGGGCCAGCTTTTCGCCTTCCCCGACATCGGCATAGGTCTCGCTTATCTTATCGATCGTCTCGTCGCGTTTGAAAACGATGCGAAAGCCGCGACCGCGGCGTTGCTGTTCGAACTCTTCGCGGGTGATATTGACGATGACGTTCTCGAAATGATCGATGAAAATGATCTGGCCTTCGATCCAGTTGTCGCCGAAGACCGGGCGGAGGTGGTTCTTTTCGGTGAACGGGGTGTCCGGGTTACCGATGGAGAGCAGGCCGGCGCCCTGTATGAGCTGTTGGATGGCCTGGCCCATGGTGCGAACGCAGTAGAGGGTATTTTTGACGGCCGTTCGGTCGAGAGGCAGGCCGATGACCATCTCGGGCCGGCCTTCCAGGATCATGGTGAGCAGACCATTGTCGGCGCAGAGCAGGTATTGTTCCTTATGGAAGGCGAACAGGAGTTGTTCGGGCTTTTTCTCGAACAGATTGACCAAAATGAGGTGATAAGTAAAGGGCGGGAAATGTCGGATCGCGTTGCGGCAGACATAGGCGGCCTGTGGGTAATTGAAAGGGGACAGCTCATGAGAGATGTCCACCAGCTGAAAGCCCGGGTCCTGCTGCAACAGCTGGCCTTTGATAGCCCCAATGAGATAGTCTTTTTGGCCGATATCTGATGTCAGGGTGATTAAGGCCATGCCGGTTATTTAACAAACTCCCCCTTCTTATTATAATAATGTTTATAGGTGAGCCTGTCAGCGAGGGAGGGCGCCATTTTGTTGATCAGCACGGTGACCTTGCCCAGGAGCGTGAGCACCAGGGTGCGTTTCCGGCGGCGGATGGCTTTGAGGATGTGATGAGCGCATTCATCGGCGGTCATCAGGCTACCTTCGTTGAGCACGGTTTCTCCGCGGGCGACGCCATGGGAATCGAGGGCGGCCAGGCGTATATTGGAGGCCGTGAATCCCGGGCAGACCCACATCACATGAACGCCGCTGTGGAGCATTTCGGTGCGGAGGGATTCCAGCCAGCCCTGCAGTGCGAATTTCGATGCCGAGTAAGCGCTTCGGCCGGGCAGACCTCGGTAGCCGGCGGTGGAGGACACACCTACGATGGTGCCTTTGTTTTCGAGGATGGACGGGAGGGCGTACTTGGTGCAGTAGACTGCGCCAAGGAAGTTTATCTCCATGACCTTGCGGGTGACCTTGGTGTCGCAGTCGGTGAAGAGGGCCCGCATGGAGATCCCGGCGTTGTTGATGAGGATATCGATACGGCCGAACGTCTCGATGGTCGAATCGATGAACCGGCGGCATTCTTCTTCGATGCTGATATCGCAGGCGACGGCATGGAGCATCACCTGGGCGTATTCGACTTGTAGTTTGTAGATCTTATCGTGGCTGCGGCCGCAGGTGGCGACCTTTGCGCCGAGGGGGATCAGGGCTTCGATCAAGGCTTTACCGATGCCATCGCTGCCACCGGTGATGACGACTACTTTATCCTGGAAAAAAGACATGTATACTCAGTTGGTTATCGGTGCAAATTTATGCCTATTTTTTGTACCAAACCAGCTGACCCAAATGATATTGTACGTGGCCGGCGCGATTGAGCACGACGGAGAGCCGGTTGCGGTGTGGTTCCTTTGCGAAGTCGGCGTCGGAGACGGCGGTATGTTTCTGCAGCCATTCTTCGGGTGACCAGCTGCGAAATTTTTCGGTGAGGCCGGTATTGACGGCGGCCCAGGCGCGGCGCAGCTCGTGTACGGCGGGATAGGCTGCCTCGGGGTTATCCGGGTTGGTGATGAACAGATCGTCGAGATGGGGATAGAGGCGGTCGCCGAGGCCCAGCAGGGGGAACATCCGGTCGTGTACGGCGGCCAGGTGGCCGAGAAGGTAAATGACGCGGTTTTTGCCCGGGACAATAGGTTGGAGCAGCTCTTCATCGCCGCAGTTGTCGAAGAAGCCGGTGGCTCTTTTGATGGATTGTTCCCAGGTGTGGAGACTCGTAGTGACGAATAGGTTGCTCATTCTGCAAATATAAGGAGCCCCGCGATGCGGGGCTCCTTTTTCTACTCCGGCGTTGGTCCCGATTCGAGCAGTTTATACAGCTCGTCGAGCTTGGGTGAGAGGATGATCTCGGTTCGGCGGTTGAGGGCGCGGCCTTCGGGTGTGCTATTCGTTTGGACGGGGTCGTATTGGCTATGTCCCGAGGCTATCACGCGGATGGGGTCTACCTGGTAGTCGGTCGTGAGGATGCGGACGATGGCCGTACTGCGGGCTACGCTCAGCGCCCAGTTGTCCTGGTAACGGCCGCGGATTGGAACGGAATCGGTGTGGCCTTCGATATCGACGGTGATATCGGGGTTGGTGTTGAGCACTTCGGCCAGCTTGCCGAGGGCTTCTTTTCCTTTGGGATTAACAGTGGCGCTGCCGGAGGGGAAGAGGAGATTTTCGGAGAGACTGACATAGACCTTGCCGTTCTTTATGGAGACGGTGAGGTCTTTCGAGTTGAAGCCGACGAGGGCATCGCTCATCTTTTTACGGATGTCCTGGATCGCGCGTTTCTGCTGATCCATCAGTGCCTGGAGCTGGGCCAGGCGAC
Source organism: Puia sp. (assembly GCF_035546395.1). Taxonomy (GTDB): domain Bacteria; phylum Bacteroidota; class Bacteroidia; order Chitinophagales; family Chitinophagaceae; genus Puia. Next base: position 81,507 of record NZ_DASZXR010000001.1, on the reverse strand, counting down.
GGCGTTGTTCGGCGATCTGTTCTTTGCTTTGATTGAGCTGGTTCTGGGTGAGACCGGACTGGTTGGTGAGATCGTCGATCTTTTTATTCAGGTCCCCAATTTGTTGTCTTAGTTGCCCAATGGTATTCTCGTGCTGGACGACCTGCTGGGCGAGCCGGGCGCTGTCGGCGCGGGCGGCGGCCAGGGCGGATTCGGAGGCTTTCCAACGGCGAGTCGGGACGCAACTAACTATAAATAAAGCGGTTACGGCGGCGAGCGCCGCCAGGTGAATGGCTTTTTTCATACATGTAGATTGTTGTTGAACAATAGGTACTTGTGTTCATTACAATCATTGGGCCATTTAGAAGGGCTTTGCGCCGGCTGAGTGGCCGCGGGCCAGCTGGACGACCTGCCAGTTGTAGGAGGGTTTGAAGAGCTGTCTTCTGCCGCCGCCACCTCCGATGAGGGAGCCGGTGCCGATGGAGATGCCGATCCCGCCGCCGCTGCCAAAGGAGCCGAAGCCAAGTCCGCCACCCACGCCGATATCGGGTCCGCCGCCACCCCCGCGGGGGACGCTGGCATCGGGAGGAAGTCCTTCGAGATAAATGCCTATGGCGACGCTGTTGGCGGCATAAGAAGCCGAAGGATTATGATTGGGATATAGGGTCTGCAGGGGGATGGCCGCTTCATAGACCAGGTCGCCCTCGTTGTTATAATCCATGCGCATCTTCACCCCTTGCGGGTTGTTGTCATCGGCATAGTCATAGCTGCCGGTGCTGTCCTTTGAAAAGCCGTAGAGGGCGTATGCTTTTTTATCCTCGAGGGTGATGGGTTTGTTGTTCTTGTACCTCTCGGGTTGGGCCTCTTCCATCAGTTGCTGGTTGTGGTTGATGCGCGAGTCGAGGGGGTAGCCGACACCGACGGCGCCGGCCTCGCTTTTATCTGCTTTTGTATTGACCCAGACGGTCATTCCTCCCTGGATGATCTTTTGTTGTTCCTGCGGGCTTTTTGTTTCCATCAGGATATAAAGGAATTGGTCGTCGTTGGTGACGGAATAAGTGAGGTGCTCCTTTGCGATCGCGTTCGGGAGGGGTTTTATCCAATCATTGTCTTTGCCGTCGATGGTCAGCGGCATGCGCTGCCAGTTGTCATTCGCGGGATCGGCTGCCGTGGTGGCTTTATGGGAAGAGCCACAGGATGTTGTCGCTATCGCGATGGCTATGGTGAATATGAGGCTGGGTATCTTCATATTTGAAATACAAAGATACCCGGCTAATTGTTAACTTTTTCGGAAAGCCAAGGCTTTCCCGTTTGTGAAGCGTTAATGATGGGCCTTCGGCCAGAACGCCCGTGGCGTTCTACCATCTGTCGAGTCCGAGGAGTTTGCGGCCAAGGGGGCTGAGTTCGGCGGTGCCGTAGCGGGTTTGTTCCCAATTACGGGGGTCGCCAGGGAAGGCATAGCCTTCGGGGGCGATCCGGTCGCGCCAGGAGCGGATGCGCCATTGACGGAGGGGTTCGTTGTCCTCTTCGGCGGGCATCATAGAGATGTACTGGGCGATGCGGACCTTGTCCTTGCTGAGATTGGGCCGGATGCCGTGGGGTTGGGAGCTGTTGAAGATGAGCAGGTCGCCTGCTTCCAGTTTCACCTTGACGAGATCGAATCCGGTTGTATCGGGTTTGAAGTGATCGCGATCGACGGGCTGTGTCAGCTTCCAGGTATCATAGGTGCGGAAGAGTTCGGGGATGCATTGGAATCCGCCCATGTTCTCGTCCGTCTGATCGGCGAGGGCCAGGACCCCCTGAACGTTCTGCGGTTTTGTTTCGGGGTCGTAGTCCCAGTGGATAAAACCTTTGTATTCGAAGCCCGGGCGGAGGGGGAAGTTGAGATTGGCGCGGTCGATGGTGACCCAGAGCTTTTCGGTGCCCCAGATGTCGGCGAAGGCGGCGTGGACGCGGGGCATCTGGCGGTTGTTCCAGAGTTTCTGGTTGTTGTAAACCTCGACCATCCCGGTGTTCGTCAGCTCTTTCATCTGCATTTCGGCGCGGGGCGCGGTATACCAGGTGTCGGCGTTGTCAGGATCCTTTTCTTCGAACTCCCAGAGGAAACGGGCCGTTTCGGCCACCTGCTCACGGGGAACGGCGCCTTTGACGATGACATAGCCGTTGTGTTGCCAGAATTGCCAGTCGGCTTCTGAGAGAACTTTGAGGGGTGGGCCGTCCAGTGTCCGGCGGAGATTGAGCTTGCTGCTGGTGGCGGTGGAGGGGTTGCCGGGGATATCCTTATGGGCGTTATCGGGGATCATTGTTGCGGCCATTGTGCCCTGGGGCGTGTTGGTTGCGGCGGTGGGTGTTGTTTGCATATGACATGTTGTTTGACGATGTAAAGATCGATCGCGGGGGCCCTGCGGAACAACCGCCGGGTTGACCTGTTTTTGCTCTGTATTGACTAGTTTTGCCGATTTTTCCGTAATTTTTGGTATATGAAGGTCCAACTCGAAAAAGTGGTGCCCGGGGAGGGGCAGAGTTTCCGGCTGTTCTCACCGAGTCTGCGGGATCATTTCTACTGGCATTATCATCCCGAATATGAGCTTGTATATGTGGAAGCGACGGCCGGGATCCGCCATGTCGGCTTGCATGTGTCGAGCTATATCGAGAGCGATCTTGTGCTTATCGGTCCGAATATCCCCCATTTGAATTTCGATTACGGATTGAAGACCGAATATCACCAGGTGGTGGTGCAGTTGGCGCCCGACTTTCTTGGCGATGCGTTGCAACATGCGCCGGAACTGGGCGGGGTGGAGAAGCTGTTTGCAAGGGCGGCTTACGGGTTATCGTTTGGCGGAGCCGTAAAGGAGCGGGTGGGTTCGGAATTGAAAGCCATGTTTGATCTTGGCCCATTTGAGCAACTGGTGGCTTTGCTGCGGATCTTTTACCAGCTGGCGGCGGAGAGGGTGGACGTGCTGCAGCTGAATGAGGAGCAAACGGGCGTAAAGAGCATGCTGACGGACAAGGTCCGGATGTCGTCGGTGTATGAGTATATTCATCGCCGTTATGACCAGGGACCGGACGTCAATGAGGTTGCGGCGCAGGTGCATTTGAGCACGGCGGCGTTCTGCCGGTATTTCAAACGGCAGACGAGGATGACCTTTACAGATTTTGTGAATCAATACCGGATCGGGCAGGCGAAGACGCTGCTGTTGCAGGGGCGGTCGGTGACCGAGGCGGCGTTCGAGGTCGGGTTAGAGAGTGTTTCCTATTTCAATAAATTGTTCCGGCTTCATGAGGGAATGAATCCTTCGGAGTTCAAGAAGCGTTATCGCGATCATTTTACCGGGTAAGTTTTTTCTTCCAGGTTCCAGCCGCGGACCGCGACCTGGGGTGTCACGCCGGGTTTTGGCGTGTAGTCCAGGGTGATGGTCTTTGCTTCACCGGGGAGTATGGAGACGTAGTTGTCGCTGTAGAAGACCGGCAGGAGGCGCTGTTTTGTTTTGGGGTCTATGAGAGATACCCGGTTGAAGAACGCCACGGCGCCACTGGCGGGATTTTTGAATATGACGGAGATGCGGGTCTTTTCCGTTTGAGTGGCGGTGACAGCGACAGCGCTGGCGGGCAGGTGCTGAAGGCCGCTGTAGACGCCGGTGCTGTCGGGGAGCCAATATAAGTTATCGCTGACGATCTTTTGGTTCAGGTCCAGCAGGCGGAGGGAGAGGAAGACCCCTTCTTTTGCCCGCAGGCGATCGAGCTGGTGACCGATGGGAATATAATTCTTGGCGACGGTCGGGCCAACCTCGAAGAACTGCTGGCTCTTCGACAGGGTCTTGCCATTCATATCCAGCACCTGTATTTGCATCATCAGATCGCGGACCGTACGGAAGGTATTGTTGGCGATCATGGTCATGCCGGTGACAGGGTCGTACATGATGTGCAGGGGTTCGCTGCCGCTGTGGAGGCCGTAGAGACAGGCGTTGGGATCGAGGTAATAGTCATACATCTGACCCCGGAGGGCGGTCCAGGGATTCTGGGTCTTCCAGATGATGGCGCCGGTGTACCAGTCCCACATGTGGGCGCTGAATCCTTCCATGAGGGCGCGGTACTGGTCGTAGTTGACTAATTGGGCTTTTTCCGTGAAGTCGCGGAGATCTTTTATAGGGCCATAGGCGTAGACGGAAGAGTCGTAGCCGATGTATTTGTGATAGTTGAAGACTTCGTCTTCAACTTGATGAGGGGCAGGTGCGACCAGGTGTTCTTTGGGAATGAAGCGCTCGAGGGATTCGATATCCCCCACACCGACGGAGCCGATCTCGGAGTTGAAGGGGAAGGTGCGCTTGCCCCAGAAAGTTCTTATATCCTGGATACCGTAGGGACCGTCGCCGTTGCCGCCGAGGTTGTTGAAGGACATGCTGTCCGAATTGGAGTAGTCGAAGAAGGTGCGGGTGCCGTCGAGCCGGGGAATGATCGAGTCCTTGAGCGCGGCGAAAATGTCGGTCGGCGGGGTGATCTCGTTGCCGCCGCACCAGAAGGCGAGGGAGGGATGGTTGCGGAGCATTTTGACCTGGTCGGCTGCGGAGCGGATGAACAGGTCATGGTCGTCGGGGTATTTTTTGCGGGTCCATTGATCCTCCTTCTTCATGGGGTCTTCCCAGCGACCGTTGCAGTCGCCGGAGTTCCAGAAGTCCTGGAAGACCAGCAGGCCATAGCGGTCGCAGGCGGCGTAGAATTCGGGACGTTCGGTAAGGGCGCCGCCCCAGACGCGGATGAGGTTGAGGTTCATGTCGCGGTGGAAGCGGACCTCGGCGTCGTAGCGTTCGGGGCTGAGGCGGAGGAGTTCGTCGGAGACGATGTAGTTGCCGCCTTTTATAAAGATCTTCTGGCCATTGACGGTCAGCTGCGCGCTGTGCGTCGTGGTGTTCCAGGTGGTAGAGAGCTCGCGGACGCCGAAGTCGAGGGGGATGGCGTCGGCATCGCGGTAGAGGCGTTTGCCGTTTTCGGCACTGGCCTCGGTCATTTCTTCGATGACAGACAGGCTTGTTTTGTACAGTGGCTGATCGCCGTAACCATTGGGCCACCAAATCCGCGGATGGCGGAGGATATGGAATGGAAGATGAACTTCTTTTATGGAATGTGGGGCGAGTTTGAAGCTGCCTATTGTGGAATCACCGTCGAGAACATAGTGCAACCAGCCGGAGACCGTATCGGCGCTCGTATTCTCCAGTTCCGCGCTGACGCGGAGGACCGCGGGGGCTTGTTGGGCGGCCGGCACATCCGGGAATCGGATACCGGAGACCTCGGTGATGATATGCGGGTTGCGGATACGCACGGCGCCGCTGTGATGGATCGTCACCTTGTCCCAGATACCGGTATTGCGGTCGCGGATGGGTTGGATCCAGTCCCAACCGGCGACATACTGGTGTGTGACGTTGCGGGCGATCTCGCCGTCGCCGCCCTGGCCGCCGTTGGGATTGCCGACGGGATCGGGAGGATAGACGAGGACGGCGAGCCGGTTGTCACCGTTGGCGGCGAGATATTTTGTGATGTTGTACGACTGGCGGAGGTACATGCCATAGTGGGTACGTTCGTTGACCTTGTGGCCATTCAGAAATATCTCGCAGGAGTAGTTGACGCCGCGAAGGTCGAGCCAGACCTGGTCCTTGCCCTGGTCTTTTGAAGCGGCTTCCTTGAAGTTCTTTACGAACCAGTAGGTATAGTGCTCGCGGCCGGCGGTATAGATGTCGGGGATCTTTTGGTTGTTGAGGCCATAAAAGGGATCGGGTTCGAGTTTATTATTGATGAGGCTCGTGAGAACCGTGCCCGGAACGGTGGCGTCGAGCCAGCCGGTGGTGGAGTACCCGGGTTGCGAGATCTTGTCGCCGCCTGCTTTGACCTTCCCGATGGCCTGGCATTTCCAGCCGGTGTTGAGTTCGTAGTCGTTCTGAGCGTAGAGCAGGCCGGAAACGGCCAACAAGAGAACGGTCAGCAAGGGGTATTTTCTCATCATGCGGTAAAGCTACAGGTTGATTTGTTTAGCACAAAGGCTTATTTTCGGTGCGCATTCCCAATTGATCTATGTATTTCGAAACCTTGAAAGGCATTCTGCGCGATGATCGCCGGCTACAGATATTGTTATTGGCTTCCCTTCTCGTTCAGATCATCCTTTGTTGGACGGCCGTGGGCATCTATCATCCCGATCAGTATTTTCAGATCATCGAATTCTCCTCGTGGCAGCTGCACCGGCCATCGGCTGCGGGACAGGTTTGGGAATTTGCGGCGCATCTGCGACCGACGTTGCAGGTGTATCTCTTCTCGGGTTATTCCTGGCTTTGCTCGGAGCTGGGGATGCACGATCCCTACTCCCAGCTGGGCCTGTTGCGGATGATCTTTGGTCTGTTGCTTTTTGTGCTGTTCAACGCAATGGCATTGTATTATTTCCAACGCGACCGGCGGGTGCTGTTCGGAGTGTTGCTGATCCTGAATTTTTCGTGGCTCCTTCCTTATACAAGAACGCTGTTCAGCAGCGAAATGCTTTCCTCCTTTTTATTCTTTGGAGGGGTCTTTGGTTATGATCTTTCCAATCGTAAGGACGGCAGAGGGTGGTGGGTGGCGCTGGCGACCGGGTTTGTTTTCAGCCTGGCCTTCTATGCCCGTTTCCAAACGGCTTTTGCCATTGCCGGATTCGGGGTGTGGATGCTGACGGTCCGCGAAGAACGGCGGCGGATGCTTCCCCTGGCGCTCGGATTCATCGCCGGAATGGGTTTGAATACCGTGCTTGACGCAGCCTTCTACCACGAGTGGGTTTTTACGCCCTATACCTATTACGAGGTGAATATCGTCGAAGGGAAGGCGGCGTCGATGGGGACCTCCTCGTTCCTGTTGTACGTCGGAGTGCTGGCCGCGGTGATCGTCACGCCGCCGCTGAGTCTCGTTTTGTTGTACGGGGGATTCAAGGAGGCGATTGTGCGCCAGCTTCGTCAACCGTTAACGCTGGCAGTGCTATTTTTTATCCTGGGGCATTGTCTTGTCGCGCATAAAGAGGAACGATTCCTTTTCCCGGTGCTGAACGTCCTTCCGTTGATCGTCGGCTGGGGTTTGCCCGGGCTGATCGATTGGTGGTGGCGGCAGCGGAAGGGCATGCGGCGGCTGTTTAACGGTCTTGCGTTGTTCAGCATTGGACTGAATGGGTTCCTGTTGGTGGTGCTGTTATATACGCCCTATTCACAGGCGCTTTATTTTACTGTTTTGCTGAAAGGTAAGTTTGCGGACCGGCCCGTGACGATCTGGACGGTCAACCGAACGCCGTTTGAGACGGAACACCGGTTGCCGTTCGTCTTTTACCGGGAGGCGGCGACGAATTTGCGGTTCCGTCGGCTGGGGCCGGAGGATTCCCTGCGGCTGATGCCCCGTGAGGCGGAGTATGTTGCGGGTACGTATGATCAGCTGAAGGGGCAGCTAAGGTGGCTGGATAGCCTGGGTTACCGGCGGGTGTTGTATTCTTCGAGGCTGTTATGGGGGATCGACGCCATTCTGGATTCGAAGGGGATCAATACGATCAATGATATCTGGGTATTGTACCGGAAGCGCTGAACTAGGGTTTGATCGCCGTATTGGGTTGGTAGTTGGAGTACCATTGGCCGAGGGTGGTGAGCTTGCCATCGGCGCCGATGAGGGCCGAGGACCAGAGCGTAGGATCGGTGGGAGAACCGGAGAACCAGGAATAGCGCTGGACGTAGGGAAGTGCGTCCAGCCTGGGCAGGAGGCGCTGCATGAAACCGAGCACATCGGCGGGGGAATATTGATTCGCGGAGGCAGATGTGGCGTTCCAGTCGGCGGTGGCGAATTCGGTGATCCAGATAGGGAGGTGGTATTTGTCATAGACGGTTTGCAGCGTTTGGACAAAAGCGTTGTCGTCCGTTCCGACATACATGTGTACGCAGATGAAGTCCACGCGCCTTTTTTCGGCGATGGCCGAGTCCATGAAATCATAAAACCATTGAAGGGTGGGCCAGGAAGTGGCGGGACTGCCGAGGGGCAGGCCGAGACCTTCCAATTTTGGCCAGTAGGCGAGGGCCTGCGACACGGTCATATTCGACTGATCCTGGCGATCGGGTTCGTTGAAGGCGATGATATTTTTGACGGTCCCCTGCGCTTTGGACTGCCGAGTGGCCGAGATGTTCGCATCGGTCATATTGCCGGGTCCCCAGAACATGGACACGAATTCGCAATTCTTCGGGGAGGGAAGCGGGACGAGCGTTCCCCAGGTGTAATACCAGAATGCCTTCAGATTGACCACATTTGTCTCGAAGTTTCCATACTGGGCATAAACGTTGAAATCGACCCCTTTTTTTGAGCTTGTGGCGGGCGACGAGGGGTTGGTCCCGGTAGTATCGGTACCGCCTCCCTCTTGGGATGGAGTGGAGTCCTTTTTACAGCTGCCTAGCAACAGTATGAGAACCAATGCAGAGGGTAGCAGGTACCGGGTCATTGCTTCATTATTGCAAGATTGGTGCCAACGAAGGCAACTTTTAACAGTTTTATCCGCGTTTCCATCGTGCTATGGATGCGCATATTCCTTTCCTTCAAAAGAAGGCCTTTTTCCTATTGACGATGGCTGTTATCGGCACAACGCTGTGCTCCTGGTTCAATCTCAATAGCTGTCTGATCATCGCGCTGGTGATCTTTCGGCTGGCCGATGGAGGTAGACCGCTCGAGGCCGTTCGCAGGGCTTTTTCCAACCGGTTCTTCCTGGCTTATTTCTCCCTTTTTGCGATAGAGGTGGCGGGGTTATTCTACACGCATGACCTTCGCACCGCTTTCAAGCACGTGGAGAGCAAGGCGACGCTTGTCGCCATCCCGTTCGTCTTTTGCAGCGGCGCCGTCATCGACCGGCAGGGGTTCCGGCAGCTGATGAAGGCGTATTGCCGGTTGCTCGTCGCGATCAGCATCCTTTGCCTGATGGTGGCTGGTTTCCGGCTTTGGGACACGGGACGGGCGGGGGTCTTCTTCTATCACGAGCTAACGGCAGTGATCGATCTCAACGCGGTATTTTTCTCGGGTTACGTGCTGATCGCGTTGATCTTTCTGCTGAGTCCGGAGGGGAATGGCGCTTTTCGCGGGGCAATGATCGCCCTTTTCACGGTGATGATGATCCTGCTGAATTCGAAATTGTTGCTGGCGGTGTTGACGGTGGTCTTTATCGTGTCGAAATCGGGATGGCGTGGGCTTCGGCTGAAGGCGCGACGGTCCATTGGCGTTGTCGAGCTGGTGATCGCCGGGGGCACTGCGCTGGCCGTCACGCACAACCCGGTCCAGCAGCGATACCGGGATATCCTGCATGATGACTGGCGGTATCTTGGTCAGCATCCGAACGACAGGCATGCTCACTTCAACGGGGTGTCGCTGCGGCTGCTCATGTGGGAATTCGCGGAGGAGATCGTCAACGAAAAGAACGCCTGGGTCATCGGCGTGAGCGCGGGCGACAGCCAGGACCTGTTGAACCGGAAATATCTTACTGCGGAGATGCGGTACCGGGGTTATAATTTCCACAATCAATTCGTCGAGACCTTTGTCCGTAGCGGGGTGATCGGGCTTTGCATCTTCCTTGCCGCCATCGGGCTGATGGTGGATCTCGCCCGACGAACGGGGACCAGGGCCGGCTGGCTGGTTCTCATTATGCTGCTGCTGCTTGCGCTGACCCAGTCGACGCTGGAGATGCAGCATTCGCTGTTCCTCTTTTGTTTTTTCCCGTTACTATTCTGTTTTGAGACTCTTCGCGGGGTTCATGCCCGCGGCGCGGAGCGCGTGATAGCTGACCGTCGCGAAGGCGAGGGCGACGACGCCGATGCCGGCCAGCGGGAAGACCCAGGCATGCACGGGGATGCGATAGGCGAAGCCTTGCAGCCATTTGTCGGTCGCTAGCCAGGCCAGTGGGCTGGCGATCACGATGGCGAGCAGGACCATTCCGAGGAAGGAGCGGCTGATCAACAGGCAGATGTTGAGCAGGTCTGCGCCGAGGACCTTGCGGATACCGATCTCTTTTGTCCGCTGGACCGTGCTGATGGCGGCCAGGCCGAAAAGGCCGAGGCAGGCCAGGAGGATGGCGAGGGTGGAAAAGAGCGTAAAGATGGTGGCGGTGCGTTGTTCCGCCAGGTATAGATTGTTGAAATCCTCGTCGAGGAAATGGTATTCGAAGGGGCGTACGGCGATATATTGTTTCCAGGTGGCTTGCAGCCGGTCGATCACTGCGGGAAGAGGAGTTCCGCCGAGGCGAAGCAGGAGGCAATGGATCTCGCCTGTATCGGCATAAATGAGGATCGGGCCGATGGGTTGATGCATGGAGGCGAAATGGAAGTCCTTTACCACCCCTCTTACCACGCCGTTCTGGTTATAACGGGTGATCGTTTTACCAAGGGCTTGTTCGGGGCTCCAGCCGATCTTTTTTGCAGCGGTCTCGTTGATGATGAAGGATAGCGTCCGGCTGCTGTCGGCGTTGATGGGCCTGTTGGCCGGCAGATCGGCCATGGTAAGATCGGCGCCCGCAATCAGCTGCATGTCCATTGTCCGTACGAAATTCAAATCAGCGGGAATGCAGTTGACAGGAAAGCGGATCGGGCCGTTGCCGTTATCGGTGGACAGCATGTCCGTCCAGCCGACCGAGGTGGGGACGCTGCTGGAGCCGGTGATCTGCCGTACTCCCGGCAGGCCCCCCATGGCCGTTCTCAAAGCGTTGTACTGGGCCATGTCGCGCCAGCTATAGGGGATCACGAGGACATGATCCCGATTGTAGCCCAGGTCTTTGTTCCGGATGAAACTCATTTGCTGGAGGATGACGACAGTGCTGATGATCAGGAAAAGGGAGATCACGAATTGCACGACGATGAGGGTCTGGCGCAGGCCGGTATTGCGGCCGGCGAGCCGGAAGCCGGACCGTAGGATGGTGATGAGTTTTGTACCGGAGAGAAGCAGGGCGGGGTAGGCGCCGGCCAAAAAGCCGATGGCCCCTGCCGCTGCGAAGATGGGGACAAGGGTCCCGGGCTGCAGGATGTCGCGGGCAAGCAGCTGCTTACCCGTCAACTGGTCGAAGGAGGGTAGCAACGCGATGCTGACCGCCAGTGCGAGGACCAGGGAGACGAAGGTGAGCAGCAGGGATTCACCGGCAAACTGTGAGAACAGCTGGCCGCGGGCGGCGCCCAGCACTTTGCGGATGCCGATCTCCCCGGTGCGGTTGGCCGACTGGGCGATGGTGAGGTTGGTATAATTGAAGCAGGCTACGACGAGGATCAGCAGGCCGATGGCCAGCAGGATATAGATGGTCGTTACGCTCCCGTTGGGTTCGAGTCCTTCATAGGCGGAATACAGGTGAACCCGGTGCAGCGGTTCCAGGTGATAGGAGAGGTATTCGTTGCCTTTCAATTCCGCCTGCTGTTTGACGGCCGGGGTCTGTGTATAGGCGTTGATCCGTTGTTCGAGAGCCGGCGCGTTCTTCGGGTCGTTCAGCAAGAGATAGGTGAACCAGTTGGCGTTGAACCAATTTTCCTCGGCGGCCTGGGGAAGCTCCGCGAAGTTGGCGACGAAATCAAACTGGATCTGGGAATTGCCAGGGGGGTCCTGCAGGACCCCGCCGATCGTATAGTCTTTGGTATAATCGATCCGCAGGGTTTTCCCCACGACATCCGTGGACCCGAAGTATTTGAGTGCAGACCGACGGGAGATGAACAGATGCTGGGGGCTTGCCAGGGTCTTCGGGTCGCCGGACAGCAGGGGAAAGGAGAATACGGACAGCAAGGGGGTATCGGCATAGATGAATTCCGACTCTTTGAAATTCTTGTCACCGGCTCCGACTGAGCGGGTATATTTTGCAAAGCGGACGAATTCGCGGACCTCCGGGAAGCTGCGTTTGAATTGGGGGCCAGGTTTGGTGCCGGTGTAGGCGACCGTCGACGAACGGCCCGGAGCCCCGAATTCCATGACGAGGCGGACGATGCGGTTGCCGTTTGCCTGGAAATTGTCGTAGCCCAGCTCATCGGCGATGAAGAGACCGATGAGGATGCACGAGGAGAGGCCGACGGTGAGACCGAGGATGTTGATGAAGGTGAAGCCCTTTTGCCGGATAAGCCGGCGGGCGGTTAGTTTGATAAAATTTCGGAGCATTCCTCAAATTAAGGAATATTTCCGATGCAACATTTATACGGGTGCGTACGACCCTTATGGCAAACCGGTCAATATGTTCAGAAATTACTTTGTCATCGCCTGGCGAACCCTGCTCAAGAGTAAATGGTATTCCCTGATCAATACCCTCGGGCTGTCCATCGGGATGGCCGTAGCCTTACTCATAGGCTTATGGATCTGGGATGAGGTGTCCTTTGACCATTATTACCCCAACCATGCGCGGGTGGTGCAGTTGATGACGACCCAAACCTTCAACGGGAATACCGGGACGGGTGACGCGGTGAGCCTGGCTGCCGCGTATGAACTGGAGAACAAATGGGGGGCCGACCTGCCCAAAGTAGCCCTTGCCAGCTGGAACTTCGAGCATATCCTCGCCGTCGGCGACAAGAAGATCACTGCGAGCGGCATGTATGTGCAGCCGGCTTTTACCGAGATCCTGCCGATGCGCATGATGAGCGGCCGGGGGAAAGACCTTGCCGACCCGAGCTCGCTGATACTGAGCCAGACCATGGCAAGGAGCCTGTTCGGTACGGAGGATGTTATGGGAAAAGTGATCCGGATCGACAACAGGGTGGATATGAAGGTGGCGGGCGTTTTCCAGGACCCGCCCCGCAATTCCAATTTTTATACCTCCAAATTCTATATGGGCTGGAGCCAATACCAGATCCAGGCCGAGTGGTTGAAAAGGAACGAATCCAACTGGGGCAACCATTCCTGGCAATGTTTTGCCCTGCTGGCGCCCAATACCACGGCTGCAATCGTAACGGCCAAGATAAAGGACCTGCCCAAACCTCATAATAAGGATGGGGACGAGCACCTGGTGCTGCAGCCGATGGACAATTTTCATTTGTACAGCGACTTTAAGAACGGCCAGGTGTCCGGCGGGCGGATCCGGTTTGTCTGGCTATTCGGCATCATTGGGGTCTTTGTGTTGTTGCTTGCCTGTATCAATTTCATGAACCTGTCTACGGCAAGGAGCGAAAAACGGGCAAAGGAAGTGGGGATACGGAAGACGGTGGGTTCTTTGCGGCAACAGCTGATCGGGCAGTTCCTGTGCGAGTCACTGGTAGTCGCTCTCCTAGCGCTTGTGCTGGCCATCGTTTGGGTCCTGATCTCGCTGCCTTTCTTCAATATCCTGTCCGACAAGGATATGCATCTGCCCTGGGCGCAGCCGCTGTTCTGGTTGCTGGTAGTTGGGTTCACTGTATTTACCGGGCTGGTGGCTGGGAGCTATCCCGCTTTTTACCTTTCGGGTTTTGAGCCGATCCGCGTGCTGAAAGGGACGTTCCGGGTGGGGAGGTATGCTTCCCTGCCGCGGAAGGTGCTTGTCGTGATCCAATTCACCGTTTCGGTGGCGCTCATCATCGGAACTATCCTCGTCTTCGAACAGATCAACTATGCCCGAAGCCGGCCGGTGGGCTATAGCCCGGAGGGATTGATCACGATCGACATGAACACGCCGGAGATAGCCGGCCACTATGATGCGTTGCGGGGAGACCTGCTGAGGACAGGGGCCGTCGTGGACATGTGTGAGTCATCGAGCCCGGCGACGGCGATCTATTCCAATCAAATAGGATTCAACTGGAAGGGGAAGGACCCGAATACCACTCCCTTGTTCGGAATCGTGGCCTGTACGCATGACTACGGCCGCACCCTGCGCTGGAACATCCTGGAAGGGCGGGACTATTCGCGGCAGTTCGTCACGGATAGCGGGGCGAAGGTGAGTGCCAATGTCGCCGGACGGCCCGATTCGGTGATCCAGTATGGTGGGGCGCTGATACTCAACGAAGCGGCCGTCAAGCTCACGGGACTGAAGCATGTGGTGGGCGAGATCTTCCAGTGGAACGACCAGCCCCATACCGTGGTCGGAGTGGTGAAGGATATGGTGATGGAGTCGCCTTATCAGCCCATCAAGCCGACCATCTTCTTCCTCGATTACAGCTGGACAAACAATATCACGGTCCGGCTGAACCCGCGAATGACGACGAGTGCGGCATTGGCGGCGATAGAACCCGTCTTCAAGCGATACAATCCCGGGAGTGGGTTTGAGTACAAGTTCGTCGATGAGGACTATGCCAAGAAATTCGATGATGAGAAGCGGATCGGGAGTTTGGCGACCGTTTTTGCGGTGCTGGCGATCTTTATCAGCTGCCTGGGACTTTTTGGACTCGCTTCCTTTGTGGCCGAACAACGGACCAAGGAGATCGGGGTGCGGAAGGTGCTGGGTGCTTCGCTGTTCCATGTTTGGAGGATGTTGTCGAAGGATTTTGTGGTGCTGGTGGTGATCTCCTGTGGGATCGCGATCCCCATTGCTTATTATTTCCTGCATCAATGGTTGCAGCAGTATGAGTACCGGGCGCCGATGTCGTGGTGGATCTTTGCGGCGGCGAGTGTGGGGGCGTTGGTGATCACCTTGTTTACGGTGAGCTGGCAGGCGGTGCGGGCGGGGTTGATGAATCCGGTCGGCGCGCTGCGTTCTGAGTAGCCCGCACCGCCTCTGGCGGAGCGAATGGCGACTTTCTGTATCTTCGCCCGCTATGGAACTACAACGGGTGTTGGAAATCCTTCAATGGGTGGCCGTTATCTTCGGCGTAGCGGAGGTGTTGCTGGCGTGGAAGAACAATATCCTGTTGTACCCGGCGGGGATACTCAGCACGGTGCTGACGATCTATATCTTCGCGAAATCGAAGCTGTATGCCGAGTCGGTGCTCAACGGGTATTATTTTGTAATGAGCGTATATGGGTGGTGGCACTGGCATAAGCGGCGGAATGAGCCGCCCTTGCCGATCGGCCGGACGAGCCGGTCCGAATGGGGCATCTCGGCGGTGATCGTGATCGGTGGATTCCTCCTTCAATACCTGATCCTAAAGCGATTTACCGATTCTCCTGTCCCGGCCTGGGATGCGTGGGTCAGTGCCACGGCCTGGGCCGGCACATGGTTGCTGGCGCGACGAAAGATCGAGAACTGGGTGTTGCTGAATATTTCGAATTTATTTGCGATCCCTTTATTGTTCTATAAGCAGCTGCCGCTGTACGCGGGGCTGACCATCATTTTGTTCGTGGTGGCATGTATCGGCTATTTTGAGTGGGCCAAACGATTTAAAGCACAGACGATATGATTTTGTTGCCATCACCTGGGAGCTTTTTGCCCGATGGCGCGCTTGAGCTGATCGGCTCGCATGCGGGTTCGGCCGAGGTGCAGGGGCATCTGATCGAGGAAGTGATCGATCTTGTTTACTACGAGGGCTGGTTTAAGATGATGGCGCCCAAGCGCCTGGGAGGAAAGGCGATGCCGCTGCCACAGGTGGTAAGATTGGAAGAGGGGTTGGCCTATGCAGACGGCTCGTTGGGCTGGGTAGTGACCCTTTGTAGCGGGGCAGGGTGGTTTGGTGGTTTTTTGCCCGCAGGGGTGTATGATGACCTGCTCAGCCATTGGCAGTTATGCATTGCCGGGAGCGGGTCGGCGACGGGGGAAGCGCATTTGGTTGATGGGAACTATTGGGTGAGCGGGAGCTGGGCCTATGCGTCGGGAGTCCCGTTTGCTACGGCCTATACCGCCAATTGTGTGCTTTGGCAGGATGGCTCTCCTGTTATTGACGAGGATGGCAGCCCCATGGTCCGGCCGATGCTTTTTTTCCCGGGAGAGGTGAAGGTGCGGGACGACTGGGATGCGATGGGGCTTGTGGCGACAGAGAGCTATGGATTTTCGGTGAAGGAATTGATCCTTCCGGCGGATCGGATGTTCGCGATCGAGCCGTCGGCGGCTGTGGATGCAGACCCGCTTTATCAATATCCTTTTTTGCCGTTGGCAGAGGTGACGCTGGCGGCAAATATTTCCGGGATGGCGCAGCATTTCGTGGATTGTTGTTCGACCTATTTTGACCGGCGGCCCATGCCCGAAGCGGTTGCGATGCTGGCCCGGGCACGTGCGGAGCTGGGTGCGCTACGCGCGGAATTCTACCGGGTGGTGGATCGGAGCTGGGAGGAGCGATCACCTGACTTGTATTCGGCGGTGGGCAGGGTCAGTCATGAAATGGTCGCGAAAGTCCGCGAATGGGTGAATACGCTGTATCCTTACGCGGGGTTGGGCGCCGCGGGGTACCATACAGAGATCAACCGGGTGTGGCGGGACCTGAACACAGCAGGGCAACACCCCCTCCTTGTATTTTAACCGTTCCGGACGGGCGGATTTTCCACGACCGAGAGGATATTTCCCGAAGGATCGGTAAACCAGGCGATGGTGGGGCCTTTTCCCGGACCGCCGCGCATGATCCCTTTTTCGTCTGTCTTTAGTTCACCTTCATTATAGTGTTCGAATTTTACCCCGGCGGTGACGAGTGCATCGACGGCGGCGTCCACGCTGATTACTTTCAGATTGAGTACTGTAAAAGTGGCAGGCTGGTGGTTCGGTTTTGGGTAAAGGAAGACGCTGTAATCCTTTGTGACCTGGACGTTGAGCCCTTCGGGGGTTTGGGTCACCGGGAAGCCCAATGTTCCCTCGTAGAATTTCTTCGCCTTTTCAAGGTCGTTGACCGAATAGCTGCTGAATACGTTTGTGAAGACGAGCATAAAATGAGGTTTTATCTTGTTCTGTGCTGCGAAAGCCGTGCCCGGACACGAAAAAGGTACAAAAATGTGATAATTCTTAACAGCGGGCTGCTGCGGCAATCCCGAATTTTGCTGTTAAAATAGCGGGATTATGAATACAAAAATGTCGATTGCGGCGGGATTAGCCGGAGTGGCTGTGCTTGTTGGGGTTGTTCTGGGATTCAAGGAGCGCGACGTGGAACCTGCGAAGGGCTTTGCGGTGGTGGAGCTGTTCACGTCCGAAGGATGCAGCAGTTGTCCGCCGGCGGATGCGCTGGTAGCCGCAGTGCAGAAGCAGGATAAGGATCTGCCGGTGTATGTGCTGGCCTTCCATGTGGATTATTGGGACCGGTTGGGATGGAAGGATGCATTCAGCGATGCCAGGTATTCCGAACGGCAGAAGGAATATGCCGAATGGCTCCATCTTTCTTCGATCTATACGCCGCAGGTGGTCGTCAACGGGCAGAAGGAGTTTGTCGGTTCAGATGCCGGGGCGCTGCGCCGGGCGATCAGTAACGGATTAGAGGCAGCACCGGCAGCACAATTAACGCTTAGCGATGTGCGTCTCAGCGGGGGAAAGCTCGGCTGGCAGGCACATGCGAATGGGGCAGGGGCCGGAGGTAATTTGCGGCTGGTGGTAGCCGTAGTGGAACACGATGCCAGCACCCGTGTGTTATCGGGCGAGAATGGAGGTAAGACGCTGTCTCATGTGCAGATCGTCCGCGGATTTGACCGGGTGGCGTTGAACGGAAAGGGCGATGCGGCGGGGCGGCTGGACTTTCCGGAGGGCGTGAGCGCATCCGGCGGGGAGCTGATCGCGTTTCTGCAGGATGCTCAAAATGGCAAGATCGTGGCGGCGACCCGGTCGGCTGTTGCGCCCTAAGTGACTTTATTACTGACCGTTAGTGCAAGCTCCCAGCAGGATGGTACCAGCTGGGAGCTTTTTTGCTAAAATTTCTTTTTTCGAAAAGAAGAAACCGATATATTTGTTAATCGGTGGTTATCGTACGCTAACTGATCACTGCAACAACCAAAACTACTACACACAATGAAAAATGCCAACCGCACCGGCCATCGGCCTGTTGCGTCCAACCACTCCCCTCCCATTTAATCACTCCATATCAATCACCGCTGAGTTGAGTCAGCGATAAATCTCATTTACCATGCGTGTCCCCCGGGGGACCAGGGGGCTCATTGCCTTTTTTTATTGCCTTTTACCAAAACAACTTCAATTATGAGAAAACTACTCGAGATCAAATGGTTTGTTCTCCTGGGTTTGCTGACACTGACCTGCCAGGTCATGGCGCAGACCCGAACCATCACCGGTAAGGTGACGGATGCCGCAGAGAATCCTATCGCCAACGTATCGGTTGTGGCGAAGGGAACGCGTAGCGGCACCACTACGGGACCGGACGGCAGCTTTACGCTGAAAGTCCCGGCAACTGCGAAAGTACTCGTCATTTCCGGCGTCGGGTATGCGCCGATGGAATTCGACATCGTGAATAAGGAAACGATAAAGGCTACGCTGACGGCCTCCGATAAGAGTCTGCAGGACGTGGTGGTAGTCGGTTATGGAACGCAGCAGCGGATAGCGTTTACAGGTTCGGCGGCAAAGGTCGACGCCTCCAAGTTCTCTTCGCAGCTGGCGGTTTCCTTTGACAAGCAGTTGGCGGGTCGTGCACCTGGGGTGCAGGTGACGAACGCCGGTGGTCTTGTCAATACGCCGGCTACGATCCGTATCCGGGGTACTGCATCCATTTCCGGGAATAATGACCCATTGATCGTCGTGGATGGGATACCCATTACGACGGGTAACCTGGCGGGGACGACGAACTCCAACTTGCTCGGGGATATCAACCCGGCCGATATCGAGAGCATGGATATCCTGAAGGACGGATCGGCAACGGCGATCTATGGTTCCCGCGCGGCTGCGGGGGTCGTCGTGATCACGACTAAGAAAGGGACCCGGGGCAAAGCGAGGATCAGCTATGATGGAACGATGGGTTGGAGCAACCCGTTGAAGAAGTTCAGCCTGCTGAACAAGTGGCAATTCGAGACGATCGCCAATGAAAAACTGGCTAATGCCGGTCTTGCGCCGCAGGCAGGGACCAACGCTGCAGCCGATACTTCCAATACTGACTGGCAGAACCAGGTGATGCTCAAGAATGCGGGCGCGACCAGCCAGACTCTTTCGGTGTCCGGGGGTGCAGAGAAGCTGGCCTACTATTTCTCCGTCAACTATTCCTTCAACCGCGGGATCATCCTGAGCAATTACAACCGGGCCTACCGCGTCCGGTCGAATATCGATTATGAGGTCAACAAGTTCGTAAAGATCGGGAACAGCCTGGCGATCTCCCGGCAGGAAAATGGAGATCAGAACAACGGCTCCAACGGGCTTGGTGGTGCGATTGCCTCTTCCCTGCGGCTGCTGCCCAATGTTTCGCCGTACAGCGCGGCCGGTTATGGCGGGTATAATATCGGGTATCCCACCAACAACCTGATGACTGCCGGCCCCAATGGAAAGACGATCGATGACAACTTCTTCAATGTGGCCTGGACCATCCGGAATGACCGGCTCTATGGCGACGATTACCGGATCATCGACAATGCCTATATCGAGGTATCGCCGGTGAAAGGGCTGAAGCTGCATTCGCAGGCGGGTGTCGATCTGTACACGGACTACGCCTTCCAGGGTCTGAATGCCTTTCATGGGGACGGGTTCAGCACCAATGGGTCTACGTTCAACGAGTCGCTGAATATCCTGAACCTGATCTGGTCCAGCTACGGCACCTATAACCTGAAGGCCGGGAACCATAATTTCACCGTTACCGGCGGTTATGACGTGCAGAAGACCACGAATAAATTCTTTACCGCCAATGGATCCCAATTGTCTGACGCCTTCTATAGCCAGAAGAACGTCATCAGCGGCGCCGCCTCGATCCAGACAATCGGAGGAAATTACACGAACACCGGATTCCTTTCCTCCTTCGGCCGGTTCAACTACGATTTCGGGAGCAAGTATTTCGCGCAGGCGTCCGTCCGGCGGGATGGGCAGAGCGCGCTTGCGCCTGGCCGCCGTTATGGTACCTTCCCCGGCTTTTCCGTTGGCTGGCGTCCTTCGCAGGAGGCGTTCTGGCGCGGCTTCCTGTCCACCTGGATCCCTGAGGCAAAGATCAAGGGTAGCTACGCTAAGGTGGGTAACACCCTTACCGGTTTTCCATACCTGACCAATTTCGGCAATACGCCTTATGGCAACGTGAGTGGCCTCGGTGCTACCGGCGTGGGCAACCCGCTGTTGCAATGGGAGACCAGTAAGAAATGGGATGCGGGCATCGAGCTGGGTATCTATAGGAACCGGTTCAACTTCACCGCCGACTATTTCCTGAATGACATCAATAACCTGGTATTGGCGGTGCCTACTCCGCTCTCCGCGGGTATCCCTACACCAGCCGGCACTTCGACCACGAGCGGAGGCACGATCTCGCAGAATATCGGCACCCTCAACAACCGGGGGATCGAGCTGTCCTTTGGCGGCAACATTATCCAGCACAAGGATTTTGTCTGGAATTTTTCCGTCAACTATTCTCATGTAGCCAACAAGATCACGAATCTTTACCCGATCGGCGGGGTGCCAACGAAGACCCTTACGGACGGCAACTACAATCTGATCCGCGTGAATGATCCGATCCATATCATCTGGGGTTACCGGTCCGCGGGTGTCAATACCCAGAACGGGAACCCAATGTTCTACAAAGCTGATGGCAGCCTCGTGCAGGTAAATCTGACGCCTGGAGCGAATGCGGGTGTCATCTATGCGGCCAGCAGCAAGACCGATGGTGCGCTGGGCGCGAAGTCGTCGCTTGCTTCGACGGATATGACCAAGCTTGGCAATGGCGTTCCCACCTGGTTTGGCGGCATCTTCAACTCCTTTACCTATAAGGGCATCGGGCTGGAGTTCATGTTGCGTTACTCGGGCGGCAACAAGATCATGAATGTCACCCGGCAGGATGTGCTGTTCAATATGAAGTTCCAGAACAACGGCGCAGAGATACTCAATCGCTGGACGCATGCCGGCCAGGTCACCGATGTGCCGAAGGTCATGTATGGCCAGGACGCCAATATCAGCCAGTCGAATATCGGCAACTCCCGGTTCGTCGAGGATGGGAAGTATCTGAAGCTGCAAAACGTCATCCTGTCCTACACGCTGGATCCCAAGCTGCTCAGCTGGAGCAACGGGAATATCCGTTCGGTCAAGGCCTTTGTCCAGGGGCAGAACCTGCATACCTGGTCGAAGTATAAGGGGGCCGATCCCGAGAATATCAGCGCCCTCGGCGTGGACAACGCCGTATCGCCGCAGATCAAGAGCGTGTCGGTTGGCTTATCGGTAGGCTTCTAACATTCGTAACATCATCAATCAATGAATCATGAAGAAAACAATCATCATAGGATCACTGGCCATCACGGCGCTTTCCGGCTGTAAGAAAGTGCTGGATACGGCGCCCAACAATTCTATCACTTCCAGCACCGCATTCTCCACCGCGGCGCGCGTCGATCTATCCCTCAACGGGGTATATGATTTCGCGCAGAGCGGGCGGTATACCGACGGGTCGCTGCGCGGTTATCCGTTCGGCGCCGCCAATATCGAACAGGGGGATATGCGGGGGGAGGATATGGTGAATATTGCGACCTTTTACCAGATCGTCTACCAGAACACGCAAAACTCCTCCTCCCCCAATGTCATTGGGCTTTGGAAGGGTCTGTACCAGCTGATCGATGGCGCCAATGTCTGTATCGCGGGTTTGCAGGGCGCTTTGAAGAACAAGGTCATCACCGATGCGACTGCCACGCAATATACAGCCGAATGCCGGTTTCTCCGGGCGATGGCGCATCATGAGGCGCTGATCCATTTTGCCCGGCCCTATTCCGACGGCGGCGGTCAGAGTGCCGGTGTACCCTGGCGGGACTCGGCGATCGCTTCCAGTACGGCAGTAGCGGCGATCTATACCAAGCCCCGGATGCGGGTGGACAGTGTCTATGGAAAGATCCTGGCCGACCTGGATTTTGCCGAGGCCAACCTGCCGGCGACGAATACGGTGTACCGCGCCACTAAGGCGGCGGCCATCGCCCTCAAGATGCGGGTGAAGATGCATATGGGCGACTGGGCAGGCGTGATCGCCGAGGGTAACAAGATCATTTCCGCGAGCGCTCCTTTCACCAGCCCCATTGGCGGCTGGACGCTGGACGCCAACCCCGATGATCCGTTCAAGCTGGGCAACTACAGCACCAAGGAAAGCATCTTTTCCATCAAGAACGACGCATTGGACAATCCCGGTGTGAATGCTGCAATTTCTACCATGTTCGCGCCTTCCGATCACAAGGGGCGCGGGCTGATCGTCATATCGCCGGTGATCTATAACGACCCGAGATGGCTTTGCGACGACAAGCGCAGATCGGCGCTGGTCAGCAAGGGAACCGATGCCAACGGCAACCAGAGCCTGTTCATCTACAAATACCGCGACAGCGTCGGGCTTGGCGATTATGCCCCGCAGATCCGCTATGCCGAAGTGTTGCTGACCATGTCCGAGGCCGTGGCAAGAAGCGCCGGCGGCGTATCTCAGCAGGCGATCGATCTGCTCAATGCCGTCCGGAACCGGTCCCTGGGGCTGTTGACGGAAGCTTATACGGCGGCCAGCTTTGCCACCCAGACCGACCTGGTAAAGGCCATCCTGTTTGAAAGAAGGGTGGAATTCCTGGGTGAGGGCAAGCGCTGGGCAGACATCCACCGGTTGAGCCCAGACCCGGTGTACGGACCAGGGGGAATACCCGCGAAAGCCCTGAACCAGTCAGTAAAACCGATCACTACCTTCAGCTGTGGCACGGGGTATACGCCGGGACAGGGTGCGGTCCCTTATTCCGACTTCCGGTTCATCTGGCCGATCCCGCTGACGGAGATCCAGCAGAACCCGATCATCGCTCAGAATCCGCAATATTAGGAGCCTGACCGATCAAAATACAGAGGGTGTCCCGGTCGACGGGACACCCTTTTTTTGTTTTCTCATGTGTAGGAGCCTGTGGGGCGTTAATAAATTTACAGGATTGCCCTGTAAAAAACCGGCATTCGTTAAAAAAATGCGGGTTTACTGCCCGATTTATTGCTTCTCGTCAATGATCTGCGGCGGCAGGGTTACCTGGCGACCCACGGATTTTACCTATATTTAGTTATATTAAATCATATGCTATGATCCGTAATTACTTCAAGACCGCCTGGAGGAATATCCTTCGGAATAAGCTGTATTCAGGTATCAATGTGCTGGGACTGACCATTGGCCTGGCGGTGGGAATGCTGATCCTGCTGTGGGTGCAGGACGAATCCAGTTATGACGGTTTTCATCACAGGGCGGCAAATATCTACCGGGTGAATTCCGCGGCAGGAAAAGGGTCTTTGCGGGTTTTGTATGAAACGACCCCGGCGGCCGTGGCGGCCGCCGCGTTGAAAGAGATCCCCGGGGTGGTCAATGCGGTACGGACCTTTCCCGACTGGCGATACAGTATATTTAGCTATGGCGACAAGCTGTTCGAACAGCCGGTGGCCATCTATGCGGATTCCAATCTTTTACAGATGCTGGATTTCCGGCTGGTTGCGGGGGATGCGCGACAGTTGTGGCCCAACCTTCAATCCGTCGTGATCACGGAATCGACGGCCAGGAAATATTTTGGCGGGGCGGACCCCATGGGGAAGATGATCATGGGTGACCATAAAGACCCATTTGTCGTCAGCGGCGTGCTGGCGGATTTCCCGGACAATTCTTCGATCAAGGCGGATCTCCTGTTCCCGATCGCCACGTTCCGGGGGGATTACAATGGGACCGGCTATTGGCCCACGCTGGAATCCGACTGGGGGAATTTCGGCTATCTCACCTTGCTGGAGCTGCAGCCGGGAGTATCTCCAAAGGAGGTCGGCGGGAAGCTGCTTGCCGTACAGATGCGACAGGCGCCGCAAATAAAGGCCTCGGCCGCCGAAATGGGCTTCGAGCTGCAACCCCTGAACCAGATCCATCTCCGCAAAGCGGATGGAAGCGCCCCTTTGCTGCAAACGGTGCGCATCTTCGAATGGATCGCCGTATTCATCCTGCTGATCGCGAGCATCAATTACGTCAACCTTTCGACGGCCCGGGCCATGTTGCGGGCGCGGGAGGTGGGGGTGCGGAAGATCATGGGCGCGGCGAAGCGGCAGCTGTTTACGCAGTTTGTGATCGAGACGGCGATGTTTTATCTCGTGTCGCTGCTGCTGGCCTTCGGATTGATCTTTTTGGTGACCCCTGCCTACAACTCGTTTGCGTACAAACATTTTCGGTTGGATATCACCGATACATCCCTTTGGAAGGTCGTGGCCACGACCGGGGTTGGCGTGTTGCTGGCGTCGGCGGTGTACCCGGCCCTGCTGCTCAGCGCCTTCGAGCCGCTGAGGGCTTTGAAGGGTAAGATCATGCAGGGGGTGGGCAATGTCGCATTCCGGAAATTGCTGGTGACGACGCAATTTGTCTTTTCCGTGGGGTTGATCATCGGGACCCTGGTGATTGACCGGCAGCTGAGCTTTGTCCGGGAGCGCGACCCGGGCTATAACCGGAGCCAGGTGTTCACCTTCTACGGCCTAAAGATGCGCGATCATTCCCGGGCTGTATCGGATCAGTTGCGGAAAGAACCGGCGATAAAGGAAGTGTCGGTGGCCAATGACGAGTTGGTCGACGTGCACAATTCCACCGGCGATAACGACTGGGACGGCAAACCCGCCAACAGCATGTTCATCATCAACCTGCTGAATATCGACGAGCATTTTCTGCCGATGATGAAGATGTCGCTCGAGGCCGGCGAGAATTTCAGCGGCCGGCCGGTGGACAGCATTCATTATATTCTCAACGAAACGGCCGTGCGGCAGATGGGGATCACACATCCGGTAGGGAAGCGGTTCAGGGTGAATGATAAGAACGGGACCATCATCGGGGTGGTCAAAGACTTCAATTTTGCATCGCTGCATACGGCCATCGGCCCAATGGTGTTACGGTACCGGCCTACCGGCGGGGTCTTCTATGTGAAAACGGCAGGCCATGGCGCCTCGCGGGCGATCGCTGCTGCACAGAAGCTCTGGCGGCAATACAATCCGGGGATGCCGTTTGATTACAACTTCCTCGATGGCAGCTATGAAGAAATGTACCGGTCGGATATGCAAACCGGCGATCTTTTCACCGGGTTTGCGGGCATTGCGATCTTTCTTTCCTGCCTCGGGCTATTCGGGCTGGCGACGTATACGGCGCAGGTGCGTACCCGGGAGATCGGGATCCGAAAAGTGTTGGGCGCCAGCGTGACCAGCATTGTCGCCCTTCTTTCGCGGGATTTCCTGTGGCTGGTGTTGATCGCCATCGTCATTGCCAGCCCGCTGGCGGCATGGGGGATGGACCGGTGGTTACAGGATTTCGTCTACCGGACCGATGTGGCCTGGTGGGTCTTTGCGGTGGCGGGCGGTGCGGCGCTTGGGTTCGCGTTGCTGACGATCGGGTGGCGGGCAGTGCGGGCGGCGTTGGCGAATCCGGTCGACTCGTTGCGAGCGGAGTAAAGATCCTTCAAACCGCCATGGCGACGCTGATGATCCCGAAGGTCGAATGCGTCAGGCTTTTTCGGTCTCGTACTGGGTCGAAAGCGTGAGGCCTTTCCATTTCTCTATGAGCTCTTCCAGGTGACGCATCTTTGCAGTAGCGCGGTTGTAGGCGTCGCTGCCGAGGAACAAAAGGGTCGGGGGTTCGGGGGAGTCCGCGATTTCGATGAGGGCTTCCGCTGCTTTTACCGGATCGCCCGGCTGCTTCCCGTCGATGGACAGGTAGCGGGCGTGGGAGGCGCGGATGTCGGAATAGTCGGCGATCTGCGTGTCGCCGAGGACCAGGGATTCGCGGGTGAGGAACTGGGTGCGGAAGGCACCGGGCGCTACCGCTGTCACGTGGATGCCCAGGGGCCGGAGATCCTGCGCGAGCACGTCGGAGAGGCCGATGAGGGCGTGTTTGGATGCGGCGTAGACCGACCAGCCGAGAACGCCCGCAAAGCCGGCGATCGAGGAGATATTGATGATATGGCCGGAGCGTTGCGCCCGCAGGTAGGGCATTACTTTCTTTATGACGGTGATGGGGGCGAACAGGTTGACCTCGAAATTATCCTTGATCTCGCCGAGGCTAAGCTCTTCCAGCGCGCCGCCGATGCCATAGCCGGCGTTATTGACGACGACGTCGATGCGGCCGAATACCTCCCAGGTAGTAAGGAGGGCTCCTTCTACCGAGGCTTCGTCGGAGAGATCGACCTCGAGCGGGAGGAACTGGTCGGCGGGAGCGGAATCCACGGCCGCCTCCAATGTTTCCAGAGTGCGGGTAGTGGCGGCCACCTGGTGGCCTTCGGCGATGAGCTTGTTGACGAGCGTGAGACCCAATCCTTTCGATGCGCCGGTGATGAACCATACTTTCTTTTCCATAGTCATTGATTTTTCTACGGCAAAGGTAGGGTCGCCGCCGGCGGGTCCGGATGCGAGAATCAAACCAATAAGTGCAAAAATCAAACAATTGAATTGCTTTCGCGGTAGGCGCCGGGGGAAAGTCGGGTGTTCTTCTTAAAGAAATTGATGAAGTGGGAGCGTTCTTCAAAGCCGAGGCACCATGCTACTTCGCCGACGTTCCAGCTGGTGTGACGCAGGAGCGATTTTGCCTCCTGCACGAGACGTTCGGCGATCAGCTTCGTCGTGGTCTTGCCCGAAGATTCGCGGAGGGCGCGGTTGAGATGGTTGACGTGGATGGCCATCTGGGAAGCATATTCCGAGGGGGCGCGAAGGGCTATCTGCTGAGAGGGGGATTCGATGGGAAACTGGCGTTCCAGCAATTCCATGAATAGCGAGGAGATGCGGACGGAGGCATTGGAGTTGGCGTAGATAGAGGTGTCGGCCGGCTGCATCTTCAACGCCAGGTGGATCAGCTCGAAGACCAGGGTCCGGAGGACATCATATTTATAGGTGTAGTCGGAGGCGATCTCCGTCAGCATGCGTTCGTAGAGGCCGGCGATGGTAGCGGCCTGCGCCCCGGTCAGCGTGAAAACCGGGGTGGCGCCGGGCTGGAACAGCGGATAGTCGCGGATATGGCCGAACTGCCGGAAGAAGGCCTCGGTAAAGATGCAAAAGTAGCCGGTGGGATTGGGGGACAGCCGTTCCCATCGATAGGGGATCAGCGGGTTAGAGAAGACGAGGGTTGGACCGTTGACCTCGAGTACCTTGTCGGCATACTCGATCCGGTTGTTGCCCATCATCAAAGAGACCTTGTAGAATTCGACGCGCCGGTAGGGCATCGGGCCATGGGGCCTGCTGAGGACTTCCGCGAGCCGGAATACGTTGAAATGGCCCATCTCTTTTTTGAGATTGTCGGGCAGCCAGTGGAGCTTGTCCTTGTAGAATTCTTCGAGGCTTTGCGCGGGTCCCATGGGGCAAAGATACGAAATTCAAATATCTAGTGTTTTTTTGCGGACGGCTTGCCTGCGGACGGTTTTTTGGCGGTCTCGGCGGTGAGCAGCGCCTTTGTGAACTCGCTGGTATAGAAAGCGCCCTGTTTCAACTGCCCCTTGCCGTTGCCTTTTGTCCAGAATTGCAGTGGGATCTGGGTGTTGGGCACCCCGGGATAGTAGCTGACGCTGAAGCGGACCTCCGAGCCACGGCCATACTGATCGCCGCCGACGATACCGATCGGGGCGCCGGCTTCCACGGTCTGCCCGGGTTTTACGAGGGCGCCGTCCTTTTTGAGAATGCCGTATTCGGCAAAGGAGCCGTCGGCATGAAAGATCTCGACGAAGTTCCAGTTGGTGGTCGTGCTTGCGCCGGCGTCATTTTCGGTATTGCTGACATCCACAGCGGAGACGGTGCCGCGACGGGCAGCGTAAATAGTGTCGCCTTGTTTGGCGCGAAGCCGGACCGAATAACCGCTGTCCTGTCCACCGGGCGTGGAACCGGCGGGTTTATTGGGGATGCGGTAGGCCTGGGTCTCGATGGCTGGCCCTGTCGGGAGGAGATAGGTGAAGTTGATGTTGACGACGGGGTTGAGCAATCCTTTGCGGTTGGTGCTTTTGTAGTTGAGCTTGGTGTCCTTTCCCTTTTCGATCGGCGAGAGCGTGATGAGCTTCACCGGGCCGGGCTTTATTTCAGTCTCGTATGGAAGAGAATGGTCGGCGCGGAGATTGTCCAGCGTTGGGAAATCGATCCGCAGGACATAGGTGCAAAAGGCTTTGTTGTTGGCGGTGAATACGTAGCGTCCCTGGGGGTCGACGGTATAGGAGATGTCGATGATCTTTTGGGCATGGAGGCTGACAGAGACGAAGAAGAGCAGGAAGAGTCCGATCGGTTTCATATTGGAAAGGTAAGGAAAATTGTTTTTGGAGATTTGCGGATAATCCTTACATTGTGTCATACTAACATAATGCTTATGCTTGCCGCAAAACTCCTTCCCGCCGCAGCCTTGCTTTCCGCAACGCTGGGTATTCTCTCCTGCAATCCGGGTGGTTCCAAGAGCCCCGCTTACCGCGATCTGAACAAGAATGGAAAGATGGATGTCTATGAGGACAGCAGCCAGTCCGTCGACGCGCGGGTGAATGATCTGTTAAAGCAGATGACGCTGGAAGAGAAGGCGGGCCTGCTGTTTATCAACGGGGCCCGGGTAAACGAGGACGGGTCGATAGACGACAAGCCGGGCAAGGGTATGTTTGCCTTTGCGCCCAATGCGCTGAAGCTGGTGCAGGGGCAGAAGATGAACCATTTCAATCTCTGGGCGGTGCCTGCGCCGGAGATGCTTGCCAAGTGGTACAACGGCATGCAGCATTATATGCAGGATTCCACGCGGCTCGGTATCCCGATGACCGTTGCCTCCGATCCGCGCAATCATTTCGCCAGTAATGTCTTTGCGATGTCGGCTCATTCCTTCTCCCAATGGTGCGAGCCGTTGGGGCTTGGCGCGATCGGGGATTCGGCGTTGACGCGGCGGTTCGCCGATGTCTCGCGGCGCGAGTATCTGGCCGTCGGGATCCGCGAGGCACTGCATCCGCAGATCGATCTTTCGACGGAACCTCGGTGGCCGCGGATCAGCGGGACCTTTGGGGAGGATGCGCAGCTGACGGCGCGGATGGCGAAGGCCTATATCCTGGGCTACCAGGGAGACAAGCTCGACTCCAACAGCGTAGCCTGTATGACCAAACATTTCCCCGGCGGCGGTCCACAAAAAGAAGGGCTCGATCCGCATTTCCCCTTTCAGAAAGGCCAGGTGTATCCGGGTAACAATTTCAAATATCACCTGATCCCCTTCGAAGCCGCCTTTGCCGCGCATACCGCGGCCATCATGCCGTACTACGGTGTGCCGATGGGGCAGACGAGCGAGAATGTCGGCTTCAGCTATAATAAGGACATCATCACCGGGCTGTTGCGCAACACCTATCATTTTGATGGGGTGGTGTGTACGGATTGGGGCCTGGTCACCGACGCCAACATGGGCGCTTTTGTTTGGCCTGCCCGGGCCTGGGGCGTCGAGAACCTGTCACGGGAAGACAGGGTGAAGAAGATAATCGACGCCGGGGTCGATCAATTTGGCGGCGAGAACTGTCCCGAGATCGTCGTGCAGTTGGTAAAGAGCGGCAAGCTGACCGAGGCCCGGATCGATTCCAGCGCGAGAAGACTGTTGCGGCAGAAGTTCGAGCTGGGACTGTTCGATCACCCCTTTGTCGATGAGTCGAAGGTCGGGCAGATCGTGGGGAATGAAAAATCGATGAAGGAGGGTGAGGCCTCGCAGCGCAGGGCCATGACCTTGCTGAAGAACGATAACAAGGTACTACCGCTGGCGCCAGGCAAATTAAAGATCTATGTCCGCAATGTCGATTCGGCCGTCGCCTCGAAGTATGGGACGGTGGTGAGCGACCCCGGGAAGGCGGATATCGCGATACTGAGGCTCAAGACCCCGTATGTGCCGGTGAACTCGCCGATCATGCTGGCAAAGATGTTCCATCACGGGGACCTCGATTTCAAGGGGAAGGAGAAGGACAGTATCCTGCGCCTGCTGAGCACGGCGCCGACGATCGTGGATATCTACCTGGACCGGCCGGCGGTGATCCCGGAGATCAGTGCAAAGGCGAAGGGGCTTTTGGCCGATTTCGGCGCGAGCGATGCGGCGGTGCTGGATGTCATCTTTGGGAAGGATAAGCCGGGGGGACATCTGCCGATCGAGCTGCCTTCGTCGATGGATGCGGTGCGGGCGCAGAAGGAGGATGTGCCGTATGATTCCAAAAATCCCCTGTATAAATTTGGATTTGGCTTAAGTTATTAACCTGCTACTACCCCTGAGCCCTATCGCCGGCCCCTTTTTGGGCCGGCTTTTTCCTGTCCGAATGTGATAGGGCTTATGGATCGACGCCAAAGGCGAAGAAAGTGTAGCTCATCTGGGTGGTGCCGGCGCCGTTCATCATCATCGTGTTTTGAAATCCATATTCGCCCGGTGTCAACTTTGTTGTGGGAATCAGGATATAGACGTCGGCGCCGGACTTCTGGACATTGCAATCGACGACATTCTTGCCGGACGCATTCATGGATGATTCCCGGTTCTTTTTGCCTGCGTCAAAGCGGTAGAGCTTGATCAACGAGGAAGGATCCATCATCCCGCTGAGACGTACCGCAAAGCGGGTATCGGCGCCTGCCTTTATCCGGACGGAGGAGCGGGGTCCCTCGATATTGTAGCTGGGGCCGCTGCCCCCGCCAAAATACCGGAACTTATTCTTTACCTGGCCGTTCGTCTTTTCCAGGGGCTGGAGTGAATCGGCCATGCAGAAGTAGACATTGTTCAAATACTGGGGATTTGGCCCGGTCGTCGCCGAGGTTGTCTGTGACCGAACGGTGAGGAGCGCGGGGATCGAAAGGAGCAGGAGGGCGATGTGCTTCATGATCTTATATTTAAAATCGCCAGCCCGTGAACAGCTGGATGACATTGTTCTTCGGATTGATGCTGATACCGCCCGAGCCGCCGGTGGTGAAAGCATCCTTGTAGAGGCCGTTCAGGCTTAGGTTGTAGCGCGCCCCGATGATAAGGCCGGCCACGGGATGGACCTCGATACCGCCGGTGAAGCCGTAGTCGAAGCGGTTGTAGTAACTCAGCAGGCTCTTGTACTGGGTGCCCAGTCCGAGGCTGTCGGGGATCGCTATCTGGCTGCTGCTGTCCGTTTTCGCATTGAGCAGGTAGGCCGTCCGGAAGCCGAACTGGATCTGAACGTATTTGGTGATATTGATGGCCATCAATTGAGCGAGGGAGATATAGTCGAGCATTAGGGCATTGTTGACCTGGCTGGTGTTGTAGTCATAGCCCTGGCGGGAGAAGGTAAGCTCGGTATAGGAACCGATGATTTTTGCGGGTGGCGACAGGAAGATGCCCGCATGGAAACCGGTGTGTGTGCTGCCGTTGATATCCGAGGCGTGGGTGACGTTGGCAAAGTTGAGGCCACCGCGGAAGCCGATGCCGATGATGTGGTGTTCTTTTTTCGGGGCGGCCGGTCGTTGGGTGCTGTCATTTTGGGCGAGGCCGAGAACAGGCAGCAGGAGCAAGATGAGGAGAGAGGTTGGGGTTGCTTTCGGGCGCATGGGTTCTTATTTGTTCCGAAGCTACGCTGGCTGCGCGCATGCGTCAATAGAACGAAAGTTAGGCTCAGGCGTGTGGGGATTTTAGCGGAAGGCTTTGTTGATCGCTTCGGTGCGATTCTGGACGTGCAGTTTTTCGTAGATGCGATGGATATGTTGGCGAACCGTACTGGTGGAGATGGCGAGCTGGTCGGCGATCTCCTTGTAGAGGAGGCCGCGGGACAGCAGCTGAAGGATCTCGTTTTCGCGGGAGGAGAGGGTCTCGGCGACGGGCGCTGATGATTTTGAGGATTCATGCTGGAAGTTTCGGACCAGCTTGCGGGCGATGTTGGAGCTCATTGGCGAGCCGCCTTCGTACAATTCTTTCAGCGCCTCGATGATGTTGACCAGCCCCGTGTTTTTGAGCAGGTAGCCCGAGGCTCCGGCTTTGAGGGCTTCGAAGACCTTCTCGTCGTTCTCATAGACGGTAAACATCATGAACTGGGTACGGCCGGCCTTTGGAGCGGTTTGCCGGATGCATTCGATGCCGTTGACGCCGGGGAGGTTGATATCCATGATAACAATGTCGGCCTGCAGGCGGGGGATGGCTTCCATGGCCTCTTCCGCTGTCTTGAAGGTGTCGAGGACAACGAATTCGGGGTTCAGGGCGAGAAAGTTCTTTAACCCTTCACGCACCTCGTCGAGATCTTCCACTATGATGAGACTGATAGACATTGGGATTTTTGAAGCTACTGGTAAATGGATAACCCGGCAATAGTATAAAAGTTATAGCGGCTGGTTTCCGGCCTTCAGTCAACGGGCTTTCAGGCCGTTATAGCGGCACGGACAGGCGGATGGTGGTGCCCGGTCCGGTGTAAATATACAGGGTTCCGCCCAGGTCACCGATACGCCTTTGCATGTTATTGAGGCCGTTGGCAAAGGGACGGATGCTTTCCCGGTCGAAACCGATCCCGTCGTCTTCGATGGCGACGGTGAGGGACCGTCCCGGCTGGACGATCATCCGGATCACCACC
Source organism: Puia sp. (assembly GCF_035546395.1). Taxonomy (GTDB): domain Bacteria; phylum Bacteroidota; class Bacteroidia; order Chitinophagales; family Chitinophagaceae; genus Puia. The sequence goes on along the minus strand of NZ_DASZXR010000001.1, from coordinate 49,092 downwards.
CGTTCGGCCTGGGAATGCTTGACGATATTGTGCAGGGCTTCTTTGATGGTCAGGTAGACATTGCGCCGGAACTCGCCGCTGACGAAACAGGAGGGCATCTCTGCGGGAGATTCCACCTGGCAGCGGATACCCGCCTGCAGCAGGTATTCGGCCGCATAGCTGCGGGTGTAGGACAGCAGATCGCTGAGGGAATCATTCCGTTCGTTCAGGGCCCAGACGATCTCGCCCATCTTGTCGATCATCTCATGGGAATAGCGCCTGATCCCCGTGATCTCTTCTTCGATGGGAAGCTGCTGCTGCTTTTTTATCCCGATGGTCTCGCTCAGGAATTTGATCCTCGAGAGACCGGCGCCCAGCTCGTCGTGCATGTCGGTTGCAATGCGCGTCCTTTCCTTCTCTATGGCCTGCTGGCTTTCCAGCTCGAGCCGCTGGCGGAGCAGGCGGCGGCGGATATAAGTGCGGATGATCCAAATCGTTAGGAAGAGGAGAACGAGGGCCGCGCCGATGCGAAATTCCGCTGTCTGCCACCAGGGCGGGCGGATCACAAATACGTAACTGGAACCGGCGTCGGGGTAGTCGCCGGCCAGGAACCGGACCTTCACCCGCAACGTGTACTTTCCCGGCGGTAAATTAACGAAGTGGATCGCCGATTCGGGCGTCAACGGGCTCCACTGGCGGTTGCTGCTGCCTTCCAGCAGATAGGAGTACCGGGTTTGCGCCTCATCGATATAGCTGGTCACGCCGATGTGAAAGGAGATGGTGCTATGATCATAGGGCAGCGTCAGGGTCTTTCGGCTGGTGTCCGGGGAGAGCGTATTGTCTACCAGCACCTGCGAGAAAAGGACATGGGGTTGATAGTCGGGACCTTTTGCGGGGAAAGGCCCGGCCTTCATATAGCCCTGCATCACGAGGGCCCAATGCGTTCGCCGGCGGGTCGAAAAGACACGATAGACGCCCTGATAATTATCATGACTGTAGGTGAGATCGTCGATGGCAAACCGGGAGTCGTCGTACCGGATGCGGTCCAGACCGGCGGGGGTACAGGCCAAGACCGTATTGTCGGGGTCACAATGAAGATAGTTGATGAAATTCTCCGAGAGGCCGTTGCCGGTGGTGAGATGCTGGATGGATCGTAAGCGGAGCCCGTCGAAGAAGAGGCAATACAGGCCATGGTCCCTTGTTCCAATATAGACATGACCGGCGGTATCGACGGTGATGGACCTTGCGCTGCCTCCGGGTACGTTGTGGAAGCTGGCCAGGGTTTGAAGGCTCGTCCCGTCCGGCGTGATGCCGAACACGAGCAGCTTATCATCCCGGGTGACGGTCCAGATGCGTCCCTTTGGATCGACCGCCGCCTCATCGCAGAGGTAGGGCAGGGGAACCTGCAGGAGCCGGCGAAGCGGGGCCGTCTGGCCTGCCGGGATGACGGTGAGTTTCCTGCCGACGAAGATCCAATCGCCTTTTGGGTCGAAGCACCCGCTGCCGTATTCAAATGAGCTGTCATGTCCGACCGGGGTCACGCGATAGCGGTGACCCGGGAGGAACTGCATTGCATAAAGATCGGCGCCCGCCACGAACCAGGCGTTTTTTCCGATGTACGGGCGGCCATTGGTCGGCATCGGGCCGACCGGCAGGAAGAGCTGCTGGGCGCTGTCCCTTTCCTGCAGCAGCAGGAGCGCCCGGCGGTTGGCATCATAGAACCACACCGAGTCGGTGCCCGGCGCGACCCAGAGGTCGCTGACGGTGAATCCCGGTCGGGGGGTGGAATACCAGGCGACCGGTCGCTCCGGCCATTTGACGATCCCGTTGCGGTCGTTGGCGAACCAGAAATTGCCCTCTCCGTCCTGCAGGATTCCCACCGTAACGCCGGGCGGGAGACCATTGGCGGTGGTGAGATCTTGTGGAATCCCAGTGGCGGCGTCGATGCGGAGGAGCCGTTGATCGGTGGAGAGCCACAGGTCATGGCGGCGATCGGTATAAAGGTATTGGGAGAAAAGCGGGCCGGCCGCCTGCCAAGGGGCAGGCATCGGTCGCTGGCGGATCGAGTCCATCTGCAGAGCGACGGGGTCGAGCCAGCGAACTCCTTTTGCCGTAGCGATAAAGATGCTGTCTCCAGCGGTCTTGAGCAGATATAAATACTCGGGTCCTTTGGCCGTGGCGGTGAGCTTTTGGGATATCAGGTCATAGAGCAGGAGAGAACCGGGGCCGGGAAAAGCGCCCATGAATTGATCGGTGAGGAGCAGCAGGCGATGGTTTGTTTCAACCGCCTGCACGATCGCGCCATCCTCGGTTCGGCCCTGGTCGTCGGTCAGTGGAACGCGAATGAAGCGGTTTTGCCGATAGCGAAACAGCCCTCCGTCGGAAATGGCGTAGATGAAGCCGTCGCTGCAACGGATGAGCTGGTTGATCACCGGGTAGAAGCCGTCGGCGGTGTGTACGTCCCTGATGACGCCGTGGACGAGGCAATGCAGGGCCGGCCCATTCGGAACGATCCAGAGGGAGTCGTCGCCCATCTCCATGATATCGTTCACCAGGCTTGCGGCCAGCCCGTTGTCGGTGGTGTAGTTGATGAACCTGCTGCCGTCATAGACGCTCAGCCCACCGAAGGTGGCGATGTACAGGCGGCCGCGGCTGTCCTGGTAGAGCCTACGGGTGCGGTTGTTCACGAGGCCATTCTTCGGGGTGTAGCGTGCAAAGAGATACTGCTGTGCATAGGAACTATGAACAAGGAGGACCAGCCATAGTAAGGTCAGCGGGCTGCGCATGCGGGGTTTGCTTGCTGAATGAAGTTAGGAAAAATTAGTAGTATTGATGTATGAGAATGATCTTACTATTGATTGCGTGTTTTTGCGGGACGCTGCCCGATCGGGTGAATCTGCTGCCGGCTTCGGCCTTGCATCCATTTGGCCGGTATATCCTAACGCCGGCCGGCGAGATCGAATTGATCGGGAGTGCGGTCCATTTTGGATTTCAGTTCTCGGGCGCCGGCTGTGCGGTCTACCTGCATCTTGCCGATACGGCCGGCCACCAATATGTCCAATACGAGCTGGATGGCGTCTACCAGGGACGGGTGCGGTTTCAGGGTACGGCGCCGCTGCTGATACGGGCAGGGGACAGGGGCGTTCACACCGTATGGATCTACAAGGCGACGGAGGCTACGAGCGGCCCCATCTTTGTTGAAAAGATAGCAGGGCAGGGGCTGTCGGCATTGCAGCGGCCAGCGGCCCCGGTAATCGAATTCATCGGGAACAGCATCACCTGCGGAGCCGATGCGGATACGTCGGCGACCCCTTGTGGAGCAGGTCAATATTCCGATTATCATAACGCTTATTATGCTTACGGTCCGCGGGTGGCCCGGGCTTTAAAGGTCAACTATTTTCTGAGCAGCGTGAGCGGCATCGGCATCTATCGCACCTGGAACCGGGATGCGCCGTCGATGCCGGCGGTATATGAGCACGCGGATCTGAGCGATACGGGCCGGAGGCCGTGGGATTTTGCGCGATATCGCCCGGCCGTGGTCAGCATCGCGCTGGGGACGAACGACCTCAGCAAGGGAGATGGGAAGGTGGCGCGGGCGCCTTTTGACAGTGCGCGATTCGTGGGTGCGTATGTGAAGTTTGTCCGGCTGGTGAAGACGAAGTATCCAACGGCGCGGATCGCGTTGCTGAGCAGCCCGATGGTGGGGGGAGCGGACCGGGAGTTATTGCAGCGTTGTCTGACGGCCGTGAAGACGGCCATCGATCCGCTTTATCCGGCGGCGCAGCCGGTGGCGCTGTTCTTTTTCGAGCCGATGACGCCGGGGGGATGTTCTTATCATCCGAGTGTGAAGGATCATGCGTTGCTGGCGGCGCAGCTGGAGCCGTTCTTCCGGCGTTTGTTGGTGGAATGAGGGCTGCAAAAAGAGAAGGCATTCTTATTTGGTATCGAAGTTTCGGAGGCGGGTGAATTTATATCCGCCGCCGTCGCCTTTTGTCACCTGGTACATCAGGGTGCGGGTTCCGCCGGTAGGCTTATCATCCGCGTCGCCGGGGTTGTAGATCGGGAATCGCTGCAGAAGGCTGCCTTCGAGCAGTGTGAACGTGTCATGACCCTTGTATCCCTTGTTCACCTTGGGGTCATAGGAGACGTCGGGGAGGTAACAGGGGACGAGCGACTTATTCGCCTCGGAGAGGAGGCAATAGACGGTGCCGTGGACGGCGTTGGAGTCGGAGTAGATGACCATCAGGAGGTCGGGATAGCTGTCACTGTTGAGATCGTCCACCTGGGTGGCATAGAGCCGGCCTTTGAGGGGGAAATCCAACGGGCGGACATCGGTCTCCATGCCGATGGGCCGGATCGAAATAGGGTTCTCGGTGAGGCTATGGTTCCGGCAGGTGACACGGTAGCCGACCTTGCCTATTTTCATCGTGGTATCGATCTTATTAAAGCTCAGCGTCTGGGCCCCGGCGTTGAGAGAGAACAGGCCGGCGAGCATCCAAAGAAGGTACTGGTATTTTGGCTTCATTTGCTAAAGATAGCCTATATTCATTACATGAAATACAACCTACTGCTGCTGTTGCTTGCTATCGCTCTTTTCGACTCCTGCAAACCCCAGCCCGAGGGCCTTCGGATGAATGGCACCTGGCGGCTGGTTTCGGGGACAACGATCACCAAAGGCGTATCCACGGTGACTGACTACACGAAGGATACCAGGTTCATCAAGATCATCAACGACACCCACTTCGCCTTTTTAAAGCACGACCTCAACCCGGCGAAGGACTCTTCCAATCATTTCGACGCAGGCGGGGGCAGCTACACGCTCAATGGCAATCAATATACGGAGCATCTCGACTATTACAGCGATCACAACTGGGAGGGGAAGCCGTTTACCTTTACGGTCACCATCAGCAACGATACCCTTACGCAGCGGGGGATGGAGAAGGTGGAGAACGAGAATATCGATCGGGAAATAATCGAACGGTATGTACGGGAGGGGAAATAAAATCCTTGTTGCGGGCCTGATCCTTCTTTGCGCGTTCCGGTTCCCGCAGCAGCAGGCAGGTGGAGGTTTAGATATTGTCCGGGTAGAAGGCGGGCTGATCTCCGGCTCGGTGAATTCCACCGGGAACATCCATGTTTTTAAAGGCATCCCGTTTGCCGCGCCGCCGGTAGGCGGCCTGCGGTGGAAGGCGCCGCAGCCTGTCCGGTCCTGGACGGGTGTCAAATCTTGCGTGGCCTTCGGGCCGAGCCCGATGCAGGCTTCCCCTGCGCCCTTTAGTATGTGGTCGGAGGAGTTCCTGATCCCGAAAGAGCCGATCAGCGAGGATTGTCTTTATCTGAATGTATGGACGGGCGCTGAGGGTCCGGCGGAGAAGCGCCCGGTGCTGGTATGGATCTACGGGGGCGGGTTTGTCAGCGGTGGCAGTGCCGTGCCTATCTATGACGGAGAGGCCATGGCGAAGAAAGGTATCGTATTTGTGAGCATCAACTACCGGGTTGGGATATTCGGCTTCTTTGCGCATCCCGGGCTGACGAAGGAGTCGGGGCGCCGGGCTTCGGGGAACTATGGACTGATGGACCAGGTCGCCGCCCTGAAATGGGTACAGAAGAATATCGCGGCCTTTGGCGGCGATGCCGGCAATGTGACTATTGCCGGTCAGTCGGCGGGTTCGATGAGTGTCAACGCGCTTGTCGCTTCTCCGCTTGCCAGGGGATTGTTCAAACGGGCGATCGGGGAAAGCGGCGCCAGCTTCACCGGGGGGAATGCGTCATTGGCGAATGCCGAGGGGGAGGGAATGAAAGTGATGGCGTCGTTGAAGGCTGCCTCGCTGAGCGATCTCCGCGCCCTTTCAGCGGACCAACTTTTAAAAAGTTCGTCTGAGCTCAGGGGACCAATTATCGACGGCTATGTGCTTCCGGATGCCATTGACCATATTTTCAAGTCCGGGAAGGAGAACCGGGTGGACCTGCTGACGGGCTGGAACCAGGACGAGGGGCTTGTATTCGGACCGATGAAGAATGCGGAGGAGTTCCGGAAGGATGCTCATCGGCAATACGGTGCGGATGCGGACGCTTTTTTGAAATACTATCCGGCGGCCACCGAGGCCGAGGCCACTGCCTCGCAGCTGGATCTTTCCCGGGACATGATCTTTGGTGTGCAGAACTATGAATGGGCGAATATCCAATCGGGGCAGGGGTCGCGGGTGTATGTTTATAGATTTGCCCGAAAGCCGCCGGCGACCGGCGAATACGTGAAATATGGCGCATTCCATACGGCGGAGGTGCCGTATGCCTACGATAATTTATCCTTTGTCAACCGGCCCTGGGAACAGGTGGACCGGGCCCTGGCTGCGGAGATGTCCGCCTACTGGGCGAATTTTGCGGCTACGGGCGATCCGAACGGGACGGGGCTGCCGGCCTGGGATCGATATACGATGACCGATAAACGGATCATGGTGCTTGACAAGGTGTCGGCGAGCCGGTCGTTGCCGGATGCGGATGCGTTGGATCTGCTTTACAAACTACTTTTACCGGGTGCAGGTGCGCAGGCGTCGCAACAATACGAGCTAAAGGACGGCAAGTACCGGCTGACCATGGAGGGCGCAGCTCATTTTGCCGATCTGCCGCTGCGGTGCATGCAGCGGGAGTTCCCTTATAAGACGGGAGTGGCCTTTCCAGACAGTACGCTGGCGGTAAAGCCGAGGGAATATCATCCGGCTTTTTATGGCTGCTTTGACTGGCATTCCAGCGTTCACGGCCATTGGATGCTGGTCCGGCTGCTGAAGTTATTTCCGGGCATGCCGCGGGCGGCCGAGATACGGCAACGGCTGACCGAGAATCTCTCGGCGGAACATATCGCCGGGGAGATGAAGATCTTCGCCATGAAGGACAACCTTAGCTTTGAGCGGACCTATGGCTGGGCCTGGCTCCTGCAATTGGAGAACGAGCTGCTGCGATGGGACGACCCGCTGGGGCGGGAGCTCGCGGCCAATGTGGCGCCGCTTGCCCATCAGCTGTCGGGAATGTTCGTCAGCTATCTGCCGAAGATGAACTACCCGGTGCGGGTCGGCGAGCATACCAATCTGGCCTTTGCGCTGCGGCTCGCCTGGGACTACGCGTCATTTGTGCACGATGCAGCCTTGATCCGGGTGATCCGCGAGACCGCTATGCGGATGTATTCGAAGGATATGAACTATCCGCTTTCCTGGGAGCCGGGCGGCAACGATTTCCTGAGCCCGGGCCTGGAGGAGGCTGACCTGATGTGGCGGCTGATGCCGGATACGGCGTACCAGCGATGGGTGCGGCGGTTCCTTCCTGTGCTGGCCGATCCACATTTCAACCTGGAGCCGGGCCGGGTTACCGACCGGAGCGACGGGAAGCTGGTGCATCTCGACGGCCTCAATCTGAGCCGGGCCTGGGACCTGTATGGTATCGCCCGGCATTTACCGGCCAACCGGGCCCATTTATATGCGTTGGCCAACCAACATCTTACCGAGGCCCTGCCGCATGTCGCCAGCGGCGACTATATGGGCGAACACTGGCTGGCATCGTTCGCAGTCTATACCATGACGGAGCAATAATTGTCGGAGCGGATGCTGGTGTTGCCTGTTTGTTTTGGGGGTTCGCTTGCCGCTTACTGCTGCCCGTTGCCGCCGACGCGGCTCTGTTCGTCATTGGCGCCGCCATTGCGTCGTTGCGGTTGGCCGCCTGCCGTTTTGCCGAAGCGATAGACGAAGGTCATGACGATCCTGCGGTTGTCCCAGATTCCGTGCGAGTTGGTGTAACCCTTGTTGAGGTGGGTGTGACTGGAAAAGCTCATCAGGTATAAAGGGTCGCGGAAATTGAGCTTGACGGAACCCTTGCCCTTGAGCACCTGTTTGGATCCCCCGACGGAGAACATTCCCCGTCCATCGGCAAGGAGCACACCGCTGACATAATTCTTCGCATTATAGAACCCGCTGAGCTCCGCTGCCCAACCTTTCCCGAACGCATACTGCGAGTTGAAGCTGGCGTTGCAGGAAGTATAGCTCACATCGATATTCGTGCTGTCGACGACGCCTTTGTAGCGGTTGTTATAAGCGTTGAAGAAGACGTTTAGGTTCCAGCCTTTCAGCAACTGTTTGCTATAGCTGACGGACAACCCGATGTTCTGCTGGGAGGCGATATTCTGGCTGGTGTTGTAAGTAGTGTAATTGGAGTCGCCCGGGGCCTTGAAGGAGATCACCGCGTCGCTGATGATATCCGTAGTCATGGTATAATTGGCCGAGATATTCAGCGCTCCCTTGTAATTGTAGCTGAGCTCGACATTGTTGCTGAACTGCGGCTGGAGATTCGGATTGCCTTGTTCGTAAGTGTAACGGTCGAGTTGAAACCGGTAGGGATTCAGGCTTTGGTAGGAGGGCCTTTCGATCCTTCGGCCGAAGGAGACGCCAAAAGTGTTGTCCTCATTCGTCTTATAGGTAAGATATGCGGTGGGGAAAAGCTGGATGTAGTGTTTTTTAAAGCTGACGCTCTTTACGGTCTGGTCGCCCTGGGTATTGGTCTGTTCGGCCCGGATACCCAGTTGCAGGGAGAGTTTGTCGATCTTCTGCTGCCAGTTGACATAGGCCGCGTTGATATTTTCTTTGTAGATAAAATGATTGCTGATCGCGGTGTCCGCCACCCAGGCCTTTGCAGTATTGTCGTAGAGGGAATATATGGCGTTGTTGTCCGTGCGTACATCGCTGGTCTTGATACCCGCCTCCAGGGTGGTCCTGTCGCTGAGGACTTTTTTGTAGTCGGATTTGAAGCTGTAGATATCTATTCGCGAGGGAAGCAGGCCATCGAGCAGGTAGGGAGCGTCGGAGGGGATGTTATCGGCATTGTACAAATAGTTGTTGCTGGTGATCGTGCCCTTTGTATCGAAGAAGATATAGTCCGCGTCGGCGGTCCACTCGCTGCCTTTTCCGTCCAGCTTACGGGTGTAGTTGCCGTTGAAGCCGAGATGCGTCTGGGGCGTCTTGTTGAGCGACTGCGCCGAATTGTACTGGACGAAGTTGTGCAGGCTGTCGAAGAAATCGGTCGTCGTCAGGGAGGTATACCATTGCTTGTCGATCGTTCCGTTGACGGCGATGCCGAAGGTGGTCTTCTTGTCGGCGAAGTAGTCGACGCCGGCGCGGAAGTTCTGACCCCGGTCATCATATCGGCCATACGAATGCTGTACCGAATAGCGGTCGAAGGGGGTATTTGCGTTTTGTCGCAGGCTGCTGTTGCCGCTGTTGTCGCCGAAGCCTTCCCACCACGCGTAGCCATAATTTCCGAAGACGTTGAACTTGCCCTGGCGCCAGTTGAAATTGATGCTGTTCGGGGTTTTGAAATACCGGGCGATAATGGCGCTGAGCGTGATGGAACCGTTGAATCCGTTGTTCCTGTTCTTTTTGGTGACGAGGTTGATCACGCCCGAGTTACCGGCGGCGTCGTATTTGGCCGGCGGCTGGCTCATGATCTCGATCTGGTCGAGCTGGCTCGCGGACATGTTCTTGAGATAGTTGGCGAGGTCGGTGGGACTCAGGTAGGTGGGCTTACCGTCTATGAAGACCTTCACGCCCTGTTTGCCTTTCAGACTGATGTTGCCGTCGTTGTCGACCATCACGCCGGGGGATTTTTCCAGCACCTCGAGGGCGGTGAGTCCACCATTGGTGGGCGATGCATCGACGTTGACGACCGTCTTATCGATCTTATTTTCTATCGGTGGCCGCCGGCCTACCACTGTGACCTGGCCGAGTGTGACTCGTTTAACGGTGTCGAGGGGTTTGGCGGTCGTGTCTTTGACACTGCTTTTGGCTGGGGTATGGACATTTCCTTTGACGGAGCCCTGGACACTACCTTTGACGGAACCCTGGCCGAAGGCGGTCGTGACGAATAATAGGACAGTTAGCAGGATGGTCAGGGACTTCATGCCGCAATTTTTTTAGAATATCCCATATTGAAAAGCAAAAAGAGGATAGATGGGATAAATCAAGGACGAAACGTTTCGTGGAATGTTGCATGAAGAAGCCCCCGATTTTTCGGGGGCTTTGATGGGTTTGGGATCAGGCTTTGAGGTTGGCTTCGGCCCCGAAGGCCTGGTCGATCACGATCTTCCAGGTTCCGTCGGGTTGCTGTTTCATCACTTCGATGCCCTTGGCGCTGATGTTTACTTCATCGCCGTCGGTGATGCTCCATTCGGAGCGGCCGAGGGCGATATTGCCGGTTTGCAGACAGTAGACCGTCTTGATCTCCATTTTGCCTTTGATGGACAATATCGCGCGGATCGATTCTTCGAATTGTATCCTTCCGGTAGCGGTTTTTCCCGGTTGAGGCACGATAATCCCGGTTTCATCGTACATGCTTAGGACAGTGGCGACATCGCCGGTGTTGAAGGCGGCTGCAAGCGTTGCGTGGGCGTCTTCGGCCCGCTTTGGTAAATTCATGGTTTTTGTTTTTTGTGTTTTTTATTTACGCGAGGATGGGAGAAAGGTCTTTTTTCGTGTAGACTTCTTTGGCCACTGCGGCGGCCTGCTCATAGACCTTGCTGAACAGGAAGGGGCCCATGCTGATCCGCCGGACGCCCAGTTCCTGTAAGGTCGGGACATCGGGCAGACCGGGGATGGCCATGACGTTGACCGGTAGGGTTGTCGCATTGACCACCTGCCGGATATCGGTTGGATCCGTTATGCAGGGAACGAAGATGCCGTCGGCGCCGGCCGAAGCATAGATGCCGATGCGGCTCAGCGTTTCGGGCAGCGCGGTGGGGATATCCAGCAGGAAGGCGTCCGTGCGGATATTGAGGAATAGTTTTCTGTTGGTTTGACTGAGATGATTGGCGACTGCTTCGATCGTCTTTGCAAATTCCTTTGCCGTTAGGAAGGTGCGGCTTGCGCCGGCGATGGTGTCTTCCAGGTTGATGCCGGCGGCGCCGACGTCATGGACCTGGTCGACGTTTTTTAAAATACCGTCGATGCTCCGGCTGAAGCCGCCTTCCATATCGACCGTGAAGGGGACGCGAACGTTCCCGGTGGCCCGTTGCGTCATCCGAACCAGGAGATCGAAGGGGAGGTTCTCCCCGTCTTCATAACCGAGAGCGGTGGAAAGGGCGTGACTGGAGAAGCCGATGGCGGGAAAGCCGGCAGCTTCCAGGATTTTTGCGCTTTGAACATCCCAGCAGTTGGCCAGCAGGAGAGGAGCGGGGCCATGGTGGAGGCGGGTGAAAGTTTCGTAGTAGCTCATTGTCTTTTTTTGACAAAGCTACCGTCGGCGAGTGACCGAAAATTGTATAAAAAGGAACTATTGCCGGAGCAACTGGTTGACGGGGGAGATGTTCTTCAGATAGGCGGAGGGGGTGAGCCCGGTGAAGGATTTGAATTCCTTTATGAAGTGGGATTGATCGAAATAGCCGCTTTCGTAGGCGATGGAGGTGAGCGGCTGATCTTTGCGGGCGATGAGCCGGAGGCTGAACTGGAAGCGGCGGATCTTGTTGAAGGATATTGGGGTGAGGCCGGTATGCTGATAGATGAGCTTGTTGAGATAGCGGGAGGTGATGCCGTGGCGGGTGGCGATGGCGTTGATCCGCGTTTCGGCGGCATCGCCGGAGGGGAGCGCCATGGTCTTTAGGATATGCCCTACTTTGTCGATGCGGAAGGATCGCTTTTCACTACGGGCGAGGCGGCTGAGCAGGAAGGATTCCAGCAGGGCGATGCGTTGGCCGTACAGGGTGTTGCCAGCAGCTGGTTGTGTAGTTGCGTGACCGGGTTGCCGAGGATCGCGCCGAGGTCGGAGACGTGGTCGTTGAACTGGCCGATGGCGTCGTCGAGAAAATAGGCTGCCGAGTGGGGGAAAAATTTCACGCCGAGCATGGTGTGGGACCCAGCGGAGCGGATGGCCAGCGGTTTTGTGATCTGACCCCAGAGTTCGATGTCGGGGTTGGTGTTCTCCCGGGTCGACCAGGAGCCTTCCCCAAGATTGAAGATGATCTCCATGTCTCCGCTTGGGAAGACGGTGTCTTCGAAGGCGGTGGCCCGCGCGGACTGGAAGAGATAATAATGCCGGATGTAGGGCTTTAGAATCTCGGATGGAGGGAAGTGGGAGAACTCCATGGGTTGAAAGTACGGTTTTTGCCGTGATGAGCAAAGATAGAAGGGGCGACTGGGGTGGAATTGTAAAAAAAGGAACCATTGTTAGGGATAGCCGGCCGCGGATCGTTGAATTTAAGGGAAAATGGGCAACTTTTTGGGACCGGTTCGGCCGATACAGTGCTACATCGGGCGGTAGTTGACGGCTTCCGGCCGGAGGGAATGGAGGGGTTGATTGTTGCAGAGCGCCCGTGGTGCGGGGCGCTGTTTGGGCTGGGAACGTTGGCGTTCCACCGGTATGGGCTGGGGCCGTTGAGGCCTGGGTCTTGCCTGCTCCTGCCGTTCCTGCAGCATGCGCTGATAGGGAGTCATGCGTTGTTCGCGGGTTAACTGGACCGGGCGTTTTGTTTCGGGCGACTTTCTTATCCTGTTAAAAAAGAAAACCAAACCGACGAGCAGGGCCAGCAGGGAGATGGCGTCCCCGCGCAGATGGACCGGGCCAAAACCCGTATTCAGATCGGCATTGATACCCAGCGAGGCCAGGCTTTTGAGGATACGGGGAGGGAGGCCGAGCTGGGCTGCATAAGCGAGCAGGCCGCCGGTGGTCAGGCAGAGGAGCAATAGGAAAGTCCCGGTGAAGACGGCGCTCAGCCGGTGGACCAGTTCGTGCCCGACGGGAACACCGCGGACGATGGATGCGATGAAGATCACTACGAAGTAGCTGATCATAAAAAGACAGGGGACCAGGATCAGGTCGATGGTAAATGACAGGCGGACGGGAATATCAAGGACGGTGAGGCTGGGTGTAAGGGTCGCCTGACCCGCGATCCGGGAGACGCCTGGCGCAACCCATCCCTGGCCGGGGAAGATGCAGGCCACAAAGAGCAGAAGCACAATAACCACGGCGGGAAATGGTCGCTTTCCGCTAGCTTGAGTTGCCATAAGAATAAGAGTTCAAATATTATACCAGTGTATTCCCCGCTCCTGCCGCATTGACCGGATAGATGTCTGGATGACATTTAAAAGCAGCGGCGTCGGACATTCTGTCCATCCACTTTTGATAAGCTTTGTAAAAACATTGGCAATCAGCCAGATAGAGTGGGCAGCCAGAATCGGGAAGGCTTTTTGCACTAACAGGTAAAAAAGGGAGATTTAATGGCAGAAACCTGGAACAAACGAGAACGGGAAAGGAACAAACGGCAGAAGAAACAACAGAAGATGGAAAAGAAACAGGGACGTAAACAGACCAAAGGCCATCATGACTGGACTGAGATGCTGGCCTATGTTGATGAGAACGGGAACCTGTCTTCGACACCGGTCGATCGTCCGTCGTAATTACTTTTCCGACCCACGAAGCGATGCCCACCCAACGGTGGGCATCGTTGTTTGTCCTAAATACCCCTTTGTCTGTCGCATTCGCCCCTTTTACCGGAGGTTCGCGCGGTGTAATTTGATTAAAAATATTTTTACCATGACTAAACTGTTTATCTGGTTAGGCGCCAGCTGGCTTATTTCTCTTTCAGGCAATGCCCAGCGACCGGCGGGGTGGGAACTGGACAAGATGCCGCCGGACCTCGAAACGGAGCTTGCCCTTCGGGCTTTACCGCCGCATCTGCGCGGCGGTGCGACGGTCTACCTGCTGGACCCGGCGAAGGGCTACTACGTATCGCATAAGGGCACGAACGGGTTTATCTGTTTCATCGACAGGACGGATTGGGAATGGGGCGAATTCCGAAAGGATGTCTTTGCGCCTATTTCTTATGATGCCGAGGGGGCCCGGACGATCTTCCCGACCTATCGGGACGCCGCTGCGATGCGAGCATCCGGCAAATTCACGGCGACGCAGGTCAGGGATACCATTATTGCCCGCATTCGTAAAGGAATTTACCGGGCCCCGGCCCGGACGGGTGTGTCCTATATGGTGGCGCCGGTCATGCGAGTCTATACCGGTAATCCTGGGGATAACCATGTCATGACCATGAGCATGCCGCATTGCATGTTCTATGCGCCGTACGTGTCGGAATCCGATCTGGGCATTGGTAACGACTTTCCGAAAGGCCCCGCGCTGGTGAACCCGGGGAATACGGTGCTGGGGGCGCGAAAAGGACCGTTCGGGTATGTCATCATGGCGCTGAATGAGGAGGCGACGGCAAAGATCAGAGCGGATGGGAAAGACCTGCTGAAGCGGCTTGCCGCGTACAGCCCCTATTTTAATCTGGAAGACACCCCGATCCATCATTGAGCAAATGCTATCTTTGGCGACGCATGAAAACCCAATCCTTCAAACTAAAAGTATCGCCTGCGATCGGCGCCGTATCGGCGGAATATTTCGTGCCTGAGAAGAGTCGATTCCTTTTTACGCTTGCCCATGGCGCGGGCGCGGGGATGGATCATTCCTTTATGGTCGATCTGGCGAACAGGCTCGCGGCTGCCGGGGTGGCCAGCCTGCGATTCAACTTCCCTTTCAAAGAGGATAAGAAGGGAAGGCCCGACACTCCTGCAGTAGCACATGAGACGATCGCCGCGGCCCTTCAGCATGCGCATGCCACGCATCCTTCCCTGCCACTTTATGCAGCGGGCAAATCCTTTGGCGGGCGGATGACCTCACAGTACCTCGCTGCGCATCCCGATCCGGCCGTGAAGGGGATCATCTTCTATGGCTTTCCCTTGCATCCCGCGGGAAAACCATCTATCGATCGGGCCGAACATTTGAAAGAAGTAAAAATACCCATGCTGTTTCTGCAAGGGACCCGGGATCAACTGGCCCATTGGCACCTGATCGAGCCGGTTTGCGCCTCGCTTCCGAACGCGACCCTTGTAAAGATCGAGGGGGCCGATCATGCCTTTAAGGCCGGGAAGAAAGATGTGGTGTCATTGCTGGTGAAGGAGACGATTGCTTTTTTACCATCCTGGCGGTCTGATGGTTTCCCGTGTGGCTCCATCCCGGGGGCATGAAAATGTACAGGATCTTGTTTTTTAGCCCCGGGGCCTTTGCCACGTCTTTGGCAAGGTAATAGATCTCGCCAAAGTACACATCCCAGAAATTGTTGGGATTCATTTTGCGGGTTATCCCATATTCGATGGGCACCTCCTTCTTTTCGTACTGGAAGGTGCCGAAAACGCGATCCCAAATGTTGAGTAGATTGCAAAAATTGGTATCCATATACAACGGGTTGCGGGCGTGATGCACCCGGTGATGGGAAGGGGTCAGGATGATCCGGTTGAGGAATCCAAGCCGCGCATCAGGCAGGATATTCTCGCCGATGTGGATAAAGGCTCCCCAGGTCCCGTCGATGAACATGATGAAGAACAGCAGGGGAGGGCTGACGCCGGCCAGGATGCAAATGGAGGTCCGGATGACGTCGGCGTAGGGCCCTTCGAGGAAGAAATGCGCGTAGCTGACCGAGAGGTTCATGCTTTGCGGCGCGTGGTGCGTGGAGTGCAGGCACCAGAACAGCCTGATCTTGTGCGCCAGGAAATGATAGATAAAATGGGCAAACTCCCAAACGATATAGCCATAGATCAGCCAATACCAGGTGAAGCCGGTCTTGAAGACCGCATGCTTTTCGAGCAATCCAATGCAAAAGGCGATAGCGGCAATGGAGATGAATCTCGAAAGGAAGCGGTTGCCGATAAAGATCAGAAAGGGAATTTTATAATCTTCGATCCGGAACTTCTTATACAGTATTGCGCGGAGGATCTCGAGCAGCAAGATGAATGGGATCACGGGGGAGATCGCGGCCAGGATGCCGTCCAGGGTAAGGAGGGCTTTGTAATTGCCGGTATGTGCCATGTCCAGCAGGGATCCGATGCCGAGAAAGGAGATGAGTTCCTGGTATAATTCGTTGAGGAGATTCATATGGCAAGTCAGAGTCAGGTAAAAATAGGATTTTCCTGTTAACTTTATCGAAAAATGGTCTTACCGATTGGCGACGATAACAGGGACAGGAGAACCACCCCGATCGTCAACTATCTTCTCATAGGGCTCAACATCTTTGTATTCATTTATTATCAACATTGGGGGCATGACCTGCGGTTCACCTATTCCTACGCCGCCATACCGGGCGAGATCCTCACGGGGCAGGATATCGTCACGCGTTCGGGACTACAGGTTACGCCGATCCCGGTCTTTCTGACCTTGTTCACTTCGATGTTCCTGCATGGGGGGATCGGCCATATTGCCGGCAATATGTTATTCCTTTTCATCTTTGGGGATAATGTAGAAGATGCGATGGGGCATCTCAAATACCTCTTTTTTTATTTATTATGCGGGATGCTGGCGGGGCTGAGCCATGTATTCACGGTCGCCATCCTCGGTGATAACCCCTTTATCCCAAGTCTCGGCGCCTCGGGCGCTATCTCCGCGGTGCTGGCGGCCTATGTGCGGTTGTTTCCCGGTAAAAGGGTCTTTCTGTGGATCTTTCTTTTTATCGTTCCCGTTCCTGCCTTCGTGGCCGTAGGGATATGGTTTGTTTTCCAGTTGGTCGATGGATTGGGGATGCTGGGTGGCGAACAGCCGGACGGTATCGCTTATGCGGCACATATCGGCGGCTTTGTTTTTGGATTGTTGCTGACGCGGATGTTTGCGGGAAATTATCGGGCGAGGAGAGGGTATTGATGCCGGCATTCATCTTACCAATATCATGGTGCCTTTTTTGGAAATGATCCTTCCGGTGTAGTCGGTTCCTCGCAGGAGCCACAGGTAGGCATTGCTTTCCTGTAGTCTTCCCTGTATCCTGCCATCCCATCCCTGTCCTATCTGAGACGTGCTGAAGACCAGCTGGCCCCATCGGTTGTAAACGCGGAAGTAGTCGAGCGAGGAGATGCCGATGCATACGGGCCGGAACAGGCTGTTGCTGTTCGTACCCGGCGTGAAGGCATTGGGTACGAAAATATCCGGCAGCGTGTGGGCGATAGTGACTTTTACGTTCGTCGTACCATAGCAGCCGAAGCTGTCGGTCGCGGTGACCTGGTAGGTGATGCTGTACATCTCGGACCCGTACAGGCCGATGGGATTGGGAATCCCGGGATCGCTGAGATATACGGGTGGCGACCACTGGTAGACGTCCTTATAGGGATCGGTGCTGGTCGCCTTGAACTGCAAGGGCTCATCGACGACCACCAGGGTATCGTTGCCAACATTTACCTGGATGGGCGGGACGACGACCACCGTAAACGTATCCGAAAGGGCGATGGGGCAATCCTCGTTGCGGATATTGAGGATGTAATCGGTCGTTTGCTGCGGTGTGACCACGGCGCCGGTGGAAAAGGGCAGGGTGGCGACGGCGCCTTCTCTTCCGCCCCGGAACGATCCAAGATTTGTCCATTTGTATTCGGTGCCGGTGGTTATCAGCGCCTGCAAGGGAGCGGATGCACCATAGCAGACGGTGGTATCCCGGGGGGTGATCTGGGCCTGAGGCATGGCGCCCTTATAAAGATGCACGAACAGGCTATCGATCAGGGTCGTGCAGCTATTGTGCGCCTGGGCGACGATCCATCCGGGTTGCGGCCCGACGGTGACGTCGATGGCGTTTCCGCTGCTGCCGGGGCTGATGATCCAGCCGTTGGGAACCGACCAGGCGTAGGATGCGCTGTCCAGCGACGGAATTGAATACTTCCCGACGTTGTTGGCGCAAGCAAGGGTATCGCCGCTCATTTGCAATCCTGCACAGACATCCCTGAGGGCGAAGTAGGCATAGGCAAAATGGCCGCCCGGTACGCAATTGTCCGCTTCGAAGGTTAGCGATACCTGTTGCCCGCGATAAGGGGTTAGATCGAACGTCACTTCCGTCCAACCTTTTGTCCAGACGTCCTGCAGGTGTTGTCCGTTGCCCTGGGGATCGGGCGAAGGATTGGGGGTAGGCAGGGAACTTGGGGCGAATCCATTGGCCCGGGCTGTCGCCGAGTCGAGGCCGCCGCCATTGGTGGGAAGAAAGTATTCGGGTGAGGCGCAGGTGATCACGCCGGCGGGAGTGCTCACGATGGCCCGGGCCATTGGTTGGTCGAGCGAGGCATGGGCGCCGTTCTCCAGCACCATGGCATAGGCATAGGTCATGGTGTAGGGAAGGGTGGAGGGCCCTGGGGGAACATTCACCTGGTAGGTGATCCCGCGGATGTAACCGCCCAGCGGGCCGATGCCGGACGGTGTTCCGGCGCCCGGCTGGTCATTGGGTCCATTTGGCTGGCGGCGGGAGACGGAGGTGGAACCCAGCAAAATGGCATAGTGATAGGCATAGCCATTGATGGTCGGGATCATGGGAAATCCGCCAAAGGGATCGGCAGCCTGGGCGGTGATCACGCGGACGCCGCTTACCCCTGGCAGGTTGTATTCGGGAAGGGTGGAGGCGCCGATGGTTCCGAAAGGCGTGGATGCATTGGAATCGTACACCAGTTTGATGGCATCGGGGCCATTGCCATCCTTATTGTTACCGGTGTAGGCCTGCCAGTGGGTAAGCGTGCCGCTGGAGAAGTTGATATTGATCGGGCAGGATTGTATCTGTTCGAAAGAGGGCAGCGCCGGGAGGGTCGTCAGGACCCAAAACCATAAATGCATTCCCGGCCGCGTCATAGCAGAAGATTGGTGTGTCTATAAAAATACACAATTCCTAAACGATAGAAAAGACGGGGCGGTTGCCGGCTGCGGATGGCGGGGTTTGCCGGTGGCAGAAAGACTTATTTGGTAGGTGGCCGGAAGCTCCCTTTGCCGGTGGTCAGATAAGAGAGCAGGCTTGTGCTGATCCAATGGGTCCAGCCCGATTCGCAATCCTTGTAGCATTCGATGTCCGGCGTTAGACCCTGGTGTTTAAAATTCAACTCTGTGGCGCCATTCTTCTCGGCGAGATCGAAGATCAGCCGGGTATTGGTCCATTCCGTTTTATCCGAATACCAGGGCATGTAACAGTCGGTAACCAACCATACCACTCGTTTACCCGGGATCAATTCTTCCACGGTAAAATTGAAGAACGAATCCCCGGTCATCTTTACCGTAAACGTATCGTTCTTCTTTTCGGAACTGCCGGTAACCGTGACGCCCCACCATCCCGGTACATTGCTGATCCTTTTGGTCGCTTCTTCTGCGCTGATGTTGGCGGAAATGCTGCTGGTAAAGTCTTTGTTTCCCATTTTGTTTGATTTTTCAACAAAGCTAGTGTGTGGGCGGCGGGAAGTATTGTAGGAATGCGAATTCGGCCGTCAGCCCGCAAAATTCCGGATACTGAGCTCGTTCACACTGTTTTGCAGCTCGGTCGGGGTAGTCCCGGTAAACCGTCGGAATGCCCTTAGGAAGTGGGATTGGTCGTAATAGTACTCAAAGACCAGCTGTTTTAGCTGATTTGCCGGGGCCCCGCTGGAATAGGCCTGGTAGAATTGTTTGAAACGAACGATCTCCGCGAGGTTCTTGGGACTGGTACCCAGGTTTTCGGCAAATTTTTTTTGCAACCACCGGGAAGTGTAGCCGGTGGCTTTTTCCAGCGTCGCCACGGGGATCAGACCTTTGGAGCTGGAGATGCGATCGACACAATAGTCGAATATGGGGTCCGGCGTGGCACCCTCCAGCTGTTTGAGCAGGAAATTCTGGAGGAGCTGCAATTTCAGTTCCGGGGTGGCTGCGTCGGTCAGTTGCGACTGGATCTTTTTGACGGTGTTGCCGAACAGGGCTGTCATATCCACTATCTGGTTCCTGACCTCGTCAAGCGATATTTTAAACAACCGGTAGGCTCCGAGTGGGTTGAATTCGACGATGATCGTGCCGGTATCCGCATCTTCCTGGGGGTCGAGGGTGACCGGCGTATCGATGAGGCCGGTGAGGGTCAGCTCGTTCTCCCGTTGCAGAAAAGGGTTGTTTCCTACGCGGGCCGCGATGCCGTTGCGGTAGGTCAGCGTCAACTTCAGATTGGCGTTGGGAACGATCAGCTTTCGTTCACCGGCTGGCAAGCGGCCGGTGCTTTCGAACACCCAAAGCTTTGCAACATATGCGCAGAGCAGCGGATGCGGGGTGATCGAATTGAAGCGGAAGTTGGTCATGGCATTATCTCTTTGTCATGGCATGTTCTTTGAAAAACTTCGTCACCGCCGGTCCACCCTGGTAACCCAACCCGACCGCGAGCGTCTTTTGATTGGACATCGGGCGCCTGTTGGCTGCCGCCACGTCGCCCTGCTGTATCATATACGACTGATAGTCGGGGTTGTCATCGACGGCCATGTTAAAGCCGTTGATAAACATGGCCGGACTGGCGCCGCCTTTGAGCAATTTGCCTTGTACCAACCGGGCCAGTACGATCTCCGGATCCAATATCGTGGAGTCTCCGGACGCTATAAGATGGAACTCTCCTATATTGAAAGAGGAACTGAAAAGGTAGAAGGTGGGCTTCACTTTCGGGAAGCTGAGGGAGAAACTATCCGGGGTCTTATAGTTGACGGTGTAATAGGTTTCATCGAGGAAGGGTACGTTCACCGGGATGGTATCCAGCCAGGTCCAGCGGATACCGGCCTGAACCGGGACGGTTGAGCCATAATTGGTAGGATAGCCGGTAAGGAGCAGGTCATATTTCTGGAACAGTTTTTTGTTGGCAGGAACCATCGTCTCATAGGTGTAATTATGGGTATATTGTCCATGACCCGGGGCCAGCAGCAGTGCCTTGTTACGATTTGTCGTATCCATATAGCCAAACAATCTCGGAAGGATATCGTATTGTGGGGCCCAATTGAAACTGATCGTTTTGGCGGTATCCAGCTGCGAGCAATCGACCGTGTCATGTTGGCTGCCGATCTTATGCAGCTTATACAAGGCGGCGTAGGGGAAAGCGATATAGGCATAATCGTCCTGTTCCCAGGGATAGCTGATCGTCAGGTCGCTGGAGTAAGAGATGCCTTCCGGGCTGAACCAGGGGCCGCTACCGGTCAGCATCGTGGGGCCGGGATCGTCATTGCTCATGAACTGCCAGTAAAATGGGGCAGGGGTTACGACGTTCTTCAGTTGCATGGTCGCGGCCCCGGTGACGACCGGGTATACCTGGCCGGGTACCGAATCGGATAAGGGCACATTTTTCCATTTTGCGAGATCAACGGATTTATAGGTGTATACCATGAATTCCGGGGGTGCTCCTGCCGGGACGTCGGAGTAGATGACTGAGACATCCAGCAATTTTGCAGCGGTCGCCAGGTCGGCTGTTACCGTTCTGTTATAATCCACCAGGGTGTCGAGCAACAGCTTGCCGCCCGCCTCGCTGACCGAGAGCTCGTAGTTGGTCCTGAAATTACTATCAAGCGTATGTTTCCTGACCAGGTAGGAGAGGCTCATATGCAATTTGGGGGCCGGCGGGGGAGGAGTGGGCGTGGTCGTGGTATCGTGCGGCTGTGAAGGGTTGGTTGCAGGGGCCACCGGATCTTTTTTGCAGGATAGAACGAAAAGGACAAGGAGCAATGCGGATAACGGTTTGATATAAGGCATCTTTCGTGGTTTGGGTGCCACCAATCTACTAAAAATATCCTTCTTTTCCTAGTGCGTCATATTCAGCGGCCGGAAATGCAGCGGCGCCAGCTGACAGGGCCCACTGACCAGCTCTGCCAAATCGATCGCTCTGCGCTGAAGATCGGCGAACTGCCAGGTCCCGGGGATCTCGGCGGGATCATGCACCGTGGTTCCGGTCAGGAACCCGGAAAGAAAGGCCGGCGTGCCGAATGCATTCGGCACCACCTGGCGGAAGGTTGCGTTCGTCTCGATGTTATGGCAGCCATTGCAGGTGTTTAACGAAAGCATTTCGCGTACCGTGTCATTGTTGGTCAGCGTTGCCAGCGGTTCGGCCCAGAATAAGGGCGGCTCTGGCGCCACGCCCCCGAGGAAGGCCGTATCCCGGCCGTGAAAATTGAACAGCAGCGGTACGATATCGGTGTTGTTCTTGATCCGGCCGGCGTGCTGGACCATATAACTGTCGAGAAGGGCCGTGTTGTTGAATATTGTCTGCATGCTTTGCTTCGTGGTCGTGTTGAAGAGCTGGTGCGTGCCGGGGTCGATATTAAATTCCCTTAATTCCCAGGGGTCGCCGAATGCGTTCTCGTTGCTCCGTAACTGGTCGAGGCTGCTGCCGTTAGGTTTTGCGGGGTTGGTATTGGCGAGCGTGAACTGATCGGTGATCGCCTGCAGGGCGGTATTATAGGCAGGGGAGGGGAGGGTGAGATCCTTCAGATGGTACCATTGCTGGGCATAGGCCTTTATCGCCGTGCAACCGGTCTTGTTGACGCCATATTCGAAAATTACGTTGAAGGGCATTGGGGTGCAATTTTGGTCGAGTCCGCAAAAGACGAAGCGGCCTTCGCCTGCGTTCCCGCCCTGACCGGTATAACCGGGGTTGGATCGCAGATCGAGCCGGTTCACGATGGCCAGCAACCGGAACGGCGCGATGGACAGGTCGAGGGTGCTGTCGGCAAGACCGTTGCTTTGCACGAGCCAGCGATGGATAAAGTCGCCGATGTTCGGCCGGATCGCCAGCGGGTCGCTATTGACCGTTTGGGTGTGGGTATAGGTGAGCAACCAATTCAGGACGAACCGCGACGGGGTGATGCCGGTAGCCGAAGTGTTGGCCATCTGCGTCATCAGGAATCCGAAGGTCCAGGGACCCATCTTTGTCCCGGCCTTGCTACAGGGGTCGTAGGTGCGTGTCGGGTCTTCCACCACCGACGTCGCCGTAACGAAGACGCTGTTGGCCTTCAGTGCGGCCACCAGGGCAGGAGAGGGCGGGAGCAGGGGGAAATGAAGGTGCAGGATGCCGCCCCTTAACAGCGTGTTGATATCGATCGCGCTGACTTGTGCGGTACCTGTTAGGATCCGTCCCCTGAACATCGTCAACGGTACGGCTGTGTCCTTCCCCATCCCTTCGGCCTGGCTTTTTCGCAGGGCCTCCACGTCCAGCGTCGAGATGCCGGTATAGACGTTGTCTTCCTTCTTCTCATCGGGGCTCACGCCGTCATCCCGCAACACGATCTTCCTGTCGCCGGCCATATAGGCCAGATAGGGGCTGCCGATGCTGGCTTTGGGAAAGCTTGCCCGGATCAATATATTTCCCTCTTCGGTGGGCTTTTGTAACAGCTGCACTGTCATGTCCTCTGCGATCGGGGGATCGACCGCGAAGGCGGGGTTGATGGCTACGGTGTCGAGTCCTTTGTCCCGGCCCTGGTGGCAGGAGCTAAAGGAGAGCGGCGCCAGGAAGGTAACGGCTGCGACGATAAGGATGGTCCAGAAAAGCGGAGACCGGGAGATGGTGCGCATGGGAATAGGGTTTAATGGGGTGATGGATAAAGATAGACTACCGTTGGGGGATGTGCTATTCCCTGTTAATGGTATTTTGCGCCGGGACATGAATGGCCTGCCGTATTACATGAATCACCAGGTGTGGAATCCTGCTTTCGACGATCCGCGCGGCATTGGGGGAGACCAGTTTGCGATGGCGCTTTCCTCCTGGCGGCTTAACTATGCCTATTCCGGTAACGAGCGGGTGAAAGAGAACATGTTCTTTATCGCCGACTACTATCTTGCCCGGCGGTGGGCTGCTCGTTGTTCGAAGAGCGAATGGGAAGAAGGTGCTTTTGCTTAAATAATACCGGGGTTCGTTTATCTTACCATGACGGTGCCTGGATGGAAGGTCCGCCAGGAGTGCCAGAATTCCTGGTATGCCTGCACCGGTTGCAGCTGCGCGCCTTTCATCGGCCCTTCGGTACAGCTGCCGTTTGGCTGCCAGGTGCTCTGGGTGTTGATATCGCGGATGGTATTCCTGCTGGTGTCATACAGGAAGCTCAGGCTATCGTTGTAGGACAGCGCGTAAAAGGTCTTATTGTCGGGCTCGATGGTGAGCAGCAGGTGCAGCTTGCCGATGGTGTCCGGGATAACCCGATCGTTCACCAGGTTGTTCCAGTCGTAGGCCTTGCTTCTTCCGTTCGATTCGATGCCGATCACCCAGGACTTGAATTGCCAGGAGGCGGAGTCCCTTTTCTCCAGGCCGCTTTTAAGGGTGCCTTCATCATAACCTTTCAGGCTGTCATATTTACTTTTGAAGTTCGGGTCGGGTTGCAGGGTCAGGCTATTGGGATGCAGGGCCTGCCAATGGGCGAGCGTCATCTGGGCGGAAGGGATCTCTTCCAGCTGCTGTCCCTTCAAAGAGCCGGTGATCGCTTTTCCTGTCGCCTGCTGCCACCAGCTGTGCGTATCCGCATCTTCAAACATCGCGTTGAAATGGTCCATTCCCACGAGACGGAACGCGGCATATTTGCCTTGAACAAAGGGGCTGTATACGCGCCCGGTGCGGCAAACGGTGCAATACGTGACCAGGACCGGCTGGCCGCCCACGGTATCTCTTACCTGGTGATGATAACCGATAATTTCGATCGGATAGGCCTTTGCTGCTCCCTTTATGGCGACGCCGATGACCAGGCGGTCGGGATTGGTGCTGTCGGCGAGGAATTGTTTTACGGTGGGCTGGTAAAACATCTTCCCGGCGAGGAATTTGAAATTGAACAGGTAGAAGACTACACCATAAACCAGCAGTATCCCAACCAACCCGATCTTCTGCCATACTTTACCCGTGCGGAGATAGAACAGCACCGCCCAAATGACCAGGGCCAACCCGATGAGCCGCAGCCAAAGGATATTCCGGTCCAGGAAATAAGCAAAAGCGACGGTGTCGTGCTGTTGGCTACCGGGGAAGGGCATGATAAAATAAACGCGCAGGATCTCGAGCGCGAAAAGAAAGATCAACCCGATCCACAATGCGACGGATTTAGACATAGGTGAAATATACATCTTTTCCGGCTATCGGGACATTTTGACCGGGGTCAAATCATTGAAAAGAAAGTGTAAATTCGCAACCGATTGTCGATCTATATCCTCAAAATATGAACGCAGAGCCGCAAAATGTGCTGGATTACCGGGGCGACCATACAATCTTCCTTGTCTGGAACTTCAAGAAGGACCAGGAGATAGGAGCCGTCTTCCAACGAATTTGTGCGTTGGTGATCAACCTTAATAATTCCAGCGATACCCGGTTTCCCGACTCCGGCGCGGCCTGTGTGATGGGCATTGGGCATGACGCCTGGTTGCGGCTTGGTCTTCCGGAGCCGCTGCCAAAGGAGCTGGCGAATTTCAAGCCCATCGTCGGGGAGAAACATACAGCAGTGGCAACCCGGGGCGACCTGCATTTTCATCTCAAGGGAGGTTCCAAAAGTATTTGCTACGATATGGCCGCCAGTCTTGGTCAGCTACTGGACCCGGTGGCGGTTTCTGTGGAAGAAGTTCATGGGTTCCGGTATTGGGATGGGCGATCGATCCTGGGATTTGTCGACGGTACCGAGAATCCCAAAGGGGATAAACGGGCCTTTTTTGGGTTGATCGGGGATAGCGACCCCGCGTATAGAGGAGGGAGTTATCTTTTTGTTCAAAAATACATCCATGATCTGAAGGCCTTCAGGGCGCTTTCCATCGAGGAACAGGAAAAGGTATTCGGAAGATCGAAAGAGAATGACATTGAAATGCCGGATGACCAAAAGCCTTCCAATTCTCATATTGCGCTGACCAATGTCGGTGACGATCTCAAGGTCATCCGGGACAATCTGCCGTTCGGGAATATGTCGACCAACGAGATGGGAACCTATTTCATCGCTTATGCGAGTACGTTCAGCACGGTAAAAATGATGCTGGACAATATGTTCATCGGTTCGCCGCCGGGGAATTACGACCGGTTGCTGGATTTCAGCACACCGAAGACGGGGACGCTTTTCTTCGTTCCCACGGCATCCTTTTTGAAGAATATTGCATCGGGGGCGCCGGCCCTGGAGGCCATTCCTGCCGACGCCGGCGGGGAGGCCGGACCGCGGCCGTCTCCGGGCGACGGGAGTTTATTGATCGGATCACTAAAAAAAGAATCAGGATATGAATAATCTTTATCGGGAGCTGGCTCCGGTTTCAGCCGCGGCATGGGAAGCGATAGAAGAAGAGGCGCGGCGTACGCTTAAGCGGCATCTGGCGGCGCGGCGCGTCGTGGATGTCGAAGGTCCAAAGGGTTTTGACTTTTCGGCGGTCGGGACGGGGCATACGCAGGGGATTGCGGCGCCCGGCGAAGGGATCCAGGCCGTGCGGCGTGAGGTGAAAGCATTGGTCGAGCTCCGGGTTCCGTTCGAGCTCTCGCGCCAGGCGGTTGACGATGTCGAGCGCGGCGCGACGGATTCGGATTGGTCGGCGGTGAAAGATGCGGCGCAAAAGATAGCGTTTGCGGAAGACAACTCCGTCTTCGAGGGATACGACGCGGCGGGGATCCAGGGGATCCGGCAGGGTAACAGCAATTCCGCGTTGACCCTCCCTTCCAGCGTGCGGGGATACCCGGATGTCGTTGCGCAGGCGGTGAGTCAATTGCGGCTTGCGGGCGTCAATGGCCCTTATGCACTTGTCCTTGGTTCCGACCCTTATACGGCCGTGCATGGCGGCAGCGATGAAGGATACCCCGTCCTGACGCATATCCAGCGGCTGATCGATGGGGAAATCATCTGGGCCCCGGCGATCAGGGGCGGTTTCGTGGTTACCACGCGTGGCGGTGATTTCGAATTGGATCTCGGCCAGGATATCTCCATCGGATATCTCAGTCATACCGAGACCAGCGTCCGATTGTATCTGCAGGAAAGCTTCACTTTCCGGCTGTTGACGACGGAGGCCGCGGTAGCGTTATCGCCTGCGGAGAAATAGGTCGCTTTTCAGGCGACCTGGGACTCCTTTAAGCCGCTCCTGATGGACTCCAGCCTGGAGGCTGGCAGGATGCGTTCACAGGTAGCGATGAGGGATTGATAGACAAATTCGGGGGCTTCCTGCTTTACCGCGCCAAGCCATTGCAGGATTTCCGGGTTATTCAGCCCTTGTATCATCCATTCCGCAACAATTCTCATCTCTTCCGGCGGGACGGACTGCTGGATCCTGCGGACCATTCCGAGTATGTCAGCGTCGCTGTAGTGGCGCCAAAGGAGTTGATTCAGCTCGTGTTCCTCCTTGTTCATATGGTTCAGGTTGAAGGCGACAAACGCGTTTAGGGCATAGTACAGCCGGCTGCCCGCCTCACGCTTATCCTCCGCCCCGTGCCAGGCTTCGATCATTTCCCTCAACTGTTTGCCGAGGGCCAGGTCCGTGACGTGCTCACCCTCGAATTCGAGGATAAAAGCGGGCGCTTTCTCCTCGATGGGGTGCAGGATAAAATGGTCTTCATGGTGTGCATGTCCGTCCATCAACTGGAGCAGCAGTCCGACCTGCCTGATGGCGGGCAGCGATTCTTCGACGTTGCCAAGATCGGAGCGCTGGAGCCGCAGGACGGTGTCGAACATCAGCGTGCGCAGGGCTTTGTGGATCGGGTTGAAGGCATTGTACCGGGGTGCGTTCATTTTGTTGGGTTTTGTTTTGGCAAAGTTGGTGTCCCGAGGGCTTCCGGTCAAGGTGGAATGGGATGAATTGTCGTTTTCATTGAAAGAGTCGTGCCGAACCGGTTGATCTATGCCGTACCTTTCCGGGAGACCCAGGTGAACCCGGCGCTGGGACAGAACACCGGTTACCGAAAACTTCTTAAAAACACTATACATGAACTATCAGCTGACACAAGCGCAAATCGATTCCTATCAGCAAAATGGCTTCCTGGTTGTCGAAAACTTTCTTTCTCCGGAGGAACTGGAGGACTGGCGGAAGCAGGTCATGGCGGCCGTGAAGGAACGGGCCGGCCAGAAGATGCCCGGAAAGGTGGGGAAGACAGGGGAGGATGACGGTATCAACGAGGATACGGAGTATTTCGGGAAGGTGTTCGATCAGCTGATCAATCTCTGGCAGACCCATGAAGGCGTGAAGAAGCTGATGATGGACAAGCGGATCGGGGAGATGGCGGCCCGGCTGGCGGGCGTGGATGGGATCCGCATCTGGCATGACCAGGCCTTGTTCAAGCGACCCTGGGCGAACCCCACGGCCTGGCACCTGGATACCCCTTTCTGGTCTTTTACCGACCGGAATGCGCTGTCCATCTGGGTGGCGCTGGATGACGCGACCCTGGAGAACGGCTGTTTGTATTTCATTCCCGGGTCGTTCAAGAGCACCCGGTTCGACAACAGCGGCATCGGCAAGAACATGGACGGCATTTTCAGCGTGTATCCGCAATTGGCGACTGTGAATTCGGTTGCCGTTCCGATGAAGGCGGGCAGCTGCTCGTTCCATAATGGCCTGACGATCCATGGCGCCGGGGCCAATATGACCTGCGGGGACCGGCGGGCCATGACCTGTGCCTATATGCCGGACGGAAACGTATACAACGGTCAGCCGAATGTCCTCCCCGATGCCTACGTAAAGACGTTGGCCGTCGGCGATCTCCTTAACAACGAACTACAGAACCCCCTTATTTACCGGAAGTAGAACATGGATAGAAGAACTTTTTTGCTCCGCAGCTCGATACTAACTGCAGGATTTACTTTTACGAAATTGACGTCAGTCCGGGCTGAGCAGGCGCCGAATGGCAAGTCCGTTGAACTCTATGAGATCTTCAAGAATCCCCAGTCCATCCACCGTCCCTTCGTGAGATGGTGGTGGAATGGGGACAAAGTGGAAAGAGCGGAGATAGCCCGTGAGCTGCGGCTGATGAAGGATGCCGGCATCGGCGGCGTGGAGATCAATCCTATTAAATTCCCCCCGAGGACGGATGACCTGGGCAAGCCGGCTATCCGCTGGTTGAGTGCCGAATGGGTCGAATTGCTGGACTTTACTTTGCGGGAGGCGGCTGCGCTGGACATGACTTGTGACCTTATTGTCGGTTCCGGCTGGCCGTTCGGCGCGGAGTACCTGCTGGGCGACGAGCGGTCGCAGGCGATGGTGATCGCCGCGCACAAGCTGGAAGGTCCGGATGAATACGAGGTGTCCCTGTTCGATTTCTTCAGGGAGGCCGATCCTGCGGTGTCCTCACCCTTTCCCGGCCGGCTGATGGAGCTGATCGCCGTGAAGCTGGCTCCGGACCCTTTGGAGAGTCTCGACCAGGTGAAGGACTATACGGCGTCGATCAAAGGCGAGTCGGTGACCGTCCCGATCCCTCGCGGTAAACATGTACTTTTTGGCCTTGTGAAGGTAAAAGGATCGATGGAAGTCATCAACGGCGCGCCGGGCGCCAACGGCCCCGTGTTGAACCACTACAATGAGGCCGCCGTCAAGAAATACCTGGATCATATGTCGGACACGATCCAGCAGCAGACCGGCCCGCTGGCAGGCCGGGTGAGGAGCTTCTTCACCGACAGTATGGAGCTGGAAGGAGCCAACTGGTGTTCGGACATGGAGGTGGAGTTTAAGAAACGCCGGGGGTACGATCTGATGCCTTACCTCCCCTTCACCCTATTCAAGACGGGGGCGATGGGCAATATCTACGATTTCGATTATGGCGCAGGGCTGGCGCCGGCGCTGAAAGACACCATCGAGCGGGTTCGTTTTGATTTCGACCTGACGAAGACGGAGCTGGTGACCGAACGGTTCATCCGGACGTTTACTGACTGGTGCCGGGAGAACAAAGTGCTTTCCCGGGTGCAGGCCTATGGGCGGGGGTATCACCCGTTGGAGGGAAGCTTTACGATCGACCTGCCAGAATGTGAGACCTGGATCAAGTATGGCATCGGGAAGGAACTGAGTGAGGCGGACTATCATATCGGCCGTGCTTATTCGATGATCAACAAATATGTTTCGTCGGCGGCCCATTTGAAGGGGCGAAAGCATATCAGCTGTGAGGAGCTGACGAACACCGATATGGTCTTCAACGATACGCTGGAGATCCTCAAGACGGCCGGCGACCAGAGCGCTCTTTCGGGGGTGACGCATCCTGTCTTCCATGGATTCAATTACTCGCCGCCGGATGCACCCTTCCCGGGTTGGATCCGCTATGGCACCTTTTTCAACGAACGGAACACCTGGTGGCCCTTTTTCCGCCGGTTTACGGACTACAAGGCCCGGTTGTCGGCATTGCTGCAGCAGGGGACGATGTTTGCGGACATCGCCGTGCTGCCCCCGGTGAACGATATGTGGAGCGTCGACGGCGCGCAGAACGAACCCTTTCCTTCTTTGATGTATCCGCCCTGGCTGCCGCTTGTTTGGGAGTCTATCCATCAGAATGGCAGCGCCTGCGACTATGTGTCTGACGGCGTGATCCGGGATGCTTCTCTTTCCGACGGGCGGCTGGTGTATGGACCTCGCAGCTATCATACGCTGCTGCTGGTGCAGGTGGAACGGATGGACCCTGCGACGGCGGAGAAGATTGTTGCGTTTATCTCGGCCGGCGGGCGGGTCATTTTTATCGAGACCTGGCCGGTGAAGTCGCTGGGGTTGAGCGATGCGGCTCGCCGGGACGCTGAGGTGGTCGCCTGGGTGTCTAAGATGAAGGCCATGCCTGAGCGATGCATTTTCGTTCGTCGGCCGGAGAGCAATTTCCTGCAATGGTTTCGGGATATTCAGCAGAAGTATGCTTTGCCGCCTTATGTGCATATCGACAAGCCGACCTCCTTTGTCAGCCAGGTGCGGTACCAGGCGGGGGAGACGGAATGGTTGTTTTTCTCCAATACCGACCTGACCAACGAGCATGTCATCACGATCCTGCCGTCGAAGGAACTGGGGCAGGGCAAGCAGGCCTGGATCTGGGATGCGGTGACAGGGGAAAGATTTTATGTTGGAGACGGAAGCAAGCCGATGACGCTCGAGCTGGGGACAGGGGATTCGCGGCTCGTTGTTTTCGACAAGGAAAAGAAGGGGCCCGCATGGAATCCGCTGCCGGCTGGGGCTGTAACCTCTTTTGCGCTTACCGGGCCCTGGGTTGTCGAATTGCATCCTATCGACGGGAGCTCGCGTACGGCGAAAATGCCGGTGCTGACGGACCTGAAGGATGATCCTGCGACGGTTGCCTTTTCGGGGACTGCGGTTTATCGGATTTCCGTGAATGCCGGGAACGGCGCCTTTTGGGAGCATATCAATTTGGGTCGAGTGGCCGGGGTTTGCGAGCTGATGGTGAACGGGGTTTCTGCGGGCGTTTTGTGGTATGGCCGACGGGTGTACCGGATCGGGAATCTTTTGAAGTCGGGGACCAATGTGCTGGAGATAAAGGTGACGACATCGATGGGCAACTATATGAAGACGTTGAAGGATAATCCTGTTGCCCAGAAGTGGACCAATGAAAAACGGCAGGACCAGCCTATACAGTCGATGGGCTTGCTGGGGCCGGTGCGGTTGTATTAACTCTTTTAAATTGATAGGGATGAAATATGTACTTTTTTTAGGATTGGCCCTTGGGCTTGGGCTTCGCGCCGGTGCGGCCTCTAAGGATTATCCTGCCTCGCTTTTCGGGATACGGTCGGACGGTGTCACGTTGAATACCCGTTCGATCCAATTTGCGATCGACTATGTGGCCGGCCAGGGTGGGGGAAGGCTGGTATTTGACGTGGGTCGCTATCTGACGGGTTCTATTCATTTGAAATCCGGGGTTAGTTTGGTGTTGAAGGAGGGGGCTGTGATCGTCGGGTCGCTGAATCCCTTCGACTATGACAAAAAGCTGGTAACGGCGCTGATCTTTGCCTATGACCAGCACGATATCGCCATCGAGGGTAAGGGAGTCATCGACGGGCAGGGGAGGCAGCTGGCCTTCAATGTTGCCGATGTCTATCACAAAGGACTTATCAAGGATGCTTTCCGCAACGACCGGCCGGAGGCGGATATCCGGGCGATGATCATCAATTTCCGGGGGTGCCGGAATGTGGTCATGAAGGGCGTGACGATCCGGAATGCAGCCAGCTGGGTGCAGACCTATGACCAATGCGTGAACCTTCGGCTGGACAGTCTGTATGTGGACAGCAAGGCGTATTGGAATAATGACGGGATCGACATTGTCGATTGCGACAGTACTTCTGTGACCAATTCGTATATCGATGCGGCGGATGACGGCATCTGCCTGAAATCACATGACGGTTCGAAGTATTGTAACCATGTCTTTATTTTTAATAATGTTATTCGCAGCAGTGCAAATGCTATTAAGTTCGGGACGGCGTCTTTTGGCGGTTTCCGGAATATCCGGATCATTAACAATCGCGTCTTCGACACGTATCGTTCGGCGGTGGCGTTGGAGGCCGTGGATGGCGGGTTTGTCGAGAACGTGGAAGTGGATGGGCTGACGGGGATCAATATGGGGCATGCGATCTTCTTGCGGATCGGCGAGCGGCAGAAGGGTAGAAAGGGCCGGTTGGAGAATATTCAGATCCGTAATGTGAGGGTGGAGATTGCTGCGGGCAAGCCGGATGCGGGGTATGAGTATGAGGGGCCGATCGAGGATATGCCGCGGAATATCTCACCTATTGTGATAGCGGGGATGCCGGATGCGTTGATCTCCCACGTACTGTTGGAGAATGTGGACGTGCAATATCCGGGTGGCGGCAATCCTTTGTTTGCCCGGCTTGACCTGGATTCTTTGGACCGGGTGCCGGAGCGGCCGGAGGCCTATCCGGACTTTTCGATGTTCCGGGAGTTGCCGGCCTGGGGGGTCTATATCCGGCATGCGCAGGAGGTGGAGTTTCGGAATGTGCACCTGTCGGCTTCGAAAAAGGATTACCGGACGGCGGTGGTGCTGGACGATGTGCGGCGGTCGCAATTCGTGGGGTTGAACGTGCAGCAGGTGGGGAAGAAACCTGCGGTTTACCAGCATAAGACGGAGGGTATTGTGATCAAGTGAACCAAATGTACTATCTTCCGGGAAAGGCGAATTAATGATCAAAAATTACCTGCTTGTTGCCATCCGTAACTTTCGGAAGGGTAAAGTATATAGTTTTATCAACCTATTGGGCCTTGCCGTCGGCATGACCTGTTGCTTTCTGATCTTGATTTTCGTTCGGGACGAGCTCAGCTATGATCACTTTCAAAAGAAGCTCGACCGGCTCTACCGCATCACCTATATACCAAAATTCGCGGGCATGGAAAAAGGTCTGCCCACGCTGTCGATAGCTGCCGCGCCGTTGCTCAAAGACTATTTTCCGGGGATCGAAACCTCGGCCCGGCTTTTCCGCCGGAGCGCAACTATTCAAAAAGACATCACTAAAACGGAGGAACGGCAGTTCTTCTTTGGCGACTCCACCCTTCTCGACATTTTCACTTTCCATTTTCTGCAAGGCGATTCGCGCCACGCCCTTACAAACCCTTCCACCGTTATCCTGTCGGCATCCGCCGCCCGCAGATATTTCGGGGATACTCCCGCCGTAGGCCAGTCGATCCGGCTCGACGGGGATTATCCGCTGCTGGTCACAGGGGTCTTTGCCGACTTCCCCGACAACTCCCACGTCCATATCGACCTTCTTGCGAGCTATCCAACCATGTTCGCGACGATCACGCCGGAGGCCAAAACGAACCTGGATCACAACTGGATCATCAGCCATTCCTCCACGTATGTGCTGCTCAAACCCGGACAGGCTGCCGCCCCGATCGATAAAGGGTTTGCGGGTTTTATCAAAGCGCATGCGCCAAAGGAATTTGCCAGGGACATCGTCTATCATTTGCAGCCCGTGCGGGACATCCATCTGCGGTCGGATCTGCTCAGTGAGATCGAGCCTGTCGGCAGCATCACACAGGTATATATTTTTGGGGGCATCGCCCTGGTCACCCTGGTGATCGCGGGAATCAATTTTGTGAACCTGAGCACTGCCCGGTCTTTGCGCCGTGCCAAAGAAGTGGGAATGAGGAAGGTGTTGGGCGCCGAACGTAAACAGCTGATCTTCCAATTCCTTGCCGAATCGCTCGCGCTCAGCTTCCTGGCATTTTTGGCGTCGATCGTCCTGCTTGCGGCGTTTCTCCCGGTGTTCAACGATCTTGCCGACAAGCATTTCATATTCTTCGACCTGCTAAGGGACGGCAAACTCTGGCTGGGCTTGCTGACCGTGTTCCTGCTCGCAGGGTTGCTGGCCGGGCTCTACCCGGCGTTCTTTATCTCGGCCTTTGAACCGGTGACGACGTTGAAAGGCGATTTTGCCGGTAACAAGGGCAGGGGAGGGCTATTGCGCAAGACCCTGTTGGTGGTTCAATTCTCTGCCTCGATGGGATTGATGATCGCCACCCTCATCATGTTCGGGCAATTGAATTTTCTACAGGCTAAGCCGCTCGGTTTTGAAAAAGAAAATACGCTGGTTGTCCCCGTTCGGACCTGGAGCATCAATTCGATCTTCAACCGGCCCAACGACAGCCTGTATCACCGGTTGCAGGCGTTCCGCGAAAAGGTGCTGACTAATCCGGACATCAAAGGGATGACTTTGTCCGACCAGCAACCCGGACTTGGGGTGTTGCGCAGAGGCGTTCTCCCGCAAGGTTTTTCGGCCGGCGATAATCTCTTTGCCCTGAACATCCGGGTCGATTACAATTTTATCCCTACCTATGGAATGCAAATGGCGGCAGGCCGGAATTTCTCCGAAGCCTACGGATCCGATAAAGACCATGCGTTTGTGATCAACGAAACGGCAGTCCGGCGGTTTCATTTCGGGACGCCGGATCAGGCAATCGGGAAAACCATCAGCCTGATCGGCAAAAGGGACGTGAAAGAAAAGGAAGGGATCGTCGTTGGCGTCGTTCGGGATTTTTATGCCGAGTCGCTTTATTCACCGATCGATGCTCTCGTCATGGACGTCGATTTCCCGAGCTTAACGAGCTTCTCGATAAAAATACGCGCCGATAGGACAAAGGAGGCCATCGCTTTCCTGCAACGGAATTGGGACGCCTGGTTTCCCGGCAAGGATTTTCAATTTAGTTTTTTGGACAAGACCCTTGGGGATCAATACACCCGGGATCAAAAACAGGGTAGGGTGATCGGCTATTTCTGCGGTCTGGCCATCTTCGTGTCCTGTTTGGGATTGTTGGGATTGATCGCGTTGATAGGCCGCCAGCGTGCCCGCGAGATAGGCATCCGGAAGGTTCTCGGGGCGACCGCGACCGGGGTTGTGATCCTGCTCTCGAAAGATTTTATCCGGTTGATCCTGGTGGCGATCGTCCTGGCTACGCCGGTTGCCGTATGGGTCATGCATCGATGGCTGATGCAATTTGCGTATCATATCGATATCAGTTGGTGGATGATCGCATTGTCGGCCGCTGGGATGGTGGGTATTGCCATGCTGACCCTCTGCCTGCAGGCTGTCCGGGCGGCGTTGGTCAATCCGTTAAAAAGTCTTCGGTCCGAGTAGCTTCGACGGCCGGCGGTTGCGACGAGACTTTGATCGTCAAACCCTCTTCCAATTGCCTTCCGAGACCACCTCGATCACCCCGTCGACCACTTGAATCGCCGTCTGATCATCGATCAGGTAAGAGGGGACTGGTATCGTAGCAGCCAGCTTTTCCAAATTGGCCAGCGAATTCTCCGGAAATGCCGGGTAGTCCAAATGGGGATGGATTGCACATTCCAACCACCCGAGCGATTTGTCGGTATCGGCCGGCAAAAGGTGATTCCCGTAACTCGTCCCGTAGCGGGTCACGATCATGCTCCCGGCACTCAGTCCAACATACACCATCTTTTGCAGCAGCGACGGTAACAGATCGGCCAGGCCTGACTTCCGCATCCAATAGGTGAGATACTGGCAATCTCCACCGCCGACCAGCAGAACATCCGTGTTCCGGAGCAGTGGGACCCACAGGTCTTCTTTGATACTCGGCAGTGCAGTAAGCTCCAGCAAGCCCAGCGATTTCCACCCCATGTCACAGAATGGGGAGCCAAGCGATCCACAGATGACGCCGCGCACAATGTCGCCGCCGTTGGGAATGCCGTAGATGGCGGTAGGGATAAACAAGGCGCTGGAGTCCCCGATCGGTTTGCCCAGTAGGCTAATAAGTGCGTTTCGGATGCTGTTGTTGCTGATGCCGGCCGAAGTGAGAAGTAGTTTCATATTGCCGGCTAAGATAGGGTCTTGGCCAGACGGCAAAAAGGGCAGATTCAGACATTTTTGGGGCTAATTGCGACAGGGAACGGTGCTCTATCGCCGATCGCCGTCATTTATGATGCCTGGTGTCGACCCTGGTGAAAAAGTTCAGGAACAGTACGATGAAGAAGAGGAATATCATCGAATGAAGGGTGACCACGTATTTCCCCAGGGCGGTCGTGGGATAGATGTCTCCAAAACCGATCGTCGAAGAGGTCATAAAGCTGAAATAGACGAAGTCAAGCCGGGAGTGAGCCGTTCCCTGCAGGAGACCCAGCCCGCCGTAAATGACGGCAAAATCAAAGGAGATCTCGATATAGTTCAGGAACAGGAGCAGGATCGACCGCTTGGATGAACGGGGTTCGTCGAAAATTTCGGCGGCAAAGAAAAGGGTCGCGACATAAAAGATCGTTTCCGATAACAAATAGCCCGTTATTGCCTGGATGAAGATATTCGTATACCATCCCGAAAACAAGGACACGAGGGGAAAGACGAGTTTCAAGAGCACATACAATTCGATGGCCAGCTTTTTATACGTCGAACCCTGCCTGCCGAAGTGATTTCGGATATAGATGCCCGGATAAAGGAACTGCTGGACGAGCAGGAAGAGGCGGAGAATCTTTTCCAGACCTATGTCGTTGTGTGTTTCATTGTTCCAGACCTTGTACAGGTTCAGCCGCTGGCGCCGGATCACCGAATACGCGGACCGGAGATTGTCTTCGGGACGGCCGAAGAAAAGTTTGCGGAAAAAAGATGGTTTGGTGTTGGGTTCGGTCATCGATTGGGGGGTGAATCCTATGGATCATAGCCGGATCGCCAAGGATCAATTTTAATACAAAGGAACTAAAAAAAGCCGGGTATTCCCCGCCCTTTACCCGTCATCATCACGAAACCTTCGGCCGCCTTCACGCCCAGTTCCCGCCCTCGGAAATCCTCCATTGCGGCATGGCCGCATGCGTAGATGCCTGCCGGGTCCTGGCTGGTGTGGCAATAGACGGCTTTTCTTTTTTGTTCCTGGGTGTCGGTAATGTCTACGAAGTCGGTCGGATGAAACCCCATAGTTTGTTCGCCGGAACAAACTTCAAAAAAGTATAACATAAATCTTTGGGGCGCCCGGACCCAGGCCTGGATCGTGAGCAGGCTGGCACACTGATGGTCCTTATGCGAATCGACCGGCCAATGGCAAAATACGAAGTCCGGGTTTTCCAGGCCGATCAGTTCCTGAAGATGTTGTAAGGTCGCATTGCTCACTATGGTATCGCCGTCGATCTGGCCGGCAAATACCGGCTTGCAGTTGAGCACCTGGCAGGCGTTGATGGCTTCCTGCCGTCTTATCCGCGCGGCCTCCTCATGACTGGCGCCGTTGATCCCTGCCTCGCCTGTAGTCAAGTAGACGATGGTGACTTCATGTCCCAGCGCCGACAGTTTGGCCAATGTCCCGCCGCAGCCGCTCTCCGGATCGTCGGGGTGGGCGCCTACGCAAACGATCTTCTTCCTGGCGAATGGACCTGGGGTTTCGGGCCGCAGGATGTCAGGCAAATGGATGGCTCCTAAACCTGCTGAAGCCATCTTAATAAAATCTCTCCTGGTATTCATTGCACTATAAGATACAAGAAAACTTCCGATTGGCAATGTGCGATGGGGCGCCGCGCAAAAACAAAAAGCCTTCAAATCCATTGACTTGAAGGCTTCGATCTTGTTCGTGAACGAGATGGTATGGAGTTCGAACCGATTATTTTCAGATTTACGGCGCTTTCAAATTTGAAAAGCAATCCAAGGCCATTGGTTTATAAAATCATAAGGTATGAATGTCGTTCCCGCCTTGGGAACATCCGTGTCTTCCAAAGCCAAAATGAATAGTACCGCCTCAGGCACTTGCTTTTTGTAACGCGATTCAAGGTAACTCGATTGAAATAAATTAAAAAAAAGTATACGTTCCGGGGTTGATCAAAGTCCTGAGATTGACTGATAATAATCATATCGGATCCAGGTCGCCCCGGCTAAATTCATTCAATAGTTCACTCGGGAATACTCAATCACGGGCTATGGCAAACGGATTCCTTGAAAGCCTCCATCGGTTTGAAGCAATAGCCTTTTTCTCCGGCTATCCCATGATGTATGCCGTCTTTCGATCATTTATGCCGCAACGGACTGTAAAGCACGCAGCAGGGGACAGGCTGTTGTCGCTTTGGCCTGTTGCATACGGTCTTTTGGGGGCGCTCTACCTGGGGCTTCAACTCAGGAATTTACACCTGGATCGTTTTGGCGGGGCTCTTTCACTGTCTCCCTGGACCCTGTTTCTAACGGTATGGGGAGTCTCGGCGATCTTCTTTTGGACACCGGCCCTTGTCAAAAGGCCGGCCCTTTCTTTTTGGCATAGTTTGGTTTTCTTTTCCTTGATATCCAAAGATTTGCTTCAGCAACTTTCTGGATCCGACAAGGATGGGGGCCGGATATGGAATGATATGCAAATGTATGGCGTTAGCCTTGTCCTTGCCATCGGAGCCTTTCTATTTGTCGCATTTTGTCATTTTGTCCTTGGCCGGTGGAACAGGCCGTCCCGCCGCTAGGGATGTGACCAATATCATCGTATCGTTTGATCAGAGTCATTCAAGCAGTTACTAGTCGCGGATAGCTTTATACGTCTTCTTGAAATTTTCTTATTTACTACATCAAAAACCTGTTTATGAAACAGCTCAGTTCAAAATTATTCGTAGTCATACTGGCTATTATCAGCACCTACGGGTACATTGCCGGGTGCACGCACAAGGAGATGCTCCTCCCCACCCAGTCTACCGGTACGGCTACCATTACCCGTGGCAATGGGGTCTTCCTGCCAGGAACGCTCACCGTTGGGGATACGACCCAATGGAAATTCGACCAGGTACACTCCAGTGTATTATGGTCGGGCAACTATCTCGGTGAGGCGGGCCTCCTGACGGGAAGGTTCAACATGTTCGGCATCAGCAGTATCTCTGCTGCGGCTAAAAAGACCTATTCAACCACCGGTCAGCCATTGCCGGATACATCCTGGGCCTTTTATGAAAATGACCCTACGAAAACCTATTTCAATGGATATGTCCAGATGAACACCTCCAACACAGGGGAGCCGGGAAGGGACGGCGGATGTTATCTGGGCTATGTAAGCGCTCCGAAGATCATCGCTTCGACACAAAATCTGATCGATTCCAATATTGCCATTCTGCGGACCACCCAGGTTACGCTGGATCCGGCCAGCTCGGGGTACATCGTAACCATGGTGATGACCTGGAAGGGTGGGCTTTCCGCATCGCACGACACCACCATCAATGGCACGCTCTCCTATAGCAAACGATCCACCGTCGGGGCTGGAACGGCTTCGGCATACGATGTCTTCGGCCTGCAGCTGAATTTCAAGTTCAATTGCCGGTCATTCGGGATCACGACGGCCGAAATATCCGATCTCATCAGCGTTCAGTGCAACATGAACTTCAACAATAAGTAACAGGGCGAAAAACAATTTGTTATGAAAAAATCATTCGTATATACCGGATTGGTGCTTTGCGCGGTATGCGCGTTTGGCGTGTCGATGACCGGTTGCTACAAGGATGTGATCCTTCCTCCTGTTACGGCTACCCAACCCCCGCAATTCGTAAGTTTCAGCAAAGATCTCCAGCCGATATTCAGCACCAATTGCGCTTTGTCCGGTTGTCACGTAGCAGGCTCACAGATGCCCTACCTGACCCCGGATGTTTCCTACCAACAGCTTACCGGCGGGTTTGTCAATACCATCGTCCCGACCAAGAGCACGCTTTATGTAGAGATAAACGGGGATATGGAGGTGCATATTCCTTCCGCCACCGACCGGCAGAAGATCTATGACTGGATCCGAAACGGAGCGCCGAACAATTAATCGACATTAAAAATATTCTTCAAATGAAAAATATTCTCAATCAAGCGCCGTTCGGACTGCTGAAAGCCGGCGTCTGTCTGCCGCTATTGCTGCTTTTGCTGAATCTTTCGGCCTCCGGGCAGGATGACAGCGCTTCCGGCGCGAAGAAAAAGGAGGCGCCGGTCAGGAAAAAACCGGAAAAGAATACCTTTCAGAGCAATTGGATCATCGACAATCAAACGGTCATGGTGCCCGTCAAGGGAACCTTCGAGGCGGATATCCAGCACCGGTTCGGGACCGTGCAAAACGGGTATAAAGATCTGTGGGGGATCTATGGCGCCTCCAATATCCGGCTCGGGTTCAGTTATGTGCCGATCAACAACCTGCAGCTGGGTTTCGGACTTTCCAAGGCCAGTATGCTCTGGGATGGGAGCGCCAAGTATGCCATCATCAGGCAAACGAAGGGATTGTATCCCGTAAGCGTCACCTACTACGGCAATATGGCCTATAAGTCCGTACGGGATCCCGGCCATACTTTGTTTACTTATAATACCCAACGCTGGTCTTTTTTCAACCAGGTGATCATCGCCAGAAAGGTTACCAACCGGTTTTCTGTACAGGTGGCCGCCAGCATATCGCATCAAAATTCGGTGCCCGGCTACTACACCTCGCATGATACGGTCGTCAACATCGTTTTCAAGGAAGAAAAATTCGATCTCTTTACGGCTTCCGTGTCCGCGAGATACCGCCTGACCGAGAAAACCTGCTTTATCGTCGATTACGACCAGCCGCTGACCCGCTTTCCTACGAACAATCCGCATCCCAATATTGCATTCGGGTTCGAATTCAATACCAGCGGTCACGCCTTCCAGTTGTTTGCGGGCAATTACAGCTTGTTGAATCCCCAGCAGAACAGCCTGTATAACTCCAACAACCCGTTTGGATACACCGAGACCGGGGGCACGAAAGTGCCGGGTGGGCAATTCGTCATCGGGTTTAATATTACGAGGTTGTGGAATTTTTAAGGAAAAACCTCGAAGCCTTGCGCCTTTCCCTGCTGGGAACGGCCGGCTTGTTCCTTTGCATCTCTTCCTGTTCCGGCCCGGTTGCGAGAGAGGTGCGGCCGGAAGAAAAAGGCGGCGGACCGAAACCGGCGATAATAAAAAAACCGCCTTCCACTTACAACGATACCCTTCGCATAACCGGCCCTTCTGCGGTGTTCTATAGTCCCGATTCCGTACAAATGGATAAGATACGGGCGGTGAACAAAAAGGATGTCTTTGCGATGTTGACACATGACTGTCATTATCAGATGGAGTATTCCCGGCTGGTCTTGCAAAAGCACTGGCCGGGGGTGCGCGTCATCGACACATTCCGGGCCCGGTATCTGCTGTTTGAAAAGGCGGATAAAAGCAGGATATACATAGACCTGAATGACAAAAACGATATCTGCGGCCTCTTTCTTTTTGATGGAACGAAGGATCCGGTGCTCGCGGATATGCCGAATATCGATACGGTTTTAGGGTTCTATTTTAAACATCAATAAAATGCCTCAAAAATGAAAAAAAACCTGTTCTTTCCCTTGATGATCATTGTCGGATTTCTGACGTCAAACGTCATTTCCGCATTCGTGCCGCTTCAGCCTAAGAAACCCTGGCCGGTTCCCGATGCTTATAAAGACAAGAAGAACCCGGTCGCGTCCGATGCCGCATCGATTGCGGCGGGTAAAGAGCTATGGAATACCCATTGTAAGTCCTGCCACGGCGCCAAGGGCTTGGGCGATGGGAGCAAGGCTCCCCAATTGAAGACGGAACCGGGTGATTTCACCAAACCCGATGTCCAGGCACAGACGGACGGTTCCCTGTTCTATAAGATATCGGAAGGGCGGGAGGATATGCCCAGCTTCAAAAAGAAGATTCCCGACCAGGAAGATATCTGGAACCTCGTTGTCTTTGTGCGTACGTTCAGGAAATGAAGCTGGAAAAAAACAGTAAACGGGAAGAGCCCTGCCCTCGGGGGGCTTTCCTTTCCGTTCATCGTTCGCGTTTTTATCATTCCGGGCACTGATCGTAGTCATCCGGCGGCTTTTTGCAGGAGAGTACTTTTAGGTCCGGCATAAATAGGAAACCATGGTAAACAATACAAGGGAGGCGATACAAAAAACTTCGTCCGGGCGAAGGAAACTGGTACTCGGTGTCGGTCTCTTATCCATACTTGCCCTCTTCTCCAGGGCGATAAAGGTCCCGGGGAGGCAGGGAAGAAATGGAGTGGATTGCGCTCCCGGCAACAAAGGCGAGACGGTGAAGATGCTTACCCAGGACGGCCGTCTGGTGGAGATCGATAAGGCGCTGCTGGCTTCGGGTGGGAAGAAAGTGAGTGACGAAGAGTTGAAGCGCTGGGTAAAAAGATGAGAACCCTTTCAGTTTAAAAAAATACTGCCATGAATCAAGAAAACAATTCCAGGAGAGAATTCCTGTTGACCGGTCTGCTGGCCGCAGGCGCGGCAGTCGGATGTTCTTCCAAGAAGACTCCCTTTGAAGCCGGCGCGGACGAGCATGCAGTTGCGTCCGGGAAAATGGTGAAACTCTTGTCCGT
The DNA here is from genome assembly GCF_035546395.1 of Puia sp. GTDB lineage: Bacteria > Bacteroidota > Bacteroidia > Chitinophagales > Chitinophagaceae > Puia. Next base: position 6,603 of record NZ_DASZXR010000001.1, on the reverse strand, counting down.
CGACGGTGAGGTGATCGAGGTGGATCAGGCATTCCTCAAGCCGGTCCCCAACCTGCCGTCAGTGTCCAACGACGAGGCGAGGGTTGGCATGAAAGGGAAGAAATTCGTGATGGTGATCGACCTTTCCCGGTGCAAGAACCTGAGGAAATGCCAGGAGGCCTGCAATCATATGCATCATATCAACCCCGGGCAGAACTGGATCAAGGTCTATCCCATGCAGGATGCGGAGCACACGGCCCCATACTGGGAGCCTACCACCTGTATGCACTGCGACGAGCCGCCCTGTGTCAAAGTCTGTCCCGTAGACGCCACCTTCAAAAGGGAGGATGGGATCGTGCTGATCGACAGCGACCGGTGTATCGGCTGTCGTTTCTGCATGGCGGCCTGTCCCTATTCCACAAGGGTCTTTAACTGGTCGGCGCCGGATATCCCGGCCGAGGTCGCCGCCAAACCGTATTCCTGTGAAAGCAGCGTTCCGCAAAAAAAGGGGACCGTCGGCAAATGTGATTTTTGCCCCGACATGACCAGGAAGGGGGAACTGCCGCATTGCGTTTCGGCATGCCCGAACGGCACTTTCTTTTTCGGGGATATGAATGAAGACTCCGTCACGAATGGTTCAGAGACGTTCCGGTTCAGCGATCTTATAAAGGACAAGGCGGGATACCGGCTGATGGAGGATCTGGGAACGAAACCCAGCGTCTATTATTTACCCCCCGCTGACAGGAATTTTCCTTTCAAATCGGGACTGGAGGACGACAGCACCCAAAAATCATCATCTTAATCGGGTACAATGGAAAATCTCAATTCTGCGGCCGAAGAAAGGATCATCCGCGACCTGCTCCCACAGAAATTCGGCAGAAAAGGTAAGCTCTTTGTGGGAATACTCATCGTGTTCTGCCTGGTAGGTCTGTACGCCTACTATCGCCAGTTGCAATATGGGCTGGTCGTGACGGCCATGAGGGATTACGCATCCTGGGGAATTTATATCTCAAATTTTGTATTCTTCGTTGCCATTAGCCTCGTGGGCTCCCTGATAACTGCCGTATTCAGGTTGTTGAATGTCAAATGGAGTATGCCGCTGACAAGGATCGCAGAGATGATCGCGGTGGCGGCCATCATTTTTGCGGCAATCATCATCGTAGTGGACATGGGAAGGCCGGACAGGTTTTATAATTTGTTCCTTCATGGCCGGATCCAGTCGCCGATCATCTGGGATGTCATCGTCATCACGACATATTTTTTCATCAGTCTCCTGCTGCTGTATTATCCTCTTCTTCCCGACCTGAAGATCCTGCTCGGGGTCAAGAACGCGCCGGCCAAAGGCTTGCAGCGATTTTACCGTTTCCTGGGCTCCTTCTGGAAGGGTACGGACGGGCAGGCGAGACTAAATGAAAAGGCCATCAGCATACTTTGCATTACCATCATCCCGGTGGCCTTTTCCATCCATACCGTGACTTCCTGGTTGTTTGCCACTACCTACCGGCCCGGCTGGGACAGCACCAATTTCGGCGCCTATTTTATCGCTGGCGCATTCCTCGTCGGCAGCGGGGCGGTGGGAGTCGCGATGTACATTTTCAGAAAGGTCTATCACCTGGAGAAATATATAACGGAGGACCATTTCGATAAGATGGGGAAGATCGTCGTATTGCTGTCGCTGATCTATCTGTATTTCAACATCAACGAATTCCTGACCCCCGTCTTCAAAATGAAGCGGTCGGAGTCGGGTTATTTGACGGATCTGTTCACGGGTAACTTTGCGGGGGTCTTTTGGTTTGCCATCCTGACGGGAATGATATTGCCCGTCGTCATCCTGCTGTTCAGGAAAGGGAGAAAGCCGTTGCCGGTCTTTATCGTCGGCATTATGGTCATCGTGGGAGCGTGGCTGAAGCGCTATCTGATCGTGACCCCCACGATGCTGAACCCCTTTCTCCCGATGTACAACGTCCCGGCTGGCTATCACCATTATTTTCCGAGTTGGGAAGAGTGGGCGATTGCTTTTGGTTCGTTGGCGGGAGCTGTGCTGGTCATCACCATCCTGGCCAGGATTTTTCCCGTTATTCCCATTCATGAAACCTTAACTGAACAACATGAAACTGCCGATCATTAGGTTTGCCGGATTGCTAGTCGTTTTTTCTTCCATGAACGCGCATAGCGCCTTCTCACAAGCCGCGGAAAAGAGCGCTTTGAGCATCGGGTTAAGCTATTTTTCCATCGACGACAAGGTCCCTTATGTGGTGGTAAAGACAAAGGCAAAAATAGAAGGACGGTTCAGGCCCGTAGGCGGCGAAGCGTTGAAGATCTATCTGGGCAGCGAATCCGCGGGCAGCCTGATAAAGGAAGTAATGACGGACGACAAGGGGGAGGCGTTTGCCTATATTCCCCCGGCATTGCATCAGGAATGGGGCCAGAATCCGAAAAAAACGTTCCTGGCCACATTCGCCGGCGATAAAAAATACGATTCCGCAAGCGCGGACCTGACCGTTTCCAGGGCAAAGATGGTTATCGATACATCGGGCGACCGGAAGATCGTGGCCACCCTTCTCGAATGGAAGGATTCGGGATGGGTGCCCGTAAAGGGCGTCGACGTCGCTATCGCGATAAAGCGGCTGGACGCCTATCTGAATGTGAACCAGACGCCGACCTATAGCACCGACTCCACCGGTCGTGTCACCGCCGAGTTTAAGCGGGACAGTCTCGCTGGCGATGTAAATGGGAATATCGTTATCGTGGCAAAAGTGGACGACAACGACAGCTACGGGAACCTGCTGCAGGAGATGACTGTGCCATGGGGGAAAAAATTTGCAACCGAAGATACCTTTGGCAAAAGGACGCTATATGCAACCGGGAACAGGGCGCCGGTCTGGCTACTGCTCATGTCCGGCTCGATCATCCTCTGCGTTTGGAGCATTTTGATCTATCTCGTGGTCAATCTTGTCAGAATTAAGAGGCTGGGTAAAATGGGATAACGAATTCCGTCTCGGGACGGGGCTAGTCCCGGTGCTAAGGGTAGCCTCATCCCCGCAAATAAGGGCTTATTGGGGGGACATGGGCAGTGGCCGGAATTTTTGCAGCCGGTTTGTCAGAATTTCGCCCACATAAAGGTTGCCATCGCTGTCCGGTATCAGGCAATGATACCTGCAGACGGGGCCGTCGTAATTGCAGCTGCGGCCAAAGCGGGCGATCGGCTTTCCTCCCGCTTCGAACACCAGGATATCGGAACCCTTTGGAGTGATATAGTTGGTCACATAGTCGGAGCAGAACAGGTATTGTTTTTTTGTCGAAAAGGACCGTATAGATATTTCCGAAACTTTTGACCTTCCATTCCCTGATGAACAATGGTGCCAGAATAGGTACCGAAATGGATGGTACCCGTTTGTATCCGATTGATTGAAGATTTAACAACGCGCTGAAAATGAGAAGCAGCTAAAATAAAAAAGCGTTCCGAAGAACGCTTATCGTGATCCCGCTGGGAGTTTCATACCCGCGAGATAACTTATTTGTTTTCAAAAGCTTATTAATCCACATTTTCTATCCCCCCTCATTTCCCCCTCTAACCCAAATGAACGGGCTTGTACCGATCACCGAAAGAGCGATTACCCTGCAAATATATCAAATTGATACAAACGACACCATTGCATTTGTAAAAAGCTTTACATTTTATGCCAAGTTTTTTGTAATTTAGCCAATGGCAATAATCGAGGTGGCAACTGGTAGAAAGCTGACGGCGTCCATTTCTCCCCTTGAGGATACAGACTTTAAACAAATCACCAAAAAGAGGTACTTCTTTGACTGGAAAAAGGAAAAAGGTACTGCAGACTTGTTTAAACTGACTTTGCAAGGCGAATCGGAGATATTGGGACTATTGGCACTGACGGAATTTCCGAGGGAGTATCGGATGCAAATTCATCTTCTTTGCGTATCCCGTGACAACCAGGGAAAAGGCAAAAAATATGACGGTATTGCAGGGAGTCTCATCGCCTTCGCAGGCAGAACAGCCATAAGCAAGTATTTCGACCAAGCGTGTATATCTCTCCTGCCAAAAACCGAACTAAGGGCTCATTATAAAAGCAAATACGGCATGATGGACGGCGGGCCACAGTTGTTCCTGGAAGGCGCCAGATTGCAAGCAATAATTAAAAAGTACTTACCATGAGTTATAAAAAATTACTGCAGGAACATTCCCCCAAAGATCTGGCTGAATCCTTGGTCTTTCCCGTAAAACTTTCCGCGAAGCAACAAAAGGCCGCCGATCTGCAGTTGGCTGAAGCCAGGCAGAAGGCTCGGGAAAAGATGACGGATGCGGAAAAGCTGACCGGTAGATTGATGGGGTTAAAATTCCGGATGGAAGATTACTTTAGGGCGGAAAAGCCCAATAGCGAGTTTTCCTTTGGTTATTTCCTGAAATTATATATAGATCTTTTGGAGGTGAAGCGACGTGGATTTGCCGAACAAATAGGCATCGATGAAACCTTGCTTAGCCAGTTGATCAATCAGCGGCGTACACCTCCTGAATATATACCCATTCGGCTCGAATTGCACTCAAATAATTCCATCCCAGCTGAATACTGGTTTAGAGTTATTGAAAAAGACCGGGAAGCAGCGATGATTTTCAATAAAGCGGCAATGAGGAAAAAGGAAATGAAATATGTGACCGGGGGAATTTCGGTTCGTTTATAATATCAACATCCATGAATGAATTATCGTAGCGCCGGAATACGTCCGGAATGTATTTGCAGATAGGCTTTAAAGTTGTAATTTGGAAAATGAACGTAAAGGAAGAAGAGCTTGTAAAATCGATCCGGGAATCGCTTTTGGGCAACAAAAACAAGAGTGATGATTCTCACGATAAAGCCTTGACTACGTTGACAGCCGGAACGTTGGCGGTTTCGGTATCGTTTATTAGCAATGTCGTTCATCTGCAGGACGCTTGTTTAATCAGCCTGCTGATAATCGCCTGGGGACTGCTTACAGCAAGTCTTATTATTAATATGCTTGGGCATATGATTACAGCTGAGCACACCTTAAAGCTTTTGCAAGACATTGACAAAAGGCCGCAAGACCGCGAGATATTGGAAAAGCGATCGTTAAAATATAACAAGAGGATTATCTGGTGGAACAGAGTAAGTGTATTTTTTTCCTTGCTTGCAATTATTCTTATTGTTACCTTTTGTTCCATAAATATCTATCAAAATGCTATCTGAACAAAAACCGATCAACCTTCCACCCAAACGGGATGACGGAGACTATGAGAAAAAGGGGCATCCAAACTATTTTCCGAGTGCACCACAACAGGCACCACAAATACCTGTCCCCCCACCACCGCCGCCGCCACCACCTTCTACACCATCTCCATCTTAGTAAATAATCCTGGGAGAATCGAGTTGGAGAATACCAACTCCGGAAACAATTGCTATTGTTGTGTTCATATGCATATATGGGTTTACAAAAAATGACTTATTGGTAGGCTGCGGCTCCCCGGATGTTGTCGTGTTGGGGTAAAGGGGTTGCGACCGGTAGCGGCAGTTGTTTATCCAGCCCTGAGCGAAGGATATTTTTAATCAGGGTGTAGTTGATCCGGGAGCCCGTCAGGGCCCGGGCACAAGCGTTCTCGAGGCGTGCAGGACCGTAGGTCTTTTGCAGCATCAACAGGCCATGGCAGGCTTTATAGTTTTGTTCCGGGTAAATGCTCCCCGAAAACATATGCTCGACGGCCAGCGCGGTCTGTGGTCCTACCCGGCCTGCTCTGGTCAGTAACTCTTCCTTTGTAAAGCCGCCCGCCTGAAGCGCATACCGATGATTGGAGGGCATGTGATCGGGGTGGGTGATATAGGCGCTGGTAAGGGAACTGCGGTGATGCAGCGCTATGCAGGTATGATCGTAATAAACTTCCAAGGTCTTATTGTCATATAAGACCTTCACCTTTTTACCGACGTATCCATACGGGACACTATAGTACCGATGATCCTCGGAGAGCTGGATATGGTAATTGCGCTGTACCGTGGCCTGGATGGCTCTCTTAAGAGTAAAGGGGGAGGAAGGAAGCGGCCGGAGCAGCGGCCGTTCCTGGTTGTCAAACAACTGTCGCCGGCTATAGGAAGAGCCTTTGTAGCGCCTGTTGTTCAGCTTTTCCAGGCAAGCGGCAATGCCGGCATTGAGCTCCTTCAGGGAGTGGAAGACCTGGTTGCGAAGCGGTCCGTAAATATGGTTGTAAACGATGTTGACACTACGCTCCACCATGGCCTTATCCCGTGGTTTGGCCGGCCTCGTGGCGCTGAAGGTCGTCCCATAATGTTCACTGAGCTGGTAGCACATATCGGTGAACAACGGCTCGTACTTATCCGGCCGGGTCACGGCTGTTCTTAGGTTGTCACACAGGATGATCAGTGTAACTCCGCCGTAGTAAAGTAACATGGCGTTCAGGCAATCGGCGAGATCGGCCGTCCGCTGGCTGGGTACCGCCATGCAGAAGATCAGGCCGCTGTGTGGCAGCACCGCGATAAAGACCTGGCATTCCACCACCTCTCCACTGGCAAGGTCCGTATAACGCAGCTTCTTGCCGGCAAAGTCGATCATGATCGTCTCTGCCGCCTTGTGTTCGAGATG